>NC_015726.1:0-2400000 GCF_000219215.1 Cupriavidus necator N-1 | reverse complement strand
GGGGGTCGCGGGTTCGAGTCCCGTCCACTCCGCCAAAACTAGACCCGCATGGTTTGCGCCATGCGGGTTTTTCTTTGGGTGAGGGATTATGTCGTTAATCGCCGCAAATGCAATAAAAAATGTTGCGCTCATTGTGAAGCCCGCTATATAATCCTGTCTTCGCTGCAAATGCTGCAGTAAGGGGCAGACAGCGAAGGTGGTTTCAGCAGTAACCGTCCAGCAGTACCGGATACGGGGCTATAGCTCAGCTGGGAGAGCGCTTGCATGGCATGCAAGAGGTCAGCGGTTCGATCCCGCTTAGCTCCACCAGAATTTGGGAAGCGTCTGAAAAGAAGCTTCCCAGGCGCGAAAAAGCCTGCTATGATGGCAGACTTTCCAGCGCAAGACAGAAAACGCGTTGTAAAACAAGTTTCTGTCCCCTTCGTCTAGAGGCCTAGGACATCACCCTTTCACGGTGAGTACAGGGGTTCGAATCCCCTAGGGGACGCCAAAACAGCAGGGTGTAATCAAACGCCCAGCCAGTCGTCCGGAGCCAAGGCTCCAGTCGGCACCGACTATGGAGTGGTAGTTCAGTCGGTTAGAATACCGGCCTGTCACGCCGGGGGTCGCGGGTTCGAGTCCCGTCCACTCCGCCAAATTAGAACGCCCGCGCAAGCGGGCGTTTTTCTTTTTCGGCTACTGAAATTGCGGGCCACCGCCCTTGCGAGCGGCCAGTGCCAGAGTCAGTTTTCCGGATCCTTGCTGACCCGGCTGAAATACCGCACCAGCAGCACGCCTGCAATCGCCAGGCTGATGCTGTTGGCCAGCCAGAAGCCGCTGGCGCCGCGCGTGAAGGCGGGCATGCCCTCGATCAGCCCGAAGCCCAGCACATAACCCCCGCCCAGTCCGATTCCCCACAGCGAGCCGGCGTAGATCAGCGTCGGGATCAGCGCGATCTTGTACGCGCGCAGGATAAACGCCGTCATCACCTGTACGGCGTCGAAGGCCTGGTAGAACGCCACGAACAGCACCAGCGGCAGCGCTGCCGCGACCACCGCGGGATCGCTCGCGTAGGCATGCAGCACCGGCTTGCGCAGCAGCCACAGCAGGGCACCGGTCAGCACCGCCAGCGTCACCGCCATGCGGATACCGCGCCAGGCAAGGCGGCTGGCGCCGGCCAGGTCGCGCGCGCCGAGATGCTGTGCCACCAGCGTCGAAGTGGCAATCCCCAGCGACAGCGGCAGCATGTATGCCACCGCGCCCAGGTTGGCGATGATCTGGTGCCCGGCCAGCGTCACCGTGCCCAGGCGCGTGATGAAGATCGACATCAGCGTGAACGAGGTGATCTCGATCAGGTAGGTCAGGCCCATCGGCAGGCCCAGCCGCAGCAGCGCGCGCAGCGGGCCAGCAGCCGGCCAGCTCCAGGTACTGAAGATCCGCAGCGGGTGATAGGCGCTGCCGTAGCGCAGGATCAGCAGCCCGGCGATGCACCAGGCCCAGCTGATCAGCGTCGAGGCCAGGCCGCAGCCGGGGCCGCCCAAGGCCGGCACGCCCAGGCCGCCGTGGATGAACCATGCATTGAGCGGCACCTTCAGCGCCAGCCCGCCAATCTGCAGCACCGTCACCATGACCGGGCGCGACAGCGCATTGTTCAGCGCCGAGTAGATGCGGAAACCCAGCGCCGCCGGCAGCCCGAAGGCACCGAAATGCAGGTAGGCGGTGGCTTTCTCGACCAGTTCGGGCGGTGCCTTGGCGAAAGCGAGCAGCGGGGCCGGGAAGGCCAGCAGCAGCACGCCCGGAATCGCCAGTGCGGCGCCCAGCCATGCGGCCTGCCGGACCTCGGCGCCGATCGCCTCGATGCGGCCGGCGCCATAGAGCTGCCCGGCGATGGGCGACAGCGCCTGCAATACGCCCATCAGGCTGATATAGATGGTGACGTAGATCGAGCCGCCCAGGCCCACGGCGGCCAGGTCGGTCGCCGAAGCGCGCCCGGCCATCACGGTATCGATGACGCCAAAGGCGATAACGGCAAGCTGGCCGGCCAGCACTGGGCCGGCCAGGCCGCCGATACGGCGAAGATCTTGGAACAGGGTCATTCAGGGCTCGGCAGGCTTGGTCAGGGCTGGATGGTCAGCCCCGCAGCCGCCCGCGGCCGGAATGGTTCGATGGCGCGACAGGCGCTGCGGTGGTGGTGACGCCGGAAAGGGCTCAGGGCTGGCGCGGCAGGCGGCGCCGCGGCAGGTCGGGGCGCGGATGGATGGCGCGCGCGGTATCGACCAGCCGATACATGCGGAAGCGCTCGTCGCGGTCCGCGGGACGGCGGCCTTCCCAGATCAGCCGCCACTCGAAATGCGAGATACTGCCCGGCTCGCCATAGTCGACCGAGTCATGGCGCAGCAGCACGTCGCAGCCGTCGTTGGGGCCGCCAAAGCGGATATGGCCGAAATAGGCAAACGATGCCAGCTGCGCATCGCCCATGCGGATCGGCTGGACGCACTGATAGGCAGGCGGCAGCGCCATCGCCGCGGCCTGGGCCACGTCGCGGTAGGTCTTGCCGTAGTTGATCGAGGGCAGCCACAGCGTCATTGCCATGACCCACATCAGGGTGGTGCCGGCGGCGGAAATCACCACCGGGCGCCAGATCTGCTTGGGCGCGCGCGACAGCCGCCAGCGCACGATCAGCACCCACGCGACCGTGGCCGCCAGCGCGAACACCACCGCGGCGATGGTGAACTCATGCTGGTAGCCGGGCAGCTGGCGGAAGACATTGCGCGCGATGCGCGGCGGCCAGCCGGTGGTCTTGGCGATCCACATGAACCAGACCGTGCCGCCGAAGATGGTGAAGAACAGCAGCGCGAACCAGTCGATCGCGTTGATCACGCCGCGCGCCAGCGTGGGCAGCGCGAATGCGGCCAGCACGGCCATCGGCGGCAGCAGCAGGATGAACTGCACGTCGCCGGCGCTGCGCTGCAGGAACAGCAGCACCAGCACCGGCAGCAGCAGCGCAAGCGGCGTCGCCACATGGGGTGCGCGGCGCATGCCGGTCCACGCGATCCAGGCCCAGCCCGCGATCGGCCAGACCGGCCACGTGTACAGGAACAGGTTGCGCATATTGAAGCCGAAGGTCGCCATATTGGGCGAACCGTAGCTGCGGCGGTCATAGCGCGACCATTCGCGGATAAAGGTCACCGCCTCGTCGCGGTCGGCTGCGCCGAAGTAGGCGGCCGCCAGCCATGCCGACACCGTCAGCAGCGCCAGCGGAATGCCGATGGCGGCCAGGCGCCGCCACGGCAGCGGCTTGCACACCAGCGCGCAGACCGCGCTGCCGCCCAGCAGCGCCAGCGGCAGCATGGGCCCGCTGGCCAGCGCCAGCCCGCCCAGCGCGGCGCCATAGACCAGGCTGCCCTGGATTGGCTTGTCGAGGCTGCGCACCATGCCGTACAGGGCCAGAGCGATAAAGGCGACCTGGCCGACCTGCGGCGTGGTCTCGTGCCCGCGCACGGCCAGGCCCACGCAGGCCAGGAAGATCAGCAGCGCGCCGTCGGCCAGCGTGCGGCCGTAATCGCGCGCATTGGGCTGGCCGCCGAAGGCATAGGCAAATGGCTGGACCTCGTCGCGCCGGCCCAGCAGGTAGGTGGTGTACCAGATGCAGGCGCAGGTCGCGAAGAAGAACAGTGCCGTGGCCAGCCGGGCGGCGTCGGCCGCGCTCAGCCAGTTGCCGAAGCCGCGAATCATCAGCGCGCCGATCCAGAACACCAGCGGGCCGTCCTCGCTGTACGGGCGGCCGACGATATTCGGCATCAGCCAGTCGTGCAGGTTGCCGGTGGCCAGCTGCCACATGACGCCAAAGCCGGCGGCGTCCTCGTTCTTCCACGGATCGCGGCCGAATAGGCCGACCAGGCCATAGATGATGCAGATCGCCAGAAGCAGCGCGCGCGGCAGGGCGCCGGTCGCGGCAGCGGTCAACTGGACGGGTGAGGTATTGGCTTGACGCATCGATGCTCAGGTCGGGCCGTGGCGCAATGGCGCGAAGGCCACAGTATCGCGCATGCGGCGGCCACGCGGGCCGTGGCATGGCGTGGAAGCCTCACGGGGTGTGGGGTAAATCCAATGAATGCGGCGGTACCGGTCATGGTCCGGCACAAAAGCAAAGAGGCAGCCGATGCTGCCTCTTTGCTGTTTCGCACAGGCCCCGGAGCATCTGTCCGCAGGCCTTGCGAAGCGGGGTTCGCTGAAAGCGATTACTTCGCAGCCTTGCCCAGCTTGTTGCCGAACTTTTGGCGGAACTTTTCCACGCGGCCGGCCGTGTCCATGATCTTCTGGGTGCCGGTGTAGAACGGGTGCGATTCCGACGAGACTTCGATCTTGGCCAGCGGGTATTCCTTGCCGTCCTTCACGATCTTGTCCTTGGTCTGGATGGTCGAGCGGGTGATGAAGCTGAAGTCGCTGGACATGTCCTGGAACACGACTTCGCGATAATTCGGGTGAATGCCTTCTTTCATGATGAGTCCTTTCTGGTTGGGTAGCCAGTCCGTTGCAATCCGCTGTTCTCTGCCGAGGGCGAGAGCGTGCATGGCGCGGCGACGAACGAACCACTTGCCGGTAACGGGCAAACCGGGATTATGGCAGAAAAACAAATACTTGGGGAAGAGCCTGCGCCACGTGCGACACAGAAAGTATTGCGCAGAATTGCGGCAAAAACATCACATGGAGGCCGGGTCCTGGCGATAGAAGGCGGCCAGCGACTGGTATACAACCGGCCAGTGTCGCGCAAGCCCGGTCGGCTCGACAAAAAAAGCCTCTGACGTCACAGCAAAGAACTCGCTCGGCGCCTCGGTCCCATACGGGTCGATGATGCGCAGCGCCGGTGGCAGCCGCTCCGGATGCTCCCAGTCGGCCTCGTCGCGCGCGTCCCAGGCCTCGGCAAAACGGTCGTACTCGGTCAGGAAGGTCTCGGCCCAGGCTTCCGCGTCGATGCCCGGGTGCAGCACGCGCGAGAAGGGCGGCACGCCATCGGGCTCGCCGTCGAGCATGTCCAGCTTGTGGGCGAATTCGTGGATGACCACGTTGTAGGTATCGGCCGGCAGTTCGTGGTCGCTGTCGATGCCGGCCCCGGGGGTGTGCACGTCGGGCCATGACAGGATCACCGGCCCGTGCTCCCAGGCCTCGCCGGTGGCTTCCTCGACCACGCCGTGCACCAGGCCGATCTCGTCCTGCACGGTCCGGCGGATGATGAACTCGCCCGGGTAGAGCACGATGCCGTGCCAGCCCCGGTACCAGGGCAGCCCCAGCTTCAGGATCGGCACGCAGGCCTGCACGGCAACACTGACCACCATGTCGTCGGCCAGCGGCAGGTCGTGCGCGGTGGAGTATTCCTTGTCGGCGATGAACAGCGTGGCCAGCTCGCGCAGCGCCGCCAGGTCTTTGCTGCCGTAGCGCTGCACGAACGGCAGCGTGGCGACCGTGCGCGTCCACAGCGCGTCGGGGATGGCGTAGTGCTCCAGCTTGCGGGCCAGCGAGCGGGTGCGCAGGAATGAGGTCAGTTTGCCGAGCATGGGCGTAGCGCCGTGCGCTGTGAAATGGTCCGGCAACAAAAGGTCGGGCAACAAAAAAGGCGTGCCGGGGCACGCCTTCCTGTCCGCCTTGCGGCGATGCTGCAGCGAGGGCTCAGCCGCCTCTGCGCATCATATCGAAAAACTCGGCGTTGTTCTTGGTGGCCTTCATCTTGTCCATGATGAATTCCATCGCCTGCACTTCATCCATGTCGGAGATGAACTTGCGCAGGATCCAGATCTTCTGCAGGATTTCCGGCTTGATCAGCAGCTCTTCGCGGCGCGTGCCCGACTTGTTCAGGTTGATCGACGGGTAGACGCGCTTCTCGGCCAGGCGGCGTTCCAGGTGCACTTCCATGTTGCCGGTGCCCTTGAACTCTTCATAGATCACGTCGTCCATGCGGCTGCCGGTTTCGATCAGCGCGGTGGCGATGATGGTCAGCGAACCGCCTTCTTCCAGGTTGCGCGCGGCACCGAAGAAGCGCTTCGGGCGCTGCAGCGCGTTGGCGTCCACACCACCGGTCAGCACCTTGCCCGAGGCCGGCACCACGGTGTTGTAGGCACGCGCCAGGCGGGTGATGGAGTCCAGCAGGATCACCACGTCGCGCTTCAGTTCAACCAGGCGCTTAGCCTTCTCGATCACCATTTCGGCAACCTGGACGTGGCGGATGGCCGGTTCGTCGAAGGTCGACGCAACCACTTCGCCGCGCACCGAGCGCATCATCTCGGTCACTTCTTCCGGGCGCTCGTCGATCAGCAGCACGAACAGGTCGGCTTCCGGATGATTGTTGGCAATCGCGTGGGCGATGTGCTGCAGCATCACGGTCTTGCCGGACTTGGGCGATGCCACCAGCAGCGCGCGCTGGCCGCGGCCGATCGGCGCGATCATGTCGATGATGCGGCCGGTGATGTTTTCTTCAGCCTTGATATCGCGTTCGAGCGTGAGCGGCCGGTTCGGGTGCAGCGGCGTCAGGTTCTCGAACATGATGCGGTTCTTGACCGCTTCGGGCGGCTGCCCGTTGACCTTGTCCACCTTGACCAGTGCAAAGTAGCGTTCGCCGTCCTTGGGCGTACGCACTTCACCCTCGATCGAATCGCCGGTGTGCAGGTTGAAACGGCGGATCTGGGACGGGCTGATGTAGATGTCATCCGTGCTGGCCAGATACGAGGTTTCGGGGGAGCGCAGGAAGCCGAAGCCGTCGGGCAGCACCTCGAGCGTGCCGTCTCCAAAGATGGTTTCGCCCATCTTGGCGCGCTTCTTCAGGATCGCAAACATCAGTTCCTGTTTGCGCATCCGTTGTGCATTGTCGATCTCGAGCGTAGCCGCCATTTCGAGAAGCGCAGACACGTGAAGCGATTTGAGTTCTGTCAGGTGCATAGACGAGGGGTACAGATGGGCCCGGACGGGCGAGACCTAAAGGGAAGGGGGGAAATGAGCGAACGCTCGGGGAGTTGTTGGTGGCATCTTAGCACAATCCGACCGGCGCGCCAGGATGTGGCGCACGCACGTCGGATCGTGGCAAAACCGGGACCGTGGGTCAGGTCCCGGTGCGCAGCTTACAGGTTGCCGTCGAGGAAGGCGGTCAGTTGCGACTTGGACAGCGCGCCGACCTTCTGGGCCGCGACCGCGCCGTTCTTGAACAGGATCAGCGTCGGGATGCCGCGGATGCCGAACTTGGCCGGCACCTGCTGGTTTTCATCGACATTGATCTTGGCGATCTGCAGCTTGTCGCCGTAGTCCTTGGCGACTTCGTCCAGGATCGGCGCGATCATCTTGCAGGGGCCGCACCATTCCGCCCAGAAATCGAGCAGGACGGGTTTGTCGGACTGGAGGACGTCAGCGTCGAAGGAGGCGTCGCTCACATACTTGATTTGTTCGCTCATGGCGGAAAACCTCTGGTTTCGCTCTGTTTATGTTGAAGGCTGGAGACTTCGGAGGGCCGAACCGTTACCTTACACGAGATTGCGCGGACCCGTCGGGCCGCCTCCGCAGCCGCAAACAGGCTGTGGGGGCCGCTGCCGCGCCCGGTGCTGCCGATATGTTACCAGTTTGCCGATTTTCAAGACCGGCCTGGCAACCCTCGAAAGGGCGCCGGCACGGAAATGATTCTGCTGCAATCGGGGGATTCATTGAAATGCTTATTTTCTATGGCGCCGAGAGATTCGGGCAATCGCTCGCGGCACACGAAGGGGTGTGTCATAGAATGCACTTATGCGTGCGTCGCGGGTGCCGGATGCGAGTGGCGTGCGCGTAGAATAGAAAGCGGTTCGCGGGCGGCGCCAGCGGGCCAATCTTGCATCCTGCGCCACTGACTAGGTCATCGACATGAACACCGATCCCCGCAAGCCTTCGCAGCCCGAGCCCGGCCAGGCGCCGGACGTGGACCACCTGAGCGATGCGCTGGACCATATCAGCAGCGCCGTGGAGACCAACAGCATCGCCAGCGGTGCCGCACGCGGCCTGGTCTACAGCATCATCGAGACCCTCGGTACCCTGGTGGGCGACCCGGACCTGCCCGAGCATGCGCGCTCCGGCTATGAGGGCCTGCTCGAGACCGCGCGCGAGATCCGCGCTCGGCTGGAAAGCGGTTCGGACTGAGCCGGCTCCGCCTGTCCCGCATCGCACTTGCCGCCAGCCGCTCAGGCCGGCGGCGCCCGTATTGTTTCCGTTGCATCCTGACGCTTTCGCCGACCGACGCAGTTCGCGCAGCCATTCCGGGCTGTGCCCCACGCGCCCATGACGTCGCTACGTTTTCGCCCTGGCCCTGATTTCCTCGACCAGGCGGCCACTGCTGCCTGGTATTTCCTCGACCGCTGCGGCGCGCCGGAGGCGGGCGCGCACGTGGTCGTGCCCACCGCCGCGCAGATCCCGGGCGTGCGCCAGGCACTGGACGCCGCCGCCCGCGCGGCGGGCCGCCCGCGGCTGCTACCGCGCGTGCTGACGCTGGGCCACTGGCTGCTCGACCTGCCGCCAGAGGGCGCCCCGGTGCGCAGCCCTGCCGCACGCCTGCTGGCCGTGCAGCAGGCGGTGCGCGGGCAGGACTGGCTGCGCCGCGCCTTCGGCGCCCAGAACGAGACCGCCGCATGGGGCCTGTCGCAGACGCTGCTGTCGATCTGCGACGAGCTCAACGCGCGCTGGCTCGAAGACGCCGCCATCCGCGACGATGACGAGATCGACGGCGACGATCGCGCCGGTCTGCTGCAGGGCGCGCTGGAACGGACCTATTCGCATCTGTCTGAGCGCTTCCTCGGCGAAGAGGCGCGCATCGTGCTGGCATTCTGGCAGGCGCTGTCCGGCCCGGACGATCCGCTGCCGGCGCGGCGCCGCACCTTGCGCGAGCTGTCGCAGCAGCTGCGCGGCCCGGTGATATGGATTGCCCCGACCCCGCCGACGCCGCTTGAGGCCGCGTTCCTGCGCGATGCCGCCGAGCTGGTGCCGGTGCTGCAGGTCGGCTATGACTGGACCGGGCAGGGCGAGAGCGATGCCGACTGGTACCAGATGCTGCTGGCGCTGTGGCCGGAAGCGAGGATCGCCGACGATGCCGAAGGCGTCGCCCCTCCGCCGGCCATGCCTGCGCTGCCGCCGCAGCGTCCGGCGATCCGCGTGGTCGGCAGCGCGCGCTTCGAGGATGAAGCCGCCGCGGCAGCCGCGCAACTGGTGCAGTGGCTCAATGAAGGCCGCCGCCAGGTGGCGCTGGTCGCGCACGACCGCGTGGTGGCGCGGCGCGCCCGCGCCTTGCTGGCGCGCGCCGGCGCACCGGTGCGCGACGAGACCGGCTGGAAGCTTTCCACCACGCGCGCCGCCGCCGCGCTGATGCGCTGGTTCGACCTGCTGGTGCGCGATGGCGACACCGCCGCGCTGCTGGACCTGCTCAAGAGCCCATTTTGCCTGCCGGACGCTGCCGGGCGCGGCGCGGCCATCGCGCTGCTTGAGCGCCAGGTGCGGCGCGAGGGCATCACCGGCGGCTGGGCGCGCCTGCGCCAGCTGTTCGGTCACGCACCGACCGACGCGCAGCAAGCTGCCGCGGAAGATGAGGATGCCGCTGAAGCGCCGCGCCGCGCCGCGCACGCGCTCATCGCCGTGCTCGCCGACGAAGCCGCGCGCTGGCCGCGCGGCCTGGCGCAGCATCCGCTGGCAACCTGGCTGGAACGGCTCGACGGCATGCTCGACGGCCTCGGCATGCGCGCGGCGCTGGCCGCGGACGATGCCGGCAGCCAGCTGCTCGATGCACTGGCGCGGCTGCAGGAGTTGCCGCTGGACGAGACCGGCGGCCATGCCACGCTGTCGCAGGGTGAATTCCGCGCGATGCTGTCGGCGCTGCTGGAATCGGTCGCCTACAAGGAGCCCTCGGCCAGCGGCCCGGCGCGCATCACCATCCTGCCGCTGAACGGCGCGCGCATGCGCCGCTTCGAGGGCGTGGTGATCGTCGGCTGCGATGACGCGCAACTGCCCTCCAGCGCCGCCGAGCTGATGTTCTTCTCCAACCAGATGCGGCGCGAGCTGGACCTGGAAGACCGCGAGGCCCGCTTTGCGCAACAGGCGCGCGACCTGGCCGAGGTGCTGCTGAACAACGACGACGTGGTGCTGACCTGGCAACGCTACGGCAGCCGCGGCGAGCCGCATCATGTGTCGGGCTGGATCGAGCGGCTGGCGGCGTGCTGCGCGCGCGCGGGCGTCAGCATCGAAGCCGCCGCCGCACCGCAGGCGCACGAGACCTTTGCCGATCCGCAGGGCATGCCGGCGCCGGCGGCAGAGCCCGCGCTGGTGCCGGTGCGCTGGAGCGCGCAGGCCTACAACATGCTGCGCCGCTGCCCCTACCAGTTCTTCGCCGGCCGCATGCTGGGCCTGGCCGGGCTGGAGACAGTCAGCGACGAGCTGGAAAAACGCGAGATCGGCGAACACCTGCACCACGTGCTGCTGCGCTACCACAAGGACCTGCAGGCGCGCCGCGAGCGCGGCGAGACGCTGGCGGAAGACCAGCGCCTGGCCCGCCTGGCCGAGATTTCCGACGACGTGTTCGGCGCGCTGATGGCCGAGGACGGCAATGCCATTGCCTACTACCGGCGCTGGCGCGAGGTGATGCCGTCGTACGTCGCCTGGCAATCCGCGCGCGAGGCCGAGGGCTGGTTCTGGCGCGGCGGCGAGCTCGACGCCGGCATCGACCTGCCGATGCCCGACGGCCAGCCGCTGCGCCTGACGGGGCGCATCGACCGGCTTGACCAGGGCCCGGGCGGGGCGCATGCCGTGCTCGACTACAAGACGCAGAGCGCCACCCGCCTCAAGCGCAAGCTGGCCGAGGTCGAGGAAGACTGCCAGCTGCCGTTCTACGGCCTGCTGCGCGCCGATGCGGCAGCGGGCAGTTGGGTATCGCTCGAAGGCGCGCGCGAGGGCGCACCGGCGGCGCAGCGCGAAGTCGGCCTGCCCGATTTCGAAGCCGCCGTCATCTGGCTGGAACGGCAGATGCGCGACGACGTCATGCGCCTGCGCCAGGGCGCCAGGCTGCCGGCCTTCGGCGATGCCTCCGCCTGCCTGTATTGCACTGCCCGCGGCCTGTGCCGCAAGGGCTTCTGGGAATCCACCGCCGTGCCGGCGCTGACATCATGACGCCTCACGATCCGCACCACGTCCAGCCTTACCAGCGCGACGGCGAGCCCGTCTCCGAGGCCGAATTCACGCGCGCCGCCTGCGATCCGGCACGCTCCGTCGTGGTGGAAGCCTGCGCCGGGAGCGGCAAGACCTGGCTGCTGGTGGCGCGGCTGGTGCGCTTGCTGCTGGCCGGTGCCGCGCCGCACGAGATCCTGGCCATCACCTTCACGCGCAAGGCCGCCGAGGAAATGCGCGACCGCCTGCTGGAGGTGCTGGCACAGCTGTCGCGCGACAGCGACGACGACGTGATCGCCGCGCTGGTGCAGCGTGGCCTGACGCCCGACGCCGCACGTGAGGCGCTGCCGCGTGCGCGGCGCCTGCACGCGCAGGTGCTGGCCGCGCCCGGGCGCATGGCCATCGATACCTTCCACGGCTGGTTCGGCACGCTGCTGCGTGGTGCACCGCTGGCCTCCGGCATCGTGCCGGGCGCGGCGCTGCGCGAAGATGCGCTGCGCATGAAGCGCGAAGCCTGGGCCCCGGTCTGGCGCGCGCTGGCGACGCCGCAATACACCGATTTGCGCGAAGCCTGGGAAACGCTGGTCGATACCGTGGGCGACTTCCAGGCACGCGCGCTGCTGGACGCGATGTTCCATGCCCGCAGCGAATGGTGGGCGATGCAGGAGGGCGGCGACCCGCTGCAGGCGCTGTCCGACTGCCTGGGCGAAGACGCCCAGGGGGACGTGCTGCTGCAGGCGCTGGCCGACGAAGGCTGGCGCGATGCCTGCGAGTCGCTGGCGCTGCGCCTGGGCGCGGCCGGCAAGACCGAGCAGACCCACGCCGCCCGCATCACCGATGCGCTGATGGCGATCACCGCGTGGCGCGAAGCGGGCGCGGCGCCCGGCAAGCCCGCCGAACGGGTGTTCGCGCAGTTGCGCGCCGCGTTCTTCACCACCACCGGCGGCCCGCGTTCGCTGCGGCGCACCGCGGCGCTGGTCAAGGCCGCCGGCGGCGAAGGCATGGTCGATGCGTTGCTGGACGAGCATGCATCGATCTGCGCCATGCTTGACGACATCAGCGCGCGTTGTTGCGAAGCTGCGGTGCTGGCGATCAACCGAGCGCTGTTCTGCATCGGCGATGCCTTGCTGACGCGCTACCAGCGGCACAAGGACGAGCAGCGCGCGATGGACTTCGCTGACCTGGAATGGCAGGCCGCGCGCCTGATGTCGGACGAAGAGACCGCCACCTACCTGCAGGTGCGGCTCGACGCGCGTTACCGCCATCTGCTGCTCGACGAGTTCCAGGACACCAACCCGCTGCAGTGGCGCATCCTGCAGGGCTGGCTGGCCGGCTACGCGGGCCTGGGCGAGCGGCCGACGGTGTTCCTGGTGGGCGATCCCAAGCAGTCGATCTACCGCTTCCGGCGCGCCGATGCACGGTTGTTCGGCGCGGCCGGCGAGATGCTGCGCGATGCGTTCGGCGCCACCGTGCTGCGCACCAACCGCACCCGGCGCAACCGTGCCGAAGTGCTGGACTGGGTCAACGCCGTGTTCGACAGCGCGCGCGCCGAGGGCCGCTATCCGTTGTACGCGACCCAGACCACGGCACTGGCCGGCGGCAACGGACCGGTCTGGCTGCTGCCGCTTGTGGAGCCCGAGGACAAGGCCGACGACAAGGCCGCTGAAGCCGTGGACGGCGCCGCCGAAGACGAACCGGCGCAAGCCGCCTCGGCCCATCGCGACACGCTGCTGCAACCTCGCCGGCAGGCCGGCGATTCGCTGCGCCTGGAAGAAGGCCGGCGCGTGGCCGCGTGGCTGCGCCTGGTGCGCGACACCGTGCCGGTCCATGAAGGCGGCGAGCAGCGCCCCGCACGCTGGAGCGACATGCATCTGCTGGTGCGCCGCAAGACCCATCTGGCTGACTATGAGCGCGCGCTGCGCGAGGCCGGCATCCCGTGCCTGAGCCCGCGCCGCGGCGGCCTGCTGGCCACGCTCGAGGCGCTGGACCTGTCAGCGTTGCTGGCGTTCCTGATGACGCCGGAATCGGACCTGGATCTCGCGCACGTGCTGAAGAGCCCGCTGGTGGGGGCGACTGACGACGACCTGCTGGCGCTGGCCCGGATCGAAGGCGAGGGCAGCTGGTGGGCACGCATCGAGTCAGGCGGCCTGCCCGAACACGTATCCGATGCGCTGCGCGAAGGCGTGCAGCGCTTGCGCCAGTGGCTGCGCGTCGCGCCGCACCAGCCGGTGCATGACCTGATCGACCAGATCTTCCACGGCGGCGAAGTGCGGCGCCGCTATGCCGAGGCCGCGCCGCCGGATATCCGCGAACAGGTGCTGGCCAACCTCGATGCCTTCCTGAAGCTGTCGCTGGACCTCGACGGCGGGCGCTATCCGAGCCTGCCGAAGTTTATCGACGAGCTGCAGGAAATCCGCCGCGGGGACGAGGGCGAAAGCCCCGACGAAGGCGGCATGGGCGAGAGCGCCGAAGACGTGGAGCCGGCCGAGGACGATCCGGCGTTTGCCGGCCTCGACGCAGTCCATATCCTGACCGTGCATGCAGCCAAGGGCCTGGAGGCGCCGTTCGTGGTGCTGCTCGATGCCAATCACAGCGAGCCGGCCGCGGACCGGGGCGGCATCCTGGTCGACTGGCCGCCGTCGTCGCCGGTGCCTCGGCATTTCTCGGCCTACAGCAAGCGCAGCGAGCGCGGGCTGGCGCGGGCGCCGATGTTCGAGTCGGAGGCGGCGCTGGGCGAGCGCGAGAACTGGAACCTGCTGTACGTGGCCATGACGCGCGCGCAGCAGGGCCTGCTGGTCAGCGGGGTCAAGGGCCGGGCCAACCGCAGCGGTTCGGGCGAGGGCAATGCAGAGATCGCCGGCAGCTGGTATGTGCGGCTGCAGGCTGCAGGCGTTGGCGAGATGGTGCCGGCCTATCCGGGCGAGCTGGCCGATGCGCAGGACCAGGCCCAGATGCCCGCGCGCCTGAGCGAGCCGGTGCGCTTTACCGACTTCCGGCTGCGCTATCGCGATGCAGTGGATGCGCGCCAGGAGATCGGGTTTGAAGAAGAGGGCGAGGCAGAAGCCGAAGACGAGTCCGACGGCATCGTCTTCAACGCCGCGGCCGCCCGCCACGGCGAGCTGGTGCATGCCTTGCTGGAACGCCTGACGCGCTATCCCGACGCCTTTGCCGGCGTGCCGGGGATCGACACCGTATTGCGCTGGTTCCCGCTGACGGGCGCGCACACCGGGCCGGCACGGCAGGCGTGGCGGCAACAGGTGGCAGAAGCGCTGGAGGCGGTGGCTGCGATGCTGCGCGCACCGGCGCTGGCGCCGTTGCTGGGGGCAGGGGACGTCCGCAGCGCGCGCAATGAAGTCGAACTCTATGACGCGCGCGGCCGGCTGCTGCGTATCGACCGGCTGGTGGAATTCGACGACCGCGTGGTGATCGTCGACTACAAGCTGCGGCTCCTGCCGCAGGAGCATGCCGCCTACCGCGCGCAGCTGGGCCGCTATGCGGCCGCGATTGCGCCGATGTTCCCGGGCAAGCGTATCGAGGCCGGCGTGGCCACTGCGGACGGCGAATGGATTCCCGCCGAGCGCCTGGCGCCGCCGATGCCGCAGCAGGGCTCGCTGTTCTGACGGCTGGCGTGGCACCCGGACAGGGTGCCAGAATCGGCGCAAAATGGGGTGTGCGGCGCGCGCGATCGCGGCTCGGCTGTACTAAAGTGACAGGGACTGCGCTGCAAGCGACTCGTGCGTGCGGATATAGCGGGAGGGGTACGGCAGGATGGGGTGGGAGGTGGACGAGCCTGACCCTCGGCACTGGCGGAAAACGGCTGTGGCTGCTTCGTTCCCGACCTGACCAGGTTGACCGCGCCACCATGCGAGGAGGCCCGTCCGAGCGGGATTGTACCCCAGACCGCGATACCGCGGAGAAATTGCGTTGAATGCCCTTTGCAATGGTGGGTCATTGCCCGCGGCAAATGCGTCGGCTTGATCTGGCGCAGGGAACGCGGGCCGCGGCGGCCCGACCATTCACCGACCCAGACCGTGGTGAGCCAATACATGAACGCAAACGACCAGATCATTCGCGGCGCCCTGGCGCCGCAGGAAATCTCCACCGAAGTCCTGATCGAGAAATACGCCAAGGGCGAAGAGCGCAGCATTGCCGATGTCAGGCAACGCGTGGCGCGCGCGCTGGCGCAGGCCGAACCCGAGGACCAGCGCGAGGCCTGGAGCGCGCGCTTCCTGTGGGCGCAGGAAAACGGCTTCGTGCCGGCCGGGCGCATCAATTCGGCGGCGGGCACCGGCATCCAGGCCACGCTGATCAACTGCTTCGTGCAGCCGGTGGGCGATTCGGTGTCGGAGCCGCGCGAGGGCCGCCCCAGCATCTACACGGCGGTGGCGCAGGCCGCCGAGACCATGCGCCGCGGCGGCGGCGTGGGCTATGACTTCTCCGCGATCCGCCCCGCCGGCGCGCTGGTGCGGGCCACGCATTCGCGCGCCTCGGGGCCGGTGTCGTTCATGAAGGTGTTCGACGCATCCTGCGCCACCGTGGAATCCGCCGGCGCGCGCCGCGGTGCGCAGATGGGCGTGCTGCGCTGCGACCATCCCGATATCGAGAGCTTTATCCACGCCAAGGACAAGGGCGACCTCAGCAACTTCAATATCTCCATCGGCGTCACTGACGCCTTCATGCAGGCCGTGCAGGCCGACGGCGAGGTCGAACTGGTGCATGAGGCCGAGCCGGGCGCCGACATGATCGCCGCGGGCGCCTATCGCCGCGACGACGGCCAGTGGGTGTACCGGCGCGTGCCGGCGCGCAACCTGTGGGACCAGGTCATGCAGGCCACCTACGACCATGCCGAGCCGGGCATCCTGTTCCTGTCGCAGATCAACGCCGACAACAACCTTTATTACTGCGAGCGCATCGAGGCCACCAACCCCTGCGCCGAGCAGCCGCTGCCGTCCTATGGCTGCTGCTGCCTGGGCTCGATCAACCTGACGCGCTTCGTGCGCCAGCCGTTCTCGCCGCAGGCCGAATTCGATTTCGATGCCTTTGCCGAGGTGGTGCGCGTGGCCACGCGCATGCTCGACAACGTGCTCGACGTGACCTTCTGGCCGTTGCCCGAACAGCAGGCCGAGGCCCACGCCAAGCGCCGCGTCGGGCTGGGCTTCCTGGGGCTGGGCAGCGCGCTGGTGATGCTGGGCCTGCGCTATGACGCCGAGCCGGCGCGGCAACTGGCGGCGCGGATCTCGGAACGCATGCGCGACGATGCCTACCTGGCGTCGACCGAACTGGCGGTGGAGAAGGGCGCCTTCCCCTTGTTCGATGCCAATGCCTACCTGCAGAGCGGATTTGCCGGGCGGCTGCCCGAACGCTTGCGCGATGCCATTGCGCGCAATGGGCTGCGCAATTCGCACCTGCTGTCGATCGCACCCACCGGCACGATCACGCTGGCCTTTGCCGATAATGCCTCCAACGGCATCGAGCCCGCCTTCTCGTGGACCTACAACCGCAAGAAGCGGATGCCGGACAACAGCTACCGCAGCTTCGAGGTGGCGGACCATGCCTGGCGACTTTACCGTCACATGGGGGCCGACATGGCCCAGTTGCCGGACGCCTTCGTCACCGCGCTGCAGATGTCGGCGCTGGACCATATGCGGATGCTGGAGGCGGTGCAGCCGTATATCGACACCAGCATCAGCAAGACCGTCAACGTGCCAGAGGATTATCCGTACGAAGCCTTCCGCAACCTGTACCTGGAGGCGTGGAAGGCCGGCCTGAAGGGGCTGGCGACCTATCGCCCCAATTCGGTGCTGGGGGCCGTGCTGTCAGTAGAGGCGCCGGCGGCGGCGCCCGCTGCCGTGGCCGACGACAATCCGTTGGTGCGCCCCTTCGGCAGCCGGCCGGTGGGCGACCTGGAGGGGGTGACGTCCAAGGTCGAATACCTGACCTACGAAGGCCACAAGACCGTTTACCTGACCGTCAACTTCATGCGCGTCGCCGGCGTGGCCGACGGCAAGCCGGTGGAGATCGAGCGTCCGGTGGAGTTCTTCATGCCGGCGGGGCAGCGCAGCGAGGGCCAGCAGTGGATTACCTCCACCATGCGGCTGTTGTCGATGGTGGCGCGCTCGGGCGGCTCGGTGGCCAAGGCGCTGGCGGACATGCGCAACGTGGTGTGGGACAAGGGCACGGTGCGCTACGGCACGCTGGTGCGCCAGGACGGCACCGAGGTGCCGCGCTTCCATGACTCCGAAGTGGCCGCGCTCAGCTACGCGCTGCAGCGCATCCTGATCAAGCGCGGCTTCCTGGATGCCGAGGGCGGCCAGGTGCCGGTAGCGGCGCTGGCCGCCAGGCTGGCCCAGCGCGAGGCTGGGGGGCAGGCGCTGGATGCCGGGGCCGATCTCGCCAGCCAGGCCCGGGCCCCCGGCACCCCCGGTGTCGGCACCGGCAAGCCGTGCCCGGAGTGTGGCGCGCACGCCCTGCACAAGGTCGACGGCTGCGCCAAATGCGCCAATTGCGGCTACGTGGGCGAGTGCGGCTGAGCCCCGCCGCGGGCGGGTTGCGGCCACCGGAGCCGGCCCGCGCGGCGCGTGGCGAATAAAGACCGCGAGGTCGGGGCGGCGGCGGCCGGAGGGGGGCCGCCTTTTGCTACAATCGCCGCCATGAGTTATCAAGTTCTAGCGCGCAAATGGCGCCCCAGGGATTTCACCACGCTGGTCGGCCAGGAGCACGTGGTCCGCGCGCTCACGCACGCGCTGGAACAGCAGCGGCTGCACCATGCCTACCTGTTCACCGGCACGCGCGGGGTCGGCAAGACCACGCTGTCGCGGATCCTGGCCAAGGCCCTGAACTGCATCGGCCCTGACGGCAACGGCGGCATCACCGCCCAGCCGTGCGGGCAGTGCAAGGCCTGCCAGGAGATCGACAGCGGCCGCTTCGTCGACTACATCGAGATGGACGCCGCCTCCAACCGCGGCGTCGACGAGATGGCGCAGTTGCTGGACAAGGCGGTCTACGCCCCGACCTCCGGGCGCTTCAAGGTCTACATGATCGACGAAGTGCACATGCTGACCAACCACGCCTTCAACGCCATGCTGAAGACGCTGGAGGAGCCACCCGGGCACGTCAAGTTCATCCTCGCCACCACCGATCCGCAGAAGATCCCGGTCACGGTGCTGTCGCGCTGCCTGCAGTTCAACCTCAAGCAGATGCCGCCGGGGCATATCGTCTCGCACCTGGACCATATCCTGGCGCAGGAAGGCATTGCCCACGACGGCAACGCGCTGCGGCTACTGGCCCAGGCCGCGCACGGCTCGATGCGCGACGCGCTGTCGCTGACCGACCAAGCCATCGCCTACAGCGCGGGCCAGGTGTCGGAAGACGCGGTGCGCGGCATGCTGGGCGCGATCGACCAGGGCTACCTGGTGCAGCTGCTCGATGCGCTGGCCGCCGAGGACGGCGCCGCCATGCTGGCGATTGCCGATGCCATGGCCGACCGCAGCCTGTCGTTTGCCGGCGCGCTGCAGGACCTGGGCTCGCTGCTGCACAAGGTGGCGCTGGCGCAGGCCGTGCCGGCCTCGGTGCAGGACGAATGGCCCGAAGCCGATGAGGTGCGGCGCCTGGCCGGCGTGTTCGACGCGCAGGAAGTGCAGCTGTTCTACCAGATCGCCAACCTCGGCCGCAGCGAGCTGGCGCTCGCGCCGGACGAGTACGCCGGCTTCACCATGACGCTGCTGCGCATGCTGGCGTTCCGGCCGTCGTCTGAACCCGCCACGACGCAAGGGCAGGGCGGTGGTGCCGCGCCTGCGCGTCAGCGCGGCGCTGCCGTGCTTGAGACCGCCCCGCCCGTTGATACCCGCTATGCGGCGGCTGGTGCCAACGCCGCCGCGCAGGCAAATGCCGGTACTGCGGCGGCGCCTGTCCCTGCCCCTGTGCCCGCACGGGCGGTACTGCCTGCGCCCATGGCCGAAGCTGCGGCAGCGCCTGCCGCAGTTGCTGCATCCCCTGAAGCAGCGCCAGCGCGCCCGGCCGCAGCCGCCGGCAACGGGGCCATGTCGCCCGCCGCCGCCGCGCTGGCCGCTGCCCGCCAGGGTTCCGCTGCTCGTGGTGGCGGCCGCAAGGCGCCGCCGCCGGCCATGCCGCCAGCGCCGGCTGCCGCGCAGCGCCCGCCGGCCCAACCCTTGCGCGCGCCCGGCGCCGCAGCCGTAAGCCGCCCGCCGGCACCGGTTGCGAAGGCGCCCATGCAGCCGCCAGTCCAGTCTCCGGCAGCGCCGGCACGGCCCGCCGCGCAGCCCGCGGCGCGCCAGGCGGAGCCGGAATCCGTGCCGCCCTGGGAGTTGGCGGGTGGCAGCGACGTGCCGCCGTGGGAAGAGCTGCCGCCTGACCTGCCGGTCATAGGCCCCTATGACAGCGATCCTGGCTACCGCGACAGCGGTTTCAACGAACCGGCACCGCCTGCCGCCGCGCCGCGCAACGGCCCGGCCCGGCCGGGCCGGGCACCCGCGCGCGAGGCCGAGCCGGCGCGCGAGGCCGCTCCCGTGCCGTCAGCCACGGCGCCGGCAGAGTCCGCCAAATTCGTCGCCCCGCGACCGCCTGCGGCGGGCGAGGATGGCACCCCGCCGGCCTTCACCGGCGAATGGCCGGTGCTGGCCGCTGGCCTGCCCTTGAAGGGCCTGGCACAGCAGCTGGCCTACCAGAGCGAACTGACCCAGGTGGTCGGGCGCACCTTCCACCTGCGCATCCCGGTCGCGGCCCTGGGCGAGAACGGCGTGTCCGAGCGGCTGCAGCAGGCGCTGTGCGACCACTTTGGCGTGCCGGTGCGCGTGGTCTGCGAGGTGGGCGGGGTTTCCATCACCGCGGCGGCCGCCGATGCCGAGGCGCGCGCCGAGCGCCAGCGCCAGGCCGAGGCAGTGATCGAGGCCGATCCCTTTGTACAGGGCCTGCTGCGCGATTTTGGCGGCCAGATCGTGCCGGGCTCGATCCAGCCGCGCGCCGCCTGATCCGCGGCCTGCGTTTGCTTTACCGAACTACTTTGCCGAATTTCTTACCGAATCCAGGAGCATTCCATCATGATGAAAGGTCAACTCGCCGGGCTGATGAAGCAAGCCCAGCAGATGCAGGAAAACATGAAGAAGATGCAGGAGCAGCTGGCCCTGATCGAGGTCGAGGGCCAGTCCGGCGCCGGTCTCGTCAAGGTGGTCATGACCTGCAAGAACGACGTCAAGCGCGTCACCATCGACCCTAGCCTGCTGGCCGAGGGCGAAGACAAGGACCTGCTGGAAGACCTGGTCGCCGCCGCCTTCAATGACGCCGTGCGCAAGGCCGAAGCCACCTCGCAGGAAAAGATGGGCTCGATGACCTCGGGCCTGCCGCTGCCCCCGGGCTTCAAGCTGCCGTTCTGAACGCCACTGTGAAGGCATCGTCCCCGACCTCGCTGCAGGCACTGGTCGAAGCGCTGCGGGTGCTGCCCGGCGTCGGGCCCAAGTCCGCCCAGCGCATGGCCTACCACCTGCTGCAGCACGACCGCGAGGGCGCGCGCAAGCTGGGCGATGCACTGCGCGGCGCGGCGGACCATATCCGCCATTGCCAGCGCTGCAACACCTTCACCGAGCAGGAGATCTGCGCGACCTGCCTGGACGACCGCCGCGACGCCTCGCTGCTGTGCGTGGTGGAAACCCCGGCCGACCAGGTCATGATCGAGCAGACCCTGACCTACCGCGGCAAGTACTTCGTGCTGATGGGCCGGCTCTCGCCGCTGGATGGCATCGGCCCGCGCGAGATCCACCTGGACCGGCTGCTCGCGCGCGCCACCGAGCCTGAGCTGGGCGGCCCGGTCGGCGAGGTCATCGTCGCCACCAACTTCACCAGCGAAGGCGAGGCCACCGCGCACTACATCGGCGAAATGCTGAAGGCGCGCGGCCTCAAGGTGTCGCGCCTGGCGCGCGGCGTGCCGGTGGGCGGCGAGCTGGAATACGTCGATGCCGGCACCATCGCCCGCGCGGTGATGGACCGCCGCAACCTCTGAGCCCGATCGCGCGGGGCCGGAACGCCCACGTGCCCGCGCGCCGATCACCGGATTCCTCCGCCTACCTGTCTGCCCCATGAACCTGGCCCGCTTCGATCTCGTCACGCTTGGCTTGTTCGTCGCCGTGGCCCGGCAGGGCAGCATCTCGGCCGGCGCGCGCCAGTCGCACCTGGCCGTGGCCGCCGCCAGCAAGCGCATCTCAGACCTGGAAACCGCGGTCGGCGCGCCGCTGTTCTTCCGCCATGCCGCCGGCGTGCAGCTGACCGAGGCCGGCCAGGCCTGCTTCCACCATGCGCTGACCATCCTGCAGGACGTCGAACGCATGGCCGGCGTGATGTCGGACTACGCCTCGGGCGTGCGCGGGCAGGTGCGGGTGTGCGCCAACACCTCGGCGATCACGCAGTTCCTGCCCGACGACCTGGCGTCGTTCATGCAGCGCCATCCCACCATCCGCATCGAGCTGGAAGAACAGAACAGCCGCGACATCGTCGCCGCGCTGATCGAGAACCGCGCCGACGTGGGCATCTTTGCCGACCGCACCCCCGCGGCCGGGCTGATGACGATCGAGTACCGGCAGGACGAGCTGGTCATCATCACGCCGCCCAACCATCCGCTGGCCGCGCGCGGCCCGGTGCACTACGCCGATACGCTGGAATTCGACTTCGTCAGCCTGCCGCAGGAAACCTCGCTGGCCGCCCGCCTGCTGGAAGAGAGCAGCCGGCTGGACCGGCCGTTCCGGCTGCGCATCCAGGTGCGCAGCTTCGATGCCATGTGCCGCATGGTGATGGCCGGCCTGGGCGTGGGCGTGCTGCCGCGCATCGCGGCCGAGCCGCATGTCAAGTCGATGGGGCTGTCGCTGGTGTCGCTGCAGGACGCCTGGGCGCGCCGCTCGCTGCTGATCGGGCTGCGCGACCCGGCCGGGCTGACGGTGTCGGCGCGGCTGCTGATCAGCCACCTGTGCGGGGACCGGGCGCCGTTCTGACGCCCCTGTGCTGAGGCGCCTCCGGAGCCTTTCGCGTTCCGAGAAAGCCCGCTTCTCCGATTGCCGATTCCTGGCGGGCCCCTGCTGGGGCACACTCCGTTCGAACGCAATGTATGACAAGCCAGTCATTGGGCTTGCCGCACTGCAACAAAACACCGCATCGCACGGAGACACCCCATGGCGCAACAGATCCTCGAGGGCATTCGCGTCCTCGAACTCGGACAACTCATCGCCGGCCCCTTTGCCGCCAAGACCCTGGCCGACTTTGGTGCCCACATCATCAAGGTGGAGCCGCCGGGGCAGGGCGACCCGCTGCGCAAATGGCGCATGCTGCATGAAGGCACCTCGGTCTGGTGGGAGGCCCAGTCGCGCAACAAGGAGTCGATCTGCATCGACCTGCGCCAGCCGGAAGGCCAGGCACTGGTGCGCAAGCTGGCCGCCGAGGCCGACGTGCTGATCGAGAACTTCCGCCCTGGCACCATGGAGAAGTGGGGCCTGGGCTGGGATGTGCTGCATGCCGACAACCCGCGCCTGATCATGCTGCGCGTGTCGGGCTACGGCCAGACCGGCCCGAAGAAGGATGAGCCCGGCTTTGCCGCCGTGGCCGAAGCCATGGCCGGCCTGCGCCACCTGACCGGCGAGCCTGGCCGCGCGCCGGTGCGCGCCGGGCTGTCGCTGGGCGACACCATCGCCGGCCTGCACGGCGCCATGGGCGTGCTGCTGGCGCTGTATCAGCGCGACGCGCGCGGCGGCGAAGGCCAGGTCATCGACGTGGCGCTGTACGAGTCGCTGTTCAACCTGAGCGAAAGCCTGCTGCCGGAATACTCGGCCTTCGGCGCGGTGCGCCAGCCCGCTGGCGGCGCGCTGCCGGGGATCGCGCCGTCCAATGCCTACCCCTGCGCCAGCGGCGAATACGTGCTGGTGGCGGCCAATGGCGACGCCATCTTCAAGCGCATGATGCTGGCCATCGGCCGGCCCGACCTGGCCGACGATCCGGCGCTGGCGCAGAACGATGGCCGCGTGAAGCGCGTGGACGAAATCGATGCCGCCATCGCGGACTGGACTCGCACGCAGACGGTGGACTCGGCGCTGGCGGTGCTGCGCGACGCGCAGGTGCCGTCTGGCCGCATCTATACCGTCAAGGACATCGCCGAAGACCCGCACTACCGCGCCCGTGGCGTGATCGAGTCGGTGACCTCGGCCGGCGGGCTCACGGTGGAAGTGCCGGGCGTAGTGCCCAAGCTGTCGGCCAGCCCGGGGGAAATCCATGACCGCGCGCCGACGCTGGGCGAGCATACCGATGCGGTGCTGAAGCAGGCTGGCTTCGATGACGCCGCCATCGCCGACCTGCGCGCGCGCAAGGTGATCGCATGAGCGCCGCCGCCAACCTGCGCGGCCCGGCACGCGTCGAGATCAATGAAGTCGCGCCGCGCGACGGCCTGCAGATCGAGCCGGTGGTGGTGCCGACCGACGCCAAGGTCGCCTTCCTCGACGCGCTGTCGGCCTGCGGCTTTGCCCGCATCGAAGCCACCTCGTTCACCTCGGCCCGCGCCATCCCGGCGCTGGCCGACGCCGAGGCACTGATGCACCGCATGCGGCGCCACCCGGGCGTGCGCTATACCGCGCTGGTGCCCAACCTGCGCGGGCTGGAGCGTGCGCTGTCGTGCCAGCCGGATGAGGTCAACCTGGTGATGTCGGCCAGCGAGACGCACAATCGCGCCAACCTGCGCATGACGCGCGAGCAGTCGCAAGCGCAATTGCTGGCGATGATCGAGGCGGCGGGCGCCGCCGGTGTGCCGGTCAACGTGTCGCTGTCGACGGTGTTCGGCTGCCCGTTCGAGGGCGAGGTCGATACCGGCGCGGTGATGGCACTGGCCACCCGCTTTGCCGAGGCCGGCGCGGCCGGCATCACGCTGTGCGACACCACCGGCATGGCCTACCCGAACCAGGTCGCGGCGCTGTGCGAGGCCTTCCAGGCCACGCTGCCCGATACCGGCCTGACCATCCACCTGCACAACACCCGCGGCATGGGCCTGGCCAATGCCCTGGCAGCCTGGCAGACCGGCGTGACGCGCTTCGACGCGGCCGCCGGCGGCCTGGGCGGCTGCCCTTACGCCCCCGGTGCCAGCGGCAACGTCAGCACCGAAGACCTGGTCCATATGTTCGACTGCATGGGCGTCGAGACCGGCGTCGACCTGGGCGCGCTGCTCGACGTGGTGGCCGGCATGCCGGCGCTGGTCGGGCGCGACATCCACAGCCAGCTGCTGAGCGCCGGCCCGCGCCTGCGCACGCACCAGCCGCCGGCCTGGATGGCAGAGCATTTCGCCGGGCAGGCATAGCCGGCACCCAGACAAAAACAACACATCCAACAGATAACGGAGACCCTCATGAAGCAAGCCCTTCAACGCAAGTCCGCCATGCCCGCACGGCGCAAGGCCGTAGCCGCCACGCTGGCGGCACTCGGTGTGGCATGGTTCGCGCCTGTCGCCCTGGCGCAGGACGGTACCTATCCCACCCGTCCGGTGACGCTGGTGGTATCGGCCGCGGCCGGTGGCACCACCGACATCGCGGCGCGCATGATTGCGGAACCGCTGTCCAAGGCGCTCGGCCAGCCGGTGGTGGTGGACAACCGTCCCGGCGGCAACGGCAGCATCGCCGCGCAACTGGTGGCGCGGGCCAAGCCGGACGGCTACACGCTGATGCTGCAGTACTCGGGCTTCCACGTGATCACGCCGCTGCTGGTCAAGAACCTGTCGTGGGACCCGATCAAGGACTTTGCGCCGGTGGCTAATATCCTGTCGGCGCCGCAGGTGCTGGTGGTGCGTCCGAGCCTGCCGGTCAAGTCGCTGAAGGAACTGGTGGCCTACGCCAAGGCCAATCCGGACAAGCTCAACTACGCCTCGTCGGGCAACGGCTCGCTGCAGCATGTCTCGACCGAGCTGCTGAACCAGATGGCCGGCACGAAAATCACGCACGTGCCCTACAAGGGCACCGGCCCGGCCATGACCGACCTGCTGGGCGGCTCGGTGGACCTGACCATCACCACGCCGCCGCCGCTGATGGCCCATATCGCCGCCGGCAAGCTGCGTCCGCTGGTAGTGACCAGCAAGACACGCCTGCCCAGCCTGAAGGACGTGCCGTCGGCGCCCGAGGCTGGCTACCCCGACCTGGACGTGTCGTCGTGGTTTGCGATGTACGCGCCGGCCGGCACGCCCAAGCCGGTGATCGACAAGCTGACCGGCGAGATCGAGAAGATCATGCGCACCGAAGCCTTCCGCAAGAAGGCCGAGGACCTGGGCGCCGAGGCCAAGTACATGAACCCGCAGCAACTGGGGCAGTACCAGAAGGCGGAGCTGGCGCGCTGGGGCAAGGTGATCAAGTCCGCCGACATCCACGCGGAATGATGGCGAGGGCTGAGGCAAGGTGATCGAAAGGTAAGGGCGCTAAGCTGGCGGGTTTGCTAGGTGTTGATACCGATGCGGTGCATCGCACCGTCCGGTAGCATCGCAATTTGCCGCACCGCGGCGCGCCCCCTTCGAGCGCATGTTGCCGCAGCGCCAGTCCACACGGGTAGGAGATCTCGCATGTATAACAAAAAATTCTGGAAGCAATTCCTGATCGCGCTGGCGCTGTTCCTGGCCGGCTGGTTCACCTTCGGCCAGGCGCAGGCGCAGGGCAAGCCCGAGAAGACCAAGGTCACCATCGCGGTGGGCGGCAAGAACCTGTTCTACTACCTGCCGCTGACCATTGCCGAGCGCCTCGGCTACTTCAAGGAAGAAGGGCTGGACGTCGAGATTGTCGACTTCGCCGGCGGCGCCAAGGCGCTGCAGGCCGTGGTGGGCGGCAGCGCCGACGTGGTCTCGGGCGCCTACGAGCACACCATCAACCTGCAGGCCAAGGGCCAGCGCTACCAGGAATTCGTGCTGCAGGGGCGCGCCCCGCAGATCGTGCTGGTGGTGTCGAACAAGACCATGCCCAACTTCAAGTCGATCGCCGACCTGAAGGGCAAGAAGATCGGCGTGACCGCGCCGGGCTCGTCGACCAACATGATGGCCAACTTCGTGCTGGCCAAGGCCGGACTGAAGCCGTCCGACGTGTCGTTCATCGGTGTGGGCGCCAGCGCCGGCGCGGTGGCGGCGATGCGTTCGGGCCAGATCGATGCGATGGCCAACCTGGACCCGGTGGTGTCGATGCTGACGCAGAAGAACGAAGTGCGCATCGCCTCGGACACCCGTACGCTCAAGGACACCCAGGCCGTGTTCGGCGGCAACATGCCGTCGGGCTGCCTGTATGCGTCGCAGGCGTTTATCCAGCAGAACCCCAACACCACGCAGGCGCTGACCAATGCCATGGTGCGCGCGCTGAAGTGGCTGCAGAAGGCGGGCCCGTCGGACATCGTCAAGACCGTGCCGGAAAGCTACCTGCTGGGTGACCGCGCGCTGTACCTGGCCGCGTGGGACAAGGTCAAGGAAGCGATCTCGCCGGACGGCACCATGCCGGCCGACGGCCCGCGCACCGCGTTCAACGCGCTGAGCCAGTTCGACGCCGAGCTCAAGGGCAAGCCGGTCAAGCTGGAAGAGACCTACACCAACGCTTTCGTGCAGAAGGCCAACGCCAAGTACAAGTAAGACCCTCGCCGTCGATGCCATCGGCCCGCTGTCCGCAGCGGGCCTTTGCTTTGAAACCTTGACGGCCAATCCATCATCACCCGCCCGCACCGCGCCCCCCCGGCGCCGCCACGGCGGGACCGAGACGGTTCACCATGAGCACTCCCGCACTTTCCCTCGACAAGGTCACCTGCACCTTTGTCTCGCGCGATGACCGCAGCCAGCGCTATACCGCGGTCCAGGACGTCACGCTGTCGATCCAGCCCGGCGAATTCGTCTCCGTGGTCGGCCCCACCGGCTGCGGCAAGTCCACGTTGCTGAACGTTGGCGCCGGCCTGCTGGAACCCTCCAGCGGCGAGGTGCGCGTGTTCGGCGAACCCCTGCGCGGCATCAACCGGCGCGCCGGCTATATGTTCCAGACCGAGGCGCTGATGCCCTGGCGCAGCGCGCTGGATAACGTCGTCGCCGGCCTGGAGTTCCGCGGCGTGGCGCGCGCCGAGGCCGTGCAGCAGGGCGAGGAATGGCTGCGCCGCGTGGGCCTCGGCGGCTTTGGCGACCGCTACCCGCACCAGCTCTCGGGCGGCATGCGTAAGCGTGTCGCGCTGGCGCAGACGCTGGTGCTGGACCCGGACATCATCCTGATGGACGAACCGTTCTCGGCGCTGGATATCCAGACCCGCCAGCTGATGGAGAACGAGGTGCTGGAGCTGTGGGCCGCCAAGCGCAAGGCCGTGCTCTTCATCACCCACGACCTGGACGAGGCCATTGCCATGAGCGACCGCGTGGTGGTGCTGTCGGCCGGCCCGGGCACACACCCGATCGGCGAGTTTGCCATCGACCTGCCGCGCCCGCGCGACGTGGCCGAGATCCGCAACCATCCGCGCTTTGTCGAACTGCACGCCGCGATCTGGGACGTGCTGCGCGAAGAAGTGCTCAAGGGCTATGCCCAGCAGCTCAAGGTGGCCTGAGCCTTCCCATCACAACAAGACCTGAATTCACGATGGCATTCCGTAACGACTCCAAGGGCATGCTGCGCGTCTGGCAGCTGCTCGTCCTAGTAGTGATCCTCGGCGTGTGGCATATGGCCACGCGCTCGCAGCAGGTTGCCTTTTTCTTTGGTGAGCCGCTGATGGTGGCGCAGCGCATCTGGAGCTGGTTTATCGTCGAGCGCGATATCTACCTGCACCTGGGCGTAACGCTGATCGAAACCGTGCTGGCCTTCGGCATCGGCACGGTGGCGGGGCTGGGCGTGGGCCTGTGGCTGGCGCTGAGCCCGCTGACCTCCGCCATCCTCGACCCCTACGTCAAGGCCATGAATTCGATGCCGCGCGTGATCCTGGCACCGATCTTCGCGGTCTGGTTCGGCCTGGGCATCTGGTCGAAGGTGGCGCTGGCGGTGACGCTGGTGTTCTTTATCGTCTTCTTCAACGTCTACCAGGGCGTCAAGGAAGTGAGCCCGGTGGTGCTGGCCAACGCGCGCATGCTGGGCGCCAACCAGAAGCAGCTGCTGCGCCATGTCTACCTGCCCAGCGCCACCAGCTGGGTGTTCTCGTCGTTGCATACCTCGGTGGGCCTGGCCTTCGTGGGCGCGGTGGTGGGCGAATACCTGGGCTCGGCGCGCGGCGTTGGCTACCTGATCCTGCAGGCCGAAGGCACCTTCGACATCAATACCGTGTTTGCCGGCATCGTGGTGCTGACGGCGTTTGCGCTGGTGCTGGACTGGATGGTCGGCAGGGGTGAGAAGCGGCTGATGAAGTGGCAGCCGCAGAGCGGGGAGACGGAGAAGCTTTGAACTGAAGTGCCGAAGCGAAGGGAAGGGCGGCTGCGGCCGCCCTTTTGCTTTGCCGGCAGCGCTCAGTCTGCGGCGCCTGCCTCAGGCGTATCAAAGCAGACCGATACGGTCAGCCCGCCTCCCGGCGTATCCCCCAGCACCACCGCTGCACCATGCAGCCGCGCGATCTCGCGCACGATCGACAGCCCCAGCCCGGTGCCTTCCACGGCCCGCCCGCTCTCGCCGCGATAGAAGCGCCGGAACACCGCATCGCGCTCTGCCGGCGCGATGCCGGGGCCGTTATCGATCACCTGCAGCCGCGGCACGCCGCCGTCCAGCGCCACGCGCACCGTGACCACTGCGCCATGTCCCGCATAGCGGATCGCATTGTCGATCAGGTTGCCCGTCAATTCCTGCAGCAGCTCGGCCTGCCCGGCGACCTCCACCGGCTCTTCCTGCTCGAAGCCCAGGTCGACCTCGCTGCCACGCGCCACCGGCGCCCAGTCCAGTGCCACGCCTTGCGCCAGCGCATCGAGTCGCAGCGGCCTGAGCTTGGGCATATAACCCGCATCAGGCTCCAGTCGCGACAGCGACAGCAGTTGCTGCACGCCCTTGGAGGCATGGCGCACGGTGCCGTGCAGCACCCGCATATGCTCGCGCACGCGTTCGCCGTCGCGCTCGCGCAGCGCCAGCTCGGACTGCGCCTGGATGATCGCCAGCGGCGTCTTGAGCTGGTGCGCGGCATCGGCGAAGAAGCGCTTGCGCGCCTGCACCATGCCGTGGAGCCGGTCCATGTACTGGTTCAGCGCCTGCACCAGCGGTTTCATCTCGGCGGGCAGGTCCTTCTGCTCGATCGGGTCGAGCTGCGTGCCGCGTCGCGCCACCGTGTCCGACAGCCGGTTCAGCGGCCGCAGCCCGCGCCGCACGCCGAGCCAGACGATGCCCAGCGCCAGCGTCACCAGCATCAGTTCCTGCAGCAGCGAGCCGATCAGGATGTCGCGCGCCAGCAGCTGGCGCGGCTCGATGGTCTCGCCCACCAGCACCCACACCAGCCGCGTGCGTGCCGAGCCCACGTCGTGCACCGGCAGCGCCTGGGCCGCCATGCGCAGCGGGTGCTCGCGGAAGACGGTGTCGTAGAACTCGGTGCGGTACAGCCGCAGCGGTGCCTCGGCCGGCATCGGCAGGTCGTCGTAGCCGGTCACGGTGGCACCGTCCTCGTCGCGGATGCGGTAGAAGATGCGCGGGCCGGCCTGGTCGTCGAAGAGTTCCAGTGCCAGGTTGGGCACGTCGACCTGGAGCCGCCCCTCGCGCAGGCGGATGCCTTCGCGCATCGCGCGCAGCGACGCCTCCAGCGTGCGGTCGAAGGCGATATGCGCGGCCGACATGGCGCGCTCATAGGTCAGCCACGCATCGAAGGCGAGCAGGCCCATCAGCGGCAGCAGCAGCCATAGCGACAGCTGCAGGCGCAGGCTGGGCGCCTGTCGTGGGCGCTTCATGCCACCGGCCGCGCTTCGAGCAGGTAGCCCAGCCCGCGCAGCGTGACGATGGCCACGCCGCTGCCGTCGAGCTTCTTGCGCAGCCGGTGCACGTAGATCTCGATCGCATCCGGGTTGACCGATTCGTCGATGCCGAAGATCTTCTCCGACAGCGCCGCCTTGTTCACCGCGCGGCCATCGCGCAGCAGCAGCACCTCCAGCACGGCGCGCTCGCGCCCGGTCAGCGGGAGCAGCTCGCCGTGCAGCAGGACGGCACGGCTGACGCTGTCGTAGTGCAGCGGGCCGCAGGCGATCTGCGTGCTCTCATGCCCGTGGGCACGGCGGATCAGCGCGCGGGCGCGCGCTTCCAGTTCGGACAGGTCGAAGGGCTTGGCCAGGTAGTCGTCGGCGCCCAGGTCCAGGCCGCGCACGCGGTCTTCGACTGAGCCGTGCGCGGTCAGGATCAGCACCGGCAGCGGGTTGCGGCGCTGGCGCAGGCGGCGCAGCACTTCCAGGCCATCCAGTCCGGGCAGGCCCAGGTCCAGGATCAGCAGCGCGTAGTCCTGCGTGCTGAGCAGGTTGTCGGCGCTGCGGCCGTCGTGCATGCAGTCGACCGTGAAGCCGGCCTGGCCCAGGGCCTGGCTCAGGGAATTGGCCAGCATCACATTGTCTTCGGCAAGCAGGATACGCATGGGGCAGGGCAGTCAGGCGGCAATACGGAAAAACGGCCGGAACGGCCGAGGCCAGACAGATACAGGGAAGTGTGCCGGCTTAGAAGCTAGGGAAACCACCAACCCCGCTGCGGCGCCGCGCCCGCGAAAAGCCTGCATTCCGAAAGCGAACTGAAAGTGCGCGTCCCCTACCATCCGGCCGGCTAACGATTCACACAACAAGCACAAGCAAGGAGATAGCATGAAGCGTACGGCAATGGCATTCGCAGCGATGGGTCTGGCTGCAGCCGGGTCGGCATCCGCCCAATCGAGCGTGACCATGTATGGCCTGGTGGACGCCGGCATCGAATATGTCAGCCACGCGGGCCCGGACGGCTCGGCGGTCAAGCTGACCTCGGGCGGCAAGAACACCTCGCGCTGGGGCATCCGCGGCAGCGAAGACCTGGGCGGCGGCCTGAAGGCGATCTTCGCCCTGGAAAGCGGCATCGCCATCGACACCGGCAAGCTGGACACCGACAACACGCTGTTCGACCGCCGTGCCACGGTGGGCCTGGCAAGCCGCTACGGCCAGGTGGTGCTGGGCCGCACCTTCACCACGACCTACGACTTCATGCTGCCGTTCGACCCGATGGGCTACGCGCCAGCCTATTCGTGGGCCACCTCATCGACCGCGACCGGCGGCCGCAAGGACGGCCTGTTCTCGCGCGCCTCGAACGCGGTCCGCTATGACGGTAGCTTCGGCGGCCTGAAGCTGGGCGCGACCGTGGCCATGGGCGAAGTGGCGGGGGACTTCAAGAGCTCGTCCAAGTACGCGCTGGGGGTGGGCTACAGCGCCGGCAACTTTGCCGCGGCCGCCACCTGGGACCGCCAGAACGGCGCCGGCAGCAGCACCACGCCGGCCGACAGCACCGACTACATCCAGGGCATCCATGCCGGCGCCAGCTATGATTTCGGCGACCTGAAGCTGTTTGCCGGCTACCGCAACTACAAGCGCACCTTCACCGCCGGCGCGGCAACGGACCGCAGCGACATGTACTGGGGCGGCGCCAGCTATGACTTCACGCCGGCCTTCACGCTGTACGGTGCGGTCTACAAGCAGAACATCAAGGGCGGAAACAATGCCGACCCGATCCTGTTCTCGCTGCGCGGCCAGTACGCGCTGTCCAAGCGCACGGCGGCCTACCTGTCGGTGGGCTATGCCGATGCGCGCAACGGGCAGAACGTCAGCGTCTCGCGCGACCTGGTCGGCTTCGCCAACAACCAGACCGGCGTCATGGCCGGCCTGCAGCATCGCTTCTGAGGAAGGGGCGGCCTGAATGGCCGCACCGGCCTGTTGGGAACTGCCCGCCGCCTGGCGCATGGGTGTGCGCCATCCAGGGCGGCTGGCAGCTTGAGGCGCGTTGCCTCAGCCGGGCGCAGGGCGTAGCCGCACGCCTTGCGCCCCTCTTTTACCGGCGGGCAGGGCGCGCCGCCGGCGTGCGTGCCGCTCAGGGCACGATCACGATCTTGCCAGTGACCTTGCGCGCTTCCATGTCCTTGAGCGCCTGCGGGGCCTGCTCCAGCGGATAGCGCGCCGAGATATGCGGGCGGATCTTGCCTTCCTTCATCCAGCCCAGCATCTGCGCCATATTGGCCTGGTTGGCCTTGGGCTCGCGCCGAACGAAGTCGCCCCAGAACACGCCCACCAGCGACGCACCCTTGAGCAGCGCCAGGTTCAGCGGCAGCTTTGGGATCTCGCCATTGGCAAATCCCACCACCAGGTAGCGGCCGCGCCAGCCGATCGAACGGAAGGCCGGTTCGGCATAGATGCCGCCCACCGGGTCGTAGATCACGTCCGGGCCCTTGCCGTCGGTCAGTGCCTTGATGCGCTCGCGCAGGTCTTCGGTGCTGTAGTTGATCAGCGCATCGGCGCCATGCTCCTTGCACACCGCCAGTTTCTCGTCGGTCGAGGCGGCGGCGATCACGCGCGCGCCGATGGCCTTGCCGATCTCGATCGCCGCCAGGCCCACGCCGCCGGCCGCGCCCAGCACCAGCATGGTCTGGCCGGCCTTCAGCTCGCCCCGGTCGATGACCGCGTGGTGCGAGGTGCCGTAGGTCAGCGTGAAAGCCGCCGCGGTCTCGAAGTCGATGCCGGGCGGCATCGGCACCACCGACGCCGCCGGCGCCTTGGCCTGGCTGGCGAACGCGCCGTTGCCCAGGTAGGCGATCACCTTATCGCCCGGCTTGACGTGGGTGACGCCTTCGCCTACCGCATTGACCACGCCGGCCAGCTCCGAGCCCGGGCTGAACGGCAGGGCAGGCTTGGCCTGGTATTTGTTCTGGATGATGAGCACATCCGGGAAGTTGACGGCGGCCGCCTTGACGTCGATGACCACTTCGCCCTTGGCCGGCACCAGGTCGGGCAGGGTTTCGATGGTCAGCGAATCGGGCGGGCCCCAGGCTTTGCACAGTACGGCTTTCATCTTGTCTCCGGTGATGTTGGTGGCATTTCACGCCAGTCAAGCTTATGCGGGCGGGCAGGGCAAGTGTAGCGCAGAAATAGCACGGTCGTTCTGTTCCATGCCCAAGCGATGGAGGTGGTTATTTGCGGCCTGCATACAGCGCCAGAAACGTGCTTTCAGGGCGGCGCGCGGGCCGCTTGCGCGCGCGCGCTCAGGTACAATCGCGCCATGCATATCCTTCTCGCCAACGACGACGGTTATCTCGCGCCGGGACTGGCCGTTTTGCATGCCGCGCTCGCGCCGCTGGGCCGGATCACGGTCATCGCGCCGGAGCAGAACCATAGCGGTGCCTCCAACTCCCTGACCCTGCAGCGGCCGCTGTCGATCTACGAAGCGCGCGAAGGCGTGCAAAAAGGTTTTCGCTTCGTCAACGGAACGCCGACCGATTGCGTGCATATCGCGCTGACGGGCCTGCTGGAAGAAAAACCCGACCTGGTGGTGTCCGGCATCAACCAGGGACAGAACATGGGCGAAGACGTGCTGTACTCCGGCACCGTCGCCGCCGCCATCGAGGGCTACCTGCTGGGCATTCCGTCGATCGCCTTCTCGCAGGTGGACAAGGGCTGGGAGCACCTGGACGCCGCGGCACGCGTGGCGCGCACCGTGGTGGAGCGCATCATCGGCACGCCGCCGGCCGAGCCGTTCCTGCTCAACGTCAATATCCCGAACCTGCCGTTCGAACATATCAAGGGCTACCGCGCCACGCGCCTGGGCAAGCGTCATCCGTCGCAGCCGGTGATCACGCAGGTCAATCCGCGCGGCGACACCAACTACTGGATCGGCCCGGCGGGCGATGCGCGCGATGCCAGCGAGGGCACCGATTTCCATGCAACCGCGGCGGGCTACGTCTCGCTCACGCCGTTGCAGCTCGACCTGACGCACCGCGGGCAGCTCGACGCGCTCGACCAGTGGTTGAAGTAGGCCACCGATCCGCAGTGTCGCGCCCCCGATGAGTTCCACGCCCCGTCGCAACAAGTTTCCGCTGCCGCTCGATGCCGTAGTCGAGCGCAAGCCCGCACCGGCCCGCACTGCCGGCATGCCTGCCGTGGGCACGCCGCGGCCGGCCGCGCCCACGCCCACGCCAGCCAAGCCGGCCAAGCCGCGCCTGCCACGCACCGCCGCACCGGCGCCCGCGCCGGTGCCTGCAAGTGCGGTCGAGCAACGCGCCTCGGCGGCCACCGCGGGCGGCGGCGGCATGGCCTCGGCGCGCGCGCGCGTGGCGCTGGCGGCGCGGCTGCGTGCCGCGGGCATCCGCGACGAGCGCGTGCTGTCGGCCATCGCCACCGTGCCACGCCACCTGTTCGTCGAGCCGGGACTGGCATCGCAGGCGTATGAGGACGCCGCGCTGCCGATCGGCCACCAGCAGACCATTTCCAAGCCGTCGGTGGTGGCGCGCATGATCGAGCTGCTGCGCGAGGGCCTGCCCGCCGACGCGCCGCTGGAGCGCGTGCTCGAGATCGGCACCGGCTGCGGCTATCAGGCCGCGGTGCTGAGCCAGGTGGCGCGCGAAGTCTTCTCGATCGAGCGCATCCGCCCGCTGCACGAGCAGGCCAAGGCGAACCTGCGGCCGCTGCGCGTGCCCAACCTGCGCCTGCACTACGGCGACGGCATGTTGGGGCTGCCCCAGGCGGCGCCGTTTTCGGCCATCATCCTGGCCGCGGCCGGCATGGAGGTGCCCGAGGCGCTGCTTGAGCAACTGGCCATCGGCGGGCGCCTGATCGCCCCGGTGGCGGTGATGCCGCCGGCGGGCGTGCCGGGCCAGACCGTCACGCAGCAGCTGTTGCTGATCGAGCGGCGCAACCGCCATCGCTTTCACAGAACCGCGCTTGAAGCCGTTTTCTTTGTGCCCTTAAAATCGGGCACCATCTGAGTCGAACTATGCACAACATCGTGAAATCGCAATATTTCGCACGCGCCGGACAACTTTTTGCGGCCTCGGCGCTGACGGCCCTGCTGGCCGCCTGCGCCAATTCGCCGATGCCGGCACCCGTGGTTGACCGTACCTCCACTTCCGGTACCACGGCCGCGACGCTGGAACCGGCGCCCCCCGGATACTATCGGGTCAAGCGAGGCGATACCCTTTACCGTATCGCGCTGGAGAACGGCCAGTCGTATCGCGATGTGGCAACGTGGAACAATCTGAGCAATGTGAACCAGATCGAGGTCGGCCAGCTGCTGCGCATCGTGCCGCCGGGTGCCGACGTCAACACTGCGCCTGGCGTGGCCACCATGCCGGTGGCGCCGGGCACGGTGCAGGCGCAGCCGATAGACCAGGCCCGCCCGGCCGCCACGCCGGTGGCCCCGGCTGCGGCCGCTTCGGCGCCCGCGGCAACGCCCGCCGCGCCCGCCGCGGCCGCGGCACCGGTCGCCGATGGCGCGATGAAGCTGGCCTGGCCGGCAACCGGCCAGACGGTCGGGAAATTCGACGACAAGGGCAATAAAGGCATCGATATTGCGGGCAAGAAGGGCGATGCGGTGCTGGCCGCGGACGATGGCCGGGTGATTCACGTTGGCCCCTTGCGCGGCTACGGGAATCTTGTCATCATCAAACACAATGAGACATTTCTTACTGCTTACGGGCACAACGACAAGGTGCTCGTGGCTGAGCAATCCGCGGTCCGAAAGGGCCAGAAGATTGCGGAGATGGGCAACAGCGATACCGACCGGGTAAAGCTTCACTTCGAAGTTCGCAAGAACGGAAAACCGGTTGATCCGATGCGGTACCTGCCGCCACAGTGAGGGTTCATGCCACGCCAGAAAACTGTCTCCTCCGGAACCGTCAGCAGGGCTCGCCGTCCCAAGCAGCCGGAAGTGAAGGCTGGTGTGGCACATCCCGACGCGCGCGCCGATGCCGAAGGCTTCGAGCCTGATCTCGCCGCCGAACTGATTCCCGTGACCGACGAGCCCATCGCCACGTCCGCTTCGGTGGGCCTGCGCGAGGCCGACCTGCTCGCCGACGACAACGAGCGCATCGTGCGCGACGACGAAGAGGACGAGTCGGAAGACGAGGAAGAAGAGAGCGCGGAAAATGGCACCGACGGCGCCGCCCCCGAGCATGATGATTTCCGCACCGTGCTGCATACCGAGCTGGCCGCGGATACCGTCCAGCACTACCTGAACCGCATCAGCATCAAGCCGCTCTTGTCCGCGCCGGAAGAACTGCATTTCTCCACGCTGGCCAAGGACGGCGACTTTGCCGCGCGCCAGGTCATGATCGAGCGCAACCTGCGGCTGGTGGTCAGCATCGCCAAGGGCTACCTCAATCGCGGCGTGCCGCTGCTCGACCTGATCGAGGAAGGCAACCTGGGCCTGATGCACGCGATTGAAAAATTCGATCCGTCGCGCGGTTTCCGCTTCTCGACGTACGCGACCTGGTGGATCCGCCAGAGCATCGAGCGCGCCATCATGAACCAGGCGCGCACGGTCCGCCTGCCGGTTCACGTGATCCGCGAACTCAACCAGGTGCTGCGCGCCAAGCGCCATCTGGAGAAGGGCGGCACCGACGGGCGCGACGCCAGCCTGGAAGACATCGCCCACCTGCTGGGCAAGACGCCGGACGAAGTGCAGGACGTCTTGGCACTCAACGAACATACCACCTCGCTCGATACGCCGTTCGATCTCGATCCCGGCTCGAGCCTCCTGGATTTCCTCTCCGACGAGCACAACGCCGCCCCCGACCAGGAGGTGGCCCACCGCGAGCTGGAAGGGCTGATGAAGCTCTGGCTGGCGCGCCTGTCGGAAAAGCATCGCTATGTGGTGGAGCGCCGCTTCGGCCTCAACCATATCGAGCCCGCCACGCTGGAAGAGCTCGCCGAGGAAATGGGCCTCACGCGCGAGCGCGTGCGCCAGATCCAGCAGGAGGCGCTGGTCAAGCTCAAGCGGCATTTCGCTTCGCAAGGTGTCAGGAAGGACGCCGTTCTATGACCCCTGTGCTGGTATTCGACATCGAGACCATTCCCGATGTTGCCGGCCTGCGCCGTTTGCATGACCATCCCGATGCGATGAGCGACGCCGAAGTCGCCGAGCATGCGTTTGCCGCCCGCCGCGAAAAGACCGGCAGCGATTTTCTCCCGCACTACCTGCAACGCATCGCCGCGATTTCCTGCGTGCTGCGCCGCACGCACCGCGATGGCTCGGCGGTGTTCCACGTCGGCTCGCTGGGTACGCCGGAAGACGGCGAGGCCACGCTGATCCAGAAGTTCTATGAACTGATCGCGCGCTACAGTCCGCAACTGGTTTCATGGAACGGCGGCGGCTTCGACCTGCCGGTGCTGCACTACCGCGGCCTGGTCAACGGTGTCACCGCGCCGCGCTACTGGGAAATGGGCGAGGGCCGCGACGACGACAGCCGCGACTTCAAGTGGAACAACTACATCAGCCGCTACCACATGCGGCACCTGGACCTGATGGACCTGCTGGCCATGTACCAGCCCCGCGCCAGCGCGCCGCTGGATGATCTGGCCAAGCTGTGCGGCTTCCCAGGCAAGATGGGGATGGACGGCAGCAAGGTCTGGCAGGCGTTCCAGGCTGGCCAGCTCGACGAGATCCGCGCCTACTGCGAGACCGACGTCGTCAACACCTACCTGATGTACTGCCGCTTCCAGCTGATGCGCGGCGGCATGTCGCCGCGCGAGTTCGACGTTGAGATGGAATTCGTCCAGGAATCATTGGCCGAGCTGCCCGGCGAGCAGTGGATGGAATACCTGCAGGCATTCCGGCTGCAGCGTCTCACGCCCGAAGCCGAAGACCTCGAAGACTGAGGACGCCGCAGACGCGCCGACACGGATTCACAGATCCAGCGACAGCAGGATCGGCTGGTGGTCCGAGTCGGCCGTATCGGCATCGACCTCGCAGCGCCGGACACGCCCGGCGAGATTCTCCGTCACGAACATGAAATCGCAGGCGAACGGCGCCTCCGGCCATTGCTCCTTGTCGTACAGGGCGCAGGTCGGCGCATGCGGCTGGCCTGGGTGCGTGTGCAGCCAGGCATCGCGCCAGGGCGGCGTGGCGTCGTCAAAGGGCTCGAGCACGCGGCGGTAGGCGATATCGTCGGGTTTGCTGTTGAAGTCGCCGCACAGGACGGCCTCGGCCGGGCGCGGCTCGGGTGTGAACGGGCCCGGCCATTTCTCGCTGCGGCCCGGGCGGCGCGCATGGTCGCAGGCTTCGGCGTGCCAGGTGCGCAAGGCTTCGGCCTGCGCGGCGCGCTGGTGTGATGAGTAATACTCCAGGTGCGTGCAGATCACGCGCAGCGGCCGGGTGCCGTCGACTTCGACCGTGGCTTCCAGCGCCACGCGCGGCATCGAGGCGACCTGCGGGTCCGCCGGCCAGGGCAAGGCATGGCGGAAGACTTCGCGCACCGGCAGGCGTGTGGCGATCAGGTTGCCGAACTGCTTGCGCCCTCCGGTGGCGGTGCGGCGGTCGACACCTGGCGCGTAGAGCAGGTGGTAGCCGGGCAGCAAGGCGGTCAACTCCGCCACCTGGTCTTCACCCGGGCTGCCGCGCAGTTCGCCGAACCCGCGCGTGACCTCCTGCAGGCAGATGACATCAGCGTCGGCAATGCCGCGCAGGGTGTTGACCTGGCGCCCCAGGTCGACATGACCGTCGGCGCCTCGGCCCCACTGGATATTCCAGGAAATCAGTTCCATTTGCTGTCTCCGTTGTATCGTCAGGCTGCTGCCACCGGTGCGGGCCCGGTCTGGCATACAATCCCGCTTTCGCAAAACAATACGTCAGGTTTCGTCTGGTGTCCCAAGCCGTGTCCTCCCCACAAGAAACGCCGGCAGCCCCGGCCGCTGTTGCCGATCAAGGTGCTGCTCCCGCCGCAAAAGAGTCCCGTGTCCGCGCCGACGCTGGTGCCCCCGCGGCCGATCCCGTGGTGTCGATCGACAGCCTCGATATGGAGGCCCGCGGCGTTGGCCGGCTGGTGAACGAGGACGGCACGCCCGGCAAGGTGATCTTCGTCGAGGGTGCGCTGCCCGGCGAGACCGTCAGCTACCGCAGCTTTCGCCGCAAGCCCAGCTACGAGCAGGCCCATCTGGTCGAGGTCCGGCAGGAATCGGTGATGCGCGTGAAGCCCGGCTGCCAGCATTTTGGGGTCTGCGGCGGGTGCTCGATGCAGCATCTCGATTCGCGCGCCCAGCTGGCGATCAAGCAGCGCGTGCTGGAAGACAACCTGTGGCACCTGTCCAAGGTGAAGCCCGACGTGGTGTTCCGCCCGATCGCCGGGCCGGACTGGGGCTATCGCTACCGCGCGCGCCTGACCGTGCGCCACGTGGCCAAGAAGGGCGGGGTGCTGGTCGGCTTCCATGAGCGCAAGAGCAGCTATGTGGCCGACATGACCCGTTGCGAGATCCTGCCGCCGCATGTGTCGGCCATGCTGGTGCCGCTGCGCGAACTGGTCGGCGGTCTGTCGATCCGCGACCGCATGCCGCAGATCGAGCTGGCCGTGGGGCAGGAAGTCACCGCGCTGGTGCTGCGCATCCTGGAGCCGCTGACCGATGCCGACAAGGACCTGCTGCGCGCCTTCGCCGACCAGCACCGGGTGCAGTTCTGGCTCCAGCCCAAGGGCCCGGATACGGTCTATCCGTTCTACCCGGCCGATGCCGAGTTGGCCTATACGCTGCCGGAATTCGGCATCCGCATGCCGTTCAAGCCGACCGACTTCACCCAGGTGAACCATCAGATCAACCGCGTGCTGATCGGCCGCGCGCTGCGTTTGCTGGACGCGCAGCCGCAGGACCGCCTGCTCGACCTGTTCTGCGGCATCGGCAACTTCACGCTGCCGCTGGCCACGCAGGGCAAGTCGGTGATGGGCATCGAAGGCAGCGAGGCGCTGACCATGCGTGCGCTGGCCAACGCCGAATACAACGGGCTGGCGGCCAGGACCGAGTTTGCATGCCGCAACCTGTTTGAAGTCACGACCGAGGACATTGCCGCGCTGGGCCGCTTCGACCGCTGGCTGGTCGATCCGCCGCGCGAAGGCGCGCTGGCCGTGTGCAAGGCGCTGGGCGAACTGGCGCAGCAAGGCAGCGACGTGCTGCCGCAGCGCATCGTCTATGTCTCGTGCAGTCCCGCCACACTGGCGCGCGACGCCGGCCTGCTGGTGCACGAGGCGGGCTACCGGCTCGCTGGCGCGGGCGTGGTCAACATGTTCCCGCATACCTCGCACGTGGAGTCGATCGCGGTGTTCGATCGCGGCTGATCGCGGCGGGCGCACCAAAGAAAAACCGGCCATCAGGCCGGTTTTTTCATGCTGCAGGGGAGGTTGCCGTCAGTCGCGGCTGCCGCCGAAGATGCCCAGCAGCGCCAGCAGGTTGACGAAGACGTTGTACACGTCCAGGTAGATCGCCAGCGTGGCGGTGATGTAGTTGGTTTCGCCGCCGTTCACCACGCGCTGCACATCGAACAGGATGTACGCCGAGAAGATGCCGATGGCGATCACCGACACCGTGATCATCAGCGAGGGCAGTTGCAGCCAGATATTGGCGACGCTGGCCAGGATCAGCAGGACCACGCCGACGAACAGGAATTTGCCCAGGCCGGAGAAATCACGCTTGCTGACCGTGGCGATGGTGGCCATCGTGCCGAACACCGCCGCCGTGCCGCCAAAGGCATACATGATCAGCGCCGGCCCGTTCGAGAACTGCAGCGTCGCGCCGATCAGGCGCGACAGCATCAGGCCCATGAAGAAGGTGAAGGCCAGTAGCAGAACCACGCCCATGCTGCTGTTCTTGGTCTTCTCGATGCCGTAGAAGAACCCGAACGCGATGCCCAGGAACAGGATCAGCGACAGGCCGGGGCTGCCCGCCATGAAGCTGAAGCCGGTGGCCACGCCGATCCACGCGCCGAGCACGGTGGGGATCATCGAGAGGGCCAGCAGCCAGTAAGTGTTGCGCAAGACCCGGTTGCGAACGACGACGTCAGTGACGGTCGACGCACTGTTGCCGAAACCGTAGGTGTTCAGCTTGTTATCCATGGTGACTCCTGTCTCAAAACGGTGAGGCGCCGGGGCTGCGAGGCTTCGGATGCGAAGATTCGTATGGAACCCGGACGGAACCATCGTCAATGTGGCACCTGGGAGATCGAATTGCAAGGGCGGGGTAACCCAGGAGTCACCTCGCACATGCTTCGCGCCCGTTCGGTGCCGCTCACATTGGATGTTAGCCGGGGCGGCGTGTTCCTGGCATGACAAGGTTGTAATGTGCCCTTTGATCTACTTGGTGCCGGGTTGTGCGGCAAGGGTGGCTCGACACACGCCAGAGCAGGGAAGACCCTCGAAAGGGTCATAGTCTTCGTGCTAGAATCCCATGTTTAATCCATTTGTAACCCCTTCATTTTTCGGAGTTTTTCATGGCGATCGAACGCACCCTGTCGATTATCAAGCCGGATGCCGTGGCCAAGAACGTGATTGGCCAGATCTACGCCCGTTTCGAGGCCGCCGGCCTGAAGATCGTTGCTGCCAAGATGGTGCACCTGTCGCGCGGCGAAGCCGAGCAGTTCTACGCTGTCCACAAGGAGCGTCCGTTCTTCAAGGACCTGGTGGACTTCATGATTTCCGGCCCGGTCATTATCCAGGCCCTGGAAGGCGAGAACGCCATCGCCAAGCACCGCGACCTGATGGGCGCCACCGACCCGAAGAAGGCCGAGAAGGGCACCATCCGTGCCGATTTCGCCGACAGCATCGACGCCAACGCCGTGCACGGCTCGGACGCTGCTGAAACGGCTGCCGTGGAAGTGGCATTCTTCTTCCCGGGCATGAACGTCTACAGCCGCTGATTGTCCGGCGCTGCTGCCAGGACTAGACTGACACCGAAGCTGAGTTTGCCGTCATGAACGCTCTCGTCAACCTGCTCGACCTCGACGCGGACGCGCTCACCGCTTATTGCGGCGAGCTCGGCGAGAAGCCGTTCCGTGCGCGGCAACTGCAACGCTGGATCCACCACTACGGTGCCAGCCGCTTCGACGCCATGTCGGATCTCGCCAAGTCGCTGCGCGAAAAGCTCGCGACGCGGGCCGAGATCCGCGCGCCTGCCGCCATCACCGACAACCTGTCGGCCGACGGCACGCGCAAGTGGCTGCTCGACGTCGGCCAGGGCAACGCGGTGGAAACGGTCTACATCCCCGAGGAAACGCGTGGCACGCTGTGCGTTTCCTCGCAGGCAGGATGCGCCGTCAACTGCCGGTTCTGTTCCACCGGCAAGCAAGGTTTTTCGCGCAACCTCAGCACCGGTGAAATCATCGGCCAGCTGTGGATGGCAGAGTTCGCCATGCGCGAACAACTGGGCCGCGGCCCCAAGGATGACCGCGTCATCTCCAACGTGGTGATGATGGGCATGGGCGAGCCGCTGCTGAACTACGACGCCGTCGTGCCGGCAATGCGCCTGATGCTCGACGACAACGCATACGGCCTGTCGCGCCGCCGCGTGACGCTGTCCACCTCCGGCGTGGTGCCGATGATGGACCGGCTGTCCAAGGATCTCCCGGTGGCTCTCGCCGTGTCGCTGCACGCGTCCAACGACGCCCTGCGCGACGTGCTGGTGCCGCTGAACAAGAAGTACCCGCTGGCCGAACTGATGGCGGCATGCCGCCGCTACCTGGAATTCGCGCCGCGCGATTTCATTACTTTCGAATACTGCATGCTGGATGGCGTCAACGACGGCGTCGAGCATGCGCGGGAACTGCTGAAGCTTGTGGCCGACGTGCCGTGCAAGTTCAACCTGATCCCGTTCAATCCGTTCCCCGAATCGGGCCTGAAGCGTTCCAACAACGATCAGATCCGGCGCTTTGCGCAGGTGCTGATGGATGCAGGCATCGTGACCACCATCCGCAAGACCCGCGGCGACGATATCGACGCCGCCTGCGGCCAGTTGGCCGGGGAAGTCAAGGACCGCACCCGCCTGGCCGAGCGCGGCAAGTTCGGCAAGATCACGCCACTGGTGCCGGTCACTGCTTCCGGCCAGCCTCGGGAGGTTCGCCCTGCATGATCCGTCTGATCGCTGCGGCCCTGCTGGGGCTGCTGATGTTGTCCGGCTGCCAGTTGCCGCATGCGCCGGCGCAGGATCCCCAGACCGCTTCCGACCAGACCGATGCAAGGCGCCGCGCCGGCATCCGGCTGCAGCTGGCCACCAACTATCTGGAGGCCGGCCAGAACACGGTCGCCCTTGACGAGATCAAGCAGGCCATTGCCATCGATCCGGCGCTCGCCGACGCCTACCATGTGCGCGCGCTGATCTACATGAATATGAATGAGCGGACGCTGGCTGATGACAGCTTCCGCACGGCAGTGTCGATGCGTGCCAACGACGGCGACCTGCTCAACAACTACGGCTGGTTCCTGTGCCAGGAAGGGCGCTACGGCGAGGCCGTGCCGATGCTGCAGCGCGCGATGTCGGCGCCGTCCGCAGGCGGCCCCGCCAAGCCGCTGATCAGCCTGGGTGCGTGCGAGCTGCGCCAGGGCCACAGCGCCGAAGCGGAAAAGAACCTGAAGGCCGCGCTCGGCTACGACCGCAACAACCCGGTGGCCAACACCAACCTCGCGCTGGTTTTCTACCGGCGCGGCGACTTCGCGCAGGCCCGGCAGTATGTCCAGCGCGTCAACAGCAGCCAATTTGTCAATGCGCAATCCCTCTGGCTGGGAGCGCGCATTGCCCACCGTCAGGGCGACAGCCGCACGCAGGATGCGCTTGGGGCGCAACTGCGCAGCCGCTTCCCCGACTCGCGTGAGTTGACCGCCTACGAACAAGGAGCATGGGATGAGTGAGCACGACCGCGCCGCAGGCCAGGCCGTACCGACGCAACAAGTCGGCGGGGGCGCGCACGAAGGAGAACGCGAAGCCGCCGCACGCGAGATCGGCGCAGCGCTGGCGCGCGAGCGCGAGGCGCAGCGGATGTCGGTGGAAGACGTCAGCGCACGGCTGAAGGTGGCTGCAGGCAAGCTACGCGCGATCGAGGCCGGCAACCTGCAGGCACTGCCCGACGTGACCTTCGCCAAGGGCGTGATGCGTGCCTATGCCCGCATGCTGCATGTCGACATCGACCCGCTGCTGGCACGCTTCCAGCCGCGCCCGGTGGCGCAGGTGGCGGAAATTGCCCGGCAGCGCGAGGGTGGCATCAATGCGGCCTTCGACGACCGCAACCGCTTCCGCTCGGGCGGCAGCGGCGGCCGCTGGGTCTGGCTGGCGCTGGTGGCCGTGTTGGTGGCCGCGGGCGGCTGGTTCGGGCTTGACCATATCCGCGCATGGATCGAAGCGCGCAGCAGCGCTGCCGAGACCGTAACGGCTGAAGCGCCTGCCGTGATCCAGAGCACGGAAGCCGGCACCGTGACGGCGGCGCTGCCGCCGGTCATGGCCGCCAGCGACTCGCCGGCGCCGTCTGCCGAAACCGCTCCGGCCAGTGCCGCGGCAGCCCCCGCGGCTGCGGTGTTGCCCGCAGCCGCCGCCGCTTCCGCGCCTGCCGCTGCCACGGCACCGGCTGCGCCAGCAGGCGAGGGCGAACTGCAGATCCGCTTTGCCGCCGATACCTGGTATGAGATCCGGGACAATAGCGGCAAGATCGTCATGGGCGGTACCGCCAAGGCTGGCCAGGCCATGGCCGGTGGCGGCACGGCCCCGTACAAGGTGGTGATCGGCAACGTCAAGGGCGTCGAGTCGCTGACGCGCAATGGCACGCCGGTCGACCTGAAGGCAGCCAACCGCAACAACGTGGCGCGCCTGACGCTGCCCTGACGCGGGCGCAAGGTGCGGCAAGATGCGTCTTTGCAAGGTGGTAACGCTATGAACCAACAGCTCTGTCTCCCGGTCCTGCCCGGTCCGCTGCCGCGCCGCCAGACGCGCCAGGCGCGCGTCGCGTGGGGCGACAATGTCGTGACCATTGGCGGCGGTGCGCCGGTGCGCGTGCAGTCGATGACCAATACGGATACGGTCGATGCCATCGGCACCGCGATCCAGGTCAAGGAACTGGCGCGCGCGGGTTCGGAAATCGTGCGCATCACGGTGAACACGCCCGAGGCGGCCGCCGCGGTGCCGTCGATCCGCGAGCAGCTCGACCGCATGGGCGTGGATGTGCCGCTGGTGGGCGACTTCCACTACAACGGCCACAAGCTGCTGCAGGACTATCCGGCCTGTGCCGAGGCGCTGTCCAAGTACCGGATCAACCCCGGCAATGTCGGCCAGGGCGCCAAGCGCGACACGCAGTTCGCGCAGATGATCGAGATGGCGTGCCGCTACAGCAAGCCGGTGCGCATCGGTGTGAACTGGGGCAGCCTGGACCAGGACCTGCTGGCACGGATCATGGACGAAAACGCCGGGCGCGCCGAGCCGTGGCCGGCGCAGAGCGTGATGATCGAGGCGTTGATCACCTCGGCCATCGATTCGGCGAAGAAGGCCGAGGAAATCGGCCTGCCGGGCGACCAGATCATCCTGTCGTGCAAGGTGTCGCAGGTGCAGGAACTGGTCGCGGTCTACCGCGAGCTGGCACGCCGCTGCGACTACGCGCTGCACCTCGGGCTGACCGAGGCCGGCATGGGCAGCAAGGGCATCGTTGCCTCGACCGCGGCGCTGTCGGTGCTGCTGCAGGAAGGCATCGGCGACACCATCCGCATCTCGCTGACGCCGGAACCCGGCGCGCCGCGCGAAAAGGAAGTGTACGTGGGGCAGGAAATCCTGCAGACCATGGGCCTGCGCAACTTCACCCCGATGGTGATTGCGTGCCCGGGCTGCGGGCGCACCACCAGCACGGTGTTCCAGGAGCTGGCGGCCAGCATCCAGACCTACCTGCGCGAGCAGATGCCGCACTGGAAGACCGCCTACCCGGGCGTCGAGGAAATGGATGTGGCCGTGATGGGCTGTATCGTCAACGGCCCGGGCGAGAGCAAGCACGCCAACATCGGCATCTCGTTGCCGGGCTCGGGTGAATCGCCGGCGGCGCCGGTGTTCGTCGACGGCGTCAAGGTGAAGACGCTGCGCGGCGAGCGCATTGCAGAAGAGTTCCAGGCGATCGTAGATGAATACGTTCGCACGCATTACGGCCCGGGCGCTGCGCGGGCCGACAAAGAAGTGGCAGCCTGAGCCGGACCGGCCGGGTGCCAGCAGCCTGACTAGAACAGAATGACGCAATCCGAGAATGTGGCCGCCGAAGGCGGTGCCAAGACCGAACCGAAGGTGCGCCCCGCCAAGGCCCTGCAGGGCGTGAAGGGCATGAACGACATGCTGCCGGCGGACGCGCCGCTGTGGGAGCATTTCGAGAATGCCGCACGCGCCATGCTGCGCGCCTACGGCTACCAGCAGATCCGCACGCCGATCGTCGAGCATACTCAGCTGTTCGTGCGCGGCATCGGCGAGGTCACCGACATCGTCGAGAAGGAGATGTACTCCTTCACCGATTCGCTCAACGGCGAGCAGCTCACGCTGCGCCCGGAAGGCACCGCCGCGGCCGTGCGCGCCACCATCGAGCACAACCTGCTGTACGACGGCCCCAAGCGCCTGTGGTACACCGGCCCGATGTTCCGCCACGAGCGCCCGCAGCGCGGCCGCTACCGCCAGTTCCACCAGCTCGGCGCCGAGGCGCTGGGCTTTGCCGGCCCGGACGTGGATGCGGAAATCATCCTGATGTGCCAGCGCCTGTGGGACGACCTGGGCCTGGTAGGCGTGCGCCTGGAGCTCAATTCGCTGGGGCAGGCCCATGAACGCGCCGCGCACCGCGAACAGCTGATCAAGTACCTGGAAGGCTTCCAGGACATCCTGGACGACGACAGCAAGCGCCGCCTGTACACCAACCCGCTGCGCGTGCTGGACACCAAGAACCCGGCGCTGCAGGAGATGGCGGCCAACGCGCCCAAGCTGATCGACTTCCTGGGCGAAGAGTCGCTGGCGCACTTCGAGGGCGTGCAGCGCCTGCTCAAGGCCAACAACATCCCGTTCAAGATCAACCCGCGCCTGGTGCGTGGCCTGGACTACTACAACCTGACGGTGTTCGAGTGGATCACCGACAAGCTGGGCGCACAAGGCACCATCGCCGGCGGCGGGCGCTATGACCCGCTGATCGCGCAGATGGGTGGGAAGTCCGCGCCCGCGTGCGGCTGGGCCATGGGCATCGAACGCATCATCGAGCTGATCCGCGAAGAAGGCGTGGTGCCCGATGCGGCGGGCTGCGACGTCTACCTGGTGCACCAGGGCGAAGCCGCCGCGCAGCAGGCGATGATCGCCGCGGAACGGCTGCGCGACGCGGGCCTGGACGTGGTGCTGCACGCCAGCCCCGACGGCAAGGGCGGCAGCTTCAAATCGCAGATGAAGCGCGCCGACACAAGCGGCGCGGCCTATGCCGTTATCATTGGCGAGGACGAAGTGGCCGCCGGAGTGGTCCAAGTCAAGGAACTTCGCCAGCGCGAGCAGGCCGAAGGCGGTGGGCAACAGGCCACCGTGCCGGCCGAAGGCCTGGTCGATTACCTGATCGACGCAATGGTCGGCGCCAGCGAATAAATCGCACGCTGGCCAGCCGGAACACCCCAGTACACGAGTACCCAACCCAACGCAGGTGATTGCCTCGACATGGCTTACGATCTAGAAGAACAGGAACAGCTTGAGAATCTGAAGGCCTGGTGGCGCCAGTACGGCAATGCGCTGACCTGGGTGCTGATCGTCGCGCTGCTGGCGTTTGCCGGCTGGAACGGCTGGAAGTACTGGGAACGCAGGCAGGCCGGCGAGGCCGCGGTGCTGTATGAGCAGGTGCTCAAGGCCGCCGAGGCGCGCGACATCGAGCGCATCAAGCGCGCCGCGACCGACCTGGAAGACAAGTACGGCCGCACCGCCTATGGCCAGATGAGCGCGCTGGTAGCAAGCCGCGTGCTGTACGATGCGGGCGACCTGGCCGCGGCCAAGAGTCAGTTGCAGTGGGCCATCGACCACGGCGACGAAGCCTACTCGCACCTGGCGCGCGTGCGCCTGGCCGGCGTGCTGCTCGACGAGAAGGCCTACGACAAGGGTCTGGCGCTGCTCAAGGATGAACCGCCGGCAGCGTTCGTGGCGCTGTATGCCGACCGCCGCGGCGACCTGCTGGCCGCGCAGGACAAGCGCGACGATGCGCGCACGGCCTATCGCAAGGCGCTGGACAAGCTGGGCCAGGACGAGCCGGCGATGCGCCAGATTATCCAGTTCAAGCTCGATGCGCTGGGCACGGCCTGATCCGGCCGCTCCCGAACGCGTGCAAACACCGCATATCCAGCGGATCGTATAAACAGGACCGTAACCCTATGACGTCAGTGCTTTCCCGTGCCGTACATCGCCAGCCCGCCCGCGCCATGACCCGTGCGCTGGTGGCGGTTGCCTGCCTGGCCACACTGGGCGGCTGCTCGCTGTTCAGCAAGGAAAACAAGCACCCGCCCGCCGAGCTCAAGCCGGTCTCGGGCACGCTGTCGGTGCGCCAGGCCTGGAAGGCCGACGTGGGCAAGAGCGGCCCCTATTCGATGCAGCCGGCCGCGGCGGGCAACAACGTCTACGTGTCTTCCAACAACGGCAACGTGATGGCGCTGGAAGGCGCCAGCGGGCGCGTGCTGTGGAAGGCCAAGGCCGACCTAGACCTGACCTCGGGCCCGGGCAGCGATGGCTCGGTGACGGCGGTCGCCGGCGAGAAGGGCGCCATCTATGCCTTTGACGCCAGCGGCAAGCAGATCTGGAAGAAGCAGGTCAACGGCGAGGTGCTGTCGGCGCCGCTGGTCGGCAACGGCCTAGTGGTGGTGCGCACCACCGACACGCGCGTATTCGGCCTGGACGCCGAGACCGGCGAGCGCCGCTGGATCTACCAGCGCTCGCAGACGCCGCTGAACCTGCGTGCGTCGATGGGGATGGTGTTTGCCGGCGACGGCATCGTGATGGGTTTCCCTGGCGGCAAGCTGGGCGTGCTGACGCCGGGCAACGGCGTGTTGCGCTGGGAGAGCGCGGTCTCGTACCCGAAGGGCGTGTCGGAGATCGAGCGCCTGAACGACGTCACCGGCCTGCCGATGGTGAGCGGGCGCCAGGTCTGCGCCACTACCTTCCAGGGCCGAGTGGCCTGCCTGGAGCTGGCCAGCGGCCAGCCGCAGTGGGGCAAGGACTTCTCGTCGCCGAGCGGCCCGGCGCAGGATGACAATGCGATTTACGCCAGCGACGAGCAGTCGGTCGTGCATGCGTTCGACCGCCAGAACGGCAACGAGCGCTGGAAGAACAACGACCTGCGCAACCGTCGCCTGGGCGCGCCGCTGGCCCTGGGCCGCTCGGTGGTAATGGGTGACTTTGAAGGTTATGTACACTTCCTGTCGCGCGAAGACGGCCAGGTCATCGCACGCATGAAGACCGATGGGAGTGCCATCACTGCCGCGCCCGTGATGGCGGGGCAGACCATGGTAATCCAGACCCGCGACGGCGACGTCTACGGTTTCCAGCCTGGCTGACAGGTATCCAATGCGCGCTGCCGTACACCTGTCGGTACGGCCAGCGCCGAATCCGGTAGCATGATCCTTAGCGCGGCAATTGCAGCGGGTCCGTTGACCCGGCGCCGCGCCCGACAGGACAAGCGGCAGACCGCGCCCAGGTGGCGCGGCGTGCCGTCGGATCCATTGACTCCGGAGCTACCGGGGGGCGGCGTGCCGGCCCCCGTTTCCGTTTATTGCATGAAACCAGTTATCGCACTTGTCGGCCGCCCCAATGTGGGCAAGTCGACGCTATTCAACCGCATGACCCGATCGCGCGACGCCCTTGTCGCCGACCTGCCGGGCCTGACGCGCGACCGCCATTACGGGGAAGGGCGCATCGGCGAACGTCCGTTCATTGCCATCGATACCGGCGGCTTTGAGCCGGTGGTCAAGGAAGGCATCGTCGCCGAGATGGCCAAGCAGACCAAGCAGGCCGTGGTCGAGGCCGACGTGGTGATCTTCATCGTCGACGGCCGTCTGGGCCTGGCGCCGCAGGACCGCGCCATTGCCGACTACCTGCGCAAGACCGGCCGGCGCATCATGCTGGCGGTCAACAAGGCCGAGGGCATGAAGTACACCTCGGTGGCGGCCGATTTCTATGAGCTGGGCATGGGTGATCCTTACGCGATCTCCGCTGCCCACGGCGATGGCGTGAGCGAACTGGTCGACGAGGCCATCGAGCTCGCGGTCCAGGAGCGCCCCGAGCTGGCCGAAGAGATTTCGGACGAAGGCAAGGGCGTCAAGATTGCCATCGTCGGGCGCCCCAATGTGGGGAAATCCACGCTGGTCAACACGCTGATCGGTGAAGAGCGCGTGATCGCGTTCGACATGCCCGGCACCACCCGGGATGCCATCTACGTGGAGTTCGAGCGCGGCGGCAAGCCCTACACGCTGATCGACACGGCGGGCTTGCGCCGGCGCGGCAAGGTGTTCGAGGCGATCGAGAAGTTCTCGGTGGTCAAGACGCTGCAGTCGATCGCCGATGCCAACGTGGTGATCCTGCTGCTCGATGCGCAACAGGATATTTCCGAGCAGGACGCGCACATCGCCGGTTTTATCGTGGAGTCGGGCCGCGCGCTGGTGGTGGGCGTCAATAAATGGGATGGGCTCGACGGCCATACCCGCGACCGCATCAAGCACGACCTGGAACGCAAGCTGCAATTCCTGAGCTTCGCGAATTTCCATTTTGTCTCGGCGCGCGAGCGTACCGGCATTGGCGCGCTGATGCGTTCGGTCGATGACGCGTTCGCCGCGGCGATGGTCAAGCTGCCGACGCCGCAGCTCACGCGTGTGCTGCAGGAAGCGGTGGAATTCCAGCAGCCCAAGCGGGTCGGCGCATCGCGGCCCAAGCTGCGCTACGCGCACCAGGGCGGCTCGAATCCGCCCATTATCGTGATCCACGGCAATGCACTGTCGGGCGTTGCGGAAACCTACCGGCGCTACCTGGAAAATCGTTTCCGTACGGCATTCAAGCTCAAGGGCACCCCTCTTCGCATCGAATTTCGTACGAACAAAAATCCGTATGCGGACTCGAAGGATTGAGTCCGGAATCGGATCCCTGGCGGGGCAAGTTTTCGTTTGCGTTCGTTTGGAACTGCGGCTAAATTTGCGGTAGCAGGGGGTTCCCTGTGCATTGACGCCGACTTGGTACCGTTTTTGATCTTTTTTCTGGCGCGTTTTTGCGCCGACTGACTTGAACCGGGGACTTCCATCCCCATCATTCATTACTAAACCTATAAATTTGGAGTGTGCCATGAGCAACAAAGGGCAACTGCTACAAGACCCGTTCCTGAACGCGCTGCGCAAAGAGCACGTGCCGGTTTCCATCTACCTCGTCAATGGCATCAAGCTGCAAGGCAATATCGAATCGTTCGACCAGTATGTCGTCCTGCTGCGCAACACCGTGACGCAGATGGTCTACAAGCATGCGATTTCCACTGTCGTTCCTGCGCGCGCGGTCAATTTCCGCGTGGATGACGCCGCCGAGGCCTGATCTCCTTGCGGGCATCGTGCGGGCGCCCCGCGGCGCCGCACCGATGCCCGGCGCCGGTGCGCCATCGCGCCCGGTGCCGCGCGGCCCGGCCGTTGCCTACGCAGCCGCCGCTGCCGCCACGTTCCGCATCATGCGGCGGCCTGTCCCGGCAGGGGCCAGGACAGAGTCCGACATCCGCCCGCCTTCCCCCTGAACCCGTTTTTCCCTGCGCTTTCGCGCCCTCCCTTGGACCCCAGAGCCACTTCCAATACCGCCCCCTCGCGCGCCATTCTCGTCGGCGTCGACTTCGGCAAGCATGATTTCCAGGAAAGCCTCAGTGAACTGGCGCTGCTGACCTCTACCGCCGGCTCGCTGCCGGTGCATACGCTGACGGGCCGCCGCTCGCGGCCGGATCCGGCGCTGTTCATCGGCTCGGGCAAGGCCGAGGAGCTGAAGGAGGCCGCCGATGCGCTGGATGCCGATGTGGTCGTGTTCAACCACGCCCTGAGCCCGGCGCAGCAGCGCAACCTGGAACGCTTCCTGAACCGCCACGTGATCGACCGCACCGGCCTGATCCTGGACATCTTCGGGCAGCGCGCGCAGAGCCACGTCGGCAAGGTGCAGGTGGAGCTGGCGCAGGTCCAGTACCGCGCGTCGCGGCTGGTCCGGGCGTGGAGCCACCTGGAGCGGCAGAAGGGCGGCATCGGCATGCGCGGCGGCCCTGGCGAGCGCCAGCTCGAGCTGGACCGGCGCATGCTGGACGAGCGCGCCAAGCGGCTCAAGTCGGATCTGTCGCGGCTGCAGCGCCAGCACAGCACGCAGCGGCGCGCCCGCGCGCGCAATGACACGCTCAGCATTTCGCTGGTGGGCTATACCAACGCGGGCAAGTCGACGCTGTTCAACGCGCTGACCAAGGCTGGCGCCTATGCGGCCGACCAGCTGTTCGCCACGCTCGACACCACCTCGCGCCGGCTGTTCCTGGATGGCCTGGGCAACGTGGTGCTGTCCGACACGGTCGGCTTTATCCGCGACCTGCCCACGCAACTGGTGGCGGCGTTCCGCGCCACGCTCGACGAGACCGTGCATGCCGACCTGCTGCTGCATGTGGTGGATGCATCGAGCCCGGTGCGCCACGAGCAGATCGAGCAGGTCAACCGCGTGCTGGCGGAAATCAACGCGCTAGACATCCCGCAGATCGTGGTGATGAACAAGATCGATGCCGCGCCAGAGCTGTTGGAGCAGGGCCCGCGCCTGGAGCGCGACGAGGACGGTATCCCCACCCGCGTGTTCCTGAGCGCGCGCGAGGGGCTCGGCCTGGATGCGCTGCGCGAGGCCGTGGTCGAGGTGGCGCAATGGCTGGCCAGCCGCCCGCCCGAGCCGCAACCCTATGATCCGCGCCTGGCCGACTTGCCGCATTACGACAGTGCCGATGATGGCGGCGTGGCTGACGGCAGCGACGACCCAGATGCGGGGGATTCGGGCAGGCTTTAACCCGTCAATTCGCCGCCAGTTCGCCGGAGCTTATGCCCAATTCCGGTGCGATTGCCGCCGGGATTGCGCGAATTGGCCAAAAGTGGCGCGGATGACTGCTAGAATCCCCCTGTTACAAACTTCCCCGGACCCGTGCACTTCATGCCCCAGTTTCCCCGGAATGCTGATTCGAGCCTGACACCAGGCGGCCGCTTCGCGCTGCGCGCGGGCTGGCAGCGCCTGCGCGCCATCTTCTCGCTGAACGATCCGCGCTGGGGTCGCAACGGTCAGGACGACGACGACAAGAAGGACGGTCGCGACGACAACCGCCAGCAGAACCAGCGTCCGCAGCAGGACGGCGGCCCGCCCGACCTGGACGAGCTGTGGCGCGACTTCAACCGCCGCCTGAACGGCCTGCTCGGCCGCAAGGACAACGGCGGCGGCAACCAGGGCTTTGGCGGCCCGCGCACGCCGGGCAAAGGCTCGGGCGTGGGTGCTGGCGTGATCGTGGCAGCGGTGGTCGGCATCTGGCTGGCCAGCGGCTTCTTCATGGTGCAGGAAGGCCAGACTGCGGTGATCCTGCAGTTCGGCAAGTTCAAGTACGCCACAGGCCCCGGCATCAACTGGCGCATGCCCTGGCCGGTCCAGTCGGCCGAGGTCGTCAACCTGTCGGCCGTGCGTTCGGTCGAGGTGGGGCGCTCCACGTCGATCAAGGACAGCAACCTGAAAGACTCGTCAATGCTGACGCAGGACGAGAACATCATCGACGTGCGCTTTACCGTGCAATACGTGATCCAGGACGCCAGCGAATTCCTGTTCTTCAACAAGACCGACCGCGGAGGCGATGAAGAGCTGGTGACGCAGGCCGCCGAGACCTCGGTGCGAGAGATCGTCGGCCGCAACAAGATGGACGCGGTGCTGTACGAGAGCCGCGAACAGATCGCGCAGCAACTGGCCAAGTCGATCCAGGCCATCCTGACCGCGTACAAGACCGGCATCCGTGTGCTGTCCGTGAACGTGCAGAGCGTGCAGCCGCCCGAGCAGGTGCAGGCCGCGTTCGACGACGTCAACAAGGCCAGCCAGGACCGCGAGCGCGCGATCAGCGAAGGCCAGGCCTATGCCAATGACATCCTCCCGCGCGCCAAGGGTACCGCGGCGCGCCTGAAGGAAGAGTCCGAAGCCTACCGCTCCCGCGTGGTGGCGCAGGCCGAGGGCGATGCCTCGCGCTTCCGTTCGGTGCAGACCGAGTACGCCAAGTCGCCGCAGGTGACGCGTGACCGCATCTATCTGGAAACCATGCAGCAGATCTACAGCAATTCGACCAAGGTGCTGGTGGACGCGCGCCAGGGCAACAATCTCCTCTACCTGCCGCTGGACAAGCTGATGGCGCAGGCCGATGGCCGCGCCGCGCCGCAACCGGGCCAGCCAGGTGCCGCGAGCACGCCGGCACCCGCGCCGGATGCATCGACGGATATCCGTTCGCGCGAATCGCTGCGCAACCGCGACCGCGACTCGCGCTGAGGAGACCGTCATGAACCGACTGATTTCCTTCGCGATTGGCTTTTTCATCCTGCTGGCCGTGGTCTCGTCCATGCTGTTCGTGGTCGACCAGCGCCAGTACGCCGTGGTGTTCGCCTTCGGCGAGATCAAGCAGGTAGTGCGTGAGCCCGGCCTGCACTTCAAGCTGCCGCCGCCGTTCCAGAACGTGGTGTTCATGGATCGCCGCCTGCAGACCATCGACGGGGCCGCCAGCGAGCGTTTCCTGACCGCCGAGAAGAAGAGCATGGTGGTGGACTGGTTCGTCAAATGGCGCATCACCGATCCGCGCAAGTTCTTTGTCGCCTTCGGCGGCAACGTGCGCGGTGCGCAGGACCGCATGACCCAGCGCATCGACTCGGTGGCGCGCGAGGAGTTCGGCAAGCGCACCGTGGCCGACGTGGTTGCCGGCGAGCGCGAGCAGGTGATGCAGGCCATCCGCAACGGCATGAGCGAATACGCCAAGTCGGTGGGTGTGGAGATCCTGGACGTGCGCCTCAAGCGCGTTGACCTGCTGCCCGCGATCAGCGAATCGGTGTACCGGCGCATGGAGGCCGAGCGCAAGCGCGTGGCCAACGAGCTGCGCTCCACCGGTGCCGCCGAGGGCGAGAAGATCCGCGCCGATGCCGACCGTCAGCGCGAAGTGGTGCTGGCCGAGGCCTATCGCGACGCCCAGGTGATCAAGGGCCAGGGCGATGCCAAGGCCTCGCAGATCTATGCCGACGCGTTTGGCCGCGATCCGCAGTTCGCGCAGTTCTGGCGCAGCATGGAGGCTTACCGCAACACCTTCCGCGACAAGCGCGACGTGCTGGTGCTTGAGCCCAACTCCGAGTTCTTCCGCTACATGCGTTCCAGCGGCGGTGCCGCCGCGGCCGCCTCGGGCGGATCCGGGGGCAAGCGCTAGCACCGTCGCTTGTCCGTGTGGCGAATTGACGAAACCCCGGCTTGCCGGGGTTTTGTCCGGCTGGAGCCATCCTCGCTGAGTGATGGCGCGGGCGCGCGGCGCCTGCAATGAAGTTCCTGGTCAGGCACGGGCGCCTTGGGGGCATTGCCTCGAGGCAAACCGAATGACAGAGACGAGATTGATTGAGAAGAGATTCACTATGTCCAACCATTGGCTGCTGCCAGAAAACATTGCCGACGTGCTGCCGTCGGAAGCGCGCAAGATCGAAGAACTGCGCCGCCGCATGCTGGACCTGTTCCGCACCTACGGCTATGAGATGGTGATGCCGCCGATGCTGGAATACCTGGAGTCGCTGCTGACCGGCACCGGCCATGACCTGGACCTGCGCACGCTCAAGCTGGTGGACCAGTTGTCGGGCCGCACCATGGGCCTGCGTGCCGATATCACGCCGCAGGTCGCGCGCATCGACGCGCACCTGCTGAACCGCCCGGGCGTGACCCGCCTGTGCTACGCGGGCAACGTGCTGCATGCGCGCCCGGCGGGTTTCCACGCCACGCGCGAGCCGATCCAGATCGGCGCCGAGATCTATGGCCATGCCGGCCTGGAAGCCGACGTCGAGATCCAGGACCTGATGCTGGCCGCGCTGCAGGCGGCGGGGCTGTCGGATGTCCGCATCGACCTGTGCCATGCCGGCATCCTGGAAGCGCTGCTGGCGGGCCTGCCGTCGATCCGCAAGATCGAGGACGCGCTCTTTGCCGCGCTGGAAACTAAGGATGTGCCGGCCCTGCGCGAACTGACCGCAGGCATGCCGCAGACCGAGCGCGATGCGCTGCTGGCGCTGCCTACGCTGTACGGCGGCGTGGACGTGATCGAGCGCGCCCGCGCGACGCTGCCGGCCAGCCCGGCCATCGGCCGCGCGCTGGATGAACTGGCGGCACTAGCGGTGCAGGTGCGCGGTGCCAGCGTGAATATCGACCTGTCGGATTTGCGCGGTTACCACTATCACAGCGGTGTGATGTTCGCGGCCTATGTTGCCGGCCTGCCCAATTACGTGGCGCGTGGCGGCCGTTATGACAAGGTGGGCGAGGCCTTCGGCCGTGCGCGCCCGGCCACGGGTTTCTCGCTGGACCTGCGTGAAGTGGCGGCGCTGTCGCCCGTGGAAGTGCGCGCCCAGGCGATTTTTGCGCCCTGGGATGCGGATCCGGCACTCCGGGCCGCGATTTCCACGCTGCGTGCGGCCGGCGAGATCGTGATCCAGTCGCTGCCCGGCCATACCCACGAGCTCGATGAGTTCAACTGCGACCGGCAGCTGGTGCGCCAGGACGCCGGCTGGGCCGTGGTGCCGCGCTGACGTTTGGGCGCCGGGCGTGCCCAAAAATCGAGAATCGCCCGGCAACAAGAGTAGAATACGTTTTTAACCTATTGACCAAAGCAATATGTCCGCATCCGCAGTAGGCCAGGGACGCAATGTCGTCGTGATCGGCACCCAATGGGGTGACGAAGGCAAAGGAAAAATCGTCGATTGGCTTACCGACCAGGCAAAGGGCGTGGTGCGGTTCCAGGGTGGCCACAACGCTGGCCACACGCTGATCATCGGTGGCAAGAAGACCATTCTCCGTCTGATCCCGTCCGGGATCATGCGTGACGGCACGGTCTGCTACATCGGCAACGGTGTGGTGCTGTCGCCCGAAGCTTTATTCCGTGAAATCGAAGAACTCGAAGGCGCCGGCCTGCAGGTGCAGAATCGCCTGCGCATTTCCGAGGCCGCCACGCTGATCCTGCCGTACCACGTTGCCATCGACAAGGCGCGCGAAGCCCGCCGTGGCGCCGCCAAGATCGGCACCACCGGCCGCGGCATCGGCCCGGCCTATGAAGACAAGGTGGCCCGCCGCGCGCTGCGCGTGCAGGACCTGTTCGATCCGCAGCAGTTCGCCGAACGCCTGCGCGAGAACCTGGACTACCACAACTTCATGCTGACCCAGTACCTGGGCGCCGAAGCCGTGGACTTCCAGCAGACCCTGGACGAAGCGCTGGCCTACGCGCCGCGCCTGGCGCCGATGGTGGCCGACGTGTCGGCCGAGCTGTACGCGGTCAATGCCGCCGGCGGCAACCTGATGTTCGAAGGCGCGCAAGGCACGCTGCTGGACGTGGACCACGGCACCTATCCGTTCGTGACCTCGAGCAACTGCGTGGCCGGTGCGGCCGCAGCGGGCGCCGGTGTCGGTCCGGGCCGCCTGAACTACATCCTGGGTATCACCAAGGCCTACTGCACGCGCGTGGGCGCGGGCCCGTTCCCGAGCGAGCTGTACGACAACGACAACCCGTCGCGCCAGGACCCGGTCGGCGTGCGCCTGGCCAACGTCGGCAAGGAATTCGGTTCGGTCACCGGCCGTCCGCGCCGCACCGGCTGGCTTGATGCCGCCGCGCTCAAGCGCTCGGTGCAGATCAACGGCGTGTCCGGCCTGTGCATGACCAAGCTGGACGTGCTCGATGGCCTGGAAACCATCAAGCTGTGCGTGGGCTACGAGCTCGATGGCAAGACCGTCGACATCCTGCCGCGCGGCTCTGACGCCGTGGCGCGTTGCGTGCCGGTCTACGAGGAATTCCCCGGCTGGAACGAGTCGACCTTCGGCGTGAAGACGTGGGACGCGCTGCCCGAGCAGGCCCGCATCTACCTAAAGCGCGTGGAAGAAGTGGTCGGCATTCCGATCGACATGATCTCGACCGGCCCGGATCGCGACGAGACCATCCTGCTGCGTCATCCGTACAAGGCCTGACCCGGCAGCAGCACGCCACAAGGCAGCGGCGCCACGAGCGCTGCGGCCCGCCAGAAATAAATCGGCCCGCGCAAGCGGGCCGAGCCATATAGGTCAACCGACCCGACGATACAAAGCGTAAAAAGATGAACCTGCCAACGAACGATGACGAGAACCTGTGGGTCTCCTGGGATGAATACCATCGCCTGATCGCACGCCTGTCGCTGAACGTGCATGAGTCGGGCTGGAAGTTCGACAAGATCCTGTGCCTGGCGCGCGGCGGGCTGCGCGTCGGCGACCAGATGTCGCGCATCTTCGACGTGCCGCTGGCCATCCTGGCCACCAGCAGCTACCGCGAGGCCGCGGGCACGCAGCAGGGCAACCTGGACATCGCGCAGTACATCACCATGACCCGCGGCGAGCTGACGGGCAGGGTGCTGCTGGTCGACGACCTGGTGGATTCGGGCATCACGCTGGAGCGCGTGGGCCGCCACCTGAAGGAGCGCTATCCGGCCGTGACCGAGGTACGTTCGGCCGTGCTGTGGTACAAGGCGTGCTCGAAGGTCGAGCCGGACTACCATGTGACCTTCCTGCCGTCGAACCCCTGGATCCACCAGCCGTTCGAAGAGTACGACACGCTGCGCCCGCACAACCTGGCCGCCTGGCTCAAGCGCGGCAAGCGTGCCAGCCAGGACGACGGCGCGCAGGCCTGATGCGCTTGCGCCGGGGCCTGCCGCTACCGGTGGGCCCCGGCGGCCGGCTTAATAGCCGACCGTGAAACGCTGGCGCGAATGCGCCGGCTTTTCGATCTCATCGAGCATCGCGATGGCATAGTCTTCCATCGAGATCCAGCTCTTGCCTGCTGCGTCGCTCAGCAGGGTTTCCTCGCCAACACGGAACTTGCCGGTGCGCTCGCCCGGCTCGAACAGTGCCGAGGGCGACAGGAAGGTCCAGTTGATCTGCTGTTCGCCACGCAGCGCGTTGAGAAAGTCGCGGCCTGCGAGGGCCTCGGGCTTGTAGGCGTCGGGGAAATTCGGGGTGTCGACCAACTGCACCCCCGGCGCGACACAGAGGCTGCCGGCACCACCCACCACCAGCAGGCGCGGCACGCCGGCCTGGCGCACGGCCGAGGTCACCTGCTGCGCGTTCAGTTGCGCGAAGCGCGCGCTGCTGATGACCACGTCGTTGCCGGCCAGCGCCGCGGCCAGTGCGGCGCTGTCGGTTGCGTCGACGTCCCTGGTGGTCACGCCGTCGCGAGCGGGCAGTTTGCTGGCGTGGCGCGCAATGGCGGTCACCTGGTGGCCGCGGCGCAGGGCTTCGTCGGTGAGGCGCGTGCCAACGCGGCCGGTGGCGCCGATGATTGCGATCTTCATGGTCACTCCTTCTTTCGGTCAGGTTTGATATGAAACCATCGTGGTTACATATAGGGGCAAAAAAATCAGCGCTTGCGGCGCTGGTTGCTGCCTTCGACATCGGCGAGCATGCTGGCGATGGTGATGCCGGCAAGGGTATCGTCCATGGCCGCCTGCGCACGGTCCGCGACCTTGCGCAGCGCACCGGTGATCTCGCGCCCGACCGGGCAGGCCGGATTGGGCGCGCTCTGGTGGAGCGTGATCAGCGCGGTGGTTTCCACTACGCGGAACACGTCGAGCAGCGTGATCGACGCGGCCGGTCGCGCCAGCGTGGCGCCGCCGGTGCTGCCCATGGTGGTCGCCACCAGCCCGGCTTCAGCCAGTTGGCCGACCAGCCGCCGGATCAGCGCCGGGTTGGTGCCCACGCTGCCGGCGATCAGCGACGACGGCACCGGCTCGGCCGAACTGGCGAGCAGGGTCAGGATGTGGACTGCCACGGCGAACCGGCTGCTTGTGCTCAACGCTTGTGCTCAGGATGTCAGGTGCAATGTGAAACCATGATAGTTACATATTGTCGGGCATGTCAAGCACGGGCAGGGTACAAAGTGGCAGGAGTACGGGGAGGGAAGGAGGTGATACGCCGATGTGGCAGCCAATGGCCGGTGGAATGCCGGAATCGCCACTGAAGCTGTTACACTCCTCGACATTGCCGTACCGTTGTGGTTCGGCTGCCGCGCCGGGTACGGTGCGCGGTTTCACGGACGGGAAAAAACCCGTACGCTCGCAGTTATGACATCGCGGCATGGCCGCCAAGCAAGGAGTGCAAGTTGCCGGATCTGATGCGCGAAACAGGCGTCAAAAACAAAAAACCCGCAGGGCTTGAAAGCGCTGCGGGTTTTCCGGTGATCTGGTGCCCAGGAGAGGACTCGAACCTCCACAGTGTTGCCACCGCTAGGACCTGAACCTAGTGCGTCTACCAATTCCGCCACCTGGGCAGGTGTCGAAACAACCGAAGCGCTCATTATAGAGAGCGCGAGAATTTTGTCAAATAGTTTCCAGAAAAAATTGAATCAGAACAACTATCCGATCCCCAGCCGGGAAGAAATCCTGGGCGTGTTGAGAACGTCGGGATCCCCCCAGTCGGCCGGCGATATTGCCAAGGCCCTCTCCGTCACGCGCAAAGAGCATGACGGTTTTCAGAAGCGCCTGGCGGCCATGGAGCGCGACGGCCAGATCGAGCTGAACCGCAAGGGCCGCTATGAACTGGCCCATCAGCCGAACTTCGTCACCGGCCGGGTGCAGGGCCACCGCGACGGCTTTGGCTTCCTGATCCGCGACGACGGCGAAGACGACATCTTCCTGCCCGAGCGCGAACTGCAGAAGGCCATGCACAACGACCGCGCGCAGGTGCGCGTGGTCGGCTACGACCGGCGCGGGCGCCCCGAAGGGCAGATCGTCGAGATCATCGAGCGCGCCAACCGTTTTGTCATCGGCCGTCTGCTCAGTGAAGGCGGCGTGCTGGTGGTGGCGCCTGAAGACAAGCGCATCAGCCAGGACATCCTGATCCCGCCCAAGGCGCAGGGCAAGGCACGGGTGGGGCAGGTGGTCAGCGTCGAGCTGATCGAATTCCCCGACCGCTACGTGCAGCCGGTGGGCCGCGTGGTGGAGGTGCTAGGGGACATCGACGATCCCGGCATGGAGATCGAGATCGCCGTGCGCAAGTACGGCGTGCCGCATGCGTTCGCGCCGGCCGCCGCCCAGGAAGCCGCCGCGCTGCCCGACGAGGTGCGCCAGGCCGACCTGGACCACCGCATCGACCTGCGCGACATCCCGCTGGTGACCATCGACGGCGAAGACGCACGCGACTTCGACGATGCGGTCTATTGCGAGCCGGTCAAGATCGGTCGCGCCAAGGGCTGGCGCCTGATCGTGGCGATCGCCGATGTGTCGCACTATGTGCGCCCCGGCACGCCGCTGGACGCGGATGCGCTGGACCGGGCCACCTCGGTCTACTTCCCGCGCCGCGTGATCCCGATGCTGCCGGAGAAGCTGTCCAATGGGCTGTGCTCGCTCAATCCGCTCGTGGACCGGCTGTGCATGGTGTGCGATGCCGTGATCACCGCCAAGGGCGAACTCAAGGGCTATCAGTTCTACCCGGCCGTGATGCATTCGGCCGCGCGCCTGACCTACAACGAGGTCTGGTCGGTGCTGTCCAACACCAAGGGACCCGAGGCGCACAAGCGCAGCGAGCTGGTGCCGCACCTGCAGAACCTGTATGAGCTGTTCCAGGTCCTGCTCAAGGCACGGCGCGCGCGCGGCGCGATCGACTTCGACACCACCGAGACCTATATCGTCTGCAACGCGCAGGGCAAGATCGAGCAGATCCTGCCGCGCACGCGCAACGACGCGCACCGGCTGATCGAAGAGTGCATGCTGACCGCCAACGTATGCGCGGCCGACTTCCTCGAACGCTTCAAGCACCCGGCGCTGTACCGCATCCACGCGGGCCCCAGCGAAGAGAAGCTGAAGAACCTGCGCGACTTCCTGCGCACCGCCGGCCTGTCGCTGGGCGGCGGCGACAAGCCGCAGGCATCGGACTACGCCGAGGTGATGGACAAGATCAAGTCCCGTCCCGACGCGCCGATGCTGCAGACCATGCTGCTGCGCTCGATGCAGCAGGCGGTCTACAGCCCGGACAATATCGGCCACTTCGGCCTGGCGTACGAGGCCTACGCGCACTTCACCAGCCCGATTCGCCGCTACCCCGACCTGCTGGTGCACCGCGCGATCAAGGCGGTGCTGGCGCATACCAAGTACCAGCCGGCGTTTGCGCACGGGACCGAGCTGAATACCGCGATCTCGCCCAAGGCGCGCCGGCTGCAGGCCAAGGACGCCGAGCAGAAGGCAGAACTGACCGCGGCGCGCGCCAAGCGCAACGAGGCCATCTGGGACGAGCTCGGCCTGCACTGCTCGGCAAATGAGCGCCGCGCGGACGAGGCTTCGCGCGATGTCGAGGCCTGGCTCAAGTGCTACTTCATGCGCGACAAGCTAGGCAGCGACTACGCCGGCACCATCAGCGCCGTGACCTCGTTCGGCATCTTCGTGCAGCTCGACGAGCTGTATGTGGAAGGCCTGGTCCACGTGACCGAGCTGGGCAGCGACTACTTCCAGTACGACGAGGCCCGCAACGAACTGCGCGGCGAGCGCACCGGCATCCGCTACCGCCTGACCGACCGCGTGCGCGTGCAGGTCTCGCGCGTGGACCTGGATGCGCGCAAGATCGACTTCCGCCTGGTGCAGGAGCCGTCGGCGAAAACCCTGCGCGCCCGCGCGGGGGGCACCGAGACCCAGCCGCGCGTGCCTGCCGCCCATGCGGTGCCGGCACGCAAGAAGGGACGCCAGCTGGCGGCGCTGCTGGGCGGCTCGTCCAAGCCGGAAGAGTCGTTCGACGAGACGCTGGACCGCGTGATCGAGGAGCAGCCGGTGTTCGAGGCGGTGATCACGCCGCTCAGGCCGCATGTGAAGACCGGCGGCAAGCCGGCCAAGCACGCGGCCAAGCCCAAGCCCTCGCACCTGGAGAAGCCGCGCAAGCCGGCCTCCAAGTCGCACCAGGCCAAGCCGGCGGGCAAGACGCCGGCCAAGAGCCCGCGCACCCCGCGCAAGCGCTGAAGCCCGCGGCGGCCGCCATGCCGCCGCCTCTCGCCCCCCCGGCCGGCTGCCGGGGGCGAGAGGGCGAGTACAATCGCGCCATGGCTAAAAACAAACTCCTGATCGGCTTTCACGCCGTCACCGCACGCCTGCGCCAAGATGCCAAGGGCGTGACCGATGTCTATATCGAATCCGCCCGCCGCGACCGGCGCATGCAGGACTTCGTGCGCCTGGCCGAAAGCCTGGGCGTGCGCCTGCACCCGGTCGATGCCGAGCGCCTGCGCGGCATGGCCGGCACCGACCGCCACCAGGGCGTGGTGGCACGTGCCGAAGACGTGGCACTGGCGCTGAACCTGGATGAACTGCTCGACGGCATCGAAGGCACGCCGCTGCTGCTGGTGCTGGACGGCGTCACCGACCCCCACAACCTGGGCGCCTGCCTGCGCGTGGCCGACGGCGCCGGCGCGCATGCCGTGATCGCCCCCAAGGACCGCAGCGTCGGCCTCAATGCCACCGTGGCCAAGGTCGCCAGCGGCGCCGCCGAGACCGTGCCCTATATCACCGTCACCAACCTGGCCCGCACCCTGCGTGAACTGCAGGAACGCGGCATCTGGGTCATCGGCACCGCCGACGGCACCGAAAAGTCGCTGTATGACATCGACTTCAAGGGCCCGACCGCGATCGTGATGGGCGCCGAAGGCGAGGGCATGCGTCGCCTCACGCGCGAAACCTGCGACGAGCTGGTCGGCATCCCGATGGCGGGTGGCGTGGAAAGCCTGAATGTCTCGGTCGCCAGCGGCGTATGCCTGTACGAAGCCGTGCGCCAGCGGCGCCTGCCGCGATAAGTCCATGGCCGCTGATTCCGGTCTCCTTGAAATGCCGGGGCTTGAGGAAGCACGCCGGCTGATCGCGGCCGCCGGCAATATCTTCGTGCTGACCGGCGCCGGCATTTCCGCCGAATCCGGCGTGCCGACCTTCCGCGACGCGATGACCGGGCTGTGGGAACAGTTCGACCCGGAAGAGCTGGCCAGCGAGGACGCCTACCGCCGCCAGCCCGCTCTGGTCTGGGAGTGGTACGTGCACCGGCGCGAGCTGGTCGCAGCCGTGCATCCCAACCCGGCGCACCATGCGCTGGTCGCGCTGGCTGCGCAGAAACCTTTCACGCTGGTCACGCAGAACGTTGACGGCCTGCACCAGCGCGCCGGCAGCGCGGGCGTGATCGAACTGCACGGGAACCTGTTCGCCAACAAATGGCTGGACGGGTGCGGACGCTGCAACGAGGCGACCGCGCTGCCGGGCATGCCGCCGCGCTGTAACCTGTGCGGCGCGCTGATGCGTCCGGGCGTGGTGTGGTTCGGCGAGGACCTGCCGCGCGTGGCGCGCTACCGCGCCGAGCATGCGGCGCAACACTGCGACCTGTGCCTGGTGGTCGGCACCTCGGGGCTGGTCTATCCGGCGGCGGGGTTGCCGGGCCTGGCGCGCGAGCATGGCGCGCCGGTGATCGTGGTCAATCTGCAGCCATCGGCGCTGGACCAGACCGCGGATATCGTGCTGTCCGCCGCGGCGGGTGCGTGCCTGCCGCTGCTGTGGCCGCAGCTGGCGCCATCGGCCGGCTGAGCCTCGGGCCCGGGCGTTGCCGCCCGGGCCTGTCTTGCGCTGAACTGGCGCTTATTTTGCAATCCCGCCGATCAGCTTCTCCAGCTTGACAGCATCCGCCGCAAACAGGCGGATGCCTTCGGCCAGCTTTTCCGTCGCCATCGCATCCTCATTCAACTGCCAGCGGAAGGACGCCTCGTCGGCCGCGATGCGGGCGATATTGGCGGCCTGGGCCTGGTCCACCGACAGCTTGTGCGTCACCGGACCCTGGCCGGCGGCCAGCTGCTCGAGCAGCTCGGGGCTGATGGTCAGCAGGTCGCAGCCGGCCAGCGACAGGATCTGCGCGGTGCTGCGGAAGCTGGCGCCCATCACCTCGGTCGGGTAGCCGAACTTCTTGTAGTAGTCGTAGATCTGGCGCACCGAGCGCACGCCGGGGTCGTTGTCGCCGCCGTTGGCGGCCGCGTCCCATTGCTCGCCGGCCTGCTTCTTGTACCAGTCGAAGATGCGGCCGACGAAGGGCGAGATCAGCTGCGCGCCGGCCTCGGCGCACGCCACCGCCTGCACCAGCGAGAACAGCAGCGTCATGTTGCAGCGGATGCCGTCGCGCTGCAGGATCTCGGCCGCGCGGATGCCTTCCCAGGTGGAGGCGATCTTGATCAGCACGCGCTCGCGCGCGATGCCGCGCTGCTCGTACAGCTGGATCAGGTGGCGCGCCTTGGCCACGCTGGCCTCGGTGTCGAAGGACAGGCGCGCATCGACTTCGGTCGACACGCGGCCCGGCACGATCGCCAGGATCTCGCAGCCGAAGGCGATCAGCACGGCGTCCATCACCGCATCGACGCCGCCGTTGCCGTGGTGGTCACGCACGGCCTGCTCCAGCAGGTGGCGGTATTCGGGTTTCTGCACCGCCTTCAGGATCAGCGACGGATTGGTGGTCGCGTCCTGCGGGGTGTACTGCTTCATCAGCTGGAAGTCGCCGGTATCGGCCACCACCGTGGTGAACTGCCTGAGTTGTTCGAGCTGGTTCATGGTCGCTAGTTGGTCTGCTTGAGCGTCTGCAAAATCATTCGCGGGCATCAGGGGGGGCGCAGGTCGCACACGGGTCGCGCACCCGCCACCCCGGCCTGATCCATTGTACCGTCGCCCGCGTGACCTGCCGCCGCAATCCGCTACACTACGCGTTTCCCCCAACGCAATCTGGCTGTTGTCATGACTCAGGATGAACTCAAGGCGCTGGTCGCGCAAGCTGCCGCCGACTACGTGAAGCAGGAAGTGCCCGAAGGAGCAGTGCTCGGCGTGGGCACTGGCTCCACCGCCAATCTCTTCATTGACGCCGTGGCGGCATTCAAGGAGCGCTTCGCCGGTGCGGTGTCGAGCTCCGAGGCGTCCACGCGCCGCCTGCAGCAGCACGGCTTCAAGGTGCTGGACCTGAACGAGGTCGACGAGATCCCGGTGTATGTCGACGGCGCCGACGAGATCGACGCCAGCGGCGCCATGATCAAGGGCGGCGGCGGGGCGCTCACGCGCGAGAAGATCGTGGCCTCGGTCGCGAAGCGCTTTGTTTGCATCGCCGACGGCAGCAAGCTGGTCCAGACCATGGGCACCTTCCCGCTGCCGGTCGAGGTGATCCCGATGGCACGTGCCGCGGTGGCGCGCAAGCTGCAGGCCCTGGGTGGCCAGCCGCGCCTGCGCATGACCAAGGAAGGCGGCATCTACAAGACCGACAACGGCAATGTGATCCTGGACGTGGTCGGCCTGAAGATCGAAGACCCGCGCGGCCTGGAGCAGGCCGTCAACCAGGTGCCGGGCGTGGTCACGGTGGGCCTGTTCGCGCTGCGCGGCGCGGATGTGCTGCTGCTGGGCACCGGCGACGGCGTGCAGCGCACGGACTACTGAGCAAAGTCGTCCGCTACCAAGCAAAAGGGGTGCCTGAGGCACCCCTTTTGTCATTGGCCGGTCCGGTTCAGGACTGCGGCGGCACGTAGCCCTGGGCCTGGTCGGCGCCTTCGCCGAAGAAGTACTTCTCGGTCTGCTTGAGCAGGTACTGGCGCGCGCGCGCATCGGCCATGTTCAGGCGGTTTTCGTTGATCAGCATGGTCTGGTGCTTGAGCCAGCCAGCCCAGGCTTCCTTCGACACGCTTTGCCAGATCTTCTTGCCCAGTTCGCCGGGCAGCGGCGGGAAGTCGAGGCCTTCGGCTTCCTTGTTCAGCTTGATGCATTGGACCATGCGGGCCATGGGGACTCCTTGGTTTGTTTGTCAGGTGCTGAGGCGCTGGCGCTATTGTAGCCAAGCGGGGTCGCCAGCCGCGGCGCGGCGGCAATTGCCCCTACGGCGTCACAGTTTTTTCATCAGCACCATGGACTTGCGCTGCCAGTTGTAGAGCTTGCGCTTGTCCTCGGGCAGGTCGTCGACGTTGGCGTGGACGAAACCGCGCTTCAGGAACCAGTGTTCGGTGCGGGTGGTGAGCACGAACAGCTTCTCCAGGCCGAGCGCGCGGGCGCGGCGCTCGATGCGCTTGAGCAGGCGCTCGCCGTCGCCGGTGCCCTGGGCTTCCTGCGACACCGTCAGGCAGGCCATCTCGCCCATGTTCTCGCGCGGGTAGTCGTAGAGCGCCGCGCAGCCGAACAGCACGCCGTCGTGCTCGATCACCGAGAAGTTGGAGATATCGCGCTCGATCAGGTGGCGTCCGCGCGGCACCAGCGTGCCATCCTGCTCCAGCGGGGCGATCAGCTGGACGATGCCGCCGACGTCATCGAGCGTGGCTTCGCGCAGGCTTTCCAGGTCGGTGTCGGACAGCATGGTGCCGACGCCGTCGTGCAGGAACAGTTCCAGCAGCACCGCGCCGTCGAGCGAATAGGGGATCAGGTGTGCACGCGGCACGCCGCCCTTGAGCGCCTTGACCAGGTGCTGCAGGTAGTTGGCCACGTCCGGCGGCAGGTGCTTGTTCTGCAGGCGCTCGACCGCGGTGCGCAGCGACATTTCCTGCATCATCTTGCCGACCGGGTCGGGCACGCCCGGCACTTCGGTGATGAAGATCAGCTTGTCGGCCTTGAGCGCGGTGGCGGTGGCGCTGGCCACGTCTTCCATCGACAGGTTGAAGGCCTGGCCGGTGGGCGAGAAGCCCAGCGGCGACAGCAGCACCACCTTGCCGTGCGACAGCGACATGCGCACGGACTCGGCGTCGATCTTGCGCACCAGGCCGGTGTGCTGGTAGTCGGTGCCGTTGACGATGCCGACCGGGCGGGCAGTCACAAAGTTGCCGGAGATCACCGACAGCTGGGCGCCGGCCATCGGCGTATTGGGCAGGCCCTGGCTGAAGGCGGCCTCGATGTCCAGGCGCAGCTCGCCGGCGGCCTCCTTGGCACATTCGAGCGCGGCGTTGTCGGTGACGCGCACGCCATCGACGAACTGTGACTCGACATGGCGCAGCGCCAGCTGTTCTTCCACCTGCGGGCGCGAGCCGTGCACCAGCACGATCTGCATGCCCATGGCGTGCAGCAGCGCGACATCGTTGACCAGCGCATTGAGCACGCCCGACTTGACCAGTTCGCCGGCGAAGGCGATCACAAAGGTCTTGCCGCGGAAGGCATGGATATACGGCGCCACCATGCGCAGCCAGTCGACGAACTGCTGGTGGTCGGGGCCACTGCGCTCGGGGTCGGCCGCCGTGGGCGCCGGGACGGCGGGCACGGGGGAGGTAGGGGCAGGCGCGGGGAATTCAGCCGCAGGCGGCTCCGCCGGCACGGGGGCGGCGGGTGAGGAGGCAGGCGCCGTCTGCGGCGCGTCGGTTCTGGCGTTCATCCCGCGGATTATAATCCCGGCCAATGTCAGAACAACGCCCCGTCAAGCCTAAACCACCCGCCGCGCCGAGCCAGCGCGCCGGTGCCGGTCAGTCCGCCTCCCCAACCCAGTCCCGGCCGGCCCCAGGCCCGGTCAGGAAGTCGGACGTCCGTCCGCAGCCAGCCGCTGCCCGGCCGGCCGGTGAGGCCGGGCAGCGCCCGCCACGCGGTCCCCGCGAGCCGCGGCCGCCGCGTGCGCCAAGGCCGGTCAACCCGCTGCCGCCCATCACCTTCCCGGAGGCCCTGCCGGTCTCCGGCCGTCGCGACGAGATCGCCGCGGCGCTGCTGGCCAACCAGGTGGTGATCGTCTCGGGCGAGACCGGCTCGGGCAAGACCACCCAGCTGCCCAAGATCTGCCTGTCGATCGGGCGCGGCCCGGGGCGCGAGGGTGGGGGGCTGATCGGCCACACCCAGCCGCGGCGCATCGCCGCGACCTCGACCGCCAAGCGCATCGCGCAGGAAATCGGCACGCCGCTGGGCGAGCACGTGGGCTACCAGGTGCGTTTCAATGACACCATGTCGTCGGGGGCGTCGGTCAAGCTGATGACCGACGGCATCCTGCTGGCCGAGACCCAGAACGATCCGCTGCTGCGCGCCTATGACACGCTGATCATCGATGAGGCGCACGAGCGCAGCCTGAACATCGACTTCCTGATCGGCTACCTGCGCCAGATCCTGCCAAAGCGCCCGGACCTGAAGGTGATCATCACCTCGGCCACCATCGATGCCCAGCGCTTTGCCCAGCATTTCGCCGCGGGCGACAAGCCGGCGCCGGTGATCGAGGTCAGCGGCCGCTTGTACCCGGTGGAAGTGCGCTACCGTCCGATCACCGAGGACGTGCCCGCGGGCGCGCCGCGCAGCCCGCAGGCACGCGAGCGCGACCTGTACGATGGCATTGTCGAGGCCGTCGACGAGCTGTGCCGCGTCGGCCCCGGCGATGTGCTGGTCTTCCTGCCCGGCGAGCGCGAGATCCGCGAAGCCGCCGAGGCGCTGCGCAAGCACCACCCGCCGCATACCGAGATCCTGCCGCTGTTTGCGCGGCTGTCGGTGCAGGAGCAGGAGCGGGTGTTCAAGCCGTCCAACGCACGGCGCATCGTGCTGGCGACCAACGTCGCCGAAACCTCGCTGACGGTGCCGGGCATCCGCTACGTGGTCGATACCGGGCTGGCGCGGGTCAAGCGCTACTCGTACCGCAACAAGGTCGAGCAACTGCAGGTCGAGTCGATCTCGCAGGCCGCTGCCAACCAGCGCGCCGGCCGTTGCGGTCGGGTTGCCAACGGCGTGTGCATCCGGCTGTATGAGGAGTCCGATTTCACCGGCCGTCCGCGCTTTACCGACCCCGAGATCCTGCGCTCGTCGCTGGCCGCGGTGATCCTGCGCATGAAGGCGCTGCGGCTGACCGAGATCGAGTCGTTCCCGTTTATCGAGCCGCCGCTGGGCCGCGCCGTCGCGGACGGCTACCAGCTGCTGCAGGAACTGGGCGCGGTCGACGACGCCAACCAGCTTACCGGCACCGGGCGCCAGCTGGCCAAGCTGCCGCTGGACCCGCGCGTGGCGCGCATGATCCTGGCCGCGCGCGAGCACCAGTGCCTGCGCGAGGTGCTGGTCATCGCCAGCGCGCTGTCGGTGCAGGACCCGCGCGACCGCCCGCAGGAGGCGCAGGAAGCCGCCGATCAGGCGCATCGCAAGTTCATGGACGAGAAGTCCGAGTTCCTGGGCTGGGTCAGGCTGTGGAAGTGGTTCGAGGATGCGGTCGCGCACAAGAAGTCCAACCGCCAGCTGCAGGACCAGTGCCGCGCCCACTTCCTGTCGCACCTGCGGCTGCGCGAGTGGCGCGACGTGCATTCGCAGCTGCTGACCACGGTGACCGAGCAGGGCTGGCGCTTGAATGACAGCGAGCCCACCTATGAGCAGGTGCACAAGGCGCTGCTGACCGGCCTGCTGGGCAATGTCGGCTGCCGCATCGAGGATGGCGACGGCAAGGGCCGCGAATACCTGGGCGCGCGCGGCATCAAGTTCCACCTGTGGCCGGGCTCGCTGATCGCGCGCAAGGTCGGGCGCTGGATTGTCGCGGCCGAGCTGGTCGAGACCAGCCGGCTGTTCGCGCGCACGCTGGCGCGCATCGAGCCGGAATGGCTGGAACAGGTGGGCCGCCACCTGCTCAAGGTCAGCTGGAGCGATCCGCACTGGGAAAAGAAGGCGGGCCAGGTACTGGCGCTGGAGCGCGCCACGCTGTACGGGCTGGTGGTCTACCAGCACCGCCGCGTGCATTACGGCCCGATGAACCCGCAGGAAGCGCGCGAGATCTTTATCCGCCGCGCGCTGGTCGAGGGCGAGTTCGATACGCGCCTGCCGTTCTATGCGCACAACCAGCGCCTGGTGCGCGAGATCGAGAACCTGGAGCACAAGTCGCGCCGCCAGGACGTGCTGGTCGACGACGAACTGATCTACGCCTTCTACGATCGCGCGATTCCCGCCGACATCTGCCAGCAGGCCACCTTCGAGCAGTGGTACCAGGCCGAGAGCGTCAGGGACCGCAAGCTGCTGTACCTGAACCGCGACGAGCTGATGCGGCACGAGGCGGCCGGCATCACCACCGACCTGTTCCCCAAGACCATGAACGTGGCCGGGGTGGGCATGGGGCTGACCTACCACTTCGAGCCAGGCAGCCACCGCGACGGCGTGACCCTGACCGTGCCGCTGTACGCACTCAACCAGGTGCGCCAGGAGCGCGCCGACTGGCTGGTGCCGGGCATGATCAGGGAGAAGGTGCACCTGCTGCTCAAGTCGCTGCCGCAGAAGCTGCGCCGCCACTGTGTACCGCTGCCGGAGTATGCCGCGGGCTTTGTCGCGCGCCAGCCGCTTGGCGAGGGCGAGCTGCTGGATGTGCTGATTGCCGATATCCGCGAGCAGACCGGCACCATGGTCAAGCGGGCCGACTTCAAGCTGGAAACGCTGCCCGCGCACCATACGATGAACTTCAAGGTGGTCGACGAGCACGGCCGCCAGCTTGAGATGGGCCGCAACCTGGCCCAGTTGCGCGCCGAGCTGGGCGGGCAGGCGCAGCAGTCGTTCCAGCGGGTGGCCGCGCAAGCCGCGGCACAGGCGGCAACCCTGGCCCCGGAGCAGGCGGCGCCGCTGGCCGCGGCCGAGCCCGGCAAGTACGAGGGCCTGACCGGGTGGACCTTCGGTGAGCTGCCCGAGCTGCTGGAGATCCGCAAGGGCAGCCAGACCCTGTTCGGCTACCCCGCGCTGGTCGACCGCGGCACGCACTGCGACGTGGAAGTCTTCGACGACCCGCAGGAAGCCGCCCGCGTCCACCACCTGGGGCTGGGCCGGCTGTTTGCGCTGCAGCTGCGCGAGCAGGTCAAGTTCATCGAGAAGAACATCCCGGGCCTGCAGCAGATGGCGATGCAGTACATGACGCTGGGCACGCAGGAGATGCTGCGCGAGCAGATCGTGATGCTGGCGCTGGAGCGTGCCTGCATGCAGGCGCCGCTGCCGCGCAACGAGGCCGAGTTCAATGCGCGCAAGGACGAGGGCCGCACCCGGCTGTCGCTGCTGGCGCAGGAGATCGCGCGGCTGGTGGGGACCATCCTGGCCGAGTACGCCGGGCTGCCGCGCAAGCTGCTGCAGGCCAAGCCGTTCGCCGGGCCCCATGCGGACATGGAAGCGCAGCTCGGGCGGCTGATGGGCAAGCGCTTTGTCGACGAGACCCCGTACACGCAGCTGGTCCATTTCCCGCGCTACCTGAAGGGCATCGCCATGCGGGTGGACAAGCTCAAGGGCGACCCGGCGCGCGACACGCAGCGCACGCAGGAGATGGCGCCGCTGGTGCAGCAGTGGCAGCGGGCCGAAAAGCAGCTGCGCACCCAGGGCCGCGGCGGCGAGGACGCGCGGCTGGAGGAATTCCGCTGGATGCTGGAGGAACTGCGCATCGCGCTGTTCGCCCAGGAGCTGCGTACACCGGTGCCGATGTCGGTCAAGCGGCTGCAGAAAGTGTGGGAATCGATGCAGCGCTGAGCGCCGGCGCGGGGCGGAATGCCGCGGCGAACCGCAAATGGTCGCTCCGGCGCAACAATCTGCCAAAATCTTGATGGGCATCAGTCGGGCTGTCAGCGGATTCTCATGCTCAACCGTTAGAATCGCCGGTTCAGTCTTCTTCTGGCGGGTTTTATGTTTGCGCTGCAGTTCGCATTGCGTCGTGTTGTAGCTGGTGGTTTCACGGTGGGCGCCCTGGCGCTGGGCCTGCTGGCCGCACCGGCATCGGCGGAAGTGGTGGTGATTCTGAATTCGGGTGATGCAACCGTCACGCTGATCGACAAGGATACCCAGAAGGTGCTGGAGACCTTCCCGATCGGCAAGGAACCGCACCACCTGATCGCCACGCCAGACGACAAGTCGCTGATCATTGCCAACGCGGTCGGCAATGACCTGGTGTTCCTGGACCCGGTCTCGGGCAAGGTCCAGCAGCGCGTGCCCAATGTCGACGACCCGTACCAGATCGGCTTCTCGCCGGATCAGAAGTGGTTTGTCGCCACCGGCAACCGGCTCGACCGTGTCGACCTATACCGCTGGGACGGCAAGGCGCTGAAGCTGGCCAAGCAGTTCCCGCTGGCCAAGACCCCGAGCCATATCGCCTTTACCGCCGACAGCCGCATCGCCTTCATCACGCTGCAGGACTCCAATGAGGTGGTAGCCATCGACCTGGTCACGCAGAACGTGATGTGGCGCATGGAAACCGGCTCGGCGCCGGCGGGCATCTGGGTCACGCCCGACCAGAAATACCTGCTGGTCGGCATGACCGGGGCCGACTACGTGGCCGTGATCGACTGGCGCACGCGCTCGGTGGTCAAGCAGATCCAGACCGGCAAGGGCGCGCACAACTTCCGCGCGGTCGGCGACAAGCGCCATCTGTTCCTCAGCAACCGGGTCACCGGCAGCATCAGCATCATCGACCAGCAGACGCTGACCAAGGTCGGCGATATCACCGGCCTGCCGCCGGGCCCGGACGACATGGAGCTGACCGCCGACGGCAAGACGCTGTGGGTAACCTTCCGCTGGGCGCGCTCGGTCGGCCTGGTCGACGTGGCCAGCCGCAAGCTGGTCAAGACCGTGCGCGTCGGGCGCTCGCCGCACGGCATCTATTTCCGCACGCGCGCGCCGCTGTATTGACTAGGCAGGGCAGGGACCATGGACGACACCAGGGCATCGCGATCCGGACGGCTGGGCAAGCTGCTGGCCGCGCTGGCGCTTGCCTGCGGCCTGCCGTCCGCGCTGCAGGCGGCTGATGCCGCCCAGCCTGCCGCCAAGGCGTGCCCGGCCGGCACGCTCTACCTGACCTTCGACACCGGCAGCATGAGCCAGGCGCAGCTGATCGCCGACACGCTGCGCCGCCACCATATCCGCGCCACCTTCTTCCTGGCCAATGAGCCGACCGTGCGCCAGGACAGCTCGCTGGACCCAGCCTGGGCGCCATACTGGAAGACGCTGGTGGCCGACGGCCACGCCTTCGGCACGCATACCTTCGACCATGTCTACCTGCGCAGCGTGCGCGCCGGCCATGTGACCATGCGGCCGCAGTTCGGCGCGCAGGCGGGCAAGGACATGGCCATGGACGCGGTCGGCTTCTGCCAGGAGCTGCGGCGCAGCGCCGACGCTTTCCATGCCATGACCGGCGCCGCCATGGTGCCGCTGTGGCGCGCCCCGGGCGGGCGCACCGCACCGCAGACGGTGCAATGGGCCGAACAGTGCGGCTTCCGCCACGTCGGCTGGGCGCCGGCGGGGTTCCTGGGCGATGAGCTGTCGTCCGACCGCTATCCCAACGCGGCGCTGCTGGAGCGCGCGCTGGCCAACCTGCGCGACGGCGATATCACCATGGCGCACCTGGGCATCTGGTCGCGCAAGGATCCGTGGGCGCCTGGCGTGCTGGAGCCGCTGCTCGCCGGTCTTGAGCGCAAGGGATTCTGTTTCGCGACGCTGCGCGAGCACCCGGCCTACCGCGACTGGATCGCCATGCCGCAGGCGGTGGGACAAAAGGAGGGCAGGCGGTAATGTGGGAGACGCTGAACGGCTGGATTGGCCAGGTTGAGGGCACGCTGTTCCAGGACGTGGTGCTGCCCGTGGTCTACGACCTCGGGTTTGGCCGCTATGCCGAGGAAGCCTTCACCGGCACCGAATGGCTGCTGGTGGGCCTGGTGCAGATCGTGGTGATGGCATTGATCCTGGGGCCGCTGGAGAAATGGCGCCCGGTCGAGCCGGTATCCGACCGCGCCGCCATCCGCACCGATATTTTCTACACGGTGATCCACCGGCTCGGGCTGTTCCGGCTGGCCATGTTCTTCCTGCTGGCGCCGCTGACCGACGCCCTGGAAGGCGACCTGCGGCTGATGGGCTGGCACCGCATCAATGTGGAAGACTGGTGGCCGGGCGTGACCTCGGTGCCGCTGGTCAGCTTCTTTGTCTACCTGCTGCTGTTCGACATCCTCGACTACTGGTACCACCGGCTGTCGCATTCGTTCCGCTGGTGGTGGCACCTGCATGCGGTGCACCACAGCCAGCGCCAGATGACGCTGTGGAGCGACAACCGCAACCACCTGCTGGACGACATGCTGCGCGATCTGGTGTTCGCGCTGGTGGCGCTGGGCGTGGGCGTGGAGCCGTCGCAGTACGTGCTGCTGGTGGCGTTGTCGCAGCTGCTGCAGAGCCTGCAGCATGCCAATGTGCGGCTGAACTTCGGCGCCATCGGCGAGCGGCTGCTGATCTCGCCGCGCTTTCACCGTACCCACCACGCCGTGGGCATCGGCCATGAGGCCGAAGGCGCACCGTCCAGGCTGGGCGGCTGCAACTACGGCGTGATCTTCCCGTGGTGGGACATGCTGTTCGGCACCGCGGTCTTCACCGAGACCTACCATCCGACCGGCATCCGCGACCAGCTGCCGCCGCCGCTGGGCAAGGGCCACGACTACGGTGCGGGCTTCCTGGCGCATCAGTGGTACGGCATCAAGCGGCTGCTGCGGCTGCGCTGAACCAGCGGGTCTGGAGGCAGTCCGCCGCGGCGGCAAGTGGCGTATGCTAGTGTTTCGGGTTGCCGCCGGTCCGGCCCAGTCGGACTTCTGCCGCGCCCGGCGCCTTTCCTCCTGTTTGCCTTCGACTGCATGAACGATATCTTCCGCTCGTTTGGCCGCGCGCTGGTCAGCCAGCTGCATCCCCGCATGCTGATGCTGACCGTGCTGCCTTTCGTCCTGGCCACGCTGCTGTGGGGCGGCCTGCTCTGGTGGGGCTGGGACCCCATCATGGGTGCCACGCGCAGCTTCCTGGAAACCTCCATCCTGACCAGCTGGATCTACAGCGCGCTCGACTGGTTCGGCCTGCAATCGATGCGCGCCATCGTGGCGCCGCTGTTCGTGGCGGCGTTGGCGATCCCGCTGGTGATTGCCTCGATGCTGATGTTTATCGGCGTGTTCTCGGTGCCGGCGGTGGTGCGCCACCTGGAGCGCAGCTACCCGGACCTGGCCAAGGCCCATGGCGGCAGCATCCTGGGCAGCGTGTTCCAGTCGCTGGGCAGCACGCTGGTGTTCCTGGTGCTGGTGCTGGTGACGCTGCCGCTGTGGCTGATCCCGCCGTTCTTTGCGCTGATCCCGCCGGTGCTGTGGGGCTGGCTGACCTATCGCGTGATGACGTATGACGCGCTCGCCGACCACGCCAGCGCCGAAGAGCGCAAGACGCTGGTGCGGCGTCATCGCACGCCGCTGCTGGTGATCGGGGTGGCGGTCGGGCTGCTGGGCTCGGCGCCGACGCTGCTGTGGGTGTCGTCGGCGGCAGTGATCTTCCTGTTCCCGTTCGTGCTGGCCGGCACGCTGTGGCTCTATGTGCTGATCTTTATCTTCTCGGCGCTGTGGTTCGGCCACTTCTGCCTGCGCGCGCTGGCGCAGCTGCGGGCCGAGCGCGCGGCGGTGCCGGCCCAGCCGCCGGCGCCTCAGCCGGGCAAGCCGGCGCCTGACGGCGACGTCATCGACCTGGCGCCGACCGACGTACGCCGCATCGAAAATTCCTGAAGCGAGGGCAATATGGGTTTTGGCCTGATCGTCATTGGCGACGAGATCCTGTCGGGGCGGCGTGAAGACAAGCATCTGCGCCGCACCATCGAACTGCTGGGCGCGCGCGGCCTGGCCCTGGACTGGGCCGAATACGTCGGCGACGACCGCGCCCGCATCACCGCCACGCTGCGGCGCACGCTGGCCGGCCCGGACGTGGTGTTCTGCACCGGCGGCATCGGCGCCACGCCGGACGATCACACCCGCCAGTGCGTGGCCGCCGCGCTGGGCGTGCCGCTGGTGCTGCATCCCGAGGCGCGCGAGCTGATCGCGCTGCGCATTGCCGAGACCGCCGGCGGAGACCCGGTCAAGGCCGACCTGAACCTGCCGGAAAACCAGCACCGCTTCAAGATGGGCGAGTTCCCCGAGGGCGCGCGCATCATCCCCAACAGCTACAACCGCATCCCGGGCTTTTCGGTCGGTCACCACCACTTCATGCCGGGATTTCCGGTGATGGCATGGCCTATGATGGAATGGGTGCTGGACCACGACTATGCGCACCTGTTCCACCAGGTGCAGCAGCAGGAGCGGGCCTTCTACGTGTTCGAAGCGCCGGAGTCCACGCTGACGCCGCTGATGGAGAAGGTCGAAGCGGCGCATCCGGGCATCCGCGTGTTCAGCCTGCCGTCGGTCGGCGACGTGCAGCGCGGCGACCGCTTCGCGCGCCGCCATATCGACCTGGGGGTCAAGGGCCCGGCCGATCTGCTGGCGCCGGCCTATGCGATGCTGCTCGAAGGCGTGCAGGCGATGGGGTTCGAGACCGTGGAGCAGCCGCCGCGCGAAGCGGCGCAGGCTTAAGGCGCCACGGGTCGCAAAAAGAAGAAGGGGCAGCCTTGGCTGCCCCTTCTCTCATTCTGGCCCGACCGCGATCAGGCGCCGTGCCACGGCAGTCCGCGCACGCACCAGCCTTCAACAGTCTTGCGGTGGTGGTGGTCATCGCGGTTGCCCTCGAAGCCTTCCAGCACATCCATGGCGAAGTGGTAGCCGGCTTCAGTGGCCACGCGCGCGGCGTGCTTGGAGCGCGCCGCGCTGCGGCACAGGAACAGCACCGGCACGTCGGCCGGCACGCGTGCCCTCAGCTCTTCGACAAAGCGGGCATTCTGCGCGCCGCCCGGATAGGACATCCATTCGACGTGGGCGAACTGCGCGTCGGGCACGTCTACGCCCCCGACCCAATCCAGCTCGGCCTGGGTGCGCACGTCGACCAGCACGGCGGAAGGATCGTTCTGCAGCAGCGCAAAGGCTTCCTGCGGCGACAGCGCGCCGAAATACGGGAGCTGGTTCTGTTGCTGGCGCTGGCGGGCGGCCTGGAGGAGATCGTCTCGGGTGGTCATCTGCGTGACAAATTTGAGGAATGAAATGGAGGCGGCAAGAGCGCTACACACTATTCTATAGCGCCGGGCCGGTTCGAAACCTGATTGCCGGCTGTCGGGGCGCCCGATGACTCTTTTTGGTGCGCACGCACTGTTACAGTGCGGCGTCTTGCTGAATGCACCATTATGGTGTTTTATTAGGAGGCGCTACGCAAAAGTGCGTGTAACCGGTGCGCCACTCGGCAGCGGAGCAGCTGCTTGTACGACCGGACACTGACGCCGCCGCGGTGCGCGGTTCGCCGACGTTGCACATTTTTCAGGCTGCCGGTGGCAGTGGGGCGTTTGCATGGCACGCTTTCTGCTAACATTCCTCGTCCTTTCGTGGCTGGTCGGGACGGCGCGGCAGAGCATGCATCGGCGCCGGTGACGACAGGCCCAAGAATTGGCTTTCTCAGACTTCCGCCGAATATCCAGGAGATTGGCATGGCCCACAGCGTTGCAGACGTGATGAAGCTTGTGAAGGAAAACGACGTCAAGTTCGTCGATTTCCGTTTCACCGATACCAAAGGCAAGGAGCAACACGTGTCCGTGCCCGTGTCGCACTTCGATGAAGACAAGTTCGAAAGCGGCCACGCCTTCGATGGTTCGTCGATTGCCGGCTGGAAGGGTATCGAAGCTTCGGACATGCTGCTGATGCCCGATTCGAACACGGCCCACATCGACCCGTTCTACGAAGAGCCGACGCTGGTGCTGTCCTGCGACGTGGTCGAGCCGTCGGACGGCAAGGGCTATGACCGCGACCCGCGTTCCATCGCCAAGCGCGCCGAAGCCTACCTGAAGAGCACCGGCCTGGGCGACACCGCCTTCTTCGGCCCGGAACCCGAGTTCTTCATCTTCGACGGCGTGACCTGGAACGTCGACATGCAAGGCTGCTTCGTGAAGATCCACTCCGAAGAAGCCCCGTGGTCGTCGGCCAAGGAATTCGAGCACGGCAACAGCGGCCACCGTCCGGGCAAGAAGGGCGGCTACTTCCCGGTCGCCCCGATCGACACCTTCCAGGACATGCGTTCGGAAATGTGCCTGATCCTGGAATCGCTGGGCATCCCCGTTGAGGTCCACCACCACGAAGTGGCTGGCCAGGGCCAGAACGAAATCGGCACCCGTTTCAGCACGCTGGTGCAGCGCGCCGACTGGACCCAGATGCAGAAGTACGTGATCCAGAACGTCGCCCACACCTACGGCAAGACCGCCACCTTCATGCCGAAGCCGATCGTTGGCGACAACGGTTCGGGCATGCACGTGCACCAGTCCGTGTGGAAGGACGGCCAGAACCTGTTCGCGGGCAACGGCTACGCCGGCCTGTCGGAATTCGCGCTGTACTACATCGGCGGCATCATCAAGCACGCCCGCGCCCTGAACGCCATCACCAACCCGGGCACGAACTCGTACAAGCGCCTGGTGCCGGGCTTCGAGGCTCCGGTGAAGCTGGCCTACTCGGCCCGCAATCGCTCGGCTTCGATCCGCATCCCGTATGTCGCCAACCCGAAGGGCCGCCGCATCGAGACCCGCTTCCCGGATCCGCTGATGAACCCGTACCTGGGCTTCTCGGCGCTGCTGATGGCCGGCCTGGACGGCGTGATGAACAAGATCCACCCGGGCGAAGCTGCCGACAAGAACCTGTACGACCTGCCGCCGGAAGAGGATGCAAAGATCCCGACCGTGTGCTCGAGCCTGGACCAGGCGCTTGAGTACCTGGACAACGACCGCGAGTTCCTGACCCGCGGCGGCGTGTTCTCGAACTCGATGATCGATGCCTACATCGAACTGAAGATGGAAGAAGTCACGCGTTTCCGCATGACGACGCACCCGGTCGAGTTCGAGATGTACTACTCGCTGTAAGCGGCCCTTGCCCGGGAATGACGCAGGTTGTGACCGGGCAACAGTTGCACTAGAAAGGGGCGGCTTCGGCTGCCCCTTTCTGCTTTGCTCGCTAGAATGGGGAATCGTGTTCCACCCCCGTTCAAACCTAACGCCATGTTCATGGACGCCTCTTCACGCACGGCTCGCCGGACCCTGACCTTGCCCCGATCTCTGCACCAATTTCGTCTCGGATTCCCTGTTCTGGTGAGTGCCGTGGCGCTGACGCTGGGCACATGGGCCGGGCAGTCTTCCGCGCAGTCCTCGGACGTCTATGTCTGCACCGGGCCCAATGGCGTGCCCGAGTATCGCAATGGCAACGCCGGCAAGGGCTGCAAGAAGCTGAACCTGCCGGAGGTGGTGACGGTCCCGGGCGGGCGCATCGCTGCGCCGGCCAAGGGCGCTGGCAGCACGGCCGGCGCGGCGGCTGGCGGCACCAGCTTCCCGCGCGTGGACAGCGCCACGCAGAAGAGCCGCGACGGCGAGCGCCGCGCGGTGCTCGCGCAGGAGCTGCAGGCCGAAGAGGCCAAGCTGCAGGGGCTGCGCGCCGAGTACAACAACGGTCAGCCGGAGCGCCAGGGCAATGAGCGCAACTATCAGAAATACCTCGATCGCACGGCGGCGCTGCGCGACGACATCGCCCGCAGCGAGGCCAATGCGGCGTCGCTGCGACGCGAGCTTGGCAATTTGAAGGACTAGTCTTATGCGTCGCCTGATTCGCGGAGTGTCACGCAAGGTCAGCGGTGCCGACGGCGCCCGTGGCGAATCGCCAGCGGCCGACGCGGCACCGGCCGAAGGCAGCGCCCAGGTGCTGACCATGGGCGCCGTGGCGCTCCATGCCGGCCTGGACGTGGTGGCCAACCCGGTGCTGCTGGTGCGGCAGCCGGGGCTGCGCGTGGTCTTTGCGAACCCGGCGGCTGAAGCCACCTTCGGCGTGTCGCGCAAGGGCATGGTGGAGCTGACGCTGCCTGACCTGTTCGGGCGTTCCGATGAGCTGCACAGCATGATCGACACGGTGGTCACGCGGCAGTTCGACGTGCGCCGGCAGGACCTGATCCTGCACCCGCCGCTGCAGGAGCCGGCCCATGTGCACGTGGTGATCGCCGTGCTGGAAGCGGTGGGCGACACCGTGGTGGTGGAGATCCTGCCCAATGAACAGAAGGTGCGCAGCGAACGCGAAGAGCGCATCCTGGACCTGACCTCGGCCAACAAGGAACTGATCCGCAACCTAGCCCACGAGATCAAGAACCCGCTGGGCGGCATCCGCGGCGCGGCGCAGCTGCTGGAGTTCGAGCTGCCGGAGCGCTCGCTGCGCGAATACACGCAGGTCATCATCAAGGAATCGGACCGGCTGCAGACGCTGGTGGACCGGCTGCTGGAGCCGCACCGGCATCCGCATATCGTATCGAGCCTGAATATCCACGAAGTGCTGGAGCGCGTGCGCTCGGTGGTGCTGGCGGAGTTTCCCAACGGGCTGGAGATCGTGCGCGACTACGACGCCAGCCTGCCCGAGCTGCAGGGTGACATGGAGCAACTGATCCAGGCCGTGCTCAACATCGTGCACAACGCCGCGCAGGCGCTGGCCGACCGCATGGCGCGCGGCGATGCGCAGATCGTGCTGCGCACGCGCGTGGCGCGCCAGGTCACGATTGCCAAGCGTCTGTTCAAGCTGGCATTGGACTTGCATGTCATCGACAACGGCCCGGGAATCCCCGAAGACATCCGCGAACGCATCTTCTATCCGCTGGTATCGGGCAGGGATGGCGGCAGCGGACTCGGTCTCACACTCGCTCAAACCTTCGTGCAGCAGCACGAGGGCTTGATCGAATGCGAGAGCAGGCCGGGCTGTACCGACTTCCGCATCCTGCTGCCGCTGCACTAGCTTTTGCTGGCGTCCGCGAGCGATGGTGCACCCGCCGTGGCCGGGCATGCGGAAGACCAAATGACACCGAGCAGACAAGCGACGCACATGAAGCCGATCTGGATAGTCGACGACGATCAATCAATCCGCTGGGTCCTGGAAAAGGCCCTTGCCCGTGAAAGCCTGCTCTCGCGCAGCTTCACCAATGTGCGGGATGCGCTGGCCGCGCTGGAAGACGACCAGCCGCAGGTGCTGATATCGGATATCCGCATGCCCGGAGGATCGGGCCTGGACCTGCTGCAGGCCATCAAGGCGCGGCATCCGGGCCTGCCGGTCATCGTGATGACGGCCTACTCGGACCTGGACAGCGCCGTGGCTGCGTTCCAGGGCGGCGCCTTCGAATACCTGGCCAAGCCTTTCGATGTCGACAAGGCGGTCGAGCTGATCCGCCGCGCGCTGGAAGAAAGCCTGCGCGAGGAAGAATTGGACGACCGCCTGGTCGATGCGCCCGAGATCCTCGGCCAGGCGCCGGCGATGCAGGACGTGTTCCGCGCCATCGGCCGGCTCTCGCAGTCCAACGTGACGGTGATGATCACCGGCGAGTCCGGCACCGGCAAGGAACTGGTCGCACGCGCGCTGCACAAGCACAGCCCGCGCGCCAACGGGCCCTTTATCGCGCTCAATACCGCGGCCATCCCCAAGGACCTGCTCGAATCCGAGCTGTTCGGCCATGAGCGCGGCGCGTTCACCGGCGCGCAGACCATGCGGCGCGGCCGCTTCGAGCAGGCCGAGGGCGGCACGCTGTTCCTGGATGAAATCGGCGACATGCCGTTCGACCTGCAGACGCGCCTGCTGCGCGTGCTGTCCGATGGCAATTTCTATCGCGTCGGCGGCCACAACCCCTTGCGCGCCAATGTGCGCGTGATTGCCGCCACACACCAGAATCTGGAGCTGCGCGTCAAGGAAGGGCTGTTCCGCGAGGACTTGTTCCACCGCCTGAACGTGATCCGGCTGCGCCTGCCGCCGCTGCGCGAACGCCCGGAGGACATCACGCTGCTGGCGCGTCATTTCCTGCAGAAGAGCGCCAAGGAACTGGGCGTCGAGCCCAAGCGCATGTCTGACGAAGCGCTGGTCTATGTCAGCACGCTGCCGTTCCCCGGCAACGTGCGCCAGCTGGAAAACCTGTGCAACTGGCTGACCGTGATGGCGCCGGCGCAGACCATCGAGGTCAAGGACCTGCCGCGCGAGATGCTGGAGGCCGGCACCAGCGAGCCGGTCAATGCGGCGCGGCCTGAGCGCGTTGCCGAAGTGCGCGCGCCCGAGTATGAAAGCGCGCCTGACCTGGCCGACTACGGCGGGTACGCGGCGACGGTGGCAGAGGCCGACACGGCCACCGCGGTCCGGCCCGCGTCCGTGGCGACGGTGGTCCCGGCCCCGGCCTCGGCCGGCTGGGAAGGCCTGCTTGCTGGCGAGGCACGGGCGATGCTCGAAGCCGGCCAGCCGGAGGTCATGGATGTGCTGACGCGCCGCTTCGAGAAGGCGGTGCTGGAGGCCGCGCTGGGTGTCACGCGCGGGCGCCGCGTCGAGGCGGCGACCCGGCTCGGGATCGGGCGCAATACCATCACGCGCAAGCTGCAGGAGCTGGGGTTCGACTGAGCCAGGGCAGGGCAGGCGACAAAAAAACCGGCCGGGACTTTCCCGGCCGGTTTTTTGTTTTGCGTGACGTATTTAGCCGCGCGCTTCGACCAGCCGCTGCGCCATCTCGGCAAAGCCCTCGCCACCGGCCGCTGCGGTGATATAGGCCGGCGGCACCGGCAGCTGCGGCAGGATGTCGCGCACATTGGCCACGCCAACCGACAGCGGAAAGTGGGCGAACATGCTGGCATCGTTGGCCGAGTCGCCGATAAAAAGCCATTCGTCGCGGCGCGCGTCCACGTCTTCGCCCAGCAGTTCGGCCACGCACAGCTTGCTCATCGACAGCTTGTCGTGCAGGCCGAACCAGCCGTTGACATGGATCGAGCTGACGGTGGCGGTCATGCCGGCCTCGCGCATGATGGCGGCGATGCGGGCCACGGCGTCTTCAGGCAACGGCGCGACATCCTCGGCATGGTCGATGGCCAGGTCGGCGGCATGCCAGGCCTGGTCCGAGGCCAGCGCGCAGCCCGGCACTTCGCGCACGATGCGCTGGCCCAGCGCGTGGATGCGCTCCAGGTTGCGTGCGCGCGTGGGGGCATCGTCCAGGAAACGGGTCTGCAGGCGGCCCTTGTGCAGGTGCGCGTAGAACGCACCGTTCTCGCCGATGATGGCGTCGACCGGCCAAAGCCGGGTCAGGATCTCGGCCCAGGCGATGCAGCGCCCGGTGACCGGGATCACGTGCAGGCCCGCGCGGTGCAGGCCGTCGAGCGCCAAGTAGGTCGAGGCCGGCAGGCGGCCGTCGGTGGTCAGGGTGCCGTCGATGTCGGTCAGCACGCCGCGCACGTTGCGCAACGCCGTTTTAGAGAGCTTGTTCAGGGATTGCATGGCGGGCCATTGTAACCGTGGATCTGGCGCTAATTGCTCTTATTGCACTGCAAAACTCACAGTACTGGCCATACTGGTGAATCTGCTGATTTGCTTGCGCAGGTGCGACAGGCGTAACATGCCGCTGTCATAAAAGAATCACATGCTGTCGGATTTTCGACCGACCGGAACAGACAGACCAAAGGAGAGCCACCGATGTCCTTTTCCCGTACCGTGCTCAAACTCGCAGCGCTGGCAGCCCTGACCGGGGCCGGCAGCGCCCACGCCGCCGTAGAAATCCAGTGGTGGCACGCCATGCAGGGCGCGCTGAACGACAAGGTGAACGAGATCGCCAACAAGTTCAACGCCAGCCAGTCCGACTACAAGATCGTGCCGGTCAACAAGGGCAACTACGACGAGACCATGGCCGCGGGCATCGCCGCGTTCCGCGCCGGTGGCGCGCCGGCGATCCTGCAAGTGTTCGAGGTCGGCACCGCTACCATGATGAGCGCGAAGGGTGCGATCAAGCCGGTCTCGGCGGTGATGAAGGACGCCGGCGAGAAGTTCGACCAGAAGGCCTATATCCCGGCGGTGGCGGGCTACTACACCTCGTCCAAGGGCGAGATGCTGTCGTTCCCGTTCAACAGCTCGACCACGGTGTTCTACTACAACAAGGACGCCTTCAAGAAGGCCGGCCTGGATCCGGAAAAGCCGCCCAAGACCTGGCCCGAGGTGATGCAGTACTCGGCCAAGCTCAAGGCCTCGGGCAGCAACTGCGCCTATACCACCGACTGGCAGGGCTGGGTCCACCTGGAGAGCTTCTCGGCCTGGCACAACACCCTGTACGCGACCAAGAACAACGGCTTCGGCGGCACCGATACGCGCCTGCTCTTCAACAGCCCGCTGCACGTCAAGCACATCACCAACCTGCAGGACATGGTGAAGAAGGGCTACTTCAGCTACGGCGGGCGCAAGGCCGAGTCGCAGGCCAAGTTCTACAACGGCGAGTGCGCGATGTTCACCGGCTCGTCGGCATCGCTGGCCAATATCCGCAAGAACGCCAAGTTCGCGTTCGCGGTGGCGCAACTGCCGTATTACCCGGAGGTGCAGGGTGCCCCGCAGAACACCATCATCGGCGGCGCTTCGCTGTGGGTGATGGGCGGCAAGAAGCCCGACGAGTACAAGGGCGTGGCCAAGTTCTTCAATTTCCTGTCGCGCCCCGAGATCCAGTCTGACTGGCACCAGGCCACCGGCTACCTGCCGGTGACGATGGCCGCCTACGAGATGACGAAGAAATCGGGCTACTACGACAAGAACCCGGGTGCCGATGTGTCGGTGCAGCAGATGGTGGTCAAGACCACAGACAAGTCGCGCGGCGTGCGCCTGGGCAATATGGTGCAGATCCGCACCGTGGTGGACGAAGAGCTGGAAGCCGTCTGGGCCGGCAAGAAGGAGCCCAAGGCGGCGCTGGACTCGGCCGTGGCACGCGGCAATGATCTGCTGGAGCGCTTCCAGAAGACAGCCCGCGAGTAAGCCGGTATTGCCAGCAAGCTGATGTGACAAGCGGGCGGTGGCGAAACCTCCGCCCGCTTGCATTGTGGACGGCCCCGTCGCACCGATCGGGACCGCCCGCAACTCCGTACCTAGTCCGATGCCGCGACCCGCAGCATTCGCCGGAATCCGTTTATGGAAAAACGCGTCGTTTTCCGTTCGCCGTGGCTGCCATATCTGCTGGTCTTGCCGCAGATCGCAATCACGCTGATCTTCTTCTTCCTGCCCGCCGGGCAGGCGTTGTACCAGTCGATGCTGCAGCAGGATGCCTTCGGCATCAACCTGGAGTTCGTCGGCCTGGACAACTTCCGCATGCTGTGGAACGACCCGCTGTACGTGGAGTCGTTCCAGACCACCGCCATCTTTGCCGTGGGCGTGACCGTGGTGGGCCTGACTACCGCGCTCCTGCTGGCCTATTTTGCCGACCGCATCATCCGCGGCGCCGTCGGCTACAAGACGCTGCTGATCTGGCCGTATGCGGTGGCGCCGGCCGTGGCCGGCGTGCTGTGGATGTTCATGTTCAACCCGACGCTGGGCGTGGTCTCCTTTGCGCTGCGCAAGCTCGGCGTGGAATGGAACTTCCTGCTCAACGGCGACCAGGCATTGCTGCTGGTGGTGCTGGCCGCCGCCTGGAAGCAGATCAGCTACAACTTCCTGTTCTTCCTGGCCGGGCTGCAGAGCATCCCGCGCTCGCTGATCGAGGCCGCCGCCATCGACGGCGCCGGCCCGTGGCGCCGATTCTGGTCGATCGTGTTCCCGCTGCTGTCGCCGACCACCTTCTTCCTGATGGTGATCAACGTGGTCTACGCGTTCTTCGATACCTTCGCGATCATCGACGCGGTCACCCACGGCGGCCCGTTCAATTCGACCAACACGCTGGTCTACAAGGTCTTCCATGACGGCTTCCGCGGCATGGACATCGGGGGGTCGGCCGCGCAGTCGGTGGTGCTGATGGTGATCGTGATTGCGCTGACCGTGGTGCAGTTCCGCTACGTGGAACGCAAGGTCCAGTACTGACGGAGACAGCACATGGTAGAACGTCGCCCCTTCCTTGATTTCCTGAGCCACGCCGTGCTGATCCTGGGCATCGTGATCGTGGTGTTCCCGGTGTACCTGACCTTCGTCGCGTCCACGCTGACCGCGGAAGAGGTGCTGGACGCACCGATGACGCTGATCCCCGGCAGCCACCTGATCGAGAACTATCGCACCGTGCTGTTCCAGGGCGTGGGCGAGGCCGCATCGCCGGTCTCGACCATGATGAAGAACAGCCTGATCATGGCGCTGGGCATTGCGCTCGGGAAGATCGCCATCTCGATCATCTCGGCCTTTGCCATCGTCTATTTCAAGTTCCCGCTGCGCAAGACCTTCTTCTGGCTGATCTTCATCACGCTGATGCTGCCGGTGGAGGTGCGGATCCTGCCGACCTACAAGGTGGTGTCGGACCTCGGCATGCTCGACAGCTACTTCGGCCTGACCATCCCGATCATCGCGTCGGCCACCGCCACCTTCCTGTTCCGCCAGTTCTTCCTGACCATTCCGGACGAACTGGCCGAGGCCGCGCGCATCGACGGCGCCGGGCCACTGCGCTTCTTCTGGGACGTGGTGCTGCCGCTGTCGCGCACCAGCATCGCCGCGCTCTTCGTGATCCAGTTCATCTACGGCTGGAACCAGTACCTGTGGCCGCTGCTGATCACCACGCAGAAGTCGATGACGCCGGTGGTGGTGGGCGTGACGCAGATGATCTCGCGCTCGGGCGATGCCGCCACTGACTGGAACCTGGTGATGGCCACGGTGATGCTGGCGATGATCCCGCCCGCAGTGGTGGTGGTGCTGATGCAGAAGTGGTTCGTCAAGGGCCTGGTCGAAACGGAAAAATAAGGCGTGGCGCGCCACCCGCGCACACGCAGGACAACAGCAATGGCAAAACTGTCGCTACGCAACGTACAGAAAACCTACGCCGGCAACGTCAAGGTGGTGCACGGCATCGACATGGAGATCGCCGACGGCGAGTTCATCGTTATCGTCGGCCCCTCGGGCTGCGGCAAGTCCACGCTGCTGCGCATGGTGGCGGGGCTGGAAACCATCACCGGCGGCGAGATCCATATCGGCGACAAGGTCGTCAATAGTCTGGAGCCGGCCGAGCGGGACATCGCCATGGTGTTCCAGAACTACGCGCTCTATCCGCATATGAGCGTGTACGACAACATGGCCTACGGCCTGAAGATCCGCGGCATGGCCAAGGCCGAGATCGCGCAGCGGGTGAACCATGCCGCCGGCATCCTGGAGCTGGCGCCGCTGCTGGACCGCAAACCGCGCCAGCTGTCGGGCGGGCAGCGCCAGCGCGTGGCCATGGGCCGCGCCATCGTGCGCGAGCCGGCGGTGTTCCTGTTCGATGAGCCGTTGTCCAACCTGGACGCCAAGCTGCGCGTGCAGATGCGGCTGGAACTGAAGGAGCTGCACCGGCGCCTGGGCACCACCAGCCTGTACGTCACGCACGACCAGGTAGAGGCGATGACGCTGGCCGACCGCATGATGGTGCTCAACGCCGGACGCGTCGAGCAGATCGGCACGCCGCTGGACGTCTATTCGCGTCCGGCCAGCACCTTCGTGGCGGGCTTTATCGGCTCGCCGCCGATGAACCTGATCCCGGTGGCGCGCAACGCCGGCGGCGACACCAGCGCGCAGATGCGCGTGGTGGCGAAGGAGGGCGAGGCCGCCAAGGCCACGCTGGGGCACCTGCCGATGGGGCTGCACCTGCCGGAGCAGGCACTGCTGGGACTGCGCCCGGAGCATATCGAGCCGTGCGCCGCGCATGAGGCCATCGCCGAAGTCGATGTGCGCGTAGTCGAGGCGCTCGGCGCGGATTCCTTCGCCTATGGTTCGCTCGGCGGACAGGCGGTGGTGGTGCGGCTGGACAGCCATGCGCACGTGCGCGCCGGCGACCGCCTGCCGGTGACGTCGTCGGCAGAGCACCTGCATTTCTTTGCGCCCGACACGGGCAAGCGCATCGAGGCCTGATCATGGCAGACGAACAGACAACCTGGCCAGGCGCGGTGACCACCGACAACTGGCCGTATCCGCGCCATATCGCGCACCGTGGCGCGGGCAAGCTGGCGCCGGAGAATACGCTGGCGGCCTTTCGCCACGGCGCGTCCTTCGGTTACCGGATGTTCGAGTTCGACGTGAAGCTGACGGCTGACGGCAAGCCGGTGCTGATGCATGACGCCACGCTGGACCGCACCACCTCCGGCAGCGGACGGGTGGACAGCCTGACCCTGGGCGAAGTGGCGCAGCTGGACGCCGGCAGCTGGCACAGCGCCACCTTTGCGGGCGAACCCGTGCCGACACTCAGGGCGATCGCACGCTACACCTGTGCCAACGGGTATTGCATCAATATCGAGATCAAGCCCGTTCCGGGCCGGGAGACGTTGACCGGCGCAGCCGTGGCGCTGGACGCACAGAGCCTGTGGCGCGGCGCGCCAGTGCCCCCGTTGCTGTCGTCCTTCTCCGAAGACGCGCTGGCGGCGGCGCGCCGGGTAGCGCCGGACCTGCCGAGGGCGCTGCTGCTCGACAAGCTGCCGGTGGACTGGCTGGACCGGCTGCGCGAGCTCGATTGCGTGGCGCTGGATGCCAACCACCGTGTGCTCAATGCCAAGGTGATTGCCGACGCGCATGCTGCCGGCTTCAGGGTCCTCAGCTACACGGTCAATGACCCGGAGCGTGCCGAGCAGTTGCTGGCCTGGGGCCTGGACGGGCTGATCACCGACGCCGTCGACCAGATCGCGCCTTGATGCAAATTGTTGTGCGGATGTTGTTAATTTGCTGATTGCGCATCGAATTGTCGCGGGTGGCCGTTTCGTATCGCGAAAAGTCCACATTGATCCAGGGCAATTCATGCTATTCTTACCGCCGTGAAGACTTTAGGTCCTTCCCCGCACAACTTGCCCTTTCGGGCCTTGTGAGAAAGCCATCACATGCGGCACCCTTGCGGTGCCGTTTGCGTAGGCGCCTCAGTTGGGCTCCCAAGAGTTGTTTGCGATCCGCTAACCGGTCAAGCCGTGTCGCGGAAGGTTGAATAACCCGCTGAACTCCGGCATTCCCGGAGAATAGTGAGCGTCCCATGATGCAGCAGTACCAGAGCAACTCGTACCTCTTCGGCGGTAACGCCCCGTATGTCGAAGAACTGTACGAAGCCTACCTCCAGAACCCCGCCTCGGTTCCCGACAATTGGCGCGCGTATTTCGACGCCATGCAGAATGTTCCTGCGGTCGACGGCACTAGCGCCCGGGATATCCCCCACGCCCCCATCGTTGCCTCGTTCGCCGAGCGCGCCAAGCAAGGCCCCATCAAGACCATCGTTGCCTCGGCCGATTCCGACATGGGCCGCAAGCGCGTCGCTGCCACCCAGCTGATCGCCGCCTACCGCAACATCGGTTCGCACTGGGCCGACCTGGATCCGCTCAAGCGCCAGGAGCGTCCGCCCCTGCCGGATCTGGACCCGGCGTTCTACGGTTTCTCCGAAGCCGACCTCGACATCGTCTTCAATGCCAGCAACACCTACTTTGGCAAGGAGTCGATGAGCCTGCGCGAGCTGCTCAACAACCTGCGCGAAACCTACTGCGGCACCATCGGTTTCGAATTCATGTACGTGAGCGACCAGGCGCAGAAGCGCTGGTGGCAGGAGCGCCTGGAAACCACGCGTTCCAAGCCGGTGTTCACGCTGGAAAAGAAGAAGCACATCCTGGACCGCCTGACCGCGGCTGAAGGCCTGGAGCGCTTCCTGCACACCAAGTACGTCGGCCAGAAGCGCTTCTCGCTCGAAGGCGGCGAAAGCTTCATCGCCGCCATGGACGAGCTGATCCAGCACGCCGGCAGCAAGGGCGTGCAGGAAATCGTGATCGGTATGGCCCACCGCGGCCGCCTAAACGTGCTGGTCAACACCCTGGGCAAGATGCCCGCCGACCTGTTCGCTGAATTCGAAGGCAAGCACGTCGACGACCTGCCGGCCGGTGACGTCAAGTACCACAAGGGCTTCTCGAGCGATGTCTCGACCGAAGGCGGCCCGGTCCACCTGTCGCTGGCGTTCAACCCGTCGCACCTCGAAATCGTCAACCCGGTGGTCGAAGGCTCGGCCAAGGCCCGCCAGGAACGCCGCGGCGAAGTCGGCCACAAGGAAGTGCTGCCGGTGCAGGTGCACGGCGACGCGGCCTTTGCCGGCCAGGGCGTGGTGATGGAGACGCTGAACCTCGCGCAGACCCGCGGCTACGGCACGGGCGGCTCGATGCACATCGTCATCAACAACCAGATCGGCTTCACCACCTCCGACCCGCGCGACGCGCGTTCGACGCTGTACTGCACGGACGTGGTCAAGATGATCGAGGCCCCGGTGCTGCACGTGAACGGCGACGATCCCGAAGCCGTGGTGTACGCCATGCAGCTGGCCGTGGACTTCCGCATGGAGTTCAAGAAGGATGTCGTGGTCGACATCATCTGCTTCCGCAAGCTGGGCCACAACGAGCAGGACACCCCGGCGGTCACGCAGCCGCTGATGTACAAGAAGATCGCCCAGCACCCCGGCACGCGCAGGCTGTACGCCGACAAGCTGGCCGCGCAGAACCTGGTCCCGGCCGAGTTCGGCGACGAGAAGGTCAAGGAATACCGCGCCGCGATGGACGCCGGCAAGCACACCGCCGACCCTGTCCTGTCGAACTTCAAGAACAAGTTCGCCGTGGACTGGATGCCGTTCCTGAACCGCAAGTGGACCGACGCCGCCGACACTGCCGTGCCGGTGACCGAACTGAAGCGCCTGGCCGAACGCATCACCACCACGCCTGAGACGCTGAAGCTGCACCCGCTGGTGGAAAAGGTCGTCAAGGACCGCGCCAACATGGGCCGCGGCGACCAGCCGCTGGACTGGGGCATGGGTGAGCACCTGGCCTTCGCCTCGCTGGTGTCGTCGGGCTATCCCGTGCGCATCACCGGCCAGGACGCCGGCCGCGGCACCTTCACCCACCGCCACGCCGTGCTGCACGACCAGGCCCGCGAGCGATGGGATGCCGGCAGCTATGTGCCGCTGCAGAACGTGTCGGAAAACCAGGCACCGTTCACGGTGATCGACTCGGTGCTGTCCGAAGAAGCCGTGCTCGGCTTCGAATACGGCTACTCGGCCGCCGAACCGAACGCGCTGGTGATCTGGGAAGCCCAGTTCGGCGACTTCGTCAACGGCGCCCAGGTGGTGATCGACCAGTTCATCTCGTCGGGTGAAGTGAAGTGGGGCCGTGCCTCGGGCCTGACCCTGATGCTGCCGCACGGCTACGAAGGCCAGGGCCCGGAACACAGCTCGGCCCGTATCGAGCGCTTCCTGCAGCTTTGCGCGGACCACAACATGCAGGTCTGCCAGCCGACCACGCCGGCCCAGATCTTCCACCTGCTGCGCCGCCAGATGATCCGTCTGTTCCGCAAGCCGCTGGTGATCATGACGCCGAAGTCGCTGCTGCGTAACAAGGACGCCGTGTCGCCACTGTCGGACCTGGCCAAGGGCCACTTCGAGACGGTCATCCCTGACCACGAAGAGCTCAACGCCAGCAAGGTCAAGCGCGTCATCATGTGCTCGGGCAAGGTCTACTACGACCTGGTCAACACGCGCAAGGAACGCGAGGCCAACGATACGGCGGTGATCCGCCTGGAACAGCTGTATCCGTTCCCGCACAAGGCCGTGGCAGCAGAGCTCAAGAAGTATCCGAACGCCACCGAAATCGTGTGGTGCCAGGACGAGCCGCAGAACCAGGGTGCCTGGTTCTTCGTGCAGCACTACATCATGGAAAACATGACGGATGGCCAGAAGCTCGGTTATGCCGGTCGTCCCGCTTCGGCTTCGCCGGCAGTGGGCTACTACGCAAAGCACAACGAGCAACAGAAGGCGCTGCTGGATGCTGCCTTCGCCAAGCTCAAGGGCTTTGTTCTGACCAAGTAATCAAGCGGCAGCCACGGCGGCGCGCGCAGACGGCCGCCGTGGCATAGCCAGCATAAAGACAACACGCATAACACGAGGAATTCACAACCATGGCTATCGTTGACGTCAAGGTTCCGCAGCTCTCCGAATCGGTCGCCGAAGCGACCATGCTCAACTGGAAGAAGAAGCCGGGCGAGGCTGTTGCACAGGACGAAATCCTGATCGAGATCGAAACCGACAAGGTCGTGCTGGAAGTGCCGGCCCCGTCGGCAGGCGTCCTGTCGATTATCGTCAAGAACGACGGCGACACCGTCGTGGCCGATGAGATCATCGCGAAGATCGACACCGAAGCCACCGCTGGCGCCGCCGCACCGGCTGCTGCCGCTCCGGCACCTGCCGCCGCTGCCCCGGCACCGGCCGCTGCTGCCGCCGCTCCGGCCGCCGCAGGTGGTGTGGCGATGCCGTCGGCTGCCAAGCTGATGGCAGAAGCCGGCCTGTCGGCTGGCCAGGTTGCCGGCACCGGCAAGGACGGCCGCATCACCAAGGGTGACGCGCTGGCCGCTGCTGCTGCTCCGGCCGCCCCGGCCGCCAAGGCTGCTCCGGCTCCGGCCGCCGCCAAGCCGGCGCTGCAGCAGGTTTCGGCCCCGGTTGACTTCGCCGCGCTGGGCGACCGCCCGGAAGAGCGTGTGCCGATGAGCCGCCTGCGCGCCCGTATCGCCGAGCGCCTGCTGCAATCGCAATCGACCAACGCCATCCTCACCACCTTCAATGAAGTGAACATGAAGCCGGTGATGGACCTGCGCAACAAGTACAAGGACCGCTTCGAGAAGGAACACGGCGTCAAGCTGGGCTTCATGTCGTTCTTCGTCAAGGCCGCGGTGCACGCGCTGAAGAAGTTCCCGCTGATCAACGCTTCGATCGACGGCAACGACATCGTCTACCACGGCTACTTCGACATCGGCATCGCGGTGGGCTCGCCGCGCGGCCTGGTGGTGCCCATCCTGCGCAATGCCGACCAGATGAGCCTGGCCGACATCGAGAAGAAGATTGCCGAGTTCGGCGTCAAGGCCCGTGACGGCAAGCTGTCGCTGGAAGAACTGACCGGCGGTACGTTCTCGATCTCCAACGGCGGCGTGTTCGGCTCGATGCTGTCGACCCCGATCATCAACCCGCCGCAATCGGCCATCCTGGGCGTGCACGCCACCAAGGACCGCCCGGTGGTGGAAGACGGCCAGATCGTGATCCGCCCGATGAACTATCTGGCGATGTCGTATGACCACCGCATCATCGACGGCCGTGAAGCTGTCCTGGGCCTGGTCGCCATGAAGGACGCGCTGGAAGATCCGGCCCGTCTGCTGCTGGACCTGTAAAAAACGGTCCCCCCGCGCACGTCTGCCGTGCGCGGGGCGCGCTTCCCCCGTGATGAAGGCGCGCCGGCACAAGCTGTCGCCGGCGCCCACAAAGGAATTCCCATGAGCAAACAATTCGACGTGCTGGTGATCGGCGCCGGCCCCGGCGGCTACATCGCCGCCATCCGTGCCGGCCAGCTGGGCCTGAACGTGGCCTGCTGCGAAGGCAATCCGTATGACGATCCCAAGGGCGAAGCCCGCCTGGGCGGCACCTGCCTGAATGTGGGCTGCATCCCCTCCAAGGCGATGCTGGCTTCCTCGGAAGAGTTCGAGAACGTCCAGCACCACCTGGGCGACCACGGCATCACCGTGGGCGACGTCAAGGTCGACGTGGCCAAGATGCTCAAGCGCAAGGACGACATCGTCGGCAAGATGACCAAGGGCATCGAGTTCCTGTTCCGCAAGAACAAGGTGACGCTGCTCAAGGGCTACGGCAAGTTCGTCGGCAAGACCGCTGAAGGCTTCCAGGTCGACGTTGCCGGTGAAGTCGTGACCGCCAAGCAGGTCATCATCGCCACTGGCTCGAAGGCTCGCCACCTGCCGGGCATCAAGGTCGACAACGACCTGGTCAGCGATAACGAGGGCGCGCTCAAGTTCCCCGCAGTGCCGAAGAAGCTGGGCGTGATCGGCGCCGGCGTGATCGGCCTGGAGCTGGGCTCGGTGTGGCGCCGCCTGGGTTCCGATGTGACCGTGCTGGAAGCGCTGCCCGCATTCCTGGGCGCCGCCGACGAAGGCGTGGCCAAGGAAGCGCAGAAGCAGCTGACCAAGCAGGGCCTGAAGTTCAGCCTCGGCGTGAACGTCAACGAAGTGACGACCAGCAAGAACGGCGTGACCGTCAAGTACACCGACAAGGACGGCAAGGCCCAGACCCTGGAAGTCGATCGCCTGATCGTGTCGGTCGGCCGCGTGCCCAATACCGACAACCTGGGCCTGGACGCCGTCGGCCTGGCCGCGGACCAGCGCGGCTTCATCGAGGTGGACGACCACTGCGCCACCAAGGTGCCGGGCCTGTGGGCCATCGGCGACGTGGTGCGCGGCCCGATGCTGGCGCACAAGGCCGAGGACGAAGGCGTGGCCGTGGCCGAGCGCATCGCCGGCCAGAAGCCGCACATCGACTACAACTGCGTTCCGTGGGTGATCTACACCTTCCCGGAAATCGCATGGGTAGGCAAGACCGAAGCCCAGCTCAAGGCCGAAGGCCGCGAGTACAAGGCCGGCCAGTTCCCGTTCATGGCCAACGGCCGTGCGCTGGGCATGGGCCACGCCGACGGCTTCGTCAAGATGCTGGCCGACGCCAAGACCGATGAGATCCTGGGCGTGCACATCGTCGCCGCCAACGCCTCGGACCTGATCGCCGAAGCCGTGGTGGCGATGGAGTTCAAGGCCGCCAGCGAGGATATCGGCCGCGTCTGCCATCCGCACCCGTCGATGTCGGAAGTCATGCGCGAAGCCGCGCTGGCCGTCGACAAGCGTCAGCTTAATATGTAAGGCGCATGCTTCGCATTGCCTGAGTACCGGCGCGCCGCATCCGCGGCGCGCCGTTTTCACTTGCGGCCCGTGCCGCAGGAACCCGTCAGCATGAACGTCACCGAGTACTACGAGAAGGAACTGAAGGAGCGCGGCTACCAGTCCGACGAAGCGCAATTGCGCGCCGTGGCCCGGCTGCAGCAGTGCTACGACGAATGGGTGGCCTACAAGAGCCGCCGCAACAATGCCCTGAAGAAGCTGCTGGTCCGTCCCGACGTGCCCAAGGGCGTCTACTTGTGGGGTGGGGTGGGGCGCGGCAAGTCCTTCCTGATGGACAGCTTCTATACCTGCGTGCCGGTGGTGCGCAAGACTCGGCTGCATTTCCACGAGTTTATGCGCGAGGTTCATCGCCAGCTCGAAGAGCTGCGCGGCCGTCCCGATCCGCTGGATGAGCTGGCCAAACGCATCGCGCGCCGCTTCCGGCTGATCTGCTTCGATGAGTTCCACGTCAGCGACGTCGCCGACGCGATGATCCTGCATCGCCTGCTGCAGCAGATGTTCGAGAACGGCGTGCAGTTCGTGATGACTTCCAACTACCGCCCGGACCTGCTGTATCCGGATGGCCTGCACCGCGACCGCGTGCTGCCGGCCATCGCGCTGCTGCAGCAGAAGCTCGACGTGCTCAACGTCGACGCTGGCATCGACTATCGCAAGCGCGCGCTGGAGCAGGTGCAGGCGTACCACACGCCGCTCGGCGCCAAGGCGAGTTCCGCGCTGCGCGACGCCTTCACCTCGATCGCTGGCGTGGCCGACGAGTCGCCGCTGCTGCATATCGAGCACCGCGAGCTGCGTGCGCTGCGCAAGGCCAACGGCGTGGTGTGGTTCGACTTTGCCACGCTGTGCGGCGGCCCGCGCTCGCAGAACGACTACCTGGAACTGGCGTCCCAGTTCCATACCGTGATCCTGTCCGACGTGCCGCGCATGACGCCGCGCATGTCGTCCGAGGCACGCCGCTTCACCTGGCTGATCGATGTCTTCTACGACCACAAGGTCAAGCTGCTGATGTCGGCGGAAGTGCCCGCGGACGAACTCTACACCGAAGGCCAGATGGCCAATGAGTTCCATCGGACCGTATCGCGCATCATCGAGATGCAATCGCGCGAATACCTGGAATCCGAGCGCCGCACCATGGATACCACGCTCACCTGAGCGTTGTTTTCCGGCCCGGCGCGACAATAGCCGGGCCGCATTGACCTATATCAAGGTCGATTCGAGGACCCGCATATACCCTCCATTGGGTAGAAAAAGGTCCCCATGTCGTCGCCCCCAGTCACCAGTCCTTCTGCCAGCTTGCTGGCACCGTACCTGCCGGCCGCGCTCCGTGACGCCGCGGGCCCGGGTGCGTCCGGCGCCGGTGCGCGGCTGGCCTGCTTCCATTGCGGCCTGCCTGTCACGGATACCGAGCCGCTTGCCGCCGAGCTGGACGGCAGCCGCCGGGTGTTCTGCTGCGGCGGTTGCCAGGCACTGGCGCAGACCCTCCATGCGGCCGGCTTTGCCCACCTGTATGGGGATGAAGCCCGCTTCGCCCGCCCCATCGACGACGACGCCCGGCGCGAGGCCGAGCCGATCTGGGCCGCCTACGACACTCCTGAGCTGCGCTCCCAGTTTGTCCGCCCGCTTGACGGCGGCCGCGCCGAGATCACGCTGGCGCCCGAGAACATCCGCTGCGCCGCCTGCGCGTGGCTGATCGAACAGCACCTGAGTCGCCAGCCGGGCGTGGAGTCCGCGGTCGCCAATGTCGCCACGCGGCGCGTGGTAGTGCGCTGGCGCGATGGCGCCCAGACGGTGGCGGGGTTGCTGGCCGCGCTGGCCGGCATCGGCTACATGGCCTGGCCGTTTGAGGTCTCGCGCACCGACCAGCAGGACCGCCGCGCGCGCCGCGGGCTGCTGATGCGCATGGCCGTGGCCATGCTGGGCATGATGCAGGTCATGATGTATGCGTGGCCGATCTACACCCATGAGGCCACCATCGACCCTGGCCAGCTTCAACTGATGCGCTGGGCCAGCTTCGCCCTGACGCTGCCGGTTGTGCTCTATGCCGCCTCGCCGATCTTTGCCGGTGCCTGGCGCAGCCTGCGCCAGCGCCATATGGGCATGGACGTGCCGGTGGCGATTGGCATCGGCGCCGGCTTCGCCGCCAGCGCGCTGGCCACGGTGCGCGGCGTGGGCGAGGTGTATTTCGATTCGGTGACGATGTTCGTCGCCTTCCTGCTGCTGGCCCGCTACCTGGAACTGCGCGTGCGCCAGGCCTCGCGCAGCGGCGCCGAGATGCTGGCGCGCCAGTTGCCGGCCACCTGCGAGCGGCTGGCCGCCACCGGTGCCGCCGGCGAGCGTGTCCCGGTCGCGCGCCTGCGCGCGGGCGATCTCATCCGCGTCAAGGCCGGCGAGATCGTTCCTGCCGATGGCGCGGTGGAGGCGGGCGCGAGCGAACTCGATGAATCCATGCTGACCGGCGAGAGCCGCCCGGTGCGCCGCGCCGCAGGCGAGACCGTGCTGGCCGGCAACTTCAATACGGCAAGCCCGCTCGAACTGCGGATCACGCGCGTCGGCGCCGGCACCCGCCTGGCCGAGATCGTCGCCGTGCTGGACCGCGCGCTGGCTGAAAAGCCGCGCCTAGCCACGCTGGCCGACCGCGTCGCAGGCTGGTTCGTGGCGACGCTGCTGGTGCTGGCGGCGCTGACCGGGCTGGTGTGGGGCGTCTGGATCGATCCGTCACGCGCCTTGCTGGTGACGATTGCAGTGTTGGTGGTCAGTTGCCCGTGCGCCTTGTCGCTGGCCACGCCGGCCGCACTGGCCGCGGCCGGTGCGGCGCTGTCGCGCCGCGGCGTGCTGCTGACACGCGGCCACGCGCTGGAGACGCTGGCGCGCGTCACCGACGTGGTACTCGACAAGACCGGCACGCTGACCGAAGGCCGCTTTGCCGTGGCCGCGGTCGAGCCGCTGGCTGACGCCGACCGGGCCCGATGCCTGGCACTGGCCGCCGCGATGGAGCGCGGTGGTGAACATCCGATCGCGCGCGCACTGGTGGCCGCGGCACAGGGCAGCGCCGGCATGCAGCTCCAGGTGTCCGACATGCGCAACATCCCGGGCCAGGGCCTGGAGGCGATCGTCGATGGCCGACGCCTGCGGCTTGGCCGCGCCGACTTTGTCGCGGCGCTGGGGCCCGACAGCGGCCAGGCGCCGGACACCGGGCGCAGCGACGCAGATCATCCTGGCGCCACCGTGGTGTGGCTGGGCGCGCCAGCGGGCCCGCTGGCGCGCTTCGTCCTGGCCGATGTCGAGCGGGCGCAGACGCCGCAGCTGCTCGCGCGGCTGCACGAACTGGGCGTGCGCTGCCACCTGGTATCGGGCGATCACGCCGATGCGGTCCACTGGTGGGCATCGCACTTCGGCATAGCTTGCGTGGCCGGCGCGGTCACCCCGGAAGGCAAGCGCGACTATGTAGCGCGGCTGCAGCAGGGCGGGGCGGTGGTGCTGGCCGTGGGCGATGGCATCAACGATGCGCCGGTGCTGGCGCAGGCCGAGGTGTCGATCGCCATCGGCAGCGGCGCGCCGCTGGCCCAGGCCGGCGCGGACGCGGTGCTGACGCACGGCGGCGTGGCCGAGATTGCAACCGCGTTGGCGGTGTCGCGCCAGACGCGCCGGGTGGTGCGCCAGAACCTGGGCTGGGCCTTCTTCTACAACGTGGTGGCCATCCCGCTCGCAGCGACGGGGCTGGTCACGGCCTGGATGGCCGGCATCGGCATGTCGTTGTCGTCGTTGCTGGTGGTGGCCAATGCCTGGCGCCTGCTGAGCGCCGGCAAGCCGCGGCACAAGGGAGTCTGACTGATGGAAACGCTTTACCTGCTGGTGCCGATGAGCCTGGTGCTTGTCGTGGTCATCGCGGGCGCGCTGTGGTGGGCCCTACATGCCGGGCAGTACGACGACCTGGACCGGCCCGCCGAATCGATCCTGCTGGACAACGACAAGCCCTGAACCCGCCGGGCGACGCGCCCTCCGACCGGGGGCCCCGCACGCAGGTTCCATGCATGCCCTGAGCGACTTGATAAAGATCAACGCACACGCAGCATGGTTTTTCTAAAGTCACACTGTCAGTAGGTTTTTTCTCTTCTCTAAGCTTTGGGGGTCTGAATGGATGTCACTGCCGCGTCTTCACGCGTCGACACCTTCAATTACGGCGTCGTAAGACAGTTCGCTGTCATGACGGTAGTTTGGGGGATCGTCGGCATGGCCGTCGGCGTGCTGCTGGCAGCACAGCTGATCTGGCCCGAACTCAACTTCAACACACCCTGGCTGTCGTTTGGCCGGCTGCGGCCGCTGCATACCAATGCGGTGATCTTCGCCTTCGGCGGCAGCGCGCTGTTCGCGACCTCATACTACGTGGTCCAGCGCACCTGCCAGGCGCGCCTGTTCTGCGGCCCGCTGGCCGCGTTCACGTTCTGGGGCTGGCAACTGGTCATCGTCGCCGCCGCCATCACGCTGCCGCTGGGGATCACCAGCTCCAAGGAATACGCCGAACTGGAATGGCCGATCGACCTGCTGATCACCGCAGTCTGGGTGGCCTACGCGATCGTGTTCTTCGGCACCATCGTCAAGCGCAAGACCCGGCATATCTACGTCGCCAACTGGTTCTTCGGCGCCTACATCCTGACCATCGCGCTGCTGCATATCGTCAACAACATCGAGATGCCGGTGTCGCTGTGGAAGTCCTACTCGGCCTATGCCGGCGTGCAGGACGCGATGATCCAGTGGTGGTACGGCCATAACGCCGTGGGCTTCTTCCTGACCACCAGCTTCCTGGGGATGATGTACTACTTCATTCCCAAGCAGGCCGAGCGCCCGATCTACTCCTACCGCCTGTCCATCGTTCACTTCTGGGCGCTGAACTTCACCTACATGTGGGCCGGCCCGCACCACCTGCAGTACACCGCGCTGCCGGACTGGGCGCAGTCGCTGGGCATGGTGTTCTCGCTGATCCTGCTGGCGCCGTCGTGGGGCGGCATGATCAACGGCATCATGACCCTGTCGGGGGCCTGGCACAAGCTGCGCACCGACCCCATCCTGAAGTTCCTGGTGGTGGCGCTGTCGTTCTACGGCATGGCCACGTTCGAAGGCTCGATGATGTCGATCAAGACCGTCAACGCGCTCTCGCACTACACGGACTGGACCATCGGGCACGTGCACTCGGGCGCGCTGGGCTGGGTCGCGATGATCTCGATCGGCTCGCTCTACTACCTGATCCCGCGTCTGTTCGGCGAGAAGCAGATGTACAGCGTCCGGCTGATCGAGTGGCACTTCTGGATCGCGACCATCGGCGTGGTGCTGTATATCGCCTCGATGTGGATCGCCGGGGTGATGGAAGGCCTGATGTGGCGTGCCACGCAGCCTGACGGCACGCTGACCTATGCCTTCGTCGAAGCGGTCAAGGCCAAGTACCCGTTCTACCTGATTCGCTTGCTGGGTGGCCTGTGTTTCCTGTCCGGCATGCTGCTGATGGCCTACAACGTGCTCAAGACCATCGTCGGCAAGCCCGCCGTGGATGCGCCGATCCCGGCCAGCATCCCTGCCTCTGCCCACTGATCAATCCAGGATAGAAAGATGTCCGACAAACAACGCTTCTTTTCCCACGAAACGCTGGAGAAGAACATCGGCTGGCTGATCATCTGCACGATCCTCGTGGTCAGCATTGCGGGTCTGGTCCAGATCGTGCCGCTGTTCTTCCAGCACTCCACCACCGAGCCGGATCCGGGCATCACCCCGTATTCGCCGCTGCGGCTGATGGGCCGCGATATCTATATCCGTGAAGGCTGCGTCGGCTGCCACTCGCAGCAGGTCCGCACGCTGCAGGCCGAGACCGAGCGCTACGGCCACTTCTCCACGGCGGGCGAGTCGGTCTACGACCACCCGTTCCTGTGGGGCTCCAAACGCACCGGTCCTGACCTGGCGCGCGTGGGCGGGCGCTACTCGGATGACTGGCAGCGTATCCACCTGCGCAATCCGCGCGATGTGGTGCCGGAATCGGTGATGCCATCGTACCCGTGGCTGGAAAAGGCCGAGCTGCCCACCAACGATATCCAGGCCCGCATGCACGCGCTGGTGCGCCTGGGCGTGCCGTACACGGATGCCGAGATCGCCAAGGCACCGGACGAGCTCAAGGGCAAGACCGAAGAAGATGCGCTGGTTGCCTACCTGCAAGGCCTGGGCACCAACCGCCGCAACGTCCGCGTGGATTCCGCCGCGGCCGCGGCACCCAAGGAGTAAGCCATGGCCATGATCACTGCCTTTGCGACCGTCGTGTCGATGGTCGTCTTCCTGGGGATCTGCTGGTGGGCCTGGTCCGCCGGCCGGCAGGCCGCCAACCGGGAATCCGCCATGCTGCCGTTCGCGCTGCCTGACGAAACTACGACAACATCGAGCCGGAACACCTAGCCATGAGCGATTTCATTTCCGAATTCTGGAGTTATTACATTGCCGCCATCGCGCTCGTCGGCATCGTCTGGTGCGTGTGGCTGCTGTTCTCGCAACGCAAGGTCACCAAGACCGCCGGCGGCACTGAAGACACCGGCCATGTCTGGGACGGTGACCTGCGCGAGCTGAACAACCCGCTGCCGCGCTGGTGGATGTGGATGTTCCTGCTGGCCTGCATCTTCAGCCTGGCCTACCTGGTGCTGTACCCGGGGCTGGGTTCGTATGCCGGCGTGCTGAAGTTCTCCACGCAGGGCGAACTTGCCGCGCACCGCGTGGCGCAGGAGAAGATGCAGAACGAGATCTACGCCAAGTACCTGAAGATGGACGTCAAGCAGGTGGCGGCGGATCCGCAGGCGCGCGAGATCGGCCAGCGCCTGTTCCTGAACTACTGCGCACAGTGCCATGGTTCGGACGCGCGCGGCAGCCGCGGCTTCCCGAACCTGACGGACAACGACTGGCTCTATGGCGGCGAACCCGACACCATCCAGCAGACCATCACCAAGGGCCGCAATGGCGTGATGCCGCCGTTTGCCGCGACCATCGACGCCAAGCAGGCGGGCGACGTGGCGCAATACGTGCGCTCGCTGTCGGGGCTGTCGTCGGACCCGATCCGTGCGTCGCGTGGCGAGGGCACCTTCAAGACGACCTGCGTGGCATGCCACGGCGCCGGCGGCAAGGGCAACCAGGCGCTCGGTGCGCCCAACCTGTCGGACAACGTCTGGCTGTATGGCAGCTCGGAAGGCAGCATCGTCGACGCCATCCTGAAGGGCCACAACAACAAAATGCCCGCGCATGAGGAGATCCTGACGCCTGAGCGCATCCGGATGCTGACGGCCTATATCTGGGGTTTGTCCAACATCGGGAGTGGAGACGGGCAATGACCGACGACTCAAGTGAGCGGGCGCTGGTGGCTCGCGGGAGAGCATGCCCATGAATGCACCCGGGACCGAAGAAATGGCCCGGGCGGCCGACCTGCAACGGTCGGCCGCTGCGCCGGGCGAGACCTCTGACGAAACGCTCTACGAGGTCCGCCGCAAGATCTACCCGCGCTCGGTGACGGGCGCCTTCTCCAACTGGCGGGTCTGGCTGGTGATCCTGACCCAGCTGATCTACTACGGCACGCCCTGGCTCCAATGGAACGGCCGCCAGGCCGTGCTGTTCGACCTTGGCGCGCGCAAGTTCTACATCTTCGGGCTGGTGCTGTGGCCACAGGATGTGATCTACCTGGCGGTGCTGCTGGTGATCTCGGCGCTGGCGCTGTTCCTGTTCACGGCGATCGCGGGGCGGCTGTTCTGCGGCTATGCCTGTCCGCAGACGGTCTATACCGAGATCTTCATGTGGATCGAGCGGCGGGTCGAAGGCGACCGCATCGCCCGCATCCGGCTCGATGGCGATCCGTGGAGCCTGCGCAAGTTCCGTCTCAAGGCGACCAAGCACTTCCTGTGGGTGCTGATTGCGCTCTGGACCGGCTTTACCTTCATCGGCTATTTCGCGCCGATCCGCGGTCTGGGCGGCGAGGTGCTCAGCCTGTCGCTGGGGCCGTGGCAGTCGTTCTGGATGCTGTTTTACGCGTTCGCCACCTGGGGCAATGCGGGCTTCATGCGCGAGCAGGTGTGCAAGTACATGTGCCCGTATGCGCGCTTCCAGAGCGTGATGGTGGATCGCGATACCTATGTCGTGACCTACGACGTCGGCCGCGGCGAGCCGCGCGGCAGCCGGTCGCGCAAGACCGATCACTACAAGGCGGGGCTTGGCGACTGCGTCAACTGCAGCATCTGCGTACAGGTGTGCCCGACAGGCATCGATATCCGCGACGGCCTGCAGTACGAGTGCATCGGCTGCGGCGCCTGCATCGACGCCTGCAACCAGGTCATGGACAAGATGGACTATCCGCGCGGCCTGATCCGGTATACCTCGGAAAACGCGATGCGCAAGGCCTTGTCCGCAGCGGCATCGCGCAAGCGCCTGCTGCGTCCGCGCGTCATCATCTATTCCGTGGTCTGGGTGGTGCTGCTGGGCGGCTTCATGGCGTCGATCGCGCTGCGCACGCCGCTGAAGGTCGACATCATCCGCGACCGTGGTGCGCTCGGCCGTGAAGTGGAAGGCCGCTGGATCGAGAACGTCTATCGCCTGCAGCTGATCAACACCACCGAAGCGCCGATGAAGATCAGCGTGCGCGCCGACAGCGACGAGCTGAAGAACCTGAGGGTGGAGTACGACAAGCAGGCCGAATCGTTGGCGCCGACGTCCAACCGGTTGCTGCCGATCCGGATCCGCGTGCCGATCGAGGCCGCGGCGCGGGGCACGCACAAGATCAACGTGACAGTGACGAGCGAAGGCACGGAGCGGGGGCAGGCCGAAATCCGGCAATCCACCAGTTTCATCGTGCCGCGCGATTTGTGAAGCTGGGCAGACGCGGACTTAGTCGTCAAGATGAAGGGGGCAAGATGAGTCAGCAAGGCAATCCGTGGTGGAAGGAGCCGTGGCCGTGGCTATTGATGAGCGGCCCGCTGGTGGCGATGGTGGCGTGCGGCGTGACGATCTGGCTGGCGTCCACGCATCCGGACATGCCGGTGCAGGGTGCAACGCGCCATGGCCTGGTGGTGGAGAAGGCCGATGCCGCGCCGCCCAAGGCTGCCGCAGCGAGGCAGCCATGAGGTTGCGCTGGCTGATGTGGGTACTCTGGCCGGCGTTCCTGATGGCTGGCTTTGCGACCGCGACGGTGTTTTCGGTGGTGGATCCCGGTGACCTGAACTTCTTCGGCCAGCCGATCGAAGCGTCCCGCGAATCGGTCTACACCATCGGCTTCCTGATGGCCTGGGTGTTCTGCGCGTTGTCCAGCGGACTGACGCTCTACACCATGCCGACGCGGCTCAGCGATACCGACGAACTGGAATGAGCGGACTGGCGTGAGGTCTGCGCTGCCATGGCCGGATGCGGCACTGGCAGCGCTTGGCCGCTTAGCAGGAGCGGCTGTAGAGTTGCTTGATGCCGTCGATGTCCACCAGCTTGACGTGGCGCTGGCGAATCTGGATCAGGCCGGCTTCGGCAAAGCGAGAGAACAGGCGGCTGACGGTTTCGAGCTTCAGGCCCAGGTAGCTGCCGATTTCTTCGCGGCTCATGCGCATCACGAACTCGGACGCCGAATAGCCGCGCGCCGACAGGCGCTCAGAGAGGTTGATCAGGAAGGCGGCAAGGCGTTCCTCGGCGCGCATCGAGCCCAGCGTGACCAGCATCAGCTGGTCGTGCGTGATTTCCTTGCCCATCAGGCGCAGGAACTGCTGCTGCAGCGATGGCAGGTCGACCGAGAGGGACTGCAGTTCGCTCATGCGGACCACGCAGACTTCGGTATCTTCCAGCGCGGCGGCATCGGAGGCATGCTGCATCTCGCCCAGCCCGTCGAGACCGACGATTTCGCCGGGCAGGTGGAAGCCGGTAATCTGCGAGCGGCCGTCTTCAGTGGTGACGTGGGTCTTGAGCGTGCCAAAGCGCACGGCATAGACCGCGGTGAGCGGATCGCCCATGCGATACAAGGTTTCACCCTTGTGCACGCGGATGCGTTCCTGTACCAGCGTGTCCATCTTGGCGAGGTCTTGCTGCGACATGCCGACCGGAAGGCACAGCTGCCCCATTGCACAGGTGGAGCAGCGGGGCGACATCTCGGTAATGGGAATGGAGGTGAGCAATTGGAACCTGCTAGAAATGGCAGCGAGGGCGCGATTAGGACATTTTACCGTGCGATGTGATGCGGTAGGGAGTAAGAATTGACATTTGGCGTGCTGATCAGCGTTTTTCTGCTCGCTTTGCTGGGCGGAGTCCACTGCGCTGCCATGTGCGGCGGCGTGGCGCTGGCCGTGGAACAACGCCGCGGCGCGACGGTGACGATCAGTCTGGTGCCCAGCCGCGCCGCCTGGCTGGCCGAGTTGCTGACTATGCACTTGGGCCGGATCTCGACCTATATGCTTCTTGGTGCCGCGCTAGGCGCACTCGGTGCCTCGGCATGGAAGCAGGATTACCTGCCGGTGCAGCGCTGGCTGTTCGGCGCGGGCAGCGTCATGCTGCTGTGGTCGGGCTGGCGGTTGCTGCGCGGCAACACTTTTACCGTCGACTGGCTGGAGCGGCTGGCGGCGCGCGCCGGCGCAACGGTGGCGCGGCGGCTGGGTGGCCTGGCAGGCGCCATGCCGGCGTTTGTGCGGGCGCGAAGCGGACTGGCGCGGCGTTATGGCGTGGGCCTGGCGTGGGGGCTGGTGCCGTGCGGCATGGTCTATGGGGCGCTTACGCTGGCGCTGCTGGCGGGCAACGCGGCGTCCGGCGCACTCGTGATGGGCGTGTTCGGGCTCGGCACATTGCCTAATCTGCTGGTGCTGTCCGGCCTCGCGGGCTACTTGCGTACGCTGTCGCGACGTCCCGGCGTGCGCCTGGGGGCCGGCCTGGCGGTGATGGCGTTCGGCGCCCTTGGCATTGCGCGAGCGGTGCTGCTGCCACATTCGCTGGCCGAGCATGGATTCTGCCTGGTGTTCTGAGGCGCCGGCGCCGCCCGGGCAACGGATGATGGTTGCAGGCGGGGGCGGGAATGCCATACAATCGCCAACATTGCGGTATCGCGCGGCATAGAATGAGCCGCGGTAAGCAGCGGGCGAGCAGCGCCAGGCGGCCTTCCTACCAGAAGGCGCGTTCAGGGCAGGGGAAGCGGAAGGTTTTCGATGCCCGTCCCGTCCCCGCAGTCCATCCGGTTCAAAAGATCTGGTTCAAAAGTCCGGCTGGCACTGCGGTGTTGGCGATGCCGGCCTTGCTCCCGATACCCGTTTTTCTTGCGTCCGAGGCCTTCAGTTCGCTGACAGCGACGTCCGATATGTGCGGGCGCGCTACGCAAGAGGTTTGCTGGCCGATCCATAACGGCACGCGAACGATCTCCTGCCGGAACGACCCGGCAACTCGATGCAAAGATAGGGAAGTGCACGGCTTGGATGCAGCAGGTATCCGGCTAGCTGCGCAATGAGATGGCGGTGGCTTTCGTACCGCTGTATCCAAAATCTCCGATGCCCCGGATCCGTCCGGGAGCAGGTGCAAAGACAGGCTGCACACCATCAACATGAATACCCAAGAGGCGAAGATCGTCCTCGAGACGGCGCTGATCTGCGCGCAGGAACCGTTGCGCGTCAATGACCTGCGGCGGCTGTTTGACGACGACGTCGGCGCAGACACCATCCGCGTGCTGCTTGAGGAACTGCGCCAGGACTGGCGGCCGCGCGGCGTGGAACTGGTGGCCCTGGCCAGCGGCTGGCGCTTCCAGAGCCGGCCGGAAATGCGTGAATACCTCGATCGGCTGAATCCCGAAAAGCCGCCAAAATATTCGCGCGCCGTGATGGAAACACTGGCGATCATTGCCTACCGGCAGCCGGTGACCCGCGGCGATATCGAGGAAATCCGCGGCGTAACGGTCAGCACGGAAGTGGTCAAGAAGCTTGAGGACCGCAGCTGGATCGAGGTGATCGGACACCGCGACGTGCCGGGCAGGCCGGCGCTGTATGCGACCACCAAGGCATTCCTGGACGATCTTGGGCTGCGTACGCTGGATGAGCTGCCGCCGCTGGAAGACGCCCAGGCGCAGGCGCAGGCAACCCTGCTGGAACAACAGGCCATCAATTTTGAAGACCTGGCTGCAAACAAGGCAGCCAGTGCCGACGAGGAAGCATTTGCCGACCCCGCCGCGCAGGCAGCGGATGTGGCCCAAGCATCCGTCGCGAACGAAGCCGAGACGACCGACCCGGTCGACCAAGGCGCCAATGGCTTTGACGTGCAACCGCTGCAAGCTGCAGCCGACGATGCCGCCGAGGCCGCTTCCATCGAACCAGCCGCACCCAATCCGGACGGGGCGCGGGGCGATTTGCCGGACAACGGCACCCCGCCGCACCCGAGCGAGCACGACGAGCGCGTGCCGAACTGAACAACATGCAACATCCGATAGTGAATATCTTGTCTGATTCCGTTGAGCAAGACACCCGCAATGCGGGCGCACCCGCCGACACCGGCGCCGCAGAACCCGGATCGGGCAGCGAAGCCGCGCCCCGCCGCAAGGGGCTGCGCCGCGGGCTGAGGAACCTGGTCGCATCGCGCCGCCAGGCAACGCAGGACCGCGGCGAGGGCGCCGAAGGCGCCAGCGCCGGCGGCCAGGCCGATGCCGGTGAAGCGGGCGCCGCCCAGGCGGCGGGCGGCGCGCGCGGTGGCCAGCGCGGCCGCGGCAAGCGCAAGACGGGGCAGGGCGAGGGCGGCCAGAGCAGCCAGGGCGGCCAGGGCACCAGCAAAGCAGACAAGGTGGACCGCGCGGCCAGGGCCGAAGGCACCGACAAGCCCGAGCAGCCCGGCCGCAAGCGCAAGCCGGTCCAGCGCTCAGGCAAGGCGGCGGCGCCGGGCGAGGCGCAGGGCGCCGGCGCGCGGCAGCAGGGCCGCCGCAAGGATGGCGGCAAGCCGCAGGCGCCCCGCAAGGGCCAGGGCGGCGGGGACAAGACCGCGGCGAGCAGCGAAGACCTGTTCCGCTTCGTGATCTCCGAGCAGTACGACACCGAAGACACCGTCATCCCGCGCACCAAGGCCAAGCCGGTGCGCGAGCTGTCGGCTGACGACGACGCGCCCAAGCTGCACAAGGTGCTGGCCGAGGGCGGGCTGGGCTCGCGCCGCGAGATGGAAGAACTGATCCTGCAGGGCCGCGTTTCGGTCAACGGCCTGCCGGCCCATATCGGCCAGCGCATCCTGCCGGCGGACCAGGTCCGCGTGAACGGCAAGCTGATCCACCGCAAGGTGTCGACCAAGCCGCCGCGCGTGCTGCTGTACCACAAGCCCGCCGGCGAGATCGTCAGCCAGTCCGATCCGGAAGGCCGTCCGACCGTGTTCGACAGCCTGCCGCGCATCAAGAGCGGCAAGTGGGTCGCGGTGGGCCGCCTGGACTTCAATACCGAAGGCCTGCTGATCTTCACCACCTCGGGTGACATTGCCAACCGCTTCATGCACCCACGCTACGGCGTGGAGCGCGAGTACGCGGTGCGCACGCTGGGCGAGCTGGCCGAGGCCGACCGTCAGCGCCTGCTGCACGGCATCAAGCTCGATGACGGCGAAGCCAACTTCCTGCGCATTGCCGACGGCGGTGGCGAAGGTGTCAACCAGTGGTACCACGTGGCCCTGACCGAGGGCCGCAACCGTGAAGTGCGCCGCATGTTCGAGGCGGTCGGGCTGACCGTGTCGCGCCTGATCCGCACCCGCTACGGCCAGTTCCTGCTGCCGCGCGGCCTCAAGCGCGGCCGCTGGCAGGAAGTCGAGCCCAATGACGTCAAGGCGCTGATGGCCGGTGTCGGCCTGAAGGTGCCCGGCAAGGGCGAGCAGGCCCCCAAGGGCGCTACCAAGGTGGGCGGGCGCAAGCAGCGCACCGAAGCCGCGATTGCCGGCATGCCGATGCCCACGGGCATGGACGGCCTGCCGCGCTTCGACCAGGGCGGTGCCCGGGGCGGTGGCGGCGGCCGCAGCAGCCAGCCGGATCCGATGAAGACCTCGATGGGCTATATCAGCCACGGGCCCACGTTGCTGACCTCGCACGCGGCCAACCTGGGTGGCGGGCGCGGCACTGGCGCACGCCAGGGGCGCGGTGGCGCCGGCATGGGCGGCATGGGTGGCATGCGCGGTCAGGGTGGCCAGGGCGGTCTGGGCGGCCAGGGTCAGGGCAAGCCGCGTCGTGGCGGTGGCGAAGCCAACGGCAATGTGATGCCGAAGGCGTCGAAACCGGGCGGTAACCGTTCCCCGCGCGGAGGCAGTGGCGGTGGCGGCGGCAACCGTGGTGGCAACCGCGGCGGCAACCGATAAGCGCTGATTGCGGCGCATGGCGGGCTGAATGCCCGCCGGCGCCGGGTTCAGTGCGCGGAAATGTCTGGCTTTTGCCTTTTCGACGTAATCCGCGTATAATTCAAGTCTATTCAAAAAGCCATCCTCGTCGAGGATGGGCGAATGATGGGCATTGCGCCCATTTTTTTTTGGTTCGCCCGTTTTTCGGTTCTCTCCGCTGGAGCGGGGGGATGGCGGACAGGCAGGGCTGCAGCAGGGTCGTCCCGGACGGCACCGGCGGGTTTGCCTGCCACGGTGTTGATGGCCATTACTCGGGATAACAGTGCATCTGGCAGATTTGATCGAAACCACCCTAAGCGGCATGGGATATGAGCTGGTCGAGCTCGAGCGTGCCCCGGCCGGATTGCTGCGTGTCTATATCGATCAGCCTGAAACCGGCATTGCCATCGAGGATTGTGAAAAGGTGAGCCGCCAGCTCACCCACGTGTTCACGGTCGAGAACGTCGACTATGAACGCCTCGAGGTTTCGTCGCCCGGACTGGACCGGCCGCTGAAGAAGCTGGCCGACTACGTTCGCTTTGCCGGCGAGGAGGTGCGCGTGACGCTGCGCCTGCCCGTCAACGGACAGAAGAACTTCACAGGCATCCTGCGCGAGCCCACCGGCGCGGCGGGCGAGGAGAAGATTGGCCTGGAGTTCGAGGGCAAAGATGGCCCGGCGCTGCTGGAATTTGCCGTATCCGATGTCGACAAGGCACGCCTGGTGCCGGTGATCGACTTCAAAGGAAATCAAAGAAAAGGGAACAAGCAATGAGCCGCGAAGTTCTGTTGCTCGTCGATGCGCTTGCGCGTGAGAAGAACGTCGACAAGGATGTGGTATTCGGTGCCCTGGAGGCGGCGCTCGCCTCGGCCACCAAGAAGCGTTTCGAGGAAGACGTGGATATCCGTGTCGCGATCGATCGCGAGTCGGGCGAGCATGAAACCTTCCGCCGCTGGCTGGTCGTTCCCGACGAGCTGGGCCTGCAAGAGCCGGACAAGCAGATCCTGCTGTTCGAAGCCCGCGATGAAACCCCCAGCATCGAGCTGGGTGATTTTATCGAGCAGCAGATCGAGTCGGTCGAGTTCGGCCGCATCGGTGCTCAGGCTGCCAAGCAGGTGATCCTGCAGCGCATCCGCGACGCCGAGCGCGAGCAGATCCTGAACGACTACCTGGATCGCGGCGAGAAGATCATGACCGGCACGGTCAAGCGCGCCGACAAGAAGGGCCTGATCGTCGAGTCCGGCCGCGTGGAAGCGCTGCTGGCCCGCGACCAGATCATCCCCAAGGAAAACCTGCGCACCGGTGACCGCGTGCGTGCGTATATTCTGAATGTGGACCGCGCCGCGCGCGGCCCGCAGATTGAACTGTCGCGCACCGCGCCCGAGTTCCTGATCAAGCTCTTCGAGAACGAAGTGCCGGAAATGGAAGAGGGCCTGCTGGAGATCAAGGCGGCTGCCCGTGATCCGGGCGTGCGCGCCAAGATCGCCGTGGTCGCGCATGACAAGCGCATCGACCCGATCGGCACCTGCGTGGGCGTGCGTGGCACGCGCGTCACCGCGGTGCGTAACGAGATCGGCGGCGAGGCCGTGGACATCGTGCTGTGGTCGGAAGACCCGGCGCAATTTGTGATCGGCGCGCTGGCGCCGGCGCAGGTGCAGTCGATCGTGGTGGATGAAGAGAAGCACAGCATGGACGTGGTGGTCGACGAGGAAAACCTCGCCGTCGCCATCGGCCGCAGTGGTCAGAACGTGCGCCTGGCGTCCGAGCTGACCGGCTGGCAGATCAACATCATGACGCAGGAAGAATCGGCGCAGAAGCAGGCCGAAGAGAGCGATGTCGTGCGCAAGCTGTTCATGGCCAAGTTGGACGTGGACGAGGAAGTTGCCGACATCCTGATCGAGGAAGGCTTCTCCACGCTGGAAGAAGTGGCTTATGTCCCCATCAGTGAAATGATGGAGATCGAGGCCTTTGACGAAGACACCGTCAACGAGCTGCGCAATCGCGCGCGTGATGCGCTCCTGACGATGGAACTGGCCCGGGAAGAAAAGGTGGAAGAGGTGTCGCAGGACCTGCGCTCGCTCGACGGCCTCAACCCGGAATTGATCGGCAAGCTGGCCGAAGGCGATATCCATACGCGTGACGACCTGGCCGAACTGGCCGTGGACGAGCTGGTCGAGATGACCGGTGTCAGCGAGGAAGAAGCCAAGTCGCTGATCATGAAAGCACGGGAACATTGGTTCAACTGAGGGACACGGCCGGGCCGGCCTACACCTGGCCCGGGCGCGCTTTCCGCAACGATTTGTCCCGACGTAGAAACCAAGCATTGAAAGGGTTTGAATGGCAAGCACAACAGTTGCCCAACTGGCCGCAGAACTGAGTCGCAGCGCAGCTGCCCTGCTGGAACAATTGCAGGCGGCTGGGGTGGGCAAAGCGACGCCAGAAGACATCATCACGGAATCGGATAAGACCAGGCTGCTGGACTATCTGAAGCGTTCGCACGGCCAGGCCGACGACAGCTCCCGCAAGAAGATCACACTGACCAAGCGCGAAACCTCCGAGATCCGCCAGTCGGATGGCACCGGCAAGACCCGCACGGTCCAGGTGGAAGTGCGCAAGAAGCGCGTGCTGATCAAGCGCGACGAAGCTGCGCCCGATACCCAGGCCGACGGGGCCGAAGCCCAGGCGCCTGTCGCCGATGCTGTCGAGGAAGCACGCCGCGACGAGGATGAACGCCAACAGGCTGAACTGCTGGCGCGCCAGGAAGCTGAAGCCAAGGCCGCCCGCGAGGCAGCCGAGCGTGAAGAAGCCGAGCGCCGCGCCCGCCAGGAAGCGCTGGAGGCTGAACAGCGCCGCCAGGCCGAACTCGCCGCCCGCAAGGCGGAGGAAGAGGCTGCCGCATCGCGCGCCGTGACCGAGGCCAACGAGGATTCCTCGCGCAAGAAGGCAGAGGACGAGAAGGCACGCGTAACCGCCGAACGCGCCGAGGCGCAGAAGGCTGCCGACGAGGCCAAGGCTGCTGCCGACAAGGCCCGCGCCGAGCAGGAAGTCGCTGCGCGCAAGCGCCGCGAGGCTGCCGAAGCCGAGGCCCGCGCGATCCAGCAGATGCTGAACGCCCCGCCGCGCGTGCTGAAGGCGCCGTCCGAGCGCAAGGCTGAAGAGAAGAAGGCCGAGCAGACCGGTACGCTGCACAAGCCGGTGAAGCCGGCCGGTGCGACCACGGAAGCGAAGAAGGACGAAAAGAAGCCGGTCACCACGACCACGACCACGGCAACCGCCGACAAGAAGGGCAAGGTCGTAAAGGCGGGCTGGCAGGACGACAGCAGCCGCAAGAAGGGCAGCGGCCTGAAGACCCGTGGCGATACGTCGGGTGGCGTGGGCGGCTGGCGCGGTGGCCCGCGTGGCCGCGGCGGCAGGCAGCAGCAGCATGACGACAGCCGCAGCAGCTTCCAGGCGCCGACCGAGCCGGTCGTGCGTGAAGTGCACGTGCCGGAAACCGTCTCCGTGGCCGACCTGGCGCACAAGATGGCCGTCAAGGCGTCCGAGGTCATCAAGCAGATGATGAAGCTCGGCCAGATGGTGACCATCAACCAGGTGCTGGACCAGGAAACCGCCATGATCGTGGTGGAAGAAATGGGCCACAAGGCGTATGCCGCCAAGCTGGACGATCCGGAAGCGCTGCTGGTGGTGGGTGGTGAGGAACACACCGACGCCGAGCTGCTGCCGCGTCCGCCGGTGGTGACCGTGATGGGTCACGTCGACCACGGCAAGACCTCGCTGCTGGACTACATCCGCCGCACCAAGGTGGCAGCGGGCGAAGCCGGCGGGATTACGCAGCACATCGGTGCCTACCATGTGGAAACCGACCGCGGCGTGATTACGTTCCTGGATACCCCGGGTCACGAGGCCTTCACGGCCATGCGTGCCCGCGGTGCCAAGGCGACCGATATCGTGATCCTGGTGGTGGCCGCCGACGACGGCGTGATGCCGCAGACCAAGGAAGCCATCGCGCATGCCAAGGCTGCCGGTGTGCCGATCGTCGTGGCGATCAACAAGATCGACAAGCCCGATGCCAACCCGGACCGCGTCAAGCAGGAACTGGTGGCCGAGCAGGTGGTGCCGGAAGAATACGGCGGCGATTCGCCGTTCGTGCCGGTTTCCGCCAAGATGGGTACCGGTGTGGAAGACCTGCTCGAGCAAGTGCTTCTGCAAGCCGAAGTGCTGGAACTGACGGCGCCGGTGGATGCCCCGGCCAAGGGCCTGGTGGTGGAAGCCCAGCTCGACAAGGGCAAGGGCCCGATCGCAACCATCCTGGTCAGCAGCGGCACGCTCAAGCGTGGCGATGTGGTCCTGGCTGGCAGCGCCTACGGCCGCGTGCGTGCCATGCTGGACGAGAACGGCAAGCCGACCAAGGAAGCCGGCCCGTCGATCCCGGTGGAAATCCAGGGTCTGTCGGAAGTGCCTGCCGCCGGTGAAGAAGTGCTGGTGCTGCCGGACGAGCGCAAGGCACGTGAAATCGCGCTGTTCCGCCAGGGCAAGTTCCGCGACGTGAAGCTGGCCAAGCAACAGGCCGCCAAGCTGGAGAACATGCTCGAGCAGATGGCCGAAGGCGAAGTGCAGACGCTGCCGTTGATCGTCAAGGCCGACGTGCAGGGTTCGCAGGAAGCGCTGGTGCAGTCGCTGCAGAAACTGTCGACCGCCGAAGTGCGCGTGCAGATCGTGCATGGCGGCGTGGGTGGCATCTCCGAGTCCGACGTCAACCTGGCGACGGCTTCGAAGGCGGTCATCATCGGCTTCAACGTGCGTGCCGACGCTGGTGCGCGCAAGCTGGCCGAGCACAACGGCATCGATATCCGCTACTACAACATCATTTACGATGCGGTAGACGAGATCAAGGCGGCGATGTCGGGCATGCTGGCGCCGGAGAAGCGCGAGACCACCATCGGCCAGGTCGAGGTGCGCCAGGTGTTCCGCGTGCCGAAGATCGGTGCGGTGGCCGGCTGTATGGTTACCGACGGCCTGGTCAAGCGCAACTCGCTGGTGCGCGTGCTGCGCAACAACGTGGTCATCCACGACGGCGAGCTGGATTCGCTCAAGCGCTTCAAGGACGACGTCAAGGAAGTCAAGCAAGGCTTTGAGTGCGGTCTGTCGATCAAGAACTTCAATGATGTTCAGGAAGGCGACCAGCTCGAGGTGTACGAAATCACAGAGGTGGCGCGTACGCTGTAAGGCGTCGCAAGCAACGGCAGGCTTCGGCCTGCCGTTGTCATCTCGACTAGACAGTATTGAATGGCCAAGAAAGGCAGCATCTCCTCCCGCAATCTCCGCATCTCCGACCAGATCCAGAAGGACCTGGCCGAGATGATCCAGCGCGAACTGCGCGACCCGCGCCTCGGCCTGGTCACGCTGCAGTCGGTCGCGCTGACGCCTGACTATGCGCACGCCAAGGTGTACTTCACCGTGCTGGGCGCAGAAGCCGCAGAGGCGGAAGCCATCCTGAACGAAAAGGCCGGCTACCTGCACTCGCTGCTGTACAAGCGCCTGCACATCCATACCGTGCCGACGCTGCGCTTCTTCCACGATACCTCGGTCGAACATGCGATCGAGATGTCCAAGCTGATCAACGAAGCGAACGCCACGCGTTCGAAAGACGACTGAAGCCGGCGCCCATGCCGCCCTGGCATGGGTTTCGCGGCCGCACGATTTACATTGCCGCCATCCGCGCCGCATCGCCGTCCCGCCTCCCGCTTTCTCCCGATGACCGATTCCAACGCCAACCGTCCGCCGCGCCTGCCGCGCCGCGAGGTCCATGGTGTGCTGCTGCTCGACAAGCCGCTGGGCCTGTCGTCCAACGACGCGCTGGTGCGCGCCAAGCGCCTCTTGCGCGCGGCCAAGGCAGGCCATACCGGCACGCTGGACCCGCTTGCCACGGGGCTGCTGCCGCTGTGCTTCGGCGAGGCCACCAAGTTTTCGCAAGACCTGCTGGAAGCGGACAAGACCTATGACGCCGTAGTGCGGCTGGGCGCGCGCTCGAGCACGGGCGACGCCGAAGGCGAACTGCTCGACGTGCGCGAGGTCACCTGCGACCGCGCCGCGGTGGAGCAGGCGCTGGCAAGCTTCCTCGGCGAGATCGAACAGGTGCCGCCGATGCATTCGGCGCTGAAGAAGGACGGCCGCCCGCTGTATGAATACGCGCGCGCCGGCCAGACCGTGGAGCGCGCGGCGCGCCGCGTCACCATCCGTTCGATTGCGCTGCTGGACTGCGCCTTGCCCAATGCCCCGTCGTTCACGATGCGGGTGACGTGCAGCAAGGGCACCTATATCCGCACGCTGGCCGAGGACATCGGCGAAGCGCTGGGCTGTGGCGCGCACTTGACCGGACTGCGCCGCATCGCCGTGGGCGACCTGACGCTGGACGGCGCGGTGACGCTGGAACAGATCGAACAGCACGACGACGCGCAGCGCCCGACCATGCTGGCACCTGTGGACGCCTTGCTGCAGAAGTGTGCGCCGGTGCATCTGGACGAGGCCGCTGCAACGCGCTTCCTGCAGGGCCAGCGCATTGCCCAGCGTGACCTGCCGGCCGGCACCGGGCTGGCCGAGGATGCGCTGGCGCGCGTCTATGCCGGCGAGCCGGCCCGGCTGCTGGGCGTGGCGCGCATGCGCGAAGGCGCGTTGCGGCCGGAGCGGCTGGTCAAGCTGTAAATTGCGTGAGGGGCGTAAGCGGCAGCCCCGTCAGCAATTACTCTAGCGTGATCCTGGCCGTCTTGATGACATCGGCCCACAGCTTGCGATCCTGGGTGAGGAAGCCGGCGAAATGCTCCGGTGTATCGCCCACGGGCTCGGAGCCGAATTCAGCCATTTTCTTCCTGACTTCCGGGTTCGCCAGGGCCTTGAGCAGCGCCTGGTTGTAGCGGACCACGATCGCCTTCGGCAGGTCCTTCGGCCCGAAGATGCCTTGCCAGGTCGGCATGTTGAAGTCCTTCAGGCCGCTCTCGGCAAGCGTCGGCACCTCCGGCAACAAGGGCGAGCGCTTGCTGCCGGTGACCGCCAGCGCCTTGACCTTGCCGGTCTTGGCCAGCGTCGCCGCGGTGGTGATGTTGTCGACCGTCATGGCGATATGCCCGCCCATCAGGTCGGTGATCACCGGGGTGGCACCCTTGTACGGCGCATGGACCATGTCGATGCCAAGGCGGTGCAGCATGGTTTCGGCAATCAGGTGATTCGACGTTCCGACGCCGGCTGTGCCGTAAGTGACCTGCGGCGTCTTTTTGACGTAGGCGACGAAGTCCGCCATGGTCTTGACCGGCAGGGCCGGATTGATGATCACGACATTCGGCTGGGTGGCCAGCATGGCGATGGGCGTGAAATCATCCGCCTTGTATGGCGTGCCCTTGGGGTTGAGCAGGTGGGTCACCGCCATCGCGCCGGCGGCGCCCATGCCAATGGTGTAGCCGTCGGCCGGGGCCTTGGCCAGCTTGTCGGCGGCGATATTGCCACCCGCACCCGGCACGTTCTCGACCACCACCGGCACCCCCAGGCTTTCCGACAGCGGGGCCTGCACCAGGCGCGCCAGCAGATCTGCCGAACCGCCGGGCGCAAAACCCACCAGCAGGCGCACCGGCTTGACCGGCTTCCACTCCTGCGCCTGCGCGCCCGGGATCACCGCCGCGCCCACGCTCATCCACATCATGCCGCGCACCAGCGGCCCCATCCACTTCGCCACCTTTTCCATTGTTACTTCCACTCCAGCAGTGTCATGGGCAATCTGTCAGCGGGCTCGCCCTTACCCGAAAATGCGTTCGCTTCTTGCCCTGATTCAGGCCGCGGCACCCGCCAGTACCTGCCCCAGCAGCCTTGCCACCATGCGGTTGGAGAGCAGCACCGGGGCGCCGGCATGGCGCGCCACCTCAGCCCGCATGGCTTCGGTGTAGCCCATGCAGTGCATCACCACCAGGTCGCAGCCGCGCAGTGTCTCGCCCGCCTGCGCGAAGCGGCCGGTGCTTGTGTCCGTATAAGGCGAGGCATGCGTGACGCGCAGTTCGCAGGGCACCGGCTGGATCAGGTGGAAGCCGCTCACCTGGGCTTCCAGCGGCAACACGATGCCGAGCCGCTTGCAGCCCTGCGCCAGCGCCACGGTCAGGTGGTCCACCACCTGCTGCGGTTCGATGACCAGGGTCTGCATCGGCGGCAGGGCGGTGCCGGTGCACAGTGGCACCAGGGCGTCGAAGCGGCCGTCGTCCAGCGAGGTCATCAGCCGGGCCAGCATCGCCTCGGCCACCGGCTTGCCCATCACCGCCTGCGTGCCGTCACGCAGCCGGCTGGCAAAGCGGTACTCGCCGGGCGCGGGCGCCAGCGCGGCAATGTCCTGCGAGCCCAGCGCGTCCAGGATGCCGAACTCTTCCACCGTGGCCGGCAAGCCCAGGTCGGCAATCATCTGCGGGACCACATCTGTCCTGGGCGCCTGCCCGATGGTGACGAAGGCCACGCGTGGCTGGCGTGCGGCAGGCGTGTTCATGCCTCGGTGCCCACGGTCTGCAGATGGGCCAGCGAGCCATAGCGGCGCTGCAGCTCGGCCCACTCGGCCGCGTCGTAGAAGTCGCATTGGCCCTGGCCGAACTGCTTCGCCACCTCGATGCAGAAGCGCGTCGCCACGTCGATGTCGAAGGCGTTGGTGACGCCGGTCGCGCAGCCTGGCACAGTGGTCTGCGCGGTCAGCGCCACGCCCACGACCGGGGCAGGGGTCACGATGGCCGGCTGCATGATCGAGTTGACATGCCACAGGCCGTTCTCATACGGCGTGATGTCCTGGGTGGTCAACGGCAACACCATCGGCAGTTCGCCGCTGACCCATCCCATCAGGTCCAGCATCCGTTCCGGCAGGCGCAGCAGCCAGCCTTCCTTGGCCACGGGTGTCAGCGCCACGCCGCGGCGGTTGACGAAGCGGTTGCCGCGCGTGGTGTCGACCGACAGGATCGCCGCCATCCGCGGGTGCACCTCATGCGACATCATCGTGCGCATCGCAAAGGGCGATTTCATCATCGGCACCGGATGGTGCGGCCGCGTGGCGGCGTGCGGGCAGATATGGGTGTGGATGCGCACCGGCCCGGCCAACACGTCGCCGGTGGCGGCCATGTCGGCCAGCTTCAGGGCGCTGGCGACGGCCACGATGGCGCCGTCGGCATCGGACACCAGGCCCGTCACGGCCGGGCGCGCGCCGACGCCGCCCAGCCGGCCCACTACGCCAAGCGCGGGTGCATCCGGGTTCTGTCCGGGTACCGTGCAGGCGAGGAAATCGGTGTAGAGGCCGTTCTCTTCCACGCGCGTGACGGTGACATCGTCCAGGCCGCGCGAGCGCAGCAGTGAGGCGACAGCTGCGCCGTCGACATTCGCTGCCGACAGCAGCTCGATCGATTCAATAACCTGCTTGATAGACATCTTGCTTGACTTCCTGGGGCTGGGGTGGGGTTCCGTACGCTGGGGCTCAGGCCAGCAAATTCAGCGCGGCAGCGACAGCGCGCCGGGCTGCACGTCGGCAATGTCCGCGCCCCTGAACCATCGCGCGGCATGGGCGCCGCCCATTTCGAGGCGATCGTCCGAGACCCGTACCCAGTTGCCTTCGGGCAGGCCCAGCACCGGCATGTCGGGCTGCAGCACGGTGAATTCGGCCAGGCGCTGGTCGCGCGTTTCGCCGCGGAAGCCGGGCACGACCAGATTGAAGTAGTGCGGGTTGATCTGGAAGGGGACTAGCGCCAGGGCGTCCAGGCCGCCTGGATCAGCCACCGGCATGTCGTTGGTGGTGCGAATGGTCGGGCAGGCCAGGTTGGCGCCTGCGCTCCAGCCGATATAGCGCGCCGCACCGGATCGTACCTGCGCCGAGATCGGCGCCAGCAAGCCGCGCTCGCGCAGGCACTGCAGCAAGCGGAACGTGTTGCCGCCGCCAACGACGATCAGTTCGGCCGCCTCGATGGCGCGCACGGCAGCCGCCGGCTCGGCCAGACGGTGCAGTGATTGCACCGCGATGCCGACCGGCGCGAAGGCGTCGCGGACCAGCGTCTCGTAGGTGTCCCAGTCGCGCGTGACGCCGGCGAACGGGATAAAGCAGGCAGTCTTGCGGCTGGCGGCCAGGTCGCGGATCGCTGCCTGGGCGTGGACCAGGTAGCCGGCGTCGCTGCTGGAGTTGCTGAGTAACAGGAGTTCCATGGGTCGTTGCGGCAAAGTCTAGATAAGTGAGGCGGCGTCGAGCCACAGTGGGTCGCCGATGCGCTGTCCCACGGGTGCCACGGCCTGCACCAGCGTCGCGCGCAGCGCCTGGGCCTGGGCCTGGCTGACCTGCATCGCGGTGAAAGACAGGCACAGTCCGCGCACGTCGCCTGAGAGCGGGTCTGCCAGCGTGGTGGCCACGGCGCCGATGCCCGGCATGCCTTCGTTCACGGCGATGGCGCTGCGCTCGGCGCCGGCCGTCGCCACGCGTTCGCGCAGCTCGGCAACCGTGGCAGGACAGCCGGCGGGTGCATCCGGCAGCTTGCGGGCGCCGGCGGCGCCATAGCGCGCGCTGAATTCAGGCTCGGGCAGGCGCGACAGCAGCACCCGGCCCATCGCCGTGGTGAATGCCGGCCGGCGTGCGCCGGGCGGCGACAGCACCTGCACCGGGTTGCTGCCGTTCAGGCGTTGCAGCACGACGGTGTCGGTGCCGTCCAGCATCGACAGATAGGCGGTGAAGCCGGTGGCTTCGGACAGCGTGGCCAGGATCTCGCGGCATTGCTCGTCGAAGGGATGCGCCTGTGCAGCGGCCTGCGCTGCGCGGATCAGCAGCGCGCCAGGGCGGTAGCGCCGCGTGGACGGCTGCAGTTCCAGCAGGCGATAGCGCACCATCTGGGCGAGCAGGCGCGAGGCCGAACTCTTGGCAAGGCCCAGTTCGTCCAGGACATCGTTGAAAGTGATCTCGTGCCGGTGATGCCCGAACAGGTCCAGCACGCTTTCCACGCCTTCAAGAATGCTCACTCCGCCACTCCACGCTCCGTATCTCTATTACCTGTTTGGTTCCGGTTTTCGGAACGTAGGTTCCGTAATTCGGTTTACAAATAATAGAAGCACGAAGACAGGAACACAAGGGGGGCATTCCCGGCGCAGCAACCCGGCGGCGAAGCAAAAAAAATGGCCCCGATCAGGGGCCAAGTCTTGAAAACCGGAGAGGTCGGGTCAGTGCGCCGCCATCGCATCAGCCGACCCGCCACCGCCCTTGGCCGGCCGCGTCAGCCAGACAAAGCCGATCAGCACGAAGAACAGCATCCCCGAGATCCAGAAGATATCGTTGGCGCCGAGCATGGCAGCCTGCTGGGAGATGTTGCGCTCGATCACGCCCATTGCCTGGGCCTGGCTCATGCCCATCTGCATCAGGTGGCTGAGCTGGTCGTGGTAGGCCGAGTTGTACGGGTTGACCTGTTCCACCAGCTGCGCGTGGTGCAGGGCCGAGCGGTTTTCCCATACGGTGGTCGAGATCGAGGCGCCGATGCCGCCGAAGGTGATCCGCACGAAGTTCGACAGGCCCGAGGCCGCCGGGATCTTCTCGGGCGGCTGGCCCGACAGGATGATCGACGTCAGCGGGATGAAGAACATCGCCATCGCCGCGCCCTGGATCAGCGTGGGCACCATCAGCGTCCAGGTATCCACCTGCGTGGTGAAGCCCGAGCGCATCAGGCTGACGATGCCGAAGGTGATGAAGGCCGCGGTGGCGACCCAGCGCGCGTCCATCTTCGGCAGGTTGCGCCCGATCACCGGTGACAGCAGGATCGCGAAGATCCCGACCGGCGCCATCACGATGCCCGCATCCGTCGCGGTATAGCCGACGATGGTCTGCAGCCACAGCGGCAGGATCACCAGGTTGCCGAAGAACAGCCCGTACGCCACCGAGATCGCCACCACGCCGGAGCTGAAGTTGCGGCCCTTGAACAGGCTGATGTCGACGACGGGGTGCTTCTCATAGGTTTCCCATGCCAGGAAGAAGAGGAAGCCGACAATTGCCACCAGTGTCAGCACCACGATCTCGGTCGAGTGGAACCAGTCCAGCTCCTTGCCCTTGTCGAGCATCAGCTGCATCGAGCCGACCCAGATCACCAGCAGCGCCAGGCCGATGCGGTCGATCGGCAGTACCTTGGTCGGGGTCTCGCGGTCCTTGTAGATGGCCCAGGTGACATAGGCCGTGATGATGCCCACCGGCACGTTGATGTAGAAGATCCACGGCCAGGTCATGTTGTCGGAGATCCAGCCGCCCAGCAGCGGCCCCATGATCGGCGCCACCAGCGTGGTCATGCCCCACAGTGCCAGCGCCATGGTGCTCTTCTGCGGCGGATAGCTCGACAGCAGCAGCGACTGCGACAGCGGGATCATCGGCCCGGCCACCGCGCCCTGCAGGACCCGTGCGGCCAGCAGCGTCTCGAGGTTGGGCGCGACGCCGCACAGCCACGATGCCAGCACGAACAGCAGGATCGAGGTGATGAACAGCCGCACCGCGCCGAAGCGCGTGGTCAGCCAGCCGGTCAGCGGCACCGAGATCGCATTGGCCACCGCGAACGAGGTGATGACCCATGTGCCCTGGTTGGGCGCGACGCCCAGGTCGCCTGAAATCGCCGGGATCGACACGTTGGCGATCGACGAGTCCAGCACGTTCATGAACGTGGCCAGCGACAGCGCGATGGTGCCGACCACCAGCTTGCCGCCGGTCAGCGGCCGCGGCTGCTGCGACGCCAGTGGCGGGACCGGCCGCGCCGGCGCCTGGCTGCCGTCGGACTGCGCGGCGGTGGGGGAGTTGGCCATGATCAGGTGTTGGCGGGCTTGGCGTTGGCGGCGCTGGCCGAGGGCAGGCCGGTGCTGCGGCCGCCGTTGTTGGCGGCGATGATGTGCGCGATCAGCTGGTCGGCGTCCTGCGCTACCTTTTCATAGACATCGGTCTGCATCGGCTTGGCCGGCGCGGCGGCGGCCATGGCGGCGCCTTCCTCGCGGCGCACGTCGACCTTGACTGTCATCGACAGGCCCACGCGCAGCGGGTGGTCCTTGAGCTGCTGCGGGTCAAGCGCGATGCGCACCGGCAGGCGCTGCACCACCTTGATCCAGTTGCCGGTGGCGTTCTGCGCCGGCAGCAGCGAGAAAGCCGAGCCGGTGCCGGCCGAGAAGCCGGCGACCTTGCCCTGGTATTCCACCTTGGAGCCGTACACGTCGGCTTCCAGCGTCACGGGCTGGCCGATGCGCATATGCGTGATCTGCACTTCCTTGAAGTTGGCGTCGACCCAGACCTGGTCCAGCGGCACCACGGCCATCAGCGGCGCGCCGGCGGCCACGCGCTGGCCGACCTGAACCGAGCGCTTGGCAACATAGCCGGTCACCGGCGCCGGCATGGCCGAGCGCGCGAACGACAGGTAGGCCGAGCGCAGGTTGGCGGCGGCGCGCTGCACGTTGGGGTGCTTCTCCACCGTGGTTTGGTCGGTCAGCACCTTGTTCGACGCCAGTTGCTCGCGCGCGGCCAGCAGCGCCGACTCCGCACCCTTGAGCGCGGACTGCGCGTGCGAGATCTCTTCATTCGAGACCGCGCCCGAGCCGGCGATGGCCTGGCGGCGGCGCAGGTCGTCGCGGGCCTTGGCCACGTCGGCTTCGCGCAGCGCCACGTTGGCGGCGAGCGAGCCGTTGTTGACGTACAGCGTGCGCACTTCGCGCACGGCCTGGGCCAGCTGGGCTTCGGCCTGTTCCAGCGCCACTTGCGAATCGGCGCGGTCAAGCTGGATCAGCGGCTGGCCGGCGGTGACCAGTTGCGTGTCGTCGGCGGCGATCGACACCACGGTGCCGCCCACCAGCGGCGTGACCTGGACCACGTTGCCGGCGACATAGGCGTCGTCGGTGTTTTCAAAGTGGCGGGCGTACATGCCCCAGTAAACGCCATAGCCGATGCCGGCGACCACGATTGCCGCAGTCAGCGACAGCAGCATGCGCTTGCGCTTGCCGTTGTTGTTGGTGCTGGCCGGCGCTTGCTGGGCAGGGTGCTGGGGGGTGTTGGGGCCGGCCGCTTGCTGGTTGTTGCTCATGATGTCTTCTGAATAATCTTGTGTTCGATCACCGGGTGCGCGGATCAGCCGCGAGCGCCCGCCTGGGTGTTGTGCTGTTGCTGCGCCGGGTCGTGGCCGGCGCTCTCGTGGCCTTCCGCAGGCTCCTGGTAGCCCCCGCCGAGCGCCTTCATCAGGCCCATCTGCAGGTCCAGCCGCCGTGCCTGCAGGTCGGTCGCCAGGCGGCGCTGCTGCAGCACGTTGCTTTCGGCGTTCAGCACGGTCAGTTGCGTGCCCAGGCCGGCCTTGTAGCGGGTGGTGGCCAATGCATAGGCGTGCTCGGCCAGGTCCAGGGCTTCGCGCTGGGTCTGGATCTGCTTGTCGACGCTGCGGATGCTGGTCATGGTGTCGGCGGTCTCGCGCAGCGCATCGACCAGGGCCTGGTTGTAGTTGGCCACGGCGATGTCGTAGCCGGCGTACTTGCCCTTCAGGTTGGCGCGCAGCTTGCCGCCTTCGAAGATCGGCAGGCGGATAGTCGGGCCGATGCCGAAGGTGCGGCTGACGCTCATCAGCAGGTTGGACGGATCCAGCGCGGCAAGCCCGGCAAAGGCGGTCAGGCTGACGTCAGGCAGGAACTCCTTCTTGGCGACATTGATGTCCTTGGACGCCGCCTCCACGCGCCAGCGTGCCGCCACCAGGTCCGGCCGGCGGCCCAGCAGGCCGATGGTCAGGTTGTCGGGCAGCGTCGGCGTGGCCTGCGCCAGCAGCACCGGCGGCTGGATCTGCAGCCCCCGGTCCGGGCCCTTGCCCAGCAGCGCTGCAAGCTGGTTGCGCGCCAGGGCGATTTCCTCGTCCACGCGCTGCAGGTCGGTGCGCGAAGCAGCCACCGTGCCGCGCGCCTGCGTGGTCTCGACCTGGGTGTCGAGGCCGGCGGCCAGGCGCTGGCGTGACAGCTCGGTCAGGTCGCCGCGCTGGGCGATGGCGCGCTCGGCCACGTCGCGCTGGGCGTACAGCGCCGCCAGGCGGGCGTAGTTGCGGGCGATCGAGGTGGCCAGGATCAGGCGCGAGGCCTGGCTTTCAGCCTCGGCGGCGCGGTCGTCGGAGAGCGCCGCTTCCAGCGCATCGCGGTTCTTGCCCCAGAAATCGAAGTCATAGGACAGGCCCACCTGCAGGCGCGACTGGTTCTGCCACGATCCCGCCAGCGGGGTGCCTTCGAACAGGTCTTTCTCGGAGATGCGCTGGCGGAGCAGGCTGCCTTCGAACTCCAGGTGCGGATAGAGCGCGCTGCGGGTGGCATCGGCCATGGCGCGCGAAGCTTCCACGCGGGCGAACGCGGCCTGCAGGCTCGGGTTGTCCTTGACCGCCTCATCGACCAGGGCGCTCAGCTGAGGGTCCTTGAACTGCGCGACCCAGTCCTGCGATGGCCATTGGCCGTGTTCGTCGGGCAGGGTCTGCGAGGTTGCCATCGTGGCCGGGTCGGCCACGGTCTGGGTGCTGTGCGAATTGCCGAGTGCCGCGCAACCGGCCAGCACCGCCGCGGCCATGGCAGTCAGCGCAAGCACGCTGGCACGGCGCGCCAGCGTGCGTGGGGTGGCGCGCCGGGGGGATTGGGGGGGGAGAGCTTGTTTCATGGTGTTGCTCCGTTGCCGGAGCCTTACGGTTTCTACGGGCTGATACGGTGTCCGGTTGATCGGACGATCTGGTGTGCCGGAGGCCGGCGTATAGCCCGCTACCCGCTGTTGTTATCGATGATCCGCCGCAGCATGTTGCGCAGCAGTTGGATCTCATCCTCGGAAAAACCGCGGAAGTGGTGGGCAAGTACCTTGCAGAAGATGGCGGGCAGCCGTTCCACCAGTTCCTTGCCCTGTGGCGTGACCGACAGGTCGACCACGCGGCGGTCGGCGTCGCGGCGCCGGCGTTCGATCAGCCCGCGCTTTTCCATGCGGCTGAGAAGGCGCGTGACCGAGCCCATGTCGGTATTCAGTTCGCGGCCCAGGTCAGTGACGGTCGCGGCGCGGCCGGTGGCCAGCATCATCAGGCAACTGGCTTGGGCCTGCGTGATGTCCAGACTGCTCACTTCCTGCTCGACCCCATGCGCCAGCATGTTCTTGGCGCGTTGCATGAGGTAGCCGACGCTATCGCACATCTGGTACTGGGTGGTGTCGAACGGGCCGGCCGTGGATTCGGCTGGCTGATCGGTGGAAGGGAGCCGTGACATCTTTGCCTTTGCAATCTTTGCTGTGACAAATATATGTTCACGTTTAATGATGCGCAAGAACGGAAATTGGTTATTCCACTTTTCGCAATGATATTCATTCGGTAAGTGGCGGTTCCGATCAACGCGTCTTGCGCTGCAACATGCTAGAATGTTGGGTTACTTCAGATTCTCCAAAGCGAGACGCAGCAATGACCCGCGCCATCCGAAATATCGCCATCATCGCCCACGTCGATCATGGCAAGACCACCCTGGTCGACCAGCTCCTGCGCCAGGCAGGCACCTTCCGCGACAACCAGCAAGTCGCCGAACGGGTGATGGACTCGAACGACCTGGAAAAGGAACGCGGGATCACGATTCTCGCGAAGAACTGTGCCGTCGAATACAACGGCACCCATATCAATATCGTCGACACCCCGGGCCACGCCGACTTCGGCGGTGAAGTGGAGCGCGTGCTGTCGATGGTCGACGGCGTGCTGCTGCTGGTCGACGCAGTCGAGGGCCCGATGCCCCAGACCCGCTTCGTCACGCGCAAGGCGCTGGCGCTGGGCCTGAAGCCGATCGTGGTGGTCAACAAGATCGACCGCCCGGGCGCGCGCCCGGAATGGGTGATCAACCAGACCTTCGACCTGTTCGACAAGCTGGGCGCCTCCGACGAGCAGCTCGACTTCCCGGTGATCTACGCCTCGGGCCTGAACGGCTTTGCCGGCCTGACCGAAGACGTGCGCGGCGGCGACATGAAGCCGCTGTTCGAAACCGTGCTGGACAAGGTGCCGGTGCGTGACGACGATCGGGACGGCCCCCTGCAGCTGCAGATCATCTCGCTGGACTACTCCAGCTACGTCGGCAAGATCGGCGTGGGCCGCATCTCGCGTGGCCGCGCCCGTCCGCTGCAGGACGTGGTGGTCAAGTTCGGCCCGGAAGGCAACCCGATCAAGGGCCGCATCAACCAGGTGCTGAAGTTCCAGGGCCTGGAGCGCGAGATCGTGCCGGAAGCCGAAGCCGGCGACATCGTGCTGATCAACGGCATCGAAGAACTGGGTATCGGCTGCACCGTGTGCGCGCCGGACGCCCAGGACGCGCTGCCGATGCTGAAGGTGGACGAGCCGACGCTGACCATGAATTTCTGCGTCAACACCTCGCCGCTGGCCGGCCGTGAAGGCAAGTTCGTGACCAGCCGCCAGCTGCGCGAGCGCCTGGACCGCGAACTGAAGTCCAACGTGGCGCTGCGCGTGGCCGATACCGGCGACGACACCATCTTCGAAGTGTCTGGCCGCGGCGAACTGCACCTGACCATCCTGCTGGAAAACATGCGCCGCGAAGGCTACGAGCTGGCCGTGTCGCGTCCGCGCGTGGTGTTCAAGGAAATCGACGGCGTCAAGAACGAGCCGTACGAACTGCTGACCGTGGACGTCGAAGACAGCCACCAGGGCGGCGTGATGGAAGAGCTGGGCCGCCGCAAGGGCGAGCTGCTCGACATGGCCTCGGACGGCAAGGGCCGCACGCGTCTGGAATACCGCATCCCGGCCCGCGGCCTGATCGGCTTCCAGGGCGAATTCCTGACGCTGACGCGCGGCACCGGCCTGATCAGCCATATCTTCGACGACTACGCACCGGTGCGCGAAGGCGGCCTGGGCGAGCGCCACAACGGCGTGCTGATCTCGCAGGACGACGGCGACGCCGTGGCCTACGCGCTGTGGAAGCTGCAGGACCGCGGCCGCATGTTCGTCAAGCCGGGCGATGCGCTGTACGAAGGCATGATCATCGGCATCCACAGCCGCGACAACGACCTGGTGGTCAACCCGATCAAGGGCAAGCAGCTGACCAACGTGCGCGCTTCGGGTACCGATGAAGCGGTGCGCCTGGTGCCGCCGATCCAGATGTCGCTCGAGTATGCGGTGGAATTCATCGCCGACGACGAGCTGGTCGAGCTCACGCCCAAGAGCATCCGCCTGCGCAAGCGCCACCTGAAGGAGCACGAGCGCAAGCGCGCTTCGCGCGAAGGCGCATAAGCGCTGGCTGTGCCAACAAAAAACCGCGCCCGTGAGCGCGGTTTTTTATTGGCGGCGGGGTAATGAGGCACCTGCTTACCATGCGTACTTCACCCCGGCACGCAGCGCGTACTGATAGAAACTTTGTGCCCCCCACGCGCCGGCCACATTGGCCCAGCCGCGCCAGCGCTTGCCGATGCCGGCGTGCCACCAGTTCAGCGTCGCGTATGGCTGTATCTTGCGGCCGTCGACACGCAGGAAAGTGCGGTGCAGGCGCGCACCCACGCGCGTGACCACGCCGCTGGAGTCGGCGCCGGTGATGCGCGTGCCGTTGGGCTCGCTGACGTCATCGGCGCCGTACTTCACGTAGACGAGCTGGGCCTGCGGCTCCGCCACCCATCCACCACGCAACGGGAACGCATAACCGGTCTCGCCGGAGATGGCCCAGCCGTTGGCGCCATAGCCGACCGTCGGCAGGCCGTCGCCTTCCACCTTGTTGTCGAACGAGCCGTACTGCAGCCACGTGTCGATATAAGCGCCGAGCTTGTGCTCGTCGTTCTGGTACCAGGTGCCTTAGGCGCCGATGCTCCAGCCCTGCACGCTGCCCTTGGCGCGCTTGCACCGCATTGGGCGCGCCCTCGATGGTGGCGTGGCTGTCGATGATGGCGCCGCCGGCGGCCTGCACGCCGCTGCCGCGCTGCGCCACGATCTGGCCGCCCAGGTGTTCCTGCGTGCCGCCGTTGGCCAGCGCTATGCCGGCAGTGGTGCCGCCACGCACGATGCCGCGGTTGATGACCGTGCCGCCGCTTTCCAGCCGGATGCCGTCTTCCAGGCCGTCGATGATGCCACGGTTGTCGACCGTGCCGGACGCGCCGGCTATCAGGACGCCTGCATTGCCGTTACCCCTTATCGTGCTGCCTGCATAGTTGACCACGTTGCCGCCGATCCACAGCCCGTACGTGCCGCCGGAGATCTCCGCACCGGTGGCGACGGTGGCGCCGCCGTCCGTCGAGCCATTGGCCACGTTGCCGCCGCTGTCCAGCAGAACGCCGATCAGTCCCCCCGAGATCGCACCCGCATTGGCGACGCTGCCGCCATCGTTCACGACGCTGATGCCGTGCCCGCTGCTGGCGCCAATCACCGAGCCGGCCAGGTTCGTCACCGTGCCGCCGCGTTCCAGCAGCACGCCGGTGGTGCCGCCGTGGATGGCGCCGCCCTGGTTTCGCACTACCGCGGATACGGATGCCATCGCCAGTGCTGTCGCTTTCGACCAGGCCGGTATTGACCACCGTGCTGCCCGCGTCGGCGGAGCCGAGCAAGACCCCCGCTCACATGGTGCCACTGGTGCGGATCGTGCCGCGATTACGGAACACATAGGACCTGGCGGAACCGCCGTCGGTGACCGCATCGGTACCCGCAACGAAGGCGCTGCCGATAAATGCCACGTCCGTGGAGGCCGAGTCTCCGGTGACGGTATAGGTGCTGAACGACGCTGGCTGCCGCAGGTCGATCTGTGCGATGCCATCGCCTGAGATGGCCTTCTGCGCATAGGCAGGGCAGGGCAGCAAATGAGCGGCGGCGGCCACCGCGAGCGGGCCCATCGTTGCGGCGGTGAATCTCGACCATGCGCACGCCATTGCCGCGATCTCCACATCGGGTGCTTTGCCTGCCCCTGTCGAGGATCGCTACGATGCGCAGCAACGCGCTGCATCGGCACGGGCACCGGATGGAAGTAAATGCCGGTGCCGGCGGCCGGTCAATTTCGTATTTTCTGCGCAGAAATCAACAGTCTGGTTCCTTCGGAAACTTGTGAAGGCGATGGCTATTGCGCGCCAGGCACGACTTCGAGCGCCGGTGCGCGCGGGCTGCGCCACTCGGGCGGCTTCCACAGGTAGCGCGGGTCGCGGTCGCGCCAGGCATCGGTGAACATGTCGCGCCATTCGTGGAAAGTCAGCGTCAGCGGGTTATGGGTGCGCACCTGGCGTGTGATGCCGTACACCGGTGCCTCATGCTCGGGGACGAAGGTGCCGAACAGGCGGTCCCAGATCGTCAGCACACCGGCGTAGTTGCGGTCGATGTACTGCGGGTTCTTCGCATGGTGGACGCGATGAACCGATGGCGTATTCAGCAGCGACTCGATCAGCGGCCAGCGTTGCCCCAGCCGCGTATGCACGAAGAACTGGAAGGTCAGGTTCAGGCCTACTGCCAGGATCACCCAGTCCGGCGTGAAGCCGATCCACGCCAGCGGAATCCAGAACAGCCACATGCCTGAGAGCGGATACGTCAGGCTCTGCCGGAACGCTGTCGAGAAATTCATGCCTTCCGACGAATGGTGCGTCACGTGCGAAGCCCACAGCCAGCGCACGCGATGGCTGGCGCGGTGGAACCAGTAATAGAGAAAGTCCTGCAGCAGCAACAACAGCGCGAATGACCACATGGTCTCCGGCATGGCGTGCAGCCCGTGCTGGTAGCACCACGTGTAGACCGTGCGGATCATCAGCCAGAGGAAGAACGCATCCGACGCCTGGTGCATCAGCGCCAGTGCCGCGTTGGATACGGTGTCGCGCAGGCTGTAGGCGGTCGGGTCGCGGCGGGCCCAGTACCGGGCCTCGGCGCCAATGGTCAGCAGGAACACTGGCGCAAAGGCCAGCAGCACGAGTCCGGGATCGAGCGATTCAGTGTTCATCTCGCCAGTTTGCATATTCCGCATGGAATTGCTACGAGGGGTTCCTCCAAACGGCGCCGCGCGGGGGTTTCGCGGCGCGTCCGCCACATGGTGGATTGCCGTACTGCCACGCAATTCTGTCACGCGTGTGAAGGCGGTGAATACCGGTAAAGGACGCAGCCAGCGCGCCGTAGTTGAACAGGGCGGCAGCGCGGCGCGCGCTCCCGATTTCCCCGATTCCCCTTTCCCCCGGAGCCTTCATGTTCAAGAACACTACCATCGGAGCCAGATTGTGGTTCCTCACTATCGTCACGAACTTGTTGTTGTTGATTGTCGGCGCAGTGGGCTGGTTCGGCATGTCGCGCAGCAACGAGGCGACGCACCAGATCTATGGGCAGCAGCTGTCGGCCGCGGTCAACCTGGCCGAAGCGCGTTCGAACCAGTTGCTGGTGCGCGTACTGCTGGACCAGGCGACCTTCGCCACGGACCCCACCGATGCCAAGGCGCGCGCCGCGACCGCGGAAGGCTTTGCGCGCGATTCCGAGAGAGCCTGGCAGGCCTATCTCGCCTTGCCGCGCTCAGCTGACGAAGCCAGGGCGGTGGAGGATGTCACCGCCAAGCGCGATGCGCTCTTCAAGCAGGGCGTCGCGCCCATGATCGCCGCGCTGCACGCCGGCGACCGCGATGGCATGATGAAGGCCGTGCTCGAAACCATCCCGCGGCTCGACATCGCCTTCACCGCCGTCAATACCGAACTGAACAAGCTGCAGGTCGCCAGCGCGAAGCAGGTCTACGAGGCGTCGCAGCAACGCTACCGCAACCTGTTCACGCTGTCGGCATGTGTGCTGGCCGTGGGCCTGGCCTTCAGCACCGTGGTGGCATGGCGCCTGCGCGGTTCGATCGTCCAGCCCCTGGATACGGCGATCGGGCGTTTCGAGAAGATCGCGGGTGGCGACCTGAGCGTCGCAGCCTCCGGCGGCGAGGTGCTGGCCGACGAGTCAGCGCGCAACGAGACCGCGCGCATGCTCGGCATGCTGGGCCGGATGCAGGCCAGCCTGGTGGCCATGGTGGGCGACGTGCGCGGCGGCGCGGACGCGATCGCCTCGGCCAGCAAGCAGATCGCCAGCGGCAACGCCGACTTGTCGCAGCGCACCGAGCAGCAGGCGGCTTCGCTGGAAGAGACCGCCTCGAGCATGGAGGAACTGACCAGTACCGTGCGCCAGAATGCCGACAGCGCGCGCGAGGCCCGCGGGCTGGCAACGGATGCCGCGACCCTGGCCGAGCGCGGCAGCGAGGCCGTGCTGCTCGTGGTCAACACCATGCAATCGATCGATGCCAGCTCGGGCAAGATCGTCGACATCATCGACGTGATCGAGAAGGTTGCGTTCCAGACCAATATCCTGGCGCTGAATGCGGCAGTGGAAGCCGCGCGTGCCGGCGAGCACGGCCGCGGGTTTGCCGTGGTGGCCGGCGATGTGCGCGACCTGGCGCAGCGCTGCGCCGGCGCATCGAAGGAGATCCGCGCGCTGATCGGCGCCTCGGTGGCCAATGTGCGTGAAGGCTCGGGGCTGGTCGATGACGCCGGCCGGGCGATGCAGGACATCGTCGATGCGGTGCAGCGCGTCAGCGCCATCATCGGCGATATCAGCGCGGCCTCGGACGAGCAGTCCAATGGCATCGAGCAGGTCAACGTTGCAGTGTCGCAGATGGACAGCATGACACAGCAGAATGCGGCGCTGGTGGAGCAGGCGGCAGCGGCGGCGGCGGCGCTTGAAGACCAGGCGCAGCGCCTGACCTCGCTGGTGGCGACGTTCCGGCTGGCCTGATGGTGCAGGGCGCATGCGCCGCAAGCTGCCCGCAGGGGTGCGCTTGCCAATGCGACTGGCGTAAAATCGCGAGTTGCATTGGAGGAGTACGACATGACTGAATTCGTCACGACAGAGGTACGCGGTGGCATCGGATACCTGACGCTGAACCGCCCGCAGGCGCTCAACGCCCTGTCGCTCGACATGATCCGCGCCATCACCCAGGCGCTGCAGACCTGGGCCGCCGCGCCCGAGGTGGTGGCGGTGGTGGTCGCGGGTGCCGGCGGCAAGGCCTTCTGCGCTGGTGGCGATATCCGCTATTTCCACAAGGCTGTGCACGAAGGCGATCTGCTGCTCGACCAGTTCTTTGTCGAGGAATACGCGCTGAACTTTCTGATCCACCGCTACGCCAAGCCCTATATCGCACTGATGGACGGCGTGGTGATGGGCGGCGGCATGGGTATCTCGCAAGGGGCGCGGCTGCGCCTGGTCACCGATCGCACCAAGATGGCGATGCCGGAAACCAATATCGGACTGTTCCCGGATGTGGGCGGCGGCTGGTTCCTGGCGCGCACGCCGGGCCGCATCGGCGAGTACCTGGGGCTGACCGGCACCGTGATCCATGCCGCCGACGCGCTCTACGCCGGGCTGGCCGACGCCTATCTGCCGGGCAACTGGCTGGCCGAACTGGTCGATTCGCTGCGCACACAGCAGTTTGCCAGCGGCGACGCCGTGCTGGCGCACATCGAAGGCTTTACCGCTGCGCACCGCGATGACTGCGTGCCGGCGCAAAGCACGCTGGGCGGGTTGTCGGCGCAGATCGACAGCCTGTTCGCGGGCAACACCATGCCGGACATCCTTGCCGCCGTCAGCGACGCCGCGGGTGACTGGGCCGCGCAGACCGCCGCCATGCTGCGCAGCCGCTCGCCGCTGATGCTGTGCGTGACGCTGGAGCAGATCCGCCGTGCGCGCAGCATGTCGCTCGAAGACGAGCTGCGCATGGAACTGGACATGATGTACTACGTGTTCCGTAAGGGCGATGGTGTCGAGGGTATCCGCGCGCTCGCCGTCGACAAGGATCACAAGCCGCGCTGGCAACACGCCCGGCTTGATGATGTCAGCCGAGAGAAGGTGCTGTCGTTCTTCGACAGCCCGTGGCGCGCCGGGGAGCATCCGCTGGCGTCGCTGGGCATCGCTGCCTGACGATTCCTGCGCAGGACACGCCGGCGCCGACTCGGGTAGAGTTGCGGCTGGACCGGCGCACAGGGCCAGGCCAACCCTGGTCGCGTGCGCCGTCCGCGTCATTCCGTTCGCACAGTCAAAGGAGTCGCAATGAGCAATCCTCGTGATGTCGTTGTACTGGTGGGAAGCCTGCGCAAGGAGTCATACAACCGTAAGCTGGCCAAGGCGCTGATCGCGCTGGCGCCGCCGCAGCTCAGGCTGGAGATTGTCGAGATCGGCGAGCTGCAGTTGTACAACCAGGACCTGGACGACAAACCTACCCAGGCCTGGACCACGTTCCGCGACCGCGTCCGCCGCGCCGACGCCGTGTTGTTCGTGACCCCGGAATACAACCGCTCCGTGCCCGCGCCGCTGAAGAACGCCATCGACGTGGGCTCGCGGCCCTACGGCAGCAGCGTTTGGGACGGCAAGCCTGGCGCCGTCATCAGCGCTTCGCCCGGCGCTATCGGTGGCTTCGGTGCCAACCAGCACCTGCGCCAGTCGATGGTGTTCCTCAATGTCCCGATGCTGCAGCAGCCTGAGGCGTATATCAGCGGCGTCGACAAGCTGCTTGACGAGCAGGGCGCGATCGCCAATGAATCGACCAAGGGCTTTCTCGGCAAATTTCTGACGACGTTTGCAGGCTGGATCGAGCGGACTGCGCCGCGCTGATACTGCCGGGGCGGTGCGCTGCGAACCTCGACGCGGTAGCCTGTAACTCCCGTGGGCGTGCCAGGTTACGAAGGCGTGCGCATCCGCCCCGGTTCCGTGCATTTGTGGATTTGTGGTACTGCTGCTAGTCATTGTTTGCCCGACCAAATTATTCGAAGAGTCGTAGGCAAAGATGCCAACGTTGACCGGGCCGCTTGAATCTCTCCGGCGGCACCGCCCCCCCCGTCGCCTAATCTTCATCCAGGTGGGATGCGGCCAGTCTCCGCGCGGCGAACGGGGGCGGGTATCAGGTGCCGTTCGACCAAAGAAAAGCCCTCGGCCAGGGTTGGCGAGGGCGGAAAGTGGAAGCGCGTGAGTCGCAGCCGCGCGCTTCCGTCAGCATGACGCTATCCCTCATTCTGGACATCCCTCTAATTAGGGGGGGGCGCTGCCCCCGGCTGCGCCGGTTGGTTCTGTTGGCTTGCGAACAGTTCTACCCTCCAAAGGGATGTTTCTTAATTGAAACTTAAGTCGACACTACTGCGACTACGAGGACACGGTCATGCGCCCTTATGCCTCAGGATTGACTACTTATGTCTTGCTGTCCCTAATGCTGACCCCTGAACTATGGGTCCCATGGCTGCTGCGGGTGCCATTATTTAGGGAGTTGATCGCCTTTGGGGTACTGGCCAAGTGCATGCCGGCGGTCTTCGCATTTTTTGCGCTGGCCACCCGAGTAGGGCGATGAGGCATGCATTCCATAATGCGCGCCCTAGCCGAAAATCGGCTGCAACACGCTGGGCCGGCATTCAGGCGGGTTGGGCAATCGACCAAGGTTAGACTGTGAGTACAACCGAAGCCGTACCTTGCTTGCTATGCACCGCGTTGGCGCGACGCTGGCTCGACCGACAAGATCCCCTGCATGGCAGCCGCATTTACCGTTGCGCTGCCTGTGGCGGGCGATTCGCAGTCGCTGGCGATGCGCTGGGCGCCATCGAACAGGGGCGTTGGGATGTTGCTGAGCTGAAAGCCGCGGTTAGGCAGAGCATTGCTTCGGGCATCCTTCCACGCATCGAGGACACTAAAGGACGCCCGAGCGTGATCGCGGTCGGCCGTCAGGCATCCTGAGCTCTGTCGGATGAACGAGTAAGCCTGATGGGCTGAGCCCAACTAACTCTTTGGCATGCTGCACATAGTGCCGCTACCGGGCCGGCAGCCAGCTTCACACGCTGCTACTCCATTTGAGTCAAATCCGGCGGCACCACCGGAAGTTGTGGAGCACTGGACAACGCCCCTCGCATCAACAATGCACTGGCCGAGTACGCCACCGCTACCCGGATTGCGGAAGCGTGCTTGCGAGCGGGTTTCCCGGGGGTAGTTGGCCTAGCCGTGCTGTTGCTCTTCAGCTGGCTCAGCCCGATAGGCCGACCAGTAGTAGTGGCTGTGTCGGTTGTGGCGGGCCAGCTTCTTCTCGATGAAAAGCCGGACGGTGCCGAGGTGCCCAGCCTCGACCAGGACCTCATGGTGGCTCGGCCCGTCGTGCGTGGCACGAGGCAGCGTCTGCAGGCCAGCGGCAATGTAGTGCCCCTGAACTCGACCGAGGATGCCGTTTGCGCCGGGAGCGGGGAACGGCTCGGGGGTTGTGGCCGGAAGATGGCAGCCTGCCGCGCGTTTGCTGTTGCCCATGCTCAGCTCCGACCGGCGACGACGCGCACGCCGTCCCGAGAAACCTCGATCTGCGGCTGGTGGCCATAAGCCCGCAGCAGCCGGACATTTTCCCGGGCGGAACTCGGAATGTCCTTCCTACGGACTAGTGCGCTGTTGGTGATGAGAAAGGCGCCACAGCTCGGGCAATGGTAGAGGTAGCCATGAGATGGGGCGCGAGTGCGCTCGGCGGCAGCGCCGCAGATGGGGCAGTTTGCAGGTTCGGGCGACATGGCGGGGGCATGGATGAGTACTGTATGGATATACAGTATAGCGCGCTGACCGGAATCGCCATCGGTCATTTTCTTCAGGGTGGCTATCCCTGCGTGGCCTATTGTCGTTTCGACCGACTGATGCCTCCAAGCTTGCCGAGCACCTTGCATGCATCCGCCATGGCTTGCTCGTTGAGCGGGGACCTCCATGCCGGCTGGGCGATAGAGAAGACCGAGCTCAGGTGCGCCAAGTTGAACACGACGGCGCTGCCTTGGCTCAGGCGAACCTGCGCGGTGTACCCTATACTTCCGTCCTTTCGCACGCGCTGCGTGATCGTCCCCATATTCTCGGCGCTACAAAAGTTGAGATGGTGCTAAATCGTAGCGCTTGGGACGGAAAAATTGGACGAAATAGGCGGAATCGGCAGGAAATGGAACGCACTCACGGCACCCCGGAAACTGAGGCTACAGGCGGGAAACAAGGAAATATAAGGGCTCGCAAAATATCTGTGGCCCCGATGATGGACTGGACCGACCGCCACTGCCGCATGTTCCACCGCCAGCTCAGCCGCCACACCTGGCTGTACACCGAGATGGTGACCACCGGCGCGCTGCTGCATGGCGACGTCCCGCGCCATCTGGATTTCGATGCGGCCGAGCACCCGGTCGCGCTGCAGTTGGGCGGCAGCGAGCCGGCCGATCTTGCCATGGCGGCCAAGCTGGGCCAGCAATGGGGCTATGCGGAAGTCAACCTGAACTGCGGCTGCCCGTCCGAGCGCGTGCAGCGCGGGGCCTTCGGCGCCTGCCTGATGGCAGAGCCGCAACTGGTGGCCGACTGCGTCAAGGCGATGCGCGAAGCGGTGGACATCCCGGTCACCGTCAAGCATCGCATCGGCATCGACAAGATCGAGCACTACGATTTCGTTCGTGATTTCGTCGGCCGGGTGGCCGAGGCGGGTTGCGGCACGTTTATCGTCCACGCGCGCAATGCGATCCTGAAGGGCCTGAGCCCGAAAGAAAACCGTGAGATTCCGCCGCTGCGCTATGAGGTGGCGTACCAGCTGAAGCAGGAGTTTCCGGGCCTGGAGATCCTGATCAACGGCGGCATCGTCAGCTATGACGAGATGGCGGCCCACCTCGAGCACGTCGATGGCGTGATGATCGGTCGCGAGGCATACCATCAGCCCTATGTATTGGCCGAAATGGATGCGCGCTTCTATGGCGATGCGAGTGCGCCGACGCCGTCGCGGCTCGACGTCGAACTGGCGATGCAGCGCTATATCGGCGACCTGGTGGAGCGGGGTGGATATATGGGTGTGGTCACGCGCCACATGCTCGGCCTGCATCGTGGCATTGCGGGCGGGCGCGGCTGGCGCCGCGTGCTGTCGGATGCCAAGCGCATGAATGCGGCACGCACGCGTGCCGATGTGAATGCATTGTTCGAAGAGGCGCGCGCGCACTTGCGGCCGCAGACACAAGAGCCACTTGCCGCGTAAGCGAGCGTGGCCCGCGCGCGCACTGCCGAGGCCGCGTTCTAACTTCAAATCGTGAAAATGTGCATGGCTGCGCGGGGGTACCGCGCGCCGCACTTGCAATGCCTGATCGCCCGGAAACCGGCGCCAGGAAAGGGATTCCCCTAATTCGCTGAGGCAGGGCACTTCCATACACTGTGCCTGCCCTCGAATACAGGGCTTTCTTCAACTGATTATTAGCCCGCTTCGGCGGGCTTTTTTTTGTCGGCGCTTTCTTGCTGCTACGCCAGGCTTGTTGCTCTTCGTTTACCCGTATGGTGCATTGCCGGGATGACAGTTACAGTGCAACCGCCTTCAGGGCATTTGAGATCGCTAAATTTAAGAGTCCGCGCTGCGGACTCTTTTTTTGCGCGCTCGCTTTGCATGCGCCAGACGAGGGAATTTGACGGTCGCCCTCGTAAAGAGTTCCATCGGTCACGCTGGCAGGCTAGCGCGTATGGCTGATGCCTACGTCCAGCGTGCCGTATGTCGTGATGCTGGATTCCCTGCCGTCGAGCCCGCCGCCAGCACATCCGCCGAGCAAGGCCGCCAATACTGTCAGCGCAAGAATTCGCGCAGGCCATCTACACTTGATTTGCATTCCCGTTCCCTGCGTTCGTTGACGTATCGATTTTGTCGATGACGTCGATTGGGCTCGCATACGCTCGTGAGGTTCCATCGCCAGGTGCTGGCGCCACGGCAATGAGCGGGCAGGGTGGCCAAAAAGAGGCAGGCGGCCCGATGGGGCGGGCCGCCTGACGGGAAGGTCGAGGGGGGTCAATGTCCCTCAGGCGCAAGTATCGCTTCGCGCATTTGCGGCATGAACCCTGCAGAGGTAGGGGCTGTGCACAGCATATTTCCGCGAGCGATCGACGGCATGCGCGAAGGTGCCAGCCGGGCCGGGCGCCCTGGTCGGCGGCCGTGATACGATCCCTCGCATTTGCCCCAGGCGAGACAAGGCATGGCATGCGGACCGATGCCGGCAGGGGGCAGCGTGGAAAGAGCAAACGTGGAAAACGAAGCGCCGTTCGGTGTTGTCTATGAAGACTTCAGGGTGGTCTGGGTTGCCGAGCAACTGCAGGACGGCAAATGGACGGCACGCTACTGCTGGCACCCCGGCACTTCGGAAGCCGCGGGCAAGGCGTTGCAGGAAGCCGTGCTGAACGGCAAGTCGCGCCGCCTGTTGGGGCAGTTCGATACCGAAGCCGAGACCGTCGAGGCCATCAAGCAGGCAGTGCTGCTTGAGGCAAAGTGGAGCCCGTCCCGAACCTGAGCTTTTATCTAAAAAAAATTGTGCCGGATACTAGCCATCTCGGAAAACTGTTTGTATAATCTTGGTTTTCGTCGATCAGCAACGTAACGCGCTGATGACCTCTACGGTGGCTGTAGCTCAGTTGGTAGAGTCCAGGATTGTGATTCCTGTCGTCGTGGGTTCGAGTCCCATCAGCCACCCCAAAGCATTTTCCAGAACGGCGCCTCGCGAGGGCGCCGTTTTGCATTCCCCGGGGATGGTATGTCTGTTCGAGCGGCAGTGATTGGCGTAGCGATGGCAGCCATGGTGGCAGGGTGTGCCACCGGTACTTCTGAAAAGGACATTCGCGCGCGTGCGCCCATGCGCTTGTTCACGCCAGCAACGATGGGCGATGTTGCGAAATGCCTGCGCAACAATCTGGGCGATGACGCCGCGGTCATCAACTATCCGGCGAAGAACCAGACTGAGATCCGCATCGGCCAGACCACGTCTGGGGGTGAATACCGATACGCCTATCTGATTTCGCTGACGGCGAAGCCGGATGGTACGGCTCTGGAACTGCGCAAGAGCGATACGTGGTTCCCGCAGCTGACGCCGCAGGAGCTGGAAGCCGAAGCCAAGGCGTGTGCGCGTAGCTGAGGGCGGGGCCCACGGCTACGCGGGCTGCGCCCGCAGGGTTCAGGCAGCCAGCTTTTCGGCGGTTTCGAGTTCAAGCATGCGGCAGATCGCCGCCATGCTGCCGACCATGGTGCGGCGCTGCGTACCCTGGTAGACGCGTACGCCCTTGCTCTGGCGGAACGGCACGGGCTTGACCGGGCGACGGGCGGCGACTTGGTGGATTTGCGGCATGGTGGCACCTCTTTTGGGCAAAGCGGGGTCAACACCCGGCAAGCCGGGTGGCGTCTGCAAAGCAATGGAAGCGGGTGGGCCCGCGCAGGCTCGCTGCCTGCGGTGCCCGGCTAGAAGCCGGAAGATCGGATCAGACCGACGGCGATGCCTTCCAGCGAGAACTCCTCGCCAGGCTCCACGATGATGTTGGTGAAGTCCGGGTTTTCTGCGATCAGTTCGATATGGCCACCGCGCCGCTGCAGGCGCTTGACGGTCACGTCATCACCTAGGCGCGCCACCACGATCTTGCCGTTGGCGGCTTCGCTGGCGCGGCGCACGGCCAGCAGGTCGCCATCGAGGATGCCGGCATCGCGCATGCTCAGGCCGCGCACGCGCAGCAGGTAATCGGGGCGTTCGTCGAAGACCGAGGCGTCGACCTGGTACTGGCGGTCGATATGCTCGGCGGCGAGTATCGGGCTGCCGGCAGCAACGCGGCCCACCAGCGGCAGCGTCAGCTGCATCACGCCGGCCATCGGCAACGAAAACTGGTCAGGCATTTCCGAATCGCTGCGTGCCACCTTCAGGCGGATGCCGCGTGAGGCGCCCGGGGTCAATTCGATCACGCCCTTGCGTGCCAGCGCCCTCAGGTGTTCTTCTGCGGCATTGGGCGATGAGAAGCCGAATTCTGCGGCGATTTCGGCGCGCGTGGGCGGAAAGCCGGTGCGGCGGATCGTGTTGCGGATCAGATCGAAAATCTGCTGCTGCCGGGGTGTCAGGGTCGCCATGGGATCGCCATTCCGTGCGGGGCCGCGGGGATTCCGGGTAAGGGATCGGTCGATCCTTTATCCTGCATCCGGCTGGCCAGGCACTGTATGTTTAAACAGTATGCTGTGATTTTATACAGTATCGGCCTGAGCGCAAGCAGAATTTTTGGGGCGTGTCGCATGGACGGATTGTGGATCGCCAGCGCGGGCCCGCGGCGAGGCGGGGCGCGCCCGTTACAATCGGCATTCCTGTTTTCCCACTTTCTTTGCACGCCTCCATGACCCAATTGCCTCGCATCGTCGTACTTGCCACCGGCGGCACCATCGCTGGCGCGGCCGGCAACTCCGCCAGCAGCGCTCGCTACCAGGCGGCGACCGTGCCGGTGTCGTCGTTGCTGGCAGCGGTGCCCGCGCTGCAGTCGGCGGCCCGCATCGAAGCCGAGCAGGTGGCCCAGGTCGACAGCAAAGACATGACCTTCATGCTCTGGCAAACGCTGGCGGCGCGGGTTGAGCACTGGTCCGCGCAGCCCGACGTGGCCGGCATCGTGATCACGCACGGCACCGATACACTGGAAGAAACCGCGATGGCGCTGCACCTGACGCAATCGTGTCCGGTGCCCGTGGTGATGACGGCGGCAATGCGGCCGTCGACGTCGCTGTCGGCCGATGGCCCGCTGAACCTGCTGGATGCGGTGCGCGTGGCCGCTCATCCCGATGCGCGCGGCAAGGGTGTGCTGGTGGTGCTGAACCAGCAGATCCACGCTGCGCGGGATGTGGCCAAGGCCCACACGTCGGCGGTCGATGCTTTTGTCTCGGCCTGCGGGCCGCTGGGTTTCGTGCAGGATGACTACGTGCGCTTCGCGCGCGCGCCGCGCGCGGCCTGGGTGATCGGGCCGATGCCGACGGCGTGGCCGGTGGTGGAGATCGTGGCCAGCTACGCCCAGCCGGGCAGGGTGGCTGTGGATGCGCTGGTCCGCGCGGGCGTCGCCGGACTCGTGGTGGCTGCCGCTGGCAATGGCTCGGTGCATGAGGTGCTGGCCGAGGCGCTGGCCGATGCCGCTGCCGCGGGTGTGGCCGTGGTGCGCAGTTCCCGCACCGGGGCCGGCCATGTGGCGATTCCGCCCCAGCTCAGCCCGGCGGATGGGGCTTTTGTTTCCGCAACGGACCTCAATCCCTATAAGGCGCGCGTGCTGCTGGCCATGGCGCTGGCAGCCGACGCAGGGCTGGCGCGGGATCCGGCGAGGCTGCAGGCCTTGATTGCCAACGCCTGATTTGCCTGTGTAAACAGCGGCTTGCGCACTTGCCGATACGCGCGCTATAATGTAAAGCTATTCAACCTTGCCACACCGGACTCGTGACGCCCGGGTGGCTAATCCAAAAGGAGCGTCAATGCGTCATTACGAAATCGTCTTCATCGTCCACCCGGACCAGAGCGAACAAGTGCCGGCCATGATCGAGCGCTACAAGCAGCTCGTGACCTCGCAGAACGGCAACGTTCACCGCGTGGAAGACTGGGGCCGTCGCCAGATGGCTTACATGATCCAGAAGCTGGCCAAGGCTCACTACGTTTGCCTGAACATCGAATGCGGCAAGGAAACGCTGGCTGAACTGGAACACGCGTTCAAGTTCAACGACGCCGTCCTGCGCCACCTGATCGTGCAGACCAAGAAGGCCGAGACCGCACCTTCGCCGATGATGAAGGAAGTGCAGCGCGAAGAAGCCCGCAAGGCCGCGCAAACGACCACCGAAGGCCAGGCCGCCTGAGTGCGGACTGCGGTGCGTGCCATGGCTGACAGCGTCAGCCACGGCAGCATGGATTGCAACCAGCAAGAGGCCCCGCGTTGAACCAGCTTCGGCTTGCCGCCACCCTGGCGGAACGCGATGCCCTGCGCTATACCCCGGCCGGGGTCCCCGTCGTGAACTGCATCCTGCAGTACAGCGGCGAGGCCGTCGAGGCGCAAACGCCGCGGCAGGTCGAGTTTGCAATCGCAGCGATGGGGATCGGACAGGTTGGCCAGCGTCTGGAGCGGTTGCCGCTCGGCACGCTGCTCGACTGCGAAGGATTCCTGGCCCGCAGGCACCGCAACAGCAAGGCTCTCGTCTTTCACATCACTGGATGTAAAGCATTCGAAAAGGATTGAATCATGGCATTCGTCAAACGTGACAACAAGAACAAGAAGCGCTTCCAGCAACAGAACCCGCTGTTCAAGCGCAAGCGCTTCTGCCGCTTCACCGTGGCTGGCGTGGAACAGATCGACTACAAGGATCTGGACACCCTGAAGGACTTCATCGGCGACAACGGCAAGATCACGCCGGCCCGCCTGACCGGTACTAAGGCTCACTATCAGCGTCAGCTGGATACGGCCATCAAGCGTGCGCGTTTCCTCGCGCTGATGCCGTACACCGACCTGCACAAGAACTGATCAGGCCCTAGGTCCGTTAAGGAGAGAATGCGATGCAAATTATTCTGCTGGAAAAAGTCGTCAACCTGGGCAACCTGGGTGACATCGTCAAGGTGAAGGACGGTTACGCCCGTAACTTCCTGATCCCGGGCAAGAAGGCCCGCCGCGCTACGCAAACCGCGATCGCCGAATTCGAAGTCAAGCGCGCCGAGTTGGAAAAGGCCGCTGCCGAGAAGCTGGCCGCCGCGCAAGCCGAAGGCGAGAAGCTGAACGGCCTGACGGTACAGATCAGCCAGAAGTCGGGTGTGGACGGCCGCCTGTTCGGTTCCGTGACCAACGCCGACATCGCTGAAGCCCTGGCTGGCCAAGGCTTCAAGCTGGAAAAGGCCCAGGTTCGCATGCCGAACGGCCCGCTGAAGATGGTGGGCGACCACCCGGTCAGCGTCGCGCTGCACACGGACGTCGTGGTCGACGTGACCGTGTCGGTCGTGGGCGAGAGCGTCTAAGGACGTGCCGCCTCGCCGGCGCGCTGCGCCGGCTGAAGCACCGCAAGCACTGCAAGCAAGAAAGGCAGGAGCCCTGGCTCCTGCCTTTTTTGTTGTTCGCTTGTCATTGCAGGCCCGGTCGCCAAATGTACGGCGAAGTGCGTCCACCCGCCGGTATAATCCCTCCCCATGAACGCGCCTGTCGCCGACCCCCAACTCGAGAACCTCAAGGTCCCGCCGCATTCCATCGAAGCCGAGCAATCGGTGCTGGGTGGCCTGCTGCTGGACAACGCCGCCTGGGACCGCATTGCGGACTTCATCTCCGAGGCGGATTTCTACCGTTTTGACCACCGGATGATCTTCCAGAGCATCGCCCGGTTGATCTCGGCCACCAAGCCGGCCGACGTGATCACGGTCTATGAAATGCTGCAGGTGGCTGGCAAGGCCGAGGAGGTGGGCGGGCTGGCCTACCTGAATTCGCTGGCGCAGAACACGCCCAGCGCGGCCAATATCCGCCGCTACGCCGAGATCGTGCGTGAGCGCTCGGTGCTGCGCAAGCTGGTGACGGCGGCCGACGATATCGCCTCGGCCGCGTTTGCGCCCAAGGGCCGCGAGGTGCGCGAACTGCTGGATGAGGCCGAATCCAAGGTCTTTGCGATTGCCGAAGAAGGCTCGCGCGGCCAGAAGGGTTTCCAGGAAATCCAGCCGCTGCTGACCCAGGTGGTCGAGCGCATCGACGAGCTGTATCACCGCGATTCCACCACCGACGTCACCGGCGTCCCGACCGGCTTCATCGACCTGGACAAGATGACCAGCGGCATGCAGCCGGGCGACCTGGTCATCGTGGCCGGCCGCCCGTCGATGGGCAAGACCGCGTTCTCGCTGAACATCGGCGAGCACGTGGCGGTGGAGCAGGGCTTGCCGGTGGCAGTGTTCTCGATGGAAATGGCGGGCACCCAGCTGGCCATGCGTATGCTCGGCTCGGTCGGCCGCCTCGACCAGCACCGGCTGCGCACGGGCCGCCTGCTGGATGAAGACTGGCCGCGGCTGACGCATGCGATCCAGCGCATGAACGACACCCAGCTGTTCATCGACGAAACGCCGGCGCTGAACCCGATGGAGCTGCGTGCCCGTTCGCGGCGCCTGGCGCGCCAGTGCGGGCAGCTTGGCCTGATCATCATCGATTACCTTCAGCTGATGTCAGGTTCCGGCGGCGGCGAGAACCGCGCCACGGAAATTTCCGAAATTTCCCGTTCGCTCAAGGGCCTGGCCAAGGAACTCAACTGCCCGGTGATTGCACTGTCGCAGCTGAACCGAAGCCTGGAACAGCGCCCCAACAAGCGTCCGGTGATGTCCGACCTGCGCGAATCCGGCGCTATCGAACAGGATGCCGACGTGATCCTGTTCATCTACCGCGACGAGGTCTATAACGCGGACTCCCAGGACAAGGGCACGGCCGAGATCATTATCGGCAAGCAGCGTAACGGCCCGATCGGCACGGTGCGCCTGACCTTCCTGGGCCAGTTCACGAAGTTCGACAACTTCAGCGGCGGCCCGGCTTTCTTCGACAACGACACCTGACGAAGTCAAGCCAGCCTGCAATCGTCTGTGCGGCGCCGTCTTGTTTGCGCCAAATTCGCGGGCAATGTCCCTGTAACCCTGTAAAATATTGCGCTTTGATGACAGTCACCACCCGCGACTGTCATGCAACGCGCCCGCTCAATCCTGCAACACAATCAGCAGCGTCACCACGCTGCCACAAGGAACATTCCATGTTCGGCCGATTCATGCCCACGGAGGGCAAGTTCTTCGAATATTTCAACCAGCATGCCGACTGCGCGGTGACCGCCGCCCATGAGCTCCAGGCACTGGTCAACGACTTGCCCAACGCCGAGGCCCATGCGCGCCGCGTCCAGGCCACCGAAAAGAAGGCCGACCGGATCACGCACGACACCATCGACCTGCTGCACAAGACCTTCATCACGCCGCTGGACCGCGACGAGATCCACAAGCTCATCACGACCATGGACGACATCCTGGACCTGATGGAAGACGTGGCCGAGACCATCTCGCTGTACGACGTGACCAACCTGACCGACGAGGCGCTGCGCCTGGCGGCCATCTGCGTGCAGTGCTGCGACCAGGTCAAGATCGCGGTGGGCCTGCTTGAGGACATGGGCAACGCCAGCACCATCCTGAAGACCGCGCAGCAGATCGACCAGCTCGAGTCTGAAGCCGACCGCGTGATGCGCTCGGCGATGTCCAAGCTGTTCCGTGACGAGACCGACGTCAAGCGCCTGATCAAGCTGAAGGCCATCTACGAACAGCTCGAGACGATCACCGACAAGTGCGAGGACGTCGCCAACATCATCGAAGGCATCGTCCTGGAAAACGCCTGAGGCGGCAATCGGCATGCAGACCATACAAATGAGCCTGTGGGTGATCGCCTTGCTGGTGGCGCTCGCGCTGCTGTTCGACTTCATGAACGGCTTCCACGACGCGGCCAACTCGATCGCCACCGTGGTTTCCACGGGCGTGCTCAAGCCGCACCACGCGGTGGCGATGGCGGCGATGTGCAACGTCGTCGCGATCTTTATCTTCCATCTGAAGGTGGCCGCCACGGTGGGCACCGGCACGATCGATGTCAGTATCGTCGACCATTACGTCGTGTTCGGGGCGCTGGTCGGGGCGATCGCCTGGAACGTCATCACCTGGTACTACGGCATCCCTTCGTCGTCGTCGCACGCGCTGATCGGCGGACTGGTGGGCGCGGCGGTGGCCAAGGCCGGCACCGGTGCGCTGGTGGGCAGCGGCCTGCTGAAAACCGTGGCCTTTATCCTGATCTCGCCGCTGCTGGGTTTTATCCTCGGTTCGCTGATGATGGTGATTGTGGGCTGGACCTTCTTTCGCACGCCGCCGTCGCGCGTGGACCGCTGGTTCCGCCGCCTGCAGCTGGTGTCGGCATCGATGTACAGCCTGGGCCATGGGGGCAATGACGCGCAGAAGACCATCGGCATCATCTGGATGCTGCTGATCGCCAGCGGCCATGTGGTGGCCGGCGGCCAGCCGCCGACCTGGGTGATCGTCAGCTGCTACGTGGCCATCGGCATGGGCACGCTGTTCGGCGGCTGGCGGATCGTGCGCACCATGGGCCAGAAGATCACCAAGCTCAAGCCGGTCGGCGGCTTCTGCGCCGAGACGGGCGGGGCGATCACGCTGTTCTTTGCCTCGGCGCTGGGCGTGCCGGTATCGACCACGCATACCATCACCGGCGCCATCGTCGGCGTCGGCTCTGCGCAGAAGATGTCGGCGGTGCGCTGGGGCGTGGCCGGCAATATCGTCTGGGCCTGGGTGCTGACGATTCCGGCATCGGCCTTCATGGCGGCGATCGCATGGTGGATCGGGCGGCATATCCTGTAAGGCAGGGGCCGCCGTACCAGCAAAAAGCCAGGCTGATGCCTGGCTTTTTGTTTGGGCGTTTCACTGGTTGGCGAAGGCCGCGATGGGATCGTCGTCGACCGGAAGCGGTGCGGGGGCCGGCGCGGGCTCAGGCAGCGGTGGCGCTGCCGGGAATGCCACCGACGCGGGTGGCTGGTTGGCCGCCGCCACCACGCGGCGCGCGCCGTTGTAGCGCGAGGCCCAGTAGGGCTTGCCCATGTCCTCCAGCCGGACCGTGCCGCCGGAAGACGGCGCATGGACAAAGCGGTTCTGTCCGACGTAGATGCCCACGTGCGAATTGGCGCGGCCGGTGGTGTTGAAGAACACCAGGTCGCCGGATGCCACCTCGCTGCGGTCCAGCGAACTGCCGCGGGCGCCCATTGCCTCGGTCGTGCGCGGCAGGTTCACATTGGCCGCGCGCGACACCACGTAGCGCACCAGCCCGCTGCAGTCGAAGCCGGAGTCTGGCGTATTGCCGCCGTAGCGATAGGGTGTGCCGACCAGCGACATCGCCTGGATCGAAATCTCTTCCAGTCCGGCGCTGGGATCGATCATGGGCTTGCCCGGCGTGCGCGGCAGGCCGGCATGGCGCGAAGGCGGGGAACTTGCGCAGGCCGCCAGCAACAGGGCGGTGGCGCAGAGCAGCGGCAGCCGGACCTGGGCAAGCAGGCCCTGCGCACGCAATGGATGGGAAGAGATTCGGGTACGGCGCAATGGCATCCTGGGTTTCTGGTCGCCGGCCTGCCGGCGCACCGGAAGCCTTGCCGCTACCAGCGTAGCTGGGCGTTGCGCGTACCGGTGCTGACCTTGATGGACTTGGCCTGGCCCTTGTAACTGGCCTCGATATTGTAGCTGCCTTCGGGCGCACGTATCAGGCAGCGCGGGCCGGCGGCGTTGAAGCTGGCGACTTCCTGCTCGTCGCGCACCAGCCTGACCGCCACGTCCGACAGGAATTCACCGTTTGCACCCTGGATGAACAGGATGCCTATATTGAAGTCCTTTTCCTTCGCGGCCAGCGCCTGGCGCTCGTCCTCGGCGACACCGCCGCAGACGTAGCTGACCGGGCCCATGGTGCGTATCACCATTTCTTCTTCGGCGGCATGGGCCGGGCGCCAGCTCGCGGCCAGCGCGATGCCGGCGGCAGCCAGCACGGCCAGCGCAAGGCGCTGCCTGTGCTGGCTGCGGGCGATGGCAGGCACATGCCTGCGGGGCAGATGCTGGATATTCATCGACGCCTCCAGTGGGGATGCGGGGCAACGGCAAACATGGGCCATCATAGCCCCAAAGTGCTTGTCGTTGACGGCGGCGCTCAGGCACTGCGGGCGCGCCCCGCCACCGGCAGGGCGCGCCGCAGACTGCCAGTGTCAGAGCACGTCGCCGGCGTGATCGGCCAGGCGCGAGCGTTCGCCGCGCGCCAGCGTGATATGGCCGCTGTGGCTCCAGCCCTTGAAGCGGTCGACTACATAGGTCAGGCCCGACGAACCCTCGGTCAGGTACGGCGTGTCGATCTGCGCGATATTGCCCAGGCAGATGATCTTGGTACCCGGGCCGGCGCGCGTCACCAGCGTCTTCATCTGCTTGGGCGTCAGGTTCTGAGCCTCGTCGATGATGACGAACTTGTTGACGAAGGTGCGCCCGCGCATGAAGTTCATGCTCTTGACCTTGATGCGCGAGCGGATCAGCTCCTGCGTGGCGGCGCGGCCCCAGTCGCCGGCGCTGTCGTCGCTCTTCTGCAGCACCTCGAGGTTGTCGTCGAACGCGCCCATCCACGGCTGCATCTTCTCTTCCTCGGTGCCGGGCAGGAAGCCGATGTCTTCGCCCACCGGCACCGTGGCGCGCGTGACGATGATCTCGTTGTACTGCTTCTGGTCCAGCACCTGTTCCAGGCCGGCGGCCAGCGCCAGCAGGGTCTTGCCGGTGCCGGCCTGCCCAAGCAGCGTGACGAAGTCGATGTCCGGGTTCATCAGCAGGTTGAGCGCGAAGTTCTGCTCGCGGTTGCGGGCGGTCACGCTCCACACATTGTTCTTGTGGTGCGTGTAGTCCTTGAGCGTCTGCAGCAGCGCGGTCTTGCCATTGATCTCCTTGACCTGCGCGTACAGCGGCAGGCTGCCGTCGACCGGTTCCAGGTAGACAAACTGGTTGACCAGGAACGACGGCACCAGCGGGCCGGTGAGCCGGTAGAACATGGCGCCGGACTTCGGATCCTGCCAGCTTTCCACGCCCTTGCCGTGCCGGGTCCAGAAGTCGCCGGGCAGCTGCAGTACGCCGGCGTAGAGCAGGTCCTTGTCTTCCAGGACCTGGTCGTTGAAGTAGTCTTCGGCCGGCAGGCCCAGCGCGCGTGCCTTGATGCGCATGTTGATGTCTTTCGACACCAGCACGACCTGGCGCTCGGGGTACTGCTGCTGCAGCGCGCTGACCACGCCCAGGATCTGGTTGTCGGCCTTGCCCTGCGGCAGGCCTTCAGGCAGCTTGATGTCGTTCAGGCGCGTCTGGAAGAACAGCTTGCCCTGCGCGTCGCGGTTACCCAGCTTGGCCAGCGGCAGGCCTTCGTCGAGCACGCCGTCGGTGCCGCCCACCAGCGAATCGAGCGTGCGGCTGACCATGCGCGCGTTGCGCGCGACTTCGCTCATGCCCTTCTTGTGGTTGTCCAGTTCTTCGAGCGTCATCATCGGCAGATAGATGTCGTGTTCCTCGAAGCGAAAGAGCGAGGCCGGGTCGTGCATCAGCACGTTGGTGTCGAGCACGAACAGCTTGCTCGGGCCTTCGGACTTGCGGGCGCGGCGTGTGGGGCCGGAGGACGGCTTGACCAGGCTGACTGGCGCGGCAGTGACGGCAGGCGTCGACACGGCCGGGGCCTCGGTGCTGCGGGCGCGGGTGCCACCGGCGGCGCGGGCCTGGACCTCAGACACCTCGGTGTCGCCGGTTTCCAGCAATGCCACACGCTCGAGCGCCGGCACAGGTTTCTTGCCCTGTGTGGCGGCTTTGGCCTTGGGCACCGCGGAGACCGGAGCAAACTCGCTCGGATCCAGCAATTGGGCAGGCTTGGCGGGCATGGTAGGCAGCGGCATGCTTGGCTTTCCTTTCAGGGGGACAAGAAGGGGGCGAGGGTGTCCGCGCCGCGACGCCGCGATACGTCGGAGACGGCGTGGCGGCCGATGGCCGGGGCATGCATGCGCGAGGCTCCCGGTGCGGACAGGCATGAGGACAGACGCGGCTGCAAACAAAAAAGCCGCCATGCCTGCTGAACAGGGTTGGCGGCTGGGATCCGGCGGCTTCTTTGGTGGACTGCCGACACGGCAGGTCCGCTACCGGCCTGTGGCGCGAACCGCCTGGGCCGGGGAGTCGAAACAGCGTGGCATCCGGAATCTGAACTCATTACGGGCCAATGTATCCGAAGGTTTTGGGTTTGGCAATTGGGTTTGCCATCGGCTTGTTGCGACACAGCACGTCCGGCTTGGCGTCCGTGTCGAGGCAAGGCCGATACCGACGCGATACCTCAGAGCCCGCGCACGATTTCCAGGACTTCGTCAACATGGTTCGGCACCTTGATGCCGCGCAGCTCGTGGCGCAGCATGCCCTTGCCGTCGATGATGAAGGTGCTGCGCTCGATGCCCCGGTGCTCCTTGCCATAAAGCTTTTTCATCTTGATGACATCGAACAACGTGCACACGGCTTCGTCGGCATCCGAGATCAGCTCGAAGGGCAGTTCAAGCTTGGCCTTGAAGTTCTCGTGCGAGCGGATGCTGTCTCGCGAGATGCCGAACACCTGCACGCCGGCCTTCTGGAAATCCTCGTACTGGTCGCGGAAGTTCATGGCCTCCGTGGTGCAACCCGGCGTGTTGTCCTTCGGGTAGAAGTACAGCACCACCGTCTTGCCGCGGTAGTCGGCAAGGCGGAAGGTGGCGTCGCCGGTCATCGGCGCGCTGAAGTCGGGTACGGCCTTGTTCAGACTGACGGTCATGCTTGTGGCTCCTGGGGGAGGGGGCAGGGGATCGGGAGAATCGGGTGAGGGGGCTGCCACCTTGGCGGGGCAGATTGGGGCGCCCTGCCGGACTTCAAGCGTGGCGCCGGCTCAACTTTTGCAAAGGTCAGGCGGCTTCGGGTTCGAGCAACAGCACCGCCGCCACCTTGCGCCCTTCTGCCATCAGGATGTTGTAGGTGCGGCAGGCGGCCTGCAGGTCCATGGCGTCCACCCCGACATGACGGCGCGACAGCGATGCGGTCAGGCGCGGGTGCGGGAAGCGCAGCCGCGAGCCGGTGCCGAGCAGCACCACTTCGGGGGCGAGTTCCACCAGTTGCTCGAAATGCGCGGGCTCCAGGTCTTCGAAGCGGCTGACCGGCCAGGGCCGTACTTCGCCCTCGGGCATGACCAGGACCGAGTTGGTGTGACGGACGAGGTTGATCTCGATGTATCCCGGCCCGTAGGCCGTGACGGTATTGAGCGACTGGGGCTGGTCGGCGTGGAGTTTCACTTGGAGGCCTCTGCGGCGGCCGCCACGGGCTGGCGGGCCGGCCCGTGGGGCGGATGGCCGGCACCCCGGGCGGGTACGGTGTGGACGACAAGATGGACGACAGTGCGCAGGCGCCTGGCGTACGCGCGGCAAGCGCACGCTGCAATGCAAGAATCCCTGCCGAAGTCTGTCATAATCCGATAAATTATAGCTTTTGCCTCCCTGTCTGCCACGTTCGCGTTGCATTGCAGCGGACGGCGCCTCGGCGCGGGGCTTCCGCACGGGGCTTCGGCATTAATTCAGATTCGCCCAGATTCCCAGTCCGGTGCCGCCTGCGCGGCACGCTACGCTTGCCCGACATCGCCGTGAAACCCATCCAGAAATCCAACAAACTCAATAACGTTTGCTACGACATCCGCGGACCGGTGCTGGAAAAGGCCAAGCAGATGGAGGAAGAAGGGCACAAGATCATCAAGCTGAATATCGGCAACCTGGCCGTGTTCGGCTTTGATGCGCCGGAAGAGATTCAGCAGGACATGATGCGAAACCTGCCAAATTCGGCAGGTTATTCTGATTCCAAGGGTATTTTCGCCGCACGCAAGGCGATCATGCACTATACCCAGCAAAAAAATATCGAAGGCGTTGGCCTGGACGATATTTATGTGGGCAATGGTGCCTCCGAACTGATCGTGATGGCCGTCAACGCGCTGCTCAATGCCGGCGACGAAGTGCTGGTGCCGGCGCCGGACTACCCGCTATGGACCGCTGCGGTGAGCCTCTCGGGCGGCACGCCGGTGCACTATATCTGCGACGAGTCCAACGACTGGATGCCCGATCCGGCCGATATCCGCGCCCGCATCACGCCGCATACTAAGGCCATCGTCATCATCAACCCGAACAACCCCACCGGGGCGCTGTATTCGGACGAACTGCTGCTCGAGATCGTCGCCATCGCGCGCGAGCACGGCCTGATCATCTATGCCGACGAGATCTACGACAAGGTCCTGTACGACGGCCACACCCACACCTCGATCGCCTCGCTCTCGACCGACGTGCTGACCGTGACCTTCAACGGCCTGTCGAAGAACTACCGCTCGTGCGGCTACCGTGCCGGCTGGATGGTGGTGTCGGGCGACAAGCGCCCGGCCATCGACTATATCGAAGGCCTGAACATGCTGTCGTCGATGCGCCTGTGCGCCAACGTGCCGGGCCAGTGGGCGATCCAGACCGCCCTGGGCGGCTACCAGAGCATCAACGACCTGGTCAACGAAGGCGGGCGCCTGCGCCGCCAGCGCGACCTGGCCTACGAGCTGATCACCGCGATTCCGGGCGTGACCTGTGTCAAGCCCAAGGCGGCGCTGTACCTGTTCCCCAAGCTCGACCTGTCGATGTACCCGGTGCAGGACGACCAGGAGTTCATCTACGAACTGCTGCAGGAGTCCAAGGTGCTGCTGGTGCAGGGCTCGGGCTTCAACTGGGCCAAGCCCGACCATTTCCGCATCGTGTTCCTGCCGCACGAGGAAGACCTGCGCGAGGCCATCAGCCGCATCGCGCGCTTCCTCGAGGCGTACCGAAAACGCCACGGCAAGGCAGCGGCCTGATTTTCGCGGGCCGCGCCGCAATTCATCCTTAGCAACTCAGAAGATTGTCCATGAACCCCATCAAAGTTGGCCTGCTCGGCATCGGTACCGTCGGTAGCGGCACGTTCAACGTGCTCAAGCGCAATCAGGAAGAAATTCGTCGCCGCGCCGGCCGCGGCATCGAGATTGCCGTGGTGGCCGATCTCAACACCGAACGCGCGCGCGAACTGACCAACGGAGAAGTGGAGATCGTCAGCGACGCCAACGAGGTGGTCAGCCGCCCCGACATCGACATTGTCATCGAACTGATCGGCGGCTACGGCATCGCGCGCGAGCTGGTGCTCAAGGCGATCGAGAACGGCAAGCACGTGGTCACCGCCAACAAGGCGCTGCTGGCCGTGCACGGCAACGAGATCTTCGAAGCCGCGCGCAAGAAGGGCGTGATCGTCGCCTTCGAAGCCGCGGTGGCCGGCGGCATCCCCATCATCAAGGCGCTGCGCGAAGGCCTGACCGCCAACCGCATCCAGTGGATCGCCGGCATCATCAACGGCACCACCAACTTCATCCTGTCCGAGATGCGCGACAAGGGCCTCGATTTCGACGTGGTCCTGAAGGAAGCGCAGCAGCTGGGCTATGCCGAAGCCGACCCGACCTTCGACATCGAAGGCGTCGACGCCGCGCACAAGGTCACGCTGATGAGCGCGATCGCCTTCGGCATGCCGGTGCAGTTCGACAAGGCCCACGTGGAAGGCATCACCAAGCTCTCGGCCGTCGACATCAAGTACGCCGAGGAACTGGGCTACCGCATCAAGCTGCTGGGCATCACCCGCCGCCGCGACGACGGTGTCGAGCTGCGCGTGCATCCGACGCTGGTGCCGGCCTCGCGCCTGATCGCCAATGTGGAAGGCGCGATGAACGCCGTGCTGGTGCAGGGCGACGCCGTGGGCGCGACGCTCTACTACGGCAAGGGCGCCGGCGCCGAGCCGACCGCCTCGGCCGTGATCGCCGACCTGGTCGACGTGACCCGCCTGCATACCGCCGACCCCAACCACCGCGTGCCGCACCTGGCGTTCCAGCCGGATGAGCTGTCGAGTGTGCCGGTGCTGCCGATCGAAGAGATCAACAGCTCGTACTACCTGCGCATGCGCGTGGCCGACGAGACCGGCGTGCTGGCCGAGATCACCCGCATCCTGGCCGAAGGCGGTATCTCGATCGACGCCATGCTGCAGAAGGAATCGCGCGAAGGCGAGCCGCAGACCGACATCATCATCCTGACCCACATCACGCGCGAGAAGCACGTCAACGCGGCGATCGCCAAGATCGAGGCGCTGCAGACCGTGCTGTCCGACGTGACGCGCCTGCGCATGGAAGAACTGAACTAAGGGCCGGACCGGCAGATTCAGATGAAATACCAGTCGACCCGCGGCCATGAGCTGCCGCAAACCTTCTCCGAGATCCTGCTGGGCGGCCTGGCGCCGGACGGCGGGCTGTACCTGCCCACCGAGTACCCGCAAGTCACGGCCGATGAGCTCGAATCCTGGCGCAAGCTGTCGTATGCCGACCTGGCCTACGAGATCCTGCGCAAGTTCAGCGACGATATTCCCGCCGAGGACCTGCGCGCGCTGACGCGCAAGACCTATACCGCCGAGGTGTACTGCAACGCACGCGAGGGCGACAACACCGCCGACATCACACCCCTGCGCACGCTGGGCGAGGAAGGCGGCACCAAGCTGCAACTGCTGGGCCTGTCCAACGGCCCGACGCTGGCCTTCAAGGACATGGCGATGCAGCTGCTCGGCAACCTGTTCGAGTACGCGCTGGGCCGCGCCGGGCAGGAGCTGAACATCCTGGGCGCGACCTCGGGCGATACCGGCAGCGCCGCCGAGTACGCGATGCGCGGCAAGCGCGGTATCCGCGTGTTCATGCTGAGCCCGCACCGCAAGATGAGCGCGTTCCAGACCGCGCAGATGTTCAGCCTGCAGGATGCCAACATCTTCAACTTGGCGGTCGAAGGCGTGTTCGACGACTGCCAGGACATCGTCAAGGCGGTCTCCAACGACCTCGACTACAAGGCGCGCCAGAAGATCGGCACGGTCAACTCGATCAACTGGGCGCGCGTGGTGGCCCAGGTGGTGTACTACTTCAAGGGCTGGCTGCTGGCTACCAGCGGCCCGGGCCAGAAGGTCTCGTTCTGCGTGCCGTCCGGCAACTTCGGCAACGTCTGCGCCGGCCATATCGCGCGCATGATGGGCCTGCCGATCGACAAGCTGGTGGTCGCCACCAACGAGAACGACGTGCTCGACGAGTTCTTCCGCACCGGCGCCTACCGCGTGCGCAAGTCGGCCGAGACGTACCACACGTCGAGCCCGAGCATGGATATCTCCAAGGCCTCGAACTTCGAGCGCTTCGTGTTCGACCTGCTGGGCCAGGACGCCGGCAAGCTGGCGGCGCTGTTCCGTGACGTGGAAGAGAAGGGCGGCTTCGACCTGTCGGGCACGCCGGAATTCGACCGTATCCGCCAGTTTGGCTTTGTCTCGGGCCGCAGCACGCACCAGGACCGGCTGGCCACCATCCGCGACCTGTCGTCGCGCTACGGCATCACCATCGATACCCACACCGCCGATGGCGTCAAGGTGGCGCGCGAGCATCTCAGCGCCGGTGTGCCGATGGTGGTGCTGGAAACCGCGCTGCCCGCCAAGTTCGCCGACACCATCCGCGAAGCGCTCGGCCACGAGCCGGAGCGCCCGGCCAGGTTCGAGGGCATCGAGAGGCTGCCGCAGCGCTTTGAAGTGATGCCCGCCGACGCCGCGCAGGTCAAGGCCTACATCGCCGGCCACACCGGCCTGTAACCGCGCGGGTGCGTGTAGCCCGCTGCGGCGCTGCCGCATGCCGGGCCCGCGCCAACTCGCTACAATCAGGCTGCGGGCCCGATCTTCGGCCCCCGGATTGCCTGCCCCAATCAAGTGGGTGCCGGCAATGCGCGGGCCGTTTTTCGTGGGCCAACTCTTTCCCACATCGCACCATGACCCAAGCCGCAGCACCTTCCCGCCCCCCGATGCTGACCATGGCCCAGGCGCTCGACGCGCTGCTCGGCGCTGCCCGTCCGCTGGCGCAGGTTGAATCCATCGATACGCTCGACGCCAACGGCCGCGTGCTGGCCGCGCCCGTGACCAGCACGCTGCGCGTGCCGCCGGCCGACAACACCTCGATGGACGGCTACGCCATGCGCGCGGCCGATGTGCCCGCTGCCGGCACGCGGCTGCGCGTATCGCAACGGATTCCCGCCGGCCATGTCGGCACCGCGCTGGAACCCGGCACCGCCGCGCGCATCTTCACCGGTGGGCTGATTCCGCGGGGCGCCGACGCCGTGGTGATGCAGGAGCAATGTACCGTCGAGGGCGAGGACGTGATGGTCAACCACGTGCCGCAACCCGGCGAATGGGTGCGGCGCGCGGGCGAGGATATCGAAGCCGGCAGCGTGATCCTGCCGGCCGGCACGCGGCTGACGCCGCAGGCGCTGGGGTTGGCCGCATCGGTCGGCCAGGCGAAGCTGGACGTGGTGCGGCGCGTGCGCGTGGCGGTGTTCTTTACCGGTGACGAACTGGCGATGCCAGGCGAGCCGCTCAAGCCGGGCGCCATCTACAACTCCAACCGCTTCACACTGCGCGGCCTGCTGGAAAACCTGGGCTGCGAGGTCAGCGACTTCGGCATCGTGCCCGACACGCTGGCCGCCACGCGCGAGACGCTGCGCCGCGCGGCGCAGGGACACGACCTGATCATCACCTCGGGCGGCGTTTCGGTCGGCGAGGAAGACCATATCAAGCCCGCGGTCGAGGCTGAAGGGCGGCTCGACATGTGGCAGATCGCGATCAAGCCGGGCAAGCCGCTGGCGTTCGGGCAGGTCAACAACGATGCCGAGCCGGCGTTCTTCCTGGGTTTGCCTGGCAACCCGGTGTCCAGCTTCGTGACCTTCCTGCTGTTCGTGCGCCCGTTCATCCTGCGCCTGCAGGGCGTGGCCGGCGTGACGCCGCGGCGCCTGCCGCTGCGCGCGGATTTCGAACTGAACAAGGGCGACCGCCGCAATGAGTTCCTGCGCGCGCGCATCAATGCCGAGGGCGGCCTGGACCTGTTCCCCAACCAGAGCTCGGGCGTGCTGACCTCCACCGTCTGGGGCGACGGCCTGATCGACAATCCGCCCAACCAGGCGATCGCGCGCGGCGATACCGTGCAGTTCATTCCGTTTGACGGCCTGCTCGCGTAGCCGGCCAGCATGACCAGGACAGAAGCAGTGATGATCATTGAACTCCGATTCTTTGCCAGCGTGCGCGAGCAGCTGGGCGTGACCGAAGAGCGCGCCGAGGTGCCGGCCGACGTGCGCACCGTGGGCGAGCTGCGCCAGTGGCTGCGCCAGCGCGGCGGCGCCTGGGCCGAGACCCTGGCTGAAGGGCGCGCGCTGCGCATGGCTGTCGACCATGCGGTGGCGCGCCCCGATACGGCGATTGCCGACGGCTGCGAAGTCGCCTTTTTCCCACCAGTGACCGGAGGCTGAGATGAGCGTCAGGGTGCAGCGTGAGGATTTCGATCTTGGCGCGGAAGTCGCGGCGCTGCGAGCCGGCAATCCGGCGGTCGGCGCGGTGGCCAGCTTTATCGGCACCGTGCGCGATGTCAGCGACGGCAGCGCGGTCAGCGCGATGGAGCTGGAGCACTATCCGGGTATGACCGAGAAGGCGCTGGCGCAGATCGAGGCGGCTGCGTGCGCGCGCTGGGCGCTGCTGGGCGTGATCATCATCCACCGCGTGGGCCCGATGCAGCCGCTGGACCAGATCGTGATGGTCGCGGTGGCGTCGGCGCATCGCGGCAATGCCTTCGCCGCGTGCGAGTTCATCATGGACTACCTCAAGTCCGAAGCGCCGTTCTGGAAGAAGGAAGACACCCCGGAAGGCGCGCGCTGGGTCGATGCCCGCGTGACTGACGAAGCCGCCCTCCAGCGCTGGGGGATCGCATCGTTCAATGCCAGCGGCGACGATGCTGGCGCACCACCGGAGAAGCAGGGCGGGAGCCAGCCCTGATGGGGCCGCTCGGCTTTGTCGCCGTGGGCGTGGGCGCCGCGGCCGGTGCGTGGCTGCGCTGGGGCTTCGCGGTGCTGTGGAACGCGATCAATCCCGCGCTACCCTATGGCACGCTGGCGGCCAACCTGCTGGGCGGCTACCTGATCGGCCTGGCGGTCGGATTCTTCGATACGCACGCGGGCCTGCCGCCGGAATGGCGCCTGCTGGCTATCACCGGCTTCCTTGGCGGGCTGACCACGTTCTCGACCTTTTCCAGCGAGGTGCTGGCGAACCTGATTGCCGGCGACTACGGCTGGGCGGCGCTGCACCTGCTGCTGCACCTGGGCGGCTCACTGCTGCTGACCGCGTTCGGCCTCTGGACTTACCGCTTGCTGGCCTGACGCGGCCCTGGCGATCAGGTCCAGCAGCGCGGCATTGAACGCCTGCGGCCGCTCCATGTGGGGGCTATGACCGGCGCCGGCCACCACGCTGAATCCCGCCTCGGGCCGCAGTGCGAGCGTGGCGGCGCCCACCGCGGGCGCATAGAGCCGGCTGGCTTCCCCGTACAAATGGAACAGCGGCCGCCCGGTGCCGCGCAGTGTCTCCCGGAAATCCTGGCGCGCCATGTCTTCCCATAGCGCGGCAAGCGCCGCCACATCGCACTGGTCCGCCATGTGCGCGATGCGCTGCATTGCGGTGCCTTCCGGGCGCCTTCCCGCCGACCACATTCCCAGTGCAACCGACGGCGCCAGCCGGGGCCAGTCGGCCCGGATGCGGGCCGCCATCTGCGCGGCGTGCGCAATCTCATAGTGGCCGTGCAGGCCATGCGGCCAGGCCGGATCGGTCACCAGCCTGGGTGTCATGTCGATGCTGCCGACCGCTGCCAGCGGAAGACCCGGATGGTCTCGCAGCAGCGCCCATGCCACCATCGCCCCCATCGACCAGCCAGCCACCACCACGTCTGTCAGCCCGAGGTGCGCAACCAGTCCGGCGACGTCGCGCGCCAGCGCCGTGATCGTGGTGCCGTCGCGTTCGCGCGACAGGCCGTGGCCGGCATGGTCGGGTGCGATCACGCGGAATCCCGCCAGTGCGAGCGCCCGCTGGCCGTCGAAGGCCTCGCCGGTGACCGACCAGCCGTGCAGCAGCAGCAGCGGCCGTCCCTGGCCGGTTTCGCGCCAGCCTGGCAAGGCGCCACGCGCCGGGTGGCTGGCGAAGGGCGGCGGAGTGGGGCCGGCAGGTGCCGAATCGGGAGCGTCCAACGATGGTTCTCTCCTGGCAGGAGGGTAAAGGGCAGCGGCCTGGATGCCACCGGGTGAGGGTGCCTCTCTATTGACATCCATGGTGGGCAATTTATACGATGAAACATGAATCAGCTATCAGGTTTTGCCTGATTGGCGATTCCCGGCGCAGGCAGGCGCGGAGGAGGCGCCTGCCTGCGCCGGCATGGCAGGAAGCGGCTGGCATTCCAATGACAAGGCGCGCAGCGCCACCGGAGACAAGATGTCCCAGACCGACACGGGCGCACCGCCCGAAACCGGCGCAATCCGCGAACCCGGCCACGCCGGCGGCATCTGCCCGCCCAAGACCGCGCGCGGGCAGAAGACGCGCGAGGCGCTGCTGCGCGCGGCCGAGAAGGTGTTCGGTGAGAAAGGCTATTACGCTGCGTCGATCTCCGAGATCACGCAGGAAGCCAAGGTCGCGATGGGCACCTTCTACCTGTATTTCAAGGACAAGGAAGACATCTTCCGCGCACTGGTCGCGCACATGCTGGAACTGGTGCGCACCCACCTGCGCAAGCACGTTGCCGCCGCGGCCACCCAGATGGAAGCCGAGCGCCTGGGCCTGAAGGCATTTCTCTCATTCGTGTCGCGCCACAAGAACCTGTACCGGATCGTGCTGGATTCGTACTCGGTGGACGAGACCATCTACAGCAGCTATTTCCAGGTGTTTGCCGAGCTTTACAGCCGGCGCCTGACGCGCGCCGAAGAGCAGGGCGAGATCGTGCCCGGCGACGCCGAGGTGCGCGCCTGGTGCCTGATTGGCATCAGCAACTTCCTGGGCATGCGCTATGCGCGCTGGAAGCGCCCGCCTTCGATGGAGAAGGTGGTCGACACCGCCTTCGACCTGATCTCGCACGGCCTGCAGCCGCGATGAACGCCCACGCAGAACCCCTGGTGCAGTGGGAGCGCGCCGATGGCGTGGCACTGCTGCGCCTGAACCGGCCGCAGCGGCACAACAGCCTGGTGCCCGAGTTGCTGGAAGCGCTGCTGGCCGCGCTGGACGAGATTGAAGTCGACCCCGCGATCCATGCCGTGGTGCTGACGCATGCCGGAAAAAATTTCTCCACCGGCGGCGACGTCGCGGCATTCGCTGCGCAGGGCGACGCGATAGCCAGCTACGCCGACCGGCTGCTGGCACTGCTGAACCGCTCGATCCTGCGACTGGCAGCGCTGCGCTGCCCGGTGGTGGCGGCGGTGGAGGGCTGGCTGACGGGCGGCTCGCTGGGCCTGGTGCTGGCGTGCGACATGGCGGTGCTGGCGCGGGATGCGCGCATCGCGCCGTACTACACGGTGGTTGGCTTCAGCCCGGACGGCGGCTGGACCGCGATGCTGCCGCAGCTGGTCGGCACGCCGCAGGCGCGCGCCTGGCAGCTGAACAATACGATCGTCGCCGCGCCGGAGGCAGAGGCACTTGGCCTGGCCACCGCGCTGGCCGCGCCGGGTTCGGCCGAGGCCGATGCCGTGACGCTGGCGCGCGGCGTCATGCGCAAGGTGCCGGGCAGCGTGGCCCGCACGCGCGCGCTGTTGCGCTGGGACGCCGACACCCTGGCGGCCGGCCTTGAGCGAGAGCGCGCGGCCTTTGTCGCCCAGATCGCCAGTGCCGAGACCGCCGACGGCATGCGGTGCTTCCTGGCAGGACGCACGCGCGAATAGTCCGTACAGCATTCCAAAGCAGTTGCAGCAGGTTTCATCCAGACAAACACAAACGAGACCGAACACAGGAGACAGCAATGCAACGCAACCCACTCGCCGTACGTGCCCTGGTCATGGCCGCCGGCCTGCTTGCCGCCGGCACCGCGCTGGCCAAGGACATCCGCATCGCGCACGTCTATGACAAGACCGGCGCGCTCGAGGCCTACGCCAAGCAGACCCAGACCGGCCTGATGATGGGCCTGGAGTACGCCACCAACGGCACCATGACCGTCAACGGCAACAAGCTGGTGGTGATCGAGAAAGACACCCAGGGCAAGCCGGACGTGGCCAAGGCCCAGCTGGCCGCTGCCTACAGCGACGACCGCGCCGATATCGCGGTCGGCCCCACCTCTTCCGGCACCGCGCTGGCGATGCTGCCGGTGGCAGAGGAATACAAGAAGGTGCTGCTGGTCGAGCCCGCGGTGGCTGACTCGATCACCGGCGACAAGTGGAACCGCTATATCTTCCGCACCGGCCGCAATTCGTCGCAGGACGCAATTTCCAACGCCGTGGCGCTGGACAAGCCGGGCGTGCAGATCGCCACGCTGGCGCAGGACTACGCTTTTGGCCGCGACGGCGTCAAGGCCTTCAAGGGCGCGCTGAAGAACGCCAAGATCGTGCATGAGGAATACCTGCCGACCAGCACCACGGACTTCACCGCCGGCGCGCAGCGGCTGTTTGATTCGCTCAAGGACAAGCCGGGCCGCAAGGTGATCTTCATCATCTGGGCCGGTGCCGGCAACCCGTTCAAGATCGCCGATCTCGATCCCAAGCGCTACGGCATCGAGATTGCCACCGGCGGCAACATCCTGCCGGCGATGGCCAGCTACAAGAACTTCCCGGGCATGGAAGGGGCCACGTACTACTACTTCGGCATCCCCAAGAACAAGGCCAATGAGTGGCTGGTGTCCAACCACTACAGCAAGTTCAAGGCGCCGCCCGATTTCTTCACGGCCGGCGGCATGACCGCGGGCATCGCGCTGGTCGAGGCGCTGAAGAAGACCAGCGGCGAGACCGGCACCGAGAAGCTGATCACGGCGATGGAGGGCATGTCGTTCGACACGCCCAAGGGCAAGATGACCTTCCGCAAGGAAGACCACCAGGCCATGCAGTCAATGTACCACTTCAAGATCAAGGTGGATCCGGCCTTCGCCTGGGGCGTGCCTGAACTCGTGCGCGAGATCAAGCCCGAAGAGATGGCCGTGCCCGTGCGCAACCACCGCTGATGAACGCGCCAGCCTCTTTCGCCCGGTCCGCGCCGGCGCCGTCGCAGCCGGCCGCCGGGCACGCCGGCGCGACTGCCGCCGGGGCGGCAGCCGCTGCTGGAAACGCGCGGCCTGACCATCCGCTTTGGCGGCCACGTGGCCGTCAATGCGGTGTCGTGCGCGTTCCGGCCCGGCGAGCTGACCTGCATCGTCGGCCCCAACGGCGCCGGCAAGACCACGTATTTCAACCTGGTCTCGGGCCAGTTGCCGCCCACGGCGGGGCAGATCCTGCTGGATGGCGAGGACGTGACGCGCCTGCCGGTGTCGCAGAAGACGCGCCGCGGCATTGGCCGCGCCTTCCAGCTGACCAGCCTGTTTCCGCAGCTGTCGGTGCTGGAGAACGTGCGGCTGGCGGTGCAGGCGCGCCAGCAGCGCGGCATCGATCTGTTCTCGATGTGGACCAGCCACCGCGACGTGCAGGCCCAGGCCATGGCGATCCTGGAGCGCGTGGCGCTGGCCGGCAAGCGCCAGTTGACAGTGGCCTCGTTGCCGCACGGCGACCAGCGCAAGCTGGAGGTCGGCATCCTGCTGGCGCTGCAGCCGCGCGTGTTCATGTTTGATGAGCCCACCGCGGGCATGAGCGTGGATGAAGTGCCGGTGATCCTTGACCTGATCCGCGAGATCCGCCAGGACCGCAGCAAGACCGTGCTGCTGGTCGAACACAAGATGGACGTGGTGCGCTCGCTGGCCGACCGCATCATCGTGCTGCACAACGGCACCCTGGTGGCCGACGGCGACCCGGCCGAGGTGATCGCCTCGCCGGTGGTGCAGCAGGCTTACCTGGGCATGCCGGAAGAGGAGGGCAGCCATGGCTGACGCACAAGCAACCGGGCCGATCCTGCGGCTGCAGGGCGTGCAGACCCATATCGGCCCGTACCACATCCTGCACGGCGTGAGCTTCGAGGTGCCGCGCGGCGGCGTGACCATGCTGCTGGGGCGCAACGGCGCCGGCAAGACCACCACGCTGCGCACCATCATGGGCCTGTGGCAGGCCAGCGCGGGCACGGTGACCTTTGACGGCACCGACATCACGCGCCACAGCACGCCCGCGATCGCGCAGGCCGGCATTGCCTACGTGCCGGAGAACATGAGCGTGTTCTCTGACCTGACCGTGGCCGAGAACATGCGCCTGGCAGCGCGCACCGGCGCCATCGATGAGCGCCGGCTGGACTGGGTGTTCCGCATGTTCCCGGCGCTGAAGACCTTCTGGCAGCAGCGTGCCGGCGTGCTGTCGGGCGGGCAGAAGCAGATGCTGTCGGTGGCGCGCGCCATCATCGAGCCGCGCCAGCTGCTGATCGTCGACGAGCCCACCAAGGGCCTGGCGCCGGCCATCATCCAGAACATGATCCATGTGTTCCGCGAGCTCAAGCAGACCGAGGTGTCGATCCTGCTGGTGGAGCAGAACTTCCATATGGCGAAGTCGGTGGGGGATACGGTGGCGGTGATGGACGATGGCCGCACGGTACACACGGGCACGATGGCGGCGCTGGCTGGAGACGACTTGCTGCAGCAGAAGCTGCTGGGGCTGTCGCTGGCGGCGCACCAGTAACGCGGGACAACACACATGACCACTTCAACGACATTGCCGGCCGCCGCACCGACGGACCTGCCCAAGGTCCGGCTCGACTGGACCCCGCTGGCGCTGGCGCCGCTGCTGATGCTGCTGGCCTATCCGCTGGTCGGCAGCCCGTCGACCTGGCTGACGCTGACCATTGCCGGCCTGGCGATGGGCATGATCATCTTCGTCGTCTCGTCCGGCCTGACGCTGGTGTTCGGCCTGATGGATGTGCTCAACTTCGGCCACGGCGCCTTCATCGCGCTGGGCGCTTATGTGGCCGCCTCGGTCCTGCTGCCACTGGCAGGCTGGGTCGAGGCCGACAGCCTGGCGTTGAACCTGTCGGTGTTTGCACTGGCGATCGTAGCCGCGATGGTCGCAGCCGGCGCGGTCGGGCTGTTCTTCGAGCGCGTGGTGGTGCGCCCGGTCTACGGCCAGCACCTGAAGCAGATCCTGATCACGATGGGCGGCATGATCGTGGCCGAGCAGCTGATCAAGGCGATCTGGGGTCCTGAGACCATTGCGCTGCAGGTGCCCACCACCTTCCGCGGCGCGGTGCTGCTGGGCGATGCCGCCATCGAGAAATACCGGCTGATCGCGATGGCACTGGGGCTGGTGATCTTTATCGCGATGCTATTGCTGCTCAACCGCACCCGCATCGGCCTGCTGATCCGCGCCGGCGTGGAGAACCGCGAGATGGTCGAGGCGCTTGGCTACCGCGTGCGGCGCCTGTTTATCAGCGTGTTCGTCGCGGGCGCGGCGCTCGCGGGGCTGGGCGGGGTGCTGTGGGGGCTGTACCAGCAGAACATCACCGCGGCGATCGGCGCGCAGGTGAATGTGCTGATCTTTATCGTCATCATCATCGGCGGGCTGGGATCGACTACCGGCTGCTTTGTCGGCGCGTTGCTGGTGGGGCTGATGGCCAACTACACCGGTTTCCTGTTCCCCAAGGTGGCTCTGTTCTCCAACATCCTGCTGATGATGCTAGTGCTGCTGTGGCGCCCGCAGGGGCTGTTTCCGGTGGCGCGGCGCTGAGGGCAACGATCATGATCCGACTTCTCTCCGGCGACCTGCCGCGCAGCCGCGTGCTGACCGTGATCCTGCTGCTGATCCTGGTGGCCCTGGCGTGCGCCCCATTCGCCTTCCCCGGCGCGCGTGCGCTCAACATGGCGGCCAAGATCTGCATCTTCGTGGTGCTGGTGGCCAGCTATGACCTGCTGCTGGGCTATACCGGCATCGTTTCCTTCGCCCACACCATGTTCTTCGGCATTGGAGGCTATGGCGTGGCCATCGCCATGTCGCGCATGGAACCAGGGTGGGGGGCGCTGCTGGTGGGCACTGTCGGCGCGCTGGCGGTGTCGGCGCTGCTGGCTTTCCTGATCGGGCTGTTCTCGCTGCGGGTGCGGGCCATCTTCTTTGCCATGATCACGCTGGCGGTGGCGACCGCCTTCGCCACGCTGGTGTCGCAACTGTCGGAATGGACCGGTGGCGAAGACGGGCTGACCTTCAAGGTGCCGGAGGTGCTGCGTCCCGGCTTTACGCTGGGCGAGGCCGAATGGCTGGGCGTGCCGCTGAGCGGCAAGCTGCTCAGCTACTACCTGGTGTTCGCCGGCGCGGTGGTGCTGTTTCTGGTGCTGCTGCGCATCGTCAACTCGCCCTTTGGCCGGGTGCTGCAGGCGATCCGAGAGAACGATTTCCGTGCCGAGGCGATCGGCTACCGCACCGTGGTGTACCGTACCGTGTCGACGGTGCTGTCGGCGATGTTCGCCACGCTGGCCGGCGTGCTGATGGCGATCTGGCTGCGCTATAACGGGCCCGATACCTCGCTGTCGTTCGAGATCATGGTCGACATCCTGCTGATCGTGGTGATCGGCGGCATGGGCACGCTCTATGGCGCGGTGATCGGCACGGTGCTGTTCCTGGTGGCGCAGACCTACCTGCAGGACGTGATGAAACTGGCCAGCGACACCACCGCCGCGCTGCCGCTGCTGTCGTCTCTGCTGCATCCGGACCGGTGGCTGCTGTGGCTGGGTTTGCTGTTTATCCTGAGCGTCTATTATTTCCCGCAGGGCGTGGTGGGGCGGCTGCGCGGCACCGGGCCCGTGCAGGATGTGGCAAGCTGAGCGGAGGCTAGCGCATGTACGTCATCGACTGGCTGCACAAGAACGCGCAGCATTTCCCCGACAAGGTCGCGCTGGTAGACGTGGAGAGCGGCCGCCAGGTGACCTATCGCCACTTCAACGAACGCGCCAGCCGCTTCGCGGAATACCTGCGTGACCACCTGCAACTGGCGCCGGGCACGCGCGTGGCGGTGCTGGCGCACAACAGCTCGGACTATTTCGAGATGCTGTATGGCTGCGCCAAGGCCGGCATGGTGATGGTGTGCCTGAACTGGCGCCTGCCGGCTGCAGAGTTGCTGCCGATCCTGCAGGACTGCACGCCCGAGGTGCTGGTGGCCGGCGACGGCTTCCTGGCCGTGGCCGCCGAGCTGGCGCGCGCGATCCCGTTGCGCGCGGTGCTGCACCTCGCCGACGACGAGGCCGCCGACGTTCCCGGTGGCTGGACCGAGTACGAGGCGGTGCTCGACGCCGCCTCCGGCCGCATCATCGAGATGCCGTGCCGCGATGAGTCCGAGGTCTGGCACCTGCTCTATACCTCCGGCACCACCGGCAAGCCAAAGGGCGTGATCCAGACCTATGGCATGGTCTACTTCAACGCCGTCAACGCGATGCTGGCCAACAAGATCACGCGCGACGACGTGTTCCTCAACGTGCTGCCGTTCTTCCACACCGGCGGACTGAACCTGTATGCCAACCCGGTGCTGCACGCGGGCGGCACGGTGCACATCATGCGGCAGTTCGAGCCGCAGGTGGTGCTGGGCAAGCTCGACCGCGCCAGCGGAGAGGGCATCACCATGTTCTTCGCGGTGCCGGCGGTGTACCTGTTCCTGAGCCAGCACCCGCGCTTCGCGCAGGCGGACTTCGCCGGCGTGCGCAATATGTCGGCGGGGGGCTCGCCGGTGCCCAGGCCGCTGCTGGAGGCCTACCTGGCCAAGGGCGTGACCATCTGCTTCGGCTTCGGCATGACCGAGACCGGCCCCACGGTCTTTGTCTGCGACGAAGATACCGCGCGCCGCAAGATCGGCACCATCGGCAAGCCGGTGGGGTCGATGCTGACGCGCATCGTCGATGCGGTTGGGGCGGACGTAGGCCCGGGCGAGCGTGGCGAACTGCTGATCAAGGGCCCCGGCGTGACGCCAGGCTACTGGAACCTGCCCGAGGCCACCGCGGCCGCGATCCGCGACGGCTGGCTCCATTCCGGCGATATCGCCTACCGCGACGAGGACGGCGACTACTACATCGTCGACCGGGCCAAGGACATGTTTATCTCCGGCGGCGAGAACGTCTATCCGGCCGAAGTCGAGAGCGTGCTGTTCCAGCTGCCGGGCGTGGCCGAGGCCGCCGTGATCGGCGCGCCGGATGCGCGCTGGGGCGAGGTCGGCATGGCGCTGGTGGTGCTGCGCCCGGGCGCAGCCCTGGAGGCCGATGCCGTGATCGCCCACTGCAAGGCGCAGCTGGCCGGCTACAAGGTGCCGCGCCATGTACGCTTTCTCGATGCGCTGCCGCGCACGCCGTCCGGCAAGGTGGAAAAGCACAAGCTGCGCGCAAAGTTTTCTGGCTGAGGTGCATGGCCGCGCCAGCCGTTGCCGTGTTTTTGATTTCCGCAGTTCGCAGTCTCCGCAGTCCTCGATCTGAAGACAACTCGACAGCCCCGGCCATCCGGGTGCGCCAGGAGGAGGTTGACATGCATTCCACGCAGATCCCGCCGCAGCAGAAACAGAATCGCCGCCTCAGGCTCAAGGTGCTGGCGGCCGCCGCATCGATGCTGGCCGCCGCCTGCGGTTCGGGCGATGACAACAACAACGGCAACGGCAGCAACCCCAATACCAAGCCGGCGAATATCGGCACGGTCACCATCAACAGCTACAACGGCACCACCGACGACCTGCTGACCGCGGGCCTGGGCAAGGACGGCCTGGCCAGCGCGGCCGCGCCGCTGCCGGCCAACCCCACCGCGCCGACCGCGGCGGAGTTGCGGCGCTATGCGATCCATACCAACTATCGTGCCATTGTCGACACCACCGCCAGCGGCGGCTACGGCTCGCTCTACGGCCCCAATGTCGACGCGCAGGGCAATGTCACCGGCTCCGAAGGCAAGGTGGCCGGCGTGGAGTACCTGGCCTTTTCGGACGATGGCTCGGGCCAGCAGAACGTGACCATGCTGGTGCAGATCCCCGCGTCGTTCAACACGTCGAAGCCGTGCATGATCACCGCCACCTCATCCGGTTCGCGTGGCGTCTATGGCGCCATCGCCACTGGCGAGTGGGGCCTGAAGCGCGGCTGCGCGGTGGCCTATACCGACAAGGGTACCGGCGCCGCGCCGCATGACCTGGATACCGACACCGTGCCGCTGATCGACGGCACCCGCGCCACGCGCGCGGCGGCCGGCAAGAACGCGCAGTTTGCCGCGCCGGCGGGGGCCACCTCGCTGGCGGAATTTACCGCTGCCAACCCGCACCGGCTGGCGTTCAAGCATGCGCATTCGCAGCGCAACCCGGAGAAGGACTGGGGCAAGTTCACGCTGCAGGCGGTGGAATTTGCGATCTGGGCGATCAATGACCGCTTTGGCGCCGTGTCGGCCAACGGCACCCGCCAGCGCACCCTGGGCAAGGACAGGATCGTGGTGATCGCCTCCAGCGTGTCCAACGGCGGCGGTGCCGCGGTAGCGGCGGCCGAGCAGGATGCCGGCGGGCTGATCGACGGCGTGGCGGTGGGCGAGCCCAACCTGAACATGCCGCCAAATACCGGCATCGTGGTGCAACGCGGCGCAACGCCGGTAGCGGCTTCGGGCCGCACGCTGTACGACTACACCACCACGGCCAACCTGCTGCAGCACTGCGCCGCGCGGGCCACCGCGCTGACCCAGGCGCCGTTCTACACCAACCCCGCCACGGCGACGTTCTTTGCCAACCGCTGCCAGACGCTGGCGGAAAAGGGCCTGGTGAGCGGCACGAACACGGACGAACAGAGCGCCAGCGCGCTGCAGGCGCTGCGTGCCGCTGGCTGGGAAGCGGAATCGGACGATCTGCACCCGTCGCTGGCCGTGTTTGACGTCGCCGCCGCGATCTCGGTCAACTATGCCAACGCGTATGCGCAGGCCAGCGTCACCGACCGGCTGTGCGGCTACAGCTTTGCCAGCACGCTGACCGACCTGAAGCCCGCGGCAATCGCGCCCGCGGCGCTGGCGTCGATGTTCGCCACCGGCAACGGCGTGCCGCCGCAGCCGCCGGTCCAGTTGATCAATGACCTCGATCCGCAGCATGGCCCGTACCTGAACCTGGCGTCGGTTTCACCGTTGACGCTGCGGGCAGACCTGAATTACGACGGCGCCAACTGCCTGCGCAGCCTGCTGGCCGGCTCCGACGCCGCGGCACGCGCATTGCAAGCCGGCCAGGCGCTGACGCTGCGCAACGGCAACCTGCGCGGCAAGCCGGCGGTGATCGTGCACGGGCGCAGCGACGGGCTGCTGCCGGTCAACCATACCTCGCGCCCGTACCTCGGGCTGAACCGGCAACAGGAGGGGGTGACCAGCAAGCTGTCATACGTGGAGGTCGAGAACGCCCAGCACTTCGATGCCTTCATCGGCCTGGTGCCGGGCTACAGCAACCGCTATGTGCCGCTGCACGTCTACCTGAACCGGGCCCTGGATGCGGTCTACGACAACCTCACCGCGGGCAAGGCGCTGCCGCCGTCGCAGGTGGTGCGCACCACGCCGCGCGGGGGCACCCTCAATACGCCGGCGCCGACGCTGCTGCCGTCCAACGTGCCGCCGTTCGCCGCATCGCCTGCGGCCGGCAACGCGATTACCGTCAACGCTAATACCGTACAGGTGCCTGACTGATGAACGATGCCCTGCCGCGCGTGCTGTCGCAGCGCGACTTTGACCGCTTCGCCGCCTTGTCGCACGACGACAACCCGATCCACTGCGATCCGTCCTTTGCCCGTGGCACGCATTTCGGCGCCACCGTGGCGCACGGCATGTTCCTGTTTTCGCTGCTGTGCGCCCACACCTGGCGGCAGGTGCCCGGGCCGGCGTTGCCGGTCGGGCAGACGCTGATGTTCCCGACGCCGGCCTTCGTTGGCGATACGGTGCAGATCGCGCTGGCGCCGCAGCACGCGCCAGCCGGACTGGCGCGCTACGGCACCACCGTTGGCAGCGCGGGTGGGCCGGGCGAGGCGCCGCGCGTTACGGCCGTGGGCGAATCGCTCTGGCTGCCGGATGCCGGGCCGGACGCACTGGCCTGGCTGCCCGGCGAGACGGCACAGGCGCCAGAGGCGGGCGACGCCATCCTTTACGGCCTGCGCCCTGGTCAGGAAGCCCGTGCGACGCGCGCCTTCGCCCAGGCAGACCTGGACGAATACATCACCCTGACCGGCGACGCCAACCCGTATCACGCCGATCCGGCCTTTGCCCGCGCGCGCGGGTTTGGCGGGCCGGTGGTGCCGCTGCCGCTGCTGGCCGGCATGTTCTCGGACCTGCTCGGCACGCAACTGCCCGGACGGGGCACGGGGTGGATGAAGCAGTCGCTGCGCCTCGCTTCAGCCGCGCGGCTGGATGAGCCGCTGACGGCATGCGTGCGCATCGTGCGGCTGCGCGCCGGCAAGGACTTGGTCAACCTGGCCAGCGTGGTCACGGGCGCGGACGGGCGCGTGGTGGTGCAGGGCGAATCACTCGTGCTGGTGCGCAACCTGGCGGACAAGGGCGCCTGCCGCGCCGCCTAGCCGCATGTCGCTTGCGGCACTTGCGAGCGTGGGAGCCGGGGTTGCCGACATAGCGGCGGATCGGGGTCATTGCGTACCGGCGCGGCCTTGAAATGTCGCGACAAAGCCTTATCTTTCGGAAAGACATCCAGTGTCCGGCAGGGCATACGGGCGCTCCGGCAACGAAGACCGGCGCCGAGGCCCCCGCATCAGGACACGACCTTATCCGAGAGAGGGAATCCTTATGCGTCTTGACAAGCTGACCACCCGGTTCCAGGAAGCGCTGGCTGATGCGCAAAGCCTGGCACTGGGCAACGACAACCAATACATCGAACCGCAGCACCTGCTGCGCGCGCTGCTGGCGCAGGACGACGGCGCCGCCAAGGCGCTGCTGGCGCGCGCCGGCGTCAACGTGCAGGGCCTGCAGAGCGCGCTGGACGCCGCCATCAAGCGCCTGCCGCAAGTGCAGGGCACCAGCGAGGTCCAGATCGGCCGCGACCTGGTGAACCTGCTCAACGCCGCTGAGAAGGAAGCCATCAAGCGCGGCGACCAGTTCATCGCCAGCGAGCTGTTCCTGCTGGCCGTCGCCGACGACAAGGGCGACGCCGGCCGCATCGCGCGTGAAAACGGCCTGAACCGCAAGTCGCTCGAGTCGGCCATCCAGGCCGTGCGCGGCGGCGATTCGGTCAACAGCGCAGAGGCCGAGGGCCAGCGCGAGGCACTGAAGAAGTACACCATCGACCTGACCGAGCGCGCCCGCATCGGCAAGCTCGACCCCGTGATCGGCCGTGACGACGAGATCCGCCGCGCGATCCAGATCCTGCAGCGCCGCACCAAGAACAACCCGGTGCTGATCGGCGAGCCGGGCGTGGGCAAGACCGCGATCGTCGAAGGCCTGGCGCAGCGTATCGTCAACGGCGAAGTGCCCGAGAGCCTGAAGAACAAGCGCGTGCTGGTGCTGGACATGGCCGGCCTGCTGGCCGGCGCCAAGTACCGCGGTGAGTTCGAGGAACGTCTGAAGGCGGTGCTGAACGACGTCGCCAAGGACGAGGGCCAGACCATCGTCTTCATCGACGAGATCCACACCATGGTCGGCGCCGGCAAGGCCGAGGGCGCGATCGACGCGGGCAACATGCTCAAGCCCGCGCTCGCGCGCGGCGAGCTGCATTGCATCGGCGCCACCACGCTGGACGAGTACCGCAAGTACATCGAGAAGGACGCCGCGCTGGAGCGCCGCTTCCAGAAGGTGCTAGTGGATGAGCCGAGCGTTGAGGCCACCATTGCCATCCTGCGCGGGCTGCAGGAAAAGTATGAGCTGCACCACGGCGTGGAGATCACCGACCCGGCCATCGTCGCCGCGGCGGAGCTGTCGCATCGCTATATCACTGACCGCTTCCTGCCCGACAAGGCGATCGACCTGATCGACGAGGCGGCCGCGCGCATCAAGATGGAAATCGATTCCAAGCCGGAGTCGATGGACAAGCTCGAGCGCCGCACCATCCAGCTGAAGATCGAGCGCGAGGCGGTCAAGAAAGAGACCGATGAGGCGTCGATGAAGCGCCTGGAGCTGATCGAGCAGGAAATCGCGCGCCTGGAGAAGGAGTACGCCGACCTGGACGAGATCTGGAAGGCCGAGAAGGGCGCCGCGCAGGGCACGGCCGCGCTCAAGGAAGAGATCGAGAAGGTCAAGCTGGAGATCGCCAAGCTGCAGCGCGAAGGCAAGCTGGACAAGGTGGCCGAGCTGCAATACGGCAAGCTGCCGGGCCTGGAAGGCAAGCTCAAGGCCGCGACCGACGCCGAGGCCAGCGAGCAGAAGCAGCCCAACAAGCTGCTGCGCACCCAGGTGGGCGCCGAGGAAATCGCCGAAGTGGTGAGCCGCGCCACCGGCATCCCGGTATCGAAGATGATGCAGGGCGAGCGCGAGAAGCTGCTGAAGATGGAAGACCGCCTGCATGCGCGCGTGGTGGGCCAGGACGAAGCCGTGCGGCTGGTGTCCGACGCCATCCGCCGTTCGCGTGCCGGCCTGGCGGACGAGAACCGGCCCTATGGCTCGTTCCTGTTCCTGGGCCCGACCGGTGTCGGCAAGACCGAGTTGTGCAAGGCCCTGGCCGAGTTCATGTTCGATTCGGAAGAGCACCTGATCCGCATCGACATGAGCGAGTTCATGGAGAAGCACAGCGTCAGCCGCCTGATCGGCGCGCCGCCGGGATACGTGGGCTACGAGGAAGGCGGCTACCTGACCGAGGCCGTGCGCCGCAAGCCGTACAGCGTGGTGCTGCTCGATGAAGTCGAAAAGGCCCACCCGGACGTCTTCAACGTGCTGCTGCAGGTGCTGGACGACGGCCGCCTGACCGATGGCCAGGGCCGCACGGTGGACTTCAAGAACACGGTGATCGTGATGACGTCCAACCTCGGGTCGCAGATCATCCAGTCGATGACCGGCGAGCCGCAGGAAGCGATCAAGGGCGCGGTCTGGCAGGAAGTGCGCACGCATTTCCGGCCGGAGTTCCTGAACCGGATCGATGAAGTCGTGGTGTTCCACGCGCTGGACCAGAAGCATATCGAGTCGATCGCACGCATCCAGCTGCATCGCCTGCAGGCCCGCCTGGCCCGCATGGATATGACGCTGGAGGTGAGCGAGACGGCGCTGGAGAAGATCGCCAGCGCGGGCTACGACCCGGTGTTTGGCGCGCGCCCGCTCAAGCGTGCGATCCAGCAGCAGATCGAGAACCCGGTGGCACGGGCCATCCTGGAGGGAAAGTTCGCCGCCAAGGATGTGGTGCCGGTGGATTATGTCGATGGCGAGTTCACGTTCGGGCGGAAGCTGGACTAAGGCTACCCATGGCTCGATAGACTGCCGGAGCACACAAGCAGTCGATCATAGTCAGGCCCCTGCGATACCACGCAGGGGTTTTTTTTGTCTTGCCATCACGCATTGCGTGTAAGGCGGTCCCGCCCCGTGCAATTTTTTCACGCCACGATGCCACGGGTCGTCGCCAGACGCGCCGTTCCGCGCGCTATCCGCCGAGTGGCACACTTCTCGCGTTGCACAAGGGTTGAGTTTCCCTACAAGGCGCTGCGCTGACGCAGCCGCATCCCCAAGGAGCCCTTCAATGACCGACAAGCCTTTCCTCTCAGACGTCAAGACATTGCGCGAGCGCGCCCGCAAGCACATCGATGATGGCGCCGTGACCGCGGGCTATGCCGCGGATCGCGATACCGTGCTGAAGCTGCTCAACGCTGCGCTGGCCACCGAAATCGTCTGCGTGCTGCGCTATCGCCGACACTACTACATGGCCAAGGGTCCGAACTCGAAAAGCGTGGCGGATGAATTCCTGGCCCATTCCAACGAGGAACAAGGTCATGCTGACCAGATTGCCGAGCGCATCGTCCAGCTGGGCGGCGAGCCCGACTTTGCCCCGGACGGCCTCACCAGCCGATCGCACGCGGAATATGTGGCGGGCACCTCGCTGACCGAAATGATCAAGGAAGACCTGGTTGCCGAGCGTATCGCCATTGACAGCTACCGGGAAATCATCCGGTTCCTGGGCGAGCGCGACCCGACCTCGCGCCGGATGATGGAGGGCATCCTCGCCGTCGAAGAGGAGCATGCCGACGAGATGGCCGACCTGCTGAGCCGGCAGTCCGGCGGCTGACCGGATCGCCACGCACTTGATATTGGTCAAGCCGCGCCAGCGGCCTGCCCGATAAGATTCGTCCTGTCATGGAGATGCGGGGGCGCTCTTCATGACTTGTCTACCCGTTTCCAGAATGGAAACTTCGCCCGCACCGGCTTGCCGGTGCGGGCGTTTTCTTTTGTGCGTGCCGATTGCGCCACCTGCGTGCGCCACCTGCGCCCGCCGCGCCTGCGCCCGCAGGCATGCCCATATTTCCGTCCGATCTTATGCAAAAAACAGCGAAGGATCGGCGAAACCATTCGTTCCGTTCAGATAGGCCCCTCGGTAGTCTTGCTCCTGACACAAGTCCGCCACCCAAGGCGGACAAGGCAAGAGGCGCCTCGCGCCCATTCACGACACTGACGGGAGCAATACAAGATGATCCGCAAACTGGCCATCAGCCTGGCCGTACTTGGCGCCCTGAGCGCGGCGCAGACCGCAGCGGCCGCCAACCTGCTGAACGTTTCCTACGATCCGACGCGCGAGCTGTATGTCGACGTCAATGCCGCCTTTGCCAAGGCCTGGAAGGCGCAAGGCGGCGACGCCGTGACCGTGCGCCAGTCGCACGGCGGCTCGGGCAAGCAGGCGCGCTCGGTGATCGACGGGCTGGACGCCGACGTGGTCACGCTGGCGCTGGGCTATGACATCGACGCCATCGCGGACAAGGGCCTGATCAAGCCGGACTGGCAGAAGCGCCTGCCGCACAACGCCTCGCCGTACACCTCGACCATCGTGTTCCTGGTGCGCAAGGGCAACCCCAAGGGCATCAAGGACTGGGGCGACCTGGTCAAGCCGGGCGTGCAGGTGATCACGCCCAACCCCAAGACCAGCGGCGGCGCGCGTTGGAACTACCTGGCGGCGTGGGGCTATGCGCAGCGCCAGCCGGGCGGCAATGACGTCAAGGCGCGCGAGTTTGTCGGCGAGTTGCTCAAGCATGTGCCGGTGCTGGATTCCGGCGCGCGCGGCGCCACCACCACCTTTGTCGAGCGCGGCCTGGGCGATGTGCTGATCGCGTGGGAGAACGAAGCCATCCTGGCCATCAAGGAACTGGGCCCGGACAAGTTCGATATCGTCGCGCCGTCGGTGTCGATCCTGGCCGAGCCGCCGGTGGCCGTGGTCGACAAGGTGGTCGACAAGAAGGGCACGCGCAAGGCGGCCGAGGCCTACCTGCAGTTCCTGTACACCGAAGAAGGCCAGGAGATCGCGGCGAAGAACTACTACCGCCCGATCTCGGAGAAGGTGGCGGCCAAGTACGCGGCCAACTTCCCGAAGGTGAAGCTGTTCACCATCGATGAAGCCTTCGGCGGATGGCAGAAAGCCCAGAAGACCCACTTTGCCGATGGCGGCACGTTCGACCAGATCTACCAGCCCGGCAAGAAATAAACCACGAGGCCGGCGCGCCGGGCCGCGTGGGGCGGCCGCGGCGCCGACCGGTCCATCAGAATAAGGAAGCCCGATGTCCATCCTGACGCTCTCCGGCAGCCCGTCGGTCCAGTCCCGCTCCGGCTTAGTGCTGGCGCACCTGCGTGCCACGCTTGAGGCTGCCGGCGAACGCACCCGCCACCTCGACCTGCGCGACCTGCCCGCAGGCCCGCTGCTGGCGGCACGCGTGGACGACCCCGTCATCGCCGCCGCCACGCATGCCGTGTCCGAGGCGCAGGTGGTGGTACTGGCCACGCCGGTCTACAAGGCCGCCTACAGCGGCCTGCTCAAGGCCTTCCTGGACCTGCTGCCGCAGACCGGCCTGCGCGACAAGATCGTGCTGCCGATCGCCACCGGCGGCAGCCTGGCCCATGCGCTGGCGATCGACTACGCGCTGCGCCCAGTGCTGTCCGCGCTGGGCTCGCGCCAGATCCTGCCCGGCATCTTTGCCGTGGACCAGCAGATCGAATCCGTTGAAGCCGCCGGCGTGCGCCAGGCGCGCTTCGATGCCGCGCTGTCGGCACGCCTGGACGAGGGCGTGCTGCGCGTGCGCGATGCGCTGGCGCATTCGCGCATCGAGGTGCCGCTCGATGTGGTGCCCGGCGCCCTGGTCCAACGCGCCGCCGCGATCGCGGTGGCCGAGCGATGTTCCGCCTGAACTGACTGATTGACTGAAGTGGCGCCGGCCTGCCCGGCGCGACGGCAGCGACGCCATGCCACCCGCCACGCGGGGCCGGCAGGGATGCGTGCTGCCGCCACCATCCTGGACATCAATCCGGCCAGCAGGGCATTGCCCCGGGCCATGGAGGACATCGCATGACACTGACCAACCTGTTGCGCGCGGCCAGCCAGCGCCGCCGCCTGATTACCGCCGCGCTGGTGCTTGCCACCGGCCTGGCCTACGGACTACTGCCCGGCCGCGCCGAAGCGCAGTCGAAGAACATCGACCCCAAGGTGCTGCGCATCGGTTACCAGAAATACGGCACGCTGACGCTGCTGAAGGCGCGCGGCTCGCTGGAAAAACGCCTGGCGCCGCAAGGCATCACCGTCAAATGGACCGAGTTCCCCGCCGGGCCGCAACTGCTTGAGGGGCTGAACGTCGGTGCCGTCGATTTCGGCACCGTCGGCGAGGCGCCGCCGATCTTTGCGCAGGCCGCGGGGGCGCACCTGGTCTACGTCGGCAATGAGCCGCCGGCGCCGGTGGCCGAGGCCATCGTCGTGCCCAAGGGCTCGGCGCTCCGTTCGGTGGCGGAACTGCGCGGCAAGCGCGTGGCGCTGAACAAGGGCTCGAACGTGCATTACCTGCTGGTGCGCCAGCTGGAGAAGGCCGGCATCCCGTACAGCGAGATCCAGCCGGTCTACCTGCCGCCGGCGGATGCGCGTGCCGCCTTCGAGCGCGGGGCGGTCGATGCCTGGGTGATCTGGGACCCGTTCCTCGCCGCAGCCGAGAAGCAACTGGGCGCGCGCGTGCTCGCCGATGGCCGCGGCGAGGATGGCAAGAACGTGGTCAGCAACCACCAGTTCTACCTGGCCTCGCGCCCCTATGCACAAGCAAAGCCGGAGATCGTCAGCCTGATCCTGGACGAACTGGCCACGCTGGGCACCTGGGCGCAAAAGAACCCCAAGGAGGCCACCACGGTGCTGACCGGCGAAACCGGGCTGCCGGCCGACGTGCTTGAGCTTGCCGTCTCGCGCTTCTCCTACGGCGCACGCCCGGTCAGCGCCGAGGTAATGGCCGAGCAGCAACGCATCGCCGACGCCTTCCACTCGCTCAAGCTGATCCCCAAGCCGGTCAAGGTGGCCGATGCGCGCTGGGACGTGCCGCAGCAGCAGGCGAAGCGATAGCCACCTCCATCGCCAGGAACAAAAAGGACAACGACATGCAGGTATTCTGGTTCATCCCCACCCACGGCGACAGCCGCTACCTCGGCACTTCGGAAGGCGCGCGCGAGGTTAGCTTCGATTACCTGAAGCAGGTTGCCGTGGCCGCCGATACGCTGGGCTACGAAGGCGTGCTGATCCCGACCGGGCGCTCGTGCGAAGACCCATGGGTGGCGGCATCGGCGCTGGCGGCCGTCACGCAGCGCCTGAAATTCCTGGTCGCGGTGCGCCCCGGCCTGATGGCGCCGACGCTGGCCGCACGGATGGCGGCAACCTTCGACCGCATCTCCAACGGCCGGCTGCTGATCAACCTGGTCACCGGCGGCGATACCGCCGAGCTGGAAGGCGACGGCCTGTTCCTGGACCACACCGCGCGCTACGAGGCCTCGGCCGAGTTCCTGCGCATCTGGCGCCAGGTGCTGGCGGCCAGCCATGACGGCGACAAGGTGGACTACGAGGGCAAGCACCTGAGCGTGAAAGGTGCCACCGTCCTCTATCCGCCGCTGCAGCAGCCGCATCCGCCGGTGTACTTCGGCGGTTCGTCGGCGCCGGCGCATGCGCTGGCCGGCGAGCAGGTCGATACCTACCTGACCTGGGGCGAGCCACCCGCTGACGTGGCGCAGAAGCTCGACGACGTACGCCGCCAGGCCGCGCGCCATGGCCGCACGGTGAAGTTCGGCATCCGCCTGCATGTGATCGTGCGCGAGACCGAAGCCGCCGCCTGGGCTGCGGCCGATGATCTGATCAGCCGGCTCGATGACGAGACCGTGGCGCGTGCGCAAGCCGTGTTCGCCAAGATGGATTCCGAAGGGCAGCGCCGCATGGCCGCGCTGCACGCGGGCGGCGCGCGCCGCACGCGCGAGGCGCTGGAGATCAGCCCCAACCTGTGGGCTGGCGTTGGCCTGGTGCGCGGCGGTGCCGGCACCGCGCTGGTGGGCGATCCGCACACCGTGGCCGAGCGCATGCGCGAATACGCCGAGCTGGGCATCGACACCTTCGTGCTGTCCGGCTACCCGCACCTGGAAGAGGCCTACCGCTTTGCCGAACTGGTGTTCCCGCTGCTGCCGCGCTCGGTGCGCGACAAGCTGCCGGGCAAGGTGCTGTCGGGTCCGTTCGGTGAAGTCATGGCGACAGGCATCGTGCCGCGCGCCGCGCAGAGTTGAGGGGAGGGCAACCATGAACGCTCCTCTATCGCAGCCGCCGCGTCAGGCACCTCAGGCACTGGCGCGCGCGCTGGCTCCGTGGATCGTGCCGGTGCTGCTGATCGTGGCCTGGCAGCTGGCCTCGCAGAACGGCTGGCTCTCCAGCCGCGTGCTGCCGGCCCCGCTGGCCGTGGTGCAGGCTGCCTGGGAACTGGCGCGCTCGGGCGAGCTGTGGAAGCACGTAGGGGTCAGCACCTGGCGCGCGCTGGTGGGGTTTGCCATCGGCGGCGGGCTGGGCCTGCTGCTGGGGCTGCTGACCGGCACCTTCCGCACCGCGGCCACGCTGCTCGACAGCACGCTGCAGATGGTGCGCAATATCCCGGCGCTGGCGCTGATTCCGCTGGTGATCCTGTGGTTCGGCATCGACGAGACTGCCAAGCTGTTCCTGGTGTCGCTGGGCGTGTTCTTCCCGGTCTACCTGAACACGTATCACGGCATCCGCTCGGTCGATACGGGACTGGTGGAGATGGCGCGCAGCTACGGCCTGTCTGGCTGGCAGCTGTACCGCGAGGTCATCCTGCCCGGCGCGCTGCCGGGCATCCTGGTGGGCGTGCGTTTCGCGCTGGGGTTGATGTGGGTGGTGCTGATCGTGGCGGAGACCATCTCCGCGCAATCGGGCATCGGCTACATGACCATGAACGCGCGTGAGTTCCTGCAAACCGACGTGGTGCTGGTGGGCATCCTGCTCTATGCGCTGCTGGGCAAGCTGGCCGACTGGTTGTCGCGCGGGCTTGAGCGCTACTGGCTGCGCTGGCATCCGGGCTACGCCGCGGCCTGAGCGGCCCGTCGCCCCAATCAAGCAAGGAGATCGAGATGCAGATGTATTCGGTGGAACAAGCGGCTTTGGCCGAACTGGAAGCCGGCCTGGCGCGCCGCGAGGCGGCCCGTCCGGTGGCCGAGGTGCCGCGCACGGCGGGTGGTGTGGCGTTGCACGTGCGCCAGGTGGTCAAGCGCTATGACGGCCGCGAAGTGCTGCACAACGTGGCGCTGGACGTGGCGCCGGGCGAGTTCCTGGCGATCGTCGGGCGCAGCGGCTGCGGCAAGAGCACGCTGCTGCGGCTGGTGGCGGGGCTGGAAGCGGCCGATGGCGGAAGCATCACCGTCGACGGTGAATCCGCGGCGAAAGGCCGCGCGCGGCACGCCGACGTGCGCGTGATGTTCCAGGACGCAAGGCTGCTGCCGTGGAAGCGCGTGCTGGACAACGTCGCGCTGGGCCTGCCGCGCGCACGCCGCAGTGAAGCCGCCAATGTGCTGGCGCAGGTGGGCCTGGCCGACCGCGCGCAGGCCTGGCCCGCACGGCTGTCCGGTGGCCAGCGCCAGCGCGTGGCCCTGGCGCGTGCGCTGGTCCACCACCCGCAGCTGTTGCTGCTGGACGAGCCGCTGGGCGCGCTGGATGCGCTCACGCGCATCGAGATGCAGGGGCTGATTGAGTCGCTGTGGCGCCGCCTTGGCTTCACGGCGCTGCTGGTCACGCACGACGTGTCCGAAGCGGTGGCGCTGGCCGACCGCATCGTGCTGATTGAGGAGGGCCGCATCGCCATGGATGAGCGCGTGGCGCTGGCGCGCCCGCGCGAACGCGGCGCGGCTGGCTTTGCGCGACTGGAGGCGAAGGTGCTGCAGCGGGTGATGCGGCAAGCGCCGCAGGCGCAGGGGCAGGTACCGTCGCATGCCGGTGCGCATGCCGAACCTGGCGCCACGACCGCGCAGCTGAACGTGAGCTGGGCAACTTGACCGTGCCACCTGCGGCAATGTGCGCCGCGCATATCGACAGGCCGTAATCTTCATTCGCTCGCGCCCGCTGACCTCCTATCATGAGCAGGCAGGCCGATGCGGTGCGACAGCACAGAGGGCGCATGGAGCGCCCGTCATCACTAATCCGACCACGAGGCCGAGGGGCCCGGTCAACCGAAGGAATGCCATGCCAGGCGTGCATGAACCCGCGGGCGCAGTGCCTGCGCTCCAACGTTATCTGGAATCGCTGCCGCGCCAGCCGCTGGCTGACCGGCAATTGTGGCGCGACGCGCGCGGGCAGGTGCAGGGCCAGTTCTTCAACTGCTCGCTGACCAGCGCGTTCGAGCCGCTGGTGACGCTGGCAGACCGGCAGGTGGTGGCACATGAGGGTTCGATCCACACGTACGCAGAGGACGGCGTGGGCCTGGCGGCATGGAAGCTGTTTGCGATGGCGGCCGACGACAACACCCTGGTGTCGCTGGACCGGCTTTCGCGCCTGCTGCATGCCATCAACTACTTTGCCGCCGAGGGCGAGCACAAGCTGGTGCTGAACGTGCATAACCGGCTGCTGGCCGCGGTCACCGACGACCACGGCGCTGCCTTCCGGCGCGCATTGCAATCGCTGGGCCTGCCGCTGGAGCGCTTTGTGATCCAGGTGCCGGCCAGCGCCAATGACGACCTGTCACTGCTGTTGCATGTCGTTGGCAACTATCGGCGCAACGGTTTCGCGGTAAGCCTGCAGGCGTCGGATCCGGCGGAAGCCGGTGCACTGATGGCGCACGCGTTGCCGGACTGGCTCAAGCTGGACATGCGCCGCACCTGGACCGACCGCCAGCTGTCGGGCCTGCGTGCCAGCGCGGCCAGTGCCGGCGTAACGCTGATCGGGCGGCGCCTGCAGAACGCCGAAAGCATCGAGCGCCTGCAGGCCGCGGGCATCGGCCTGGGGCAGGGCGCCTTCGCCGGCGCGCCGGTCAGTGCGGCAGGGCTGCGCGCAGGCCTGGCGAGCGCCGCGCATGCATTGGACAAGGAGGTGGTATGACGCAAGCGAACCGGCTTTCCGGCGCTCATGGCACGCGCCTGGACATCCCGCGGCACCTGCAGGTGCTGACCGTGCCAGGGCTGCATGGCAGCGGCCCGGGACACTGGCAGAGCCGCTGGGAGCAGCGCTTCCCGGACTGGCAGCGGGTGGAGCAGCACGACTGGTCGCGCCCGAGCCTGCCGCTGTGGGCCGAGCGTGTCTCCGAAGGCGTGATGCGCGCCCAGCGCGTGGCCGCGCGCGGCGCGGTGCTGGTGGCGCACAGCTTTGGCTGCCTGGCGTCGCTGCGCCAGGCGGCGCTGGATCCGGTCGGCATTGCCGGCGCATTGCTGGTGGCGCCGGCCGATCCGGACAAATTTGGCGTGGCGGCGCTGCTGCCGGCCTACCGGCTGCCGTTCCCGACCATCCTGGTAGCCAGCTGCAACGATCCCTGGATGCCGCAGCGCACCGCTTTCAGCTGGGGCACGCTGTGGGGCAGTGAGCTGGTCGATGCGGGCAGCCTGGGCCACATCAATGCCGATTCCGCACTGGGCGAGTGGCCTGAAGGCCTCGCGCTGCTCGATACCCTGGTCCAGCGCATCGCGCAGGCAGGCGATGCCGGCTCCATAAGTGAGTTATCCGCCGCCTGGGAGTCTGGCATCGAGGTTGTGTCTACCGTCCCTTATATCTAAACCGTCTAAGAAAATTCATAAAGATTCGTTCTGTTTATAAGGACGACTCTGCAGAATCTGTCTCGTAGGCCGGCGCAATATGCGCTGGCGTCATAAAGAACGGCCCGCCGGGACCAGCCATCAGGGTCCGGCGGCGCACCGCTCACAGACGAGACGACATGCCTCCATCCATTTCCCTGGCGGACAATCCGCCGCCAGCCGCTCCCCGTGCCCCTGACTCCAGCGCCACGCGCGCGCCGCGCAACCCGTCCAGGCAGCGCTTTACCGTGCTGCCCGGCTTCGGCCTGTCGCTCGGCTTCACGCTGTTCTACCTGACGCTGATCGTCCTGATCCCGCTGTCGGCCGCGTTCCTGAAGACGTTCACGATGACGTGGGACGCGTTCTGGACCTCGGTCACGGCGCCGCGCGTGGTGGCGTCGCTGCAGCTGAGCTTTGGCGCGTCGCTGGTGGCGGCCATCGTCAATACGGTGTTCGGGCTGGTGGTGGCCTGGGTGCTGGTGCGCTACCGCTTCCCGGGCAAGCGCCTGATCGACGCGCTGGTGGACCTGCCGTTCGCGCTGCCCACGGCGGTGGCCGGTATTGCGCTGACGGCGCTGTTCGCCGGCAATGGCTGGATTGGCCGCTATCTTGAGCCGCTCGGCATCAAGGTCGCGTTCACGCCGCTGGGCGTGGTGGTGGCGCTGACCTTTATCGGCCTGCCGTTCGTGGTGCGCACGGTGCAGCCGGTGCTGGAGGACGTTGAGCAGGAGCTGGAAGAAGCGGCCGCGAGCCTGGGCGCCAACCGCCTGCAGACCTTCCAGCGCGTGATCCTGCCCGCCATCCTGCCGGCGCTGCTGACCGGGTTTGCCCTGTCGTTCGCGCGCGCCACCGGCGAGTACGGCTCGGTGGTCTTTATCTCCGGCAACATGCCGATGGTGTCCGAGATCGCGCCGCTGATGATCTATTCCAAGCTGGAGCAATACGACTATGCCGGCGCCACCGCGGTGGCGGTGGTGATGCTGGTGATTTCCTTCGGTCTGCTGCTGCTGATCAACCTGCTGCAGGCCTGGACGCGCCGCCATCAATCCGGTGTGCGCGCCGCGCTGGCACCCGAAGCGCCCGCCACGGGCAAGGAGTTCTGACATGGCCGGCGCAGTTGCGGGACGCTTGGGCGGGCAAGCCAACGCCCAGGCCCATCACAGGTTTGACGCCACTGGCGAAGCGCCGTGGGTGCGCTACACGCTGATCACGGTGGCAGTGCTGTTCCTCACGCTGTTCCTGTTCGTGCCGCTGGCCTCGGTGTTCTATGAAGCCTTGCGCAAGGGCGTGCAGACCTACTGGGAAGCGTTGATCGAACCCGACGCACTCGCCGCGATCCAGCTCACGCTGACGGTGGCGGCGATCGCGGTGCCGCTGAACGTGGTGTTCGGCGTGGCGGCGGCGTGGGCCATTGCCAAGTTCGACTTCCGCGGCAAGAACCTGCTGATCACGCTGATCGACCTGCCGTTCTCGGTGTCGCCGGTGATCTCCGGCCTGGTCTACGTGCTGCTGTTCGGCGCGCAGGGCTGGCTGGGGCCGTGGCTGGAAGCGCACGACATCAAGATCATGTTCGCGGTGCCGGGCATCGTGCTGGCGACCATCTTCGTGACCTTCCCCTTTGTTGCGCGCGAGCTGATCCCGTTGATGCAGGCGCAGGGCAGTGAAGAAGAAGAGGCCGCGATCGTGCTGGGCGCCTCGGGCTGGCAGACCTTCCGCCATATCACGCTGCCCAATATCCGCTGGGGCCTGCTGTACGGCGTGATCCTGTGCAATGCACGGGCGATGGGCGAGTTCGGCGCGGTGTCGGTGGTGTCGGGCCATATCCGCGGGCTGACCAACACCATGCCGCTGCATGTGGAGATCCTCTACAACGAGTACAACTTCGCGGCGGCCTTTGCGGTGGCCTCGCTGCTGACACTGCTGGCACTGGTCACCCTCGGCATCAAGACGCTGGTGGAATTCCGCGCCCGCAAGGAAACCGAAGAGGCTGCACCCGAGCGGCCGCTGGCAAGTTTGCAAGGACAAGCATCATGAGTATCCAGGTCAAGAACGTAGAGAAGCGCTTTGGCGACTTTGTCGCGCTGGACAACGTCTCGCTCGATTTCGACGAGGGCGAGCTGACCGCGCTGCTGGGGCCGTCCGGCTGCGGCAAGACCACGCTGCTGCGCATCATCGCCGGCCTGGAGCGCGCCGACGCGGGCCAGATCGTGCTGGCCGGGCGCGATGCCTCGGATCAGCATGTGCGCCAGCGCCAGGTGGGCTTCGTGTTCCAGCACTATGCGCTGTTCAAGCATATGAGCGTGTTCGAGAACGTGGCCTTCGGCCTGCGCGTCAAGCCGCGCGCCGAGCGCCCGAGCGAAGCGCAGATCCGCGACAAGGTGCGTTCGCTGCTGGAGTTGGTGCAGCTCGACTGGCTGGCCGACCGCTACCCGTCGCAGCTCTCCGGCGGCCAGCGCCAGCGTATCGCGCTGGCCCGCGCGCTGGCGGTGGAGCCGCGCGTGCTGCTGCTGGATGAACCCTTCGGTGCGCTTGACGCCAAGGTGCGCAAGGAGCTGCGCCGCTGGCTGCGCCGCCTGCACGATGAACTGCACGTGACCAGCGTGTTCGTCACCCATGACCAGGAAGAGGCGCTGGAAGTGGCCGACCAGGTGGTGCTGATGAACCGCGGCCACGTGGAGCAGTACGGCTCGCCCGAGGCGGTCTACAACCATCCGGCCACGCCCTTCGTGTTCGGCTTCCTCGGCAACGTGAACCTGTTCCACGGCCGGCTGGAGGTGGGCGAGAGCGGCGGCCTGCTGCATACCGGCGAAGCGGTGCTGCCGGTGGTCGGCAGCGGCCATGAGACCGCCGGCGACGCGGTGGCCTATGTGCGCCCGCATGACCTGGACCTGGAGCGCTACGCGCCCGGCGCCGACGGCATCGCCGTGACGCTGCGCCGCGCGCTGACGCTGGGCCCGGTCGCGCAGCTTGAGCTCGAACGCGAAGACAATCAGGACGTGATCGAAGTCGCGCTGCCGCTTGAGCGCTTCCGCCACGCGGGCTTCCGCGAAGGCGAACTGCTCGCGGTGCGCCCGCGCCAGCTGCGTGTGTTCACGCAACCGCGTACCACGTCCACCCAACAAGAAAAGGCGACGACATGAACTTCCAGCAACTCCGATCGATCCGCGAGGCGGTGCGCCGCCAGTTCAACCTGACCGAAGTCGCCAATGCGCTCTACACCTCGCAGCCCGGCGTGTCGCGCCAGATCCGCGAGCTGGAAGAAGAACTGGGCGTGGAGATCTTCGAGCGCTACGGCAAGCGCCTGACCGGGCTGACCGAGCCGGGGCGCGAGATCGTGCGCATCGTCGAACGCCTGCTGCTTGAGGCCGAGAACCTGCGCCAGGCCGGCGACGAATACGCCGGCCGCCATACCGGCCGCCTGACCGTTGCCACCACCCACACCCAGGCGCGCTATGCACTGCCGCGCGTGGTGCAGGCATTCCGCCGCGAATACCCGCATGTGACGCTGGCACTGCAGGAGGCGTCTCCCACGCATATCGTTGAGCTGCTGCTGACGGGGCAGGCCGATATCGGCATCGCCACCGAGGCCCTGGCCACCGAGGCCGGGCTGACCTCGTTCGAGGCCTACAGCTGGCGGCACGTGCTGGTGGTCTCGCCCGGCCATCCGCTCACGCGCCTGCCCGAGCCGACGCTCGAAGACGTGGCCGGCTTCCAGCTCATCACCTACGACGCCGGCTTCACCGGCCGCCGCAAGATCGACAGCGCCTTTGCCGAGGCCGGCCTGCAGCCGGAGATCGTGCTGACCGCGCTGGACGCCGACGTGATCAAGACCTACGCCGAACTGGACCTGGGCGTGGGCATCATTGCCTCGATGGCCTATGACGAGCGCAAGGATTCCGGCCTGGTGCGGATCTCGGCCGACCACCTGTTCGCGCCCAACACCACCAGCGTGGCGGTGCGGCGGGGCGCTTACCTGCGCGGCTATGCGCACGCCTTTATCAACATGTTCGCGCCGCACCTGTCGCCCGACACCGTCAGCAGCGCGCTCTCAGAGCAAGAGCGCCAAGCCCTGGCGGCCTGATTCCGGCCTGACCGCGGGCGGCGGCCAGGCGGCGCAGGGGGCACCCGAGCGCCGCCGGCCTGCGCCATCCGCTCCGGCACGGTGCCGTTCGCGCCCCGTGCCCGCCGTTCGTCGCAAGAGACTTTCTTCGTGCCCGGGTGAGGGGTACATTCCTTGCACGTGCCCGCGGCTTGCCGTCCGGCGAGCGTCGCACGTGTACCGCAGCGCAACAAAGCTTGCGCGCGGCCGCCGGTCTGCAAGGGCCGGGCAAGGGAGAGAGAGACGATCATGCGCGAAGACGAACCGCTGCTGCGCTGGCAGTGGCGCGGCTATGCCCGCAACCACCAGCATCCCCGCAACCTGCTGCTGCATATCGTGGCCGTGCCGATGTTCATGGCCGGCACCGTGCTGGGCCTCTACGGCCTGCTGCACCTGAGCCTGCCAGCGGTGGCGCTGGGGCTGGTGTGCATGGGCATGTCGATGGCGCTGCAGGGCCGCGGACACCGGCTGGAAGCCCATGCACCGGAACCCTTTGCCGGGCCGGCGGACATCGCGGGCCGCATCCTGGCCGAGCAGTGGATCACATTCCCCCGCTATGTGCTGTCCGGGCAATGGTGGCGCGCGCTGGCCGGCCGGCGTGCCGGGCTGGGTGGCTGAGGTGGCCCGCGCTGCCCGCCTCATCACATTCCCGCATTGCGCCAGGCTCAGTCCGCGCTAACATGAACGCCATGGACCGCTGCTTCTCCAACGTCGCCACCGCCATCCCCTCCCGGCTCAATATCCTCGGGCGCGACCTGCTGTTCGTGCTGTGCATGAACTCGGTGATCGCCATCAGCCTGAACTACGGCTTCCAGACCGGCGGCAGCCTGTGGCACAACTTTGTCTACAGCCAGCTGATCGGCCTGTCGATCTGGGTGCTGATCGACATTCCGCGCGTGGTGATCTGGTGGAACGACCGGCCGCGCCGCTGGCCCTTCCTGCTGCTGGCCGCCGCCGCGGTGCCCGCAGGCGTGGTGTTCGGCAGTTGGGCCACGCGCGTGGTGCTGGACCTGCCGCCCAAATCGGCGGACGAAGCCGGCGGCATGCTGCGCATGTGCCTGGTGGTGGGCATGCTGGCCGCGGCCTCGATGATCTATTTCTACTGGTCGCGCGAGAAGCTGGCCTCGCTGGAGCGTCAAGCCGCGCTGGACGCCCTGCAGCGCGAGGAAGCCGAAAAGCAACTGGTGCGCGCACAGCTGATGGCGCTGCAGGCGCAGATCGAGCCGCATTTCCTGTTCAACTCGCTGGCCAACCTCGACGGGTTGATCGCCACCGACCCGCCCGCCGCGCGCCAGCTGCTGCAGCGCCTGATCGGTTTCCTGCGCATGTCGCTGGCACATACCCGCGCCGAGCAATGCACGCTGCGGCAGGAGTTCGAGCTGCTGCGCAGCTACCTGGACATCCAGGGTATGCGCTTCGGCCAGCGGCTCTCGTTCGACATTGACCTGCCGCGGGAACTGGCGAAGGTAGAGATCCCGCCCATGCTGATCCAGCCGCTGGTGGAAAACGCGGTCACGCACGGCATCGAGCCCTGCATGATCGGCGGCCATATCCAGCTGTCGGCGCGCGCGGCCGGCGACAATGCGGTGCAGGTCGTCATCGCCGATACCGGCGTCGGCTTCGGCCATGCCTCGGGCAAGGGCTCGGGCCTGGGCATCACCCATGTGCGCGAGCGGCTGGCGCGCATCTTTGGCGCGGCGGCCTCCATGCAGATGGAAGAGAACACCCCGCGCGGCGTGGTGGTGCGGCTGACGCTGCCGCTGGAGCGCCCGGCCGAAGCGCCCACCCTGACCCAGACAGTCACCAGCGTGCCGGAGGGCATGCCAGTATCGACCCCGGCCATGCAACGGCTCTGAGCGCCCGCCTGCCAGCACGCCTGACAAGAAGAACGGCTGGCACCGCCCGTGGCGGTGCCGCTGACAACGCCAGGACCCATCTACCACCCCAACGCCCCCATGACCCCGACCCTTCTGATCGCCGATGACGAAGCGCTGCTGGCGCGCGTGCTGGAATCCGAACTGACGTCGCTGTGGCCCGAGGCCCGTATCGTTTCCGTGGTCCACGATGGCGTGGCCGCGCTGGCGGCGGCGCGCGAGCACCAGCCGCGCGTGGCCTTCCTGGATATCCGCATGCCGGGCATGAGCGGCATGGACGTGGCGCGCGAATTGATCGAATTCGACACCCCGCCGCTGGTGGTCTTCGTGACCGCTTACGACCAGTTCGCGCTGGAGGCATTCGAGCGCGCCGCGGTGGACTATGTGCTCAAGCCGGTGCAGCGCGAACGGCTGGAGGCCACGGTGCAGCGCCTGAAGGACCGGTTGGCCGGTCCCGCTGACGATGAAGACACCGAGTCCGAAGCCTCGATCGCGGAGACGGACCGGCTCGGCCAGTTGCTGGCGCGCCTGGAATCGCTGGAGCACGCCACCCCGGGCCCGGGCGGTGCGCCGCAGCGGCAGTACCTGCGCTTTATCAAGGCGCTGGTGGGGCAGGAGGTGCGCATCATCCCCGTGGACGAAGTCATCTACCTGGAGGCCACCGACAAGTACGTCAACGTGGTTTCCGGCGCCGGCGAAGCGCTGATCCGCACCAGCCTGCGCGAGCTGACCCAGCAGCTGGACCCGGAGCGCTTCTGGCAGGTGCATCGCGGCACGGTGGTCAACATCACCTGCGTGGCCAGCGCGGTCAACCAGTCGCTGGGACGGCTGTCGCTGCGGCTGCGCGACCGTCCTGAACTGCTGCCGGTGGCGCGCCAGTACGCGCACCTGTTCAAGCAGATGTAAGCGCGGTCGGCGGGCAGCGTGGCCGCCACCTGGCTGCAGAGGGCAGGGGTTTTCCTCTATGATGCGGGCTTCGGCCCGTATTTTTTTGGGCTGCCGCCTTCCGTCCTGCCGCATAGCCCCTGCCACCAGCGCCATGTCCACTGCCGCACTCGATCCCACGCGCAATCCCCTTCGTCATGATGCCCAGGTGATCGGGCTGGTCGGCCTGGCCCACGGGGTCTCCCACTTCTACCACCTGTTGCTGGCCCCGCTGTTCCCATGGATCAAGGCGGAATTCGGCCTGAGCTATGCCGAGCTGGGCCTGCTGATGACGGTGTTCTTCGCGGTATCGGCGGTGGTGCAGACCGCGTCAGGCTTTGTGGTCGACCGCTTCGGCGCGCGGCCGGTGCTGTTTGCCGGGCTGGCCTTCCTGGGCGCCGCGGCCTTGCTGCTGTCGACCAGTTCCGGCTACGCCGCGCTGCTGTTCGGTGCGGCCGTGGCGGGGCTGGGCAATGGCGTGTTCCACCCGGCCGACTTCACGCTGCTAAACAAGCATGTGTCGCAACCCCGGCTGGGCCACGCGTTCTCGGTGCACGGCATTTCCGGCAACCTGGGCTGGGCGGCTGCGCCGCTGTTCCTGGTGGCGATTGCCAACCTGGCCAGCTGGCGCGTGGCACTGGCGGCGGCCTCGGCGGTGGCCTTTATCGTGCTGGCCGTGCTGGTGGCGCTGCGCCATGTGCTGGACCCGCGCGAAGTGCAGGGCGCCGTGGGCCGGCCCGCGGCCAAGGCTGCGGCGGGCGGAAGCGTGCTGGGCTTCCTGCGCCTGCCGCAGGTGTGGGTGTGCTGGGCCTTCTTCCTGCTGACCACGTTCTCCGCCGCCGGCATCCAGAGCTTTGCCCCGACCGCGCTGACCTACCTGTACGGCATGCCGTTCACGCTGGCGACCGCGTCCTACACCATCTACATGCTGTGCAGCGCCGGCGGCATGATCGTCGGCGGCTTTGCCGCCAGCCGCACCAGCAACCATGACCGGTTGATCGCGGTGAGCTTCACGGTGTCGGGGCTGATGGCGGTGCTGGTCGGGCTGGACCTGGTGCCGGCACTGCTGGTGCCGGTGTTGATGGGCGTGATCGGCTTTGGCGCCGGAACTGCCGGGCCGTCGCGCGACCTGCTGGTGCGCGCGGCCGCCCCCGCCGGTGCCACCGGGCGTGTCTATGGCGTGGTCTACTCGGGCCTGGATATCGGCCTGGCGTGCGGCCCGTTGTTCTTCGGTGCGCTAATGGATGCAAAGCTGCCGGCCTGGGTTTTTTTCATGATCGGCGGCTTCCAGTTGCTGTCGATCTTCACCGCGGTGACGGTGGGCAACGGCAACCGCTCGCGCCGCGGCGCGGCGGGCCAGGCGGAGGCCGCCTAGCCCGGGCCACCCAAGCACCGCCTTCCGAATTCGATTGCCTGAGGATGCTTTCATGTCAATGACGCCGGCCAATGCCACCCAGCCTGACGATTCCGAACACGGCACCCCGCTGCCGGGCGGCCATATCCTGGTCGATGCGCTGCTGGCGCACGGCGCCGAGCTGGCCTTCGGCGTGCCGGGCGAAAGCTACCTGGCCGTGCTGGACGGCTTCCACCGCCGCCGCGACCAGTTGCGCTTCATCATCTGCCGCCAGGAGGGCGGGGCCGCAGTCATGGCCGAGGCCTACGGCAAGCTGACCGGCCGCCCCGGGCTGGCCTTCTGCACGCGCGGGCCGGGCGCCACCAATGCCAGCATCGGCGTGCACACCGCCTTCCAGGACTCGACGCCGATGATCCTCTTCATCGGCCAGGTCGGCACCGACTTCATGGACCGCGAGGCCTTCCAGGAAATCGACTATCGCCGCATGTTCGGCCAGATGGCCAAGTGGGTGGCGCAAATCGACCGGGTCGAACGCATCCCCGAATACATTGCGCGCGCCTACCAGACCGCCACCTCGGGCCGTCCGGGCCCGGTGGTGCTGGCGCTGCCCGAGGACATGCTGGCGCAGACTGCCGCCGTGCCGCAGCTGCAGGCCTACCAGCGCGTCATGAGCTGGCCTGGCGAGGCCGACCTGGCGCGGCTGGCCGAGATGCTCAACGCCGCCGAGCGCCCATTCGTGCTGGCTGGCGGCAGCGGCTGGACGCCGCAGGCCTGCGCCGACCTGCAGGCCTTTGCCGAGCGCTTCGCGCTGCCGGTGGGCTGCGCCTTCCGCGGCCAGGACCTGTTCGACAACCGCCATCCCAACTACGCCGGCGATGTCGGCATCGGCATCAACCCGGCGCTGGCCGAGCGCGTCCGCAATGCCGACCTGGTGCTGGCCATTGGCCCGCGCCTGGGCGAGATGACCACCGGCGGCTACGCGCTGATCGCCGCGCCGCGGCCCGCGCAAAAACTGATCCACGTGCACGCCGGCGCCGAGGAACTGGGCAGCGTCTACCAGGCCGACCTGATGATCCAGGCATCGATGCCGGCCATTGCCGCGCGCCTGGCCGGTCTGCAGCCCGCCGCCGCGCCGCGCTGGCAGGCGTGGACTGCAGCCGCGCATGCCGACTATGAACGCTACCTGCAGCCGCCCGCGTTCACGGGTCAGGGCGTCGACATGGCCGAAGTCATCCGCACGCTGGACCAGCTGCTGCCGGCCGACGCGGTCGTGACCAATGGCGCCGGCAACTACGCTGGCTGGCTGCACCGCTATTTCCACTATCGCCCGTTCACCAGCGGCGGCCGCGGCCAGCTGGCCCCGACCAGTGGCGCGATGGGCTATGGCGTGCCGGCGGCGGTCGGTGCCAAGATCGCGTTCCCACAGCGCACCGTGGTGGCGCTGGCCGGCGATGGCTGCTTCCTGATGAATGGCCAGGAACTCGCTACGTCGATGCAATACCAGGCGCCGGTGATCTTCATCGTCGTCAATAACGGCATGTACGGCACCATCCGGATGCACCAGGAACGCGAATACCCGACCCATGTCTCGGGCACCGAGCTGCACAACCCCGACTTTGCCGCGCTGGCACGCGCATATGGTGCGCGCGGCGCAACCGTAACCACGACCGAAGCCTTTGCCCCGGCATTGCGCGAGGCATTGGCCGCGCCGGTCTCGACGCTGATCGAGATCCAGGTGGACCCGGACGTGATCACGCCGCGCACCACGCTGAGCGCGATCCGCGCGCAGGCGCTGGCCAGTCAGAAGCCATGAGCCGGTGCGGCCCGAGCGGATTCTTTCTTACCTATCAGGAGACCATCGATGAAGCCCGTCACCACCGACCTGTGCGACGCGCATGAAGACCGCCTTGCCGACGGCACCCTGCGCGTGATGGCGCCGGTGTTCCGAGCCTTCGGCAAGCAGGGCGCCTTTGCCGGCCCCGCCTCCACGCTCAAGGTGTTCGAAGACAACTCGCTGGTGCGCGCCGCGCTGGAAGCGCCGGGGCAGGGCCGCGTGCTGGTGATCGACGGCGGCGGCTCGCTGCGCTGCGCGCTGGTGGGTGGCAACCTTGGCCTGCTGGCCGAGAAGAACGGCTGGGTCGGCATCGTCGTCAACGGCTGCATCCGCGATACCGCCGAGCTGGACGTGTGCGACATCGGCATCCGCGCGCTGGCCGTGCATCCGCAGAAAAGCCAGAAGCGCAACGTCGGCGAAAGCGACGTCGCGGTGCAGATGCCCGGCGCCGTGGTGCGCCCGGGCAACTGGATCTACGTCGACGCCGACGGCGTGCTGGTCTCGGACGAAAAGCTGGGGAACTGAGCATGCCGCGCGTCTTTGTCTACGGCACGCTGCGTGCCGGCGAGGTCAACGACCTGAACGCCGCCGCCCAGCGCCACGGCATTGCCGCGCCCACGCTGCTGGGCACGGGTACGGTGGCCGGCAGGCTCTATGACTTCGGCACCTATCCCGGCCTGGTGCTGGACGCCGGTGGCGGGCCGGTCGTGGGCGATCTCTACGAGATTGCCGACGCGCTGTTGCCAGTGCTCGACGAGATCGAAGAGGTTTATCCCGGCCAGGCCACGCTGTTCGTGCGCGAGGAACGGGCCGTGTTGCAGGATGGGCAGCCGGTTGCCTGCCTGCTCTATCCAGTGGCCGAGTCGGCCGTGGCCACGCTGCCGCGCATCGTCAGCGGCGACTGGGTGGCCTATCGCCGCGCACGCGATACGGCCGAGGCCTGAGCCCCGGCTCGTTTCAAACAAACGGCGCCGATTCGCGGCGCCGTTTGCTTTTGCGTAGCATGGCCGTCGATGACATCGACCAATGGAATCGACGGCCATGAACGCTCCGCAATCCCTGCAGCCGCAGGTCTTCCCCCAGCAGTTCTTTATCCACGCCGGCGACGTGCGGCTGTCCGCCACCAGTTGGGGTGAGCCCGGGCCAGGGCGGCCCACCATCGTCCTGGTGCACGGCTATCCCGACAGCAGCGAGGTCTGGCACGGCGTGGCGGCGCAGTTGGCGGGGCGCTTCCATGTGGTGGCCTATGACGTGCGCGGGGCAGGGCGCTCAACCACGCCGCGTGCGACAGACGCTTACAGGCTGCAGAAGCTTGCCGATGACTTCATCGCAGTCATCGATGAGGTCTCGCCGCAGCGCCCGGTGCACCTGGTGGGCCACGACTGGGGTTCGATCCAGAGCTGGGAGTTCGTCACCGATGCACGCCTGCAAGGGCGCATCGCCTCATTTACCTCCTGCTCCGGCCCATGCCTGGACCACGCGGCAATCGGCCTGCGCGAACTACGCGGGCAGCGGTCGCTGGCTGCGTTGGGCAAGACATTGAGGCAGCTGGCGGCATCCTGGTATATCGGCGCCTTCCACCTGCCGTGGCTGCCTGAACTGACCTGGCGGCTGTGGCTGGGCCGTGCGTGGCCGCGCTACCTGCGCCTGACCGAGGACCTGCGCACGGCGCCCAGTCCCACACAAACTGCCGACGGCTGCCACGGCGTGCGCTTGTACCGCGCCAACTTCCTGCCCGTGCTGCGTGCCCCGCGCCAGCGTCATGCCCATGCGCCGGTGCAGGTGATCGTGCCGTTGCATGACCGGTATGTGAAGCCGGCGCTGACCGAAGACCTGCACCGCTGGACCACGCAACTCTGGCGCCGCACCGTGCCCGCGCACCATTGGCTGCCGCTGGCCGACGCCCAGGGGTTTGCCGCCATGGTGCGGGAATTTGTCGAGCATATGGAAGGGGAGCCTGCCTCACCGGAGCTGTTTGCCGCGCGCATCCGCTAGCGGAGGCAGCGCATCCTGCGCATTTTTCACAATGTGGAAAGATGTTTTGGACCGCAAAAATACATGGTTTGCGTAGCACAACACCATTTCTCATGATGGAAGATCATGTCCCGTATTGTGAAATAAAATCGCTAAGTCATTGAATTATTGAGATAAAAAACTAAGCGACAATCGCAGATCAAGGTTGTTGCAACGCGGGAAGGTTTTCTACACTCTTATATAAGACCTATGACCTGAGGCGCGAAAAACAGCGACCCACGCAGCAGCACCGCGATCAGCCCAGGCCAGGTGGTCAAGAGATTCTCAGCCATCCCCGCATCATCAGGAGAGTGACCATGACCCGCCAAGAACAGATCCAGGCCCTGCAGAAAGACTGGGATACCAATCCCCGCTGGAAGGGTATCAAGCGCAACTTCACCGCCGAAGACGTGGTGCGCCTGCGTGGTTCGGTTCAGGTCGAACACACTCTGGCACGCCGCGGCTCCGAGAAGCTGTGGAACCTGTTGCACACCGAGCCGTTCGTCAACTCGCTGGGCGCGCTGACCGGCAACCAGGCCATGCAGCAAGTGAAGGCCGGCCTGAAGGCCATCTACCTGTCGGGGTGGCAAGTCGCAGGCGACGCCAACCTGGCCGGTGAAATGTACCCCGACCAGTCGCTGTACCCGGCCAACTCGGTGCCGCAAGTCGTCAAGCGCATCAACAACACCTTCCAGCGCGCCGACCAGATCCAGTGGAGCGAAGGCAAGGGCGACACCGACTTCTTCGCCCCGATCGTGGCGGATGCTGAAGCCGGCTTCGGCGGCGTGCTGAATGCGTTCGAACTGATGAAGTCGATGATCGAAGCGGGCGCCGCCGGCGTGCACTTCGAAGACCAACTCGCTTCGGTGAAGAAGTGCGGCCACATGGGCGGCAAGGTGCTGGTGCCGACCCGCGAAGCCGTCGCCAAGCTGACCGCTGCCCGCCTGGCCGCCGACGTCTCGGGCGTGCCGACCCTGGTGATCGCCCGTACCGACGCCGAGGCCGCCGACCTGCTGACCTCGGACGTAGACGAGAACGACAGGCCGTTCTGCACCGGCGAGCGCACCGTGGAAGGTTTCTACCGCGTGCGCAACGGCCTGGAGCAGTCGATCTCGCGCGCCCTGGCCTACGCTGAAGTGGCTGACCTGGTGTGGTGCGAAACCGGCAAGCCGGACCTCGAGTTCGCCAAGAAGTTTGCCGAAGCCGTGCACGCCAAGTTCCCAGGCAAGATGCTGGCCTACAACTGCTCGCCGTCGTTCAACTGGAAGAAGAACCTGGACGACGCCACCATCGCCAAGTTCCAGAGGGAACTGGGCGCTATGGGCTACAAGTTCCAGTTCATCACCCTGGCCGGCTTCCACTCGCTGAACTACTCGATGTTCAACCTGGCCTACGGCTACGCCCGCAACCAGATGAGCGCGTTCGTGGAACTGCAGGAAGCCGAGTTTAAGGCAGCCGAGAAGGGCTTCACCGCGGTCAAGCACCAGCGCGAAGTCGGCACCGGCTACTTCGACGCCGTGACCCAGACCATCGAAGGCGGCCAGTCGTCGACGACCGCCCTGAAAGGTTCGACCGAAAACGAACAGTTCTTCGAAGACAAGAAAGTGGCCTGACTCTCCTGGTCACCCCCGCCGGAACGTGGGTCCGGCGGTTAAAGAAGGCGTGCGACCATCACGCTTTCTGATTTAGGCGCCGCGCCGTTCTCTCTCAGGGACGGCGCGTTTTTTTATTTTCCGACGCGGGGAGGGTTGGCGGGTTGCCGTTCAACGGGTGTTCAAGACTCAAAGCTATGCAGAGTTGCCTCCCAAGCCTGGCCAGGTTCACGCCGGAGCGGCTTTTTTCATTCAAGGGTATCCAGATGCTGCCAACTCGCGTATATTGCGCCCCGCGGGGTGGAGCAGTTGGCAGCTCGTCGGGCTCATAACCCGAAGGTCGCAGGTTCAAGTCCTGCCCCCGCAACCAGATTCGAAAGCCCGCCCGGTTCGCGCCGCGCGGGTTTTTTTGTATTGGCGACCTGGTCGAAGAGATGCATTGCCGTGAGCCGGCATCGAAGCGCTGGGCTTGCGGCGGGCGCGAATCTGCTGGAATGCAATAAATTGTCATTTTTGGCGACTTGCAGCATTTGGGTGATTCCCGCCGTAAGAAAGATGGCTTAAAGTGCCGGGGCCTTTATCGGCACTTCCGAGCTACTCACCAAGAACAACATCATGAAAGCATCTCTCTCTCTCGCTCGCTTCCTGCGCCGTCGCGGCGGCACTGCTGGCCGGCTGTTCCGGCGGCATGCCCACCAATCTCGATGGCGTGATGAGCGCCGGCACGTCGCTGGCCAAGGCCGCCACGCTGTCTGACGCCGACGTCAAGAGCCTGTCCGACCAAGCTTGCGCTGAATCGGACAAGACCAACAAGATCGCTGCTGCCAACACCACCTACAGCAAGCGCCTGGTCAAGATCATGAGCGGGCTGAAGAACAGCGATGTGCCCAACGTCAACGCCAAGGTCTACATGACCAAGGACGTCAACGCCTGGGCCATGGCCAACGGCTGCGTGCGCGTCTACAGCGGCCTGATGGACATGATGACCGACGACGAAGTGCGTGGCGTGCTGGGCCATGAGCTGGGCCACGTGGCGCTGGGCCACACCAAGAAGGCCATGCAGGTTGCGTACACGGCCACGGCCGCACGCGGCGCAGCAGCAGCTGCCGGTAACAGTGCGGTGGCGGCGCTGTCGCAGTCGCAACTGGGCGAACTGGGCGAGCAGCTGATCAATGCGCAGTTCTCGCAGTCGCAGGAAAGCGCGGCGGATGACTATTCCTTCGACCTGCTGACCAAGAACAAGGCCAACACGCGTGGCCTGGTGACGGCGTTCCAGAAGCTGGCCAAGCTGGACGGCGGCAAGTCCAGCATGTTCTCGTCGCACCCGGGCTCGGAAGACCGCGCCAAGCATATCGAGCAGCGCATCAGCAAGGCTTCGTAAGCGGACTGCGCAAGCAAAAAACCGCCCGCACCGATCATGCCGGTGCGGGCGGTTTTGCTTTGCTGGCGCTATGCGCCGGGGGTCAGCGGTAGACGATCACGGGGATGTCGGTATGCGTCAGCACCTTCTGCGTCTCGCTGCCCAGCAACAGGCCGGACAAGCCGCGCCGGCCGTGCGACGCCATGAAGATCACATCGCAGCCATGGCGCTCGGCAGCGTCGATGATGCCCAGGTAGGGCACGGCAAAGGTCGACATATCGGCATCGAAGGTCACGCCCGCCGCCGTGGCCAGGTTCTCGACCTCTTTCAGGTATAGCTTGGCCTGGTTCTCGATGCGGTCCTTGAAGGACTGCGGGGCCTCGACCACGATTTCGCTGAACGGCGTGTAGGGGTACTCCTCCAGGCAGACATAGGCTGTGATGCGCGCGCCGATGGCCTTGGCGAGCTCCAGTCCGCCGTTGATGGCTTTCTTGGAGAGTTCCGAGCCGTCGGTGGGTAGCAGGATATGTTGGAACATGCGGGGCTCCTTTTCTGACTAGGGGATCGGGGCAGGGCAGCCAGCTCGGTGGTTGCCGGGGCGACGGGAAGCGCCTGTCACGAATCCATTGTAGTCAGTGTGCCGAGAAGGGCATTGCGCGGAATCAATTGCAATGAAAGTGTCTCAGTACACCCGCATGCGCCCCATTCCTCAGTCCGCCAGGACCTCCGCAACCGGCATGGCCGCGGCCTGTTCGGCACGGCGCCAGTAGGACGGGTTGCCGTAGGTGTTCTTCAGGTGATCGATAAACAGCCGCACCCGCAGCGGCAGGTGCTTGCGCTGCGGAAACACCGCGTGGATGCCGATCGGCGGCGCCTGGAACTCATCCAGTACCGTCACCAGCCGCCCGCTGGCGATCTCGCTGCCCACCTCCCACCAGGAGCGCCACGCCAGCCCGTTGCCTTGCAGGCACCACTCATGCAGCACCGCGCCGTCGCTGCATTCCATGGTGCCGCCCACCTTGACCGTGACCGCGCGGCCTTCCTCCTGGAACACCCAGCCACGCTGCACATTGGCGCTGGCGCCAAAGGCAAGGCAGTTGTGGCGCTGCAGGTCTTCCGGCGCGCCGGGACGCCCGGCGCGCGCCAGGTACTCGGGCGAGGCCACCACCACGCGGCGCGTTTCCGCCAGCCGGATCGATACCAGGCTGGAGTCGGGCAGGTCGCCCAGGCGGATGGCGCAGTCGAAGCCTTCATTGACCAGGTCGACCACGCGGTCAGACAGGTCCAGCGTGATCGAAACGTCCGGGTGCGACTCAATAAACAGCGGCACCAGCGGCGCCACGTGCTTGCGGCCATAGCCCGCCGGGGCGGTCACGCGCAGGTGCCCGCTGGCCTTGACCCCGCCGGCAGAGACGCTGGCCTCGGCGTTGTGCAGGTCGTTCAGGATGCGCTGGCAGTCTTCCAGGAAGGCAGAGCCTTCAAAGGTCAGGCTGATCTTGCGCGTGGTCCGTACCAGCAGTTTGACGCCCAGGCGCTCCTCCAGCGCGTCGATGCGCCGCCCGATGATGGCCGGCGCCACGCCTTCGGCCGCCGCCGCTGCGGAAAGGCTGCCGCGCGACGCGACGGATACAAAGGTCTCCAGTTGTTTGAAATGGTCCACAAATGTTTGCCTGATGTGCCTGCTGTGTGCCGGCATGGGCACACAATCGGTGGCGTTGCGTCCATATGGCCGGCAGTGAGGAGAATTTGGTGCGGAGTTTTGTTTTAGTCAGCCAAGATTAGTGGCCTAAAAGTAAAAGATCAAGTGACCCGCGACCACTTTGCCGCACTGCAGCGTCTCCCTACAATTCGATGCATTCAATGGTGTACAGAGCCACGCAGCTGTGGTCTGCTCGTCCATCCACCCAGTCGCCCGTACCGTTGCAGGTTGCCCAGGCCCTCATGAACAAGATCCGCGCAGTCGTCTTCGATGCCTATGGCACGCTGTTCGACGTGTATTCCGTCACCGCGCGCGCGGAACAACTGTTCCCGGGCCGCGGCGAGGCGCTGGCGCTGCTGTGGCGGGACCGGCAGATCGACTACACGCGCATCCGCACCATGGCCGCCCCCGATGGCTCGCGCTACAAGCCGTTCTGGGCGATCACCGTGGACGCGCTGCGCTACGCAGCCGAGCGCCTGAGCCTGACGCTGGACGAAGCCGCCGAAGCGCAGCTGCTCAAGGAATATGCGTGCCTGTCCGCGTTCCCGGAGAACCTGGGAGCGCTCAAGCGCCTGCGCCGCGCCAGGCTGCCGCTGGGCATCCTGTCCAACGGCAATGCCGAGATGCTGGACATCTCGGTCAAGAGCTCCGGCATGCATGGCCTGTTCGACCACGTGCTGTCGGTGGACGCCGTGCGCCAGTACAAGACCGCGCCGGCCACCTACGCGCTGGGGCCGCAAGCCTTCAGCCTGCCCGCGGAAGAGATGCTCTTTGTCTCATCCAACGGCTGGGACGCCTGCGGCGCCACCTGGTTCGGCTACACCACGTTCTGGATCAACCGTGCCGGCCATCCGGCGGAGCGGCTCGACGTAGCCCCCTCCGGCACCGGGCACGACATGAACGACCTGCTGGAATTCGTCCGCGCCCGTGGCGTGGCGGTGTAGCAGGGTCCCTTCAACCAAGCCTTATCGCTATCGAACACAGGAGAAGACTGATGGCTATCACGCTGCCCGCGGGCATGAAGATTACCGGCGAGATCCTGCCGGCCTACGAAGATATCCTCACGCCGGAAGCCCTGGCCCTGGTAGACAAGCTGCACCGCGCCTTTGAGCCGCGCCGTCAGGAACTGCTGGCCGCGCGCGTGGAACGCGCCAAGCGCCTGGACGCCGGTGAGATCCCTGACTTCCTGCCGGAAACCAAGAGCATCCGTGAAGGCGACTGGAAAGTTGCCCCGATCCCCCAGGCCCTGGAATGCCGCCGCGTGGAAATCACCGGCCCGGTCGAGGCCAAGATGGTCATCAACGCCTTCAACTCGGGCGCTGACAGCTACATGACCGACTTCGAGGATTCCAACACCCCCAACTGGCACAACCAGCTGCAGGGCCAGGTCAACCTGAAGGCCGCCGTGCGCCGCACGTTGACCCTGGAATCCAAGGGCAAGCAATACAAGCTGAACGACAAGATAGCCACCCTGCAAGTGCGTCCGCGCGGCTGGCACCTGGACGAGAAGCACGTCACCATCGACGGCAAGCGCATTTCGGGCGGCATCTTCGACTTCGCGCTGTTCCTGTTCCACAACGCCAAGGAGCAGATCGCCCGCGGCGCCGGCCCGTTCTTCTACCTGCCCAAGATGGAAAGCCATCTGGAAGCGCGCCTGTGGAACGACATCTTCGTGATGGCGCAGAACGAAATCAGCCTACCGCAAGGCACCATCAAGGCCACCGTCCTGATCGAAACGATCCTGGCGGCGTTCGAGATGGACGAAATCCTGTATGAACTGCGCGAGCACAGCGCAGGCCTGAACGCCGGCCGCTGGGACTACATCTTCTCGTGCATCAAGAAGTTCAAGAACGACAAGGACTTCTGCCTGGCCGACCGCGCCAAGGTCACCATGACCGCGCCGTTCATGCGCGCCTACGCGCTGCTGCTGCTCAAGACCTGCCACCACCGTGGCGCTCCCGCCATGGGCGGCATGAGCGCGCTGATCCCGATCAAGAACGATCCGGAGAAGAACGCCATCGCCATGGAAGGCATCATCAGCGACAAGCGCCGCGACGCCACCGACGGCTACGACGGCGGCTGGGTGGCCCATCCGGGCCTAGTCGAGCCGGCCATGAAGGAATTCGTGGCAGTGCTGGGCGACAAGCCCAACCAGTTCGGCAAGCAACGCCCGGACGTGCAAGTGAAGGGCGCCGACCTGCTCGACTTCAAGCCAGAAACGCCGATCACCGAGCACGGCCTGCGCATGAACATCAACGTCGGCATCCACTACCTGGGCGCCTGGCTGGACGGTAACGGCTGCGTGCCAATCCACAACCTGATGGAAGATGCTGCTACCGCCGAGATCTCGCGCTCGCAGGTGTGGCAGTGGATCCGCTCGCCGAAGGGCAAGCTGGAAGACGGCACCAAGGTGACCGCTGAGCTGGTGCGCAAGCTGATTCCGGAAGAGCTGGCGAAGGTGAAGGCACTGGTGGGTGGCGATACCAAGACGTATGACCGGGCTGCCGAGATTTTTGAGCAGATGTCTACGTCGGAGGATTTTGCTGAGTTCCTGACGCTGCCGCTGTATGAGGAAGTTTGAGCGGGTAGGGCTCTAGCAGGATGAAAAACCGCAGCTTTGGCTGCGGTTTTTTCTTTTGGGAGTCTCCCTCCATGTCAGGATTGTTGCGGGCCCATGCGGTCGTCGGCCTGTCAGACGAATGACGAATGGTCAAATATTGGCAACTAGACGTGTTAGGGCGCAGATTTTCGATCTGAAAAACAAATAGTTTGACCTGAACAATCGATTTTACAACTCAGTTGCGGAAACGTAGAGTGCATGCAAGACAGATCCCCCCACGAGTTCCCGTCATGCTTGTTGCCCCCCTGCGTCGACGCCTTGGCGTTGCGCTTCTAATCTCTCTGTCAGGTGTCCCGCTTGCCGCCATCGCCTCTGATGCCGACCCTTATCCCCAGCGTCCGGTCAGGATCGTCGTACCGTTCGGTGCGGGCGGTACGACCGACATCGCGGCGCGAGCGCTGGCCTCCAAGCTCCAGGCTCGCCTGGGCCAACCCGTGATCGTCGAAAACCGTGCCGGTGCGGTGACGGCGATTGGCAGCGAATTCGTCGCCAAGGCTGCGCGGGATGGGCTGACGTTGCTGTATTCGGGTTCGACCACTTTCTCCGTGCTGCCGGCGCTGCGGCAGGACCTGCCGCTGAATCCCGACACGACCTGGACGCCGATCGGCATAGTGGCGCAGACCGCCGTGGTGGTATCGACGCGCGCCGCTGGCAAGATCCATAGCTTCGCCGATATCGCCAGGCAGGCCAATGCCGGAGGCGCTGGCGTGACCTACGGCACCTTCGGTCCCGGCACCGCACCCCACCTGGTGGGCGCGATGATCGCCCGCAGCATCAAGGCGGACATGACGGCGGTGCCGTACAAGGGCAGCGCGCAGGTCTTAGCCGATGTCATCGGCGGGCAGATCGACCTGAGTATCGATCCGGTGGCGGTCGTGCAGGGGAATATCAATGCCGGCAAGCTGCGTCCGCTGGCGATTAGTTCGGCCACGCGTTCACCATTGCTACCCAACGTGCCGACATTCGCCGAGGTGGGCGTCGCCAGTGGCGGAGCCTCGTTCTGGTATGGGCTGGTCGCGCCCAAGGGCACCCCGGCGCCGATCGTAGACCGGCTGCAGGCGGAGTTGCGTGCGATCGTGCAGGACGCAGAGTATCGCGAAGTCCTGGCCAAGCAGGGCCTGGAAACGCTGTCTGGCGGCGCGGAGGAGTTCCGGCGCAGGACGCGCGCAGAGATCACGCAGTTCCGCCAGTTGGCGCGGGATGCAAACATCCGCATGGAGTGACGCTATGCCGGCTCAATCCACTATGCGCGCCGCGCCGGACTATGCGACTGAAGATGTGCGCGCCGTACAGGCCGCCCGCGCAAGCTGGCGCGAGTTTCTCGCGCTCCTGAGGCTGCCGAATGTGACAGCCGATGCCGCGGACGTATGCAAGACGGCCGACTGGCTGTCGCAGGCATTCGCGCGCCGCGGCTTCGCGGTGACGTCGCTATCAAACGGCGAACGTCCCATGCTGCTGGCCGGGCGCCGCTGCCCGGATCCGGCAGCGCCAACCATCCTCTGCTACATGCATATGGATGCGCAGCCCGTGGCCAACCAGCCATGGAGCCAGCCCAGCCCGTGGCAGCCAACGCTGCGCCCCTCTTGGTCGATGCCGGATGTCGCATACATCGATCCTTCCGATGCGCTTGTCGGCGACGAGATCGATCGCGATGCGCGGCTCGTGGCGCGCGCGGTGGCGGATGACAAAGGGCCCATCATGATGCTGCTGGCTGCGTTGGACAGCCTGGCCGAAGAGGCGCGCGGCACGTCGGTGCATCTCAAGGTGCTGCTCGACAGCGAAGAGGAGATCGGCGCGCCCAACCTCGGGACGGTGGTGTCGGCCAACCGCGAGGCCCTGAAGGCTGACGCGATGCTGGTGCTCGACGGCTCGATGCACGCCAGCAATCGCCCCACCATGATCCTCGGCAATCGCGGCGCGTTCATGACCACGCTGACCGTATTTGGCCCCCGCCGCGACCTGCATAGCGGCCAGTTCGGCAACTACGCGGCGAACCCTGTGTTCCGCCTGGCAATGTTGCTGGCGTCGATGAAAGACGACGATGGCAGGGTGCGGGTGGACGGGTTCTACGACGGCATTGCGTTGACCGACGACGACCGCCGCCAGCTCGAAAGCGTGCCGGACGACGACGGTGTCTTGCGCGCGCGTGCCGGCATTGCGCAGCCGGAGCGCGTGGGCGGGACATACCAAGAAGCGCTGCAGTACCCGACGCTCAACGTGGTGGGCATCGCTGCCGCTCAGGTCGGCGCAGCGGCGCGCACGATCATTCCCGCGCAAGCCACGGCAACATTCGATGTCCGCACCGTGCCGGAGACAGACCCGGAACGGCTGTTCGGGCTGCTGCGCGCGCACGTCCTGGCGCAGGGCTTCCACCTGATCGAGGGCGAGCCCACCGAGGATGATCGCCGACGGTACCCAAAACTGGCGCGCCTGGTGCAGCCACGCTTCAACGGTATGGCCCATGCGGTGCGTACCCCGGCCGACGAGCCCGTGTGCCGCTGGGTGGAAGGAGCACTGGTCGCGGCGCATGGCGAAGCGCCGGTGTGCATCCGCATGATGGGCGGCTCGGTTCCCACCGGCATTGCGGTGCGCGAACTCGGCGTCCCGTGCGTGCTGCTGCCGCTGGTCAACGCCGACAACAACCAGCACAGCCACGACGAGAACCTGCGTCTGGGCAACTACATCGACGGCATCCGCATGCTGCGCCGATTGCTGACCCATCCGTTCTAGCACTTACGCGTGCGCGGCGCCGTGTCGGGCGGATGATCCTGGATGAAGTCGAACAGCGCCGCCGCCGCGGCAGAGAAATTGGGCGGCTCGCGCGTGACCAGGTAGATGTCCCGCGTCAGGCTGCGGTCTAGCGGAATCGCAACCTGATCACGCAGCGCGAGTGCCTGCAGCGCCAGGTTGGGAGCGACGCTGATGCCCACGCCAGCACGCACCATGCCCAGCATCGTGTGCAGGTGCTCGACTTCGTGCACGACATTCAGCCGCGCAGGCGCGATCCTGGCGACAAGCCGCGCCATGGCGACGCTGCCGCGCGGTGCGGCAATGAAGGGATAGGGCAACAGGTCCCTTGGCTTGAGCGTGCGGCGCGTGGCGAGGGGATGTCCCTTGGGGCAGATCACCGAGAAACGGTCCGCGTGGAAATGCGCGAGCCGCATGCCGGGCATCATGGGCTCTGCCGGTGTCGCGATGGCGAAGTCCGCGTCGCCATCGCGCGCGGCGGCGATCGCTTCGTGCGAGAACTCGTCCCGCAGCACCACGCTGACGTTCGGGTGCAGGCGCGCGAATGACTGCAGGATGTCCGGAAACCAGCCGCCGGCAAGGCTCGGTATCACGGCAACCGTGGTCCGGCCGCGCTTGAGCGAAGCATGGTCGCGCACGCTGCCGACCGCATCGTTGATCTCAGCCAGCAGCCGGGCCGCGTGTTCGGCAAAGAGCTTGCCTTCCGGTGTCAGCGTGATGGTACGCGTGGAGCGGTCGAACAGCTTCGCACCTACGTGGTTTTCCAGGGCCGCGATCAGGGCGCTGAAGGCCGGCTGCGAGAGCGCCAACACACTGGCGGCGCGCGTGAAGTTGCGCGCTTCGATCAAGGCCAGGAAGGCGCGTAGGTCGCGCGTGGAGATGTCCATGTCGAGGGGGCGGTAAGCAAAGTCCTGTGTCGCGTTCAGCGATGGGCTGCTGTCACGTCGGACAGGCGACGAGTATGTCCTGTTCGCCGCTGAAGCGCGCCTCTTGCAACAGCGGTGTAGACACTATGGCGGATGCCAGTTCAATGGCCATCGTACAGCATGAAGTACGCGTGCCGATGTCTAGTGCTGACGAAGAACCATCGGGACGATTGCGAATCCTCTTATCGCCACAGACACGAGGGACGGCAACACTAGACCCGTCGCCGAAACAACGGCGACCGGGCGTAGCAACCTGAACAGCTCCAAGGGATCGCCGTTTCATACGGCCTCGTCTCCGCGCATGTGCTGGCTCTCTTTCAACGGCGGGCCGGGCGGGGCAGCCGAAAGGCTGGCCGGGCTCCCTTGGATTGCCGGTATTGCTACCCCCGCTGTCAGGCCCGCCACCCTCCAACTGAGTGCATCAGGCGGGTCCTCCAACCTTCCCTAGGAGCTCGCAATGCAAGACCAAACCGCTTCGAAACAAGACATCATCCTGGCCGCCATTCCAGACTGCCTGTACTCGCTTGGACGCGTCAGCGCCGGCCTGGGCTGCGTCCTGTCCCTGCTGGAAGTTGAAAGCGAACGGTCAGAGGTGTGCCACGGCGTGCATTGTCTGGTGGCGATGCTCAAAGCGCAGCTTGATCAGACTGCGGAGGAGCTTCTCCGGACGAGTGAGTTGGGTTCTGATGTTGCCGGTGGATGAGAAATGCTCTGGCCGGATGGAAGGCCGCAGCTTAGGCTGCGGTCTTTCCCTCTGGCTATTCGCGAACAACAGTGGGTCTGTTTGCAAAGCGGCTGACCGACTCCGGCTGTGGAATCAACCGGTCGATGCAACAGATTGATGAAATCGTTCCGCCGGTGTATCGAAGTCTAGTGTCTTGCGCGGACGTTCATTGAGCCGCCTGGCTACGGCGTTGCGTTTTTGATCCATTCACGCAAGCCTCATCCGGCGAAGCTGACTTGACGATCCAAGGGAGCATTGGGTTCAACGGCGCCGTCCCCGGTCCCGCCGGACGGAGCGTGGTTGCGGCGCAGGCTATGGCATTGCCTGGAAGAACGAAAGCGTCTGGGCATTGGCCCGTTTGGCGGCGTCGGCGACATAGTGGACGCCCTGGTTTCGCGCGAAGGCGTGCATGCAGCCGGGATACGTGTGTATTTCGACATTGGGCTTGTCCGACAGCACCGCGACGATCCGCCCCCGCGCTTCCGGCGGCACGAATTCATCTTCCTCGGCGATATGCATCAGCAGCGGCGTGGTGAACGTCGCGGCCTCGCCGAGATGCTTGTCGATGCCGACGCCGTAGTAGGAGACAGCCGCTTCGGCGTTGGTGCGGACTGCGGTCAGGAATGCCAGCAGTCCGCCAAGGCAGTAGCCGACCGTGCCCACGCCGCCGGTAACGCCGTCCAGCCGCCGCGTGAACTGGATGGTCGCATCCAGGTCGCCCACGCCCGCATCGACATCGAAGGCCTGGTAGAGCGCCAGGGCCTTCTGCCATTCCGCATCGCTCTTGTCGGTGAGTTCGACGTTCGGCTCCTGGCGCCAGTAGAGATCCGGGCAGATGGCGGTGAAACCGTGTTGCGCGAAATGATCGCAAATGGCGCGCATGTCGTCGTTGATGCCGAAGATCTCCTGGATCACCACAATGGCCTTGCCACTTGCCGCTGATGTCGGCCTGGCAAGGTAGGCCCGGAAGTTGCCGTCCGGAACGTCGATCGATGTGTACTCGCCCATGATGCCTCCTGTTATGCGGGGGGTTTGCCCATGCGGGCAGCCATCAATGTAGCGCAATTCCCCGTCAGCGCGCGCCCAGCGCGGCGAGCAATTCGGCGGTGGTCAGGATGGCATGCGCGAACGTGGGCCCGTTGATCTCATGCGCGGCATGCAAGGCTTCCGGCCAGAATGCCGCGGTCGCGTTCCGAACCAGGGTCACATGGTAGCCAAGTTCCGCCGCGAACCGCCCCGTGGCTTCGATGCAGGTGTTTGCCAGCTAGCCCATCAGGATGACCTGCCGGATGTCGTGCTGCTTGAGCTGGAAATCCAGGTCCGTATTGGCGAAGCCGCTGCCGCCCCAGTGCTCATGGACAATCACGTCGCCGGCCATGGGGCGGAAATCAGGATGCCAGTCCCCGCCCCAGGTGCCTTCGGCAAAGACCTGCGCGCGGCTGGCACCGAGCTGGTAGGGGCTGGCGCGCTGCCAGCCGAGATGCTCGTCCGGGCGGGCGCGATGGTGCGGCACGTAGAATACCTGTATGCCGCGCGAACGCGCCGCGCTGGTCACCGCACGCAGATTTGCCAGCGTCCCGAGTTTGTCCGACCACCTGCTTGGCCAGGCCGTTCAGCTTGCCGCCTTCGCGCAGGAAATCGTTGTACGGATCCACCAGCAGAAGCCCGGTGGACTCGCTGGTGTAGGCGGGTCCTGTCATGATCGTCCTCCCTGGCACTGGCAATCGTGCCTCTGCGACACTGGTCAGCGTTGCACGAACGCCAGCAGATCGTTGTTGATGAGATCCGGATGGGTCGTGCACATGCCATGCGCCAGGCCCTTGTAGACCTTCAGGTGCCGTTGCGCAGCAGCTCCGCGCTCAACAGGGCCGAGGCCCCGATGGGCACGATCTGGTCGTCGTCGCCGTGCATGACTAGCACCGGCACGTCGATGGCCTTCAGGTCTTCGGTGAAGTCAGTTTCCGAGAACGCCTTGATGCAATCGTATTGGGCCTTGACCCCGCCCATCATGCCCTGTCGCCACCAGTTGTCCTTCACGCCTTCCGAGACCTTCGCGCCGTCGCGGTTGTAGCCATAGAAGGGCACCGGCACTTCCTTGTAGAACTGGGCGCGGTCGGTCGCTACCCGCTCGCGGAAGCCGTCAAACACCTCCACCGGCAAGCCCCCCGGATTGGCGTCCGTCTTGACCATGATCGGCGGTACGGCACCGATCAGGACCGCCTTGGCCACGCGCCCGGCGCCATGCTTCGCGACATAGCGCGCCACTTCGCCGCCGCCAGTCGAGTGGCCGACATGGACAGCGTCCTTCAGGTCGAGGTGCCCAACGAGCGCGGCTACGTCGGCGGCGTAGGTGTCCATCTCATTGCCGATGGCGGTCTGCGTGGAGCGGCCGTGGCCGCGGCGATCGTGCGCAATGACCCGGAACCCCCTGGCCAGGAAGAAGTGAAGCTGGGCATCCCAGTCGTCGGCGGTCAGGGGCCAGCCGTGATGAAACACGATTGGTTGCCCCGCGCCACAGTCCTTGAGGTAGATCTCGGTCCCGTCCCTGGTTGTAATCGTTCCCATGGCTTGCTCCGTCTGAAGGGGATTGGAAAGCCCGCGGCGGCTCGAGGACCCGATGTGTGCGATCGTCGCCAGCCTGTGCGCTGTCGACATGGCAGCCTGCTTCACGGTCGGCAACCATCGCGGTGACGGAATTATTCTCCTGGACTCTGGCCAGTCGCTACGTAAAATCGGCAAATCGGATGGCGCCTTGCCGAGCCTTCGCCAGGTGTCAGCCATCCCGCCGCAGGGCACTCCAATCCACTTGAGCGCAAGAGGGTGACGATGACCAAGGCCAGCTATGCGGAGTTCGATGAATTCGAAGCGTCACTGTATGGCGTAAACGGCCGGTACATGCTGCGCTCGGCGCAGCGACGGGACTGGCGCCTGCGTGTGCTCGAACTGAATGGCGTTGCCTTGATGGCCGGACAGGAAGGCGCCGCGACGATCTACAGTGGCGCAGGCATGCCGGGATGCTTCAACCTGTTCCTGCCGCTGAGCGGACATGAATGCACGGTGGTTGACGGGCGCCGGTTCGACCGCCACGCAATCGGCTGGATGGCGCCGGACCGCATGTTCCATATAGATGCCAGCCGCCCGGCAAGCTGGATGACAATCTCCATGTCATGCGAGCTCGTCTGCCGGTGGATGGCGGCACATGCCGACAGTGCCGACTTGTCATGTCTCGCCCGCAATCTTGTCTTGACCGGCGGTCCAAGCCTGGGCGCCTTGCTTGCGCTGACCCGGCGCCTGCTCTTCATCGATGATTGCCAGTCTACCCAGCTGCATCACCCGGCTGGCGAGCAAACCGCGCGCAGCGAACTCCTCCGGCACGCGTTCAACACCCTGCTGCTGCTGGCAGCGCGCAGTACCGACACTGCCAGGCACCAGAATCACCGTCGCATCCTGAGCCAGGCCATGGATTTCCTGGCAGCGGCGCGGCACACGCCCATCCTGCTTGAAGACCTATGCGCGGCCACCAGTGCCTCGGAACGTACCATTCGCAACGTGTTCAACCGGTACGTCGGCATCAGCCCCCACCGGTATCTGGTGCTCCACCGCTTGCACCACGCGCGCCAGGCGCTGTTGCATGCCAAAGCAGGCGAGACGGTCACGAGCATCTGCATGCGCTTCGGGGTCTGGGACATCGGCCGGTTCGCCATGCAGTACCGCCGGCTGTTCGGCGTACTGCCCAGCCAGACGCTGCGCGCGTCGCATCTCGGCATGCAGGCGCCGCACTAGGCCGATGCCCGGCTTGGGCGCCTACTTGAAGAACGGCTAGAAGACCTGCGTGCGTAACCACTGGATGGCCGGATCGCGATGGTCGCGCGCATGCCGACAGATGCAAACCAACCGTCCGTGCTCGCCCCTGCCTCCGACAGCTGAAAGCGCGTTTCACATTGTGGAATTTACGCCGTGTTTCCCCCGGCGCTATTTTTCGTTCTCTGAAAAAGTGTTCCACATTGCGAAATTTGCAATCTATCTCATTGAAAAATAAGGGAAAATCAACTCTTATGTCTTATATAAGACTTTGGCGCGACGCATCAAGAACGCCCTACAATGAACCCACGCTGCTTGCCTCGACATCCGCCAGCACACTCAACTTTCTTCTCAATTTCTTCTTAGGAAATTCCCATGGCCCAGTATCAAGACGACATCAAGGCAGTTGCTGGTTTGAAAGAGAACCACGGCAGCGCGTGGAATGCCATCAATCCCGAGTATGCCGCCCGCATGCGTGCCCAGAACAAGTTCAAAACGGGCCTGGACATCGCCAAATACACCGCCAAGATCATGCGCGCCGACATGGCCGCCTACGATGCCGACTCGTCGAAGTACACCCAGTCGCTGGGCTGCTGGCACGGCTTCATCGGCCAGCAGAAGATGATCTCCATCAAGAAGCACTTCAACAGCACCGAGCGCCGCTACCTTTACCTGTCCGGCTGGATGGTGGCTGCGCTGCGCTCCGAGTTCGGCCCGCTGCCGGACCAGTCGATGCACGAAAAAACCTCCGTCAGCGCGCTGATCCGCGAGCTGTACACCTTCCTGCGCCAGGCTGACGCCCGTGAACTGGGCGGCCTGTTCCGCGAGCTGGACGCTGCCCAAGGCCCTGCCAAGGCCGCCATCCAGGCGAAGATCGACAACCACGTCACCCACGTCGTGCCCATCATCGCGGACATCGACGCGGGTTTTGGCAACGCCGAAGCAACGTACCTGCTGGCCAAGCAGTTCATCGAAGCGGGCGCATGCTGCATTCAGATCGAAAACCAGGTGTCCGACGAGAAGCAGTGCGGCCACCAGGATGGCAAGGTCACCGTGCCGCATGAGGACTTCCTGGCCAAGATCCGCGCCATCCGCTACGCCTTCCTGGAACTGGGCGTGGACGACGGCATCATCGTGGCCCGTACCGACTCGCTGGGTGCCGGCCTGACCAAGCAGATCGCCGTGACCAACACGCCGGGCGACCTGGGCGACCAATACAATTCCTTCCTCGATTGCGAAGAATTGTCGGCCGACGCACTGGGTAATGGTGACGTCATCATCAAGCGCGACGGCAAGCTGCTGCGTCCCAAGCGCCTGCCTAGCAACCTGTTCCAGTTCCGCGCCGGCACGGGCGAAGCGCGCTGCGTACTGGATTGCGTCACCGCACTGCAAAACGGCGCTGACCTGCTCTGGATCGAAACCGAAAAACCGCATATCGCCCAGATCGGCGGCATGGTCAGCGAGATTCGCAAGGTCATCCCGAACGCCAAGCTGGTGTACAACAACAGCCCGTCATTCAACTGGACCCTGAACTTCCGCCAGCAGGCGTATGACGCGCTGAAAGCCGCGGGCAAGGATGTGTCGGCATATGACCGCGCCCAGCTGATGAGCGTTGAATACGACCAGACCGAACTGGCGAAGCTCGCCGACGAAAAGATCCGGACCTTCCAGGCCGACGCGTCGCGCGAAGCAGGAATCTTCCACCACCTGATTACGCTGCCGACCTACCACACCGCCGCACTGTCGACCGACAACCTGGCCAAGGAATACTTCGGCGACCAGGGCATGCTGGGTTATGTGGCTGGCGTGCAGCGCAAGGAAATCCGCCAGGGCATCGCCTGCGTGAAGCACCAGAACATGTCCGGCTCGGACATCGGCGACGACCACAAGGAGTATTTCAGCGGCGAAGCGGCCCTGAAAGCGGCGGGTAAAGACAACACCATGAACCAGTTCTGATACCGGTAATACCCCAAGCAAAACGCCAACCCATACGGGTTGGCGTTTTTTTGGTCCGGCGAGATAGCTCGCGGGGTTCTCATCAAACATTTTCTTGTGCCAAGGCTCAGGTCAAGGGGCCGAGTCGGGTTGACGCTCGCCGCTGCGCCGCGTGCGGTTGGTCTGCAGTATTGATTAGCGAAACACGAAGACCGGGATCCGGCAATGCGTCAGGACCTTCTGGGTTTCGCCGCCGATCAGCAGCCCCTGCAGGCCGGCTCGGCCATGCGACGCCATGACAATGAGGTCACAGTTACGTTCCTCCCCGGTCAGGATGATCGCCTCATAGGGGTGGTTGTGGGTAACGCTGAGCGTCTCGCATGCCACCTCCGCTTCCTTTGCTGCTTGTGCGACCACCGCCAGGTATCGCTCCGCATGCATTTCGGCAAGTTGTGCGTAGCGCTCCTGGGCATCTTCCAGCATGTCAACCCGATGCGTGAGGACATGGAATTCCGGGATGACGTGCAATCCAGTGATCCTCGCCTCAAATGCCTTGGCGAGTTTCACCGCCATGCGCGCGGCAGCGTCGGAGAGTGCCGATCCATCGGTGGGTACCAGGATATGCTGAAACATGTTGGCCTCCTTGTGGCCGGCGGGACCATCCGCCTCGGCCCGCTGGCACGCTCTACGAACTTGATGGTATGACAATCATTCCTGCTCTGGTGTGACGCGCTTCTCGATTCCCTGATCAGGGGCAGGGCGACCCGTGGCGGTCTGGCCCCCTATCAGCCTTGTGCATTCGGCGCTGCAACATCCCGCTGTCGCAGGTGCGCAATCTTCCCAACGTGGTCGGCGCCGTCGAGTTTCTCGTTCAGCGTACCGCTGTCGCCGCGGGCCCTTTGTTGAAGGGGCGCTGCGGTGCTAGGCTGAAGGCGAAATCTTGCCGCCCAGGCGGAGACACCAATGGTCGAAGCTTCCGAACTGAAGTCGGGCATGGTCATCATGCTTGAAGGTGAACTTCATAGCGTTACCAGCGCCGGGTACCACGCCGGCGGCGGCCAACAGGGGAGCGCAGTTTTCGCCAAGTTCAAGAGCCTTAAGACTGGTCACATCAAGGAGTTGCGGTTGCACCCGAGCAACAAGCTCGAAGAGGTCGCGCTTGATCACCAGGAGATGGAATATCTGTACACCGATGGTGACGCCTTTTTCTTCATGAATCCCGACACCTTCGAACAGATCAGTTTTCCTGCGGAAACCATGGGCGCATACCAGAAATTTCTTCGCCCCAATATGCGAATCCCGGTGCAGCTTTATGAGGGCGAGCCAGTCACCATCGCATTCCCCGCTGCTGTCGAGGTAACCATCATGTCCACGCCGCCGGGCCTGCACGAGCATGAAACCTCTACCTTCAAGACTGCCACGCTGGATAACGGCATGGAAGTTCTCGTTCCTCAGTTCGTCAAGGAAGGGGACACGGTGCGAATCGAGGTCGCTTCAGGAAAATATTTGGAGCGGATAAGGCGAGGGACGCGAAAGTCGTGACGCCAGTGCCGCGCCATCGCTCCCTGCATGCGCGGCGCCGCGTACAGTCCCGCCGGGACGGGGCCGGCAGCGTCGGCAGTACCGTATCCGGCACCTGTCCTTCACTTTGCGCCTCGTGTATGCATCCTATGCAAGTATGGGCATGCCATGCGTGACGCATGACCATCGTCGTCGCTCAGGAGTGCCACGGTCCTCTTGCCCCCTTCCGCGCCGCTTCGTCGTGGCTTGCTGTTTGTCATGCCGGGCCGTCAACCCAATCCTATATTTGACACAGTGCCAATCGTGCTGCGCGACGCACCGCGATGATTTCGCTAACAGGAGGGCAAGATGAACGACATCCAATCCGATTTCTCTATGCGCAAGGACGCATTGGCCCGCGACGTCGATACGCTGATGGCCGACGTTCAGGCACTTCTTCATGATGTCAAAGCCGAAACCGGCGTAGGGAGCAGCCTTGAGCGCCATGCACTCAAGGCCCGGCAGCGCGCGCTGCAGGAGCGCATCGTTACGTTGCGCGAAGAAGGTCGCGCCAAAGTCTCCGAGTGGGCGACAACGACTGATCGCTACGTTCATGAGCATCCATGGCAAAGCATGGGTACCGTGGCCGCCATCGCGGCAACGACAGGCGCTATCGTCGCGCTGGCTGCCAGCCACCGTTAGGCATTCGTGACTGCGGCGCCGGCACGGCTGTGACACGTGCCAGTCCCGCAAGGGACGCGTGGTTTTTTGCCATGCAGGCAAATGGCTACGGCCCCTTGCGGGAGCCTCGATCTGAGTGGCAACACATCTGAGCGGCAATACAGCAACTGTGCCCGCCAAGTGCGATTGCCCAGGCGCGCTACGCTGGAGGGTCTGCTTACGTGCGACCCGCAGGATGCTCATCCAGGAGGCCAGTCATGGAAGGGCAGACAAAGGAAGAATTGGCGAAGTTGGTGGCCCAAATGGACGCTGAGGAGTTGCGCATCCGTGCCGTCGCCGGAACCGCGGATTCGCCTGTCGTGGCGCCAACACAACGTGAACAGCTTGATGATGGTGAAATGGCGGACGAAAAGACTGTGCAGCGCCAGGGCGACGCGATGCTGAAACACTATCGCATGCAACTGGCCGACATTGAAGCAGCCCGGTCACGGATGAGGAGTGGCCAGTATGGCGTCTGTATTGACTGCCAGCAGGCCATGCAGGCGTACCCGACCGCCATGCGCTGCACGGCATGCCAGAATCTCCGCGAACACAGCCATCCCCGCCAGGCGCAGGAGACGCGCCGACCGGCTTCCGCAGATCTTTCGTCGCCGAACTGACTTACTCGTTCCTGAGATCAATGCCGAAGCCGCCAGCCAGTTCACAATCGATGATCCCGGCGGCGTAGGCGAAAAGCCAGTCCTCTGCCTCCTGCAGCGTTGCGGGCGGGTGGGGCCAGTCCGGCGTAAAGCGGATGCCCATGTCCTCATTGCGCGTGGAGATCTGGACTCGCCCGCCTGGCTTGCCTGGCTCAATCACCTCCGGCACGAACAGGGCAACGTGGAATCCCTTGTAAGACCGCTTTCTTTCCAACATTTCAGCCTCCGGCAATTTACGCATGTCCGTAGCTCAGCCCGAGCGCCGGACTGTCTTGAGTTCAAGATATAGCGAGGCGCGGCTAATGCCTAGTAATGCCACGGAACCTCGGGGATCACATCGGAGCGTGCGGTTGAATTTGACCTAGACTGAAAAAGTGCCCTTCGCGCGCTTCGAGGCTGCGCAATGGAGCTTCATCGGCAGCCAACTGATGCGGGCGAATGACAATGGCACAGGCAACACACAATCATCTGCTGCCTGAACTCATGTGGATTGGTGTTCACGAAGGGGGCATCATGTTGCAAGCCAGTGAAATGCAGCAACGTTTTAGTCATCTGCAGCAAACCATCAGCGAGACATCACGGACTTGTCATGCCGATACGGGGATTCCACAAGACTTGATGAACTGGGTGGATGAGCTCGACAAGGAGTGCAAATCGGCATCGAAGGTCGTGTCTTCCAAGGATGAGGATCGGATCCGGCAGTGGGTCGATGATCTCGAACGGATCGGTGATCGTGCAGACCGCGCTTGCCAGCAGGCCGGCAGTCTCGATGCAAAGGTCAAGGATGCAGTCAGTTCGATGCATTCGGAACTTGCTGACCTGAAGCGCCAACTGCACTAACTAATCTGACAGCCCCGGTCCAACCAGCCGGGGCTGATTGCATCCTGCCCCCAGCCCACATAGGCGCCCCCCATCAGCCCTGCAAAGCCCCCATTATCACCTCCTGCACAATGCGGCTGCCTTCGGGCGTAGCCCAACTCCCGGCCAGTTCCGCAATCAACTGGTTGGTGCTGGTCAGCGTGACACCATTCTTCTCCATGCGCCGCAAGGCAATATCGTCAGCCATCTTGCTCGGCGATCCGCCGGCATCCGCGACGACTTGCACTTCATAACCTTGCGACACCAGGCTCAACGCCGGATACACCGTGCACACGTCATTGGTCACGCCAGCGATGATCAATTTCCTGCGTCCGGTAGCCTTCACCGCCGCCGCGAAGTTCTCATCGTCCATGGCATTCACAACACCAACGCGCTTGATGCGCGCAGCGAACTCAGCCGGAAAAATGTCCGCCAGCTCGCTGATCAGCGGTCCCTGGGCGTACTCCTCCATGCTGGAGGTCATCACGACAGGGACTTTCAGGATGGCCGCGGTCTTGGCCACCATCAGCGCGTTGCGCTTCATTTCGTCAAAGGGAATGGACTTCACCCAGCCCATGGTGCCTACCTGATGGTCGATCAGGAGCAGGGCGGCGGTGTCTGCAGTGAATCGTTCGAACTTCATAATGCATTCCTTGATGGTGAATGGGGCAAACGCCCCTTGCTTCAAGCCGCTTCGGCTTCAGCCAGCGCCGGATAGTCGATGTATCCCTGGGCCGTCGGCGGCGCAAAGAACATGTTGCGGTCCGGCGCGTTGAGCGCGGCGCCCTGGCGGAAGCGCTCCGGCAGGTCGGGATTCGGGAGGAAGGCGCTGCCGAAGACGGTGGCGTCGGCCTTGCCATCGGCCAGCAGGGCTGCGGCGCTGTCCTGCGCCAACCCGCCTCCAATCAGGTAGGTGCCGTCGAAGCGCGGGCGCAGCAGGGTGTGGTAGTCGACCGTGGCACCGAACAGCGCGACATGCAGATAGGCCAGGCCCTGGCCGCGAAGCTTGTCGACGAGGTAGGTGTAGGTCTCCTGGGGCGTGGCATCGGTGATGCTGTTGTAGTTCATCTCCGGCGAGATCTTGATGCCGACCCGGTCGGCGCCGACCTCGGCCACCATCGCGGCCAGCACTTCCAGCACAAAGCGGGCGCGGCCTTCGACCGAGCCGCCGTATTGGTCTTGCCGGTGGTTGCTGCCAGGCGAAAGGAACTGCTCGGGCAGGTAGCCGGAGGCCGCATGCAGTTCGACGCCGTCGAAGCCCGCGTCGATGGCGCGGCGGGTGGCCTGGCGATATTCGTCAATGACGCCGGCGATCTCGGTCAGGCTGAGTTCGCGGGGCGTGACGAAGTCGACTTGGCCGGCAGGCGTCCACGCCTGTCCCTCGGGCTTGATGGCCGACGGTGCCACGGGCGTTGCGCCATCAAGCAGCGACGGATGCGAGATCCGGCCGCAATGCATCAGCTGCATGAAAATACGGCCGCCGCGGGCGTGCACGGCTTCAGTCACCTTTTTCCAGCCGGCAACCTGGGCCTCGGTTTCGATACCGGGCGTATTCACGTAGCCCTTGCCCATGGCGGACGGAAACACGCCTTCGGTGATGATCAGGCCGGCGCTGGCGCGCTGGGCGTAGTAGGTGACGGTCATGTTGCCGGGGACGCCGTCGGCGTCGGCGCGGGAGCGGGTCATCGGCGCCATGACGAGGCGGTTCGGCGCGATGTGGCGGCCGATGTGGACGGGGGTGAACAGTTGGCTCATGGTCAATTCCTGTACGGGTTGGGGCGAAGGCGGCGAAGGGAAGCCCATGGACGTATGCTCGATTAATTCATTGACGAGATAAAGATGATAGATTGGCAATCATTGATCCAAAAATAGCGCAATCCAGATGGAACTGCTCAATGACATGGCCTTGTTTGTGGAGGTCGCCCAGACGCGGAGCTTTCGTGGCGCGGCCGCTGCCACCGGTGTGCCGAACTCCACACTGTCCAGGCGGATCAGCGCGCTGGAGAAGGCCATCGGCCTGCGGCTGCTGCATCGCACGACGCGCAAGGTCGAGCTGACCGAGGCTGGGCAGATCTACTACGAGCGCTGCAAGCGCATCGTCGACGAAGCGCGGATTGCACACGAGCAACTGGGGGAGATGCTGGCGCAGCCGAGCGGCGTGCTGCGCGCATCGCTGCCGGTCGACTTCGCCATGATCTACATGGCGCCCCTGATTGCGGAGTTCGCTGCCCGCTACCCGGACATCACCTTTGATTTCGACCTCACGCCCCGCCGTGTCGACCTGGTGGCCGAGCCCTTCGATGTGGCCATCCGCATGGGCGAGCTGACGGACTCGAACCTGATCGCCCGCCTGCTTGCGCGCCTTTCGGTGCAGGTCTATGCCTCACCGGGCTACCTGGAACGCGCTGGCGAGCCGACCCATCCCACGGACCTGGTACGGCATCAGTGCATCGGTTTTCCCAAGGCAGGCAAGTCGGCGCTGCATCGCGGTGAGGAGACCGTCGAGGTGGAGGTGGGGGGGGAAGGTTCTACGTCAATAGCGTTGGCATGTTCCGACGCCTGGCAACGCTGGACCTGGGCGTGATATTGCTGGCCGAGGAGGTCGCGGCAGAGGATGTGGCGGCCGGCCGCCTGCGCCGGATATTGCCTGACTGGCAGACCAGGCCGACGCCGGTCTATGCCCTGACCGAGACACGCTTGCTGCCGGCAAAGACACAGCGCTTTATCGAGTTCCTGAAGGAGCGCTTGGGCACCAAAGCGTGAGCTCGGCAAATGTCGGTCGCTTGGGGAGCCGCAGTGATTGCGCATCTAGCGCGCAACCACCTTCGGTGACGGTCAACCTCACTTGCGCCGCATTTCCACGACCGTAGGTTTGCCATCAACGTTGTCGAATGTCACGGATACCGCCTCGCCCTCCTTGAATTCCTTCAGCGATGCGCGATCCCTGACGGGGAACGCCATGGTCATCGGGCCCATGCCCAGGTTGGCGATCGGTCCGTGCTTGAGCGTGACCTTGCCGGCCTGCACATCGATCTTCCTGATTTCGGCCGCCACGGGTTGTGGCACCTGTTGCGAGGGTGCGGACGGCTTCATGTTCATGCCGTCCATCGAGCCCGCTGCGAATGCGCCCGGCGTGATGGTCAAGGCAAGGGCGAGGGCGAGCGTCTTGATGGATTTCATTGGGGTTCCTTTTGCAGTGATGGGTGGACGGAAACAGGTTGAGGTCTGGTCTGGCGCCGGCGCATCAGCAAATACACCGCCGGCACCACGAAGAGCGAAAGCAATGGCGCGGTGAGCATGCCGCCCACCATCGGCGCGGCAATGCGCTGCATGACCTCGGAGCCGGTGCCATGCGACCACATGATCGGCACCAGGCCGGCAAGGATGACGGCGACGGTCATTGCCTTGGGGCGTACGCGCAGCACCGCGCCTTCCTGGATGGCTTCAAGCAGCGCGGACGGGCTGGCATCGCCCTGGTTCGCGCGCGCGGTCCATGCCTGCTTCAGGTAGAGCAGCATGATCACGCCGAATTCCGCCGCCACGCCCGCCAGCGCGATGAAGCCGACCACGCCGGCAACCGACAGGTTGTAGCCCAGCAGGTAGAGCAGCCAGAAGCCGCCGATCAGCGCCAGCGGCAGCGTGCCCATGATGAGCAGGGCTTCATCGAGGCGGCCGAACACCAGGTACAGCAGCACGAAGATGATCAGCAGCGTGAACGGCACCACCACCTTCAGCTTTGCGGCGGCCCGCTCCAGGTATTCGAACTGCCCCGACCAGCTTAGGGAATAGCCAGCCGGCATCGGCACCGCTTTCGCGACGGCGGCCTGCATGTCCCGGACAGCCGAGCGCAGGTCACGCCCGCGGATGTCGACATACACCCAGCCCGACAGTCGCGCGTTTTCGCTGCGCAGCATCGGGGCTCCCTGCACCACCTGGATGCGCGCCACGTCGGACAGCACGATATGCTGGCCCTTGTCAGTGACGATGGGCAGGCTGCGCAGTTGCTCCACGGAGTCGCGGTAATCGCGCGGGTAGCGGACGTTGATCGGGAAGCGCGCCAGCCCGTCGACGACCTCGCCCACATTGTCGCCGCCGATGGCGGACGACACCACGCTCTGCACATCCGCGATGTTCAGCCCGTAGCGGCCGGCCGCCACGCGGTCGATATCGATATCGACATAGCGCCCGCCGGTCAGCCGCTCGGCCAGCGCCGATGTCACCCCCGGCACTGTCCTGACGGTTTCCTCGATGCGCGTCGCCAGGCGATCGATTTCCTTCAGGTCCGCGCCCGCCACCTTGATGCCGACCGGGCTCTTGATCCCGGTGGCAAGCATGTCGATGCGGTTGCGGATCGGCGGCACCCAGATGTTGGACAGTCCCGGCACCGTGACTACGCGATCGAGTTCTTCCACCAGCTTGTCTGGGGTCATGCCGGCACGCCACTGGTCGCGCGGCTTGAACTGGATGGTGGTCTCGAACATCTCGAGGGGCGCCGGATCGGTCGCGGTATCGGCGCGGCCGGCCTTGCCGAGCACGGTCGCCACCTCGGGCACGGTCCTGATCAGGCGGTCGGTCTGTTGCAGCAGCTGCGCCGCCTTGCCGGCGGAAAGGCCCGGCAAGGCCGACGGCATATAGAGCAGGTCGCCCTCGTCAAGCGGCGGCATGAACTCGGCGCCGGTACGCATCATCGGCCACGCTGTCGCGGCCAGCAGCACCGCGGCGATCGCGAGGGTGGTCTTCGGGTAGGCCAGCACCCGTGCCAGCACCGGCCGATAGGCGCGGATCAGCCATCGGTTCAAGGGGTTGGACTGCTCCGAAGGAATCCTGCCGCGGATCAGGTAGCCCATCAGCACCGGCACCAGCGTCACCGACAGGCCCGCCGCCGCGGCCATGGAATAGGTCTTGGTAAAGGCCAGCGGCGAGAACAGCCGGCCCTCCTGCGCCTCCAGCGTAAAGACCGGGATAAACGACAGCGTGATGATCAGCAGCGAGAAGAACAGCGCCGGCCCGACCTCGGTGGCGGCCCGGCCGATCACGCCCCAGCGCTCGTTCCCTGTCAGCGCCCGGCCGGGATGGTCCGCATGCCAGTGCTCCAGTTGCTTGTGCGCGTTCTCGATCATCACGACCGCGGCATCGACCATGGCGCCGATGGCAATGGCAATGCCGCCCAGCGACATGATGTTGGCATTGATGCCCTGGTAGCGCATCGCCAGGAAGGCGGCCAGCACGCCCAGCGGCAGCGAGACGATAGCCACCAGCGCGGAACGCAGGTGGAACAGGAACAGCAGGCACACCAGCGCGACCACGGCGAACTCTTCGACCAGCTTGTGCGTCAGGTTTTCCACCGCGCGCTTGATCAGCGTGGAGCGGTCGTAGGTGGTGACGATCTGCACGCCGGCAGGCAGGCTCTTCTGCAGCGTGGCGAGCTTCGCCTTGACCGCCTCGATGGTTTCCAGCGCGTTCTTGCCTGAGCGCATCACGATGACGCCGCCGGCCACCTCGCCCAGGCCGTCAAGTTCGGCGATGCCGCGCCGCATCTCCGGGCCAAGCTGCACGACGGCGACATCGCCCAGCCGCACCGGAATGCCGGCATCGCTGGTCACCAGCGGGATCTGCCGGAAATCGTCGAGCGTCTTCAGGTAGCCGCTGGCGCGGACCATATACTCTGCCTCGCCCATTTCCAGCACCGACCCGCCGGCCTCCTGGTTGGCGCCCTTGAGCGCCGCCAGCACCTTGCCCTGCGACAGGTTGTAGGCGCGCATCCGGTCCGGCATCAGCACCACCTGGTACTGCTTCACCATGCCGCCCAGCGAAGCGACCTCGGCCACATTGGGCAGCGATTTTAGTTCGAAGCGCAGGAACCAGTCCTGCAGTGCACGCAACTGGCCAAGGTCATGCTGGCCGGTCTTGTCCACCAGCGCGTACTCGTAGATCCAGCCGACGCCGGTGGCATCCGGCCCCAGCGCCGGCCTGGCCGCGGCGGGCAGGCGGGACTGCACCTGGTTCAGGTATTCAAGCACCCGCGAGCGCGCCCAGTACAGGTCGGTGCCATCCTCGAACAGCACATAGACGAACGAATCGCCGAAGAAGGAGTAACCCCGTACCGTTCTGGCGCCGGGTACCGACAGCATGGTGGTGGTCAGCGGATACGTGACCTGGTTCTCGACGATCTGCGGCGCCTGGCCGGGGAAGGGCGTGCGGATGATCACCTGTACATCGGACAGGTCGGGCAGGGCGTCGAGCGGCGTGCTCCGCACCGCCCACAGGCCCCATGCGGTCAGCATCACCGTGGCCAGCAGGACCAGGAAGCGGTGGCGGATCGAGGCCAGGATAAGGCGCGCGATCATGGCCTGGCTCCCTGGGCGGTGCCGGCGGGCTCGACCGACGACAGCGTGGCCGCACCATCGCGGTCCAGGTGGAAGCGGAAGCGGATGCGGTCGCCAGGCTTCAGTCCCTTGGGCAGGCCAGTTGGCGGTGCGGCGAAGTCCATGGTCATCGCGCCCCACTGTGCCGACGGGATCGGGCCGTGCGAGATGGTCAGGCTCTCGCTGCCGTTCACGGCTTCGATGCGGCCGGTGCCCTCATGCTCTGCGGCCGGCGCGGCAGGTGCAGACGCTGCTGGTGTGGCCGTCATCCGTTCCGCGCTGCCGCGCAGGCTGGCTTCCGAGTCGATCAGGAACTGGCCGGACGTGACCACTTTCTGCCCCGGCGCCAGTCCGTCCAGCACCTCGACCATGCCATCGGCCTCGCGGCCGGTCTTGATATCGGTGGCAACGAACCCTGCCTGGCCGGCATCGACCATGACGATATTGCGCTGACCGGTGCGGATGACCGACTCCGACGGGATCAGCAACGCCTCCTGCTGTGCGCCACTGTCGAAGCTGACCCTGACAAACATGCCCGGCAGCAGGCGCCTGCCGGGGTTGGGCAGGACGATGCGGGCCTTGACGGTGCGGGTCGCCGGGTTGACGTCGGGAAGGATGGCGTCGACCTTGCCGGCAAGGGGGCCGGCCGTGCCGCCCTGCAGTACCGTCGCAGCCGCGCCGGCCCGGATAGTGCCGGCCTGGCCCTCTGGTACCTCGGCAATCACCCAGACCTGGCTGAGATCAGCCAGGCGGAACAGCGTCATGCCCGGCGACACGGTCATGCCCTCGCGCACCGCCACCTCGGTCACGAGGCCATCGACCGGGCTGGCGATGGCAATACCGGACTGCAATTTTCCGGATCTCTCGACCGCACTGACCTGGCCCGGCGTCATGCCCGCCTGCAGCATGCGAGCCCGCGCCGCGCCGCGCAGGTCGCCCAGGTGTTCACTTCCTGCCATGCGCGACACGGCCAGGTATTCCTCTTGCGCCGCGACCCAGTCGGGCGAGTACAGGGTGACCAGCGCCTGGCCACGCCGGACCGGGTCAAGGGTCGCCCGGACCGCGACGTGCTGCACAAAGGCGTTGGTGCGCGCCTGGATGATCTGCACGCTGCGTTCGTCGATGGCGACATTGCCTGGCACCTGCAGCATCGCGGTCAGCCGTCCAGGCTTTGCCTCGGCGGTGCGAATGCCAAGGTTTTGTGCGACATGGCTGTCGACGGTGACACCGCTGCCACCCCCATCGCCGTCCGCGTAGACCGGCACCAGTTGCATCTCCATGAAGGGCGACTTGCCCGGCTTGTCGAAGCGCTGGCCCGGCACCATGGGATCGTGCCAGTACAGGATTTTCCTGCCGGTCTTGGGATCGATGTCGCCGGCCTTGAGTACGGTGGATTCCGCGCCAGGCGTGCCCGACGGTTGCGCAGTTTGCGTGCCGCGCGTGAACCCGAAGTGGTAAGCGCCGTAGAGGGCGATGCAGGCGACGACCAGCCCGGCGGCTGCTGCAATGGCGTGCTTCTTCATTTTGCCTCCTTCGCTGCGGCTTCGGTCTGGACGGTAGGCAACGGCACCAGGTAGTTCAGGCCCGCCCACAGCTTCGCGGTCTTTGCCTCAAGCAGCAGGCGATCCATGGCGGTGTCGATGGCGCGATGGTTGGCTTCGGCGACCGCCACCAAGGTGCCCGTGTTGGCGCGGTAGGCCGTCAGTGCCGCATCCGCCTGTGCCCGGGCGAGCGGCAAGGTCTTGTCGTCGTAGCGCCGCAGCCGGTCAAGGTTGCGCTGCAGCTCGGCCAGCCTGGCGCCGACCATGGCCTGGGTATTGCGCCGGACCATTTCCAGCCTGGCCCGCGCGTCATTGGCCTGCGCCAGCCGCGCACTGATTTCGCGGTCCTGGCGGTTGCCCCGGTCCCACGGTAATGGGAAGCTGACATTGAGCGAGCCCATGTTCGAGTAGGCCGAGCCGCGCTGGCTGTACATCAGCTCGACCGTCACGTCCGGCTTGCGGGCTTCCGTTGCTACCTGGATCTCCGATTCGGCCAGTGCCACGTCGCGCTGCGCAGCCGACAGTTCGGGCACGGCCTCGAACTCGCCCCTGGCGAGTTGCCGGGCGCCTGGCGGCACTTCAAGCGGTGGCCGATCCGACAGCGGGCGCCCTGCAGCGGCGCCGACCCAGCGCTCCAGGTTCAGCGTGGCGGTCGCCAGCGCGGCGCGGTTCTCGTCCTCGCGGTCGTGCAGCTTCTGGATTTCCAGCTCCATCGCCAGTACGTCCGCACGCGAGCCGCGCCCGCTGCGGTAGGCCGCGGTGGCGGCCTGCAGTGCCAGTTCAAGTGGATGGCTGTGATGGCCGAGCAGCACGCCGGCCTGCTCCGCATACCACCGGTCGAGCCAGGCATTGACCGCATTGCGCTGCACGCCTGCCAGCCCCACCGCACGCTGCGCGTCGGCAGCGGCGGCTTCGGCTTCGAAGCGCGCGGCCCTGGCGCGGCGCTTGTCCGCACGCGTGAATTCCTGCATCACTGAGATCGAGCGCATGGTCATGGAATCCCGGCTCAGCGAGAACGCGTCCGAGCCGTTGACGGGCACGTTGTTGACGCCGAGCTTGAGCACGGGATCCGGCAGGCGGCCGGCGGCTACCGCCATTTGCCCGGCGGCCTCCACGGCGCTGCGCGACGATTCAGCGTCGCCGGCATGGGCGCTTGCGATCGCGACGGCTTCCTCAAGGGAGAGGGAAGGGGCGGATTGCCCGGGCGCGCCTTGCGGCGCAGCCAGGCCCACTGCGGGCGCGCTGAGCAGCGCCACGGTCAGGTGACGTAGATAAAGCATAAAGCCTCCAGGAACGACGACTGCTGCCCGCATGGCGGGCAGCACCAGGTGACGTCGAACCGGAGGCTAAGTCTGGAAACTGCAGTGAAGGATGGTGAGGGGTGGTGGACCGCGCGCCTCTGCCTCGGCGCGCAGCGCAACGCGAACCTCCGCCAGGACCACGCGCGTTGGCTCAATCACGCGCATCAGCACCGGCATGAAGGCCGGAAGCTGCGGCGAAGCATGGTCGGCGTTCTTGGCATCGGCCTGGCAATGCGCGAGGCAAAGCCCGCTCTGGTCGATACCTTGCTGGCTGTCGCTGGTGGCCATCTCGGCACAGGACTCGGTCATCGCCGCCATCGTGCCGCTGTGTTCCGCCTGGTAGCGGCTGCCGGTACAAGCGTACGCCGCCGCTGCCAGCTGGGCTGCCAGGAAGACAACGAGGAGGAAGCCGGCGAACCATGGCCGGCGATGCGATTTACCCACGAGAGCGGTGCCTGTTTTGGCGACAATATAGCAGTGTTCAGCGTCACCAGGCAGCTTCACTACTGCGGCAGCTCGCCGCACAGGCGGGCCGTTCGCCTTCAACAGGCCGATCATGGCGAGCTGCCTGATGCTGCACTTTTCGATGTTTGACTGCAGTGACAACGTTGCCGTCTATATGTGACGCGTCACGGTGCCGAAATATTCGTCGTGCATCCTCCCGCCAAAACCAACGGGGAGGAAATATGAGGCGTCTTTCAATACTGGCGGCACCGCTGCTGGCGCTGGCCGTGGCGTCGTGCGGCAGCGATGATGACAGCAATGCGTCGGTCACGCAGCCGCCGGCTGGCGGCAGCGCCGCGCCCACGAAGAACGTCGTGTTCTTCCTTGGCGACGGCATGGGCATGGCGACGATGACTGCGGCGCGGATCTACAAGGTCGGCGAGGATGGTGAGCTGACCATGGACACGCTCCCCGAGAGCGGGTTTATCCGGACCTATTCGAACAACGCGCAGGTGACCGACAGCGCGCCGTCGATGGCGGCCTACATGACCGGCGTCAAGATGAACAACGAAGTCATCTCGATGACGCCGGAGACCAGTGCCTTTGATGCCAGCGGCAAGGACTATCTGTCCGGCGCGGACAGCACCTGCCCGGCTTCCGGCAACGGCCAGAGCGTGCCGACGCTGCTCGAGCAGATGAAGACGGCAGGCTATGGCACCGGCGTGGTCACCACCACCCGCATCACGCACGCGACTCCCGCCACGACCTACGCGCACGTCTGCCACCGCGATGCCGAGAACACCATCGCCGCGCAACTGGTGCCGAACGGCGCCGGCTACAACAGCGCGCTAGGCGACGGCGTCGATGTGATCTTCGGCGGCGGCCGCAAGCACTTCCAGAGCAAGGCCGCGGGTGGCGCCCGCACCGACGGCCGCGACCTGGTTGGCGAGCTGACGAAGGCCGGCTATACCTACGCGTCCAGCAAGGCCGAGTTCGACAAGATCGACGCCGCCAGCGCCAAGAAGGTGGCAGGCCTGTTCACGTCCAGCCATATGGCCTACGACCTGGACCGCGTTCCCGGCGACGAGCCGAGCCTGGCGGAGATGACCAGCAAGGCCATCGACGTGCTTGCCGCGAAGAAGAAGGGTTTCTTCCTGATGGTGGAAGGCGGCCGCATCGACCACGCCTTGCATGAAACCACCGCGCGCAAGGCGCTGCAGGACACCGTGGCCTTCGACACCGCGATCAAGACCGCCATCGACAAGCTCAACGTGATCGACCCGGGCCTGAAGAACACGCTGATCGTCGTCACCGCCGACCATGACCACACGCTGGTACTCAATGGCTACGCCAAGCGCACCGGCCCCACCAGCGACAGCAACCCCGGCGTGCTGGGCCTGCTGAAGAACTACGTGACCGGCGCACTGTCCACGGACTCCGGCGGCAATCCCTTCACCATCATCGGTTTCGGCAACGGCGAAAACCGCCCGGCCACGCGCACCGCGCTGACCGATGCACAGGTCTACGACAAGAGCTATCACCAGGAAGCCGCGATCCCGATGGCGGCAGGTGGCGAGACCCATGGCGGCACCGATGTCTTTATCGGCGCACTGGGCAATGGTGCCGAATCCTTCACCGGTGTGATGAACAACACCGAGGTGTTCGGCCTGATCAAGACGGCCATCGGCCTCTAAGCCACTATCGCTGACGGAATAACGCCATGAAACTCATCATTCGAACCGGCCTGTCCGCAGTTGCGGCTGCCTGCGCCTGCATTGCCCTCCCTGCGCAAGCCGCGGGCGAGGCCAAAAATGTCATCTTCTTCTTGGGCGACGGCATGGGCCCGACCACCGTCACCGCTTCGCGCATCTACAAGTATGGCGAGACGGGCAAGCTCAACATGGAGTCGCTCAAGCGCACCGCGCGCGTGAAGACGTATTCGAACGACGCGCAGACCACCGACAGCGCGCCGTCGATGGCGGCCTACATGACCGGCGTGAAGATGAACAACGAAGTCATCTCCATGTCGGCTGATACCAAGGCCAGCGACGGCACCGGCAAGTCCTATGTGACCAGCGCCGGTGACAGCACCTGTCCCAGCGGCAACGGCTCGCCGGTCGTGACCGTGCTGGAACTGGCCAAGGCCGCCGGCAAGTCGGTCGGCGCGGTGACCACTACGCGCGTGACGCACGCGACGCCGGCGGCCACCTTCTCGCACGTCTGCCACCGCGACGGCGAGAACAACATCGCCGCACAGGCAACGCCCGGCAACGCCGGCTACAACACGGCGCTCAAGGACGGCCTGGACGTGCTGCTTGGCGGCGGCCGCCGCCAGTTCCTGCCCAGTGCCGCGGGTGGCAAGCGCACGGATGGCGTCGACCTGACCACGCAGTTCCCGGGCTACACCTATGTGACCACCGGCACCGCGTTCAAGGCCGTGGATCCGGCATCCACCAACAAGCTGCTCGGCCTGTTCAACATGGACCACCTCAACTACGAGCTGGACCGCGTCAAGAACAATGTCGACGAGCCTAGCCTGGCCGACATGACCGAGAAGGCCATCCGCATCCTGCAGAAGAACGGCAGCGGCTATTTCCTCATGGTGGAGGGCGGCCGGATCGACCATGCGCTGCACGGCACCAACGCCAAGCGCGCGCTGGAAGACACGATCGCGTTTGACGATGCCATCAAGCGTGCGCTGTCGATGGTGGACCTGTCGAACACGATGATCGTCGTCACCGCCGACCACGACCACACGATGACGATCAACGGCTACTCGCATCGCGGCAACCCGATCCTGGGCACGGTGACGGACATCAAGACCAAGCAGCCGGCCACGGCGGCCGACGGCCTGCCTTACACCACGCTGGTGTTTGGCAACGGCGGTGGTCCGCGCAAGTCCCCGCGCGACAATCCCGCGCTGGTGGACACCACGGCCGACGGCTACCTGCAGGAAGTCGGCGTGAACCTCGGCTCGCCGGGCTCGGAAACCCACGGCGGCGGCGATGTGATGCTGTTCTCGACGGGGCCGGGCAATGCCGCGCTCAAGGGCACCATCGATAACACCAAGGTCTTCAGCGTCGTGAAGTCCGCGCTGGGCCTCTGATGGCGGCCGCGGCCTTGCTGCACGACTGAGCACAGTGTCTTTTGATGCCATGCGCGCGCCGGTTTGCCGGCGTGCGCATTTTCGCTTTCTGAACGGATTTCATGAAAACCAAGCAAGCCACTCCAGTCCTCGCACTGCTGCTGGTCTCGGCAGCCTTCACCGCCGTGGCGGCAGAGCCGGCCAAGGCCACCGGCCCCCTGGCGCTGCGCGTGCAGCATGAGTTGTCGGCGATCGGGGCCGACGGTGTGCGTCGCGACATCTACTTCACCGAACGTGTCTACCGCGAGGGCGGCACGGTCTGGATCGAGCGCGAGATCCCGCACGGGGCGCATGACGAAGCCGAGCACGCCAAGGCAGACAAGGGCCATAAGCACATGGACATGTCGGCCGCCGCGCGCTGGATCGAGCGGCAGCCGTCCGGCAAGCTGTCGGTGCGGCTGGTCAGCGACGCCATGCGCAAGACCTTCGAAGTCAGCCCGGCCGAGTATGGCAACGTCGGCTTCGACGGCTCGTGGGCGACCGCCTACCACCTGCTGGATCCGGCAGCGCTCAAGACCATGAGCGCAAGCGGCCCTGCGCGCGGCGGTGTGCAGGAGTACCGCGCAAAGCGCGGCGATGAACAGGTGACGGTCCAGTGGGACGTGGCCGGCCAGTATCCGCGACTGGTCCAGTCGCGCAATGCCAGCGGCACGCAGAAGAAGATCACGCGGGTGACCGCCGCTGCCTTGCCGCAACCCGCTCCGTGGAACCGCACACGGCCCTATGCGAAAGGTGAGTACACGGATCTGATGGACTAGGACGCGGGCATCGCGGGCAGGGTTGTCCCAGGAACGACGCGGACGGCGGGCAGGGCGCCCGCAGCGCTTCGCCGGATCGGGTATTGCATCAATCCCACATTTCCAGTATTGTAGAAATATGGAAGAGAATGATGTTGTCCGCTCCCTTGCGGCACTGGCCCACGGGCTGCGCCTCCAGGTCTTTCGAATGCTGGTCGTCGCCGGCCCGGGTGGCATGACACCCGGCGCGATGGTCGAGCGGCTGGGCGTGCCTGCGGCCACCTTGTCGTTCCACCTGAAGGAACTGGCGCACGCCGGCCTGGTGACGCAGGAGCGGGACGGACGCAACCTGATCTATCGCGCCGCTTTCGCGCATATGAATGCGTTGCTCGGCTACCTGACCGCCAATTGCTGCGAAGGCGTCGAGGAAGCGGCGGTTTCCTGTCACTGCTGATGGAGATGTCCAGATGAAGCGCTTTCACGTTCACGTCCATGTCGACGACCTTGGCAAGAGCATTGCCTTCTATTCGAAGCTCTTTGCCGCTGAACCGACGCGAGTCGAGAGCGACTACGCCAAATGGATGCTCGAGGATCCGCGCATCAACTTCGCAATCTCCACGCGCGGCCAGGGGGCGGGCGTCGACCATCTCGGTTTCCAGACTGATGACGCCGCCGAGCTTGCTGAACTGAAAGCGCGCGCCGAGGCGGCCGATATGGCGCTGCTGGACCAGGGTGAAACCACCTGCTGCTATGCCCGCAGCGAAAAGCACTGGGTCACCGATCCACAGGGCATTGCATGGGAGCACTTCCATACGCTGGGCAACGTACCTGTATTTGGTGAAAGCAAGCCTGAACCGACGTCCGCCGAAGGCTCCGCCTGCTGTGCCCCGCGTGCCCCGCGCGGCAAGCCGATCGGGATTGCGGTGAACTCCAACTCGTCGTGCTGCTGAGCACACCTTCTCCCATGACCACCAACGTTCTGATCCTGTGCACCCATAACTCCGCCCGCAGTGTGCTGAGCGAAGGGATGCTCAACCATTGGGCCAGGAAGCTCGGCAAGGATGTGCGCGCCTTCAGCGCCGGCAGCGCACCGAGCGGGCGCCTGAACCCGTTCGCACTGGAGGCGCTGACCAATGCCGGTGTCGACGTGACCGGCTACCGCAGCAAGAGCTGGGACGAATTCGTCGGCGACAACGCGCCGGAAATGCGGATCGTGATCACGGTCTGCGACAGCGCCGCGGCGGAGCAGTGCCCCTATTGGCCTGGCAGCCCGGTCAAGGTGCACTGGGGCTATGCCGATCCGTCCAACGCCCTGGGCGGCGACGAAGGCAAGCGCCTGGCGTTCGAGCTGACGCGCGAGGCCATTGGCTACCGCATGCTGCAACTGCTGGCGTTGCCGCTGGAAGGCATGAGCAATGCGCAGCTGCAGGACGCACTCAACGCGATCGCGAAGAACTGAAGGCGCCGGAACTCCAATGAATCAGCACGCAACCACCCACGCCCCCATTTCGACGAAGCCCGCCATTGGCTTCTTTGAACGCTACCTGACCATGTGGGTTGCCCTGTGCATCATCGTCGGGATTGCGCTGGGGCAGGCGATGCCGGGCGCGTTCCAGGCGATCGGCAGCATGGAGTACGCGCAGGTGAACCTGCCGGTCGGCATCCTTATCTGGATCATGATTATCCCGATGCTGCTGAAGATCGACTTCGGCGCACTGGGCCAGGTGAAATCCCACTGGCGCGGCATCGGTGTGACGCTGTTCATCAACTGGGCGGTCAAGCCGTTCTCGATGGCGCTGCTGGGCTGGCTGTTCGTGCGGCACCTGTTTGCGCCCATGCTGCCCGCCGAGCAGCTCGACAGCTATATCGCCGGGCTGATCCTGCTGGCTGCGGCACCGTGCACGGCGATGGTGTTCGTTTGGAGCCAGCTCTGCAAGGGCGACCCGTATTTCACGCTGTCGCAGGTGGCGCTGAACGATGCCATCATGGTGGTGGCGTTCGCGCCGGTGGTGGCACTGCTGCTTGGCCTGTCGTCGATCACGGTGCCGTGGGATACGCTGCTGACGTCGGTTGCGCTGTATATCGTGGTGCCGGTGGCGATTTCGCAGGTGCTGCGCAAGCTGCTGCTGAGCAAGGGCGTGGCGCATTTCCAGCGGGTCGTGGGCAAGCTCGGACCGTATTCCATCGCCGCGCTGCTGTTGACGCTGGTGCTGCTGTTCGCCTTCCAGGGCCAGGCCATCATCGAGCAACCGCTGGTGATCGCGCTGCTGGCGGTGCCCATCCTGATCCAGGTGTTCCTGAATTCCGGCCTGGCGTATCTGCTGAACCGGAAGCTGGGTGTGGCGCATTGCGTGGCGGGCCCGTCCTCGCTGATCGGCGCCAGCAATTTCTTCGAGCTGGCGGTGGCGACGGCGATCAGCCTGTTCGGCTTCAAGTCAGGGGCGGCGCTGGCAACCGTGGTCGGGGTGCTGATTGAAGTGCCGGTCATGCTGCTGGTGGTCGGCATCGTCAATCGGACCCAAGGCTGGTATGAAGCGGGGCGCAAGGCCTGACGCTCGCCCCAGGGCGCTCTGATCTCGACGACCGTGATGCTCAGGCCGGTTCGGTCGAGACGCCGCCGCGTTTAGTGGCCGCCGGCTTGCATGCTACATCCGGCACGCCGCAGCCTTGCGGATTGCCTTCGCAGCAATGTTCCGTCAGGAAGGCAATGAGCGCGTTCATCGTCTCGAATTGGGCTCGATAGATCACGAACTTGCCTTCCTGTGTGTTCTTGATGAGGCCGGCGTGAACCAGTTCTTTCAGATGGAAGGACAGCGTCGCGGGTGCCACACCCAGCGCTTCGCGGATCCGGCCCGCGCTGACGCCGTCCGGGCCGGCCTGGACCAGCAAGCGGAAGATCGCCAATCGGGAATCCTGGGCAAGTGCAGCGAGCGCTGCTACGGCAGTTTCATTCTTCATCGGTCGAACTGTAGAGGCACTGGCGCGGTCCGCGCAAGTCAGGTGCTGTCGAATTCAACTATTCTGATTGGATCCTGGTTCCGGCGCTCACTGCCGCAGCGGCTCCGCTTCGGTATTTTGTGGCGCCAACGATTCCGTCTAGGAGGAACACAATGCGTGTCATAGTGATGGTGAAGGCCACGAGCGAATCAGAAAGCGGCAAGATGCCAAGCACGGAGTTGCTTGCGGCAATGGGCAAGTTCAATGAAGAGCTCGTCAAGGCAGGCGTCATGCTTGCGGGCGAGGGCTTGCACCCGAGCGCCAGGGGAAAGCGGGTGCGCTTTTCGGGCGACCAGCGGACTGTGACGGATGGGCCGTTTCCGCAAACCAACGAACTCGTTGCCGGATTCTGGTTGTGGCAGGTCGAGTCAATGGATGAGGCTGTCGAATGGGTCAGGCGCTGCCCCAACCCCATGGAAAGCGAGTCCGAAATCGAGATTCGCCCGCTGTTTGAGGTCGAGGACTTCGGTGCTGAACTCACGCCAGAACTGCGGGAGCAGGAAGAGCGGTTGCGCGCTGAAGTAGAAGCGCTTGCGAACAAGGCGCGCTGACGGGAGCCCCAAACGCACAGGGCAAGGTGCCTCGCGCTTGTCTGCGAGGCGGGGGCGGTATCCCACGCATTGCCGCGGCTTTCAGGCGCGCAGCAGTTCGCCAAAACGAGGTACGTCTCGTCCAGTTGCCGGCTGTCCTGGCCTTGACCAGCCATGGCTTCGAGGGCGCTCAGGAGAAGATCGGCGACGACATATTGTTCTTGCTCGCATGCCCGCCTGAACACGGCAAGGACATCGTCATTCAAATGGACCTTCCCATGGGAGGAAGGTCAAGCAACGTCGGCTGTTCTTCAGGGCGATTATGAATGCCTGCCTTCTGACGTACTCATCCGCGAACGGCATCGCCGACTGGACAGGCTAGTGGCACTACAGCTTACCGGCATGTAATGGCCGCGTAACGCCCCGGTGAGACATAGCCTCATACCATTGATTCAAGAGGTCGATGCCTCGAAACTTCAATGGAGTGCACCATGAAAACCAACAAGTCCGTGGCCGTCGCGCTGATTCTTTTGGCGTTGTCCATCTCCACAGCATGGAGCACCGATAAGTCGAAGACCAACGCCGGCGACGACGTGGCGCAGCATGTTCAGCGCCAGGCCGCAGAACCCGCCGCAGCTCCGGCAGCAGCGCAGGTAAGCGCAACGCGTGTCGGTTCGCAGGCCGCCTTTTTGGCAGCCAGGTAGCTGCAGGAACAGCTTCCCGCACCGTGGCGGTGACCTCCGGCATGAAGTACGTCAACGTTGCGTCCAGCGAGACCGTGACGTTCAGGAGTGGCGAGCAGGAGGCAACGTGGAAGTTTGCCGAATCGATTCGCGGAACGAACGTAGACCTGGGGGTCCTCTTGCCGGGCGTGCCGGATGCTCAAGGTGTTCGCGTCTATATCGACCGTAGTCATCTCTTCACCGGCGGCTGACCTCGCCCCTGAAGGCGACTTCTCGTTGGCGGCCAACTCATCCTGGACCCGAGCGCGTTGGTTCTTTGAGAGCAGTCCAGCCACCGTGCCTCCTTGCCCTTGACCTTCCAACGATGGGAACCTCTAAGCTGGCGTCATCAGGCGTGACATGGACGTCCCATCTCGAATGGCCGTCATCTTCGCGTAAGGAGCGTGTCATGAAGGTAAAAGGCAAGCCGGATGACGCAGTGGATGCCCGGCCCAACAACTGAAGGAAGCCAGGATGAACAGGACAAGCAACGAACGCGATGCAACCGAGCCTGGCCGCCACAGCGCCGGTGCACATACCTCGGCTCAGGACCAGTCCGATCCTGGTCATCATCACGAGCATGCGCATCACCATGACCATGTTCATGAACAGGCTGGCACTGGCGCCGGGGCGGCGCAGCCAGCTGCCGAGGGAACAATCTATACCTGTCCCATGCACCCGGAGATCCGCCAGGATCATCCGGGCAACTGCCCCAAATGCGGCATGGCGCTGGAACCGTTGTTGCCGGAACTGGATGAAGGAGAGAACCCCGAGCTGGTGGATTTTCGTCACCGCTTCTGGTGGACGCTACCGCTCACCGGTGTGGTGTTCGTACTGGCCATGTTCGGGCATCGCCTTGGCTGGATGCAGGTGTCGACCCAGAGCTGGGTAGAGCTTGCATTGGCGACGCCTGTGGTGCTGTGGGCGGGCTGGCCGTTCTTCGTGCGGTGTTTCCAGTCGATCGTCAACCGCAGTCCGAACATGTGGACGCTGATCGGAATCGGCACAGGTGCGGCCTATGTCTACAGCGTCATTGCGACCGTCATACCTGGCGTATTTCCGCAGGTGTTTGCCGAGCATGGCCGCATCGGTGTCTACTTCGAGGCAGCGGCGGTGATCATTTCCCTCACGCTGCTGGGTCAGTTGCTTGAACTAAAGGCCCGCTCCCAGACTTCCGCCGCCATCAAGTCGCTGCTGGGACTGGCGCCAAAGACGGCGAGGCGTATCGGCCCCGACGGAGCCGAAGAGGACGTGCCGCTCAGCCATGTCCACGTGGGCGACCTGCTGCGCGTGCGGCCCGGCGAGAAGGTGCCGGTCGATGGCGTGGTAACGGAAGGCTCCAGCGCGGTCGACGAATCGATGATAACCGGCGAGCCCATTCCGACCACCAAGCGCGTCGGCGACCGCGTCATCGGCGCCACGATGAACACGTCGGGCAGCCTCGTCATCCAATCCGAAAAGGTAGGCTCCCAGACCGTGCTGTCCCAGATAGTCCAGATGGTGGCGCAAGCGCAGCGATCGAAGGCGCCGATGCAGCGGATGGCGGACAAGGTTGCCGGCGTCTTCGTCCTCGGTGTCATCGGCATTGCGGTGCTGACTTTTGTCGCGTGGGGACTCTTCGGCCCCGAGCCGAGCTGGGTGTTCGGCCTGATCAATGCGGTCGCGGTGCTGATCATCGCATGTCCGTGCGCACTGGGTCTCGCCACGCCGATGTCCATCATGGTCGCAAGCGGGAAGGGCGCTTCCAACGGCGTGCTGTTCCGCGATGCCGCTGCAATCGAGAACCTGCGCACGGTCGATACCCTGATTATCGACAAGACCGGGACGCTCACCGAGGGTCGGCCGGTTTTTGAGCGCGCGATCGGCACCAATGGCTATGCCGAGGAGGACGTGCTGCGGTTAGCTGCCAGCCTGGATCAGGGCAGCGAACATCCTCTGGCTGCCGCGATTGTTGAAGCAGCCCGTGAGCGCGGCCTGCAGTTGGAAAAGCCGGAGGGCTTCGAGTCGAGTTCCGGGATCGGGGTAAGAGGCAAGCTGGGCGGCAGGAAGGTCGCGATCGGAAACACGGCGCTCATGCAAGCTGAAGGAATTCCCATTGATCGGCTCGTGGCGCAGGCTGATGCGCTGCGTGCGCAAGGCGCCAGCGTGATGTATCTCGCCGTCGAAGGCACGCTTGCTGGCCTGCTCGCCGTCTCGGATCCGGTCAAGGCCACCACGCCGGAGGCGCTGGCGCATCTCAGGGAAGAAGGTATCCGTGTCGTGATGGCGACCGGTGACGGGATTGCAACGGCAAAGGCGGTGGCCGGGAAACTCGGCATTGACGAGTTCCACGGCGAGGTGAAGCCGGCCGACAAGCTTGAACTTGTCAGTTCCCTGCAACAGGCAGGCGCGGTGGTGGCCATGGCGGGCGACGGTATCAATGATGCGCCGGCGCTGGCGAAGGCGGACGTTGGTATTGCCATGGGCACGGGCACTGATGTCGCGATGAACAGCGCTCAGGTCACGCTGGTCAAAGGGGATTTGCGCGGCATTGCCCGTGCCCGGAAACTCTCGCAAGCGACCATTCGGAACATGAAGCAGAACCTCGGTTTTGCGTTCATTTATAACGCCTTGGGCGTTCCGCTGGCGGCGGGCGTTCTGTATCCAATGACAGGCCTGCTGTTGTCGCCGATGATTGCGGCGCTGGCGATGAGCCTGAGTTCTGCCTCGGTCATTACCAATGCGTTGCGGCTCAGGAAGGCTGCTACATGAGCCGTGCCGTCAGCTCGGGCCGCCGCGATCCTGTTGCCTCGATCCCATTTCCGCTTCTCCCTCTTGGTGTATTCGGCGATCCGTTTCAAGCGTCCGGGGTGAGGTGCGCCCCACACGTGTCATGCACCGCAACATTTCTACGTAAATACATGTAACGTAAGTGTCTTATATTGCACTTTTAATGTCATGTTTTAAAGACTTTTTGGGTATATACCTAGGGATCAAATTAGAGGAAAGCCTCTAGGATTCGCACTCGGATGGTGCGCTGCAGGATTGGTGGCGCTGCCAATCCGCAAGCCATACGGTGGCGGATTCAATTTGCAGCACTCTTGCGCGAATCCGTTCGATCAATCCACAGGAGATTTCGCATGTCCCCTTTTATGCCCGAGCAATTTGCTGCAGTGCAAAAGTCCAGTCTGAACCAACTGTTCGCGCTGACGAACATGGCTTTTGACGGCTTCCAGAAGTTGACCGAGTTGAACCTGCAGGCAGTCAGGACGACGCTTGCCGAAGGCCAGGGCAATGTCGAAGCGGTGCTGGCCGGAAAGGACCTGCGTGACGTGTTCGCCGTGCAGAGCAATCTGGCCCAGCCCGCCGCGGAGAAGGCGGTTGCGTATGCACGCCACGTGTACGAAATCGCGTCGAACACGCAGGTGGAACTGACCAAGGCGGTCGAGGGCCAGTACGAACAGCACAACCGCAATGTGCAAGCCTTCGTCGACACCTTCGTGAAGAACGCGCCGGCCGGGTCTGAAGCGATCACCGCGCTGCTGCAATCGAGCGTAGCGGCCGCCAGCAGCACCTTTCAATCGTTCCAGGACGCCGCAAAGCAGACGGCTGAAGCCGCCAAGGCCAACTTTGCCAAGACCGCCGCAGCTGCGTCCGGCGCGGCCCAGCAGGCGGCGCCCCGCGCTTCGAAGCAGTAACGGCGTGCGGCCGGCCGTGCCGGCCAGGCCGGCGCGCTGAACAGAGATCGCAGGCTTGCAGGCCAGGGGCATCAGTTCTCCTGGTGTGCAGCACTGCGACGCCAATCTTCCCGCATCGGCATACAAGCCGGGACCGGAATCATCCGGCCCGGCTCGCCCTCGCTATTTTCGCGCCAGGGCAGTGGGAATGTGGTCGGGATAGTCAGGGCAAACGCCCGTCCCGGCAAGGCAGGGGTCTTTCAACTTTACGAGAATGAAGCACGCAGCATGACGAAGAGAATTGCACTGGTAACAGGTGGTATGGGTGGGCTGGGAGAAGCCATCAGCATCAAGTTGCACGACGCAGGCCACACCGTGGTGGTGACGCACTCGCCGGGCAATGCGAACGCCCAGGACTGGCTTGCCGCGATGGCCGCCAGCGGCCGCGAGATGCGTGCCTACGAGGTGGATGTCTCCGACTACGATGCCTGCCAGGCTTGCGCTGCGCAGATCCTGGCTGACGTAGGTCGCGTAGATATCCTGGTGAACAACGCCGGCATTACCCGCGACATGGCCTTCAAGAAGATGGACAAGCCGAACTGGGATGCCGTGATGCGGACCAACCTCGACTCGGTGTTCAATCTCACCAAGCCGCTTTGCGAAGGCATGGTCGAACGCGGCTGGGGACGCATCATCAACATCTCGTCGGTCAACGCATCCAAGGGCGCCTTTGGTCAGACCAACTATGCAGCCGCCAAGGCCGGGATGCACGGCTTCACCAAGTCGCTGGCACTGGAAGTGGCAAGAAAGGGCGTGACCGTCAACACCGTCTCTCCGGGCTACCTTGCCACCAAGATGGTCAACGCCGTGCCCAAGGAAATCATGGAGACCAAGATCCTGCCGCAGATTCCGGTCGGCCGCGTCGGCAAGCCGGAAGAAGTCGCCGCACTGGTTGCCTACCTGTGCTCGGAGGATGCGGCCTACGTGACCGGGTCCAATATCGCCATCAACGGCGGGCAGCACATGCAGTAAGGGCGCTGGGCCAGGCGCCGCCAGGTGAGTGCGCGGCGGGGCCCTCGCCCTCGGTAACTGAGGCTCAGGCCTCAGTTACGTCTTCTCCGGCATGGCCGACGAGTGATGGCTTGTAATGAGCCATTGCTTGCCATCCCAGTGATAGGTGTAGGTAAAGCGGGCCTTCACCACGGCGCCCGTCCGTGCGAAGGTGAAGGTGTAGAGCCCGGAATCCACCGCGGAATTGCATCCCAGCTCAATGGTGCGGAAGTCGATCTTCCCGGACGGACCGTTTTGCAGGAAGTGATGGAAATAGTCCTCTTTCTCCGCGACGGTCAAGCGAGGCTTGTTGGATACCGTCGGAAGAAGAATGGACCGTTCCGCATAGTTGGCCACCACCTTGTGTGGATCGCCTGTCTGCAGTGACCGATTCCATCGATCAAACAACGCCGCAATCTCCTGCTCCGACGTCATCTTGCAGCTTTCTGTGCGCGACGCCTGCGCCGTGCCTGGCGCGCCCTGGTTCATGGCGCATCCCGAAAGCACGAACGCCAGGGCAGCAATGCGAAGTAGCTTCATGGCCGGGTTCCTCAGGTTTGGGGGGTTGAGAGCCAGGGGACACTGCCTGAAGTATGGTACATCCCGCAAGCGTTACCTACCCGGCCTGCTTGCGGAATGCCCAGCGCCCGGCCAGTACCGTGAAACTTGCCACTAGCGCCACCAGTACCCAAAAGCCGTGCGGGTGTCCGGCCAGCGGAATGCCGCCCACATTCATGCCGAAGAAGCCGGCCACGATATTGATCGGAAGCGCCAGCACAGTCACCAGCGTCAGCGTGAACAGCGTGCGGTTGGTTTGCTCGTTGAGCTTGGCGGCAATTTCTTCCTGCAACAGCTTGATGCGTTCGACCAGCGCGGCCAGGTCGTTGAGTACCAGCGAGAATTCCTCGGTCGATTCACGCAACTCCTGCAAGTCCGATTCCTGCAGCCAGGCCGGCGGCCGGTTCAACAGCCGGAACAGGGCGCCGGGCTCGGGCGCCAGCAGCCGTTGCAGCCGCACCAGCCCGCGCCGCATCGAACCCAGGTCGGCGCGGTTGCCGTGCAGGCGCTGCGACAGCAACTGGTCCTCGATCTGGTCGACGTTCACACCGGTCTCGCGCACGATCTGCACCAGCACGTCGGCCTGGTCACGCAACAGGTGCACCACAAGGTCCAGTGGCGAGCGGAATGCCTCTCCGCGCCGCACCGCCTCGCGCAGCCGGTCCACGGAACGCAGCGGCCTGGCGCGGGCCGTCACCAGCAAGCGGTGGTCGGCGTGGGCCCAGAGCGTGGAGATATCCGTCGACGTGACGCCGAAGTTGTAGATCACGTCGTTGACCACGGCCAGCAGGGCGGCGTCCAGGCGCTCGATCCGCGTCGAGCGCGAACCCTGCCGCAGGGCCTCGAAGAATTCGTCCGGCAGGGCCAGCTGGCCCTTCATCCAGCGTTCGCATGCGCTGTGCGACAGGTTGAAGTGTAGCCACAGGAAGGGGCGATGGTGCGCGGCGTCCGGCGGTACTGACGGCATCTGCTGCAGCCATGCCGCTGCGGCGCGGGAATCAATCTCGCGCACCGGTCCGCCGGGTTCGAACAGAAAACCGCTGACCAGACCGACCGGGTCCGAGCCATAGCCGGCCTCGACAATGCCCGCTTGCATGCAAACGCCCTCCACATCAAATGTGCCTCGCGCGACGTTAGCACAGCACGATGATGGTTGGGGCCGCTACAAGGCAGCTGGACGCCTACCACCCCAGGCGATAGTCCCTGGTCGGATGCAGCCACCACTTTCCGTTCCCGGGCAGTTCCAGGACCTGGTGGTGGAATTTCAGCAGAGTGGGGCGGTGGCTGACGCTGACAAGCGTCGCCTGCAGGTCGGCCAGCAACTGGTACATGCTTTCCTCATTGCGGATATCCAGGGCACTGGTCGCTTCGTCCAGCATGACATAGCGCGGTTTTGAGAGCAGTACGCGAGCGATGGTCAGCCGCTGTTGCTCGCCAAGAGACAGGACTTTCCCCCAGTCCACTTCCGTGTCCAGGCCGCCAAACCGGCCAGCGATGTCCTTCAGGTTGACCATCTCCAGCAACTTCAGAAGCTCCTCGTCCGGGATCCGCTGGCCAATGTGGTTCGGGTACAGCAGCTGGCTGCGCAGGCTGCCGACCACCATGTAAGGATGCTGCGGCAGGAATAGCATCTCCTGCGGCATTGGCCGCACGATGCATCCCGTGCCGTTGTTCCACAATCCGGCGATCGCGCGCATCAGGGAACTCTTGCCGCCGCCGCTGGCGCCGACGATGAGCAGGCCCTCTCCCGGGTTGACCGACAGGGTCAGGTCAGTGACCAGCGTTCGCTCTTGATTCGGCGTGCGCAAGGTGACATGTTCCAGCGCCAGGCGGGAGTCATGGATGGACTCGATCGTGGTGGCCGGCTTCACGGAGGCTGCTGCCGTCCCGGTCAGCGCGATGGAGAATGTGTCCAGTCGATCCAGCCCCGCCACGAACCGGCTCAGGTCTTCAAAGTTGTCAACGATCACGGTCAGCGCGTTCAGTATGGCGGCGAACGCGCCGGCCGCCTGGATGGCGCTGCCGACTTCAAGCTCGCCGGAAAGCACGCGTGAAGCGACGATGGCGCTGGGCAGCAGGATGGTCAGGAAGCCATAGGCATACTGGAACATGTTCAGGCTCAGCTGCCACTTGATGAGGCGGTCGAAGTTCTGGAAGGCCTTACCGAAACGGCCGCTCACATGGGTTGATTCCAGCGCTTCGCCGCGATAGAACGCGATGGACTCGGCGTTCTCACGCACCCGGATCAGGCTGAAGCGGAAATCCGCCTCCCGCCTTAGCTGGAAGAAGTTCAGGCCGATCAGGACGCGGCCGAAGAAGAAGATGGAGATGAATGTGCCGGCGATGGCATAGATGACAAGAAAGTAGACCAGCTCCCTGGAGATCGACCACAGGACGGCGCTGAATGCAATGAGCTGCAGCAGCGCGCCGATGCCGATCGAAAGGAAAAACAGGGATTGCCGCGTGAAGGTATTGATGTCCTCCGCGATGCGCTGGTCCGGGTTGTCGATCGCGGCATCTGAATTGAGCTTGTAGTAGACCCGGCTTTTGAAATACCGGTCCAGATAGTGACTGGTCAGCCAGCGCCTCCAGAGCAGGCCAAGCTTATTCCTCAGGTAGTAATAAACAGCGTAGATGGGAACTGCCACCATCAGGATATAAAGACACTTCGTGATCGAGGCCCAGAAGCGATCCGCGTCTTGCGCCGCCAGGGCCGAAGTGAATTCACCGGTCTGCTTGACGATCAGTACCTCGGTCTGGGTCTGGCCCAACAGCAGCAGGATCAGCAGGACCAGCAAGCCCGAGGCTTTCCATTTTTCCCGCGAGAACCAGTAAGGTTTTGCAATGGCCCAGTATCGGGTCCACACGTGCCGGGTGGAAGTGACGGGGCGTTTCCCTTGGGCCGAAGTGGTGCCGGTGACCCGCGACTCAGGAACGGCGCTCATATCCCATCTCCCAGCACTAACCGGATTGCATACTCGCCACATGGCCCCGCCACGGGACACGCGGGAGAACGGCAGAAGACTATGAATGAAATATAGGCTAGCAGAATCGATGCCTGGCTGATTCGTGGTCCCTGGCCGGGCTCAGGGACTGACCCTGGACAAGCGAGTGGAGATCCGGCTTGACGCAGGCCGGGAACCTGATTCCAATCCGGAAGTGACCCTTCCGCTATGAGCCCCCGCATGGACCGCTTCGACGCGCTGCAACTCTTTACCCGGATCGTGGAACTGGGTTCCTTCACCGGCGCCGCCAGCGCGTTGGACATGCCACGGGCCACCGCGACGCACGCCATCAAGGAACTTGAGGCCCGCATCGGCGCGCGCCTGCTGGAGCGCACCACGCGCCAGGTGCGCCCCACGCTGGACGGCCAGGCGTTCTATGAGCGCAGCAAGCGCGTGCTGCAGGACCTGGAAGACGCCGAGACCTCGCTCAGCACGCAGGTGGCCAACCCGCGCGGCACGCTGCGGCTGGACCTGCATGGCACCCACGCCACCATGATCATCCTGCCGCGCATCGGCGAGTTTCGGGAGCGCTATCCGCATATCGACCTGATCGTCAGCAGCGGCGACCGGCTGGTCGACCTGGTCGGGGAGGGCATCGATTGCGTGGTGCGTGCCGGCCGGCCGCGCGATTCCTCGCTGGTGGCCCGGCGTCTTGCGGATATGCCGGAGGTGCTGTGCGCCAGCCCAGGATACCTGGCCGCGCACGGCACGCCGCAACACCCGTCGGAACTGGCGCAACACATCGGCGTGGGGTTCTTCTCGCACAACCATGACAACCGTTATCCCTTCACGCTGACCGTCGGTGGCGAGGTGCAGGAGTTCAAGGCGCGCGGCTGGATCTCGGTGAGCGATGCCGAGTGCTATACCAGCTCGGCCCTGGCCGGCTGCGGCCTGATCCAGGTGCCGCGCTTCCGCGTGGCAGAGCACCTGCGCGCAGGACGGCTGGTGCCCGTGCTTGAGGCCTGGCCCTGCCCGGACTTGCCGGTGTCAGCGCTGTATCCGTTCCACCGGCAGCTGGCGCCGCGGGTGCGGGTGTTTGTCGATTGGGTGGCCGGGTTGTACGTGGAGCGGTTCGGGCCGCTCCGGGGGGCGGCCTGAGACCCAATCCGCGCCCGCATCTGCCGCCACGCCTGAAGCCTTCGCCGCGCAGATCCGGGTCGATCATGCGCGTTGGGGCCAGTTCATCAAGGATATTGGCTTCAAGATCGATGGGTGAGGGCGCTGCGGCCGCCTCGGCGTGTGCGCAGGTGCATTTGCGTGGGTGGCGAGAGGCGGATTCTTGTCCATACTGAACTCTGACTAGTGGGCTGTTGCTGCCCGCCGGGATCAATCGCCTAAGGAGAAGAATCGTGTTCAAGCACATTTTGCTGGCCACCGATGGCTCAGAACTTTCAAGAATGGCAATGGACGCGGCCATTGGCTTTGTCAAAGCCGGTGGCGCCAGGCTGACGGCCTATACGTGCATGGAAGAGTATCCCTACGTGGCGTCAGGCGATTCCGGCCATCCCAGGCGCAAGGCCTTCGAAGAGCAGGAGGCCGCGCATGCAACCGCTAGGCTGGAAGTGGTTGTTGCTGCAGCCAGGGCCGCGGGAGTCACATGCGAAACGGATATGACGACCTCGGTACCCTACAAGGGCATCATCGATGCCGCCGCGAGGCACGGGTGTGACGTGATCTTCATGGCGTCGCACGGCCGCAGGGGCCTGGAGGGGCTGTTGGTCGGCAGTGAAACCCAGAAAGTTCTCACCCATTGCCGGGTCCCTGTCCTCGTCTACCGCTAATGACGGGATTGCGCGGCGCCCGGCTACGGGGGCCGGCTTGCAGTCCGAACCTACCTCAGGGAGGAATCTGCCATGTCGGAAATCGAACAGGAAAAGGTCGTCGGCGTACTCAATCGAATACTCGAAGCTGAGCTCGCTGGTGTTGTGCGCTACACGCACTATTCATTCCTGATATTCGGCTTCGGCCGCATTCCCATCGTGTCGTGGCTGCGTGAGCAGGCGAATGAGTCGCTGCTGCACGCGCACCAGGCCGGCGAATGGATCACGACCCTAGGCGCCTATCCCTCGCTTGGCATTGGCGGACTTCTGGACAGCCACACGACCGATATCGGCGCGATCCTGCGTGAATCGCTTGCGACGGAGATGCAGGCCCTGGATCTGTACCGTGAGCTGCTAAGCCTGGTCGAGGGGTGCTCCGTCGCGCTGGAAGAGTATGCGCGGCAGTTGATCCAGCTGGAGGAACTGCACGCGGGAGATGTCGAGAAAATGCTGCGCAAGCCCGGCCTTGCGGCGGCGGTGCAGCCTCGGCAGGGTTGAGCAGTACACCAGGCGGTATCACCGCACCGGCCATTCACCTCCATCGCGCACCGCGCCGACCGACCCCGTCGCAAGCGCCAATGTCGCCGCAGCGGCGAGCGCCCCGTTATAGGCGTCGGCAGACGCATTGCGCGCCAGCAGTAACTGGTTCTGCGCCAGATTGGCTTCGGTGACAGGCCCCACGCCCTTGCTATACGCGGCGAAGGCAGCGTCATAGGTAATCTGCGCGGCCTCGGCCAGTGCCCTGGCCGCATCGTAGGCGGCCAGGCTCGATTCGAGCGCGCTCTGGCTGACCACGATCTGGCGCACGGACTCTTCCTTGGCGCGCGTCAGCCTGGCCGACGCGCTGTCGGCGTCGTTGCGCGCCTGTGCCAGCACCGCGGAGCGCACCCCGCCGTCGTAGATCGGTACGGTCACGCCCAGGAACACGCTGGCGCCGTAGCGGTAGCCGTTCAGGTTGACCGTGGGCGGCTGCTGGCCGACCGGCGGAATCGCGGTGATTGCCGAGCCGCCGGACGCGTACGACGTGAATGCAGACATGAACACCTTGGGCATGAAGCCGGCCTCTGCCGCCCTGACCTTGGCCTGGCTGGCGCGTTCGATGGCATAGGCCGCCAGCACGTCTGGCCGGCTTGCAATCGCACGTTCAACGATCTGCTCGATCGAGCTGCGCATGGCCGGCGACAGGAGCCGCACCGGCATCTCGGCTATTTGGGGCCTGGAAAGCGGGGAGATGCCGATGGCCGTGACCAGTGCCAGGTAGGCATCGGTTTCGGCCCCTTGCGCCTGCACCGTGGCGAGATTGGTCTGCGCTCGATTCTGCGTGGCCTGGGCGACTTCCACCACGGTGCCGATGCCGCGCTGGTAGCGCGCCTTGGCGGCGGCAAGCACGGCATCGGCGTTGCGCATCGCCTGCTGCACGGTGGTCGCGCGCGAACGCGCGGCCTGGTAGCGATAGAACGCCGTGCTGACTTCGTGAATGATCTTCTGGTGCGCCGCGGTAAAGCCGATGTTCGCGGCAATCGATGCCTGTTCAGTGGCATCGACAATGCCCGCGCGCTCGCCGAAATCGAACAGCAGCCACTGCAGCGACAGCACCGAGACCGCGCCATGCGTCGACGCGTTTGCGCCCAGCGTGCCCAGCGCCGTGGACGAAGCGCTGTGTCCGTTCTGGTAGCCGCCCATCGCCGCCGCGGAGATGTACGGCAGGTAGCTGCTCCTGGCGATGCCGGCGGCCAGTGCGGCATTGCGCGCGTCGTTCCAGGCAATCCGGGTCAGCGGGTTGGTGGATTCTGCTAGGTCGATCAGCTCGGGCAGCGTGTAAGCGTGCGTGGTATCGAGTGCAGCTGGCGGGGGCACGGATGCCAGCGCGGTGTTGGCCGGCAGCGTGTAGTCGGATGGCCGGGTTGCCGGTGCCGGCTTGCTGGCCGCGCCCGGCACGATCTCGCCGGACGCGGTGGTCTCGGGCTGCCATGGCCGGTCGGAGGCCGGCGGGGCCAGGTCGAGCGACGCGGTGGCACATCCGGCCAGCGTCACGGCGGCGACCAGTGTCAGCGGGATCGCCAGCGAATCAGGTTTGCGCATGAATGGAAGTTGGAGAGGTCGCAGCCGGTGCCTCGGCGGGCGAATCCGCCAGGCGCCGGTCGACCAAGGTCAGCAGGGCGTGACGGACCTTGTCGGCTTGTGCATCGTGGGTGCCGTTGGCAGCTTGCGCAGTTGGCGCTACAGCGTCGGTAGCCTGCGGCGTGTGCAATCGCCGTGCAATTTCCGGGTCGCCGGGAAAGCGCTCCGCGAGTAGGAACAGGGGGCCCGCAATCGCATCGAGCGCGGCCAGGCGCCGGCGCCTGTCTTCGATCCAGTCCCGCCCCGGGCTGACCGATGCGGGTTCATAGTTGGCCAGGATCAGGTCCTGCGTGATCTCAGTGTGCCGTGCCATGGCGGCCGCGGCATGGCTGCGTCGGGCATCGGGCCGACGCGCCTCGGTCAGTTGCTGCCATTGCGTGACCAGTGCCGCCAGTGCCGCCTCGATGCGGCTGGCAATACTGACTGGCCAGATCCGCGTGAAGACCAGGTACACAACCAGATTGCCCAGCACCACGCCAATCACCCGGTCGCGCGCAATGGTCAGGTCAAAGCCCGGTCCGGAACCCTGGATGACGCACAGGTAGAACGCAAACGCCACCTGGAAGCCTGCGTAGGCAATGCGCGGCGAGCCCTGCGCCACCCATGCCGATATCCACGTGCCGGCAAACACCAGCAGCATCAGCCCGCCCACCGAGGTGAGTGATGGCACCACGTAGACAATGGCTGCCGTGCCGATCACCGCGCCGACCAGGCAGCCGGCCAGCCGCAGCGTCAGCTTTTCCACGGTTTCCGCCGCGGTGCCAAGCGACACCAGGTAGCAGGTGATAAAGCAGGTATGAATGCCGGGCCAGTTCAGCTGCTGATACAGCAAGTAGCAGAACATTGCCGCGCCGGTGGTCTTGAGGGCGTAGCGGACATGGGCCGGATTCGAGAACGCGTCGGCATCGAGGAAGCCGCCATGTGCCTGGTCGGCTTGCTCCTGCGGCGCGGGGTCGCCTGGCTCTGCGTAGCGGTTGATGGCGCCGACTAGTTCCGCGGCAACCGCTTCCTGCACGGGCGACAGCCCTGCAATACCGGGCACGCTCAGCCCGATTTCCACCGGATAGCCGCCGGCATCGAGCATGCGCGCCATGTCGTCGAGCGTAGTGGCGATGGGCACGGCAACGGCTGCCGGCAGTTGCGCCCCGGGCTGCCGGCGTGCGACATCTGCCGCCAGCAGAATCGCCATGGTCGACGACGCGGCCTGCCGCAGTGCCAGCAGATCCTGCGCGTCGATGCTGCCTTCGATCTTCGCCAGCTTCAGCCAGCCTGCGACAGGCTGGACGCCATCGCGCAAGGCCTCGTGCAGCGCCTCTGGGTCACCATCGGGAGCCTGCAGGCTGTGTGCAGCAAGCTGCAGGCAATGGGCCAGGCGGTCGGTCGCCAGCCGGCGCGGCGCCGGGCCCAGCACCAGGTTGACCACCACATTGACGCCGAGGGGAATCGCCACCATCAGCCAGGCATAGAGCAGGGCACGCGTAGCGATTTCGCCAGACGGCACCAGCCCGAGTTCGTCGAGCCCAAAGCCGATGATCATCGCCACGATGGCGCCGACCGGCCGCAGCTTGCTGGCCGAGGCCAGGAACAGTACTGCCGCCGACACCACCGCCATGCACGCCACGCGGCGCAGCGGGTCGTCGACGCTGAAATCGGCGAGCCATATCACCAGGCCGATGATCATGCTGACCAGCACCAGCGCGGCCACGCTCATGACGACGCTGGAGGTACGGTCGGCCCGGTTGATGAAGAAAATCACATAAGCGGAGATGGCCGCCTCAGGGGTGCCGTAGATACTGGTCACCAGTACCGTCAGGGTACAGGCCACCGTGATGCGCGTGGCAGCTGCCGCACGGCCGGGGAGCGGCGCCAGCAGGGCCCGGATATCCGCCAGGCCCAGGCGCAACTTGTCAGCTGCAGGCTGCGCCATGCCGGATCTCGACGGTTGCGCTCGCGCCCACCCTGGCCAGCGCTTCCGGCGGATCTGCCAGCTTGATGCGCACCGGGAAGCGTTTGGCCACGCGTACCCAGTTCACGGACGGCTGGACATAGGGCAGGGAGCGCGGCAGGTTCACGCGGTCGGTATCGGTGATGCCGACACCGATGCCTTCCACCTTCCCGCGGATGGCCTGGCGCCGGTCGATCATCGAATAGACCGTGGCACAGTCGCCGACATGGATATCAGCCAGGTAAGTCTCGCGGAAGTTCGCCACCGCGAACCATTCCCCGGTATGCACCAGCAGGAACAGCGACTGGTTGGGGAGCACGACCTCGCCGGACAGCACCGTCAGCCCGCTCACGCGGCCGGCATGCGGGGCGCGCACCACGGTGTCGTCAAGCGCACGCCGCGCAATCGCCAGTGCCGCCTCGCGCGCATGCACGGTGGCGATGGCGCCGGCTTCATCACCGACCGCCTGTGCCGTGGCGGCGCGCTGCACGTTGGCCTGCTTCAAAGTCACCGCGGCGTCGCGCTGCGCCACCTGCGCCTGGTCCAGCTGCTGCCTGGGCACGTAGCCGTCCGCAGCCAGCGGGCGCAACCGTTCCACCGTGCGCGCCGTGAGCGCGTAGTTCTGCTCGGCCCGTGCGATCTGGTCTGACGCCACCGCCGCCGTGGCCTGCTCGGTGGCAATCGTGCGCCGCCGCGTGCCAAGGGTTGCCTGCGCCAGCTCCAGGTCGGCACGGGCCTGGGCCACGGCCAGCTGATACGGCACCGGATCGATCTCGAACAGGACATCGCCCTTGGCCACCAGCTGGTTCTCCGCCACATGGATGCGTGCAATCCGGCCGCCTACCGGCGACGCAACGTGGACCAGGTCGGCATCGAGCGAGGCATCGTCCGATGCCGGGAAGCGAAGCGTGCGATGGTAGGCGTAGAAGGACAGCAGGGCGGCCAGCAGGACGATGACCAGGGCGATCAGTTTGCCGCGCAGCGGGCTTTTGCGGAGGCCGGCCATTTTCATAGGATGTGTCCCGTACCCAGTAGCCAGACGATTTCAGCAATCATGACGCCGATCGCCGTATTGACCAGAAGCTGGTAGCGGACCGTTTCCGCCCAGCCCGTCATGATGAAGATCCGATAGGACACGACCGCGCCGGCAATGCCAAGCACGGCGCTCAGGAGCCAGAGCGGGAAATAGGCACCGAACAGGCTGAAGGACGGCGCGCCGGCGCAACCGTAGAGCGATGCCGCCAGCGCGGCGGGCAAAAGCGTGCGTGCCATATAGGTTGGACCAGGATCGATCCACGCAATATAGCAGCGCGGATTCGGGCTTGTCCAAGGCGCGGGCAGCGTGGGCGCGCCGGTTGTCGCGTCGGCGATCCAGGATGATCGCGAACGCAGGCGCGCGGCTATGGCAAATGCTTGCCGGGGAGCGTGGGTGCAGCTCCGCGCGCGTTGATCGGGCGTGCGCTACGCGGGTCGGCGGCTTGCCTGCCTGGCTTTGCCGTATTGAACCTGCGCCCCGTGGGCATGCCGCGATTGCTGTCGGTGCCGTGCGTCGGACCGGCGAACGCGCCGATCCTGACTTCCTCGCCCATTCCCCCCACGACATGCTGCGCAAAGGCGGCCCCCGAGGCGGTAGTCAGCATGGCCATTGCCATCAGCGGGTACGCGTGGATCTTCTTCATATGTGGCTGTTTTCCGTGTGGTGGGCCCGGGCGGGCAAGGTTCAGGCAGCGGAGGGTAATTCAACCGGATGTCCGTGTATGTAAGCTATTGTTAGCGACACCGGCAGTCGGGTAGGGATGCATGATTGGCGCGAGTTGTTCCAACAATCAAGGAATGGATAAAAGTGCTTCATGGTGCGCACTTGATGCCGTCCGGAGCCATCCCCGATCAGGGGGGGCTGGCCCATTTTCCTGCCCGGTGCGGTGTCAGACGTGCCCGAGGAACTGCCACCAAAGCGGGCCGATCACCAGCCAGACGAACATGTAGATAAGGCTCATCAGAAAGCCAGCCTTCCACCATTCCCCCTGGGTGACGTAGCCCGCGCCGAACATGACCGGTCCGGAGCCGATGCCATATTGGGTCAGGCAACCGTTGACATTGCTCAGGACGCCCAGGGCGACCGCCGCGGTGAAAGGCGGGATGCCGGCCGCGACCATCAGCGCCATGGACAGGGGGAAGAGCGCGCTGATATGTGCCGTGGCGCTGGCGAAGAAGTAGTGAATGTAGCAATAGATCGCCGCCACCAGCATATAGACGGCCAGCCTGTGGAAGCCCTCGAGGTGCGCCCCGAACTCCTTGCCGAACCAGGAGACCATGCCGTACTCATTGAGCTTGGAGGCCAGCATGATCAGCAGACCGATCCAGATCATGGTGTCCCAGGCGGACTTCTCGTTCAGGGCATCGTCCCAGGTCAGCACGCCGGTGATGAACAGCAGCGAGACGCCGAGAGCCGCCGCCAGCGTTGCGCCGATGGCCAGGTCCTCACCGAAAATCCAGAGCACCAGCAAGCCAAGGAAAATTGCCGCCATGATGATTTCCTTGGCGGAGATGGGGCCTAGGGCGACGAGTTCCCGTTGGGCCAGGGCCGTTGCATCGGGTGTCTGGCGGATCTGCGGCTGGACAATCCACAGCATGGCGACCGGAATGATGGCCAGGCACACCAGGCCGGGAACCGATGCGGCCACCGCCCAGTCGAGCCAGCTGATCGAGACGCCCTGGTCCGCGGCCAGCTTGACCGCAAGGGGATTGCCAGCCATCGCCGTGATGAACATGCCTGCGGTAATGATGTTCGCGTGGAAGGCGCAGAGGATCAGATAGCTTCCCACCTTGCCGCGGGAATCCGGGTCATCGGCATGGCTGCCGAGGACTTCCGCTATCGCCTTGGTAATCGGCAGCATCACCCCGCCGGCGCGGGCGGTGATGCTTGGCATGGCGGGCGAGATCATGAGTTCGGTCAGGGCCAGCCCATAACCAAGTCCCACGGTTCGCTTGCCCAGCAGGCGCATGAACAGCAGGGCAATGCGGCGCCCCAGCCCGGTCTTGATGACGCCTCGGGAAATGAAGAAGGCGAGCATCACCAGCCAGACCAGGTCGGTGCCCGTGGATTTGGTGACGTCGGCAAAGGACACGACACCAGCAAGCACGCCTGCCGTGGCGCCGATAATGGCGACGGCGGCCATGGGCAGGGGGGCGGTCATGATGCCGGCGATGGTGGCGACAAATACCGCGAACATGTGCCACGCCTTCACCTCCAGGCCGGCCGGCGCCGGCAGAAACCAGAGGACGATGCCGATTCCCACCGGGACTAGAAATCTCCAGAGATCTTTGAGATGCCCAGCGGGGGCCGCTGGTTTCGCGGCCGGGGAGCTTGCAGGCGGTGGAGCCTTGGCGGGCGATACATCCATGATCAGCCTCCTGGCGGCGGCGTGGTTCGGTACTCCGGAGCGTGCGCGATGCCCCTACCGGTCCAGCAGCACGCTGTCGGTCGCCTCCTTGACGATGCGCGCGCTGCGCCGCAGGCTCTCGCGCTCGGTGGGGTTGAGTTCCGGGTAAGCCAGCAACTGCGCTCCGCCGCCATTGACCACCATCGGCAGCGACACGCACACCTCTGGCACGCCTTCGACTTCGGGATGTACGATGCCAACCGTGAGAATCAGGTCGGCGTTATGCACGATGGCCTGGCAGATTCGCCCGATCGCACTGGCGATGCCATAGTGGGTGGCGCCCTTGCCTTCCTTGATGAGCTTGGCCGCCTCGTGCACGGAGCGCAGGATCAGATCGCGGCTGGCTGGCCCCAGCTCCTTGCCGGTCCTGGACAGGAAGGTTTCGAGGGGCATGCCGCAGACCGTTGCACCCGACCATGCGATGACCGCGGATTCGCCGTGTTCGCCGACAACGTAGGCGTGAATCCCCGGCGCCACGACGCCCAGCCGCTCGGACAGAAGCGATCGCAGCCGTCCTGTGTCGAGAGAGGTGCCTGTGCTGATGACGCGCTCCCGCGCGCAGCGCAGGCGGTCAAAAACGACGCCAGCCAACACATCGCAGGGGTTGGTCGCGATGACGTAGATGGCATCCGGCGCCAGGGGCGCAATGCGATCCACGATTTCCGCCGCGATGCCCGCATTGGTCTTGGCCAGGTCCAGGCGAGTCTGCCCCGGCTTCACGCCGACGCCGGCAGTGATGACGACGACGTCCGCGTCGCGAGCGTTCTCGTAGTCGCCCGCATAGAAACGATTGTTTCCCCAGAATGCGGCGGAGTGGGCGAGGTCCAGCGCCTGCCCTTCGGCCCGGATTCGGGCAACATCGATGATGACCACCTCCGCGCTCGGGATGGCCACGGCCGCAAACAGGGCCGCCGAGCCGCCAACCAGTCCTGCGCCGACCACGACAATCTTGGGTTGATGCATTGGCATGCCTCCCACGTGCCTGGATAGTCGTATACCTGAATTAGGGCCCAGTCCGTGAGTGCCAACGCAAATGTGGAGTGACGGGCGCGGGGCAGGCGAATAACCGTTCGTATGCTATGGTTTATAGACCTTTTCGGTAGAAGCGCCAGCGTTGTGCCGACGCCGCCGAACGACGGTATGCCACAGACGGGGCTCGAGGAGTAAGTCATGCATCCCAGCAAGCTAATCGTGGCGGCGGTACTTGCCGCGGCAACTCTTCCGGTGCTGGCACAGCCCGAGACTCGCGTGGACACGGTGTCGGGCGTGGGGGCTACCAAGACCACCGGCACGGTCAAGGCGACCGCCACGGTGGTGGCCATCGATGCCGCCACGCGCACCATTTCGCTCAAGAACAAGCAGGGCAAGGTCACGGACGTACAGGTCGGCGAGGACGTGCGCAACTTCGAGCAGCTCCGCGTGGGCGACATGGTCACGGTCGAGTACACGCAGGCCTTGTCAGTGACCCTCGCCAGGCAGAGTGGCATGCGCTCCAGCACCGAACGCGAGACCGCCGACCGGGCCGCTCCTGGCGCCAAGCCCGGCGGCATGGTCGGGCGCGAGGTGACGGTGACTGCCGACGTGGTGGCCGTCAACGCCAAGACCGGCATGGTGACGCTCAAAGGGCCAAGAGGCAAGACGGTGGACGTGCATGTCGTGGATCCGAAGCAACTGAAGGCGGTTCGACGCGGTGACCAGGTGCAGGCCGTCTACACCGAAGCCCTTGCCATTTCCGTCACGCCCAAGCATGCCCGCTGAGTAAGGCGGCGCCGGGTGGGAGTATGCCGATGGGTTTTCTGGGGTGGTTGCGCCGGCGCAAAGCGCAAGTCCACGCGCACGACAGGCAAGAGATTGCCGAGCTGACCGAGCGCGTGACCCGGATCTATCCGCGCTTGCGTCTGGTATCACGCTACCAGCAGCGGCTTCGGCCTGCGCTCGAGCAAGCGCAGGACTACGTGCGCGAACTGGTCCAGGGTCTTCCCGCGCCGCGGGAGGCCAGCATGCAGGCATGGGGTGACGATCCCTATATTCACGCCTTCTTCGGCACGCCGCGTGACGTGCAGCTGGCCTTCAGCCGTTCTCCTGATCTGCGAGCGTTCTTCGAACAGTCGCCCGATACGCCGCAGGCGTTTGCAGTGCTGGGGATGGCGATGACCGAGCGGCGCACGCTCGGGGTTGCGCTGGAAGGCGATGTCATGCGCACGGAAGTGCCGCAAACCACCGTCAGTTTCGGCGATCATAAGGTCAGGATCATCGCTCGCAGCGAGGCCGCGCTGCGCGAGGAAATTGTGCGGCGCATGTTCGATCAGTTCAGCATGGAGGGTCTCGCCCGTTTCGCTGCCGGCAAGTCACGCCGCGACGTTCTCGCGCGCGAGCAGGCGCTGCTGGTGGCGCGCCTGCGCCTGCTCCAGCAGCAAGGCACCGGCATGCGTTCGGTGCTCGGCGGCGATGCCGACGCAAGTCCCGGCGAGCAGGCCAACCTGAGCGGGCAGATTGCCGCGAACGAGCAGGAACTTGCGCAGCTCGGCCCCGAAACCGGGGCGCTTGACCGTCAACTGGAATGTCTGGCTGAGGTCCTGGCGGACGCACGCTCCTGCTTTTCCATCGAGCAAAGACATTTGCGGCTTAGTGCCATGAACGTGCTGCTCGCGACGGACAGCGCGGGGCCGGCATACGACATCGACCTGCTCACTGCCCACGTCCCGGGCGATCCGCCGCTGGTGCGATCCGTCGAACTGGTGCGTTTCGCGCGTGGCGACATGCTGTCGCCCACCGCCCTGATCGAGGAGGCGGAGCGCCTGCTGTGAAAGCGCGGCGGCGACGAGCAGGCGCGGAGTTGTCTGGCCGCGTCCGGCTTTTGCCCGCACTACGCCGTTCTTATCCAGGCACGAACGCGCAAATGCATCGTTGTGTGCACTTTTCCCCACCCGAATTGGTGCACACATCCAGGTGTGGCTTGACGCACAGGCAAACGCATTCGAAGCTTCAGGGCCATAGTTTGCAGCGATTCGCACGCATCGCGCAGACAGTCTCCCCTGGAGGGTCGTATGCGATTGCCAAGAGCTCTTCCGCTGCATCAGTACCTGTGGGTGCTGTTTGGTTCGCTGGTCTTTCTTGTCGGCGCCTTGTCGTGCGGCATCAACTACCTGATGACGAAGGCAGCGTTGGAGGCTGCCACTGCCGACACTACACGCAGGATCAGCCAGCAGATGCTTGATGAGGTCGACGAGTTGCTGGCGCCCGCGCAAATCGCCGTCAAGCTGGTCAGCCATAGCTCTCTTGCGGAGGCCCGGACCCTTCAGGCCCGCATGGCGCGACTCGGCCTGGTGCGCGATGCACTGGAGAACGCACCTGCGCTGCAGTCGCTCTACATAGGCTATGCGGACGGCGCGTTTTTCTATGTTCGATCCTTGCGCCAGGACTCGGACCGGGCCATTTTCAAGGCGCCAGCCACGGCCGCCTATGCCGTTCGCAGTGTCGAACGCAGCGGTACGGCGCCCACCGGGCAGACCAGTTTCTTTGATGCCGATCTGGCTCACCTCTCGACAGTTGACGACACGGACTTTGCGCGCCGGTTCGACCCCAGGGCTCGCGCATGGTACCAGGCCGCCATGGCTTCTGAGGCGCTGGTGCGAACGGATCCGTACCTCTTTTTTTCGGACCGGGAAGCCGGCAGCACCTTTGCCTCACGTACACCCGAGCGCAGGGCCGTAGTGGGGGGCGATTTCCGGCTGGACTTCCTTGGGCAGATGCTGGCAAGGAAGAAGGCCACTGCGAGCACGATGCTGGCGCTGCTTGATAGCCGTGGCAAAGTGCTGGGCATAGACAGCAGGCTGCCCGAATCTTCAACGGCGCCCGACGTCGCCCAGGCCGATCTTCACGCGGCTGCGGGCGCGTATGGCATTCCGATACTCACCGCGCTGGCATCGGCCATGTCATCCAGCGGGGGCGCCCCCAGGCGCGAGACGTTGTCCGTGGACGGGGTAACCTGGTACACGACGACAGACCCGATTCCCGCTCCGAAAGGCAAGCCGCTTTTCCTGTTGTCTGCCGTACCTGAGGACGAACTGCTGGCGGATGCAAGATACCAGGCGTGGATAGGAATAGCCGTCACGGTTGGCATCGTCCTGCTTTGCATGCCATTGCTCTGGCTGGTGTCGCGCCGCATTGCCAGGCCGTTGGACGTCTTGTCAGAAGGGCTGGAAGGGATTCACCATTTCGACTTTCATCATCCATTGTCGGTACAGACCCAAATCAGGGAGGTCAATGCGCTCAGCAGCGCCACCGAACAAATGAGACAGACCATCAGGCGCTTTCTCATCATCGTGCAGGCCATCGCTGCCGAAGGGCGCCTCGAGCAGCTATTGCCTGTACTGCTGAAAAAGACGCTGAACGAGGCTGAAGGAAAGGCCGGTATCTTCTATCTGGCTGATGGCGATGATCTCGCAGTGGTTGCCGCGCAGGATTGCTACGGCAATGACATGGCACCGGGTCTGTCGCGGCTATCGCTTGGCCAGGCCTTGCCGCTGATCCGCACCGCTGCCAGTGAAGGCAGCCCGCAAAGCGGCTGCCTGACGAAGGACGAACTCCAGTCCGCTGCATTGGGGGCGTTGTCCCTGGGCGAAGTGAATCACGCCGTCGCGATGCCGCTGGTCAATCGGCAACACGAGCTTCAGGGACTCATCCTCGTGCTGCGCGAGACGCCGATGGAAGCCGCCCAGCTTGCCTTCGTGAGCACATTGGCCAGTCTCTACGCCGGGGCGATTGAGGTTCGGGAGCTCACCAATGCCCAGCGCGAGCTGTTCAACGCGTTCATCCGCTTGCTGGCGGATGCGATTGATGCAAAAAGCCCGCACACCGGTGGCCATTGCTCCCGGGTGCCAGAGCTGGCCAGGATGCTGGCTCAGGCGGCATGCGATGCCAGGGAAGGTCCCTTTCAGTCGTTTTCCATGAGCGAGGCGCAGTGGGAAGCCTTGCACGTTGCAGCATGGCTGCATGATTGTGGAAAGGTGACGACCCCCGAGTACATCATCGACAAGGCAACGAAGCTGGAAACGCTGTACGACAGGCTCCACGAGGTGCGCATGCGCTTTGAAGTCCTGAAGCGCGAAGCCGAGATCCGCTGCCTGCGCGGTATCGCCGCGGGGGAGGACGCCGCTGACGCCATCTCGAGGCGAGACACGACGCTGCAGGAACTGGATGACGACTTCGCCTTCGTCGCCGAATGCAACCAGGGTGGTGAATCCATGGATGCAGGCCGCAAAGAACGGCTGCGCCGGATTGCCGCACGCACCTGGACCCGAACGCTGGACGACCGCATCGGCCTGTCCCCGGACGAGCGCGCGCGCAAAGCCGGCATACCCGCTGCGGCACTGCCCGCGCAAGAGCCGCTGTTGGCGGACAAACCGGAACACCTGGTGCCGCGGAGCGTGCACGATACGATTGCCGCTGGCAATCCGTGGGGATTCAAGCGGAACACGCCAGCCTATCTGTACCACCGGGGCGAACTGCACAACCTGATGGTGGGACGGGGTACGCTCTGCGAAGAAGAGCGCTTCAAGATCGAAGACCACATCGTCCAGACGCAGATCATGCTGTCGCGTTTGCCGTTCCCCAAGCATTTGCGCCAGGTGCCGGAGATTGCCGGCAGCCATCACGAGAAGATGGATGGAACCGGATACCCGCGCCAGCTGCGTCAAGAGGATATGAGTCCGCTCGCCAGAATGCTGGCGGTCGCGGATATCTTTGAAGCGCTGACTGCGGCGGATCGACCGTACAAGAAAGCCAAGACGCTGTCCGAGTCGGTCCATATCATGTCAGTGGCCGCGGCACAGCACCATATCGATCCCGAACTGTTCCAGCTGTTCCTGGCATCCGGTGTCTATATGCAGTATGCGCAACGGTTCATGCACGCTGACCAGATCGACGAGGTTGACATTGCACGATACGGTGTGCGAAGCACGACGCGCGGGAGCGCTGAAACATGACTGATCTGCTTGAGCGATGCCGCTCCGCTCCCTGCAAAAAAAATCCCCCGAGGCTGTGACTCGGGGGAGTTGCTGGTTTATGGCCGAGGAGGCTGAGTGCCGGACACGTATTTTTTTTCAGGGGACTTTTTTCTGTAATTCCTTACATGCTGTCGCCAACGAGTCGATCGCGGTTGGTGATTCATGCGCCATCGGTGAACGCGTCGCGTCTATCCGTGACTTTCGCCCCATCTGAATAGACGTCAAATTTTGTGGTCTTCCCCCCATCGGAATATGGGTCTCGCGGCCCCATCGTGCTGGCGCCGTCAGTGTAGACATCCCGCGCCCCGATGCCGGCATAGGCAATTCCGGCACTAAGCGCCGCACTCGCCGCAGCGAGCAGTATGACTGTCTTTATCATTTTTCTTACCTCCATTTCAGGTCGTTGCAAAAACACCGAAACGATTCTTCTTTCGCTTCAGCTTGAGGGTCGCAACTTCGCACAAGTGCAATGAAATGTAGGCCCTGACAGCAAGCATATGAATAAGGCTTTTTTCCGAAAAGAGGCTAGGGGATTGCCCTAGCCGGTCGGCAAGGAAGACTCACCCTGCATTACTGCACGGTGGCGATCGAATCCGTCCGGCCACGCTTACCGCGCGGGGGAGTTCTGAAGTAGATTCATAGTAGTGTTGCGGCACCATGGTTTTGCAGCACTTCGCCTTGCATCGATTCGGTGCAGGCTCGTGATTTGCCGCAGCTGCATGGAACATTCACTTTCGCAAGAGTGTCGTCATTCCGCTTAACGATAGAAATGACTGGCTGTGACAGTGTCTGTTCCCGAGGATTTGAAGCGAACAATGTTTATTATCCCGCGCAATTTAAGGCTCAGACTTTTCGTCTATACCGGATTTGTCGCTTTGGCGTATTTCGCAAGTGCAAGGCTGGGACTGGCTTATGCAGTAGTGGGCGGTGCAGTGTCTCTGGTGTGGCCTTCCAGCGGCATCGCCCTCGTTGCGCTCCTTGTCATGGGCTTCGCAGCCGCCCCCGGAATTGCCATTGGCTCCTTTCTTGCCAATATGTCGGTCGGCGTGCCACTGCCAATGGCGGCGCTGATTGGCTTCGGCGCGACGGCTGCAGCCCTGACGGCCACGTTGTTGTTGACGCGCGTGGCCCGATTCCAGATCACCCTCGACCGCATCAGGGACGTGTTGGCCTTCGTCATCCTGGCTGCGGCGGTCAGCACGGCAGTGAGTGCCCTGATTGGCGCGACCGCCCTCTTTGAAGCGGGCCGGGTGTCGGCTTCCGAGTACGGCAAAGCAGTCCTGGAATGGTGGCTCGGTGACATGATGGGGGTGCTGGTGGTGGCGCCGCCCCTGCTCAGCTTGCTTGCGAGTCCTGGCCCTGTGCACTCCGCAAAGCAGGCCGTGGAAGCGTGCGGACTGGCGGTTGCCATCCTCTGGGCAAGTTACCTCATCTTCGGCGCTCCCGAACTTGCCGGGCACGGCTACTATCCTTCAGCCCTGGCGATTCTTCCGTTCATTATCTGGGCGGCTCTGCGCTTCGATCATCTGGGCACCACCTTCGCAACTCTGATGGTCTCGATCGTGGCCATCTGGGGCACCACGAACGGCACCGGTCCCTTTGCCGCCGAGTCTCCAGTGGATAGCCTTGTGAGATGGTGCGCCTTCGCGAACGTCGTGGCAGTAACCGGGCTGCTGCTGGTGGCGGCACATGCCCAGGAGAAGCGCGTTCATCGCCTGCTGCAGGCATCCCACATCGAACTGGAGCGGCGCGTGCAGGAGCGAACCCGGGACCTGGAGCGGGCAAACCATGAGCTGAAGCAGGAGATGGCGCGTCGTCGTCTGCTGGAAGCGGAACTGATCCGGATCGGCGATCAGCAGCAGAGGCTCATCGGCCGGGAACTGCATGACGGCCTCGGGCAGCACCTCACCAGCCTGGGCTTCTACTGCGCCACCTTGAATCAAACACTGCAGAAGTATGGCCACCCGGCTGCCGCGGACGCGGCTACCATCGTCGGACTGGTGAATCAGGCGTCCTTGATGACTCGCAAGATTGCCCATGGCCTGGACCCGGTCGCCATGGAATCGGGTGGCCTTGCGGTCGCACTGCAAGGCCTGGCGCAGACGACCTGCGCACTGGACGGCATAGACTGCACGCTGCGCATCGGGTCAGACGTGGACTTGCTGGATCCGCCGATGCAGATCAACCTTTACCGTGCAGCACAGGAAGCCGTGAATAATGCGCTGAAATATAGCCAGGGACACCACATCGGGATCGACCTCGAGCGCGAAGGCGGAATGCAGCGCCTTTCCATCAGTGACGATGGGGTGGGGGTCGACCCGGAAAAAATGGAGCGTGCTTCGGGGCTGGGTCTTCACAACCTGCGTCACCGGGCAAGCCTCCTGGGCGGCTCCTGCACGATCACCCGCAATGCTCTGGGTGGCACCACGGTTGCCATCAGCTATCCGATACCAGAGAGTCCGGGCCATGCAACAGCAGTCATCTAGCCCGGGCCGCGCGACCCAGATCCTGATCGTGGATGACCACCCCATCATCCGGGAGGGGTTAAGCCAAATGCTGAATCTGCATGAGGACCTGCACGTCTGCTGTGCGGCCAGCAGTGCCGAAGATGCGCTGGCGTTGATGACCTGCCAGCCTGACATGGCCATTGTGGACCTCAGCCTGCACTCGAATTCCGGCCTGGATCTTGTCAAGACGCTTCGGCAACACTATCCAAAGCTGGCAATCCTTGTCCTCAGCATGCATGACGAAACGCTGTTTGCCGAACGCGCACTGCGGGCAGGCGCCAACGGGTATCTGATGAAACTCGAGGCCACGGAGCATATTGTGAACGCCATCCGCGAGGTGCTGGCAGGCAATGTCTATCTGAGCGCCGCCATGCATGAAAAGCTGGCGCGGGCCCTGAAGGCTCCTCAAAAAAAACCGACGGGCTCGATCGCGAGCCTTTCGGAACGGGAATTCGAAGTCCTGCACCTGATCGGACTCGGCTTCAGCACCCGCCAGATCGCCGCGAAGCTGAATCGCAGCGTCAAGACCATCGAGGCACATCAGGCCAACATCAAGGAAAAGCTGGATATTCCCAACGGCAAGGAGCTGATGCGCTTCGCGATTCAGTGGATCGAGAGCCAATAGGCGTTGAGCTTTTTTCGCCTGCGTGAACGCTTGACTGCTTGCCGCCGCTACTTCCCAAACTCACTGAACTTCGCCGCCAGGAACTCCACGAACAGCCGGATCCGGGACGACAGCTGGTGCCGCTGCTGGTAGACGGCGTAGATGTCTGCCTCCGGCGTCGCGTATTGAGGCAGTACCTGCACCAGGCGCCCGCTGCGCAGGAATCGCTCGATATCCCACTCGGCGCGCATCACGATGCCGTGGCCTTCCAGCGCCCAGTTCACCGCGATTTCGCCGTCATTGGTGGTGAGGTTGCCGCGCACATGGACCGATTCGGTCCGCGCCTTCACCCCCTTGCCTGAGGTCAGGCGCCATACGCCATAGGCGTCGCTGCCTTGGCGGATGCCGATGCAGTTATGCAGGCGCAGGTCCGCGGGCGTATGCGGCGTGCCGTGGCTGCGCAGGTATTTGGGCGAGGCGCACAGCTGGCGCCGGTTCGGCGCCAGCTTCCTGGCCACGATGCGGGCGTCGGGCGGCTGGCCGAAGCGGATGCAGACGTCGAAGGCGTCTTCGGTCAGCGGCGGCGGGTCGGCGGAGAGCTGGAGCTGGACGTCCACCTCCGGGTAGGCAGCGACATACTCGGAAATCACTGGCGCCACATGCATGCGCCCGAACCCCAGCGTGGCATTGACCCGCAAGAGGCCGCTCGGCCGGCCCTTTGAGCGGGTCAGGATCTGGTCCAGGTCGTCGATGTCGCTGAGGATGCGCCGTGCGTGCTCCAGATAGACCTCGCCCTCCGGCGTCAGGCTCATGCGCCGCGTGGTGCGCGTCACCAGCGGCATGCCGATGCGCGCCTCCATCTGCGCCAGCCGCTTGCTGACCGCGGCCGTTGTGATTCCGAGGCCGCGTGCGGCCGCGCTCAGGCTGCCTGCGGTGGCGACTGATGTGAAAAAGCCCAGCTCGGAAGGCTGAATACCGGACGATGACGCCATTCCATCTTTAATTTCAGGTTAAGAATGGTTTAACTCTACAAGCGATCCAATACCTTGTCCACGGCCCAGAATCCGCTCCACGTACTCAACGCGATTCAGACCAGGAGACACAGATGAAGACGTACCGCATTGCAACGATCCCCGGCGATGGCATTGGCAAGGAGGTGGTGCCGGCCGGCCGTGAAGTGATGGAGGCACTGGCGTCTGCCGGCGCAGGCTTCCGTTTTGAATTCGAAGACTTCGACTGGGGCGGCGACTACTATCGCCAGCACGGCGTGATGATGCCGGCCGACGGCCTGGACGCGCTGCGCGACAAGGATGCCATCCTGTTCGGCTCGGCCGGCGACCCGCATATCCCGGATCACATCACCCTGTGGGGCCTGCGCCTGAAGATCTGCCAGGGCTTCGACCAGTACGCCAACGTGCGCCCGACGCGCATCCTACCCGGCATCGATGCGCCGCTCAAGCGCTGTGCCGCGGAGGACCTGAACTGGGTGATCGTGCGTGAGAACTCGGAAGGCGAATACTCGGGCGTGGGCGGCCGCGTGCACCAGGGCCACCCGATCGAGGCAGCCACCGACGTCAGCATGATGACCCGCGTGGGGGTGGAGCGCATCCTGCGCTTTGCCTTCAAGCTGGCCCAGTCGCGTCCCCGCAAGCTGCTGACGGTGATCACCAAGTCCAACGCGCAGCGCCACGCCATGGTGATGTGGGACGAAGTTGCTGTGCAGGTGGCCAGGGAATTCCCGGACGTCACCTGGGACAAGGAACTGGTCGATGCGGCCACGGCGCGTATGGTGAACCGTCCGGCGTCGCTGGACACCATCGTCGCCACCAACCTGCATGCCGACATCCTGAGCGACTTGGCCGCGGCGCTGGCCGGCAGCCTGGGCATCGCCCCGACCGGCAATATCGATCCGGAGCGCCGGTATCCGTCGATGTTCGAGCCGATCCACGGCTCGGCCTTTGACATCATGGGCAAAGGCCTGGCCAACCCGGTCGGCACCTTCTGGTCGGTGGTCATGCTGCTGGAACACCTTGGCGAGAACGAGGCGGCGCAGCGCGTGATGCAGGCCGTCGAAGCCGTGACCGCCAACCCGGCGCTGCATACCGGCGACCTGGGCGGCAAGGCGACCACCGCTGAAGTGACCAAGGCCGTGTGCGACCTCCTCGCCGCCGGCAAGCAGGCGAAGGCGGCCTGAGCGCCAGGCCACGCCAGCCGCGCGTCCCGGCCAGGCCGGGGCGCATCCTGCGGGCCTGCACGGCCCGTACAGCCTTCCGAGCATGACGAGCAGCCGTTGAGAGCTGCGCCGGGGAGCGCTTTGCCTTAAAGACACAGCAGGAGACAGCAATGATTCATAGGCTGCTTGGCAAGCTCTATGTCCAGGTATTGCTAGGCGTTGGCGCCGGCGTTGCCCTGGGCGTGTGGGCGCCCGATATCGCGAGTGACCTGAAGCCGCTTGGCGACGTGTTCATCAAGCTGATCAAGATGGTGTTCGCGCCCATCATCTTTGCGACGGTGGTGCTCGGCATCGCGCGCATGGAGAACATGAAGGAGCTCGGCCGCGTCGGCGTGCGGGCCCTGATCTACTTTGAGGTGTTGTCGACGTTTGCGCTGGCCCTGGGCCTAGTCGTCGTCAACGTGGTCCAGCCGGGCCATGGCATGAATATCGATCCGGCGCACCTGGACACCAAGGCCATCGCCAGCTACACGCATGCCGCGGAGAAACCGCACACGTTCATCGACTTTATGATGAACCTGGTGCCGACCAGCATCGTCGACGCGCTGGCCAAGAACGACATCCTACAGATCCTGGTCTTTGCCACGTTGTTCGGCATTGCGTTGTCGCATATCGGGGCGCGCGCCAGGCCGGTGGTGGATTTCCTGGATTCCTTTACGCACGGCATCTTCACTGTCGTGGGGATGATTATGCGGCTGGCGCCGATCGCGGCGTTCGGCGCCATGGCCTTTACCGTGGGCAAATACGGCCTGGGCTCGGTGGTCTCGCTGGGCAAGCTGATGGGCACGATGTACATCACCTGCTTCCTGTTCGTGGTGATCGTGCTGGGGGGCGTGGCCCGGCTGTCCGGATTCAGCCTGTGGAAGTTCCTGAAGTACATCCGCGATGAGCTGTTCACCGTGCTCGGCACCAGCTCGTCGGAGTCGGTGGTGCCGCAGCTGATGCGCAAGCTGGAAAACGCCGGCGTCAGCAAGCCAGTGGTGGGGCTGGTCGTGCCTTCCGGCCTGACCTTCAACCCGGACGGGCAGTGCATCTACTACACCATGGCCGCGATCTTCGTGGCCCAGGCGACCAATACGCCGCTGACCATGACGGACCAACTGGTGGTGCTTGGCGTGCTGCTGCTGACCTCCAAGGGTTCGGCGGGCGTGACCGGCTCCGGCTTTATCACGCTGGCGGCAACGCTGGCGTCGCTGGGCAAGATCCCGGTTGCCGGCATGGTGCTGCTGCTCGGTGTCGATCGCTTCATGTCCGAGGCGCGTGCCATCACCAACACGATCGGCAATGCCGTGGGCACACTGGCCATTGCACGATGGGTGGGGGCGGTGGATCGCCGGCAACTGGCCGATGCACTGGACGGCAAGCTCGATGACGAAGCCGATGCGGTGCCGGCGAGCCGGGATGAAACCCCGCTACGCGCACGCATCGCCGCCGCGGCGGATGCCCACGCCAATCTGATGCACTAAGGGGCCGACGTGACCAAGCCATATTCCGAGCCCACCGTGCTGCTGCAGCGCATGTTCGAAGCGGCGGTCGCCGCCGCGCAGCCTGCCAGGACCCTGGCGCGGCACCTGCCGCCGCCGCCGCGCGGACGCACCGTTGTCATTGGGGCCGGCAAAGCGTCGGCGGCCATGGCGAACGCGCTGGAGGCGGCATGGCCCGGCCCGCTTGAAGGCCTGGTCGTCACCCGCTACGGCTATGCGGTGCCGTGTTCGCGCATCGAGATCGTGGAGGCCGCGCACCCCGTGCCGGACGACGCCGGGCTGGCCGCTTCGCAGCGCATGCTGGAGCTGGTGGCGGGCCTGGGCGAGGACGACCTGGTGATCTGCCTGGTCTCGGGCGGCGGGTCGTCGCTGCTGCCACTGCCGCTTGCCGGCATCACGCTTGACGACAAGCAACGCGTCAATCGCGCGCTGCTCAAGTCCGGCGCCACGATTTCGGAGATGAATTGCGTGCGCCGGCACCTGTCCGCCATCAAGGGCGGCCGGCTGGCCGCGGCCTGCTATCCGGCGCGGGTGCTGAACCTGCTGATTTCCGATGTGCCGGGCGATGACCCGATCGATATCGCCTCGGGTCCGACCGTGCCTGACCCGACCACGCGCGCCGATGCGCTGGCCATCGTCAAACGGTATGCGATCGACCTGCCGCCCAACGTGATGGCAGTGCTGGCGTCCGACGCCGCAGAGACGCTCAAGCCCGGCGACCCGCGCTTGCCGCGCATCCGCACCGAGTTCATCGCCACGCCCCGGCTGGCGCTGGAAGCGGCTGCGCAGGTGGGCCGCGAGGCCGGCTATGCCGTGCACACGTTGGGCGACGCCATCGAAGGCGAAGCCCGCGATGTCGGCAAGGTCCTGGGCGGTATCGCGCTGGAAGCCGCCAGGCATGGCCAGCCGTTTGCTGCGCCGTGCGTGCTGCTGTCCGGTGGCGAGACCACGGTCACCGTGCGCGGCGCCGGCAGGGGCGGCAGGAACGTGGAGTTCCTGTTGTCGCTGGCGCTGACGCTGCGCGGCGAACCCGGCATTCATGCGATCGCGGGCGACACCGATGGTGTCGACGGCCAGGAAGAGATCGCAGGGGCCGTGCTCGGCCCCGACACGCTGGAACGTGCCTGGCGCGCCGGCCTGCGCCCGCAGGATGCGCTGGCCGCCAACGACGGCCATGGATTTTTCGAGGCGCTGGGGGATGCCGTAGTTACCGGTCCCACGCTGACCAATGTCAACGACTTTCGCGCGATCTTGCTGACGCGCGCATATGGAGCATCCGCATGAGACGCGTTCGCAACGCCAAGATCGTGGCCACGCTCGGTCCCGCCAGTACAGACCCGGCCACCATCGAGCGCCTGTTTGACGCCGGTGCCGATGTGTTCCGGCTCAACTTCAGCCACGGCACCCATGCCGACCACGAGCAGCGGCTGCACAGCATCCGCGCCATCGAGCAGGTGCGCGGCCGCCCCATCGGCGTGCTGCTGGACCTGCAAGGACCCAAGCTGCGCATCGGCACCTTTGCCGATGGCCCGGTGAAGCTGGCCGCACAGGCGGCATTCCGGCTGGACCTGGATGCCAGCGTGCCGGGCTCGGTGGAGCGGGTCAGCCTGCCGCATCCGGAGATCTTCGCGGCGCTGCAGCCGGGCGCGGAACTGCTGGTCGACGATGGGCGCGTGCGCCTGCGCGTGGAGCGGTGCGGTCCGGAGTACGCCGAAACCACCGTGATCAACGGCGGCACGCTGTCCGACCGCAAGGGCGTCAACGTGCCGGGCGTGGTGCTGCCCCTGTCGGCGATGACCGGGAAGGACCGGTGCGACCTGGACTTTGGCCTGTCGCTGGGCGTGGACTGGATTGCCCTGTCGTTCGTGCAGCGCGCCGAGGATATCGAAGAGATCAGGCAGATCGTGGACGGCCGCGCCGGCATTGTCGCCAAGCTGGAGAAGCCCGCAGCCATCCAGAGTCTGGAAGCGATCGTGGCGGCGTCGGATGCGGTCATGGTCGCACGCGGCGACCTGGGCGTTGAAATGCCGGCGGAACAGGTGCCGTCGCTGCAGAAGCGCATCGTGCGCGCCTGCCGCAAGGCCGGCAAGCCGGTGATCGTTGCCACCCAGATGCTGGAGTCGATGGTCAGCGCGCCGGTGCCGACGCGCGCGGAGGCCTCCGATGTGGCGACCGCCATCTACGACGGCGCCGACGCCGTGATGCTGTCCGCCGAATCGGCCTCGGGCAGCTATCCGGTCGAAGCCGTGCAGATGATGGACAGCATCATCACGCGCACCGAAGCGGACCCGCACTACCACGAAGCCATCCAGGCCTCGCATTCGGAGCCGCGCGCGGAAGCCGCCGACGCCATTGGCTATGCCGTCCGGCACGTGGCGAACCTGCTGCGCGTGCCTGCCGCGGTCACCTACACCAGCTCAGGCTACTCCGCGCTGCGCATGGCGCGCGAGCGGCCCGAAGTGCCGATCCTGGGCATGACGCCGCGCGTGGCCACTGCGCGCCGGCTGGCGCTGGCCTGGGGCGTGCATGCGGTGCTCTGTCATGAAGTGGTCGATGTGCTGGAGATGACCGAGCTGGCCAGCCGCACCGTGCTGAAAGAGCAGTTCGGAGTGGCCGGGCAGCAGATCGTCATCTCGGCCGGCCTGCCGTTCACCGTGGCCGGTACCACCAATCTGCTGCGCATCGCGCAGGTCCAGTAAGGGGATCCACATGACTGCAATCAGGGAAATCCGCGGCTACGAGCTCCTCGATTCCCGGGGCAACCCGACGGTGGCGGCCCAGGTCGTGCTGGCCGATGGCGCGGAGGGCTTCGCTGCCACGCCGTCCGGTGCATCCACGGGATCGCGTGAAGCGCTGGAACTGCGTGACGGCGACAAGCGACGCTATTTCGGCAAGGGGGTGCAGAAGGCGGTGCAGCACGTCAACGTCGATATCGCGCGAGCGCTCAACGGCCTGGACGCCGCGGACCAGGCTGAGGTGGATGCCTGCCTGATCCGCCTCGATGGAACGCCAGAGAAGTCGCGCCTTGGCGCCAATGCGCTGCTGGCCGTTTCGCTGGCCAGCGCCAAGGCGGCAGCGGCTTCGGCCGGCTTGCCGCTGTACCGGTCGGTTGGCGCCGGGAGGACAGAGAACCGCCTGCCGCTGCCGATGATGAATATCGTCAACGGTGGTGCGCATGCCGACAACAGCGTCGATATGCAGGAGTTCATGATCCTGCCGGTTGGCGCGCCAAGCTTCTCCGAGGCATTGCGCTGGGGCGCGGAAGTGTTCCATACGCTCAAGGGCGTGCTGAAGGCGCGCGGCTTAGCCACGGCGGTGGGCGATGAAGGCGGATTCGCGCCGGACCTGGCGTCGAACGAGCATGCGCTCGAGGTCATCATGCTGGCCATCGAAGCCGCCGGCTTCCGGCCCGGCCGTGACATTGCACTGGGCCTGGACGTAGCCAGCTCCGAGTTCTATGACGGCGGCCGCTATGCCTTGCAGTCGGAAGGCCGCAGCTATGACGCGCACGGCTTTGTCGACCTGCTGGACAGCTGGGTGCGCCAGTACCCCATCGTCACCATCGAGGACGGTATGGCGGAGCAGGACTGGCAAGGGTGGCGTCTGCTGACCGAGCGCCTGGGCGGGCGCGTGCAGCTGGTGGGCGACGACCTGTTCGTGACCAATGCCGCGATCCTCGAGGAAGGCATCGCGCAAGGCGTGGCCAACGCCATCCTGATCAAGCCGAACCAGATCGGCACGCTGACCGAGACCCTGCAGGCCATCACGGTGGCGGAGCGGGCCGGCTACGCATCGGTGATGTCGCACCGCTCCGGCGAGACGGAAGACACCACCATCGCCGACCTGAGCGTATGCACCGCGGCCACGCAGATCAAGACCGGCTCGCTGAGCCGCTCCGACCGCGTGGCCAAGTACAACCGGCTGCTGTTTATTGAGGCCGAGCTGGGGTGCGCGGCCACCTTTGCGGGGAGGCAGGCAATTTCGCAGGTGAATTAGAGCGTCAACCCGCCGAAGCTGGCGGGAAACATAGAATATTCAGGAGACAAATCATGCGTGGTACTGAACTCGTGCGTCGTATTTCCGGTGTGGCCATGCTGGCAGCCGGCTTTATCCTCAGCGGCACTTGCCTGGCACAGGAATGGCCGGCCAAGCCGATCACCCTGGTGGTGCCGTTCCCGTCGGGCGGCACCACCGACGTGCTGGCCCGCGCGCTGGGCGACCAGTTGTCGAAAAGCCTGGGCCAGCCCGTGATCGTCGAGAACCGGCCCGGCGCCGGCGCCACCGTGGGCGCGGACTACGTCGCCAAGGGCAAGCCCGACGGCTACACCCTGCTGATGGGCGCGGTCCACCATACCATCGCCAGCAGCGTCTACAAGAAGCTGCCCTACAGCTTCCAGAAGGACCTGGCGCCCATCGCCACGGTCGCCATGGTTCCCAACGTGCTGGTCATCAATGCCGCCAAGACTTCGGCGAAGAACGTTACGGAACTGGTAGCCCTGGCGAAGAAGGCGTCGCCGGAGTTTGCCTATGGCTCCAATGGCAACGGCACCGCGCAGCACCTGATCGGCACCCAGTTCCAGGCCGCCACGGGTGCGCCGCTGCTGCACGTGCCTTACAAGGGCAGCGGCCCGCTGACGACCGATCTGCTCGGCGGGCAGGTGACGATGTCGTTCGATACCCTGACGCCGGTGCTGCAGCACATCAAGTCGGGCAAGCTGCGCGCCCTGGCCGTGACCACCGCGCGGCGCTCCAGTGTCCTGCCTGATGTGCCGACGCTGGAAGAGGCGGGGCTGAAGGGCTTTGATATCGGCACCTGGTTCGGCGTGCTGGCGCCGGCCGCCACGCCGGCGCCCATCGTGACGCGGCTGAACGCCGAGATCGTCAAGATCGTGAAATCGCCGGACTTCCAGCAGCGCATGGCGGCGGTCGGGGCCGAGCCGATGGCGAGCACCCCGCAGGAGTTTGCCAAGAGGATCCAGGACGAGACGGTCAAGTTCGCCAAGCTGGTGAAGGACGGGAAGGTGACGATCGAGTAGGTGACCAGCGGTCATTCGGTTCCTTGCCTTCTCGCCTATATTGAACTCTGCCCGGCATCGCCTTATGCGATGCACGGGCGGACTGCGGGTAGCGGAAGGAGGGCGCGCCATGAAGATCGCGAGCATCGAAGCCATCGTCCTGCGCGTTTCGTTCACGGTGGGCGGCGTTTCCGCCGCGGGCGTCTGGGGCGGCGCCGGGATGCAGGCCGCCGACTCGCTGCTGCTCAAGGTGTCGACCGACGACGGGCTGGCCGGCTGGGGCGAGACCTTCGGATTCGTGGGGATTCCGGCGGTCAAGGCTGCCATCGAACAGATGCTGGCACCTGCCTGCATCGGCCGGGACGCAACCCAGATCGACGCCATCGGCCTGGACCTGCAGCGCAGGTTCCATGTCTTCGGGCGCAGCGGGGCCATCTTCTACGGGCTGTCCGCGCTCGATATCGCCCTGTGGGACCTCTGCGGCAAAGCGGCCGGGCTGCCCGTTCACCGGCTGCTCGGCGGCGCGCGGCGGGACCGCCTGCCTGCCTATGCCAGCCTGATCCGGTATGCCGATCCCGCAACGATCGCGGTCAACGTCAGGCGGGCCATCGCCGATGGCTACCGGAGCCTGAAGCTGCATGAGGTCGACCTGACGGTCATCCGCGCCGCGCGCGAAGCGGCAGGCCCGGATATCGAGATCACGCTGGATACGAACTGCCCGTGGCCGCTCCATGAGGCCATCGACATGGCGCGCGCGCTGGAACCCTCTTCGCTACGGTGGCTGGAAGAACCCCTGTGGCCGCCGGAGAATTACGCCGGACTGGCCGCCCTGCGCCATCCCGGTCGCCGCCGGCGAGAATGCCACCACGCTGATGGAGTTCCAGCACCTGCTCAGCGTGGGCGCCGTCGATGTGGTGCAACCCAGCCCGGCCAAGATGGGTGGCATCAGCGCCTTGCGCAACGTCTTTGCGCTGGCCGAGGCGCACAACACGCAAGTGATGGTCCATACCTTCTATGACGGTCCGGGGCTGCTGGCCAGTATTCACGCCACGGCAGCGCTGGGGGATGCCGCGGCCATGATCGAATGGCGCTATTTCGACATGGACGCGCAAGTGCTTGGCGATGCCGTGGTGCCGCGGAACGGCATGATCGCGGTACCCACTGGCCCGGGCCTGGGCATCGACCCGGATCCGGAGGTCATTCAGCGTTATCGCGTTGCGTGAGCGGGCGCGGCCGCCTTGCGCCCGGCCATATGGCGCAGGTATGCCAGCAGGTCCTTCAGGTCCGCGCTGGACAGCGTCTGTTCGTCGATGGCCGACATGCGCGAGTTCGGCCACCAGCGCAATGACTGCGGGTCACGGATCAGCCTGGCCAGCTTGTCGTCGCCCAGGTACTCCACCGGGTTGTACGGCACGTTCAGGTCGGGGCCGAGGTTGGCGTCGCCGACCCGGTTGAGGGAGTGGCACGAGAAGCAGACGCGCTGGAAGGTTGCGAAGCCGCGCATGACCGGTCCATCGGCAGGCTGGCCAGCGGCGGGCCGGATGGCTGCATAGCGCTCGGCGGGCGACGCGGTGATGTCGATGCGCACGATGCTGTAGGTCCAGTGACTCTCGTTGATCGCCGCGGCGGCGCGCCCGGATGGCACGGTCCAGATCAGGCGGAACGGGCCGATGTCCTGGTCCTTGAGCCTTGGCCACGGCGCGGCGGGGTTCTCGACCGCCAGCCACGCGCGTGGTCCGTCGGCGCGCTCGGCCAGCAACAGGCGCATCGGCAAGTGGGCAACATAGCCATCGCTGGCCGCGGTCGTGGCACTGGCGCTGTCGTTCACCGGCATGCCCTGCAGCAGGGCTGTCAGGGGGATGGCCTTGAATGTGAGGCGGCGCTTCAGGTTGTCGTCATCCACCGGCACCTCGACCAGGCGCGGATCGCGCAGCAGTTCGTCGCGGGTCCAGCTGCGCTGCTGCGTGCCTGCCGAAATGGTCAGGGTCGCTGGATCCGCGGCGCACGCCGGACCTGCCAGGAACGCTAGGGCGCAGCCAAGCGCGCCAACGGCCTTTGCCAGCCAGTTACTCATGCGTCATTCTCCTGGTTGAATTGGCCCGGCACAACTTGCAGTACTAGCGGACAAGCATGCCCAAGCCTTCGTGCTCGTAATACTCCAGCCACACGCGGTCGCTGGAGAACGCTGCCTGCGAGATCGTGCCCGGCGTGGCGTTCTCGTTTTCGAGCGTAAAAGTGAAGACGTCTCCGTCCCAGTGGCTCAGCGGCAGCACCAGCGGGGTGGCGCCCAGCGTCATCACCAGCGTGCCGCCCTGGTCGGCGACCTGCAGCGGGCCGTAGTAGTCGTTCTGGTAGGTGCCGGTGTACGCCGACAGTGCACGCGCCGGCAGCGGACTGGCGGGGCGCGGCTGACCGACCAGGCGGCCTTCCGGCGCCAGCAGCGGCGCGAATGCGTCGCCGTAGATCTTGCCCCAGTCGCGGCGGATGGCGCCGTATTGCACCAGGTCGAAGAACTGTGCGCTCAGGGTTTCCGGAACGCCGATGGGCTGCGCGTTGGTCAGCGTCACGATGGCCAGGTTGAGCGCCGGCAACGCGGTGAAGTTGGTGGCCGCGCCGGCCACGAAGGCGCCGGAGTGGTTGTAGGAGGTCAGGCCAAGTTCGGTGGTGCCGACATTGAAGCCATAGCCGTAGTAGCCGGCAGGGCGTCCGTCGACGGGCGGACTGCTCTGCATCTGCTGGCTCAGCGCGGGGGTCAGCGCGGCGGCGTCGACCACGCGTTGCCCGGCGAACTCGCCCTTGGCGAGCAGCATCGCCAGCCATTTCGCCATGTCGTTGACCGAGGCACTGACGCCGCCGGCGGGGGATTGCGCATCCGGCATCCGGCCCGCGCCTTGCACCCAGTTGCCATTGACTCTGACGTGGCCCAGGGCGCGGTTGTCGCGTGCGGCAAAGTCGGCGTAGCGCGAACTGGTGCGGGTCATTCCCAGGGGTTGGTAGATGGCTTGCTCGGACAGCGTGGCCCAGTCGATCCCGGCCGCGGTGGCGACCGCCTCGGCGGCGGCGGTCAGGCCAAAGTTGGTGTAGGCGTAGACCGCGTGGAACGGATGCAGCGGCAGGTAGCGCAGTCGCGTCAATACTTGCCGGCGGTCGTACCCCATGTCTTCAAGGAGGTCGCCGCCGTGGTCGGGCAGGCCGGAGCGGTGGGCGTAGAGATCGCCGATGGTGACGCCCTGCGTGACCTCGGCGTCGGACAGCGCAAACCAGGGCAGGTGCGCGCGCACCGGCGTATCCCAGCCGATGCCGCCACGGCCGACCTGGCGTGCCACCACGGTGGCGCCGACGGATTTAGACACCGATGCCAGCTGGAACACGGTGTCGGCATCGACCGGCGCGGGGTCGGTCACCAGCCGACGGCCGAAGCCTTTGGCGTAAACGGTCTGGTTGCCGCGCACCACGGCGACGGCCATGCCCGGCACGCGGGAACTGGCCATCAGGTCGGCGGCCAGCTTGTCGAGCTGGGCAATGGCCTGGGTGATCTGGGATTCGGGAACCGGCTCGGGAGGGTTGGGCGGATCGTCATTGCCGCCGCCGCAGGCGGGCAGGGCGGGGACAAGCAGGCCGCCCAGCGCGGCTCCCAGGAAATGGCGACGCTCTTGTAGTTTGCCCACGGTAGGTCTCCGTAGTGATTCTTGTCAGGCGGCACGGCCGCGCCTTTGGATAGGAATAATGTACGCGATCGGTGACGGAGTGGCGAATGCGAAACGTCTTATCGCCGCACTATAGCGGGGGCGGGAAACTGCAAGCCTCGCCGAAGGGTTCGGTGAGCGGGGGTGACAACCCGAAAGAACCTCGGCAGATTCGATCTCATTCAATCAAGAGTCGCGCGGGCAACCATGTTTCCATGGCGGGCCGGGCGGGGCAGCTGCAAGGCTGGCCGGGTCTTCTTCTGCTGAGGTTCCCCGGTATGTCACCCCCGTTGTCAGTCCCGCCACCTTCCTCTCACCTGGGCTGGCGGGCTCTCTCTGGTTAGTAGGAGATAAGCGCGATGCAAATGTCTACCCATCACCCTGCAGGATCCCGGCATATCGTGCCGGCTGGCACGATCGACTCCCTTGAGCAAATGCCCTCCTGTTGCTGGTTGAAATCGAGAGCGAGCGTTCGGAGGGTTGCCACAACGTGTATTCGCTGTTGGCAATGGTGAAGGCGCAGCTGGACCAGACGGCGGCAAAGCTGTGCGCGGATGAATGACGAGTCCGTCGAGGCAAAACAAAAAGCCCGCACTTTCGTGCGGGCTTTTCGCTTTGAAACCTTGGTGCCCAGGAGAGGACTCGAACCTCCACAGTGTTGCCACCGCTAGGACCTGAACCTAGTGCGTCTACCAATTCCGCCACCTGGGCAAGGTGAGCGCCGGATTTTACAGCGCGCTGCGGATTTTGCAAGTCCCTCGGCCGGCTTTGGCGCAAGAAATCCAGTTGAGATGCGGTGGGCCGCTGTTGCTGGTCAATCGGCGGACATTTCAGCCTCAGAAGTGAGGATGTCAAACAGCGCCTTGGCCGCAGGCTGCAACGCTCGGTCGCGACGGCGTATCAGCGCCAGAACACGGTCCACGGCAGGCTCGGTCAGCGGGATGGCGCACAGGCGGGGATGATCGCGTGGCAGTGCCAGGCCCGGCAGCACGGCCATGCCGAGGCGGGCTTCCACCAGCGCCAGCACGCCAACGACGTGGTTGGCTTCGTAATAGATGGTCGGGCGCTGTTCAAGATGGGCGATGGCATTCTCGATCAGGGCGCGATTGCCGCTTTGCCTGGACACGCCGGCCATGCGCTGCCCCGCCAGGTCCGCCCATGCGACCGACTTGCGATCGGCCCAGGGATGGTCGCGCCGCAACACCAGCAGATAGGGCTCGGTACGGATCGGGCGGAACTCGATATTGGGTTCCTGGGAACCCATGAAGTTGAGCCCAAAGTCCGATTCGCCCGACAGCACGCTGGACAGCGCCGCGTTGGCGCTTTCGTCGATCACGCGCACGCGCACGCCAGGATGACGGGCTGCAAACACGCTGATGGCATCGGGCAGCAGATGCGCCGCGGCAGACGGTATCGCCGCCACCGTCACCAGCCCGCGCCGGAGCGCAGCTTCGTCACCAAGGCGGAACACTGCGCTGTCGAGAATATCCAGAGCAGCCCGCGCTTCCTCTAGGAACTGCCTGCCGACGGGTGTCATCTCCACGCGGCGGGTGGTGCGTTCAAGCAGGCGAGAGCCGAGCGTCTTTTCAAGTTTGTCGATCCGGCGGCTCAGCGCTGGTTGCGAGATATGCAGAGTCTCGGCTGCCACCCGGAAACTGCCTTTCTCCGCCGTGGCGATAAATGCCTGCAAATCCTCAAGTGCGAAATTGATGCGTGACATGCATGAAATCATCAGAACATTGCAATTCACAGAATAGTGTTGCGCGAATACTCTGGCAATGCAGAAGAACGAGGAAGACTGGAGCTCTTGCGGCGCCAGCAACGAGATCAAGGAGACAAAATGAAGCTGACCGCCCTGGCCGCCAGAAAGGCCGCACTGGTTTTCCTGGTATGGCTGGCCGCGCCCGCCTGGGCAGACGATATCCATGTGATTACCTCGGGCGGTTTCACCGCGGCATACCAGCAACTGGTGCCGCTGTATGAAGCCGCCACGCAGGACCGGATCATCACCGCCTACGGCGCGTCGATGGGCAATGCACCCGATTCCATCCCCAGCCGGCTGGCACGCGGCGAGACCTTTGATGTGGTGATCCTGGCGGACTCGGGTCTCGACAAGCTGATAGCGGAGGGCAAGGTGGCAGCGGGCAGCCGGGTGGACCTGGCGCAGTCGCTGATCGGCATGTCGGTCCGCAAGGGCACGCCCAAGCCCGACATCAGCACCGTGGAGGGCCTGAAGCAGACCTTGCTCAACGCTAAATCGATTGCGTATTCAGCCAGCGCCAGTGGGACTTATCTGTCTGGTGAATTGTTCCACCGGCTCGGCGTCGCGGACCAGATCAAGGACAAGGCCCGCAAGATCAAAAGCGAGCGCGTCGGCGCCGTGGTGGCCCGAGGCGATGCGGAAATCGGCTTCCAGCAAGTCAGCGAGCTGCTGCCGTTCAAGGAGCTGGATTTCGTCGGCCCGCTGCCAGCCGAACTGCAGCAGCGGGTCTTCTTCTCCGCCGGGATGGTGGCCGGCCACCAGAGCGCTGCGGCTTCGCGGTTTGTTCGGTTCCTGGCGTCCCCGGCGGCAGCCACGATCGTGCGAACCACCGGGCTGGAGCCGGTTGCCACGCCGCTGCCGCCGCCGGCGCCCCCGGTCCTGGGGCAGCCGCAAAAACGCTGAACCGCTTCAATGTCCGTTGGCGGCTGTAAAAACAAAAAGCCCGCACTTTCGTGCGGGCTTCTCGCTTTGAAACCTTGGTGCCCAGGAGAGGACTCGATCACCCAGGCGCGACCCCGGGCAACGCTTGCAAGCGTTGCCTTTTCTCGTCCTCGCGGGAAGTCCTCAAGGACTTCCCTTCCCGGGCTGAAACGAAGAAAGGCTCGCTTACGCGAGCCTTTCTAAATATTGGTGCCCAGGAGAGGACTCGAACCTCCACAGTGTTGCCACCGCTAGGACCTGAACCTAGTGCGTCTACCAATTCCGCCACCTGGGCAAGGTGAGCGGCGCATTTTACCGAAGGTTCACAAATTTGCAAGCACCTCCGGCGGGCACACGCGGCATCGCTGGCCGGACTGCGCTACGGCGATCCGGTGTGCCACGTGCAATCAGAACGACGGCACCATCGCGCCCTTGTACTGGGCCTTCATGAACTGGCGCACGTCTTCAGACTGGTACGCTGCCACCAGCTTCTTGACCCACGGCTTGTCCTTGTCCTGCGTGCGCACGACGATGATGTTGGCGTACGGGCTGTGGATGTCTTCCAGCGCGAGCGCGTCCTTGGTCGGCTGCAGGCCGGCGGCGAGCGCGTAGTTGGTGTTGATCACGGCGGCGCTGACATCGGGCAGGGCGCGGGCCAGCTGGGCGGCATCCAGTTCCACGAGCTTCAGCTTCTTCGGGTTCTCGGCCACGTCCAGCGGGGTGGCGTTGACACCGTTGGTGCCGGCGCCTGCCTTCAGCTTGATCACGCCTTGCGACTGGAGCAGCAGCAGCGCGCGGTTCTCATTGGACGGGTCGTTGGGCACGGCTACCTTGGCGCCTTGCGGCAGGTCCTTCGGCGACTTCAGGTTCTTCGCGTAGATACCCAGCGGCGAGATATAGGTGTAGCCCACGCTCTGCATCTTGTAGCCGCGCTGCTTCACCTGGCTGTCCAGGTAGGGCTGGTGCTGGAAGCTGTTGGCGTCCAGGTCGCCGGCATCCAGTGCGGCATTGGGCTGCACGTAGTCGTTGAACTCCACGACCTTGACGTTCAGGCCATTGCGCTTGGCCACTTTCTGGACGACTTGCCAGACCTCGGCGTCCGGGCCGCTGACGGTGCCAACGCGGATAGTCTGTTCCTGGGGCGACGCGCTGCCGGCGGCGATAAAACCAAGGGCGGACACTGCGACCGCCAGACGCTTGATGAGAGACGTGCTGCGCATAGGAGTTCTGGAGATATTCTGGTTATGTGGCGAGTGAGACTGTCGCCTGGGCAGGGATCGCCTGACCGGGGCGATGGCCACAGATTAACGCAATTGCGTCCAGATGGCGCAGCGGGAATGAATCTGGCGTCTATTTCCTTTTCATATGCTTATGAATCCAAATGACGCCAGATTGCCGGCATTAAATGCTTCTGCGTCACGGCTCAGTCTGCAAAGACTTCGCGCAATGTCCGCAAGGTGTCCTCCACAATCCTGTCACTCAGGCCGCCGGCCCGCCTGACCAGCCGGGACTTGTCCACGGTCCGGAGCTGGTCCAGCAGGATCAGGCCAGTCTTGCGCTGGAAGGTCACCGGGACGCGAAACGGTGCCGGCCTGCTGCCGGTGGTCATTGGCGCCACGGTGACGGTGCGCAGGTAGTCGTGCATTTCCGGCGGCGAGAGGATGACGCAGGGGCGTGTCTTCTCGATCTCGCTGCCGACGGTCGGGTCAAGCGCAACCAGCCAGACGTCGCCGCGCGCTACCACTTCAGCTCCGCGTCGTCGGTGTTGGGGAAGTCGCCCAATACCAGGGCGTCGTCACCGGCCGCGGCGATGGCCTGGCTGGCTTCCGCCCAGCCTTGCCGCGGTGCTTGCCTAGGGCGCCGGAGCACCAGGGCGTCATTCACGATTTCCATTTCCACTTCATTCTCCAGACCTAGCTGCGCCAGGATTGCCTTGGGGATCAGGACACCTTGTGAGTTGCCCATCTTGCGGATCGTCGCTTTCATTTCTTGCCCCTCATTGCGCGTCAGCACAATGTTATTACAACGCGAGCGTCAGGGAAACAGGCAAGCCCGATGCCGCATGGAAATGTGACATTTGGGCCAGGCCACGGATACGCGAATAGTCCGAAAACCGCTGGTGTCGCAGGTACGGCGGGCTCAGCCGGCTACGCCCCGTACCCCGCGCCCTTCCATTCGATAAAACACAAGCCATGCCCGAACGGGTCTGACAGCGTTGCCTGCCGCCCCCAGTCAAAGTCCTGCGGCCAGTCCTCGATCTCGGCGCCGGCTTCCAGCGCGCGTTCGATGGCCTGTTCCAGGTTGGCGACGACAAAGTCGAGGTGGACAGGGGTCCAGTGGCGGCGGTAGTCGCGCCGGGTGTCGGCGCGGGTGGTGGGGCGGGTGCCGGCGGGCTTGGCGAGCAGGTAGATCGGAGTATTGCCGCCCAGCATTTCGGCGACGGTGCCGTCGAACAGCTTGCGGTTCAGCGTCAGGCCAAGCCCCTGCGCGTAGAAGTCGATGCCGCGCGGCAGATCGTCGACATCGATATTGATCAGCAACTCCATGACAGCCTCCTGGCGGCGTTCCGTGTGAGAGCGGCCGCATTGTGCGCCGGGTCTCCTGACACCTGCTGTCAGGAGTGATGTTTCAGCCGGCCGCAGGCAGGTGTCAGGAACTGCGCGCTAGGCGCGCAGCATCTGCCGCACGACCGGGCGCAGCGCGTCGCCGAGTGCGAGGTGCGCGTCGGCATCCAGGTGCACGCCGTCGACCTCGCTGCTCTGGATCACGGTGCCGGCGTCGAACAGCGGACAGCCCAATTGCGTGCAGACCTCGGCCACGGCTTGCGGCAGGCCCGTCCACTTATGCTCGCCGCCGGCAAACTTGGGCGCCAGCGGGCCGCGCGGGGTGCGGATCGGGGGTGGGGTGACGACCAGCACCGGCGGCACCGGCATGCCAGGCTCGATCGGCGCGCTACGGATGGCCTGCACCAGAGTGGCGATGCCCTGGGCGGCGTGCCAGGCGTTGTGCGGGTGCATCGACTGGAAATCGTTGTTGCCCAGCATCAGGACCACCAGTGCCAGCGGCGAGTGGATTTCAATGCGCTGCGCCAGCCCCTGCAGGCCGTTGCGGCCGGGTTTGAAGGGATCGTCCCAGACCGTGCGGCGGCCGTTCAGGCAGTCTTCGATGATGCGCACCGGGGCGCCGCCTTCGGCGTTCAAGCCCAGCTCCAGCCGGCCGGGCCAGCGCACCGGGAACGGCAGGCGCCGGCGCGTGCCGGGCACGATGCCCCATGACAGCGAGTCGGCGTAGACAAGGATCTGCAGGGGATCGGTTTCGGCCAGCGGCGCAGCGCTCATGCGGGACTCCAGTTGGCGTGGATATTGGTCGATAAAGGGCAATGGCTCGTGTCAAGCCATGTTGCACCGCGCAGACAAAAAGGTCTCCCGAACACGCGGAGACTTCATAATATCGAATCATTGCAGACAGGGAGAATGAAGTTGCGTTTCGAGCACTTGGTTGAGATCAACGATCCGGGCAATCCTCAACTGGATCCGCTGACGCCTGACCAGCTGTGGCAAGGGCTGGTGCTGCGCGCCGAGTCGCCCGAACTCTTCGTGCTGGGGCTGGACCGCGCCGAGGTAGTCGGCCGCGGCGACAACTGGATCGATCGCGTGCTGCATTTTGGCGAGGCGTCGATCCAGGATCATGTGGTGTTCGAGCCGCGCCGGCAGGTGCGCTATGAAACCGCGGCTACGGCCGAGCATGCCGGCGGCACGCTGACCATGGCGATCGAGACCCCGGGCCCGGGCGCGCTGCTGCTGCGCTTTGTCTACAACACCACCATGCCGGCGGTCGACGCCAGCGGCGATGACCGCTACGCCGAGATCGTCAAATCCGCCTACCACGAGGCCGATATCGACACCGTGCGCAAGATCCGCGAGATCGCTGACACCGGACGGCTGGGGTGAGCGAGGGCTCCGCCACGCCGGAGGGTTCCGGCCAGCGGCCGGGTCTGCCGACCCGGCTGGCGCTGCGTGAGCGCTACGGCGAGCGGCTGCGCTGGCTGGTGCTGGTGACGCTGATGCTGGGCACGATCTCGTCGATCGTCTCGTCCACCATCATCAACGTAGCGATTCCGGACCTGAGCCGGCACTTCGTGCTGGGGCAGGAGCGCGCGCAATGGGTGGCGGCCAGCTTCATGATCGCGATGACGCTGTCGATGCTGCTGACGCCCTGGCTGCTGAATCGCTACGGGCTGCGCCGCACCTTCCTGGGGGCCTCGCTGCTGCTGGGCGCGGGCGGGTTCTTCGGCGGCTTTTCACCGACCTACGGCGTGATGATCGCGATGCGCGTGGCCGAAGGCATCGCCGCGGGCATCATGCAGCCGCTGCCCAATATCCTGATCCTGCGCGTCTTCGAAGAGCGTGAGCAGGGCAAGGCGATCAGCATGTTCGGCTTTGGCGTGGTGCTGGCGCCGGCGCTGGGGCCCAGCCTGGGTGGTTTCCTGGTCGAGGCCTTCGGCTGGCGCTCGATCTTCTTCGTGGTGGTGCCGCTGACGCTGATTGGCGTGCTGATGGCGCGGCGCTTCATGGCGGTGGACTCGATCATGATGGGCGAGCGCCAGCCGCTGGACTGGCGCGGGCTGGGCCTGGCCGGCATTGCCACGGTCAGCCTGCTCAACGGCGTGGTCGAGATGCGCGACAGCGTGCCCGCAGGCCTGGCGCTGTCGGGCTTCGGCGTGCTGATGCTGGCGGCGTTCGTGCTATGGCAGCTGCGCGCGGCGCATCCGCTGATGAACCTGCGGCTCTACAGCTACCGGCAGTTCGCGGCCGGGGCGGTGGTGGCCTTTATCTACGGCGCGGGGCTGTTCGGCTCGACCTACCTGCTGCCGATCTATATGCAGATGGCGCTGGAATACACGCCGTCGCGCGCGGGCCTGGTGCTGTTCCCGGCGGGCGTGGTGCTGGCGCTGACGATTGCCGTATCGGGGCGCTTCACCCACAAGATCGCGCCGCATGTCCAGGTGTCGTTCGGGCTGGCGCTGCTGTCGCTGTCGTTCCTGCTGATGGCGCTGGGCTCGCGCGCCACGCCTTATCTGGTGCTGGTGGCACTGGCGGTGCTGGGGCGGATCGGGCTGGGCTGCATCCTGCCGTCGCTGACGCTGGGGGCAATGCGGGGGGTGGACTTCACGCTGATCGCGCAGGGCTCGAGCTGCATCAACTTCCTGCGCCAGCTGGGCGGCGCTATCGGCGTGAGCCTGGCCGGCGTGGGGCTGCAATGGCGGCTGGCGGAGCACGGCGCGGTGCTGGGCCAGGCCGGCGACGCCGCCGTGCAGGCGGCGCGCATCCGGGCCTTCGATGAAACCTTCCTGGCGGTGGGCGTGGTGATCGCCAGCGCGATGTTCGCGGCGTGGCGGATCCGGCCGCGGCCGGTGCCGGCGGCCTGAAGCCGCCGGGCCTGGCTGCGCCGGCTTAGCTGGCTGCGCCGCTGCGCAGTTCTCCCACCAGCGCGATGTACTGCTCCATCGCCTGTTCGCGCGCGGTGCCGCGCAGGGCTTCCCAGGCTTCAAACTTGTAGCGGCCGACAAAGTCGGTCATGCCGGGCTTGTCGCCGTGGGCATCGCCTTCGCTGCCTTGCTTGAACAGCGCGTACAGGCGCAGCAGGGACATGTTGCTGGGGCGCTCGCTCAGTTGCTTGACGTCGATCTGGGCCTGGTCGAAGCGTGCCTGCAGGTCGCTCATGGGGTTCCTCCGTAGGTGCTGTCTGGATTGCGAAAGTGCAGGCCGATGATAGCCGCCCGGCGCCGCCGCGCCGTCCGTATAAAACCGAAGAAGCCCTCGATTCCGGGCGTCACCGGATACAATCGCGCCATGTCCTGGATTCTTGCTGTTGAAACTTCTACAGAGTGGTGCTCGGTCGCGCTCGGACGTGCGGTGCCGGGTGCCGGAGTCGAGTGCCTGGTGCGCCATGAGCACACTGGCGCACGCTCGTCGGCACGCGTGCTGCCGGCTGCCGGCGAACTGCTGGCCGAAGCCGGCATCGCGCTGGCGGACTGTGCTGCGATTGCCTTTGGCGCCGGCCCGGGCTCGTTCACCGGCCTGCGCACCGCCTGCGGCGTGGCACAGGGGCTGGCCTTCGGCGCCGGGCTGCCGGTGGTTCCGGTCAATACCCTGATGACCTGCGCCGAGCGCGCGCGGGCCGCCACCCCGGCGCTGCCGGACGATACCGCGGTGCTGGTGGCGCTGGACGCGCGCATGGATGAAGCCTATTCCGCTGCTTTCCGCTGGCATGCCAGCGCGCGGGAATGGGCGGAAGTTACGCCGATGCAGGTCAGCGCGCCGGAAACCGTGCCGCTGCCCGACGGCGAATTCTGGCTGGCCGGCAACGCAGCCACCGTCTTCGGCGAGCGGCTGGCGGGCCTGGCGCGCGCCGCGCGCGTGCTGCCGGAGGCGATGCCCCATGCGCAGCCGATGGTCGCGATTGCACTGCGCGCACTGGCGCGCGGCGAGGCCATCGACGCTGACCAGGCCGTGCCGATCTACCTGCGCGACAAGGTCGCCCAGACCATCGCCGAACGCGAAGCCGTCGCTGCCGCCCGTGCCGCGGCCCAGGCCGGGAGCGCATCGTGAGTGCAGCCTATCCGCTCGATCACCGCAACGACTGGCCGGCCGTGCCCGCCATGCCGGCGCTGCCGGTCGGCTGGGCGCTGGGCCGCATGAGCGCGCTCGACCTGGAGGCCGTGGCAGGTATCGAGGCGCGTGCCTACAGCCATCCGTGGACCCGCGGCAATTTCGAGAACTCGGTCAAGTCCGGGCATCTCGGCCTGACGCTGCGCGACCCGGTGGGCACGCTGGTGGCCTACGCCGTGCTGATGCCGGTGGTCGATGAAATGCACCTGCTCAATATCACCGTCGAGCCGCAGCGCCAGCGCCAGGGGCTGGGGCGGCTGATGCTGGCGGTGGTGCTGGCCACCGCGCACGCGCACCGCATCCATACCATGCTGCTGGAAGTGCGGCCGTCCAATACCGGGGCGATCGCGCTGTACCAGGCGGCGGGGTTTGCCGAGATCGGGCGCCGCAAGGGCTATTACCCGGCCCTGGGCAGCAAGCGCGAGGACGCGCTGGTGCTGCGCCGCAACTGGCCGGCGGAGGCCGCCGCCAATGAAGGCACGGAGGGCAGGGCATGAGCCGCCGCGCACAGTTCCTGGAAGTCCTGGGCATCCCGACCGAATGGGTGCCGCGCGAGCGCGCGGATGCGCAGGCAGACGCCGCGCCGGAGGCGGCCGTGGCGCAGGCAGCGATGGCTGTTGCCGAGGCGCCTGTGGCCGAGTTTGCCGCAGTGGTTGCGGAACCCGCCATGCCGGTGCCGGCGCCGGTGGCGCCGCCTGTCTCCCGGACACCGGTTGCGCCTGCCCTGGTCCCCGCCGGTCCGGAACCCGGCTCGGCGCAAGCGGGGCGCGAAGCTGCCATCGCCAGCATGGAATGGCCGGCGCTGGACGCCGCCGTGGCAAGCTGCACCGCCTGCGGCCTGTGCCAGAACCGCACCAATACCGTATTCGGGGTGGGCGACCGCCAGGCCGAATGGATGCTGGTGGGCGAAGCCCCCGGCGAGAACGAAGACCTGCAGGGCGAGCCCTTCGTCGGCCAGGCCGGCAAGCTGCTCGACAATATGCTCGGCTCGCTCGGGCTGGCGCGCGGGCGCAATGTGTTTATCGCCAACGTGCTCAAGTGCCGCCCGCCCGGCAACCGCAACCCGGAGCCCGAAGAGGTGGCGCAGTGCGAGCCGTTCCTGCGCCGCCAGATCGCGCTGGTGAAGCCCAGGGTGATCGTCGTGCTGGGCCGCTTTGCGGCGCAGTCGCTGCTGCGCACCACCACGCCGATCGGCAAGCTGCGCGGCACCGTACATAGCTATGAAGGCATCCCCGTGGTGGTGACCTACCATCCGGCTTACCTGCTGCGCACCCTGACCGACAAGGCGCGCGCCTGGGAAGACCTGTGCCTGGCCAGGGAGGTTCATGACCGTGCGGGAACTGGGGCCTGATCTCTCCCTGACCCGCGGCGGCGACGGCAACAGGCCGTCGGGCCCGCCGCTGTGGCGCCGCGCCGCGTCGGCGCGCACGCGCGACCTGGCCTGGACCACGCTCTCGCCGCCGTTGCTGGCGGCGGTGCCAGGCGCGGCCCCGGCACGCTGGCCTGCCGGCACACTGGCCGCCTGGCAGCACTGGCTGGAAGCCGCGGACCCCGCCACGCTGCCCGCCACCATCGACGAACTGGCCGACGGCCACGCCGCCCCCTCCGCCGACGATCCCGACCAGGACCCCGCCAGCCGCAGCCTGCGGCTGGGCCGCCATGCCGAGCGGCTGCTGCATTTCGCGCTGCGCCATATGCAGGGGCTGTCGCTGCTGGCTGCCAACGTGCCGGTGCGGCGCGCAGGGCGACAGGGTATCCGCACGCTGGGCGAGCTGGACTTTATCTGGCGCGAGCAGGCGTCGGGCGCGGTGGTCCACTGGGAGATGGCGGCCAAGTTCTACCTGATGGCGCCTGGCGTCAGCCAGGTGCCGCGGGCGCAGGATTTCGTCGGCCCGAACCTGGTCGACCGCCTTGGCGACAAGCTGGGCCACATCGTGCACCGCCAGCTCCCGCTGGGCTGCACCGCGGAGGCACAGGCCCTGCTGGGACATACGGTGGACCGCAGCGAGGTCTACCTGCTGGGGTGGCTGTTCTATCGCGATGGCCGGGTGCCGCCGGGGCTGGATGCGCTGGGCATCGCGCCAGACCATCTGCACGGCTGGTGGTCCACGCTCGACGGCTGGGCCGCCCGCGCAGCCGCGCGGCCTGGCTTGCGCTGGTGCCGCCTGCCGCGTACCGGGTGGTTATCGGGCGCGCTGGTGCCCGAAGCCGGCACGGAAGATGTCGGCGCACTGCATGCGATGCTGGCGCAGCGCTTTGCGGACCCGCGCCATGATCACGGCTGGCGGCGCGAATCGCCGGTGATGTTGTGTGAACTGGAGCCGGCCGGGCCAGAGGCGCCGGGCTGGTGGCGCGAATTCTCGCGCGGGTTCGTGGTGCCGCCGGGGTGGGAAGAGCGTGCGCTGGCACGGGCGGCGGAGCCGTCCAGGCCAGGGCAGCAGGCCGCGCCAGGCGACACGGCCTGAGCCACTCGCGCCGGCTGCAGGCAGATGGACGCGGGAGAGACCCTAGTGGTGCTTGTCCTCGCCGATCATCGCCAGCGAGTTGAAGGTGCGAACGTTGTACTTGTGCAGCTTGAGCACCAGCGCCATGGTCACGCAGATAAACAGGCCCAGCGCGATGATGACCACGCCGATCGGCACGTTCAGCTTGATCAGCAGCGCATACAGGCACAGCATCAGCAGCACCGAGACGTTCTCATTGAAGTTCTGCACCGCGATGGAGTGGCCGGCCGACAGCAGCACGTGCCCGCGGTGCTGCAGCAGCGCGTTCATCGGCACCACGAAGTAGCCCGACATGGCGCCCACCACCATCAGGAACACATAGGCGATGGCCATGTACAGCGGCATATGCATACCCAGCACGTCCAGCGTGACATGGGGCATCGCATCCTTGGTGTAGAACGCCATGATCATCACGGTGGCGCCCATGGCCACGCCAAAGGGCAGCACCGACAGCGATTTGCGCAGCGGGATGCGCGCCGCGGCCAGGATCGCGCCCACGGCCACGCCCACGGCCACCACGGCCTGCAGCAGCGCGCCCTGGGACAGGTTCAGTCCCAGCGACTTCTCGGCCCACTTCAGCACGATGAACTGCAGCGTGGCGCCCACGCCCCAGAACAGCGTGGTCACCGCCAGCGAGATCTGGCCCAGCTTGTCGCGCCACAGCGCCACGAAGCAGTCGCCGAACTCTGCGATCAGCCTGATCGGGTTCTTTTCCTGCGCCGGATAGCGGGCGCCGGTATCGGGGATAAACAGGTTGAAGATCGAGGCGACCACGTAGAACAGCATGATCACCACCATCGCGGCTTCGGCCGGGGTGTCGATGCCGGTGTTGATGAGGGGGACGTCAAAGCGCAGCAGGAGGCTGGAGATATGCACCGAGATCAGCGCGCCACCCACCACGGTGCCCAGGATGATCGAACCCACCGTCAGCCCTTCGATCCAGCCATTGGCCATCACCAGTTTCTCTGGCGGCAGCAGTTCGGTCAGGATGCCGTACTTGGCCGGCGAGTACGCGGCCGCGCCGAATCCCACCACGCCATACGCCAGCAACGGGTGCAGCCCGAACATCATGATGGCGCAGCCGACCACCTTGATGGCGTTGGTGATGAGCATCACCCGCCCCTTGGGCATGGAGTCGGCAAAGGCGCCGACGAAGGCGGCGAGGACGACGTAGGAAAGAACGAAGAACAGCTTGAGCAGCGGGGTCATCCACTGCGGGGAATGCAATTCGGTGAGAAGGGCGATCGCGGCGATCAGTAAGGCGTTGTCGGCCAGCGAAGAAAAAAACTGCGCGGCCATGATGGTGTAAAAACCCTTCTTCATGCTGTCGACTTTTTCTCCATCGCGAACTCCGCTCAGGCTGGGCAGGCTAGCGCCCACCGGGGAGGCCATGGTTTGCAGGGAACCTTGTGCCGCGGCCGTGTCGAATTGTGTCTGAGGTGCTGCGCTGCGGCGTCTTGAGGCTTGCCTGACAGTCATTGACATAATGCTTCGCTTTTAGAACATGGCCGGAGCGTCCGGCTTTATATCACGAAAACATGACATTCCCGAACCCCGGCAAGGGCTCTTTTTGACAGCGGATTGCCGTGCCGATTCCCCAATGACCCCCGGCAACGGCATCCGAATGTGTTCAAATAACGACTGCGATCGCGACCAGCCGACCGGGTCTTCCCTGATCTGGTGCGTGGTCGAACCGATATGGTGACTGGGATACAAGGGCGTGCCAATTCCGCACATTCCCGCATGCCAGTCGCCGCAACATGCTGCTGTACACCGACAGGTGACGTTTGCGCCATCGATACTGAGACAGAGCCGTCCTTCCAGCGCCCGCGCCGGCCGCCCATCCCGCCAGCGCCGCCTGCTTGCTCGTCCGCTTCCTGAGATGTGACTCCCATGCCAAGACCCATCCACGCTGTCATCCATCAACCCGCCCTGGCCAACAATCTCGACATCATCCGCCGCAAGGCGCCGGATTCGCGCATCTGGGCGGTGGTCAAGGCCAATGCCTACGGCCACGGCATCCGCCGCGTCTTTGCTGCGCTGCGGGGTGCCGACGGCTTCGGCCTGCTGGACCTGAACGAGGCCGTGCTGCTGCGTGACCTTGGCTGGCAGGGCCCGATCCTGCTGCTGGAGGGCTTCTTCCAGCCGCAGGATGTTGCCGTCATCGAACAATACCGCCTGACCACCGCGATCCATTGCGACGAGCAGCTGCGCATGTTGGAAAGCGCACGCGCCAAGGGGCCGCTGGCCATCCAGCTCAAGCTCAACACCGGCATGAACCGGCTCGGCTTCCATCCGGCGGATTACCGTCCCGCCTGGGAGCGCGCCCGTGCCATGCCCTGTGTAGGCAGTATCGTCCATATGACGCATTTTTCCGATGCGGATAGTGCCCGAGGCGTCGCCCACCAAATCGAGGCGTTCGATGCCGCCACGGCCAACCTGCCGGGCGAGGCCAGCCTGTCGAACTCGGCCGCGGTGCTGTGGCACCCGCAGGCGCACCGCGCCTGGGTGCGCCCCGGCATCATCCTGTACGGCGCCTCGCCGACCGGGCGCGATGCCGATATTGCCGGCACCGGCCTGCAGCCCGCCATGTCGCTGCACAGCGAACTGATCTCGGTGCAGGACCTGCAGCCGGGCGATACCGTCGGCTACGGCTCCTTGTTCACCGCCGAGCGGCCGATGCGCATCGGCGTGGTGGCGTGCGGCTATGCCGACGGCTACCCGCGCCACGCGTCGGGCTGGGGCGAGCAACGTGCGCCGGTGCTGGTCGATGGCGTGCGCACCGAACTGGTCGGGCGCGTGTCGATGGACATGCTGTGCGTGGACCTCACCCCGTGCCCGAAGGCCAAGGTCGGCAGCCCGGTCACGCTGTGGGGCCAGGGCCTGCCGATCGACGAGGTGGCGCAGGCCAGCGGCACGGTCGGCTACGAGCTGATGTGCGCGCTCGCGCCGCGCGTGCCGACCTCGGTGGCGACGATCACGGCTTCGGACAGCGCCGCGCCTGCCGTGGCCTGATCCGGGGCGTTGGTGCGGGCGCAGGCCCGTGCACTTACCATCTGCCGGCCGGGCCACTTGTGGGCCCGGCTCGTTTTTTCCTGCAAGGACATCCGTTGGCCAAGACCAAGACTGTCTATACGTGTACTGAATGCGGCGGCACCACGCCGCGCTGGGCCGGCCAGTGCCCGCATTGCCAGCAGTGGAACACGCTGGTTGAGACGGTGGCCGAGTCCGCCGCGAACAAGCGCTTCCAGCCGCTGGCCGCGTCGGCCACGGTGCGCAAGCTGTCGGAGATCGATGCCGCTGACGTGCCGCGCTTCTCCAGCGGCATCGATGAATTCGACCGCGTGCTGGGCGGCGGCCTGGTGTCGGGCGGGGTGGTGCTGATCGGCGGCGATCCCGGCATCGGCAAGTCCACGCTGCTGCTGCAGGCCCTGGCCAACCTTGCGGGCCAGCGCCGCGTGCTCTATGTCAGCGGCGAAGAATCCGGTGCGCAGATCGCGCTGCGCGCGCAGCGGCTGGGCGTGGAAAGCCCGTCGCTGGGGTTGCTTGCCGAAATCCAGCTGGAGAAGATCCAGGCCACGCTGGAAGTGGAAAAGCCCGAAGTCGCGGTGATCGACTCGATCCAGACGCTGTACTCCGAGGCGCTGAACTCCGCACCGGGCTCGGTCGCGCAGGTACGCGAATGCGCGGCGCAGCTGACGCGCATTGCCAAGAGCAGCGGCATCACCATCATCCTGGTCGGCCATGTGACCAAGGAAGGCAGCCTGGCGGGTCCGCGCGTGCTGGAGCATATCGTCGATACGGTGCTGTATTTCGAGGGCGATACCCACTCGTCGCACCGGCTGATCCGCGCCTTCAAGAACCGCTTCGGCGCGGTCAATGAGCTGGGCGTGTTTGCCATGACCGAGCGCGGCCTGCGCGGCATCAGCAATCCGTCGGCGCTGTTCCTGTCGCAGCACGAAGAGACCGTGCCGGGCTCGTGCGTGCTGGTGACGCAGGAGGGCACGCGTCCGCTGCTGGTTGAGATCCAGGCGCTGGTCGATACCGCCCATGTACCCAACCCGCGCCGGCTGGCGGTGGGCCTTGAGCAGAACCGGCTGGCGCTGCTGCTGGCGGTGCTGCACCGGCACGCGGGCATTGCCTGCTTTGACCAGGACGTGTTCCTGAACGCGGTGGGCGGGGTCAAGATCACCGAGCCCGCCGCCGACCTCGCGGTGCTGCTGTCGATCCATTCATCGATGCGCAACAAGCCGCTGCCGCGCGGCCTGGTGGTGTTCGGCGAAGTCGGCCTGGCCGGCGAGATCCGCCCCAGCCCGCGCGGGCAGGAGCGCCTGAAGGAAGCCGCCAAGCTGGGCTTTACGATCGCCGTGATTCCCAAGGCGAACGCGCCCAAACAGAAGATCGACGGGCTCGAAGTGATCGCGGTGGAACGCATCGAGCAGGCCATCGACCGCGTGCGCCATCTGGACTGAGTATGGACGACGGCATCGCCTTCGAGACCGAACGCCTGCGGCTGCGGCAGTGGCGCGAGGCGGACTATGCGCCGTTTGCCGCGCTCAATGCCGATGCGCAGGTGATGCGCTATTTCCCTGCGCCGCTGACGCGTGTTGAAAGCGATGCGATGGCCGACCACTGCCGCAGCCTGATCGCAGCGAAGGGATGGGGCGTCTGGGTAGCGGAGCGCAAGGCGGACGGTGTTTTCCTGGGGTTTGTCGGACTGCACGAGCCCACCGCGGCGCTGCCGTTCGCGCCTTGCGTGGAGATCGCCTGGCGCTTGGCGCGGCACGCCTGGGGCAGCGGCTACGCGACCGAGGCGGCACGCGGCGCGCTTGCCTGGGGCTTTGAGCGGCTGGGGCTGGATGAAATCGTGTCCTTCACGACACTCGCCAATGCCCGCTCGCGGGCGGTCATGGAAAGGCTCGGCATGCGCGAGGATGCCGTGGGCTTTGAGCATCCCGCATTGCCGCCAGGGCATCCGTTGCGGCCCCATTGCCTGTACCGTTTGCCGCGCACGGCGTGGCAGGCAGCCGGCGGGTAGCACCCCTGCGTCAATCCGCCACAGGGCAGGGGGCTTGCGCTGCGTGTGACGTCAACTGCAGGCGCTGCAAAATAGGTAATAATGCGCAGCAATGCCGCGCCATCCACTGACGGCACCGATTATCGGAACACCTGATCACCAACCATGCAAGCCAACTCCCGCGCCTACTTCCTGCTGATCGCCCTCGTTTCCTTCGGCCTGGTCGGCGTTGCGCTCTACCTGCAGTTTGAAAAGGGCTACCAGCCCTGTCCGCTCTGCGTGATGCAGCGCTTCGCCTTTATCGGCATCGGCATCTTCTCGCTGCTGGCCGCGGTGGCGCAGAACACGCGCTCGCTGTGGCAGGGCCTGGGCATGCTGTCCGGCATCGCCGGCATTGCGGTGGCGGTCTACCACGTGTCGCTGCTGCTCAATCCCAAGGCCAGTTGCGGCATCGACCCGCTGGAAAACTGGGTCAACGCGCTGCCGACTGCCAAGGCGCTGCCTCAGGTGTTCTACGCCGATGGCCTGTGCACCGCGCCGCTGCCGCCGGTGCTGGGGCTGTCGGTGCCGGCATGGTCGCTGATCTGGCTGTTTATCCTGACGCTGACACTGGCGGTGGGGTTGATCCGGCGCGAGAAGAATTTCCGCTGAGTCGGGAGCAAGCCATCGACATAAGAAACGGCGCCATTGGCGCCGTTTCTTGTTTGCGGTGGTGCGAGGGAGGGGACTCGAACCAGATTACGCAATCTGCTCGATCTGCTCCTGCAACTCCAGCCACTTCTCCTCAAGCGTCTCCAGCTCGCCATTGACCTCGCCCTGGCGCTTGAGCATCTCCATCAGCTTCGTCTTGTTGGCTTCGGCATAGCTGCTTTCATCGGCCATGAACTGGTCGATCTCCTCCTTGGCGGTTTGCAGCACCGCCATGCGCTTTTCCACCTTTTCCAGTTCCTTCGTCAACGGCTTGCGCAGTGCTGACAGCCGCTGGCGCTCGTCGGCCTCCGCGCGGCGCTGGTCCTTGCGGTTGACCGCCGCCGCGGCATCGCCGGCGTTCTCTGCCAGGTGCGCGGCGGTGGCGGCATTGCGCTTGGCCGCGGCCTGTTGCAGCAACCAGTCGCGGTAGTCGTCCAGGTCGCCGTCGAACGGCTTGATGGTGCCGTCGGCCACCAGCATGAACTGGTCGGCGGTGGCGCGCAGCAGGTGGCGGTCGTGCGAGACCAGGATCAGCGTGCCTTCGAACTGCGCCAGCGCCATGGTCAGCGCCTCGCGGGTATCGAGGTCCAGGTGGTTGGTCGGTTCGTCCAGCAGCAGCAGGTTGGGCTTCTGCCAGACGATCAGCGCCAGGGCCAGCCGCGCCTTCTCGCCGCCCGAGAAGGGCTCGATCGGCGCGGTGGCCATGTCGCCGCGGAAGTTGAAGCTGCCGAGGAAGTCGCGCAGCTCCTGCTCGCGGGTGTCGGGCGCCAGGCGTGCCAGGTGCTGCAGCGGCGAGTCGTGGTCGCGCAGTGTCTCCAGCTGGTGCTGGGCGAAGTAGCCGATCTGCAGGCCCTTGCCCAGGCGCAGCTTGCCCGTGAGCGGGTCCTGCGTGCCGGCCAGGGTCTTGACCAGCGTGGACTTGCCCTGGCCGTTGGCGCCCAAGAGGCCGATGCGCTGGCCGTTCTGGATCGACAGCGCCAGCTTGTGCAGGATGGTGACGGGCGGCTCGGCCTCGGCATATCCGCAGTCGACGCCGTCGAGCACCATCATCGGGTTGGGCGCGGCGTCGGGTTCGCGGAACTCGAAGGCGAAGCCGGCGGCCACGTGCACCGGCGCCAGCCGCTCCATCTTTTCCAGCGCCTTGACGCGGCTCTGTGCCTGGCGCGCCTTGGTCGCCTTGGCCTTGAAGCGCGTGATGAACGATTCCAGGTGCGCGATTTCCTTCTGCTGGCGCACGTAGGCGGACTGCTGCTGCGCCATCTGCTGCAGGCGCAGGGTCTCGAACAGCGTGTAGTTGCCGCCATAGCGGCGCAGTTGCTGGTTCTCGATATGCACGGTGACGTTGCAGATCGCGTCGAGGAATTCGCGGTCGTGCGAAATCATCACCAGCGTGCCGGGGTAGCGCGCCAGCCAGTCCTCCAGCCAGACGATGGCGTCCAGGTCCAGGTGGTTGGTCGGTTCGTCGAGCAGGAGCAGGTCGGACGGGCACATCAGCGCCTGCGCCAGGTTCAGGCGCATGCGCCATCCGCCGGAGAACGAGGCCACTGGCTGCGACACCTGCGCCAGCGTGAAGCCCAGGCCCAGCAGCAGGGCTTCGGCGCGCGCCGGGGCGGTGTAGCCGTCGGCGTCGGCAAAGGCGGCGTGGGCTTCGCCCTCGGCGCTGCCGTCGCCGCTGGCCTGTGCGGCGGCGATGGCGGCTTCGATCTCGCGCAAACGGGTGTCGCCATCGATCACGTAATCCACGGCGGTGCGGCTGACCGCAGGCGTTTCCTGCGCCACGTGCGCGACGCGCCACTGCGCCGGCACGATGACATCGCCCCCGTCCGGATGCAGTTCACCGCGCAGCAGCGCGAACAGCGTCGACTTGCCGCTGCCGTTGGCGCCGACAAGGCCCACGCGCTCGCCCGGGTTGAGCGTCACGCTGGTGTGGTCGAACAGCACCTTGGTGCCGCGCTGGAGGACTAGCTGGTCGATTCGGATCACGAGAGGGGGGAAATGCCTGAGTGAAAAACAGAAAAAGCGCGGAGAAAGCGGGCAACCGCCGGGTCTGGTGCGCTGGCCGGCATTGTAGCGTTTCCGGTGCGCCGCACGCCGTGGCGGTGCAAAACAGCTCGGCAACGTGCACCGTCAATGTGCCTTCGTGCCTCGGCGATTCAGGGATTACCCTTGGTCTCGCAAAACTCTATTTTCTTGTTCGTGCGTTACGTGTAAATTCATTTTCACGAAAACGGCGCCCATCCGGTGACGTCCAGACCAACCGCTTCCACCATGCCAAAAGGCCATTCGATCTCAGACCGCATTGCGCGCAGCTTGCCGGCGCTGACGCCGGCGCACCGCCGCATGGCGGAATACGTGCTGGCCAATCTGTTCCGCGCGGCAACCATGCGCATCGACGAATTTGCCGCGGCGGTGGAGGTGTCGGTGGCCACGGCCAACCGCTTTGCGCGGGCGCTGGGGTTCGACGGTTATCCGCAGTTCCGGGCCGAGCTGGTGCGCGGCTTCGAAGCCACGCTGGCGCCGGTGGAGCGGCTGCGCAGCGAGCTGGAGCGGCCCGCGACCGCGGCCGAAGTCTTCGCCGCCTCGCTGGAAGATGCCGCGGCCAACGCGGAAGCCACGCGCCGCGGCATCGACCCGGAGGCCTGCGAGCGCGCGGTCTCGGCGATCCTGGCGGCGCAGCGTGTCTACGTGGCCGGTTTCGGCGCCAGCGGTTTCCTGGCGGGCCTGCTGCAGCACGGACTGGAAATGCACTGCCGCATGGTGACCTCGGTGGCAGGCGCCGGCGGCGCCTCGCATGCGGCGCGGCAGTTGTTCAAGCAGCAGCCAAGCGACCTGCTGATCGTGATTGCCTTCCCGCGCTACGTCACGGACACCATCGAACTGGCCGAGCGGGCCAAGTCGCACGGCGGCCAGGTGCTGGCGCTGACCGACGGGCCGACCTCGCCGCTGGCGCCGCTGGCCGATATCGCGCTCTACGCGCAGGCCGGCAACCGGCTCTCGGCCAACTCCGATGCCACCGTGCTGGCGCTGATCGAGGCGCTGTGCGGCGCGGTGGCGCACCGGGCCGAGCGCCCGGTCAAGGCCGCTGCTGAAATGACTGAATTCCTGCTGCCGTGGCTGTACGGCGCGCCGGCCGCGGAGTCCGCCGGCCGTGCCGCGCCCGGCACCCCGCAGTCCACCGAACTCACGGCTGGCGCCAAGCGCGGCCGATCCTCCAACACCCGCAAGTCCTGAGCATCCACATGCAACCAGCAGTCATTGCCATCCACGGCGGCGCCGGCACCATCACCCGCGCGGCGATGGACGCCGCCCGCGAACGCGAATACATCGAAGCGCTGCAACACGTGCTGCAAGCCGGCCAGCGCGTCCTGGCCGAGGGCGGCAGCGCGCTCGATGCGGTCACCGAGGCGGTGCGCCTGCTGGAAGAATGCCCGCTGTTCAACGCCGGCAAGGGCGCCGTGCTGACCCATGCCGGCACCTATGAGCTTGATGCCGCGGTGATGGACGGTGCCACGCTGGAAGCCGGCGCCGTGGCCTGCGTCACGCGCCTGCGCAACCCGGTGCTGGCCGCGCGCGCCGTGCTGGACCACAGCGAGCACGTGCTCTTTGCCGGCGCCGGCGCCGAGGCATTCGCCGAAGCGCAGGGCCTGGAACTGGTGGCGCCGGACTATTACTTCACGCAGGCTCGCCACGATCAGTGGCAGCGCGCTCGCGGCACCGCAGGCATGGCGCTGCTGGACCACGACGCCGCCGCGCTGGCCGCGCAGGGCAAGGCCAGCGCGGCCGATCCGATCGATCCCGACAGCAAGTTCGGCACCGTCGGCGCGGTCGCATGCGACAGCCGGGGCAACCTGGCTGCTGCCACCTCCACCGGCGGCGTCACCAACAAGCGCGTGGGCCGCGTTGGCGATACGCCGGTGATCGGCGCGGGCTGCTATGCCGATGACGTCGCGGCCGTGTCGGCGACCGGCACCGGCGAAATGTTCATCCGCACCGTGGCCGCGTACGACGTGTCCGCGCAGATGCGCTACGCCGGCCTCTCGCTCGAGGATTCGGCCCGGCGCGTGGTGATGGAAAAACTGCGCGCCATCAACGGCCGCGGCGGCCTGATCGCGGTGGACCGCGCCGGCAACGTCACGCTGCCGTTCAACACCGAAGGCATGTATCGCGGTTTCGCCCGGGTGGGCGAGGCGGTGAACGTGTCGATCTACGGCTGACCTGCACCGCACCTGCAAGTCCGAGCATCAAGCAGCAATACAAGGAGTTCCAGTGGCCACTACCCCTGCGCAATCGCACGCTTCCGCATCCGGCACCGCTCTGCCGCCCGAGCGCGTCGTCTCGGTGAACGGGCTGACCGTGCGCTTTGCTACGTCCGAGCGCACCGTCGAGGCCGTGCGCAACCTGTCCTTCCATGTCGACCGCGGCGAGACGCTGGCGGTGGTGGGCGAGTCGGGCTCGGGCAAGTCGGTCACGTCGCTGGCGCTGATGCGCCTGGTCGAACATGGCGGCGGCAAGATCGTCTCTGGCAGCATGGCGCTGCGCCGGCGTGGCGGCGAGGTGCTCGACCTGGCGCGCGCGGATAACGCCACGCTGCGCAGCGTACGCGGTGCCGACGTGGCGATGATCTTCCAGGAGCCGATGACCTCGCTCAACCCGGTGTTCCCGGTGGGCGAGCAGATCGCCGAATCGATCCGGCTGCACCAGGGCAAGAGCCGCGCCGCGGCGCGCGCTGAAGCTCTGCGCATGCTGGAGCTGGTGCGCATCCCCGAGGCGCGCCGCGTGCTGGAGCGCTATCCGCACCAGCTCTCCGGCGGCATGCGCCAGCGCGTGATGATCGCCATGGCGCTGTCGTGCAAGCCGGCGCTGCTGATTGCCGACGAGCCCACCACGGCGCTGGACGTGACCATCCAGGCCGAGATCCTGCAGCTGATCCGCGGCCTGCAGGCCGAGATGCACATGGGCGTGGTCTTCATCACCCACGACATGGGCGTGGTGGCCGAGGTCGCCGACCGCGTGCTGGTGATGTACCGCGGCGAGAAGGTGGAAGAGGGCACTTCGGACGATGTGTTCCGTGCCCCCGCCCATCCGTACACGCGCGCGCTGCTGTCGGCGGTGCCGCGCCTTGGCGCCATGAGCGGCACCGACCTGCCGGCCAAGTTCCCGCTGCTGCAGCTGGACAGCGCCAACGCTGAGCCGGTCGCGCCGCAGGACACCGTTACCCCGGGCGTTGCTCCCATCCTGCGCGTGCAGGACCTGGTGACGCGCTTCGACGTGCCCGGCGGCCTGTTCGGCCGCGTTACGCGGCGCGTGCATGCGGTCGAGCAAGTCAGCTTCGACCTCTATCCCGGCGAGACGCTGGCGCTGGTGGGCGAGTCCGGCTGCGGCAAGTCCACCACGGGCCGCTCGCTGCTGCGCCTGGTGGAAAGCCAGAGCGGCACCATCGAGTTCGCCGGGCAGAACATCAGCAAGATGGAAGGGCCGGCGCTGCAGACCCTGCGCCGCAATATCCAGTTCATCTTCCAGGATCCGTTCGCCTCGCTCGATCCGCGCGTGCCGGTCGGCTATTCGATCATGGAGCCGCTGCTGGTGCACAAGGTGGCCAGCGGCAAGGAGGCCGAGCAGCGCGTGGCCTGGCTGCTCGACAAGGTGGGGCTGGACCCCTTGCACGCGGCGCGCTACCCGCACGAATTCTCCGGCGGCCAGCGCCAGCGCATCTGCATTGCGCGCGCGCTCGCGCTGAACCCCAAGGTGGTGGTGGCCGATGAATCGGTGTCCGCGCTGGACGTGTCGATCCAGGCGCAGATCGTCAACCTGATGCTGGACCTGCAGCGCGAGCTTGGCATCGCCTTCCTGTTTATCTCGCACGACATGGCGGTGGTGGAGCGCGTGAGCCATCGCGTGGCGGTGATGTACCTGGGCCAGATCGTCGAGATCGGGCCGCGCCGCGCGATCTTCGAAAACCCCCAGCACCCCTACACGAAGAAGCTGATGTCGGCGGTGCCGATTGCCGACCCGGCGCGGCGCCACCTGCGGCGCGAGCCGCTCAACGACGAGATCCCCAGCCCGATCCGCGTGGTCGGCGACGAACCGGTGGTGCAGCCGCTGGTCCAGGTCGCCGGCAGCGGGTCGCTCGGCCATTATGTCGCCCGGCATGCCGTCGGCGGCGCTTATTGAAGTCCTGGAAGTCAAGAAGTTACCAAGGAGATTCGACGATGTCTGCACGTATGGTTTCGCCCCGATGGATGGCCGGCGCCTTTGCCGCCGGCGCGCTGGGCATGCTGGCTTCGGCCCCTGTTTTCGCCGCCAAGGATGCCGTGATGGCGGTGAGTTCGACCTTCACCTCGCTGGATCCGTACGATTCGAACGACACGCTGTCGCAGGCGGTCGGGAAGAGCTTCTACCAGGGCCTGTTCGGCCTGGACAAGGACATGAAGCTGGTCAATGTGCTGGCAGACAGCTACGAGGTGAGCAAGGACGGCCTGACGTATACGATCAAGCTGAAGAAGGGCGTCAAGTTCCACGACGGCACCACCTTCGATGCCGCCGCCGTCAAGGCCAACCTGGACCGCGTCACCAACCCGGCCAACAAGCTCAAGCGCTACACGCTGTTCAACCGTGTCGCCAAGACCGACGTGGTCGATGCCAATACCGTCAAGGTCACGCTGAAGGAGCCGTTCTCGCCGTTCATCAACGTGCTGGCGCACCCGTCGGCGGTGATGATCTCGCCAGCCGCGCTGCAGAAGTACGGCAAGGACATTGCCTTCCACCCGGTGGGGACCGGCCCGTTCGAGTTCGTTGAATGGAAGCAGCCCGACCACCTGAAGGGCAAGAAGTTCGCCGGCTTCTGGAAGACCGGCTACCCGAAGATCGACACCATCACCTGGAAGCCGGTGGTGGACAACAACACGCGCGCCGCGATCATGCAGACCGGCGAGGCCGACTTCGCCTTCAGCATCCCGTTCGAGCAGGCCGCGGTGCTGAAGAACAGCCCCAAGGTGGATCTGATCGCGTCGCCGTCGATCATCCAGCGCTACCTGTCCATGAACACCATGGTCAAGCCGTTCAACGACCCCAAGGTGCGCCAGGCGATCAACTACGCCATCAACAAGGACGCGCTGGCCAAGGTCGCCTTTGCGGGCTACGCGGTGCCGGCCGAAGGCGTGGTGCCGCCGGGCGTGGACTACGCCGAGAAGCTGGGCCCGTGGCCGTATGACCCGGCCAAGGCGCGCGCGCTGCTGAAGGAAGCCGGCTACCCGAACGGCTTCGAGACCACGCTGTGGTCGGCCTACAACCACACCACCGCGCAGAAGGTGATCCAGTTCGTGCAGCAGCAGCTGCAGCAGGTCGGCATCAAGGCCTCGGTGCAGGCGCTCGAGGCCGGCCAGCGCGTGGAGAAGGTCGAGAGCGTGCCGAAGCCGGAAGATGCCGGCGTGCGCATCTACTACATCGGCTGGTCGTCGTCGACCGGTGAATCGGACTGGGCGCTGCGTCCGCTGCTGGCTTCCGAGTCGATGCCGCCCAAGCTGCTGAACACCGCGTACTACAAGAACGACCAGGTCGACGCCGATATCGCCGGCGCGCTGCGCACCACCGATCGCGGCGAAAAGGCGCGCCTGTACAAGGACGCCCAGGAACGCATCTGGAAGGATGCGCCGTGGGCCTTCCTGGTGACCGAGAAGGTGCTGTTCGCGCGGAGCAAGCGGCTGACCGGTGCCTATGTGATGCCGGACGGGTCGTTCAATTTCGACGAGATCGACATCAAGCAGTAATGGGTAGATGGTCGGGCGCCGGCAGTACCAAGGTGCCCGATCCACGCTATCCCATCCCAGAGCAGTAAGCAGTAAAGCAGTAAGCCGACAGACGGCCGCCTGCCCGCGACGCGGGGTTCGCAGGCGGGCGGCCCGCGGCCTTTCCTCTTGGTGTGTCATGCTGAATTACTTCCTAAAACGTGTGCTGGGCGTGATCCCCACGCTGCTGATCGTGGCAGTGCTGGTGTTCCTGTTCGTCCACCTGCTGCCGGGTGATCCGGCGCGGCTGGCGGCGGGCCCGGAGGCCGACTCGGCCACGGTCGAACTGGTGCGCAAGGACCTTGGGCTGGACCGGCCCATGCACGAGCAGTTCGTCAATTTCTTCTCCAACGCGGTCCGCGGCGAGTTCGGCCATTCGCTGCGTACCAAGCGCCCGGTAAGCGAGGAGATCGGCGACCGCTTCATGCCCACGCTGCTGCTGACGGTGACGTCGATGGCCTGGGCGGTGGTGTTCGGCATGGTGATCGGGATCGGCTCGGCCGTGTGGCGCAACCGCTGGCCGGACCGCTTCGGCATGACGCTGGCGGTGTCGGGGATTTCGTTTCCCGCCTTCGCGCTGGGCATGCTGCTGATGGAGGTGTTCTCGGTGCAACTGGGCTGGCTGCCATCGATCGGCGCCGACAGCTGGAAGCACTACGTGTTGCCGTCCATCACGCTGGGCGCGGCGGTGGCCGCGGTGATGGCGCGCTTTACCCGGGCCTCGTTCGTCGAGGTCTTGCAGGAAGACTTTATCCGCACCGCCCGTGCCAAGGGCGTGCGCGAGACGCTGGTGGTGACCAAGCACGGCCTGCGCAACGCTATGATCCCGGTGGTGACGATGATGGGCCTGCAGTTCGGCTTCCTGCTGGGCGGCTCGATCGTGGTCGAGAAGGTGTTCAACTGGCCGGGCCTGGGGCGCCTGCTGGTCGATGCCGTCGAGATGCGCGACTACCCGGTGATCCAGGCCGAGGTGCTGCTGTTCTCGCTCGAATTCATCCTGATCAACCTGGTGGTGGACATGCTCTACACCGTGATCAACCCAACCATCCGCTACAAGTGAGGCCGGCATGACTGAGCTTTCCACGCCCGCCGCAAGTGAAGCGGCACCCGCCACTGCCCCCGTGCCGGAGGCCGTGCGCACGCCCTGGACCGAGTTCTGGCGCAAATTCCGCAAGCAGCACCTGGCGCTGGGCGCCGGTGCCTTCGTGCTGGTGCTGGTGGTGATTGCCATCGTGGCGCCGCATATCGTGCCGTACGACCCGGAGAACTTCTTCGACTACGACGCGCTCAACGCCGGCCCGTCGGCCGCGCACTGGATGGGAGTCGATTCGCTCGGACGCGATATCTTCAGCCGCATCCTGGCCGGCGCGCGCATCTCGCTGGCGGCGGGCTTCCTGTCGGTGATCATCGGCGCGCTGATCGGCACCGTGCTGGGCCTGCTGGCGGGCTACTACGAAGGCTGGTGGGACCGCATCGTGATGCGCATTTCCGACGTGCTCTTCGCCTTCCCGGGCATCCTGCTGGCGATCGGCATCGTCGCGATCCTCGGCAACGGCATGACCAACGTGATCTTCGCCGTGGCCATCTTCAGCATCCCGGCGTTCGCGCGGCTGGTGCGCGGCAATACGCTGATGCTCAAGCGGCTGACCTACATCGAGGCTGCGCGCAGCATCGGCGCGTCGGACTGGACCATCCTGATGCGGCATATCCTGCCGGGCACGGTGTCGTCGATCGTGGTGTATTTCTCGATGCGCATCGGCACCTCGATCATCACCGCGGCCAGCCTGTCGTTCCTGGGGCTGGGCGCGCAGCCGCCCACGCCCGAATGGGGAGCGATGCTCAACGAAGCCCGCGCCGACATGGTGACCGCGCCGCACGTGGCAATCTTCCCGAGCCTGGCGATCTTCCTGACCGTGCTGGCCTTCAACCTGCTGGGCGACGGCCTGCGCGACGCGCTTGACCCCAAGATCGACCGCCGTTGAACCTGAGTCGCTGAACATGACCGCATCGACAACGGGCGTGCCGCATGTCGGCAGCCTGCCGGCAGGTCCGCTGGACAGCATTGACGATGTGGCCGGCGTGACCGTCGGCCACTGCACGCTGGCGGACGGCGCCGTGCAGACCGGTGTCACCGTGATCCGTCCGCATGGCGGCGATCCCTACCGCGACAAGGTGCCCGCAGCGGCTACCGTGCTCAACGGCTTTGGCAAGAGTATCGGGCTGGTGCAGGTGGACGAACTGGGCGTGCTGGAAACGCCGCTGGCGCTGACCAATACCTTTTCGGTCGGCGCGGTGGCGCAGGCGCAGATCCGCGCGGCGGTGGCGGCCAACCCGGAGATCGGCCGCGTGCTGCCGACAGTCAATCCGCTGGTGTTCGAGTGCAATGACGGTTACCTGAACGATATCCAGTGCATGGCGGTGGCGGGCAGCCACTATGAGGCGGCCCTGGCCGGTGCCGGTGAGGACGTTGCGCAGGGCGCGGTTGGCGCCGGGCGCGGCATGTCGGCGTTCGGCGTCAAGGGCGGTATCGGCACCGCTTCACGCCTGGCCGGTGGCTATTGCGTGGGCGCGCTGGTGCTGGCCAATTTCGGCACGCCGGAATCGTTGACCGTGGCCGGCCGGCTGGCCGGTCCGGAACTGGTGCAGCGCCTGGCGCAGCCCGACACCGCGGCGCAACCGGAAAAAGGATCGATCATCATGATCCTCGCCACCGATGCCCCGCTGGACGCGCGCCAGTTGCGCCGGCTGTCGCTGCGCGCCGGCGCCGGGCTGGCGCGTACCGGCTCGGTGTTCGGGCATGGCTCAGGCGATATCGCACTCGCGTTTTCGACCGCGTATACCGTGCCCCATGACGCCGCGCGGCCGATGCCGGCCGTCGCCATGCTGCATGAAACCCTTCTCGACCCGCTGTTCCGCGCCGCGGCCGACAGCGTCGAGCAAGCCATCCTGCATGCCCTGTGGCATGCCGCACCGGTGCAGGGCCGCGACGGCCACGGCCGGCGCGCACTGCTGGACGTGATGCCCGAACTGGGCCGAACCGCCTGATGAAAATCCTAGTTTCCACTGATATCGAAGGCGTGGCTGGCGTCTTCCACGCCGAGCAGACGCGCCCCGGCAACGGCGAATACGAACGCGCCCGGGCCTGGATGACCGGCGAAGCCAATGCCGCGGTCGAAGGCGCCTTTGCCGGCGGGGCCACCGAGGTGCTGGTCAACGATTCGCACGGCGGCTTCCGCAACCTGCTGCCGGACCAGCTCGATCCGCGCGCGCGGGTGGTGCTGGGCAAGCCGCGCTACCTTGGCATGATGGCCGGCGTCGAGGCCGGTGTCGACGGCGTGCTGATGATCGGCTACCACGGCCGCGCCCAGAGCCGCGGCGTGCTGGCGCACACCATCAACAGCGGCGCCTTTGCGCGGGTCTGGCTCAACGGCAAGGAACTGGGCGAGGCGGGCCTCTACGCCGCGCTGGCCGGCGAGTTCGGCGTGCCGGTGCTGATGGCCAGCGGCGACGATGTCTTTGTGCAAGAAACCCATGCGCTGATGCCGTGGGTGCGCTACGTCGAGACCAAGTCCGCAGGCGGTTTCGGCAGCGGCACCTCGCTGTCGCCGGCGGCGGCGCGCGAGGCCATTGCCGCGGCGGCGGCAAGCGCGGTGCGCGAGCGCGCGCAGGCGCAATGCCTGCGCATCGCCGCACCGGTAACTTGCACCCTGCAGACCCTGACGCCCGCGCATGCAGACCTGTTCTGCCAGTGGCCGACGCTGGAGCGCCGCGACGGGGTGACGCTGTCCTTCCAGGCCGATTCGGTCCAGGCGGCGGTGCGCATGCTGAACTGCCTGTCGGCGATGTCGTTCATGCTGAAGTAGGGCAGGGCAGATTCGCCGGGGCGATCGCGCAGATCGGCGACAATGGCGGGTCTAGCAAACCAGGCATGACCCGCATCGCATGACCCAGGCACACGACGGGGGCTGGATCCCCGTACGCAAGGACTTCGTCGACCCCGCCACGCGCTGCCGTGCGCGGGGCGCGAGCCGCCGCCACCATGGCTTTCCGGCCGGGCAGGCTTATATCCTGCGCGACGGCGCAGGGCATGAATATCCCTTTGGCGACGACTGCGCGCGTGCCGCGGTGCCGCATCCGGGCCTGCTGCGGCAGGTGCCGGACTACACCGAGCGCGATGTGGTGCCGCGCACGGCCTTGCCCGAGGTGGCGCCCCCGTCCCGCCGCCGTGACCCCGCCCAGGCGCAGGCCGCCGAGCGCGCCGCCGCGATCCGCTACCTGGTGCTGCGCATGGAGAAGGTGGCCGCGGTGCCGCGCGTGCAGCCGACAGTGCGCTTCCCGGCGCTCGAGGGCGTCTACGAGCAGTACCAGCGCACCGGCGACATCGGCATGGCGCAGGTGCGCCGCATCCTGGCGATCGAGCGCAGCCCGTCCACGCCGCCGCGGCTGCGCGCCACCAACCTGCTGGACGTCTATACGGCGCATATCAAGCTGGAATGGCTGATCGCGGGGTCCAACAGCGTCGACAACATCCGCTTCCTGCGCAGCCTGCACGACTGGCTGGCCCGTCACCTGGTGCTGACCACCGGCCAGCTGGCCGCGGCCGGGATCGAGATGCATCCGCAGGCGTTCACCGCGCCTGGCATCTGGGGTCCGGGGACGGAGCCCGCGCCGGCATCGCCCGGGTATGCATCCGGATCGCTGTTCTAGCGGCGGGTGGCAAGACCTGCGGATTTGGCGTCTAATGCCTGCATCGCATCCGCCGGTCACGCCATGAGCTATTTTTCTCGCAGCTACGCCGAAGCCCGCCAGAAGTTCCTTGACGCCGCGCGCGCGGCCGGGGCCGCGCTGGCGCAGTTCCCGCATCCCACCAAGCGCGGCAGTGCCGGCGAGGACCTCGCGATCGACGTGGCGCTGGCCGGCCCGGCCGACGCCAGCCGCTGCCTGATGGTGACCTCGGGCACGCATGGCGCCGAAGGCTTTGCCGGCTCCGGCGCACAGGTGACGATGCTGCACGACGCCGCGCTGCTTGCCGATTGCGCCGCCGCCGACACCAGCCTGCTGCTGGTGCATGCGATCAATCCCTACGGTTTTTCCCACCTGCGCCGGGTCAACGAGGACAACGTCGACCTGAATCGCAATTTTATGGACTTCACGCAGCCGCTGCCGCACAACGAAGCCTACGCCGAGATCGCGCCGCTGCTGGTGCCAGCGCAATGGCCGCCGTCCGACACCGACCAGGCGCAGCTGATGAAGGCCGTGGCCGAGCGCGGCATGCCGTGGTACCAGGCCGCGGTCAGCCGCGGCCAGTACCAGGATCCGGGCGGCATGTTCTACGGCGGAGACAAGGCCACCTGGAGCAACTACACGCTGTGCCGCATCCTGGCGCGCTTCGGCGCCGGGCGCGAGGCACTGCGCTGGATCGACGTCCATACCGGGCTGGGCCCCTGGGGCTATGGCGAGCCCATCCACATGGGCCCGGACACGCCGCAATCGCTCACGCGCACGCGCGCGATCTGGGGCGAGCGGGTGACCTCGATCTACGATGGCTCGTCGACCTCGGCCAACCTCACCGGGCTGGCCTGGCACGCGGTGCTGCAGACCCTGCCCACGACGGACTATGCCGGCATCGCGCTTGAGTTCGGCACGCTGCCGGTGGGCGAGGTGCTGGAGGCGCTGCGCGGCGACCACTGGCTGCACCAGCACCCGGAAGCCGACGAAAACCAGCGCGCGCTGGTCCGCCAGGCGATGTGGCGTGCCTTCTATGGCGATGCCGACGACTGGCGCGAGGGCGTGGTGGCGCAGGTGACCGACGCAGTGCGGGACACCATTGCTTCCGTCTAGCCGGCAACGGCATCTGGCAGCAAGCGCCTTCTGGTAATGTCTCGATGTTGGCGGTAGAGTGCTGAGCCAGGCACTGCCGCCATGCCTTGGCCGGCACGTGCCGCAGCCGGGCCGCAGTCAGAAAATAACCAAGAACAAGACGGAAGAGGTCGGGGCGGGCCGGGGCGCATGATCCTGCGCGTCGCCGTGGCCTGGCGCACGGCGTCGCTTCCGGCATCAGCTCGGCAGGGAGGCCGGTGCGATGACCCTCTATGAACTGAAGCCCAGGTTCCAGGCCTGGTTGCGCCCCATGGTGCAAGACCTGGCGCAGCGCGGCGTGACTGCTAACCAGGTAACGCTGGCCGCCGCGGCCGGCTCCCTGGCGGTGGGCGTGCTGGCCACGCTGGGCATGCTGGTGGCCGAGTCCCCGGCGCTGTTCCTGCTGTTTCCCCTGTGGTTGTTCCTGCGCATGGCGCTCAACGCCGTCGACGGCATGCTTGCGCGCGAGCACGGCCAGCAGAGCGTATTGGGTGCCTACCTGAACGAGCTTGGCGACATTGCCTCGGACCTGGCGCTGATCCTGCCGCTGGCCGCGCTGCCGGGCTTCAGCCTGGGCCAGGTCGGCACCTTCGCGCTGCTGGCGGTGATCGTCGAGGCCGCCGGGCTGATCGGCCCGCTGGCCGGGGCCAGCCGGCGCTACGACGGCCCGCTGGGCAAGAGCGATCGCGCCTTCGCGGTCGGCGCGATCGCGCTGTGGGCCGGTGTTGGCCTGGGCTTTGGCGCGGCCGCCAGCTGGCTGTGGCTGGTACTGTCGCTGCTGTCGTTGTTCACGATTGCCAACCGGGTGCGCCGCGGTGTCGCCGAGGCCCAGTCCCGCACTGTGGAGTAGCGAGATGGACCGAGCGTCGCCCCGCCAGCCGCAAGAGCGGCAATTCGAGACCCACGACCGCCAGACGCTGTTCTATCGGCACTGGCCGGCCGTGGAGGGCCCGGCGCGCGGCGCCGTTGTGCTGTTCCATCGCGGCCATGAGCATTCCGGCCGGGTCGCCCACCTGGCCGACGAACTGAACCTGCCCGGCTACGAGATCTTTGCCTGGGATGCGCGCGGACACGGCCGTTCGCCCGGCGAGCGCGGCTACAGCCCCAGCCTGGCGGACTCGGTGCGCGATATCCAGACCTTCACCACCCATATCGCCGAGGTCCACGGCATCCCGCTGGAACGCACCGCGGTGATCGCGCAGAGCGTGGGCGCGGTGCTGGCCTCCACCTGGGTGCACGACTACGCGCCGCCGATCCGCGCGCTGGTGCTGGCCTCGCCGGCGTTCAAGGTCAAGCTCTACGTGCCCTTTGCGCGGCCGGGGCTGAAGCTGATGCAGCGCCTGCGCGGCAAGTTCTTCGTCAACAGCTACGTCAAGGCCAAATTCCTCACGCACGATCCCGAGCGGATCGCCAGCTACGACAGCGATCCGCTGATCACGCGCCCGATCGCGGTCAATATCCTGCTGGACCTGTACGAGACCGCGGAGCGCATCGTCGCCGATGCCGCGGCAATCACGGTGCCGACGCAGCTGCTGATCTCCGGCGCTGACTGGGTCGTGCATCGCGGGCCGCAGGACCGCTTCTATGAGCGCCTGGGTTCGCGCACCAAGGAGCGCATCGTGTTGGACGGCTTCTATCACGACACGCTCGGCGAGCGCGACCGCAAGCTGGCGGTCGATGCCGCGCGCCGCTTTATCCTGCGCGAATTCGACACGCCGTCGGCACCGCGCTCCTTGCTCGATGCCGACCAGATCGGCCCGTTCCGCGAGGAATCCGACCGCCTGGCGTCGGCGCCGGCCGGGCTGGCCGCCTGGTACTGGCGCGCGGCGCGGGCCAACCTGAAGCTGGGCGGGATGCTGTCGGACGGGGTGCGGCTGGGCCATGAGACCGGCTTCGACTCGGGCTCGACGCTCGACTATGTTTACCGCAACGCCCCCTCGGGCCGCGGCAAGCTGGGCCGGCTGGCCGACCAGCAGTACCTGAACGCGATAGGCTGGCGCGGCATCCGCCAGCGCAAGGTCCACGCCGAGGCCCTGATCGCCGACGCCGTGCGGCGGCTGCGGGCGGGCGGCATGCCGGTGCGGATCGTCGACATCGCCGCCGGGCACGGGCGCTATGTGCTTGAGGCCCTGGGCGCGCTGGATGGCGGCGGGGCCGCGGTCGAGTCGATCCTGTTGCGCGACTACAGCCCGCTGAACGTCGAGCAGGGCCGCGCCCTGATCGCCGCCAAGGGCCTGGCGGACGTGGCCCGCTTCGAGCAGGGCGATGCCTTCGACGGCGACAGCCTGGCGGCGCTGGCACCGGCGCCGACACTGGCGGTGGTTTCCGGCCTGTACGAACTGTTCCCCGACAACGCGATGGTGCGGCGCTCGCTCGATGGCCTGGCGCGCGCGGTGCCGCCCGGCGGCTACCTGGTCTACACCGGCCAGCCCTGGCATCCGCAGCTGGAATTCATCGCGCGCGCGCTCACCAGCCACCGCGCCGGCGCCGCCTGGGTGATGCGCCGCCGCTCGCAGGCCGAGATGGACGAACTGGTGCGGGCCGCGGGCTTCGACAAGGTGACCCAGCGCATCGACCCGTGGGGCATCTTCACCGTCAGCCTGGCGCGCAGGCGCGGCGCATGAGCACGGTGCCGACGGAGGCTGGCGCCGGGGCGCGTCCGGAGCGGCCGGCGGGGCAGCGGCCCTGGGGACTGGCCTGCCTGTTGCTGGCGCTGGCCGGCGCGTTCTTTTTCTCCAGCTACGGCTTTGCCAACTGGCTGGCGAGCCAGCGTGCCAACGTGCCGGCGGTCTATTTCGAATGGGAGCGGGGGATCCCGTTCCTGCCGTGGACCATCGTGCCGTACTGGTCGATCGATTTGCTGTACGGCATCTCCTTCTTCCTGTGGCGCACGCGCGCGGCGCTGCTCACGCACGTCAAGCGGCTGGTGCTGGCGCAGCTGGTGTCGGTGGCATGCTTTATCGCCTTCCCGCTGCGCTTCAGCTTTGCCCGGCCCGAGGCCGACGGCCTGCCGGGCCAGCTGTTCACGCTGCTGGGCGGTTTCGACCTGCCGTTCAACCAGGCGCCGTCGCTGCATATCAGCCTGCTGGTGATCCTGTGGGTCGCTTTTGCGGCCCACCTGCGCGGCGGCTGGCGCTGGCTGCTGCACGGCTGGTTTGCGCTGATCGGGGTCTCGGTGCTGACCACCTGGCAGCACCACCTGATCGATGTGCCCGCCGGCGCGCTGGTGGGCTGGCTGTGCGTTTACCTGTTCCCGATGCAACTGCCCGCGGCCGCGGCCGGCGCGCCGGATGCGCGCACGCGCCAGCTGTCACGCCGCTACACCGTGTGCGCGCTGGTGGCGTTGCTGTGCGCGGTGCTGGCGGTGGGCGCGTCGGTGACGCTGGCGTTCCTGCTGCTGTGGGCCGCGCTGGCGCTGGCCTGCGTCGCCAGGATCTACGCGCTGGCCGCGCCGGCGTGGTTCCAGAAGGTCCGTGACGGGTCGATGGCGCCGGGCGCGCGCTGGGTGCTGGCGCCTTACCTGCTGGGCGCCTTCCTCAATTCGCGCTGGTGGACGCGGCGCGCGCCGCAGCCCAGTGCCATCGCTGACGGCATCTGGGTTGGCCGCTTCCCGACCCGCGCCGAACTGCGCGCGATCGGGGCGGATGCCGTGCTCGACCTGACGGCTGAACTGCCGCGCGCAGCCACCGGCCCGGCGCTTGCGTATTGTTGCGTGCCGGTGCTGGACCTGACCGTGCCGACGCCGGAGCAGTTGGACCAGGCCGTGGCTCAACTCGACGCCTGGCACCGGCAGGGCCGCCGCGTGCTGGTCAGCTGCGCGCTCGGCTATTCGCGCAGCGCGCTGGTCGCCGCCGCATGGCTGGCGCGCCGGCAGGGACTGCGCGACGCCGGCGCTGCGCTGGCGGCGTTGCGCCAGCATCGGCCGGCGGTGGTGCTCGGGCGCGAACATGCCGAGGCGCTGCAACGCTGCCTGGACCGTCCCGCCATGCCGGAGCCCGACGATGGACGCTGAGTTCACGCAACGCACGGATGCCTGGATCGCGCACGCCGTCACCGGCGCGCTGTCGGGCGCGGTGTGGATCGGCGGGGCCGGGCTGGCTTTCGCCGTCGCCACGGCATGGCTGGGGGTGGCCACGCCGGTCCCGCGCGCGCTGGCGGCCGCGTCGTTGCTGCTGGCGCTGCCCCAGCTCTGGCTGCTGCTGCGCGTTGCCATCGACCGCCGGCTGTTCGATGCGCTTGCGACCGCGCAGCAAGGCCAGCCCGACCTGGCCGGATTGGATGGCGCGCTGCTCGAACTGGGCTGGATGCCAGCGCAACGCGCCGGCCGCCCGTTGCCGGACCGCGCCCGCGGCGCGCTGCGGCTGGTGCGCGCGAGCGCCGCGCTGACGGTGTGCCAGCTGGCGCTGGCCTTGCTGACCCTGATCCTGAGGTAACCAACCATGTGGCTTGCCCGCGCGACCGCGCGCGCCATCATCGTCTTCGCCCGGCTGCTGACCGGCATGCGCGCCAACTGGCAGGGCTGCATCCCCGCCGCGGTGCTGCGCGTCTACTTTGCCAACCACAGCAGCCACGGCGACTTCGTGCTGATCTGGGGCTGCCTGCCACCCGACCTGCGCACGGTCACGCGCCCGGTGGCCGGTGCCGATTACTGGGAGCGATCGCCGCTGCGGCGCTTTATCGGCCGCGATGTATTCCACGCGCTGCTGATCGACCGCACCCGCAGCGACCCGCGAAATGACCCGGGAAGCGACCCGGTGGCGCTGATGCACGGCGCGCTGGCATCCGGCGACTCGCTGATCCTGTTTCCCGAAGGCACGCGCAATACCACCGACGCGCGCCTGCTGCCGTTCAAGAGCGGCATCTACCATCTGGCGCGGGCCAGCCCCGGGGTGGAGTTCGTGCCGGTGTGGATCGACAACCTCAACCGCGTGATGCCCAAGGGCGAAGTCGTGCCAGTGCCGCTGCTGTGCACCGTGACCTTCGGCCAGCCGGTGCTGCTGGCCGCCGAGGACAGCAAGGAAGCCTTCCTTGCGCGCTGCCGCGACGGCCTGCTCGCGCTTGCCCCGGAGCTGGAATGACCGCCATGCCCACTTTGCACTGGAGCCCCGAGACCTGGCTGCTGTTCGGCGGCCTGTTCGGCGTGCTGCTGCTGGCCTCCACGGTGACCGCGCTGCTGCGCTGGCGGGTGGCGGGCGGCGGCCAGCACGCGGTGATCGACAACCTGGCGCAGCGCGTCTGGGCCTGGTGGTGGATGATCGGCATCATGGGCGCGGCCTTTGCGCTGGGGCGCACCGCGGTGATCGTGCTGTTCTACCTGCTGTCGTTCTTCGCGCTGCGCGAGTTCGTCACCATCATCACCACGCGGCGCGGCGACCATCACGCCATCGTCGCCGCCTTCTTCGTGTTCCTGCCGCTGCAGTACGTGCTGGTCTATATCGGCTGGTACGGCATGTTCTCGATCCTGATCCCGGTCTATGCCTTCCTGATCCTGCCGATCCTTGCGGCGCTGTCGTCCGAGACCACGCGCTTCCTGGAGCGCTGCGCCGGGGTGCAGTGGGCGGTGATGGTGTGCGTGTTCTGCATCTCGCACGTGCCGGCGCTTCTGACGCTGCCGATCCCGGGCTTCGAAGGCCGCAACCTGCTGCTGATCGCCTTCCTGGTGATCGTGGTGCAGGGCAGCGACGTGCTGCAGTATGTGTGGGGCAAGCTGTGCGGCAAGCACAAGATCGCGCCGCTGCTGTCGCCATCCAAGACCGTCGAGGGGTTTGTCGGCGGCGTGGCCAGTGCCACCGCGCTGGGCGCGGCGCTGTGGTGGATCACGCCGTTCTCGCCGTGGCAGGCAGGCGCGATTGCGCTGGTGATTGCGCTGATGGGCTTCCTGGGCGGGCTGGTGATGTCGGCGATCAAGCGCGACCGCGGCATCAAGGACTGGGGCCATATGATCCAGGGCCACGGCGGCATGCTGGACCGGCTGGACTCGGTGGTGTTCGCCGCGCCGGTGTTCTTCCATATCACCCGCTACTGGTGGGTGCCCTGAGCACCCCGGCCCTTACAGCTCCATTTCCTCGCACCACGTCACCACCGCATCGCGGAAGTCCTGGCAGATCGGCGACAGGTAGCCATCGGCGCGCCACAGCACGGCCAGCTCATGCTGCCACGACATGCCCGGCGCCTCGATCGCGGCCAGCCCCTGGCCCTCGGCCTGGCGCAGCATGCGCGGCGGCATGATGCCGAGCAGATCCGAGTGCCGCAGCAGCTCGCCGAAGGCCACCGGCGACGCCGTGCTTTCCACTGCCACGCGCGGCGGCGGCAGCCCGACCGAGGTAAACCGTTCCTCCAGCCACTGGCGCAGGTAGAGCGAACTGGCCGGCACCACCCAGCGCTCGCCGCTCAGGTCGGCCAGCGTGCGGAAGGCCTCGCGGCGCGGATGGCCGGTGCGGGACACGATCTGCATGGTCAGCGGACCGAGCGGCAGCCAGGCAATGTCCGGCGGCAGGCTGGTCGGGCGCGCGCCCAGGATCAGGTCGGCCTCGCCGTTCTGCAGCATCGCCATCAGGCGCGCGCTCAGGTGGGTCTCGATCGAAAACGTGGCCAGCGGCCGGCTCAGGAAGAAGCGGGCCAGCAGCGGCGACAGCAGCGACGGCAGCAGGTAGGGGATGGCGCCCAGGCGCACCGTGCCCGCGCGCGCCGCGCGCTGCTCGGCCAGTTCATTGCGCATGTCGCCCGCGGCCAGCGAGATCCGGCGCGCATGGGCGACCAGGGTGCGGCCCACGCTGGTCGGCACCAGCCCGCGCGGGGTGCGCTCGAACAAGGGCATGCCCGCTTCGCCTTCCAGCCGCGCCAGCGTCTTGGACAGGCCGGACTGGGTCATGCCGAGGGTGTCGGCGGCGCGGTGCAGGTTGCCTTGCTCGATGACAACCAGGAAAGCTTCAAGATCCTCGAATCGCATGGGGCGTGACGGCGCTGCAATGGCGCGGGGACGGTGCGAGCCATTGTAGCGCCGCCCATTGCCTTCGCCGTGTCAGCGGGGGAGGGGTAGGGCAATGCGGCGCTGCGCCATGCCTGGCAGGACTTGACCCGTGCCGCGCGGGAATCACGCCGGGCGGGGTGCTGGCCTAGACTGCGTTGGCATCCCTCGCGCACCGCACTCCCGCGGGCACCACAGAAGGGAGCAAGGACAGGAGACACACCGATGCAACACCGTTCCGCACGGCTGCGCGCAGCCGTGGCCGCCATGCTGCTGGCGGCCATCCCGGCGGCAGTCTGCGCCGCCGATCCCGCCTCTGCCGAGCCCTATCCTTCGCGCCCGCTGACCATCGTGGTGCCGTCGGTGGCGGGCAATGTGAACGATGCCGTGGCGCGGCTGATCGGGCAGGAGCTGACCAGGAGCTGGGGCCAGCCGGTCATTGTCGACAACAAGCCTGGCGCGGGCACCACCACGGGCACCAAGTACGTCGCCCGCGCGGCAAAGGATGGTTACACCGCGCTGTTGACCTTCACCGCGCACGTGCAGAATCCGTCGCTGTATCGGGGTATCGGCTATGACCCGATCGCGGACTTCACGCCGGTCAGCGAGGTGGCGATCTCGTCCACCATCCTGGCGGTGTCGCCGGACTTCCCGGCGCGCACGCTGCCGGAGGTGGTGGCATTGCTCAAGGCCAATCCCGGCAAGTATCCGTATGGGTCGTATGGCGCGGGCACGACCGGCCATATCCTGGGTGAGCTGCTCAAGCGCGAGGCCGGGCTGCAGATGGAACACGTCGCCTACAAGGGCGGCGCGCCGCTGGCCACCGACCTGGCGGCTGGCCATGTGAAGCTGGGCTTTATTGCCGTGGGCACGGCCATGCCGCTGCTGCAGGGCGGCAAGCTGGTGCCGGTGGCGATCGCCGGCGCGGAGCGTTCGGCGCTGTTGCCCAAGGTGGCGACCTTCCGGGAGGCCGGCTACAAGGGCTTCGAGCCCGATGCGTGGATGGGGCTGGTGTTCCCCGCCGGCGTGCCCAAGGCACGGGTCGATGCCTTGTCGCGCGAGGTCGCGCGCATCGTGCGCCTGCCGGAGATCGCGAAGAAGATGCAGGACCTGAACCTGGTGCCGGTCGGCGGCACGCCGGAAGCCTTCGCCACGGTGATGAAGAACGACCGCGACAAATGGAGCCGCATCATCAGCGATGTCGGCATCACGCTCGAATGACAGGAGTGCCGATGCAAGCAAACGATTACCTGGGGCTGGTCTGCTCCCGCTGGTGCCACTGGAGCGAGCTGGAACTGCAACGCATCCCGCGCCGCCCGCTGGCACCCGGCCAGGTGCGCATCCGCGTGCGGCATGCCGGGGTGGGCTTTGCGCTGAGCCTGTTTGTGTCTGGCAAGTACCAGCGCAAGCCGCCGCTGCCGTTCACGCCCGGCACCGAGGCCGCGGGCGAGATCATCGAGGTGGCGCCTGATGTCACGCGGCTGCACCCGGGCCAGCGCGTGGCCGCAGCGCTGGACTGGGGCGGCTTTGCCGAGGAAGTGGTGGCCATGGCCGACACGGTCTATCCGGTGCCTGACGGGCTGGAGCTGGCGCAGGCGGCCGCGCTGCCCGTCACCTATGGCACGGTCTGGGCGGCGCTGGCGTGGCACGCCGCGCTGCATCCGGGAGAAACCATGCTGGTCCATGGCGCCAGCGGCGCGCTGGGCACGGCCGCGGTGCAGGTGGGCCGGCTGATGGGTGCGCGCGTGATCGCCACTGCCAGCACCGAGGCCAAGCGCGAGGCGGCGCTGCGCAACGGCGCCGCGCATGCGCTGCCGTCCGACGCGGCCACGCTGGCGGCAGCGGTCAAGGCGCTGTGCCCCGCGGGCGGGGCCGACGTGGTGTTCGATCCGGTCGGCGGCGATCTCTTCGACGCCTCGCTGCGCTGCGCTGCGCCGGGCGCGCGGTTGTTGTCGATCGGCTATGCCAGCGGGCGTATCCCGCAGGTGCCGGCCAACCTGCTGCTGGTGAAGAACCTGACCCTGATCGGCTTCAACTACGGCTACTACATCGGCTGGGGCCTGACCGACGAGCGCCGGCGCTTTGCGCAGAGGGTGCAGGCGATGGTGGCCGAGATCATGCAGGCGGCAGCCAGCGGCAAGCTGGCACCGCCCGTGCTGCAGCACTTCCCGCTGAGCGACTGGCTCAACGCCGTCGACACCACGATGTCGCGCCGCGCCATCGGCAAGGTCATGCTGGATATCTGAACGGAGAGCACGACATGCACCATGCACAAGCGGCAACGGAAGATGCCATGTTCGACGGCCTGACCGTGCTAGACCTGAGCCAGGGCATCGCCGGCCCGTACTGCGGCCTGATCCTGCGCCAGCAGGGTGCGCGCGTGATCAAGGTGGAGCCGCCTGGCGGCGACTGGTCGCGGCAGATGGGGCGCATCCGCGCCGGCCAGACCGCGATTGCGGTCGCCTGCAACGCGGGCAAGGAGAGCGTACTGCTGGACGCGCGCAGCGGCAGCGGCCGGGCCGCCATCGCCAGGCTGGCGCAGCAGGCCGACGTGGTGATCCAGAACTTCCGCCCCGGCGTGGCCGAGCGCATGGGCGTTGGCTACGAGGCACTGGCCGCGCGCAACCCGGCGCTGGTCTATGTCTCGATCTCGGGCTACGGCCATGCCGGCCCGATGGCGAACATGCCGGCGGTGGACACCACCATGCAGGCTTTCAGCGGCCTGATGCACCTGAACCGCGACAGCGCCGGCCAGCCGCGCCGCATTGCCTTCTACATGGTCGACCTGAGCACCGGGCTTTATGCGGCCCAGCATGCGTCGGCAGCGCTGTACAAGGCCGCCCGCAACGGCCGCGGCCGGCACGTGCGGCTGTCACTGCTGGAGACCAGTGCCGCGCTGCAGTCTTACCTGATGGTGGATGACGCCATGTTCCCCGATGCGGAGCTGGCCGTGGCCAATGCGCCCACCGGGCTGTTCGATGCGGCCGATGGCCGGCTGTACCTGAGCATGCTCAACGACGCCATGTTCGTGCGGCTGGCAACGCTGCTGGGTTTCGACGACTGGCTGGCCGATATCACGCTGCACACCAGCGCCGGCCGTTTGCCGCGCGCGGCGGAGCTGGTCCGGCGCGTGGCGCAGGCCATTGCCGCACAGCCGCTGGCGCACTGGGATGCGCTGCTGACCGAGCACGATGTGCTGTTCGCGCGCGTGGGCCATGCACGGGACCTGCTGGAGAGCGCGCAATGCGCGCAGGCGGGCGTGTTCGGCCGGCTGCCGCTGGCAGGGATCGGCGAAGTGCCGTGGGCCAACCTGCCAGGCATGGCAGGATCGGAACGGCCGGCAGGCAATGCGCCGGCGCTGGGCCAGCATACCGAAGCGGTGCTGGCGGAGTTCGGCATCGGCAGCTGAAACCGGCGCCGGAAAAGAAAAACGGACGGTGCGCAATGCGTACCGTCCGTGTTCCGTTGTGCGTTGGTAGGCTCGATTGGACTCGAACCAACGACCCCCACCATGTCAAGGTGGTGCTCTAACCAGCTGAGCTACGAGCCTAGCGAAGGCGAGAATTATAGAGACGCCTTTTCGATTGCGCAAGCACCCCCGCGAACTTTTTGCGTGGATGCCTGCGCTTGTGCCGTGCGCGGCGCGTCAGGCGCCGGTGATGCGGTCGCGCAGTTCGCGCTTGAGCACCTTGCCGATGGCGCTGCGCGGCAGGCTCTCCACCTCATGTATCGCGGCCAGCCGCTGGGTCTTGCCCAGGTGCTGGTTGGCCCAGGCCAGCACGTCCTGCGCCGTGGCGCCGCCGCCGGCGCGCAGCGCGACGAAGGCCACCGGGGTCTCGCCCCAGCGCTCCGACGGCACGCCCACCACCGACACGTCTGCCACCGCCGGGTGTTCGCGCACCACCGCCTCGAGATCGCTCGGGTAGATGTTGAAGCCGCCCGAGATGATCATGTCCTTCTTGCGGTCCATCAGCACCAGGAAGCCGTCTTCGTCGAAGTGGCCGATATCGCCGGTGCGGATAAAGCGCTGGCCCTGCGCGTCATGCCATTCGGTCTCGGCCGTCTTCTCCGGCTGGTTGTGGTAGCCGTTCATCATCGCCGCCGAGCGGCCCACCACTTCGCCGGTGCTGCCGGGCGGCAGCTCGCGGCCCTCGTCGTCGATGATGCGCACATCGGCACCGGTGGCGGGGCGCCCCACGGTATGCAGCTTGTCGGGGAACTGGTCGGCGAACAGCAGGCAGCCGCCGCCGCCTTCGGTCATGCCGTACAGCTCGGTCAGCGCGCCCGGCCAGCGCCGCAGCACTTCGGCCTTCAGGGCGGGGCTGAACGGCGCGCTGGTGCAGAACTTCTGCTGGAAGGACGACAGGTCATGGCGGTCGAACTCCGGATGTGCCAGCAGCCGCTGGTACTGCACCGGCACCAGCATGGTGTGCGTGGCGCGATGCTGCTGTGCCAGCGCCAGGTACTGGCCCGCATCGAACTTGGTCATCAGGATCGCCGTGCCGCCCAGGCCGATGGTCGGGAAGAAGCTGGCCAGCGTGGTGTTGGAGTACAGCGGCGTCGACAGCAGCGTGATGGCATGCGTGCCGTAGCCGGTGGCGGCGCCGCGCGACACATGGGCCCAGCGCATGCCGTGCGACTGCACGATGCCCTTGGGGGTGCCGGTGGTGCCGGAGGAATAGATGATGTTGAGCGGCATCTCGGGGCGGATCCCGGGCTCGGTCACCGGCGTGCCGGCGGGTGCCAGCCAGGCCTGGTACGGCTGGCCTGCGTCGCTGCCGTCCAGCGTGACGATGGGCGTGGCGGCCAGCTGGCCGCGCACGGGCTGCAGCACGTCGGCCACGGTGGCATCCGCGAACAGGATGCGCGCGCCCGCGTCGGCAACCATGCCGGCCAGGCTGTCCGGCGTGGATGACGGCGCCAGCGGCGCCACGACCACGCCGGCGCGCACCGCGCCCAGGTACACCGCGGCGTATTCGATCGAGGACGACGCGCAGATGGCGATGGCTTCGCCGGGGCGCACGCCGTCGCGGGCCAGCGCCGCGGCGATGCGGTCCATGGCGGCATCTAGACCGGCATAGTCGAGCACGCGCTCGCCATGCATCAGGGCGCGCTGTGCGGGGCGCTGCGTGGCGTGCTCGCGCACGAGCACGGACATGGTGGTGAAGGGGCGTAGAAGCGGGGTCGGTTGGGTCATGTTCGGCAAGGAGATGCGGGTGCCAGCGTGGCGCACCCGAAGAGCGATGATGGATCGAAGCAGACTTACTGGATCTGTGCGCCGGACTCCTTCACCACCTTGCTCCAGCGGTTGATCTCGGCGTCGATATGGGTGCGCAGCGCGGCGGGCGTCGAGCCCACCGGCTCATAGCCGTTGGCGGCCAGCGTGGCCTTCAGTTCGGGCTGGCGCAGCACCGTGGCAATCTCGGTGCTGAGCCGGTCGATCACGGGCTGCGGCGTGCCGGCCGGTGCCAGCACCGCGTACCAGCCGGTGATGCTGATGCCCGGCACGCCGGCCTCGGCCAGCGTCGGCACCTCGGGCGCGACCGCGGCGCGCTGGCTGCCGGTCACGGCCAGTGCGCGCAGCTTGCCGCTCTTCACGTGCGGCAGGGTGGTGGAGATGCTGTCGAAGGTCAGCTGGACCTCGCCCGACAGCATTGCCGTCACCACCTGTGCGCTGCCCTTGTACGGAACGTGGGTCATCTTGATGCCCGCGACGGAATCGAACAGCTCCCCCGCCAGGTGGCCGGTATTGCCGTTGCCGGCCGAGGCGAAGGTCAGCTTGCCGGGCGCGGCCTTGGCCTCGGCAATCAGCTCCTTCACGTTGGTGGCCTGCAGCGAAGGGCTCCCAGCCAGGATCATCGGCAGGTTGGCCACTAGCGAGACCGGCGCGAAGTCCTTGCGTGTGTCATAGGGCAGCTTCGGGTACAGGCTGGCATTGATGGCATGGGCGGCCAGCACCATGATCAGGGTGTAGCCGTCGGGCTTGGCCCGCGCCAGCGCCTGGCTGGCGATGGTGCCGCCGGCGCCGGGCCGGTAGTCCAGCACCACGGGCTGGCCCAGGCGCTCCTGCAGTTTGGCGGCGACCGGGCGCGCCAGCAGGTCGGCGCTGCCGCCCGGCGGATAGGGAATCAGCAGCTGGATCGGGCGCGATGGCCAGGTTTCCGCGCTGGCGCCGGACGGCAAGGCGGCGGTGGTGACCATGGCGGCCGTGGCCAGCATGCCGGCCAGCCATGCGCGGCGCCCCCGAGCGGGGCGCCGGGATGCGATCAGGGATGCCATCAGTTGTCTCCTCGTTGTGTCGGCCGCGGGCGCAGCCGTTGTCCCTTGTCGCCAAGTCGGGCTGGGATGTTGGTGTCACAAACGGTAAAGGTGTAAGCCCGCCAGCGGAATTCTTAAATCGATAAGTCTGGCTTTTTGCTGGCGAAGCGGTACGGCGGCACCGGCGCGATTCGTTGTGTCTGTCCGGCTGCCCGCTACAGCAATAATCTTTGTGAATGAGGAGATTTTTGCGGTGGGTCGCGATCAGAGGCTTGAATCTTTGCAATCAGGGAGATTTCTTGATTTTCCCGCCTGAAGACACTAAAGTCTTTGCAATCAAGGAGATTTTTGTGCCAGTGACCCTCACCGAACCCGGCGATATCGGCGCCTTCGTGCGCGCTGCCCGCAAGGCGCAAGGCCTGCGCCAGGACGATGCCGCAGGCGCCATCGGCGTCAGCGAGAACTTCATGGTGCGCGTGGAGAACGGGGCCGAAGGCATCCAGTGGGGCAAGCTGTTCCAGGTGCTGGAAGGGCTTGGCCTGCGCGTGGTGGTCGACATGCCGGAGGCGGCGGCACCGCTGGTAGCGGCCGAGCTGGCCAAGCTCAGGCAGCGCCAGGCGCGTAGCCGCAACCGGCGCGCAGCGGTCAAGGGAGGCGACCAGCATGGCTGAGCGCGTACTGGTCGCCAGCATCAACGGCACGCCGGTGGGCGAGCTACATGAGGCCAGCGATGCCTGGTCGTTCCGCTATGACGCGGCGTGGCTGGGCAACCCGCACGCCTTCGCCCTGAGCCCGGCGCTGCCGCTGCAGCCGGAGGCGCTCGCCGATGGCAGCACGATGCGGCCGGTGCAGTGGTACTTCGACAACCTGCTGCCCGAGGACGGCCAGCGTGCGCTGCTGGCACGCGATGCCAGCATCCGCAACGAGGCCGATGCCTTTGCCCTGCTGGCGCACTATGGGGCGGAATCGGCGGGCTCGCTGACGCTGCTGCCGCCCGGCCGCGGGCCGGCCACCGCGCCGGCCCTGCGCCACTTGAGCGACGCCGCGCTTGACGCCCGCATCCACAGCCTGCCCAGCGTGCCGCTTACACATGGCGCGGTCAAGCGCATGTCGCTGGCCGGCGCCCAGCACAAGCTGGCGGTGGTGCTGCAGGACGGCGCGCTGTTCGAGCCCGGCGCGGATACGCCGTCCACGCATATCCTGAAGCCGACCCACCAGATGCAGGAGATCTATCCGCATTCGGTCATCAACGAGTGGTTCGTGATGTCGCTGGCCGTGCGGCTGAAGCTGGAGGTGCCGCCGGTGTACCGGCGCTATGTGCCGTCGCCGGTCTACCTGATCGACCGTTTCGATCGCCACCTCACGCAGCACGGGCAGTGGCAGCGGCTGCATGCGATCGATGCCTGCCAGCTGCTGAACCTGCCGCGCACCTTCAAGTACGACCAGGGCAGCGTCGAGCGGCTGGCGCAACTGGCAACGCTATGCCGCGCGCCAGCGGTGGCGCGTGCACGGCTGTTCGACTGGCTGGTGTTCAACATCCTGGTGGGCAATTCGGATGCGCACCTGAAGAACCTGAGCTTCCTGGTGTCCGATGCCGGCATCGCGTTGGCGCCGTTCTACGACCTGCTCAGCGAGGCGGCTTACGCCACCCGCACCTATGACAAGACCGGCTGGCCGCAGGCGCACCGCTTTGCCTGGCCGGTGCTGGGGGTGGAGTTCTACAGCGATTTCTCGCGCGCGCTGGTGTTGGAGGCAGGGCGCGCGCTGGGCCTAACCGGCGTGACCGCCGAGCGGCGGCTGGACGCCATGCTGCGCGGCATCGGGCTGGCCGCGCAGGCGCTCTATGAGCAGGCCGAGCAACAGAACGCGGCCATGGCGCGGGAGCGCCCGGCGCTCACCGGCGGGTTTGCCGGCGAACTGGCATGCCTGCGCGTGATCCGCTTCACCATCATCGCCGACATGGTGCGGGCGCTTTCCGCGGCCTGAGTCTGGCTAATGACTGGTGGGGTGCGGCTGGCTGAAGAAGTAGGGCACCAGTGCGGCGGCAATCAGCAGGCCCGCGGACAGGAAGATCGCCGCATAGGTGGAGGGCAGCGGCCAGCCACGCACATGGCCGGCATTGGCGATCAGCCCGTAGCCCCATGACGTCAGCGCCGATCCCAGGAACACAAAGGTGTTGAGCAGGCCCAGCCCGCGCCCGCGCCGCGACGGCGGGACCAGCCCGCGGCCCTGCGCCATCACCAGCGGGTGCAGCATGCCGATGGTCGACAGCAGCGCCATCATCGCCACGCCGTAGCCGATGCCGCTGTCCGGCCATAACGCCAGCAGGAACGAGCCCGACATGGCAAAGCACGACCAGCCGGCGATGGCGGTCTTGAGCGTGTTGCGGCGTACCAGCACCGGCAGCAGGAAGGCGGTCAGGAAGCCGGCCAGGCTCAGCAGCGCCAGCGCCACCCCGCGCGGCGCCGAGCCCAGGCCGAACACGTCGGCCAGGTAGGGGCCGCTCCAGGCATTGCGGAAGGCGGTGCCGGCGGACATTGCCACGCACAGCGGAATCAGCGTCCACAACGGCGCCAGCTTCAGCAGCTGCAGGCTTTCCGACAGCATCGCCGGCCACGACGCACTGCGGGCCTCGGCATGGCCCTGGTCGCGCACGAAGCGCCACACGCCATAGCAGGCCGCGACCATGCCCAGCGCCGATATCGCCATCGACGGGCGCCAGCCGATCAGCGAGATGGCCCAGCCCAGCGGCGCCGTGGCACACAGCGCGCCAATCATGCCCATGGCATTGGAGCGGCTGACCACGCGGGTGTAGTCGCGCTCGGACAGCTGCTCGGAGGCGAAATGCAGCAGGCCCATGAAGACCGGCGCGCACGCCAGCCCCAGCCCCACCTGCGCCAGCGTGGCCGCCGCGCCGTTGGGCGCCAGCACGAACAGGATCGACGACACGGCGCCCACCGCCAGCAGCAGCGCGGTCGGCCGCCCCACGCCGTAGCGGTCGAAGGCAACGCCCACGGGGATTTGCGCCACGGCAAAGGCCAGGAAGAACGACGAAGACAGTGCGCCAAAGCCCGCCGGCGACAGCCCGAAATCATGCTGCAGCTCGGGCGCCATCACCGCCAGGCAGGAGCGGAAGAACTGGCTGAGCGCAAAGGCGAACGTCAGCAGGGCGATACCGCGCGCGGCGTGCGCTGCCGGGGCATGGGCGGGCAGGGCGTCGGGCGAACCGGGGAGGCGGGCGTTGCTGGCGGTCACGGCTTCAGCGGCGGCCTGTTCGGGCCGCGTAGTCTCGGTACTGCGCGATCTCGGCCGCTACCAGCGGGCGCAGGGTTTGCCACTGCACCGGCTGCGGAGCGAGCACGCTGTTGTTGTTATCGGAGGAAATGCACAGGCGCACCTGCGCGAGTGGCCGGTTGCATCGGTGCGTACATGCAGGATGCGGGTCGACCGCAGCGGCTGCCAGGTGACAGGCGGCAGGAAGTCGGTCCTGCCGCTGCCACGCTCGGACGGTTCGGTGACAAGACCGAACGTGGTGCCTAGCAGTGAGTGTAGAGCGTGCGCGGTCAGCATGGTCGGCGCGTGGCCGGTGTTCGCCCAGATTGCACGGCAGGCGAGCAGGCCTGCCTGTCTACTCAGCCCGGCAGGGCGTCGTAGGTCAGCAGGAATACCTGCTCATCCCCCGCGCTGACCGGCAGCCAGACGATTTCCAGCTCGGGGAACGCAGCTTCCACGTTGGCGTGCTCGTTGCCGATCTCCACCACCAGCACGCCGCCCGGGTTCAGGCGCGCCTTGGCGCCGGCGATGATCCGCCGCACCACGTCCATGCCGTCGTCGCCGCCGGCCAGGGCGATGCGCGGCTCGGCCAGGTATTCCGGCGGCAGCGCCTGCATCGAGCCTTCGTTGACGTAGGGCGGGTTGGTCAGGATCACGTCGTAGGTGGCGCCATGCGGCAGCGGCGCGTACAGGTCGCCCTCATACAGCCGGATGCGGTCGTCCATCTTGTAGTCGGCCACGTTGCGGCGTGCCACGGCGAGCGCGTCGGGCGAGATGTCGACAGCGTCGATCTTCGCGTTCGGCCAGACGTGCGCGGCCACGATCGGCAGGCAGCCGGAACCGGTGCACAGCTCCAGCACCGGGCCGATGCTGTCGGTCTCGCCGACCCACGGCTCCAGCCCGTCCTGCAGCAGTTCGCCGATAAAGCTGCGCGGCACGATCACGCGTGAATCGACGTAGAAGCGCAGGCCGTGCATAAAGGCCTCGTGCGTGATGTAGGCGGCCGGCACGCGCTCATTGACGCGGCGGTCGATGACCTTGAGCACGGCATCGACTTCCTCGGGCAGCAGGCGCGCGTCCAGGAAGGGGTCGAGCGTGTCGAGCGGCAGGTTCAGCGTATGCAGCACCAGGTAGGCGGCTTCGTCATAGGCATTGGCGCTGCCGTGGCCGAAGGACAGGCGCGCGGCGGTAAAGCGCGAGACTGCGAGACGCAGCAGGTCGCGCACGGTGCGCAGGGGAGAGGGCGTTGCCATGTATGGGTGTCTTTCGGCGAAAAAAATCAGGCGACGAGACGTTCCAGCACGCCGCGGTAAACGTTCTTCAGCGGCTCGATGAAGCGCACTTCAACGTGCTCGTCGATCTTGTGGATGCTGGCGTTGGGCGGGCCGAACTCGATCACCTGCGGGCAGATCCTGGCGATAAAGCGCCCGTCCGAGGTGCCGCCGGTGGTCGACAGCTCGGTCTTGACGCCGGTCTCGGCCTCGATCGCCGACGACAGCGCGTCGGACAGCTCGCCGCGCGGGGTCAGGAAGGGCTCGCCGCCCAGGGTCCAGTCCAGCGCGTATTCGAGCTGGTGGCGGTCCAGGATCGCATGCACGCGCGCCTTCAGGCCTTCCGGCGTGCTGGCGGTCGAGAAGCGGAAATTGAAGTCGATGGTGACGTGGCCCGGGATCACGTTGGTGGCGCCGGTGCCGCCGTGGATGTTCGACATCTGCCAGCTGGTCGGCGGGAAGTACTCATTGCCCTGGTCCCAGACCTCGGCGGCCAGCTCGGCCAGCGCCGGCGCGGCTTCATGGATCGGGTTGCGGCCCAGGTGCGGGTAGGCGATATGGCACTGGATGCCCTTGACCGTGAGCTTGCCCGACAGCGAGCCGCGGCGGCCGTTCTTGACCATGTCGCCGAGCGTGTCGACCGAGGTCGGCTCGCCGATCACGCAGTAGTCCAGGCGCTCGCCGCGCGCGGACAGGGCCTCGACCACCTTGATGGTGCCGTCGTGCGCTGGGCCTTCCTCGTCGCTGGTGATCAGGAAGGCGATCGAGCCGGCATGCGCAGGGTGCGCCTTGACGAACTCTTCCACCGCCACCACGAATCCGGCGATCGAGGTCTTCATGTCGGCGGCACCGCGGCCGTACAGCTTGCCGTCGCGGTGCGTCGGTTCGAACGGGTCCGAATGCCACTGCTCCAGCGGGCCGGTCGGCACCACGTCGGTATGGCCGGCAAAGGCCAGCAGCTTGCCGTCCTTGCCCTGCGTGCCGCGCCTGACCGCCCACAGGTTGGTCACGCGGAAATCGTCGGGGCCGCTGACGAGCGCTTCGCAGTCAAAGCCGAGCGCCTTAAGGCGGGTTTCCAGGATGGCCTGGCAGCCTTCGTCGGCGGGCGTGACGGAGCGGCGGCGGATCAGGTCTTCGGTGAGGGCGAGGGTGGCGGCGAGGGTGGCGGTCATCGGACTACGGAAATGGAAATCAGAACTGGCCGGCGTACTGGTCGGCGGAGAAACCGACCATCACCTTGCCATCGTGGGCCAGCACCGGGCGCTTGATCAGCGACGGGCTTTGCTGCATCAGCGCGATCGCGCTGGCTTCCTGTTCGGCGCGGGCCTTGTCGGCGTCCGACAGCGCGCGCCAGGTGGTGCCCTTGCGGTTGAGCAGCGTCGCCAGCGGCACGTGCTTCAGCCAGCCGCGCAGCATGGCTTCATCCACGCCCTGCTTCTTGAAGTCGTGGAAGCTGTAGGCCACGCCGTTGTCATCCAGCCAGGTGCGGGCTTTCTTGACGGTATCGCAGTTGGGAATGCCGTAGAGCAGGACGGTCATGGCTAGTCTTGATGGATTGGATTCAGCGGAACAGCAGGTTCAGCGCGATCACCAGGCCGCCCAGGCCCAGCGCCACGCCGCCCATGGCCACCGCGGTCATCAGGCGCAGGCGGCGGTCCAGCCGGGCGGCTTCCTTGCGCAGTGCGTCGATGGTGATGGCATGTTGCTCGGCCAGCAGCTTGACGGCCTCGGCCTGCTGCACGGCAGCGGCTTCCAGCTCGGCGATACGGGCGGCGGGATCACGCGTGTCGGCCACTGCGCCTTCCGGCGTTCCATCCTTGCGCTTGTTCTTCTTCAGTTTCTCGATGGTCTTGTTGGCCTGCTCGAGAATGGTGGGCAGCAGGGAGAGCACGGTACTGACGGTGGTGGGATCCAGGGCCATGAGTCGCTTGCGGAGGGAAGGCATGTTCAGCCTGGCCAGGCGGGGTGACAACGGAAATACTGCCCCGGGGGGCGGGCCCCGGAGCGGCGCAGCCGTTGCGGGCTGCGCCAGGCGCGCTCAGTCGCCGCGCAGCAGGTCGTTCAGGCTGGTCTTGGCGCGGGTCTGCGCGTCGACCTTCTTCACGATCACGGCGCAGTACAGGCTGTACTTGCCATCCTTGGACGGCAGGTTGCCCGCCACCACCACCGAGCCCGCCGGCACGCGGCCATAGTGGATCTCGCCGGTTTCGCGGTCATAGATCTTGGTCGACTGGCCCAGGTACACGCCCATCGAGATCACCGAGTTCTCTTCGACGATCACGCCTTCAACCACTTCCGAGCGCGCACCGATAAAGCAGTTGTCTTCGATGATGACCGGGTTGGCCTGCAGCGGCTCCAGCACGCCGCCGATGCCCACGCCGCCCGACAGGTGGACGTTCTTGCCGATCTGCGCGCACGAACCGACGGTGGCCCAGGTGTCGACCATGGTGCCTTCATCGACGTAGGCGCCGATATTGACGTACGACGGCATCAGCACCGCGTTCTTGGCGATGAACGAACCGCGGCGGGCCACGGCAGGTGGCACCACGCGGAAGCCGGCCTTGGCGAAGTCGTCGGCGCTCCAGTTGGCGAACTTGGTCGGCACCTTGTCGTAGAACTGGGCAAAGCCGCCGGCGCTCATCGGCGCGTTGTCTTCCAGGCGGAACGACAGCAGCACGGCTTTCTTGACCCACTGGTTGACGATCCAGTCCTTGCCTTGCTTCTCGGCCACGCGCAGCGCGCCGGAATCCAGCTGGCTGATGACATTGGCGACGGCCTCGCGGATGTCGTTGGGGGCGGACTTGGGCGACAGGCTGGTGCGGTCTTCCCAGGCCTGGTCGATCAGGGCTTGCAGAGCTTGCGTCATATGCGTTTCTTCAGTGGTTATCGGATAAAGGCGCAGCGGTCAGGCTGCGCCGCGGTCATGGGTTGGCGCTCAGCCGAGCGCGCGGCAGAATTCCACGATCCGGCGCGCACCTTCCAGGCATTCCTCGGGCGTGGCCACCAGGGCCATGCGCACGCGGTTGGCGCCGGGGTTGATGCCGTCGGCTTCGCGCGCCAGGTAGCTGCCGGGCAGCACGGTCACGTTCTGCTCGGCCAGCAGGCGCGCGGCGAATTCGGTATCGGTGAGGCCGGTGCGCGAGACATCGGCCCACAGGTAGAAGCCGGCATCGGGCAGCGCCACGTCCAGCACCTCGGCCAGCATCGGCGTCACTTCGCTGAACTTGCGCACGTAGGCGGCGCGGTTCTCGCGCACATGCGATTCGTCGTTCCAGGCGGCGATGCTTGCGCTCTGCACCGCGGGGTTCATGGCGCCGCCGTGATAGGTACGGTATAGCAGGAATTTCTTCAGCAGCGCGGCATCGCCGGCGACGAAGCCCGAGCGCAGGCCCGGCACGTTGGAGCGCTTGGACAGGCTTGAGAACATCACCAGCCGGTCAAGGCCGCGGCCCAGCTTGTGCGCGGCTTCCAGCGCTCCCAGCGGGGCGCGGCCTTCGTCGAAATAGATCTCGGAGTAGCACTCGTCCGAGGCGATCACAAAGCCGTAGCGGTCCGACAGCGCAAACAGCTGCTTCCAGTCTTCCAGCGACAGCACCGCACCAGTCGGGTTGCCGGGCGTGCACACGAACAGCAGTTGCACCTTCTGCCAGACATCGTCGGCAATGCGGTCGAAGGCCGGGGCGAAGTTGCGCGCCGGGTCGCTGTTGGCGAACACTGGGGTGGCGCCGGCCAGCAGCGCCGCGCCTTCGTAGATCTGGTAGAACGGGTTGGGGCACAGCACCAGCGCGCCCGGACGGGTGCCGTCGACCACGGTCTGGGCAAAGGCGAACAGCGCCTCGCGCGAGCCGGTCACCGGCAGCACTTCAGTGGCGGCGTTGACCTTGGGCAGGCCGTAGCGGCGTTCCAGCCAGCTGGCGATGCACTGCCGTAGTGCATCGGAACCTGCCGTTGTGGGATAATTCGCCAGCCCCGCGAGCGACTCTGCCAGCGCTTGCTTGATGAACTCAGGCGTCGGATGCTTGGGTTCACCGATGCCAAAGCTGATGGCCGGCTTGTCGGCAGGCTTTACCTGCGCAAAGAGCACCCGCAGTTTCTCGAACGGGTAGGGCTGGAGCAGGTCGAGGCGCGGATTCACAGTGTCAGTCGGGGCCGGTTAAAACGACGCATTATAGAGGAACGGCGCGGGTTTCCGTGCGCCGGCCCGGCCCGCGCGGCCGGCCGCGAGCACGGATGGCGGGCATCACGCCCTGGTGATGCCGCCGGCGCCGTCCGGACGCTGCCTGCTGTCACCGGCCGGCGGCCCGGCTCGCCTCGCACGGATTCCCTTTATGAGCACAAATACTGTTGCGGCGCAGCATGCGCCGGCCGACCGCCATGCGGTCAAGGCATCGCTTTCCATCCTGATCGGCGCCTCGGTCTGGGGCATCGCCTGGTTCCCGTACCGCGTGCTGGCGGGCTGGGGCCTGGGCGGCATGCACGCCGCGGCGCTGGTCAGCTCGGTCGCGGCGGTGCTGTCGCTGCTGGCCTTCCGCCGGCACCTGGCCGGCCTGCGCCCGCACTGGCTGTTTGTCGCCATCGGGCTGGCGGCGGGCGTGACCAACGCCGGCTTCGTCTGGGGCAGCGTCAACGGCCATGTGATGCGTGTGCTGCTGCTGTTCTACCTGACCCCGGTCTGGACCGCGCTGTTTGCCCGGCTGTTCCTGGGCGAGCGGCTGTCGGCGGCAGGGCTGTCGCTGGTGGCGCTGGCCCTGTTCGGCGCCGGGCTGATGCTGTGGACGCCCGAGGTCGGCGTGCCGCTGCCAGGCTCCGCCGCGGAATGGTCGGGCCTGATCGGCGGCATGGGCTTTGCCGTCAACAATGTGCTGTCGCGCCGCGCCGGCCAGCGCTTCCCGGATATGGACGCACGCGTGCGCACGGTCGTGGTCTACCTGGGCTGCACGGTGGTGGGCGTGCCGGCCGCGCTGCTGCTGGATGGTCCGTCGGTGACCATCGTCCAGGGCGCGCAGGTGAGCGTGGGCATGCTGGTGCTGGGCCTGGCGGCGGTGCTGGTGGTCAGCAACTCGGTGGTGCAATACGGGCTGCAGCGGCTGCCGGCCAACCGCGTGTCGCTGCTGATGCTGTTCGAGATCGTGATCGCGGCGGTATCGGCGTGGTGGCTGGCGACCGAGGTGCTGAGCTGGAAGGAAGCGGCCGGCGGCCTGTGCATCGTGGCGGCCGGGGCCTTGTCGGGGCTGGTGCACCGCAGCCGCGCGCCGGCGCCGGCCGCAGCAGGTGCCGAGGCAGTGGCATGTAACTGAGCCCGGTGCGCGGGTCAGTGCAGCATGACCCGCGACACCACTGCCACCAGCGGCGCCCGCACTGCGCGCTCCACGCCGCGGTGCAGGTGCAGCGGCCGCAGCAGCATCTTCACGGTCATTTCGATGGGGATGTTGCGCCGGATCACGCCGGACACGCGCGCATTGAGCGCGCGCACCTCGGTTTCGGACACGGCCTCTACGCCGCGCTCCATGCGCAACACATTGCGCAACGCGATCGCGGCGTCCTCGTTCTTGATCTCCAGCAGCCGGCGCGCCAGCGCGCCCAGCACGCGCAGCCGGCCCAGCCGCTCGGATGCCGCAAAGCGGTTGAAGTACTGGTAGAAGTGCTTGTAGTGCCGCACCTCGTCGTTGGAGATGCGCCGCGTCAGGTCGCGCAGCACCGGTTCGTCGCTGGCCTGTTCCAGCGCGCGGTAATAGGCGGCGGTGCCGGTTTCCACCACGCAGCGGGCCGCCATTTCCAGGCCCTCGGTCGGTTCGAACTGGTCGATCGAGCAGGTCTTGCTGTACTCGTCGAAGAAGCGCGCATAGCCGCGCTCCCAGTCGAATTCCGGCCAGACATGCTCGACATAGCGCCGCAGCGCCAGCCCGTGCTGCAGTTCCTCGGCCTCCCAGTGCTCGGCAAGCCAGTCGGCCGCATCGGGCACACGGGCGTAATAGGTGGCAAGGTTGCCGGCATAGGTGTCGGACCCGCTCTCGATGAACGAGGCTGACACCAGCAGGTAGAACAGGTCGCGGTCGCCGCGTACGCGTTCCACGTCGATCGCCTGGTAGTTGATGTCGCTGACAGACCACGGCCGGGCGGCCGCTGACGGTTCACTCATGCTCTGTCCTCCTGGTTGGCCAAGGGCTGCGAGGGGCGTTCATGGGTGCGCGGCCCGGAGGGCATCCGAGGTCACGCCGACAGATCAGAGACTAGCATTTACCCTAATAAGTTTCCCAACGGTTGGCCGGCACGGATGGCTGACAGCGCCTGCGGCGCCTGTCAAAGTGCATGCGGAATCGCTTGTAAGGGGCGGAATAGCAAGGGAAATCGGCAATGGGATATGACGCCGGGGCGACTGCCAAACGGGCCGGCGAAGGCATCTGCGATGGTATGATTAGCCCCAATTCTCGGGCCCGAGGGGTATTTTGAGGTGCTGGCGTCACGCCGCGCCGGCTCCCGCGCAGCCCGGCTTTCTGAACAGTGCAATAGCCCCGATACCAGGCCGACCCCGGTTCCTATACCGGAGTGGCCGATACCACACGAGAAACCGTGCGACTATCCTCGATCAAGCTGGCGGGCTTCAAGTCATTTGTCGATCCCACCAATTTTCAAGTGCCCGGCCAACTGGTCGGCATCGTAGGTCCCAACGGCTGCGGCAAATCGAACATCATCGATGCGGTGCGCTGGGTGCTTGGTGAGTCACGTGCGTCAGAGCTGCGTGGCGAATCCATGCAGGACGTCATCTTCAACGGCTCCACCGCGCGCAAGCAGGCTGGCCGGGCGAGTGTCGAACTGGTGTTCGATAATGCCGAGGGCCGCGCTGCCGGCCAGTGGAGCCAGTACGCCGAAGTCGCGGTCAAGCGCGTGCTGACCCGCGACGGCACTTCGTCCTACTACATCAACAACCAGCCGGTGCGCCGGCGCGACATCCAGGACATCTTCCTGGGCACGGGCCTGGGCCCGCGCGCCTACGCCATCATCGGGCAGGGCATGATCTCGCGCATCATCGAGGCCAAGCCCGATGACATGCGCATCTTCCTGGAAGAGGCCGCGGGCGTGTCCAAGTACAAGGAACGCCGCCGCGAGACCGAAAACCGCCTGTCTGACACGCGCGAGAACCTGACCCGCGTCGAAGACATCCTGCGCGAACTCGGCAGCAACCTCGAAAAACTGGAAAGCCAGGCCGAGGTGGCGCAGCGCTTCAAGACGCTGCACGCCGACGGCGAAGAAAAGCAGCACCTGCTGTGGCTGCTGCGCAAGCGCGAGGCCCAGCAAGAGCAGGAACGCCACCAGCGCGCTATCGAGCAGGCCCAGATCGACCTGGAGGCGCAGACTGCGCAGTTGCGCCATGTCGAAGCCGAGCTCGAAACCATGCGCGCCGCGCATTACGGGGCGTCCGATGGCATGCACGCCGCGCAGGGCGCGCTGTATGAGGCCAATGCCGAAGTCAGCAAGCTCGAAGCCGAGATCCGCTACGTGGTGGAATCGCGCAATCGCGTGCAGGCCCAGATCGCCGCGCTGACCGGGCAGCGCGAGCAGTGGCAGGGCAAGGCCGAACAGGCCACCGACGAGCTGGCGCAGGCCGAAGAAAACCTGGCCGTGGCCGAAGGCCGCACGGTCGAGGCGCAGGAAGCTGTCGCCCACAAGAACGACGAACTGCCGACGCTGGAAGCGCAATGGCGCGACGCGCAGCAGCTGCTCAACGAGCAGCGCGCCGGCATCATGCAGGCCGAGCAGGCCCTGAAGCTCGAAGCCGCGCAGCAGCGCAGCGCCGACCAGATGTTGCAGCAACTGGAACAGCGCCGCGAACGCCTGTCGGCGGAAGAAAAGGGCCTGGACCGCCCCGACGAGACCCGCCTGGAGCAGGCCCGCGCCGAGCTGGCCGAGCAGGAAGCGCTGGTCGAGGAAGCCCAGGCCGTGCTGGCCGACGCGGAAGAGAGCGTGCCGCGCCTGGACGAGTCGCGCCGCGCCGCGCAGGCGTGCGTGCACAGCGAAGCCTCCGCCATTGCCACGCTGGAGGCGCGCCTGTCGGCGCTGCGCCAGCTGCAGGAGAACGTGCAGACCGACGGCAAGGTGCAGCCGTGGCTGGCCAAGCATGAGCTGGCCGAGCTGCCGCGCCTGTGGAAGAAGGTCCATATCGAGCCGGGCTGGGAAAACGCGCTCGAATCCGTGCTGCGCGAGAAGCTGGCCGCGCTGGAAGTGTCGAACCTGGACTGGGTCAAGGCCTTCCTGTCCGACGCGCCGCCGGCCAAGCTGGCGTTTTACTCGCCGCCGGCCGCCGCCCGCCCGCTGGAAACGCCTGTCGGCCTGCGCCCGCTGATGTCGCTGGTGCAGATCACCGAGCCGGGCATCCGCGCCGTGATGCAGGACTGGCTGGCCGATATCTATGTCGCCACCGACATGGCGCAGGCGCTGGCTGCGCGCAACACGCTGCCTGACGGTGCGTCGTTCGTCGTGGCCGAGGGCCACCTGGTGGGCCGCAACGCCATCCAGATCTACGCCGCCGATTCCGAGCAGGCCGGCATGCTGGCGCGCGAGCAGGAAATCGAAAACCTGCAGAAGCAGGCGCGCGCGCAGCTGCTGCTGTCCGACGAAGCCAAGACCCAGGCGGTGCGTGCCGAAGCGGCCTACACCCAGGCCAGCCAGGGGCTGGGCGATGCCCGCGCGCGCGCCGAGCAGGCCACCCGCCGCGTGCACGCGTTGCAGATGGACGTGCTCAAGCTGTCTCAGGCGATGGAGCGCTATTCCGCCCGCAGCGGCCAGATCCGCGAGGAACTGGACGAGATCCACGCACAGATCGAAGAGCAGCGCGCCATCCGCGCCGAATCCGAAGCCAGCTTCGAGCAGCACGACGCCGCGCTGGCAGAGATGCAGGCCACCCACGAAGACCAGCAGATGGCCTTCGAGGCGCTGGACAGCAAGCTCTCGGGCGCGCGCCACCAGCTGCGCGACTTCGAGCGCGCCGCGCAGGAAGCCCTCTTTGCCGAGCGCAACCTGGCGAGCCGCATCGACGAGCTGCGCCGCAATATCCAGGTGGCCGCCGACCAGGCCGAACGCATTGCCGAATCCCTGGAAAACGCCCGCGCCGAGCTTGAGACCATCAACGAGCAGACCGCCCATACCGGCCTGCAGGAAGCGCTGGAGCGCCGCGCCGAGAAGGAAGAAAAGCTCACCATCGCGCGCACCGAACTCGATGCGCTGTCGGCACAGCTGCGCCAGCACGACGAGCAGCGCCTGGCCGCCGAGCGCAGCCTGCAGCCGCTGCGCGACCGCATTACCGAGTTGCAGCTCAAGGAACAGGCCGCGCGCCTGAACCAGGAGCAGTTCAGCGAGCAGCTGACCGCGGCCGAGGTGGACGAGGCCGCGCTGGCCGACAAGCTGACCGGCGACCTGAAGCCGTCGTACCTGCAGGGCGAAGTCACGCGCATCAACAACGCCATCAACGCGCTCGGCCCGGTCAACATGGCCGCGCTCGACGAGCTGGCCGCGGCGCGCGAGCGCAAGACCTTTCTCGATGCGCAGTCGGCCGACCTGAACGACGCCATCAACACGCTGGAAGACGCGATCGCCAAGATCGACCAGGAAACCCGCGCGCTGTTGCAGGGCACCTTCGACCAGGTCAACCATCATTTCGGCGAGCTGTTCCCGTCGCTGTTCGGTGGCGGCCAGGCGCGCCTGATCATGACCGGCGAGGAGATCCTCGACGCCGGCGTGCAGGTGATGGCGCAGCCCCCGGGCAAGAAGAACTCGACCATCCACCTGCTGTCGGGCGGCGAGAAGGCGCTGACCGCGATCGCGCTGGTGTTTGCCATGTTCCAGCTCAACCCGGCACCGTTCTGCCTGCTGGACGAGGTGGACGCGCCGCTGGACGACGCCAACACCGAACGCTACGCCAATATGGTGGCGCGCATGTCGGACAAGACTCAATTCGTTTTCATCTCACATAACAAGATTGCCATGGAAATGGCTCATCAACTCATTGGCGTGACCATGCAGGAGCAGGGCGTTTCGCGTATCGTGGCCGTGGATATGGACGCGGCGGTTTCGATGGCGGAGGCAGCATGAAACTGAACATGGACCTGCAGACCGCACTGATCGTCGCGGGCCTGGTTTTCGTGGTACTGGTGTTCGGCTACAACCAGTGGCAGATCCGCAAGGCGCGCCGCCCGCGCGAGCTCAGCCCCGAAGACGACCTGCCGCCGATGCGCGAGCCGGTGGTCGGCCAGAGCACCGCGCCGGAAACCGCCGCGCGCCTGCACGAAGCCGCTGCCGAGCAGGCACCGCGGCGTGAGCCGACGCTTTCCCCGGCGCCGGCCACGGCCGGTGCCGCGGTGGCGACGGGCAACAACCACGCGGCTGCGGCGGCTGCGGCCGCAGCAAGCACCGCGGACGCCGACGATGTCGTCGCCGAGGAAGTGTCCGTCGCGGCCGCCGCGACGCATGCCGAGACCACCGAGGACGAGGCCGAAGCCGAGGCCACTCCGGCCCCGGTACCCGCGCCGGCTCCGGCTCCGGCTCCGGCTCCGGCTCCGGCTCCGCTTGCCGCCGTGCCCGATGGCCAGCCCACGCCGGCCCTGATCGATCCGCTGATCGACTGCATCGTGCCCCTGCACCTGGAGCGCAAGGCCTCCGGTGACCGCATCCTGCCCCTGACCGGCCGGCTGCGCCGCGCCGGCACCAAGCAGGTCCATATCGAGGGCCTGCGCACCGAAGCCAATGCATGGGAGCCGGTCACCGCCGGCCACCAGTACGAAGACCTGCAGGTCGGCGTGCAGCTGGCCAACCGCGGCGGCCCGCTCAACGCGCTGGAGTTCTCGGAATTCATCACCGCGGTAGAGTCGCTGGCCGAGTCGCTCGATGCCTCGGCCGACCTGCCGGACATGAGCGAGACCGTCGCCAATGCGCGCGAGCTGGATGGCTTTGCCGCCGGCTGCGACGTGCAGCTGGGCGTCAACGTGATTTCGGATGGCGCGCCGTGGTCGGCGGCGTACGTGCAGAACGTGGCCACGCAGGACGGGCTGGTGCTGTCGCGCGACGGCACCCGCTTTATCCGCTACCAGGCCAACGCCGAAGGCGTGCAGCGTCCGCTGTTCACGCTGCAGTTCGGCGACACCAACTTCCTGCGCGACGACCTGACCGTCAAGGCCGGCCGCCAGATCACGCTGCTGCTCGACGTGCCGGTGGCCGACCAGGCCGCCAAGCCGTTCAAGACCGTGTGCGAGTACGGCCACACGCTGGCCCAGCGCATGGGCGCGCAACTGGTCGACGACAATATGCGGCCGCTGACCGAGGCCTCGTTCGTCGCGATCTTCAGCCAGCTTGAAACGCTGTACAACAAGCTGGAAGCGCGCGGCATGCCGGCCGGTTCGTTGGTGGCGCAGCGCCTGTTCAGCATCTAGCCGGAGCCTGCCATGACCGCAACACACCGCGGCGCGCAGGCAGATGCCTCCGCGCCCGCCGGCCCCTTGCCGGCCGAAGCTGCCGCCAAGCGCGTGGCCTGGCTGCGCGACGAGCTGGATCGCCACAACTACCAGTACTACGTGCTGGACGCGCCGACCATTCCCGACGCCGAGTACGACGCGCTGTTCAGCGAGTTGCAGGCGCTGGAGCTTGAGCATCCCGAACTGCAGACGCCGGACTCGCCCACCCAGCGCGTGGGCGGCGAGCCGCTGTCGGCCTTCGACTCGGTGCGCCACCGCGTGCCGATGCTGTCGCTCAACAACGGCTTCGCCGACGACGACGTGCTGAACTTCGACCGCCGCTGCGCGCAGGGCCTGGGCCGCACCGCGCCCGCCGCCGGCGAGCAGGACCTGTTCAGCGCGGCCGACGCGGTCGAGTACGCCTGCGAGCTGAAGTTCGACGGCCTGGCCATGTCGCTGCGCTATGAGGACGGCCGCCTGGTGCAGGCCGCCACCCGCGGCGACGGAGAGACCGGCGAAGATGTCACGGTCAACGTGCGCACCATAAAGGCGATTCCGCTGAAGCTGCGCGGCCAGGCTCCCGCCGTGCTTGAAGTGCGGGGCGAAGTCTTCATGTACCGCGGCGACTTCGACAAGCTCAACGAACGCCAGGCCGAGGCCGGCGAGAAGACCTTCGTCAACCCGCGCAACGCCGCCGCGGGCAGCCTGCGCCAGCTCGATCCGCGCATCACCGCCAAGCGGCCGCTGTCGTTCTTCGCCTACGGCCTGGGCGAGCTGCAGGGCGTGGACCGTCCGCCCACCCACAGCGTGATGCTCGACGGCTTTGCCGCGCTGGGCCTGCCGGTGTGCAAGGACCGCGCGGTGGTGAAGGGCGCGCAGGGCCTGCTGGATTTCTACCGCGATATCGGCCAGCGCCGCGACGTGCTGCCGTATGACATCGACGGTGTGGTCTACAAGGTCAACGCACTGGCCGAGCAGGAGCGCCTGGGCTTTGTCTCGCGCGCGCCGCGCTTTGCGCTGGCGCACAAGTTCCCGGCGCAGGAGATGACCACCATCGTCGAGGACATCGAAGTGCAGGTCGGCCGCACCGGCGCAATCACGCCGGTGGCGCGGCTCAAGCCGGTGTTTGTCGGCGGAGTCACGGTGACCAACGCCACGCTGCACAACGAGGACGAGATCCGCCGCAAGGACGTGCATATCGGCGACACCGTGATCGTGCGCCGCGCCGGCGACGTGATCCCGGAAGTGGTCGGCGTGGTGACCGAGCGCCGCCCGGCTGACGCGCGCGCCTTCGTGATGCCGACCGCCTGTCCGGTGTGCGGCTCGCATATCGAGAAGCTCGAGGACGAAGCCATCGCGCGCTGCACCGGCGGCCTGATCTGCGCAGCGCAGCGCAAGCAGGCGCTGCTGCATTTCGCGCAGCGGCGCGCCATGGATATCGAAGGTCTGGGCGACAAACTGGTCGAGCAACTGGTCGACCAGGGCATCGTGCGCACGCCGGCGGATCTGTTCAAGCTGGGCGTGGCCAAGCTGGCCGCGCTGGAGCGCATGGCCGACAAGTCGGCGGCCAATCTGGTGGTGGCGATCGACGCGTCGCGCGAGACCACCATGAACCGCTTTATCTTCGCGCTGGGCATCCGTCATGTGGGCGAAGCCACCGCCAAGGACCTGGCCCGGCACTTCGGCAAGCTCGATGCGCTGATGGCAGCCGACGAAGCGGCTCTGCTGGAAGTGAACGACGTCGGCCCGGTGGTGGCGCAGTCGATCGCGCACTTCTTTGCCGAGCCGCACAACGTCGAGGTCATCGAACAACTGCGCGCCGCAGGCGTACACTGGGCGGAAAGCGAGCCGGTGGCCAAGGCCCCGGCGCCGCTGTCGGGCAAGACCTTCGTGCTGACCGGCACGCTGCCCACCATGTCGCGCGAGGACGCCAAGGAACTGCTGGAAGCCGCCGGCGCCAAGGTGGCGGGTTCGGTATCGAAGAAGACCGACTACGTGGTCGCGGGCGCCGAGGCAGGCAGCAAGCTCGACAAGGCCGAGGCGCTGGGCGTGCCGGTGCTGGACGAGGCCGGCATGCTGGCGCTGCTGGCAGAGGCCGGCGCCGCGCCGGCACAGGAATAACCGGGGAAACAACCATGATCCGCGAGATTCTCAAGATGGGCGATCCGCGCCTGCTGCAGGTGGCGCGGCCGGTGGAGCGCTTCAATACGCCGGAGCTGCGTACGCTGATCGAAGACATGTTCGACACCATGGACCACGCCAACGGCGCCGGCCTTGCCGCGCCGCAGATCGGCGTGGACCTGCAGGTGGTGATCTTCGGCTTCGACCGCAACCCGCGTTACCCGGACGCGCCCACCGTGCCCAAGACCGTGCTGATCAACCCGGTGCTGGAAATGGAGTCCGACGAGATGGAGGACGGCTGGGAAGGCTGCCTGTCTGTCCCCGGCCTGCGCGGCGTGGTGCCGCGCCATCTGCGGCTGAAGTACAGCGGCTACGACCTGATGGGTAACCGCATCGAGCGCGTGGCTGAAGGCTTCCATGCGCGGGTGGTGCAGCATGAGTGCGACCACTTGCAGGGGATCCTGTATCCGATGCGGATCAAGGATTTCAGGCAGTTTGGGTTTACAGAGGTGTTGTTTCCGGATCTGCCGCCGAATAGCGACGATTGACGAGCTGTGCCGCGCGGTATCGAACCCGCGCAAGGCGCAAAAAAACCGGTCCTTGGGGACTGTCCTTGGGGACCGGTTTTTTTGGGTCGGCAAATTCTGGAATCAGAACTTCTCAAACTGCCCCAGGAACCGCCATTTACCCGGCGGCAGATCCCCCAGCACCACGCGTCCCATGCGCACGCGCTTGAGGCCCACCACTTGCAGCCCAACCTGCTCGCACATCCGACGGATCTGGCGCTTGCGGCCTTCGCGCAGCACGAAGCGCAGCTGCTCCTCGTTCTGCCAGCTCACCTTGGCTGGCTTGAGCGGCACGCCATCCAGCGACAGCCCGTGGCGCAGCAGCTCGAGATCATCGGCCGGGAATTCCGCGCTGATATTGCGCTCGACCACGCCCTGCGGCGAGTGCCACACCACACGCACCAGGTATTCCTTCTCGACGGTCGAATCCTCGCCGATCAGCGCGCGCGCGACGCGGCCGTCCTGCGTCAGCACCAGCAGACCGGTTGAGTCGATATCGAGGCGGCCCGCCGGGGCCAGGCTCTTGCGTTGCCACGGGGCGAAGCGCTTGCGCGTGGGGTCGCCTTCCCACTGGTTCTCGGGGGTGAACAGCACCGCGGCCGGCTCGTAGCCGTCTTCGGCCTGGCCGGAGACGTAGCCCACCGGCTTGTTCAGCAGCACCGTGACGCGCTCGCCTTGTTCGGAGCGCGCTTCCTGCATGATCTCGATCTCGGCGTCGGGGCGGATGCGGCTGCCCAGTGCGGTCACGGGCTTGCCGTCTACCAGCACCCAGCCGTGCGGGATCCATTCGTCGGCTTCGCGGCGCGAGCACAGGCCCAGTTCGGACATGCGCTTGGACAGGCGCACCAGGCCGTCGTCGTGGCTGGACTCGGCGCGGGCGGGCTTTTCCTGGCGCGCGGCCGGTGCCTGCTGGCGTGCCGGGCCGGCGGTGCGGATGCGGTCGGCGGCGTCGCTGAAGCGGCGTGCCGGCGCGGTGCCTTCACGGCGGCGCTCGCCCGACGGCGCGGGGCGCGGGCGCTGGTCGTCATCGCCATAACGGCGCGGGCGCGAGTCGGTGCCTTCGAAGCGGCGGGGACGGTTCTCGTCATCGCCATAACGGCGCGGGCGCGAATCGGTGCCTTCGAAGCGGCGAGGGCGGCTCTCGTCATCGCCAACGCGGCGCGGATGCGATTCGGCGCCTTCGAAACGGCGGGGACGGTTGTTGTCCTCGCCAGCACGGCGCGGCGGACGCGAATCACCGCCCTCGAAACGGCGCGGTCGTGCCTCGCCGCGATCGTCGCCAGTGCGGCGCGGGCGGTTGTCGTCGTCGCCAAAACGGCGCGGCGGGCGCGCTTCGCCGCCTTCGAAACGGCGCGGACGTGCCTCGCCGCGATCGTCGCCCGTGCGGCGCGGGCGGTTGTCGTCGTCGCCAAAGCGGCGCGGCGGGCGCGCTTCACCGCCTTCGAAGCGGCGTGGACGTGCCTCACCCCGATCATCGCCCGTGCGGCGCGGGCGGTTGTCGTCGTCGCCGAAGCGCCGCGGCGGGCGCGCTTCGCTGCCTTCGAAACGGCGCGGACGTGCCTCACCCCGGTCGTCGCCATAACGGCGGGGGCGGCTTTCGTCATCGCCGAAGCGGCGCGGACGCGCCTCGCCACCTTCCGGGCGGCGCGGGCGTGCCTGGCGTTCGCCGTCAGCAGGACGCGGCGCGCGGGGTTTGCGCGGCTGGGCTGCGCCGGCCTGCGGTTCGCCCTGGGCCGGACGGCCGCCGGTCTTGCCACGGGCGCGCTCCTGGGCGCGCTTGATGCCTTCGGAGACGGCTTGCACGCGCTTGCGGTTCAGGTCGGACACCCGCACGGGGCGGGTGCCGGTCTTGCGCGCGGCCGTGCCGGTGTCGCTGGCGGCCTTGATACCTAGCGTCTTGCGCTTCGGCGAATTGCTGTCGGTCATATGTTGATGCTGCCCGCCCGCCTCAGATGGCGAGGGCGGCGAGCAAGTCCTGTTCAAGCTGAATCTGCAATCGGTTGTCGGCAGCCAGGCGGCTGCCGTCGACCAGGAACACGTCTTCGACGCGTTCGCCCAGGGTGTTGATGCGTGCCGTGTGGACGGATACGCGATGCCGTGCCAGTACGCGGGCGATGGCGTACAGCAGGCCGGTGCGGTCGTTGGCGGACAGCGACAGCAGGTAATACTGGCCACGCTCGTCCGGGCGCAGGTCCACGCGCGGCTTGATCGGGAAGCTGCGCGACTGGCGCGACAGCCGCCCCTGCGTGGGTTCGGGCAGTGCGCCTTGCAGGCGCAGCCGCTCGCACAGTTCGTGCTCGACCAGCGCGATGATGTCGCGGTAGTTGCCGCCGTCGCCGGCCATGCCGGGGTCGGTGACCTGGAACGTGTCCAGCGCGTAGCCGTGGCGCGTGGTGTGGATCTTGGCGTCCTGGATCGAGAACGCCTTGCGCTCGAAGTAGCCGCAGATGCGCGCGAACAGGTCGGGCTGGTCCTTGACGTAGACCGCCACCTGCAGGCCTTCGCCGGCGGGGGAGACGCGTGCCTTGACCACCGGCGTGGGGCTGTCCACCTTGTTGTACAGGTGGCGCGTGAGCCAGGCGATATCGTGCGAATCGTGGCGCAGGAAGAAGGCCACGTCGAGCTGCGCCCACAGAGACTTGCCCAGCGCCGGGTCGAAGGCCTTCAGGCGCAGTTCGGAGATAGTGTCCTCCTTGCGCTGCGACCACAGTGAATGCGAATCCACGCGCGCGCCGCCCAGCACGCGCAGCGTGATGTGGTACAGGTCTTCCAGCAGCTTGCCCTTCCACGCGTTCCATACCTTGGGGCTGGTGCCGCGGATGTCGGCCACGGTCAGCAGGTAGAGCGCGGTCAGGTAGCGTTCGCTGCCGACCACGCGGGCAAAGGCGTGGATCACGTCGGGATCGGTCAGGTCCTGCTTCTGCGCCACGTGGCTCATGGTCAGGTGGTGCTCGACCAGCCAGCAGATCAGGTCGGCGTCTTCGCGCGCAATGCCGTGCTGCTTGCAGAAGCGGCGCGCATCCACGGTGCCAAGCTTTGAGTGGTCGCCGCCGCGGCCCTTGGCGATGTCGTGGAACAGCGCTGCCACGCACAGCACCCACGGCTTGTCGAAGCTGGCCATCAGCTGGCTGCAGAACGGAAACTCGTGGGTGTGCTCGACAATGGCGAAGCGGCGCATGTTGCGCACCACCATCAGGATGTGCTGGTCCACGGTATAGACGTGGAACAGGTCGTGCTGCATCTGGCCGACGATGCGGCGGAAGTTGATCAGGTAGCGGCCCAGTACGCTGGTCTGGTTCATCAGGCGCAGCGCGTGGGTGATGCCCTGCGGCTCCTGCATGATGGCCAGGAACAGGCGGCGGTTTTCCGGATCGTTGCGCCAGCCCGCGTTCATCACGGTGCGCGCGTTGTACAGCCCGCGCAGCGTGCGCGGCGACAGGCCCTTCACGCCGGGCGTGCGCTGGTACAGCAGGAAAGTTTCCAGGATCGCGTGCGGGTCGCGTTCATAGACGTCGTCGCTGGTGATCTCCAGCATGCCCTGGCGCTCGACAAACCGTTCGTTGAGCACGCGCGTCACCTGAGACTCGCTCGGGAACAGCATCGCCTCGATGTTCAGCAGCAGCACGCTGTTGAGCTGCGTGACCGCCTTGGCCGCCCAGTAGTAGCGGCGCATCAGCTGTTCGCTGGCGCGCTTGTTGGTGGTCTGGCGATAGCCGAAGGACTCCGCCAGCGCGGTCTGCAGGTCGAATACCAGCACGTCCTGGCGCCGGCCAGCCACCAGGTGCAGGCGCGCGCGGATGGTCTTGAGCAGGCGCTCGTTGCGCGCCAGCTCCTGCGCTTCGCGCTGCGTCAGCAGGCCGCGCTCGAACAGTTCTTTCCAGCTGTCGCCCAGGCCCGCCGCCTTGGTCATCCACAGGATCACCTGCAGGTCGCGCAGGCCGCCCGGGCTTTCCTTGCAGTTGGGCTCGAGCGCGTAGGGCGTGTCCTGGTATTTGGCGTGGCGCTGGCGCATTTCCAGCAGCTTGGCCTGGAAGAACGCTGCCGCGTCCAGGTCGGAGAGGTAGCGCGTGCGCATCGACTCGAACAGCTTGCGGCTGCCGGTCAGCAGCCGCGCCTCCAGCAGCGAGGTCTGGATGGTGACGTCCTGCCGCGACTCGCGGATGCAATCGTCCACGGTGCGCACCGAAGAGCCGATCTCCAGCCCAAGGTCCCAGCACAGGCCGATAAAACGCTCCAGGCGCCCGGTGGTGTCCTGGTCGGGCTCGGCGGGCAGCAACAGCAGCACGTCGACGTCGGAGTAGGGCAGCAGCTCGCCGCGGCCGTAGCCGCCCACCGCCACCAGCGCTGCGCCCGCGGGCATCTCCAGGCCGCGCCAGGCTTCCACCAGCGCGGCGTCGACAGCGCGGCGCAGCCGCGTGATCAGCGTGCCGACGTTGGCGCTGAGGTTGAAGTCGGCAAACAGCGCCTGCTTGTCGGCTTTGAGCTTGTCGCGCACGCGCGCGGCAAGCAGCAGTTCCGGCGTGGTGTCCATGGAGATGGCGGGCTCGGGGAGCGGGTTGGTGGGCACGGCTGGAAAAAGAAAGGCGCCCGGTCAGGCGCCCCTGGCTTCGGTGCGGCCTCAGGCCGCGACGGAATCGGTGATAAAGGCCGGCGGTGCCGGGCTCCCGGCCGATACCGTAAGGACCTCGTAGCCGGTTTCCGTGACCAGCACGGTGTGCTCCCACTGCGCCGACAGGCTGCGGTCGCGGGTCTTGACCGTCCACTGGTCGGGCATGGTGCGGATATCGCGCTTGCCGGCGTTGATCATCGGCTCAATGGTAAAGATCATGCCGGCCTTGATCTCGGCGCCGGTGCCCGGGCGGCCGTAGTGCAGGATCTGCGGGTCTTCGTGGAAGTTCTTGCCGATGCCGTGGCCGCAGTACTCGCGCACCACGCTGTAGCCGGCGGCTTCGGCGTGTACCTGGATGGCGTGGCCGATGTCGCCCAGGCGGGCGCCGTGGCGAACCTGCGCGATACCCTTCCACATGCATTCATAGGTCACCTGCGACAGGCGCTTGGCCAGGATCGAGCCCTCGCCGACGATGAACATGCGGCTGTTGTCGCCGTAGTAGCCTTCCTTGGTGATGACCGTGATGTCCAGGTTGATCGCGTCACCGTTCTTGAGCACGCGATCGCCCGGAATGCCATGGCAGATCACGTCGTTGACCGAGGTGCAGATCGCGCCGGGGAAGGGCGGATAGCCGGGGGGAGCATAGTTCAGGCACGCCGACACGGTGCCCTGCACTTCACGCATGTAGGCGTGGCACAGGCGGTCGATTTCGCCGGTGGTGATACCTGGCTGGACGAAGGGCGTGATGTAGTCGAGGACCTCGGACCCAAGGCGGCAAGCCACGCGCATCTGGGCGATGTCTTCGGCGGTGTTCAGGTGAATGCTCATGCTGCGTCGCCAAAAAAGTGATGGCGAGGCCACTGGCCGCGCCGAAATCGAAAGGTCAATGTAGGATTATCGCACCATCGGGGCCAGATCGCAGCCTGAGCGCGGCCGTCGCGGGCTGAGTCCGTAGGGCGCCAGGGCACCGGGCGGCTTGAGCGGGCCGCACTTTTGTTGCTACAATAGCAGGCTGACTTGGTTGCGGCGCAGCATTGCGTGCGCCAGGCCGGAATTTTGCAGGATATTCCTGTTGCTGTTTGAAATCGCTGGCCCGCCTATCCGGGGTGTTCCTTTTCAGGAATGTCGGGGCGGGCTTCAGACCTAACCCTTTGGAGATTTACATGTCCGTTACCATGCGCGAAATGCTGGAAGCCGGTTGCCACTTCGGCCACCAGACCCGCTTCTGGAACCCGAAGATGGCCCCCTTCATCTTCGGCCATCGCAACAAGATCCACATCATCAACCTCGAAAAGACGTTGCCGATGTTCCAGGACGCAATGAAGTACGTGCGTCAGCTGGCAGCCAATCGCGGCACCATCCTTTTCGTGGGTACCAAGCGCCAGTCGCGCGAAATCCTGGCTGAAGAAGCTGGCCGTGCCGGCATGCCCTATGTCGACGCCCGCTGGCTCGGCGGCATGCTGACCAACTTCAAGACGGTCAAGATCTCGATCAAGCGCCTGAAGGACATGGAAGCCGCCAAGGAAGCCGGCGCGCTGGACACCATGAGCAAGAAGGAAGCGCTGATGTTCGAGCGCGAGATGCTGAAGCTGGAAAAGTCGATCGGCGGCATCAAGGACATGGGCGGCGTGCCAGACGCGATCTTCGTGGTGGACGTCGGCTACCACAAGATTGCCGTGACCGAGGCCAACAAGCTGGGCGTGCCGGTGATCGGCGTGGTTGATACCAACCACTCGCCGGAAGGCATCGACTACGTGATCCCGGGTAACGACGACTCGAGCAAGGCCGTGGCCCTGTACGTGCGCGGCGTGGCCGACGCGATCCTGGAAGGCCGTGCCAACGCTGTGCAGGAAGTGGTTGAAGCCGCTCGCGGCGGCGACGACGAATTCGTCGAAGTGCAGGAAGGCTGATTGCCCGCCGCCTGATTGCCGGAAAGGAACCCGCTAGCGCGCATCGTCACCGCACGACAGACAAGCAACGCTTGCCGCCCGTCACCACGGGCTGCGCGCAAGGCGAAAGCCGGGGTACGCCGGCAGCCGGGCAAGAAGGGCAATAAAAAGGGGGCACATCTGGCGCCCCCTTTTTTTGAATTTGAATTGTTGTCACCCGCCGCAGGCAGTATCTGCCGCGGGTGTGCTGTAGACCCACCGACCGGGTGCCGCAGGCGACTGCCGGCAGCCGGCGTGAACCATTCAAGGAGTGACAAATGGCGGCAATTACCGCAAGCATGGTTGCAGAACTGCGCGCGAAGACCGACGCGCCGATGATGGAATGCAAGAAGGCCCTGACCGAGGCCGACGGCGACCTGGACAAGGCCGAAGAGCTGCTGCGCGTCAAGCTGGGCAACAAGGCCAGCAAGGCCGCGTCGCGCGTGACCGCTGAAGGCGTGGTCGCATCGTTCATCGACGGCACCACCGGCGTGCTGGTCGAACTGAACTGCGAGACCGATTTCGTCTCCAAGAATGACGACTTCCTGGCTTTCTCGGCCAAGGTTGCCGAACTGATCGCCAAGCAGAACCCGGCCGACGTGGCCGCCCTGTCGGCGCTGGAAATCGACGGCGTGAGCGTTGAAGCCACCCGCACCGCCCTGATCGGCAAGATCGGCGAGAACCTGACGATCCGCCGCTTTGCCCGCTACGCCAACGGCGGCAAGCTGGTGTCGTACCTGCACGGCACCCGCATCGGCGTGATGGTCGAGTTCGATGGCGACGAAGCCGCCGCCAAGGACGTGGCCATGCACGTGGCCGCGATGAAGCCGGTGTCGCTGTCGGCCGAGCAGGTCCCTGCCGAGCTGATCGCCAAGGAGCGCAGCATTGCCGAGCAGAAGGCTGCCGAGTCGGGCAAGCCGGCCGAAATCGTCGCCAAGATGGTCGAGGGTTCGGTGCAGAAGTACCTGAAGGAAGTCTCGCTGTTCAACCAGCCGTTCGTGAAGAACGACAAGCAGACGGTTGAGCAGATGCTGAAGGCCGCCAACACGACCGTGAAGGGTTTCACCCTGTTCGTGGTGGGCGAAGGCATCGAGAAGAAGCAGGACGACTTCGCCGCTGAAGTGGCCGCCCAGGTGGCCGCTGCCCAGAAGGGCTGATGTCCGGGGCGCCGCGGACTGCCCGTTCGGGCTGGTCCGGGCGCCTATAATGCCGCAGGGGCGCCGTAAGGTGCCCCTCTGCATAAGTAGTGCGACGCTGCGCATGCCGCGTTGCACCGCAGCAGCCAGTTTCCGTGGTGGTCCGGCAGTCCGGGGCACCCCGAAAACCGGCTTTCTTCCGCCGGCGGCACGAGGATCCGTGCCGCCGGCGCCAAAACATACGTCTCAAGATCGTCTCAACCGAGCGATTTGCTCCTGTCCGAGGGTGAACATGCCAGCCTACAAGCGCGTCCTTCTGAAACTGTCCGGTGAAGCCCTGATGGGCGAAGATGCCTTCGGCATCAACCGCTCCACCATCGAGGCGATGGTGAACGACATTGCCGAGATCGTGAAGCTCGGCGTGCAGGTCGCGGTGGTCATCGGCGGCGGCAACATCTTCCGCGGCGTCGCCGGCGGCGCCGCCGGCATGGACCGCGCCACCGCGGACTACATGGGCATGCTGGCCACCATGATGAACGCACTGGCGCTGCAGGACGCGATGCGCCACGCCAATATCGAAGGCCGCGTGCAGTCCGCGCTGCGCATGGACCAGGTGGTCGAGCCCTATATCCGCCCGCGCGCGATCCGCCAGCTGGAAGAGGGCAAGGTGGTGATCTTCGCCGCCGGCACCGGCAACCCGTTCTTCACCACCGACACCGCCGCCGCGCTGCGCGGCTCCGAGATCGGGGCGGAGATCGTGCTCAAGGCCACCAAGGTGGACGGCGTGTACACCGCCGACCCGAAGAAGGACCCCAGCGCCACGCGCTACACCACCATCACCTTCGACGAGGCCATCTCCCGCAACCTGCAGGTGATGGACGCCACCGCCTTTGCGCTGTGCCGTGACCAGAAGCTGCCGATCAAGGTGTTCTCGATCGTCAAGCCGGGCGCGCTCAAGCGGGTGATCCTGGGCGAGGACGAGGGTACCCTGGTGCACGTGTGAGTCCGGCGCCGGATGCCGCGCTGCAACGCTGGTATCCGGCCGGGCAAAGAGTAGAATGATTCATTTTCGATCCCCGCCAGGGGGATCATGGTTGGCTGATTTCCGGAGGTAAAAATGAGCGTCGCCGACACAAAGAAGAGCGTCGAGCAAAAAATGCAGAAGTCGATCGAAGCCTTCAAGGCCGATCTGGCGAAGATCCGCACCGGCCGTGCCCACACCGGCCTGCTCGACCATGTTCAGGTGGACTACTACGGCTCGATGGTTCCCATCAGCCAGGTCGCGGCAATCGGCCTGGCCGATGCGCGTACCATCACGGTGCAGCCCTGGGAAAAGAAGATGGTGGGCGCGGTCGAGAAGGCCATCCGTGACTGCGACCTGGGCCTGAACCCGGCCACCATGGGTGAAGTGATCCGCGTGCCGATGCCCGCACTGACCGAAGAGCGCCGCAAGGAGCTGACCAAGGTCGTCAAGAGCGAGGCCGAGGGCGCCAAGATTGCCGTGCGCAACCTGCGCCGCGATGCCAACGAGCAGTTCAAGAAGCTGGTCAAGGACAAGACCATTTCCGAGGACGACGAGCGCCGCGGCCAGGACGAAGTGCAGAAGCTGACCGACAAGTACGTGGCCGAGATCGACAAGATGGTCGCCGAGAAAGAGAAGGAGATCATGACGGTCTGACCCCGTCCCGGCATGGCCGGGGCAGTCAACGACCGTCTGCCATCATGCAGCACATCAGTTCAACGCTCGACGTACCCGATACCTCCTACGTCCCCCGCCACGTTGCCATCATCATGGACGGCAACGGCCGCTGGGCGACCCAGCGGCACCTGCCACGCGTTGCCGGGCATACCCGGGGGCTGGACGCGGTGCGTGCGGTGGTGGAAGCCAGCGCCGCCCGCGGCGTGCAGTTCCTGACGCTGTTCGCCTTCAGTTCTGAGAACTGGCGGCGCCCGGCGGATGAGGTCTCGTTCCTGATGCGGCTGTTCATGATGGCCCTGCGGCGCGAAGTGGTGAAGATGCACGCCAACAACATCCGGTTGCGGGTGGTGGGCGACCTGGACCGCTTCAGCCCCCGCATCCAGCAGATGATCCGCGATGCCGAGGCGCGCACGGCCGGCAACACCGGCCTGACCGTGACCATCGCCGCCAACTACGGCGGCCGCTGGGACCTGCTGCAGGCCATGCGCAAGATGCTGGCGCGCTCGCCCATGCTCGACCCGGCCTCGATCGACGAATCGGTGCTGGCGCCGCACCTGGCGATGGCCTATGCGCCGGAGCCGGATCTCTTCATCCGCACCGGCGGCGAACAGCGCATCAGCAATTTCCTGCTGTGGCAGTTGGCGTATTCCGAGCTGTATTTCACCGACGTTTTCTGGCCGGATTTCGACGCCGCGGAACTGGACAAGGCCTTCGCCTCGTACCGCCAGCGCGAACGCCGTTTCGGCCGCACCAGCGCACAGCTGGTCGCCCCGGGACTATCGGGTACCGCCTGACCCTGGCAACTCCAACCTCTCACGGGACTGCAGCGCATGCTCCTCACCCGCGTCATCACCGCCCTGTGCCTGTTGCTGCTGATCCTGCCAATCCTGTTCCTGGCGCCGCCCGCGGCACTGGCCGGGCTGGTGGCCGTGATCGTGCTGCTGGCCGGCTGGGAATTCGGCCGCCTGATCGGGCTGCGCGGGCCGTGGCCCTATGTCTATGCGCTGGCGTGCCTGATCGCGGCCATTGCCTGGCATGACCTGCCGCTGCGCCACGCCATCACCTGGCTGCTTGAAGCCGCGGTGGTCTGCTGGGGCGTCGCGGTGGTGCTGCTGGCGCGCGGCGTGCGCACCGCGACGCCGTCGTTTACCGCCCTGGGCGCGGTGCTGGGGCTGGTGATGCTGCCCGCGTTCGCCCATGCCACCATGATCCTGCGCGGCGCCGGCATCGGCGTGCTGCTGACCGCGGCCGTGCTGGTGTGGGCGGCCGATATCGGCGCGTATTTCACCGGCAAGGCCATCGGCCGGCGCAAGCTGGCGCCTGGCATCAGCCCGGGCAAGTCCTGGGAGGGCGCCATCGGCGGCTGGCTGCTGGCGCTGGTGATCGGCCTGGCGCTCGCCGCCACCCATGCCTTTGCACCGACGTGGTTCTCCGCGATGGGAGATCGTGGCGGCCTGGCCTATGTGGCGGTGCTGACCACGCTGCTGGTCGCGGCGAGCGTGGTCGGCGATCTGTTCGAATCGCTGCTCAAGCGCCAGGTTGGCAAGAAGGACAGCAGCCGGCTGCTGCCCGGCCATGGTGGCGTGCTGGACCGGATCGACGCCTTGCTGCCAGTGTTCCCGCTGGCGGCCCTGATGCTGATTTTTCTCTGAAGCCGTCTGCTATGCATCGCATTACCATCCTGGGCGCCACCGGCTCCATTGGCGAAAGCACGCTCGACGTCATCAGGCGCCATGCCGACCGCTATGCGGTGCATGCGCTGACCGCCCACCGGCAGGTGCGCAAGCTGGCTGAGCAGTGCATTGAATTCCGCCCGGCCCGCGCCGTGGTGGGGACCGCAGAGGCAGCGCGCGAACTGGAAACGCTGCTGCGCGAGGCCGGCGTGAAGACCGAGGTCAGCCACGGCGAAGCCGCGCTGGAATCCGTGGCCGCCGATGCGCAGACCGATGCGGTGATGGCCGCCATCGTCGGCGCCGCCGGCCTGCGCCCGACGCTGGCGGCAGCACGTGCCGGCAAGCGCGTGCTGCTGGCCAACAAGGAAGCGCTGGTGATGTCGGGCCGCATCTTCATGGATGCGGTGCGCGAGCACGGCGCCACGCTGCTGCCGATCGACAGCGAGCACAACGCCATCTTCCAGTGCCTGCCGGCCGACGATCCGCGCTACGGCCGGGGCGTCGCCAAGGTGCTGCTGACCGCGTCGGGCGGGCCGTTCCGCACGCGCGACCCGGCCACGCTGCACGATATTTCCCCCGACCAGGCCTGCGCCCATCCCAACTGGGTCATGGGCCGCAAGATCTCGGTCGACTCCGCCACCATGATGAACAAGGGCCTCGAGGTCATCGAGGCGCACTGGCTGTTCGGTGCCCCCGCCGAGCGCATCGAGGTACTGATCCATCCGCAGAGCATCGTGCATTCGATGGTGGCCTACACCGATGGCTCGGTGCTGGCGCAGCTGGGCAACCCGGACATGCGCACGCCGATCGCCTATGGCCTGGCATATCCGGAACGGATCGACGCGGGCGTGACGCCGCTCGACCTGACGGTGGCCGGAGGCTTGCACTTCGAGAAGCCGGACCTGGTGCGCTTCCCGTGCCTGGGCCTGGCTTTCGATGCACTGCGCGCTGGCGGGGTGGCGCCAGCGGCACTCAATGCGGCCAACGAGGTGGCGGTCGAGGCATTCCTGGGCGGCAAAGTGCGCTTCACGGACATTGCCGGCATCGTCCGGCAGGTGCTGGAGGCGGCACCTCAAGGGCCTGCCGATACGCTCGAAGCGGTGCTGTCAGCCGACGCGCTGGCGCGCGAGGCGGCACGCGCCAGCGTGGCCGCCCTGGCTGCGAACCGCTGATGCGGCGGGGCGGCTTGCCGCATCTGCGACAATAGCGGCTGCGGCGGCCCCGGGTCCCCCGGGGGCCGGCGCGCCCGTCCAGCCATCGTTACCGACGTCCCGACTCCATGCAAACCGTACTCGCTTTCATCGTTGCCTTGTGCGTGCTCATCTATGTGCACGAAATGGGGCACTACCTCGCCGCGCGCGCCTGCGGCGTGAAGGTGCTGCGTTTCTCGATCGGCTTCGGGCGGCCCTTGGTGCGCTGGATTTCGAAGAGCCGCGACCGGACTGAATGGACGATGGCGGCGATCCCGCTGGGCGGCTACGTCAAGATGCTGGACGAGCGCGAGGTCGACCCCGAGCGCGATACGCCGATCGACCCGGCCGACCTGCCGCGGGCTTTCAACCGCCAGCCGGTCGGCAAGCGCTTCGTGATCGTGGCGGCCGGCCCGCTGGCCAATTTTGCGCTGGCAATCGTGCTGTATTTTGCGCTCTTTGCCGGCGGCATGCGCGAACCCGTGCCGGTGGTGGCCGCGCCCGCGGCCGGCACCATGGCGGCGCAGGCCGGCATGCGCGAAGGCGACCGGGTGCTGTTGCTGACCGCCAATGGCCATACCGAAGCGGTGCGCTCCTGGAATGACCTGCGCATGGCCGTATTCGCCGAGGGCTTTGGCGATACGCGCGCCGTGCTGCGCGTACGGGGCGCCGACGGGACAGAGCGCGACGTCACGCTGCCGCGCCTGCCCAATACCGGCGGCAATCCCGAACAGGATCCGCTGGCCACGCTAGGCCTGAACCTGAAAGGCGGGCCGGTGACGATTACCGAGGTGCTGCCGGACTCGGCCGCCGAGCGCGCCGGACTGAAACAGGGCGACCGCATCGTTGCCTGGCAGGGCAGCCCGCTCACGCAGGCCAGCGCGCTGATCAAGGCGGTGCGCAGCCAGCCCGGCCAGACCGTGACACTGGGCATCGAGCGCGACGGCAAGCGCCTGGACGTGCCGGTGACGCTCGACACCGCCGTGGCGCGTGATGGCGCCAAGGACGCGAGCGGCGCCACCCCGGCGCCGGCGGGCAAGCTCGGCGCGGCGCTCAGCCAGGCCGTGCAGATGGAAACCGTGCGCTACCGGCCGGACCAGGCACTGGCGCGCGCGGCCGGCCAGGTCTGGGACACCAGCGCGCTCTCGCTCAAGCTGCTGGGCAAGATGCTAGTGGGGCAGGCTTCGCTGCAGAACCTGAGCGGTCCGCTGACCGTGGCGGACTACGCGGGGCGTGCCGCAAACCTTGGCCTGCAGGCCTTTGTCAGCTTCCTGGCATTGGTCAGCGTAAGCCTTGGAGTACTCAATTTGTTACCCATTCCGGTTCTGGATGGGGGGCATTTGCTGTATTATTGCGTGGAATTTTTGACTGGCCGGCCCGTCCCAGACCACTGGCAGGCAATGCTGCAGAAGGTTGGCATCGCCTGCATCTTGCTCCTGACTTCGCTCGCTTTGTTCAATGACGTCAGCCGAATGTTTCTGGCGAACGGCTAGAAACGTGTGTCGGCAAGGGGGCGGTGGTGTCGTCGGGCACCGTCGCCAGGGACGCCATTTGCCAGGCGCAGTCCAATAAGGCATCGGAGCGCAATCCTGGATGGAATCAAAGAGGGGATCAACATTGATCAGACATAAGCGCATTTCGCTGGGCTTGCTGGCGAGTGCCGTTATTGCAGCCTGGAGCCCGGCGGGCTGGGCTGCCGATCCGTTCGTCGTCAAGGACATCCGCGTTGAGGGCCTGCAACGCGTCGAGCCGGGTACCGTTTTCGGCTACCTGCCGGTGCGCGTCGGTGAAACCTTCACCGACGACAAGGGCGCCGACGCCATCCGTGCCCTCTACAATACCGGCTTCTTCAAGGACGTGCAGATCCGCGCCGAGGAAGGCGTGCTGGTGGTCCAGGTCGAAGAGCGGCCGGCGATCTCGCAGCTCGAATTCGTCGGCATCAAGGAATTCGACAAGGACACGATGCGCCGTTCGCTGCGTGCCGTTGGCGTAGCCGAAGCCCGTTACTACGACAAGGCACTGATCGACAAGGCCGAGCAGGAGCTCAAGCGCCAGTACGTCGCGCGCGGTTACTATGCGGCCGACGTGCAGACCACGATCACGCCGGTGGACCGCAACCGCGTCTCGGTCGTGTTCAACGTCGAAGAGGGCCCGGTCGCCAAGATCCGCCAGATCAATATCGTCGGCAACAAGGCTTTCAAGGAAGGCGCGCTGCGCGACGAGATGCAGCTGTCCACGCCGAACTGGCTGTCCTGGTACACCAAGAACGACCTGTATTCCAAGCAGAAGCTGACCGCCGACCTGGAAGCGCTGCGCTCGTTCTACCTGAACCGCGGCTACCTGGAGTTCGCGATCGAATCGACCCAGGTGTCGATCACGCCGGACAAGAAGGACATCTTCCTGACGCTGAACATCAAGGAAGGCGACCAGTACAAGGTGTCCGACGTGCGCCTGGCGGGCGAGCTGCTCGGCAAGCAGGAGGAAATGGAAAAACTGCTGCAGCTGAAGAAGGGCGATATTTTCTCGTCCGAGAAGCTGACGCAGAGCACCAAGGCCATCACCGACCTGCTGGGCACGTACGGCTACGCGTTCACCACCATCAACCCGCAGCCGCAGATCGACAAGGAAAAGCGTGAAGTCGCGCTGACCCTGATGGTCGACCCGGGCCGCCGCGTCTACGTGCGCCGCGTCAACGTGGTGGGCAACAGCAAGACCCGCGACGAAGTGGTGCGCCGCGAGATGCGCCAGATGGAAAGCTCGTGGTTCGACAGCGAGAAGCTCACGCAGTCGCAAGCCCGTATCAACCGTACCGGCTACTTTACCGACACCAACATCACCACCGAAGACGTGCCGGGCGCGCCCGACCAGGTCGATGTGAACGTCAACGTGACTGAAAAGCCGACCGGCCAGATCAGCCTGGGCGTGGGCTTCTCGTCCACCGACAAGCTGGTGCTGCAGGCCGGCCTGCGCCAGGACAACGTGTTCGGCTCCGGCACCAGCCTGGGCCTGGACGTGAACACCGCCAAGTCGTTCCGGACCATCGCGCTGACGCAGTACGACCCGTATTTCACGGTGGACGGCATCAGCCGCTCGACCGACATCTACTACCGTACTTCGCGCCCGCTGTACTACACCGGTGACCAGGACTACAAGATCGTGTCCGCTGGCGGCGGCTTCAAGTTCGGCGTGCCGTTCTCGGAAGTCGATACGGTGTTCTTCGGCATCGGCTACGAACGGACCCAGGTGTATACGTCGGTCAACACGCCGACCCAGTACACCGACTGGCTGAACAAGATCGGCAAGCAGAGCGGCGACGGCATCAACAACTTCCCGTTCACCATCGGCTGGGCACGTGACCGCCGCGACAGCGCGCTGGTGCCAACCAAGGGCCCGTACACCCAGGCCAACCTGGAAGTCGGCCTGCCGGGCGGCGATACGCAGTACTACCGCGCCAGCGTGCAGCAGCAGTACTTCTATCCGATCTCGAAGTCCTTCACGCTGGCACTGAACGGCGAAGTCGCTTATGGCCACGGCTATGGCAACACCCCTTTCCCGGTGTTCAAGTACTTCTACGCTGGTGGTATCGGCTCGGTGCGCGGCTACCAGACCAGCACGCTGGGCCCGAAGGACCAGAACGGCAACCCGGTGGGCGGTGCCTCGAAGATGATCGGCAACGTCGAGTTCATCTTCCCACTGCCGGGCTCGGGCGTGGACCGCACGCTGCGCCTGTTCACGTTCTTTGACTTCGGTAATGTCTACCAGGAAGGCCAGCCGCTGAGCTTCAGCGAGCTGAAGTACTCGACCGGCTTTGGCATGTCGTGGTTGTCGCCGATTGGCCCGCTGAAGATCAGCATGGGCTTCCCGCTCAAGCGCGACACCAATGACAAGGTCCAGCGCTTCCAGTTCCAGATCGGCACGGCATTCTGATTCTGATAAAGGATCTGTTTCAAATGATTACAACATCCAAACTGGTCAAATCCCTGGGCGCCGCCGCGCTCGCCACGGCTGCCATCTGCGCCGCGGTGCCGGCCTCGGCCCAGGAGGCGCGCATTGCCGCCGTGAACTCCGAACGCATCCTGCGCGACTCCCAGCCGGCCAAGGCTGCGCAGGTCAAGCTGGAGCAGGAATTCTCCAAGCGCGACCGCGAGCTGCAGGACATGGCCCAGAAGATCAAGGGCATGGCCGACAAGCTCGACAAGGACACGGCCGTGCTGGCCGACTCCGACCGCCAGCGCCGCCAGCGCGAAGTGGCTGACATGGACCGCGAGTTCCAGCGCAAGCAGCGCGAGTTCCGCGAGGACCTGAACCAGCGCCGCAATGAAGAACTGGCACAGGTGCTGGAGCGCGCCAACCGCGTGATCCGCCAGCTGGCCGAGCAGCGCAAGTACGACCTGATCGTGCAGGAAGCGGTGTACGTGAACCCGCGCATCGACATCACCGACGACGTGATGAAGGCGCTGAACGCCGGCGCCCGCTAAGGCGCACCGGTTCTCACGTTCTTTCGTCTTTCGTTTTTTTAGGAAGTACCGCCATGCAGACACCCACACTGGGTCAGCTCGCCACCGAGAACGGCGCGCAGGTTGTGGGTGACCCCGACCTGGCGATCGTCGGCCTGGCTCCCCTGGACCAGGCCGGACCGGGCGAGCTCTCGTTCCTGTCCAATCCGCTCTACCTGCAGCAGGCGCTGGATTCGCAGGCCGGCGCCGTGATTGTCTCGACAGCCGACCTCGAGCGCGTTCGCGCCGAGGGCAGGGCGGACGGCCGCAACTGGCTGGTGGCGCGCAATCCCTACGTATGCTTTGCCCGCGTGGCGCAGCGTTTCGACCGCGCCGCCAACACCGATACCCGCACCGGCATCGATCCGCGCGCGACCGTGGCGCCCGACGCGGTGGTGCCGGCTTCGTGCTACATCGGCCCCAACGTGGTCATCGAGCGCGGCGCGCGCCTGGGCGAGCGGGTGCGCATCCTGGCCAACGGCTATGTCGGCGCGCAGGTAGAGATCGGCGACGATTCGCTGCTCTATGCCAATGTTTCGGTCTACCACCATTGCGTGGTCGGCGCCCGCGCAATCCTGCACAGCGGCGTGGTGATCGGCGCGGACGGCTTTGGCTTCGCGCCGGACATCAGCGCAACCGGCGTGGAATACGTAAAGATCCCGCAAACGGGACGCGCGGTGCTGGGCAATGACGTGGAGGTCGGCGCCAATACGGCAATCGACCGCGGCGCCATGGCCGACACCGTGATCGAGGACGGCTGCAAGATCGACAACCAGGTCCAGATCGCGCATAACGTGCGTGTCGGGGCCCATACGGTGATCGCAGGCTGCGCCGCGGTATCGGGCAGCACGCGCATCGGGCGCTTCTGCGTGATCGGCGGGGCCGCCAATTTTTCCGGCCACCTGAATATTGCCGACCGCACCACGGTGTCGGGCGGCACCTCGATCACCAAATCCATTACCAAGCCCGGGGGGCATTTCACCAGCGTCTTCCCGTTCCTGCCGCACGGCGAGTGGGAACGCAATGCAGCCATCGTGCGCGGCCTGACCAGGCTGCGCGAACGGGTGGTGGCGCTGGAACGCCGCCTGCGCGGCCAGGCCGCCGGGTCCCAACCCTCACAAGACTAAGAGAAATCATCATGACCGCAGCCGACATCGACATTCGCAAGATCCTCAAGCTGCTGCCGCATCGATATCCGATGCTGCTGGTCGACCGCGTGCTGGAGTTCGATCCGCAGAAGCGCATCAAGACGCTGAAGAACGTCACCATGAACGAGCCGTTCTTCCAGGGCCATTTCCCGGGCCATCCGGTGATGCCTGGCGTGATGATCCTGGAAGCGCTGGCGCAGTCGGCCGGCCTGCTGACCTTCGGCGCCGACATGGAGCGCAAGGAAGACGCGCTGTACTACTTTGTCGGCATCGACGGGGCCCGCTTCAAGCAGGTGGTGTACCCGGGCGACCAGTTGCACATGAACGTGACAGTCGAACGCTATATCCGCGGCATCTGGAAGTTCAAGGCGTTCGCCACGGTGGACGACAAGGTGGCCTGCGAGGCCGAGCTGATGTGCACCGTGAAGCAGGCCGAGTGAGGCCGAGCACGGCCCGCGGCACCGCCGCAGGCCGTCCGCCGCGCCCCGATTGACGGGTGCGAGCGGCCCGGACGGGAACCTTTGCCCCGTGCATGGGCCCATCCTTCACCAGACACACCAGAGGACAGACGTATGACGCAAATCCATCCCACCGCACTGGTTGACCCGAAGGCAGAGCTGGCATCCGACGTGACCGTCGGCCCGTTCTCCATCGTTGGCGCCAATGTGCGGATCGGCAGCGGCACCCGGATCGGCTCGCATACGACGGTCGAGGGTTACACCACGATCGGCGAGGGCAACACGATCGGCCCTTACGCATCGGTCGGCGGCGTGCCGCAGGACATGAAGTACCGCAACGAGCCGACCCGGCTCGAGATCGGCGACCGCAACACCATCCGCGAATTCACCACGATCCACACCGGCACGGTGCAGGACCGCGGCTTGACCAGTCTCGGCAACGACAACTGGATCATGGCCTACGTGCATATCGCGCATGACTGCACGGTCGGCAACCACACGGTGTTTTCCAGCAACGCGCAGATTGCCGGCCACGTTGAAGTGGGCGACTGGGCGATCCTGGGCGGCATGAGCGGCGTACACCAGTACGTGCGCATCGGCGCCCATGCGATGCTGGGTGGCGCCTCGGCGCTGGTGCAGGACGTGCCGCCGTTCGTGATCGCCGCCAGTGACAAGAGCGGCAACAAGGCCACGCCGCACGGTGTCAACGTCGAGGGGCTGCGCCGCCGCGGCTTCGACGCCGGCCAGATCGCCGCGCTGCGCCAGGCCTACAAGCTGCTTTACAAGTCCGACCTCAGCTTCGACGAGGCGCGCAACGAGATCGTGGCCTTGCTGGGCCAGGCTGATGCAGGCACTGCGGCGCCGCTGCAGGCGTTTGTCGACTTCCTTGCCGCCACCCAGCGCGGCATCGTACGCTGAGGCCGGACCGCAATGGTCGACGCCGCAATTCGGGGTGGCTTGCCCACGGGCAACGGTAGCGCCGCGGACCAGCGCGGCACCATCGCCATGGTGGCCGGCGAGGCCTCAGGCGACCTGCTGGCATCGTTGATGATGGGCGGGCTGCAGTCCCGCCTGGGCGATACGGTCGAGTACGCCGGCATCGGCGGCAAGCGCATGATGGCGCAGGGCTTCACCTCGCGCTGGCCGATGGAAACATTGTCGGTCAACGGCTATGTCGAGGTCCTGGGCTCGCTGCGCGAGATCCTGGCCACGCGGCGCGCGGTGCGCGACTGGCTGCTGGCCAATCCGCCGCAGTGCTTTATCGGGGTTGACGCCCCGGACTTCAATTTCGGCCTGGAAGTGCCGCTGCGCCGTGCCGGCATCCCTGTGGTGCATTTTGTCAGCCCGTCGATCTGGGCCTGGCGCGGCGGGCGCATCCGCACCATCGCGCGCGCGGTGGACCACATCCTGTGCCTGTTCCCGTTCGAGCCCGAGATCTACGCCAAGGCCGGCATTCCCGCCACCTACGTGGGCCATCCGCTGGCCGATGTGATCCCGATGGTGCCTGACGTCGCCGGGGCGCGCGCCGAGCTCGGCCTGCCCGCCGGGCACCGGGTGGTGGCGGTGCTGCCGGGCAGCCGCCAGTCCGAGGTGCGCAACCTTGGCGCCACCTTCTTTGCGGCGATGGCGCAAATGCAGCGCATGGACCCGAACCTGGCGTTCGTGCTGCCGGCGGCGAGCGCGCCGCTGCGCGCCATTATCGAAGCGCTGCACGCGCAGTATCCCGAACTGCGCCTGACCATCGTCGACGGCAAGTCGCACCAGGCGATGGAAGCTGCCGACGTGGTGCTGCTGGCCAGCGGCACCGCCACGCTGGAAGCGGCGCTGTACAAGAAGCCCATGGTGATCTCGTACAAGGTGCCCTGGCTGACCGCGCAGATCATGAAGCGGCAGGGTTACCTGCCGTACGTGGGATTGCCTAATATCCTTTCAGGGCGCTTCGTCGTGCCGGAACTGCTGCAGGACGATGCCACGCCCGAGGCGCTGGCCCGCGAAACGCTGCTGCAGCTCAACGACGAGGGCAACACCGCCTTCCTCTACGAGCATTTCACCCGCATGCACGAGACGCTCAAGTGCAATACCGCGCAACTGGCCGCCGATGTGGTGGTGGACCTGATGCACAGCCGGGGGACCGTCTGATGGCGCGCCGCGATGCTGAATCGCCGCAGATGGGGCTGGATCTTGCCCCGGCCGCTGCCGCCGTGCAGCGCCTGTGCGGCGTCGATGAAGCGGGCAGGGGACCGCTGGCCGGGCCGGTCTATGCCGCCGCCGTGGTGCTGGATCCGAAGCGTCCGATCCGCGGCCTGGCTGACTCCAAGATCCTGACCGCCGCCAAGCGCGAACAACTCTACGACAAGATCTGCGAACGCGCGCTCGGCTGGCATATCGCCTTCGCCACGGTCGAGGAGATCGACACACTCAACATCCTGCACGCCAGCATGCTGGCAATGCAGCGCGCCGTGCAGGGACTGGCCGCCAGCGGCATCGTGCCGGACCTGGTCCAGGTCGACGGCAACCGCTGCCCGCGGGTGCCGTTCCCGGTGGAAGCCATCGTCAAGGGCGATGCGCTGGTCAGGGCGATCTCGGCCGCGTCGATCCTGGCCAAGGTGGCGCGCGACCGCGAACTGATGTTGCTGCACGAGCGCTATCCGCAATACGGCTTCGATTCGCACGTCGGCTATGGCACGCCGCAGCACCTGGCCGCGCTGGCTGAGTTCGGCGCCACGCCGCACCACCGCCGTTCGTTTGCGCCCGTGCGCGAGGCGCTGGAACAGCGGCCCATGTTCACCGGCATGACCGCAGTGGCCGAAGTGACTGAGGTCACCGCCTCGGTTTCGGTCACGGTCGTGCAGTGAAGCGCACCTACCTCATCCCCGCATCGTGAAGCACGTCACCTCGCGCGACAACGCGCTGTTCAAGCATTTGAAGGCCTTGGCCACTTCCACGCACCAGCGCCGCAAGGCCGGGCAGTCGCTGCTCGACGGCGTGCACCTGGCGCAAGCCTACGTCGCCGCACGCGGCCAGCCCGTCACCTGCTTGGTGTCAGAGCGCCACTATGACCACGCCGAGGTGGCGCCAGTGCTGGCGCTGATCGAGGCCGAGCGCGTGGTTGTGCTGGCCGATGCACTGTTCACGCAGATCAGCGGCGTGGTCAATGGCATCGACCTGATGCTGGTGATCGAGACGCCGGTCGGCCACCTGCCGGCGCGCATCGAACAAGACTGCATCATCCTGGACGGGGTGCAGGATGCCGGCAATGTCGGGTCGATCCTGCGCAGCGCCGCTGCCGCCGGCATCCAGCATGCCTTCCTTGCCACCGGCTGTGCCTTTGCCTGGTCGGTCAAGACGCTGCGTGCCGGCATGGGTGCCAACTTTCACCTGAATATCGTCGAGCACTGCACGCTTGAGTCGCTGGCGCCACGCCTTGCGGTGCCGCTGCTGGCGACTTCGTCGCATGCCGATGCCGCGGTATTCGACACCGATCTGCGCGGGCCGGTGGCCTGGGTGGTCGGCAATGAGGGGGCAGGGGTCAGCGACGGCTGGATGGCACACGTCACGCGCAAGGTGGGCATCCCGCAACCGGGCGGGCTGGAATCGCTGAATGTGGCGGCGGCGACCGCGATCTGCCTGTTCGAGGCAGTGCGCCAGCGGCGTGCCGCCTGAGGCTGCGCCGGCAGCGCAAGAAGAAAGCGGCCTGAACGGCCGCTTTTTGCTTTAGTAGTTGTCGCGATCGACCTTGATCTCCTGCAGGATCGTGGTCGCGATCTCTTCAATCGATTTGTGCGTGGAAGAGAGCCATTTGATGCCTTCGCGCCGCATCATCGCCTCGGCCTCGTTGACCTCATAGCGGCAGTTTTCCAGCGCTGCATACTTGCTGCCGGGGCGGCGCTCGTTGCGGATCTCGGTCAGGCGCTGCGGATCGATCGACAAGCCGAAGATCTTCGGCTTGAACGCGTACAACGCCGACGGCAGCCGGCCGCGCTCGAAATCGTCGGGAATCAGCGGGTAATTGGCTGCCTTCAGCCCGTATTGCATGGCCAGGTAGAGGCTGGTCGGGGTCTTGCCGCTGCGCGACACGCCCACCAGGATCACATCGGCTTCTTCCAGGTTCTTGTGTGACTGGCCGTCATCATGCGCCAGCGAGAAGTTGATCGCCTCGATCCGGTTCTTGTAGGCCTCGGTGTCCGCATTCTGGTGGAAGCGGCCGATGGCATGGGTGGACTTCAGGCCCAGTTCCTTCTCAAGCGGCTCAATGAAAGTCTGGAACATGTCCAGGATCATCGCCTTGGCGCGGCGCAGTGCCTTATTCGCTTCCTGGTTGACCAGCGTGGTGAAGACAATGGGCGGCACGCCTTCGTTGTGGAATGCCTCATTGATCTTGCCGACGGCGATATGTGCCTTTTCGGGGGTATCGACGAAGGGCATGCGCACCTTGCGGAAGCGCATCTCGAACTGGGCCAGGATCGAGTGACTGAACGTCTCCGCCGTGATGCCGGTGCCATCCGAGACGATGAACACGGTGCGGACCGCAGGGCGTTCGCTGGCCTGGGGTGCGTGAGCGGAGGGGGATTCAGGCTGCGTTCCAGGCTGGGACCCGGGTGTCGCCGTTCCGGGCGCTTCTGGCAGGGACATGGGGATGGCGCACATGGGGATGGCGCGTTAATAAATAGATTCAATCTTCCGCAGAAAAGTGCGGCGCAGCACGGTAGAATAGCGGCGATCTTTTCGCTAAGCAATTCTGCGGGGTGCACGCGCGTGCAACAAACAGCCTCGGAATTGTCGACAATGTGCGCTACGCGATGAGAGCCGTAGCGCCAGGTCCGCAGCGCCAGTTCGGGGTTGCTTAGCCAAGCGATCATTGGTCCGGGAACAGAACATCAACAACATACCGGCCATGCGCAACAAGTTTTCTACTTTGTTTTGAGGCTCTCATGACTAACCAGGCAGATAACGGCGCCTATGTGCTGCCGTTCGAGCAGTTGCGCATGGCTGACGTGGAAATCGTCGGCGGCAAGAATTCGTCGCTGGGCGAGATGATCTCCCAGCTGGCGGAAGCCGGCGTCCGGGTTCCCGGCGGCTTTGCCACCACCGCGCTCGCCTTCCGCGACTTCCTTGCCCACAACAACCTGACCGAGCGCATTTCCCAGCGCCTGAAGACTCTGAACGTCGACGACGTCAAGGCTCTGGCCGAGGCCGGTGCCGAGATCCGCGAGTGGGTCGCCTCCGCGCCGTTCCAGCCGCGCCTGGAGCAGGAAATCCGTGAATCCTACGCCCGCGTGGCCGAGCGCGAAGGCGCCGAGGCCTCGTTCGCCGTGCGTTCGTCGGCCACCGCCGAAGACCTGCCCGACGCCTCGTTCGCCGGCCAGCAAGAGTCCTACCTGAACGTCAGCGGCATCGACGACGTGCTCGACAAGATCAAGCACGTGTTCGCCTCGCTGTACAACGACCGTGCCATTTCCTACCGCGTGCACAAGGGCTTTGCCCATGATGTGGTGGCGCTGTCGGCCGGCATCCAGCGCATGGTGCGTTCGGACCTGGCTTCTTCGGGCGTGATGTTCACCATCGACACCGAATCCGGCTTCCCCGACGTGGTCTTCATCACCTCCAGCTACGGCCTGGGCGAAACCGTGGTGCAGGGCGCGGTCAACCCGGACGAGTTCTACGTCTTCAAGCCGACGCTGCAGGCCGGCAAGTACCCGATCATCCGCCGCTCGATCGGCTCCAAGCTGATCAAGATGGAATTCACCAAGCCGGGCGAAGCCGGCCGCGTCAAGACCGTCGACGTGCCCACCGAACTGCGCAACCGCTACTCGATCACCGACGACGACGTGACCGAGCTGGCCAGGTACGCGATGATCATCGAGAAGCACTATGGCCGTCCGATGGACATCGAGTGGGGCAAGGACGGCAAGGACGGCAAGATCTACATCCTGCAGGCGCGCCCGGAAACGGTGAAGAGCCAGTCCGCCGGCAAGGCCGAGCTGCGCTTCAAGCTCAAGGGCACCGCGCCGGTGCTGACCAGCGGCCGCGCCATCGGCCAGAAGATCGGCACCGGCCCGGTGCGCGTGATCAACGACCCGTCCGAGATGGAGCGCGTGCAGCCCGGCGACGTGCTGGTGGCCGACATGACCGACCCGAACTGGGAGCCGGTGATGAAGCGTGCCTCGGCCATCGTCACCAACCGTGGCGGCCGTACCTGCCACGCGGCCATCATCGCGCGTGAACTGGGCGTGCCGGCCGTGGTCGGCTGCGGCGACGCCACCGACGTGCTGAAGGACGGCACGCTGGTGACGGTGTCGTGCGCCGAAGGCGACGAAGGCCGCATCTACGACGGCCTGCTGGAAACCGAAGTGACCGAAGTCCAGCGTGGCGACATGCCGGAAATCGATGTCAAGCTGATGATGAACGTGGGCAACCCGCAGCTGGCGTTCGACTTCGCGCAGATCCCGAACTGCGGCGTCGGCCTGGCCCGCCTGGAATTCATCATCAACAACAACATCGGTGTCCACCCGAAGGCCATCCTTGACTACCCGCAAGTCGATGCCGACCTGAAGAAGGCCGTGGAAAGCGTGGCCCGCGGCCATGCCAGCCCGCGCGCGTTCTACGTCGACAAGCTGGCCGAGGGCATCGCCACCATCGGCGCGGCCTTCTACCCGAAGCCCGTGATCGTGCGCCTGTCGGACTTCAAGTCCAACGAGTACAAGAAGCTGATCGGCGGTTCGCGCTATGAGCCGGACGAAGAAAACCCGATGCTGGGCTTCCGCGGCGCCTCGCGCTACATCGCCGACGACTTCGCCGAAGCGTTCGAGATGGAATGCAAGGCCATGAAGCGCGTGCGCGACGAAATGGGCCTGACCAACGTCGAGATCATGGTGCCGTTCGTGCGTACGCTGGGCCAGGCCGCCAAGGTCATCGAGCTGCTGGCCAAGCACGGCCTGAAGCGCGGCGAGAACGGCCTGCGCATCATCATGATGTGTGAAGTGCCGTCCAACGCGATCCTGGCCGAAGAGTTCCTGCAGTACTTCGACGGCTTCTCGATCGGTTCGAACGACCTGACGCAGCTGACGCTGGGCCTGGACCGCGATTCGGGCATGGAACTGCTGGCCAAGGACTTCGACGAACGCGATCCGGCAGTGCGGTTCATGCTGTCGCGCGCCATCGAGGCGTGCATCCGCCTGAACAAGTATGTCGGCATCTGCGGCCAGGGTCCTTCGGACCATCCGGACTTTGCCGAGTGGCTGACCAAGGAAGGCATCAAGTCGATCTCGCTGAATCCGGACTCGGTGGTTGAGACCTGGCAGAAGCTGGCTTCCTGAAGCATTTGACGTCACAATAACCATATTGCCGGCGCCTTCTGGCAGCCGGCAGGCACCGGCCCTGCGTCAGGTGTTGCTACTGCCCCGCAGACGCTGAAAGGCGCTGCGGGGTTTTTACTTTTCGGGATCTCTCTGGACGAACGGGGGCTTGGATGGCGTACTACATCTGGTTCGTGGCAGCGGTCGCGCTGGTGATCATCGAGCTGAACACCGGCACCTTTTACCTGCTGATGGTGGCGGTGGGGCTGGCTGCCGGCGGCGTGGGAGCCCTGCTGGGGTTGTCGCCGGCCGCGCAGACGCTGGTGGCCGCGCTGGTCGCGGCGGTGCTGATCGCCGGGCTGCGCCGTACCCGCTTTGGCAAGCTGCGGCGCGGCAACGCCGCTGCCGATCCCAACGTCAATCTCGATATCGGCGAGGAGCTCGACGTGCCCGGCTGGGACGCCAACGGGCGCGCCCGCGTGCCGTACCGCGGCGCTGACTGGACCGTGGAGCTGGCGCCCGATTGTGCCGCCGCGCCAGGCCGCTACCGCATCGTCGCGGTGCGCGGCAGCACCCTGGTCGTGTCTCCCCGCTGAAACCCTGTCTTATTGCGCGGCGCGGCAATTGCTGCGCTGCGATCCGCCTGCCGCCGCCTGGCGGCTCCGTACTGCTGTCTTCTGTCTGGAGGGTCGTTACATGCTCGCATTTCAGCTTGGTTTGTTGCCGCTGATCATCCTCATTGCCGTCATCGTGCTGATTGCCAAGGGCATCAAGATCGTGCCGCAGCAGCATGCCTGGGTGCTCGAGCGCCTCGGCCGCTACCATGCGACGCTGACGCCGGGGTTGTCGATCGTGGTGCCGTTCGTCGACCGCGTCGCCTACAAGCACGTGCTCAAGGAAATCCCGCTGGACGTGCCCAGCCAGGTCTGCATCACCAGGGACAACACGCAGCTGCAGGTCGATGGCGTGCTGTACTTCCAGGTCACGGACCCGATGAAGGCATCGTATGGATCGAGCAATTTCGTGGTCGCGATCACGCAGCTGTCGCAGACCACGCTGCGCTCGGTGATCGGCAAGCTGGAACTCGACAAGACCTTCGAGGAGCGCGAGTTCATCAACCACAGCGTGGTCAACGCGCTGGATGAGGCTGCCGCCAACTGGGGCGTCAAGGTGCTGCGCTACGAGATCAAGGACCTGACCCCGCCCAAGGAGATCCTGCACGCGATGCAGGCGCAGATCACCGCCGAGCGCGAAAAGCGCGCGCTGATCGCCGCGTCGGAAGGCAAGCGCCAGGAGCAGATCAACCTGGCCACGGGCGCGCGCGAGGCGGCGATCCAGAAGTCAGAGGGCGAGCGGCAGGCCGCCATCAACAGGGCGCAGGGCGAGGCGAGCGCGATCCTGGCGGTGGCCGAGGCCAATGCGCAGGCGATCCAGAAGATCGGCAATGCAATCCGCACCGAAGGTGGCATGGATGCGGTCAACCTGAAGGTGGCCGAGGAATACGTGGCTGCGTTCGGCAACCTGGCCAAGCAGGGCAATACGCTGATCGTGCCAGGCAATCTGGGCGAGATGAGCAGCATGATCGCGTCCGCCCTGCAGATCGTGAAGGGGCAGCAGAAGGCTGCCTGAAGGGACTGACGGACACGCCGCGGCAGCGCGGCGCCGGGGCTCAGTCCTTGGCGTCGCCCTTCATGATGCGGGCCTTCTCGCGCTGCCAGTCGCGCTGCTTCTCGGTCTCGCGCTTGTCGAACTGCTTCTTGCCCTTGGCCAGGCCGATCTCGCATTTGACGCGGCCGCGCGTGTAGTGCAGGTTCAGCGGGACCAGCGTGTAGCCGCGCTGCTCGACCTTGCCGATCAGCTTCTTGATCTCGTCGGCCTTGAGCAGCAGCTTGCGGGTGCGCACCGGGTCGGGATTGACGTGGGTGGAGGCGCTTTGCAGCGGGCTGATATGGGCGCCGATCAGGAACATCTCGGCGTCGCGCACCACCACGTAGCCTTCCTTGATCTGCACGCGGTTGGCGCGGATCGCCTTGACTTCCCAGCCTTCCAGCACGATCCCGGCCTCATATCGCTCTTCGATGAAGTAGTCGAAAAAGGCCTTTTTGTTGTCTGCGATGGTCATGCGTGCGGGTGGGGGAACAATGAGTGGAATCCGGTCGGATCGCTGCAGTGCCGCATGGCGAGGTGCCGCCATGCGCCAGCGTCGGCTAAAATTGGCATTTTAGCAAACCAGCCCCGGTACCGGTTCATGCTGCCGCGCGTTGCGCACGGCATGGCCGGAAGCCAGATTGCCCACTACATGGCAGACGTCCATAAATCCGTGCTGCTCGGCTACTCCGCCGCGCAGATGTACGACCTGGTCACGCGCGTGGAGGACTATCCCAAGTTCCTTCCATGGTGCGGTGGCGTGGAGGTGTTCGAGCAGACCGATACTATGCTCGACGCCAAGATCCATATCCACTTCAAAGGGATCCAGCAGTTCTTCCACACCCGCAATACGCAGGAACGCCCCACCCGCATCGACATGACCTTTGCCGACGGGCCGTTCAAGACCTTCAACGGCGCGTGGCGCTTTACGCCACTGCGCGAAGACGCCTGCAAGATCGAATTCCACCTGCACTATGAGTTTTCCAGCCTGCTGCTGGAAAAAATCATCGGCCCGGTCTTCAGCATGATTGCCAATACCTTTGTCGACGCCTTCGTCAAGCGGGCCGAGGTGGTATATGTCGCCAACTGACGCTGGCGCGGGGACGGTGCATATCGCGGTCTGCTATGCGCGGCCCGATACCGTCTTCCTGAAGGAGATCGACGTGCCGGCCGGCACCACGATTGCCGCGGCGATCGTCGGCTCCGGGCTGCAGCAGGCCTGTCCGGAGGTGGACCCGTCGACCATGCGGGTGGGCATCTTCGGCAAGCTCAAGACGCCGGAGACGGTGGTGCGCGAAGGCGACCGCGTGGAGGTTTACCGGCCCTTGACCGCCGATCCCAAGCAGGCACGCCGCAAGCGGGTGCAGAAGCAGCGCGCGGGCGGCACGCGCGAAGGCCAGAAGTGGTTGCGCGGCAGCGGTTGAGCCGAGCCTGCCACGCATGCAAACGGGGCCGATGCGCCCCGTTTTTCTTTGACTTCAGCTGCAGTTCTTTTCGAGGCTGGCGTTGGTCTTGAGCATTTCGGCCTGGCGCTGGTCGCTGTTCAGGTGCTGCAGCGAGCCGTCCGGACCCGCCACCGCGGCGCGCATGCCTTGCTGCAGGCCGTTGGCGTAGCTGCGCAGCTGGGCGCAGCGGGCCTCGCGCTCAGCCGCCTCGCTTTCCCTGCGGGCCTCTACGGTGGCGGCTTTCAGGCTGGCCTCGCGGCGCTTCTGGAAGGCTTCTTCGGGCGTCGGCGCCGGGGCCGCGGCGGGCTTGGCCGCGGCTTTGGCCGGAGCGGGGGCAGCAGGGGCGGGCGCCGTGGCATTGGCGGCCTCCACCGGCTGGAACTCGCCGGCAAAGCGGCCCGGCGCACGCAGCACCTTGGCTGCCGCCGCCGACGGCGGCACGTCGCTGTAGACCATGCGGCCGTTGGCGTCGCGCCATTGCCAGTAGGCAAGGGCCTGGACGGGAACGGCGAGAGTGGCGGCGGCAAGCAGGCACAGCGCGGACGATCGTTTCATGGCGAGGCGTCTTAAAGTGACTCGGAAGTAACTGGTGCGGCTGGAATCGTGCTGGGCCGCCGGCTGCGCGCATGGCGATGTCGCGGCAGGACAGCCGCGGCGATGGCTTGGCGCCCGCCTGGTATCAGGTGCGTAGCGCCGGTTTGACCCTGGTAAAGCTGTTGTTCGTGGCGTGTGTGATCCCCGCGCCATCGTTCGCTAGTCTACGCAGACTTGTCGGTGGCGTGCAAGCGCACCGACCAGGCCACGCCGACCATCAGCAGCACAATGGCGGCGATTTCCAGCGGCCGCGGCCAGCGGTGATCGAAGACAAAGCCGTAGGCCAGCGCGAACAGCGTCTCGAACACGATCATCTGGCCCGACAGCGTCAGCGGCAGGCGCCGGCTGGCAATATTCCACAGGTTGTTGCCGATCAGCGACGCGCCCAACGCCACCGCGGCATTGACCATCCAGAACCACTGCCAGTCACGGCCGCTGTCGCCCGCGGTCAGCGTGTCGCCCGCCAGCAGCCAGCCGATCACGGCGAGCACCGCCGACACCGCGCCGGTCGACAACCCGTACAGCGCCGACCATTCATTACCGCTGTATTGCGGGTTGCGCTGCAGGTAGCGTGCGTTATCGACCGCGTAGAGCGTCCAGCAGACCAGCGCGCCGGCTGCGCAGCAAACGCCGGCCAGTTTCTGCCAGACTGGCCGGACTGCCGCACCGGCCGCCGCCGCGTGGGCGCTCTGGCCGCCGCCGAACAGGTCAATGTTGATGCATGCGATGCCGGCCACCACCACCAGCAGCGGCCACATCAGCCGCGACAGTGGCACGGCGCCGTGGTCGCGCCGGCCCATGATGGTGACCGAGATCGGCAGGATGCCGATGATCAGGGAGGTGGGACCCACCCCGGCGAGCTGCACGCCGAAGGCCAGCAGCACGTAGTAGAGCAGGTTGCCGGTGAAGGCCTGGCGCAGCAGCGCCACGCAGTCCGCCCGGGTCAGCTTGCGCGCGATGCGCTTCATCAGCGGCAGCGCGGCCACGAAGGCGACCAGCCCATAGGCCAGGTAGCGGCCGATGGCCAGCTCCCACGGCGAGAACACGGGCAGCAGCTTGGGGGCGATAAAGACCATGCCCCAGAAGGCGCCTGCCAGCAGCCCGCACAATACGCCGATTCCCATGCTTCGGTTCGCCCGAGTAAAAACCGACGAGCATAGCAGACCGCTTGCAGGAAAGCCCGCAGGAAAGCCCGTTGCAGTGCATCAGCAAAGCGCGCATTCCTGTATAATTCGGTTTTGCGCCTAGAGGATTTGCTATGCGTCTTGTCCAGAAAGCACTCACATTCGATGACGTGCTGCTCGTACCGGCCTATTCGGCCGTCCTTCCCCGGGATGTCTCCCTCCGCACCAGCCTGACCCGCTCCATTGAACTGAACATCCCCCTGGTATCCGCGGCGATGGACACAGTGACGGAAGCCCGCCTGGCGATTTCCATGGCGCAGGCCGGCGGTATCGGCATCGTCCATAAGAACCTGAAGCCCGCCGACCAGGCCCGCGAAGTTGCGCGCGTCAAGCGCTATGAGTCGGGCGTGCTGCGTGATCCGATCACCATTTCGCCGGACATGAAGGTCCGCGATGTGATCGCGCTGTCGCAGCAACATGGCATTTCCGGCTTCCCGGTGCTGGAAGGCAAGGCCGTGGTCGGCATCATCACCAACCGCGACCTGCGCTTCGAGGAAGAGCTCGACGCCCCGGTGCGCGCCAAGATGACGCCCCGCGAAAAGCTGGTGACCGTGGCCGAAGGCGCGACGCTGGAAGAAGCCAAGCGCCTGATGAACCGCCACCGCCTTGAGCGCGTGCTGGTGGTTAACCAGGCCTTCGAGCTGCGCGGCCTGATCACGGTGAAGGACATCCAGAAGGCCGTGGACAATCCGCTGGCCAGCAAGGACGACCACGGCCAGCTGCGCGTAGGCGCCGCGGTCGGCGTGGGCCCGGACAACGACGAGCGCGTCGAACTGCTGGTCAAGGCCGGCGTCGACGTGATTGTGGTGGATACGGCGCACGGTCATAGCCAGGGCGTGCTGGACCGCGTCCGCTGGGTCAAGCAGAACTTCCCGCAGGTGCAGGTGGTTGGCGGCAATATCGCCACCGGCGATGCCGCGCGTGCGCTGGTCGAGCATGGCGCCGACGGCGTCAAGGTCGGCATCGGCCCGGGTTCGATCTGCACCACGCGTATCGTTGCCGGCGTGGGCGTGCCCCAGATCACGGCGGTTTCCAACGTGGCCGAAGCCCTCAAGGGCACCGGCGTGCCGCTGATCGCTGACGGCGGCGTGCGCTACTCCGGCGATGTGGCCAAGGCCCTGGCGGCCGGCGCCCACACCGTGATGATGGGCGGCATGTTCTCGGGTACCGAGGAAGCACCGGGCGAAACGTTCCTGTTCCAGGGCCGTTCGTTCAAGAGCTACCGCGGCATGGGTTCGGTGGGTGCGATGAAGGATGGCGCGGCAGACCGCTACTTCCAGGAAGACAACACCGCCAACGTCGACAAGCTGGTCCCCGAAGGCATTGAGGGCCGCGTGCCTTATAAGGGCTCGGTGATGGCGATCATCCACCAGCTGACCGGCGGCGTGCGTGCCTCGATGGGCTATTGCGGCGGCAAGTCGATTGCCGACTGGCACGAGAGCGCCCAGTTCGTCCAGATCACGGCAGCCGGCATGCGTGAATCGCACGTGCACGACGTGCAGATCACCAAGGAAGCGCCGAACTACCATATCGACTGACGCGCAGCGGCTGCGCCCGTCGCCTCGCGGCGGTGCGCGGCCGCAAGATCGTCGGGGCGAGGGCGCATTGCCGCGGGCGGCGCCTTCGCCTGACCGGAATGCCATCCGGCCCGGCCGCTCGCAACGCCGGTGTTGCCTGAACGTGGGCCACACCAGCCGGCCGCACCATCGGCCAGGCCCATGACGAGGAGCGCCAATGAAGGTATTGCTGCGAGCCGTGCTGTTTTTTGATGCCCTGGTGGATTTGATGCTGGGCATCCTGCTGTTGATGTCCCCGTTCACCACGCTGTATGCGGCGCTGCAGTTGCCGCAGCCGCAACCCGCCCTGTTCGGGCAGCTGCTGGGCGTGGCACTGGTCGGCCTGGCCGTGCTGCTGTGGCAGGCAACATTCAACGGCCAGCTGACAGTGCCAGTGGCGCGCACGGCCGGCTATGTGAACCTGGCCAGCGCAGTGCTGATCATTGCCTGGATGGTGTTCATGGAACTGCCGCTGGTCGGCGCGGGCAAGATCTGGCTGCCGGTGATGGCAGTGGTGCTGGCGTTTTTCGCGCTGGTGCAGATTCCCGCTTCCAGGCGCGTGCGCAACCGCGAAAGGCAGCTGAAGGCCGAGCGCGCACTGCAGGAACAGGAAAACAAGAAGGAAGTCCGCAAGGAACCCGGCGTCGCCCCCGCGGCGCGCCCAACGAATACCCCAGAATTCCGGCGCGAGCCGGTCATCACGCCGCCGCCGGGCTATGGCCCCGGCACGGAAGTCGTGGCCGAGCCCATCCCGGAAGACACGCCATCGGCCCATCATGCACGACAAAATCCTCATTCTTGATTTCGGCTCGCAGGTCACGCAGCTGATCGCCCGCCGCGTCCGCGAGGCGCACGTCTATTGCGAGATCCACCCGAACGACGTCTCCGACGACTTCGTCCGCGAGTTCGCCCCCAAGGCCATCATCCTGTCGGGCAGCCACGCCAGTACCTATGAAGACCACCAGCTGCGCGCGCCGCAGGCCGTGTGGGACCTGGGCGTGCCGGTGCTGGGCATCTGCTACGGCATGCAGACTATGGCCGTGCAGCTGGGCGGCAAGGTCGAGTGGAGCGATCACCGCGAATTCGGCTACGCCGAGGTGCGCGCCCATGGCCACACCAACCTGCTCAAGGACATCGAGGATTTCCGCACGCCGGAAGGCCATGGCATGCTCAAGGTCTGGATGAGCCACGGCGACAAGGTTGCCGGCCTGCCGCCGGGCTTCAAGCTGATGGCCTCCACCCCCAGTTGCCCGATCGCCGGCATGGCCGACGAGGCGCGCGGCTACTACGCGGTGCAGTTCCACCCCGAGGTCACGCATACCGCCAAGGGCCGCCAGATGCTGGAGCGCTTCGTGCTCGGCATCGCTGGCTGCAAGCCTGACTGGGTCATGCACGACCATATCGCGGAAGCCGTCGCCAAGATCCGCGAGCAGGTCGGCGATGAAGAAGTCATCCTGGGCCTGTCCGGCGGCGTCGACTCGTCGGTGGCCGCGGCGCTGATCCACCGCGCCATCGGCGAACAGCTCACCTGCGTGTTCGTCGACCACGGCCTGCTGCGCCTGGACGAAGGCAAGATGGTGATGGACATGTTCGCCGGCCGCCTGCACGCCAAGGTCGTGCATATCGATGCTTCCGATCAGTTCCTCGGCCACCTGGCCGGCGTGACCGATCCCGAGCAGAAGCGCAAGATCATTGGCCGCGAGTTCGTTGAAGTGTTCCAGGCCGAGGCCAAGAAGCTGACCAACGCCAAGTGGCTGGCGCAGGGCACGATCTATCCGGACGTGGTGGAGTCGGGCGGCACCAAGACCAAGAAGGCCACCACCATCAAGAGCCACCACAACGTCGGCGGCCTGCCGGAGACGCTGGGCCTGAAGCTGCTGGAGCCGCTGCGCGACCTGTTCAAGGACGAAGTGCGCGAGCTGGGCGTGGCTCTGGGCCTGCCGCCGGAAATGGTCTACCGCCACCCGTTTCCGGGCCCGGGCCTGGGCGTGCGCATCCTGGGCGAGGTCAAGCGCGACTACGCCGACCTGCTGCGCCGCGCCGATGCCATCTTCATCGAAGAATTGCGCAAGACCATCGCCACCGAACAGGACGCCGCCGCGGGTCTGTGCGAGCCGGACCAGGTCGGCAAGAGCTGGTACGACCTGACTAGCCAGGCCTTCGCCGTGTTCCTGCCGGTCAAGTCCGTGGGCGTGATGGGCGACGGCCGCACCTACGACTACGTCGTCGCGCTGCGCGCGGTGCAGACCACCGACTTCATGACCGCGCACTGGGCACATCTGCCGTATGCGCTGCTGGGCCGTTGCTCGAACCGGATCATTAACGAAGTACGTGGCCTGAACCGGGTTGTGTATGACGTGTCGGGGAAACCGCCGGCGACGATTGAGTGGGAGTGAGGGGCAGGGATTTCGTCATCTTGCTGCTACGGCAATACCGGCCGTGACAGTAGCGATCAATCTCGGAAGCCAGGTTTCATGCGTGTTCGCGGGAATATGTAGGTCTCGTGGAAAGAGTAGGCGTCCGGCCAGCCCCTCCACAGACCTGCTATCCCGAACGCCGGCTCGCCCGGCAGGTTGGGGCTAGTCGCGCCCAGACGCGGCAATGCGGAACACACCCAGCTCATCCGGCGCGCACTGCGCGATCAGCCCGGTTTCCCACGCCAGGTAGGCGCGGGCTGCGTCCCGGTTGCCCTCGTGGCGGTCGTGCACGAAGAACAGGTAATCGATGCGCGCTTTGGCTGGCAGCGGCTCGAGCGCAGCCGCTTGCGGCAGCCCGGCTGACTGCCAGGTGGCATAGCCATTGTCGGTGTGGTACACGTGCCGATAGCCCGCCTCAAGCAGATCCCCGCCCGCAAGTATTGCTATGTCTGGCTCGCTGGCGATCAGAACCACAGGATCGGCATGCGCTACGCCAAGCGCCCGCAGTTGTTACAGCAGCCGCGGCCGGATCGACCAGACCGCGCCAGATGCATGACCGCGCTCAGATGCCGAGCTCTCGCGCAGGTCGATGATAGCTAGGCGCTGGGCTGCGATGTGCAGCGCTTGCAGCAGGTCGGCGTTGAGCACGGGCAGGGCGGTAGTGACCTCCACCTTTGGTCGCGCGCGAACCTGCAGCGAGGCCTCCACGCCATCGGCAAGCACGGCGGTCTCATAGCCAAGCTGGTGCAACCAGCTGGCAACCACCGGCGCGCGCACGCCGTCGTCGTCGAACACAATGACGCGGCTGCCGCGCACCCCGATATAGCGATCGTTGCCTGCACCAGCTGTCCGCCGGGCGCATGCACCGCGCCATCGATCGTACGCCGGGCAAATTCGTCGGCGGAACGGATATCGAAGAGGTAGGTGGTGCGGTGCGCATCATGCAGCCATTGCTGTGCCTGCGCGGTCGACAGCGAGGGCAGGCCAAAGCGCTCTGCAGCAGCCTGACGGAGCGCTCGCGCGCCGCGGCGAGCACCGGCGCCGAAGGCACGGCGACAGTGAAGCGGTCGCTGCCATGCTCCAGCGCATGGCCTGCCAGATACCAGCCCTGCGTGCCGTTCTCCAGCGCCAGTACCGGATTGGGCAGGCCCAGGTTCAGCAGCGTCTGGGCGCCGATGATGCTGCGCGTGCGCCCGGCGCAATGCACCACCACGGGCGTGTTCGGATTGGGCAGCAGCGCGGGCAGCCGCAGCGCAAGGTCGCCGTTGGGGCAGCTCAGCGCGCCCGGGACGGTCATCTTGCGGTGTTCTTCGTCGGAGCGGCCATCCACCAGCACGAAGCTCTCTCCGGCGGCACGGCGCGCTACAAGGTCGTCGGCGCTCAGGCGGGGCGTGTGCTGGATGTGCTCGACCAGCTCGCCAAACGTCTTGGAGGGTACGTTGACTCCCTTGAACAAGGTATAGCCGGCGGCAGCCCAGGCGGGTGCGCCGCCGTCGAGCACTGTCACGTTCAGGTAGCCAAGATCGGCGAGGCGCCGCGCTGCGTGCGACGCCACGGGATTTTCCACGTCGCCATCGTCGAACAGCACGATGCGTTCCGCACGGCGCGGTGCCAGCTGGCCGACTTCAAGCTCAAGGCGGCTGTAGGGCAGGGGCACGGCGAAGAACGGATGGCCTTCGCCGTACTGGCCGTGCTCGCGAACGTCGAACAGGGCTAGCGGCTGCCCGTCGTTGAGCCAGCCGCGCAGCGTGGCGGCGTCGATGGCATGGGTCATGTCAGTCATTTGGGTTCCAGCGGTTATCAGCGCAGCGCGATGCCCGATGCGGAGATCACCGAGGCGTAACGGGGCAGGTCGCGCGCCAGCGTTGCATCCAGCTCCTGCGCCGACGAGGCGACTACGACATAGCCAGCGTCTTCCAACTGGCCGCGGGTGGCGGGTGCGTGCAGCACCGCCGCGACATCGCGGCTGATGCGCTCGACCACAGCAGCCGGAGTTGCCGCAGGCGCGAGCAGTCCTTGCCAACTCTCCACGGCAAAGCCCGTGGCGCCGGCTTCGGCAAGCGTGGGAACCTGCGGCAGTGCTTTGGAGCGATAAGGTGTCGTGACCGCGAGCGCGGATAGCTTGCCGGCGCGTACATAGTCGGTCACCGCTGCCAGCGTGATCAGCGTGGCGTCGATATGGCCGCCGAGCAGGTCCACGGTAGCCGGCGCACCGCCGGCATACGGGATGTAGTTGACCTTTAAGCCAAGCTGGCGCGACAGCATTTCATGCGCGATGTGGGCGATGCCGCCATTGCCGGGCAGCCCGAGCACTGACCAGAAACCGAACCAATCCGATTGACAACGGAAGTCATATCAGTATCAGTGCGGCGCTGTTGGAAGCGCCAAGGGAGGCGTTCGCCTTGTGGGCGCCGCTGCAATGCTGTTTGCCGCAATGTGGGCGGCCAATCCGGCAAACGCTCAACCGGGGCGGACGCCCACTAAACCGATTCGGCTGGTCGTGCCGTATGCGCCAGGCGGGGGAACGGATGTACTCGCCCGCCTTGTCGTCACGCATTGGTATCAACCCATCGTGGTGGAGAACCGGCGGGGTCCCAACGGCGTGATTGGTGCCAATGTCACTCATGCATCGCCGCCGGATGGATACACGTTGCTGTTTGCGGCCGCCGACTCTATTTCAGTCGCACCGTATATTCACAAGAAGGTCGTCCAGTTTCAGCCCAATGGCTTCCGGCCCCGTTGCTCCCGTAGCCAAGATGGGCTTCGTTCTGGGGAGTCGTCCGGATGCCGAGACCAGGACTGTCCAGGACATCGTCGCGAAGGCAAAAACCAGCTCACTTTCCTGTGGTCATTGGGGACCGGGGAGCATGGCGCAAATGGGCATGGAATTGCTCAAGACCAAGGCGCACATCAACAAAATGCTCGAAGTGCCGTTCGGCGGCGCGGCACCCGTCATGACGGCTGTCATGGGTGGCATTCATTCCCACACCTTTGGTGGTCGCCAACAAGACCAAACTGTGGCTCTATGCACTGGGATCTCCTGAGCGCTTCCCGTCAATCAAGGAGGTTCCTACGCTCACCGAAAGTGCCTATGCAATCGACGCTGACACCTGGTTTGGCGTGCTCGCTCCGCCAAATACGCCGCAAGTGGTTGTTGATGTCATCCAGGCGCAGGTGACTCGCGCCACGTCCCAGCCAGAGTTCCGTGCGCGCCTCGCCGACATGGCTTATACGCCAATCACGATTAACCCCAAGAAGTTCGGTGAATTTGTCCGAGGATCAACGATGGGGCGCGGCTGTCAAGGCGGCAAGGATACGGATTGAGGAGTAGCGGGTGTGCGCTGAACGCCATCTGGTATACGCGATGCTATGCCGCCGGCTAGCGCCCCGCCGCATAGCAGCCGCGTATGCTGCGCTGAGCCATACGTGCGGGCGATATCCGTGTGCAAAGGCCATGGCTTGGCATGCTAGCGCGCCCCATGGCTTACTGTTCCAGCCGATCCGGTGCCGCTCCTGCGTGGCTTCATGTCATCGGACAAACGACTTCCCATGCAAGTCCAGCGGCACCGGCTGGGTCAGCGTCTCGGGGCGCAGGATGCGGTCAAGTTCCTCTTTCGACAGCAGGCCCTTACGCAAGACGATTTCATAGACGCTGCCGCCTGTTGCGTGCGCTTCCTGCGCAACGGCGGTTGCGTTGGCATAGCCGATATAGGGGTTGAGCGCCGTCACGATGCCGATCGAGTTCTCGACAGTGGCGCGCAGCCGGTCGGCATTCGCGGTGATGCCTTTGACGCAGCGCTCGGCGAGCGTCAGGCAGCCGTTGCGCAGATGGCTGACGCTCTTGAACAGGCTGTGCGCGATGATCGGCTCGAACGCATTGAGCTGGAGCTGGCCGGCCTCGGCCGCAAAGCTGACGGTGACGTCATTGCCGATGACTTCGAAGGCGATCTGATTCACGACTTCGGGGATCACCGGATTAACCTTGCCGGGCATGATGCTGGAGCCGGCCTGCATCGGCGGCAGGTTGATCTCCCCCAGGCCAGCGCGCGGGCCGCTGGATAGCAGCCGCAAATCGTTACATGTCTTCGATAGCTTCACGGCAACGCGCTTCAACACACCGGAGAGCTGCACGAACGAGCCGCAGTCCTGCGTGGCCTCGATCAGATTGGGTGCGGTTTCCAGCGGAATGCCTGTGATCTCGCGCAGGCGCCGCAGCACCACGGGCGCATACGACGGATGCGCGGTGATGCCGGTGCCGATTGCGGTGGCCCCAAGGTTGATCTCGCAGATCAGCATCGCGGCTTCGCGCAGGCGCGCCTCGTCTTCTCCGAGCATCACGGCGTAGGTGCTGAATTCCTGGCCGAGCGTCATCGGCACGGCATCCTGCAGCTGAGTGCGGCCCATCTTGATGATGTGAGCGAACTCGTCGGCCTTCGCCTCGAAGGCCCGTCGCAGCACCGCCATGGCGTCGACAAGACCGGCAATACCGAACCACGTAGCGACCTTCAGCGCGCTCGGGTAGACATCGTTGGTGCTCTGGCCGATGTTGACGTGCTCGTTCGGGTGCAGGTGCTGGTACTCGCCCTTCTGATGGCCGAGCAGTTCGAGCGCGCGGTTGGCGATCACCTCATTGGCGTTCATGTTGGTCGAGGTGCCGGCGCCGCCCTGAATGACATCGACGACAAACTGGTCGTGCAGCTTCCCGGCAATCAACTCCTGGCAGGCGCCGACGATCGCGTCGCAGCGCGCCTTGTCGAGCAGGCCCAGCTCATGGTTGGCCTGCGCCGCGGCCTGCTTGATCGCAGCCAGCGCCTTGATCAGCTCTGGGTAGATGGAGATCGGGGTGCCTGTGATAGGGAAATTCTCGACGGCGCGCAACGTATGTACGCCGTAGTAGGCCTGGACAGGGACTTCACGGTCACCCAGGAGGTCATGTTCGGTTCTGAAGAGTCCGGCAGTCATGGTTACGCTCCTCGCGTAAGTTGGTTTTAGCACTGCTGCCGGAGTCTAGGGAATCGGCCGCACCTGCACCACGTTCGATGCCAAGATTTCATGGGGTGTCGCGGCGCAGTGCATGATTATGCAGAAATGGCATGACCGGGGTTCGATTCTGCCGGTAGCCTGCGAAGCTGCCAGGGCAATCTGATAGCAAGTTTCGTAAGCGGCGTATTCTTCGTGATGATTTCGTAGCGGCCCTGAACGGGTGCTCTATACTGCCCCCATTGCGTCTTCTCCGCCTCTGCTGCCATGGCTTCGTTACCGCTGCCTCCCGACTACGCCGATTGGCTCACTTCGCTAAAATCTCGCATCGGGCGCGCCCAGCAACGCGCGGCGGTGGCGGTCAACCAAGCCTTGGTCGCGCTGTACTGGGATATTGGCAAGGAAATTCTTGAGCGGCAGGCGAGACAGGGCTGGGGTGCCAAAGTATAGAGCGTTTGGCGCAGGATTTGCGGCAAGCATTTCCCCAAATGAGCGGACTGTCGCGCTCCAACCTGATGGCAATGCGCGCCTTCGCCGAGGCGTGGCCGGATGCAGCAATTGTCCAACAGCTTGTTGGACAATTGCCTTGGGGGCACAACCAGGTGCAGCTGCAAAAGCTCAAATCGGAGGAGCAGCGGCAGTGGTACGCGCGGCAGGCACTCGCGCACGGCTGGTCCCGCGCGGTACTACTGGCGCAGATTGACACCCGCCTGATCGACCGGGCGGCGCAGGCGCCAAACAACTTTGCCGCCCAACTGCCATCGCCGCAGTCTGATTTGGCGCGGGCCACACTCAAGGATCCTTACGTCTTCGATTTTTTGAGCTTGCGTGCCGACGCGACGGAGCGGGACTTGGAGGCAGCGCCGGTGGAACACATAACTCGTTTCCTACTCGAGCTCGGGGCCGGCTTCGCCTATGTCGGCCGACAGGTTCACCTCGAAGTGGGTGGCGATGACTTCTACCTTGATCTGCTGTTCTATCACCTCAAGCTCCGCTGCTATATCGTCATTGAACTGAAGACAGGTGCCTTTAAGCCCGAGTATGCAGGTCAGATCAGTTTCTACCTGTCGGCGGTTGATGCCCTGATGAAAACCGAGGCCGACCATCCCACCATCGGGCTGCTGTTGTGCCAGGAGCATAACCGGCTGGTGGTCGAGTACGCGCTGCGCGGCATGGGGAATCCGATAGGCGTAGCCCAGTACCAGTTCGTTGCGGAACTCCCCATTGAACTTCAAGAGAGCCTGCCGAGCGTCGAAACGCTGACGCAAGAACTAGGGCTGGACGTTCGGCAGGAGGAGGGCGACTCAGTATGAGAACGGCCCAGCCTTGCGGTTGGGGAAAACGGTCACCGCAATCGAGACGCTGGTAAGACCAGCGTGAGTGAACCTATTGGTCGGCGGAGCGCGGACAGGGCGCTGGACTTCCTGTATCGTTTGAGCTGATTGACAATGGTGTCGCCAGAGTCGTCGCCCCGCAAATCGTTCCATCTCCCGTGCCAGCAAATGCTCTGCGCGCTTGACGGTAAAAGCGACGGTAAGGCCCCAAGTTGATCACAGCCAATCCCTTTACCTACGCGGGTTTAAGGGGCCTATTGATGATGGAGTGGGAGTGACGTTGTAGTTCGCTTTTCATCAAGCATATAGGGCGCCCTCGAGGCGCCTTGTCTCTTGGCTCCGCGCTTCGCGTTGCCGCGGCGGGGCTGGGCGGTGGTGTCGACTCCCCCTCCGTCCCCGCTTCAGTCCCTCGGGCCTGTGTTGATTGCATTGCGATACGCAAACAACGCCGGCGCACCACCGGTATGCAGGAACAACACCGGGCCAGCCGAAGCAAAACGCCCGCGCGCGACGCCATCGAGCAAGCCAGCCATCGCCTTCCCCGTATAGACGGGATCGAGCAACACACCTTCGGTACCTGCCAGGATGCGGATGGCCTCCAGCCCCGCCTGGTTGGGCTCACCATAGCGAGGTGCGAAGTACTCGTCCCACAGCTCGACCTTCAGCCCTGCCGGCACCTCGACATCGAGCAGTGCGGCAGTCCCTTCAATCAGCCTAGCCACCTTCGGAACTTGCGCCGCGACGCTGCGGGACACGGTAACACCGACGACCGGTGTATCCGGCATCGCGTGTGCGAGCGCCAACGCAAGCCCGCCATGGGTTCCGGCACTGCCGGACGCCAGCACGACCGCCGAGAACGCAAGACCCATCGCCTCGGCTTGCTGCGCCAGCTCCAGCCCGGCACGTACATACCCCAATGCCCCCAGCGGATTGGACCCGCCGATCGGGATGACATACGGCTTGTGCCCCTCGCCACGCAGCCGTTCCGCAAGGGCCTGCAACTGTGCGTCGGCGTTGTCGAGACTGGTAACCGGCTCGGCCTGTGCGTCGAACAAATCGAGCAGCAGGCGGTTGCCGCTGTGCAGGTAGTCGCCGTCTGCCGTGCCGGTCGGGTTTTCCAGCAACGCGCTGCAGCGTAGCCCAAGACGGGCCGCCAGCGCGGCCGTCTGCCGGACATGATTCGACTGTATGGCTCCGGCCGTTACCAGCGTATCGGCGCCCTGGCGCAAGGCGTCAGCCGCCAGGAACTCAAGCTTGCGCAGTTTGTTTCCGCCAAACGCAAGTGGTGTGGTGTCATCCCGCTTGACGTAGATATCGCGCCCGACCATCCCGGACAGGCGGTCAAGCTTTTGCAGGGGCGTGGCCGCGCCGACCAGATCGAGGCGGGAGAAAGCGGCAAGGCGATCCGAGATCTTCATGATTTCAACTTTGGGGGAGGTGGACCAGGACGGGGCGGCGGCGGTCGTTGTCAGCGGGGACCTTGATCGCCCCCGACCGCCCCCGCCTTCATGCAAGCGGGTGTGAGTCAATGCAGGATCTTTGCGAGGAATTCCTTAGCGCGGGCCGATTTCGGGTCGCCGAAGAAGGCGTCCTTGCCGGCATCCTCGACGATGGCGCCGCCATCCATGAAAATTACGCGGCTGGCGACCTTCTTCGCGAACCCCATTTCATGGGTGACGCAGATCATCGTCATGCCCTCGCGCGCCAGTTCGACCATGACGTCCAGCACCTCATTGATCATTTCGGGATCGAGCGCCGATGTCGGTTCGTCGAACAGCATGGCGATCGGATCCATCGACAGCGCGCGTGCAATGGCAACGCGCTGTTGCTGCCCGCCCGAAAGCTGCCCGGGGTATTTCCGCGCATGCGCTTTCAGGCCGACGCGCTCGAGCAGGCGCATGCCGTTCTCCTGTGCTTCCTCATTGCGGCGTTTCAACACTTTGACCTGGGCCAGAGACAGGTTGTCGAGAATGGACAGATGCGGGAACAGCTCGAAATGCTGAAACACCATGCCAACCCGCGCACGCAACTGGGCGAGCTTGATCTTCGGATCGCCGACCATTACCCCGTCCACACTGATCCGGCCCTGCTGAAACGGCTCGAGGCCGTTGACGGTTTTGATCAGCGTGGATTTTCCTGATCCGGAAGGGCCGCAGATGACCACGACCTCGCCTTTTTCTACCTGGGTGCTGCACGCATCAAGCACCTTGAACTGACCGTACCACTTCGATACGCCTTCGAGCGCGATCATCGTTTTGTCTCCTACTTGCAGATTGCTTTCTTCGGGTTTCCGACCCGTTGGATCAACGCGTCACGGGCAGTGTCAGACGCGCCTCGAGGCGACGCTGTGCCCATGACAATCCGGTGCTGAACAGCCAGTAGATCGCTGCTACCGACAGATACAAGGGAAGCGGCTGGAACGTTGATGCGATGATTTCCTGGGACGACCTGAGCAACTCGGTCACGGTGATGACTGACACCAGCGACGTATCCTTGATCAGGCTGATGAGCGTGTTGCCGAGGCTTGGCACGGCGAGCCGCAAGGCCTGCGGGCAGACGATGTAACGCAGCGTCTGCAGATGGCTCAGCCCGAGGCTATGCGCGGCGCTCCATTGCCCTCTGCCGATACCGAGAATCGCGCCGCGCATGCTTTCCGACAGGTACGCGCCGGCATTGGCCGTGAGGGTAAGAATGCCGGCGCTGGTGGGGTCCAGGGAAATGCCGAGGTCTGGCAGGCCATAGTAGACGACGAACATCTGCACCAGCAGCGGCGTGCCGCGCATGACACTGACATAGGTGCGGGCAATGCCGCCGAGGATCGGACTTGTGCTGATACCCATGATGGCGACCACGATCCCGACCAGCAGGCCGAACACCATCGACGCCAGGGCAAATTTCACGGTGATCACCGCTCCGTGCAGGAGTACCGGCGATGCATGTATAACTAGATCAAGAGATTCCATGATTCGATCCGTAGAAGTGGCCGCGTGGCCGGCCAGGCCGATGCCTGCAGCGATGGCAGGAGCCGGCCGGCGTGGCAGCGATTACTGGGCGACGGGTCTGCTGGCGTCGGTACCCAACCACTGGATGGACAGCTTGCGCAACGTGCCCTCCTGCTGCAACGCGTTCAGTGCGTCGTCAATGGCCTTGGCAAACTTGGGATTGCCCTTGCGGAACGGGATGCCCATCTCAAGCTTCGTGCCTGCAAGCAGCGCGCCCGTGCGTAGCGGCATCTTGGAGTTCTTGATCAGGTATGGCAGCATCAGGCGGTCATTGAGGGCGGCATCGATGCGCCCGGCAGCCAGGTCACGCAGGTTTTCCGACGTACCCGGATAGGTCTGCACCAGGATACCCGGCACGGATTTCGCCAGTTCGGCATAGTTGCTGCCCAGCGTGACGCCGACGGATTTTCCCTTCAGCTCCTCAAGCGAATTGAACTCGCGCTTGTCATTGTTGCGCTGAAGTACCTGGACCGCGGAATAGACGTATGGCTGGGTAAAATCCAGAGCCTGGCGGCGCGCCGGCGTGATGCCCACCTGGTTGACGATGACGTCGAACTTGCCGGCTTGCAGGCCGGCAATGATGCCACTCCACTCGGTGGTGACGAACTGGACCTTGAGCCCCATCTTGTCGGCCACGGCTTTGGCTACGGCCACGTCAAAGCCGTCGAGCTGACCGTCGCCATTGCGATAGCCAAAGGGTGGGTAAGTGCCCTCCATGCCGACTTTCAGGACACCGCTGACTTTGACCGAATCCAGCAGATCTTCAGCGTGCACGGCGGGCGCCGTGAGATTCAGGAGGGTCGCGATGCACGCGCTTTGCAACAGCAACTTCAGGGATTTCATGTCTTGTCTCCAATGTAGGAATAGGTATTTTTTTTTGAAGGGCAACGCTACTGCACGGCAAGTCTGCGGAACGCGGCTTCCAGATCGGCGATCAGATCCTCCTTGGCCTCAAGGCCCACGTGCAATCGAAATGCCTGGCCGGCATACGGCCAGGCGGCTGCGGGGCGCTCCTCCCTGGGATCGAAGGGCATCACCAGACTCTCGAATCCGCCCCAGGAAAAGCCCAGGCGGAACAGCTTCAGGTCGTCGATGAAGGCACGGAACGCCTCACGCCCATATCCGGGCTTGAGTACGACGCTGAACAATCCTGAAGCCCCCGTGAAATCCCGACGCCAAAGGGCGTGGCCCGGCGCACCAGTGAGCCCGGGGTGCAACACCTGGGCCACCTCCGGGCGGCCCGCGAGCCAATCGGCAATTGCCAGTCCGCTACGCTGATGCCGCTCAAGGCGCACGGCCATCGTGCGCAAGCCCCGCTGCGCGAGATAGACGTCGTCCGGGCCCGCGTGCTGGCCAGTGGCGAAGACATAGTCGCGCACGGTGCTCCATGACTCACGGTTGGTCGTGATCACACCCATCAAGGCGTCCGAATGCCCAACGATGTATTTCGTCCCCGCATGCACGGAGACGTCCACGCCGTGTTCAAATGGCTTGAAGAACAAGGGCGTGGCCCACGTGTTGTCGATGACGACGACCGCGCCATGCCGGTGTGCGACCTTCGCAATGGCAGGAATGTCCTGCATTTCGAACGTCTGCGAACCCGGTGACTCTGCGAACACGAGCGTCGTGGTCGGACGGAACAAGGCCGCGATGTCGGACCCAAGCGTGGGGTCGTAGAACGTCGCTGACACGTTGCAGCGGGCCAGTACCGTTTCGACGTAGTGGCGCGTCGGACCATAGACGCTGTCGCTCACCAGGATGTGATCGCCGGCTTTGACGAATGCCATGATGGCGCTCGTACACGCCGCCAGGCCGGACGACACCAACAGCGAACGGTGCCCGCCTTCGAGCCGCGCCAGGGCGTTCTGCAAGGCGAAAGTGGTCGGCGTGCCTTTGCGGCCGTACCACATGACATCCGTGTCGGCGCCCGACATGGCACGCCCGCGCGCTTCCATGTCGTCGAGATTGCGAAACGTCACGGTCGACGCATGGAAAACCGGCGGATTGACGACGCCGCCGAAATCGTCCGGATCGATCACGCCGTGCGAGAGGTAGGTATCGGGGGACATCCGGATTACCCTCGCATGGCGCTGTTGACCATGTCACCCAGGCGCTCCAGTCCCATGCGGAGATTGGGCTCGGGCGGGCCGAACGAGAAGCGCACCCAGCTTGCGTCGATGTACTCGGTCGCGCGCCGGTTGCCCGGATTGACGTCGAGGAACCTGCCGGGCACGGTCATGACCTTGCGCTTGAGACCCTCCGTAAAGAAGGTGTCCGCGGTGTTCAGCGGCGCGGGCAGCCGATGTACGCGGCCCCAGAGATAGAACGTGCCGTTGCCAGGGCATGGGATCTCGACACCCATGTTGGTCAGCGCGTCCAGCATGATGCGGCGCTTCCTGGCGAACATCTTCCGCAATGCGGACGTTTCCTGATCCGCGCGGTCGTGTTGCAGCGCTTGCACGGCAAGCCGTTGCACGATCGTCGGCGGGCCGCCGTCGATGGCGCTTGCGGCACGGCTGATCATGTCGATCACCTCGGTCGGCCCCACCACCCAGCCGACGCGCAGTCCGGGGTAACGATGATTCTTCGTCAAGCCGTCGACGATGACGACCGGGTCCGTTTCCACGTCCTCGACGAACTCGGCGGCAGATACCGGCTTGTCAGCGGGGGCATGGCCATCTTCGAACACGAAGTGAGAATAGAACTCGTCGAGCAGCATCCAGCAGCCCGTGTTGCGCGCCGCCGCCACATACTGTGCCAGTGCTTCACCACGTACCACGGCCCCGGTGGGGTTGTTGGGATTGCTCCACAGCAGCGCGTCCAGCTCTTCCCTTGCGATCAGTTCCTCGAGCGCCTGCGCCGGGATGGCAAAGCCGTCTTCGGGCCCCACGGGCAGCGTGACCGGCGTGAAGCGATGGCGGTGGTAAGCGATCAGATCTTCGTAGGCGGTGTAGTCGGGCACGACGTGGCCCAGACGAATTTCGCCCAGGGTGGCGAGCAGGCGCGACAGCGCAAGCCGCCCGCCGGACGCAATCGCGACATTGTCCTTCGTGTACTGCGATGCCTTGCCGCGACGATAGCGACGGTTGTAATCGTCCGCGACCGCCTGACGCAGCGCATCGATGCCGCCGACCGGCCCGTAGGCGCAATCGGCCACGTCGAACTGCAGTGAGGCCAGCCGTTCCGGCGCGCCTGCCATGGGCCCGATTTCAGGCTGCCCCTGGCCGAGGTTGCACCAGTCGGGATGACCGTTGCGGAAGCCGAGCTTGACGGCTTCGTGAACGACGTGAATCACGCCCATATAGGGGACCTGGCGTAGCAGGGAAGACGCTAGTGAGCTTGTCATGTTGTTGTCAAGGGGGGGCTTGTTTATCGGTGACGCGATGCCACGCGGTTGCGATGGGTGACCATGCGCTCATGCAGCCGAGAGATCGTGTTGCTGCCTGTGGCGACGAAGAGAAAAGGCAGCATGCCGTGCACGAGCGCCGCCATCGATGCGAACAGCATCGACGCGCCAAATGAAAACGACGACGACATATGCTGCAGATAGCTCTCGCCAACCGATGCCGGGTGCTCTTGGAAGAGCCGGAATATTGTTCTCATGGTGGGGGCGTAATCCGGTATTGCGCATCGTCCGATCCTGGATTGGAAAGCCGGTTTCGCGCTGTTTGTGAGAGGAATCATAGTGTTCGATCTCTGCAAAATGCTTCCAAAGGTACCCACCATCTCGCTTCTAATTAGAAAAATTTTCTACTGGGATAGTGCAATGTAGAAATTCAGGCTCCGGCGTACTTTCCAGATATCGCTGCGCATCGAGCGCGGCCATGCAGCCCGTGCCGGCGCTGGTGATCGCCTGCCGATAGATGTGGTCCTGCACGTCGCCTGCCGCGAACACGCCCGGCACACTCGTACCCGTGGCGTTGCCCGAGAGGCCGCCGTTGGTGACGATGTAGCCATTCGTCATCTCGAGCTGGCCTCTGAAGAGATCGGTGTTCGGCTTGTGGCCGATGGCGATGAAAACGCCTTGCAGTGCGAGTTCGGTGGTCTCGCTGGTTTGCGCATGCCTGATGCGCAGGCCGGTCACGCCGGCCTCGTCGCCATTCACTTCGTCGAGCACGTGGTTCCATTTGATCTCGACAACACCTTGCTTCGCCTTCTCGAGCAGACGGTCGACCAGGATCGGCTCGGCGCGGAACTTGTCGCGGCGGTGGATCACCGTGACCTTTTTCGCGATGCCAGCCAGATACAGCGCTTCCTCGACCGCCGTATTGCCGCCGCCAACCACGGCTACATGCTGCTGCTGGTAGAAGAAGCCGTCGCAGGTCGCGCAAGCGGACACGCCGCGGCCCATGAAGGATTCCTCGGACGGCAGGCCGAGATACTGTGCGGACGCGCCTGTCGCGATGATCAGCGCGTCGCAGGTGTACTCGCCGGATTCTCCGATCAGGCGAATCGGCTTCCCGTCGAGCTTTGCCGTGTGGATGTGGTCGAACACGATCTCGGTGTTGAAGCGCTCCGCGTGGTCGAGAAAGCGCTGCATCAGCTCTGGGCCCTGCACCCCCGTTGCATCCGCCGGCCAGTTTTCGACATCGGTCGTGGTCATCAACTGGCCGCCTTGCGCCAGGCCCGTGACGAGTACCGGCGACAAGTTGGCGCGCGCTGCATAGACGGCGGCGGTATAGCCGGCAGGGCCGGAACCGAGAATCAGGACCTTGGCGTGCTTGGGCGAAGACATTGGAGAATCCATAGCTTATTCAAGAGACTTCAGGCGATTGCCGGAAGCGATTACTGAGCAGGTTCGAAGTCGAGGCCCGCCACGCATGGGCACCGCCAAAGTTGCGGCAGGCGATGCCGCCAATCGCAATGGTTGCGATCGGCGCGCGGGGCTGCATGGAAGGCCTCTTCACGCATGAGCCGGGTTGGCCTGTGGTCAGGAGGCGGGATGCGCCACACCGTACTGCGACGACAGGTATCGACGGATATGGTCGGGCGAATCGATAAAACGCGTCTGGCCGCTCACGTGAATCTCCACACCGTCATCGACCGGCGCGCGCCCGGCGCCGAGCACCAGGACGGGGGCGGACTGGTTCGCCTCGCCGATCAGTTCGACAATTGCCATGCGAGGGCGGGGCGCATCGATGTATTCGACATCCACTTCATTGCGCAACTGCGGGAAGAAGCCGAGCAGGCCTTCAACGGCAACGGAATCTCCACAATAGAACGGACCTTCCGAGCCTGAAAAAAAGCCGGGGCGAAGCATGAATAGTTTGTCTTTCACTTTCACTCTCTCTGCGGGTTGAAATTGCTGGCGGACGCGCGTCGCTTGCCGTATCGCGAACCACCGACCACAGGATAAGCAGTGCAAATAGACCCCACCAGTGGCACGAACGACAATTTGCGTAAGGATCGTGCCAACTTGATGCGAGTGGCGGCGAGCAGGATCGCAGCACACGCAACAGACATGGGGGAGGGTCTTGCTAGACGCAGAGCAGATGGGGCAAAATCAATCGCTGGTGGCATCAATGCCCATTTCCGTCCATATCGTGCCAAAGACCAAATCACAGTCGTCTGTCAATGCAGGACTGGTTGCCGTCGTCGTGTATGACGGCCTGAGCCTCTTTGAGTATGGCTGCGCCGTTGAAGTGTTCGGTCTGCCAAGACCTGAAATGGGCGACAGCTGGTACCGCTTCACGACCTGTTCCGCCGAATCGGGGAGGTTGCGCGGCTCGGGTGGCATCCAGGTACACGCTGACGGTGGCCTCGAACTCCTGGCCAAAGCGAAGACCATCATCATTCCGGGGTGGCGCGGTATCGAAGCGGACGTCCCGCCGGAACTTTGCCGCGCGTTGAGGAAGGCGAACAAACGCGGGGCGCGCGTCATGTCAATCTGCACGGGCGCCTTTGTCCTGGCGGCAGCGGGGCTGCTCGACGGAAAGCGTGCGACTACGCACTGGCGCCATGCCGCAGCGCTCGCGGCGCGATATCCGGACGTCCACGTGGAAGCGGACGTGCTCTACGTCGATGCCGGCGATGTCCTCACGTCTGCCGGCAGTGCGGCGGGAATCGACTTGTGCCTCCACCTGATTCGCCGGGACCTTGGCCCGCGCGCAGCCAATCAGGTCGCACGCCGACTGGTCATCCCACCCCACCGCGAAGGCGGGCAGGCCCAATATATCGACGAGCCGGTCTCAAAGCGTAGCGGCTCTTCGCTGGCACCCTTGGTGGACGCGGTGCGCGCCACATTGGACGAGGGCTGGTCGATTGTCAGAATGGCAAGGCAAACGGCGATGAGTGCCCGAACCTTTCAGCGGCACTTTGTCAGTACGATGGGGATGCCGCCAGGGGAATGGCTGCTTACCGAGCGCCTGGGCCGGGCCAGGACGTTGCTTGAAGAGACCGATTTGTCCGTGGATGAAATCGCGATGCAAGTCGGCTTTGGTGCTGCAGCCACGTTGCGCAATCATTTCCGGACTCGGCTTGGAACCAGCCCGGGTTACTACAGGCGACGGTTCAGCGCATCCGGGGCACACTGATTACCCACGCGGCTTCAGACGACCTGTTGATGATGGAGTGGGAGTGAAATCGGGTCCTTCGGGGACTATCGGCCACGATCGAAAAGCTGATGTGACGTGCGGCTGACGACATGGGTGCGGCCTCGCTTGCCCGAACCCACGTATTTGTTGCCTGAAACGAGTACTAGCTCGCCTGGTTCGCTGACAGCGTGCTTCTTGCGCCACGGTTGCCGACGGCCCTGGAAATGAACTCCCCGATCTGCGCTACCTTGCCGGCATCGATCCCGGTTTCGACGCCCAGGCTCTGCATCATCCGGAGAAGCGCTTCGGTAGCGACATTTCCGGTGGCGCCCTTGGCATAAGGGCAACCGCCAAGCCCGGCCACGGACGAATGGAAGATGCGAATGCCCACCTCAAGGCTGGCCCGGACATTGGAGAGGGCGTGGCCATAGGTGTCGTGGAAGTGCCCCGACAGCCGCTCTAATGGAAACTCCGTCGAAGCCGCTCGCATGACTTCCTGAACCTTGTCAGGTGTACCCACGCCGATCGTATCGGCAATATCGATCTCGTCGCAGCCCAGCTCGCGCATGCGCCGCACCAGATCAACAACCGCTCCGACCGGCACGTCCCCTTGATAGGGACAGCCCAGCGAGCAAGACACGCTGGCACGCAGGCGTATACCTCTCTCCTTCGCTGCAGCCGCGACAGGCTCAAAGCGGGCCATCGACTCGGCGATCGAGCAATTGATGTTCTTCTGCGAGAACGCTTCACTGGCAGCGCCGAAGATGACGACCTCATCGGCGCCGGCAGCCAGTGCCGCGTCCAGGCCCTTGATGTTGGGGGTGAGTGCCGAGTAAAGCGTGCCAGGGCGCCGTCTGATACGCGCCATCACTTCCGCGCCGTCGGCCATCTGGGGCACCCACTTCGGCGACACAAATGATGCTGCCTCGATATTGGTGAAGCCTGCGTCGGTCAGCTGGTCGATCAATGCGACCTTGATCTCGGTCGGCACTAACGCCTTCTCGTTCTGGAGGCCATCGCGTGGACCGACTTCCACGATCTTGACTTTGTCTGGTTGCATTGCCGGAAATCTCCCCACGATTCAGGCTTCAAACGCCAGGAGCTGCGACCCTTCAGCCACCTGCTCGCCAACCCCATAGAGCACTTCACTGACCACACCATCAGCCGGCGCGCTGATGGTGTGCTCCATCTTCATTGCCTCCATCACCAGCAGCGGGGCCCCGCGCGTCACGATGCTGCCCGCCTCGACCATCACGGCAATAACCTTGCCGGGCATCGGCGCGGTCAGCTTGCCGTCTTCGCTTTCAGCCTCGCCAGCGTGCGCCAGTGGGTCGAGCCAGGTCAGGCTTACGTGACGACCGGCATGGAAGGCATGAAACACCTCGCCGTCGGCATGCACTTGGCCGTGCGCGTTGCGCGTACCGAGGTCGACGCGGATCTCATCTCCCTGACAGTTGCAGGCGAAGGACACAACCTGGTTTGCGTAGATCAGCGTGCTGCCGCGTGCATCGGTGTTCAGCGTCACCTCCAGCACCTGCTCGCCATAGCCGAAGCGCAGCGTGCGCGACACGCCGCTGTTCAGCCGCCACGCGCCGCCATGGGTCCACGGCGAATGCTGGTCGGCGGCGTCGACGCGGCGCTCGCGCGTCTCGCGGTCGAGCAGCGCGGCCACCGCCAGCGCAATGACTTCCAGGCCGACGGGGGCGGCGGGCGGGAACAGCGTGGCTTCGTTGCGCTCGATCAGCCCGGTATCGAGATCGGCGGTGCGGAACGCCTGCGACGACACCAGCCGCTGCAGGAAGGCCACGTTGGTCGACAGCCCCACCACGTGATACGACGCCAGCGCCTGGCGCATGCGCGCCAGCGCCTCGTGGCGGTCCTTGCCCCAGACGATCAGCTTGGCGATCATCGGGTCGTAGAACGGGCTGATGGTGTCGCCTTCGCGCACGCCGGCATCGATGCGGATACCCGCCGGGCCGTGTGCATCCTCTCCGCGCATGAACTGCACCGCCGGCGGCGTGCGCAGGAAGCGCAGCGTGCCGGTGGACGGCAGGAACTGCTTGTCGGGATTCTCCGCGTAGATACGCGCTTCCAGCGCATGGCCGTCGATACGCAGCTGGTCCTGCGTGAGCGGCAGCGCATCACCGGCGGCGACGCGCAGCTGCCATTCGACCAGGTCCTGACCGGTGATCATTTCGGTGACGGGGTGCTCCACCTGCAGGCGCGTGTTCATCTCCATGAAGTAGAACGAACCGTCCTGGTTGGCGATGAACTCGACCGTGCCGGCGCCGACATAGCCGACCGCCTTGGCCGCGGCCACCGCCGCTTCGCCCATGGCACGGCGGCGCTCCTCGGTCATGCCCGGCGCGGGGGCTTCTTCCAGCACCTTCTGGTGGCGGCGCTGCACCGAGCAGTCGCGCTCGAACAGGTAGACGCAGTTGCCGTGGGTATCGGCAAACACCTGGATCTCGATATGGCGCGGGCGCGTCAGGTACTTCTCCACCAGCACCTTGTCGTCGCCGAAGCTGGCCGACGCCTCGCGCTTGACCGAGGTCAGCGCGGCGTCGAAGCCATCGCCCGACTCGACCACGCGCATGCCCTTGCCGCCACCGCCGGCGCTGGCCTTGAGCAGCACCGGGTAGCCGATACGGTCGGCCTCGCGGCGCAGCAGCGCCGGACCCTGGTCCTCGCCGTGGTAGCCGGGCACCAGCGGCACCGCGGCTTTCTCCATCAATTGCTTGGCCGCGCTCTTGCTGCCCATCGCGTGGATGGCGGACGCCGGCGGGCCGATGAAGACCAGCCCCGCCGCGGCGCAGGCCTCGGCAAAGGCTTCATTCTCGGACAGGAAGCCGTAGCCCGGGTGGATGGCCTGGGCACCGGTCTCCTTCGCCATCTCGATGATGTGGTCCGCGCGCAGGTAGCTGTCGCGCGCGGCCGAGCCGCCGATATGCACGGCCTCGTCGCAGAAGGCGACGTGGCGCGCGTCGGCGTCGGCGTCCGAGTACACAGCAACGGTGCGGATGCCGAGCCGGCGGCAGGTGGCGGCCACGCGGCAGGCGATTTCACCGCGGTTGGCGATCAGGATCTTGTTGAACATCGGTCTTCCTTGTCGTGATTACATGCGGAACACGCCGAACTTCATGTCCTCGATCGGCGCATTCAGGCTCGCGGACAGTCCCAGGCCCAGCACGGTGCGGGTCTGCGCCGGGTCGATCACGCCGTCGTCCCAAAGCCGCGCACTGGCGTAGTACGGATGGCCCTGGTGCTCGTACTGGTCGCGGATCGGCTGCTTGAACGCCTCTTCCTCCTGCGCGCTCCACTTGCCGCCCTTGCCCTCGATGCCGTCGCGCCGCACCGTGGCCAGCACGCTGGCGGCCTGTTCGCCGCCCATCACCGAGATGCGCGCGTTCGGCCACATCCACAGGAAGCGCGGCGAATAGGCGCGCCCGCACATGCCGTAGTTGCCCGCACCGAACGAGCCGCCGATGATCACCGTGAACTTGGGAACCTGCGCGGTGGCCACGGCGGTCACCATCTTGGCGCCGTTGCGGGCAATGCCTTCGTTCTCGTACTTGCGGCCCACCATGAAGCCGGTGATGTTCTGCAGGAACACCAGCGGGATCTTGCGCTGGCAGCACAACTCGATAAAGTGCGCGCCCTTCAGTGCGGATTCGGAGAACAGGATGCCGTTGTTGGCGACGATGCCGACCGGGTAGCCCCAGATGCGCGCAAAACCGCACACCAGCGTGGTGCCGTAGCGCGCCTTGAACTCGTCAAACTCGGAACCGTCGACCAGGCGCGCGATCACCTCGCGCACGTCATAGGGCTTGCGCGTGTCGGTGGGGATCACGCCGTACAGTTCTTCCACCGGGTACAGCGGCTCGACCGGCTCGTGCAGGCGGATCTGGTCCGGCTTGCGGCGGTTCAGGTGCTGCACGATATTGCGCGCCAGGCTCAGCGCGTGATGGTCGTTCTGTGCAAAGTAGTCAGCCACGCCCGACAGGCGCGTATGCACGTCGGCGCCGCCCAGGTCCTCGGCGCTGACTTCCTCGCCGGTCGCGGCCTTCACCAGCGGCGGGCCGCCCAGGAAGATGGTGCCCTGGTTCTTGACGATGATGGACTCGTCGCTCATCGCCGGCACGTAGGCGCCGCCGGCGGTGCACGATCCCATCACCACCGCGATCTGCGGGATGCCCTGCTTGGACAGGTTGGCCTGGTTGTAGAAGATGCGGCCGAAGTGGTCGCGGTCCGGGAATACATCGTCCTGGTTGGGCAGGTTGGCGCCGCCGGAATCGACCAGGTAGATACACGGCAGGTTGTTCTCCTCAGCGATCTCCTGCGCGCGCACATGCTTCTTGACCGTCATCGGGTAGTAGGTGCCGCCCTTGACTGTGGCGTCATTGCAGACGATCACGCACTCCTGCCCGGCCACGCGGCCGATGCCGGTGATGATGCCCGCGCCCGGCGCGGCATTGTCGTACATGTCGTAGGCCGCGAGCTGTGACAGCTCCAGGAATGGCGTGCCCGGATCCAGCAGCTGCTGCACGCGGTCGCGCGGCAGCAGCTTGCCGCGCGACAGGTGCTTGTCGCGCGCGTCTTTGCCGCCGCCTTCGGCGAGCTTCGCGATCCTGGCCTCCAGGTCGGCTACCAGGGCCTGCATGGCTTCGGCGTTGGCCTTGAAGGACTCGGAGCGGGCGTTCAGTTTGGTTTCGATGATTGGCATATCGTGCTTCTGGGTGTGCCGCGAGATGGTGCTGTCGGTCGGCAGATGGCGAAGGTAGGCGCGCTTACATGGTTTCGGAGAACAGCTCGCGGCCGATCAGCATGCGGCGGATTTCCGAGGTGCCGGCGCCGATCTCGTACAGCTTGGCGTCGCGCCACAGGCGGCCGGCCGGGTATTCATTGATATAGCCGTTGCCGCCCAGAATCTGCACGGTCTCGCCCGCCATCCAGGTGGCCTTCTCGGCGGTGTACAGGATCACCGCGGCGCAGTCCTTGCGCACCTGGCGCACGTGACCGCTGCCCAGCGCGTCCAGGTTCTTGCCGACCGTGTACAGGTAGCTGCGCGCCGCCTGCAGCGTGGTGTACATGTCGGCCACCTTGCCCTGGATCAGCTGGAATTCGCCGATGCTCTGGCCGAACTGCTTGCGGTCGTGGATATACGGGGTAACCACGTCCATGCACGCCTGCATGATCCCGACCGGGCCGCCGGACAGCACCGCGCGCTCATAGTCCAGCCCGCTCATCAGCACCTTGGCGCCGCCGTTCTCGGCGCCGAGGATGTTCTCGACCGGCACTTCCACGTCCTGGAACACCAGCTCGCCGGTGTGCGAGCCGCGCATGCCCAGCTTGTCCAGCTTCTGCGCCACCGAGAAGCCCTTCATGCCCTTCTCGACGATAAAGGCGGTCATGCCGCGCGCGCCCAGCTCGGGCTCGGTCTTGGCGTAGACCACCAGCACGTCGCAGTCCGGGCCGTTGGTGATCCACATCTTGGTGCCGTTGAGCACATAGCGGTCGCCCTTGAGCTCCGCGCGCAGCTTCATGCTGACCACGTCGGAGCCGGCGTTGGGTTCGCTCATCGCCAGCGCGCCGATCCATTCGCCCGACACCAGCTTGGGCAGGTATTTGGCCTTCTGCGCCGGCGTGCCGTTGCGGTGGATCTGGTTCACGCACAGGTTGGAATGCGCGCCGTAGGACAGGCCCACCGAGGCCGAGGCGCGGCTGATTTCTTCCATCGCGATCATGTGCGCCAGGTAGCCCATGTTGGCGCCGCCGTATTCCTCGGCCACGGTGATGCCGAGCACGCCCAGGTCGCCCATCTTCTTCCAGGCGGCCATCGGGAACTGGTCGGTGCGGTCGATCTCGGCGGCGCGCGGGGCCAGTTCGGCCTGGGCCCAGTCGCGCACGGAATCGCGCAGCATTTCGATGTCTTCGCCAAGGTCGAACTTGAGGCCGGGGAGGGTGTTCATAGCGGTGTCGTCTCTGGTGTTGTCTGTGGGATCGGGGGAATGGCTGGCGCCGTGCATCGGCGCCAGCGCGTCAGGCCGTCCTGGATTCGCTGAGTTTCAGGTCCCGCGTCATGCGCTCGCGCATCACGAATTTCTGTACCTTGCCGGTGATGGTCATGGGCATCTCGTCGACAAAGCGGATGTAGCGCGGGATCTTGTAGTGCGCGATCTGGTCGCGGCAGAAATCGCGGATCTCGTCCTCCGTGGCGCTCGCGCCTGGCTTGAGCACGATCCACGCGCAGACTTCCTCGCCGTACTTCTGGTCGGGAACGCCGAACACCTGGACCGCCTGGACCTTCGGATGACGGAACAGGAACTCCTCGATCTCGCGCGGGTAGATGTTCTCGCCGCCGCGAATCAGCATGTCCTTCACGCGGCCAACGATGTTGCAGTAGCCTTCCGCGTCGATGGTGGCGAGGTCGCCGGTGTGCATCCAGCCGTCGCGGATGGCTTCGGCGGTACGCGCCTCGTCATCCCAGTAGCCCAGCATCACCGAATAGCCGCGGGTACACAGCTCGCCGGTTTCGCCTACCGGGACCGTGGCACCTGTCGCGTCCACGATCCTGACCTCGAGGTGCGGCTGGATGCGGCCCACCGTGGTGGTGCGCTTGTCCAGCGGATCGGTGGTGCTGCTCTGGAAGGAAACCGGACTGGTCTCCGTCATGCCGTAGGCGATGGTCACCTCGGACATGTGCATCTGCGACACCACGCGCTTCATGGTTTCGATCGGGCAGGGTGACCCTGCCATGATGCCGGTGCGCAGGGAAGAGAAGTCGTACTGCGAGAAATTCGGGTGATCGAGCTGGGCAATGAACATGGTCGGCACGCCATGCAGTGCCGTGCAGCGTTCTTCGCTGACTGCCTGCATGGTGGCTTCCGGCTCGAAGGCCTGGCCGGGGAACACCATTGCCGCGCCCGAGGACACGCAGGCCAGCACCGCCAGGACCATGCCGAAGCAGTGATAGAAGGGCACCGGGATGCAGAGCTTGTCCTGCTCGGAGAAACGCATCGCCATGGCAATGAAGCGTGCGTTGTTGACGATATTGCGATGGGTCAGCGTGGCGCCCTTGGGCGCACCGGTAGTGCCACTGGTGAACTGCACGTTGATCGGGTCATGGCGATCCAGCTGTGCCGTGATGGCATCCAGCGTTGCCCGCGCCACGCCCGTGCCGCGCGCAATCACATCGGCATAGCGGAGCATCCCGGGTGTATGGTCGTCGCCCATGCGGATGACGCAGCGCAGTGCCGGCAGCCGCGCCGCCTGCAGTTCGCCCGGCGCGCAGGTGGCCAGTTCCGGGGCGAGTACCTGGAGCATCTCCAGGTACCGTGAGGTCTTGAAGGCTTCCGCCGCGACGATCGCCTTGACGCCCACCTTGTTCAGCGCGTACTCCAGCTCGGACAGGCGGTAGGCGGGATTGATGTTCACCAGCACCAGCCCCAGCCGCGCCGTGGCGAACTGGGTGACCAGCCACTCGACCCGGTTGGGGGACCAGATGCCGACTCGGTCGCCTCTGGCCAGCCCAAGCGTGTGCAGGCCTGCCGCCAGCGCGTCCACGGCATCGCAGAATTCGCGCCAGTTCCAGCGCACCCCTTGCTCGCGAAAGGCAACGGCATCCCGCTCGGGGTAGCGAGCCACCGCTTGCGCCAGCAACTCCGGCACGGTCTGTTCCGACAGCGGAATGGTGGTGTCCCCCCTCACATGCGAAAGCCCGCCAATCGGCAGGATGGTGGGAGAGGACTCGGCCTGCATCGTCATACTTGTCTCCAAAGCCCGGTTGTGGTTCGTCACGTCGGATATTTGTGAGTGTTACTCAATAAACAGCGTATCGATGGATTCTGGGGTGGCGTCCCCGGGTTTTCCCGGATATTTGCGGCGCGGTTGTCTTATTTTGAGCTATTCCTTCGACGTTCGCCTGACGCTCGTTGCTGCGATAATCGAAAAATACATGGTGCCAATCGAAATGGCAACCTAAAATTGAGTAAAGCTCAAGTCAGGGTTGAGCCGGCCCTATAATCTCGCCTTCGGGCAAGCAAGGACTCAATCAAGATGGAAGACGTCACATCGCCCCGCCGTGTGCCGGCGGGCGCCAAGGCGGAACAACGCATCCGGGACATCCTGCGCGTCAGCCGCGAGGTATTCGCCGAACTCGGCTATGAGCGGACCACGACCACCGAGATCGCCCAGCGCCTGGGCATCTCCGAGGGCACGGTGTTCACCTACTTCCATGGCAAGCGCGAGCTATGCGCACGCGTGATCGAGGACTGGTATGACGAGATCATCGGCACCGTGGAACAAGGCATGCCGCACGGGCAGAGCACAAAGGTGCAGCTGGAGTTCTATGTCAGGACACACCTGAGGTTGTTCCTGATCCAGGGAACGGGCTTGTGTGCGCTGGTGTTGTCGGAGGGGCGTGCCAAAGGGCCGGGGCTGGGAGAGGTGTTCGTACCGCTGCAGCGCCGCTATACGGCGCCGTTGATGGACTTGCTGGCGCGGGCGCGGGACAACGGCGAGATCCGGGATGACCTGCCGTTGAGCCTGCTGCGCTCGGCAATCCTCGGCCCGATGGAGCACATCCTGTGGGACGCGATCGCCCGGCAGCGGCAAGTGGATATCGAGAAGACGGCCAGGGATATGGTGGCGTTGTTGTGGCCCGCCTTGCTGCCTGTAGACGTCGAGGTGGAGAAATTGCGCGCATTCTATGGAGAAGTCGGCGCGGCGTTGAGACGGGCGGGCAACGGTTGACGTGCGGCGCGCCTTGAAGCGGCGGTCCACTAATCCACTGATCTAGTTCTTGCGAGGGACCCTTGCCGGATTCATGCGCCGCCATGCGCGATCGCCTGCTGGAAGCGCCGTGAGCGCGACACCTCTCTGCAGAGAAACGGGGGCGCGTTGAACGGGAAACCCGCGTGTCGAGCTACGCGGCGGGGTTGCTGGTCTGCCAGCAAGGCGCAGCGGCCCTGCACGTCTTCGAATAGGCGTTAATCTACAAGGGCGAACGTCCGCCGATTTCCATTGATGGCAGCCCCAGGAGCGCGCGCGCCTGGGCCACTGTCGCCACGGGGCGCCCATATTCCTCGCACAAGGCCGCCACCTGGCTGACCAGGGCGGCGTTTGAGGGCGCCAGTGTCTGCTTGTCAAGCCGCACATTGTCTTCGAGGCCGGTGCGGCAGTGGCCGCCCAGTTCGAGCGACCAGCGCGCCATCGTCAACTGGTCCCGGCCGATGCCAGCGCCGGTCCAGGTCGCATCGGGTGCCAGGCGCCGCAGGGTGTGCACGTAGAAGGCGAGCACCTCACGATCGACCGGCATCGCATTCTTGATCCCCATCACGAACTGGATATGCAGCGCGCCGTCGATCTTGCCGGCCTGTTGCATGGCCACCGCCTGGAAGATCATCGACAGGTCGAAGGCCTCTATCTCGGGCTTGATGGCGTAGGCCTTCATTTCCGCGGCGAGCCAGTCCACCAGATCTGGCGGATTGTCATAGACGCGTGTCGGGAAATTAACCGAGCCGGTGGCAAGCGAGGCCATGTCCGGCCGCAGCGACAGCATCCCCCCTCGCTCCCTTCCCGCGCCGGAGCGGCCGCCGGTGGAGGCCTGCGTGATGATGCCCGGCGCATGCTTGCGGATGCCCTCCAGCACGCGGGCAAAGCGGTCCGGCTCGGAGGAGGGCGTCTCGTCGTCATTGCGCACGTGCAGGTGGACGAGCGTGGCGCCCGCCTCGAAGGCGGCCTGGGTGGATTCGACCTGCTCGCTGACCGTGATCGGCACGGCAGGGTTGTCACGCTTGCGCGGCAGCGAGCCGGTGATGGCGACGGAGATGATGCAGGGCTGGGTCATGTCGGCTCCGGTAAGGATGTATGGCATCACGCCTGTGACAGGAAGCGGATCACCGCGTGCGAAAACGCCTCGGGCAACTCCCAGTTGGACAAATGCGCGGCGTTGAGCGCGAGGTATTCGGCGTCGGCAATGCCTTGCGCCAGCTCGCGGCCCTGTTCCGGCGTGGTAGCGGCATCCTGCGCACCCGCGATCACCAGCACGCGCGAGCGGATGCCTGGCAGCAGGCCGCGCAGGTCGGCATCGCGCACGGCGGCGCAGTTGGCGATATAGCCGTCGGCATCCGTAGTTGCGAGCATGTCGAGGACGGGTGCCATACGCGCCGGATCGCCTGCCAGCGCGGCCGGCGTAAACCAGCGTGCCAGCACGCCCCCGGCAATCTCCGCCATGCCCTCGTTGCGGACGCGCTCGATACGCGTGTTCCACCCGGACGCCGGGCCGATCAGCGCCGCGGTATTCGCCAGCACGAAGCGGCCGAAGCGTTCGGGGTGATGGCGTGCCAGCCAGATGCCGGTCATGCCGCCCATCGACAGGCCGCAGAAGTGGGCGTGCTCGACACCGGCATGGTCCATCACCGCCAGCACGTCGGCGCCCAGCTCGGCCATGCCGAACGGCGCTGCCGGCACGCCGGAGGCGCCATGGCCGCGCGTGTCGTAGCGCAGCACGCGGAAGCGCTCCAGCAGCGCCGGCATCTGCGGATCCCACATCGACAGGGTGGTGCCCAGCGAGTTGGACAGGACCAGCACCGGCGCGCCGGCCGGACCGTGAAGTTCATAGTGAAGGCGAAGCCCGTCGCGGGTGGCAAAGCGCATGACGTGGGCTCCCTCAGCGGATCGATGAAGGATGCGGCGCCAGCGGCGTGACGGCGATCTTCATGTATGGGAACAGCGGCAGCCCCGACAGCAGTGTGTGCAGCGCCTCGTTGGACTCGACGTCGAACACGCTGTAGTTGGCATACTCGCCGACCACGCGGTAGAGCTGCTGCCACTTGCCCTGGCGCTGCAGGTCCTGCGCATAGGCTTTCTCGCGCGCCTTGATGTCCTCCGCCTGCGCGGCGGGCATGTCGTGCGGCAAGTTTACGTCCATTCGTACCAGATACAGCATTGGTGTCTCCTCGCTTCGATTCTGATGGGGTCTGATTGCAGGTATTCAGGCACGGTCGCGCCGGTAGTGGGCGAGCTTGTCCTCGTCCAAGGCCATGCCGAGTCCAGGGCCCTGCGGCAGGTGCAACGCGAATTCGCGGTAGACGGGGCGCTCGGCCACGATGTCGTCCTTCAGCAGCAGCGGGCCGAACAGTTCGGTGCCCCATGCCAGTTGCGGCAAGGTCGCAAAGCCGTGGGCGGCGGCTATGGTGCCGATGCTGCCTTCGAGCATGGTGCCGCCATACAGCGCGATGCCGGCCGCATCGCCCACCGCGGCCGTACGCAGCATGCCGAAGATGCCGCCCGACTTGGCGATCTTCAGTGCGAACACGTCGGCGCCGCCGATGCGGGCCAGTTCCATCGCGTCCTCGGGCCCGCACACGGCTTCGTCGGCCATGATGGGCACCACGAAACGCGCCGCCAGGCGCGCCAGCGCGGCGCGTTGTTCGCGTGGCGTGGGCTGCTCGATCAGGTCGATGCCGGCGGCCTCCAGCATGGCAATGCCGGTGGCGGCATCCGCTTCGTTCCAGGCCTGGTTGACGTCCACCGTGACGCGCGCCCGCTCGCCCAGCGCGCGCTTGATCGCGGAAACGTGTGCCACGTCCTCGCGCACGCTGCGCCGGCCGATCTTGAGTTTGAAGGTGTCGTGGCGGCGCTCGGCGAGCAGGCGCTCTGCCTCGTCGATGTCCCGCGTGGTGTCGCCGCTGGCCAGTGTCCACAGCACCGGCAGGGTGTCGCGCACGGCGCCGCCCAGCAGTGTCGCCAGCGGCACGCCGAGACGCTTGCCCTGCGCGTCCAGCAGCGCGGTCTCGAGCGCCGACTTGGCGAAGCGGTTACCGCGTGCGACCTTGGCGAGGCGCGCCATGGCGCCATGCACATTGGCCGCATCCTGGCCCAGCAGCGCCGGTGCAAGGTAGCTGTCGATGGTCAGCTTGATGCCCTCGGGGCTCTCGTCGCCGTAGGAAAGACCGCCGATGGTGGTCGCCTCGCCGAGGCCTTCGATGCCGTCGGCACAGCGCAGGCGGACGATCACCAGCGTCTGCCGCTGCATGGTCGCCATGGCGAGCTGGTGCGGCCGGATGGTCGGAAGATCGACCAGGATGGCCTCGATGGACTCGATGGCCGTGATGCTTTGCTGCGTCGCCACTTTCATACCTTCCTGATGCAGTTGGATGTTGCATCGGAGTATGGATGGCTATTTTTTGGGTGTCCAAGACCGTTGGCATCTGATTCGATACCTCCAGAGTATGGACCGCCCGTTGCGCCTTATTCCTTCGGCGGCGGCAGGTAGGCCATGCCCTCATCCTCGTAGAGCTGGTAGATCATGTCCCGCAGCGAGCGCAGGTCGGCCGACTCGTCCAGCATGCGCGTGCTCATGATAATGGGCGACACCAGCTTGGGATCGTCCAGTTCCTTGTAAGTCACGTCGCCCCGCTTGAGCCCGTAGACGCTGCTCGGAACCACCGAGATGCCTTCGCCCATCGCCACCAGCCCGAGCGCGATCTGCAGCTCGCGCACCTCGTGCAGGCGGCGCGGCTTCAGGGCGCGGTCGTGGAAGGCGGCCAGCACCTGGTCGGCAAAGCTCGGGCGCGGCGCCTTGGGGAAGATGATGAGCGGCTCGCCGACCAGGTCGTGCAGCGCGAGCTCGGGCTTGGCGTCAGCCAGCGGATGGCCGACCGGCAGCGCCACGATCATGCGCTCCTCACGCAGCACCACGCGCCGCACCGACGGGTCTTCGTGGCGAATGCGCCCGAAGCCCACGTCGATGCGCCCCTCCTTGAGCGCCTTGATCTGGTCCATGGTCGACATCTCGTGCAGGCTCAGTTCGAGATCGGCGTGCATCTGCCGGAAGCGCCGGATGATCCGCGGCAGCATCCCGTACAGCGTGGAGCCGACAAAGCCAACCGACATCTTGTGCTCGATCTTGCCGACCCGCTTGGTCATCGCCTGCAGTTCCGCGGTCTGGGCCAGCAGTTGCAGCGCGTGGGTATAGAAGAAGCGCCCGGTGTCGGTCAGTTTCAGCGGGCGTGAGTGGCGCTCGAAGAGTTGCACACCCAGGTCGTCCTCCAGTTGCTGGATCTGGCGCGACAGCGGCGGCTGTGCGATATGCAGCCGCTCGGCCGCCCGGGTGAAGTTGCGTTCCTCTGCCACGGCCACGAAGTAACGCAGGTGCCGCAATTCCAAGACTATACCTCCTGAGTATCGAGCGGATACTAAATCAGTGTTGGACTGCCAAAACTGCCGTTGACTATGCTCCATCCGTGCCCGGAAGACAAGCTCGATACCTGCAAAGCATGAACCCGGACCGCAACCACAACTATGGAGACCCCCATGACTCACTCGGAAATCGACGCCCTGGTCCACAGCTTTATCGTCGCCACCGGCACGCAAGGCACCCCCGACCCGCGCGTGCAGCAGGTGGTAGTCCGCCTGACCGCGGACCTGTTCAAGGCGATCGAGGACCTCGACCTGAGCGCCAGCGAGGTCTGGAAGGGCATTGAGTACTTCGCCGAGGCGGGCGCCACCCAGGAGTTGGGCCTGCTCGCCGCTGGCCTGGGGCTGGAACGCTTCCTCGACGTCCGCGCCGACGAGGCTGAAGCCCGCGCCGGCCTGACCGGCGGCACGCCGCGCACCATCGAAGGCCCGCTCTACGTGGCCGGCGCCCCGGAAAGCACCGGCTTTGCCCGGCTCGACGACGGCAGCGACGACGGCAAGGGCGAGGTCCTGTTCATGCAAGGCACGGTGTACGGCGCCGACGGCAAGCCGCTGCCCGGTGCCAGGGTCGAGGTGTGGCATGCCAACCTGATGGGCAACTACTCGTTCTTCGACAAGACCCAGTCGCACTTCAACCTGCGCCGCACCATCGTCACCGACGCCAACGGCCGCTACCAGTTCCGCAGCAACGTGCCAAACGGCTACGGCTGCCCGCCGGAAGGCACCACCCAGCGCCTGCTGGACCAGCTCGCGCGCCACGGCCGGCGCCCGGCCCACATCCACTTCTTCGTGTCGGCGGACGGCCACCGCAAGCTGACCACGCAGATCAACATCGACGGCGACGAATACCTGTGGGACGACTTCGCCTTCGCCAGCCGCGAGGGGCTGGTGCCGGCGGTGACCCGCGTCACCGACGCCGCCGCGCTCGACAAACACGGCGTGGACAAGCCGTTTGCCTCGATCGACTTCGATTTCCGGCTGCTGCCGGAGCAGGCCGGCGCCCCCGCCGCCGAGGTGGAGCGCCAGCGCGCCGCTGCCTGATATTCCGTAGTGCCGCCCGCCGCGCGGGCCGGCAGATCCAGTCCGGGCGGCAGCGCCATGCGCAGCGCCGTCCCGCAGACAGACATCGGCAGGAGACAACTCCATGATCCCCATCTATCCGGAGGGCAAGGCCCCCGTTCGCCCCAGCGCCAGGCGCCTCGACCTCGATGCCTTCCTGGTGGAAGACAAGGCAAGCGGCGACTACCGCCTGCACCGCCAGGCCTTTACCGACGAAGACCTGTTTGAACTCGAGATGAAGCACATCTTCGAGGGCAACTGGATCTACCTGGCGCACGAAAGCCAGATCCCGAACAACAACGACTACTACACCACCCATATCGGCCGCCAGCCGGTGGTGATCGCGCGCAATCGCCAGGGCGAGCTGAACGCCTTCATCAACGCCTGCAGCCACCGTGGCGCCATGCTGTGCCGCCACAAGCGCGGCAACAAGGCCACCTATACCTGCCCGTTCCACGGCTGGACCTTCAACAACAGCGGCAAGCTGCTGAAGGTGAAGGATCCCGAGAACGCCGGCTATCCTGACTGCTTCAACAAGGAAGGCTCGCACGACCTGAAGAAGGTGGCGCGCTTCGAAAACTACCGCGGCTTCCTGTTCGGCAGCCTGAACGCGGACGTGCCGCCGCTGCAGGATTTCCTCGGCGAAGCGGCGCGCGTCATCGACATGATCGTTGACCAGTCGGCCGACGGGCTCGAGGTGCTGCGCGGCTCGTCCACCTACACGTTCGAGGGCAACTGGAAGCTGCAGGCCGAGAACGGCGCCGATGGCTACCATGTGTCGGCGGTGCACTGGAACTACGCTGCGACCACCAGCCAGCGCAAGCAGAAGAACGCGCAGGAAGACAAGATCCGCGCCATGGACGCCGGCAAGTGGGGGCAGCAGGGCGGTGGCTTCTACGCCTTCGAGCACGGCCACATGCTGCTGTGGACGCGCTGGGCCAACCCGCAGGACCGCCCCAACTTCAGCCGCCGCGAGGAATTCGCCGAGCGCTGCGGCGCGGAGACCGCGGACTGGATGATCCAGAACTCGCGCAACCTGTGCCTCTACCCCAACGTCTACCTGATGGACCAGTTCGGCTCTCAGATCCGCCTGCTGCGTCCGCTGGCCGTCGACAAGACCGAGGTCACCATCTACTGCATCGCGCCGAAGGGCGAATCCGACGAGGCGCGCGCGCGCCGCATCCGCCAATACGAGGATTTCTTCAACGTCAGCGGCATGGCCACGCCCGACGACCTTGAGGAGTTCCGCGCTTGCCAGCAGGGCTACGCCGGGCAGGCACTGGCCTGGAACGACATGTGCCGCGGCGCGAAGCACTGGATCGACGGTGCCGACGAGGCCGCGCAGCGCATCGGACTCAAGCCCGTGATGAGCGGGGTGCGTACCGAGGACGAGGGCCTCTACACAGTGCAGCACCGCTACTGGCTGGACGTGATGAAGAAGGCCGTGGCAGAGCAATCCGCCGAAGCCGCGAATGAAGCCACCGACGCCGCCGCAGGGAGCGCAGCATGAGCACCGCCGACATCACCTTCGACAAACCGGTCGACGTGGCCGCCATCCAGTCCTTCCTGTACCGCGAGGCACGGCTGCTGGATGACGAAGAGTGGGACGCATGGATTGAGTGCTATCACCCCGACGCAAAGTTCTGGATGCCCTGCTGGGATGACGACGGCAAGCTGATTACCGACCCGCAGCGCGAGATCTCGCTGATCTATTACCCGACCCGCCAGGGCCTGGAGGATCGCGTGTTTCGCATCAAGACCGAGCGCTCCAGCGCCACCATTCCGGACACTCGCACCAGCCACAACCTGAGCAACGTCGAAGTGCTCGGGGTGGAGGGCGACACCTGCACCGTGCGTTTCAACTGGCACACGCTCAGCCATCGCTACCAGACCACCTACAGCTACTTCGGCATGTCGCGCTACACGCTCGACCTCTCCGGCGGGCAGCCGCGCATCCTGGACAAGTATGTCGTGCTCAAGAACGACTACATCAACCAGGTCATCGACATCTATCACATCTGATCCAGGCTGGAGGACCGCGCCATGGAACACACCATCGCCCTGCAATTCGAGGACGGCGTCACCCGCTTCATCACCTGCGGCGAGCACGAGACCCTGTCCGATGCCGCCTACCGGCAGCAGATCAATATCCCGCTGGACTGCCGCGACGGCGCCTGCGGTACCTGCCGGGGGCTGTGCGAGTCGGGCAGCTATGACCTGCCGGCCTCGAGCTATATCGAGGATGCACTGACCGCAGAGGAAGCTGCCGAGGGCTACGTGCTGGCCTGCCAGACCCGTCCGCGTTCGGACTGCGTCATTCGCGTGCCCGCCTCGTCGGCCGCGTGCAAGACCGGCGTCACCACCTACCAGGGGACGCTGGCCGAGTTGGAACAGCTCTCCGATTCGACCATTGGCTTTTCCATCGACCTGGACGGGGCCGCCGGCCTGGATTTTCTGCCCGGCCAGTATGTCAATGTCGAGATCCCGGGCACCAGCCAGACGCGCTCCTATTCCTTCAGCTCGCCGCCCGGCAGCGCGCGCACCGGCTTCGTGGTGCGCAACGTGCCGGAAGGGCGGATGAGTACGTGGCTGACCAGCCAGGCGAAGGCCGGCGAGCGCGTGGCTATTTCGGGCCCCTACGGCAGCTTCTACCTGCGCGAGGTGGCGCGGCCGGTGCTGTTCCTGGCCGGCGGCACCGGCATCGCCCCCTTCCTGTCGATGCTCGATGTACTGGCCGCCAGCGGCTGTGCGCAGCCGGTGCGCATGGTCTACGGGGTCACCAACGACATCGACCTGGTGGTGCTGTCGCGCATCAATGCGGCCCAGGATGCCTTGCCTGGCTTCGAATACCGTACCTGTGTTGCTGACGCCGCCAGCAATCACGCCCGCAAGGGCTATGTCACAGCCCATGTGGACCCGGAATGGCTTAACGGCGGCGATGTCGACATCTACCTGTGTGGCCCCGTGGCGATGGTGGAGGCCGTGCGCGGTTGGCTGCAGCAGAGCGGCATCACGCCCGCCGGCTTCTACTATGAGAAGTTCTCGGCCAGCAACGCGGCATGAGCAAGGAGCACGACAACATGAGAACTGCTACACGCTTTGCCGGCAAAGCCATGATCGTGACCGGGGCCGCGCAAGGCATCGGCCGCGGCGTCGCACTGGCCGCCGCCGCCGAGGGCGCCTCGGTAGCGCTGGTCGACCGCTCGGCGCTGGTCGATGAAGTCGCGGCGCAGATCGTTGCCGCAGGCGGGCAGGCCATCGCAGTGCACGCTGACCTGGAGCGCTATGCCGGCGCCACGCAAATGGCGCAAGCGGCCGAAGCAGCCTTCGGCCGCATCGACATCCTCGTCAACAACGTGGGCGGCACAATCTGGGCCAAGCCCTTCCAGGCCTATGAGGAGGAGCAGATCGAAGCCGAGATCCGGCGCTCGCTGTTCCCCACGCTGTGGTGCTGCCGAGCGGTGCTGCCCGGCATGGTCGCGCGCCGGCAGGGCGTCATCGTCAACGTGTCGTCGATTGCCACGCGCAGCATCCACCGGGTGCCCTACGCGGCGGCCAAGGGCGGCGTCAACGCACTGACGGCCAGCCTCGCCTTCGAGCATGCGCACGAAGGCGTGCGCGTCAACGCAGTGGCCACCGGCGGCACTGAGGCACCGCCGCGCAGGATTCCGCGCAACATGGCAGCTCAGAGCGAGCAGGAGGCCATCTGGTACCAGGCCATCGTCGACCAGACCAGGGCCTCGAGCCTGATGCACCGCTATGGCACGATCGACGAACAGGTGCATGCCATCTTGTTCCTGGCCTCGGACGAGGCTTCGTACATTACCGGCACGGTCCTGCCGGTCGGCGGCGGGGATCAGGGTTGACGGTGGCATCGATTGGAGCGCAGTCCAACCGCCGAGGGACTGCAGCGTGTTGCATTGCTCGGCTTACAGCTTTCATTAGCAGATAGGAGTCAGATCATGAGCAAGCCCTCGATCATTCTGGTGCACGGCTTCTGGGGAGGTGCCGCGCATTGGGGAAAAGTCATCGTTGAACTGGCGCGAAAGGGGTATACGAGCGTCCGCGCCGTTGAAATGCCGCTGACATCGCTTGCTGACGACGTCGAGCGTACCCGCAAGATGATTGCCCAGCAGAAAGGGCCGGTCCTCCTAGTGGGGCATTCATACGGTGGTGCTGTGATAACCCAGGCGGGTGACCAGCCCAATGTGGTGGGGCTTGTGTATATCGCGGCGTTTGCGCCAGATGCGGGGGAGAGCCCTGGTGGCCTTACGCAGCAGCATCTTCCGGTTGCGGCTCCCAATCTCGAACCCGACAGCGACGGCTACTTGTGGCTCAAGTCCGATAAGTTCCATGAGAGCTTCTGCCAGGATCTTTCGCCCGACGACGCGCTGGTGATGGCGGTGACGCAGAAGGCGCCGCTTGCAAGCACCTTCGGCGACATCATCACGACGCCGGCCTGGAAAAAGAAGCCGTCCTGGTACCAGATTTCCAGCGAAGACAGAATGATCGCCCCCGAAAACCAACTGAAGATGTCGGCCCGCCTCAATCCCCGGAAGGTCATTACTCTGGCGGCAAGCCATGCTTCGCTGGCTTCGAAGCCCGCCGAGGTTGCAGCGTTGATCGACGAAGCCGCGACCGACTCGGTCAAAGGATAGCGCCCTGAACGCCGGCGCCCGCCGGACCAGGCTGCGCAGTGCGCCGAACAGCGGAAAGCTGCGCGGGAATCAAGGGGAGCCCCCCGGCTACAGCATCGCTGAATGCAAATGATGCGGATTGTCGATCGTTTCCGCGATGATCCGCAGCGACTCCTCGATCTCATCGCGCTCGCCCGGGCCGCCCAGGCAGACACGAATCGCATCGGGCGGGTTGCCGTCGGTCGAGAAGGCGGCGGCCGACACCGCGCCGATGCCGCGCGAGCGCAGGTGGAGCGCCAGTTCCGACGGGCTCCACGCTGAAGCCGCCGGGATCGGCAGCCACAGGTGAAAGCCTTCCGGGTCCGCGTCATAGGCCAGGCCCTCGAGCACATGGCGCGCAATCAGCTGCCGCGCTGCGCTTTCGGCGCGGATGGCCTTGAGCATGTCGTCTACCGTTCCGTCCTTGATCCAGGATGTAGCGAGCAATGTGTTGATGGGGCTCGCCATCACCGTCGTTGCCCGCAGGGTGCCAGCCAGGCGCTGCGCCTGCCGGGCAGTGGGGGCGTGCAGGAACGCTATGCGCAACCCGGCGCCCAGGCATTTGGACAAGCCGGTGACGTAATACGTGAGTTCCGGGGCGAGCGCGGAAAACGTCTGCGGTGCCCGCAGCGGCAGCATGCCGTAGGCATCGTCCTCGATGATCGGCACGCTGTAGCGCAGCGCGACTTCGGCGAGTTGCCCGCGGCGTGCCTGCGGCATGGTGCGCGTGCTCGGGTTCTGGATGGTCGGATTGCAATAGAGCGCCGCGGGCTTCTGTGTCTTGCACATGGCTTCAAAGGCGTGGGCGAACGGGCCGTCCTCGTCGCCGGGCAGCGCCTGTAGCTGGATATTGAGCTGCGCGGCAATAGCCTTGATGCCGGGGTAGGCAAGCGCGTCGGCACAGATCGTCTGCGCCGGGCGCGCGAGCTGCGACAGCAGTGCGACCAGCGCGCTGTGGATGCCAGGCGTGACCAGCACGGTGTCCGCGCTGCATGCCGGCACCCAGCGGCGCAGCCATTTCGCGGCGACGGAGCGATCGGCCGGGGTGCCGCCGAAGTCCTGGTAGCGCAGCAGCGAGTAGGGGTCGGCGGCCTCCAGCAGTTGCGCCATGGTGGCACGAAGCCGCTCCGTCATCGCGGGCGGCTCCGGCGGCATGTTCATGGTCATCTCCGCACCCGTGCCGCCGCGCAGCGGCACCGCGGGCGCACGTCCGCGCACGTAAGTGCCACTTCCTGTCTTGGTGTCGATCAATCCCCGCTTCCTTGCTTCGCTGTAGCCGCGCGCCACGGTGGTGTAGTTCAGTTGCAGCGCTTCGGCCAGGTCGCGCAGCGGCGGCAGCCGGTCGCGCGCGCGCAGCTGGCCGTCGGCCAGTGCCTCCTCGATCAGGTCCGGAATCAGCAGATAGGCAGGCTTGGCACTGCCGGCGATACGTTTTACCCAATGGCTGGTCAGGTTGGACACCGTGGTCTCCCGCTGCGCGATGCGATGGAATTCAGTGCCTGAGGGTAGCATCCGAATGATCGCTCACCAAGCCGCGCAAGCGATTGCATATGAAGTTCTCAATGATGGTGCGATATCAACGCTCGTGCACCACGCGTGCGCACCCAGGCGGCTTGCTCCCGTTCAAAAACGTGCATTGTGGCGAAGCCGTCATGGCGTGCGCTGTGCGCCTTTGGTGGCATCCATGGCCAAAGCCGTTGCGATCATTGGGCCGATCATTTGGTCGGCTTCGGCTTGATTGGAGATTGATCGCATGACTGCGGGCATTGAGTGGCACATCGGTTGCGGATGTTGGCGTGTTCGGCCTGGCGCCGAACGGTCGATCGGCATGGGATCGAGCGACCGCACTGCCCCATCAACGCAAAGGAGAGAAGCATGCCTGCTGTCAGCAAACCGGCCCACAAGAAGGGCGATTTCCTGGTCGACTATGAAGAGAAGGTATTCGAGGACGTAAAGGCAGAAGCCGGTGAGAAGGCGCTGGTGACATTCCACACCGTCGCCTTCGAAGGCTCGATCGGCTTCGTCAACCTGCTCCAGGCCACACGCCTGCTGCGCAAGGGCTTCGAGACTTCGATCCTGCTGTACGGCCCCGGCGTCAACCTTGGCGTTCAGCGCGGCTTCCCGACGCTTGGCGACGAGGCGTTCCCCGGCCACATGAACTTCAACAAGCAGCTCACCAAGTTCATGGAAGAGGGCGGCAAGGTCTACGCCTGCCGCTTCGCCCTGCAGGCCCTGTACGGCCACGGCGAGGCCTCGCTGATTGAGGGCATCCGCCCGATCAATCCGCTCGACGTGCTCGACCTCAAGCTCCTGCATCGCAAGGAGAACGCGCTGATCATCGACACCTGGACGGTTTGAGCAAAAGGGCAGGTGCCACCATGTTACAGAAACGCATTGTGCGCGCGGCCGCGGTCCAGATCGCGCCCGACCTCGAGAGCGGCGAAGGCACGCTGGCCAAGGTCTGCGAGGCGATCGACGAGGCCGCCGGGAAAGGCGTGCAGCTGATCGTCTTCCCTGAGACCTTCGTGCCGTACTACCCGTACTTCTCCTTCGTACGGCCGCCGGTGCACTCCGGCAGCGACCACATGCGGCTATACGAGCAGGCCGTGGTGGTGCCCGGCCCGGTCACCGATGCCGTCGCCGGGCGCGCACGCCGGCACGGCATGGTCGTGGTGCTCGGCGTGAACGAGCGCGACCACGGCAGCCTGTACAACACGCAGCTCATCTTCGACACCGAGGGCAACCTCGCGGTCAAGCGCCGCAAGATCACGCCCACTTTCCACGAACGCATGATCTGGGGACAGGGTGACGCGGCCGGGCTGAAAGTCGCTGAGACCTCGATTGGCCGCGTCGGCGCACTGGCGTGCTGGGAGCACTACAACCCGTTGGCCCGCTACGCGCTGATGACCCAGCACGAGGAAATCCACTGCAGCCAGTTCCCGGGCTCGCTGGTCGGGCCGATCTTTGCCGAGCAGATCGAGGTCACCATCCGGCATCACGCGCTGGAATCCGGCTGCTTCGTCGTCAACGCCACCGGCTGGCTGACCGAAGCGCAGATCGCCTCCGTGACCACCGATCCGGCGCTGCAGAAGGCGCTGCGCGGCGGCTGCAACACCGCAATCATCTCGCCGGAGGGCCAGCACCTGGCGCCGCCGTTGCGCGAGGGCGAGGGCATGGTCATTGCCGACCTCGACATGTCGCTCATCACCAAGCGCAAGCGAATGATGGATTCGGTGGGCCACTACGCGCGCCCGGAACTGCTAAGCCTGGCCATCAATGAACGGCCGGCGGTGACGGCAGTGCCGATGGCAGGCGCCTTCTCCAACTTCCATGGGAGCATCCGCGATGACATCCAGCGCGACCGTGCCGGCGTCGAGCCGGCAATTGATGACTGAGCTGCAGTCCGTCGGGCTGCGCCTGGAAGACCCAAATGCCGGCGCAGCCAGCCGGCGCGGCGGGGCCGGTCCGTCCGACCACAAGGCGGTCACCATCGACGGCGTGACCATCATGGTGCCGGTGCATACCAGCACCGCGTGGCACTCGCCGTTCGTGGCGCAGGCGCCCGATGGAACGGGGCGCAGCGCGCTGATGCGCGGCACCATCCCGATTGCCAGCATCAGCTTTCCGAAGGCGCCGCGCTTCTATGCGCTGCAGACCCTGGAGGGCATCCCATACTCGCATATCGCCACGCTGCATGGCGCCGACGTGCTGGCCACGACCGTCCTGCAGACCTGCATCCGGTACGAGAGCCGCAAGAAGACCTGCAAGTTCTGCTCGATCGGCCAGTCGCTGGCGGCAGGCCGTACGGTGGCGCGCAAGACGCCGGAGCAACTGGCCGAAGTGGCGCGCGCCGCAGTGCTGCTCGATGGCGTCAGGCATATGGTGCTGACCACCGGCACGCCGCCGACGCAGGACCGGGGCGCGGCTATTCTTTGCGAGAGCGCCTTCGCCATCAAGGCCGCGGTCGACCTGCCGATCCAGGCGCAGTGCGAGCCGCCCGATGACGACCGCTGGTTCGAGCGCATGAAGGCCGCCGGCATTGACACGCTCGGCATGCACCTCGAGGTCGTCACGCCGGCGGTGCGCGAGCGCATCATGCCGGGCAAGGCGTCGGTGCCGCCGAGCCGTTACATTGAAGCCTTCAGGGCCGCCGTTGCCGTGTTCGGCAGGGGGCAGGTCAGCACCTACATCCTCGCGGGACTCGGCGACACCGCAGAAGCCATCCTGTCGCTCTCGCGCGAGCTGATCGAACTCGGGGTGTATCCGTTCGTGGTGCCTTTCGTGCCGATCTCCGGCACGCCGCTGGAGGACCACCCGGCTCCCTCGCCGGCCTTCATGCAGTCGATCCTGCAGCCGCTCGGCGCCATGTTGGGCGCCGCCGGCATGCGCTCGTCCGATATCAAGGCGGGTTGCGGCAAGTGCGGCGCGTGCTCGTCGCTGGCGACCTACGAGCGCGAGGCGGCACTGGCGACCGACGGAGCGACATCATGAAAAGCGATCTCTGCGTCGAGGTGCCGGGCAGCCCGATATTCCGCATCCGCTGGGCCGAGCACGCCTGGGAGGCGGAGCAGGCCTATCGGCTGCGCCAGGTCGTGTTCTGCGAGGAGCAGGGCATCTTCGCGGGCGACGACCGGGACGCGGTGGACGATGTGGCGCAACTGCTGGTGGCGGTGCGCTTCGAGCCGGAGTTGCCGGGTCATCCCGGGACCGTGGTCGGCACCGTGCGCATCCATGAAAGCGAGCCGGGCGTGTGGTTCGGCTCGCGGCTTGCGGTGGATGCTGCATACCGAAGCCAGGGAAAGATCGGTGCGACGCTGATCCGCCTGGCGGTGAGCAGCGCCCACGCGATCGGCTGCCGGCGCTTCCTTGCACACGTGCAGAGCCAGAACGTGCCCTTGTTCAGGCGCTTGCGTTGGAACGTCCTGGCCGAGGAGACGCTGCTCGGGCGGCCTCACCACCTGATGCAGGCTGACCTGAACCATTACCCGCCTTGCCATACCCCGCACGCGGGCCTGATTACCGAAGGCAGGGCCGTGAGATGAGCCTCGACGATTTCGTACACACTCTGCGCAGCAGCCGCGGTTTTGCGCATAAGACCGATATCCCGGCCATGCTGTCGCCGCTCGGCGCAGCGGCCGCCGGACGCAACGCGGCCATGGCCGTGGGCGTAGGCGACGACTGCGCGGCGTTGCGGGATGGCGACGGCTACCTGCTGTTCGCCATCGAAGGACTGGTCAGCGATTTCATCCGCACCATGCCGTGGTTCGCCGGCTACAGCGCGGTCATGGTGAACATCAGCGATATCTATGCGATGGGCGGCAGGCCGACGGCCGTGGTCGATGCGCTATGGAGCCATGGCGCCGCCGACGCCGCCGAGGTGCTCAAGGGCATGGCCGCGGCGTCTGCCGCCTATGGCGTGCCGATCGTCGGCGGTCACAGCAACGCGCGCAGCGAGCAAAGCCAGCTTGCCGTGGCCATCCTCGGTCGTGCGCGCAAGCTGCTGTCGAGCTTCGCCGCGCGTCCCGGCCAGCGCCTGTTGATGGCCGTGGACCTGCGCGGCGCATTCGCGGAGCCATATCCGTTCTGGAACGCCTCCACGGGCGCACCGGGCGAACGACTGCGTGCGGATCTCGAACTCTTGCCTGTGCTGGCCGAAGAGGGCCTTTGCGCCGCAGCCAAGGACATCAGCATGGCGGGTCCGCTTGGCACCGCGCTGATGCTGCTCGAATGCTCCGGGGTGGGCGCCCGCATCGCGCTGGAGCGCATTCCCCGGCCCGCTGGCGTGCCCCTGGAGCGATGGCTGACGGCATTCCCGAGCTATGGCTTCCTGCTGGCCGTCGATGACGACGATGCGCAGGCGGTCGAACGCCGCTTCCTCGATCGCGGCATTGCCTGCGCCCAGATCGGCGCCATCGACGATTCCCGTGTCGCCACGCTCACGCACGCCGGCGAACGGGCCACGTTGTGGGACTTGCGCGAGGCGGGGTTCATCCTGCCGACGCGCCTGGCCACGCCGATCGATTCCCCAACCTGAGAACTGCCATGCCGGTTACCCATTTCCGCATCCGCTGGCCTGACCAGACCGATATGGCCTGCTATTCCCCATCCTCCATCGTCACGGAGCACTTTGTCGAAGGGACAGCGTATCCGCTGGACGAGTTCGTCGAGCGTGCGCGTACCGCGCTGGGCGCCGCATCCGAGCGGGTGCGGGCCAGGTATGGCTACGCCTGCTCCTCCGCAATGGATCAGCTCCGCATCCTGGAAATTGCCGCGCAGCGGTTCCGGGGCCAGGACGGCGCCACCGTCCGTTTTCTCGGCTTTGGCAGCTAACCGTTCTTCAAATTCCTCGCCTCAAAGGATCCAACATGTCCCACATCATCAACACCAATCCGGGCCAGGCCGCAGAGCCCAGGCACTACGGCGTCATCATTGTCGGCGGCGGCCAGGCTGGACTATCGATGAGCTACTTCCTGAAGCAGGCCGGCATCGACCATCTGCTCATCGAGAAGCACACCGTCACGCACGCCTGGCGCACGCAACGCTGGGATGCGTTCTGCCTGGTGACGCCGAACTGGCAATGCGCGCTGCCGGGCTATCCCTACCAGGGAGATGATCCGCACGGCTTCATGAAGAAGGATGAAATCACGGCCTATCTCGATGGCTTTATCCGGACGGTCGGCGCGCCGGTACTCGAGCATACCGAGGTGCGGCAAGTGAAGGCGCGCGCCCAGGGGGGATTTTCCGTGGTGACGAGCCAGGGTGCATTCACCGCGGACCAGGTGGTGGTGGCCTCGGGTGGTTATCACACGCCGATCGTGCCGCGCATGGCCGAGCGCCTGCCGACGTCGATCCGGCAATTGCAATCGTCCGAATACAGGAATCCCGGGTCGCTGCCCGAGGGTGCGGTGCTCGTGGTTGGCTCGGGCCAGTCGGGCGCGCAGATTGCCGAAGACCTGCACCTGGGCGGGCGCAAGGTGTATCTGGCCGTCGGCGAGGCGCCGCGTTGCGCGCGCTTCTATCGCGGGCGGGACGTCGTGGACTGGCTCGCGGACATGAAGTACTACGATCTGCCCGTTACCGAGCATCCGCTGCGCGAGGGCGTGCGCGATAACACCAATCACTACGTCACCGGTCGCGACGGCGGCCGCGATATCGACCTGCGCAAGTTCGCCACCGAGGGGATGGAGCTCTACGGCGTGCTGGGCGACTACCGCGACGGCCAGCTTCGTTTTGCGGCGGACCTTCGTCACAACCTGGACGACGCCGATGCGACCTACAACCGCATCAACGCGAGCATCGACAAGTTCATCGCGGAGCGGGGCATCGAGGCACCGCCGCCAAGCGTCTATGAGCCCGTGTGGACGCCCCCGGCCGAGCGCACCGAACTTGATCCCCAGGCAGCCGGCATTGGTTCGATCATCTGGTGCATCGGCTTCCGACCGGACTTCAGCTGGCTCGAAGTGCCGGTGTTCAACGGCCGCGGTTATCCGGGCCATCAACGTGGCGTGACCGCGCACGCCGGTTTGTATTTCCTCGGGCTGCCGTGGTTGCACACGTGGGGATCGGGGCGATTCTCCGGCATCGCGCGCGACGCCGAATACCTCGCCGGTTTGATTGCCGCGGGCGAGAGCGACACTGCGCTGGCCGCCTGACATGGAAGCCGTTGTCTCACGCCATGTTGCCGGAATGCCCCAGTTGGCATACACCGGCCTGTCAGAGAACTGGCTGCTGAAGACCTGCGGCGACCTGCACTGGCGCCTGCTGGCCGCCGGCGTCGGCCTGGCGGTGCCGGACTTCCTGGATGCCGAGGGCAATCCGGTGTATGCGGCGTTCACCGCGATCCGCGTGCGCGATGCCGCGCCGCAAACGGTCGGCGAGCACGCCGAGTTCAGCATCGACTCGCGCATCTTGCCAGCGGACGGCGTGAAGCACCTCAGCGAACATGCGGTCGACATGCAGGGGGACCGCCGCGCCAGCGTGACGATGCTGTCCACCTTCATCCGTCGCACGCGTGAGCGGGACAACCGCTCGGTCGTGCGCACCATGCCGACCGTGGCCGCGAAGTGGGCCGGCGCCGGCCCGTCGGCCCAGGCGGCGGATCTGTCGCTGCTGGCACGGCGTTTTCGCTGCGGGGATTGGGGCACGCATCTCGGGCTCGATCAGGCCCGGCATCGCGTCTGCCACGCGGCCGAATACCTGCCGTGCCCCTGCAACGATTTCAATGGCGCCGACCTGCTGTACTTCGCCAGCTTCCAGGCCATGGTCGATCGCGCGGAATGGCAATGGCGCCGCGACGCGGATCCGCCCACGGTGTTCGCGCGGGACCTGTTCTTCCATGGCAACGTCAATGTCGGCGAGTCGCTGGAGCTGACCTTTTCCGCGCTGCGCGAGGACGAGGAGGGATTGACGCACTGGTGTGAGATCCGGCGCAGCCGCGACGGCGAGAAGATCGCCGATGTGGTCACGCAGAAACGCTGGAGGCAACGATGAACGCGAAGCGGGACGACCCGGCAGGCGCCCTGGAGCTGAAGCCGGTCTACGGGCCCGACGACCTGACTGGCCTTGGCCACCTGGGCGGCATGCCCGGCGAGGCCCCGTTCGTTCGTGGCCCCTATCCCTCCATGTACCGCGGCAGGCCATGGACCATCCGCCAGTACGGGGGATACGGCGACGCCGCGACGTCGAACCTCGCCTATCGCGAGGCCTTGAAGCAGGGCGCGCAGGGCTTGTCGGTGGCCTTCGACCTGCCGACCCATCGCGGCTACGATTCCGACGACCCCCAAGCGCAGGCCGATGTCGGCATGGCCGGCGTGGCCATCGACTCGGTCGACGATATGCGGTGCCTGTTCGAAGGCATTACGCTGGACCGTGTGTCGGTATCGATGACCATGAGTGGTGCGGTGCTCCCCGTACTGGCAGCGTTCCTTGTCGCGGCCGAGGAATCGGGCGTCCCGTTCGAACAGCTGCGCGGCACCATCCAGAACGACATCCTCAAGGAGTTCATGGTCCGGAACACCTGGATCCATGCGCCGCAGTCGTCGCTGCGCATCGCCACCGACGTGGTCGAATGGCTGGCCGCGCATGCGCCGAAGTTCAACGGCATGTCGATCTCGGGCTATCACTTCCAGGAAGCGGGCGCCGATCCGGTGCTGGAATTGGCGCTGACACTGGCCAATGCCAGGACCTATGTCGGCCTGCTGCGCGAGCGTGGCCTTGATGTCGACGCGTTCTGCGGCGGACTGAGCTTCTTCTTCGGCGTCGGCAAGCAATTCTTCATTGAGATCGCCAAGCTGCGCGCCGCGCGGCTCCTGTGGCACGACATCGTGCGCGAACTGGGTGGCACCAGCGCGCGCGCCACGGCGATGCGCATGCATTGCCAGACTTCGGGCTGGACGCTCGCCGCGCAGCAGCCGCTCAACAATATCGCGCGCACCACGGTCGAGGCGATGGCTGCGATCTTTGGCGGTACGCAGTCGCTGCATACCAACGGCTTTGACGAGGCATTGGCATTGCCGGGCGCGCAGGCTTCGCGGCTGGCTCGCGATACGCAGTTGATCCTCCAGCATGAATTTGGCCTGTGCGAGGTGGCGGACCCGTGGGCGGGCTCCTACCTGATCGAGTCGCTGACCGGCCGCATGGTGACGGAGGTTCGCGCGGTGCTGGCTCACATCGATGCCCAGGGTGGCATCCTGGCAGCCCTCGAATCCGGCTGGGTGCAGCGGCGCATCCACCAGGCCGCGCTGTGGACGCAGGCTCGGCTCGATGCGCAGGAAGAGGTCGTGGTGGGTGTCAACCGCTACCAGGAGCCCGACGACAATGGCCAGGAATGCCTGGAAATCGACGGTACCCAGGTGCGCGTGCAACAGGCACGCCGCCTGGACGCGCTGCGCAGCCGCCGCGATGACGCTGCGGTCAGGCATGCGCTGGCGGCGCTGACCGAGGCCGCCACGCGCGGCGGCCCCAACCTGCTCGCCTGTGCGATCGACGCCATGCGTTGCCGCGCCACGGTCGGGGAATGTACCCGGGCGCTGCTCCAGGTCTGGCCGCGCCATACTGTCCAGTCGTCCTACGACGCAGCGCTGTATGGCACGGCTCGCGCCGGCAACACGGAATGGCTGGCGGCCTGCGAGTGCGTCAGTGCGCTGCGCGAGCAGCTCGGCCGCGCGCCCCGGATCCTCGTGGCCAAGCTGGGCCAGGACGGCCACGACCGCGGTGCGAAAGCGGTGGCGGCCGGGCTTGCGGATGCCGGGTTCGTCGTCGAACTGACGCCGCTGTTCCAGTCGGCCGAGGCGGTTGTATCTGCCGTCTGCGATGGCGACTTCGATGCCATCGGCATCTCCACGCTGGGCGGCGCGCATCTGGATCTGCTGCCGGCGCTGCTACACGCCTTGCGGCAGCGCGCGCTCGAAGTGCCGGTCTTCGTCGGCGGCATTGTTCCGGCAGACCACAGGCGCTTGCTGTGCCAGTGCGGCGTGCGGGAGATCTTCGGACCGGGCACGCCGATGGAGATCATCGTGAGCACCATCGTGGCTGCGCTCACGTTGTCTAGGATGCCTACGGCGTCCGCGCCCTTTCATTGACACCGGCGCGTTCGGTGGGCAAGCGCCTCCGTCATGCGTCCAGGAGTCGTCGCCCCGCAAATCGCGCCACCTCCCGCGCCAGCAAATCCTCAGTGCAGTTGGCGGTAAGAGTGACGGTAAGGCCTCACAGCCAATCCCTAGAAGTGGGTGGCGATAGACGCCTGCAGCGCGGAGTAGAGCTCGCCGAACGCAATGGCGGTCGGCGAGGCGCCAAGCGCCTTGAACATCGAGATCCAGAGCGGGATGCCGGGCACGCGGATCTTGAAGCCCTTCAGGTCCGCAGGTGTCTGAACCGGCCGGCTGGCCGAGGTGATATTGCGGTAGCCGTTGTCCAGGCACTTGTCGAACACGTGCAGGTTGACCTTGCCCAGCGCTGCCCGCACGTGCGCGCCGACGTCACCATCCATGGCCGCCCAGACTGTGTCGTAGTCCTTGAAGGCAAAGGCAACGCCGTTGATGCCGGCGGTCGGCACCAGTGTCTGCAGGTTGGTACCGGCGGTGGACATGAAATCCATGGCCCCGGCGCGGGTCTGCGAGATCATGTCGGGCTCGGTGCCCAACTGGCTGGCGGTATATACCTGGAGATCCACCTTGCCGCCGGTGTCCTTGCGGATGGCTTCCGCGGCTTCCTTGATGCGCAACGTGCCAGGGTGGTCCGCCAGAAATGCCGTGCCGTATTTGAGCCGGATGCTGGCAGCCTGGGCAAAGCCATGGCGCACCGGCAATGCGAGCGCGAGACTGCCGGCCTCGCGGCTGAACTGCGCGATGTTCCCGACGGTGATTGACTAGATCGCGAAAGGCCTGGTCAATCCCGGGCAAATTGTCACGCACCACGTCGATTTTCGCGATGTTGCCGGCGCGTTTGCACTGGCCGAGGGCAATCCGGGCGAATGCTGCAAGGTGCTGCTTGATTTTGGCCATGGTGGCTGACATTGCACAACGACGCTGGTTTATAATTGTTGAAAAAAGATCACTTATAGTGCTCAAATCGGTATCGGGATAAACCTTTCGTTGGCAAGGGTTTGCTAAGCGTGTATTTTGAACACCATGAGTGATCAAAATCACGGAAAACTAAACCAGCTTCTGGTAAGGCTTGGTGATACCACCTTGGTATCCAGCCGATGGCTGCGCGCGCATGGGTATTCCAACAGCCTTGTCGCACGCTATGTGGCCAGTGGCTGGCTGGTTTCGCCAGCGCGTGGTGTCTACATGAGGCAGGGCGGGCGCCTGCAGTGGCAAGGCGTGGTCCATTCCCTTCAGGCCAACGAGGCATTGGCTGTGCACGTCGGTGGGCGCTTTGCGCTGGCCATGCAGGGGCATGAGCACTACCTGCGCCTGGGCGAAGCGGGCACGATCACGCTTTACGGGCCACAACGGCTGCCAGGCTGGGTGGGCAAGCTGCCATTGAACGAACACTTCGAGTTTCACGGCAAGGGGCCTTTCGAACTGACTGCGTTGCACTTCATGCCCGAGCTGCCGGAAAAGGCGTTGCTCGATCAGGGATTGACATGGCACGAGGTCAGCCCAGGCACCGATGCCCTGGCCTGTTCCACGCCGGAGCGGGCCATGCTGGAACTGTGCGATGGCGTGGCAAATGCGGCCCTGGTCTATGAGGTCGATGCGCTGATGCAGGCGATGACGACGCTGCGGCCGCAACGGGTCGGCATGATGCTGCGCCATTGCCGCAGCATCAAGGCCAAGCGCCTGTTCCTGGCGCTGGCCGAACGCCACCGGCATGCATGGCTAGCGCATGTGCCACTCGATGGCGTCGATCTGGGCCGGGGCAAGCGCGCGCTGGTGCCCGGTGGACGCCTGCATCCGACCTACCAGATTACTTTGCCTGGAGACCTGGATGAGCATCTGGGATAAGCGCTATACCGACCGGGTGCAATTGCTGGTCGAGATCCTGCCGGTCCTGGCGAAAGAGCCGCGCTTCGCACTTAAAGGGGGCACGGCGATCAACCTGTTCGAGCATGACCTTCCGCGGTTGTCGGTGGACATCGACCTGGCCTGGTTGCCCGTGCATGACTTCGCCGAGGATGCGGCCTCGATTGCTGCGGCATTGGAGCAACTGGCCGATGCACTGCGCGCCCGCCCGCTACAACTGCAGGTGCAGTCGTCGGCGGGCGAGGGTACGCGGTCGGTGACGCGATTGGTGGCCAGCCGTGGCCGCGCGCGCGTGCAGGTCGAGACAACACCGGTCATGCGCGGCACAGTGCATCCGGTGCGCAGCATGGTGGTCAGGCCGAAGGTGGAGGAGGCTTTTGGCTTCGCCTCCGTGCAGGTGCTTGATTTCGCCGATCTTTATGCCGGCAAGCTGGCCGCAGCGTTGTCGAGGCAGCATCCGCGCGATCTGTTTGATGTCAGTCTGCTGCTGGAGGACGAACGCGCGGATGAGAGGCTTTGGCGGACTTTCCTGGTGTACCTGACCTGCAGCCCCAAACCTGCCTGGGAGATGCTGGCCCCTCGCGCGCCGGCGGATTTCGCGGCAACGTTCGACGCGCATTTCAAAGGGATGACTGCCGAGCCTGTCAGTGCGGAAGCGCTGCTGGAAAGCCGCGAGCGCCTGCTGGCGCGAGTGGCGGAGTGGCTGGATGAGCCATCCCGTGCGTTTCTTGGATCCGTGGAGGATGAAAAGCCGGATTTCGGGCTCATCGGGCTTCCTCACGCAGTTGAGTTGCCGGGCATACGGCGCAAGTTGCATAACCTGGCCCAGCGCTCGCCAGCCAAGCGGCAGGCGGATCGTCGCGAGCTGGAACAGACGCTGGCGCGGCTCACAGGGCGGGGTGCCTGAAGCACAGGCCCCTGGCGAGCCAGCAGGTGGCGCTTGACGCGCATTCTCTCTTCGTTCACCTTATGTCCCCGGCATGGATGGCCAGGCGTCCCATTGCCGGCGCCAGGCCTTTCGCGGCGATCGCGCCAGCGCAGCCCGCGGGCGAACAACAAAAGGTGACCAAAGGGAGACCATCACAAATGAGCAAGCTACTGCTCGGACCCGTGCTGTCGTTTCGTGGCCTCGGAACGGATGGCTCATGGAAGGTGACGGCGCTCGTTGGCATAGAAGATCAAGCCAGGGTTCCTCAGGTCACCGTGGAAGGCCGCAAGGCCGGCAAGCCGGTGACCCTGCTGCAGCATGCGGGCCGCACCTATCTGCGCTACGACCTGTCCTGCAAGCTGCGCAAGAACGAACGGCGGGTACCGTACAGCATCGAAGGTGTCGGGGAGGCGTGGCACTTTACCGTGCCCGGCAAGGGCTACGCGCCGCGCATGGCCTATGTTTCGTGCAACGGATTCTCCGACCCGGGCGGCATGCGCAAGCTGGTCAAGGCCGAGAACGCGGTATGGGCGGACTTGCTGTGCAACCACGACAAGGAAATCCGTCCGCCAGGCTATGAGCTGGACAAGGAGCAGCTCTGGCACGAGGCGCGTACCCATGACCAGGGCAATCAGCGCTTCCATCTGATGCTGATGGGCGGCGACCAGATCTACTTCGATTCGATCTGGGAAGACATCAAGCTGCTGAAGCGCTGGATCGGGTTGACGCGGGAGGAGCAGCTGCAGTACCCGGTGGACGCTGACCTCGAGAAAGAAATCGAGGACTACTATTTCAAGCTCTACAGCGAGCGCTGGCTGCCTCATGCCAGGTCAGGGTGGGGTAGTGCAGAGAAGCCGCTCGACGCTGCCCAGGCCATGGCACGGATCCCCACGGTGATGATGTGGGATGACCATGACATCTTCGACGGCTGGGGTTCCTATAGCCCCGAGATGCAGCGCAGTCCATTGTTCCAGCGGCTGTTCTTCCATGCGCGCCGGGCGTTCTGGGTCTTCCAGATGCAGCATGCTGTCGAACAGCTTCCCGACCTGGTGCCGCGCACTGACGTCAGGGTCCGGTCTGACGATCCATTGTTCGAACCGGTCAAGTGGTCTCAGGTGCTGTCCGGTGACAAGCTTGCGCTGCCGTTGCTGGACGAGCAGCCGGGGTTCACGTTCACGCATTCGGCTGGCCCAGTCAGTCTGATCGTTGCTGACCTGAGGACCGAACGATCCCAGGAGCAGGTGCTTGGACCCGGTACCTGGGGCGCACTGCAGCGGTGGCTGTCGGGTGTCGAATCGGGCCACGCCGTCAACCCTGGCGGCATCAATTGCCAGCATCTGCTGCTGCTGTCCTCCGTGCCGGTGGTCCATCCCAAGCTGTCGCTGGCCGAAGCCTTCCTGGACAACTTTGGCCAGGATCATGTGCTCGACAGCAGTGCCGATGACCTGAAGGACCACTGGACCCACGACGATCACGAGGGCGAGAGGAAGCGCCTGGTAGAGACGTTGCTCAAGACAGCCAGCCAGAAGCAGCTGCGCGTGACGATCATCTCTGGTGATGTCCATGTCGCGGCCTGGGGTGTCGCCTACAGGAAAGACGTGGGGCCGAAGGACAACTGGGCGCAGATACAGCAGCTGACCAGTACTGCCGTGGTGCATCCCTCGCTGGTCGGGGTCATGGAGCGTCTGTTCTTCCATGTGCTGAACAACGTTGCCCAGTCGAAGCAGGCGCTGGATGTCAACCTGTCTGCGGAAATGATGCTCTTTCCCGGATCCAACCGGTACGTGATGCCGGCCAGGAACTGGCTTGCCATTGAGCTGGACCGGGGCACGGACAACCCGAACGGCTGCAAGCTGTGGGCGACGTGGCGGTGCGAGACCAAGGCAGCATTCTCCAATCACCTGCTGGCTACCGATCCGGTGAACTTATAGTTTTAGCCGAGTCAGAGAGTAGGGCGGGGCGACGTACTCAGGCATGCGTCCCCATGCCTCGCCGATTCAAACCCCATCCGCGGAGGATTCCTGCCATGCGCCATTGATGCCGCCGTCTGCATGACGGCCAGTCTCCACCGCCCCCAAAGCAGGGGGAGTTCCTGGCATCCCTGGAATCTTGCATGTCAAATCCCAAGCTGACGCTGGAAAGCGTTTCCTATGTCCTGCCCGACGGCCGGACGCTCTTCTCTGAACTGTCCGAACAATTCGATGTTCGCCCCACCGGCCTGGTCGGGCGCAACGGTATCGGCAAGTCCGTGCTGGCACGCATCCTGGGCGGGGAGCTTGAGCCCTCCGCGGGGCGTTGCGTGCGGTCGGGCAGCTTGCATTACCTGTCCCAGCAGGCTGCGCATGCCGTGCAGACGTCGGTGGCGGGGCTGGCTGGCGTGCAACCGGTGCTGGATGCGCTGCAACGCCTTGAGGCCGGCAGCACCGCGGCACAAGACTTCGATGACGTCGGCGAGCACTGGAACATGCCGCAACGGCTGCGGCAGGAGCTGGAACGCAATGGCCTGGGCCACCTGCAGGCGGATACCCCGGCGAGCACCCTGAGCGGCGGCGAAGCCATGCGCGTGGCACTGATCGGCGCGTTGCTGTCGGATGCCGATTTCCTGGTCCTCGACGAACCCAGCAATCATCTGGACCGGCCGAACCGGCTGGCGCTGATCGCGCAACTGCAACGCTGGCAGCGCGGCCTGCTGGTGGTCAGCCATGACCGGCGGTTGCTGGAGGGCATGGCGCGCATCGTCGAGCTGTCGTCGCTCGGGTTGCGCAGCTATGGCGGCGGCTATTCGTTCTATACGCAATGCAAGGCGCAGGAGCGAGAGAACGCCTTGCGGCAGCTGGACCAGCGCAAGCTCGAACGCAAGCGGGAAGAACAGTCGCTGCGTGCGCAGCGTGAACGCCAGGAGCGGCGGCAGGCCCGTGGCAACCGGCAGGCGCACGATGCCAACCAGGCCAGCATCCTGCTGGGCCGGCAGAAGGAGCGCAGCCAGGCATCGGCAGGCAGGCTGCGCCTGCAGCAAGCCGCCACGCGCGAAGCGCTCGATGCGCGCGTGCGCGACGCCGCGCAACAGGTGGAGGACGATGCCGCGATCGTATTGCTCGCCTTGCCTGTCAGCCAGACCGCGCAACGCCGCGTAGCTGAACTGGAGGAGGTCGATCTGCCGTTCGTGCCGGCCGCCACGCGCCGCATCAGCCTGGTGCTGACTGGCCAGCAGCGCGTGGGCGTCGTCGGCCCCAACGGTTGCGGCAAATCTACCTTGCTCAAGCTGCTTGCCGGCCAGTTGCAGCCGCTGGCTGGCCGCTGCGCGGTGCATGTCGAAAACGCCTACCTCGACCAGCAGCTGGCCGGCCTGCTGCCGCAGCGCTCAGCCATCGAACAGATGCTGGCCGCCAACCACACCGCCGGGGAGGCGGCCTTGCGCACGCGGCTTGCGCTGCTGGATCTCGATGCGCAGAAGGTCACCGCACCCAGCGGCCTGCTCAGTGGCGGCGAGCGCCTGAAGGCCGCGCTGGCTTGTACCTTGTATGCCGATCCGCCGGCACAGCTGCTGTTGTTCGATGAGCCCAGCAACCACCTGGACCTGGCGTCTGTGCAGGCAGTGGAAACGATGCTGCGCGGCTATCAGGGCACACTGGTGGTGGTGTCCCACGACGATGTGTTCATGGGCAGCCTGGGGCTGACCCATCGCCTGGCGGCTACGTCGGATGGTTGGAACCTGGAACCCTGGTGACCCGACAGCGGGGTGGTTTTATTTATACCCGGATGATATTGACATCTTATTTTATCCGGGTAATATTCGGGAATCGTCTCCAAGGGACATCCCCATGACCAACGCAACGCTTCACAACTACACCACCTTCGACGGCCACCGGCGTATCGCCACGGGCTCGCTGCAAGCCAATGCGCTGGCGCTCAAGCGCGCGCTGGAAGCCGGCGCGGGCGGACCCGTGCTGGTTTTCGACGACAGCAGCGGGCGCTCGATCGACCTGGATACGAGCGGGACGGAGGCCGCCTTTCTTGAGCGGACTGCCGAGCGCGCCGCGCAGCTCGAATCCCCGCGGCAGCCAGCCGGCGACAACGACGAAGCAGCGGATGTGGCCGAGCCGCGGGGCCGAGGGCGCCCGAAGCTTGGCGTGGTATCGCGCGAGGTGACGCTGCTGCCGCGCCATTGGGAATGGCTGGCCGCCCAGCCAGGCGGGGCATCCGTGGCCCTGCGCAAGCTGGTCGAGCAGGCGCGCCGGGACAATGCGGACAAGGACCGCGGCCGCCGCGCCAGCGAACGCGCCTACCACTTCATGGTGGTGATGGCGGGAGATCTGCCCGGCTTCGAGGAAGCTACGCGGGCCTTGTTCGCGGGCGATGTGGCGGGCTTTGCGCAGCGGCTCGAGACATGGCCGGTGGATATCCGCGAGCACGTGATGCGCCTTGCGGACAGCAACGCCTGAACGGCTGCGCGGTCCCGTTCAGATGCCGCCCAGCAGGTCATGCGCATCCACGATCGCATAGGCGATCTCGGGATGCTCTTCCATGCTGCGGCGGATGGCGGCGGGGATCGACTGGCGGATCTTGCGGCACAGGCCGGGCTGCTCCTGCACCTGGATGCTGATGCCGCGCACTGTGCGCACGCCGCGGGCGCTGGGGGTGATGGTCAGCACGATGCCCAGCTGGGCCTGCATCAGGCTTTCCATGCGCTGCAATTCCGCCAGGCTGGTCAGGCTCTCAAGCCGTTCGACCAGCCGCTTTTCCTCGGCGCGGGTGAGCCGCAGCACGCGCAAGTCGGCGTTGGGGTCACTCAGCAAGGCTTCGCGCCCGCAGATGCAGGCGCCGGGCGGGCATTCCGTGCGAAGAGGGAGCGGCGCATTCATGTGGGGCGCGGCCACAAGGCCGCAAGATAGCGGGGACGATGACCGGATATGTTAATTCAGGTTGCCGGTCGCCGGTTGCCCGCTGCGGGTGCGCCATCTTGCCCGCCGCCCCTCAGGCGCCCCTCAGGTCCCCGGCCGCGGCACCTGGCCTGGCCGCGCGGGCATGGTTCAGTCCAGCTGCTCTATATAGGCCGACTTAATCAGGGCACGCCATTTGGCGGTCTCGGCATCGATCAGCTTCCGGAACTGCGCGGGCGAGCCGCCGGCCGGCTCGGCGCCCAGCGCCGCCAGGCCCTTGCGCACGTCCGATGCCTGCAGCGCAGCTTGCAGCGCGGCGTTAGGGCTGGCATGAGGCAGCGCGGACGGTCGGACGCAGTGGCAGGCACAGGCGAGTGCATGGGAGCAGGGGTGGCTGCGCCATCGGGCCGGCCGCTCAACTTGCGCCAGATCGAGGTGTTCCAGGCCATCATGCTGGCGGGCTCGGTCAGCGGTGCCGGACGCATGCTGCTTGTGTCGCAGCCCGCGGTCAGCCGGGTGCTGGCGCTGACCGAAAGCCGGCTCGGCTACCCTTGTTCGAGCGCGCGCGGCAAGCTGTTGCCGACGCCTGAAGCGCGGCGCCTGTTTGCCGAGGTCGAGCAGGTCTACAGCGGCGTACGGCGCGTCAACGAGCTGGCTGCGGCGTTGCACCGCGAAGGCGCCGGCACGCTGCGCGTAGTGGCCAGCGCCGCGTTCGCGCAGCAGCTGGTGCCGCGTGCGCTGGCGCAGCTGCGCGCGGGCGGCGTGCCCACGCGCATTGACTACCGCAGCGTCACCTTCGACGAACTGGTCGGCATTTTCCTGAGCGGTCGGGCCGATGTCGGCGTGTCGATGGTGCCGGCCGGGCATCTGACGCTGTCGTCCACGCTGCTCGGGCGCCAGCCGATGCTGTGTGTCCTGCCGCCGGACCATCCGCTGGCAGGCCGCGAGGCGGTGACGCCGGAGGATTTCGCCGGCAGCGCGTGGATCGGCTATCCGCCCGACACGCCGCTGGGCCGTGCGCTGGCCGGCTTCTTCGGCGACAGCGACAGCGGCGCGCCCGCCATCGAGGTGCATTCCCCGGTCACGGCATGCGCCTTTGTGCAGCAGGGCCTGGGGCTGGCGCTGGTGGATGCGTGGAGCGTGACGCCAGCCATGCGCGCGGCCCTGGCGGTGCGGCCGGTGTTGCCCGCGGTCGGCCTGGAAATCTGGGCGACCCATTTCAGCCTGGCGCCGTTGCCGTTGGCGGGGCGCCGCTTCCTGGCCGCGGTCGGCAAGGTGCTGCGCGACATCCAGCCGCCTGCCGCGTGTGCGCAGGGGTAGTCCGGCAGCAAATGCCGATCCGGTCTATGCTCGCGGCAGCGGTGCGGCCCGACGGCCCCCGACGATGAGAATTTCCAACCAAGGCCTGCACAGGAGATCCCCCATGGCACTCTCGATGTACGACGTTTCGATTCCCCCGTTCATCCGCGCACTCGCCAACCTGGCCGAGATCCTGGACAAGGGCGCGGCCCACGCCCAGGCGCAGGGCATGGACCCGGCCGACCTGATCCAGACCCGCCTGATCGCCGACATGGATGCGCTGCCGGCACAGGTGCAGCGCGCCAGCGACGCCGCCAAGGGCTGTGCCGCGCGGCTGGCAGGCATCGAGGTGCCGTCGTTCGCCGATACCGAAACCACCTTTGCCGAACTGCAGGACCGCATCGCCCGCACCATCGTGTTCCTGGAGCAGATCGCGCCCGAGCAGCTGGAAGGCAGCGAGCAGCGCGCGATCGAGCTGAAGCTGCGCCAGGGGCCGATGACGTTCGACGGCAAGTCCTACCTGCTGGGCTTTGCGCTGCCCAATTTCTACTTCCACGTGACCACGGCCTACGACATCCTGCGCCATAAGGGTGTGCAGATCGGCAAGCGCGACTATCTGGGGCTGAAGTAAGAAGCCGAGCAGGGCCAGTAGGAAAAATGCCGGGCGCGAAGCCTCCCACGCGGCGGGGCTTGTGGGACAAAATCCATGACAGTGGAATAAAGCGCCGCCGCGGCGCGTTTACTCAGTTGACAGGCTCCGGCGGCAGCAACATCGCGCTGCCCGGGCGCGGCGTTCCCGACGTGGAGAATGCTGCGCCGCGGCCTGCCTCCTGGAGACTGAAATGAAAGTGCCCCATCTGATTTCTGGCCTGCTGCTTGCCATGATGGCGGTGGCGGCGTGCTCCACCGACAGTGGCACGGATCCGGCGGGCGGTTCGTCCTCATCTCGCAGTGGCAGTAGCCGGAGCTCTGGCGGCGCAATGTATCGCGGCGGCTACTAATTGGTCCTGGCCGCCAGCCCGAGGAGTATCCATCCCGGTGAGCTTGCGCGACGACCTCGCCGCCTGCCTGCCGCAGCTGCGCCGTTACGCGCGCGCGCTGACGGGTGATGCCGCATGGGCGGATGACCTGGTGCAGGACACGCTCGAGCGCGCGCTCGCGCGCACCTCGATGCTGCGCGCCCACAGCAATACGCGCGCCTGGTTGATGACCATACTGCGTCACCTCTATATCGATCAGTTGCGCAAGCACCGCGAGCTAGCGCTTGATGCCGATGACCCTGTGTGGCAGAGGCTGGAAGCGCCGGTCGGGGAGGTCGGTGGGCTGCTGCTGCTCGATTTGCAGCGCGCGCTGTACCGCCTGCCGCTGGAGCAGCGCGACGTGCTACTGCTGGTGACGCTGGAGCAGCTGAGCTACCGGGAAGCTGCCGCCATCCTGCAGGTGCCGGTGGGGACGGTGATGTCGCGGCTGTCGCGGGCACGCGAGCACCTGCGCGTGCTGCTCGGCAGCGATGCTGGAAGCCGGCCCGGGATTTTCAAAGTCGTGAGGCAGAGGCCATGACTGATGATCGAAGTTCCACCGCGCTGACGACAGGCCCGGAGTTGGAGCGGCTCTCGGCTCTGGTCGATGGCGAGCTTGCGCCGCACGAGCAGGCCGAGGTCGCGGCCGCGCTGGCGCACGATGTACAGGCCTCCGCACGTGTGGAGGATTACCGGCGTCAGGGTGCCGCACTCAGGTCGTTGTTTCCGTTGCCGACGGATGTGCGCTATGTACTGGTGCTGCCGCGCCGTACGTGGTGGCGGCGCGTGTCGGCTGCGCTGGCCTGGGCCGGCGCGGGGATGATCCTCGGCACCGGCGGCGTGTGGCTGTCGGCGCGCGAGGCCGATCCCTGGGCTTTCTCCCGCCATGCCGACCTTGCCTACGCGGTCTACGCGCCGGAGCAGCGCCACCCGGTAGAAGTGGCTGCCACCGATCAGGCGCACCTGGTGGAGTGGCTGTCGCGCCGGCTGGCGCGCACGCTGACGATTCCAGCGCTGAACGAATACGGCTACACGCTGATGGGTGGGCGGCTCTTGCCCGGCGCGGCCGGCCCGGCGGCACAGCTGATGTATCAGAACCAGGCGGGCAGGCGCCTCACGCTGTATATCACCGAGGCTGCGCCGCAGCACGCCTCCTTCCGTTTGCTGCGCCAGGAGGACCGGCGCACGTTCTATTGGGCCAGCGCGGGTGCCGGTTACGCGCTCTCGGGCCAGCGCAGCGAGCCGCGCCTGCGCGAGATCGCGATGGACGTCTGCAGCAGCGTGGGCGGAAATCCGCAGGGATGGCAGTGAGGCGCAACCTCACCGCCTGTGGAATAAAACGTGCCGCTAATCCGTTTACTTCATGCAGTGCGGGCCGGCGGCAAACCGATGTGCCATGCGCTCCGCGAGGACATACGTCGGGACTTTGAGGTCAGGGTGACAATCATGGGCAAGGTTTTGGCGGCCGCAGCGGCCGTGTGCGCAGGCCTCAGCTTTGGCGTGGCGGCGCCGGCCGAGGAACTGGTGTCGGCGCCCTGCCAGCAAGTGGTTGGACAGGCCGAGATTGACGGCGTGCTGCAGGTGATCTCGGGGGTGGCTTGCTTGCAGCCGGACGGGACGTGGCAGTTGGTCGACGGAGCAAGCGGGGTGGTCACCTATGCGGCCCCGGCCTATTACTATGATCCCTGGTACTGGGCGCCGGTCGGCGTGGGCTTTGGTGCCAGCGTGATCTTTGTTGACCGCTTCCATCACTTCCACCATATGCACCATGTGTTCGTCCGCAGGCCGGGCGTGATCGTTCGTGGTGGTTTCCATGGCGGCTTTCATTCCGGCTCCCATGGCGGTTTCCATAGGGGGTTCCACGGTGGGGGTGGAGGTGGCTCGCATGGTGGCTCGCATGGTGGCTTTCATGGCGGCGGCATGCACCACTGATGGCTATCCACAGCGCGCTGAGCGCCCGGCCGGCACGGCCAACCAACGCTGAGATCAGGTTGTAGGGCCGATGGCATTCTCCCGTCCGCGAGGCGCGTATCGGTTCAGATGTGAACCCGGTGCCTGGTGATTCCAGCGTGGAAGCCCGTTAGAGCTTTGACCAAAGCGCCACGAGCGCGTAGATAGCGGCGGGCATCAGAAGACAAGCTGCTAGCGTCAAGTAGTACCGTGCACCGTGATGGGGTGGATGCGTATGGAAATAGTGAATTGTCGGCTTCATATTGTCCTGCCAAAGTGAACGAGACTAGAGGGGACGCTTCAAGCATAGGAATTTCTCGCGCACCTGGATTGGCGCAAGCAAGCTGTACGCCCGTCGAGCCAGCTGAGGGAGACCTTGATGTGGTGCGCAACCATGCCCCGGTCCAGTACGAGTTGCCGCGCGGCAATTCGGCCGACCAGAGGCGGACTATTTGAAACGAACTGGCAATGGCTGCTCACAACGGCACAATGTCAGTACTCATTGGCAGGCATCGACTGCAGGCGGAAACACGTGCCAGCAGCCGTCATCGTGCCTAAAGAAGAACAACGCGCGCAAACCGGCCGGATGCACGGTCTCAACGCATACGTAGCGTCGCCGGCCCGATAGGGTGCGACTGAATTCGACTACGTGGATGGACGACGTTGGGCTAGGCGCGAGCCATTTATCGACCTGAAAGCGCAGTGACTGCTCATTTGTGCTTTTCATGTCCCCCTCCATTACCCCGGTTCTTGTCTGTCGCAGCATTCCTAGAGCGCCCAACAATTGTCAGAATCGCCCCCTCCATGCGCCTCCAGGGCGCTGTATTGATGCATGCGGAATGTGCGACCGAGCACAAATCGTCATGCTCCCATCGGGGTAACGGCCAGAATTTGCCGGAGGTTGACCCAGCCCACTGGTGTCGACGCGAAGTACATTCGACAGCGCATCATGCGCTTGCAAAGCATTGACAATGCCCCACCCCGCGGGGGCGCGAACCCCGGCAGTTGCTCTCCAGTTTGGCGCGCCTGGTCGACGACGGAATCACCGCACAGCCCTGCTGCAGCAGCCAGGCCAGCGCGACCTGCGCGGGAGATGCGTCGTGCGCCAGTGCAATCCGCTGCAGCACCGGGTCGTGCATCACCTTGCCGTAGGCCAGCGGCATGTATGCGGTGATGTGGATGCCTTGCGCGCGGGTGAAGTCGGCAAGCTTGCGGTTCTGCAGGAACGGGGGCATTTCGATCTGCTATCAGTGCGTCATGGCACTGGCCGGAACGCCGCCGCTGCGGGCATCGAAGCCGGCGGCGCGGTCCAGGCGCCCGCTCAGCTCGGTCAGGGCCAGTGCCACCAGCACGACCAGCGCGCCAATCCACGGGGTCTGCATCAGCCCCAGGTGGGTCACGATCAGCCCGCCGGCCCATGCCGCGCCGGCAATGCCGAGATTGAAGGCGGCAATATTCAGGCCCGAAGCCACGTCCACGGCGTCAGGCGTGAAGCGCTCCGCCTGCTTGACCACATAGACCTGCAGGCCGGGCACGTTGCCGAAGGCCACGGCACCCCAGGCCAGCACGGTCGCCACCACCAGCCAGCGATGCGGCGCGGTGAAGGTCAGCACGAACAGCACCAGGGCCAGCAGCAGGAACACCAGCTTCAGCGCCGGGATCGGCCCGTGGCGGTCGGCCAGGCGGCCGCCCCAGATGTTGCCGGCGGCGACCGAGACACCATACACCAGCATCACCAGGCCGACCGCGCCGGCGTCAAAGCCGGACACGTCCTGCAGGATCGGGGCGAGGAAGGTGAAAGGGATGAACGAACCGCCATAGCCGATCGCGGTCTTGGCGTAGACCAGCAGCAGCCGCGGCTCGGCCAGCACGCGCGCCTGCTGCAGCAGCGACGCCGGCGGCGTATGCGCGATGGTGCGCGGCACGAACAGCAGGCTGCCGACAAAGGCCACCGCGCCCAGCGCCGAGACGGCCAGGAAGGTCTCGCGCCAGCCGAAGTGCTGGCCGATGAAGGTACCAAGCGGCACGCCGGTCACCAGCGCCACGGTCAGGCCGGTGAACATGATGGCGATGGCACTGGCGGCCTTCTCGCGCGGCACCAGCCCGGTGGCGATGGTCGAACCGATCGAAAAGAACACACCGTGGGCCAGGCCGGTCAGCACGCGCGCCAGCACCAGCGATTCATAGCCGGGCGCCTTCCACGCCAGCAGGTTGCCGAGGGTGAACAGCGCCATCAGCGACAACAGCAGCAGCTTGCGCGGCAGCCGGCCGGTCAGCGCGGTCAGCACCGGGGCGCCGATGGCGACACCTAGCGCATACAGGCTGACCAGCAGCCCGGCCGATGGCAGGGAAACATGCAGGTCGGCGGCAATGGTGGGAATCAGGCCAACGATCACGAACTCGGTCGTGCCGATGGCAAAGGCGCTGATGGTCAGCGCGAACAGGGCAATGGGCATGATGCAGCCTCCGGTAAGGGCAACAATGGCAAAAGGAGCCAGGAACAGGGCGGAGTGTGCCTGGGATGCTTTTGCAGAAAAACCCGGTGATCTGCAGAAGATATTTGACTAAAATTCAAGAATGAAGCTGACCATGCCTGATCGAGCACCGCACCGATGTCGCCATCCGCATCGGCAGGCTGCGCGATTCAACGCTGCATGCGCTGCTGGGCTTTACCTAGCCGGAGGGGCTCAACCGCTGCCCTTGCGTACCGACGACGGCCTGGAGCTGCCGATCCGGCCACATCTGGCGGCACCCAGCGGCGAAACCCTGCGCCACCTGGCCCTGGCCGACGGTGGGGACCGCATCCCGCCAGCCTCTAAGCGAAAACCCTGACCCCTCTGGTATACTTGCGCTACGTCCGGACCGGCCGGACGCAGCCTGCGACAGGCCTCAGGCGGTTCCTCCGGCAGTGCCCGGAGCCCTGCACGGAAAACCCGGTGCACACCGCCCGCGCTGCCAGCCCTGCGGCGCCGATCCGGGAGCCCGAGCCCGGATCCGTGATACTTGTTATCCGGCCTTTGCCCAATACCTGTTGAAACCCCGGCCAGCCCAAGGGCGGCCGAATGCCCGTTAACGGTCCAAAAACGGTCCCAGAACGGTCCCAGAGAGACCCCCACGCATGACTTACGCCGTCAAGGAAATCTTCTATACGCTGCAGGGCGAAGGCGCCAACGCCGGCCGCGCCGCGGTGTTCTGCCGCTTTGCGGGCTGCAACCTGTGGAGCGGCCGCGAAGACGACCGCGCCAGCGCGGTGTGCCAGTTCTGCGATACGGATTTCGTCGGCACCGATGGCACCCGCGGCGGCAAGTACCGCACGGCCGAAGAGTTGGCCGCGGTGGTCGCGTCGGAATGGCCGCAGGGCGCCGGCGGCCAGCCGCTGGTGGTCTGCACCGGGGGCGAGCCGCTGCTGCAGCTCGACGCGCCGCTGATCGACGCGCTGCATGCGCAGGGCTTCGAGATCGCGATCGAAACCAACGGCACCATCGCCGTGCCGCCGGGGGTCGACTGGGTCTGCGTCAGCCCCAAGATGGGCTCGGAACTGGTGGTCACGCGTGGTGACGAGCTGAAAGTCGTGATCCCGCAGGAGGGCCAGGACTTTGCCGCATACGAGCAGCTTGATTTCCGCCATTTCCTGGTGCAGGCCATGGATGGCCCGCTGGCGAGGGAAAATACCGCCGCCGCGGTGGCGTTCTGCCAGCGCCATCCGCGCTGGCGGCTGTCGCTGCAGACCCACAAGCTGCTGGGCATCCGCTGAGCGGCGCGGCATCGACGGTATCGACAGGTCGCCCAAGGGGCGGCAAAACGTACACAATACAGGCTTCGGACGCGCGCGCAGCGTCCGTTCCAACGCAGGCGGCCGGCACCGGCGCCGGTACACATGAGCAAACAAGTTTCCATTACCCGCCGGCTGGAGTTTGACTCCGGCCACCGCATCCCGAACCACTGCGGCCAGTGCCGCAATATCCACGGCCACCGCTACCGGCTGGACCTGACGCTGTCGGGCGAGGTCCTGCACCGCGAGGGCGCGTCGGATGACGGCATGATCCTGGACTTCGGCGACATCAAGGCGCTGGCCAACGAGCACTTGGTCAACAAGTGGGACCACGCCTTCCTGATCTACCGTGGCGACACCGCGCTGCTGAACTTCCTGCAATCGATGGAAGGGCACAAGACCGTGGTGCTGGACGCGATCCCGACGGTCGAGAACCTGGCCCAGGTCGCGTTCGACATCCTGGCGCCGGTGTTCAAGGACTGCTTCGGCCACCAGCTGCAGCTGACCAGGCTGGTGCTGTTCGAAACGCCCAACTGCTGGGCGGAAGTGAGCGCGCCCGCCGTGCTGCCGGCGCAGGACTGAGCGGGGACGATGACAGAGACGCCACCGCTGCCGTTGCGCGCGCTGCGCGCCCTGCCTGAAGACCCGGTCGAGGCTGCCGAGCGCGATGCGCGCTACATGCGCGCCGCGCTGGAAGAAGCCCGCCTGGCCGAAGCCGCCGGCGAGGTGCCGGTGGGCGCGGTGGTGGTCTGGAACGACACCATCATCGCGCGCGGCCACAACCTGCCGATCCGCTCGGTGGACCCATCCGCCCATGCCGAGATGCAGGCACTGCGCGCCGCCGCCCAGGTGATCGGTAACTACCGCATGCCAGAGTGCGAGCTGTACGTGACGCTGGAACCGTGCGTCATGTGCAGCGGCGCGATCCTGCACGCGCGGCTGCGCCACGTGGTGTTCGGTGCAACCGACCCCAAGACCGGCGCGGCCGGCAGCGTGCTCAACCTGTTCGAGCAGGCGCAGCTCAACCACCAGACCACCATTGCCGGCGGGGTGCTGGCCGACACCTGCGGCCAGATGCTGAAGGATTTCTTCGGCGCGCGCCGCCGGGCCCAGAAAGCCGCGCAGAAGGCGGCACAGCAGGACGCCGCCGCGCCTGTCACCGATCCCGACAAGAACAACGATATTGAAGCATGAGCACGCCGAACAGCAGGCCGCCGCATACCGAAGTCCGACTGATCGCCTCGTCCGGGTATCCGCACGACGTCGCCATCGCCGCGCGCGGCTGTGCCTGGCTCAAGCATCATGGCTACCACATGACCAACCCCGACGTGCTGGCGCGGCGCTACCTGCGTTTTGGCGGCACGGATGCGGAGCGGCTGGCCGATCTGCATGCCATCGGCACTGGCGCGCCGCACGCGCTGACGCTGGCGGTGCGCGGCGGCTATGGCATCGCGCGGCTGCTGGCGCAAGTCGACTTTGCCCGCATCGCCGCGCAGGCCAGTGCCAGCGGCACGCCCATCGTCGGCCACAGCGACTTCACCGCGTTCCAACTGGCCTACCTGGCGGCGACGGGTGGCGTCACCTTTGCCGGGCCGATGCTGCTGGCGGATTTTGGTGCCGAGGTGGTGGATCCCTTCATGTGGGAGCATTTCGAAGGCATCTTGCGCAACCCTGCGTACAGCGTCGACGTGGCAGCGCCGCAGCCGGGCGGCCAACCGTTCTCCGGCAGCGTGGAAGGCACGCTCTGGGGCGGCAACCTGGCCATGCTGTGCAGCCTGCTGGGCACGCCTTTCATGCCGCAGGTGGAGGGCGGGGTGCTGTTCCTGGAAGACATCAACGAGCCGCCGTACCGGGTGGAGCGCATGCTGATCCAGTTGCAGCAGGCCGGCGTGCTGGGCGCGCAACGCGCCATCGTGCTGGGCGATTTCTCCAATTACCGCGTCACCGACTACGATAACGGCTACGACATGGACGCAGTGGTGGCCTACCTGCACGAACAGCTGCCGGTGCCGGTGCTGACCGGGCTGCCGTTCGGCCACTGCGCGCGCAAGCTGACGCTGCCGGTCGGCGCCCAGGTGCGGCTGGCCGCACGTGCGGATGGCTTCAGCATGGCGTTTTCCGGCTATCCGGTGCTGCCGCCACTGGCCTGACCGGCCGCATCGTCCGATGCCGCGCATCCGGGTCGCAAGGAATGCGTCCGGATGATAGAATGTGCGGTTATTTCCTGACTTCCTGCCGGGTTCTCACATGAACCGGGCGCGGCCCGTGCCGCATCGCCAGCCATGGCCGCCGGAATACTCCGAGCCAGCGCGATGCATCTCCGGCAAGGCCCGTCCCTGAGCGGCATGGGGTGCGCCTCGTGTGCAAAACCGGCAAGCCGCGGCCAGCGCCGCGGCGCCACAATCTCCAGACAAGGTTCAAGACGTGCTTTCTACCGCAAACATCACCATGCAGTTCGGCCCCAAGCCGTTGTTCGAGAATATCTCGGTCAAGTTCGGCGAGGGCAACCGCTACGGCCTGATCGGCGCGAACGGTTGCGGCAAGTCCACGTTCATGAAGATCCTGGGCAGCGACCTGGAACCGTCGTCGGGCAACGTCATGCTGGAGCCGGGCGTGCGCCTGGGCAAGCTGCGCCAGGACCAGTTCGCCTATGAAGACATGCGCGTGCTGGACGTGGTGATGATGGGCCACACCGAAATGTGGGGTGCCGCGCAGGAGCGCGACGCCATCTACGCCAACCCGGAAGCGACCGACGAAGACTACATGAAGGCCGCCGAGCTGGAGGCCAAGTACGCCGAATACGACGGCTACACCGCCGAGGCCCGCGCTGGCGAGCTGCTGCTGGGCGTGGGCATCCCCACCACTCAGCACCAGGGCAACATGAGCGACGTGGCCCCCGGCTGGAAGCTGCGCGTGCTGCTGGCACAGGCACTGTTCTCGAACCCGGACGTGCTGCTGCTGGACGAACCGACCAACAACCTGGACATCAACACGATCCGCTGGCTGGAGACCGTGCTCAACGAGCGCAACTCCACCATGATCATCATCTCCCACGATCGCCACTTCCTGAACTCGGTCTGCACCCACATGGCCGACATGGACTACGGCACGCTCAAGGTCTACCCGGGCAACTACGACGACTACATGGAAGCGTCGATGCAGGCCCGCGAGCGCCAGGTCGCCGCCAATGCGCGCGCCAAGGAGCGCATCAGCGAGCTGCAGGACTTCGTGCGCCGCTTCTCGGCCAACAAGTCCAAGGCCCGCCAGGCCACCTCGCGCGCCAAGCAGATCGAGAAGATCAAGGTCGACGACATCAAGCCGTCGTCGCGCCAGAACCCGTTCATCCGCTTCGAGTTCGAGAAGAAGCTGCACAACCTGGCCGTGGAAGTGGAGAACATCACCAAGACCTACGACCGCAAGATCATCGACGGCCTGTCGCTTGCGATCCAGGCCGGCGAGCGCGTGGCGATCATCGGCGAAAACGGCGCCGGCAAGACCACGCTGCTGCGCAGCCTGCTCAACGGCGCGGTGCAGACCGGCGTGCAGCGCGGCGTGGAAGTGGACCGCGGCACGGTGAAGTGGGCCGAGAACGCCAACGTCGGCTACATGCCGCAGGATACCTACGAGGAATTCCCGGACAACCGCGACGTGATGGACTGGATGAGCCAGTGGACGCAGGCCGGCGACGACGAGACCTCGCTGCGCGGCACGCTGGGCCGCCTGTTGTTCTCGGCCGACGACATCAGGAAGTCGGTCAAGGTGCTGTCCGGCGGCGAGAAGGGCCGCATGATCTGGGGCAAGCTGATGCTGGGCCGCCACAACGTGCTGGCCATGGACGAGCCGACCAACCACATGGACATGGAGTCGATCGAATCCCTGCAGATCGCGCTGGACAAGTTCACGGGCACGCTGATCTTCGTTTCGCACGACCGCGAGCTGATCAGCGGGCTGGCGACGCGCGTGATTGAAGTGCGCACGGACGGCACGCTGACGGACTACCTGGGTACGTATGACGAGTACCTGCAGTCGCAGGGTATCGACGGCTGAGCGTCGGGACCTTGATGATGCAAGAAGGCCGCCTCCGGGCGGCCTTTTACATTGCTGCGCCGGAATGCCAGCCGGCGGCGATGCGATCGGCGATCTGGTCGAGCTGGCTCGTGATGGCACGCGCGGTGATGTCGCCCTTGGCCTTGAGCAGCGCCGCATGCAGCGGTTCGCGCAGCGCCAGCAGCGCGGGCAGGTCGGTGGCCTTTTCGACCTTCACCTGTAGCATGTAGCCGCGCAGGCCGAGATGCTGCCCGATCACGTCGGTATAGAAGTGATACAGGCTCTCGAAGGCCGCGATGTCCGCGGGCGAATGTGCCGCGGTCTCGGCCGGTTGCGGCGCTTCCGGCACCTCGGTGGCGGGCGCGTGCCGCATTGCATATACGGAGAACATATTGGTGTCGGCAGCAGGCGTGACGGCACGCGCCGGTGCCTGCGCCACGGCAGCGGGCGGTCGTGCCGGCTCCGGGACGGCTTCGACCAGGCCTTGTGCCACCAGTGCGTCCATGGCCTCGGGGGCCACCCCCATGCCGGCTACCTGCGCCAGCAATTCCTGCCCGCGGCGCTCACCGTTGACCATCAGCAGCAGCGCGCGCAGCTTGTGGTCAAGCTTGCGTGCACGCGTCCGGATCTCGTCCTGTCCCGCATCCGTCTTGCGGTAGATCGGATCGACCATGTCTCACCCCTTGTTATGTCCGGCCGCCTTTGGCGAGAGTCCCCGTCAGGTGCTGCGGCCGATTATCGCCATCTTCTTGTCCAGAGCGGTATGCGCGGCTTTCCGCGGCGCAAAAACATAGTCCCGAATCCGCTCTACAATGTGCGTGCACCATAAAAGTAACAAAAAATTGCAATCGCCAATTCACCAAACCGAGAACTGTGGCCATGCAACAACGAGACAAACTCTTTATTAACGGCAAGTGGGTCGCTCCCCACGGCAACGGCAAGATCGACGTCATCCACTCCGCCACCGAGGCGGTGATGGGCACCATCCCCGAAGGCTCGGCGCGCGACGCCGAGGATGCCATCCAGGCGGCCCGCGCGGCCTTCGACGGCTGGTCGGCCACGCCGCCGGCGGTGCGTGCCGGCTATATCGCCAAGATCGCCGAAGGCCTAAAGGCGCGCAGCGAAGAGCTGGCCCAGCTGATTGCCGGCGAAGTCGGCATGCCGATCAAGCTGGCGCGCGCGATCCAGGTGGGCGGCCCGGTCTACAACTGGGGCCAGGCCGCCAAGCTGCTGGACGGTTTCCGCTTCGAGGAAGAGGTCGGCAACTCCCTGGTGGTGCGCGAGCCCGTGGGCGTGGTGGGTGCCATTACTCCGTGGAACTACCCGCTCAACCAGATCACGCTGAAAGTGGCGCCGGCCCTGGCCGCCGGCTGCACCGTGGTGCTCAAGCCCTCCGAGGTGGCGCCGCTCAATGCCTTCGTGCTGGCCGAGGTGATCGAGGCCGCCGGCCTGCCGCCGGGCGTGTTCAACCTGGTGACCGGCTATGGCCCGGTGGTGGGCGAGGTGCTGGCCAGCCATCCGGAAGTCGACATGGTGTCGTTCACGGGTTCGACCCGCGCCGGCAAGCGCGTCTCGGAACTGGGCTCGCAGACCGTCAAGCGCGTGGCGCTGGAGCTGGGCGGCAAGTCCGCTTCGGTGATCCTGGACGACGCCGACCTGCCGTCGGCGGTGAAGGGCACCATCAATGCCTGCTTCCTGAATTCCGGCCAGACCTGTTCGGCGCATACCCGCATGCTGGTGCCGCGGGCCCGTTACGATGAAGTGAAGGCGATCGCGCAGAAGGTGGTCGCGGGCTTTACCGTGGGCGATCCGCTGCAGGAAACCAGCAAGCTGGGACCGCTGATTTCCGCGGTGCAGAAGGACCGTGTGACCGGCTATATCCGCCGGGGCCTGGACGAGGGTGCCGAACTGGTGGCTGGCGGTCCGGACACCCCGGAAGGGCTGGACAAGGGCTTCTACGTCAAGCCGACCGTGCTCGGCAACGTGGAGCCGCGTGCCACCGTGGCGCAGGAAGAGATCTTCGGGCCGGTGCTGTCGATCATCTGCTATGACACCGAGGAAGACGCGGTGCGCATCGCCAATGACAGCATCTATGGCCTGGGCGGCGGGGTCTGGTCCGGTGACGAGGCACGCGCGATCCGCGTGGCGCGCCGTATCCGCACCGGCCAGGTCGATATCAACGGCGGTCCGTTCAATATGCAGGCGCCGTTCGGCGGCTACAAGCAGTCCGGCAACGGGCGCGAAGCGGGCAAGTACGGCCTGGAGGAATTCCTGGAGTACAAGTCGCTGCAGCTGAAGAAGCCGGCAGCCTGATGCGGCGCTGAGCGCGTTGATGCAATATGGGAAATGCCCGGCTGGTCCGGGCATTTTTTCGTGCGGATAATGCGCGGAAAACACGCAAAACATAACGACAAAAGTCATTGGGGGAGCAACGATGCGCTGGTTTGGTCGGCTGGCCAGGTTTGTGGTGGGGCTGCTGGTGCTGGCGGTGGCCGGCGCCGTCGGGGCCCTGGTCTGGTATCGCCATGCGGCCCAGCCGCCGGCTTCCGGCCAGGAAGCGCTGGCGGGTTTGCGCGGCCAGGTCGCGGTCGTGCGCGACGGCCATGGCGTGCCGCATATCCGCGCCGCCAGCAAGGCGGACGCCTGGTTTGCGCTGGGCTACGTCCATGCCCAGGACCGGCTGTGGCAGATGCAGATGAACAAGCGCGTCGTGGCAGGCCGGCTCGCGGAGATCCTGGGGCCGTCCGCGCTCGATACCGACAAGTTCCTGCGAACGCTGGGCGTGCGGCGCAATGCCGAGGCCATCCTGGCGCAGGCCTCGCCCGAGACCCGTGCCGCGTTGCAGGCCTATGCCGACGGCGTCAATGCCTGGATCGACCATCGCAAGGGCCCGCTGCCGCCTGAATTCCTGCTGCTGCGCGCGCAGCCCGAGCGCTGGGAGCCGGCCGATACGCTGGGCTGGCAGACCATGATGGCCTGGGACCTGGGCGGCAACTGGACCCAGGAAACCCTGCGCATGCGGCTGGCGCAAGTGCTGCCGGTGGCCCGCATCAGCGAGTTGCTGGCGCCGTATCCGGGCGAGCAGCCGGTGCGCACCATGGATTACGGCCACCTTTACAAGCAACTGGCACCGCTGGCGAATGCCATGGCCAGCGTCGGCGACAAGGCGCCGCCGGGTTATGTCGAGGGCATGGGCTCGAACAACTGGGTGGTGTCGGGCGCGCATACGCAATCGGGCAAGCCGATGCTGGCCAATGACCCGCACCTGGGGCTGCAGGCGCCCGCGCTGTGGTACTTCGCCAGGATGACGGCGCCCGGCCTGGACGTGACCGGCGCCACGCTGCCCGGCATGCCGCTGGTGGTGCTGGGCCACAACGACCGCATCGCCTGGGGGCTGACCAATACCGCGCCCGACGTGCAGGACCTGTATATCGAACGGCTGCGCCCCGGCAACGACACGCAGTACCAGACCCCGGACGGCTGGGCTGCATTCGAGACCCGCACCGAGACCATCCGCGTCAAGGGCGCCCCGGACGTGGTGCTGAAGGTCCGCGCCACGCGCCACGGCCCGGTGATTTCCGATGTGGCCGAGCCGCTTTCGGCTGCCGCAGGACCGCTGGGCGCACAGTATGTGGTGGCCTTCCAGTGGACCGCGCTGCGCCCGGACGACCGCACCTTCCAGGCCGGACTACGCATGAACGAAGCGCGCGACTGGGCCGGCTTCACCGCGGCGCTGCGCGACTTCCATTCGCCGCAGCAGAACATTGTCTATGCCGATGTCGACGGCAACATCGGCTTCTATGCGCCCGGACGCGTGCCGCTGCGCCGTGCCGACAACGACCTCAAGGGGCTGGCTCCGGCGCCCGGCTGGGATGCGCGCTACGACTGGACCGGCTTTATTCCGTTCGAGGCACTGCCGCACCGCTACAACCCGGCCGACGGCGTGATCGTGACGGCCAACCAGCGCATCGTTGCGCCGGACTACCCGTACTTCATCACCAGCGAATGGACCGTGCCGTATCGCTTTGACCGGATCCAGTCGCTGCTGGCGGCCACGCCCAGGCACAGCTTCGACAGCTTTGCGGCGATCCAGAAAGACGTAGTCTCGCTGGCCGTGCGCGATGCCTTGCCGCTGCTGCTGGCCGCGCCCGTCGGCCGGGACGCAGCGCGGCCCGAGCGCGAACGCGCCTTGCTGGAAGCGCTGCGCAAGTGGGACGGCACCATGGACCCGGCGCGCGCCGAGCCGCTGGTGGTCACCGCTTGGCTGCGCGAGCTGTCGCGGCGGCTGTTCGAGGAGAAAGCGGGCGAGGCGATTTTTGTCCGCCTGTGGGAGCAGCGTAACGTCCAGCAGCCCATGCTCAACATCCTGCGCGATCCGCGCACACTGGGCGCGTTCTGGTGCGACCGACAGCATACGCGCCCGGCCGAGACCTGCGACGACGCCATCGCAGACGCCTGGACCCAGGCCATGGCGGACCTGTCGCGCCGCTACGGCGACGACGCCGCCCGCTGGCGCTGGGGCGAGGCGCACACGGCCCGCTCCGAGCACAAGCCCTTCGGCAAGATCGCGCACCTGTCGCCGCTGTTCAACCTGCGCGTGCCGACCGGCGGCGATACCTATACGGTCAATGTCGGCCGGCATAACCTGCGCGACGACAAGGCGCCGTTCGAGAACACCCACGCGGCCAGCGTGCGTGCGCTCTATGACCTGGCGAACCTGGAGGCGTCGCGGTTCATGGACTCCACCGGGCAGTCAGGCAACGCGCTGTTGCCGCGCTACCGCGACTGGACCGGAAAATGGGCGGCGGTCGAGTACGTGACCATCCCGCCCGTGCCATCGCTGCCGCAGCAGGCTGCGCCGGATACGCTGATCCTGGTGCCGGCTGCGAAAAAATAGCGCAGGGCATGACATGCCGTGCTGAGAATGCTCGCAAATAGGCGAGATCCTGCCATGGTCTTCGCGGGGCGCAGCAATTGACGCTACCATGGGGACCCCTTTCGACCGGCAGGAGTCCCGGATGGCAACGCGTACCACTCATGTGATCCAGCACGTCGCATTCGAACATGCGGGCGTGATCGGCAATGCCTTGCGCGCGCGCGGGCACACGTTGCAGGTGTTTCAGGCCGGTGTCGATGACCTGGCACCCATCGCGGATAATCCGGCCGACCTGCTGCTGATCCTCGGCGGCCCCATCGGTGTCTATGAAACCGATGCCTATCCCTGGCTGGAGGCCGAGATCGCCCTGATCCGCCAACGCCTGGCGGCTGGCGGCAAGATGATCGGGGTTTGCCTGGGCGCGCAGCTGATCGCGCGTGCTGCCGGCGCGCGGGTCTACGCGGGCACGCGCGAGATCGGCTGGGCGCCGATTTTGCCCACGCCGGCGGGACAGGATTCCGCGCTGGCCGAACTGGCCAGCGCCCACTGGGAGGTGCTGCACTGGCATGGCGATACCTTCGAGCTGCCTCCCGGCGCGCAACTGCTGGCGTCCACCGCCGCGGTACAGAACCAGGCCTATGCCATCGGCAACCAGGTGCTGGCGCTGCAATTCCACCCCGAGGTCATGCCGCGCGATATCGAGGCCTGGCTGATCGGCCATACCGTCGAGCTGGCCAAGGCCGGCGTCGATCCGCGCACCATCCGCGCGCGTACTGCCGAAGTCGGCGCCACCGTGGCGGCCGCGGGCGAGCGCATGTTCGCGCGCTGGCTGGAGGAAGCCGGGCTATGAGCCAGCCGGCATCGCCCGTGCGCGCGGTGATCGGCGCTGTGCTGATGGGACAGGTGCGCCCGTTCGGGCCCAAGGGCGTGCCCAGCGGCATCGCCAAGACCGCGGCATTCGATCGGATTCGCGTGACTGCGCTTGGACTTGAAGGCGATGGGCAGGGCGATCCGCGCCATCACGGTGGCCCGGAAAAGGCACTGCACCACTACGCCTTCGATCATTACCCGGCGTGGCGCGAGGAACTGGCTGCGCAGGGTGCGCAAGGCAACGGTGTGCTCGATGTCCCGGGCGCCTTCGGCGAAAACCTTAGCACCACCGGGCTGACCGAGGGCGCCGTCTGCATCGGCGACTGCTTCCGTCTGGGCACGGCGCTGGTGGAGGTATCGCAGGCACGCCAGCCGTGCTGGAAGCTCAATCATCGATTCGGCTATGCAGGCATGTCGCGCGCCGTGCAGCAAAGCCTGCGCACCGGCTGGTACTACCGTGTACTGGAGACTGGCGACGTGGCAGCGGGCGATACGCTGGAACTGGTGGGGCGCCCCTGTCCGCGATGGTCGCTGCAGCGCCTGCTGCAGGTGCTGTATGTCGACCGGCTGGACTATGCCGCGCTCGCGGAAATGTCAGAGCTGGCACCGCTGGCCGAGAACTGGCGCAAGCTTGCGCGGCAGCGCGTGGAACGGCGCGAAATCGAAGATATGGAGCGGCGGCTGGCGGGCGGCTGAGCGCCGCAGCCTCAGCCCTGGCGGAATCGCTTCCCGGTGCCTTCGCGCGTAATGCGCTCCCAGACCACCTGCTTTTCCTCTTCGCTGAAGAACACCCAGTTGCTGACCTCGGCCGCGGTGCGGCCGCAGCCCTGGCAGATATCGTCGAACAGCGTCGAGCAGATGCCGATGCAGGGGCTGTCCGGGCGCTCGGACAGCGTGGAATCCGTGGTGCCGTGATCCGGTTCAGAGCGGAGCGGGGCGGATTCTGAGGGCGACGGCATGATGGCGGGAGGGATTGGGGTGAAACGGGGGGATATTATACGGGGTCGGAAGGGGGCGGCTCTCTGGGGTCGCTACTGCGCCCGCAATGTCCCGTCGTCTATGTGGTGAGAGCTGCCAACGGCTGGCATGCATGGACGGACAACTACGTCTTACGTAATTGAGCGAGTTCCTCTCACTCGCTACGCTCCACCCTGAACCAGGAGCCCAGCCATGTCCCAAGCCCTTGCCAGCTTCCCTCGCCAATGTGATCGCCAAGCCTCCGTTGCCCCCCGCATGCGCGCCATGATCGACAACGTCCTGATAGGCTCCCCGGTGGCGCGCGCCCTCGGCGTGCGGCTGGCCAGCCTGGCGCCCGATCATGTCGAGCTGGAAATGCCGTTCCTGCCGACCAACGTGACCCACGGCAGCATCGTCCATGGCGGCGTCATTGCCACGCTGATCGATATCGCCGGCGCCGCGGCGGCAGCTTCTGGCGCCAGTGCCGACGACGTGAAGGGCGGGGCGACCAGTTCGCTGTCTATCCAGTACCTGGCCCCGGCACAGGGAGCGGCGCTGCGCGCGGTGGCGATGGTGGTGCGGCGTGGGCGCCGGCAGGTGGTCACGGACGTGTCGGTCTATGCGCAAGCCCCGGACGAGGGCGTTCTGGTGGCCAAGGCATTGATGAGCAGCGCCATGTTCTGATTCCGGAGTGGATGCATCGGAGGTCCGTTTTTTTCCAGTCCATAAAACGCAATTAACCGCCGTATTTTCACCTTCACACCCAAGCGCGCCAGTACGCTGGCGCGAACTGCTTCCAATGCAAAGGGGCAGCTTCCTGGAGGAAAGCGATGCAGCATGGGCCTGAAACGGCGGCGGCATCTCGGCTTATGAGCCGTACTGGAACTACATCGCGCTGGGCTTTGCGCTGGTGTTCGAAAGCATCAGCTTCAGCATTGCGCTGCGCGCGTTCCTGCAGGAAAAGCGTGATGTGCCGTTCTGGCGGGCAGTGCGCAATAGTAAGGATCCGACCACGGTGACCGTGCTGGCCGAGGACGCCACGGCGCTGGCCGGCCTGGTGATCGCCGCACTGGGGGTGTATGTGAGCCATCGGCTCAAGATGCCGGTGTTGGATGGGGCGCCATCACTGCTGATCGGGCTGCTGCTGGCGGGCGTGGCCACGCTGCTGATCCTGCCTGCTGGTGGGTGAGGGAATCGACAAGGCGATGGCGGTGGCGATGCGCCAGATCGTGCTGGACGACCCCGCGGTCCAGTCAGCCGGGCTGTCCGACCCGCGCCTGGCACGTGCGCTGGTGGCGCTGCACGAGGCGCCGGGCGAGCCGTGGGACCTGCCGCGCATGGCGGCGCGCGCAGGCATGTCGCGCAGCGCCTTTGCCGCGAGCTTCCGGCGCATTGTGGGGCAGCCGCCGGCCGACTACCTGACCGACTGGCGCCTGACGCTGGCGCAGGCGCAACTGCGGCTGGGCCGCCCGGTTAAATCCGTGGCGCTGGAGCTGGGCTATGCCAATGCGTCGGCGCTGTCGCGCGCGTTTACGGCACGGATGGGCCAATCGCCAAGGCAATGGCTGGAACGGGAAGAAGGGGAAAACGCAGGGGAGGAGGCCGGGAAACTGGTGCCAGCCGATGCAGCCGCCGGTTTGCTTCCCTCTCCCGCGTGCGGGAGAGGGGCGGGGGGAGAGGGCAGGAGCGTCTAGCGGCGATACCGCTTGCTCCACGACCCCATCAGTACTTCCAGAAGACCTGCTGCAGTGCCTTGGAGTCGTTAGTCTGCGTCAGCGCCAGCGCCATCAGGATGCGTGCCTTCTGCGGCAGCTGGTCGTCGGTGACGATCCAGTCGTACTTGTCGTCCGGCTGCTCGGCATTGCGCACCACCACGCCGCTGCCGGTGCGCGAGGCGCGCACGATCTGCACGCCCTTGGCGCGCGCGGCCTTGAGCGACTCGACCATGTAGTCGCCGACGCTGCCGTTGCCGGTGGCGGCATAGATGATGGCCTTGGCACCGCTCTTCACCGCGGCGTCGACCGCGGCCGGATTGGCGTTGCCGTAGGCGTACAGCACTGCCACTTCAGGCAGCTTGTCGATCTTGTCGATGTCCCACTGCGTCTGCTGCGTGTGCGGACGCGCCGGCAGGCGATAGAACAGCGTGCGGCCTTCGACCACGTAGCCCAGCGGGCCGAACGGCGAGCGGAAGGTCTCGGTCTTGAAGGTGTTGCTCTTGGTGACGTCGCGGCCGGTGTGGATCTCGTCGTTCAGCACGGCCAGCGTGCCCTTGCCCTTGGAGGCAGGGTTGGACGCGACCAGCACGGCGTCGTACAGGTTGAGCGCGCCATCGGCGCCCAGCGCGGTGCCCGGGCGCATCGAGCCCACCACCACCACCGGCTTGTCGCTCTTGAGCGTCAGGTTCAGGAAGTAAGCGGTTTCCTCGATGGTATCGGTGCCGTGCGTAATGACGATGCCGTCCACGTCCGGCTGCTTGAGCAGTTCCGATACGCGCTTGGCCAGCTTCAGCAGGCGTTCGTTATTGAAGCTCTCCGAACCGATCTGGAAAATCTGCTCACCCTTGACGTTGGCCACCTTGGAGATCTCGGGCACCGAGGCGATGATCTTGTCGACCGGCACCACGGCGGACTGGTAGGCCGCGGTGTTGGTCGCCGATGCGCCGGCGCCGGCAATGGTGCCGCCGGTGCCGATGATGACGATATTGGCCTTGCGGGCTTCGGCCTGGGCCGTGGCGGGTGCGACGCCTGGTTGTGCGGCGGGTGCGAGCTGCGCGTGGGCAGTGCCGGTGATCAGGCTCGCCGACAGCAGGGCGGCGGCCAGCGTGGTGACGCGGGCGAAGTGTTTCATGTTTCTCCTCGGTATTTATACGAACGTGTGGCCCGTACTGGAATCGGCACGACATACCTTATGGGTGGAATGGTGCCGTCCGTGTTCAGTCGGTGGCTGCCGGCAGCGGGGCCTGTGGTGCAGGGCCCGTTCAGGCAGCGGCAGTGACTATACGTGAGGAGAATTTGGCGCGGGAGGGGCGCTGCAAGGGTTATGCCGATTCGGCATGAAAATGCCTGGGCGATAACTCAAATTGCATACATATCGAGGTACTCATTGACCGGGATGGCCTCCAGCCGCGCCTGGTCCAGCGACGCGGCCAGGATGGCCTGCTGCTGTTTCGGCGGGAAGCGGCGGGCGAGGTTGGTGCGGAATTTTTCCACCAGCAGCGGGACGCCCTCGGCGCGGCGGCGCTTGTGGCCGAGCGGGTATTCGACCAGCACCTCGTCCAGCACGGTGCCGTCTGCCAGCGTCACGGTCAGCGCGTTGGCGATCGAGCGCTTGCCGGGGTCGTGGTAGTCGCGCGTCAGTGCGGGGTCTTCCACGCAGGTGATCTTGCCGCGCAGCGCGTCGATGCGCGGGTCGGCTGCAACCTTGTCTTCGTAGTCGGCGGCGGTCAGGCGGCCGAACAGCAGCGGCACGGCCACCATGTACTGGATGCAGTGGTCGCGATCCGCCGGATTGCTGAGCGGACCCTGCTTGTCGATGATGCGCAGGCAGGCCTCGTGGGTGCGGATGGTGATGGCGGCGATATCCGCCGCGCTGCGCCCCGCGAGCGCCAGCGCACCGTGCAGCTGCATCGCTGCCTCCACCGCGGACTGCGCGTGGAATTCAGCCGGGTACGAGATCTTGAACAGGATGTTCTCCATCACATACGACCCGTACGGCCGCTGGAAGCGGAACGGCTGCCCCTTGAACAGCACGTCGTAGAAGCCCCAGGTCTTTGCCGTCAACGCCGACGGATAGCCCATCTCGCCGGTGCGGGCGATCAGCGCCAGCCGCACTGCGCGGCTGGTGGCGTCGCCGGCGGCCCAGCTCTTGCGGCTGCCGGTGTTGGGGGCGTGGCGGTAGGTGCGCAGGCTCTGGCCGTCGACCCAGGCCAGCGACACGGCATTGAGGATCTCGTCGCGCGTGAGGCCGAGCATCTGCGCGACCACGGCGGTGGAAGCCACCTTGACCAGCACCACGTGATCCAGCCCGACCTGGTTGAACGAATTCTCCAGCGCGATGCAGCCCTGGATTTCGTGCGCCTTGATCATCGCCGCCAGCACCGTCTTCATCGTCAGCGGCTTGCGCCCGGCGGCGATGTGGTTGCGCGAGATCCAGTCAGCGGTGGCCAGGATGCCGCCGAGATTGTCCGACGGATGACCCCATTCGGCCGCGAGCCAGGTGTCGTTGAAGTCCAGCCAGCGGATCATCGTCCCGATACTGAACGCGGCCTGGACCGGATCGAGCTGGAACTGGGTGCCCGGCACGCGCGCGCCGTTGGGCACGATCGTGCCCGGAACGATGGGACCCAGCAGCTTGGTGCAGGCCGGGTAGGAGAGGGCTTCGAGCCCGCAACCGAGCGTGTCGATCAGGCAGTTGCGGGCGGTGTCGTAGGCGAGGCCGCTTTTGATCTCGTACCGGGTGACATAGTCGACGATGTCGACCAGCACCTGGTCCGGATCGGGGCGTTGCGCGGACGGTGTGTCGGTGGACATGAACGGCCTCGCGGGTGCGGCTCAGCTCAGAACGCGTCGCCGGGAACGCGCACCCAGCCTTCCATCAGCACGCGCGCGCTGCGGCTCATGATGGCCTTTTTGACCGCCCATTCGCCATCGACCTGCTGCGCCTCGGCGCCCACGCGCAGCGTGCCGGACGGATGCCCGAAACGCACCGCGTTGCGCTCGCCGCCGCCGGCGGCCAGGTTGACCAGCGTGCCGGGGATGGCCGCGGCGGTGCCGATCGCCACCGCTGCCGTGCCCATCATGGCGTGGTGCAGCTTGCCCATCGACAGCGCGCGCACCAGCAGGTCCACATCGGCCGCGGCCACCTTCTTGCCGCTGGAGGCGACGTAGTCGACCGGCTTGGCGACAAAGGCCACCTTGGGCGTGTGCTGGCGCTTGGCGGCCTCGTCCACGTTCTTGATCAGGCCCATGCGCAGCGCGCCATAGGCACGGATGGTCTCGAACATCGCCAGCGCCTTGGTGTCGCTGTTGATGGCGTCCTGCAGCTCGGTGCCTGTGTAGCCGATGCTCTCGGCGTTGACGAAGATGGTCGGGATGCCGGCGTTGATCATGGTGGCCTTGAGCGTGCCCACGCCCGGCACTTCGAGGTCGTCGACCACGTTGCCGGTGGGGAACATCGCGCCTCCGGCGCCTTCTTCCTCGGCGGCCGGGTCCATGAACTCAAGCTGCACTTCAGCGGCCGGGAAGGTCACGCCATCCAGCTCGAAATCGCCGGTTTCCTGCACTTCGCCGTTGGTGACGGGCACATGGCCGATGATGGTCTTGCCGATATTGGCCTGCCAGATGCGCACCACGGCCACGCCGTTGCGCGGGATGCGGCTGGCATCGACCAGGCCGGCGCTGATGGCAAAGGGACCGACCGCTGCCGACAGGTTGCCGCAGTTGCCGCTCCAGTCGACAAAGGGCTGGTCGATCGAGACCTGGCCGAACAGGTAGTCGACATCGTGGTCGGGCCGGCTGCTCTTGGACACGATCACCGTCTTGCTGGTGCTGGACGTGGCCGCGCCCATGCCGTCGATCTGCTTGCCATAGGGGTCGGGACTGCCGATCACGCGCATCAGCAGCGCGTCGCGCGCCGGGCCGGGCACTTGTGCCGTTTCCGGCAAATCCTGCAGGCGGAAGAACACGCCTTTGCTGGTGCCGCCACGGATATAGGTGGCGGGAATCTTGATCTGGGGTACGTGAGCCATGGAAATCTTTGTCCTGGTTGGCCCGGGCGGCATGCGTGCCGCCCGGGCCTTTGTCACAGCTTATGCAGTTGCCCGCGACGACTCAAGGAAGTCCTGCGCGAAGCGCTGCAGCACGCCGCCGGCTTCGTAGATCGACACTTCCTCGTCGCTGTCGAGGCGACAGGTCACCGGCACCTCGACGCGCTCGCCGTTCTTGCGGTTCACCACCAGCGTCAACGTGGCACGCGGCTGGCGCTCGCCGATCACGTCATAGGTCTCGGTGCCGTCCAGGCCCAGCGTCAGGCGGTTCACGCCCGGCTTGAACTCCAGCGGCAGCACGCCCATGCCGATCAGGTTGGTGCGGTGGATGCGCTCGAAGCCCTCGGCGACGATGACTTCCACGCCGGCCAGGCGCACGCCCTTGGCGGCCCAGTCGCGCGACGAGCCCTGGCCATAGTCCGCGCCGGCGATGATGATCAGCGGCTGCTTACGGTCCATGTAGGTCTCGATGGCCTCCCACATGCGCACGACCTTGCCTTCGGGCTCGATGCGCGCCAGCGAACCCTTCTTGACCTGGCCATCGACTACGGCCATCTCGTTGATCAGGGTGGGGTTGGCAAAGGTGGCGCGCTGCGCGGTCAGGTGGTCGCCGCGGTGGGTCGCGTACGAGTTGAAGTCCTCTTCCGGCAGGCCCATCTTGGCCAGGTATTCACCCGCGGCGCTGTTGAGCATGATCGCGTTGGACGGCGACAGGTGATCAGTGGTGATGTTGTCGCCCAGCACCGCCAGCGGACGCAGCGCCTTGAGCGTACGCTCGCCGGCCAGCGCACCTTCCCAGTAGGGCGGGCGGCGGATATAGGTGCTCTGCGGACGCCAGTCGTACAGCGGGCTGACGGACTCGCCGCTGGCCGCGGTGATGGCGAACATCGGCTCGTAGACCTTGCGGAACTGCTCGGGCTTGACGCTCTTTGCCACGATCGCGTCGATCTCTTCGTCGCTCGGCCAGATGTCCTTCAGGTACACCGGCTTGCCATCCTGGTCCGTGCCCAGCACGTCCTTTTCGATATCGAAGCGGATGGTGCCAGCGATGGCATAGGCCACCACCAGCGGCGGCGAGGCAAGGAAGGCCTGCTTGGCGTACGGGTGGATGCGGCCGTCGAAATTGCGGTTGCCGGACAGCACTGCCGTGGCGTACAGGTCGCGGTCGATGATTTCCTGCTGGATCTTGGGATCCAAGGCGCCCGACATGCCGTTGCACGTGGTGCAGGCAAAGGCGACGATGCCGAAGCCGAGCTTCTCCAGGTCCGGCAGCAGGTTCGCTTCTTCCAGGTACAGTTCGACCGCCTTGGAGCCGGGCGCCAGCGACGACTTGACCCACGGCTTGCGCGCCAGTCCGCGCGCATTGGCGTTGCGCGCCAGCAGCGCGGCGGCAATCACATTACGCGGGTTGCTGGTGTTGGTGCAGCTGGTGATGGCGGCGATGATCACGGCGCCGTCCGGCATCAGGCCTTCGGCTTCCTGCGCGCGGGCCTTGTCCAGGCCGACGGCGATGCCGCGCTCGGCCAGCGCGGAGGTCGGCAGGCGCTTGTGCGGGTTGGACGGGCCGGCCATATTGCGCACCACGCTCGACAGGTCGAACTTCAGCACGCGCTCGTACTCGGCGTTCTTCAGCGAATCCGCCCACAGGCCGGCAGTCTTGGCGTACGTTTCGACCAGCTTGAGCTGCTCGTCGGTGCGGCCGGTCAGGCGCAGGTAGTCAATGGTCTGCTCGTCGATGAAGAACATCGCGGCAGTGGCGCCATATTCCGGGGCCATGTTGGAAATAGTCGCACGGTCGCCGAGCGTCAGGCTGGAGGCGCCTTCGCCACGGAACTCCAGATAGGCGCCGACAACTTTTTCCTTGCGCAGGAATTCAGTCAGGGCCAGCACGATGTCGGTGGCGGTAATGCCGGGCTGGCGCTTGCCGGTCAGCTCCACGCCGACGATATCGGGCAGGCGCATCCACGAGGCGCGGCCGAGCATCACGTTCTCGGCTTCCAGGCCGCCCACGCCGATGGCGATCACGCCCAGCGCATCCACGTGCGGGGTGTGGCTGTCGGTGCCGACGCAGGTATCGGGGTAGGCCACGCCACTATCAGCGTGGATCACCGGCGACATCTTCTCCAGGTTGATCTGGTGCATGATGCCGTTGCCCGGCGGGATCACATCGACGTTCTTGAACGCCTGCTTGGTCCAGTCGATGAAATGGAAGCGGTCTTCGTTGCGGCGGTCTTCGATGGCGCGGTTCTTGGCGAAGGCATCGGGATCGAAGCCGCCGCACTCCACCGCCAGCGAGTGATCGACGATCAGTTGCACCGGCACCACCGGGTTGACCTTGGCGGGGTCGCCGCCCTGGTCGGCAATGGCGTCGCGCAGGCCGGCTAGGTCCACCAGCGCGGTCTGGCCCAGGATGTCATGGCACACCACGCGCGCCGGGAACCACGGGAAATCGAGGTCGCGCTTGCGCCCGATCAGCTGCTTCAGCGAATCCGTCAGCGTGGCGGGATCGCAGCGGCGCACCAGGTTTTCTGCCAGCACGCGCGACGTGTACGGCAGCTTGTCGTAGGCACCCGGCTGGATTGCCTCGACCGCGGCGCGCGCGTCAAAGTAATCCAGCTTGGTGCCCGGTAGCGGTTTGCGGTTTGCAGAATTCATGGTGTAGGGAAATCAATATAGGTATGAAAAAGGGGTAGTGGTCCCATGTCAGCGACCAACTACCCCCTTGCCCGCAGGCCCGGATCAATGCAACCCGACGCGGAGCAAACCGGCAGCCGGTCTTACTTGCGATCCTTCAGCGGCACGAACTTCAGGTTCTCCGGGCCGGTGTAGTTGGCACTCGGGCGGATGATCTTGTTGTCGATACGCTGCTCGATGATGTGCGCGGCCCAGCCCGAGGTGCGCGCGATCACAAACAGCGGCGTGAACATCGCCGTCGGCACGCCCATCATGTGGTAGCTCACCGCGCTGAACCAGTCCAGGTTCGGGAACATCTTCTTGATGTCTCCCATCACCGTTTCCAGGCGCTCGGCGATGTCGAACATCTTCATCGAGCCGGCGTCCTTCGACAGCCTCTTCGCCACGTCCTTGATCACCTGGTTGCGCGGGTCGCTGATGGTGTACACCGGGTGGCCGAAGCCGATCACGACTTCCTTGTTCTCGACGCGGCGGGTGATGTCGGCCTGGGCCTCATCCGGGTTGTCGTAGCGCTTCTGGATCTCGAACGCGACCTCGTTGGCGCCGCCGTGCTTGGGGCCGCGCAGCGCGCCGATGGCGCCGCTGATCGACGAATACATGTCCGAACCGGTGCCGGCGATCACGCGGGCGGCGAAGGTCGAGGCGTTGAACTCGTGCTCGGCGTACAGGTTCAGCGAGGTGTTCATGGCGCGCTCCCACAGTGCCGACGGCTTCTCGCCGTGCAGCAGGTGCAGGAAATGGCCGCCGATGGAGTCATCGTCGGTTTCCACCTCGATACGGCGGCCATTGTGGCTGTAGTGATACCAGTACAGCAGCATCGAGCCCAGGCTGGCCATCAGGCGGTCGGCGATGTCGCGCGCGCCCGGGGTGTTGTGGTCTTCCTTCTCCGGCAGCACGGTGCCCAGCACCGACACGCCGGTGCGCATCACGTCCATCGGGTGGGCGCTGGCGGGCACCCATTCGAGCGCGGCCTTCACATTGGCGGGCAGGCCGCGCAGGCTCTTGAGCTTGGCCTTGTAGGCGGCCAGTTCGGATTTGGTCGGCAGCTTGCCGTGCACCAGCAGGTGGGCGATCTCCTCGAACTCGCAGGTCTCGGCGATGTCGAGGATGTCGTAGCCGCGGTAGTGCAGGTCGTTGCCGGTGCGGCCGACGGTGCACAGCGCGGTATTGCCGGCGGTCACGCCCGACAGGGCGACGGATTTCTTGGGCTTGGGAGTGACGAGCGGTTGCGCTTCGGACATCTGGGTCTCCTTTGTGTGATGCCTGGTATTGCCTGTCTGTTGTCGTGCAAGCGGCCGGGACAAAGCCCGGCCGCGCGTGAGTCTTACTTACTTGCCCTTGCCTTGTGCGAAGAGCGCGTCCAGCTTCTGCTCGAAGTCATGGTAGCCGATGCTCTCGTAGAGCTCGGCGCGGGTCTGCATGGTATCGACCACGTTCTTCTGCGTGCCGTCGCGGCGGATGGCCGCGTAGACGTTCTCCGCCGCCTTGTTCATGGCGCGGAAGGCCGACAGCGGGTACAGCACCATCGACACGCCGGCGCCGCCGAGTTCCTCGGTGGTGAACAGCGGAGTGGCGCCGAATTCGGTGATATTGGCCAGCACCGGCACCTTCACCGCATCGACAAACTTGCGGTACATGGCCAGGTCGGTCATGGCTTCCGGGAAGATGGCGTCGGCGCCGGCTTCCACGCACGCGACGGCGCGCTCGATGGCCTTGTCCAGGCCTTCGACGGCGAGCGCGTCGGTGCGGGCCATGATGACGAAATTCTCGTCGGTGCGGGCGTCGACGGCGGCCCTGATGCGGTCGACCATTTCACCCTGCGTGACGATTTCCTTGTTGGGGCGGTGGCCGCAGCGCTTGGCGCCGACCTGGTCTTCGATATGCATGGCCGCCGCGCCAAACTTGATCAGCGACTTGGTGGTGCGGGCCACGTTGAAGGCCGAGGCGCCGAAGCCGGTGTCGACGTCCACCAGCAGCGGCGTGTCGCACACGTCGGTGATGCGGCGGATATCGGTCAGCACGTCGTCCAGGTTCGAGATGCCCAGGTCCGGCAGGCCCAGCGAGCCGGCCGCAACGCCGCCGCCCGACAGGTAGATGGCCCGGTAGCCGGCGCGCTTGGCCAGCAGGGCGTGGTTGGCATTGATGGTGCCGACTACCTGCAGCGGATGCTCGTCGGCAAGCGCCTGGCGGAAGCGGGCGCCAGCGGAGCGCGCGAGGTCGGAAGCGGAGTAGGTCATGGCGTATGCGTTGGTGAACAGGACGGGCCTAATACTGCAAGGGGTGTGCCAAGCCCTTGGGCGGGCCCGCGGGAAATCCGCCAGCCTTTGTCAGCGCTGGGCTGGCGGGCAGGGCGGCTGGCCTCGCCGCCGATTTCATGTCATCCTTTCAGCACAATTGAATTTCAAAATCACAAGTTTGGAATTCAAAGTTGAAATCGCGGGCTGCGTGGCGGACAATGTGCCAGCACTGTACGCCTGTTCGTCCCGGGTTTCACCACGCATTCTTTCCGCATTGCACCATGGCTTCTCCCGTTTCCACGCAAGCCCGTCCGCGCATCTGGGCCATCGGCATCAGCCGACTGGCACGCGCCTTCGCCGACCTGATTCCGGCCTACGCCGACCGGGCCGAATTCCGCATCGTCGGCAAGGGTTTCGAGGCCGCCGCCAGCGCCGTGGCGCGCGAGGCGCGCGAGGGCCGGCTCGACGTGGTGGTGGCGGGCGGCTCCAACGGCGCCTACCTGCGCCAGCACGTGGATGTGCCGGTGGTGCTGGTCAAGGTCACGGGCTTTGACGTGATGAGCGCGTTGGCCACCGCGCGGCGCATCTCGCCGCGGGTGGCGCTGGTCACGCACGCGTCGACGTATGCCGAGGTGGATGAATTCGTGCGCGCGTTCTCGCTGTTGGTCCCGGCCTATACCTACCTGACCGAGGACGATGCCGTCGCACGCGTAAAGGCGCTCAAGCAGGAGGGCATCCAGGTCGTGGTCGGCCCCGGCCTGGTGACCGACCTGGCCGACCGCTATGGCCTGACCGGCGTGTTCCTGTACTCCGGCAACTCGGTGCGCATGGCGCTGGAAGACGCGATCGAGGCCGCGCGCCTGCGCCGCATCGAGGCCACCCGGCGCGACTACGTCAACACCATCCTGGCGCACCTGAACGAGGGCGTGGCGGCGGTGGATGCCGAAGGGCGCATCCAGTCGTTCAACCCGGCGATGGAGCGCTTTCTCGGCACTTCCGTCGCCGCCGCGGTCGGGCGCAAGCTGCAGACGCTGGCGCCAAACCTGGCGCTCGAAGGCGTGATGCAGAGCGGTGACAAGGAACTGGAGGCGATCCACAAGCTCGGCGACAAGATGGTGGTGGTCAACCGCATCCCCATCATCGGCGAAGCCGGCACCACCGGCGCCGTGCTGACCATCCAGGACGCCAGCGCGATCCAGCGCGTGGACCGCAACCTGCGCTCGCGCGCCCGCACGCGGCCGGCCGGGGTGCGCTACAGCCTGGACGACCTGGCCGGCACCTCCGCGGCCATGACCGAGCTGCGCGAACTGGCGCGGCGCTACGCGGCGGTGGATTCCACCGTGCTGATCGGCGGCGAGAGCGGCACCGGCAAGGAGGTGCTGGCGCAGGGCATGCACGACGCCAGCCCGCGCCGCGCCTTCCCGTTCGTGGCGGTCAATTGCGCGGCCTTCCCCGAGGCGCTGCTGGAGAGCGAGCTGTTCGGCTATGAAGAGGGCGCCTTCACCGGTGCGCGCCGTGGCGGCAAGGCCGGCCTGTTCGAGTCGGCCCACAACGGCACGCTGTTCCTCGACGAGGTGGGCGACATGCCGTCCGCGCTGCAGACGCGCCTGCTGCGCGTGCTGCAGGAAAAGCAGGTGCTGCCGATCGGCGGCCTCGACGCCGTACCGGTCAACGTGCGCGTGATCGGCGCCACTCACCGTGACCTGGCCGCGATGGTGCGCGATGGCTCATTCCGGCAGGACCTGTACTACCGCCTCAATATCCTGCGCATCGAGATGCCGCCGCTGCGCGACCGCTCCGAAGACCTGCAGGAGTTGGCCGAGCTGCTGTACCGGCGCGCCCAGGAGCGCCTGGGCATGGACCGGCCGCAGCGCCTGCCCGCCGCGGCCCGCGCGCGGCTGGCGCGCTACCGCTGGCCGGGCAATATCCGCGAGCTGGAAAACGTGACCGAACGGATCGCCGTGCTGGTGGCCGGGCGCCGGCTGGACAGCGACGCGCTGCAGCGCGAGCTGCAGGCAGCCGTGCCGGAGCTGTTTGGCGATGGCATGCTGGCGCCGGCCGAGGCCGACGCTGAGCACGCCGCGCCGGCAACACGCCCGCGCCGTTCCCTGGCTGGCGTGAAGCAGTCCAGCGAAGTCGAGCATATCCGGCGCGTGCTGGCCGAGTGCGGCGGCGACCGCGCCGCGGCCTGCCATATCCTTGGCATCAGCCCGACCACGCTGTGGCGGCGGCTCAAGGCGGCGTGAGCCGCGCAGGCATTTACCCGGCGGGGCCGGCACGCCGGAACGGAATCGGCTGCAGCCCCTTGCCCTCCAGCCAGGCTTCATTGAACAGCCGTGCCATGTACAGGTCGCCGCGGTCACATAGCAGCGTGACGATGGTATGGCCCGGCCCCATCTCGCGCGCCAGCGCCACCGCGGCGCCGACGTTGATTCCCGACGACCCGCCCACGAACAAGCCCTCCTCGCGCAGCAGGCGGTAGACCATGTCCACGCAGGTCTGGTCGTCGATGCGCACCGCGTCGTCGATGGGCGTGTCCTGCAGGTTGGCGGTCACCCGGCTGGAGCCGATGCCTTCGGTGATCGAGCTGCCTTCGACCTTGACCTCGCGGTGCTTGACGAAGTGGTACAGGCCGCTGCCGTGCGGGTCGGCCAGCACGATGCGCACGCCGGGCTTGTGCTCTTTCAGGCAGCGCGCGATGCCGGCCAGCGAGCCGCCGGTGCCGGTGGAGCAGGTGAAGGCATCGATGTGCCCGCCGGTGGCGTGCCAGATCTCGGGCCCGGTGGTCTCGTAGTGGGCCTGGCGGTTGGCCAGGTTGTCGAACTGGTTGGCCCAGATCGCGTTGTCGGTCTGGTCGGCCAGCCGGCCGGCAATCTTCTGGTAGTTGTCCGGATCGGCGTAAGGCTTGGCGGGCACCGCGCGGACCTCGGCGCCGAGCATGCGCAGCCGCTCCATTTTCTCGGGCGACTGCGTGTCAGGTATCACGACGATGCAGCGGTAGCCACGCGCCGCGCACAGGTGGGCCAGGCCGATGCCGGTATTGCCGGCGGTGCCTTCGATGACCGTGCCGCCGGGCGTCAGCAGCCCGCGCCGTTCGGCATCACGGATGATGTAGAGTGCCGCGCGGTCCTTGACCGAGCCGCCTGGATTGAGGAATTCCGCCTTGCCGTAGATATCGCAGCCGGTTTCGGCGCTCAGGCCGGCCAGCCGGATCAGCGGGGTGTGGCCGATGGTGCCGGCAAATCCATCCCTGACTTCCATGGTGCACTCCTGCCGTGCCCGCTCCGGGCGTCACATTGAGTGATAGATCGGGGCGGCGGGAATGACAAGCAGGGGGACGGCCAGAAGTGACCGGGATTGCCCGTGGCCAGGCGGATCAGGCGGCGTTGAGCCAGCGGAAACTGAAATCGCCTTCGACGAAATCCGCGCGCGAGGCGTGGAAATCGCGCATATAGGGCCGGTTCAGGTGCGATTCGAGCGCGCGCTTGGAGTCCCAGACCATGTAGATCACAAAGACCCGCGCATCCTCGGCGTCTTGCCCGACGTGGTAGTCCAGGCAGCCGGGCTCGGTCAGCCCGCGCGAGCGCAGCTTGGTGAGCTGGGATACCAGCGCCTCGCGGCGGTGGGTCTTGGCACGGGCGATGCCGACTAGCGTGTACGTTCCGGACATGGGTGAACGGGGGCGACTGGCTGGCGTCTGTGAGCACTGGGCAGGCCATTGTAGCGCCGGTGGTACCGCCCCCCGGCAATGCCCGAGGACGCCGTCCGGGCATTCGGGCGGCGCTTGACAAGGGCGGCGGCACGGTTCCTCCCCGCAATGGGGGCTAAAGTCCTGCCGGCGGCCGCCGATAAACGGATCGACAACAAGAAAACCATCATCCGAGGGGGTAACGCATGTTGAGACGCATACGGTCGGAACAACTGCAGGTCGGGATGTTTGTCGCCAGGCTTGGCGGCCCGTGGATCAACCATCCGTTCTGGCGCGCAAAGTTCCTGGTCGCCACTGAGGACCAGGTCCGGCAGATACAGTCGGCAGGGGTGCAGGAGGTCTGGATCGATATCCTGAAGGGCCGCAACGTACCGGCGCCGGACACGCCGGAAATACCCGGACCCGTCCCGGCCCCGGAGTCGACACCCGACCCCATGGACCCGGCCACCGTGCCGCCACCCGCCGCCACGCTTGATGCCGAGATCGTCCGCGCGCGCGAGCTGCTGCAATCCGGCAAGGCCGTGATCGGCTCGATGTTCGCCGACATCCGCATGGGCCGGGCGCTGGAGGTCAGCGGCGCGCTGCTGCTGGTCGATTCCGCCTCGCGCTCGCTGTCGCGCCATGGGCAGGCGTTGCTGGCGCTGGCGCGGCTCAAGGCGCGTGGCGACGACAACTACCTGCACGCCTTCGCCGTCTGCGCGCTGATGATCGCCGTCGGCCGCACGCTGGGCCTGCCCGACGACGAGGTGCGCGAACTCGGCCTGGCCGGCCTGGTCCACGACATCGGCAAGCTGACGCTGCCCGCGGCCCCGGTCCACAAGGCCAGCGAACGCACGCCCGAGGAAGAGGAGATCTACCGCCGGCATCCGTCGGCTGGCTACCGCATCCTGAACGAGGCCCGGCTCTATTCGAACATCCCGCTCGATGTCTGCGTCCACCATCACGAACGCGTGGACGGGCGCGGCTTCCCCTACGGCCTGGCGGGGAACGAACTGAGCGTGCACGCCAAGATCGGCGCGATCTGCGATGCCTATGATTCGCTCACTTCCAGCCGCCCGGGCCACCGGCCGTGGTCGCCGGCCCGCGCCATGGAATACATGGCCGTGCGTGTCGACACGCTGTTCGACCGGCGCGTGTTCAAGGCCTTCACCCGCACCGTCGGCATCTATCCGCTCGGCACCGTGCTGCGGCTGCGTTCGAACCGGCTGGCGGTGGTCTGCGCGCAGAACGAGGCCGATCCGCTGCGGCCGAAGGTGATGGCGTTCTATTCCGTATCGCAGTCCAGGCCCGTCCCCACCGAACTGATCGACCTGCGCCACAGCGACGAGACGGTGGTGGCGTTCGAGAATGCCGCTGACTGGGGGTATGCGGATGAGCAGCTGATGGAGATGTATGCGGCGGCGGCCTGAACCGGGGGGCAAGTCTTCAGCCCGCCACCCATTCCCCTTGTCTCAGCCGCTCATACAGGAAATCGCCCAACACCCGCACGCGCGCGCTGTGCCTGAGATCCGGATGCGTCAGCACCCACAAATCGGTATCCATGGCTTCATCGACTGGCGCCAGCCGCACCAGGTCTGGGTCAGCCCCGGCCAGCAGGCACAGCAGCATGCCGGCGCCCATGCCGTGCCGTACGGCATCCGCCATGGCCACCAGGCTGTCGGCACTGACGGCGCGGCGGGGTTCCGGCACGTTATCGCGTATCCAGCGCGCCTGGGCAAGGTGGGATAGCGCATCGTCCGGCACGACCCAGTCATAGGCCGACCAGTCCGCCAGCCGCGGATGGTCGGCTTCCGTTGGCAGGCCGAGTTGCTGCAGGTAGCGCCGTGCCGCATACGGCGCCGTCTGCAGCCGCCCGATACGGCGGCCCACCAGGTACTCCGGCGGCGCATTCGCCGGCCGGATCGCCACATCGGCCTCGCGCCGGCTCAGGCTCAGGAAGCTGTTGTTGATGACGATCTGCAGCTGGATGCGCGGGTGCATCGACCGGAATTCTGCAAACAAGGGCATCAGCAGTCCACCCAGCAGCGTGTCGGTCGTGGTCACGCGCAATGGCCCGCTCAGCTGGCTGTCGAGGCCGGACAGCTGGCGCTGGGCAGCATCGATCTGCTCGCCGACGCCGGCCAGCCGGTGCGCCAGGGCCTCGCCTGCGGCGGTCATGGCGTAGCCGGTGGCATGGCGTTCGAACAGCAGGGTGCCCAGGGTCTCTTCCAGCCGCGCCAGCCGGCGCAGGACTGTGGAATGGTTGACGTGCAGGGCGCGCGCGGCGCCTGCGAGCGAGCCGGACTGGCCCACGGCAAGGAAATACTTCAGGTCGTCCCAGTCTGCTTCCTGCATGTTTGCATAGCCCCTTTGCAGAATTCGCCAGTTTTCGTGCTGATCTGCACAGCCTACAGTGGCGTCGCGTGCCCGGCAATGGGTGTCCGGGCGGCACACCTGGATGAAAGACATGGCAATGGCGTGGATGCTGCTGGTGCTGGCGGGCCTGATCGAGATCGTGATGGCGCTGGCGCTCAAACATACCGACGGCTGGACGCGGCCCGGGCCGACAGCACTGGGCATCGGGGCGGCGCTGGCCAGTATCTTCCTGCTCAGCGCGGCGCTGCGGCACTTGCCGGTCGGGACGGCTTACGCAATCTGGACCGGGATCGGGGCGATCGGGGTGACGGTGATCGGCATCCTGTTCCTGGGCGAAAGCGCGGCGCCGATGCGGCTGGTGTTGATCGGGCTGATCTGTGTCGGGATTGGCGGGCTGAAGCTGCTGCCGGCGTAGGACCTTGGGGGGAATCCGTTTCGGATTCGGGGTGTGGCGGACACGTTCTGTACACTATCTGGCCAAGCCACTGGCTATAAAGTCGCCCCTCCATGAGTTTCGATGTCCTGCTGGCGCTGTTCCAGCAACGTATTCCAGCCCATCCATGGGCCCAGATTGCCTCGTACCTGCTGGTGCTGGTGCTGATCGCCGTGGTGGCTCAGTGGCTGTTCGGCCACGTGATGTCGCGTATCGCCCATCGCTTGCTGACGGTATGGGGCAAGGCCCCCTGGAGCAAGGCGCTGACGCGTTATCGTGCCTATCGGCGCTTCGGCTATGCGGTCGGGTTCGCGGTGATCACCGTCGGCATTGGCGAAGTGCCGCACATGGGCCGCTATGCGCTGGCCATCGAGCGCCTGGCCCATGCCGGCCTGTGGATCTGCTTTTTCCTGATGCTAGGCGGCGTGCTGAGCGCCTGGCAGGACGTATACGCCAGCAGCCGCGAGGCACAGACGCGCTCGATCAAGGGCTATATCCAGGTGGGGCGGCTCGGGCTGGGGCTGGTGTGCTCGGTGCTGGTGCTGTCGATCCTGATCAACCGCTCGCCGCTGTGGATGCTGTCCGGCCTGGGTGCGCTGTCGGCGGTGCTGCTGCTGGTGTTCAAGGACACGCTGTTGTCGCTGGTGGCCAGTACCCAGCTGACCTCGAACGACATGCTGCGCATCGGCGACTGGATCGAGATGCCCCAGTGCAATGCCGACGGCTACGTCAAGGACATCGCCCTGCATACGGTCAAGGTGCAGAACTGGGACAACACCGTGACCACGGTGCCGACCTACAAGCTGTTCTCCGAGAGCTACCGCAACTACCGGCAGATGTTCGAATCCGGCGCGCGGCGCATCAAGCGCACGTTGCGGCTGGATGCGGGCAGCGTGCGCTTTCTGGAGGACCGGGAAGTGCAGGCGCTGATGCGCTTCCGGCTGCTGCACGACTACCTGGAGGAGAAGCAGGCCGAGGTCGACGAGGCCAACCGCCTGCTGATTGCCGCCGGCAATGACCCGGTCAACCGGCGCCGGCTGACCAATGTCGGCACCTTCCGCGCCTACGGCATTGCCTACCTGAAGGCGCACCCGGAGATCCACCACGACCTGCTGCTGAACGTGCGCATGATGGAGCCCGATTCGCAGGGCATCCCGGTGGAGATCTACTGCTTTACCGCGTTGACTGCGTGGATGGACTATGAGCGCATCCAGGGCGATGTCTTCGACCACCTGCTGGCGATCCTGCCCGAGCTGGGCCTGCGCCTGTACCAGGCGCCGTCAGGCGCGGATCTGACCGGCGTGCGCATCTCGCCGGTGCTGGCCGCGGCGCAGGTGGCGGCGGCACAGGCCACCGTCCATCATGCCCCTGCCCACGGCGCCGCCGCGGGCAGCCATCCGATCTGAGCTGCGCCTGACGCTCAGCCGACCGCGCGCGGACGCACGCGGCTGGCGGCTTCCTTGGCGCGGGTGCGGGCGGTGTCGACATCGTCCGCGTAGGCCAGCGCCACACCCATGCGGCGCTTGATGAAGCTCTCGGGCTTGCCGAACAGGCGCACCTCGGTCTGAGGCACGCTTAGTGCCTGGTCCACGCCATCGAAGACCACCCCCTGGGCATCCACGCCGCCGTAGATCACGGCGCTGGCGCCGGGGCTGCGCAGCGTGGTGTCGACCGGCAGGCCCAGGATGGCGCGGGCATGCAGTTCGAACTCGTTCTGCCATTGCGTGGCCATGGTGACCATGCCGGTGTCGTGCGGACGCGGGCTGACCTCGCTGAACCAGACCTGCTCACCCTTGACGAACAGCTCCACGCCGAACAGGCCCATGCCGCCCAAGTCTGCCGTGACCGCCTGCGCAATGCGCTGGGCGGTTTCCAGCGCGGCGGGGTGCATCGGCTGCGGCTGCCAGCTCTCGACGTAGTCGCCGCTGACCTGGACGTGGCCAATCGGGGCGCAGAACTGCGTTTCCACCTGGCCGCTGGCGCCCATGGCGCGCACGGTCAGCAGCGTGATCTCGTAGTCGAAATCGATAAAGCCTTCCACGATCACGCGGCCGTGGCTGACGCGGCCGCCGGCCATGGCGTAGTCCCAGGCCGCCTTGACGCCATCGGGACCGTCGATCTTGCTCTGGCCCTTGCCGGAGCTGCTCATCACCGGCTTGACCACGCACGGGTAGCCGATGCCGCCGTCGATGGCAGCCTGCAGTTCATCCAGCGAATCGCAGAACTTGTACGGGCTGGTCGGCAGGCCGAGCGATTCGGCGGCCAGGCGGCGGATGCCTTCGCGGTCCATGGTCAGGCGCGCGGCGCGGGCGGTAGGGATCACGCGCACGGTGCCGGCGGCTTCCAAGGTTTCGAGCATGGGCGTGGCGATGGCCTCGATCTCGGGCACGACCAGGTGCGGCTTTTCCGCCTCGATCAGCGCCTTGAGCTGGTCCGGGTCGCTCATGGCGATGGTGCGCGCGTGGTGGGCTACCTGCTGGCCGGGTGCATTGTCATAGCGGTCGACGGCGATGGTTTCCACACCCAGGCGCTGCAGTGCAATCAGCACTTCCTTGCCCAGCTCGCCGGAGCCGAGCAGCATCACTTTGGTGGCAGAGGGGGAGAGAGGCGTTCCGAGGGTGGTCATGGCAGCGGGTGGGACGGGAAGGAAAGCCGAGATTGTACGTGTTGGGGGCTGTCTGTGGCGCCGGCGGAGGGCGCATATTGGTATGGGCCGGGGAAGGGCTTGGCGCGCGTGCCACCCAATTCAGCGAAGCACCATAAAAAGACCCGCGCGGGGCGGGCTTGAAAAGGCCTGAGGATCCAAGACCGGACCACTCAGGATCCATGCTAGGTGCTAAGCGCGCCCTCCGCATCCCCCGTTCGGGGCGGCCCGGCACAGTGTTTCAGGACGTGGCCATCAGCGGCGGCTGCCGCCGCGTGGCCACGGCAAATGCAATTTGCGCCAGACCCGCGGCCAGCCCCAGGGTCACGCCGACCTGCCACGCCACGGTGTAGGAACCCAGCGCGTCGTAGACCAGCCCACCGCCGAAGGCGCCGAGAAAGCTGCCGATCTGGTGGCTGAAGAACGCCACGCCGCCCAGCATGGCCTGCCAGCGCAGGCCGAAGGTCTCGGCGATCCAGCCCGATACCAGCGGCGCCACGCCCAGCCACAGGAAGCCCATCACCGCGGCGAACACCAGCGTGCTTTGCGGCGTGGGCGCCGACGAGAAGTACCAGGTCAGCGCCAGCGAGCGAATCGTATAGATGCCGCCCAGCAGCATCAGCTTGTTGAAGCGGCCGCCGGCCCAGCCGAAGAAGATGCTGCCCAGCACGTTGAAGCCGCCGATCACGCCCAACGCCTGCGCGCTGAGCATTGGGTCCATGCCGCATACGTCCAGATACGATGGCAGGTGCGTGGTCAGGAACACCAGTTGCATGCCGCAGACGAAATACGCCAGCGCCATCACCACGAACGGCGCATGCCGCAGCGCGGTGCCCAGCGCTTCACGCGCGCTGTCCTGGCCGCGCCCTGCGGGCGACACCAGCGGCAGCCGGTCCACGCGCCCGGCAAACCACGCCGCGGGCAGCATCACCAGCGCCAGCAGCACGAACGCTGCCAGCCCGGTGCGCCAGCCGTAGGCCTGCGTCACCATCTGCCCGATCGGCGCCGCCAGCAGCGCACCCAGCGAGCCCGCGCCAGACACCAGCCCCAGCACCGTGCTGCGCAGCGCCGCCGACACCGGCCGCGCCGCCACCGCCATCGCCAGGGCGCTGCCGGTGCAGGCCATCGATGCGCCAATGGCCACGCCCGCGCCCAGCGTGACGCCGACCATGCTGTGCGCGGTCGCCAGCAGCACCAGTCCGGTCACATAGAGCAGCGAGCCGGCCAGCATCAGCGGCCGGAAGCCGATCCGCGTGGCCCAGGCCCCGGCCAGCGGCTGCAGCAGGCCCCACGCCAGGTTCTGTACCGCGATGGCGAAGGTGAAATCCGATACCGAGATGCCGAGGTCCCGCGTCAGCGGCGGCATGAAGATGCCAAGGCTCTGGCGCAGGCCCATGGCCAGGCTGAGCATCAAGGAGGCGCCGATCAGGATCGGCAAGGCCGGGCGCAGGGCTTCGTAGCGGGAAGGCGCGGTGGGGGTGGGCACGGTGTGGTCTCGTCGTTGTCGTTATCGTTGTGAGCGCCCGGGGCGCTTTCCATGTCTTTACATTTAAGCGTGCGCTGAATATACCGCAGGGTAGGGCGAGGGTATGCCCCAGGTCCCACCGTGTCAATTTGGCTTTGGGCGGGTCCGCCTTCCGCTTTGCCAAAGGCGGCCCCGCGCCTGGCTAGTCCAGGCTGACCTTGGATGCCCGGATGGTCTCGCCCCAGCGCTTGATGTCGCCGCTGACCAGCGCGGCGAACTTCGGCTGCGGTTCGCCGCCCGGAATGCCGCCCATGTCGCGGAACCTGGCCACCACCTCGGGGTCGCGCATGGCCTTGCCCAGCGCTTCCTGCAGGGTGGCGGCAATGGCCGGCGGGGTCTTGGCCGGCGCAAAGAAGCCCAGCCAGCCCATTACCACGAAATCCTTCACGCCGGCCTGCGCCATCGTCGGCACGTCCGGCAGGGCCGGCAGGCGCTCGGCGCTGGTCACCGCAAGCGCGCGCAGCTTGCCGGCGCGGATTTGCGGCAGCGCCTGCGTCAGGTTGTCGAACATGAAGGTGGTTTCGCCCGCCAGCACGGAGGTCGTGGCTGGTGTCGACCCCTTGTACGGCACGTGAATCACTTCGGTGCCCGTGCGCAGCCGGAATAGCTCCGCCGTCAGGTGCGTGGTCTGCCCGATGCCGGCCGAAGCATAGGAATATTTGCCCGGGGACTGCTTGAGTTGCGCCATCAGCTCGGCCACGCTGCGTACCGGCGACTGCGCGCCGACCACCAGCACGTTGGCAAACGAGATCAGGTCCGTCAGCGGCAGGAAGTCCTGCGGCTGGTAGGACAACTGCTTGTAGGCGCTGTAGTTGATCGCGTGCGAGCCGGTATTGCCGACCAGCAGCGTGTAGCCGTCCGGCGCCGCGCGCATGAAGGCCTGCGTGCCGATGATGCCGCCGCTGCCGGGCTTGTTGTCGACCACCACCGGCTGGCCCAGGATGGCCGACAGCTTCTGCGCCACCAGCCGTGTCGGAATATCGGTGGTGCCCCCCGGCGCGCCGGGCACGATGATGGTGATGGGGCGCTCAGGCCAGGCCGCGGCGCTGGCCGCCAGCGGCAGCATGGCGGCGGCGGTTGCCAGCAGCAGGGCCGCGGACGTGTTGAACAGCGATTCTGGCAGCTTGTGTTTCATGGGTCTCCTCCATGTTCTGGTCTGCGTGCTGCTTGGAATGTGCGAACGGCCGGCTTGCGGCCGGCCGTTCTGTAGTCCACTAGCGCAGGACGGATGACATCGATGCCCTCCGCCTGGCGTGCGCCATCACTTGCCCGTCCACACCGGCTTGCGCTTCTCGGCGAATGCGGCGGCACCCTCGCGGGCATCGGCCGAGGTGAACACCGGCGCCAGCAGCGGGCGCTGGCGCTCGAACATCTCCTCGGCGCTCCAGTCGGCGGACTCGGCCACGATCTGCTTGCTGACCGCAACCGCCAGCGGGCCGTTGGCGCCGATCTCGTCGGCCAGCGCCAGCGCGCCTGCCAGCGCCTGGCCCGCTTCGGTCAGGCGGTTGATCAGCCCATAGGCGTGAGCCTGCTCGGCGCCCAGCATATTGCCGGTCAGCGCGTATTCCATGGCGATGTGGTACGGCACGCGGCGCGGCAGGCGCATCAGGCCGCCGGCGCCGGCCACCAGCCCCCGCTTGACTTCAGGCAGGCCGAACTTGGCCGCCTTCGACGACACGATCAGGTCGCACGCCAGCGCCAGCTCGAAGCCGCCGGCCAGCGCATAGCCTTCCACCGCGGCGATCAGCACCTTGCGCGGCGGCTTCTCGGTCAGCCCGCCAAAGCCGCGGCCAGGCAGGCTGGGGCGCTTGCCTTCCAGGAAGCCCTTCAGGTCCATGCCCGAGCAGAAGGTGCCGCCCGCGCCGGTCAGGATGGCCACGCTCAGGTCGTCGCGGCTTTCCAGCTGGTCGATGGCGGCAGCCAGCGCGGTCGCGGTCTCAAAGTCCATGGCATTTTTCGCCTGGGGCCGGTTCATGGTGATCAGCAGCGTATTGCCGCGGGTTTCCAGTTGCAGCGTGTCGTTCATGCGGTTTCCTTGTCAGAAGTCGGTATCGGTGCAGCGCACGGCTCAGCGCGGTGCCATGCGGATGGCGCCGTCCAGGCGGATGGTTTCGCCGTTGAGCATGGGGTTCTCCAGGATGTGCAGCGCGGTGGACGCGTATTCATCCGGTGCGCCCAGGCGGGGCGGATGCGGCACCATGGCGCCGAGCGAGGCGCGCACGTTCTCCGGCAGCTTGGCCAGCAGCGGGGTGTCGAACAGCCCCGGGGCGATGGTGCAAACGCGTATCGCGCGCTGTGCCAGGTCGCGTGCAGCCACCAGGGTCATGCCGACGATACCGGCCTTGGCCGATGCATAAGGGATCTGGCCGATCTGGCCTTCGTAGGCGGCCACAGACGCGGTCAGTACGCACGCGCCGCGCTCACCGTCGATCAGTTCGTTCTTAGCCATGCGCGCGGCACCCAGGCGCAGCGCGTTGAAGGTGCCGATCAGGTTGATGCGCACGATCGACTCATATTTTTCCAGCGACCCCGGCGAGCCGTCCTTCTCGACCACGCGCACCGGGCCGCCCAGGCCGGCGCAATGGATCAGCGCGCGCAGCGGGGCAATGGCTTCGGCGGCGTCATAGACGGCGTTCATCTGGTCGGTGTCGGTCACGTCGGCCTTGAGGAAGCGGACCTTGCCGCCGAACTCGTCGACGGCGGCATTGCCGCGCTCTTCCGACAGGTCGGCGATCACGACGTCGACGCCGCGTTCCACCAGGCGCCGCACGCAGGCCAGGCCCAGGCCGGAAGCGCCGCCGGTCACGACGGCGGACATATTGGTCAGTTTCATGCTTTGTCTCCTTGACTGGATACGTTGTTCGGTAGGAGGCGCCGCTTACAGGCGCTCGATGATGGTGGCGTTGGCCATGCCGCCGGCCTCGCACATCGACTGCAGGCCATAGCGCTGGCCGCTGTCTTCCAGTGCATGCAGCATGGTGGTCATCAGCCGCACGCCGGAGGCACCCAGCGGATGGCCCAGCGCAATGGCGCCGCCGCGCGGGTTCAGGCGTGCCGGGTCGGCGCCGAGCGCGCGCTGCCAGGCCAGCGGCACGCAGGCAAAGGCTTCGTTGATCTCGTAGTGGTCGATCTGGTCGAGCTTCAGGCCGCTCTTCTTGATCGCGCGCTGGCTGGCGGGGATCGGGGCGGTCAGCATCATGACCGGATCGTCGCCGCACACGTCGAAAGCGACAAAGCGCGCACGCGGCTTCAGGCCCAGGCGCTGCGCCATCGACTCGCTCATCAGCAGCATGGCGGAGGCGCCGTCACTGATCTGCGAGGCATTGCCCGCGGTCACGTTCCAGCCGATTTGCGGGAAGCGCACGCTGAGTTCGTCGTTGCGGAACGAGGCCTGCAGCGTGCCCAGTTTCTCCACCGAGGTGCCCGAGCGGATGGTTTCATCCTGCTCGACCAGCCCGTTGGGCGTGCTGATGCCCAGGATCTCGCGGCGGAAGGCGCCGCTTTCGCGCGCGGCTGCGGCCAGCTCGTGCGAGCGGGCCGAGTAGCTGTCCATGTCGTGGCGCGACAGTTCGTACTTGGCGGCCACCAACTCGGCCGCGACGCCCTGCGAGACCAGCCCCGGCGCATAGCGCGCTTCCATCGACGGGCCGTACGGGTTCTGCCCAATGCGGGCCGAGCCCATTGGCACGCGGCTCATCGACTCGATACCGCAGGCGATGACGATGTCATAGGCGCCGGCCATGATGCCCTGCGCGGCGAAATGCACCGCCTGCTGGCTGGAGCCGCACTTGCGGTCGATGGTGGTGGCCGGCACGTGGTCAGGAAAGCCTGCCGCCAGCCACGCCACCCGGCCCGGGCCGGCGGATTGTTCGCCCGCCTGGGTCACGCAGCCGGTGATGACGTCGTCGACCAAACCCGGGTCCAGTTTGTTGCGCTCGACCAGGCCCTTGAGCACCTGCGCCAGCAACTCGGTGGCATGGAGTTCGGTGAAGGCCGAGCCTGGCTTGGAGCGGCCCATCGGGCTGCGGATGGCGTCGACGATGACGGCTTGTTGCATGGGGTGTCTCCTGAAAAAGCTGAGCGTTGCGAGTCGTGGCTGGGATATTGAGACGTCCGTACCGAAATGTGATCGTCCAATACGATGAATTGGGATTCTGTCTTCGGAAAAGCGTCGTGTAAACCCAAATAACCCGGTTTGACTTTGGAAAAAACGAAGGGCAACATCCGGGTTTTGAGACGCTCGTATCAAAAAACCTTTAATTCAGGCAATAACATGACGAATGCACCACACGGCTCCCTGGCCCCGCCGCCCGCCGATGCCGACGGCGAAGCGCGCCTTGTCAGCGCGCTGGCGCGTGGCATTTCGATCCTCAACTGCTTTTCCCCAACGGTGCAGGAGTTGAGCAGCCGCGAGCTGATGGAGCGCACCGGCCTGGCCAAGCCGACCCTGTTCCGGCTGCTCGATACCCTGTGCGAGCTGGGCCTGCTGCATTATTCAGAGCGCCTGTCGCGCTACGTGCCCGGGGTCGGGCTGATCAACCTGGCCGCGCCCGCGCTGGCACGCATGACGATCCGCCAGCTGGCGCGGCCGGCCATGCAGGAGCTGGCCGACCATATCGCCGGGCAGGTCGAGCTGATCGTCGGCAGCGGCAATGCGCTGACCTACGTCGAGATCGCCCAGGGCGTGGGCAGCCATGTGTTCCGGCCCGAGGTCGGCACGCGCGTGTCGGTCTCGCGCACAGGGTCCGGACGCGGCTACCTGATGCTGTTGAGCGAGGCCGAGCGCGAGGCCTATCTCGCCCAGCTCCGCGCCGCCGATCCGCAGCGCGCTGACTGGCTGCAGGAGCGCCTGGCTGACGCCGCCCGCGACCTACAAGAACACGGCTTCTGCCGCGGCCACCGCGACCTGCACCGCGAGGTGGAATCGGTTGCCGTACCGATGCGCACCCGCCGCGACGGCGAGGCGTGGATCTTTGCCGCCTCGGTGCCGGTGTTCAGCCAGCAGAGCAAGCAGATGGAGGAGGACATCGGCCCGCGCCTGGTGAGCCTGGTGCGCAATGTAGAGGGAGCGCTGGGCGTGGCAGGCTGAGCGGCACAGCAGTCTGCCTGGCTGCTGCAGCTCAGTTCCCCGTGAAAACCGGCGTGCGCTTATCCAGGAACGCTTGCACCGCCTCACGGTGGTCGGCAGTCTGGTGCGACAGCGCCTGGAAGCCGGCGGACAGTTCCAGCAGCGTATCCAGGCGGGTATGCATGGCCTCGCGCATCAGGCGCTTGGCCAGTCGCACCGCGTGCGGCGGGTTGGCGGCGATGCGGCCGGCCAGCTCATAGGCAGTGGACAGCAGCGCCTCGGGCGCGACCACGCGCGACACCAGGTTCCATTCCAGCGCCAGCCTGGCATCGATCGGCTGGCCGGTGAAGGTCATCTCGGCCGCCCGCGACAGGCCGATCACGCGCGGCAGCAGCCACGCGCCGCCATCGCCGGGGATGATGCCGAGCTTGACGAAGGACTCGGCAAACTGCGCGCGCTCCGAGGCAATGCGGATGTCGCACATGCAGGCCAGGTCCAGCCCCGCGCCCATGGCCGCGCCATTGACCGCGGCGATGACCGGCACTTCCAGGTTGAACAGCGCCAGCGGCAGCCGCTGGATGCCGCAGCGGTAGTCCTGCCGGATTTCCATGCCCGGCACTGCGCCGGAGGCCTGGCGCTCCATGTCCTTGATATTGCCGCCCGACGAGAACGCCGTGCCCGCGCCGGTAATGACCACCGCGCGCACGCTGCGGTCGCCGTGGATGCGGTCGATCGCGGCCAGGAACTCCGCCACGGCGGTATTGCCGGTCAGCGGGTTGCGGCGCTCGGGCTCGTTCATCGTCAGCGTGACGATGTGGTCCTGCTGCTCGTAGAGAAGGAAGTTGCTCATGGTGGTGTCTCCGGATACGGGGATGTGGGCTGGCTGGCTGCCTTGGCGCCAAGGCTAAGCGAGGCGTGCCTACACCGTCCAATATTCATTTCTTCATCAGTAATATCCGGCACATATCGCCCGACAGTCTCGGGACGCCAGCCGCCTTGCGCCGGCTGCACGACTTTCCGCGGGTAATCCCTGTACCCATAATCGAATCGCTCACCGATTATCTATAGGCCCCGGCCACCGACCGGCATCGCGCAGTTCCGTAATCCTGCAGTCCCGAATTCCAACAAGAATGCTCTACAGGAGACGACATGAGCCATGCGTTGAAGCAGGCGACGGACCCCGTTGCCCCCGATGTTGCAATGCACACCCGCCGCACCATGAGGCGCGCCACAGGCCTCCTGGCAGCGGCCCTGGCGCTGGTGGTGCAGGTCTTGCCCGCCGGCGCCGCGGCGCCGCGCAATGCGGCAGCCAAGGTTGACGGCGCCTTCATCAGTGCCAACGCCAGCACCGCCCGCGACTGGCCCAGCCATGGCCTGGACTATGCCGAGACCCGCTTCAGCCGGCTCAGGCAGATCGATGCCGCGAACGTGCGCGACCTGGGCCTGGTGTGGACCTACAACCTGGAGTCGACCCGCGGCGTGGAGGCAACCCCGCTGGTGGTGGACGGCGTGATGTACGTCACCGCGTCATGGAGCGTGGTGCATGCGGTCGATGCGCGCACCGGCAAGCGGCTCTGGACTTTCGACCCCAAGGTGGACCGCTCGCTCGGCTATCGCGGCTGCTGCGACGTGGTCAACCGCGGCGTGGCGCTGTACCAGGGCAAGGTGTTCGTGGCCGCCTACGATGGCCGGCTGATCGCGCTGGATGCCGCCAGTGGCCGCAAGCAGTGGGAGAAGGACACCATCATCGACCGCAAGTACTCGTACACCATCACCGGCGCGCCGCGCGTGTTCAAGGGCAAGGTCATCATCGGCAACGGCGGCGCCGAATACGGCGTGCGCGGCTACATCACCGCCTATGACGCCGGCACCGGCGAGCAGAAGTGGCGCTGGTTCACGGTGCCGGGCGACCCCTCCAGGCCGTTCGAGGATGAGTCGATGGCCGCGGCGGCCAAGACCTGGGACCCCAGCGGCAAGTACTGGGAGGCGGGCGGCGGCGGCACGGCCTGGGACACGCTGGCCTTCGACCCCGAACTGAACCTGATGTACGTGGGCACCGGCAACGGCGCGCCGTGGTCGCACAGCAAGCGCAGTCCGGCCGGCGGCGACAACCTGTACCTGGCCTCGATCGTCGCGCTCAACCCGGATACCGGCAAGTATGTCTGGCACTACCAGGAGACCCCGGGCGACAACTGGGACTACACCTCGGCGCAGCCGATGATCCTGGCCGACCTGAAGCTCGACGGGCAGATGCGCAAGGTCATCCTGCACGCGCCCAAGAACGGCTTCTTCTTCGTCATCGACCGCACCAACGGCAAGTTCATCTCGGCAAAGAACTTTGTCGACGTGAACTGGGCCACCGGCTATGACGCCAATGGCCGCCCCATCGAGCGGCCCGAGGCGCGCGCCACCGACAAGCCCTATGACTCGGTCCCCGGGCCGTACGGCGCGCACAACTGGCATCCGATGTCGTTCAACCCGCAGACCGGGCTGGTCTACCTGCCGGCGCAGAACGTGCCGATCAACCTGATGGACGACAAGACCTGGAACTTCAATGAAGGCAAGCCCGGCACCCCGCATGGCAACGTGGGCTGGAACACCGCCAAGTTCCTGAACGCCGAGCCGCCCAAGAGCAAGCCCTTTGGCCGGCTGATCGCCTGGGATCCGGTGCAGCAGAAGGCGGCGTGGACGCAGGAGCATGTGTCGCCGTGGAACGGCGGCACGCTGACCACCGCCGGCAACCTGGTGTTCCAGGGCACCGCCGACGGCCGCTTTGTCGCCTATGACGCGCGCAGCGGCGACAAGCTGTGGGAGTCGCCCACCGGCACCGGCGTGGTGGCGGCGCCGGTCAGCTTCGAGTTGAACGGCAAGCAGTATGTGTCGGTGGCAGTGGGTTGGGGCGGGGTCTACGGGCAGGCCCAGCGCGCCACCAACCGGCAGGGGCCGGGCACGGTCTACACCTTCGCCCTCGGCGGCAAGGCGCCGCTGCCGGCCTTTGCCGAGTACCGCGCCGCCAGGCTGCTGCAGGGCGTGAAATATGACCCGGCGCAGGTCAAGGCGGGCACCGGCCTGTACGTCAGCAACTGCGCCCTGTGCCACGGCGTGCCCGGCGTGGACCGCGGCGGCAATATCCCTAACCTGGGCTATATTGATGCGGCCTATATCGAGAACCTGGACAAGGTGGTCTTCAAGGGGCCGGCGATGGCGCGCGGCATGCCGGACTTTACCGGCAAGCTGACGCCGGACGACGTCGAGAAGATCAAGGCCTTTATCCAGGGAACCGCTGACGCGGTGCGGCCCAAGCCCTGAGGGCTGGGCCGGGCCTCAGTCCTCGGCCTGGAAGCCGGTCGCCTCCACGATCGGCTTCCACGCGGCGCGTTCCAGCTGGATGCGGCGGCGGCCTTCCTGGCCGGGGCGCGCCACCACTTCCAGGCCCAGCGCTTCCAGCTTGGCCACGGTGGCGGCGTTGGCCGAGGCGGCGAGGAACATCTTTTCCACCTGCGCCACCACGTCAGGCTGCGTGCCAGCAGGCACGAACACGCCGTACCAGCTGGTGGCGTGGTCATACTGGCTGAAGCCCTGTTCCTTCATGGTGGGCACTTCGGGCAGCGCCTTGGCGCGGCGCGTACCGCTCACCCCAAGGAAGCGCAGCTTGCCGCCCTTGTACAGCGGCATCATGCTGGCTACGGCATCCCAGCCGATCGACACATTGCCGCTGACCACATCCACCAGCATCGGCGACGCGCCGCGATACGGCGCGGGCGTGATGGCGATGCCTTCGGCCTTGCCCAGTGCCACCGTGCCCAGGTGGCCGGCGCTGCCGATGGTGGCCAGGCCCAGGCTGGCGCCGCCCGGGTTGCGCCTGGCCCAGCTCACGTATTCCTTCATGTTCTGGTAAGGCTGCTGCACGCCGGTCGCGACCGCGGTCGGCACATCGGTCAGCACCGCCGCGGGCACCAGGTCCTTGTCGGCGTCGTATGACAGCTTCTTGTAGGTCAGCGGAAAGATTGTGAACAGGGGCGAGGGGCCGATGAACACGGTCTTGCCATCGGGCCTGGCACGCTTCACGTAGTCGAGCGCCAGGCGCGCCGAGGCTCCGGGGCGGTTTTCGACCACCACCGTGCCGTGGCCGTCCTGGCGCAGTTGCTTTACAGGCGCGCCAGGCTGTCGGCGGCGCCGCCCGGGGCGTAGCCGACAATGATATGCATCGGCTCGGCATCGGCTGCGCCGGCCGGCGCGGTCATGGCGAAGGTGGCGGCGGCGACAGCGGTCATGGCCAGCAGCCGGCGCGTCAATCGGACTTGATGAGTCATGGCAGTCAGGGAACGATGTTGAGAGGGTGTCTGGGCAGGGTGGGCCACTGGCCCGTGAGGTCATGGACCGATTCGTACAAGGCCGCCGCACGCAGCAGCTGCGCGTCACCGCGGAACTGCCCGACCAGCTGCAGCCCGATCGGCAGCCCGTCGCTGCCAAAGCCGCAGGGCAGGCTGATGGCCGGATGTCCCGTCATATTGAACGGCATGGTCCAGGGGAACCAGTTCGCGCGCACATCGGGATAGTCCTGGCCATCGATTTCGATCTGGCCGAACAGGTCTTGCTCCAGTGGCAGTGCGGTGCGTGTGATGGTGGGCATGGCGAGCAGGTCGGCGCGCCCCAGCAGCGCCTGCACGCGCAGGAACAGCTGCGAGCGCTCGAACATCGCCTGCTGGTATTCCACGGCGGTGAAGGCGGCGGCCGATTCCACCTGGCGCACGAAGGTCGGGCTCAGCGCCTCGCGGTGCTGCGCCACGATCGGCGCAAAGCGCGTGCGCCAGACCGTGTGGTTGATCGCACGCCAGATGGGTTCGACGTCGAACCCTTCGCCGCCGAACGGCACCAGTTCGGCGCCTAGCGCGCGCAGCTTGTCCAGGCTGGCCTCGAACGCGCGCGCCACGTCCGCCGACACTGGGCGGCCCGGCGTCGCCAGGCAATACAGGATGCGCCGGCCACGCAAGTCGCCCTGCGGCTGCGCGGCGGCCACGTAGTCGGCGGCGGGCACGCCGATCGACCACGGGTCGCACGCATGCTCGCCGGCCATGGCCTGCAGCATCAGGCCGGTGTCGGCCACCGTGCGCGTGGTCGGCGTCACGTAGGTCTGGTTGCCGAACAGATCCTGCGCCTGGCTGTGCGGAATCACCCCCTGGCTCTGCTTGATGCCCACCACGCCATTGCAGGCGGCAGGAATGCGCGTGGAGCCGCCGCCATCGGTTGCCACCGCCAGCGGCGCGATGCCGCTGGCCACCGCCACCGCGGCGCCGCCGCTGGAGCCGCCACTGGTGCGTGCGGCGTGCCAGGCATTGCGGGTGCGCCCGAATAGCGGCGAATCGGTCAGGCATTTGGAGCCGAATTCCGGCGTGGTGGTCTTGCCGACCAGGATCGCCCCCTGCGCGCGCAGCCGCGCCACCGCCACGGCGTCTTCGGCCGGCACGTTGTCTCGCATCGGCACGGCGCCAAAGGTGGTGCGCACGCCGCGCGTGTTGACGATGTCCTTGGCGGTGAAAGGAATGCCATGCAGCGGGGGCAGCGGCCGGCCGGACATCACTTCCGCTTCCGCCGCGCGCGCCGCGGCCATGGCCTCGTCCGCGCACAGCGTGATAAAGCAGTTCAGCACCGGCTGCAGCCGCTCGGCGCGCGCCAGCACCGCGGCGGTCAGTTCCACCGGCGAGATTTCCTTGCGCCGGATGCGCTGCTGCAGCTCGGCGGCGCTGGCAAGACAAAGCGCTTCGCTCATTGGACGGGCGTCTCCTGAAGATGGCTGCGCGTGCCGGCTTCGGCGCGCGCAGGCGTGATGGCGATAAGCTGGAACAGGCATATTACAACCGGCCCGGGCACGCGGGGATTATCGCCGCGAGGTGCCATCGGCGAGGAAGCGTTCGGCAAGCATCAGGGATGCACTGCCGTCGTCTCGCGGCGCGTCACCGCTCAGGGGCACGCCGGGATGCCAGGTACGCCTGCAGGCCGTCTGCCGGCAAGGCGCGTGAATACAGCCACCCCTGGCCGAACTGCGCGCCGCGCTCGTGCAGGAAGCGCGCCTGGTCTTCATGCTCGATGCCCTCGGCCACGACCTCGAAGCCCAGCGCCTCGGCCATGGCGATGATGTGCGGCGCCACGGTGCTGGATGCTGCCTCGCGGCCGATGGTGTCGATGAAGGACTTGTCGATCTTCAACACATCGACCTTGAATACCTGCAGGTAGGACAGGCTGGAGTAGCCGGTGCCGAAGTCGTCGATGTAGATCGGATGCCCGGCATCGCGGAAGGCCTGGATCACTTCGAGCGCGGTCTCGGCGTGCAGGAAGCTGCGTTCAGTGATCTCGATGCGGATCTGCCGGGGCGCGATCCCGGTGCCCTGCAGGCGCGCGGTAAGCACGTCGAGAAAACGCGGCGAGCTGACATCGTCCGCGCAAACATTGATCGACACATAGAAGCCGGGCCGGGCGCGCAGCAGCGGGCCCAGCTCCGCGATGGCGCGGTCGAGCACGTGGTCAGTGATCTGCGGCATCAGCCCGGTCTGCTCCGCCAGCGTGATCAGCAGGTCGGGCGGCACCGGCTGGCCGTCGCGCTTCCAGCGCAGCAGCGCCTCCGCGCCCACGCAGCGGCCATCTTCCAGCGCGACGATCGGCTGGTAGTGCACCTCCAGCCGGCGGCGGCGCACGGCGTTGCGCAGCGCGCCCTCCATGGTCAGGCGGCGCGACATGGCGCGAAACACCAGCGCGGCCAGCAGCACGCCGATCGCCAGCCCCGCCACGACGAAAGAGCCAACCAGCATCGGCCAGGTGGCCAGCAGCCCGGTGGGCGGTGCCAGGGCCACGGCCGCGAACGGAATCCGGGGGGAACGGCGCACGGAACTGCCGGGATTGTCGAGTTCGTCGGCGCCGTTGGCATTGCGCTGGTATTCGCGCGCCATCTGCGCCACGTCGGAGCCGGTGGTGGTGGCGATGAAGACGCCCGTGGCAGTATTGACTGCGCCGATGTGCCGGCCATCGAGCTCGACGATGTCGACGAATGACTTGGGGTCGACCGATACGTAATGGCCGTGGCGCCCTACCAGCATGGAAGGGCCGGGCGCGCCAAACGGGTTGTCGAGGTCGAACCAGTATTCGAAGCCATGAGTGTCGCGCCAGTCCGGCTCGGGCAATGTCATATGCCGCCGGAAGACGTCGCCCAGCAGTGCCGAGCACAAGCGGTAATTGCCGGCATAGCGCCCGGTATCGCGCAGGTGGTGGAAGGTGAAGGTGATGCGCCGCAGGCTGGCCAGGTTGCCGTCGGAGCAGGGCGCGTCGGGCAGGCCTTCCATTTCGTGCAGCGCGCCAGTGGCGTCTGCCATGACCATCTCCATGCGGGCGACGGCAGCATTGGCAAACATCTGCAGTTGCGCCACCTCGCGCCGGGCGACCTCCTCTTCGGCCACGCGCATGCTGGCCGCAATCGGCAAGACGGCCGCGGCAAACGCGAGTATCACTGCCATCGCAAGGAACAAAGGCCGCTTCATGGGTGTCCTGTCAGCCATGCATTGTCGAAGGGTACGGGTACTACGCGCCCTCGCTGCTGCGCAGCACGCGCCATCGCCGCGCGTATTCAGATTCTTCCAGCAAAGCGATGAATTCTTTCGTGCGCCGCGTAATAAGGCAAGCATGACTTGCGCAATGCCGGCAGAATCCGGAAAGTAGGGGGCAAGACTGCCCGCATAGAGGACCTGGCCCATGACCACCGCCCCATTTGCAAGACAAGCACCATCGGCCCGGCTTGCCGCCCGGCGCATCGACGGCCGGCACAGGCCGGCCGTGATCCCGGGCAACGGCTGAGGGGGGCGCATGGCGCTGGTGCTGCTGATCGCGCTGCCCCTGCTGGCCGCGGCGCTGGCGTGGTTGATCGGCATGCGGACCGCGCGCTTGCTGGCGCCTGTCGTCATCGGTTTGCCGCTGGCAGCGCTGGTGCTGCTGCTGAGCCTGCGCGGCGCGGTCTTCGAACCGCCGGGACATGCGCTGGGCTGGCGCGTGGCGTGGCTGCCGCAGCTCGGGCTGGACCTGTCGCTGCGGCTGGATGGCCTGTCGTTCCTGTTTGCGCTGCTGGTGCTGGGCGTGGGCCTGCTGGTGATCCTGTACGCGCGCTACTACCTCGCGCGCAATGAATCCGCGGTGCGCTTCTTCTGCCTGCTGCTGCTGTTCATGGCGGCCATGCTGGGCGTGGTGCTGGCCGGCAACCTGCTGTTGCTGGTGGTGTTCTGGGAGCTGACCAGCATCCTCTCGTTCCTGCTGATCGGCTTCTGGTCATGGCGCACCGATGCGCGCCAGGGCGCGCGCATGGCGCTGGCGGTCACGGGCGGCGGCGGGCTGGCGCTGCTGGCTGGGGTGCTGCTGCTGGGCCATATCTGCGGCAGCTTCGAGCTGTCCGAGGTGCTCGCGCAGGCCGGCAAGGTGCAGCACCACCCGCTGTACCTGCCGATGCTGGTGCTGGTCCTGCTGGCGGTCTTCACCAAGTCAGCGCAGTTCCCGTTCAGCTTCTGGCTGCCCCATGCCATGGCAGCGCCCACGCCGGTCTCGGCTTACCTGCACTCGGCCACCATGGTCAAGGCCGGCGTGTTCCTGCTGGCGCGGCTCTATCCGGTGCTGGACGGCACCAACAGCTGGTTCTACCTGGTCAGCATGACGGGGCTGGCCACGCTGATCGTAGGCGCTGGCCTGGCGCTGCTGCAGCGGGACCTGAAAGGGCTGCTGGCTTATTCCACCATCAGCCACCTGGGCCTGATCACGCTGCTGTTCGGGCTCGATACCCAGCTCAGCACGGTGGCGGCCATCTTCCATATCATCAACCACGCGGTGTTCAAGGCGTCGCTGTTCATGGCGGCCGGCATCATCGACCATGAAACCGGCACGCGCGACCTGGACCGCCTGCACGGGCTGGCGCGCTATATGCCGCACACCGCGGTGCTGGCCATCGTGGCATCGCTGTCGATGGCGGGGGTGCCGTTGTTCAACGGCTTCCTCAGCAAGGAAATGTTCTTCGGCGAGACCCTGGCGCAGGGCCTGCTGGGCGACTTCAACTGGGTGATCCCGACCGCGGCGACGCTGGCGGGGGCGCTGACGATGGCCTATTCGCTGCGCTTTATCTACGGCGTGTTCTTCGGCGCCCGGCAGCCCGACGTGCCCCACTACCCGCCGCACGAGCCGCCGCGCTTCATGAAGGTGCCGGTGGAGTTCCTGGTGGTGATCTGCCTGGTGGTCGGTCTGGTGCCGGCCTATACGGTGGGCGACCTGCTGGCGGCGGCTTCGCTGGCCACGCTGCGCGCGCCCCTGCCGGAGTACAGCCTGAACCTGTGGCACGGGGTCAACCTGCCGCTGCTGATGAGCCTGGTGTCGATGGGCGGGGGCGCGGCGCTGTTCTTCCTGCGCCGCGACGCGCTGCGGCGCCTGCAACACGCGATCAGCCACCTGAGCGCGCGCCAGTCATTCGAGCATGGCATGCATGCGCTGGAACGCTTTGCCGCGGCCGTCACGCGCTGGCTGGAGAACGGCTCGCTGCAGACCTATGTCGCCTGGATGCTGCTGGCGCTGCTGGCCGTGCCGGCATACTTCCTGGCTGACCTGGAATGGCTCGGTGGCAGCGTGCCGGCGGGCGCCATCGACCTGATCGGTGCCGCCACGCTGGCGCTGCTCGGGCTGTGCGCGGTGGGCGTGGTGGTGACGCACCGCCAGCGGCTGTTCGCGCTGGTGCTGCTGGGCGGCTGCGGGTTGATGGTGTCGATGGCATTCCTGCGGTTCTCCGCACCGGACCTGGCGCTGACGCAGATCTCGGTGGAGGTGGTGACGATCCTGCTGCTGGTGCTGGCGCTGTTCTACCTGCCGCGCGAGACGCCGGAGCGCGCCGGGGCGGCGCGCCGCGGGCGGGATTTGGTGCTGGCGCTTGGCGGCGGCACCTTGCTGGCGATGGCGGCCTACGCCGTGATGACGCGGCCCTATGACCCGGTGTCTGCCTTCTACATCGACCAGTCCGTGCCGGGCGGCGGCGGGCACAACGTGGTCAACGTGCTGCTGGTGGATTTCCGGGGCTTCGACACCATGGGCGAGATCTGCGTGCTGCTGATCGCAGGGCTGGCGGTGCAGGCGCTGCTCAAGGGCATGCGGCTGGACACGCCGTCGGCAGCGCCCGATGGCCTGCCGTGGACCAGCCAGGCGCATCCGCTGCTGCTGGCCATGCTGGCGCGGCTGATGCTGCCGCTGACGCTGCTGGTGGCGGTCTATATCCTGCTGCGCGGGCACAACCTGCCGGGCGGCGGCTTTGTCGCGGCGCTAATCACCTCGGTGGCGCTGCTGCTGCAGTACGTTGCCAGCGGCGTGCGCTGGACCGAAGCGCGCATTGCGCCGGACTATCGCGCCATTGCCGGCGCGGGCATCCTGCTGGCGGGCCTGACCGGGCTGGGCAGCCTGGCCTTCGGCTATCCGTTCCTGACCACTGCCTTCGGGCATTTCCACATACCTGGCATCGGCGAGGTGGAGCTGGCCACGGCGATGATCTTTGACCTGGGAGTCTTCTGCACTGTGACGGGAACCACGCTGGTGATCGTATCGCACCTGGGTGTGCGCAACCTGCCGCCGGCACAGGCCGCGGAGGACGCCTGATGGCCGCGCTCTACGCCATCACCATCGGCATCCTGGCCGCGGGCGGCATCTACCTGCTGCTGCGCGAGCGCGTCTTCACCGTGGTGCTGGGGCTGACGCTGCTGTCGTATGCGGTCAGCCTGTTCCTGCTGGGCATGGGGCGCCTGTCGATCGGCCGGCCGCCGGTGATCGTGGCGGGCGCCAGCTACGCCGACCCTTTGCCCCAGGCGCTGGTGCTGACCGCCATCGTGATCGCGTTCGGCATGACGGCGTTCGCGGTGGTGCTGGCGCTGCGCTCGCTGGGGCTGACCGGCAGCGACCATGTCGACGCCGCCGGCCAGCCGGAGGGGCGCGATCCCGATGGCGGTAATCAGGAGCCGCGGCCATGAACCACGCCGTGCTGCTGCCCATCCTGATCCCCATGTTTGCCGGTGCGCTGCTGACCGCGATGCCGGCCCAGCGGCTGCGCGCGCAGCGCATCGTCTGCGCCGTGGCCACGCTCTTGCTGGCGCCAGTGGCGGTGCACCTGCTGCGCCAGGCGGCTACCGGCGAGATTGCGGTCTATGCGATGGGCAACTGGTCCGCCCCGTTCGGCATCGTGCTGCAGATGGACCGCACCGGCGCGATGATGCTGGCCCTGACCGTGGTGCTGGCCGTCGCCGCGCTGGCGGCGGCGGGAGAGGGCACCGCCCGGCAGGGCCGGCATTTCCATGCGCTGTTCCAGTTCCAGCTGATGGGCCTGAACGGCGCCTTCCTGGCGGGCGACCTGTTCAACCTGTTCGTCTTCTTCGAGATCCTGCTGATCGCGTCCTATGCACTGCTGGTGCATGGGGCAGGGCGGGCGCGCATCGGCGCCGGGCTGCACTATGTGATCCTGAACCTGGTGGCGTCGTCGTTCTTCCTGGTGGCGGTCGGCGTGCTGTACGGGCTGTCGGGCACGCTGAACATGGCGCACCTCGGCCTGCGCCTGGCCGGCCTGCCGGCCCAGGACCTGCCGCTGGCGGTGGCTGCCGGCGCCATGCTGATGCTGGTCTTTGCGCTGAAGGCGGCGTTGTTCCCGCTGTATTTCTGGCTGCCGCGCGCCTACGCCAGCGCCACCGGCCCGGTTGCAGCGCTGTTTGCCATCATGACCAAGGTCGGCATCTACGCGATGCTGCGTTGCGATGCGCTGATCTTCGGCGGCCCGCAGGGGCTGCTGGGGCCATTCCTGCATGACTGGGTGTTCGTGCTGGCGCTGGTCACGCTGGCGGTCGGCGCGCTGGGCGCGGTCGCTGCCGGCACGCTGCGCGCGATGACCAGCTACCTGGTGGTGACATCGGTCGGGTTGCTGGCCGCCTGCGTATCGATGCAGACGCAAGCCGGCTGGGCCGCGGCGATGTTCTACCTGCTCAGCACCACGCTGTGTACCGCCGCGCTGTTCCTCCTGGCCGACGCGCTGGAGCCGGAGCTGGCGCGCGAGGACGGGCCCCCGGTCAGTGCCTCGCGGCTGGCCGGGCTGCTGTACCTGGTGGGCGTGGTGGCAGCGGTGGGGCTGCCGCCGCTGTCGGGCTTCCTCGGCAAGCTCATGGTCCTGCGCGCGACCCCGCCGCCGTGGGTGCCGGCGCTGTGGCCCGCGGTGCTGGTGTCGGGCCTGCTGCTGCTGATTGCCGTGTCCCGCACCGGCACGCGGCTGCTGTGGCGGCTGCCGCATGATGCGGAGCGCGTGCCGGACGGGGATGAATACCTCGACGAAGACCATCCCGGCGCGGCACGCGTGCGCGTGCGGCCCGACGCGCGCAAGCTGGCCTGCTGCGCACTGCTGCTGGCGGGCAATGTCGCGCTGACGGTATGCGCGCGGCCGGTCAGCGACTATGTGGCCGACGCGGCGGCGCAGCTGCTGGACCGCGCCGCCTATCTCCGGGCAGTGCTGCCCGGGCAGCCAGGGTAAGCCATGCTGCAGCGCCTGCTTCCCCATCCCTGGCTGAGCCTGATCCTGATGATCATGTGGCTGCTGCTGACCAACAGCCTGGCCCCCGGGCACTGGCTGCTGGGGGCACTGCTGGGCTGGGCCATCGGCCGGCTGGCCGACCGCTGGCTGGTGCTGGGCGCGTTCCGCCTGTCGCGGCCCGACCTGATCCTGCGGCTCAGCATCCATGTGCTGTTCGATATCGTGAAAGCCAACGTGGAAGTGGCCATCATGGTGCTGGGTCCCACCGCGCGCCTGCGCCCCGCCTTTATCGTGGTGCCGCTCGATGTCGAGCACGAACTCGCCACCACCGCACTGATCAGCATCGTCTCGCTCAGCCCCGGCACGCTGTGCGCAGAGCTGAGCGATGACCGCCGCGCCTTGCTCGTGCACGTGCTGGACCTTGAGGAAGAGGCCGCGCTGGTCGAGCTCATCAAGTCGCGCTATGAAACCCCGCTCAAGGAGATCTTCCAATGCTTGCCATCGTGATACCGGTCTGCCTGGTGATCCTGGGCCTCGCCTTCCTGCTGACCCTGGCGCGGCTGCTGCGCGGACCCAGCCTGCCGGACCGCATCGTGGCGCTGGACACGCTGAATATCAACGCCATCGCGCTGATCGTGGTGCTCGGCATCAGCCTGGATTCGGCACTGTTCTTCGAGGCCGCGCTGCTGATCGCGGTGATGGGCTTCGTCGGCACCGTGGCGCTGTCCAAGTACCTGCAGCGCGGCGACATCATCGAATATTAGGGAGCGCCAGATGCTGCATCCTGTTGCGGAATTCATCGTGTGCGCGCTGCTGCTGGTGGGCAGCGTGTTCATGCTGGTCGGGGCGATCGGGCTGTTCCGGCTGCCGGACTTCTTCATGCGGCTGCATGGGCCGACCAAGTCGACCACGCTGGGCGTGGGCGGGGTGGTGCTGGCCTCGGTGGCGTACTTCAGCTTCCGGGGCGATGCCAGCCTGCACGAGCTGCTGGTGACCGCCTTCCTGTTCCTGACCGCGCCGATCAGCGCCCACATGCTGGCCAAGGCCGCGCTGCAGCGCCAGCTGCCGGTGGATCCGCGCACGCGCGGCAGCGGCTGGATGCCGCGCATCCGCGATTAGGGCCGCGACGCGCAAACCCGACCAACCCAAAGGAGACCAAGCCATGCCAACCCCGCAAGATCCGCGCCTTGGTGCCTGCTGCTACCTGCTGCACATGCTGCTGCAGCGCACCGAGATGACCCGGCCCGGGTTCCTCGATCAACTCATCCGCGGCGTCACGGCCGACCGGGATGGCATGCCGCAGGACGCGCCAGGCCGCGAGGACGCGCTGCCGGTGTTCGAAGAGACACTGCGCATGCTGACTTCTGCCAGTGACCAGCTGAAGGAAGCCGCCTCCCGCGCATAAGACGTTCTGGCCGCCACGGTTTACTTTCTCCGCAATGTGTCCTACACCCAGTCAGGCGATGCCGGCAACTTCCACGCCAGGGCAGGGGGTTTCATGGACTTGCAACACTCGGACAAAGTCTTCGCGGGCGCGATTCCCGAAGTCTATGAGGCCTTGATGGTGCCGATGATCTTTGCGCCATACGCTGCCGACATGGCTGCCCGCATCGCCGCGCTGCAGCCGCGGCGGGTGCTGGAACTGGCCGCCGGCACCGGCGTGCTGACCCGGGAAATCGCCGGGCGGCTGCCGGCCGATACCATGATCGTTGCCACCGACCTCAACGCGCCGATGCTGGCGCGGGCGGAGCAGGCCGGCACCAGCCGCCCGGTGCAGTGGCGCGAGGCCGACGCCATGGCGCTGCCGTTTGCCGATGCCAGCTTCGACATGGTCGCCTGCCAGTTTGGCGTGATGTTCTTCCCGGACAAGGGCCGAGCCTTCGCCGAAGCCCGCCGCGTGCTGGTGCCGGGCGGCACGCTGATCTTCAATGTCTGGGACCGGCTGGAATTCAACGCCTTTGCCCGCGATGTCACCGGGGCACTCGCCACGCTGTTTCCCGACGCGCCGCCCGAGTTCATGGCCCGCGTCCCGCATGGTTACCACAGCCAGGCCACCATCGAGCAGGATCTGCGCCTGGGCGGATTCCAGTCATCCCCGGTCTTTGAAACCGTCGCGGCAACCAGCCGCGCCAGCGCCGCCCGCATCCCGGCGGTGGCATTCTGCCAGGGCACGCCGTTGCGCGCCGACCTGGAGCGGCGCGGGCCGGATGCGCTCGGCCGGGCAACCGACCATTGCGAACAGGCCTTCCTGGAGGCTTACGGCGCGGGTCCGTTGGCCGGGCCGATGCAGGCGCACGTGGTGATGGTAACGGCGCCCGCCGGATAAAGCTGCCCCGGCAGTTCGTCGCCGCGCCACTTGGGCAGTGGCCTGGCTGCAGCAGTTGGCTTGAGACAGCACGGATCGTCGGCTACCATCAGCGCGGCGCGGTCCGGAATCCCTGGCGCGCACTGTCGGACGATGACTACGATGCCTCTTGTACGACGCGTGCTCGCGATCGGTCTGCTCTTAGGTTCGCTGTCGGGATGCGATTTCCTGCGCGGCTATGCTGAAGGCGAATCCGCGGTCATGCGGGACTTCAGGGCCGGGGATCGAGCCGACGACCTCGGCGCGGCACGCTTTGTCTTCGATGACTTCGGCGGCCTGAGCACCGATACCCTGGAAACCAATGCGCTGCCGTGGAAGCTGGCAACGACCGCGCTGCTGCTGGCCGGCGGACCCGGCGTTCCGGTCACCCAGGACGCCTTGCGCCGGGCGCTGCGCGAGTTCGGCTTCATCTATCCCGATGCGGTCCGCAACTGGCCGCGCCAGCAACAGCCCAGGTTCGACAAGCCCCTGGGCGTGGTCAGCGGAATGATCGGCCGGGATATCCCGAAGATCCGCCTGGAGGTTTCCAACCTGGGATGCGCCTCGTGCCATGCGGGCATCACCTACGGCAAGGACGGGCGTCCCACCAACGATGTCTGGCTGGGGCTGCCGAATACCTCCCTCAACCTCGACGCCTTCGTCGCCGCGGTCTATCAGGCGGTGAAGCGGGTGAAATCCGATCCGGAAACGCTCCTCTCAGCCATCCACCAGCTTTACCCCGACACCAGCAAGGAGGAACTGGATACCATCCGGAGATTCGTCTGGCCGCGGCTGGTGAAACGGGTGGCGGAACTCGAAGCCAGCGGTGACGAGCCACTGCCGTTCAGCAACGGCGCGGCTGGCAGCACCAATGGCGTCGCGGCACTCAAGTTCCAGTTTCATCTGCTCTCAGCGGGCACGGCCGCCAGTGGTTCCACCTCGATTCCGGAACTGGGTTACCGCAGGCTGCGCTCATCGCTGCTCTACGACGGCGTCTATACCAGCAAGGGCGCGCCGCGCTTTGCGCCGGTAGCGCCCGGTGCCGCCGATGATGCCGGGCGGCTGGCGCATATCGTGGCCTTTTTCACCGTGCCGACCATGGGAATGCCGCCGGATCGCGCCGGCCGCGCCATTCCGCAGGTGGAAGACGTCATGCGATTCATGGCGGGCTACACGCCGCCGTCGTTTCCGGGCCCGATTGACCGCCCCCGCGCCGCGCGCGGCCGCGCCGTCTTTGATGCCCATTGTGCCCAGTGCCACGGCAGCTACAGCCAGGACACGGAGCGCCCGCGCCTTGTCAGCTTCCCCAACCGGTTGGTGGCACAGGCGGATATCGGTACTGACCCGACGCGCTGGCAAGCGATCGATCCCGGCCTGCTGCAAGCCATCTCACGCTCCGAGCTGGGCAAGCATATCGACGCGGCAAACACCGGGGGTTATGTCGCGCCCATTCTCTCCGGCGTGTGGGCGACGGCCCCGTACCTCCATAACGGCTCCGTGCCCACGCTCTGGCATCTCATGCATCCGCAGGCGCGGCCCAGGCGCTTCTGGGTCGGCGGTCATGCACTGGACTACGGCAAGCTGGGCATCGCCGGCAAGCTCGATGCGAACGGCACCTGGGCCTATCCGGCCAGCTACCAGCCGTGGTCGAAACCCGTGCTCTACGACACGGCGACAGCGGGGCGCGACAACCGCGGCCATGAACAGGCGTTCTCGACCCTTGCCGAAAGCGACAAGGATGCGCTGCTGGAATTCCTGAAGCTGCTTTAGCCTTGTGCGTTGCCCGGGTCAGACTGAACGGCTTACGATGCCCCCTTCGTCAGCTTGACCCGGCTGAAGGCCCGGCAGTAGCATCAGCTCAGCGCAACCAGGATGGAGCGCAGAAGATGATTGTCGATCTCTCTCATGTGTTCCACGACGGGATGCCTGGCGTCCTCTTCAAGCGCGAAACCGGTGAAGCGGTCGAGTTGACCGCGCATATCCGGCCGTTCATGACGCACGCGCAATCAGGCTGGCACTACGAGGGCAAAGCCTCGTTCGAGATTTCCGAGGTGGCGTTCCAGACGTCCGTCGGCACCAAGCTGGATGCACCGCGTCACCGCTTCGAAGGCGCGGAAGACATTGCTGCCCTCGATCTCAGCCGGCTGGTGCTTGACGGCGTGGTCATCGATGCCCGCCACGCAACCTCCGGACAACAACTGGCGTGGAATGACCTGCAGTTTCCCGAGCATCTCGCAGGCCGGGCTGTGTTGGTGAATTTCGACTGGGATCGCCATTGGGGAACGGAGATCTATCGATCGCACCCGTTTGTCTCACGCGACGTGATAGACCGGCTCTGCGATGCGGGCATTTCCTTGTTCGGGGTGGATTGCGCGAACGTCGACTCCACCCAGGACCCGGAACGCCCGGCCCATACCCGGTTGCTGGGACGAGGCATCCTGATCGTCGAGAACCTCACCGGACTGTCGCGCCTGCATGGCGTGCCGTTTCGCTTCTTTTCCATCCCCCTGAAGGCGCGAGACGCGGCGGCTTTCCCCGTCCGCGCTTTCGCCGAGGTGCGCGAACACGCATAGCCAGGACCGCGCCCCGGGTAAGGGCCGCAAGCGTCGTTGGTTCAGGATGCTTGCACCAACTCTGCGGCGGGGAGTCTTGCGCTTCGCGGGATGCCCCGGACCGGCACCGGCCCAAAGCGCATGATGTTCACGAGCCGGTTTCCGCGCGGCAAGCGCTGGCTTTCGGCAAGCATGGCGGCATGGCCAGGTGAATCGGCCAGCGCCGACATCGGCACGCCGGCAAAGCCCCTGGCGGTCATGGCCAGCCAGAACCGGTACCAGCGGCGCCCGATGTCAAAACTCGTGACGTCGGGTGGGGCATGAATCAGGACGATCCGGGCCGCGCTTTTCACTTTTGCGCTTTCCGATGTCAGCAGGCGGGTCAGCGAAAGCGCCGAGAGCAGCCGGACCACACGGGGTCTCAGCGCAATCGACGCACCCCAGGCTTCCCACTGCGACAGTGCCATGCATTCGGCCGAAAGCCCGTCGCGCGGCCAGCCCGGATCGTGCGGTGACAAGCGCAGCCAGTGATGGAGCTCCTCGGCAAACCGTGGGTCATTCAATCCCGCAGCCGCGGCGTCGTCATACCAATTGGCGATTTGCGCCGTGCTGTTCTCGCTCGCCAGCGTGACGAACTCCGCGTGGGCCGCAGCGCATTCGCCCAACGACTTGATCTGCGGCGGGGTCGCACGGAGAAACTTGCCTCGATAGGCGCGGCGTGCGTCCACGAAGGCGTCAAGGGGGTCCGGGCTCGCACCTGATGTGATCAGGCCAGATGCGGCTGGGCGCAGGCCCTGGGTAGCGGGCGGGTAGGACAGGCCGGAGACCTCTGGCTGCGTAAGCCCCAACCCAAGCGTGGACAGCGCGATGGCCATGCCTTCCCAGGCCATGCCCAGGGCGATCTGGTTGTCCCGCCCGGTGGGGTCGCCCACGGCTAGCCATCGAGCAGGGTCTTCAAACAGTTCAACCTTGTCGCCGGCAAAGCGCCAGCGAGCGGGCTGGATATTGTGCGCGCTGGGAGCGCGGCCAGCCTGCGCAACGAGGGTGAGTTGCTGATCGCGCGTAAGCATATCGCTAGATGGCTTTCCTGAAGAGATGCAGTTGATGCAGTACCGTGGCCCCCATCTTCTCCATTTGCTTCAGGCTGGCGCCGTTCGAGTCCGACACCCAGCTGATGCCCAGATGCGAGTATCCGGCACCCCGCATCGCCTTGAGCAGATGGTGCAGCATGACGCCGTTGACGCCGCGGCTGTGGTAGTCCCTGCGCACGGAAAAAAAGATGATCGCCGCACGCTTGCGGCTGGCGCGGAACCTGATCAGATGCCAGAGCGTGGACAGCTTCAGGCGGAAGCCGGTGGCGCGCAGAAACGGATTGAGGTCCGGCACGCACAGCAGTACCCCGATCGGTTCCCCGTTGAAATAAGCGGTATAGGACAGGCGCTCGTCGATGATCCACATCATGCCGGCGCAGGGAAACAGGAATTCCTCCTCCGTCAGCGGCACGAACATCGGGTTGCTGGCAAAGCCATCGTTCAGCACAGCGCATGCTTCCAGCAGGCGCCGGTCAAAGCCGCGCCGCCGGATCGGCTCGAATTGCCAGGCGGGATCATCCAGCAGCGCGCGTTGCTTGCTCCCGATCAACTGCTGCGGATCGTAGCTGCGCACGTCGAGTTCGAACGTGCGCATCGGAAAGAACGGCTCGAAGCCGCATGCCTGGAGCAGCCTGGCAATATGCGGCGGCGTATATTCCTGGTAGGTGTATGGCGGATGCTCGAAGCCCTCGGTGACGATGCCGATCATCTGCGTGATCGTCAGGTTGAAACTGCCAGCTAGTTCGTCACAGCCGTTGTGCTTCACCCAGCCCGCCGCCGCGTCGAGCAGCGCTTGCGCGACCTCCACGTCATCGACGCAGTCGAACATGCCGAAGTAGCCGCGCTTCTGGCCGTATTGCTGATTGAATGCATCATGGATATGGGCCAGGATACGGCCCACGATCCGTCCGTCCCGATGGGCGGTGAACCAGGTGCGGCGCGCAAACTGCCGGAACAGCGGGTTCTTCGCCGGGTCCAGCGCGCGCGCAAGATCCCCCTTCATCGGCGAGACAAAATGGGTATCACGGCCATAGCAGGCGAAGGGCGCCTCGAAGAACGCGTCGAAATCGCCTTCACGCAGCACTGTTGTCATGCGGCCTCCCGCTGCCCGAGATGGCGCGCCAGCCGCAGGATCACCGCCGCGCGCAGCTCGCCGATGGCCGCGTTGGCGCCTTGCGGCAGGTTCAGCAGCACCACCTGCGCGGGCTGGCGCGCGATCAGCAGGGCATGGGTCATTTCGTGGCGCTCGAGCAGGTCTACCAGTTGCTCCGCTGCCTCGACCCGATCGCCTTCCCGGAGCCTGGCCCACGCGCGGGCGTCGCCGATCGACACGGGCTCACGCCGTCTTCCTGCCAGGTCGAACAGCGCGCCCAGGGCGTAATCAGCAAGCTCCGCGTTGCCGAGCACCACATGGTCTGCGGTCTGCGGCAGGCGCCTGAGCGAATGCAGGAAACCCTCTGGCGTATCCAGCCGGGCATGGAGCAGCCAGCGCAAGAAGGCATTGCCATCGCCCGCCAGTGAAACGGCGCGAATGCGGACAAAAATGGCGGTCAGCAGCACCCAGGCGATGGCAACTGGCATGCCGCGCAGGCCAGCCTCGGCGAAGCCCGGGCCGGGCCCGCGCGAAGCCAGCGCCATCACGCTGGCCAGCACGACGGCGAAGAGCAGGGCGGCTGCGATATGCGCGAGCAGCCCGCGCACGACCCGCTGCGATTCCGACAGCTTCAGGAATACATAGACGAATGCCAACGCCCCAAGCGCCCCCAGGCGAACCGGCACATGGCCGAGCTCCTCGCGGAAGTCTGTGGCCGCGAGCGGGACGGCCAGGGCCACGACCACCACCACCGCCCGGGCCAGGCGTTCCTCGTTGTCGGACAGCTCGGCATCGCGCAGCCACAGCAGGAACCAGCCATTGCTTGCCGTGACCACGGCGAAGCACCCAAGGAACGCCAGCAACAGCGGCGTATTGTTCGACAGATCGGTAAAGAGATTGATGACGAAGAACACCACCGATACGCCCAGCGCCAGCAGCTTCAGCCCCAACGGGTGGTGGCGCCGCACCAGGTGCTCGGCAAACAGGGTCATGGCAATGGGCAGCAAGGTTGCCGCCGCAAACACCAGCTGCGCCAGCAGCGTACCGCCAAACAGCCAGGAAAAGCCCCGGACTGCCAGCAGCGCCGTCAGCACCCCGAACAGGAACAGGCCCGTGCCGGCCCCGGCCTCGCGCCGCGACCAAAGGAAATGCAGGTAGAGCCCGCAGCCCACCGCGCCGAGCCAGGTAACGGCCACATCGCTTGCCAGGGCGTCAATCACGCGTCAGCCCTCATCTCGCATCAACCTCGCCATGAAGCGCCGTACCAGCGCGCGCACGGCCCATGCCGTCAGCACATTGCGGGGCGTTTCGACACGCATGCTCCAGGGATTGAAGAAATAGCCGCGCACACCGGCCAGCTGCGGCCGGCCGAGCACCAGCTTGATCGCTTCGAACGCCATCAGATTGCCGGTGGTGATCACCATCGGCGCAAACGACATGCGCTTGCGCTTGCCGGTCAGCAGATCCTTGGCGATGCCAAGCTCCACATGCCGGACGGAACTCGAGTTGACCATCACATATTCCAGTTCCTTGCCCAGGCATTCCTGCCTGACCTCCGCCGTCAGGGACTTCCAGTCCATGCCGGCCGTGGGATAGGCAAGACGCTCCTCGGGCCGGGGATCTTGCGGCCGGACGACCGTGACGGAGGGCAGGGGAGCGGTATAGGCGTCGATAACGGTCGCACCATGCTCCCGCGCCTTGCGATAGAGCGCGATGCCCGCGGCCATGTCATCCATGCCGTTGACCACGATCTTGTATCGGCTCAGCAGTTCATCGAGCTTGTCGGTCCACTCCGCGCCGAAGGTCTCGATGGCAAGTTCCGGGTTGATGCGCCGGATCTGCGCCACGGTGGCCTCGACCTTGTTCACGCCAACGGTATCCAGGCTGGCAAACACCTGGCGGTTCAGATTCGACACGTCGAACGCATCGAAGTCCGCCAGCGCGAAGCCGCCAATGCCCACCCGTGCCAGCGCCTGCAGGCAGGCGCCGCCCATGCCGCCGACACCGCAGATCAGCACCCGTGCACTGCGCAATTGCTGCTGTTCCGCGTCGGTGATGAAGCCGATGTTGCGGGTGGTGAATTCCTCGTATGAAAAGGGTGGAATCATTGGCTTTTCCTTGCGCGCAGGACTCCCATCGGCTCGCGCGGATTCAGCCAGTGGAACAATGGCAGGACGATCCGCCCGACAGCCAGGAACGCAATCTGATAAAGGATGGCGGGCAGGGAGTCCCGAGGGACTTCCCGCAACAGGTATTTCCGCGCGCTGGCCAGGTCCAGGCAGGCGATCTGCAGGAAATCGTCGCCGCGCTGGTAATCAAGTTCCCGCTGGCAGAGTTCGTTGGCGCGCTCATCCCGATGCTTCGGCGCCTGGTCGAACGTCTTCTTGAGATTGTCCGAGCCGCCCGTATAGGCATCGGTAATCACGAAGCGCGCTTCGTCAAATCCCGCCGCCCCGTCAACCCCAAAGACATGCCGATGCGATTTCATGATCTCGCGGGCCACGCTCAGGTGTTCAAAGCTGCGCCGCGACGGCTCAAAGGGATTGGGATAGGCCGTGACAAAGACCTCGGCAACCTTGCCAATAATGGCCGGCACCTGGGTCACATTGCTGATCCAGATCGGGCGCAGGCCGCGGCGGAAGAAAAGCAGGATGCAGGTCAGCCCGTACAGCACCCAGGACAGTCCTTGCGTTCGATAGCCCGGATCGACCATCACCAGCCCCAGGTGAATCGCTTCAGCCGGCCGGCCCTTGATCTCGATCGGCATGACCGACAGCGCATTGAACGCAATCGCCTGGCCGCTGTCCCGGTCATAAAGCAGCGTGATCACGGCTCGCCGCAGTCTTTCAGGGTCGCCGGAAAGCACCCCGTAATCGAGATCCTTGCCGATTCCCCGCTGGACGATGCCGCGCATCTCGGCCAGCATGGCTTCGAGCTGCTGCGCGTCCATCCACAGGCCGGGCCGCTCGACGACTCGGATCCGGACGGACCGGCTGGCCTTCAGGCTCAGGTCCAGGTAGCGCAGCCGCTGTCGAAAACGCCCGATGAATTTGAACATGCAGGTTTGGCTGGTGCCTTGTTCTTGTTTGGCCGGACTGGGAGGCAAGTGTGGATTGGAGCATATAACAGCCAGTCTATGGTGTCACGGGCGTGGCCACGGGAAGAAGGCCGACAGCTGGCCAGTTTTGGTAAGGGGGTACGACATTTCTATTTGGCTCAAGTACGACATTAGAAAAAACGGCCAACAAACGAATTTCGCAGAATGTATATTATGTTAAATTGTTATGGCACATAACAAAAATATCACCAAGCTCCCTGGAGTCGCCCAACGCGTATCTACCGATCCTGATCGAACGTGACGATGGTGCCACGCCCGGCAACGATTGGGCATACGGGTTCATTCAGTGCTCTAGTCCATACTTATTCCTGCAACCACGGGCGCCATTGATTACCACTCTTCGGTGGCGTGCCGCCGCCCACGCGGGTCGTCTTTGCATTGGGGTATTGCGTAGCTACAAACGCGCGCGCCTCATCTTCGGAGCCACCCCCCGCCCAACCCACTCCTCGTTTTCCCCGACTGTCCCAAATTGCAAACAAGTTGTCCCCGCTAGTCAAACTGCTGATAGCCAATCCTAGATACTTCGCCGGTCGCGACAGGACTGTGGCCAGCGTTTGAAAGGAGGGTTTTGTCCCCTGCATGCGTAGCCATGACGCAGTCAAGCGCATCCAGGAAAAGGCTTTTCATGCTCGGGCAAACCACCACGCATTCCCCCATCTCAGCCGGCGCGGCCGGTGCGAGTTCGTCGCGTTCTTACGCCTGGCTCGTCTTTGCGCTGAGCTTTGGCTTGTTGCTGTCGGACTACATGTCCCGGCAGGTGCTCAACGCCGTCTTTCCGCTGCTGAAGGTGGAATGGTCGCTGAGCGACACCGAGCTCGGTGCGCTGGGCGGGATCGTGGCCTTGATGGTTGGCCTGCTGACGTTTCCGCTGTCCATCCTGGCTGACCGCTGGGGCCGGGTCAGGAGCTTGATCCTGATGGCGGCGCTGTGGAGCCTGGCCACGCTGGGCTGCGCGCTGGCCAACAATTTCGGGCAGATGTTCGTGGCGCGGCTGTGCGTGGGGATTGGTGAGGCGGCCTATGGCAGCGTCGGCATTGCCGTGGTGCTTTCGGTGTTTCCGCGCCATCTGCGTGCGAGCCTGAGTTCGGCGTTCATCGCTGGCGGGGCGTTTGGCTCCGTGCTGGGGATGGCGGCGGGGGGTGCCCTGTCCGCTCACTTTGGCTGGCGTTGGGCCTTTGCCGGCATGGCGATCTTCGGGCTTGTGCTGGTCGGGTTCTATCGTCTCTTCATTACCGAGCCGCGCCTGCATGCGCAACGCCGTGCGCTGGGCGAGGAACCGGACAGTGCCGCTCGGCGCGAGAGCGTCTCACTGCGCCCGCTGCTGTCTGCCCTCTTTTCGGCGCGTTCGATCCTCTGCGCGTATGTGGGTAGTGCGCTGCAGTTGCTGGTCATGGGCGCCCTGCTCACCTGGATGCCGAGCTTCCTGGCGCGCTACTACGGCATGGCGACGGACCGTGCCGGCGTGACCGCCGCGGCATTCGTACTGGCGGGTGGCGCAGGGATGGTCCTGTGCGGCGCGCTGACGGACTGGGCGGCTCGCCACGCCCCCGGGCGCAAGTGGCTGATGGCCGTGGCCTACAGCGTGACCTGCTGCGCGCTGCTGCTCACTGCGTTCCACCTGCCCGCCGGCACCGCGCAACTGGTGCTGATCGGTGCCGGCATGCTGTTTGTCGGTGGCACGGCCGGCCCGGCCAGTGCCGCGGTTGCAAACCTGACCCATCCGGCCATCCATGCCACCGCCTTTGCCACGCTCACGCTGGCAAACAACCTGTTGGGCCTGGCGCCCGGACCCTTTGTCACTGGCCTGATCGCCGACCGCATTGGCCTGCTCGGCGCCCTTCAACTGATCCCGCTGGCAGGCGTGCTTGCCGCGCTGTGCTTCCTGGTGGGGCGCCGCACCTACATGGCCGACCTGCTTCGCCTGGAAAACCAGCGTGAGGCAGACCCGAACAAGGCCTGATCTTCTGACTGATTACCTGGACGACTGATGAACCTTCCCGCTGATACCACCTTCCTGATGGTTCCCGGCCTGCGCGATCACGTGGCGGAACACTGGCAGACCCTGCTCCAGGCCGAGCTGCCGAACGCCCGTTCGGTGGCGCCGCTGGAGCACGACAAGCTCAGCCGTGATGCCCGCGTGACCGCGCTGGACGCTGCCCTGGCCGATATCGACGGCCCGGTGGTGCTGGTGGCGCATAGCGCCGGCGTGATGATCACCGTGCATTGGGCCGCGCAGCACCACCGCAAGATCCGCGGCGCGCTGCTGGCCACGCCTGCTGATCTTGAAACGCCGATGCCGGCCGGCTATCCGGACCACGCCACGCTGGCCGGGAACGGCTGGCTGCCCGTGCCCCGGGCACAACTGCCCTTCCCCAGCCTCCTCGCCGCCAGCCGCAACGATCCGCTGGCCAGCTATGAGCGCGCCGCGCAGATGGCCAGCGACTGGGGCAGCCGCCTGGTCGACCTCGGCGAAGTCGGCCATCTGAACCCGGCGGCCGGATATGGCCCGTGGCCGCGCGCGACCGAGTTGCTGGAAAAGCTGCTGCGCGCCAACTGAGCGGCAATAGCCTTCGCGTAGCGCAACGCCGCCACAGAGATTGCAGATCCCGTAGTACTCACAGAGACGGATTCATCCGCATCGCAACCAAAGGAAAAGAGGAGAAATACCAATGAAGCTCAGGAGCATGGCCGCGGCCGCGCTGCTCGCCTGTTCGGGGGGCGCCTTCGCCCAGTCGAACGTTACGCTGTACGGCGTGGCGGACATCAATGTGGAGTATGCCAATCACGTCGGCGCGGTCCCGACTGCCGCCAACCAATTCAACCGCGGCCCGGCCAACGACGTCTACCGCATGAACTCCGGCGGCGTCTCCGGCTCGCGCTGGGGCCTTCGCGGCAGCGAGGACCTCGGTGGCGGACTGCAGGCGCTGTTCGTGCTGGAAAGCGGCTTCAACGTCGACAGCGGCACCTCGCAGCAAAGCGGCAGGCTGTTCGGGCGCCAGGCGTACGTGGGCGTGCAGAAGCCCGGCATCGGCATGGTCAGCCTGGGCCGCCAGTACACGTCGATGTTCGAGGCACTGGCCAATTTCTCGCCCACGGCCTATGCCACGCAATACGAACCGGTGGTGCTGCAGTCTGGCCCGAACTTCCGTGAGGACAACACGGTCAAGTACACCGGCAAGTTCGGCCCGGTCACGGCGCTGGCGCACTGGTCGTTTGGCACGGGCCTGGCCTTGCCGGCCACCGTGGGCATCGCCACGCCGATCGGTGGCAACGGCGAGGTCCCCGGCCAGTTCCGGCGCGATACCGCCTATGGCGCCGCGGTTGCGTACCAGGGCGGCCCGTTTGGCGTGACCGCTGGCTACGATCAGTGGAACCCGACCATCGGCACCAGCAATGGCACTGCCAAGAAGGCCGTGGTGGGCGCCAGCTACAGCATCGGGCCGGCCAAGATCATGGGCGGCTACCGCTGGGGCCAGAACAAGAACGCGGCGGATGTCGTGATCCAGCGTGATGACTTCTACTGGATCGGCGCCAACTACCAGGTCACGTCAGCCATTGGCCTGACGCTGGAATACAACTACGACGACGTCAAGAGCCTGTTCGGCAATACCAACGTCGCCAATCCCTGGCAGATCGCTTTCGTGGCGAACTATGCGTTCTCCAAGCGCACCGACGTCTACCTGACGACCGCCTACGCCAAGAACGCCGGCCTGATGATGGAATCGCTGGCAACGGTCTACGCCAACAGCCTGTCGCTGGGCAACAGCTACGCGCTGGGCAATGGCCAGAGCAATATGTTCGGAGCCGCCGTCGGCATTCGCCACAAGTTCTGACCAGGCGATCCGGTCATCGGATCGACACCGGGCAATATGCTCGTTTGCGGCCGCCCGGGGGATTCCCCCGCGCGGCCGTTCTTTTTCGTTTCGAGGAGCAAGAAAAAGCCGCGGACGTGCCGCGGCTTGAGTAAGGGTCTAGCGGCGCAGGAAGGCGCCGACGACGCGCGCGGTGTTCTCCGCGCCGGTCACGAGGAAGAGATGCCCGTCGTCGAGTACGTGCAATTCCGCATTGGGGATTCGGGCGGCGAGGATCCTGGCATTGACCAGCGGCACGATGGGATCGTCGGCGCCGTGCATCACCAGCGTGGGCTGCCTGACCGCGCCCAGCCACGGCAGGCTGCTCCAGCCCCAGGCCGCCAGCAGCTGGTAGAGGTAGCCACGTCCCCGTGGCGGTTGCATGTGCCGTCCATGTTCGTCGAGCAGTGCAGGATCGTCGCGGAAGGCGCCGCCGTAGAGGTCGGCGCCAACGCGTCGCAGGTACTCCGGATCGCTGTAGCGGCGCACGCCGATCATCTTCGACAGCACCGACAGCCTGCCCGGCACCATGAGCACGCCGGGCGACGTTGCCGCCAGCACCAGGCGGCGGCAACGCTGCGGATAGAGCCGCGCGAATTCCTGCGCGAGCGCACCACCCCACGACACGCCGAGCGTATCGACCTGGCCCGCATAGCCAAGGTGCGACAGCAGCCTGTCGGCAAGCACGCAAAGGTTGGAGAAGCGGTAAGGCATCAGCGGCGCGGGGGAGCCGCCGGCGCCGGGAACGTCGAAGATGATGACTTCCACGCCCACCAGCGCATCGACGAAGGGCTCGATCAGTTCGAGGTTGGCGCCGATGCCGTTGAAGATGAGCAGCGGCGGACCCGCGTCGCTGCCGGGCCGGATGCCGACCCTGAGTTGCTGCCCGTCCAGATCTACAGTCTGGACCTGCATGTGGCCGGCGCTGATGCCGGCATTGCTTATTGTCATCAAGCTGTCCTGGAGTCGTTGGCGCGAAGGCACGGCCGCGATCGCTGCGATCGTGGCCGTGCACCCCGGTGCTTACTGCCTGGGTCGCAGGATGCCCTTCACTTCCTCGACGTTCTCGGCGATGCGCCGGCCTACTGCGGCAATGCTGTCGGCCTGGGTCTTGTACACGGTGTCGGTCAGGCCGCGCAGGCCGTTCACGGCCTTGTGCAGCGAGCGCGGCAGCACTTCAGAGACCTTGGCCGCCTGGCCGTCGGCATCCTTGCCGCCACGGGCCAGCGCCTGCAGGTCGGCGGCGGTCTCGCAGAGGTATTCGCCCTGCTGGCGCACCAGCGACTGCAGGCCGGCCAGCAGCGCGATATTCACGCCGGCCAGGGCCTCGATGTCCTTGCGGCGCGATTCGAGGATAGCCGCTGGGTCCAGGCGGTTCTGCTTGACGAAGTCAAACAGCTTCTTGTGCGGGGCGGTGTGTGCGGACAACGTGCCCGCGGTGTTGGTCGATTCCATCTTTATTTCTCCTGACAGGTTGGGTTGCAGAAAACGATGGCCCCGTGGGGCCGGTGGACTACGCTTCAGACACGTAAAGGCCAGGGGCCTCGCCGCAAGGCGCGTATTGCAGGCTGCCGGGGCTGGCCGGGGCGTTGCACTTCGGCCCGGAGCGCTTCTTCAGCCACTGGCTCCAGTGCTGCCACCACGAGTCCTGGGTGGCCGTGGCGCCTTCCAGCCAGGTCTCCGGGTCTCCCTCGGTGGCGTCGTTGCGGAAGAACTTCGCCTTGGGGTTGCCGGGCGGGTTGATCAGGCTCTGGACATGCCCGCTGGAGCTGAGCACGAACTCCGTGCGTCCGCCAAAGGCGCGCACCGAGCGGTACACGGCCTTCCACGGCGTGATGTGGTCGGTCATGCCGGCCAGCACGTATTTGTCGCACTGGACTTCGGACAGGTCGATGGCGTGGCCCAGCACGCGCAGCGTGCGCGGCGTGGCCAGCTGGTTCAGTGTGAGCATGTCGAGGAACTGGCCATGCAGGCCGGCCGGCAGCCGCGTGGTGTCGTTGTTCCAGTAGAGGACATCGAAGGCCGGCGGCGCATTGCCCAGCAGGTAGTTGTTGACCCAGTAGTTCCACACCAGGTCATTGGGGCGCAGCCAGGCAAAGACCCGACCCAGCTCCTCGCCGTCGAGCACGCCGCGCGCCTGGCTGCCCTGCCGGGCGGCCGTGACGGCTTCGGGCGTGCTGAACAGGCCAAGTTGGGACTGGGCATCCAGCCCGAACACCGACACCATCAGCGTGGCCGCATGCACCAGCTTCTCGCCGCTCGCGGCGCAGTAGCCCATCAGCGCCGACATCGTCATCGCGCCCGAGCAGGCGCCGTGCAGGTTCACGTTAGGGCTGCCGGTGATGTCGCGGATGGCGTGGATGGCTTCGACCAGCGCTCGGACATAGGTATCCATGTCCCAGTCGCGATGCGCTGCCGTGGGGTTGCGCCAGCTCACGATGAATACCTGCAGTTCCTGGGCCAGCAGGTACTCCACCATGCTCTTGCCCTGCGCCAGGTCGAACACGTAGAACTTGTTGACCTGCGGCGGCACGATGAGCTGCGGCCGCGAGTGGACCTTCTCGGTGGACGGCGTGTACTGGATCAGTTCCAGCACATCGTTGCGGAACACCACCACGCCCGGCGTGGTGGCCAGGTTCTTGCCAACACTGAACGCTTCCTTGTCCACCTGGGCGGGCATGCCGCGGTTGGTCAGGGTGTCGGTGACCAGGTTGGTCAACCCGCTGATCAGGTTCATGCCGCCTGACTCCACAGTTTTCCTGAGCGCCGCCGGGTTGCCCAGCAGCGTGTTGGTCGGTGCCAGCGCATCGGCAACCAGCGAGGTGAAGTACTCCGCGCGGTGCTTGCTGCGCTCGTCCATGACCGAGCGCCGGACAAAGCCGCTGATGAAATTGCGCCAGGTCTCGTAGCCCTGCAGCGACATGCGGTACAGCGGGTTGTCCTGCCAGACCGGGTCGCCAAAGCGCCGGTCGCGCGCCGACGGCAACGGGGCCGAGCCGTCCAGCACGCTGACCAGGTCCTGCGCCAGCTGCGCCTGCTGCTCAAGCACCAGCACCGGCTCCTGCAGGCACTGCGCGCCGATCTGCTGCGCAGTGCTGACCAGGTCTTCCAGGCGCAGGCCCACGAAGGGGTTGGGGCCGGCCATCATGTCCGGCATGCGTTCGATGGACGCCACCGCGGTGGCCGCGCTCACGGCTGCAGCCTGATCCGCACTATCGTCCCTATCGACCTTGGCGCTATCGATCTTGGCCATAACGACCTTCGCCCTGCCGGTCCTGCCGCCCTTGCTGCCCTGCTCTCTCGTACTGCTGACCCTCGTCATCCTGCGTCTCCCGCCTTATTCCTTGCTACTACTGTCTTGCTCATTGCTTCAGGCGACCAGCAGCGCCAGGGCTTCCGCCACCAGCGCGGGCTTGGCCTCGCCTTCGATCTCGATCGTGTTTTCCGTGCGCAGCAGCACGCGGCCGCCGCCCTTGTTGTCTGCAGCCAACAGGCTGACGCGATTGCGCACGCGCGAGCCCGCCTTCACCGGTGCCAGGAAGCGCGTCTTTTCCAGTCCGTAGTTGACTGCGGCGCTGGCATCGGCCGGGATCACGCCCATCTCTTGCATTTGGCCTGCCACCAGCGACAGCGTCAGGTAGCCGTGGGCGATGGTGCCGCCGAACGGACTTTCCTTGCCGGCACGCTCCACGTCAACGTGGATCCACTGCTTATCGTTGGTGCATTGCGCGAATGCGTCGATGCGCGCCTGGTCCACTTCCACCCAGTCGGACACGCCCAGTTCCTTGCCGACGAACGCGTTGAGCGTCGCCATGCGGTAGTTCTCGATTGCCATACGGCCTCCTACATTGATTGATCTTTTTGCCCGTGCCGCGTTGCGCCACAGTTTGGGTTTCAAAACCGGGATTCGTCCAGGTTCAGGAAACCGTCCTCGCCCGACGCACCGGTAATGGCCGCTTCCAGCGCCGCGGCGCGCGGCAGGATCTGCTTGGCGAAGAACTCAGCGGTGGCGATCTTGGCGGCGTAGAACGCTTCGTCCTCGCTGCGCTTGTGCGTCGCCACGACCAGCGCGCGCGCCATCTGCCAGCCCGTCAGCACGATGCCGGCCAGCTTGAGGTAGGCCACGCTTGCGCCAAACACCGCGTTCGGCTCCTTGGCCGCGTTCTCCAGCACAAAGTCGACGGCCCGGCCCAGCGCCATGCGCGCGTAGCCGAGTTGCACGAACATGGCGCTGCATGCCGCATCCGCGCCGCTACCGGCGCAGTCCCTGAGCGCATCGATGGTCTGGTCGACTTCGGCCAGGATGGCGCGCGCGGCCAGGCCGCCATCGCGCACGGTCTTGCGGCCCACCAGGTCGTTGGCCTGGATGGCGGTAGTGCCCTCGTAGATCGGCAGGATGCGGGCGTCGCGGAAGTGCTGGGCGGCACCGGTCTCCTCGATAAAGCCCATGCCGCCGTGCACCTGCACGCCCAGGCTGGTCACGTCCAGCGACATCTCCGTGCTCCAGCCCTTGATGACGGGCACCAGGAACTCGTAGGCTGACTTGAACTGTGCCCGCGTATAGGCATCCGGTGCGTGGTGGGCAAGATCCGAGTACGCAGCCGCCACCAGCGACAGTGCTCGCGCGCCTTCAGTCAGCGCGCGCATCTCGGTCAGCATGCGGCGCACGTCGGGATGATGGATGATGGCCACCGCCTCGCGCGACGAGCCATCGACCGGGCGGCTTTGCACGCGATCCTTCGCATAGGCCACCGCCTGCTGGTAGGCACGGTCGGAGATGGCAATACCCTGCACGCCCACGCCGAAGCGCGCTGCGTTCATCATCACGAACATGTACTCCAGGCCGCGGTTCTCCTCGCCGACCAGGTAACCGATGGCACCGCCATGGTCGCCAAACTGCAGCACCGCGGTCGGGCTGGCCTTGATGCCGAGCTTGTGTTCGATCGACACGCACTGCACGTCATTGCGCGCCCCCAGCGAGCCGTCGTCGTTGACCAGGAACTTCGGCACCACGAACAGCGAGATGCCCTTCACGCCCTCGGGCGCGCCCGGCGTGCGCGCCAGCACCAGGTGGACGATGTTGTCCGCCATGTCGTGCTCGCCGTAGGTGATGAAGATCTTGGTGCCAAAGACCTTGTAGCTGCCGTCAGCCTGCGGCTCGGCGCGCGTGCGCAGCAGCGCCAGGTCGGAACCGGCCTGGGGCTCGGTCAGGTTCATGGTGCCGGTCCACTCGCCGGCGATCAGGCGCGGCAGGAAGCGCTGCTTCAGCTCGTCGGAGCCAGCGGTGAGCAGCGCTTCGATCGCGCCGTCGGTCAGCATGGCGCACAGCGCGAACGACAGGTTGGCCGCGTTCATCATTTCCATGCACGGCGTGCCGACCAGCTTGGGCAGGCCCTGGCCACCAAACTCGACCGGGTGCACGATGCCCTGCCAGCCGCCCTCGCCGAACTGGCGGAACGCTTCCGCGAAGCCGGGGGTGGTCCTGACTTCGCCGTCATGCCAGCTGCTGGGTTGCTTGTCGCCGGCAACGTTGAGGGGGGCGATCACCTCGCCGTGGAACTTTGCGGCTTCGCCGATCACGGCTTCGACGGTGTCGGGGGTGGCGTCTTCATAGCCAGGCAGGCTGGCAATCTTTGTCAGTCCGGCCAGTTCACGGATGACGAACAGGATGTCTTTGGTAGGTGCGGTGTAGCTCATTCTCGGCCTCTGTGCGATGTTCACAGCGCCGGAATCCGATTCACTAACCGGTGGCACTGCAACGTTATGTGCCGATCGTAGTAGCGGCACGCACAAAGGCTGATACCCAAACCTGCCCATTCACTGACAAATCCTGCCGCTTTGCGCGGCAGCAGCCCTGCGCGCCCGCCGTGCGTCGCAAGAGCCAGGTAATGTGGCCAGATTTGTCAGTCGCCGTCCAGCTTTGCCAGCCGTGCAGGCGGGCCTATAGCGCGCGCCGGTAGGCGTTGGGGGTGCTGCCGGTCCAGTGGCGGAAGGCGCGATGGAATGCGGTGGGATTGTCGAAGCCCACATCGAAGGCAATGGCCGCGATGGGATCCTCGGAGCGCGTCAGGCGCTGGATGGCGATATCGCGCCGCACGTCGTCCTTGATCGCCTGGAAGGAAGTGCCTTCCGCCGACAGGCGCCGGCACAGCGTGCGCACCGAACAGTGCAACGCATGGGCCACCGCCTCGATGGTGGGCGACACCGGCAGGCACTCGGCCACGTATTGCCTGACCCGGTGGGAGCTCATCTGCTCGGCAAAGGAAACGAAGATCCAGTCCTCGGGCGCGCGCGACAGGAACTTCTCCAGATCCGGCTTGCGCTGGCGCACCGGCATGTCCAGGTAAGCCGCATCGAAGCCGATGCGGTTTTGGCGGCAACCGAAATGCACCGGGCCGGGAAACAGGTAGAGATGGTCGCCGGCCAGCGGCGAGTGATGAAACTGGAACTCCACTGCCTGCAGCGGGATCTTTTGGCGGATCAGCCACGACGCCACGCCATGCACGAGCTTCAGCATCAGTTCCCGCCCCAGCACGCTGACGGCGGGGCCGGCCGGGTTGTCTACCAGCTCCACATAGCCTGACCCACCATCGCGCCGCGACTCGATGCGGAAGTCATCGAGGATCAGGTGGAAGAACTGGCCGAAGCGATGCAGCGCCACCTCCAGCCTTGGCGCATCCAGCAAGCTCAGGCACAGGTACTTGAGCGTGCCATTGCGCAGCGGCCGGCTGAAGATGCCCGGCATTTCATCGTCGGCCTCCTTGGCGAGCAGGCGGTACAGCGTAGAAAACTGTTCCTGCGTGACGCGTGCGGCCGGCTCGGCCAGCAACTCACCGGCAATGCCTGAGCACTCGGCCAGCCGCGCGATCGCCATGGGATCGGCGCCGGCCAGGAAGCCATTGACGACAGAGATTGGGACGGTAGCGGACAGGCCGTTCACGCGGGGCGCAGGCAGTGCATGCCGGAGAGAAGGTGACGGCGCATTCTGTCACAGCGTGTGCGCGATGGAAATGCGGATCGATGCCTAGAGCAGTCCTTGCGCCGGCTCCGCGATGTCCGTCACACGCTCCTGCGCCTGCTGCTGCGTGCGCCACTTCGACACGCTGCAGCCGAACTGCCCGCTGAACCAGCGCGAAAACGCACTCAGCGAGGAAAATCCCAGCAGCGTGGCCACTTCCGAAAGCGGCCGCTCCGGGTTTTCGATATAGCCGATCACCAGCCCCGCGCGCGCCTCATTGAGGATCTGCGAATACGTGGTGCCCTCCTGCAACAGGCGCCGGTGTACCGTGCGGCGGTCCACGCCAAGATGCTGCGCCACGCGATCAACCGAGCACATGCCGCCCGGCAGCAGCACGTAGACCAGCTTGCGCACCTTGTCCGCCATGGTGCTGTTTGCCTGCGCGAGCAAGGTGCCGAGATAACGCTGCACCTGCCCCGCCATCACCGGGTCATAGGAAGGCAGCGGCGCGTCCAGGTCCGATGCCACGCAGACGATGCCGTCAAAGTCCTGGTTGAACAACGCCGGCATGCCGAACACGCGCGCCAAGGTAGCCAGGCTGGCGGGCGCGGCATGCGTGAAGCAGATGCTGCGCGGCCGCCAGCTCGGCCCGAGAAACAGGCTGAGCATGCGGTACATCACCCCGACGGCCAGGTCAGTGGCCTGGCGCAGCGTGCCGGGCTGCTCGCTCAGGATCTGCAGCCGGATCATCACCAGGCCTTCGGCCTCTTCCAGGCGCATCGCGAGCGCCTCATTCTGCAGGCCCATGTAAAGCACCATGGACTCCAGCGCCCGGCGCAGCGTGGGCTGCTCGCGCACCACGAAGGCCAGCGGCCCGAGGTTGGAGAACTGGCGCAACTCCGCCATGCGCAGGCCGAAGTCGTCCGCCTGCGAAGCGCGCGCCGACGCATCCAGCAAGCGGCCCACCAGCCCCGCCGGGATGCGGATATCGGGGTCCAGCAGGACGTCGCGGCCGATGCTGGCCGCGCGCAGTTGCTGGTGCGGGTCGAGCCCTACCGCGCGGGCGACTTCCACATAGTTGGTGAGGCTGGCGCTGCGAAGGTAGTAGGACATCGTGTTTTCCCTGACTGTCCCGAAATGTAAATCGTTCGTCCCGGATCGTCAAATCGCCGCGTGTCGATACACGATACTTCAGCCACTGAACTTGATACCGCAAACGCGACCGTCAGGTGCCGCCAGGCAGGCGGCAATCCAGGCGGTCCGCCCACAACATACCAGGAGCAACTGTGCAATTCCTCGACGATTCCCTGCACCCCGAAAACCAGGACAAGGTGGTCATCACCGTGGCGCCGTACGGCCCCGAGTGGATGCCCGCGGATTTCCCGGAAGATATTCCGGTGACGATGGAAGATCAAATCCAGAAGGCCGTGGATTGCTACAACGCCGGCGCCACCGTGCTGCACCTGCACGTGCGCGAACTGGACGGCAAGGGCTCCAAGCGCCTGTCCAAGTTCAACGAACTGATCGCCGGCGTGCGCGCCGCGGTGCCGGACATGATCATCCAGGTGGGCGGCTCCATCTCCTTCGCGCCGGAAGACGACGGCCAGGCGGCCAAGTGGCTGTCGGACGATACCCGCCACATGCTGGCTGAACTGGATCCGAAGCCGGACCAGGTGACCGTGGCGATCAACACCACGCAGATGAACATCATGGAGCTGCTATACCCCGAATACCTGAAGGGTACCTCGCTGGAGCATCCCGCCTACCAGGCTGCCTACCGCGAAATGACGGTGCCGGCCGGCCCGGGCTGGGTGGAAGAGCACCTGCGCCGCCTGAGCAACGCAGGCATCCAGCCGCACTTCCAGCTTACCGGCATCCATGCCATGGAAACGCTGGAGCGCATGGTGCGCGCAGGCCACTACAAGGGCCCGCTGAACCTGACCTGGATCGGCATCGGCGGCGGCTTTGACGGTCCCAACCCGTTCAACTTCTTCAACTTCGTGCACCGCGCGCCGGACGGTTGCACGCTGACCGCGGAATCGCTGCTGAAGAACGTGCTTCCGTTCAACATGATGGCGATGTCAATGGGCCTGCACCCGCGCTGCGGCATCGAGGACACCATCATCGACCAGCACGGCAACCGCATGACTTCCGTGCAGCAGATCGAGCAGTGCGTGCGCGTGGCCAAGGAACTGGGCCGCGAGATCGCCTCGGGCAAGGAAGCCCGCGAGATCTACCGCATCGGCACCTGGTACGACAGCGCCGACGAAACCCTGGCCGCGCACGGCATGGCGCCGAACCGCAAGGCCGGCCAGAAGAACCTGCCCCTGCGCGCGGCCTGACGCGCGCACCGGTGCGGCAGCGGGCGCAAGCGCCTGCCGCCGCACCGTCGTCCAACTTACCTTGCAAGCCATGAACCCGCCCCTCTCCGTCATCAATCCATGCCTGAACATCTGCCGCATGGACCTCGCTGGCAAGTATTGCCAGGGCTGCGGCAGGACTGCGGTCGAGATCGGCCGCTGGGCGCAGATGACCGACGCAGAGCGCGCCGAGGTCATGGCTTCGCTGCCGGCGCGCCAGTCGTGGCGCAGCCGCGCCCCGGCGCCCACCCCCTGATATTCCACAGCCTGCTGCGGCCTGCGCCGGGCTCGCCGGCTGGCGTCTTGAAGCTGCTGCCATGAACCATCCGTCCACGCTTTCGGTCGAGGCCTATTTCGACCTGATCTGTCCCTGGTGCCTGATCGGCAAGAAGCACCTGGAAAGCGCCATCGCCTTGCTCGGGCGGGAGCGTCCCGACGTCGCCGTGCAGGTGGAATGGCGTTCTTATCCGCTGATTCCGGCCATGCCGCCGGCCGGCCTGCCCTACCGCGACTTCTATGTGGCACGCCTGGGCAGCCCCCAGGCAGTGGCGGCACGCCAGGCACAGGTCTGTGCCGCGGCACAAGATGCCGGCCTCACCCTGGCACTGGATCGCATCGAGACCTTCCCGAACACCCTGCTGGCCCATCGCCTGGTACGCCTTGCCCGGCAACAGGCAGGGGCAGACGCGGCCGCTGCGCTGATCGACGAGCTGTTCACGCGCTACTTCCTGCGCGCCGAGAACATCGGTGATCCGCGCGTGCTGCGACAGGCCGCCGCGACCTGCGGCGTCGCGATTCCGGATCAGGTCCCGGCTCAACCCGATGCGGATGCACACCGTGACCTGGACTGGCTGCCGTCACTCGGCGGCCCGCAAGAACCGGTATTGCGTGCCGGACTAGGCGTGCCGCACTTTATCTTCGACGGCACCCGCAGCGTGTCTGGCGCGCGGCCTCCCGCCGCGCTGCTGGAAGCCATGCTGCACACGCTGGCGCGCGCGAAGCAGCGCGCCACCCGGGCCACCGCCTGAATACCCTGGCGACGGCGGCATTGCGCCCACGCCTCGATTTTTCTGCAATATCCCGTGTAACTGCCCCCGACAAGAAGGCTGGCATGGGCGTATCCATACCCTAGACTTTCAACGGAGACACAGATGCCTCAACGCCCTGCCCTTTTTCGCCTGCGCCACGCCGCCTTAGCCGCCGTCAGCGCCGTCATGGCCCTGTCCATGCCCTCGGCCATGGCGTGGACCAACAAGCCTGTACGCATGCTGGTGCCGGCCCCTGCCGGCGGCACCATGGACGTGATTGCCCGCCTTCTGGCCGACCAGCTGTCGCAGGATCTCGGCCAGCCGGTCGTGGTCGACAACAAGCCGGGCGCCGGCGGCGGCATCGCCATCAGCGCCATGCTGCAGGCACCGCCTGACGGCCAGACCATCATGGTGACGGCCACCAATGTGCTGACTGAAGTCCCCCACGTGCTCAAGACGCCGTACAACACGATGAAGGATATCCGGCCCGTGGCCGCGGTGGCACGCTCGCGCCTGCTGCTGGTGGGCGCGCCGTCCCTGCCCGCCAAGGACTTCAAGAGCCTAGTGAACTACGTGCATGCCAACCCTGGCAAGCTGAGCTTTGCCTCCTATAGCGCCGGCACCGCATCCCACTATGCCGGCGTGATCATGAACCAGAAGGCCGGGCTCGACCTTGCGCACGTTCCCTTTGCCGGCTCCTCGCCGGCGCTGGCCCAGGTGATGGGCGGCCAGATCGCGCTGATGTACGACGGCATGGTGACCTCGCTGCCGATGATCAAGGCCGGCAAGCTGCAAGCCTATGCCGTGGCTTCAAAGAACCGCTCGCCGCTGCTGCCCCAGGTGCCGACCTTCGCGGAGCTGGGTTATCCGGATGTGGAGTTCAGCAACTGGGTCGGCGTGATTGCCTCGGCGCGCGTGCCCGCAGAGCTGGCGCAGAAGATCCAGGCCGCCACTTACAAGGCGGCGGCAACGCCCAAGGTGCAGGAACGGATGCAGGCATTGAGCTATGAGCCGATGCGCGAGCAGACGCTGTCGGAACTGAACCAGTCCCTGAATGCCGAGTTTGAGCGCAATGCTGCGATCGTAAAGACCTTCAATATCCAGCCCTGACCCCGGCCACACGCCGGCAGCCAGTGCGCCTCCTTCGGGAGGCGCTTTGCTTTTGCCCGTGACGCGCGCGAAAGAACCCACCGTCGCGGGTTCTCCCCCAGCCATCACGCAAGCTATACCCCTCCCGAGGAAAAGCCGGCGCATCTTCACCTGGCGTTCGCGGCCGAGACTCGGCAGCAAGTCGAAGCTTTCTATCGCGCGGCTCTGGAGGCGGGTGGCAAGGACAACGGTGCGCCTGGCCTGCGACCGCACTACCACGCAAACTACTATGCAGCGGTCGTCATTGGTCCGGACGGGCACAACATCGAAGTAGTCTGCCACCAACCCGAGGCCTAGCCCCTCATGTCAAACACCGATCGGCGATAAAGCAAAAAAAAGCGGCAGTCCCCGCCCGAGGACTGCCGCGAATTCCCTTTACTACCCTTCAGGCTGCGTCTTCGCGCAGCTGCTTCTTGTTGATCTTGCCGACACTGGTCTTCGGGATCGCTTCAATGAAGGTGATGCGCTCGGCCTCCGGTACGGCATACTTGCTGATCCGGCGCGAATCCGCGTGCGCCATCAGCTGGTCGCGGATCTGCTCGGCCTTGACTTCGGCGCCCGCCTTGCGCACCACGAAGGCCATCGGCCGCTCGCCCCACTTCGCATCTGGCACGCCGATCACGGCGCATTCCTGCACCCCCGGCACCTCCGTGATCAGGTTCTCCACTTCAATGGAAGACACCCATTCGCCGCCAGTCTTGATGACGTCCTTGATACGGTCGACGATCTGCACGAAGCCGTCCTCGCCCATCACCGCGACATCCTGGGTATGCAGGAAGCCGCCCGACCACAGGTCTTCCGACGCTTGCGGCTTGCCGAAATAGCCCTTGGTCAGGAACGGCGCGCGCAGCACGATCTCGCCGCGGCTCTTGCCGTCGCGCGGCAAGTCCTGCATGTCTTCGCTGACAATGCGGTAGTCCACCAGCGTCACCGGGCGGCCGGTCGAGCAGCGCATGCGGACTTCCTCGGCGCGGTCCCTGGGCGTACAACCCGGCGGAATCTGGGCCAGCGACACGATCGGGCCGGTCTCGGACATGCCGTAGCCGGCAAAGATGTCGATGCCCCGCGCCAGCGCCGCCTCGCACAGCGCGGGCGGCAGCGCCGAGCCGCCGATGATGATCTTCCAACCCGACAGGTCCTGCGCGCTGCCCTGCGCGGACTGCAGCAGCATCTGCAGGATGGTCGGCACGCAGTGCGAGAAGGTGACTTTCTCGGTCTCGCGCAGCTTCAGCAGCGCATCCGGGGCGTAGCGGCCCGGCAGTACGGTACGCAGGCCCAGCATCATGGCAATGTACGGGATGCCCCATGCCAGCACGTGGAACATCGGCGTGATCGGCATATAGACGTCTTCACGATGCATGCGCTGGCCCTCGCGCGGCGAACACAGGCTGGTTGCCGATGCCAGCGTGTGCAGCACGATCTCGCGGTGGCTGTAGCAGACGCCCTTGGGATCGCCGGTGGTGCCGGTGGTGTAGAAGGTCGCGGCCTTGGTGTTCTCGTCGAAGTCCCTGAACTCGAAGTCGGGCGACGCGTCGTCGAGCAGCGCCTCATACTCCCCCGCCAGCGGCAAGGTTAGCGCCGGTGCGTCCTGGCCGTCGGCCATCAGCACGAAGCGCGGGTTGCAGGTCAGCTCGCCGCGGATCTGCTCGAGCACCGGCGCGAAGTCCGCATGGAACAGTACGACGTCCGCGCCGGCGTCGTTCAGCGTGTACAGGATCTGCTGGGGCGACAGCCGCACGTTCACCGTGAACAGCGTCGCGCCCATCATGGGTACGCCGAAGTAGCACTCCAGGTAGCGATGGCTGTCCCAGTCCATCACCGCCACGGTGGTCCCGTGGCCGGCACCGAGCGCGGTGAGCGCCGAGGCCAGCTGGCCGATGCGGCCGCGGAAATCGCGGAAGGTGTAGCGCATCTGGCCGCGGTAGCTGATCTCCTGGTCGCCGTAGAGACTGACCGAGTTGATCAGGAGCTGCTTGACCAGCAGCGGGTAAGCGTAGGCCGACTGTGCGGCCGTAATCAGGTTGTCTTGCATTGCTTGTCCTGCCTTGTCCATCAGTACGGCTTGCTGCCGATAATGCCCGCGCGCTCCATCTTGCGGTGGCAAGGCGGATAGTCCATCACGGCGTAGTGCTGGGTGGCGGTGTTGTCCCAGATCGCCACGCAGTTGGGTTCCCAGCGCCAGCGCACCTGGTATTCGGGGATATACGCCTGGCTGACCAGGTAGCGCAGCAGGTCGCCCGCGCCCGGATTGGCGTCCTGGCCGGAGCGCACCCGCCCAGGCGTGTGGTAGTTGGTGAAATGCGTGGTGAAGGCGTTCACATAGAGGATCTTCTCGCCGGTATCCGGGTGCGTGCGCACCACCGGGTGTTCCGCGTCGGGATACTGGGCCTTCAGCGCCAGGCGCTTCTCGATCGGCATCGCCGCGCCAAAAGAGGCCTCGATGCTGTGGCGCGCGCGCAGGTCGGCGATCTGCTCCTTGATGTACGCAGGCAGGCGCTCATAGGCAAGCGCCATATTGGCCCACATAGTGTCGCCGCCAACTGGCGGGCATTCCACGCAGCGCAGCACGGCGCCGAACTGCGGGGCTTCGCGCCAGGTGGCATCGGAGTGCCAGGCGTTCTCGTAGCGGTCGTTGGGCTGGTCCGGGGTCTTGTAGATGCGGACCAGGCCCGGGTGCTCGGGATCGCTGCCGGCGACGGGATGGTCTTCCAGCTGGCCAAAGCGCTGGGCAAAGGCGACATGTTCGGCGCGGCTGAACTGCTGGTTGCGCAGGAACAGAACGCGGTGCTCCAGCAGCAAGGCGCGGATCTCGGCAAACAGGCCGTCGTCGCGAATCGCATCGGCCAGGTCGACACCACTCAGTTCGGCGCCAAGCGCGCAGGTAGTTTGTTGGACTTGCATGGCGTTGCCTCAGATGACGAAGATCGAAGAGCCTGTGGTCTTGCGCGACTCCAGGTCTTGGTGTGCCTGCACCGCATCTTCCAGGGCATAGCGCTGGTTGATCTCGATGCGGATACGGCCCGCGCCGACGTGATCGAACAGTTCGCCGGCCAGTTCGGCCTTTTCGGCCGGGTCGGCGATGTAGTCCGCCAGCGCAGGACGTGTCAGGAACAACGAGCCCTTCATGGCCAGCAGCACCGGGTCGAACGGAGGAATCGGGCCCGAGGCGGTGCCTACGCACACCATGGTGCCGCGCCGCTTGAGCGAATCCAGCGACGCCATGAAGGTCGACTTGCCCACGCTGTCGAACACCACCGACACGCCGACGCCATCGGTCAGCGCGCGCACCCGCTCCGCCACGTCTTCATGGCTGTAGTTGATGACATGATCGCAGCCGTGCGCCCGCGCCACCTCGGCCTTGGCTTCGGAGGAAGCCGTGCCGATCACGGTCAGGCCCAGCAGCTTGGCCCACTGCGAAACGATCAGACCCACGCCACCGGCCGCGGCGTGCAGCAGGATGCTGTCGCCTGCCTTGAAGGCGTGGATACGGCGCATCAGGTAAGCCGAGGTCAGCCCGCGCATGGTCATGGCCGCCGCGGTCTCGAAGCTGATCGTCTCAGGCAGGCGGATCAGCGCTGCGGCGGGCACCAGGCGCGAGGTGCTGTACGCGCCCAGGGTATTGATGAAGCCGGTATAGGTCACGCGATCGCCGACGGCAACATTGGTGACGTCCGGGCCGATCGCCTGCACCACGCCAGCCGCTTCCACGCCCATGCCCGAAGGCAGCGGCACGCGGTAAGTCCCGTTGCGGAAATACGTATCTGCATAGTTCAGGCCAACCGCCACGTGGCGGATGCGTACCTGGCCGGGGCCGGGGTCGCCCACTTCAGTGCTTTCATAGCGCAGCACTTCCGGCCCGCCGATCTCGTACATCCGGACAATTTTTTCCACAGCTTTAGTCTCCTGGGTCAAGGGCGGCGCGAGGTGCGCCGCGTATGGAGACCAATGTAGAACCGGGCGCGTGCCGGCGCTTTGCAACAGATTCCATCGACTTTGCATTTCATGCCAAGCGCTACAGAAGCCGTGGCCAGAGGCCGGGTCTTACGCTGCCACGGATCGCCTGATGCGCTTTCCCATGATTTGCGCAGTCGGCCCACCGTGGAACTGGCCGCTGCCTTCGTACACAGAGCCTTTCACCATGCTGCGCAGTTCTACCGTTCCCCCGTCGACCAGCAAGTCGCCGGCAATCATTCCGGAGATAACTGCCCTGCCGCGCACAATGACATTGCCGCCGCCGCACATGCTAGTCATTTCGAGGCTGTGGGTCCTTTTCGACGGTGATCTGCCCCGTGGATGTTTCGCAACCGCAATAGCGCTACAAGATGGCAAGCCGACCCCGCAGTGGCAAGAATATTTCTAGACATCGCCTTACCCCACGCGGCCACTGTCATGCTGAACAGGCCAGCACCGATTCGTGGGATGGAGCAAGCGGCCGCACGCTGCCAGGGCGCCGCTTCGAGCAGCACGTCCTGGTACTGCGACCGTTATCCCCAGCTCGACTTGCTGGTCACCAGCGGCGACCCGGCTGGTCGACCTGCTGGGCGATGGGATCTACTGCGACGAATCGCGCGGGTATCCGCGCGATTCGTCGCTGGTGGTCAGCGGTTGGCGGATGTGCCGGAGGTGCTGTGTGCCAGTCCCGATTCGCTAGCCGCGCACGGCACGCTGCACGATCCGTGCTGGCCGGCTGGTCGCAGTTGTTGGCGCCGTGGCGGTGGCCAGATTTGCCGGTGGCGCTGTATTCGTTCTCCCGGCATCTGGCGTCTCGAGTGCGCGCGATCGTGGATTGCGCGGCGGGCTTTTCGGGGAGCGGTTTAAGCCATTAGCGGGGCGCGACATGAGGCCGACAGCCGTGTTCAACTGGCGCCGACTTCGTTCGTGAGCGACTTGCCGCTTTCGAACTCCGTCACGCTGCGCAAGGTTGTTTCGCAAATGGTCGTCACGGCCTCGCGCGTGAGGAAGGCTTGGTGCCCGGTCACGATCACGTTAGGAAAGGTGATTAGCTGCTGCAGCACGGAGTCGTCGACGATGGTGCCGGACAGGTCGCGGAAGAACAGGTCCGCCTCCTGCTCGTACACGTCGATCGCCAGCCCGCCGAGTTGCCCGCTCCTGAGCGCTTCGATGACTGCTTCCGTGTCGATCAGCCCGCCGCGGCTAGTGTTGATGAACAAGGCTCCCGGCTTGGCGCGCGACAGCGTTTCGGCGTTGATGATGTGATGGGTCTCGGGCGTGAGCGGGCAGTGCAGCGAGATGCAGTCCGCGCTTGCGCCGATTTCTCACACGGCCACGGTCTTGCCGCACAGGTCGAAGCCCATCAGGCCTTCAAGCGAGAAATTGAAGTCCCGCGTGCGGTTGTAGGCTCGGTGGATCTTGCGGTTGACCGCCATCAGCAGGGCCGCCGCGTGCTCGGCGACCGCGTTGGGCGAGTAGCGGCCCGAGACGACGCACACGGCCGAGCACGAGGGCGACCAGCAGCAGCGCGGCGAGCCCCAGCGCCAGCGTGCCGAGGCCGGGAATCGGCACCGGGATCAGCCCCACCAGGAGCCCGAGGGCCGCGCCGATGCCGATCGAGATAAAGCTCAGTTCGGCGGTGCCCTTGATGGAGTCGCCGAACAGCACGTGAATCGGCTTCATGTGGGCGCGATTGACCAGCAGGACGACGCGGTCACCGAACTCGAGGATGAGGTCGTCGCTGGGCATCAGGTCGGCATCGCCGCGCCGCACGTGGGCGATCGAGCAGACCATGCCTTCGGGAAAACGGATATCGCGCAGCGTGTGCCCTACCACGAGGCGGCTTGAGGCGAACACGCGCATATAGTCCAGGTCTTCGCGATGGCTCGCCATGTGGCCCGGCTGCAGTTCCCCGCACAGCGAGGTTGCTTCACGCAGCACGGCCGGGTCGGTGGCGATCGCGAGCAGCACATCGTTGGCCTGCAGGACCAGGTCGTCGGCGGACGGCTGGTTGTGGTGGGCGCGACGCACGGCGGCAATCGCCACCCCGTCCGGCCTCGAAAATATACGATGCGCCGCACGAATTCAAGAATTGAAGCGGCGCGGCAGCGGGGCTACCAAACTTCCCAACTCTGCCAAACCTGCAATCGGCCCTCCGTCAGCCTGCGGCGGGACGCGCGAGCGGGTCGCTTCGGGCACCGCCGGGCTGACCGGCAGCATCATCCCGATCCGCATCGCGTGAGGTCCCACCTGGGCGAACAAGCGGCCGCCGTGCTGGTGGCGGTCCCTTGACGATGGCCAGTCCCAGCCCGAGGCTCTGCCGGGCTGTCGCTGCGCGCCCCGTCGGCATGGTAGAAGCGGTCAAACAGGCGGTTGGCACCTCTAAACACAAATCTTCTGCCAAGCCCTGTCTCCGCCTTACGGCAGCGCCGGCCTCGCTTTCGCCCACATGCTGCGGCCAACCGCGCGCTAACCAATCGAGCCTAGGAACGCATCCAGACCAACATTCCATAGAACAGCACCGCCAGGAAAAGGGTCTCCAGCACCATCAAAGCCACGGGCTTCCAGCCCACGGTCAGGATATCCTTCATGTGGGTTTTCATTCCGATCGCGGCCATGGCCATGACCGAGCACCACTGAGACGTCCCCTGACCCGCATGCGAACCAACGCTCGCGGCCACCTCCGCCTGCTGCCGTGCGTCGGTGGCCTGTTCCGCCTCCAGCCGGCGACCCAGTCTCCCGAACGCGCTACGTTGCCTCCGGGGAGCCGGCGATGAATATGTCGCTCCCTTAGTCAGCGGTTGTGGCGGTCATCGCGTCGGCGCCGCGATCGCGAAAGAAGATGACGAAATAGACCGGATGGCCGGCACGCAAGGCCACGCCCACCTGCGAGTCGTCCTTGAAGCCGCCGATGCCCGGGCCGCCTCAGCCGCTGCGCGGGTAACTCGGCCGTGATAAGGATGCCATGCGGTATTCAATGGGTCAGCGTGGCGGCGAGCGCGGCGAGGAACGCCTCAATCGCGTTGACAGGATGACAAATTATTAACTCAGTGTGAGACCCGATTTTTCTACGGCCCGATCAGGGGGCAGCCGCGGACCTGCAATACGCGAGCTCATCAAATATTAACGACTTCCCCGTCCCGCGATAACGATCGCGTCCATCAATCTGAACAGGAGGGGAAGTCATGTGCGGCGCCAAAGCCTGTAGAGCGCACCTACTGGACGCTGATTGTCGCCTTCATATGCGGGTGTATCCCGCAGAAGATCTTGTAGACACCTGGTTTATCGAACCTGAACTTGTACGTGTCGTTCTGATCGAGCGCGCTGGAGTGGAACAGACCGGCGTCGTCGACAACCGTGTGCGGTTCGCCATCGAGATTTTTCCAGGTCACGGTCGAGCCGGCTTTGATCTTGAGCGACATCGGCGAGAACGTGAAGTTCTTCACAACGACGACATTAGTCTGCTGAGCTTGCGCGACGGAGAACTCGAAAACCAATGCCGCCATGAGCATACCGGCCCCGAGGGGGACGACATAGGCGCGGCGAAAGATAGTCGTTAGCATGATGCGGGTCCTGGCTGGTGAGCAGTACGTGGCAATTCAGGCGAGCGTTGTGTCGGCAAGCGTCGCTGTGAGCGGGTGGCGCAAGATCTTGATGCTGGTCACGCCAAGCATCTTGGAAAGCTGATCGCGCGGTACCGTCAGCGGCATGGGTCCGGGACCATTGCCGGCCGTCGGTTGCGGATAGGCCGTCGAGCGCGCCGTATGGAAGGTGATATTGCCCTCCACCTTCGACACAATCTGGTGGATATGGCCGTTCAAGACAGTGACCGAACCGAAGCGCTTCAGATTGCTCATTGCCTCACCGGCATCGCCGGTGCCCCAACCCCACGGTTGGTAGATCGTCCACATTGGCATGTGAGCGAAGACGACGATCGGTGTGCTGGTTGAGCGCTCCTTCAGATCCGCTTTCAGCCATGCGAGTTGGTCGTCGCCCAAGCCCCCCAAACCGTTCGGCTTGAAATGCATCACGTTGACCAAGGCGATGAAGTGCACGCCCCTGTGGTCGAAGCTGTAGTAGCCCCTATTGCCAGAGGCTTGACCGAAACGGTTGAAGTACTCCGTCCCGGGCCCATCGGTCACATCATGCTCGCCAGGTACGGTATGGAACTCGGTGATATTCAGGCCCGACATCAATTGGGCCGCGTGGTCGAACTCTTCCGCCTTGGAAAGATGCGTAATGTCGCCGGTGTGAATCGTCAGCGCCGGCTTGATCGGCATGGCGTTGACGTAGTCGATCGTCTTCTTGAGCGTGCCCGCTACGTCGGGATTGGCTTCCTTATTGAAGCCAATATGGGTGTCGCTGATCTGCAGGAAAAGGGGGACCCCCGCGGCAACTGAAGGGTCCTTCCCTGAGGCGGCAATGGCCAACTCCACCGGCGCGAAAACACCGCCGGCCAAGACAAAGACGGTCCCCGCACCACCGAAGGCGAGACACTTCAACGCGGCGCGGCGCGACGAATCGGATGGAAGATCTGACGACATAATGCCCTCACGATTAAGGTTAGAGAGGTAGATCGCCGGACTATCCGACGGGCCCTCTCGATTGGGTTCAAGTGCTAGACTGTCAAGCCATCCGTTTTATTCCACCGTAAGCACCGCACTGCGTCGGCCCGGAAGCAGGATGCGCACGCAGGTCCGTTATGAAGCGTTCAGCTTGGCCGGCATTGGTAATCGCCCTGTAGTTCATTCCTGCGGCAATCTGGTGGCCGAGGTGACAACTCGCTGCCCGTATAGGTGAAGCACGGCGCACGCATCGTGGCTCGGTCACATGGATGTTGATCGGGTGCGGCTTGTTGCGATGGGTAATCAAGACTGGCGCATCGAGAGCTTGGAGAGTCGAGCATGTCGCGCTTTCCCTATCTTCAACGATTGCGGCCCGCGGGTGTCAGAACGGTCCGGCTGGCCACCGGATTGGTGTTGTTCACTTACGTAGGGACGCACCTCCTGAATCACTCGCTGGGGAATATCTCGCTCGCATGGCTGGAGCGTGATCTGCTTGTGCAGAAGTTCATCTGGCAGGGATGGCTCGGAACGGCCGTACTGTACAGCGCGCTGGTGATGCATTTCTTCCTGGGTCTGTGGGCTCTATACGAACGGCGCTCGCTGAACTGGACGCCAGGTGAGGTCGCGCAACTCGTCCTCGGCTTGTGCATACCGCCGCTGCTAGCCAACCATGTTGTCAATACGCGGGTCGCCTTTGCCGCGTTCGGCCTGAACAAGGGTTACGCACAGTTGCTGTATTCGTTCTGGATCACCTCACCGTTCTTCGGTCGTGTGCAGCTGATGCTGTTGGTGGTCGCCTGGCTGCACGGGTGTTACGGCATCTGGTTCTGGTTGCGGTTGAAACCATGGTTTGCTGCGTGGCGGAGCGTGCTGCTGAGCATCGCCGTGCTGCTCCCGGTGCTCGCGCTGCTAGGCTTCTTGCAGGGCGGACGGGAAGTGATGGCGCTTGCACAGGATCCCGTCTGGCGCGCGGCGGCGACCCGGCCGACGGTTATCGGAACAGAGCTGCAAAATCTCTGGCTTATCGAGCTGCGCAACGATTTTTTGCTCTTCGCTGGTGGTGCTCTGCTGCTGGTGCTCGCAGCGCGGCTGGTGCGCACGGTGCGGGAGCGCCGGGTTGGGCGCGTCTGCGTGCTGTATCCGGACGGACGAAAGGTATTCGCGCCGCTCGGATTTTCGGTTCTCGAGGCCAGCCGCATGGCCGGCGTTCCCCATGCCAGCACCTGCGGCGGCCGCGCCCGATGCACCTTGTGCCGGGTACGCGTGCTCAGCGATGTGCCGCTGTCCCCGCCGGCCGAGGCAGAGCGGCGTGTTCTAGAGCGGCTGGGAGCGGATTCGCAGACAGTGCGCCTCGCCTGCCAGTTGCGGCCGACCCACGACCTCTCCGTGTGGCCACTGGTGCCACCGGCTGCATCCACGGCCTTCTTGCAACGGCGCCAGTGGGACGTCATGCCGCATGAGCAATTCGCGGCGTTCATGTTCGTGGATATGCGGGATTCCACGAAGCTTGCGGCGGCACAACTACCGTTCGACAGCCTATTCGTGGTCAGTCGCTTCTTGAGTGCAGTCTGCTCCGCAGTAGTCCAGGCAGGCGGCGTGCCAAACCAGTTCCTGGGGGACGCAGTGCTCGCGATCTTTGGCTTAAGCGGCGAGCCGTCCGCCGCCTGTCGTCAGGCGCTAAGCGCGGTGCCGCTGGTGGCATCCAGCATCGACGAACTCAACGTTGCACTCGAGCAGCAACTGCAGACCAGGATCCGGTTTGGCATTGGATTGCACTGCGGCCGGGCGGTAATGGGACAGATTGGTTTTCGCGAGCATGTCGCGTTCACTGCGATTGGTGACCCGTTGAACGTGGCCTCGAGACTTGAGCAGTTGACAAAAGAGCTCGCTTGCGAGGCGATCGTCTCAGAACAGGTCTTCCAGCATGCTGGCGTTTTGGCCGCCGACCTGCCGCAACTTTCCGCACGCCTGCGAGGCCGCGATGAGCCGGTAACTGTCCGCGTGCTGTCCAAGTCGGCACAGATGCCTCGGGCCTGACTGCGCCTCTCCGGCACGGCCGCCCGTGGCGCCGCCGCTGACCGTGACCGGGCAGACGTGCTGCCAGCTAAATTAGGAGCAACATGACTATACCCACCTCCAAGCTGCGGGTCGCCAGGCCAACAGACGACATCAAGGCGCTCTTGCCGTTCTATCGCGACGGCCTGGGTCTGCAGGTCCTCGGGGAGTTCGAAGATCACGAAGGCTTTGACCAGGTGCGCGGCAAGCCTCGGCCTTTAGGCCGGAGAAGGATAGCGCGGACGCCGTCGGCGTCCTTTCGGCGGCTAATGCGGCGTCTGTTAGGTGAACGTGATCGTCCTCCCCATCGAACTCCACCAGTTCAGCTTCGAAATCTGCGCAAACGCCGGTAAATATGTCGCGCAGGTCCTCTGCCGAATGTCATTGTCGTCGCTCATAGGCCAAGAGTATGATTGGGCCATGCAGCGTCTTCAAGCCTTCAAATACGAATTGATGCCGAACGGCGAGCAGCAGCGCAACATGCGCCGTTATGCCGGATCGTGCCGGTTCGTCTATAACAAGGCGCTGGCGTTGCAGAAACAGCGTTACGATCAAGGCGAAAAGAAGCTCAGCTATGCCGGTCTGTGTAAGCAACTCACGGAGTGGCGCAACAGCACGGAAACAGCATGGCTGGCCGATGCACCAGTCCATCCTCTTCAACAGACGCTCAAGGACTTGGAGCGGGCCTACACAAATTTCTTCGCAAAACGGGCCGACTTCCCGCGTTTCAAGAAGAAGGGTCTGGGCGACAGTTTCCGCTATCCCGACCAGAAGCAAATCAAGCTTGATCAGACCAACTCGCGTATCTTTTTGCCCAAGCTGGGCTGGCTGCGATACAGGAACAGCCGCGACGTACTCGGTGAGGTACGCAATGCCTGCGTCAGTCTTTCGGGCGGCAAGTGGTTTGTTTCGATCCAGACTGAGCGGAAGGTCGAGCGACCTGTGCCGAAAGCCACCAGCGCCATCGGCATCGACATGGGCATCGCTCGCTTTGCCACCATGAGCGATGGCACTTTCCTCGCGCCGCTCAACAGCTTTAGGAAGCACGAAGCCAGACTGCGCCGTGCGCAGCGGGCGATGAGCCGCAAGACGAAATTCAGCAACAACTGGAAGAAGTCCAAGGCCCGAATCCAGCGTATCCACGCACGCATCGGTAACGCCCGCCTCGACTACCTGCACAAAGCCACGACCACGATCAGCGAAAATCAAGCGATGGTGTGTATCGAGGACCTGAAGGTACGGAACATGTCCAAGTCAGCGGCCGGTTCAAGCGGGCAACCGGGCAAGAACGTCAGGGCCAAGTCCGGCCTGAACAAGGCCATCCTCGATCAGGGTTGGTACGAGTTCGGGCGTCAACTGGAATACAAGCTAGCGTGGAATGGCGGCTGGCTAATAGCTGTGCCGCCACAGCACACCAGTCGCACGTGCCCTTGCTGCGGGCATGTATCTGCCGAGAACCGGCAGAGCCAGGCGAGCTTCGCCTGTGTGGCATGCGGCTATGCGAATCACGCCGACGTGGTCGGCGCGATCAACATTTTGGCGCGGGGGCACCGCGTTGCAGCCTGTGGAGAGTCGGCGTAGTCAAGCCGCTTTACGAAGCAGGAACCCACCGAAGTGACTACGTAGAGCATCACGTAGCGCCGTAGGAATCCTCGTCCTTTCCGCCGTAAGGCGGCAGCCGAAGGCTGAGGACGGGGAGGATGTCAAGGACTCATGCTTGGGGTCCCTCAGGGCCCCAATCACTTTGAGTTCACACACCACCGGGGGCACGGCGCAGGGCGGGCGCCGACGCAGGACAACCTTGTCGTGTTCTATATTCAAGACCACGCGGTGTGGCAGGCGGCAGTCGAGCGCATGCCGCAAGCGGGCTTCGAGGCCGTGCCGTCGCGCAACCCTTACTGGGACCGGGAGGGGCTCACTTTCGAGGATCCGGACGGCTACAGGGCGGTACTTCAGCATGGGGCCTGGAAAGATGGTCTCTGAGGGTTGGGCGATGCAATGCGTTGCTGCAACGGCAGGCCCGGTGCACTTGGTTGCCGCCGAAGGGTGTAAGTGCGCAATCGGAAGGTGGAAAGTACGGAGCAGGTCGATGCCTCCTCAGGGTCGCCGCAATCTGGGCACGTCTCGGCACGCACAGCTTCGTCCCCGATGACTTCAGTCGCTCCGCCACAGTACGCTTCATGCGCGATCCGCCGCCCAGGTACAGGCCGCCGTTGTGGAAGAACTGACCGTTCGGCACGCCGCACAGGAACCCACGACAGCGGTTACCGTGCGGCGGCGGCACAAAGGCAGCATTTCAGGCGTGAGCGCCGTCGGTGAACGGATCGCGCGGGTCCGTGACCTTCTCACCGTCCGTGAAGACATCGAATTTGCCTGTCTTCGCGCCGTTGGTGAACGGATCACGAGGCCCGGCAACGTGGGTATTGCAGTCGGCGCAGGTACTGTCGGTGCGACCAGCAAAGGCATAGGATTGGGCTGCGAAGGATGCCAGCGCGGCAGCAGCCAGCGGAATCAGGATTTTCATGACAATCTCCAGATGCGGTAAGTCCAGGGCGCGAGGCACAGAGCGTGTCGCCACGTGGGCTGTGCCCTGGTGCTGCACGACGCTCTGTCTCCGTGGCGATCCAGGATCCCGCGGAAACCAGTGCGCCGTGCACTAGTAAGACGCTGGCTGAGCGCGGTTTATTCCTGCTCGTTTTGCGTGGCCCGGAGCGCTTGTACAAAGGCATGCAGGTGCGCGGGCTCGGCATCGGTGATGGCCCAGAAGTTCATGCCGTGCTGGTGCCAGCGGGCAATCGCGTATCCGTCAGTGGAATAGCTTGCCGGTGCCGATGCGCCGTTCGTCGCCGGCAGGATGTAGAGATCGATCGGATGCTGCTGGTAACGGTAGATCAGTACGCCAACGGTGCGGCGGTCGATATAGTCCACCCGGCCGCCTGCCAGCGGAAAGCCCTGCGCCGCGAGGTCGGTGACCGGCGGCGCATAGTCGAGCCGGCCGTTGAACCACGGTTTGACTGTGTGCTGGTCGGTCGATACCACATCGATCGGGTGCTGCGACAACAGCGCGCGCACGTGGCTCGATACGATCGCCTGCCCCAGTGCATCGGCCTGCGGCGGCCGCACCAGGGTGAGCGCGCCCAACACCAGCGCCGAGGCCGCTACCCCGGCAAGACCGCCGCCTGCCCACGCCAGCGCGCCGCCGGAGGAAAGCGTGGGCCAGGTGAAGCGGGCCATGCGAGAACGCGGTTGGCGCGGCAGTCGGGCCAGCACACGCGCAGGCAGATGCGCCGGCGCGCGGTGATAGAGCGATCCGTCGTGCAGCATGCCGTGCAGCGAGTTTTCCATCGCATCATCATTCATGATTCGCTCCCGTTGAATGACCCCGCACCGGGCGGAGCGCGATGCCGCCAATGCCGCCGCGCACCCTCGCCTGCTCGGCGCGCACTGCCGCGCAGAGCAGGTGACGTGCGCGCGCCAGGCGCGACATCACGGTGCCGATTGGAATGTCGGCAACCAGGGCGATATCGCGATAGCTCATTTCTTCGAGCTCACGCAGGACAAGCACTTCGCGATAGATGACCGGCAAACGTTCGAGCGCGCGGTGGACCAGTTCCACATCGCCGTGGCGCACTGCAAGCGTTTCGGGATTGCTGCCGATATCGTCGATCCAACCCGGCAAGCGCTCGTCGCCATGCAGCGTTTCGTCGTACGGTGTGCCATCGGCGGCATCGGAGCGCCTGCGCCATTCGCTGAACCACGTGTTCCTGACGATGGCCAGCAGCCACGCGCGCGCATTGTCGCCGTGAAAGCCTTCAAAGAACCGAAATGCACGCAGGTAGGCATCCTGCACGATATCGTCCGCATCGCTTGCGCTGCCGCTCAGCCAGCGCGCCAGGTTATAGGCCGCGTCCAGATGCGGTAACGCCACTTCCGAGAAGCGGCTGGACTTGTCGGTTGCGATCACGGTGTTCTCCTGTCCCTGGCCCATGTAAAACCGCCTGACACCGCGATTTATTCCCGGCGCCGCGTTTTTTTTCGGAGGTCGTTCCGGGAATAGAGTCGCGACGCCAGGCGATATACGGAACGGCAGGGTACAACGCCAGGACGAGCCCATGGCGCACGTGGCATTGCCTATGACTCCGTCAGGAAATCCGGAATCACTTGGGTGAGGCGCAGGACGCCAGCAGGATCAAAGTAGAAGTTCATCGTCGCGTACTCCAGGCCATCTTGTGCGAACCGGTAGCCCCAGACCTCGCGGAGCATGCGCGGAAAGCGACTTATCTCAGCGGGCTTCCCGAAGTGAGTCAGGACATCGCGCGTGGTCCATTCGCCGATTCTGGCCCAGCCAAACTCCTCCGCGCTCAGCACCTGCCGGACGCTGACGACCCGCCGGTCGGGACCGATGTCGGCGGCCCATCTGGTCTCGCCTGGCGCGGGATAGAGCCAGCGCCGGGAGCCATCTGGAAATTGATAGATCTCGCGCGGCGCACCCAGCCGGGCTTGAAGCTCTGCCTCGCTGGCGCCGGGCGCCACAGATTGCCATGCCGGGCTCGCGCAACCAGCAGCCAGGGCAACTGCCGCCAGCATGAGGAGGCTGCTTGCAAGGCGCGGGGGTGGCCGCCGGGCGGGCTTCATCGGAAGAACGGGAATCATAATGGGTCTCCGTCAGGAATCATGGAGAGAACTGCCAGCCGGGATGCACGAGCGCAGCACCGGGACGTGACGTCGAGGGCCTCCCTTGCGATTCAGCCTGAATAGAGGTCGCATTGCGCCAGCGTGATGCACGATGTGGTTGTGGCTGTGGCCGGGTCCACTGGCGCGCATCCGCCCGTTGCGAGGGCGAGGTACATGACGCAAAGCACGAGTGTGGTTCTTGCAAGTGGCATGATGGTCTCCTATGTGGCCGCGATCTACGGCACGCAGCAACGCAGGAGCGATGGCGGAACAACGCCACGCGGGCCGAGTCTTCCCGCGCCGCGACGCACCCGCTGCGGCGTTGCCATCCAGTCATGGAGATTCTGGCCCGTGGCGTCCGCCCCTGCGTGCCGGCACCTGTATAACTGCAACTCACGGGAAGCTATTCGAGCGAACTCGGCCTTGATGCAATATTCCCCGAGTTCTGCGGCGACCCCGTATGCGCCTTAGCGCAACAGGTACAGCGAATGTAGCCCCCCATTTGCCCGCTCGCCCGTGCTCGCGATAGCACCCATGGCGTTATCGCGGGAGCAATCCGCTTTGGCGCGGTCTCCCCTTACTACCGCCACCAGCAAACAAAAAGGCGCGGCCCCTTTCGAGAACCGCGCCCAATCCATTTGCTCAGGGACCAGTCAAGCCCAACTTCGCAGCGATACTCTCCGCTGTCGGACGGGCGTACACCTGAAGCATCGCATCCCCACCCGGCCAGCAGTTGGGCGTTCGAACGCCCCCTCGGATTCGGCCCGCTGCAAGGCTGCAACCTTTCGATCAGTTCTATCCGACCCGAAAAAACTCCACGCTCTGCCCCGCATTGACCGCCCGCCGCAGCCAGTCGGGCATCTCGCCCTGCCCGTCCCAACTTTGCCCCGCGGCGTTGCGGTAGCAGACCACTGGTGGTGGCGGTGGCGCTGGGGCGGGTGGCGGCGGTGGCGGAGGGGGCGGCGGATCGAAGCACCCCGCCGCTGCCAACTCCTCCATGGTCAGCCCGTAGTCGGCCATCTCCGCCTGGATCCAGCGGATCGCCGCCGCCCGCTCAGTTTTTGCTGTCATTGCTGTCGTCACTGCTGTCGCTACTGTCATCCGGGTTGGAGGCGGCCGTCGGCGCGCCCTGCTTGTCTTCTTGCTATTCGTCCAGCTTTTCGCCTTGCGCCTGCTTGTCGGTCGGCGCCGGGCCGCCGGCCTTGCGCCGCCGCCCGCTCTCCCGCCCGGGTGGCGCCACCCGCAATTCTGCCAACAACTGGCGCGCCAGCGCCGCTTCGACCTCGGCCCGTTCGGCCCGGCGCTGCGCCGCGCCCAACTTCGCCTGCGCCGCGTCCCGGTCGACGGCTGCCTGGCGCTGCGCCGCTTCGGCGGCCGCGAGCCGCTCGGTGAGCCGCTCAGTGAGCGCCGCGGCCTGGGCCTCGAGCCGTGCGCGGACTTCGGCCTGCACCACGGCCGCGTCGCGGGCCTCGCTGCGCGCCGCCACCAGTTCGCCGCGCAGCTCTTCGGCCGTGCGCTCGCTCTTCTGGCGCGCGGTACGCTCGGCGTCCAGCTCGCGCAGGCTCCGCCGCTCGCTGGCCTCGGCCCGTTCCTGCGCGAGGGTCACCTGCTCGCGGGCGCGCTCCAGCTCGGTCGAGAATTGGGTGCGCAGCTCCGCCAGCTGCCGCCCGGCAGCGTCCAGTTCCGCCCGCCCCGCCTCCAGCCGGGCCTGGGTCGCCGCGTGCGCCTGCCGCTCCGCGGCCAGCTCCGCGTGCACGGCGTCGTGCGCCTGGCGCGCCTCGGCCAGCTGCGCTGAGGTGGCGGCCACCTCCTCCCGGGCTGCCGCGGTCTCGGTCCGCGCCGCGTCGCGCTCGGCCTCGGCGACGCTGGCCGCATGGCGGGCCTCGGCGCGCAGCGTAGCCAGCTCGCCGGTGGCGGCCTCGTTGGCCGCCTGCCAGATGGTCTGGACCGCCCCGGCGGCGATGTCCTTCAACGCATCCGGCAAGTCGGGATGGTCGATGGTGACGCGCGTGCGCCCGCGCAGCTCCTGCCAGAACGCCTGCAGCACCTCAGCGGGCGTGCCCATGCTGCCCTTGCGTACCAGGCTATAGAGCTTGTTCGCGGTGGGCGTGATGCCGTAGCGGAAGAACAGCAGGCCGCAGACCTCGCGGTACAGCGCGCGGGTTTCGGGGAAACGGCTGCGCAGCTCGGCAATGTCGTTGGCCATCGCGGCCTGCAGGGTGGCGACGTTCAGATCCATGTCGGCAGCGGGCATCAGGGCAAAATGAGTGGAGTGACATCAAAATATTACTACGTAATACGTATAAAAACTAATTTCTAGGCGAATACTTTAGACATAACTGCGCTTATGTCTATCATGATGGTATATTGATGCAAAACGATGCGCCCCTGCCGTCACCCGCTCATGGAACTGCTCCCCATTCAACCGGTAGAAAGCCTGCCCGCCCCGCTCCCCATCCCGCTCGAGCGCCTGCGCCTCACCCCGCCGTTGTCTGGTGCCGCCGGCAGTAATCGCGCCCCAGCCACGGCCACACGGATCGCTGCGGCCGACGACCTGGCCGCCGTCACCGCCTGGCTCGCGCGCTATGCCGATAGCGCGGCGACACTCGCCACCTACCGGCGCGAGGTCGAGCGGCTGATCCTGTGGGCGGTCCTGCAACTGGGCAAGCCGCTGTCCTCGCTCACGCACGAAGACCTGCTCGCCTACGAGCGCTTCCTGGCCGACCCGCAACCGGCCGCGCGCTGGGTCCTGAGCGGCAGCAAGAAGCTCGCGCGCAGCCATTCGGACTGGCGCCCCTTTGCCGGGTCGTTGTCGGCCGGCAGCGTGCGCCAGGCGATGGTAATCCTGAACGCCCTCTTCGCCTGGCTGACCGAGGCCGGCTACCTGGCTGGCAACCCGCTCGCGCTCGCCCGCCGCCGGCGCACGCCCACCAGGCCGCGCATCACGCGCTACCTGAGCCATGACTGGTGGGCGACCGTGAAAGACACCGTCGCGGCGATGCCGACCGCCACCGCGCGCGAGCGCCTGCATGCGGCGCGCTGCCGATGGATACTGACCGTGCTCTATCTGGGTGGCTTGCGCGCGTCCGAATTGACAGCCACGACCATGGGTGCGTTCTTCTGCCGGCGCGATGCCCAAGGCATCGAGCGCTGGTGGCTGGAGGTGACCGGCAAGGGCAACAAGGTGCGCCTGGTACCGGCCACCGACGAGCTCATCGCCGAGCTGGCGCGCTACCGCCGCGCCCACGGACTGCCGCCTAACCCGCAGCCTGGGGAAACGCGCCCGTTGGTGCTGTCGGTGATCGGCCGTGAGACGGGCCGCGAGAAGGCCCTGTCACGCGGGGCCCTGCACCTGATTCTGAAAGAGGTGTTCGGCATGGCGGCCGAGCGCCTGCGGGCGCGCGGGCCCGAGTGGGAGGCGCAGGCCGATGTCCTGGCCAGCGCCTCGGCGCACTGGCTGCGCCACACCGCCGGCTCGCACATGACCGACCAGCAGGTCGACCTGCGTTTCGTGCGCGACAACTTTGGCCATGCCTCGATCGCCACCACCAGCGCTTACCTGCACAGCGAAGAGGATGCGCGACACGCGGCGACGCAGGAGCGGCACCGGATCGGCTGGACCAGCAAGACCTAGGATGAGCCCGCATCGCAACATCGCATAGCCGTCTATCGTCACGGTACCATCGAGGCAAGCTCCCTGCATTGCGACTTTCCCTCCCGCCCAAGCGCCACCACCACGCTATTCAAGCCATGAACCCATATCGCTACAGCGACAGTGAAATTGCCGCCGTCTATCGCGTCATCCGGGAGCGTCGCGACATGCGCCACTTTCGGCCGGACCCGCTCGATCCTGCATTGCTGGAACGCTTGTTGCACGCTGCGCATCTCGCCCCCAGCGTCGGCTTCATGCAACCCTGGCGCTTCATCCGCATCACTGACAGGAGCCTGAGAACGCAGGTCCACGCGCTGGTCGATGCCGAACGCCAGCGCACCGCGATCGCCCTGGGCGAACGCGAGGACGAGTTCATGCGACTCAAGGTAGAGGGCATCCTGGACTGCGGGGAAGTCCTGGTGGCGGCGCTGATGGATGGACGTGAGCGGCATATCTTCGGTCGGCGCACCATGCCGGACATGGATCTCGCTTCGGTGGCCTGCGCCATCCAGAACCTCTGGCTTGCTGCGCGCGCGGAGGGAATCGGCGTGGGCTGGGTTTCCTTGTTCGACCCGGAACAGCTTGGCCGGCTGCTGCGGCTGCCGCCCGGTGCCCGGCCAGTGGCTGTGCTGTGCCTCGGCCAGGTCGACACCTTCTATGAGAAGCCGATGCTGGAACAGGAAGACTGGGCCAGACGGCAATCCCTGGACGAGATGGTGTTCGAGAATGGCTGGACCACCCCCCCCAATCGCCCGGGCTGATGATTGATCCGGCAATTGTGTTCTTAGAAATCTGGCCGGCCAGGAGGCCGGGCACGTCCGAGCGGAGGATGCAAAACCTGCGCAGCAACTGCAAGCAAGGCGTACGCCAACGGCGCGACCCAAACCGTCGAAGACGTCGTCACCACGCTGAATCGGGACAAGAGCTCTCAGCAAGGCGGAAGGCACATCCGCACGCCAAGCGAATGGCATTTCCGCACCGATCGCGGACCGTATCCGAGAATGACGCCCATCCTGAGCGCGGCCCTACTCTTCCCGCCAGGCATGCTGTTCCCTGGCCACAGCCTCGCCGCGATCTTGGCCGCATGGGCCGCTGCCTGTTCGAGCCAAGGCGCGTGTGCCTTGGGAACGACCAGCATCGTCAACCCCAGTTCGTCCATCACACGCAAGGCGTGCTCGAGATTGACGCCCTTGCCGTTCTCCAGCTTGGACAGCATGCCGATGGAGACCCCGCAATGCCTTGCCGCCTGGTGCACGCTCGGCCTGGCGGATCGTCCCACGGGATTCGGCAGCCTGCTGGCGGGCAATTTCGAGAAGGGAGCATACCTCCCTTGACGAGGTGAGCCAGCGCTTCTCAGTCGCGCTGGCCGGATGGTCGCGCAGCATCCAGCAGTGCCCTGGCCTGCTGCCACTCAGCGGTGTCGAACCCTTCCGTGAAGGACTCATGCAGGCCGGCCAGCATCTGCCGCGCAACTTCCGCATTGTCCTGGTCTTGCCATAGCCGAGCCAGACCCAGCGCCGCGCGCAGCTCGAGCGACTTCGCGCCTTGCTGGCGGCCGATGGCGATGGACCGATGAAAGCACGCTGCCGCCGCTTCGGGGTCAGCAGCCCCGTCCGGGCGATGGAGAAGCAGTTCCGCCTGGAGCCGATGCAACTCCGCTTCAAAGAAACGTTCCCCCGTGTTGCCGACCGTGGCCAGCGCGTCAGCCAGCACGTCCAGTCCCGCCTGCGCCTGGCCGGCGTTCTGGTAGGTTTGGGCCAGCAGGGCCAGAAAATAAGGCCGCCCCAGCTCGGCGCCCGTGGCCTGGTAGGCGGCCAGGCCCTCGCGTATCTGGGCAATGCCCTCCTCACTGCTCCCCTGCTCGGCCAGCGCCCAGCCCCGCAAGATGGTTCCCCATGCGAGCCAGAACGGAAATCCTTGCTCGGTCGAGAGCGTGATGGTGGCGTCGGCGCACTCCCGGGCCAGTTGTGTCTCATGCCGCAGCTGATGCAATTCGGCGGCAAAGGCCAGGCCGAGAGCGAGGCTGAAAGGATGAGAAAGCCTGCGGGCCAGCGCCAGCGCCTCTTGGGCAGCCTTGCTGGCCTGAGCCGGAAAGCCCTGCAGCCATAAGACCCATCCCAGAAGGCAGAGGCCACGGACCCCATGGTCCATCTCATAGAGTGCGTTATGGGCCTGACGCCGTTCAGGGTCATAGTGGGCAAGCCCCCGCTCCAGGTGCGCCCGGGCCTGGTGGAACTTGCCCAGAAAGAGCGACGATCCTCCCAGCGCGATATGAGCGTGCTCGAGCAGCACCGGGTCTTGCGCGTTCTCAGCCAACTCGAGCAGCGCCTCCCCTAATTCATACGCCGTGTGATGCTGCGCACGAAGTGAAAAGAAAGTGCGCAATCCCAACTTCACCTGGAACAGCTGCGGGGTTTCACCACCGTGTTCGCACAAGGTCAGGGCTCGGGCATAGTTGGCCTCCACCTCCGACGAGGCATAACCTCTCGCAGCAATCAAGGCTGGGCCAAGGGTGACGCGCAAGGCAAGATCCTGGCGCGCGCGTTCGGGCGCGTCGGGCAGGCGCTTGAGCAACTCCAGCGCCGTACTCAGGTGACGGATGGCGTCAAGATGCGCCGAACGCTCAACGGCCTGACGCCCGGCGCAATGCAGGTACTCCACCGCCTTGGGGATATTGCCGCTGAGACTGTAGTGATGTGCCAGTTCGCTGCAGTGGTCTCTCAAGTGATGCCGGAAGAGGATCTCGATGGCCCGGCCTGTGCGCTCATGTAACGCGCCGCGCTGTTCCGAGAGCAGAGAGTGGCCTGCGACTTCCTGGGTGAGGGCGTGCTTGAACGCATACTCGACTTCCGGGAATGCCGGCCGCCCGTAGATAAACTCTCCCGCCTGCAGGCCGGCCAGCAGTGGATAGAGGCGCTCCTCGGACTGCCCGGTGACCTGCCGGATCAGGCTCAAGGGGAATTCCTTGCCGATCACGGCCAGGGTCTGCAGCAGTTCCTTCTGCGCGAGTGGCAGCCGGTCCATGCGCGCCGCGAGCACGCCCTGTACCGTGGTCGGAATATGCAGCGCGGCCGGGGTCTTTTCGATACGGTAATGGCCGGGTTCACCGAGCAGCGCCTTTTCCTCGGCCAGAGTCTGGACGACCTCCTCCAAGAAAAAGGGATTGCCCTCGGTTTTTTCGAGGATAAGCTGCCTGAGCGGCGCGAGGCTGGGGTCATTGCCCAGCAAGTCGCCGAGCAAGCCTTGCGCCTCGGCTGGACCGAGGGGGGCGAGCCGCAATGCGGTGCCATTGTCCTTGTGCCCCCACGCGCACTGATACTCGGGGCGGTAGTTCACAAGCAGCAGCATCCGGGCCTGCGCCATTCGCTCGATGAAGTAAGCGAGGAAGGCTTCGGTCTCGCTGTCCAGCCACTGAAGGTCCTCGAACAGCAACTCGACGGGCTGATTAAGGCTCTCTCGCACCAGAAGACGCGTGATGGCCTCGAACGTGCGCTCGCGCCGAAGGCTGGCACCCATGTCCGCCAGCGCCGAGCCGAGCTCGCTGATGCCCAGCAGATACAGCAGGTAAGGCATGACGTCTTCAAGACTGCGCTCCAGCGTGACGATCTTGCCCGCGACCTTCTCGTGGCAGCGCCGCTTGTCGTCCTGAGCGGTGAGCTGGAAATAATTCCTCAGGAGTTCGATGAGCGGCAAATAAGCAAAGGCTTTGCCGTGCGACACCGAGAAGGTCTCCAGCACCAGGCAGGCGCTCTGCGAGCGCGCCTTGAACTCGTGGAACAGCCGCGACTTGCCGACCCCGGCCTCCCCCACCACCGCGACGATCTGCCCGTGTCCGGCGGTGGACTGGTCCAGCGCCAGGTGCAGCGCCTCCAGTTCGGCTGCGCGGCCCACGAAGCGGGCCAGGCCGCGGTGCGCTGCCACTTGCAAGCGCGTACGCAATGCCCCCAGACCAAGCACTTCATAGACCGCGAGCGGCTCGGGGATGCCTTTGACCTGGGCCTCTCCCAGCGCCTTGAACTCGAAGTACCCCTGCGCGAGCTTGTGGGAGGTTTCGCTCACGAGAATGGACGAGGGCGCGGCCATCGTCTCCATCCGCGCAGCAATGTGGATCGTGTGCCCCACCGGGTCATAGTCGGTGTGCAGGTCGTCCTTGCGGATCGAGCGCACGACTACCTCGCCCGTGTGGACGCCCACCCGGATCTGCAGCGAGATGCCCTGCTCCAGCCGCAGCTTGTCGCTGTGCCGGTGCATTGCCTCCTGCATGCGCAGCGCCGCGTACAGCGCGCGCTGGGTATGGTCCTCATGGGCGATGGGCGCACCGAACAGCGCGAGGATGCCGTCGCCCAACGACTTGGCCACGTAGCCCTCGTAGTAATGCACGGCCTCCATCATCAGCTCGATGACGGGGGTAATCAGGCGGTTTGCCTCTTCCGGGTCCCGGTCGTGGATCAGTGCGGTCGAGCCCGCCATGTCGGCAAACAGCACGGTGATGGTCTTGCGTTCGCCGGCGGTCTCTCCCCGGGCTTCCAGCGCCGCCTGCTCGGCCCGGATGCGCTCGGCCAGGTGCGGTGGAGTGTAATGAACGGGGGCGGCGGACGAGGCTTGCGGTATTTCGCTGACGGGCTCGCCGCAAGCGTTGCAGAAGCGCGCCGCCGGGCTCAGTTCGTGGCCACAGCGCGGGCAGAGGCGCGCCAGCCGGTTGCCGCATTGCTCACAAAAATTGGCGCCAATGGCATTCTCAAACCCGCAAATTGTGCAGCGCGCCATGGGAGCCTCCCCGGACTTCCTCCGGGTAAATTAAACGCCCCATTGCCTTTCATCGCAAGACCGACTCGTCTCTGCATGATCGCCTGGATCGGGCTGAGCGTTGCACGGCGCACTTGGGGCGCTCCTCTGCCCTGCCTACTCTCTCAAGGTCTCGATGATCTGTTCGCGCAGCCACTGGTTTCATGCCAGTGCACCGTGACTTCGACCTCGGGAATCTTGACGGGCAATGGTCCAGCGCTTAACTGCACAGCGAAGAGGATGCGCGACACGCGGCGACGCAGGAGCGGCATCGTATCGGCTGGAGCAACAAGGCTTCAGGCAAGGCTTAAGGCGTATCCTCGCGCTGGACCTCTCCCTCCATCGCCCCTGTCCCTGCACCCGGCTTAACCCAGCGCACGCACCGAACTGCTGATGGCACGCGCACTCTGCAGCAACGGCGGCGCCAGCCGCGCCTGCGCCTCTTCCAACGACCACCGGCTGGTGGGCGCGACCACATGGATGGCGCCAAGCGGCCGTCCGTTGCCGGCGATCACCGGCGCGGCAAGCGTCATGTCGCCGTGAAACAATTCTTCGCAATTGATCGCATAGCCGCGCTGTCGCGCTTCACGCAGCGTCGCCACGATTTCTGCGACATCCGTGCGGGTATGCGGCGTGTGCGCGACGCGTTCCGAGCGCTCGATCAGCGTCAGCGCCTCGCCTTCCGGCAAAGCGCTCAGGTAAGCGCGGCCGGAGCCGGTGCAGTACATGGGGATGCGGCTGCCGATCGGCATGTGCACCGGCACGAACTGGGCGCTGACAAAGCGCGCGACATAGACCATGTCCGCTTGGTCCGGCTCCGTCAGGCAGGTGGTTTCCGTCGTCAGCTTGGTCAGTTCCGACAGGAATGGATTGGCCACGTCGATCAGCGGATCGGCGGCCAGGTAATTGAATCCGATCCGCATCACCCGCGGCGTCAACTGATAGCGCCGTGTCTTGGGATGTTTGCGCAGGTAGCCCAGGTGCTCCAGCGTGAAGACCATGCGCTGGGCGGAACTCTTGGTGATCCCAGCCGCCTCGGCAACCTCGCCGATGGTCATGGTGCGCCGCACGGCGCTGAAGGCGGCCAGCACGGCCAGCCCTTTTTCCAGCGACTGGTTGAACAGCAGGCTGCCCGCTTCTTCGACCGGGGGATGAGAGTCTGGCATCACGTAGAACCTCAGGATTGATGTCATAAGAATCGCATATCGATTCGTCTGAAGCAACTAGTGGTTTTTATCTATTACGAATTGATCGAAGCGGATCGAATATTGGCATGCAGGTTGCGTAAACCGCGAAACGCGCACCTTGGCGCGCCCCCTGACCCCCAAGCTAGGAGTGTTCCCATGTCTATCGCCACCATTTCTCGCCGCGCTGCACTGGTTCTGTGCGTGGCCGGCACCGTTTCGACCGCTTCGTTCGCCTGGGCTCAGGGAGGCGCACCAACCTACAATGTGGGCGCGACAGCCACAGGCGTGCCGTTTACGTTCCTCGATGTGAAGACCAACAGCATCCAGGGCATGATGGTCGACACGGTGACCGCCGTGGGCAAGGCTGGCGGCTTCAACGTCAATGTGCAGCAAACCGCGTTCGCGGCACTGATTCCTTCGCTGACCTCCAGCAAGATCGACATCATCTCGGCGGCGATGCTCAAGACGCCCGCGCGGCAGCAAGTGGTGGATTTCAGCGAGCCGGTCTATTCCTACGGCGAGGGGCTGGTCGTCAAGAGCGAGGACAACAAGGCCTACACCACGCTGGACGAGCTAAAGGGCGAGATCGTCGGCGCGCAGGTCGGCACGGTATTCCTCGACATGCTCAACAAGAAGGGCATCTTCAAGGAAGTGCGCAGCTACGACTCGATTGCGGACATGACGCGCGACCTGGCGCTTGGCCGCATCAAGGCAGGCCTGGGGGACCAGCCACTGATCGCCTACCAGTTTCGCCAGCACACGTTCCCTGGCGTCAAGCTCGCCACCAGCTACAAGCCGGTCAATGTGGGCGACGTCTGCCTGGTGGTCCGCAAGGGTGACACCGAAACGCTGGCAAAGCTCAACAAGGCCATCGCGCAGATCAAGGCCGACGGCACGCTGGCGAAGATCGTGCAGAAATGGGGGCTGTAACCGCCATGGACGGCGCAACGTTCCTCAACCACGCGCGCGAGTTCCTGCCGATCCTGCTTCAGGGCGCGGTGGTCACGGTACAGGTGACCGTGCTGTCGTTCCTGCTCAGCAGTGTTATCGGGCTGGGGCTGGCGCTGATGAAGCTGTCTCCCGTCAGGGTGCTGTCAAACGGGGCGGCGGCGGCGATCAATGTGATCCGCGGCCTGCCGATCATCGTCCAGCTTTTCTACATCTACTTCGTGCTGCCGGATGCGGGTATCCAACTCACCGCCTTCCAGGCGGGCGTGATCGGGCTTGGCATCGCCTACTCCGCCTACCAGGCCGAGAACTTCCGCGCCGGCATCGAGGCCGTCGATCCTGGGCAGCGCGAGGCGGCGCAGGCGATGGGCATGCGCGGACCGCTCATCATGCGCCGCGTGATCCTGCCGCAGGCGTTCCGCATCGCGCTGCCGCCCTATGGCAATACGCTGGTGATGATGCTCAAGGACTCGTCGCTCGTTTCCACCATCACAGTGGCGGAGATGACGCGCGCGGGCCAGCTGATCGCTTCGTCGACGTTCCAGAACATGACGGTCTACACGCTGGTGGCCCTGCTCTACTTGCTGATGAGCCTGCCGCTCGTCTATGGCCTGCGCCGCCTGGAGCAGCGCTTCGGTGCCGGAAGGAAGAAACCATGATCGACATCCAGAACCTGCAGAAGCACTTCGGCGATCACCACGTGCTGCGCGGCGTGGGCCTGCATGTCAGCAAAGGCGAGGTGGTCTGCCTGATCGGCCCGTCCGGCTCCGGCAAATCCACCGTCCTGCGCTGCATCAACGGGCTGGAATCGTATGACGGCGGCGAGATCCGCGCGTTCGGGGAGCGCGTGGACCGGGACAGCAAGGACATCCATCGGCTGCGCAGCCGCATGGGCATGGTGTTCCAGCGCTTCAACCTGTTTCCGCATCGCACGGTGCTCGAGAACGTGATGGAAGGCCCGGTCTACGTGAGAGGCGAGAGCCGCGACAAAGCGCGCGCCGATGCGATGAGCCTGCTCGACAAGGTCGGGCTGGCGGCAAAGGCACAGGCGCACCCGGCACAACTCTCCGGCGGCCAGCAGCAGCGCGTGGCGATCGCCCGCGCACTGGCGATGAAGCCCGAGGCCATGTTGTTCGATGAGCCGACCTCGGCCCTCGACCCCGAACTGGTCGGCGACGTGCTTGAGGTCATGCGCGACCTCGCGCGCGAAGGCATGACCATGATCGTGGTCACGCATGAGATGGGCTTTGCGCGGGAAGTGGCCGACCGTGTCTGCTTCCTGCACAGCGGCACCATCGTCGAAGAAGGCCCCGCGGCGCAGGTACTGGGCGCGCCGCGCCAGCCGCGCACGCAGGACTTCCTGCGCCGCGTGCTGCACAAGCCGGCCGAGGCGACGGGAGATCTCGCCCTATGATCCCCACCAAGTCCGCGCCGGGCCAGCCAGCCTGCGCCGCCCCGCTGCCGCCGTCGCTGTGGGCCGCCACCGCCCCGCCCGCCCCCGCCACGCCCCCATTGCGGGACTCGAGGACGGTCAACGTGCTCGTGATCGGCGGCGGCTACACCGGCCTGTCGACGGCGTTGCACCTCGCCGAGGCCGGCGCCCAGGTGTGCGTGGTCGAAGCCAATGAGCCTGGCTGGGGCGCATCGGGGCGCAACGGCGGGCAAGTCAATCCCACCCTGAAGCACGATCCGGACGAACTGGTCCGGATGCTTGGCGGCGAGCGCGCCGAACCCCTGATCGACGCCGTTTCGCGCTCCGCCGACCTGGTGTTCGACCTGATCGCCCGCCACGGCATTGACTGCCAGCCGGTGCGCAGCGGCTGGCTGCAGCTCTCCTATTCGCCCGGGGCCGTGCCGGCCATGCACGCTCGAGCGCGCCAGTGGGAACGTCGTGGCGCCCCCGTCGAGATGCTTGACCAGGCGGAAGTGGCGCGGCGCGTCGGGACGCAGGCGTTCGCAGGCGGCTGGCTCGATGGCCGCGCAGGTGGCATCCAGCCGCTGGCCTACGCGCGCGGGCTGGTCCGGGCTGCGCAGCAAGCGGGAGCCGCCATCCATGGCAGCAGCGGCGTCACGGCGCTGGCGCGGCAAGGTGCCAAGTGGGTGGCGAACATTGCGACGGGCGCGACAGTCACTGCCGACCGCGTGGTGATTGCCACCAACGGCTATACCGGTTCGCTCTGGCCCGGCCTGCAGCAGACGCTGCTCAGCGCCAACAGTTTTATCGTGGCCACACGCCCGCTCGAAGGCGAGAATGCCCGGGCCATCCTGGCACGCGGCGAGACGGCGTCGACCTCGCAACGCCTGCTGCTTTACTTCCGCAAGGACCACGCCGGACGGCTGCTGATGGGAGGCCGCGGTTTTTTCGCCGATCCGCGCCACCCACAGGACTTTGCCCATCTGGAGCGCTCGCTGGCGCTGCTGTTCCCGCAGCTAGGGCCGCTGGAATTTGAGTACCGCTGGGCGGGCCGCATCGCCGTCACCCGCGACTTCATGCCGCATATCCACGAACCGGCCCCAGGTGTGACGATTGCGGTGGGCTGCAACGGTCGGGGCATCGCACTGTGTACGAGCTTCGGAAAGCATCTGGCAGCTAGGCTGACGTCAAATGGTGAGCCATTTCCCTACCCGCTTTCGCCTCTGGCACCGATTCCGCTGCATGGCCTGCAGCGCTTCTATATTGCCGCGGGGGTCGCCTGGTACAGCTTGCTCGACAAGTTTGGCTGACAAGGCGACGTGTCCGCCCTGCCCCGGGGCCGGCCGCTGTATCGCGCTCGAACCGCGGAAACGTGGGAGCGTACGGGAAGGCCATACGCTCAGCTCGGTGGGAAGGCGCTTGATCTTCGGCCGCGTAGACCAAACCAAAAAAATGTCACAACTTCGTGGGTAAAACTGTCACTTCAAGCTGCCCACGACGCCGATAGAGAAAAACCCCCTATGGCACGCCAAGTGAAATTTTCACCGGCAAAGCCCTGCTGGGTGTCAATAAGGGACGCGCTACCCGATGGACGTGTCGGACGAGGAATGGAGCTCTCCGCGAGGGTCAGGCCTAGGTCCGCAAGACTACAGTCGCGGCGCTCGCATAGCCGTCATCGGAGCGCATACCGCGCCGCCGCGATGAATGGCTCGATGAAAGGACTTTCCAGGTCGCGGCGCCGGCAGACCGCCACCTCGAACCCTTCCGCGACGTCCTTGAACTTCCGGAACACGACACCCGGAGGCCGGCCGACTTCCGCGCACGCCGGAACGATCGCATACCCCTCGCCTGCAAGTACCAGGGCCAGTGCTGCGTGAACCGTTTCCACCCGTTCGACGATTTGCATGGTTACCTGGTTGCACCGCAGCAGAGCGGCAACCGTCGAAGTGTCCGCGCCCTCTTTCAGTGTGGGCAGCGCAATCAGTCTCTGCCCCTGCAGCCGTGCCACCGGTACCGACGAAAGCCGCGCGAGCTGTGCACGTGCAGGCAAGGCCAGTCGTAGTGGTTGCACGCCCACGATCGTCGTGGCCATGTCGGGCCGTTGAATCGGTGGCATGCACAAACCAAGCGTTACCTTGTGGTCGACAATCTGCGCTTCATACGTCGCGGTGCTCATCTCGACGAACTGCAGTTCCACGTCCGGAAGCAAGCGGCGCAACTGTGGCACGAGCTTCGGCAATACAGCGTAGCCGAGCGAAAACATGTAGCCGACAGACAGCCGCCCGAGCCGCCCGGACGCAACGGCGCGTGCCGCTTCGAACCCCTCGTTAGCCAACGCCAGGGCTTCCCGCGCGCGCGCGAAAAGCGCGCTTCCCGCGTCTGTCAGTCGCATTCCGGTGGATTCGCGCACAAAGAGCGGCGTGCCGAGTTGTGCCTCGAGGTTGCGAATCTGGACGGACAGCGGCGGTTGCGCCATATGAAGGCGCTCGGCGGCCTTGCCCACGCTGCGGGCCTCCGCTACGGCAACGAAATAACGCAGGCTCTTAAGGTCCATGGTCCATGGGTCATACGATTCTGATATGGCCTGATTGTGAACGGGTATTTGACCGGGTGGAGCGGTGGGTGTCAACTTGGATTCGTCGCCGGTCACTTGTGCCGGAATCTCCGAGGGTGTCTTGCATGAATGAGGAACTCTGCTTTTTGCCTGCCGTGCGGCTTCGCGAAGCGATAACTGCCCGTGAGGTTTCTCCGGTCGAAGTGACGCGCGCCGTGTTGGACCGTGCCACCCGGCTTCAATCGACGCTCAACTGCTTCATCACACTCTGCCCGGACGAGGCCATGCGCGAGGCAAGAGCCGCGGAGCAAGCGCTCATGCGCGGGGAGCCGGCAGGATTGCTGCACGGCATTCCATACGCCTGCAAGGACCTGGTGAACACACGCGGCGTGCTTACCACCTTTGGCTCGCTACTGTTCGCGGACAACGTCCCGACCGAGGACGCGGTAGCCGTCGCCCGACTGCGCAGCCAGGGCGCCATCCTCATCGGGAAAACGACCACATCGGAGTTCGGGGCGAAGTGCCTTACCGATGCACCGCTGTTCGGACGCACGCGCAATGCCTGGCACCCCGACCGCACCAGCGGTGGCTCCAGCGGCGGCGCGGCGGTGGCGGTGGCGGCTGGCCTCGCCCCGATCGGCATCGCCACGGACGGCGGCGGTTCCACCCGCATCCCGGCGGCCTGCAACGGTGTCGTAGGCCTGAAGCAAAGCATCGGGCTGGTTCCGCATTCTCAGGTGGAGGATGTCTTCGGCAATCTCACCTATGTCACCCCGATCTCGCGCACGGTGGCCGACACAGCCTTGATGCTCCAGGCAATGGCCGGCGAAGACGCGTCGGACCCATGGTCTGCCGGCGTGCGCGCCACCGATTACCTCGGTGCAATGCGCGCTGTCACTGACCTGCGGCGTAAGCGGATCCTGTTCGCAAGCGTGCCGCCAGGCCGGCCGCTGGCGGCAGATGTGGCCAAGTGCTTCGGGTCTGCTCTGGAGCGGCTGCAGGACCTGGGTGCGGAGCTCGCGGAAATGCCCGGCTCGGGCTTCAACATCGAGCCGCTCTGGCGCACCATCAACCACACGGTATGGCGAGCGCGCTTCGGCCAGATGGCCCGGGAGCAGCCTGAGCGGCTCAGCCCGTCGCTGTTGCAACAGTTGGCCCTTGCCAATGACTACAGCGCGGTCGACTACCAGCGGGCCAACTTCGAACGCACCCGGCTGTTCCGGCACGTGCAGGCGCTGCTTCGCGACCACGACTTCATCGCCGTTCCCACCATTGCGCGCACAGCGCTGCCGATTGACCAGGACCTGTTCGGGCAGATCGAGATCGACGGCCGGCTGTACGACGAGGTGCGATCCAACTGGTTCCCTTGGACCATGCCGTTCAACCTGACCGGCCACCCCGCCATCACCCTGCCCTGCGGTTTCGGCCGTGGCGGACTGCCCATCGGGCTGCAGTTGGTCGGTCGTCTGCGCGGGGAGTCCGAGCTTCTCGGCGCGGCTGCGCTGCTCGAGGCTTCGCAGAATCTCTTGTCACGCTGGCCAGATGTGGAGGTGTCATGATGAAATCGATACGCCATTTGCTTGCGGTTGCCTCGCTGGCCACAATGGCCGCCCTGGCAGCGAACCCGGCTAGCGCGCAAACCCCTGCAACGAACGCAACGCCCTTGCGGCTTGTTGTCGGCTTCCCGCCCGGGGGCGCACTGGACACCCTCGCGCGCGCGCTGGCCGATCAACTTCGCCTGGCTGGCATGGGCTCGGTGATCGTGGAAAACAGGCCGGGCGCATCGACGCGCATCTCCATCGACTCCGTCAAGCGGTCGCAGCCCGACGGCAGGACTGTGCTTCTTTCATCGAATGCGCCGATGGTGATCTTCCCGATGACCTACCGGCGGCTTGATTACGACGTCGATCGCGACTTCATTGCCGTAGCGCAGCTTGCAGAAGTCCCCACGGTGATATCGGCGGGCGCAGATCGCCCCTACAAGACGCTGCAGGAGTACGTGAGCTGGGTCCGTGCTAACCCTTCGCAGGGCAGTATCGGCCTCACCTCGCTGGGCGGGACACTGCATTTCGCCGTCCTCGGCATGGGGCGGGCCGTAGGCGTACCGCTGAGACCGGTCGCATACAAAGGCGGCGCGCCGCTCGTGACGGACCTCGTAGGCGGGCACGTCCCCTTGGCCACCGACGCCCTGGCCAGCCAGCTGGAGTTGTATCGCGCAGGAAAGATTCGGATCCTGGCCGTGTCTGGCACCCATCGCAACCCGGCCCTCCCCGACGTGCCGACCGTGCGCGAGGCAGGCATCGACGCCTTCGATAACGCGAATGCATCTTACAGCGCCTTTGTGCCCGCGGGGACTCCGCCGGAGGTGGTGCAACGGTTGGAACGGGCGTTCGTTGCCGCCATGCAGAAACCGCAGATGAAAGTCTTGATGTCGCGTGTCGGTCTGGAAGCGACTGGTCTGCCTGGCGCGACCGTGACCCGCACGCTGCACGCCGAGCGCGAGTTCTGGCGTCCGCTCGTCCAGGCATCGAGGTTCCGCAACGAGGACTGAGCAGGCGTCGCGCAGACCACCAACAGAGATTACAAGGAGACAAAGCCATGAGAAGCGATACCGAGCAGCTTTCTTCCCCCACAATGCCAGACGGCAGGGATCCGGTCGAGTGGCGGCTGCGCTGCGACCTTGCCGCGTGCTATCAGCTCACCGACCTTTATGGCATGTCCGACCTCGCGTCGACGCACATCTCGGTCCTGCTGCCCGGCCCCGAACATCATTTCCTGGTCAACCCACTGGGCACGCTTTTCGACGAGATGACGGCTTCGTCCTTGCTCAAGGTGGACCTGGCCGGCCGCGTCCTGGCGGGCGATCCGTCGCTGCTCAACCCCGCCGGCTTCATCATCCACAGCGCCATTCACATGTCGCAGTCTGATCTGCAATGCGTCATGCACAGCCACACGCGCGCCATCAACGCGATCGCGATGCAGGCCATGGGGCTGCGGCCTCTCAGCCAGAAGGCCTGCGTCATGCTGGACTTTCTCGGCTACCACGACTATGAAGGCGCGGCGCTCGATGAGGACGAACGGCAGCGACTGGTGCGCGACCTCGGCCCCGAGGGGCGCGTGCTGATCCTGCGCAACCACGGTGCGCTAACAGTTGGCCGCAGTGTGGGAGAGGCGTTCTGCTGGATGCTGCGCCTGGAGACGGCCTGTCAGTACCAGATCGATGGCCAGGCTGGTGGCGTACCGCTTCATGAATTGTCCGAGGACACCATCCGGCATACCCGCGCCCAAGGGCGCAAGATGCTTGGTCCTGGCGGCTTCCTGGAGGTTGGCAAGGTGGAATGGCCCGGCCTGTTGCGCAAGCTCGAGCGGGAGCGCGGCACCTCGTACCGCACTTGAGAGCCTGCCCTGGCGGCTGCAGCCTGCGGTCTAGAAGATCGAGAAGGTAATCGTCTTCGCAACCGCGTCACGGATGTGCTGGATGCGCTCCCGGTTCAGCTGCTCCGCAGCAGCGCCATCGCCGCGACTGATGGCATCCAGCAACTTCTCGTGTTCCTCGATCGCGGCTTCCATCCGGCCGGGCAGCACAGCGGTTCGATTGCCCATCAGGCGCAACTGATTCTCGATGGCGAGGACGTACTCGGCCAGCGTGTCGCTGCGGCAGCATTCAACGAGCACACGGCGAAACGCCAGCGCGTGGTCAAGATAGCCGGCGACATCTTCCTTCTTCGCGCAGGCAGTCAGTTGCTGGAGCAGTTTCTTCAGCTTCTGCAGGTGCGCGGAATCCATATGCCGCGTCGCCTGACGTGCTACCAGACCCTCGAGCACCTCGCGGATGTCCAGGAGCTCAAGCACATCTTCCGGGGTCAGCTGCCTCACCGTGACACCGACGAAAGGCGTCCGGGTGACTAGCCGTTCGGTTTCGAGTTGGCGGATCGCCTCCCGGATGGGCGTGCGGCTCACTTCGAATTCCGCGGCGAGATCCTGCTCAGTCAGTTTTGCGCCTGGCCGCAAGTCCCCGCGCAGGATGGCGGAGCGAATCCGCTCGCAGACCTGCTCCACGGACAGCGGCTGTGGATCCCGTTTTCGCAATGCGCTCGATTTTGCTGTGGTCATACATCCAGTATACAGAAGATGCGACGCGCTTCAACGGACGGGCAAGTACTCAGCAGCCATGACCGGCACCTGCAGCACGAGGAGATGAAGGCCCTGCGGACCGGCGCTGCAGGCGCCGCCATGCTCACCAGTTGACAGGAACCGACTCTCCCACTGCTGCAACCGGCGTTCCGGGGTGTTCAGTTCACCGGCAAGGACGAGCTGGAATTGCCCCGAGCCGCGGGCAGCCGGGCCCCTCAATTCCGAGAACGGGGGCAGCTGCAATGCAAAGGCTTCCGGGCCGCCTGCATCGGCTTCAATCAGTACCGCACGCACGGGGGCCTTCAGGGCACGGAGCTGTTCGAGCGTTCGGGGTTCATGCGTTACCCCGTGCGCGTGCCGCTTCGGTCCGCGGCGCAGCTTGTCCCGCGCCACGGGAAGAAAGTTCGCGCCCGTTTCGAACACCGCACGGATAGTGAAGTAACTCAGCCCCTGCGGCCCGGCCACCAACGGCCCATACCCTGTGAACGCGCCGGCGTAGTGGACAGAGCCGGGCCCGACCGCACGAGATCCCAGGGATCCCGCCCCCTGCTTGAAGACCTGGAATTGATTCTGCGTATGAAAGTGTGCAGGCAGCACCGAATGCGCAGGCTGCTCCACCAGAAAGACGGTGGGAGACAGCTGCGGGTCGGACCCGGCCTGTATCCACTCACTGCGATGGAAGCTGAATCCGTTCTCCAGGACCCGATGGTGCCGCGTGTCACGAGCGAGCGTGGCAGAGCCGACAGCAATCATGACATCACTCCACGCGGGCGCCGGACGCCTTGACGACGGCCGCCCACCGCCCCATTTCGCCGCGCAGGAAGGTCCTGAATTCCGCCGCGGTGCTGCTGCGGGGGCGGCCACCCAGGGCGGCGATCCGTTGGGACAGTTCGGGAGACTGGACGATCCTGGCGAGCTCCGCGCTCACCTTGTCCACGACAGGTTTTGGGGTGCCGGCGGGCGCGAGCAGACCCACCCACGGGACCATGTCGAAGTCGTCCATGCCCACTCCACTCTCAGCGACTGTCGGTACGGACGGCAGTGTCGTCAGGCGCTCCCGGGAACTCACCGCAATCGCACGCACCTTGCCGCTGGCGAGATAGGGCTGCGCGCCTGCAACGGCATCGAACGCAACCTGCACCTCACCTGCGGCAAGGTCGGTCAGCGACTTGGCGGAACCGGCATAGGGGACATGCATCATTTCCATGCCGGTTCGCCGCAGGAGTTCCGACATCGCAAGATGGGACACCGAGCCGTTTCCGGGGGAAGAATAGTTGACCTTTCCCGCATTCGCCTTCACGTAGGCAATCAGCTCCTTGAGAGAGTGAATGGGAAGCGCGCTATTGACCATCAGCAGCAGCGGCGCATCGTAGACCAGGCCGATCGGCTCGAAATCTTTGGCCGTGTCATAACGCAGGTTCCGATACAGGAAAGGATTGCCAGCCAGAGCCGCCGAGGCCGACAGCGTCATCACGCTGCCGTCGGCGGGCATCCGCGCAACCGCTGCCAGAGCCAGGCTGCCGGACTGCCCCGGCATATTCTCGACGATCAGCAACCGCCCGATCGCCGGACCGAGGCGGTGGGCCAGGATCCGGGCGACCACGTCGACAGACTGGCCCGAGGGATAACCCACGATCAACTTACCCGTTTCCTTCTGCGCGAAGGCTGCGCCGCTGGCGAACAGCGCCGCAACAACAGCCAGCTGAAAGACGCGTCGGACGATTGCCATGGTTGGTCTCCTTGCTTCTCGATTTAGCTGCTGGCAGCTTATGCGCCGAGCATCTTGATGATGGAGGAAAAGTCGAGCCGGCCACGCCCTGCGGCACAATGCATGGCGTAGACCGAGGCGGCCGCCGCGCCTAGCAATGCCGGCGACTGGCTGGCAACTGCAGCCTGCTCCGCCAGGCGCAAGTCCTTCAGCATCAGCTCGGAAGCGAATCCGCCTTCGTACCCGCGATTGGCCGGCGCGGACGCCACCAGGCCGGGCTCAGGCGCATAGCTCGTGAGCGCCCAGCATTGGCCCGACGACGTCGAGGCAATTTCGTGGAACCTCTTTGGATCCAGCCCCAGCCGCTTGGCCAGATGCAGGGCCTCGGAGACGGCCACCATGGAAATGCCTGCCAGCATGTTGTTGCAGATCTTCGCCGCCTGGCCTGCGCCCGCCGCGCCCGCATGGAAGATATTCTTGCCCATCGCGCGCAGCAGTTCGAGCGCACGCGCGAAGGCTGATTCTGTACCGCCAACCATGAACGTGAGCGTCCCCGCCGCCGCGCCGCTTACGCCGCCGGAAACCGGAGCGTCAAGCGTGACCAGCCCCTTCTTCTGCAGCGTTTCGTGGAAAGCGGCGCAGGACGCGACATCGATCGTCGAGCAATCGATCACAAGCGCTCCAGGCGCGAGCGGCAGGGTGTCCGCAGTGAGCACGTCCAGCACGTGCCTGCCGCTGGGCAGCATGGTGATGACGACCTCCGCCCCGGATACCGTTTCCTCGACCGAAGCCCGCGGCCGGAGGCCCGCATCCAGGGCGCGGGCCATCGAGCCTGCGTTGAGATCGAAGCAGCGAACCTCATGCCCTGCCTCCTTCAGTCGGCACGCCATGGGAAATCCCATATTGCCCAACCCGATGAAACCGATCACAGCCATTTTTGTCTCCTCGTAACGAGCGTCACTTAGTTCATATTGAAGATCACGGTCTTCTTGTGCGTGAAGTGGTCCAGCATTGCCTCCAGCGACGCCTCGCGGCCAAGGCCGGATTGCTTCACGCCCCCGTAGGACAGTCCAGGCTGGACCACGATGTTCTGATTCACCTGCACGAAGCCTGCCTGCAGGCGCCGGGTGGCATCCAGCGCGGTCTTCAGGTTCTGCGTCCAGATGGTTGCAGCCAGTCCAAAGTCGCTGTCGTTGGCCTGCGCCACGGCTTCTTCGTAAGTCGAGAAGCGGATCACGCACGTCACGGGTCCGAAGATTTCTTCGCGCGCCAGCCGCGATGCGTTGTCCAGACCGGTAAAGATGACCGGCCGGACGAACAGACCTTGCCGAAGGGACTCGTCTGCGGGCAATTGGGAGCATTCGAGCGCGCGGGAATGCGGCTCGGTCCGACCGCTTTCGATATAGCCGAGAACCTTGTCGAGCTGGGTGCGCGAGATCACCGTGCCGATATCCGTCGCTTCGTCTAACGGATCCCCCATCTTCAACGCGTCAACGCGCGCCTTGAGCAATGCGACGAACTCATCGTGCACCTTGTCGTGCACGAAAATACGGCTGGCGGCCGTGCAGCTCTGTCCCTGGCGAGTGAAGCGCATGCCGCTCACCGCGCCGGCGACGGCCTTCGCGATGTCGGCGTCGTCCATCACGATCATCGGACTCTTGCCGCCAAGTTCCAGCGTGACGGGGATGAGCTTCTCCCCGGCCGTGCGCGCCACGATTCTCCCGGTCTCGACGGAGCCGGTGAACGTCACCTTGCCGACGGCGGGATGCGCGACCAGGGGCGCCCCGCATTCGGGGCCGAAGCCTGAGACGATGTTCAGCACCCCGGCTGGCAGCGCCTGGTTGAGGATCTGGCACAGCCTCAGGACCGCCAGTGGCGCCTCTTCCGCCGATTTCACCACGACCGTGTTGCCGGCCACCAGCGCCGGGGCGATCTTCAGCGCCATGAGCATCATGGGGGCATTCCAGGGAATGATGACGCCCACCACCCCAATTGGTTCGCGCTGCGTGAGTGTCAGCATGTCCGGGCTGAACGGCACGGTTTCGCCCTTGAGTTCGGAAGCCAGGCCGCCGTAAAACTGCAAGGCGTCGGCAACGACGGAGGCTTCGACCCGGCTCTCGGTGCGCAGTGCCTTGCCGGTCTCGAGCGCCACCAGCCGCCCCAGCTCCTCCACGTGCTCGGCAATCAGGCGCGAGCAGTCGGCCAGCAGGGTGCCACGCTTGCGAGCGGACATCGCAGCCCAAGCGGGCTGCGCCCGGACCGCTGCACTTGCTGCGCGATCGATGTCGCTTGCGTCGCTTTGCGCCGCGTGCCCGATCTCGCGTCCGGTTGCAGGGTTGGTTACCGGGAACCTGTTGCCCGAACGGGCCTCCACCAGCTCGCCGTCAATCAGGTTGTAGCCGCTTATCGCGCGAGCCAGACGGTGCGGATCGACGTCCGCCGTGAGCTTGTTCTGAGTCATCATCGGGCTCCTTTCACTTGGCGACAGGTGCCACAGCCGGCCAGCGCTTTTTAACCTTGATCACACGAGCGCTGCCCCGGCGTACAAACCGGCGCGTGTCGTCCGTGCCCGCCTGAAAGTCCCAGGTGGGCTGGATGCCCTCGGGCAGCGAGTTGATGAACTTGCGGCGCGCCTGGCTGGCAAGCACCTGCTGCGTGATGGCAGCGGGATCCCACCGGGAGAGCACGCGTGCCTTGAGCTCGGCAAGCACCTGCGGCTGCTCTTGCGCGATGTTCACCAGCTCGCTCGGATCGGCCTCCATGTCGAAAAGCAGGTCTGGATGACCATGGGTGTACACGTACTTGTATCGGCCACGTCGCAGCATGCAGCATGGACCGGTGACGCCCTCGGCGGTGTACTCGACGAACGCTTCCGCCTCGCCGTTGTCATCGCCCGTTGCGACCAGCGGCGCGAGGCTGCGTCCGTCGATCGGCTCGACCCAGGCCGGTGTGCTGCCATCCATCGCAAGATCCAGCAATGTGGGCAGCAGGTCCACGTGAGAAACCGGCTCCGCGATGCGCCGGGGGTTGCGCTTGCGCGGGTCATAGACGAGCAGCGGAACCTTGGCCGACCAGTCGAAGAACACCCGCTTGAACCACATGCCGCGTTCGCCCAGCATGTCACCGTGATCGGAGGTGAACACGACGATGGTGTTGTCCTCGAAGCCCGCGCGCTTAAGCGTCTCCAGCAGGCGGCCCACTTTGTCGTCGACGTAGCTCACCATCGCATAGTAGGCGTGGCGCGCACGCCGCACTTGTTCGTCGGTCGCCCCCTGCTTGTCCAACCCGTGGGAATACTGCACCCACTGGCTGAGCTTGTCGCGCGCCTCCATCGGCATGTCACCGACGAGAGGCAGGTTGATCTCCTCCGGCGAGTAACGATCCAGGTACTCGGGAAGTATGTGATACGGCGGATGGGGGTGCGTATAGGAAACGCACATGAAAAACGGTTGCTCGTCTTCCCTCGCAAGGTCGTACAGGCGCTGGATCGCCTTCGCCTCGACCTCCTCGTCGTAATCGAGTTGCAGGCTGCGGAAGCAAGAGCCGCTCTCATCCACAGTGCTCAGGTTGTGCCCGGGTGAATAGAAGCTGAACTCGCCCTCCGCCCAGTCCGCCGCCCAGCCGAAGTCCGCCGGGTAGATGTCGGTAGTAAGGCGCTCCTGGAAGCCATGCTTCTGGTCAGGCCCCACGAAGTGCATCTTCCCGCCGAGGATGGTCTTGTAGCCCTGCTGCGCGAGGTAATAAGGCAGCGTGGGCGTGGCGGCCTGGAACTCACACGCGTTGTCGAACGCGCCGATGCGCGTGGCGAACTGGCCGGCAAGCAGCGAGAACCTGGCGGGTGCGCACAAGGGGAAGTTGCAGTAGGCGTTGTCAAAAACCGCCGAGCGTGCGGCGAGCGCCTCGAGGTGCGGCGCCTTCACGACGGTGTTGCCGTGGAATGGCAACACCGGTGCGGAGAGTTGATCGGCCATGACGAAAAGAATGTTGGGCTTGCGCATGTGTCTCCTCTTTTGGATAACGGTTGCATTTCTGTTGTATGCAATATAGAGTGAGGCATGCGATCTTACAAGGGGAGAAAGCATGACCGACCCAACTTCCTTGCCGCTTTCGGGGATTCGTGTCCTGGATCTCACCAGGGCGCTTGCGGGCCCGTTCTGCACGATGGTCCTGGGCGACCTGGGCGCCGACGTGATCAAGGTCGAGCCCGCGGGCGGGGACATGATCCGCCACTGGGGGCCTTTCGACCGCGGCACCAGCGCTTACTACCTGAGCGGCAACCGCAACAAGCGCGGCATCGCCGTCAACTTCCGCGATCCTCGCGCGCTTGGCCTGCTGCGCGAACTCGCCGGCCAGTACGACGTGATCGTGGAAAACTTTCGAGCCGGCGCCATGGAATCCATGGGTCTTGGCTACGAAGCGCTTGCCGAAGCGAACCCCCGGCTTATCTATGCGAGTGTCACCGGCTTCGGCCGTACGGGACCTGCGAGTCAACGTCCCGGGTTCGACCAGATTGCCCAGGGATACTCCGGACTCATGAGCGTGACGGGCATGCCGGAAACGGGACCGGTCAGGGTGGGTGTGGCGATCGGCGACCAGACTGCCGGCATGTGGTGTGCCATCGGCATCCTGGCTGCCATAGCGCAGCGCCATGCAACCGGGCGCGGTCGCCGGGTGGAGACATCACTGCTGGCAGGACTGGTCGGACTCATGAGCGTCCAGGCCCAGCGTTACCTGAGTCTGGGGGAGATTCCCAGTCTTGCCGGGAATACGCACCCTGTGATTGCGCCATACGGCGTGTTCCAGACCGCGGATGGGCCATTGAACATCGCGCCGGCGACAGCCGAGATGTGGAAGCGCCTCTGCGAAGTGGTTGGGCTCCAGGACCTGGTCGATGATCCGCGCTACGCGACGAATGCAGCGCGGATCGAGCGGCGTGCCGAACTCAAGGAGATCATCGAGGCCAGGCTGAAGGCGCACAGCCGCAACGAGTGGACGCAACGACTGCTAGAGGCGGATATTCCGGCTGGCCCGATCTACAACGTCGCGGATGTCTTCGCTGACGAACAGGTCATTCACTCCCGACTTGTGGAGCAAGTCCAGCATCCAGAGCTGGGTTCCATCCGGCAGGTCGGCAGCCCGATCGCCTTCGACGGCCGCCACGGGGAATCCATTCGCCGCGCGCCGCCCTTGCTCGGCGAGCACACGTTCGACGTCCTGCGGGAGCATGGGTTCATCACGTCTGACCTGGAAGCCCTGGCGCGCGAAGGCGTCATCCTGCAGCATGGCCACGCAAGCGATGAAATCAAGCCATGACATCCACACAGCCTGCCCTTCAAATCGCCGGCGCGACAGCGACGATCACACTGCGACGCCCTGCCGAGCACAACCGGCTTGACCCTGACGATATCGGGGTCCTGCTGCGGCTCGTGGAACAAGTGAGGCGGGACCCAACCTTGCGGCTGCTCGTGCTGACGGGCGAAGGCGAGAAGACCTTCTGTTCAGGCTATACACTGAGCCAGATCGGCACCCGTCTGGACCGATCGCTCGAAGACATGATCGACGCCCTGGAAACCCTCGAGCTTCCGACTTTATGCGCGATGAACGGTAGCGCCTACGGTGGTGGCACGGACCTCGCGTTGGCCTGCGATTTTCGAATTGGCGTTCACGGTTGCAAGCTGTTCATGCCCGCCGCGAAGTTTGGGCTGCACTACTATCCAGGGGGGCTGCGGCGCTTCGTTTCGCGCCTGGGCCCTACCGCAACCAAGAAAATCTTCCTGACCTCCATGACGCTCGAAAGCGAGGAATTGCTCCGGATCGGCTTTCTCACTGACCTTGTTCGCCGTGAGGACCTCCCCGCTGCCATCGACAAGTATGCAGAAAGCATCGGGCGTTGCGACGCTGGCGCTGTTCGCTCCATGAAGCGGCACATCGACGCGATCGCCGGCGGTGCATGGAACGAAAGCATCGGCAGGTCGGCCTATGAAGCCTCGCTGCGCTCAGAGGAGACGGTGCGACGCCTTGCCAAACTCGCGACCAGGTAGACGTCGCCGCGATGAAGACTTCGAGCGCGACTAGCGCGGCGGATCGTTTCCTTCCTTGACGCACAGCCGTGCCGGCATGCAGAACGACAGGATTGCGGCCGCGACAAGCCCCAGACCGCCGATCATGCCGGAGTCGTGCTGCCGGTGAGATCCTTGATCCGGCCGACCACGACCGGACTCACGATGCCCCCCATCTGGCCGAGCGTATTGATCAGCGCAATACCCGCAGCCGCACCGGCGCCGGTGACCAGCTTGGGAGGAAGGGCCCAGAAGGCCGGGGATGGCTCCCGGCCGGGAGCCATGCAGCCCTGGCCTCAGTATTTCCCCGAGATTGTGTTGACATTGTCTTCGCTGAATAATCGCGCCCTCAGCCACCATCACGCACATGCAGAAAGGGGTTGTTGTCTAGTGAATGAAAGGAGATCACATGTTTTGCTTCGAGTATGGAACCAGCAATGTCTATGCGCAGCTTGGCTTCGCCGACGCCGAAGAGATCCCGCTGAAGGCAAACATCGTGAAAGACATCACCCACCGCATTCAGGTCAGTGGGCTGAGGTTGTCGGAAGCCGCCACCCTGCTTGAGACCTCGCAATCGGATCTCCTTCTGGCACTTTGCGGCAAGTTCCAGTCCTTCCGCGCAGCCGAACTGCACAACTGGCTGGATAGGCTAAGCATATTCTTGCGGTGATTTCCCCTGCAAGCCGCCGCCCGGCCGCACACGCAACAAACGCTCCGCTGCGTCTGGCATCCGCATTGTCGTGGCGGACGACCTGCCCCTCACTGCGGGACTTGCGCACTATGCAGACAGTGCGGCAACGCTGTCGGCCTGCCGCCGTGTGGTGGATCGACTGATCCTGTAAGCGGCGCTGCAACGGGGCGCGCCGGGAGAAAGCCCCGAAATGACACATATTTCCATAAGTAATAAAGAGCGGGGCTTTTATGCGCGCCACTGCCAGTTGCTCGAGCGCGCTTGGCGCAGCTAGCCGTACTGTCCCGGTTGCTGGAGCAATCGGAGTGACAGCGAGGCGCGCTCGGCATCCACCAACGGATACTCGCCCCTTTGAGGCATGCGATCATCTCCACAGACCTGGTGTTTGGTGCTGGTGCTGACCGCTCCGCAGGGCGCCCAATAAAGAAGGCGATTGATGGCCGTCATCGGGCGGCGGCGACGTCGTCAAAGGTGCCGGTCGGGGCCCTCGGCCAATCCGCATCCGTCCGATCCGGCATAATGCCCGGCGCACCATGGCGCTACTGGATTGAACTGGGTAATGAAAATGAAGCCGGACATCTCTCGCGAAGAGACCTCACAAAGCACGGACGGGGGCGACGACTGCCCCTTGCGCTGGTTCGACGCGGATCTGGGTGCATTCGAATCGCTCGAGCGATTGATCGCCGAGCATCCGGCGGATTTCTTTGCGGGCGAGCGTTTTGATCCGGTTGGCGCGTGCGCCACACGCGAGGCGGTGTTCGCGTCGGTTGAGCTGCCCGAGACTCCGACATCGCCGCAAGCGCACGCCGATCATCTGCTCAACGACGTGTTTCGGCACGTGATGCCCGTGGCATCGCCTACTTTCGTCGGACACATGACGTCGTCGCTGCCGTCGTTCATGCCCTCGCTGGCCAAGGTGGTGGCAGCGCTGAACCAGAACGTTGTGAAGCTCGAGACGTCGGGCGCGCTGACAGGACTCGAGCGCCAGGTCGTCGGCATGCTGCACAAGCTGGTATTTGCGCAGGACAGCGCGTTCTATGCGAGATGGCTGCACGATGCCGACCACGCGCTCGGCGCGATCTGTTCTGGCGGCACGGTCGCCAACCTCACCGCGCTATGGGCGAGCCGCAACAAGTTGCTGGGCGCGCGTGATGGCTTCGCCGGCATCCATCGCGCCGGACTGGTGGCTGCGCTGCGCCATTACGGCCATGACGGGCTTGCGATCGTCGTCTCGGAGCGCGGGCACTACTCGTTGCGAAAGGCAGCCGACGTCCTTGGCATCGGGCGCGACAATCTCGTGCCGGTCGGGGTCGATGCAGACGGTCGCATGCGCGTCGACCTGCTGCGCGACACCCTGCGTGACCTGCAGCAGCGCAACATCCGGCCGATGGCGATCGTCGGCATAGCGGGGACGACGGAGACGGGCGCGGTCGATCCACTCGACGCGATTGCGGATGTTGCTCATGAGGCCGGCTGTCATTTCCACGTGGATGCCGCATGGGGCGGCGCAACACTGCTGTCGGAGCGCGAGCGCTGGCGCTTCGCGGGCATCGAGCGTGCCGATTCCGTCGTCATCGATGCGCACAAACAGTTCTACGTGCCGATGGGTGCCGGCATGGTGCTGTTCCGGAGCCCGGCGTGGACGCAGGAAATCATCCAGCATGCGAACTACATCGTGCGCAAGGGCTCGGTGGACCTGGGGCGCCATACGCTCGAAGGATCGCGCGGCGCGGCGGCAGTCATGCTCTATGCGAACCTTCATCTGCTCGGTCGCAAGGGGTTGGCGCAGTTGATCGATCGAAGCATCGATAACGCTCAATACTTTGCATCCCTGATTGCGCAGCAGCCGGATTTCGAGCTCGATAGCCACCCGCAGCTTTGCATCCTGACCTATCGCCATGTGCCCGGGACCGTGCGTGCCGCGCTGGCAACGGCTTCGGCCGACCGGCGCGAGAAGATCCTGGAAGCGCTGGATGCGCTGACCATCAGCATTCAGGAAATGCAGCGCGATTCCGGCCGCTCGTTCGTATCGCGCACGCAGTTGATGTCGACACAGTGGGGTGGCCGCCCGATTGCCGTTTTCCGCGTAGTGCTGGCCAACCCGGATACGACGCATGCCATCCTGCAGGACATCCTCGACGAACAGCGCGCGCTGGCGGCAGCCAGCCCATGCATGGCGCCGCTAATGGCGCTGATGGGGGCGCCGGACGCCGCGTGAGGCATTTACGGCTGGCAGGCGCCAGTCGTCGACCGTGTGCCGCTGGTAACGGTCCGAGACTCGTAGGGCGACAAGCTCAGCTAGTCATGCCGCCATCCACCGACAATGTTGCACCCGTGACATAGGCTGCCTTGTCCGAGAGCAGCCACAAAACGGCTTCGGCAACTTCCTCCGGCTGACCGATCCGCTTCATCGGAATCATGTCGTCAAGCAGATGCACATCGCCATTGGTCGAGCGCATGTAGTTTGGCGTCTGCGTCGCACCTGGGCACACCGCGTTGATGCGGATACCCTGGCCGGCATACTCCTTTGCGACGGCCTTTGTGAGACCGACAACCGCGTGCTTGCTCGCCACGTAATGGGCGATTCCGTTCATCCCGCGTAGCCCAAAAATCGAAGCGTTGTTGACGATGGCGCCACCGCCGTGGCGTAGCATTGCTTCGACCTGGTACTTGACGCCGTAATAAACGCCCTTGAAGTTCAGGTCAATCACCCACTCCGATTCATCTACCGAAGTCTGGTCGATGGGCTTGAAATCGGCATGGCCACCGGCGTTGTTGAAGGCGAAGTCCAATCGCCCGAAGCGGGATTCGATAAACGCTACGAGCTGTTCATTGTCTTCGCGACGCGATGCGTCGGTGATCCTGATTTCAGCCTGTCCCGCGTTCCTGAGGATCTCGTCGCGTACGGCGGCGAGCCTTTCCTCGGAGCGGCCCGCCAGCACGACATGCGCGCCTTCACGCGCCAGCGCCAGCGCAGCCGCCCGCCCCATGCCTGAGCCACCGCCGGTCACCAGGCCGACCTTTCCCTTCATCAGCATGTTCGCCTCCTGTTGACAATCAAACTGCTGCCAGTCTGAATGGACTCACACATATGGCAAGGACCAGGCCGGCGGCTTCATCAATGGTCACAGTCGACGGCCTTGTCCGAGTCTTCGGGGCGAACGCAAGCTTGCGCCCTCCCCACGCCGCAGGAAGATTCAATGGGCGAGGAAATCAACCACCATCCGGTTGAATGCCTCGGCATGCTCCCATTGCGCCCAATGCCCGCACCGGTTGAAGATATGCATCCGCGCATCCGGAATACCAGCGAGCAGGCGCAGACCCACATCCATCGGCACGAAGCGGTCGTCCCGGCCCCAGACGACAAGTGTTGGCGCGGCAATCTCGCCCAGACGCGAACCGTAGTCCGTGAACTGCCTGGGATTCGCCGCCAGGCTCTTGACGAAGTTCTCAAGGTGATCGCACCGCGCCAGCATATTGTCCAGGCGGGCCTGCATCAGTTCTTCCGTGAGTGCGCTCGCGTCATAGACGAAGACGCTCATCATCCGCCTCAAGTTTTCGATGGTCGGCTCACGATAGAGGCCGTTCAGCAACTTGATGCCCTCAGTCGGCATCGGCACGAACTGGCTCGGGCCGCCGGTGCCTCCGCCCATCAGGACGAGCTTGCCGATGCGCCGCGGATTGGCCAGCGCAAAGGCAACGGCGCTATGGCCGCCCATTGAATTGCCGATGATATGCACCCGCTCGATCGCCAGGGCATCCAGCACGGCCTTGAGCACCCTGCCGTTGAGCTCCGAGCGCGAACCGGTGCTGATCACGGGATCGCTCTTGCTCCACCCCGGACAATCCACCAGCAGCACGCGGTAGCCTGCCGCCACCAGTGGCTCGACATTGCGGCTGAAGTTGGCCCAGCCACTTGCACCTGGCCCCGAGCCATGCAGCATGACGACGGTCTCGGTCCCCGACCCGGCATCGTTGTAGTGAATCCGGAAAGTGGTCTCTCCGTCCTGCACGGAGACGAACCGGCTCGTCGAGGCTTCCGTGATAGCCTGTGCTGTCGCATTCATGTGGTGTTCCTTCTTGTCACTGCCGCGCTTCGGACGCGCGCTTGCTGAGGTCCAGCGCAACATCGACGATCATGTCCTCCTGGCCGCCAACCATGCGGCGCCGGCCCAGCTCGACAAGGATGTCGACCGTCTTCAGGCCATACTTCTTCGCCGCCACTTCAGAGTGACGCAGGAAGCTCGAATAGACACCGGCATAGCCAAGCGCGAGTGTTTCGCGGTCCACGCGCACCGGGCGGTCCTGGAGCGGGCGCACGATGTCGTCGGCCGCGTCCATCAGCGCGTACAGGTCGGTGCCATGGTTCCAGCCGAGGCGTTCTGCCGCGGCGATGAATACCTCCAGCGGCGCATTGCCCGCCCCGGCCCCCATGCCGGCCAGCGATGCGTCGATGCGATCGCAGCCCTCCTCGACGGCTACGATCGAGTTGGCGACGCCGAGCGACAGGTTGTGGTGCGCATGCATCCCGGTCTGCGTGTCCGCGTTCAGCACGTCCTTGAGCGCACGGAAGCGCGCGCGCACATCGTTCATCGTCAGCGCGCCGCCGGAGTCGACCACGTAGATGCAGGTCGCGCCGTAGCTTTCCATTCTCTTCGCCTCGACGGCGAGATTCTCCGGCGTGGTCATGTGGCTCATCATCAGGAAGCCGACCGTGTCCATGCCGAGTTCGCGCGCATACTCGATGTGCTGCTTCGAGATGTCGGCCTCGGTGCAGTGCGTGGCGACGCGGACCACGCGCGCGCCGGCATCGTAGGCGGCCCTCAGGTCGTGCATGGTACCGATACCGGGCAGCAGGAGCGTGGCAATCTTCGCGTGCTCCACCACCTCGGCGACGGCGGCGATCCATTCGAGATCGCTGTGCGCACCGAAGCCGTAGTTGAAGCTAGACCCTTGCAGGCCATCTCCATGCGCGACTTCGATGCTGTCGACCCTGGCGCGGTCCAGCGCGCGCGCGATGTCCTGGACGTTCTGGATCGAATACTGGTGGCGGACCGCATGACTGCCATCGCGCAGCGTTACGTCGGAGATATAGAGTTTCTTGCTCGGGGTGCTCATGCGAGGGCTCCTGCGGTGGTCTCTTTGGCGCTCAGCAGCGATTGCGCCATCCGTTCGGCGGTCGCCAGGGCGGCGGAAGTCATGATGTCGAGGTTGCCGGCGTAGGCAGGCAGGTAATGGGCGGCGCCTTCCACTTCGATAAAGGCCGAAGTCTTCAGGCCGCTGAAACGGCCCAGGCCAGCAATGTTCAGCGGTGCGCTGGCCGGAATCTCGTCGAACTGCACGGTCTGCTTGAGACGGTAGCCGGGCACATAGGCATGGACCGCGCGCACCATCTCTTCGATGGATGCCTCAATCTTGTCGCGGTCGGCGAGTTCCGACAGCGTGTACACCGTGTCCCGCATCATCAGCGGCGGCTCGGCGGGATTCAGCACGATGATGGCCTTGCCCCGGGCGGCACCGCCAACGGTTTCGATCGCTTTGGAGGTAGTCTCGGTGAACTCATCGATGTTTGCGCGTGTGCCCGGGCCGGCGGACTTGCTGCTGATCGACGCGACGATCTCCGCGTAGTGGACCTTCGCCACGCGCGAGACCGCGGCCACGATGGGGATCGTGGCCTGGCCGCCGCAGGTGACCATGTTGACGTTGGACGCCTCCAGATGCGCATCGAGGTTGACCACCGGCACGCAATACGGCCCGATCGCGGCGGGCGTCAGATCGATCATGCGCAGGCCAGGCTTGCGCTCGCGCAGCAGCGCATCGTTCTTCACATGCGCGCCGGCGGAGGTGGCATCGAACACAAAGTCGATATCATCGAAGACCGGCAGGCGGATCAGCCCTTCGGCGCCTTCGTGCGTGGTAGCGACGCCCAGGCGCGCGGCGCGGGCCAGTCCGTCGGAGGCCGGATCGATGCCGACCATTGCCGCTATCTCCAGATGCCTGCCGTGGCGCAGGATCTTGATCATCAGGTCGGTTCCGATATTGCCCGAGCCAATGATCGCTGCCTTGAGTTTCCTGGAAGTCATGTCGTTCTCTCTTTCATTCTGCGGCGAACGTCGCACGGACGCTGCCTATACCACTGATACGCGCTTCGTAGCACTGGCCGGGTTCAACGGCCACCATCGGCCCGAGCGCACCAGTCAGGACGAGATCGCCGGCGCGCAGCGGATCGCCCAGCGATGCCAGCGTGCGGGCCAGCCACACCGCGGCATTCAGGGGATGCCCCAGGCAATCGGCGCCCTTGCCGGCCGAGACGCGCTGCTCGCCCCGGAACATCTCCATCTGCACGCCTTTCAGATCCAGGCCGGACAGCGGCACCGGCACCGCGCCCAGCACCACGAGGCCGCTGGAAGCGTTGTCAGCGACCGTGTCGACAAAGGAGATGTTCCAATTTTCGATACGGCTGCCCACCACTTCGATGGCCGGCAGCACGTAGTCGACCGCATTGATCAGGTCCACCACAGTGGCATCGTGAGCGGTGATGTCGCGCTTGAGCACCAGCGCCACTTCAGCCTCGACCTTGGGCTGCAGCGTGCGCGCAGTGGGGATGGGTTCGTCGTCGCCGTAGACCATGTCGGCGAACAAGGTGCCAAAGTCAGGCTGGTCCACGCCGAGCTGGCGCTGGACCGCGAGCGAGGTCAGCCCGATCTTGCGGCCGACCACGCGGCGGCCCTGCGCGCGCCAGGCCTCGACGTTGGCGCTTTGCACGGCATAAGCCGTGGCGACGTCGTCAGCGGCAATCTCCGCGCGCAGCGGTGCGACCGGAGTGCGGCTCTCTTCGGCCCGGCGCAGGCGTTCGGCGAGCGCGAGCACGGTTTGTGGGATGGTCATGTCAGTGTCCTTGCTAATCAGGTTTGGCCTCAGGCGGCCGGCCGTGCGTGCATGACGGCAAAGCCGGCAATCCATTCGGGAATGGCCCGGTAGTAGTCGCGTTCGGCCCGGTACGATCCGTGTGCCGCCAGCGCGGCAAAGGCGGCGATCCAGGTCCGGATCTCGTGGCCGGACTTGCCGCCATCGCGGGTGATCGCGTGGTTGGTCATGCCATCCACGGCCGTGAGGTTCCCGCTCTCCAGCGTGTCGAGGAAAGCGCGGTCCCATTCGGGATTGAGCGCGTGCAGGTGGCTCTCGCCAGCGGCAAACGCCTGCGCGGCGGCAAACGTGCGGGCCTGCCGCGCGGCACGCGATTCCGGGCTGGGATGGCGTCCGGCAATCAGCCGCTCGACGTTCTCCGGCGTGGCCGTGGCAATTTCCGGCACGGGCGGCTCATGCGAAATGCCGCCCGATCCCACCACCAGTACGCGCTTGCCGAGACGCCCGGCAAAGCGGCCGATGGCATCGCCCAGCAACCGGGCGCGCCGGCAGCTCGCCATCGGCGGAGCCACCGAGTTGATGAATACCGGAACCACCGGATAGCGATCGAGGCTGCCGGTCAGTACTTCCAACGCCTGCGCGCAGCCATGGTCGACCTGCATGCGGTACGAGACCGCCACGTCCACATCAGCATCCAGCGCCGCCTGCGCCAGTGCCAGCGCCGTATCGGACGGGACCGACAGCGGGCCAGCCAGGCTCTTGAAGTCGCCTACCGCGCTGGCGGCCACGCCGACACAGAACTGCGGCATGAGGTCGTAGAAGAAGCCGTTGTAATGGTCCGGCACGAAGGCAATCACCAGCTCGGGATCGAAGGCTTCGACGCGGGCACGGGCGGCGGCCTGCACACGCTCGACTTCAGCAAGGATCTCCGGCGCCGGGTCGAAATAGCCGTGCAGCGGGGTGTGCGAGAGGCATTCAAGGTGAAGTGGCATGCTTATGCTCCCGCCTCGGCGTGACGCTGGTCTACGTGGAGATCGCGCCGGAGCACGACCGGTGCACCACCGTAGGTCTTCTTGTTGATCCAGGCGGACAACGCCGAATCCATATAGGCTGCGTGCGCGGGAAACCAGTCCGCCAGCGCCTTGGCGAGCCGCCTGAGGTCCTGCAGCCCGAGTTCGCCGAGCAGCAGCCTGGCGTTGACTTTCTGCACGGCGTCGATGACACGCTCGTGCTCGTCGATATGGCAATCGGCGGCTGGGAAATCCGTCTTCTCCATCCACGCCTTCTCGACGGCGAAATGCGAATGCACATGCGCCTCCAGGTCCTGCAGGCACGCTGCCGCCGTGTCCGCCGAGCAGTGGGCCAGTGCGTTCACCACCTCAACGAACTCCTGGTGCTCCGCGTCGATCGGCCCATGGCCCACCAGCATGGCATCCGTCCATGCGAGTTCCAGGCACTCGTCCGCGGTGGGCGGCGGCGTGCCGATATCCGATGTATCTTTCATTGCAAACCCTCCCGGCAAGCTCGCCAGCGGCACCAATATGCCGCGGCCTGGGATCGGTGGCACTGGCGCCACCGATCCCAACGTGAGCTGCTTCAGCCTTTACCCCTTTACCTGTCGGCCCCAATCAGCACCGCCACCATGACGGCTGGCTGCTCGCTGCGGTTGCGCCAGGCGTGCCGCGTGCCGTTCTGGATGACGATATCGCCCGCCTTGAGGTGACGGGTTTCCCCGCCATCCACTTCCAGCCAGAGCTCACCCGAAACGATGATGTCGTAGTCGACCGACCGGGTCTTGTGCATGCCGGAGCCATCCGGCTCGAAGGCTTCAGCCAGCCCGGGCAGGTGGCGCGCATATTCCTCGCCTGCCGCCACGGGATCGAACTGCGGCGATGCCATCACGCTGTCGGGCGGGAACTGCACGACGATCAGGCGCGTTCCGTGCGGGTCGGGCGTGACCGACCTGACCGTCACGACCGGATCGGTGCCGTCCTGCGGCAGCGACGGTACAGCCTGCGTGGCCCACGCCAGCGTGGTCTGGAAGCCGGGGACCGCGGCATAGTCGTGGGTGGTGGACACGGGGCCGTCCGAGACAACCACGGAACGGCCGTCGCGCTCGCCGGTGACGATGCGTCTTACCATTGCTTGCTCCTGAATCCGTTGAAGATTGGTTGCCGGTTCATTGCACGACAACCACGTTGACAAATCCGCCAGCGCGCTTCTCGGCGGTGGCGAGGGCTTCATTGACCTGGTGCAGGCCGAACCGCTGGTGCTCGAAGACCGTGAGGTCGAGCGTGCCTGCCGCAGCCATGGCGGCAAGTTCCTGGCCTTCGGCCACCGAGAACCAGAGTGATCCGACCAGGCTGACCTGCGCGCACATCAGTTGGTGCAGGTTGACGGGCAACGGGTCCGACATCGCCCCGATTTCCACCATGCGGCCGCCACGCCGGAGGCCCGCGATACCGTCCAGCGTGATCTGGTGCGAGGCGCCGGGGCCGATGGCATCGACAAAGGCATCGGCGCCAATGCCGTCCGTCTCGGCGCGAACCCAGTCGGCGAGAGGTTGCGTGCCATAGGAAAGGATGCGAATACGCTGCGGGTCCAACGCGCGGACGCGTTCCAGCAAGTCGACATTGCGCGCCATGCACAGGATCCGGGTAGCGCCCATGGCCCGCGCGATCTGCACGGCGCCGAGCCCGAGCGTGCCTGTAGCGCCGCTGATCAATACCGTGCGGCCTGCTGCAACGCCGGCCTTGCGCAGGCCGGAGTACGCCGTACCCAGGTAGCCGAAACGCGCGGCCTGTTCGAAGGTGATCGCGTCGGGCAGCTTGACCAAGCCATCCGCAGGCGCGGTGGCGAATTCACTGAAGCCGCCATATGGATACTGCTGGTACATCCGCTTCGACTCCGGCCCGAAGCCGAAATAGCCCTGGAAGGTGTAAGCCGTGCAATTGATCGGCTCGCCGGTCCGGCACGCATGGCAGGAACCGCACGAGCGCCCCGGGTTGATATAGACGCGGTCGCCGGGGACCACGCCGGTTACCTGGCTGCCCACTTCCGCCACGACGCCGGCGGTATCCAGGCCGTAGATCGCGGGCAGGTCCGGTACGGTCAGGTAGGCGCGTTCGCCGTAGTTGCTCATCACGTTGCGCAGGTTGGGCACCACGCCCGCCGCCTTCACGTCGATCAGCACATCGGTGGGGCGCAGCAAGGCTGGGCGCGCAATCGTGTCGAGGCGGAACCGGCCACCCGGTTCATGGACACGCGCGGCCTGGATGGTGGTCTGATGAGGGTCCTTCATTCGTTCATCTCCTCCAACGTTATCCAATGTTTATCAGTTGAATATCAATTGATTGTCGACTGATGTGGTCAAAAAAATTTGGCCGGGTCAGAACGCATGCAGCACGCCAATATTGGCCGCCACCTGCGTGGCGCCGGACGAAGGCCCCGGCGCCAGGCTGATCCAGGCTTTCCCCGCCCCCGATGCTTTCTGATAGACAAGATCGGCGTAGACGCTGGTGCGCTTCGAGAACGAATAAAGCAGGGTCAGTGTCCCCTGCATGGCGCTCTGCCGGTCCAGCGTGTCATTGCCTCGCATGTACTGGTAGGCGGCATTCAGGTGCCAGGCGGGGGAAAAAGCCCAGGTCACATCGCCCTCGTAGACCGCAACCCGTGCGCCGGTCGCGGTGTTCTCGGTATTCGTGTACATCAGCGCGGCTACTGCGGGCCCAATTGCATAAGACCCGCCAAACCCGAAGTTCCTGATGCCATCGTTGCCGGCATTCAGCTGCGGATATTTGACGTAGGTGTATGCACCGTTCAGCCGCAGGTTGCCGACGTGGTAATTCACGCCGGCACTCTGGCCACTGCTGTTCCCGAACGAACCGGGCTGCCCGCCAAGACTGTATTGCGCACCGACCGACAGGCCGCCGAAGTCCGGGCTCTGGTATTTGACCGAGTTCGGCATGGCAAGGCCCGCAACCCGGTCAAAGTCGAAGGAGCCGCCCGGCGTGTTGGGCACGCCCAGCCCCGAGAATGGCCCCTGGCGAAGGCTGATGCAGCTGATGAACGGAAACGCCGAGCCCCAGTGATCGAGCGCCAGCGAATAGAACATGAAGTCGATCTGATTCCCGAGCGTGAGCGTCCCGAGCTTGTCGTCACGCAAGCCGACATAGCTTTCGTGCCCGAACAGGTTCCCGATGGACTGGCCGTTCTTCATGGAAAACTGGCCCTGCAGTTTGAACACGGCCTGCAGGCCGCCGCCAAGCTCTTCCGTGCCCCTGAAGCCGAACAGCGTTGGCGCCTGGGTTCCCGGATCCGCAACCAGGTTGCTGCTCCCGCCCTGGTTGGACACATACATCACACCGGTATTGACGATGCCGTATGCCTGCACGCTGCCCTCTGCATGCGCCGCGCCCGCCAGGCCAACGCTGCAGGCGGCAATCGCCTTCAGTCTCCTCATTGGATGTCTCCCCGTTTCTTGATTTCGAAGGCGGTGTCTGGCGTATTTGATCAGGGTTAACCCTTGGCGTGCGCCAATCCACCGCTTTTGAGCGTCTAACTCTACACAATCAATCATTTATCGATCAATTGTGAATCGAAGTTTGATTGAACTTCGATTGACAGTCAATTATAGATTTCGGTAATCTTCGATCGCGCCCTTGGCACACGACCAGGGTTGCAGCCCACAAAGCCCATATCGAGGAGAACCTGAAGATGAGCGACAAGCCCGTCATCCGCCGGCGCAGCAGCGAGACAAAAAACGAGATCAGCAGCGCACGCGTCAACGACGCCAAGGTGCAGAGCCAGTACCAGCCCTACAAGGACGCCGCCTGGGGGTTTATCAACCACTGGTACCCGGCCCTGTTCAGCAAGGAACTCCCGGAGGACGGTGTGGAGGGCATCCAGATCTGCGGCATTCCGATCGTGCTGCGCCGCGTGGACGGCAAGATCTTTGCCCTGAAGGACCAGTGCGTTCACCGCGGCGTCCGTCTCTCGGCCAAGCCGATGTGCCTTACCAAGGACACCATCAGCTGCTGGTACCACGGCTTTACCTTCGACCTGGAGAGCGGCAACCTGGCGACCATCGCCGGCAACCCCGATGACAAGCTGATCGGCACCACCGGCCTCACCACCTACCCGGTGCGGGAAGTCGCCGGCATGATCTTTGTCTTCGTGCGCGAGGACGATTACCCGGACGAAGACGTGCCTCCGCTGTCGCATGACCTGCCGTTCCGCTTCCCCGAGAACAGCGAGAAATTCCCGCACCCGCTGTGGCCGTCCGCGCCGAGCCTGCTCGATGAAAACGTCGTCGCCCACGGCATGCACCGTACCGGCTATGCCAACTGGCGCATCGCCTGCGAGAACGGCTTCGACAATGCGCACATCCTGGTCCACAAGGACAACGCCATCATCCATGCCAAGGACTGGGTGCTGCCGCTGGGCATCGTGCCGACCGCCGACGACTGCATTGCGGTAGTCGAAGACGACAACGGCCCCAAGGGGCTGGTGCAGTGGCTGTTCACCGACAAGTGGAAGCCCATCCTCGAAAACGAGAAGGTCGGCCTCAAGGTGGAGAACCTGAACGCGCGTCCGTATCGCACCTCCGTGGTCCTGCCGGGCGTCCTGATGGTGGAGAACTGGCCGGAAGAGCATGTCGTCCAGTACGAGTGGTATGTACCCATCACCGACGACACCTATGAATACTGGGAAGTCCTGGTCAAGGTCTGCAACACGGAGCAGGAGCGCAAGGACTACCAGTACCGCTTCGACTATCTGTACAAGCCCCTGTGCCTGCACGGTTTCAATGATTGCGACCTCTATGCGCGCGAAGCGATGCAGGACTTCTACGCGGATGGCACCGGCTGGGATAACGAGCAGCTGATGGCAACGGATATTTCCCCGATCACCTGGCGCAAGCTGGCATCGCGCTGGAACCGTGGCATTGCCAAGCCGGGGCGTGGCGTGGATGGCGCCGTCAAGGCGTCGGCCATGCGGCTGAAGAAGGCGTCGGAAGGCAAGCAGGCCACGGCGTACTTCGTCACCAAGATCGAAGAAGACGAGTAATCCAGGCGGCAACCGAGGTATCTGTATGTCTACTGTCAAGAACGTCGCACTGCGTTTTCGCGACGGAACCACCCGATCGGTTGCCGTGCCGCACGGCGAGAGCGTGCTTGACGCCGCTCTCGCCGCCGGCGTGCCGCTGATCCACCAGTGCCGCTCCGGCAGCTGTTCGAGCTGCACGGCGCGGCTGGCCGAAGGCCAGGCGGGCATGCGCGCCGGCGCCAGCTCGACGCTGCTGCGCAGCGAATACGAGGCGGGCGAGCGCCTGCTGTGCCTGACCGAGCCCGAAACCGACTGTACCTTCGACCTGAACTACGAGAGCGATGCCGGCGCCGGGCGTGCTGTGAAGGTCAACGCCTTTGTCGACAGCGTCGAAAAGCTGGCGCCCAATGTCGTGCGTCTCACGCTGGAGCTGGCCGAAGGCGAGTCCTTCGACTTCAAGCCGGGCCAGTTCATCCAGGTCCGCGTTCCCGGCACCGACATCGTGCGCAGCTATTCGCCTGCCAGCACCGCTGCCGAGCTGCCGAAGATCGAGCTGCTGATCCGCCTGCTGCATGACGGCGTCATGTCCGGCTATCTGGAACATCGCGCCGCGCGCGACGACGTGCTGGAGCTTGAGGGTCCTTATGGCAGCTTCTTCCTGCGGGAGAAGGTGCGGGCGCCGCACATCATGGTGGCGGGCGGGACCGGCCTGGCGCCGATCCTGTCCATGATCGATACGATCCGCAACACGTCGGGCCGCAAGCCGCCCGTGATGCTCAGCTTTGGCTGCGCCACGCCCGATACGCTGTTCTGCCTGGATGACATCGCGCTGCGCGAGCAATGGCTGCCCGGCCTGTCGGCGCGAATATCGGTGGACCGGGGCGCGACGGGAGAGTTGCTGAGCGGCAACCCGGTCGATGCCATCCGGGAAGACGATGCCATGCACGCCGACACCGTCGCCTATCTGTGCGGCCCTCCCGCGATGATCGAGGCGGCCACGCACCGTCTCGCCCAGATCGGGGTTCGCCCGGAGAACATTTACGCCGAGCAGTTCGCACCGTCGAACTAGCGGATCACCACAGGAATCACGGGAGACAGCCATCGTGGAGCCCACCATTGCCCTTCCCTTTTCGCCAGAGCAGCAAGACTGGTACGAAAAGGCATGCGCCCGGATCGATGCCAGGCGCCTGCAGCAACTTCTGTCCAACCTGACGGACATCCATAGCCCGACCGGCGCTGTGCGCGACATCAACCAGTTCATGGCCGGCTATATGTCCAGCGTGGGCCTTAGCTCGGCATACCGCCCGATGAATGCCCGTACGGGCAATGCCGTCGGGGAAAAGCGGGGCAGCGGCGGCGGCGCCGCGCTGATGCTGTACGCACCGATCGACACACATCTGGAAGGCGATGCCAGTGACCATCCATGGACAGGCACCACCGACCATGTCGACCTGCAGCCTGCCGCAAGAACGGTGGGAGACTGGGTCTATGGCCTCGGCTCGTCCAACCCGAAGGCCATGGTGGCGACGCTGACGGAGGTCGCGACGGCGCTGATCGAGGCCGGCGTTCCGCTGGTTGGCGACCTGATCCTGGCGACGGCCGACGGCGGCATGCCCGTCGATATCGCCGAACGGGACCATGCCGGCATGTCAGGGGGCGTCACACACTTGCTGTCCCGCGGTGTGGCGCCGGACTTCGCCATCATCATGAAGCCGTGGAACTGGGTCTATCACGAAGAGCCGGGCATGGGCTGGTTCAAACTGCGGGTGAACGGCACGCTGGGCTATGCGGGCGTTCCGCGCGGCACCCCCGGCTTTCGCAGCTCGGTGGTACCAGCCGCGCAGTTCATCCTGGAACTGGAGCAGTGGCTGGTCGACTATGCGGACCGCAATACCTCCGGCGTCGTCAAGCCGCACGGCTGGATCGCCGGCGTGCGCGCCGGCTGGCCGGAGCGGCCGGCGTTTCCTTCGGCGGTCACAGAGATCTTCTTTGATGTCCGCATCAATCCGCGCACCAGCCCGGCCGACGTCAAGGCCCAGTTCGCGCAGTTCGTCGCGGAACTGCGCGCACGGCACCCGGAACTCGATCTGGACTGGGAGATGTATGGCTCCGTTCCGGGCGGCACCACCGCGCCGTCCAACTGGATCGTCCAGTCGGCCAGGCGCGGATGGGAGCATATCGAAGCGCGCCCGCATGGCATTCCCGAGCTGCTGGGCGGACAGACCGACGGCGCAGCGCTGCGCCGCTTCGGCATTCCAACCGCACGCATCGGCTGGCCATGGCCGGCGCAGGGTTCGCCCGAAAGCGTGGCCGAAGGCCTGGGCGGCATGGGTGCCACCTATGTCCCGGACCTGCTGCCTTGCGCGCGCAAGATCATGTACGCCGTGATCGATACGCTGACGCGCAGACGCGCAGAACTCGGCTTGCGCTGAGGACTCCCGACAAACTTCCCGACCCATTGCTTATGCCGAACGCAGACCTCCACTACTGGGAAGCCGCGGAGCTTGCACGCAAGATCCGCGCGCGCGACATCTCGCCTGTAGAAGCTACCGAAGCCATCCTTGAACGAATCTCCGACCTCGATCCGGCGCTGCACAGCTACGCCCTGGTCCTGCCTGAACAGGCGCTGGAACAGGCACGCGACGCCGAACGGGCGCTGATGCACGGCGGCCCGCTCGGCGCACTGCACGGCGTGCCGGTGGCGGTCAAGGACCTCTGCTGGCTGGCCGGATCGCCAACCGCCGCCGGCACCACGATTCACAAGAACTTTATCCCGACGGAAGATGCCACCGTCGTGCGCAAGCTGCGGGATGCCGGCGCCATCGTGCTGGGCAAGCTGCAGCTGACCGAAGGCGCCTTCGCCACCCATCACCCGAGCATACCGGAGCCGGTCAATCCCTGGCACCCCAACCACTGGGCCGGCGCCTCTTCCAGCGGCTCCGGTGTCGCCACGGCCGCCGGGCTTTGCTACGCATCGATCGGCACGGACACCGGCGGCTCGATCCGCTTCCCGGCGGCAGCCAACGGCCTGACCGGCATCAAGCCGACGTGGGGCCGGGTCAGCCGCCACGGGGTATTCGAGCTCGGTGCGAGCCTTGATCATGTGGGTCCGATCGCACGCAGCGCAGCCGATGCCGCGCTGATGCTAGGGACCATTGCCGGCCACGACCCGCTGGATCCGACTTCGCTGCCACCCTCGCACCTCGATTTACCTGCCGAGGGGAGCGACCTGCGCGGTCTGCGCATCGGTGTCGATGTGCAATGGAACAGCGATGGGACGGATGACGTCATCAGCCAGGCCGTGGACCGGGCCATCGACGTGCTCAAGGCGCTTGACGGGCAGGTCCGGGAGGTTCGCTTTCCCGCAGTACGCACCGTGGTCGACGAATGGGAAATCAACTGCGGCGTCGAAGTCGCCGTGGCGCATGCGGGGACGTTCCCGCGCCTGTCGGCGGAATATGGGCCAGCGCTGACCCGGCTGATCGAGATTGGTCGCACTACCAACGGCATGCGCTATCAGCAAGCCTTGCTGAACCGTGCTGCCTTCCGTGGCAAGGTCAACAAGCTGATGCAGGACATCGATCTGCTGGTCGTCCCGGTACAGCCTTTCGCCGCACCGACGCATGAACAGCTGGGTGCGCTGGCGCAAGATCCGGAACTGAACAGCCGGCTGATCCAGTTCACGGCGCCGTTCAACTCCACCGGGCATCCCGCGATCACGCTGCCATGTGGATTCACGGCGGACGGCATGCCAATCGCATTCCAGCTGGTGGCGCGTCATGGTGACGAAGCTCTGCTGTGCCGTGCCGGCATGGCATTCCAGCAGGCCACCGACTGGCACCGCTATCACCCGGAGATTGGCGTCAGGCGCGCTGACGCTGCATGATGAGATCAGGCTGGGCAATGCTGGCCTGATCTCACTCCTGCCCGTCTTCCCGCAACGGTGTGATCGTCGCCGAATCGCGCGCGGCTTCCTCATAGATGCCGGTCAGCAGCGAAAGGAAGCGCGATGTCCTTTCAAATTTCTCAGACACCTCGCTGATTTCCTCCAGCCGCTTCACCAGGATCTCGGCCCTGACCTTGTAATACTCGTCCGTCAGCCGGACTCCCAGTTCACTGACGGTGTACGCAAAGGTCTTGCTGTTCTTTTCTCGCTGCTTTTCGATCAGACCGGCCGCTTCCAGCTTGCGCAAGCTGTACTGAATATTCGGGATATCGTCGCGGTTCATCAGGCGCGCAATGGTGGCACTATTCTTTGGCCGGTCCTGCATCCTGATGACGTGGAGAATGACGTGCTCTTCGTACTTCATATCCACGTCGGCGGCAATCGTCACCATCCCGGTGGACAACACGAACCTGGAAAACGATTCATGGAACCGGATCAAGGCCCACTCGAACTCGGTGGCCTTCTGCTCCAGGTCGGTTTTTGCCAGATGCCACCCGCGTTGAAATTTCGGTTCCATGAGTTGACTGCGCCTATTGATTTCAGAGCCACCTGGCGGAGGCGGCAGAAGAGCGAGACTGGATTATCCCACAACGCTGAGGCGTACTTGGAAGCAGACAGGTTGCCGGACAGCGGATTGTGCCGACCGCCCTTCATTGCACCGATCCGAGCCAGTTCCAGAAACGCTCGGCGCGATGCGTGTGGCGCATGATCTCGCCGATCTTCGCCGAAACATAGAGCTCGGTGCCCCGCCCGTCATCGACCGCGATCCGATGCAGCGGACGCCATGCATTCAGACCGTTCGGCACGGTCCACTGGTCGCGCTCAATTGTCTCCATCCGGCGAGCCGGCTTGCCGGTGACCTGCTGCGCCGTGGCGCGCGCGATGCCCGCATCGACGTGATCGATCACGCGGCCGTCAGTTGCGGACACCGTATGCGGCCGGCCCTTTCCATCGATCATTCGATAGACGGGCAAGTTGCCTGCCATCTCGAGGCGCAAGCTGCGCGGAAATGAATATCCCTCTCCTTTGATCTCGCTAAGATATAGCCAGCTGCGTCAATCCAGTTGATCGCGTTGCCAGAAGGCCTGCACTACGGCCAGGTGTACGTCGCCATCGGGAAGTGGACATTGCTGCCGTGGAATCGTGGGAACTTCTCGAAATCCGCGCGCATGTCATGCCGGACGGAAGAATTCATCGCCGCGGTGATTGCCGCTGCGTTATCGAAGACCAGCTTGTTCCGCTGCATGTAATGAACCCGCTTCCACGGCATCGCATCCACCCAGTCCACCTGCGTGAAGATCTCGATTTCGCGTACCCCCGGAAAGAAGCGCATGATTTGCGGATGGTGGGACAGGTAGTAGTTCAGCCACGCATCGAAATCGTCGGCGTATCCGGGATAGTGAACCAGGAAGCTGCATGGCACGCTGTCGGCGGGCGTCCGGCCGACAGGATCGTCGACGGGAAACGGACGCCGGGCCATGACCTGTTGCGTGACTGTGCACCCTTGCAAGCTTGGCAGCGCCAGCCGCGCCACGGCCTGAAGGTGACCGTCCGCCGCGATTGCCGCTTCCAGCGCCGCGAGGGTGTCGAAATCCAGCTGCATCGCAAATGGCGGAGAAGGACCGTCATCCGTGTAGTAGTCCTTCGCGCTTTCGGGCGTATAGAGCCGCGCGCGACGCAGCTGTGGCGTGCCCCTGACGATGTCGGCAACCCGCTGGAAGTCCTCGGCGCCAATACGGATAGCCGGATCCGCGCTCTCGAAGGTGACAAGATAGGAAAATTGCACGATGTGTCTCCCGAGTCCTGTGTCCGTCAGTGCCCTGCCCCCGCCGCAATGGCGGGCGCATCGAACAACTCCATGGCGCCGATGAGGTCACGCACCCGGGCGACCCCCTTGCGCTCGCAGTACGCCATGATGCCATCGATGACGTTGGGCATCGTTTGCGGAGAGAGGAAGCTGGCCGTGCCCACCTGCACGGCTGTCGCGCCAGCGAGCAGGAACTCGATGGCGTCCTCCGCTGTCGTGATGCCGCCGCATCCGATCACCGGAATCGTCACCGCCTGCGCGCACTGATAGGCGATACGCAGCATGATTGGCTTGGTGGCCGGCCCCGTCAGGCCGCCCATTAGGTTGGCAACCCGGGGACGGCGCGTCTCCACATCGATCGCCATGGCCAGGATGGCATTGCTGACGACAAGCGCGTCCGCACCAGCGGCCTGGGCCGCCAGTGCAACTTCCACGACATTGCCCGCATTGGGTGTCATCTTGGGCCAGACTGGCAGGTCAGAGGCGGCCTTCATGGCGCGAACCACCTGAAAGGTCGCATCTGGGTCCATGCCGAAGGCCTGCCCGTCCTTCTTGAGGTTCGGACAGGACACATTGGCCTCGATCGCCGCCACCCCCGGTACGGACAGCTTGCGCGCCAGCCTGCCAAACTCTTCCACCGTGTTTGCCGAGATACTGGCGATCAGCGGCGGCTGGTATGCCCGATAGAAAGGCACCGTCTCCTTCAGATAGTAGTCCCCGCCCTTGCTCGGGATACCGATCGAGAATAACGTCGCGTCCTTGAATTCCGCCACGCGAGGCGGCGGATTGCCTTCCCGCAAGTCGTCGGTGATCGTCTTGGTCACGATGGCGCCAAGCCGGTTCAGGTCGAACACATCGGCCAGGCCTTCGGCAAAGGTGCCGGACGCCGGCATGACCGGATTCTGCAACCTGAGCGAGCCAATTTCCACACTGAGATCTACCACGATACGGTCTCCTGGAGGTCGAACACGGGGCCTTCCCAGCAGACCCTGCGATAGGTGAGATCCTGCGTGTCCGCCTGCCTGCGGAACGGCCGGACGCAGGCAAAACAGGCGCCCAGTGCGCAGCCCATATGCTGCTCAAGTGCAATCTGTCCCGGGACGTCGAGGTCGGCGGTAATCCGCTGCAGCAACTGCAGCAGCCGGTTCGAACCGCAGGTGGCGACGTAGTCCAGCCTGCGCGCGGCGTGCGTGCTGCGGATCAGGGCCTCGACGTGGTCCACCTGGCTGGTGCCGTCTTCGTCCGTGACGATGAGCACGTTGGCGCCGGCCTCCCTGAGGTAGTCCGCGGACATCACCAGACCCTCGGACCTTGCGCTCAGCACAGCGGTGACCGACACCCCCTTGCTGCGCGCCCAGTCTGCCAGGGGCGTCAGGGTCGCCAGCCCCACTCCGCGGGCCAGCAGCAGGATGTGCGCGGCGCTGGCAGGCACGGCGAAGCCGCGGCCCACCGGTCCCAGCGCATCCAACGTATCCCCGGCGCGCAGCCCGGCCAGGCCTCGCGTGCCCAGGCCCTGGACCTTGTACAGAAACTCAATCGTCCCCTCGTGCGACGACACCCTGTACAAGCTCATGGGCCGGCGCAACAAGGCGGCACCGTTCTGGTCCGGCGGGCAGGCCAGATGGAAGAACTGCCCAGGCTGTGCGCGTAACGCGACTTCGGGCGCATTGACGATGAGATGCTTGTATTCGTCGTTCACCCACTGGTTGCTGACCACCCGGCAAAGATTCTCGGCCACCGCGAATTGCGGCTCTGGCCCGCAACCCTGCGATGAATGGCAGCACGGCGGTGCTTCCACTGCGTCCTCTAGCTCTAACATCCGACTTCCTCCATATAGGGGTTGCTATGTCCTCGGCGGGTGGCGCCTCCTCCATGTCCACCGGGTTACGGGTACCAGTCCGTGAGGCATGCGCGTCTCGGCGACTGCGAACTACCTCTGCCGATATCGATGGCGTCACCGCAATCGAATAACGAATGTCATTCTATTTTTGGACTAGGCGAAAGTCAAGGAAGGTTACTTGCGTGTGCAGCGTTCGCCGGTCTATTGCCAGCCGTGTGCGCCATTGGGGGGCAATCTTCCCATTAGCGAATTATGTTTGCCTATCAGGGATACCTATTTACGCGGTCCCTGCTCCAGCCAGATGCCGAAACCGGTCGGCAACGCCACGCCGTCGTGACGCCGCGGGGCCTTCCGCACGCTGGTGAAACCTCGCTTCAAGGGGGCAACCAGCAGTGAACGCCGGCACGTGCGCCAGCCTTCCGCAAGCCCGGTGGGAGGACTAGCCTGTCAGGCCATGTGACCATCCCCCGGAGTTCCAGTGAAACACATAGAAAGCGTCGTCGACCTCATCGAGACGAAGCGGCACCAGTACATCTCCCTGGCCAACAATATCTGGTCGTTCGCCGAGATGCGTTACGCAGAGTTCCGCTCGGCGGAGCTGCATGCCGCGCAGATTGAACAGAGCGGCTTCAAGGTCAGGCGTGGTGTGGCTGGCATGCCAACTGCCTTTGTTGCCGAGGCCGGCTCCGGTGGGCCGGTCATCGGTTTCCTTGGCGAGTACGACGCACTCGCAGGCCTGAGCCAGGAAAGCGGCGCGCTCAGCTGCATGCCGGCGGCCGGGGCTGAAAATGGCAACGGGCACGGCTGCGGCCACCATCTGCTTGGCACCGCAGCGCATCTGGCCGCGGTGGTGGCGCGAGACTACTTTGCCGCCAACAATATCGGGGCGACCGTCCGCTTCTACGGATGCCCGGCCGAAGAGGCTGCCGCGGGTAAGACATTCATGGCGCGCGATGGCCTGTTTGACGACCTGGATGTCGCGCTGAGCTGGCACCCTTCGGTCGCCAACTCCGTGTTCATGAACGCAACCCTGGCAAATGTCCAGGCGTATTTCCGCTTTCATGGAAAGGCATCGCATGCCGCCTTGGCGCCCCACCTGGGACGCAGTGCGCTGGATGCGGCCGAGCTGATGAATATCGGCGTCAATTACCTCCGTGAGCACATGCCAGATCAGGCCCGGGTACATTTTGCGTACATCAATTCCGGGGGCATCTCGACCAATGTGATTCCCGTGCTTGCGGAAGTCCTCTACACGATCCGGTCCCCTCGGAGCGAGGAGGCCATGGACCTTTTCAAACGGGTCAAGGATATTGCCGAGGGCGCGGCGCTCATGACCGGAACCCGCCTGGAGATTGTCTTCGACAAGGCGGTCTCGAATGTCCTGCACAATGACACCCTGGATCACGTCCTGGATCGCAATATGCGCGCGATCGGCGGCTTTGACGTCAGCACCGACGAGACCCGCTTTGCTACCGCGATCCAGTCCACGATCGCCGAAGAGGATCTTGCCAACTCCTCCCGCCACTTTGCCGCCGCCTTGCGCGACCCGCGGCCGATCGTCCCTGAGATTCTCCCTTATTCCCCCGACGTCGTACGTCCCGTCACGGGATCGACCGATGTCGGTGACGTGAGCTGGGTCGTGCCTACCACCCAATGCCTGACCGCATGTTACGCATTTGGCACCGGTTTCCATTCCTGGCAGATGGTGTCGCAAGGGAAGCTCTCGCTGGCGCACAAGGGCATGTTGCTCGCAGCCAAGACGCTCGCCGCCACCGCAATCGATCTTGCCGGAAAGCCGGAGACGCTACTGCAAGCCAAGGAAGAACTCCTGCGAAAGCGGGGTCGGCGTCCGTATGCATGTCCGATCCCGCCAGATGTCCTTCCGCCGCCTGCACGCTCATAGCCAGGAAGCGTAATTTCCGGGGGCGCTGCCAGGCGCTACCCCGGGATACTCATCCCCACTTTCTCACCTTCAAATCCATCCACACCGAGCGGCGCCGCGCATTTACGTGCGCGGCGCCGCTCGCATTTCGATGCCCGTCAAAAGCGCATCCGAATACCCAAGGCAACGACGCTGACATCGTCACCGGGCTGGCTGAGCACCACATTCGCCAGTGAACCGATAGCCTTCTTCTGGTTCAGCACATAACCCAGCCGAGCATACAAGGCCGACGTCTTCGACATGTTGTAGTCGTAGCCAAGCCCGATGGCGAGGGAATCACGGTCCGCTTGCCCGGCAACGGTGCGGTAGACCGCCGAAAACTTGATCCAGTCACGACCATTCGGCACACTGAGCCCGATCATGTGGCTGTTGGCGACCAGGTAGCCCTCCTTGTCCGGGTTGGTCATGTTGTACTCGTATGTCAGGTTCACGCCGCCCTTGAACGTGTACATCCCGCCTGCACCCAGCCACCGGTTCTTGACAGAGCTCAGGCCTGCCGTGGGGTCGGTCTTGATCACATCGTAGAAGGCACCAAGGTAAAGCGGTCCGTTCGTATATTCGACCTGCGCGCCCTGGAAGCTCGCCTTGGGAAACCCCTGCGTCGTGACGCCTCGCGGCGCATACAAGTACTCCACCTGGAGCCCGCCGATGATCGGCGTAGTGTAGGAGACAGCGTCGCTGATCCGGGAGTCGCCAATGGTCGCTCCCTTGCCAAGATCGGAGCTCAGCGCCACCAACGATGCGAGCGGCGAGAATGCACCGACGCCATAGAAGGGATCAATATTGGTTGAGAGCTCTGTCGGATACTGCCGTCCGAGCCGGATGCGCCCCCATTGAGTGGACACCAGGGACACGTTCGATTCCCGGTTGAACAGGCTCGAATCCCCCTGCATGGTGGTGCCACCGGCGGTGCCGTTCTTCAGCTTGAGCGCACTCTCCAGATTGAAACGAACGGACAAGCCATTTCCTAGCTGCTCGACGCCCAGAAAGCCGATGCGCGAGGTAGCGCCAGCGCCGCTCTCCTCCTGGAGTAGCCGGTTGCTGCCCGCTCGGGAATACTGGATCCCCGCATCCGCTACACCATAAAGGATGAGGCCGCTCTTTCCTGCCAGGTTATCCGGCACCAGTATCTGGAAGGGCTCCTCCGCATAAGCCATGGAACAGCCCACGGCAAATGAAGAGCCAACGAAAAAACGTGCGACCTGCTGCAGGGATAACATGATTTCTCCGACTACTTTATTTGGGATGAGGGAATCCCGTCCGCTACCAGCAAAGGCTGTGCAGACAAGTTATTGTTTTCAACGGACGAAGCCCTCTGCGGCCTTGCAAGGCAAGGCCGGCCCATGTGAATTGAGGGGGGGAATACTGCCGCCCGATGGCGGGCGACCGGTTAATTACGGCGTGATGATCCGGGTGAGCATCGGGTAATGCATCGCACCACCACTAAATGCCGGAAATGATGCGGAGTCCGCCCGCATCTTGTCTCTCACCGGTGAGCCGAGCGCCGCCAGCAACGCCTCGGCAGAGGGGAAGGACAACATATTTCTCTGCATGTAGTCCACCCGCTCCCACGGCATGTCGTCGTACCAGTCAACGCGCGTGAAAACGTTGATCTGACGCACGGAAGGATATTCCCGCATGATTTGCGGATGGTGCCTCAGGTAGTATCCGAGCCAGTCATTCAGGTTTTCCGCAGCCCCGGGGTAATGGACCAGATAGCTGCAGAGTTCGGTTTCCAGCCCTTCGGAATTCAACCGGAGAAGATTGCGCGTCAGCATCGCCTGGTGATCGACACGCATGCCTGCCTGAGCGAAGAAGCTCGATGCGCCAAATTCGCGGTACAGATACCCGCCCCGACAAACCTGGGATTCAAGTTCCGGCAGGGTGGCGAATTCCAGCCGCAAGCCAAGCATGGGTCCGGATCCGTCGCGGTGGTAGGTCTGCACTTCGGCAGGCGTATATAGCTCCGCGCGTACCAGCCCCGGCGTCATGCGAACTGCATTGGCCAGTTGCGATTTTTGCCCGGAATCAAGACGTAGCGTGGGATCGGATGGCTTGGCGGCGGTGAGGAAGTAGGAGAATGTCATGACACGAAGAATGAAAATCAGAGAACCAGACCAACTCAGCGGCCTCGTAGTGGCGCCGCAATAACGTCCGGCGGAATCGGGCTGATGTAGCTGCGCCCACCAGTGCGCCACCGGTGCTCAGCCTTTGCCTCGGCAATCCACTCCGGATGACTGAGCATATCCAGGGCGGTCGCCGCCATGACCTTGGCAGCGTGCAGCATTCCCTTATGGGCAGCCGGCAGCTTGCCCTGGGCAACCAGTTGCCAGGTATGCATAAGGGTTCCCACGGCGTAGCAAGCGCCGAGGTACTGGGTCGTCGGCACAATCCAGCTCACGTCGCCCACATCGCTGGAGCCCGTCAAGGTGCCAGGCTCGCCTGCCAGGGCAAGCGGCGCCTGCCACAGCCCGCGGGCGTTCGCCGGGCCGTTATAGGAAGCCATGCATTCACGCAGATCCTCGGCGCTGAAACTTGCTTCCAGCCGCGCGGCAAAGGCGTCGTCCGACTCGTCGAAAGGCGGACTGCCCAGCGCCTCGAGATTGCGCATCATCAGGTTCTCGATGACTCCGTTGCGAATGACATCCGAACAGGCCCGGTCAAACTCCATCGTGACAGATGTCTCGGTCATTAACGCCGCAGCCTCAGCGATCTGCCGGACGCGCTCGAACAGCTCACGCGCCCCCACGATATCCGGCGCGCGCACGACATAGAGCACCTCTGCCTTCTCCTGCACGACATTGGGCGCCTTGCCGCCTGCGTCGGTGATCGCGTAATGCACCCTGGCCTCCTGGGGCATGTGCTCGCGCAGGAAATTCACCCCGACGTTCATCAGCTCGACAGCATCGAGCGCGCTCCGGCCCAGGTGCGGCGATGCCGCGGCATGTGACGCAATGCCCGAGAAACGGAATGCGGCCTGGATGACAGCGAGCGCCTTGTACCTGAAGATTCCGGAGAAAGGCCCCGGATGCCAGGTCAACGCAAAATCCAGATCGTCGAAAACGCCTTCGCGGGCCATGAAGGCTTTCCCAGCGCCGCCCTCCTCCGCCGGGCAGCCATAGTATCGAACGATGCCCGCCCGGCCATGCCTGGCGTTGCCATCCCGGGCGGCGACGGCAGCGAGCATCGCGCCCACCCCGAGCAAGTGATGACCGCAGCCATGTCCGCTGGCCCCGTTACAGAGATGGCGTGCTTCGATGGCCCCCGGCTTCTGGCTCATGTTCGACAATGCGTCGTACTCCCCCAGGAATCCCGCGATGGGACCGCTCTCGCCGGCTTCAGCCATGAACGCGGTGGGCAGCCCCCCGAGATTGCGCGTGATGCGGAAGCCCTCGCGCTCAAGCAATTCAATCTGGGCCTCGACCGATTGAAATTCCTGCCAGCGCGTCTCCGCAAGGTCCCAGATACGGTCCGCCAGCGCGATATAGGCGTCCCGCCTGGCCTCGATCACGTTGCCGACGAGGTCCGTATATTTTTGTCCTTCTGCTCTCACGCGCTGACTCCTGCATATTGATTCGGGAATGCGCCACGCATCGTGCCGCGTAGCCGGGCCGCAGGCTTGACCACGGGTGGCCGGACGTCATCCGGAATCGGGCATTTGTACGGATGCTCTGCCGCTGCCTGCCGGAACTCCTCCTTTGCCTGCGCGAGGGCTTCCCGATCGGCAAACAGTGCGGCAGCGGTTGCCGCCATGATCTTTGCCGTATGGGTCATGCCCTTGTGGGCCACGGACGCCTTGCCCTGTGCGACGAGCTGCCAGGAATGGAAGGGAGTGCCGAGCGCAAAGCACGCGCCGAGGCACCGTGCCGTCGGTACGACCCAGCTCACGTCGCCGACATCTGTCGAGGCGCTGAGGACCGCCGGCATGACCACTGCCGGCAGCACGCCCTCATGCAGCACGCCTGACAGCCGCTGGGCGCCGAATATCTGCAGGCTCGCCTTCGCTTCCTCCGCCGAAATGGCTGCCTGCATCCGGGCCGCAAAGGCGCGATCGGCCTCATCGAAGGGCGTGGGCCCAAGCGCCTGCATGCGCGCATACATCAGCTCGGACAGGACATTGTTGGGGCGCATATTGGACATTGCCCGCTCAATGCGATACGCCATCGAGGTACCGGTCATCATGGCCGCGCCTTGCGCGATCTTGCGCAGGCGCTCCATGATCGACTGCACCACGGCAAGCTCCGGGGAGCGAAGCTGGTAAACCACCTCCGCCCTCGCCTGCACCACATTCGGTGCAATGCCTCCGGTATCGTGGATGGCGTAGTGCAGCCGTGCATCGCTCGGGATATGTTCCCTGAGGTAGTTGGCCGCCACGTTCATCAGCGTCACCGCGTCCAGGGCGCTGCGCCCGAGGTGCGGCGCGGCCGCGGCATGCGCGGCGACACCCGTGAACGTGAAGCGGACATGGATGGTCGCAAGCGTAGCCATCGCGTCGATGGCAAGGATGCTGGCCGGATGCCATGTCAGCGCCGCGTCGAGTCCGTCGAAGGCACCCGCCCGCGTCATGAAGACCTTGCCGGCGCCACCCTCTTCCGCCGGGCAACCGTAGTACCGCACCCGCCCGGGGCGCCCGGTGCTCTGCAGCCAGTCCTTCACCGCGAGGGCGGCAAGAAGCGTTGCGCCACCCAGCAGGTTGTGCCCGCAACCGTGCCCGTTTCCCGCGGCGACGCGTGGCGCCCGCGCCGTGGCGTCCGCTTCCTGGCTCAGTTGGGGCAATGCGTCGTACTCGCCAAGGAAACCGATGACCGGCCCCTCGCTGCCCGCTTCCGCGATAAACGCGGTAGGGATCCCCGCCACGTCTCTCGTCACGCGAAAGCCGTTCGTTTCGAGTTCGCGGACCTGGAGTTCGACCGACTCATGCTCGTCGTACGCCGTTTCCGCGAAATCCCAAAGACGATCACTCAGATGCGAGCAAAGCGGACGATAAGCCTCGATTCGCTCGGCGATTTCCTGGTCGATCTCATGCATGTTCTCTGAAGGCTCCATCCCTTGGACCTCTTGGTTGATATCTGTTCAGACCTGGATAGCGCTGTCCAGCGTGCTGGAGCGCCCCTGGGCCTTCCGGTTCCGACGGAGGTACAGCCAGAACACCGCACCGAGGGATACGACATTGGTAGCGACCAGGTACCAGGCGGGGCTCATGGGATTTGGGAACACGCTGGCCATCCAGGCGACGACCAGTTGCGCACTGCCGCCAAAGATCGTGGTGGGAACGCTGTAGCAGATCGACACGCAAGTGCTGCGAACCGCCTTCGGGAAGATCTCCGGTATGAAGCAGAGATGGAACGGGGCCATCAGCACGCGGAAGAAGGTCAGCACGGCAATCATGGTCAGGAACACACTGCCGGTGCCACGCTCGATCACCCAGGAGAAGACGGGCAGGATCGCGGTCACAGAAATGAACTGCGGCAGCACGATCAGCCTGGACCGTGGGAAACGGTCGTAGAGGAGACCCGCGAACAGCGAGGTGACGAGACCGACCGCTCCGGTAGTCAGTCCCACCAGCATGGAAGTCGACGTGGGAAGGTGCAGCACGCGAATGCCATACGAGGTCATGTAATGACCGACGATGTAGACGGTCACGGTCGGGCCGATCAGCACGCAGCATGCGATCAGCAGATCCGGCAAATGACCACGGACGATGGTCGAGATCAGTTCGCCGGTGTTCTTGACGGCACTCTCGGCATCCAGCGTCTCATGCAGCCGGTTTCGGATATACAGGCCGACCGGGGCAATCAGCAGGCCGAAGACAAACGGAATACGCCATCCCCAGTCCGCGAGCGCGCTTTCCGACATCACCGACGACACGATGTAGCCAACCAGGCCGCCAAGCAATGCGGCAATGCCTTGGGTGGCAATCTGCCAGCTCGTATAGAAACCCCGGCGACCCTCCGATGCCATCTCAAGCAGGTAGGTCGTGGCGGGTCCGGTTTCGCCGCCTGCGGAGAACCCCTGCAACAGACGGCCAATGACCACCAGGACAGGGGCAGCAAGACCGATCGACTGATGCGTCGGCGTGAACGCGATAATGGCCGTACCCAGGGCCATCAGGCCGATCGTGAGCGTCAGCGCTGCCTTGCGCCCCGCCCGGTCCGCATAGGCGCCGATGAGGATCCCGCCGAGCGGCCGCGCAACGAATCCGGCGCCAAACACGGCGACCGAGGCAATCAGTTGACTCGCCGGCGAGAAGGATGGGAAGAATGCCTTCCCGATAAATACGGCGAAGAAGGCGTAAACGGTGAAGTCGTAGAACTCAAGCGCATTGCCGGCCACAACCGCAATGATGCTTCCATGGGATGAGCTCTTCGCTTTGTTGCGGATCGCCTTATCGGCTGCGATTGAGTCCTGGGGCACATCTGTCTCCGTATTGAACTGGTGATGACACTGTCGTCACAACGCAATAAATAGTGGCCCTCGTTTTTGAGTACGTCAATGTGGTGGCTTCCCTGAAGCTCGGACGCTTGCCTTGGCACGCTGCCCACTGGCTTGCCAAACGCGATGGAATGTGCATGTCCCGTCAAAGGGAGATGATGTGCTTCACGGGTCCCGGCGAGCATCGCTGGCCCAGGCACATGCCTGGTGCGAGTTCGCCTATTGGCCTGCACCTGACTAGGGATCAGCATCAATGCTCGCGAATGGGAGGATGGGGAACTCGGGGAATAAGACCTACCCCCTCCTACCCTTAAGCCGGAATGTTGTCCTTGTCCTTCAGCAGGCACTCCACGGTATGGAAGAACCGGCGTTTATCCGGGTCGGTGGAATGCTCTGACTCGCGGATTACCGCTATCGTCGCCTCGATAAAGCACTTTGCCGGCGCGCTGAGCGGAACGCCGCGCCGGTAGGTAATCGTGATTTCCGCATCCGCTAGCGCATCCCGAATCGGAAGCACACACAGCCCATCCTTTGCGACAAGCAGCTCTGCCATTGGCCACGGCATCAGGCTGAGCAGGTCCGTCCTGGCGACCAGGCTATTTGCGACGGCACTCGAATGCGATATGTGGATCCGGGGAGCGTAGCGGTCGCAATACTCCTGGAACGCAGCCTGGAATGCGCCGTCCTCACTCTTGTAGTTGCGGCTGAGGATCCAGCTGGCACCGGCAAGCTCCTGGAGCGAACGGCACGACGCCAATGGATGCCCTGCGCGTGCCACGACGGCGTATCCCGTCGAGAACAGCGACAGCTGATTGAGCTCGGCAGGCGTTGGTGAATAAGACCGCCCGATCGACAGGTCCAGGGTACCGTCACGAAGTTTTGGCAATGTCAGGGACGGAAAGCTCTCGAATAACTCGAGCTGGGTCTCCGGCATCAGGATCTGAAAGCGGTCAATGATCTCGCCCAGCAAAGTCATGCCAAGCCATGACGGCACCGCGACTTTGAGCGTCCTTTTACGCTGACTGGCGAAGGCCTCCATTTCCTCGCGAGCGCGTGCGATCGCCCCCATTGTGAAACGCGCATGCTCGAGCAGGACCTGTCCCGCTGGCGTCAGCGTGATGCCCGTGGTCTCGCGAACGATCAAGGTAACCCCCACCTCCTCTTCCAGCTCACGCACTGCTTTGGTGATTGCGGCTGGGGAGTAGTCCGTATTCCGGGCGGCATTCCGAATGCTGCCGCTATCGGCAATCGCAACCAGTGCGCGAAACTGATGCAGCTTCATGATGGGGTAACGGTCTGATGTGGGGCGGGGATCACGGCAACCAAAAGTGTACGCCAGCATAGCGATTGACCGGCTGACGTCGACGTCATACAGGGTGGCAACCAACAGTGAACAGCAACACCAAAAGCGCTCGTCCGACCTTGTTCTCCACGCAGACTTTTGTCGTCACCGTCCTGAGGTGCGCCCCGCCGACAAGGCCAATGGGCCTCCGGAGGGGTCAATTTGAACCTTCACGGGAGCGACCGCAGGCGCACACCGATGCTTCGCCGCGCAATCAGCGGACGAAGGGTAATCGGTGCACTGCCGGGGGAAGGCGTGGCCAGAAGGGGGATGGCCGCAGGGCCGCAAGGGGGCCAGAACTGGCATGCGGCGACCACAACGAAGATACGACGGCAGCCGTCAGGCAGCGTCCGGACACGTGTGTCCCTCGCTTATGACGGCCGCTTTTAGGGGATCACGCCCCCGACATGACATAGCGACTGGCTGGCGTTACCTCGTCCTCGCTCAGCGCATCCTGCAGACGGAAATAGAAGTTGCAGCAATCCACCGCTGCAGGTCGCTTTTGCCTGGAGCGCCGTGGCTCCGACAAGCAGCACGTTCGCATGTGCGGAGGTCGTCAAGCGTCGCGAAACGCAGGCAATGCAAGGCAACTCTGTTCGATGCCGACTAGCCTCGGGTAGGAGGTAATGTCAACTCCGAACCGCCTTGCATTATTCAGCTGCGGAATCAGCCAGATATCTGCAGCCGAAGGTTCATTGGAGAAGCAAAACCTTTGGGTTCCGCCATGCACGAGTTGCTCGCAAGTCGCCAATCCATCGGATATAGCGCGTCTGGCAATGACCGAAAAGGCTTCCGGCGGCGATCCGGCTTCGTCAAGCCATCGCGAAAGCCTTAGCCCCTGAAGCGGATGAACATCGCAGCCAACGACACTAAGGAACTCCAGAATTTTCACGCGGCATGCCTGGGTCAGGCCAAGCAATACCGGCTCTGGAAATTTGGCATCCAACCAAGTCAGGATGGCAAGCGATTGCGTAACCACAAGCCCGTCATCCGTGATCAACGCCGGCACCAAGCCTTGCGGATTAACGGAAAGGTACTCATGACCGAACTGCTCACCGGCAGGTAGGTCGATTTCTACAATATCAAGACTAGCGCCCTTCAGCGCAGTCGCGATCCGCACGCGTCGGCTTGCCGAGCTGTTTCGGAATGAGCATAGCTTCATTAATTTCGCAGCTCCGTCTTCAGTGAGGCTTCCATGCGTTCCGCGGGGCGGCGAAGTCGCAGCGTCTAGAAGACGTGCTTGATGCCGATCATGGTGCCGAACTGATTGCCGCCGGGTACGGGATTTGAGCCGGTCTGCCCGCCGCTGACCGACGCGGCAAGCTGACCGCCGTTGTCGATGAAGCCGGCAGTGGCGTACACCGAGGTGCGTTTGGAGAAAGCGTAGCTGCCGCGCAATGCGTACAGCATGGCCTTGTTGTCGCTGTGGTGGTATCGCTGGTAATAGACCTGGCCGGCGAGTGTGAACGCCGGCGTGATGTCATAGGCAGCGCCGGCATACCACAGATCGCTACGCGGTGTCGGGCTGCTATCGTTGTCGCGACGCAGCCAGCCCAGGCCCAGCTTGGTCTTCGCGAGAATCATGTAGCCATTGAGCGACAGGCGATCGTCCGTGAAGCTGCTTTTGGTCAGGCCGCCAAACGCGCCGGGACCACCGCGCAGCGAATCGTAGGCCGCGGCAACGCCCCACCAGCCGGTGCTGTACTGCAGCAGGGCAGACCATTCCCGGCATGCCCGCGGATCGGCCGCGTTCTCGCCAGCGCAATTGGCCCCGGAGGGACTCGGTCCGGCGTTGACCGTGTCGCGACCGAAGCTATAAGTCGCGCCCAAGGTCAGCCCGCCAAACGTGCCCTTGTAGGAGATGGCATTGTCGGCGCGCGTATTGGGGATATAGCTATCCAGCGAAGCGGACCCGTAGACGTTCGGTCCAAGGATGTCCGGATCGAGCATGGCCCAGAACAGCATGGTGTACTGCCGGCCGAACGCAACCTGACCCCAGTTGCCCGACAGGCCTACCAGCGCTTGCCGGCCAAACAGGCGGCCACCCTGGTTGGACACGCCGGAATCCGGAGCGAAGCCGGACTCCAGCACAAATATGCTTTTCAGCCCCCCGCCGAGGTCTTCGCTCCCCCGCATTCCCCACCGTGACGGCACCATCCCTGTCAGGCTTGGCATGCGGACCACGCTACTCTTGCGTGCGCCGATATTGTTCACGTACTCCACGCCGGTATCGACCACACCGTAGATCGTGACCGATTGCGCGGCGGCCATCAGAGGGGCCGCCGAAAGAACAGCAAGTAACGTTCGCCCGTAGTTAGTCAATTTGCGTTTCCCTGTTTCTCAGTGCTGTGGTCGATGCTTTGCTGAAGAGGACGACCCACCGTTGTCCCCGCGAAAGCGGGGACCCTTGGCTCCTGGAGACACTGGATTCCCGCTTACGTGCTCTGAAAAGGCTTTAGCGGGAATGACGGTAGCGGTTAAAGCGTTATCTGAATGGCATGAATCACGCGGCCCTGGCGTAGCGGCTGGCGGGGGTGGCTTCGTCCTCGTTGAGCACGTCCTGCAAGCGGAAATCGAAGCGAACGCGGGTGAATGGCGCCTGCAAACCGAGGGATTCATAGCCTGCCGCGCTCTGCACCGTTTCCAGCTCAACGACCAGCCCGTCGCGGGTGGCGAACGCAAAATCGTCGTCCAGGAAAGTGTCGCCCGGAATATTGATCTGCGTGGTCAGGGCACGCTTTGCGCCGCCCGAGACGAGGAAATGGATATGGGCCGGGCGGTTCCCGTGGCGGCCAAGCAGTGCAAAGAGTTCGGAGACCGGGCTGTTCGGCGGAATGGCGTATCCCGGCGGGAGGAAGCTGCGGAAACGGTAGGCGCCCTCGCCGTCGGCCTGGATGCGTCGGCGCAGGTTATAGTCCGGCTGATCCGGGTCGAAATGGGAATAGCGGCCCAGTTCGTTGCAATGCCAGACATCGACCACCGCGTTCGGGACAGGATTGCCCTGCACGTCGAGGACGCGGCCTTCCATCACCAGTGGTTGGCCCTTGCCTTCGTTGCCTTCATCGAGCTTCACCTCGTGCTGGTGCAGCGGCGCGCCGGCAATATAGAGCGGGCCTTCGATCGCGCGCGGCGTGCCCAGCGCGCGCTGGGCCGCGCGGTCAGCCTCGTCCTCGCGAATATCGAGCAGCCGGTCGAAGCCCAGGCCGGCGGTAATGAGGCCGACCATGTCGGCCTTGCCCAGCCGGGTCAGCCACTTCGTTGCGGCCCAGAATTCGTCCGGCTTGACGTCGAATTCGTCGATGGTGTGGAACAGGTCGCTGACAATACGCGCGGTAATGGCGCGCACGCGTGCGTCGCCGGTTTCCACCTGACGGGTGTTCACCAGGTCGAGCAGTTGATGAATATCGAGTTCGGACATCGCTGTCTCCTTATGTGTGTTGTGGGGCAACTCAGTTCTCAAGCAGCCACTGCTGCAGCAACCCAGGATCGCGGGTCTGCGTCAGCGCCAGCATCAGCAAGATGCGCAGCTTCTGCGGCGACAGGTCGCCACCCGCCAGCACGCCGGCGGCGCGCAGGAACGCCTGCGGCGGCACCATGCCGCGCGACGCGCGGGTGGACTGGACCACGGTGGTACCGGCGCGCACGGCGTCGGCCAGGCCCTGCGCCTCGGCATTCGCCGGCCGGCCAGGCGGCAGTCCCGCGCTGACAAGGCCCGCGCAGCCGGCAGCCACCAGCGCATCGATCGCGGTGCGGTCGGCGCCGGCGTACGACATGACGATGTCCACGCGCGGCAATGCTTCAAGGTTCGCGAGGCTGGGCGCGGGCATGCCCCGGCGCCGCACCGGCAGCCGCCGCATGGTCACCGCGCCGCTGGCCTCGACGCGGCCGAGCGGGCCGAACGGCGGCGCCTCGAAGGCATTGAGATCGAAGCTGGCGGCCTTGGTAACGTCCCGGGCGGCGAAGATATGCCCGTCCATCACGACCAGCACGCCGGCGCCGCGGGCCGCGCCGGACTGCGCCACCGCGAGCGCCGCCCGCAGGTTGGCCGGCACATCGCTGCCAGCGGTATTCGCCGGACGCTGCGCCCCCGTGATCACGATGGGCTGGTCGAGCGTGAGCGCCAGGTCGAGGAACCATGCGGTCTCTTCCAGCGTAGCGGTGCCGTGCGTGATCACAAAGCCGGCCAGGCCCGGATCGCGCCGCGCGGAGTCCTCGATCAGGCGCGCCAGCGCCAGCCAGTCCGCCTGCGTGATGCCGGTACTGCCCAGGGCGCGGAACGGTACCGGCACCAGTTCGACCGCATCTGCCACATCTCCAAGGCTGCCGAGATCATCCAGCAACTTCTCAATGGGATGGACCACGCCACTCTCGCCGTATTCCACCCAGTCGAAGCGGTGCCGGGCGTGCATGGCAAAGGTACCGCCGGTGCCGATCACGGCGATGCGAGGCTGGGCGGTGTTGCCTGCGGACATGGCAATCGTGTCAGCGACAGCGTTCATGACTTCTCCGGCGCGGCAACATAGACCACGCCGGCTTCGACCTTCACCGCATGGCAACGGGCATCGCGGGTCAGCGGCGCACACATGGCTCGCCCGTTACGTACATCGAACAGCCCGGCGTGCAGCGGGCATTCGATGCCATGCCCGTCCATTTCGCCGTCCGACAGCAGCGCGTTGCCGTGTGTGCAGATGTCATCCAGCGCATAGACCGCTTCATCGACCTTGAACAGCCCGATGCGTTGGCCGTCGACATCCAGGCCATGGCAATCGCCGGCGGCAAACAAGGTACCGAGTTCGCCAGCGCGATACCAGCGGATGACGTCTTCGCGTGCCTGTGGCTCGCGGACCGGATTTGCTTCCTCGGCAATCATGGTGCTTCCTCCCAAATGTATTCAGGCGTATGGCTCAGCATGCCGCGCCCGGTCTGCCATCCTGGCATCCAGCGCCGCCAGCGTCGCCATCAGCGGCATGGGGCCCTGCCCCAGCGATGTCATGTGGATCCCGGCAAAGCGCATGCGGCAGCAGCGCCAGTCGCCATCGGTGTCGCGCCGGTAGTCCTCGTGCGTGGTAGCGGCCAGCAGGACGGCATCGCAGTTGTCTTCACGCAAGGCCAGCTGCCAGAGGCGCCAGACGCCGTGCGCGCGATCCCCGTCGATATCGAGTTGCGGGCTGCCGTAGTAGTGCACGGCGAAGCACCAGGGCGAACGCTGGAACCAGTCGTGCAGCTGTGACCGGCCCACCAGCGAATCGCCGAATCCCTGCCCGCCTACCCATATGGCGTCCTCGGTGAAGCACAGCGCCTGCTCCCACGCCACCTCACGCATGGCGTCATCCGCCAGGCGTGTGTAGTCGGGCCGGTATTTGGCATCGGCCAGGGAGGCATAGCGGGCCTTCAGGGCCCGGATCGCCTCGGCCGCCTCCAGCCGCGCCAGCCGCTCTTCGGTGGTGGACGCGCTCATGACGCCAGCGCCTTGAGCGGGACGGCGGTGTCGGCGAGACGGCTGCGTTCGACCCGCGTGCCCTGGCGCACCAGCGCTTCCAGGTGCTTGCGGTCGCGCCCGTTATTGATCAGGACACCGCCAACGACTTGCTCGCCGCGCAGCAGCAGCATGGTGGCGGGATCGCCGGACACGCCGTGGCGCACCATGATCTCGTCGGCGTCGCCCGGATGCCCGACCACCTGGATGTTGTGCCCGAGCTGGTCGGTCCACATCCACGGGACTTCGACGTACGGCTCGGTACGGCCCAGGATGAACCCGGCCACCGCTTGTGCCTGGTTCTCGGCATTGCGCCAGGTTTCCTGCCGCACGGCACGCTGGTACAGCGGGCTGTAGGTCAGAGCCACATCGCCCGCGGCAAAGCACCACGGCGCAACGGGGCTGCGGCAATCGGCACCTACCGCAACGCCATGCTCGTTGGCGATCCCGGTGCCCTGGAGGAAATCCACGCCGCTGTCGATGCCCACTGCCGCCAGCACGATATCCGCTGCCAGGGTCCAGGTTTCGCCATCGCGCGCGACATGGACACGCAGTACGGTGCCGTCGCGCTCGATGCGGCTGACCTGTACGCCGGTCTCGATGCGGGTGCCGTCGGCCGTGTGCAAGGCATGCAGCCATTCCGAGGCCGCGGGCGGCAGGCAACGCGCGAGAATGCGCTGCCCTGCCTCGAGCACGGTCACGTCCGCCCCGAGCGCCCTGGCGCTGGCGGCCACTTCCATGCCGATCACGCCGGCCCCGACGATCGCCACGCGCCGGCCGGGCGCAAGCGTCTCGCGCAACGCAAGGCTGTCGTCGATGGTGCGCAAGGTGACGACGCCGGGCAGGTCAGCCCCCGGTATGTTGAGCGTACGCGCGCGCGCGCCGGTCGCAACGACCAGCCGGTCGAAGCCGATCGTGCTGCCGTCGTCCAGGGTCAGCAGCTTCGCCCCGGCGTCGAGCGCGCTAGCGCGTCCGCGCACATGCTCGACCGCGCTGCCATCCATCCAGAAGTCGGAAGGACCCAGCACGAGCTCCGCCGCGGAGCGCTCGCCCTTGAGCAGCTCTTTCGACAATGCCGGCCGCTCGTACGGTGCATGCGGCTCCTCTCCCACGAGGGTAAGGCGCCGGTCGTAGCCGAGCGCGCGCAAGTGCTGTGCGACGCGGCCACCGGCATGGCCGGCGCCCACGATGACGATGTGTTCGGGCGTGTTCATGCCGCGGCTCCAGCTTGCGCGCCCAGCGAGGTGCGGTTGATGACGCGATACAGGCGCCCGCCCTCGGTGTCGCAGGTCCAGAGGCGGGGCTCGGCACTGGGAATGATGATCCCCTCCCCCTTCGACAGGCGATAAGTCTCGCCGGCGGCTTCGATCGTGAATGTGCCTTCCAGCACCGCTGCCACCTCCTCGCCCGCCTGGCCGGCCGCGGCGCTCAGTGTTTGGCCCTGACTGAGCACATGGACGGCGATGTCGAAGGCGTCGCCGCTGGTTTCATGTCGCGCCGGTCCGGTTGAAGTCGATTGCCCGGCCGCCACGCGACGGCAAAGCGGCTGGCTGGCGCGTGCGTCCACGTCCGGATGTCCTTGCGCGTTCATGCCCGCTCCCCCTGTTCTCCCCGGTCGGCCAGCGGGTAGTAAGGAACCGTATCCTCGGCGCCGTACTCCTTGCGGGCGGGTGTCACCACGTTCAGCCGCATGCTGACGCCGGCGGGCTCGAAGCGATTACTGCCGTAGTGCATCAGGCCGGCCGGGATCAGCAGCGCATCGCCCTGCTCCATGACGGTCTCGAGGTCGCCGTCTTCACCCAGCCCTTCGAATACGGAGCAGGCTCCCGAGAACTGGAGCGACGCTTCCTCGCCATGCTGGTGGGATTTCGCTGGCAGGTCCCTGCCGGCGGTCTCGACGAACTTGACGACGGCAACGCTGACCGTTTCGCCAAACATGTGTTTCATGTACAGGCCATCGGCGACCACTTCCTTCAGGTTGTTGTCGATGGCGAACACTCGGCATTTCGGCATGATGGACTCCTCTGCGGCCGCGCGATCAAAGCGCCGGGGACAACTTGAAGGCCTCGTCGGCCACGAAGCGGCGTGGATCGAAACCATCGATCACCGCCTGTTGCCGGTAGAACTCGATGGCCGGCGCCACCTCCGCCAGCGACAGCAGCAGGTTCATCAGCGCCTGGGCCTCCGCCGGCATCGTGCCGGGTTCGAAGGTGTCCAGGTATGCGGAAATCGCGTCGATTTCACCCAGCATGGTCGCTGCAAAGGCGCGGATCTCTTCCATCGAGGCGCGGTGGCGCTGGATATTGCGCGCGGTTTCGGTCGGCAGGCTCCAGTGCGCGATCGGGTTCAGATGTGCAAAGCGCTCGGGCAAGGCCGCCGCGCGTTGCGTCTGCAGGCCGCCGATATTGATGATCTTTTCTTCCATGACTTGGCTCCGAATGTCTTACTGATCTGCGCCGACCAGGCGGTCGACCACGTGGGCGCCGTGGCGGACCAGGATTTCGCTGTCCTGCAGGATCATGTGTGTCTTGGCGCCGGTTTCCGCCGCTGCCTGTGTGCGCTCCAGCGTGCTCATGTCTTCCAGCAGCACGTCGCGCAGGGCGACCTTCATGTATTCGAGGAAGAAGCGGCCACCGGCAGTGGTCATCTCCGGGTAATACACACGCCCCTCGAATAACATCTTGTTGTGCGCGATCGGGCGGAAGGTGTAGGCCTGGTAGTAGTTGGGCCGCAATGAGACGTAGAAGTCGGGGAAGATGACGTTGATGTCGAACAGCCAGTTCTTGCTCTGCGTCCAGTTGACGCCCTTCGGCAAAGCTTCGAGCGGAAACTCGTGCTTCGCGCTGCCCATGCCGGCACGCAAGGCCGCGGCTGCGATCGGGCGCGATGCGGCGGATTCCGCCAGGGCTTCCGCCGCCGCGGCGCCGCCACTGGTCACCGCCTTCGGGTTGCCGTAGACCGACTTCTGGTTCCCCGCCAGCGACAGGCGCCGGTGCAGGTCCCCACAGACGACGTCCAGTGGCCGCATGCTGCCGCCATCGCTCTTGTCGATCGCGTCCGCGATGGAATTGCCGTGGACGTAGGCAACGTGATAGGCCTCCTGGAAGGCATCGAGAGCGAGCTTCCAGTTGCAGTTGACGACGCTGGTCCACTGGAACGCGCACGTCAGCTTGTCAAACGGGTAGCCCTCCACATCGCCATAGACCGGCTTCATGAACTCGGCCAGCGTCTGTTCCGGCCGGGCTTGCATATTGACGAAGATGAAGCCCTGCCAGACGTCGCAGGAGACTTGCGAAAGACCATAGTCTTCACGCTGCATGTCAAAGAAGCAGCCCTCCTCCGGCACGCCGGTCAGGCGGCCGTCGAGGTCGTAGGCCCAGCCGTGGAACTTGCAGAAGAACTTGCGCGTGTTGCCGCATTTTTCATAAACGACCTGATTCAGCCGGTGCGCGCAGACGTTATGCATGGCGCGGATCTCACCCTGCTTGTTGCGCACCACGATAATCTCGGTGTCACAGACCGCCAGTTCCTTGACGAAGTAGTCGCCCGGATTGGGGATCTCTTCCACGCGGCCGACCTGCAGCCAAGTCTTCTTGAAGATCTGGGCCTTTTCGCGCTCGTAGTACTCGGGCGAGATATAAGGCTCGACCGGGACCGGCCCTTTGCCTAGTTCCGGGTAGCGGTCAGTGAAGAACGTCTGCTGCGATGTCATTGCGCATCTCCTCCTGGATGGGGACATCGGCGATGGGCTCGCCGTCCAATAATGAATGGCATTTTATTTTCAGGTGCGGAAAAGTCAAGACAAAACGTAAAAGCGTGCGGTGAGGCGATGCCGTCATCACTCACGCCCCCTCTTGGTACAATACCGAACCACGTTGGGGCATCAAATGCACCAGCTACACACGCCAGATGGGAAGACGGCCCGGGAGCGGGCAAGAAGGAAGGGCAATGCCACAAGTCAAGAAACCAGGGATGCGCGAGGCGATACTCGCGGCGGCGTTCGATCTGTTCTGCCGCAAGGGCTATACGGCGACAACGATGTCGGAGATCGCGCGCGCGGCCGGCATGACCGTGGCCAACCTGTACGTGTACTTCGATTCCAAGCTGCTGATCTTCTACGAGATCTATACGCCATGGCTGCTCGCTCGTCTGGACACCCTGCGCGAGTCGGTGCAGAAGTTCCCGACGCCCCGCACGCGGCTGCGGCGCATCCTCGTCGGCCTGTGGGGCGACATTCCCGCTGCCGATCACTCCTTCGCCAACGCGATGATCGAAGCGCTTGCCAGTGCCCCCAAAGACACGCCCAAGCCCAACAACCTGCTGGAACGGTGCGAAGTCGCGATCACTGACCTGGTCCTGGAAAGCTTGCCGCCCGAGCGTGCCTACCTGGCCTCGGACCGGCTGCTGGCCCACATCCTGTGGATGGCCTACGACGGCTTCGCCATCAACAGCCGTATCGGCGATACGCGCGACTTGGAGGCGATCGCCACCCTGATGACAGACATGATGCTGGGGCCGGAGGAAACCAGGGAAGCCGCGCCCCGCGGCAAGGGCCGCGCGACGCGCTCGCGCAAGGACCTGGCAACCTCCGCGGCATCCTGAACGCGCCAAGGGGTCGGCCGATGGCCCCTTCGAATAAGAAATGATACTCATCAGGTAGCGCGCTCCGCACCTCGCGGCCCCGCATTCCGCTTCCCATTCGCGCCCTGATTCTTTCTCTCCCCGCAGCACTATCCTTCTCCCATGCCGGCTTACAACTGCCGGCATGGAAGGACGTCGGTCACACCTGAAACTCCGCCGATTTTCCGGTAGCAACGCCAAAGTCGGCAACGCGCCGGCATTGCTCTTGCGATCTGTGCGTGGAGAACTGCCCCAGGCGACCCCCGGGCGTGACGTCCAACGTGGTGATGACGGGCGGTTCTGCCTGCGCCTAGGGTATGTCCTGATGCCGCACGCATATAAACGAATACTACTATTTATTCGCCTGCTACTCATAAAGGCCTGCCGCATCGCCTGCCGGCAGCTATCGCCCCGTCCAAGCCGCCCCCTGGAGTCTTCGCCATGCATGCAGTTGGTACTTCCGAAACCACCCGATCCGTGCCCCAGCGGACCACCTATCTCGTCCTGCTCCTCTGCTGGGGCGCCATCCTCTCCGAGGGCTACGACATCGGCGTGATGGGAACCATCGTCCCGGCACTGATCAACGATCCGCAGTGGAAGCTGACACCCCTCGAACTTGGCCAGATGAGCAGCGCCGCGCTGGTTGGCACCTTGTTCGGCGCCTACCTCATCAGCCCGCTCAGCGACCTCACGGGCCGGAAAAAGCTCCTGATCGCTTGCGTGGCGCTGTTCTCGCTGTCGATGCTGGCAGCGGTCTGGGCCCCGACGCCGGCAATCTTTGCCCTGATCCGCGGCATCGGCGGGCTCGGCCTGGGCGGTGTCATCTCGGTCGCCGCCGCACTCACGGTGGAATACTCACCGCCCTGGCGTCGCAACCTGAATTTCGCGCTGATGTATTCGGGCTACCCGATCGGCGCGGTGGTCTCGGCACTGGCCGGCATGGCGTACATGGAGCAATATGGATGGCGCGCCATCGTGGCCATCGGCGCGCTGCCACTGCTGTTCATTCCGGTCCTGATGCTATGGCTGCCGGAATCGCTGGAGTTCCTCGTCGGCAAGCGCCGGCATCGGGAGGCCCAGGCGCTCGCCGAGCGTCTCGGTGTGCAGGCGCCCTCCGCGCCCTCCGCAACCGCTACGCCGGCGCATGACGACACGCCGCGCACGCCATTGAAAGACGTGTTCACCGAGGTCTTCTCGCGCAAGAACGCGTTCGGGACGATCTGCCTGTGGGCCGCCCAATTCATGGCGATCACGGTGGTCTATGGCCTGGGCACGTGGCTGCCGCAGATCATGCGCAAAAGCGGCTATGACCTTGGCTCCAGCCTGTCCTTCTTCGCGGTCTTCAACGTGGCCGCGGCAATCGGCGGCGTGATGATCGGACGGATCGCCGATTACTTCGGACCGCGCAAGACCATCGCTGTCAGCTTCCTGGTCGGAGCCGTGTCGATCTTCGCGCTCTCGCAAAAGAATGTGTTGCTGGTCAACTATGTACTGGTCGCGCTCGCCGGCTTCGGCAGCATTGCCGTGGCGCTGGTGCTGCTGGGCTATATCGCGAACTACTATGCACCGCATGCCCGCGCTTCCGCGACCGGCTGGGCGGTTGGCGTCGGCCGCTTCGGTGCCATGACAGGTCCGGTGCTGGGCGGCTATATGGCAGGGCTGAACGTGAATCCGGTGTGGAACTTCGTCATGTTTTCGGCAGCCGCGGTATTGGCGGCGCTGGCGGTGTACATCGCGCCGACACCCGAGCATATGAAGCACGCCCGAGCAACGAAGTAACGCCCCGGAAGCTGGCCGGCATCGCTTGCGCACGCGACGGTGCCGGCCGCCTCTATCAACAGGAATGCAGCATGAGTCTTGGCTTTGGCTATCTGGCACGCATTGGCCACCTTTACCCGTCCGGCGGCCTGTGCGACTTCGAAGTGCAAAGGATGGCGCCACCCGGCGTGCAGTTCGTGACTACGCGCATGCCGTTCGCGCGCACCTCGCTGGAAAGCGACAAGGCCGTTGTCGCCGATGTGGAGTCCCACGCCGCGCTGCTGGCCACTGCCGGGGTCAGCCTGATCGCCATGAATTGCACGGCAGCAAGCATGGCAGTGGGGGCGCAAGTCATCAACCAGCGCATCTTTGACGCAACGGGCATCCGCTCGGTCACCACCACCGACGCCATTCTCGCCGCCTTGCATGCGGTTGGCGCGGGCCGTGTCGCACTGATGACACCCTATCCGCGCGAGGTGGTCGAGATGGAAATCGCGTTCCTCGCCCGACACGGCGTCGAAGTTGTCTGCGAAATCGCGGCCCCTTGTTCCACGCCGATTCAGCAGGGCTCGTTTCCTGCCTCGCACTGGGCGGACCTGGCGCGGCAACTCGATACCGACAACGCCGATGCAGTATTGATCAGCTGCGCCGGCATACAGGTGAGCGACGTCATCGAAGAGATCGAGCGTGCCGGCACACCCGTCATCACCAGCAATCAGGCCCTGCTTTGGCACTGCTTGCGCACGCTGGGCCTGGCGGACCGCCCCACAGGATTCGGCAGGCTGCTGGCGGGCAATTTCGACAAGGGCACATACCTCCCTTGACGAGCTGAGCCAGCGCTTCTCAGTCGCGCTGGCCGGGCTTCCGCCTTCCATCAGCGTAGTCCACAGGCACCCCGAGCGGCCCTCGCTTGGGGGCCTCCCAACATTTGCACGCTCTCGCACGCCCCCTCCTGGCATTCCCGGGGGCCATGTCAAGTCCGCGATGCGACACTTGAACGGCCGTGCCCGCCATGGTCCATATCAGCTCGGCTGCACCCGTACCGCAGATTCTGCGTTCTCGACAGCGCAGTTCGCAATTCGATGTGGGCCGGAGCGGCAAGATCGGCGTGATGCACGGCAACGTTGCACTTATGCTCGATAGCATGAGTACGACCGTTGCATCCTCTCAACCGCAGATCGCCGGCCCCGCGGCGGACGGCCACGCCCATCCCCGCTTGGGCGCCGCGCTCGCCTATATTCACCAGCACCTAAGCGAACCGCTGCCGCTGCCGCTGCTTGCCGAGCTCGTCCAGCTCAGCGTCGGGCGCTTCGTGACCGTGTTCCGGCAGACGGTGGGAATGACGCCGCACCGCTACATCAGCCTGAAGCGCGTCCGGCACGCACAGTGGTTGCTCAGGCACGGCCACTCTCCGGCGCTGACGGCGCACGAGTGCGGCTTCTATGACCAGAGCCACCTGACGCGCTGCCTGAAGAGCGTCTGCGGCATGACGCCCCGGCAGTTCCAGACGGCAAGTGCCCCGCTCCCCGCCGATATGGGCCGCAGCCCGCCAATGCCCAGGGCTCAGGTTGCCGATGGAAACAGGCGTTCGATCGGATAGTGCGTCTTGATGAAAGGCGACTTGATCACGATGAAGCTGAAGTACTTCTCGATCCCGATATTGCGCTCCAGCAGGCTTTCCATCAGTTCCTGGTAGTGGTTGACCCCACGGGTGATGAACTTGAGCAGGTAGTCATAGCCGCCGCTGACAAGGTGGCATTCGACGATCTCGTCCACCGCGCACACTGCCTTCTCGAAGCGCGCAAAGTCCTCGCGATGGTGGTCCTCCAGCGTGATCTCGGTGAACACCGTGAGAATATCGCCCAGCTTGTCCATCCGGATCTGGGCGCTGTATCCGCCGATATAGCCGGCCTGCTCCAGCCGCTTGACGCGAATCAGGCACGGGCTTGCAGAAAGACCCACGGCATCGGCGAGGTCCACGTTTGTCATGCGGCCGTTCTTTTGCAGCTGGGCAAGGATGCGGAGGTCGAGTCGGTCGAGTTTGATGGGGGCGGACATGGGCTTTCAAGACTGGAATGACTGGATCACATTGTCCCCGCATGGTTCAGCGGGGGCAATCGGGGCACGCCCGGAAAGTGAGGTTTCGCATCGCCTTTCAGTACCCTTTCGCACGGTCCACCAGCCCGATTAGGGGCTCGCCGCGCTGCAGGCGGTGCAAATTGTCGAGTACGACCCGCGCCGCGGTGCCCGGCTGCGTCATGCTGGCAATATGGGGCGTGAGCCATACCCTGGGGTGGCGCCACAACGGGTGGCCGGCAGGCAGCGGCTCGGGGTGCGTGACGTCGAGAATGGCCTCGCCGATCTGCCCCGCATCCAGCGCGCCCAGCAGGTCGGCATCGTTCAGGTGCTGCCCGCGCCCGACATGCACCAGCCCTGCCCCATGTGGCAGGGCGTCAAACACGCGAGCGCTCAATACTCCACTTGTTTCATCCGTCAATGGCAGCAGGCAAACCAGGATATCGGTGCGGGCCAGGAACGCGTCCAGGGTCTGCGGGCCGGCATAGCACTGCACCCCTTCCAGGCTGTGCGGCGACCTTGCCCAGCCGGCACAGTCGAACCCGAACAGCCGCAGCCGCTCCAGCACGGCCTGGCCCAGCGAGCCCAGACCAAGCACGCCGACGCGGCACTCGTGTGCCGCGCGCACCTGCAGGGGCCTCCAGGCTTCCTGCGCCTGCTGCCGCCGGTACGCCGGCATGTCGCGATGCAGCGCAAGGACCGAGAACACAACGTACTCCACCATCCCATCGACGATGCCGGGCTCGATCATCCGCACCAGCGGTACGTGCGCAGGCAGCGCGTTCAGGTCGAACTGGTCGATGCCGGCTCCGGTCGAAAAGAGTACCTGCAGGTTCGGGAACCGCTCTGCGATGCGGTCTGGCGCCTCCCACGCTGCCAGGTAGCGGACCTTGTCGGGATCCCCGATTTCGGGCCAGATGCGGAAATCGATGTCAGGCGCCTCGCGCGCAAAGACCTTGGCCCAGTCCCGGCCGCGCACGGGATCAGCCTTGTACAGAAATGTCGTGTCTTGATGCATTGTTTTTATCCGAGGGCCTTGTCGGCCAGCGCAAAGGGAAGAAATGGTGCCGTTGGCGAAGCCGGGGTGCCGCGGGCCAGCACCGTCGCGTCGGCGACGTGCGCCAGGCCCAGGCAGCCGAGCCAGTCCTCGAGTTCGCCATCGGCGTAGACGTCCAGGCGCAGCACGCGCCCGGTCACCAGGCCGGCCAGGTGCGCGATCATGGCCTTGGCCGACATCGCGCAGGGTGCGACCACGGGGCCGACCATCGCGCCGCGGCCAAAGCGCCGCAGGATCGCGAAGCCGCGGGGCCCGTCGGCGTGATCGATCACCACTGTGCCGATCGACTGGCGCAGCCAGGCCTGGATCAGGGACGGCCGTGCAACACCGCGGGCCCCCTGCTCCATCTCGACCAGAAGTTGCAGGTCATTGCGCCCGCCAGGCCGCAGGCGGCAGCCTTCAGGCAGCGCCATCAACGGTGCCGGCAACGCTTTACCCTCGTATTGATGCACCTCGCCGATGCGCTCGAACCCCATGCGCGCGTAGAAGCGATGCAGCTTCCCGGGGGCGTGAAGCAGCACCGTGCGGCCTTCCAGGCCGGCACACAGCGCCTCCAGCAACACGCTGCCAATGCCCCGCTCGCGGAAAGCCGGGGCGACGATAAGCAGTCCGACCGATGCGCCGCGCTCGTCCCATAGCCAGCGCATGCCGACACCGACAACCGCGCCGCCGACTTCGGCGACGCGGCCCTCGCCCATCTGGAACAGCCGCTTCCAGTCGCTGAGGCGATGCGGCCAGCGTACATCTTCGGAAAGCGAAAGCGCGACGGGCAGATCGGACTGTGCCATCACGCGGATGGCTGGAAGCTGCGCGGAGTTCATTGCAGTAAGTGTCAGCGCCGGACGAAGCCAGAGAGCCCTGATGATGCGATGAACAGGCAAGGCCCGGATAGGAAAAATTTGCTGCGTCGGACGGTGCACCGACGCAGTGCCATGCCTAGGGTAATCCCGAGGATTGTTGCGGTGCACATGCACGTACACAGTGCGCATGGCAGGCAATGCCAAACCGCCCTCGCGAAACCGCAGGTTTTACTGCCACGGCCTGCAATACCCCACAAAGCCATCGGTCCCACATGCTTCAATGGCAGGGGATGACACATTGCGCGCCCGTGCTGCCAAAGCAAGAGCTTGCCCCGCGCCGCATGGTCGTGCGCTTTCACTTTCGCGATCCCCCGAACTCCGGCCCCCCAGGAGCTATTGCCATGTCAGACAAGAAGCCGCTCGACGGCCTCATCGGCCCTGCCGAATCCACTCGGGTCATAGCCGCCCTGCGCCATGGCGCCAGCCGGCGCGACATCCAGAGGTTCCGTATCTGGCTTGCCGCCTGATCCGGACTGGAAAGGAGAGACACCATGAACCCATTCATCTTGCGTCTGCTGGCGCGGCGCGTCGGACTGGCGCTGATCTCGCTGCTGGCCGTCTCGGCCATCGTCTTCGCCATCACCGCGGTATTGCCCGGCGATGCCGCGCAGGAACAGCTCGGCCAGGACGCCACACCCGAGGCCCTGGCCGCGCTGCGTACCCAGATGGGCCTCGATGTCCCCGCGCCCGTGCGCTACGTGCACTGGCTGGGCGGCATGGTGACCGGCAATGCCGGCGAGTCGCTGGTCACCCGTCAGCCGGTGTCGGAGGCCATTGGCAGCCGCCTGCCCCAATCGCTGTTGCTGGCCGGCCTGACCGCACTGATCTCGGTGCCGGTGGCGCTCGGCCTCGGCATCCTGGCGGCGGTCTACCGTGGTACCTGGTTTGACCGCGGCGTCAGCCTCGGCGCGGTGGCGGTGGTCTCGGTGCCGGAGTTCCTGGTCGCCACGCTGGCCGTATTGTTGTTCGCGGTCCAACTGCGCTGGCTGCCCGCGCTCGCCTATATCGGCACCGACGATTCGTGGGATAAGATCCTGCGTTCGCTGGCCATGCCGGTGCTGAGCCTGTGCTGCGTGATCGTCGCGCAGATGCTGCGCATGACCCGCGCCGCGGTGATCGACCAGCTCAACGCGCCCTACATCGAGATGGTGCGGCTCAAGGGCGCTTCCGCGACCCGCATGGTGCTGTTCCACGCGCTGCCCAACGCCATCGGCCCGATTGCCAATGCCGTGGCGCTGAGCCTGTCCTACCTGCTTGGCGGCGTCATCATCATCGAGACCATCTTCAACTACCCGGGAATCGCCAAGCTGATGGTCGACAGCGTCGCCCAGCGCGACATGCCCGTGGTCCAGGTGTGCGCCATGATCTTCTGTTGTGCGTACCTGACCCTCGTCACGCTTGCCGATGTGTGCGGCATCGTCGCCAATCCGCGTCTGCGCCATCGCTGAAGCCTCGCCATGCAGGAGCTGCAATTCATGTCCACTTCCTCCCACACGCAAGCCACCACCGCGGTGAGCGCCCCCGACCAAGGCTGTCGCCGTCCGCGCCTGCCCCGCCTGGGTCTCACCGGCTGGATCGGCTGCCTGATCCTCATCGGCTGGCTGTTCGCCGCCATCCTCGGCCCGATCCTGATCCACGCTGACGGCACGCCCGCGGGAGAGATCCAGGTCTTCGCCCCGATCAGCGCCCAGCACTGGCTCGGCACCGACTACCTCGGGCGCGACATGCTGGCGCGCGTCGTCCTGGGCGCCCGCTACACCGTCTGCGTCGCGCTGGTCTCGACCCTGTGCGCCAGCGGCATCGGCATCACGCTGGCCTTGCTCGCCACCGTCAGCGGGCGCTGGATCGATGCCTGCCTGAGCCGCGGCGTCGATACGCTCACGGCCATCCCCAGCAAGATGTTCGCGCTGATCATGGTCGCGGCCTTCGGCTCGTCGGTGTGGATGCTCGCCGTCACGGCGGCGATCATCTACGTGCCGGGCGCCTATCGCATCGCGCGCTCGCTGGCGGTCAACATCAATGCGATGGATTACGTGACGGTTGCCCGCACCCGCGGCGAAGGCACCGCCTACATCATGCGCCAGGAGATCCTGCCCAATATCCTCGGGCCCATGCTCGCCGACCTGGGGCTGCGCTTCGTCTACGTCGTGCTGCTGCTCGCCAGCCTCAGCTTCCTGGGCCTGGGCATCCAGCCGCCCGATGCCGACTGGGGTTCGCTGGTGCGCGAGAACATCGGCGCGCTGTCTGAAGGCAGCATGGCGGTGGTGGCGCCGGCGCTGGCCATCGCCAGCCTGACCCTCGCCGTCAACCTCGTCATCGACAATCTGCCGGGTCGCTCGGCACGTAACGGAGTCAAATAAATGGGCACGTCCGTAAAGGTCAGCAATCTGCGCATCACCGCAGGCCAGGCGACGTTGGTCGATGGTGTGGACTTCGAGATCGAGCCCGGCAAGGTGCTGGCACTGATCGGCGAGTCCGGCTCGGGCAAGACCACCACCGCGCTGGCGCTGATGGGCTTTGCACGCCACGGCTGCGAGATCGCCGGCAGCATCCGGGTCGGCACCACCGACGTATTGCACCTCTCGCCCGGCGACCAGCGCCGGCTGCGCGGGCGCGAGATCACCTATATCGCGCAGAGCGCGGCGGCCTCGTTCAACCCGTCGCGCACCATCATGGACCAGGTGGTCGAACCGGCGCTGATCCACCGGCTCATGGATCGCAAGGCCGCCGAGAAGAAGGCGGTCGCGCTGTTCCGCGAACTGGCGCTGCCCGACCCTGATTCCATCGGCGAGCGCTACCCCCACCAGGTCTCCGGCGGGCAACTGCAGCGCCTGATGGCGGCGATGGCCCTGATCACCGATCCCGACCTGGTGATCCTCGACGAGCCGACCACGGCGCTGGACGTCACCACGCAGGTCGAAGTGCTGCGCGTGTTCCGCCGCGCGGTGCAGGAACGCCGCACCACCGCGGTCTATGTCAGCCACGACCTCGCCGTGGTGGCCCAGGTGGCCGACCACATCCTGGTGCTGCGCGACGGCAAGATGCGCGAGCTGGGCGAGACCGACCAGATCCTGTACCAGCCCGCCGACGACTACACGCGCTGCCTGCTGGCCGCGGCGCGGCCGACCGAGCGTCCGGGTGCGCCGGTGGACCCCGACAAGAGCCCGCTGCTGCTGGAGGTCCGCGATCTGTCCGCCGGCTACGGTGTGCTCGATGCGCACGGCCAGCCGGCCGCGAAGATCCTGGAAGGCGTCGACCTGAAGCTGTACCGGGGCCAGGCGATTGGCGTCATCGGCGAGTCGGGTTCGGGCAAGACCACGCTGGCGCGCGCGATCGCCGGGCTGGTGGCACCCTGCCACGGCAGCATCGCCTTCAACGGCCGCCCGCTGAAACCGACAGTGGCGCAGCGCAGCCACGATGAGCTGCGGCGCATCCAGATCGTGTTCCAGATGGCCGATACCGCACTCAATCCCGCGCGCACCGTCGAGGAGATCCTGGCGCGGCCGCTGCAGTTCTTCCACGGCCTGCGCGGCGAAGCGAAACGGGCACGGATCCGCCAGCTGCTCGATCTGGTGCGGCTGCCCCCCGGCGTGGCGCAGCGCACGCCTGGCGGCCTGTCCGGCGGGCAGAAGCAGCGCGTGAACCTGGCCCGGGCGCTCGCCGCCGATCCGGAACTGATCCTGTGCGACGAGATCACCTCGGCGCTGGATACGGTGGTCGGCGCTGCCATCCTCGACCTGATGGCCGAGCTGCGCAAGGAACTGGGCGTCTCCTACCTCTTCATCAGCCACGACCTGCACACCGTGCGCTCGATCTGCGACGAGATCGTGGTGATGCAGCATGGCCGCAAGCTGACCCAGGTCGCGCACGCCGACTACGACCGCGGGCCGCACCACCCCTACTACGCGCTGCTGGCACGCTCGGTGCCCGAGTTGCGCCGCGGCTGGATCGATGAAGTCGATCTGCATAGCGAAGGGGCAGTGGCCGCCGCTGCCACCGCCTGATTCCCATTCTCAAGGAGAGTTTGTTCATGCCTTTGTCCCTACAGAACCAGGCCTTGCTTCCCGGCCGCAACTATATCGGCGGCGAATGGTGCGGCGCGGCCGACGATCGCACACTGTCAGTGGCGGACCCTGCGACGGATGAAGTCTTTGCGGCGGTACCGGATAGCGGTGCGGCGGACGCACGCCGCGCCGTCGATGTCGCGCACGCAGCGTTCCCAAGCTGGCGCAAAACGCCTGCCAAGCAGCGCGCGCAGATCATCAAGCGCTGGAACGACCTGGTCGTCAGCCATGTGGAAGACCTTGGCCGCCTGATCTCGCGCGAGCAGGGCAAGCCCTTGGCGGAAGGCAAAGGCGAGGTGCTGTATGCCGCGAGCTACGTCGAATGGTTTGCCGAAGAAGCCACGCGCGCCGATGGCGACGTGATCGCCGCACCGGTCCCCGGCCGGCGCATGCTGGCACTACGCGAGCCGGTTGGCGTCATCGCCGCGATCACACCGTGGAACTTCCCCGCCGCGATGATCGCGCGCAAGATCGCACCGGCGCTGGCCGCCGGCTGCACAGTGGTGTGCAAGCCCGCCGAGGATACGCCGCTGACTTCGCTGGCGCTGGTCAGGCTCGCCGAACAGGCGGGCGTGCCGCGGGGCGTGCTGAATATCGTCACCGCCTCGCGCGAGCGCGCGGCCGAAGTCGTCGATGTATGGCTGGACGATGCCCGGGTGCGCAAGATCACCTTTACCGGCTCGACGCCGGTGGGCAAACACCTGGCGCGCCGCTCCGCCGATACGCTGAAGAAGCTGTCGCTGGAACTGGGCGGCAATGCCCCGTTTATCGTGTTCGACGATGCAGATCTCGATGCCGCCGTCGAAGGCTTGATGGCCGCCAAGTTCCGCAACGGTGGACAGACTTGCGTGTGCCCTAACCGCATCTATGTCCAGGACAAGGTGCACGACGCCTTTGTCGAAAAGCTTGCCGCGCGCGTCGGCGCGCTGGTCGTTGCCCCCGCCACGAACCCGGCCGCGCAGATCGGCCCGATGGTCAACGCGCGCGCGGTCGACAAGATCGAACGCCATGTGAAGGACGCGGTCAGCCGTGGTGCCCGCGTGGTCGTCGGCGGCGAGCGAATCCGCAACGAGCAGTGCCCCGGGCCGAACTACTATGCGCCGACGGTGCTGGTCGATGTGGATGCGGCGATGGACTGCTCCTGCGAGGAGACCTTCGGGCCGGTGGCGCCGGTTACGCGCTTCAATACCGAGGCGGATGTGGTCGCGGCGGCCAACGCCACGCCGTTCGGGCTGGCGGCGTACTTCTACTCAAATGACGTGCGGCGGATCTGGCGCCTTGCCGATGCGCTTGAGTCGGGCATTGTCGGTATCAACGAGGGCGCGCTGGCAGCGGAAGCGGCCCCCTTCGGCGGCGTGAAGGACTCCGGCTACGGACGCGAGGGGTCGCGCCATGGCCTCGAAGAGTACATGCATATCAAGTACGTCTGCCAGGGGCTGCTGGACTGATAACGCTCCGCTTCCTCTCGAGCGGCCGGCGCAAGCCGGCCGTTTTGAATGGCGGGCCTTGCTGGCAAAGCCTGCCATGCATCCCCGTCGAAGGAACTGCTGTTCATCCCGCCACAACAGGATTCGCTGCTGATCGAGCCCTCGCATTCGGTCAAAGCGCGATCCGCCTCGTCCCTATACTGGTCCCGCTGATTGCCCGCAAGCGTTGGCGATATGACCCCGGCAGGCTTCGACCATACCGCGAACGAACTCCATGACAGCAATGCCCCAACGCCAGCCCAGTGCCCTCGCGGACCTTAATGCGCTGCTGAGATTGCGCAAGCGCCTGGAAGCCGAAACCACTGCGGAAGTGCGCTTCGACGCGGTGACCCGCGCCATCTACGCATCGGAAGCCTCGAACTATCGTCAGGTCCCGCTTGGCGTCGTCGTTCCAAAATCTGTCGGAGACCTGGAGACCACCGTGCGCCTGTGCGGCGAGCTGGGCGTTGCCATGGTGCCGCGCGGTGCCGGCACGTCGATGAGCGGGCAATCGGTCAACGCCGCCGTCTGCATCGACCATTCGAAGTACCTGCACGCGGTCGCACTGGTCGATCCAGTCCAACGCATCGGCCGCGTGCAGCCCGGCGTCATCTGCGATCAGCTGAAGCAGGCCGCCGCCGCGCACGGCCTCACCTTCGGCCCCGATCCGGCCACCCACAGCCGCTGCACGCTGGGCGGCATGATCGGCAACAACTCATGCGGCGCCCATTCTGTGATGGCCGGCAAGACGGTCGAGAACATCGAGCGCCTGGAGATTGTCACCGCCACCGGTGCACGCTTCTGGGTCGGCGCCACCGATGAGGCCGGCTATGCCGAACACCTGGCGGCGGGCGGCGAACAGGCGCGCATCGTCAAGGCCCTGCGCGAACTGGCCGGGCGCTATGCCGACGATATCCGCGCCGGCTTTCCGCGGCTCAAGCGCCGCGTGTCGGGCTACAACCTGGACCAGTTGCTGCCGGAAAACGGCTTCCACATTGCGCGCGCACTAGTAGGGTCAGAAGGGACCTGCGCGACGGTGCTGCATGCTGACACCACACTGGTGGAAGGGCTGCCCGAGCGCGTACTGCTCGTGCTCGGCTTCCAGACCATCTTCGATGCCGCCGACTGCGTGCCCGAGCTGCTGCCGCTCGGGCCGATCGCAATGGAAGGGCTGGACACCGGCATCATCGGCGGACTGAAGCAGCTCGGACTGAAGCTAGACGACATTGCCGAGCTGCCGGCCGGCAATGCCTGGCTGATGGTGGAGTTCGGCGCTACCCTGCCCGACCAGGCCCGCGAACTGGCAGCCCGTGCGGCCAGCGCGGCACGCGCATTCCCCACGCGGCCGAATGTCAGGCTGGTCGACGATCCCTCGCTGATGGGACGCCTGTGGGCGATCCGCGAGACGGGGGCTTCGGCAACGTCGTTGTCGACCGTTCTCGGAGAACCTGATCCCACCGTCGGCTGGGAAGACGCCGCGGTCGAGCCGGCGCGGCTTGGCGCCTACCTGAGGGAATTCTCCGCCCTGGTCGAGCGCTATGGCTACAAGACCAATATGTACGGCCACTTTGGCGATGGCTGCATTCACTCGCGCATCACCTTCGATCTGCGTTCGCGCACAGGCCTTGGCGACTGGCGTCGGTTCCTGGCCGAAGCAGCCGCGCTGGTCGTCAAATACCAGGGCTCCTTGTCCGGGGAGCATGGTGACGGCCAGGCCAAGGGAGAGTTCCTGCCCCTGATGTTCACGCCCCGGCTGATGCAGGCGTTCCGCGAGTTCAAGGCCATCTGGGACCCGAACGGCCTGATGAACCCCGGCAAGCTGATCGATGCGATGCCGGTGGACGCCAACCTGCGCATGGGCCCGTCATACCGGCAGGACAAGGCAGCCAGCGTCTTCACCTATCCGATGGGAGATGGCCCGGGCACCGGCTTTGGCCGCGAGACCGAGCGCTGCATCGGCATGGGCAAGTGCCGGTCGCTCGATGGCGGCACCATGTGCCCGAGCTTCAAGGCCACCCGCGAAGAGCGCTACGCCACCCGCGGCCGCGCACGCCTGTTCTTCGAGATGCTCAACGGCGAGGTCATCAGCGAAACGCGCGACGGCGAGGCGGTCAAGGACTCGATGGACCTGTGCCTGTCGTGCAAGGGCTGCAAGCACGACTGTCCGACGAATGTCGATATCCCCAAGTACCGCAGCGAGTTCCTGTATCGCTATTACAAGCGGCACCTGCGCGCGCCGATGGATGCCGCGATCGGCCGGCTGGGCCAGTGGCTGCCCGCGGCCACGCGTGCGGCCGGCCTGCTCAATGGCCTGATGCGCAATCCGCTGACCCGGCGCGTCGGCCACGTGTTCGGCCTGGCCCGCTCCGCCGTGTTCCCCGAGATCGCCGCCACGGAATTCCGCCGCACCGGTACGGCTTCCCGCCTGCAACAGGCCGGTGCGCTGTCCTACCGCCAGCGCGACGTCGTCATCTGGACCGACACCTTCAATAACGGCTTCACGCCGCATGTGCTCGAAGCCGCCGTCGCGGTGGTCGAGCGGCAGGGATGGAACGCCCGGCTGAGCACGCGCCACGTCTGCTGCGGCCGGCCGTTCTATGACGTCGGCATGCTGGACCAGGCGCGCCGCAACCTGATCGAAATACTGGATGTACTGTCCGCGCCGATTGCCGCCGGCGTTCCGGTGCTGGTGCTGGAGCCCAGCTGCCTGTCCGTGTTCCGGGATGAAATGCCGGCCCTGCTGCCGGACGACCCGCGCGCCCGGACGCTGGCAGCGCTGACGATCACCATGGCCGAGTTCGCCACCCGGGCCGGCATGGCGCTGGACCACGACACCACGGTCCACCTGCACGCCCACTGCCATCATCGCGCCTGCGGCGGCACCGCGGCTGAAAGCCAGCTCGGCGCCAGCGTTCTCGACACCGGTTGCTGCGGCATGGCCGGCGCCTTCGGCTATCACCGCAAGACCGCCGAGCTGTCGCAGCGGATCGGCGAGAGCACGCTGCAGCCAAAGCTTGCCGCACTTCCGCCCGATGCCATGGTTGCCGCCGACGGGTTCAGCTGCCGCAGCCAGATCCGCAAGCTGACCGGACGCGAACCGCGCCATCTCGCAGAGATCCTTGCCGGCTCCAACCCTTCGCAACCACACCGCGACACCGGCTTCGCGGAACCTGAAAGAGGTGTATGCCAATGACCCAGTCGACCCAGGCCTCCAACCAGGCCTCCAACCAGTCCCATATCGAGGCCCGCACCCGACATGTGCCGCATGGCATCGTCACCGCCCATCCGGTCTTTGCCAACAAGGCGGAAGGCTCGTTCCTGTGGGATGTGGAAGGACGCCGCTATATCGACTTCGTCGGCGGCATCGGCGTGCAGAATATCGGCCATAACCACCCCAAGGTCGTCGAGGCGGTGCGCAGGCAACTGGGGCGCGTGACGCACGCGGCGTTCCAGGTGGTCGGCTATGACGTCTATGTCGAGTTGGCCGCGCGGCTGAACCAGCTGGTCGGCGGTAACGAGCACTACAAGACGCTGTTCGCGACAACGGGTGCGGAAGCGGTGGAAAACGCGGTCAAGATCGCGCGTGCCTACCGCAATGTGCCGGGAATCATCGCGTTCCGCGGCGGCTTCCACGGACGCACGCTGCTCGGCTCGACGCTGACCGGCATCAGCACGCCGTACAAGCAGAACTTCGGGCCCCTGGCGGGCGACGTCTACCACACGCCCTATCCCGATGAATTCCGCGGCTTCTCGGGCGCGGATGCGATCCGCGCGCTGGAAGACCTGTTTGCCACGCAGATCGCCCCGGACCGCGTCGCCGCCATCATCCTGGAACCGGTGCAAGGCGACGGCGGCTTCCTGCCGGCCGGCAACGAGTTCCTGCGAGCCCTGCGCGCGCTGACGCAGAAGCATGGCATCGTGCTGATCCTGGACGAGATCCAGGCCGGCTTCGGCCGCACCGGCAAGATGTTCGGCTTCCAGCATGCGGGCATCCAGCCCGACCTGGTCACGGTGGCGAAGAGCCTAGCCGGCGGCGTGCCGCTGTCCGGCGTCGTCGGGCGCGCCGAAATCATGGATGCGCCCGCGCCTGGCGGCCTGGGCGGTACCTATGGGGGCAATCCGCTGGCCTGCGCCGCCGCGCTGGCGGTGCTCGACCTGTTCGAGGAAGAACAGGTGCTGGCCAGCGCGCATGCGCTGGGTGAAACGCTGCGCGCCGGGCTCGACCAGCTCGCACGCGAGTTCCCCGCCATCGGCACCGTGCGCGGCGTTGGCGCGATGCTGGCGCTGGAATTCGTCAAGGGCGGCGACCCGTTCCAGCCCGAGGCGGCATTCGCCCAAGGTGTCATCGACCGCTGCCGCGAAGGTGGCCTGCTGGTCATCAAGTGCGGCGTGCATCGGAACACCGTGCGCCTGCTGGCGCCGCTCAACACCTCCGTGGAAACGGCGCAGGAAGCGCTGGAGATCTTGCGGGCGGCGATTGCGCTGACCAGCGACCAGGCGCGGTAACGCGCAGGGTTCACCGGGTCAGGCCTACGGTACGCGGCCCGGCCGCAGTATGATTGGGGCGCCTCCGGACCGGAGGCGCCCCTGTCCGGCTTTCCAACGAGTGCTGCCGTGATAGCGAGCGTGGCCGTGGCGGCGCCATCGGGAGCCGCCGTTTCGAATCCTCGCCTTGGAGCCAACACGTGAAATTCCTGATTGCGCCAGTCTTCGCGCTGCTGTCGTCCGTGGCCGCGGCACAAACGGTGTCCGCGGTAACGTCAGCCCCGTCTGCCCTGAACCGGGTCGCCCAGAGCGGCACCCTGCGCGTGTGTACGCCAGGTGACTACAAGCCTTTCAGCTTCCAGCGCCCGGACGGGAGTTTCGAGGGACTGGATGTGGACCTGATGGGCTCGCTGGCGACGGCGCTCGGCGCGAAGCCGCAATTCGTCAAGACCACCTGGGCGAACCTGATGCCCGACTTTGTCGCGGGCAAATGCGATATTGCGGCCGGCGGCATCTCGGTCACGCTGGAGCGCCAGAAGCTCGCATTCTTCAGCGCGCCCTACATGGTCAACGGCAAGACGCCGATCGCGCGCTGCGAGAATGCGGCAAAGTACCAGAGCGTCGAGGCCATCAACCGGCCGGAGGTGCGCGTCATCGCCAATCCCGGCGGCAGCAACGAGCGCTTTGCCAAGACGCGGCTGCAACGTGCCCAGCTCACCGTTCACCGCGACAACCTCACCATCTTCGACGAACTGATCGCCGGCCGCGCCGATGTCTTTGTCACCGAGGCGGCGGAGGCGGTGGCGCAAAGCCGGATTCATCCGGAGCTTTGCGCCATCAATCCCGAGCATCCGCTGCAATATGCGGAGATGGCCTTCCTGCTGCCCAACGGGGACACCGTTTTCAAGGGCTTTGTCGACCAATGGCTGCACCTGGCCAGGGCAGGCGGTGACTACCAGGTGCATGCGGCCAAGTGGCTCGGCAAATAAGCCTGGCTCAACCGCGCAGGGGCGCAGGCGGAAACCTTGCGCAAAAAGGCCGCCCGCCCCGTCAGGCATCAAGCCAGACATGCTCCGCAAACGAATAACCCATCAGCCCACCCAGCGGGATCGGCGACAATCCCTTGAGCTTCGATGAATGTCCGTCGAGGCTGGCCAGGAACAACGGGATACCGATGCCCGCGTCAGCATGGATCATGGACTGCATATCGGCATACATCTGCGCACGTTTGGCGGTATCGGTTTCGGCCCGCGCCGCCAGCAGCAGTTGGTCGAACTTGGGATTCTTCCAGCGCGATTCGTTCCACGGCGCATCGGACTTGAAGAACTGCGTGAGGATGGTATCGGCGCTGGGGCGCGGGTTGACGTTGCCGAAGCCCACCGGGCTGTTGAGCCAGTGGTTCGACCAGTAGCCGTCGGCAGGCATGCGCTTGATGTCGAGTTCCAGGCCCACACGCTGCGCAGTCTGCTGCATCACGGTCGCCATCTCGACCGAATACAGGGCAGCCGGCGAGGTCACCACCGGCACCTTGCCTGTCACGCCGGACTTGCGCAGATGGTATTTAGCCTTGTCGAGGTCGAAAGCGCGTTGCGGCAGGCCCTTGAAAAAGAAGCGGTTGGTGGGGTCGATGGGCTGGTCGTTGCCGAGCACCGCATAGTCGAGCGCGATCGCCTTCTTCATCTGCGCGCGGTCCTGCAGGTACTTCATCCCCATCACAAAGTCCGGGTTCATGCCAGGACCCGCATCCTTGCGCATGACCAGGTCTGTGTACTGACCCGATTGCGTGACGAGGATGCCGAAGCCCGGCGTACCCTTGATGCGGGCCACGGAGCGCGGGTTGACAGAGGCCACCAGGTCCATCCCGCCCGACAGCAGCGCGTTGACGCGTGCGCCCTCGTCGCCGATACCGACAAACTCGATCTCGTCCAGGTAAGGCCGTCCCTGCCTCCAGTACGCATCGTTGCGCACCACCACCGTGCGCACGCCCGGCCTGAACTCCTTGATCTTGTAGGGACCGGTACCGATGCCCGCGTTGAAGTCGGTGGTGCCGTCCTTGACGATGAGGAAGTGGAAGGTGCCTAGGATCACCGGCAGGTCGGCATTGGGGCTGGTCAGCACCACCGTGACCTCATTCGGGCCAGTGGCTTTCACGCTCTCGATCTGCTCGGCCAGCACCTTGGCCTTCGAAGCGGTGGCGGGGTCCTTGTGGCGCATGATCGAATACACCACGTCGGCCGGGGACAATGCCTTGCCGTCGTGAAAGGTCACGCCCTTGCGCAGCGTGAAGACCCAGGTCTTGGCATCGGTGGTGTTGAACGACTCGGCCAGCGCCGGCCGCGGCGTCAGGCTGCCATCGAGCGAGGTCAGGCCGTTGTACACCATGCTGCAGCGCACGTAGTCATTCTGGTTCGACTGCTTGGACGGATCCAGCGTATCGGAAGCTGCCGCCGTGATGGCCGCCACGCGAATATGTCCGCCACGCTTGGGCGTCTGCGCATGGGCCTTGACGGCCACGCCGGCCAGGCTGCCGGCCAGCGTGGCCTGCATGCCGCCCGCCAGCAGCATCGCCAGCACGTCACGCCGCGTGGCGCCACGCTTGAGCAGACCCATCACACGAAGGCTTTCGCCGGGGCCGACAAGGTTCTCGAACTCTTTACGGCTTTCGCTCATCGAAGTGCTCCTGGTTTTGTCTGGAAAGGCCGGCAGGCGCGGACTTGTCACAACGCACCGCGAGTGACTGCAGGTCATTCATGCTAGTCAAGATGGCTCAGCATTTGTCCCTGTTGCTGCCTGCGCTACCGCATTGAATTGCAAAACCAGCACCTCCCGCAGACGAATCTTGCAAGTTTCGGATAAACCCCAACTCGTTCTGGCCCGACCGCCCGTTGTCGTCCAAGATAAATGCCGGTGCCAACCTTTCCGCGACGAGGACATCGCCCATGTTTGCCCCGCTTCCCCATGCCCAGGACACCATCGCCGACGACGGCGTGGTGCTGCGCCCGATGACTGCCGACGACCTGACGCGGGCCCACGCCCTGTCGCAGGAACAGCGCTGGCCCCATCGCCTGACCGACTGGGAGCAGATGTTCGCGCACGCCGAGGGCATCGTGGCCGAACTCGATGGCCAGCTCGTCGCCACTGCCCTGCACTGGCGCTGGGGCAAGCACCACGCCACCATCGGCATGGTGATCGTCACGCCGGCGTGCCAGGGCCGGCGCATCGGCTACCGGCTGATGCGCGCGCTGCTTGAAGGCCTGGACGACTGCACCGTGCTGCTGCACGCCACGGCCGATGGCCGCGGCCTGTATGAGCGCCTGGGCTTTGCGCGCACCGGCGAGGTCTGCCAGCACCAGGGCGCGGCCCAGCCTGCCCCGTTGATCGCCCTGCCCGACGGCTGGCGCCTGCGCCCCGCTGGCCACAACGAGGCCGCCGCGCTGCACCGGCTCGACGCGCAGGCACGCGGCATGCCGCGCAAGGCGTTGGTCGACGACCTGCTGGCCAGCGCCGAGGCCTGCGTGGTGCTGGACTTCGAGGGCGAGCCGCGCGGCTTCGCCATGCTGCGCCGCTTCGGGCGCGGCCATGCCATCGGTCCCGTGGTAGCGCCCGGCGCCAATGGCGCCAAGGCGCTGATCGCGTACCTGGCCGGCCTGAATGCGGGCAACTTCACGCGCATCGACATCGACGGAGCCAGCGGGCTGGGCGAATGGCTGCAGAGCATAGGCCTGCCACGCGTGGATGTGCCCACGACCATGGTGCGAGGTGCGCCGCCGGCCACACGGCCGGGCGCGGCGGCGCTGTTCGCGCTGGTCACCCAGGCCACAGGCTGAAGATGTGCCAGGCCGCGGAAAGCGCACTGCCAAACAATCTGCTGCCACGGCCCGCATAACAGCAGCGTACTTCGTTCAGCCCCCTCAATGCAGCACCACGCCATGTGCCACCGGCCCTAAGCTTCATGCAAAGGCCAGGCCGGTAGTGCTGGCGCATGATTAGACGCAAATGACGGACGCGAACGGACCCTCCCATGACCCAACTCACCGACTTGCCACAGCTCGCCGCGCTTGATGCCGCCGATCGCGCACACCTGATCCACCCTGTGTCGTCCTGGCGCGCGCACGAGCAGCGCGGCCCCACCGTGCTGTCGTCGGGCCGCGGCGCGTGGCTGACCGACGCCACCGGCCACGAAGTGCTCGACGCCTTCGCCGGCTTGTGGTGCGTCAACGTCGGCTACGGCCAGGAGAGTGTGGTGCAGGCCGCTGCCGAGCAGATGCGCCGCCTGCCCTACGCCACCGGCTACTTTCATTTCAGCAGCGAGCCGGCGATCCGCCTCGCCGACAAGCTGGTGCAGATCACGCCCCGCTCGCTGAATCACGTGTATCTCACGCTCGGCGGCTCCGAGGCAGTCGATACGGCCGTGCGTTTCATCACGCAGTACTTCAACGCAACCGGACGCCCGTCGAAAAAGCACTTTATCTCGCTGGAGCGCGGTTATCACGGTTCCTCGTCGACCGGCGCGGGTCTCACTGCCCTGCCCGCGTTCCACCGCGGCTTTGACCTGCCGCTGCCGACGCAGCACTACATCCCCTCGCCCAATCCCTACCGCGCTGCCGATCCCACCGATGCGCAAAGCATCATCGCCGCCTCGGTGGCGGCACTGCGTGCAAAAGTGGCCGAGCTGGGCGCGGACAATGTGGCCGCGTTCTTTTGCGAACCGATCCAGGGCTCGGGCGGCGTGATCGTGCCGCCCAAGGGCTGGCTCAAGGCCATGCGCGACGCCGCGCGCGAGCTGGACATCCTCTTTGTCGTCGACGAGGTCATCACCGGTTTCGGCCGCACCGGCCCGATGTTTGCCTGCGAAGCCGAAAACGTCGACCCGGACATCATGACGCTGGCCAAGGGCCTTACCGCCGGCTACGTCCCGATGGGCGCGACGGTGATCTCCGACCAGGTCTATGCCGGCATCGCCGACGGCGCCCCCGGCGCGGCGCCCATCGGCCACGGCGCCACGTATTCGGCTCACCCCGTCAGTGCGGCAGTCGCGCTGGAGGTCCTGCGCCTGTATGAGGAAGGCGGAATTCTGGCCAACGGACAGCGTCGCGCGGCCACCTTCGCAGCCGGGCTGGATGCGCTGCGCAGCCATCCGCTGGTGGGCGACTCGCGCCATCGCGGCCTGCTGGGCGCGCTGGAGCTGGTCAGCGACAAGGCCAGCAAGCGCGGCTTCGACGCAACGCTGGGCCTGTCCGATCGCATTGCCGCGACCGCCTACCGCAACGGCGTCGTGTTCCGCGCCTTCGGCGACAATATCCTCGGCTTTGCCCCGGCGCTGACGTACACCGAAGACGAATTCGAGCTGATGTTCGCGCGCCTGAAGAAGACGCTCGACGACGTGCTCGCCTTGCCTGACGTGCGTGCCGCACTTGCGAGCTGAGACAGCAGCAGTCAGACCATTGTTTCCAAACCAAAGCCGAGCCGCCGCCCCATGCCCGACAACGCTCCTTCACTGCCTGCGCGATTCATGCGGCTGGCAGAATCCGACCGCCCCACCATCATGCTGCGGATCGATGGCCATAGTGCCACCGCACTGGCGGGCGACACCCTTCTGGTCGCGCTGCTGCTGAATGGCCGGCGCGTGCGCGACAGCGAATTCGGCGACGGCCCGAGAGCTGGGTTCTGCATGATGGGCGCCTGCCAGGACTGCTGGGTATGGACGCCCGCCGGCGAGCGCCTGCGCGCCTGTTCCACGCCTGCCGAGGCCGGCATGGAAGTGCTGACCCGACCGCCCGCGCACCACTGGCCCGCGACACCAGACCTGCAGGAATCGCTCGCGCGCCACGCGCAAGGAGCCGCCGCATGAGCACGCAGTCAGTATTGCCCCGCATCGTCGTGGTCGGCACCGGCCCCGCCGGCGTACGCGCGGCCCAGGCACTGGTGCAGGCCGGGCTGCGCCCGACCGTGGTCGATGAAGGCCGGCGCGACGGCGGCCAGATCTACCGCCGCCAGCCCGAGGGCTTCAAGCGCTCCTACGCCAAGCTCTATGGCAGCGAGGCCGACAAGGCCCAGGCGCTCCACCGCGATTTCGACGCCCTGCGCGCACGGATCGACTACCGCCCGAACACGCTGGCGTGGAACCTGACCGAGGGCGAGCTGCACGTCGTGTGCGGGGACGAACCGCAGACGCTGCCCTTCGACGCACTGCTGGTTTGCTCCGGCGCGACCGACCGGCTGATGCCGGTGCCCGGCTGGCACCGCGCCGGCTGCTACAGCCTGGGCGCTTCGCAGATCGCGCTCAAGGCACAGGCCTGCGCCATCGGCGCGCAGGTCGTCTTCCTCGGCAGCGGGCCGCTGCTCTACCTGGTGGCCTCGCAGTACGTGCAGGCCGGCGCGCGCGTGGCGGCAGTACTCGACACCTCCCCCGCGAATAAATCCTGGGGTGCCATCACCGGCCTGCTGGCGCGCCCCCGGCTGGCGCTGCGCGGGCTCGGACTGATCCGCGGCCTCAAGCATGCCGGCGTACCGGTGCTGCAGGGCGTGACCCCGCTGGCCATCGACGGCGATGACCGCCTTGGCGTGCGGGGCGTGACCGTGCGCGATGCGCGCGGACGCGAGCAGCGCTTCGAATGCGACGCCGTAGGGCTGGGCTGGCACCTGCGCGCCGAGACGCAACTAGCCGACCTGGCGCGCTGCGAGTTCGCCTTTGAACCCGTGAGCCGCCAGTGGCTGCCGCGCATCGACTTGGACGGCCGCAGCAGCACGCGCGGCGTCTACCTGGCCGGAGACGGCGCGCGCATCCTCGGCGCCGATGGCGCCGAGGCCGCGGGGCGGCTTGCGGCGCTGGCCGCTCTGGCCGACCTGGGGCATGAGCGGGGCGGCACGCAATACGCCGCGGAATCGGCCGCGCTGCGCCGCACCCTCGACCAGATGGACCGCTTCCGCCAAGGGCTGGCGCGGGCCTTTCCGTGGCCGCATACACAGGCCGCCGCACTGCCAGATACCGCGGTGGTATGCCGCTGCGAGGCCGTGACGGTGGGCGAACTGCGGCGCTGCGTGACAGAGCTGGACAGCCAGGAAGTCAATCGCGCCAAGGCCTTCAGCCGCGTCGGCATGGGCCGCTGCCAGGGCCGCTTCTGCGGCCATGCCGCGGCCGAGATCGTGGCGCAGGCCTGCGGCGTTCCGGTCGAACAAGTCGGTCGCCTGCGCTCGCAGGCACCGGTCAAGCCACTGATGATGAATACACACGAGGTGAAGGCATGAGCAGCACGGCAACCAAAACGCACGACGCCGATGTGCTGGTGCTCGGTGGCGGCCTGATGGGCACCACCACCGCCTTCTTCCTGCGCCAGCAGGGCCTCTCGGTGGTGCTGCTGGAACGCGAGCTGGTCGGGCGCCAGGCCAGCGGCACCAACTTCGGCAATGTGCGCCGCCAGGGACGCGCCCTGCACCAGATGCCGCTGGCCAACCGGGCGCGCGCCGTCTGGGGCCGCGTGAAGGAACTGCTGGGCGAGGATCTCGAGTTCGTCCCGTACGGCCACCTGCGCGTGTGCTACACCGAACAGCAGGCCGCCGTGCTCGAGCAACATGCGCACGACGTGAAGCCGCTCGGACTGGACCTGGAGCTTTTCACGGCCGAGCAATTGCGCCGGCGCTGGGGCATCTTTGCGCCCGGCGTGGTCGCGGGATCGTACTCGCCGCAGGACGGCCATGCCAACCCGCGCCTGGCCGGCCCGGCCTTCGCGCGCGCCGCGCGTCGCGCCGGCGCGCAGATCGTCGAGCACGCCGAGGTGATGCAGGTCGAGCGCGACGCCAATGGCTTTGTTGCCCACACCGCCGATGGCCGGCGCTTCCGCGCACCGCAGATGCTGGTGGCCTGTGGCGCCTGGTCCAATCGCATGGCCGAGCAGTTCGGCGAGGGCGTGCCGATGGATGCACGCGGGCCACAGATGGGCGTGACCGAGCCGCTGCCCTATGCCATCGGCCCCTCCATCGGCGTTTCGACGCCGATCGAGCATGAGAGCCTGTACTTCCGCCAGATCTCACGCGGCAACATCGTCTTCGGCGGCGGCCTCAAGGGGCCGGCGTACACCGACCGCATTCGCGCCTATGTGAAGCCTGATAACGTGCTGCGCCAGCTGCGCGAGCTGCGCCGCTTCGTGCCGGCATTCGAGCATGTGCAGCTGATTCGCGTGTGGAGCGGCATCGAAGGCTATACCTCTGACTGGCAGCCGGTGATGGGCCCCAGCGCCACGGTGCCTGGCCTGTACTATGCCTTCGGCTTCAATGGTGAAGGCTTCGCGATCAGCCCCGGCGTGGGCGAGACCATGGCCGAGCTGATCGGCACGGGAAATACCTCGATTCCGCTTGAGCCCTATGCCATCGGGCGCTTTGCCCGTGCGCAGGTGCTGCAGGAAGTAGTCTGACCCGCACCGACAGCGATGCGCCTGTAAAAGTCATCGGGTTCCCGCCTGCGCGGGAACGACGGTGACGATCTTGGCCACGGTGCAATGCCGTTCAGTCATGCCTGCGTCATCCGCGCGAATGCGGGGACCCCGTGACTTTCAAAGACGCCGGATCCCCGCTCGCGTGCCGATCACTGCAGGATCACATAGACCTTGCGCAAGGGTTCCACAATCTCCCAGATGCCGGTCGTGTTGGCCGGGAAGAACAGGGTGTCTCCGGTCTTGATCCGGATCGGCGTGCCACCCGTCGGCGTAAACAGGCATTCACCGGCAAGGATGTGCATGACTTCGGCTTCCGCGATTTGCCGTTCGTAGGAGCCGACTGTGCATTCCCACAAGCCGGTGCGGTTTTGTCCGGCGCCCTCCAGGTCAAGCTCGAAGCTGCGGGTATGGCACGGTGGTTGGCTTAGCGGTCTGCCGACAGGGCCGTCGTCGGTGAGGTCGCTGCCAGAGGCGGAATGCGGAATGATGGTGATGGGCATGGAGGTCAGAACAGTGAGAGCGGGAACGAGGCGGGAAAGATAAGCGATGGACAAGGGCGGTGCCACGCATGCACACCGCCCCGGCGCGAGAACGCCTTACTCGTTGTCCTCGACCGCATCCGCCAGTTGCGCCAGCGAATGGAAGTGGTAGTCCGGCCTGGTCAGTTCCGGCACTTCCATGGTGCCGCCAAAACCCGGCTGCGCATGACGGCGCTCGATCCAGCAGGTCTTCAGGCCGAGCTTTCTGGCAATGCCGATGTCATGGTATTGGCTCTGCGCCACATGCAGGTTGTCCTGTTGCTTGTAACCCCATTTGGCCTCATAGCGGCCACGCGCATAGGCGAAGTACTGCGGATCGGGCTTTTCCGTCAGGGCATCGTCACAGGTGACGGTATCGTCAAACGGGAAGTCCAGTGTCTTCTCGAAGTGAGTCAATGCCCAGCGCTGGGCGTTGGTCATCGCCACCAGCTTGAAATGCTTGCGCAGGCGCTTCAGTGCCTCGACCGAATCGGGAAACGCCTTCCAGTTGACCACGGAATCCCGCAGGCCGCGTGCAAGTTCTTCGGAATCGGGCAAGCTCAGGCTCTGCGCCATCAGGTGCCAGCAACGCTCCAGGTCATCGGGATACCACATCGTCTTGTCTGCGGCGCGCGTGCGGCGATAGGCGGCGAGGAAATCCTCATCGCTGATGGCGCTGTCGGGAACGGCGCGACGAAGATAGTCGAGCATTCCGCCCTCGAAGTCGATCAGCGTGCCAACCACGTCGAACGTAAGTACCTTGAAGTCTTTGAGTGCCATGAAGAACCTCTGCTAGAAAGAAACACACAAAAAGCCGCCTACCCCGTTCGCGTATGGACGCGACCGCGGCGCCAGCATCCAAAGCGGCAGGTCCGAGGCACCATGGAGAAAAGCCCACAGGCATGACTGCCTGCGGGCAAGGCTTCACAGTGAAGCGGAGACCACCAGTGAACCTCAACGGCCCGCAGTACGAACTACGCCGGACGGAAAATCGCATATACCTTGGCGACCTGCTCGCGGCTATCCCAGCTGCACCGCGCATGCTGTTCGACCAGGAAGATATCGCCGCGTGAAAACGTTCCGCTACGGCCGGTTTCATCTTCAAACGTCACGCTGCCCTCCAACAGGTACATCAGCTCGTAGTGGGGATAGAACATCGCCCGGCGATGGTAGGGTGTCGAATCCCAGGTGCCGCAGACGAACTGCCCGTCCTCGGAGCGATAGTCCGTGTAGTTGCGACAAGCGGGGGTCGGCGTGAGCAGCAACTCGGCCGCAGGCGCGCCGGACGGTTCCAGTACCGGCCCTTGCGCGATCGGCAGCAGCGCGCGCGCACCAGGACTGCTGTACTGGTAGCGCATGAACAGGATCGACACCGGGCATTCAGCCGACCAAGCGAATTCGGCATCATGCAACAGCACAGCGCTGTTGTCCGGACCCAGCACGACCGTGCGATCCCGCTGGGTCAGTGTCAGCTTGCCCTCGCAGACGATGATGAACTCATCCGCGGGCTGTGCCTTGACCAGCCCGCTCCCGCCGTCCAGCGTGATAACGCCGAGCGTTACCGGTCCCGGTGGCAAGTCCAGCATGCGACGCCGGGAAAGGAAGTCGTCTTCCCCGGAAGCGTCGGTAAAGGGAACACCGAGGGAATGGTCTTGCGCAAACGCGCGCAAATCGACAAACGTAGCCGGCGTGGCGCGCTCGGTGACGCCCTGCAGCAAACTTGACATGACTTGTTCTCGCGATAACAAGGATTACGCTGCATGAGCCATGAGCCGCGCAAGCCCTCAATAGGAAAAATTCTCTCGGCGCAGGCGTTGCCCGAGATGGATCGTGTCCGCCCTCGCGTCGCATACGCCCTGAACAGCATTACAGCACTATCGAGCCTCCGGAGTATCGCGTTCGGACAGTGTCCAAGCATAGAAACAGCGGCATTTGGCGTGCCGTTCAGCATAATTTGCTGCATCCCGAACAGGTCGCTGCTGACATGGGCGCCGGCCAATGCCATGGTGCGGAACAGCGGACTGCATCCCGTAAGCCCCTTGGCGGAGCGCGGGCGTAGCAATTTGTGCGGTCTGGCGCCGGCCGAACGGCATAAGCGCCGCGCGATAAGGCGGCTGCCAGACGAACCTGTGGAATCGCATTGACGCCGTAAAGCGGGACGGACACTGTGGCAAGATGGCTTCAGTCAGTAGTCCTGCCAGACGTGTTGAAGATTCGGCTTACTCAAAAGGAAGACACCATGCCAAGCCACGCAACCCATGCTCCAGTCACCTACCGCGCCATGAGCGAAGAGGACGTGCCCGCCGCATATGAACTGTCGCAATCCTTGCGCTGGCCGCATCGTGCTGAAGACTGGCAATTTATCCTTCGTCTGGGTACTGGCTTCGTCGCGGAGGAAGCCGGGGTAGTGATCGGTACCGGGCTTTACTGGAAGCAGGGACAGCAGGCATCGCTTGGGATGATCATCGTGTCGCCGTCGCATCAAGGCAAGGGCATCGGCGGCGAGTTGATGCGCCTGGTGCTGGAAGCGCTTGGCGACCGCTGCACGCTGCTGAACGCAACCCCCGCCGGACAGCCGCTGTATGAGCGCCTCGGCTTCGTCGCGACGGGCACCATCAATCAGCATCAGGGCACGATGAATGCCGTCGACCCGGTGGCACTGGCCGCAGGAGAATCGCTGCGTCCGTTCGCGCCAGCCGATATCGAGACGATCGTCGAACTCGGGAATCGCGCAACCGGCATGTCGCGCGGCGAAGTGCTGAAGTCATTGCTCGCCGTGGGTGAGACGGTGGTGCTGGAGCGAAATGGGGAAGCGGTCGGATTCTCGGTCATGCGCCGCTTCGGGCGAGGCAATGCGATCGGGCCGGTGGTGGCCTCCGATAGCGAACGCGCGAAAGCCTTGATTGCCTGCTGGTCTGGCGCCTGCACCGGGTCTTTCGTGCGCGTGGATGTCACGGGAACGAGCGCCCTGCAGGACTGGCTCGCGCAGGCGGGACTGGTGCAGGTGGATACCGTGGTGGCGATGGCGCGTCATGGCGTACCGACGGCGGATGGCGCGCTCAAGCAGTTTGCCATCATCAGCCAGGCGCTCTGCTGAGCCACGTCGAACCCGCCTCTTGTGGTCGCGAGTTTATCTTCAAGGCCTACAAAGCGGGCATTACGCTGAAAACGCGGGTGATGCGGATCACCCACATGCTCCACTGGACCGGTCGCATGAACCCGGGTCTGTCGGCCTTGCCGACAGCATGAGGTGGGCTACTCATCGCCTGCATGGAATTCTGATACAAATGCCGGCGCTTCTTCCATGCGATAGCGGCCATTCTGACACACGTAGTACATGGCGTGATGGCGGCCGCCTGCGAACGTGACACAGCAAGAATGTTCGAAGCGACCGAAACGGGTGATACCGATGCCCGGCAATTCCGGCCGCTCCCATACGCGCTGTTCCTCGACGCAGTCCAGGACGCGATGCTGAGTCCTGGGATGCATGGATGAATTGAGCATCATGTCGATGTACCCGAATTCACCGAGCAACGGGTAGCGCTGCCGCATTGCCGTCCATCGTCGCTTAGGCGACATTGCAAACCTCCGTGTCGGGCTCGATGTTGCCAGCGTTCAGCATTTCAACGATTTTCAGATCATGGTTGCAGTGCCTGACCTTGATCGCAATCTCCATCATCAACTCCTGGGCCCACTTGTATAGTCGTCTTCCAAAAAGATGTGCATTGACCGGGCAGCCTCGCACAGTGTGCGGAGCGCCGGTCAAATTGCCCGATTACTGCGCTTGCCTGAGTTGCTCCAGGATCGCAGGATCCTCAAGAGTAGACAGGTCTTGCGTGATCGGTTCGCCCTTGGCAATGGCACGGAGCAGCCGGCGCATCACTTTGCCCGAACGGGTCTTGGGCAGGTTGTCGGCAAAACGGATTTCCTTAGGCTTGGCGATAGGGCTGATCTCCCTGGCGACCCAGTCGCGCAACTCCCTGGCGATCCGCTGCGCTTCGGCTCCCTGGGGCCGGGCGCCCTTCAGCATGACATAGGCGCAGATGGCTTCCCCGGTGGTATCGTCCGGCTTGCCCACCACGGCGGCCTCCGCGACGTGCGGGTTGGCGACCAGCACCGATTCGATTTCCATGGTGCCCATGCGGTGACCGGAAACGTTGAGCACATCGTCGATGCGACCGGTGATGCTGAAGTAGCCGGTCGATTCATTGCGTACCGCGCCGTCACCTGCCAGGTAAAGCTTGCCGCCCAGTTCCTGCGGGAAATAGCTTGCCTTGAACCGCTCAGGATCGCCCCAGACCGTGCGGATCATGGACGGCCACGGGCGCTTGAAGACCAGGATGCCGCCTTGCCCGTGCGGCAGTTCGTTGCCGCCTTCATCGACCACCGCCGCCATGATTCCAGGCAACGGCAGCGTGCAGGAGCCCGGCAGCAACGGCGTCACGCCAGGCAACGGGCTAATCATGTGCCCGCCGGTTTCGGTTTGCCAGAAGGTGTCGACGATGGGGCATTTGCTATTGCCAACGTTGTCGTAGTACCACATCCACGCCTCCGGGTTGATCGGCTCCCCTACCGTGCCAAGCAAGCGCAGGCTGGACAGATCGTACTGCTTCGGATGCAGCTCCGGGTCATTGTCGCAAGCCTTTATCAGCGCGCGGATCGCCGTCGGGGCGGTATAGAAGATCGTGGTTTGATGCTTGCTGGCCATGTCCCAGAAGCGGCCGGCGTTGGGGTAGGTCGGCACACCCTCGAAAACGACCTGGGTCGCGCCCGCCGCAAGCGGGCCGTAGGCGATGTAGGTGTGGCCGGTGATCCAGCCGATGTCGGCCGTGCACCAGAAGACGTCGGAAGGCTTGATGTCGAACGTCCACTTCATCGTCAGCATCGCCCACAGCAGATAGCCACCGCATGCATGCTGCACCCCTTTGGGCTTGCCGGTAGAACCCGAGGTGTAGAGGATAAACAACGGATGCTCGGCCTCGACCCATTCCGGTTCGCAGATGGTGGGCTGGTCGACGGTCAGCGCATGCAGCCACAGGTCACGTCCGGAGACGAGATCGATGCTGGCGCCCGTGCGCTTGTAAACGATGACGTTGTTCACGGTGTCGCAACCGCCCAAGTAGAGGGCTTCATCGACGATCGACTTCAACGGCAGATGCTTGCCGCCACGCACCTGCTCGTCGGCCGTGATCACTGCCACCGCGCCAGCATCCATAATCCGTTCGCGCAGGGACCTGGCCGAGAAGCCGGCGAAGACCACGGAATGCACCGCACCGATGCGCGCGCAAGCCTGCATGGCGGCGATACCTTCGATGGACATCGGCATGTAGATGACCACGCGATCACCCTTCCCGATGCCAAGCGCCCGCAAGCCGTTAGCAAACTGACAGACCCTGGCGTGCAGCTGCGCATACGTGACTCGGGTGACACGGCCGTCGTCGGCCTCAAAGACGACCGCTGTCTTTTCGGCATTGCCGTTCGCCAGGTTCCGGTCCAGGCAGTTGTACGAAACGTTGAGCTCACCGTCCTCGAACCAACGGTAGAACGGAGCGTGTTCCTCGTTCAGCGTCCTGGTGAACGGCTTATGCCAGGTGATGAGGTCGCGTGCATGCCGGGCCCAGAAGCCTTCGTAATCGTCTTCGGCTGCGGCGCATATCGCCCGGTAGCCTTCCATGCCGGAAATGTTCGCGTTGTTGACAAACAGCGCGGACGGATTGAAAAGCTCGGGTTCCCGATTCATGGGCGCAATATCGGACATGACTACTTCTCTGAGCGTTTAGAAAATTTTCTACCGATGACCCAGGGGTCTGGTATCACCAGTGGCGATGTCTGAAGGGCAGCATGGCGACGAGGGGCTCGGCATAGCCCACGACAGTGATGGCTGTCGGCTATGGCGGTACGTACTTTGCATTTCCTCGCCATGAACAGCGAGAGCAGGCCCGCGATCCGGATAAAGTATCGCATCGCAGCGCTGGCAGAAGCTGCCGAATACGCTCTGAACTTGCAATTTCCGGTGTTTTCTCGCCCGCTGTTGGAGGCCGGACGCTGCGCCGCTGTGGCTGGCATGATGCGGAGGCCGGCGGCCAACGCAAAGCCGTCCCGGGAGGGACGGCGCTCCAAACCTGGCAACCCTGAAGCCGAGCGGAGTTGTATCAAAAACCCGGAGTTGCCCCCGGGTCTGCACTAACGGACTTAAGCTCAGAACTTGTGGCGGATGCCAACGACAGCGCCAAACTGGTTTGCACCCGGCTGCACGGCTTCGCTGCTCGCACCCAGCTGGTCATTGAAACCGTTCACCCCCAGGTTCGACTTGCCGCGGTTCAGTGCGTACGAAACCGTGGTGTAAAGATCCGTACGCTTCGACAGTGCATAGTCCACCAGCGCCACGAACTGCCACGGGTTGCCGGCGTTCGACTGACGCAGGTTCTGGTAGTACGCAGAGCCACTGACCGACAGCGCCGGAGATACCTGGTAGCCAACGCCAACCCAACCCAGGTTCGACACTGTGTTGGTCAGCGCAACGCCAGGCAGGGTGGCACCGTTGAACGCGTGGGCATATCGGTAACCGCCGTAGAGCTTGGCAGGACCGAAAGTGTATGTCCCGGCGACTGCGGCCCGTCTGATCAGACTATTGGTCGACAGAGCCGTGGCGGCCGACCGGTTCGACTGGTCGTAAATGGCGCCAACGGCGAATCCGCCCACAGCATAGTTCACAGCGAACGAGTACTCACGCCCGTTGGTGAAATTGCCCGCGACCTCCTGGTTGTTGTTGTTGAAGCTATACAGGCCAGTCACGCTCAGGCCGCCGAACGTCCCCATATACTTGGCGGAGTTGTCGGCACGCGCCCCGCCCATGAACGGGTCTTGTGCACCGATGGAATAGCGGCTCGCGATCGACATCGGGTCGTAGGTAACGCCAAAGTCATAGAACGGGGTCGTGTGCCGGCCCAGGGTCAGCTGGCCCCACTGGTTCTGCAGACCGACGTAGGCGCCGCGACCAAAGAGACGACCACCCTGCCCCGAGGCGCCGGTATCGAGGTTGAAGCCGCTTTCCAGCAGGAAGATGCCCTTCATGCCGCCGCCCAGGTCTTCTACGCCGCGCAATCCCCAGCGCGATCCGGACTGGTTGCCCGATTGCAGGGCCCAGAGATTGTTGCCCTGGGCGCCGGCGGGTACGGTACCCGTCGAAGCAACAGCCTTGTTCAGGTACTCAATACCCACATCAGCAACACCGTACAGCGTGACGTTCGATTGCGCATACGCGCTGGGGACCACCAGCAAAACAGCCGCAAAGGCTGACAGTTTGAATTTCATGAAATGATTTGCTCCAAGAATGGTAAGTAGCCCATCCGCATCGGTTCGAATTCGGGCGAAGCAGATTCTGCATTGAATCTGCAAGACTTAACAATCCGTATTCGAGCCATGATGTTGGTATTACATCTAAAGCGTTTTTTAGGCCAGCGCCTATTTTTTTTCAGTAATTATCAGCCTAGGATGTGCGAGAGCTCTGCTGTCGCGTGTATGTCATCAGCATATATCGACACTTTCCATGGCTTTGCGGCAGAGCCCGTCCGGGGCTGCCCTTGGGCAGCCCTTCTTTTTGCAGCGGTTACTCACCGCAGCGCTTGTATTCAGGACGGGATCACCGCATGCCTGTGCTTGACCAGATACAACGCCAGTTCTATTTCATTTCGCAGCCCGAGCTTGCTCATGGCCGAGCACTTCTGGACGCTGATCGTCTTGACGCTGCGCTGGAATTTCCGTGCAATCTCCTGCAGCGGATAGCCTTGCGCCAGAAGGCGAAGGACCTCGCGTTCGCGCGGGCTAAGACGATCGTCGCACTTGTCTTCGCAATGGCGGGTCGGAGCAATCAACAACCCCTCAGTGTCCGGGTCTATGTACTTCGCACCTGAGAGGACGGTTTGGCATGCATCGGCCACGAACTGCAGGGCCATCGATTTTGCGACAAACGCGTCGGCACCTTTCGCCAGCAATTGACGAACCAGACCGTGTGGACGCTGCCCCGAGAAGACCACGATCTTCACCTTGGGGTACATCCGGTGTAACCGTTCGATCAAGCGCAACCCGTCGATCTCTCCGCCATAGTCATAGCCGGTGATCACGATATCCGGCAGTAGCAGTGCATGCTTCTTGAGTTCCGAGAGAAGCCCATTGACGCTATCCGCGATGGCTATGACGTCAATGCCTTGACGCGCCATGTACGGCGCCAGTCCGGCGAGCACCACGGGATGATCGTCGGCAATCACAGCGGTAGTTTTGGTGCTCATTGCCTGGAAGCAGAATGGAGCCGCACAATCTTTTCAGTTTCCTTTCGCACGGTCGACAAGACCGCTGAGCCGCTCACCGCGCTCGCCGCGGCGCAGATTGTCCGCGTCGGCCAGGACTGCCATATCGTCTACCTCGTGCGGGGTCGTGGGTATGTCATCGCAGTCGTAGCAGCGCCGGGCGAAAAAGGGGAATCATGATGCGATGAACACGCCAGCATCTGATAGGAAAAAATTACTGCATCCACGCACGCACCAGGATGACGCACTCCCAGGGTAAATCCCGACGAATATTGCGGTGCACATGCACGCGCGCTGAGCGCACGGCATGCAATGCCAAACGGGACATATGAAACCGCAGCTATTACCGTCATGGCCCGGAATACCCCACCAAGCGCTTGGGCGCACATGCTTCAATGTCGCATCCCACAAAGACCCTGGCCCCCGTCCCAGGAGTCATTGCCTTGTCAGAGAAAAAGCCGTTCGAGAGCTTTGTCGGCCCAGACGAATCAACCCGGATCATGAGCGCCCTGCACCACCGGATTTCGGAATCTTGCAACGCGAGACGTTCCCCCCGCAGCCGAAGTGGATCCACGGCTTTTTGCCAGATCCCTGCGGGCGTCTGATGGGTGATTCGTCAGTCGATCACTTGCGACTCGCGGCCTGATTTATCCACTAAGAAAGGAGACCCCGTGAACCCATTCATCTTGCGTCTGCTGGCGCGGCGCGTCGGACTGGCGCTGATCTCGCTGCTGGCCGTCTCGGCCATCGTCTTCGCCATCACCGCGGTATTGCCCGGCGATGCCGCGCAGGAACAGCTCGGCCAGGACGCCACACCCGAGGCCCTGGCCGCGCTGCGTACCCAGATGGGCCTCGATGTCCCCGCGCCCGTGCGCTACGTGCACTGGCTGGGCGGCATGGTGACCGGCAATGCCGGCGAGTCGCTGGTCACCCGTCAGCCGGTGTCGGAGGCCATTGGCAGCCGCCTGCCCCAATCGCTGTTGCTGGCCGGCCTGACCGCACTGATCTCGGTGCCGGTGGCGCTCGGCCTCGGCATCCTGGCGGCGGTCTACCGTGGTACCTGGTTTGACCGCGGCGTCAGCCTCGGCGCGGTGGCGGTGGTCTCGGTGCCGGAGTTCCTGGTCGCCACGCTGGCCGTATTGTTGTTCGCGGTCCAACTGCGCTGGCTGCCCGCGCTCGCCTATATCGGCACCGACGATTCGTGGGATAAGATCCTGCGTTCGCTGGCCATGCCGGTGCTGAGCCTGTGCTGCGTGATCGTCGCGCAGATGCTGCGCATGACCCGCGCCGCGGTGATCGACCAGCTCAACGCGCCCTACATCGAGATGGTGCGGCTCAAGGGCGCTTCCGCGACCCGCATGGTGCTGTTCCACGCGCTGCCCAACGCCATCGGCCCGATTGCCAATGCCGTGGCGCTGAGCCTGTCCTACCTGCTTGGCGGCGTCATCATCATCGAGACCATCTTCAACTACCCGGGAATCGCCAAGCTGATGGTCGACAGCGTCGCCCAGCGCGACATGCCCGTGGTCCAGGTGTGCGCCATGATCTTCTGTTGTGCGTACCTGACCCTCGTCACGCTTGCCGATGTGTGCGGCATCGTCGCCAATCCGCGTCTGCGCCATCGCTGAAGCCTCGCCATGCAGGAGCTGCAATTCATGTCCACTTCCTCCCACACGCAAGCCACCACCGCGGTGAGCGCCCCCGACCAAGGCTGTCGCCGTCCGCGCCTGCCCCGCCTGGGTCTCACCGGCTGGATCGGCTGCCTGATCCTCATCGGCTGGCTGTTCGCCGCCATCCTCGGCCCGATCCTGATCCACGCTGACGGCACGCCCGCGGGAGAGATCCAGGTCTTCGCCCCGATCAGCGCCCAGCACTGGCTCGGCACCGACTACCTCGGGCGCGACATGCTGGCGCGCGTCGTCCTGGGCGCCCGCTACACCGTCTGCGTCGCGCTGGTCTCGACCCTGTGCGCCAGCGGCATCGGCATCACGCTGGCCTTGCTCGCCACCGTCAGCGGGCGCTGGATCGATGCCTGCCTGAGCCGCGGCGTCGATACGCTCACGGCCATCCCCAGCAAGATGTTCGCGCTGATCATGGTCGCGGCCTTCGGCTCGTCGGTGTGGATGCTCGCCGTCACGGCGGCGATCATCTACGTGCCGGGCGCCTATCGCATCGCGCGCTCGCTGGCGGTCAACATCAATGCGATGGATTACGTGACGGTTGCCCGCACCCGCGGCGAAGGCACCGCCTACATCATGCGCCAGGAGATCCTGCCCAATATCCTCGGGCCCATGCTCGCCGACCTGGGGCTGCGCTTCGTCTACGTCGTGCTGCTGCTCGCCAGCCTCAGCTTCCTGGGCCTGGGCATCCAGCCGCCCGATGCCGACTGGGGTTCGCTGGTGCGCGAGAACATCGGCGCGCTGTCTGAAGGCAGCATGGCGGTGGTGGCGCCGGCGCTGGCCATCGCCAGCCTGACCCTCGCCGTCAACCTCGTCATCGACAATCTGCCGGGTCGCTCGGCACGTAACGGAGTCAAATAAATGGGCACGTCCGTAAAGGTCAGCAATCTGCGCATCACCGCAGGCCAGGCGACGTTGGTCGATGGTGTGGACTTCGAGATCGAGCCCGGCAAGGTGCTGGCACTGATCGGCGAGTCCGGCTCGGGCAAGACCACCACCGCGCTGGCGCTGATGGGCTTTGCACGCCACGGCTGCGAGATCGCCGGCAGCATCCGGGTCGGCACCACCGACGTATTGCACCTCTCGCCCGGCGACCAGCGCCGGCTGCGCGGGCGCGAGATCACCTATATCGCGCAGAGCGCGGCGGCCTCGTTCAACCCGTCGCGCACCATCATGGACCAGGTGGTCGAACCGGCGCTGATCCACCGGCTCATGGATCGCAAGGCCGCCGAGAAGAAGGCGGTCGCGCTGTTCCGCGAACTGGCGCTGCCCGACCCTGATTCCATCGGCGAGCGCTACCCCCACCAGGTCTCCGGCGGGCAACTGCAGCGCCTGATGGCGGCGATGGCCCTGATCACCGATCCCGACCTGGTGATCCTCGACGAGCCGACCACGGCGCTGGACGTCACCACGCAGGTCGAAGTGCTGCGCGTGTTCCGCCGCGCGGTGCAGGAACGCCGCACCACCGCGGTCTATGTCAGCCACGACCTCGCCGTGGTGGCCCAGGTGGCCGACCACATCCTGGTGCTGCGCGACGGCAAGATGCGCGAGCTGGGCGAGACCGACCAGATCCTGTACCAGCCCGCCGACGACTACACGCGCTGCCTGCTGGCCGCGGCGCGGCCGACCGAGCGTCCGGGTGCGCCGGTGGACCCCGACAAGAGCCCGCTGCTGCTGGAGGTCCGCGATCTGTCCGCCGGCTACGGTGTGCTCGATGCGCACGGCCAGCCGGCCGCGAAGATCCTGGAAGGCGTCGACCTGAAGCTGTACCGGGGCCAGGCGATTGGCGTCATCGGCGAGTCGGGTTCGGGCAAGACCACGCTGGCGCGCGCGATCGCCGGGCTGGTGGCACCCTGCCACGGCAGCATCGCCTTCAACGGCCGCCCGCTGAAACCGACAGTGGCGCAGCGCAGCCACGATGAGCTGCGGCGCATCCAGATCGTGTTCCAGATGGCCGATACCGCACTCAATCCCGCGCGCACCGTCGAGGAGATCCTGGCGCGGCCGCTGCAGTTCTTCCACGGCCTGCGCGGCGAAGCGAAACGGGCACGGATCCGCCAGCTGCTCGATCTGGTGCGGCTGCCCCCCGGCGTGGCGCAGCGCACGCCTGGCGGCCTGTCCGGCGGGCAGAAGCAGCGCGTGAACCTGGCCCGGGCGCTCGCCGCCGATCCGGAACTGATCCTGTGCGACGAGATCACCTCGGCGCTGGATACGGTGGTCGGCGCTGCCATCCTCGACCTGATGGCCGAGCTGCGCAAGGAACTGGGCGTCTCCTACCTCTTCATCAGCCACGACCTGCACACCGTGCGCTCGATCTGCGACGAGATCGTGGTGATGCAGCATGGCCGCAAGCTGACCCAGGTCGCGCACGCCGACTACGACCGCGGGCCACACCACCCCTACTACGCGCTGCTGGCGCGCTCGGTGCCCGAATTGCGCCGCGGCTGGATCGATGAAGTCGATCTGCACAGCGAAGGCGAAATCGCGGCTTCGCGATAACGCCAACCGGCCGGCGCGGTGCCAGCAGGCGCCGGCCGGGAACATCCACGCGAATTTCGCCGCCATCGGCGCGCGTGGCTTTGTTCGGCAAGCCGTCTGGCGCTCAGGGCGCGCACAGATGACGGGCTTGCCGCGCGGGCTTCAAATGCAAAGCGGCCGGCTTGCGCCGGCCCAAAGCTGACAAATCTGAAAGACGCTAAGAAGTAGCGAGGCAAATCCACGCCCTCCCCTCACCGCTTGTGCGCTCCCTCTCCCCGTGCGGGAAAGGGTCGGGGTGAGGGCCAGGCGTATCCACGAAGTCAGCCGTCACGGTGCTTGCCATGAGCTTGCCCCCGGCCCCTCTCCCGCAAGCGGGAGAGGGGAGCAAAGCCCCCCTTCCAGGTCAGGCATCCAGCCAGACGTTCTCCGCAAACGAATAGCCCATCAGACCCCCCAGCGGGATCGGTGACAACCCTTTAAGCTTCGACGAATGTCCGTCGATGCTGGCCAGGAACAACGGGATACCGATGCCGGCGTCCTCATGGATCATGGACTGCATGTCGGCATACACCTGCCTGCGTTTGCCGGTATCGGTCTCAGCCCGCGCCGCCAGCAGCAGCTGGTCGAACTTGGGGTTCTTCCAGCGCGATTCGTTCCACGGCGCATCGGACTTGAAGAACTGTGTGAGGATGGTATCGGCGCTGGGGCGCGGGTTGACGTTGCCGAAGCCCACCGGGCTGTTGAGCCAGTGGTTCGACCAGTAGCCGTCGGCAGGCATGCGCTTGATGTCGAGTTCCAGGCCCACACGCTGCGCAGTCTGCTGCATCACCATCGCGATCTCCACCGAATACATAGCGGCCGGCGAGGTCACCACCGGCACCTTGCCCGTCACGCCGGCTTTGCGGAAATGGAACTTCGCCTTTTCCGGGTCGAAGGGTCGCTGCGGCAGTTCCTTGAAGAAGAACCGGTTGGTGGGGTCGATGGGCTGGTCGTTGCCGACCACCGCATAGCCGAGCGCGATCGCCTTTTTCATCTGCTCGCGGTCCTGCAGGTACTTCATCCCCATCAAGAAGTCCGGGCTCACGCCAGGACCCACGTCCTTGCGCATGATCAGGTCTGAGTATTGCCCCGATTGCGTGACGAGGATGCCGTAGCCAGGCGTACCCTTGACGCGGGCCACGGAGCGCGGGTTGACAGAGGCCACCAGGTCCATCCCGCCGGACAGCAGCGCGTTGACCCGCGCACTGTCGTCGGCGATTCCGACGAACTCGATTTCGTCGAGATAGGGCTTGCCGGGCTTCCAGTAGGCGCCGTTGCGCACCACGAGCGTGCGCACGCCGGGCCTGAATTCCTTGATCTTGTAAGGTCCGGTACCGATGCCTGCGCTGAAGTCGGTGGTGCCATCCTTGACGATGAGGAAGTGGAAGGTGCCCAGGATCACCGGCAGGTCGGCATTGGGGCTGGTCAGCACCACCGTGACCTCATTCGGGCCAGTGGCTTTCACGCTCTCGATCTGCTCGGCCAGCACCTTGGCCTTCGAAGCGGTGGCGGGGTCCTTGTGGCGCATGATCGAATACACCACGTCGGCCGGGGACAATGCCTTGCCGTCGTGAAAGGTCACGCCCTTGCGCAGCGTGAAGACCCAGGTCTTGGCGTCGGTGGTGTTGAACGACTCGGCCAGGGCAGCCCGCGGCGTCAGGCTTCTATCGAGCGAGGTCAGCCCGCTGTAGACCATGTTGCAGCGCACGTAGTCGTTCTGGTTCGACTGCTTGGCCGGATCGAGCGTATCCGAGGCGGCTGCCGTGGCGACGGCCACGCGGATACGGCCACCACGCTTCGGTGTCTCTGCATGGGCCTTGACGGCCACGCCGGCCAGGCTGCCGGCCAGCGTGGCCTGCATGCCGCCTGCCAGCAGCATCGCCAGCACGTCACGCCGCGTGGCGCCACGCTTGAGCAGACCCATCACACGAAGGCTTTCGCCGGGGCCGACAAGGTTCTCGAACTCGTTACCGCTATCGTTCATGGTTGGTTGTGCTCCTGATTATTCTGAGTGGGAAACAGAGGGATCGCGGCGAAAGCTCAGCAGGTGCGCAAAGCTCAGGCAAGCCGGTCCTTGAGCTGGTAGTACAGGCCTACCGCCGGCAGGAACCACGGCGGGCCGAAATGCCCGGGAATGGCGGGCCAGTCGCGCTCGCGCCATGGATTGGCAGCCGCGTCGCCGGCCATCACCGCAGCCATGCGCTCGCCCATGTGCACCGACATCTGCGTGCCGTGGCCGCTGTAGCCCATGGAGTAGAACAGCCCGTCGCGCTCGCCGGCATGCGGCAGGCGGTCCTGCGTCATGTCGACCAGTCCGCCCCAGCAATAGTCGAGCCTGACGTTGCCGAGCTGCGGGAAGATCTCGGCCAGGCCGGCGCGCAGGATCTCCCCGCTCGCAGCATCCTGCTGCGGGCTGGAGACGGCAAAGCGCGCCCTGCCGCCGAACACCAGCCGGTGATCCGGCGTGAGGCGGAAGTAATGGTGAATGTTCGCCACCGTGACATAGGTGCGGCGTTTGGCCAGCAGCGCCCTGGCACGTTCAGCGCCCAGCGGCTCCGTGGTCACGATGAAGCTGCCGATCGGCACGATGCGCCGGCGCAGCCAGCCGAAGCTGCCATAGCCACCGTGGCGCGAAGCCCCGGTGGCGAGCAGCACCTGCCGGGCCAGCACCGTGCCGCGCGCGGTGTGCAGGCGGTGCACCTGGCCTTGCACGCGCTCGATGCGGCGCACGCAGGTGCCAGTGTGGATCTGTGCGCCGTGGCGCTGCGCGGCCACGGCCAGGCCTTGCGCGAAGCGGCCCATATGCATCTGGCCGCTGCGCTTGTACAGCAGGCCGCCGTGAAAACGCTCGCTCTGCACCTCGGCACGCACGCGCGCCGCGTCGAGAATTTCCACGTCGGTATCCACGCCGTCGGCAACCAGGCGCTCGGCGCTGCGCCGCAGCGCTTCCATCTGGTGAGCCTTGGTGGCGAGCTTGAGCTTGCCGTTGCGCTGGAAGTCGCAGGCAATGCCCTCGTCGCGCACGATGCGCTCCACGGTATCGACCGCGTCGTCATAGGCGTGGTACCAGCCGCGGGCGCGTTCCACGCCCACCCTGGCAGCCAGCTCCGCGTAGTCCACCGCCAGCCCGTTGTTCACATGGCCGCCATTGCGCCCCGAGGCCTCGGGCGCCACGGTGGCCCCAGCCTCCAGCACCACCACGCTTGCGCCATGTCGGGCCAGCGCCAGCGCCGCCGAAAGCCCGGTGAAGCCACCGCCGACGATGGCCACATCGACCTGCGGCGGCAGTTCGTGCGCGTCCAGTGCCAGTGTCGGCACCGAATCGTTCCAGTAGGAATCAAGCTTCATGGTGGGGACGGAATTGTGGAAGGTCAGTTCAAAGACCGACGACACCGGGCAGGCCACCGATATCCTGGATCTCGGTGTAGCGGTACGCCGCGTTGCCCGGGCCGTGACCACGGTTCACGAAAACCTTGTTGACGATGCCGATGTCGTCAGCCGACATCAGGTCGTAGCGCAGGCTCGACGACACGTGCAGCACATCCTCCGGGTTGCAGCCCAGCGAGTCGAGCATGTACTCGAAGGCCTTCAGGCGCGGCTTGTACGCCTGGGCCTGCTGCGCGGTGTAGACGCGGTGGAACGGCGCGCCGAGCATGGCCACATTCTTCTGGATCTGGGCATCCGAGGCATTCGACAGGATCACCAGGGGAATCTCCTTGGCGACCTTGGCCAGGCCGGCGGGCACATCCTCATGCGGGCCCCACGTCGGCACGGCGTCATAGTACTGCTGGCCATCGGTGTCGAAGTACTGGATCTTCCACTTCTTGCACAGGCGGCGCACGGCGTTCTTCAGCACCACTTCGTAAGGTTGCCAGTCGCCCAGTACCTCGTCGAAACGGTAGGCGCTGAAGTCGGCGATGAACTGCTCCATCTGCTCAGCAGGGATGCGATCGGCGAACAGCTCGCGCGTCATTTCGCCCATGCGAAAACGCGTAAGCGTGCCATAGCAGTCGAAGGTCACGTACTTGGGACGGAAGGTCATGGTCTCTGATCCTCAGGGTTTTCCGGTCGGCGACCGGCGTGGAGCCGCGCATTGTCCGGCGCGGGCGACAGAATTATTTCGAAGGGATTAAAGCACGCGGCCGCACCGCGTTTATATGGAAATGAGCCCATGGCACGCGGCGAAACTGCGGTTTGTCATGGGTCCCGCGGCATGTCATGCGGTCGGCACCGCAGGGGTGCGCAGGCGAGCGATGACGCACCGCTAACGCGCCGCAGCAAAATCGATCAGCACGCTTTTGAAGCGCAAATTCGCCTCCACGGCCTGGCGCCCCAGATCCTTGCCGATGCCCGATTGATGGTAGCCGCCGGTGGGAATCACAAAATCCGAACTGCGCCCGTAGCGGTTGATCCACACCGTGCCGGCGGCGATGCCGCGCATGGCGCGCAGCGCTCTTCCGATATTGGCAGTGTGTACGCCGGCGGCCAGGCCGTAACGCTCGTGCGAGGCCAGCGCCAGGCCCTCTTCCTCGTCGTCGAAGGTTTGCACCGTGAGCACCGGACCGAAGATTTCCTCCTGCACGGCAGGATTGTCCGCGCGCACGCCCTCGATCAGCGTGGGCTGGAAGTATGCGCCGCCCGGCCCGCCGTCGAACAGCCCGCCGCCGCTGCGCACCTGCGCGCCCGGGCCGCACGCGCGCTCGACGATGTCGAGGATGCGCGCCGCCTGCGCTGCCGAGATGATGGGCGGCAGCGTCGCCGCGTCATCCCAGGTCGCACCAGGCCGCTGCGCGGCAAAGCTTGCCGCGACGCGCTCGACCAGTGCCTCGGCGATGCCGCGCTGCACAATCAGGCGCGAGCCCGCGACGCATACCTGGCCCGCATTGCCGGTGATGGCGCCGGCAATGATGCCGGCCAACCGGTCGAGGTCCGGCGCATCGTCGAATACCAGTTGCGGGCTCTTGCCGCCCAGCTCCAGCGTGACTGGTTTGGGGCCATGCAAGGCGCAACTGGCCATGATCGCGGCGCCCGTCTGCGTCGATCCGGTAAAGGTCATTTTCGAGATCAGCGGGTGGCGCGTGAGCGCATCGCCCGTGGTCCGCCCATCGCCCTGCACCACGTTGAACAACCCCGGTGGCACGCCCGCCTCGATCGCCAGCTGAGCCAGGCGCACGGCGGAGAACGGCGTCATCTCGGAAGGCTTGAGCACTACCGCGTTGCCGGCGGCAAGCGCCGCGCCCACCTTCCACGACACCATCACCAGCGGGAAATTCCACGGGGTGATCGCTCCCACCACGCCATACGGCTCGGCCACCACCATGCCCAGGTGATCGTGCTGCGTGGCCGCCACGTCTCCACCGATCTTGTCGGCGTATTCGGCGAAGAATCGCAAGCCTTCGGCGGTGAAAGGCACATCCCAGGCCGCGGCAGCGCGCACCGGCCGCGTGGAGCACACGGCTTCAAGCGGCGCCAGACACTGCACATCCGCTTCGATCAGATCGGCCCAGCGACGCAGCACGCGCGCCCGCTCGCGCGGGGCACGGCGCGCCCAGTCGCTGGTGCGCCACGCCTTCCACGCGTCCTGCACCGCCGCATCCACGGCGGCGGCGTCAGCCAGCGGCAGCTCGGCATGCACCTGGTTATCGGAGGGGCGCCGCACGGGAATGCGGCCGGCATCAGGTACGAGCCGTCCGCCAATGAAATGGCCCGAGGGAACGGAGACAGTCTGGGGGTCGAATATTTGCACGGAAGGCGGGGCGCCGCGGGTCGGCACCGTTAGTGGATTCATGACTAAATGCTAGACAAGAAGGCTCAGCATTTGCATTCGTTACGGACCGCGCTACCGCATCGAATTGCGAAACTGCCACCTCAGGCGGACGATTCTTGCATCCTACGTATAAACCCGAGGGCGTTCGGGCTCCGGCGCGGGGAACTGATGCTGCCGCTCTCCCGCTTGCGGGAGCGTCGGGGAGAGGGCAGGCGCTGGCAATACCGGACGGCGCGTTACTTCGTTGACGCAACGGCCCTCTCCCCCACTCCTCTTCCACTTCGCGGGAGAGGGGTGCGTTGCCGTGAGCTCTCGGCGCTGTCAGGTGTGCGAGCAGGCGATGCGTGACGGTTTGCGCCGTGGCATACCGACGCGGGTCACTTCGTTGTTATCAGGCTCTAGCTACCGCACGAGGCGCCACCATGTTCTCCGGGCGCAGGATATCGGCCAGCAGCTCATTGCTGATCAGCTGCTCGGATTGCACCAGCTCCACGACGGTGCGGCCAGTCTCCTGAGCGAGCCTGGCGATGCGCGTGGCATTCTCATATCCGATGTACGGATTCAACGCAGTCACAATGCCAATCGACCGCTGAACCAGTGCGGAACACTGATCCGGGTTGGCGGTAATGCCCTCGATGCACTCGCGGTCCAGCATCCGCACCGCCCGACCGAGTAGCCGGATGGAGTCAAAGAGCTTGTAGGCAATCAGCGGCTCCATGGCATTGAGCTGCAACTGACCCGCCTCGGCGGCCAGGGTCAGCGCGGCATCGTTACCTGCAATTTCATAGGCCACCTGGTTCATCGCTTCCGGAATGACCGGATTGACTTTGCCGGGCATGATGGAGCTACCGGGCTGGCGCGCCGGGAGGTTGATTTCCGCAAGGCCGGCCCGCGGACCGCTCGACAGCAAACGCAGGTCATTGCTGATCTTCGAGAGCCTCAGCGCGGTTTTCTTGATCAGGCCTGAGAGCAGTACGAAGTCGCCCATGTCCGATGTCGCCGCAATGAGGTTGGCTGCGGAACGGATCGGGAAGCCGGAGAGCGCCGCCAGCTCCTCAATGGCGATCGCCTGATAGCGCGGGTCGGCATTGATGCCCGTGCCGATCGCCGTTCCCCCCAGATTCACGGCGCATAGCGCAGCCGGGATGAGCGTGCGAAGCTGCTCGAGGTCCGCGGATACGGTGTCGGCCATGGCACGGAACTCCTGTCCAAGCGTCATGGGAACCGCATCCTGGAGCTGGGTGCGGCCCATTTTCAGGATGGCGTCGAACAAGGGCCAGTGCTTTGACAAACTCGGGATACTCGCCAAGCCGGCGGCCGGAGAGGTGAAAATTCTCCTTTGCCCGCAGCGTCTGCACACCGTAGTACAAGCTGTTATCGAGGTTGCGGACGCCCAGGAAGTCCTTCTCCTGGCGAGTGGATTGCAGTGTGGTCATGGTTTGGCTGAAGTGCTGATGGGTTGGATTAGGGCGCGGACGCCAGCGCCCGCCGGGCGACCTCGACAGGTCCGGCAGCAGATCGGCCACGGGTTCGGCGATCGTGCTCCACGTCACTAGCGGGCCTCCGCAGCGTCCGCCAGCGGAGCCAGCGTGGGAAAGTGATCGTCCGGAATAAGGACTTTCAGATCCGAAGGGCCATGAGAACTCTCCTGAGAGTTGGATGCCACGCAGATCTACAGCACAGTGGCGCAACCATGCTGCATGGCAACAAGCTTAAGAGCAGTCGTACCGACGATGGTACCGATCGCAACGCACCGTGCGGCAGTGAATTGCGTTTTGCCGCAGCGTACAAGCAGATTGTTGGGCCGCCTCGAAAAGCTTGGGCGGCCGTCTGTGTCGTGGGGCAAACTTGCGGTCGTCCCCGGGCCAGGACGTCAATTTGTCGTCGGACTGCGATATCAGTTCTGATTTCGGATCGATGCCATCGGCAAGGGATGGCACGTCGACAGCCTGCAAGCCCGCCAGCGCACAGCGTGCCGAAGGCGAGCACAAATAAAGAATTTCCTTCCGTTTTCCTGCCGGCTTACGCAAGCTCCCGTTGAATATCCCCGTCTAGAATTGGCCCCATTACCCGCAGCCCTGGTATCGACCATGGCGGAATCTCGTTATCTCTCAGGAAGATCGTCATGACGACCCGGACTTTCAACATCGCCGTGATCCCAGGTGATGGCATCGGCAAGGAAGTAATGCCCGAAGGCTTGCGCGTGCTCGATGCCGCCGCCAGTCGCTTTGGTATCCGCTTGAACTTTACCCATATTCAGTGGGCAAGCTGTGACTACTACGCCGCCACGGGAAAGATGCTGCCGGACGACTGGAAGACGCAACTTTCCAGCATGGATGCCATCTATTTCGGCGCTGTCGGCTGGCCGGACACCGTGCCGGACCATGTCTCGCTATGGGGGTCGCTGCTGAAGTTCCGCCGCGAGTTCGATCAGTACATCAACCTGCGTCCCGCACGCTTGTTCGAAGGCGTGCCCTGCCCGCTTGCCGGCCGCAAGCCGGGCGATATCGACGCGATCATCGTGCGCGAGAACACCGAAGGCGAATATTCGTCAGTCGGTGGTGTGATGTACGAAGGCACGGATCGTGAAGTGGTGATGCAGCAGTCCGTCTTTTCGCGGCTTGGGACCGATCGTGCGCTGCGTTTCGCGTTCGAGCTGGCGCGGCAGCGCCAGCGCAAGCACGTCACCGTTGCCACCAAGAGCAACGGCATTGCCATCAGCATGCCGTGGTGGGACGGCCGGGCCGCAGCCATGGCCGAGCAGTATCCGGACGTGAGTTGGGACAAGCAGCACATCGACATCCTTTGTGCCCGCTTCGTGCTGCAGCCCCAACGGTTCGACGTGGTGGTGGCTTCCAATCTGTTTGGCGATATTTTGTCGGACCTCGGCCCTGCCTGCACGGGAACGCTCGGACTGGCGCCTTCAGCCAACCTGAATCCGGAGCGCAAGTTCCCGTCGCTGTTTGAGCCGGTGCATGGCTCTGCGCCGGACATCTATGGGAAGAATCTGGCGAACCCCATCGGGATGATCTGGTCAGGCGCCATGATGCTCGATTTCCTCGACACCGATGCCGATGCCGATGCCGATGCCGGGCGGAAGGCGCACGATGCCATTCTTGCCGCCATTCAGCGTGTGCTGATCCACGGTCCGCACACCGCCGACCTCGGCGGCAAGGCGTCGACAACGGAAATGGGCAAGGCTATTGCTGCCGAAGTGGAAAACGCTTGACTGTGACGCCAAACAAAACAACTGCATCTGTGGCCCCGGCGGCAACGTCCTGATTCCCTCGGCGTCAGGACAAATGCTCTTGCAGCTCTTTTGCCTGACGCCAATCCACGGTATCAAAGCCCTCCTTGAAGAGGCCTTGTATCTCGGCGAGGATCTGCCGCGCCGCAAGGTTTTTGCCCTGGCTATGCCAAAGCCGGGCCAGGCTCAGCGCGCACCGCAATTCGATTGACCTGGCCCCTTCGTCCCGGGCTAGCGCAATCGCTTTCAGAAAACACGCTTCCGCTTCATTGTCTTCGGCCGTCATCTGCAGCAGCAGTTCTCCCTTAAGCCGAATCAGTGTCGGTTCATCAAACCGTTCGCCTGTGCCACGTGCCAGTGTCAGCGCGTCTCTCGTGACGCGAAGTGCCGCGTCGCATTGTCCGGCTCTTCCATAAGCATCGGCTAGCAGTCCCAGAAGTGAGGGCTGCCCGAGTATCGCTCCGGTAGAATCAAGGGCGCTGAAGCCTTGCTGCATCAGAGCGATGCCGTCCTCATGAGAACCCTGCCCGGCGAGCGCCCAGCCGCGAAGGATCGTTCCCCACGCCAGATAGAGCTGGAACCCATGGTCATTCGACAGTGCGATCGCTGCGTTGGCACACTCCAGTGCTCGCTGCTCGTCGCACCGGCGCTGATGCAATTCAGCCGCGAATATCAGGCTCAGCGCCAGGCCGAACGGATCAGAGGCCTTTCTGGCCAACTCTATCGCCTCTTCACTTCGGGTGCAGGCCTGGTCCGGCAGGCCCAGATACCAAAGAATCCAGCTCAAGGTGCTCCGCATGTGAACGGCCGGGTTTCGCGCATAACGCAGAAGATGACTGTATGACTGCCGATCGGGCCGGTGCAGGGTCAGCGCCTCTTCCATGTGGGTACGGGCCAGGCTTAGCTTCCCCCGGCGGAACAGCGTCACCCCCAGAACGCGGTGCGCCTCCGCGAGCTGTTCCGGCTCCTGTGTGTCCTGCGCGAGACCGTGTAGGCGCTCTGCCAAAGCCTGCGCCGTTTCGAGTTGTCCCCGCAACAGATAAAAAGACCACATCCCCAACTGCGCAGAGAACAACTGTGGAGTTTCCCCGCCCTGTTCGCACAGGGCTAACGCACGCGTGTAGATCGTCTGCACCTCCGGCGCTCCATGACCTCGAGCAGTGATGCAGGCAATGCCAAGACCCAGCAGCAGGCTGAGTTCCTGGCGTGCACGTTCGGGAGTGTCAGGCAACGACTTGAGGAACTCGAGAGCAGCGCTGAGATGAGGCACCGCTTCGAGATGAGCTGACTGCTGCAAGGCCTGCTGACCCGCCAGCTCCAGATATTCGATCGCCTTCCGGGTATTGCCGCTCTTACTGTAATGGTGAGCCAACTCGCTACAGTAGTCCTTCAGCCGGCCTGGAAACAGTATCTCAATGGCCCGGGCCGTGCGTTCATGCAGCACACTGCGCCGGTCAGTCAACAGCGAATTCGCGACTACCTCCTGGGTAAGCGCGTGTTTGAACGCGTACTCCACTTCGGGGAATGCGGGACGCTCGTAAATGAAATCGCCGGCCTGGAGGTCGCTCAGAAGCGGGCGCAGTTGCTCTTCCGGTTGCGCGGTGACATGTTCGATTAGACTTAAGGGAAACTCTTTGCCGATGATCGCGAGGGTCTGCAGCAAGTCCTTCTGGGCGACCGGAAGCCGGTCGATACGGGCGGCGAGCACCCCTTGCACGGTCGGCGGAATATGAAGTGACAAAGGGGCCTTCTCAATCCGGTAGCTGCCGGGCTGGTCAAGCAAGACGCTCTCCTCGGCCAGTGTCTTCACGACTTCCTCCATAAAGAACGGGTTACCCTCGGTCTTCGCCTGGATAAGCAGTTTCAGGGGCACGAGCGAGGGATGGTCTCCCAGCAGGGCCGTGAGCAGGCCCTGTGCTTCCCCTTGCTCCAGGGGTTCCAGCTGCAATTGGGTGAAGTAAGGCTTCCGGTCCCAGTTATGCGCGTATTCCGGGCGGTAGTTGACGAGCAGAAGCAACCTGGTATCTGGCACATGCTCGATGAGGATATTGAGAAAGGCCTGGGTCTCGCTGTCCAGCCATTGCAAGTCTTCAAACAAGACCATCAGCGTCTGATTCCGGCTCTCACGCACCAGTAGCCGTGCAATGGCTTCGAATGTGCGCTGGCGCCGGATGGTGGCGTCCATCCTGGGCAGCGCCGAGCCCGCCTCTCTGATACCGAGCAGGTAAAGCAGGTAGGGCAAATGGTCCTCCAGTGTGCGATCCAGGGTCAGCAACCTGCCGGTGACTTTCTCGCGGTACAACCGTTCGTCGTCCTGCGCGGTGATCTGAAAGTAGTTTCTTAAGAGATCGATCAAAGGCAGATAGGGAAAGGCCTTGCCATGCGAAACCGAGAAGGTTTCGAGCACCATGCAGCCCCGCTGCGAACGTGCCTTGAATTCGTGGTACAGCCGCGACTTGCCGACACCCGCCTCGCCCGCTACTCCGACGATCTGCCCTTGCCCCGCCTTGGCCGACTCCAACGCCACTTGCAAGCGCTCCAATTCGGCCTGGCGGCCGACAAACCGCGCCAGACCGCGATGCGCCGCCACTTGCATGCGCGTGCGCAATGCGCCGAGGCCGAGCACCTCGTAGACCGCAAGCGGCTCCCGAATACCCTTTACGTGCGTGGTCCCTAGGCTCTTGAACTCGAAGTATCCCTCGGTCAGCTTATGGGTCGATTCGCTGACGAGAATCGACGACGGTGTCGCGACGCCTTCCATCCGGGAGGCGATATGGATCGTGTGCCCGACCGGGTCGTAGTCCGCGCGCAAGTCGTCCTTGCGGATCGAGCGTACGACCACCTCGCCGGTATGGATGCCGACCCGGATCTGCAGCGGGACACCCTGCTCCAGACGGACCCGGTCGCCATGGCGGCGCATCGCTTCCTGCATGCGCAGCGCTGCGTACAACGCCCGCAGGGGATGGTCCTCGTGCGCAATCGGCGCGCCAAATAGCGCCAGGATGCCGTCGCCCAAGGATTTGGCAACGTATCCCTCGTAGTGATGCACGGCCTCCATCATCAGCGCTATCACGGGGTCGATCAGCCCGCGCGCTTCTTCGGGGTCCAGGTCCTGGATCAGAGCGGTCGAGCCGGCCATGTCCGCAAACAGTGCCGTAATGGTCTTGCGTTCGCCGGCGGCCTGTCCCCTGGCCTCCATCGCCGCCTGCTCGGCGAGAATGCGTTCAGCGAGATGGGGCGGCGTGTAAAGAACCGGTGCGAGGACGGCGGGCATTGCCTCTGCGGCAGGAACTGGCGTTGCCGGCAGTTCCGTCAGGGGCACGCCGCAAGCACCACAGAACTTCGCCGTCGGGCTGGACTCATGGCCGCATTGCGGGCAAATCTGCGCAAGCCTTTGCCCGCACTCCTCGCAGAATTTTCCTCCCGCTGGGTTCTCGAACCCGCATTTTGTGCAGCGCATATCGCCCTCTGCCAGCCCTCGGCTGCCACGAACTCATTATGGTAGTTACAACTTTAGTTGTGTGAGCATCGATGGACGGCCAGAAGTGCGTCGGTGAGCGCTTCGTTAGGCCTGATAACTCGTATGTTCAGGCTTGCGATTCCCGGAAGTGAAGGCGGCAAAATCCCTTGCTGCGCGGCGAGCTGGCGTGTCGTATGAAGAACTGGACCAATCACGTCGGCCGCCACGCGTCTGAGCTGCATCGCATCCTGCTCCGACCAGGCTCGTACCTTGTCCAGCAGGTCCGGGCAGATCAGGCCCACAGGCCTGGATTGATAGCGCACGCTCGTCGCAAGCTTGGACGCGGTATGCGCACTGGCCAGCGCCAGGCGAAGGGACGGGCTTAGCCGCGAGTCGCTGCGGATTGCCGTGAAAGCAACTGGCTCGCTGGTGATCCATAGCGACGCAACGCCGGCTTCGTGCGCATCGACGCTCAACAATGCTGGCACCCCACGCCATACACATGGCACGCACAGCCATTGACGCTGGCCCCACTCCGCTTACACTTGGACTCCCACGCAAGTGCTGAACGAAACGTGATGAAGATACGAGCGGCAGTTGCCCGGCACAAATCCGGACCCTTTGCTTGTCGCGAACTGGAGCTCGACAATCCACGTCCAGATAAGGTCCTGGTTCGGCCGGCGCACCGACACCAACCCCATCCACCGATACGCCCGTGCAAGCCAATCTGGCCTTCGCTTGCCGCGGCCTGGCTCGCCGTAGGCGGTCTGCTCGGGACCGCGTCGCACCGCGTGTACGCCGGCCAGATATGCGACGCGCCCTATGTCCATGACGGCGGACGGATCCGCTTCGAAGCGGACGGATTGACGCCGATGACAACCATTGCCTTCTTCCGCAACGTCAACGACCTCGAGCGCGACCTTTGTTCGTTCGATCTGGATATTTACTCCAAGTCCGCCCTCCGGCGCTTGATGGGGCCGCCCGTCGAGACCGTGCAGCGTCACCGGCTCGTGATCGACGAACGCTCGGGACAACCAGTCGTGCGCAGTCTGAATGCACGCGTTCAGGCCCACGGCCAGTACACTGAGCTGGTCGGGGAAATGAGTACCAACTCGAACGGACTGCTGCTGTATCCGCCGGCGCTGACAGAGGGCCAGGTACTCCCCGCGGAAACCTTCGCGTCCCGCTACGACTTTCGTATTGTGGATCGCCGGACCGGCACCACTGTCTCTGATTTCGTGGGTTCCAATGTTCGCCTGACCTTGTCTGAGCGGACGGTGGGTCCGCTGCAGCGCCTGAAGCTTGCCTCCGGCACACTGCTCTGCTGGCCGATCCGATATACCAAGTTCGTGGATCCTGGCCGCTTTCGGCTGGTCGATACGGATATCGAACTGGAGCCGACGGTGCTCGACATGACCGATTGGTATTGTCCCGCCCGGCGATTCGTCATGCGTCAGGAAGTTCGCTACAAAAATCAGCACCAGGTTGTCGATGTGGTGGACATTGAGTAGGGCTGCATCTGACTCGGCCGGACTTTCAGACCTTCACGCCACGGCTGAATGGAAGCGCTAGCCAAGCCTGGCCTGCAAGGCAAGGTTGCCGTCATCACCGGCGCTGGCTACCCTGCAAGCGTGGCGCACGTCGGCTTCTGCATGACGGCCGGCAGGCCGTCCCAGGCCGGGCTGCTCGCCGTTCCTTGCCCCCGTCCCGGAGATTGCGACATGGCCATCCAGCTCAACCACACCATCGTCTTTTCTCATGACAAGAAGGTCTCCGCCGACTTCCTCTGCGAAATCCTCGGACGCCCCCCGGCCGAGCCGTTCGGGCCGTTTCTCGGCGTCCGGCTGGACAATGACGTGACCCTGGACTTCATGGACGCGGCAGGTGATGTTGCGATGCAGCACTATGCTTTCCAGGTCAGCGACGCCGAATTCGATCAGGGCTTTGCCCGCATCCGCGCGCGCAACCTGACCTACTGGGCGGACCCATACCGCCGCCGCCCCGGCGAGGTCAACACGGACGATGGCGGCCGCCGGATCTACTTCGAGGATCCGAGCAAGCACTTTCTGGAGATCTTCACGAAGGGCTAGGACGCAAGCGCCCGCTGCCGTGAGCCTTTGAAGAGACACAGACGCCCTGCGACGCCCGCGCGATGTTTTGCAGCGTTGACTGCGCTTGGTTGATGCGGTTGCACCCCATAGAATGAAGTTGCGCCTTGGAAAGCGGCTCTGGTTTCTGCCGCATCAAAGGAGGATGTCATGGAACTTCATATGCAATCGCATCGCTACACGCACCGGTGGCCGGACTGGCGTGCAGCGGCGCTGGCGGGTCTCGTCGCCGGGGTGGTATTCCTGGTGCTCGACTTGCTGGCGGCCATGTTGATGGGGGCCAGCGTCTGGAAGCCGCTGACCATGATCGCGGCCATCATGCTGGGCCCGGATGTGCTGGCGCAAGCTGCCACCTTCCAGATGAGCGTGCTGGTAGCGGCCGTGGTGGTCCACTTCGTACTCTCTGTCGTGTTTGCGGTAATCCTGGCAACGATCATGGCGCCGTTCCGCTTTGATTCGAGCGTCGGCATGGCCTCGGTGGTGGGGGCGCTGTTCGGCCTGGTCCTGTACCTGGTCAATTTCCACGGCATGACTGCCGCCTTCCCATGGTTTGCTGAAGCGCGAGGCTGGGTGACCGCCATTGCCCACATCGTGTTCGGCCTGGTCGCGGCTGACTCGTACCTGAAACTGGAGAGGCACGCGGATGCGCCCGCCGGCGGAACCGGTGGTACCTAGGAGAGCAAGCGCAAAACGAGCAGCGGCAAGGCGCGTGATCCATGCAGACCGTCGCCTATCCCTATCAGCCAGCGCCTGAACGGGGCACCCTGCAGTGCTTCCTGCTGGCCTTGTTCATGCACCTGCTGCTGGGTGTCCTGCTCTATTACGGCGTGCGCTGGCGCAGCGCGGCGCCGGAGGGTGTCGCGGCCGAACTGTGGGACGCGATCCCCGAAGCCGCAACGCCAGCGCCTGCAATCACGCCGGTGCCAAGCCCAAAGCCGGTCGAAGAGGAAGAGGCCGACATCTCGCTGCAGGAAAAGCAGCGCAAGGCCCAGCAGGCCGCGCGCGATGAAGCACAAGCGCGGCAGCGCGAGAGCCAGGCCCGTGCCGAAGCCGCGCGCAAGGAGGCGCAGCGAAAGGCAATGGAAGCGCAGCGCCAGTCCGACAATGCCCAGCGCCAGGGCGAACTGGCGCGGTTGCGGGCCCAGGCGGGCAATACGGGCACGCGGGCCGGTTCCGGCTCCGGCGCGAAGCCTTCTTCCGGCTATGCCGAGCGGGTCCGGCAGCGGGTCAAGCCGAATATCATCTTCAATGATGAGGTCAGCGGCAATCCGGCGGCGGTGGTGGCCGTGGCCATGGCGCCGGATGGCTCAGTGCTGTCGGCGCGGCTCGCCAAGTCAAGCGGCAATGCGGCCTGGGACAACGCCGTGCTGCGCGCGGTGCAGCGATCCGACCCGCTGCCGCGCGACGAGAACGGCGTCGCGCCCTCCAATATCCTCATTACCTTCTGGCCCAGGGACGAAGGCGGCTAGTCGCGTCGGCACCCTGTCCAGGCGCTATGCCTCCACGTAACCCTTGCGCAGTTTCTCTGCCACCAGCTTGTCCGCCTCGCGTCGCGCCCGCTCGGCGCTGTCGAACGCCTTCACGCTGGTCTGCCCTGTGCTGCCGATGCGGCCGTAGGTGACGGAGAGCTCCGCCCCGCGCACGCTGGCACGCCAGAACTTGCGCGACGTGCCCTGCTCGAAGCGCAGCGTCCGCACCAGTTCGGCTTGCGCAGCCGATGCCGTCGCCGCGTCCGCCCGGGCCTCGCCCGTTGACGCCGCAGCCTGCACCGTGGCCGGGTTCGCCAACGGCACCGGGATCTCGACCTCCATGTCCAGCGCGCGATCCTCGCCATCGGCCAGCATGGCCTCGATGCGGGCCAGCACCGCTTCCGCATCGTCGAGCCAGTCCTTGCCGGGGATGTCCAGCACCCGCCAGCCGAAGCTGCGCAGGATGCCGGGGCGGAATACATAGCGCTCGGCGGTGTCCGACACCGGCTCGGACGGCGTATCGAGCAGGATCGCCAGCGCGTAGCCTTGACCCGACGGATCGGCGATGGCCAGGTCGCAGCGGAACTGCGAGCGGCCGACGTTGGCGTGCACCTGGTGGCCGCGCGCACGCAGCGCCTCGGCCAGTGCGTCGCGGATGCTGTCCGGCGTGGGTTCGCGCGTAAAGGCGTCGCGCGCGCCGGGGTTCAGTGCGCCCAGCACCGACTGGGCGCGCTCGAACTGGCCGCGCGCGCTGGCCTGTGCGAACTGCAGGAACGCGCGCAGTGCGGCCGCGCCGTCGTTGTGCACATTGGTGATCGCCTCGGCCTGGATCGTCGACACCACCGCCATCCGATGGCGCGCGCGGCTGAAGATCACGTTCAGGCGCTTCTCGCCGCCGCGCTGGTTGATCGGGCCGAAGTTCATCAGCATCTTGCCGTCCGGCCCGGGCGCGTAGCAGATGCTCAGGATGATGACGTCGCGCTCGTCGCCCTGGACATTCTCCAGGTTCTTGACGAACAGCCCGTTGAACTGGTCGTCGTCCTCGCGCACGTACTCGCGTTCGAGGCGCATCGCGAAGTCCGCGTCCTCGGCGGCCAGCGTCTCGAGCGCGGACTCGATGGCGCCCTGCTGCGCCTCGGAAAACGCCACGATGCCCAGGCTCAGCCCGGTCTCGCGGCGCAACAGTTCGCGCACGGTCCGGGCGATGTAGCCCGCCTCGGGCGCATTGCGGCGGTCGGCGTAGACGCCGTCTGCCAGCCGGTGGAAGCTGACCGGCCGCGCCAGCAGCGCGTCGGCGCCCGCGATGCCGGCATCCTCCTGGTCCGAGCGCAGCGCAGGCGCCTCGTCCTCGGCCTGCTCCAGCAAACGGTCGGGAATGGTGACGAGGCGCCCGTCGTAAAACGCCGCGTTGGAAAAGCTGATCAGCGATTCATGACGGCTGCGGTAGTGCCACGCCAGCAGCGTGGCAGGCAGGTTGCGCGCGGCCTGGTTCAGCAGGCTGTCCGAATCGAGGTTGATGGCGATGCGGTCGCCCTCCTCTTCCACCACGATCTCGTCATCGCCTTCGGCGCCGCCGGCCGTGAAGAAGCTTGTCGGCGGCAGCTGCATCTCGTCGCCGACCACCACCACCTGGCGCGCGCGGCTCAGCGCAGGCACGGCCTCTTCAGTCGGGATCTGGCTGGCCTCGTCGAAGATCACCACGTCGAACAGGTCCGGCGACAGCGGCAGTGTGTCGGATACCGACAGCGGGCTCATCAGCCAGATCGGCTTCAGGTCGTTGATGACGATGCCGGTCTCGTCGTCGGAGAGATCGCGGATCGAACGGTGGCGCATGCTCTTGCCGAACTCGTGCTCCAGTTCGCGGCGGCCCGTGGCGTATTGTTTCTTGAACGCCTTGCCGTCGGCGTCCAGCATCGTGGCCGACAACGAGGACACGCGTACGTTCTCGGCGAACTGCTTGTGCCGCGTGGCGCGCACCACTTGCGCGTTCAGCGCGAGCAGTTCGCGCTGCCCTTGCGCCACGGCGCGCGCAGCCTGCGCCAGCGCCGCGCCGCCAAAGCGCGCCAGCACCGGGTTCTCACGCGCGAGACGGCGCAGCGCCTCGTCAGCCACCAGCGCCTCGAGCTGTGCCGGTGCATGATCGAGCCACTGCAGCGTGGCGGCGCAAGCGGGGTCACCCGCGTGCACCGCGCGCAACAGCGGCAACAGGTCTGGCAGGTCATCGAGCGCCTCGCGCAGGTCGCGCAGCAGTTCGGCGATATCGCCGAGGCGCGCGTCGGCGGCCAGCGCCAGCCCGCCGCGCACACGCTGCGCGAGCTTCTCCAGCGCCTCGCGCGCACCGGCTTCGGCGCGCGCCGCGGCGACCGGGTCGACGGCCTGGCGCAGATGCGCGACCAGCTCGCGCGGGCCTGCGCCCGACTGCAGGCGCTGCTCGAGTTCGCCGAGCGCGCGCAGGAAGGCCTGCATCTCGCTCACGCCGTAGCGGCGGCGGCTGTCGGCATCGGCCGCTGCCAGCGCGGCGCTTGCGGCATGCTCGGCGGCCAGCACTTCCAGCACCTTGCCGTAGCCCGGGTGGACGGCGTGCTTGCCAAAGTCATAGCGGCGCTTCAGTTCGCCGCGCAGTCGCCACCATGCGGGCTGCAGCCAGCGCGCGAACGACGGCTCCAGCCGCCGCGCGAGCGCCAGCGCCGATTCGGTATCGCCGGGGCTCAGCTTGTCTTGCCAGTTCGAGGTTGCGGCCTGCGCATCGGCGAATGCCTGCGCGCGCCGCTCCAGGTCCGCGCGAACCTCGCGCAGCGCGCCTTGCGCCGGCGAGGCCAGATCGAGCAGGTCCAGGTGTGCAGCCAGGCCCGTGTCGAGCAGCCACTGGCTGTCGGCGGCAATCGCGCGTGCCTGTTCCAGCGCGGTGTCCTGGCTGGTCAGGCTTGCGGTGCTGTCCAGCAGCGGGTCGAGCGCATCGAACAGCGCCTCGGCGTCATGGCACAGCTGCTCGGCGCGGCCATAGGCGCGCTCGTCGGACAGCAGTTGCGGGGACAGGCGCGCGAACGGATGCGCGGCAAGGCTGTCGAGACCGAAGCGCTCGCGCATCGCGCGGTGCACGCGGTGCGCGAGATCGCGCTGACGGTCCCAAGCGGCCAGCGCCGGCAGGCGCTCGCGCAGCGCAGGCCCCGCGTCCGGTACCGTCGGCAGCGCCGCCACGCGGCGCAGCAGTGCACGCACGCTGTCGCCAAGTGCCTCGGGCACTGCTGCCATCGCGACCTCGAACGCGTCGATACGCTGCTGGTGCGCGGCCAGTGCCTCGGCCACCTGCGCGCGGCGCGCAGCCAGCGCGTCGCCGTCATGCGGCTGCGCGATCCACTGCTCATAGCAGGCGCGCAGGTCGGCGATGAAGGCCTTCTTGTCGGTCTGCGAGTCGTGGATCAGGCAGCACAGCGAGTCCAGCCCGCTTTGCTTGAGCCGATGGAACACCACGTCGAGCGCGGCGCGCTTTTCGCAGACGAACAGCACGCGCTTGCCGCGGCCGGCGTAGTCGGCGATCAGGTTGGTGATGGTCTGCGACTTGCCCGTGCCCGGCGGGCCCTGGATGATAAAGCTGCGCTGGCTGCGCGCCAGGCCAACCGCTGCGTTCTGGGTCGCGTCGGCCGCCACCACGTTCCACTGCTCGGCCGGTGCGAGCGGTGCGGGCGCCTGGGTCTCCACGTCGCGCGGATCGATCGAGAATACGCGGTCGAACGCCGGATTGGCGCCGGGCTCGTCCAGCAACTGCGCGTAGTCGCGCACCAGCGACATCTTGCGGTAGTTGAAGTTGGCGAGCGTCACCTGCGTCAGGTCCAGGTCCCAGGCATAACGGTGGCCCTCGGACTCCTCCAGCACGTAGCCCTGGCGCTCTTCGCTTTGCGCGGCGGCGGAGCCGCCCATGTGCGGCTGCCGCGGGCCGGCGCCTGGCGCGGCGCCCGCTTCGAAGCGCTGCGGCAGTTCGCTCGGCCGCACCCAATGCTCGAACAGCGCGCGCCCCAGCGGCCGGTAGTCGTCCTGCGCATAGCTGTACGGCGGCAGCCAGCCGCCGCTGCGCACGGCGGCCGTGCCCGGCCTGCGGCGCTGGAACTGCTGCATCCGCTGCAGCGCCTTCTGCCGCACCAGCCGCACCGCGGCCTTGTCGACCAGGCGCAACTCGACCGAGGGCTCGGAGCGGCGAATCTGCGCGAGGATGCCGGCATGGATCTCCTCGATCGAGGTCTTGTCGAGATCCACGGTCTCGTCCAGCCGGATGTCGTACAGCTGGTGCAGGTAGTGGCGCAGCACCGGGTTGAACTCGGCCTCGCCGCCCGCGCACTGGATCACGTACTGGTCGCGTACGCCCTTGCGTTTGACCAGCTCCACCGGCAGCCACAGCAGCGGCGTCACGATGCGCTCGTCCGGCGCCTCCTTCAGGTTGTGCCAGCGCAGGAACGCCACCACCAGGCGCAGGTTGCTGAAGCCGTATTCGGCGCGGTCGCGGCGGGTCTCGGCGATCAGGCGGTCGAGCGACGCCGGCAGGTAGGGCTGGTCGTCGAAGCGCAGCCATTGCTGCAACGACACCGGCTTGCCCGCCACCAGGTCGGCCGCGAACGGTCCGCCCCAGGTGCAGATATGCTCGGGCCGCACGCTTTCGATCTGCAGCATCAGCGGCACGCTGGCCACGGTGACGTTGACGGTGGCCGCGGTCGGACGGAAGTGCAGCAGGCGGTTGCGCCGCGAGAGATCGAACAGGCGGTCGCGCAGGTGCGTGAGCACGGCGGCGCGGCGCGGCGTGGCGCCGGTCGTGCCGGCCAGTGCGCGTTCAACGTCCAGTCCCAGCGGCTGCTCGCGCCACGTGCGCAGCCGGGTCGCCAGCGCGGCGACATCGGTGGCGCGGTCGTGGCGGTTGATCTCGGTCATCTCGACGATCACCGCCGCGACGATCGGATGCAGGCGCTCGTGCAGCAGGAACAGGTTGCGGCGCTGCGCGACGAAACTGCGCAGGTCGTCCTCATCGGCAAAGTCCAGGCCGCAGGCGAGGCTCGCGAGCACCATGCCGAGCAGGAACACGTCGCCGATCTCGTCGTGGTGGCCAAGCAGGCGTTCCCAGCTGGCCGGACCGCGTAGATAGACCGGGCGTTCGACCGGCGCCGTAGCGTCAAGCTGCAGCGCCAGGTCGGCCTGGTCGCGCTGTCCGTCATCGGCGTGGCCGAGCTGCAGCGCGCCGACGATGTTCAGGCCCGAGGCCGGATGCGGCTGCACGCGGTGCACCGCGCCGATGTCCATGACGGGCGCTTCGCCATCGGGCCGGCGCAGGCGCAGCCCGCCGTCCTCGTCCACCAGGATGCTGTCGGGGTCGAGCGCGGCCACCCTGCCATGCGCGTGCAGCGCGGCGACCTGCGCGAACAGCGGCAGCACCAGCACCAGGACGTCGTCGGTGGGCAGCGCCGCGCCCGCCTGCGCGTCGACCAGGGCGCGCAGCGTGCGCGGCTCGCTGCTGCCGGTCATATCCGGAACGGTGTTGGTGCCGTGAGTCTTGCTGTCAGTCATGCCCGGCCCTCCCTGGCCAGTTCGCGGTGGAGTTGGCGCTGGAAGCGGTCCAGCTCGCGCTTGCCGAAGCCGGCGTCGCGGCGCAGGTTGCCTTGCAGCGCTTCCAGGCTGCCCAGCGCCTGCGCCACCTGGCCGGCGCGCAGCAGCGCCGCGTCCTGCTGGTCGGGGTCGGCGAGCGCCAGGTCCATCATCAGTGTGTTGAGGTAGGCGCGCACGCTGTCGTCGGCCACGTCCGGCCCCAACCCGTCTGGGCCGATCACCGGTTCGTCGTCGCGCCAGTCGGGGAACATCATGCGCACTTGCGCGAGCACTGCCTCGCTCGCCAGCGGCGTGCCGGCGAGGAAGTGGGCGAGGAAGCCGCGCGTCAGCGCCCGCAGGCGGACCTGTCCCGGCAGGTCCAGCTTCTCCAGAGCCAGCGGGCCGTGCAGCCGGGTTTCGATCCATGGATCGAGATCGGCCGCGCCTTCCCACCACAGCGCCAGCGCACGGGCCCGGATAAAGGTCTCGGGATGGCTGTGGGCGGCGCTTGCGCCCGCCTCGTGGGATTCGATCTCGGCCGCCTGGCGCAGGTAGGCGGCCGCGTCCACGCTGCCGATGCCGGTCTGCACCTTGACCAGCGTCGACACGGCCGGCGCTACCGCGCCCGCGGCCACGGCACCGCCGCGGTCGGCGAACAGTTCGGTGTGCAGCGCGTAGCGGCGCCAGGTCTCGCGATGGCTGGCGCTGGCGCCCGGCGCGGCCAGCGCGTCGTTCAGGATGCGGTCGGCCACCAGGAACTGGCCGTCGTCGCGCGACCACAGCAGGTAGTGGGCCAGCTCATGGCCGAACACCGCCAGCAGCTCCGGCGGCGACAGCCGGTCCAGCAGCGGCCCCTGCAGGACGATGTGGACCTCGCCGGGCACGTAGACCAGCGAGGCGTTCATGTCCTGGCCCGGGGACTGGTAGAGCGTCGCGGGCGCGCCGATGCCGAGCCGCGCCATCGCCTCGGCCAGCGCCGCGTGCACGTCGGCATGCGCGTCCGCCTCGATGCGGTAGGTGTCGCGCAGCAGCATCGAGCGCAGTGCCTCGCGTTGATCGGCGCCGGTCGCGCGGGCGCCGGCCCAGCGCCAGACCTCGGGCTCATGGCGGCGCAGGTAGTCGACCACCGTTGCGTGATAGGCCAGCGGCACCAGCGCGCCGCGATCCGGGGCGTGAGAGTCCATGCGGGACGTTCCAGGGTTGCGTGGAGGCCGATTCTACAGGGGGAACATGGCGTAGGCGCCGTCCATCAGCGCGGGCAATGCCCACATTGGCATGGCCAGCTTGATGCTGTCGGGACTAGTCGGAGGCGGGGGATGCCGACGCGGGAAGCGGCAGACGGCTGAAGCTGTTGGTTTTGGCGGGCGGCTGATACGCCGCTAGTTTGTTTCTGCCCAACATTTGCTCCGCCAACCGGGCGGACTTCGCTGATGACGGGCCTGCGGCTCCATTTTTGCCGGTCCGCATCCGGTGGCACAGCTTCTGCGTATAAGCGAGAGGACGCCCGCAGCGTTCTGCCCTTCTTACCGCAAATCGGAGTACCGCCATGATCCGCCAGCTCGCTAACACGATCTTCGCCACCGCCGCGATTGCAGCCGCCTGCACGGTCGGCATTGCGCATGCCGCCGCCCGCGACAGCGCTCCTGCCGGCGACAAGTCCGGCTACACCTTCCGCGTCGACATGCGCGACGTCTATAGCGACGGTGCGCGGGCCAGCCGCTTCGACGTCTTCATCGACGGTACCCGCGTTGAGGCTCCCGCCGTCAACGAGCTGTCCGTCTCTGGCCTGGACCGCGGTGGCGTGTCGGCCGATCCTGCCCGCAAATTCGACATCTACACCGACGGTGCCCTGGCCGGCATGGACCGCAACGGTCCTTCAGCCGATCCCGCGCGCAAGTTCGACGTCTATACCGACGGCGCCCTGGCATAAGCCCGTGCACAGCGAGCCTGTCTCAGGCAGGCAGCCATCTTCAAATGCGCTTGTGCGCCCTTTGGAACGTATTTCTCCCGGCTCCAAAGGGCGCTTTTTTGCTGGCGTCAGCCCAGTTCCGGGTAGTCGACGTAGCCGTGTGCACCATTGCCGCCGTACAGCGAAGCGTCTTCAAAGGGACGGTTCAGCGGCTTGTTTTCGCGGAAGCGGCGCGGCAGGTCGGGGTTGGTAATCATCTTGCGGCCGAACGAGACCATGTCGGCACTGCCACGACGAATCGCCTCTTCGGCCATCTCCTTGGAGTAGCCGTTGTTGACCATCCATACGCCGGTGTACAGGCGGTGCAGCGCTTCATAGTCGAAAGGCGCGTTGTCGCGCGGACCGCCGGTGTGGCCTTCCACGACGTGGATATACACCGGGTGCAGCTTCTCCAGTTCACGCATGACATGTTCGAATAGCGGCTGCGGATTGCTCTCCAACGCGTCGTTGACGGGCGATACCGGTGCCAGGCGAACGCCGACCCGGTCGGCACCGATCTCTTTGACCACGGCAGCCATGACTTCGAGCAGGAAGCGCGCGCGGTTTTCGATGCTGCCGCCATACGCGTCGGTGCGCTTGTTGGTGCCGTCGCGCAGGAAAGCGTCAAGCAGGTAGCCGTGCGCACCATGGACTTCGACGCCGTCGAACCCAGCCTGAACGGCGTTGGCCGCAGCAATGCGGAAGTCGTCCACGATGCCAGCGATCTCTGCAGCCTCAAGCTCACGCGGGACCGAGCATTCGACGTAGCCTTTGCCGTTGATGTAGGTCTTGGCATTGGCGGCGATGGCCGACGGGGCGACCGGGGGCTGATTATCCGGCTGGAAGTACGTGTGCGACATGCGGCCGGTGTGCCAGATCTGCAGGAAGATCCTGCCGCCCTTCGCGTGGACCGCGTCGGTCACCCTCTTCCAGGCAGCGATCTGCTCGGCGGTGTAGATGCCCGGCGTATTGGTGTAGCCCTGGGCAGTGGTCGAGACCTGCGTGGCTTCAGCGATGATCAGGCCCACGCTGGCGCGCTGGCTGTAGTACTCGACCACCATGTCGGTCGGCACCAGGTTGTCGTCGGCCCGGCTGCGCGTGAGCGGCGCCATGGCCATGCGGTTGGCAAGTTCGAGCTTGCCCAGCTTGATCGGCTGGAACAAAGCATCCGCGAGAAAGGCTTCTTTCTGTGCGCCCATGAATGGCTTACTCCGTGGTTGGTCTAAGGCTTGCAGCGGCCACAACGTGCGTAGCAGCCGGCTGGAACAGGTGGTCGAACATCAGGTCGACGCTGCGGCGCAGCGGCTCGACTGAGCGTTCGAGCTTCATGCGCAGCAAGGCGCCCTCCCAGACATCCCAGACCAGCCCGGACAGCTCGGCAGGCGCAATGTCCGTACGGATTGCGCCCTGCGCCTGGGCCTGGCTGATCATGCCGGCCAGGCGTTCGCGCCAGGCCATCTGGGCTGCCTGCAGGGCTGACCGGCAGGTGTCGCTCGACAAAGCGATTTCCGCCGCAAAGTTACCGATCAGGCACCCCGCCTGCACCGTCCTGGAGAGGTGGTAGGCAATCATCTGGGTAAAGACGTAACGGATTGCCGCCATCGGCTCTGGCGGCGCGGCTTCCATCATGGCTTCCCACGACCGCTGCAGGTAGTCCGCATACTGCGCGACGATGACCGCGGCAAAAGCTTCCTTGCTCTCAAAATGGTTGTAGAACGAGCCCTTCGGCACGCCGGCGTGATCGGTGATCTGCTGGATGCCGGTGGCGTTGTAGCCGTGGCGCGAAAACAGTTCGCGCCCCGCCTTCGTCAGGCGGTTGGGGATGTCGGTTTTGTCTGCAGTGCGTGCCATGGCGGAATAATATGACCAGTCGTCTTAAGATGTCAAACGGCACTGACGTAGGCAAGGACGCATTTCCGGCCCTCTTCCGGGCACACGATATTTTTCCTTGACAAGGGAAGACCCATGTTCCAATATGCATTCAATCGCATGCGATCTAAACGGATGCGATTTAACTACAACTGACAACCAGCAGAGATCCATTCCATGAGCAAGATCGAAAAAGTCCTCGCCACCGGCAAGACCCACACCATGCACAGCAGCGCCGGCGTTACCTCGCGTGGCCACAATGGCACGCTGGACATCGCGCTGTCGCCCGGCAACAGCACCAACCCGGCGCACGTGTTCACGACCGTCCAGCCCCACCCGACCGCGGAACAACTATTCGCGGGCGCCTGGTCGGCGTGCTACATCGCCGCAGTCGGCCTGGTGACCAAGGAGATGAAGCTGGAACTGCCGTCCGACCTGGCCGTGGACATCGAAGTCGACCTGGGCCAGACCGGCGCGGAATATTTCCTGCAAGCACGCCTGAACCTGCGCGCGCCGGGCCTGCCGCAGGATGTCGCTACGCAACTCGCTCACGCCGCCGATGCGATCTGCCCCTACTCGAAGGCAACCCGCGGCAATATCGAGGTGGCGCTGAACGTGTTTACGTCGTAACTCCCTTGACCTTTTCGTTATTTCACATTAGTCGCATGCGATATAATCGCATGCGACTATAAATCACATGATACAAGGATGCATCCCATGACCACGCTCACCTCCATCGTCCGCTACACCGTTGTCGCCGCCGCCCTGTTGACCGCCGCCGCCGCGCAAGCCGCCGGTTCGGCGCGCGACCCTTTCACCGAGGGCGCCCGCTCGGTCACCAGCGCAGCCGATCCGTACACCGACGGCGCACGCTCGGTACACGGCACGCGCAGCCCGTACTACGACGGCGCCCGCGGCAAGGTCGACCCTTACCTCGACGGCGCACGGGCCTGAGACCGCGTAGCGCCGCGGCGGCCAGATCGTGCGCACGATTCTCCGCCGGTTCCTGGCGCCCTTTCCTCGGGCTCCAGGAACCGCCGCCGCGGAAAGTTATAGCACCTGCGATCAAATCGCACACGACCTATAATTGACGCTTGCGATCCATCCGTCTTTGGCCAACGAGGCAGCAAATGAAACCCACCGACAAGCCCGCCGCAACCCCGACGCTCTCAGACTTCCTGTGCTTCGCGGTCTATTCCGCGAACCTCGCCTTCGGCAAGGCCTACAAACCGATCCTTGAGCAACTGGGGCTGACCTATACGCAATACATCACCATCGTTGCGCTATGGGAGCAGGACGACCAGACCGTCGGCAGCCTGGGGGAGAAGCTGTTTCTCGAATCGAACACCCTGACGCCGATCCTGAAGAAGCTGGAGGCGATGGGCTATGTGGAGCGGCAGCGCGACCCCGAAGACGAGCGCCAGGTACGCGTGCGCCTGACCAAGGCCGGCCGCAAGCTGCGCGAGCGGCGCCTGGAATCCAGCCTCGCCGGAGCGACCGGCCTGGCCCCGGACGAATTCGCCCGGATCCAGAAGGCGGTTGCGTCGCTGCGCAACAACCTGATCCAGTCGGTGAAAGACAGCGAATGAACCAGCACACCGGATACATGGCCATGACCAGCACAGCCGCCCAGTACAGCCCGATCAGCTGCGAGTTCCACGACCGCCTGGAAGACCTCGCCACCGTGCGCAGGCCCACGCAGATCCACTACCGCGACGCCGATGGCTTGCTCCAGCAGCGCACCGCGACCATTGCCGACGTGTACAGCCGGGGCGGCGCCGAGTATCTGACGCTCAAGACTGGCGAGACCCTGCGCCTGGACCAGCTCCTGGAAGTCGACGGCGAGAAGCTGGCGGACTACTGAGCCCGCAAGATTCCGAGCCGGAAAAAAACAAAACCCCTCGCAGCACACGCTGTCGAGGGGTTTTGGGAATAAGAGCCTGGCGATGACCTACTTTCACACGGGTATCCGCACTATCATCGGCGCGGAGCTGTTTCACGGACCTGTTCGGGATGGGAAGGGGTGGTTCCAGCTCGCTATGGTCACCAGGCATAAGGGGTTGCAACGCTGAGGTTGAGGTCAACGCTGCGAATAGGGATGTAGTTGGGGTTGTGCGTCTTGTGTCAACTGTTTCGGCACAGTCACGATCACACACCAGGCAAAACACACTGGTTATAGGATCAAGCCTTACGGGCAATTAGTACTGGTTAGCTTAACGCATTACTGCGCTTCCACACCCAGCCTATCAACGTCCTGGTCTCGAACGACCCTTCAAGGAGGTCAAGCCTCCAGGGAATCCTCATCTTCAGGCGAGTTTCCCGCTTAGATGCTTTCAGCGGTTATCTCTTCCGTACATAGCTACCCTGCGATGCCTCTGGCGAGACAACAGGTACACCAGCGGTACGTCCACTCCGGTCCTCTCGTACTAGGAGCAGCCCCCGTCAAGATTCCAACGCCCACGGCAGATAGGGACCAAACTGTCTCACGACGTTTTAAACCCAGCTCACGTACCTCTTTAAATGGCGAACAGCCATACCCTTGGGACCGGCTACAGCCCCAGGATGAGATGAGCCGACATCGAGGTGCCAAACACCGCCGTCGATATGAACTCTTGGGCGGTATCAGCCTGTTATCCCCAGAGTACCTTTTATCCGTTGAGCGATGGCCCTTCCATTCAGAACCACCGGATCACTATGTCCTGCTTTCGCACCTGCTCGACTTGTCGGTCTCGCAGTTAAGCACGCTTTTGCCATTGCACTTTAGGTACGATGTCCGACCGTACCAAGCGTACCTTCGAACTCCTCCGTTACACTTTGGGAGGAGACCGCCCCAGTCAAACTGCCTACCATGCACTGTCCCCGACCCGGATTCACGGGTCAAGGTTAGAACCTCAAACAAACCAGGGTGGTATTTCAAGGACGGCTCCACGTGAACTAGCGTCCACGCTTCAAAGCCTCCCACCTATCCTACACAGATCGGTTCAAAGTCCAATGCAAAGCTACAGTAAAGGTTCATGGGGTCTTTCCGTCTAGCCGCGGGGAGATTGCATCATCACAAACACTTCAACTTCGCTGAGTCTCGGGAGGAGACAGTGTGGCCATCGTTACGCCATTCGTGCAGGTCGGAACTTACCCGACAAGGAATTTCGCTACCTTAGGACCGTTATAGTTACGGCCGCCGTTTACCGGGACTTCAATCAAGAGCTTGCACCCCATCATTTAATCTTCCGGCACCGGGCAGGCGTCACACCCTATACGTCCACTTTCGTGTTTGCAGAGTGCTGTGTTTTTATTAAACAGTCGCAGCCACCATTTTATTGCAACCCCTTCACCCTTCTGGCGCAGGCCAGTCAAGCTACCAGGGCGTACCTTATCCCGAAGTTACGGTACCAATTTGCCGAGTTCCTTCTCCCGAGTTCTCTCAAGCGCCTTAGAATACTCATCTCGCCCACCTGTGTCGGTTTGCGGTACGGTCTCGTATGACTGAAGCTTAGAGGCTTTTCTTGGAACCACTTCCAATTGCTTCGCAGCACTAGGCCGCTCGCCCCACATCCTTGAATTCCGCGCCCGGATTTGCCTGAGCGCCTTCTCCAATGCAGGGACCGGGACTTCCAACACCCGGACAACCTTCCGCGATCCGTCCCCCCATCGCATCATACGACGGTGCAGGAATATTAACCTGCTTCCCATCAGCTACGCATCTCTGCCTCGCCTTAGGGGCCGACTCACCCTACGCCGATGAACGTTGCGTAGGAAACCTTGGGCTTACGGCGAGGGGGCCTTTCACCCCCTTTATCGCTACTCATGTCAGCATTCGCACTTCCGATACCTCCAGCATCCTTTACAAGACACCTTCACAGGCTTACGGAACGCTCTCCTACCACGCACATTACTGTGCGTCCGCAGCTTCGGTATATAGCTTAGCCCCGTTACATCTTCCGCGCAGGACGACTCGATCAGTGAGCTATTACGCTTTCTTTAAAGGGTGGCTGCTTCTAAGCCAACCTCCTGACTGTTTTAGCCTTCCCACTTCGTTTCCCACTTAGCTATATTTGGGGACCTTAGCTGGCGGTCTGGGTTGTTTCCCTCTTGACACCGGACGTTAGCACCCGATGTCTGTCTCCCGTGATTGCACTCTTCGGTATTCGGAGTTTGCTATGGCGGGGTAATCAGCAATAGACCCCCCAACCATGACAGTGCTCTACCCCCGAAGGTGAGACACGAGGCACTACCTAAATAGTTTTCGGAGAGAACCAGCTATTTCCAGATTTGTTTAGCCTTTCACCCCTATCCACAGCTCATCCCCTAACTTTTCAACGTTAGTGGGTTCGGTCCTCCAGTACGTGTTACCGCACCTTCAACCTGGCCATGGATAGATCATCTGGTTTCGGGTCTACACCCAGCGACTCAACGCCCTGTTCGGACTCGCTTTCGCTACGCCTTCCCTAATCGGTTAAGCTTGCCACTGAATGTAAGTCGCTGACCCATTATACAAAAGGTACGCCGTCACCCCTTACGAGGCTCCGACTGTTTGTATGCATGCGGTTTCAGGATCTATTTCACTCCCCTCCCGGGGTTCTTTTCGCCTTTCCCTCACGGTACTGGTTCACTATCGGTCGATCACGAGTATTTAGCCTTGGAGGATGGTCCCCCCATCTTCAGACAGGATTTCACGTGTCCCGCCCTACTTGTCGTACACCTAGTTCCACAACGCTGTTTTCGCATACAGGGCTATCACCTGCTATGGCCGGGCTTTCCATCCCGTTCTGCTAACAATGCTGCTAAAGAGTACAAGGCTCTTCCCATTTCGTTCGCCACTACTTTGGGAATCTCGGTTGATTTCTGTTCCTGCAGCTACTTAGATGTTTCAGTTCGCCGCGTTCGCTTCCCTGACCTATGTATTCAGTCAGGGATGACCCATACGGGCCGGGTTTCCCCATTCGGACATCTCCGGATCAAAGCTTGTTTGCCAGCTCCCCGAAGCTTTTCGCAGGCTACCGCGTCCTTCATCGCCTGTGATCGCCAAGGCATCCACCACATGCACTTGTTCGCTTGACCCTATAACGAGTGTGTCTCGATTGCTCGAAACAGTCGCTACAGGATGAGTTCTCGCATTTGTGCCGTATTCCAAGTCATCTTTCGATCACTTAAATACATTTTGGTTGATACAATCACAACCCGGTATCGCGTTTTGTACTGCAGCGTCTCATCAACGCTTCGCGACACCTTTACTACATCCCATATTTTTAAAGAACAGCCGATCGTTAGATCGCTTGGCAATGCCAAATGAAAACGCTCTCGCGAAGCGCTTTCATTTGGCCACCTGGCCTTAACCACAAACAAACCGATAAGTGTGAACGCTCGACTTGGGATGCACGCTCTGAAAGGAGGTGATCCAGCCGCACCTTCCGATACGGCTACCTTGTTACGACTTCACCCCAGTCATGAACCCTGCCGTGGTAATCGCCCTCCTTGCGGTTAGGCTAACTACTTCTGGCAAAACCCACTCCCATGGTGTGACGGGCGGTGTGTACAAGACCCGGGAACGTATTCACCGCGGCATGCTGATCCGCGATTACTAGCGATTCCAGCTTCACGTAGTCGAGTTGCAGACTACGATCCGGACTACGATGCGTTTTCTGGGATTAGCTCCCCCTCGCGGGTTGGCAACCCTCTGTACGCACCATTGTATGACGTGTGAAGCCCTACCCATAAGGGCCATGAGGACTTGACGTCATCCCCACCTTCCTCCGGTTTGTCACCGGCAGTCTCTCTAGAGTGCCCTTTCGTAGCAACTAGAGACAAGGGTTGCGCTCGTTGCGGGACTTAACCCAACATCTCACGACACGAGCTGACGACAGCCATGCAGCACCTGTGTCCACTTTCCCTTTCGGGCACCTAATGCATCTCTGCTTCGTTAGTGGCATGTCAAGGGTAGGTAAGGTTTTTCGCGTTGCATCGAATTAATCCACATCATCCACCGCTTGTGCGGGTCCCCGTCAATTCCTTTGAGTTTTAATCTTGCGACCGTACTCCCCAGGCGGTCAACTTCACGCGTTAGCTACGTTACTGAAGAAATGAATCCCCAACAACTAGTTGACATCGTTTAGGGCGTGGACTACCAGGGTATCTAATCCTGTTTGCTCCCCACGCTTTCGTGCATGAGCGTCAGTGACGTCCCAGGGGGCTGCCTTCGCCATCGGTATTCCTCCACATCTCTACGCATTTCACTGCTACACGTGGAATTCTACCCCCCTCTGACATACTCTAGCCTTGCAGTCACAAGCGCCATTCCCAAGTTGAGCTCGGGGATTTCACGCCTGTCTTACAAAACCGCCTGCGCACGCTTTACGCCCAGTAATTCCGATTAACGCTCGCACCCTACGTATTACCGCGGCTGCTGGCACGTAGTTAGCCGGTGCTTATTCTTCCGGTACCGTCATCGACCCCGGGTATTAACCAGAGCCATTTCTTTCCGGACAAAAGTGCTTTACAACCCGAAGGCCTTCTTCACACACGCGGCATTGCTGGATCAGGGTTGCCCCCATTGTCCAAAATTCCCCACTGCTGCCTCCCGTAGGAGTCTGGGCCGTGTCTCAGTCCCAGTGTGGCTGATCGTCCTCTCAGACCAGCTACTGATCGTCGCCTTGGTAGGCTTTTACCCCACCAACTAGCTAATCAGACATCGGCCGCTCCTGTAGCGCGAGGCCTTACGGTCCCCCGCTTTCACCCTCAGGTCGTATGCGGTATTAGCTAATCTTTCGACTAGTTATCCCCCACTACAGGGCACGTTCCGATGTATTACTCACCCGTTCGCCACTCGCCACCAGGCCGAAGCCCGTGCTGCCGTTCGACTTGCATGTGTAAGGCATGCCGCCAGCGTTCAATCTGAGCCAGGATCAAACTCTTCAGTTCAATCTCTGTGTGGAAGCCTCGCGGCTCCCTCGCTCTTTCGAGCGGTCGCTCACTCTCAGAAAACTGACTGACCAGATCCGAAGATCCAGTCACGTTTTGCTGTGCGAGCACTGTATAACTTGTAAAGCTAAAAGACCGAAGTCTTCCGCATCCGTTATCAAGCGCCCACACTTATCGGTTGTTTGGTTGTTAAAGAACCCGCCCTTTCGAGCACCGCATCCGGCTTTGCCGTTTGCGTCGCTGCGTTTTGTTTGCAGCGGAGAAACGAGACTATAAAGAACTTTCTGCGATTAATCAATCATTTTCGAGAAATTCTTTTATTCTGGAAGGCTCGCTCTTTCGAACCGAGTTAATCCTTGCAAGTCTTTTCCCACCCCCGTTGCGCGGTGCCTTGCGAACGAGGGGGCGAATCTTAATGCCTGGATGCCTGCCTTGCAAGCGTTTTTGAGGAAAACCTGAAAGCGCCTCTTTTGCCACTTAAGTGCCCTCCCCTGCGACCCGAAAGGTGAACACATCGGCGAGCACCGGGACTAGCCCCTAATTCCCGCTCATCTTCCTGCGAAATTCCTCGGCGGTGCCAATCTGCCGGAACAGCGGCCCGCCCGGCGCGAACCTGTCCGCGCTGGCCAGCGGTCCCACCATCACCGGCTCGAAACCCGCATCGCGAACCAGTTGTGCCGCCACCTGCAGCGCCACCTGGTCGTCACCGGCAATCGGCACGGCAATCAGGCCGCCGGGCCGGTGATGTTCACTGGCGAAGTTGGTCGCCCCCATGAAATTAAACGCCCGCACCACACGTGCGCCGCGCAGGTATTTCGCCGTGGTGATGCCAATGCCGTTGCGCTGGGCTTCTTCGGCAATCGCGCCGTCGCGCTGGGGAATGGCATTGGTGGCATCCAGCACGATCTTGCCTGACCATGCCCCGGCATTCTCCTGGCTGAGTTGCGGCAACGCGCCGTAGGGGGTGGCGAGGAACAGCACGTCGGCAAAGGCGATGGCCTCCGCAACCGTGCCCGCCCGAGCCAGCGGGCCGAGGCCGTCGACCAGCGGCTTGAGCGATTCAGGATGACGCGACGAGAACAGGACCGGGTGCCCTGCCTTGACCCAGAGCCCTCCGACCGTCCCGCCGATGCGCCCCGATCCGATTACGCCGATGCACGCCGGCCCCGCGTGACCCGCGGCGCCCGCTCCCTGAGCGCAGGCGCCCAGCGGCGGAAGGCTCAGCGCCAGGATGGCCAGTGCGCCCACCCGCAACAGCATGCGGCGGCGTTCAGGATCGATGACAACTGCCGGATCTTGCATCGCGCGCTCCTGCGAGGATTGCCTGGCCCTGCGGCCAGTACGCAAGATATCCTCCTGCACACTGGCCGCCCAAAAAACTCTAGGCGAAAAAACGACCTGCCGGGCAATCGCCCTTGGCACCGCCTGCGCGCTGGACTAGATTAGGTAGCATTTGCGCCACTCCAGGAAGTCTCCTTCACAGCCACAGCCGCCCGCGCGATGCGGCACGAGAGGGGAACCTCATGGCCCACGCCCGCCGCCGCACCCGCCCGTCCCGGCATGCGCCGGGCATGGTCGCCATTGCGCTGGTAACGGCCGCGCCTGTCGCGGCGCAGCAGGCCAGCCAGCCTGACGCGGGCAGGCTGGCGGACCAGGTCCACAACCTGAAAGAGGTCACCGTGGTCGCCCCGACGCCGTTGCCCGGCTTCACCATCGAGCGCCAGGCTTTTCCCGCCAACGTCCAGACCGCCACCGATGGCGACCTGGAACGCGCGAAGTCCGTCAACCTCCCGTCCTTCCTGGCGGAGAACATGACCGGCATCGTGGTCAATGACGCGCAGGGCAATCCGTTCGCGCAGGACATCCTGTATCGCGGCTACCGGCTCTCGCCGACGCTGGGTTCGGCACAAGGGCTGTCGTTGTACCTGGACGGCGTGCGCCAGAACGCGGCCCTGGGCGACGTCATCAACTGGGCCGGCATGCCGGAGGCCGCCATCAGCACGGTAACGCTGGTGCCGGGCAGCAACCCGCTGTATGGGCTCAATACGCTGGGCGGCGCGCTTGCGCTGGTCACCAAGTCGGGCGAAACGCACCAGGGCGTGGAGGCCGACCTCAGCATCGGCAGCCATGGCCGAGCGCGGCTCGATGTCAGCACGGGCAAGTCGCTGGGCGACGGCTGGCACGCCTACTTTGCCGGCACCGGCTGGCGTGAGGATGGCTGGCGCGACAGCTCCGACAGCGATCTGGGCAACCTCTTCTTCAAGCTGGGCCGCTCGACCAGCGCCACCCAATGGAGCCTCAGCCTGCTCGGCAGCAACAGCCGGCTGTCGGGCAACGGCCTGACGCCGGACAGCATCTACCGCGCCGACCGAAGCGCCATCTACACCGCGCCCGATGTCACGCGCGCGAAATCGCTGCAGCTGACGCTCAATGGTGCGCACCAGTTCAATGCGCAGGACCAGCTGCTGCTAACGGCTTATGTGCGCCGCACGCGCTCGCGCACCAACAGCGGCGATATCCACGACGACTACGTGGACACCCTGCGCGACTGCCAGGGCACCTCCGGCGCCGCAGGCTGCGAAGCGGACGAGGCGCCCGCCAATGCCGTGCTCAACGCTTCCACCGTGAGCGAGACCAGCTATGGCGTGTCTGCGCAGTGGTCGCACGATGGCGAGACGCACCGTTTCGCACTGGGTGCCGCGCTGGACCTGAACCAGTCGCGCTACGCGCAAACGACGCAGTTGGCCAGCTTCGACGCAGCGCGCACGGCGCTTGGCGATCCCAATGCGCCAGTGGTCACCAATGCTTTGCTGGACGGCCACGACAGCACGGTGGGGCTGTACGCTACCGACACCATCCGACTGCTTCCCCAGACCTTCCTGACGCTGGCCGCCCGCTGGAACGAAGGGCGACGGCATACAGTGCTGGGCGCGCCCACGCCATCGGACGAACGCTTCACGTTCACACGGCTCAACCCGTCGGTGGGCGCATCGCACGCGCTGTTCGACAGCCTGACGATATTCGGCTCCGCTTCGCAGGGCACACGCATGCCCACGGCGATCGAGCTGGGTTGCGCGGACCCTGCAAATGCCTGCCAGCTTCCTACCGGCCTGCAGGCCGATCCCCCCCTGCGCCAGGTGGTCACGCGCACCTTGGAGCTGGGCGGACGCTGGCAGCCGGCTGACACCACTGAACTGACCCTGGCGCTATACCGCAGCAACAACACCGACGACATCATCTTTCAGCGCTCGCCGTTCAGTCCGCTGGGCTATTTCTCGAACTTCCCGAAGACCCGCAACCAGGGCCTTGAGCTGGGCTTGCGGCAGCGGCTGGGCCGGCTGACGCTGCGCGCCGGCTACAGCTACACGCAAGCGACCTACCAGGCGGACGGCCAGTTGCATACCCCCTTCGCTGCGCCGGTGGCGGTGCATCCGGGCACGCGCATGGCAGGAATCCCGCTGCACAGCTTCAAGCTCGGCGCAGACTGGCGCGCGACCGCCACCATCAGCGTGGGCGGCGACGTGATCGTATCGTCATCGCGTCCAGTCGCGGGCAACGAGGATGGCGCGCTCAGCGCGCAGGACCCCGGCCTTGCCCGCACCGCTGGCTACCTGCTGCTGAACCTGCGCGCCAGCTGGCAGTTCTCGCCGCGCTGGCAACTCTATGGGCGCATCGACAACCTGTTCGACCGCCGCTACGAGACTTACGGACAGGCGGGCTACAACCTGTTCCCGGGCGGCACGCTGCTGTTGCCCGGCGCGGCCGTACCCGTCGAGCGCTTTGTGGCACCGGGCGCGCCCCGGCTGTTCCTGGTCGGCGTGCGTTATGAATGGGGCGGGCCCTGAGCGGGCCGCCATGCATCCGGGCAACGAGGAGAACGTCATGCCTTCGCACCTTCCATCCCGTACGCGACACATGCTGGCCGCTGGCCTCCTGGCGCTGGTGTGCCCGGTCGCCGCCGACGCAGCGCAGGCCTATGTGTCGACCGAAGGCGGCGGCATCGCCGTCATCGACCTGGACCGGCTCGAAGTCATGCCCAGCCTCCCGGCCGGGGGCAAGGGGCCGCGCGGACTGGCTGTGACCACGGATGGCAAATACCTGCTGGCGGCCAACAAGGGTACGGGCGACCTGTCGGTAATTGACCTTGCCACGGGGCAGCTGGTTCGCCGCGTGCCGATCGGACAGAACCCGGAGTTCGTGCGCGTGGCCGGGAACCAGGCCTTCGTCACCTACGAACCGGGCGAGCGCTCCGGCCCGCCCGGGGCCGCGCCGCCCCCATCCGCGAAGGGTAAAAGCGATGACGACAAGCCCCTGCCGGCGGAAATCGCCGTGATCGACCTCAAGGACTGGCGCGTGAACCGTAGGATCCGCAGCGGGCTGGAAACCGAAGGTATCGAGTTCTCGCGCGACGGCAAGCTGATGCTGGTCACCAATGAAGGCGACGACACCGTCACGGTCTATGAGAACGCCAGCGGCAGGCAAGTAAAGCTGCTGCCAATGCCCGCCGGTTCGCGCCCGCGCGGCATCAAGGCAAGCCCGGACGGCAACCGCTATGTGGTGACGCTGGAATCAGCCAATGCCTTCGTCGTGCTCGACGCCACGAACTTCCGCGTGCTGCGCACCGTGCCGACGCGCACGGGTCCCTACGGGGTGGCGTTCGATCGCGCCGGTGAGCGCCTGTTCGTCGCCGCCTCGCGCGCCGACACGCTGCAGGTGTTCGATGCGCAGACCTTCGCGTCGCTGGCCGACATCGCGATAGGCAAGCGCTGCTGGCATTTCAGCTTCACGCCGGACGATGCGCGGCTGCTGGTGGCCTGCGGGCGCTCCAATGCGGTCTATGTCATCGACGCACGCACCTACGAGCCGGTGCGCCAGTTCGACGGGCTGCCGCTGAGCTGGGGCATCGTGACCTATCCCAAGAGCGTGGGTTCGATCGATTCGCCGTAAGCGCAGCGGCGCTACTTCGCCGGTGCCGCTGCGGTCTGGCTGCCCGCCAGCGCGGCGGCCACGTTCTTCGCACCAGCCTGCTCGGCAATCTCGCGCGCAGTCAGCCCGCGATCATCCTGCAACGAGGCATTTGCACCACGCGAGAGCAGCAACTGGACCACGTCACTCATGTCATAGCCGGCCGCCCACATCAGTGCCGTCAGGCCATGTGCGTAGCGCGCGTTGATATCGACGCCGGCATCGAGCAACTGCCTCACCACCGCCGTGCGGCCCTCTCCCGCTGCGTAGATCATGGCGGTCTTGCTGACGCGGTCGGTGGCGTTCAGCTCGGCATGACGCGCCAGCAGCATCGCGGTGATCTCCTGGTAGCCACCAAACGCAGCCGCCATCAGCGGCGTCACGCCTTGCACGTTCGGCAGGCTGACGTTAGCGCCGTGTTCCACCAGCACACGCGCCATGCCGGTCAGGCCGCGCTTTGATGCCGTCAGCAATGGCGTGTCGCCGATGCGGCTGCGCGAGTCCGGCGCGGCGCCCTGCTTCAGCGCGCCGAGCACCCCGGCCTCGTCCCCGGCGCGCGCCGAAGCCAGCAACCGCGCGTTCAGGCTGATGTCGTCATCGGCAAGTGCCCGAGCTGCAAGCAGGCCAAGCGCGCACACGCACACCATTGAAATCCTTCGCAGATCACGATTCATATCCGGCTCCTCCGATGACAACCGGCGCGATGCATTGCGCAAGACGGGTACCGCAACGCAAGGCAATTCCCGGTTCTTCTGCTTACCCGCCCGCTAAGTCTTGTGCGCAGGAAGCACAAATTCAAGCGGCCTTTTCATGCTGCAATGCATCGGTTCAACGATGTCCTTGCAGTGCAGAAAGCCGCGCTGCGTGTGCTTGTTGTTTTGCTTGGGTTCTTGCCTATACTGCACTTCACCTCGGGGCCGCTTCGACGCGCGGCAGGGCCTGCTTTGCCTCGCCACGATACGCATCGGCTTGTGCGTGTCGCTCACCCAAGCGGCCAGGTCGACAAGAATCGAATAAGGAGCGCCCCATGCTCTCATTCTCTCGCCTCTCCCGGCACACCCTCCCCTTGCTGTTCCTCGCCTTCCATGCATCCGCCGCGCTCGCCGCCGAGGATATCCAGGGCAGCGCGACCACGCCAGGCGCGCCTATGTCCAGTGCGCTGCGCCCGGTCACCCAGGCACAGTTGGATGCTGCAGGCACCAACGGCAACGACTGGCTGCACTCCAACGGGTCGTACGTGCAGATGCGCTACCATCCAGCGGCGCAGATCAACACGAAGAACGTCGCCAGGCTGCGCCCCGCCTTCATCTTCCAGACGGCAGTGATGGAGTCGATGGAGACTGCGCCGATCGTCGTAAACGGGGTCATGTTCCTGACGACTTCCTACAACCACGTCTATGCCATCGACGCGGTGACGGGGAAGGAGTTCTGGCACTACAAGCACAAGATGGGACCGGTCACCACGTTCTGCTGCGGGCCTAACAACCGTGGCGTGGCAATCAGCGGCGATCGCCTCTACATGGGCACGCTCGATGCCAAGCTGGTCGCGCTTGATGCCAGGACCGGCAAGCTGCTGTGGGAAACCCAGATCGCTGACCCGGAACTCGGCTACTCCGAGACCATGGCGCCGGTGGTCGTCGACGACAAGGTCCTGATCGGCACCAATGGCGGCGAATACGGCATCCGCGGCTTCGTCAAGGCGTTCAGCACGACCGACGGCAAGCTGCTGTGGACCTTCCACACCATCCCCGAGAAGGGCCATGAAGGGGTGTGGGCCACCAAGGACGCCACCGGGCGCGACATGAAGCGCGACATCGCCGCCGAGAAGAAGATGCTGGCCGACAAGGGCGGCGACTTCTACAAGACGCTTGGTGGTGGCGTGTGGATGGCCCCGGCGGTCGACCGCGCCAACAAGCTGGCGATCTTCGTGGTGGGCAATCCGTCGCCCGACCTGTACGGCGCGATCCGTCCCGGAGACAACCTGTACACCGATTCCCTGGTCGCGGTCGACCTGAACACCGGCGCCTACAAGTGGCACTCGCAATATATCGCCCATGACGTGTGGGACCTGGATGCAGCCAGTCCGCCGATCCTCGTCGACGTGCGCGATGAAAAAGGCCAGATGATCCCGGGCGTCATCCACGGCGGCAAGACCGGGCACGTCTATGTGCACGACCGCCGCGACGGCCGACTGATCCGCTTCTCGCAGGCAATGATCCCGCAGGAGAACATGTGGACCCTGCCCACCCCGCAAGGTGCGCGCATGCTGCCGGGCGCCAACGGGGGAGTGGAATGGTCGCCGATGGCGTTCAACCCCAAGATGCGGCTTGCCTATGCCGCCAACCTGCATCAGCCAATGACCTACCAGGTCGAAGATGTCCCCTATCCAGGCGGCAAGCTGTGGCTGGGCGGCGCCTTCAAGGTCATCCCGAGCGAGCAGCAGTGGGGCAAGCTCTCGGCGGTCAATATCGATAGCGGCAAGGTGGCGTGGGATTACAAGACCGAGCAGCCGCTGATCGGCGGCGTGCTGGCAACGGCCGGCGGCCTCGTCTTCACTGGCGAAGGCAACGGCCTGTTCAAGGCATTCGATGCGGCCAACGGCAAGATGCTGTGGCAGTTCCAGTGCGGGGCCGGCGTGAATTCGCCGCCAGTGTCCTATACCGTCGGCGGCAAGCAGTACATTGCCGTCGCGGCCGGCGGCAACACCCAGCTCGACTTCAAGCGTGGCAACAGCATCTTTGTCTTTGCGGTGCAATAGGTTCGCCGAAAGCGATCCCGGAATGCCGACTATCCCGCTCCGTCCGCGCCGCCGCCTTCCCGCGGCGCGGCGCGCCGCGGTGCCCGCCATGGTGACTGCACTGCTGGCACTGTTGGCCGCAAGCGGCAATACCCGTGCCGAAGCGGCCGCCGGGCAGGCCAAGGCGCAGGTCTGCGTTGCCTGCCATGGTCCGCAGGGCAATTCCACCAATCCTGCCTATCCGCATCTGGCGGGACAGACCGCGCGCTACCTCTACCTGCAGTTGCGTGACTTCAAGGAAGGACGGCGCAGCGACCCTGCCATGTCGCCAATGGCCACGCCTTTGTCAAAAGAGGACATGCAGGACCTGTCCGACTACTTTGCCGCGCAGACGCCGACAGCGTCGACCTACAAGGTCGACACAGCGCGGGTCGCCGCCGGGCGCAGAAAGTCCGAAGAAGTGCTGTGCACGATGTGCCACCTCGGAGGATTTGCCGGGCAGAACGAAATACCGCGGGTAGCCGGGCAGCAGTACGCGTATATCGTCAAGCAGCTGGAGGATTTCCGCGCCAGGCGGCGTACCAATGACGCGGGGAGCATGACCAGCGTGTCGCGCAACCTAAGTGATGACGACATCAGGAATCTCGCCAACTACATTACCGGCCTGAATTGATCTGCCAATCAGGCCCGGCCGCTACCTGTGATTCAACGCTCGCCAACCTTTTCAGGCATCGTCCCGACATAGCGCCCCCGCGGACGTATCACCTGCCCCACGCCCAACTGCTCCAGGCTGTGGGCCAGCAGTCCAATGCTGCGTGCCGTGGCAAACATCCCGAACGCGGCATCGTCCGGCAGCCCATAGTGTGTGACGAGGGCCGCCAGGGCCACGTCCATATTGGGCTGCAAGCCGGTCAGTTTGGTTGCCTTCTCGATAAAGCGCCGAATGACTTCCGGTGGGTCGAACAGGGCCAACAGGGCTGCCGCGCGAGGATCGCCATCGGGATAGAGGTGATGTCCGAAGCCTGCCAGGGGCAATCCGGTGGACAGATGGTGGGCGATCACCTGATCCTCGCCTTGCCGTTCCACTTCGTTGAACAGCGCCTTGACGCGGCCCGAGGCATCGCCATGCAAGGGCCCGGACAGCGTGGTCAGGCCGGACAGCAGGCAGGCCGGCAAGGATGCGCCAGTGGACGCCGCGATGCGCGCGGCAAAGGCCGAGCTCGTCAGTTCGTGGTCGACCAGTAGCACCATGGCGGTCCGCAGCAGCTCTGCCACCTGCAGGGATTGTTTCCACCCTTGCGCAAGACGCAGGTGCAAGGGTTGTTGCCCCGCGTGCGCACCAAAGGCATTGGCCAGTTGGCCCACCAGGCTTTGGCATTCCTGGTGCAGGACGCGTGTCATGCGCCCGTGCGTGGAGTGTCCGGTGGCGGCCAGTGTAGCCAGGCCCGTGAACGCCGCCACGCGCCCGGGCGGCTTGCCGATGCGTGTCGAGCATGAAAAGTCGACGGCTTGCTCGGCGTCCCACAGCAATTGCGCCACCTCCTCCAGGCTGGCCGAGCCGGCCAGGGTCACCGCGTCTTGTCCGCGGTAGTACAAGCGCTCGCGCACGAACGTGGAGAGAGCGGTCGGGATGCTGGGTTCCGCGCCAAACAGCGTATTGGTCGCCACGGTCTCGTGCTTGCGCCCGGCCTGCTTGCGTTTGGCGAGGGTGGCGACATCTTCGGCGCGGTAGAGGCTGCGGCGCGTGTCGGCCGGATCGGAAATGACTTCCAGCTTGCCTCGGCTGACGTAAGCGTAGATCGTCTGCGGGCGCACGCCAAGGCGGCTGCAGGCCTCGTCCATCGATATCCAGGATCCCATGATGACTTGTTGCAAGATTTTATATTGATTTTATAGATCAATATTGCCTTGTCAATCAACTATTACTTACTATGCAGTCAAGTTCAACGCGCCCTTCCTGCCACGGATATGAAGCCCCAGATCCTGCAACTCAATCCCATCCTGATCCCGGCGGTCAACGACAAGCTCGCCGCACTTTATGAGGTGCACAAGTACTTCGAGATCGCAGACCAGGCGGCCTGGCTGCGGCAACATGGTGCTGCCATCGAGGCCGTCATTACCGGCGGACACACCGGGATCTCGCGGGCGATGCTGGAACAGCTGCCCGCGCTGAAGGTGGTGGCCGTCAATGGCGTCGGCACCGACGCGGTGGACCTGGCCTACTGCCGTGGCCGTGGCCTGCCCGTCACGGCGACACTGGGGGCGCTGACCGAAGACGTGGCTGACCTGGCCATCGGCTTGCTGATCGCAGCCTGCCGCAACCTCTGCGCCGGCGACCGCTTTGTGCGCGCGGGCCAGTGGGAACTGCACCCCCAGCCCAACGCCATCCCGCTGGCCCGGCGCTTCAGTGGCATGCGCCTCGGCATCGTCGGCATGGGGCGCGTCGGCCGCGCGGTCGCGACGCGGGCGGCAGCCTTTGGCTGCCCCATCCGCTATACCGACCTGCGCCGCATGGATGACGTGCCGCATGCGTTCGTGCCGTACCTGCAGGACCTGGCGCGCGACAGCGATGCGCTGGTGCTGTGCGCGGCGGCCGACAAGGCCGAAGGCATCGTCGATGCCGCGGTGCTGGACGCGCTGGGCCCGCGCGGCTATCTCGTCAACGTGGCGCGTGGCCGGCTGGTCAACGAATCTGACCTGGCCGAGGCCGTGGCCGCCGGCCGCATCGCGGGCGCTGGACTCGACGTGTTCGTCGACGAGCCGCGCGTGCCGTTGACGCTGCGCCAGTCCGACCGCACGACGCTGCAGGCCCACCGCGCCAGCGCGACCTGGGAAACCCGTACCGCCATGGCGCACATGGTGCTCGACAGCGTCGCCCAGGCCCTGGCCGGCGAGCGTCCGACCATGAGCCTGACCACCTGAATGCACGGCCGAGTTCCGCGACCTCACACTACTTTAGGAGACCTCGCTTGACCGCTTCCCGCAAGATCGCCCTCGTCACCGGAGCCGGCAGCGGCGTTGGCCGCGTCACCGCGATTGCCTTGCTCAATGACGGCTGGACGGTGGTGCTGGCCGGCCGCCGCGCCGATCCCCTGCAATCCCTGGCAGCCGAGGCTGCCGCGCGCGGCCAGACTGCGGTGGCCGTGCCCGCCGACGTCACCGACCCCTGCAGCGTGCAAGCCTTGTTCGACACCATCGAGCGCGAGTTTGGCCGACTGGACTTGCTGTTCAACAACGCCGGCGTCAATGCCCCTGCCGTGCCGATGGACGAGCTGCCGCTCGACAAATGGTTCAGCGTCATCAACACCAACGTCACCGGCGTCTTCCTCTGCGCGCGTGCGGCCTTCGGGCTCATGCGCCGCCAGTCGCCGCAGGGCGGCCGCATCATCAACAACGGCTCGATCTCCGCGCACACTCCACGCCCCTTCACGGCGCCCTACACCGCCAGCAAGCACGCGGTCACTGGCCTGACCAAGGCGCTGGCGCTGGACGGCCGCGCCTTCAATATCGTGGCCAGCCAGATCGACATCGGCAACGCGCTGACCGAACTGTCCGAACGGATGACGCGGGGCGTGCCGCAGGCCAACGGCACGATCGCGCCAGAACCCATGATGGATGCCAGCCATGTCGCCAACGCCGTGCGGCACATGGCCTCGCTACCGCTGGATGCCAACGTGCTGACCATGACCGTCATGGCGAGCGCCATGCCGTTCGTCGGGCGCGGCTGACAGCCGCTACCGCGCCCCGGCCTCCCTGGCAATCGTGGGTGTGTCATCAGAGTCGACACAAGTTGACCCAATGCAAACGGAGACAACGATGCAATTTACCAAGCGGATCAAATTCCTGGCCGTCCCGGCCGCCTTGCTACTGGCACCCGGCCTGGCGTCGGCACAGAACTACCCGACCCGACCCGTCACCATCATCGTCCCGGCGCCGCCCGGGGGCGGCATCGACCTGATTGCCCGCGTGGTGGGAGAAAAGCTCTCAATCAAGCTTGAGCAGCCCTTTATTGTCGACAACCGTCCGGGCGCGTCCAACAACCTGGGCACCGCGATACTGGCCAACGCCAAACCCGACGGCTATACGATCGGCATCGTAGGCGGCAGCCACAACATCAACAAATTCCTCTTCAAGAACCTCGGCTGGGATCCGGAAAAGAGCTTCGAGCCCATCGTCTACACCCACGAAATCCCCCTGGTGTTCGCGGTCTACCCGAAACTCCCGGTCAAAACGATGCCGGAACTGGTCAGCTGGATGAAGGCCAATCCCGGCGAGGCCAAGGTCGCCACCTCCGGCCGCGGTAGCGCCCAGGAAATGGCCGCCGAAATGTTCCGCATGGTCAGCGGTGCGCCCATGCTGCTGGTCCCCTACAAGGGATCATCCGCCGCCCACCCCGACCTGCTGGCCGGCCGCACCGTCCTCTACATCGACTCCCTCAGCGCCATACAGGAGCAGCTCAAGGTTGGTAACGTGCGCGCCGTCGCGGTATCGACCCGAAAGCGCTCCAAGGCCCTGCCCAATGTGCCGACTGCCGAAGAACAAGGACTCAAGGGATATGACGCCAACACCAATGGGGGCTTCCTGGCGCCCGCGGGGACGCCGAAGGAGATCGTTGCCAGGCTCAACACCGAGATCAATGCGGTGTTGAAGCTGCCCGAGGTGCGCGCCAAGCTGGAAGCGGCCGGGATCGAGGCCCAGGGCGGCACGCCGCAGGCTTACGCGGCGCTGATCAAGTCTGACCTGGCGAAGTGGGGAAATGTGGTCAAGAAGGCGGGGATTCAGCCGGAATAGTACTGGCGGCTTCTCGGTCACGACCTGCAATGACAAGGCGGGCGTGGACGAGAGCGTCCAGAAGGCAAAGGACTGGATCGCTGCGAATGCCGCCGGCACCAGCGCCAGCCCGCCGGCGATTTCGGAGGGGACCGTCATCCTGCACGCAAAATAGCCGCTACCCTGGTATCGCGATTCGCGCATTGCTTCAGTCGCCCCTAGGCCGCCGCTGCACGATGGCGAGCACCACTCTACGCTTGTCAGCGCTGCAGCTCCGCCAGGATCTGTTCGGCAAGGAAGTCACAAGGCGGCCGCTTCGACTTTGCGCTGCGCGCTAGCACCAGCTCCAGCCCGGCCAACTCTGGCAGCCCCTGGGCCTGGCCAAGGATGGTGAAATGCGCCGGGACAGCACATCGCGCGAGCGGCGCCACCGCCAGTCCCGCTTCGACCATGCTGAGCAGGCCGAGCAGGCTGGGACTTTCATAGGACATGCGATAAGCGATCCTGGCCTGCTCCAGGCTGCGGATCGCAATGTCGCGGGCGACGCTGCCCGACTGGAACACGGCAATGGGCAGCGGCCGCTCGTTCCAGATCTCGTGCGCCGCCGGCGAGGCGGCCCACACCATCGGTTCCAGCCGGATGAACTCCCCGGACAGCCCCTTCACTCTCGTTGCACAGACCAAGTCGACCGATCCGTCCTTGACCATCGGCGCCAGGGCCACGCTCGGCAAGCCAATGACCTGGATCTCGACCTTGGGGTAAGTCGCGGAGAATTTCTTCAGGATCGTGGGCAGCAGGGATGAGGCATAGTCGTCCGGCATGCCGAGCACCACACGCCCGGTCACGTCGGGGCGGACCACGGCCGCCCAGGCCTCGTCACGCAAGGCCAGCATGCGGCGCGCGAAGCCCAGCAGGACTTCGCCTTCCGGGGTCAGCACTACGTTTCTCGGCTTGCGCACGAACAGTGGCTTGCCCAAAGCCCGCTCTAGCGCCTTGATCTGCATGCTGACTGCCGACTGCGACCGATGCACGAGTTCCGCCGCACGGGAAATGCTGCCCGTATCGGCAACCGCCACCATCATGGCCAGCACATCGAGGTCAAGCGCTTTCATTGGTATCAGAAAAACTGAAGCAACAGATCAATTTTACGCGTTTTTCTTAATCAATAGCCCTCGGGCATACTGGCCAGAAACGTTGACGACCTATGCCACAGCCGATCATGGACCACCCCTTGCGCGACAGCCTTGCGCGCGAACTGCATGCCCGCCCCTTCCTGCGCATTGGCGGCTCCGCCTCGCTGACGCACTTCGCCATCTATGCGGACGGCGATACCGCGGTCCACCATGCCTTGCTGGCCTCCTTGTGCCGGCTGACCGGGCTGGAAGACCCGGCCGACGGCGTGACCCACTATTCAGGACGATGGGGCGATGACAAGCAGCTGAAGTGGGAGCGGCACACCGAGTTCTCCACCTTCACGTTCGTGGCGCGGCGTGGTGACGCGGACTACTTCTCCGACCTGGCCACCTCCCATATCCCGGCCGACTGGTTCGACAGCTTCGCCGGCAAACGCCTGGTGGCGCTGCGCATGGAACTGGTCTCGGGCGAGGCCGCAGCCCATGCCCGCGACAGCGTGAGGCAATGGATCGACGGCCCCATCCTGGCGGGCAGCCACGTTCTGGGCGGCGGTGAGGTGTTCTGCGACTGGACCATCCCGCCCGACGGCTTTTCGCGCTTCCTGGTCATCGACAACGGCTTCCGCGAAGTCCAAGGCGGACGGCTGCTGCAGCGGTTGTATGAAATCGAGACCTACCGGATGATGGCGCTGCTGGCCTTGCCGGTGGCGCGTGACCTGGGCCGCAGCGTGGACAACCTGCAGCGCTCGCTCGCGCCGCTGATGCGCAGCATGGACACCAGCCAGGGCGGCCGCCACGATGCCGAGTTGCTGGAGCGGCTGACGCACCTGGCGGTCCGCATCGAGGCACTGGCGGAATCCGGCAACCGCTTCAGCGCGTCGCGCGCCTACGAGAAACTGGTGCTGGCGCGCATCCAGGAATTGCGTGAAGAGCGCATCGAAGGCATACCGACCATCGCCGAATTCATGGAGCGCCGCTTCGCGCCTGCCATGGAGACGTGCAGGTCGGTCTGGGCGCGGCACGAGCAGTTTGCCGGCCGCGTGGCGCGCGCGCTCGACCTGCTGCGCACGCGCGTCAACCTCGCGCAGGAGCAGGACACCACGCGCCTGCTCGAAGGCATGGACCAGACCGCGCGCAGCCAGCTGCGGCTGCAGCACGCGGTCGAAGGCCTGTCGGTCGCGGCCATTTCCTACTACGTGCTGTCGCTGGCGGGTACGGGGCTCAAGGCGCTGCATGCGGTGCATCTCCCGCTGGACCCGGAACTGATCAAGGGTGTCCTGATCCTGCCAGTAGTGCTGCTGGTGCTGCGTGCAACCCGGCGCAGCAAGCATGCCGGGCAAAAAGCGGCCGCGCGGCAGCCGGCTGCGAATCAGGCTGCGTAGGGTCACGTCAGGGGCAGCTAGGCGGCTGTCCCGCCCTGCTCCACGGCTGCCGCGGCTCGCCGCAGGAGACGCATCGGGCCAAGGTCCTCAATGGTTTGCATCTGCGCCGCATCCCGGACAAATAGCGAGCCGGCGAACGCCAGGGCATTGACCGATATGCCTTCCACGCACTCCCTGGTTCTCGGCACCAGCAGCAGCCCTGCGGACATGATCAGCAGGTTGTACGGCGCCGACTGGCGCAGGCCGCCCTCGACATCCACCGCCCGCACGCCAACCGCATCAAGCAGCGCGCGGTAGCGCTCGCACGCCGTGCGCGCCACCTCTTCCGCGGGCCCCGCGAACAGATCCAGCGGCGCGAACGCATGCGCGAATGCCAGGCCGGGAACGACGCAGATGGCGCCGGCGATCCGTGCTGACGCCAGCAAGGGGCCGATCGGCAGCGCCGGGCCACCCTCGGCGAGCGGCAAGGGCACAATCTGCAGATGTTTGTGGCCCTGGCTCGCTCCCGCGGCTGCCCCACCGTTGTAGAAGCCCAGGCTCGGGAATTCCGCCATGCAAGCCAGCAGCGCTTCAAAGTCCGCCACGGTCAGCAGGCATTCCTGCGCTTCGAAGCGCCGGGTGACGATGAGCAGATGATGCTCGATGACATTGAACTTGTTGAGCAAGGCCACATGGGTGTCGGAGATATCCGCAACAAACAGTTCCGGGTCATAGGGCAGGAATGGATTGCCCCCGGCACTGCTCGTCCCGCGTGCCTTGTCCTTGCGCGCCAGGCTGGACACCTGGCGGACCAGGAACCGCACGCCGCCGTCCTCAATCGCCGCCTGGGCGGTTTCGATCGGGCACAACGCCCCGCTCTGCAGGGCGTGCGCCGTCCGCTGCGTGATTGCCGGCCACAGCGTGCCGGGCTGAAGGTGTCGAGGGTGCATGATCCGCTTTCACTCCCCTTTCAGCATAGCCGTCTCACGCGCCGAAGCGGATCGGATCATACGGGCGGGCATCGACATACGGTTGCTCACCGCCCATCAGTTCGGCAAGCAGCCGGGCCGTGACGGGGCCGAGCGTGAAGCCCTGGTGGCCATGTCCAAAGTTGAACCAGAGGCCACGATGGCGCGGTGCCCTGCCGACGATCGGCCGCATGTCGGCGACACATGGCCGGGCGCCGAGCCAGGGCGTGTCTTCGACTGGCGCACCGAGGCGCACCAGCTCGCGGGCGTGGCGCTCGGCATTCTGCAGCTGGATGGGGGTCGGCGTGGCATCGTGGTGCGCGAACTCGGCCCCCGTGGTCAGGCGCAGGCCGCGCTGCATCGGCGCCAGCATATAGCCGTTCTCGACATCGAGCAGCGGCATGGACGGCATCGGCTCAGCGGCATAGTGGCGATGGTATCCCCGCTTGACGAATAGCGGGAAACGATAGCCAAGCGGTCTGGTCAGGGTCGTGGCCCACGGCCCAAGTGCAATCACGGCCTCGGCAGCTTTGACCGGGCCATCTTCCGTCTCCACGGTCCAGCCGCCTTCCGTCTGTTTCAGCGTTGCGGCATCACCGCGGCTAAAGATTCCGCCCTCCTTGCTGAACAGCGCCGCGTAGCGGCTTACCAGCTCGCCGGGATCAACGATGGTCCAGGGATCGCGCCAGTGAATGGCGCCGGCCACTGGCCCGCAATACGCTGGCTCGGTAGCGATCAGCCCGGCCTGGTCGAGAATCCGGCAATCGAGTCCGTGCCGCTGCGCGACTTCCGTCGCAGCGCGCGCCGCCTGGTCGAACGGCGCAGCGCTGCGATACGCCTGCAGCCATCCCGATCTGCGCACAAGGTCCTGTGCGCCGGCCAGCGCGATCAGCCGCTCGTGCTCAGTCAGGCAGTGCCGGATCAGGGCACTGTATGCCGTGACGGTGGCCGCGTACCGGTCAGGCGCCGATTCACGCCAGTAGCGCGCCAGCGCGGGCAGCAGGCTGGCGAGTGCCGCGGGGTGATAGTGGACATCGTTGCCCTGGCGGGTGATGACGCGAAGGACCGCCATCCACTCGCGCGGGAAGGCGTAGGGCTGCACCGCTTCGCGCTGGATGATGCCGGCGTTGCCATAGGATGTTTCCCTGCCGGGCGCCTGCCGGTCGACCAGTACGACCGCATGGCCGCGCTGGCGCAACGCCAGCGCCGTGCAGGCGCCGACCATGCCCGCACCAAGTACCAGAATGTCTTTAGAAGCCATGGCAGATGCGGATCCTGGAGGGCAGGTTTGCGGTCCGGGTCATAGGGAGTCAGGCAATGGATGCTAATGCCCTGATTCTGCAATGCCGGCGCGTCCGGGCGGAATATCCGTCGCAATCAATTATTGGAATCCATGGTTGCCGATCCGGCAATCATGGGTCGCCTATGCGCGTGATGGCATCGGCCAGATGCTGCACGAAGGCGCGCCCCGCGGGCGGGAGGTTGCGCCGGGCCAGTGTCTGGATCTCGATATAGCGCTCGTTCATTTCCCGGTCGCGTAGCGGCACCGCGACAATGGACCCTTCCTTCAACCGCCGCCGGACCGAAAGCTCCCCATAGAAAGTGACTATACCGCCACCCGCCGCAGCGAACCCGACCAGCGAGTCCAGGTGATTGCTGGAAAAAACGGTCTGGTAGCTGAGCCCCTGGCGGCTGCAACTGGTGTCCAGCAACTGCCGCAGTGAGCTGTCCTTGGGCGGCAGCGCGAGCGGATAGCCGATGACCTGCGACAGCGAGATCTGGCGCTGGCCCGCCAGCGGGTGGTCCGGCGCCATGACCGCGAGCACCGGGGCCGGGTGGCGCAGTTCCACCTCGATATCGAGTTCGGGGAGGCCGCTCAGTGTGACGCCGATATCCGCCTCGCCGTCGCGAATGCGCCTGGCAATGTCGCCTTGCGGGCACACGTCCAGGTCGAAGCGGATGCCATCGTATTTCTCCCGGAAACTGGCGGCCAGAGCCGGAAGGAAATCGTGCGCGATGCCCTCGACGCTTGCCAGGTGGACCTGCCCCACGCGCAAGCCACGCAGCGCCTGGATGTCGCCCGTGACGCGATCGATCTCCTGCTGGGCGCGCTTGGCGTGCGCCGCCAGCATCTCCCCCGCCGCATTGGGTACCAGGCCGCGCGCGCGCCGGTCGAACAGCAGTGTGTCCAGCTCGCTCTCCAGCTTGGCGATCTGCCGGCTGACCGCCGATGGCGCCACGTTCAGCTTGAGGGCGGCGTCCTTGACCGAGCCGGTGCGTACGACCTCAAGGAAGTAGCGGACGGCGGTTTCCTGCAGGATGCGATACGACATGGTCGGGGCGAAAGCGAAGCCAAGGTCAGATTCATTTTATGGATTGCCTTTTCGGCAATCAAGCTTTCGAAACATTGCGACGATGTCACGCCGGATTGATCGTACGATGAGATCACGCGGTGCCCCCACCCTGCTGCGCTGCGCGATACCTACCCTGCCGGAGCATCAACATGCGATCCCCCGCCCACCGCACCTTGTTCTTCCTCACGGCCTGCAGCGTGGCTGCCGGAACCGCGCTGGCGCCCGCCCCTGCCACTGCGCAGGGTGGCTATCCATCCAAGCCGATCCAGCTGGTCCTGCCGTTTCCGCCAGGCGGTGCCACAGACATCGTCGGCCGCACCATCGCCCGCAGACTCGGCGAGCGCCTTGGCCAGACCGTGGTGGTTGAGAACCGGCCCGGGGCCGGCACCATTGTCGCGGCGAGCTACGTGGCCAAAGCGGCACCGGACGGCTACACGCTGATGGCCACGTCCGGCACCACGTTCACGGTCAATCCGGCGGTCTATGCAAAGCTGCCCTACGACCCTCAGAAGAACTTCGAGCCCATCGGCATGATCGGGTCGACCGGCTTGATCCTTCTGGCAAACCGCGACGTGCCGGTGAACAACCTCAAGGAGTTTGTCGCCGCGGTCAAGGCAGACCCGGGCAAGTATTCCTACGGCTCATTCGGCGCCGGCACCACTGCCCACTTTGCCGGCGAAGAGCTGCTGAACCTCACCGGCACCAAACTGCTGCATGTGCCTTATAAGGGCAGCGCGCCGGCGATGACCGACCTGATGGGGGGCCAGATCCCCTTCAGCGTGGATACGGTGGCTGCGGCCATTCCACAGCTCAAGTCCGGCAAGATCAAGGCCATTGCGGTCACTACGGCGAAGCGCTCGTCGCTGCTGCCGAATGTGCCGACCGTCGCCGAAAGCGGCTATCCGGGCATGGACACCAGTACCTGGATCGCGCTGGTCGCGCCTCGCGGCCTGCCAGCGGAGGTCCGGGCCAGGCTGGAAAAGGCACTGGCAGACACCATCGCCGATCCGGCAACGCGCAGCCAGCTGGCGGAGAACGGCATCGAGCCCTTCTACGCGCCCGGCAAGCAGGTCGCGGCCATGATCGACAAGGAAATCCCGCAGATGCGTGCCATCGCGCAACGCGCCCATATCAAGCTTGACTGACAGCAAGGCCCCGGAGACACCTGTTCCATGACCACGCAAGACAGACTGACCTCGGCCTCGGCGGTCGAACTCCGACGACTGATCGGCTCCAGGGAAATCTCGCCGGTAGAACTGCTGGAGGCGTGCATCGCGCGCATCGAGACCTATAACCCGCTGATCAATGCCATCACGGCAACCTGCTTCGAGCGCGCCCGCAAGGAAGCGCGCGCCGCCGAACAGGCCATGCTGCGGGGCGAACCACTCGGGCTGCTGCACGGGCTGCCGTTAGGGGTCAAGGACCTGGAGGCCACCGAGGGCCTGCTGACCACCTATGGCTCGCCGCTGTTCCGCAACCACGTGCCGACCGACGACAACGTGCTGGTGAAACGGCTGCGGGCGGCCGGTGCCATCGTGGTGGGCAAGACCAATATTCCCGAAATGGGCGCCGGCGCGAACTCGCGCAACGCGGTCTGGGGCGCGACCGGCAATCCTTTCAACCCGAACCTCAATGCGGGCGGCTCCTCCGGCGGCTCGGCCGCGGCGCTGGCCGCGGACTTCCTGCCGGTCTGCACCGGGTCGGACACCGGTGGCTCGCTGCGCATTCCCGCGGCCAAGTGCGGCGTGGTCGGATTCCGGCCCTCGCCGGGCATCGTCCCCAACTCGCGCAAACTGCTGGGCTGGACGCCGATCTCGGTGGTCGGGCCGATGGGACGCACCGTTGCCGATACCTGCCTGCAGCTGGCGGCTTCGGCCGGGGTGTCGGTGACCGATCCCTTGAGCTACGCGGTGGACGCCGCAGCGTACCTGTCGCCGGCACCGGTGGACCTGTCGAGCTTGCGGGTCGGCTGGACCGAAGACTTCGGCAGCTGCGCGGTCGACGACGGTGTCCGCCGCGTGTTCCGCGCCAGGATCGCAGAGATGCGCCACCTGTTCCGGCAATGCGACGAGGTCCGCTTCGAGCTTGGCGATGTGCACCGCTGCTTCGATGTCCTGCGCGCCGAGAGCTTTGTCGCCGGCTTGCATGACGCCTACCAGCGCGACCCCGCCTCTCTCGGCCCCAATACCCGCGCCAACTACGAGCTCGGCGCGAAGATGTCACTGGGCGACAGCGCATGGGCGCAGGCCGAGCAGAACCGTATCCTGCAGCGCTTCCAGGGGGCCTACCAGGAATACGACCTGATCCTGTCACCAACCACGCCGGTATCGCCCTTCGCATGGACCAGGCTGTTCGCGGACACCATCAATGGCGAGAAACAGGAAAATTATTACCGCTGGCTGGCCTTGACCTATGTCGTGACACTGACTACGCACCCTGCCATTTCCCTGCCGTGCGGCACGGACGAGGCCGGCATGCCGTTCGGGCTGCAGGTGACCGGCCGCTTCCGGGGCGACCTGGAAACGCTGGGGGCGGCCCAGGCGATGGAAGCTGCGTTTGCCATGCTGCCAGCGTTGCGCCGCCCCGTTCCCGACCTCGCCGCCCTCAGGCCCGCCAACCCGTCGCTGCGCTCGATTGTCACCGCGCCGCCGGCCTCTGGCACAGTGCAGCAATCGGGCGGCGTTTCTGCGGTATAGGCAAAGGGGCTGAAGACACAGGAATGCGAGCGTCGCCGCCCCCGCGTCAATCCTGCTCGCGCAAGAGCATCGCCACGTTACGCTCCGCGAGCGCCGCGATGGTGCGCGAAGGGTTCAGGCCGAGCGGGCGCGGGACGATCGCACCGTCCATGACATAGAGGCCCTTGTAGCCAAATACCCGGCCCCATGCATCGACGACACCGTCCGCGGCGGAGGCCCCCATGTTGCAGCCTCCCAGCGGGTGCGGGGTGATCAGGTTGTGCCACCGCCGCCAGGTGAGCGGCACCCACGGATCCCCGCCGGTCGCTCCCGAGAGCTGCGTATGCGCTGCAATCATGGCCTCGATGACCGCCATCGAGGCCTGATACGACCAGTCGAGCCGCAGCACCCGACGCCACGGCGCGTACCACCTGCGGCCCAGCTTCAGCTGGCCATCGCCAGGATCCACGCCTTGCCCGAACCACGGCATCATCCGCTCGACCGGATCGCCGTCGTCAAACAGTCCTCCGACGTCCTTCCACACCGCGCGCAGCTTGCGGGAACGCGTTCTCTTCATATGACGTCGAATAAAGTTGCCTGCGAGGTTCGGGATGCCGCCGTCCTCGACGAAGAGCGCCTGTCCGTTCGGGCCGCCGTGGTCCAGCAGGTCGATCGCGGCGGAGATGGTCACGCCATGAGAAGGAGAGATCGTCCTGTTGCCATAGAAGGCTGGCGTCACGAAGTCGCCATTGTGGGCCCAGCCAAATCCCAACCTTGGTGAAAGAGCGGGCAGCGTGCGATGCTCATCCCGACAGCGCAGCAGTAGCTCGGTGCTGCCGATGGAGCCGGCGGCCAGTATCACCCTGGCGGCCGTGACTGTGCCAGGGCTCGTCGTTTCGTTTTCCGGGTCGATCTTCCTGAAGCAGACCCGCCAGCCCTGCTGCAGCGGCTCGATCCTGTCTACCAGGTGCAACGGGAGAATCTCGGCGCCATTGTCTTCAGCCACCGCCAGGTAATTCAGGTCCAGCGTATTCCTGGCCGATACCTGGCACCCCACGTCGCAGTTGCCGCAATGGACACAAGTGCCCTGCCACCTGCCGTGCTGGTTCAGGAATCTCTCCGAATGACGGTCATCGCGGGGGTCTTGCCGTGTGGGGTCCCAATGCTCGGAAAATGTCACCGCCAGCGGCAATTTACGGAAGCGCCCGCCCCATCCGCAGGCTTCCGCGCCCTCGCGCAATAGCCGGGTTCGCTCGCTCAACTGGTTATCCGGCACTTCGCTCACTGCGAGCATGCGCCCGACCTCCTCGTAGTGGGCCTGCAGGCCGGCATAGGTCACCTCTTTCGGCCAGCCGTGCTCAAAGGCTTCCGGCCTGGCTTCCACGGAAACGTTGGCGTAGATCAGCGAGCCGCCACCGACTCCGGCCCCGGCGATGACCCATACGTCAGAGAATGTCCGGATATCGGCCCAGCCATTGAAGCGATTGGCGCGCTCCTGGTTCCACAGCCAGGGATCACTTTCGTCGCGCGGGTAAGTCGCTGGGCTCCAGCGCCGGCCGCGCTCCAGCACCAGCACTTTGCGGCCGGCCTGCGCGAGCCGGCACGCCGAGACCGCACCACCGAAGCCGCTGCCGATGACGACGACATCGTAGGCCAGGGCATGGCTCATCATGACGCTCCCTGTCGTTGGATGATGATTGGCTTCTCCTCAATCATCCGCACCGCCTCCGGCGGCGATACCTGGCCGTCTGCCGGCACGAAGCGGGGGCCGGCTGCGCCGGGCTGGGCGCGCACGCGCCAGGTGCTGTTAACCTTCGCCAGGCGCGCGACGCCCTCGCCCAGTTGCCAATGGCGGCAAACCTTCTCCAGCTTGAGCGGGTAGATTGTCAATTGCCCCCCCTCGAACCGCATCCGCAGGAAGCACTTGTAATCGGCGATGCGCTGGGAGGAGAACACCTCCTCGGCGTGCAGACGCCACAGGGCATTGCCCAACACCATCCAGACGCCAAACAGCAGGCCGCCGAGGGCGCCGCCCAGCAGCATGGCCTCGACCACGAACAGCAAGACGGGGGGCGCGTTGTCGGCGCCAAAGACATGGAAGTTGAGGCGCAAGACGAGCCATAGCAGCGCGACTGCCAGTGCCAGGTGCAGCAGCCCGTGCAACGCGCCGACAACGCACGCCAGCCGGACGCCGCGCCTGACATCCCTGGTCGACAGCGCAGCACAACTAAAGACGATGGCCGCTGCGAACACCACCGACGCCGGACTGTGCGCCATGACCCGGAACAGTTGGTGGAACATCTCGCCGATATTCCCGAATGTCACTTCGAGGCCGGCCAGCCGGCCCACGAAGCCGCGTTGATCGCGCCCGGGAACAGATACCAGGCTCGCGCTTTGAATGCTCCAGTCGAACAACAAATACAGGATCGCCACCAGCGCACAGAACGAGAGGTTGCGCGCAGGCAGTTGCCACGCGCGATTGCGCAATTTCCGGGCGGTCGCCTTTTCCGGATACGCCGACTTCAGCTCGTAGAACTGTCTGGCCGGACCCACCACGATAGGCCTCGGTGGATCCGGCAGCAGGTGTGTGCCGTGAAGAAATGCGCCGCCGCCGCCGCAGGTGATGCGATGCGGTCCCGCCGTGCCCGCTCGCGGCACGTAGTGCGCGTAGTGGTGCGAGTTGCCGGCCAGCACCAGTGCGAGCCGATCGCCCAGCATCCCCTCGATCTCGCTCAGGCTCCGAAAGCGCGGGGTCTTGGTCTCGATCGAAGGCATGGCCCGCCGCTCGCCGCGGCGCACGCGCTCCATCTCGTCGATCCAGCTCGCCTCGGGCGCGCACAAGACCACGCGGTCACCGGGCTGCAGCGCCGTGCACAGCTTCTGGAAGTACTCGCGCTGCGGCCGGTCGATTTCCGACTCCAGTTGCAGGTCCAGGCCCCAGATCCACCAGCCGCCGGGCAGCTGCAAGGCATAGTAGCCGGTGCGCTGGCGTGTCTCCCAGCCGCCCACGGGCTTGCCGCTGCAGAACAAGCGGGCGAAGCCACGCAAGCCATCGTACCAGTCGTGATTGCCAGGCGTGGCGACCATCCACGGCGCGTCCAGCGGCAACTTGATCGTCTGGTCGCTGTACACGGGGTGAACAGCCTCGACTGGCGCAGGGAACGCCGCGCGGAAAGGATCGACGAAGCGCGTCCGATAGCCATCATGAGCAGGCGTCGGATACACCTGGTCGCCGCCCAGCAACAGCACCTTTGCCCGCGGCAGCGTCACACCTTGCTCGCGCAGCGTCACCGCGTGACTGACGCACAAGGCCATGGAGTAGGTCGAGTTCCAACCGTCGCCGGTGTCGGCCAGATAGTCGACCCAGACACCGCCGTGCTCGTCAGCGGGCACCGGGAGCGGTGGATTCGGATTCAGTGTGGTGAGTGCCGCCTGCACCATGCGCTGGTCGGCAAAGGCGCCGATTGCCATCGCCACGGCGACGCGCATGGCGGTGAACGGCAGCTGTAGCGGGCTCAGCCAGTTCACCATTGTTCTTTGGGTGTAGAGTTCCACGCGCCCGGTCGCAGCAGATGCGGAAGGGATCGCCGCGGAGCCGGCAGCATCGGTCGCCGCTTGCGAACCACCCGGATATAGCGACGCTGGTGCTGACCCGGAATGTTCCACCATCACCCCCTTAACATCCCCACCGCTTCCGCAATCGCCCGCCTGATCCGCGGGTACGTGCCGCACCGGCAGATCACGCAGCTCATCTGGTCGGCGATCTCCGTCTCCTTCGGATTCCGTGTGCGCTTGAGCAGCGCGCTCGCCGCCATCAGTTGCGCGCTCTGGCAGTAGCCACACTGCACCACCTCGTGCTTCAGCCAGGCCGCCCGCAGGGCGCTCGCCTCGGGGCCGTCGAGTCCTTCGATGGTGACGATCTTCTTCCCTTCCATCTCGCTCGCGTGGTGCTGGCACGACAGCAGCATCTTGCCGTTGACATGCACCGCGCAGGCGCCGCACACCCCCACGCCGCAGCCGAACTTGGTGCCCGTCAGCTTGAGCTCGCAGCGCAGCACCCACAACAGCGGCGTGCAGCCGTCCGAGCGGATTTCGACGCTCTTACCGTTGACACTGATCTGATTGTCGGGCATCGCAGGCTCCGGAAGGCGGTAGGGTCTTCAGCAGCGGCAGGTCGCGCAAGCGCTCGCCGGTCGCATGGAACAAGGCATTCGCCACCGCCGGCGCGATCGGCGGCGTGGTGGACTCGCCCACGCCCTGTGGCGAGCGCATCGAAGGCATCACGTGCACCTGGATGTCCGGGCAGTCTCGCAGGCGCATGGCCGGAAAGGCGGTGTAGTAGTCCTCCTGCACCTTACCTGCCTTCAGCGTGATCTTCTGCCACAGCGCCGCCGACAGCCCGAACACGATGCCGCCCTCGACCTGCTGCTCGATCAGGGTCGGGTTGACCGGCATGCCGCAATCGATGGCGCAGTAAACGCGATCCACGCGGACCTGCCCCGCGTTGTCCACCGACACCTCGGCGACCTGCGCCACCACGCTGCCGAACGACTCGTGCAGGGCCACGCCGCGCCCCACCTTCACCACACCAGGCTGCTTGCGCAGGGGCTGGCCCCAGCCCGACATCTTTCTTGCCTGCTCCAGCACCGCGCGCTGGCGCTCATCCCTGAGCAGGCTCATGCGGTAGTCGAGCGGGTCCACCCCGACCGCCACCGCCAGCTCGTCGACGAAGCTCTCCATGAAGAAGGCATGGTGCGAGTGCCCCACCGAGCGCCAGTAGCCCACGGGGATGGCGAGGTCCACCGTCTGGTGGCCGACCCACACGTCCGGCCAGTCATAAGCCTGGTCGAAGGCGCCTTCCACCGTGGACTTGTCCAGCCGCGACACGAAGATGTCGGGCAGGCCAAAGTTGCGCTTCGCGACGCCCTCCAGCACTGACTGGCTGGCCGAGATATTGCGCACGGCAATGACCTTGCGGTTCCCGTCGAGCCAGGCCTCGAAGCGCGACACGCTGGCCGGACGGTAGAAGTCATGCCGCATGTCCTCGGGGCGAGACCAGATCGTCTGCACCGGCACGCCCTTGCGCTGCGCGGCGATGGCGGCCGCCTGGCAGATGAATTCGACTTCGAGCCGGCGCCCGAAGGCGCCGCCGATGGATTGCTGGCGCAGTTCGACCTTGTCCGTGTCCAGCCTGAGCGTCTTCGCCACGCAGCGGCGAGCCAGTCCGGGCATCTGCGTGGCGGCCCACACGATGGCGCGGTCCTCCTGGACCAGTACCGTGCAGTTGACCGGCTCCAGCGCGGCGTGAGCGAGATAAGGCGCCGAGTACAAGACCTGAATGGCGGGCTTGCCCTGCTTCATGGCGCGCCCATTGCCATGCTCGTACCAGACGCGCGGGTTGGAGGCGTCAAGCGCCTTCACCAGCGTATCGCGGATGCCGTCGCTCGACAGGGTCCGCGCCCCGCCCTCGTCCCACTTGCACTGGACCTTCTCCACCGCCTGCATGGCGATCCACGCATCGCTGGCGATCACCGCCACGCCGCCGCTGCCGCCCTGGAGCGGAGGCAGCGCGACCACGTCGAGCACGCCGGGCAACTTCTTGACGTCGTCGGGCGGGGATCCCTGCAGCGTGCCGCCCAGGGTCGGACACATCTGCACGCTGGCGTAGACCATCGCGTCCGCCACCACGTCGATACCGAAACTGGCCGTGCCATGGAGCTTGGCAGCGGCATCAAGGCGCGCCGCGCGGGTGCCGATGAGCCTGTAGCTGGCCGGATCCTTCAGTTCGACCTGGCGCGGCAAAGGCTCACGCGCAGCTGCCGCGGCCAGTTCGCCGAAGGTGGCATTGCGCCCCGACGGATGCACCACCTTGCCGGCCTGCGCGCGGCACGCCTCCGCCTTGACGTCCCACTGCTTCGCCGCTGCCGCGCACAGCATCATGCGCGCAGCGGCGCCGGCCTCGCGCATCGGCGTCCACAGGTCTCTGATGCTGGTAGAGCCGCCGGTGAACATCAGGCCCACCTCGCGCACGCCCTTGCGCGTGAACCATTCGGCGGCGCGCCTGGGCCACCCCTTATCGTCCGGACGGAATGGCAGGTTGGCGACCACGCCCTCGATGTTGTTGTACAGGTTGTCGACAGGCGACGGCTCGACGCGGATCTGCGACCAGTCGGCCTCCATCTCCTCGGCCAGCAGCATCGCCGCGCCGGTATGCACGCCCTGCCCCATCTCGGCCTTGTTCATGACAACCGTGACGGTGTTGTCGGACGCCACCTTGACCCAGCCGTTCAGCGCGACCTGCCCGTCGCGCACGGCCAGCGGCTCGCCGCCCGCCAGGCGCTGGCGCGGCGGCAGCCAGGCCCATCCGATCACCAGCGCACCGGCAGCGCCCGCACCGCCGAGCAGGAAGGCTCTGCGCGTCAACATGGCAAGACTGGCGGATCGATCATCATAGAAAGGCCCCGTGCCGCCGATGGCATGGCCTATATTAGGTCGGGAAGTGCCGCAGCGCGAATGCGAACACGTGGTTGGCGCTATCGCGCAACACTTGCCCCGCTTCCCTGGGCGCCATCGCGGGTCCGGCACCAGGATTGGCTGTGCAACGCAGGCCACCGACCGTTCGTGCCGATGCTCGCGCGACGGCGCAGGCTGGCCGCCCGGCCAGCGCGTCAGCTTGGTCCGACGGCTGCCGCAGACGTATCGGCGCGCTTGCCGGTCGGCTCGTGCCAGCCGCCGCCCAGGGCCTTGTACAGGTTGACTTCGCTGGTCAGCTGCTCGAGCCGTGCCTGGATCAGCAGTTGCTGCGCGTTGTAAAGCGAGCGCTGCGCGTCCAGCACGGCAAGGTAGCTGTCGACACCGGTGCGGTAGCGCCGGTCGGCCAGACCATAGGCGTCCTGGGCGGCTTCCACGAAGCGGATCTGGGCCTGGAGCTGGCTGGTGTAGGTGCCGCGTGCCGCCAGCCCGTCGGCGACCTCGCGGAAGGCGGTCTGCACCGTACGCTCGTACTGGGCGACGTTGACGTCCTTCTGGATGGTGGCGAAGTCCAGGCTGGCCCGCAGGCTGCCGGCGGTAAACAGCGGCAGGTTGATCCGCGGCTGGAACAGCCACGTGCCGGAGCCTGCCGCGAACAGGCCCGAAAGCTGGCTGCTGGCGGTGCCCGCCGATGCGGTCAGGCTGATACTGGGGAAGAACGCCGCACGCGCGGCGCCGATGTCGGCGTTGGCGGAGCGCAGCCGGTGCTCGGCCGCGAGCACGTCGGGACGGTTCTGCAGCAGGTCTGAGGGCAGTCCGGCCGGCACATCGGCAAACAGCTTCTGCTCCAGCGGCAGGCCTTCCGGCAGGTCCGCGGGCGGGGACGTGCCGAGCAGCAGCACCAGGGCATTCTGGTCCTGGGCAACCAGCCGGGTATAGCGCGCAAGGCTCGCGCGGGCGGTTTCCACGGCGGTCTGCGCCTGGCGCAGGTCCAGCCGGGAAGCGATCCCTTCCTCGTAGCTGCGCCGGGTCAGGCCATAGCTGCGCTCGTAATTGGCCAGCGTTTCACGGGTGAGCTGCAGCAGGGCTTCATCGGCGCGCTGGGTCAGGTAGGCGCTGGCAACGCTCGCCACCAGCGAGATCTGGGCGCTGCGGCGCGCTTCGTCGCTGGCGAAATATTGCTCGAGCGCGGCTTCGCTGAGGCTGCGCAGGCGGCCGAACAGGTCGATCTCCCATGCCGTGGTGCCTATCGACACGCCGTACTGGCTGCCGATCGTCCGCTGTCCGGTGGGAGACAGGTCGGCGGGAATGCGCTGGCGCGTGCCCTGTGCGGCCGCGCCGACGGCGGGAAACAGGTCGGCGCGCTGGATGCGGTACTGTGCACCGAACGCCTCCACGTTGAGGGCGGCCACGCGCAGGTCACGGTTGTTCTGCAGCGCCAGTTCGATGAAACGGCGCAGGCGCGGATCAGCGAAGAAATCGTGCCAGCCCAGCTCGACCGCGGGCACCTGGCCGGCATCGGCTGCGGCATCGGCAGGCAGGTAGGCCGGGCCCTGCGGGTAGGCTGCCTCCACCGGCGAGTCCGGCCGCTCGAATTTGGGGATCAGGCTGCAGCCGGCCAGCATGGCCATGGCGGCAGCGCAGAGCAAGGTCTTCTTCATTCAAGCGCCTCTTCTTCCAGGGAGGCCACATGCGGCCCCGGCGGCTCCGGCCTGCGCTTGCGCCCGAACATGGAGGTGACGACGACGAAAAACAGCGGCACCCAGAAGATCGCCAGCACCGTGGCAGTGATCATGCCGCCGATCACGCCGGTGCCGATGGCGTGCTGGCTGCCGGCCCCGGCGCCGGTCGATACGGCCAGCGGAAACACGCCGAGCATGAAGGCCAGCGAGGTCATCACGATGGGGCGCAGGCGCATGCGGCACGCCTCCACGGTGGCCTCGACCAGGCCCCTGCCCTGTTCGTACTGGCTCCTGGCGAATTCCACGATCAGGATGGCGTTCTTGGCGGACAGGCCGATTGTGGTCAAGAGGCCCACCTGGAAGAACACGTCATTGGACAAGCCACGCCCCAGCGTGGCCAGCAGTGCGCCGATCACGCCGAGCGGCACCACCAGCATCACCGAGAACGGGATCGACCAGCTCTCGTACAGCGCGGCCAGGCACAGGAACACCACCAGCAGCGAGAGCGCATAGAGCGCCGGCGCCTGCGAGCCCGACAGCCGTTCCTCATAGGACAGGCCGGTCCAGGCATAGCCTACGCCCGGCGGCATCTGCTTCATGATCTCCTCGATCGCCGCCATGGCCTCGCCGGAGCTGCGCCCGGGCGCGGGCTCCCCCAGCAGTTCCACCGCCGCCACGCCGTTGTAGCGCTGCAGCTTGGGCGAGCCATAGGCCCACTTGCCGTCGGCAAAGGCGGAGAACGGCACCATCTCGCCCTTGTCGTTGCGCACGAACCACTTGTCGATATCGTCCGGATTCATCCGGGAATCCGGGCGGCCCTGCACGTAGACGCGCTTGACCCGGCCGCGGTCGATAAAGTCGTTGACGTAGCTGGAACCCCACGCGATCGACACCGTGCTGTTGATGTCTGCCAGCGAAACGCGAAGCGCGCGCGCTTTTTCATCGTCGATCACCAGCTGGTACTGCGGCTGGTCATTCAGGCCATTGGGACGCACGCGCTGCAGCACCGGGCTTTGCGAGGCCAGCGCGAGGAACTTGTCACGCGCGTTCATCAGCGCCACGTGACCAATGCCGGCCTGGTCCTGCAGGTAGAGGTCAAAGCCGATGGCATTGCCCAGTTCCTGCACCGCGGGCGGGGCGAACGCGAACGACATCGAATCGCGGAAGGTCATGAACTTGCGCTGCGCGCGCGCGGCCAGGTCAAACACGCTGGTGCTGTCCCCGCTGCGCTGCTCCCATGGCTTGAGCAGGATGAAGGCCAGGCCCGAGTTCTGGCCGCGACCGGCAAAGTTGAAGCCGTTGACGGTGAACAGGGAGCTCACCACGCCGCCCTCCTCCTTCAGCATGTACTCTCGCATCTGGTCGAGTACCTTCTGCGTGCGCTCGGCCGTGGCGCCGGCCGGCGTCTGCACCTGGGCGTACAGCACGCCCTGGTCTTCTTCCGGCAGGAACGATGTGGGGATGCGCGTGAACAGGAAGCCCATCACCACCAGGATGGCCACGTAAATCAGCAGGAAAGGCAGGCGGCGCTTCAGGATGCCCGACACGCTGCGCTCGTAGCTTTGGACGGTCGAGTTGAATTTGCGGTTGAACCAGCCGAAGAAGCCGCCCTTGTTCTCTCCATGGTCGCCCTTTTCGATGGGCTGGAGCATGGTCGCGCACAGGGCCGGCGTCAGTATCAGTGCGACCAGCACGGACAGCACCATGGACGAGACAATGGTGATGGAGAACTGCCGGTAGATCACGCCGGTCGAGCCACCGAAGAACGCCATCGGCAGGAACACCGCCGAGAGCACCATGGCAATGCCCACCAGCGCGCCCTGGATCTGGCCCATCGAGCGCCTTGCGGCCTCCCTGGGCGGCAGGCCGTCCTCCGCCATCACGCGTTCGACGTTCTCCACCACGACGATGGCGTCATCCACCAGCAGCCCGATGGCCAGCACCATGCCGAACATGGTCAGCGTGTTGATGGTGTAGCCGAACGCCGCCAGCACGCCGAAGGTGCCCAGCAGCACCACCGGCACGGCGATGGTGGGGATCAGCGTGGCGCGGACGTTCTGCAGGAACAGGTACATCACCAGGAACACCAGCACGATGGCTTCCATCAGCGTCTTCACCACTTCATGGATGGAGCCCGCGATCACCGGCGAGGTGTCATACGGGAACACCACCTTCATCCCGGGCGGGAAGAAAGGCTCCAGCCCGTCCAGCGTCTTGCGGATGGCGCGCACGGTCTCCAGCGCGTTGGCCCCCGCTGCCAGCCGCACGGCAATGCCCGAGGCGGCCTGGCCGTTGTATTGCGCGTTGATGTTGTAGTCCTGCCCGCCCAGGCCCACCTCTGCCACGTCCTTCAGGCGCACCTGGGAGCCGTCGGGGTTGACCTTGAGCAGGATGTTGCCGAACTGCTCGCCGGTCTGCAGCCGGGTCTTGCCGATCACGCTGGCATTGAGTTGCTGGCCCCGCACCGCCGGCAGGCCGCCCAGCTGGCCGGAGGCCACCTGGACGTTCTGCGCCCTGATGGCAGTGCTCACATCCAGCGGCGTGAGCTGGTAGCTGTTGAGCCGGGCCGGGTCGATCCATACCCGCATCGCATACTGCGCGCCGAACACCTGGAAGTCGCCCACGCCGTAGGTGCGCGAAAGCGGGTCCTGGAGATTCGAGACGATGTAGTTCGACAGGTCTTCCCGCGTGACCTTGGGGTCAGTGGAAATCAGGCCCACGATGACCAGGAAGTTGCGCACCGACTTGGTCACGCGGATGCCTTGCTGCTGCACTTCCTGCGGCAGCAGGGGCTGCGCCAGTGCCAGCTTGTTCTGCACCTGCACCTGGGCAATATCCGGATTGGTGCCCTGCTCGAAGGTCACCGTGATCGTCATGCTGCCGTCGGCATTGCTTTCCGAGGAGATGTAGCGCAGGCGGTCCAGGCCGTTGAGCTGCTGCTCGATCACCTGCACCACGGTGTCCTGCACCGTCTCGGCCGAGGCGCCGGGGTAGTTGACCGAGATCGCGATGGTGGGCGGCGCGATGGCAGGATATTGGCTGATGGGCAGCGCGCGGATCGACAGCACGCCGGCCAGCATGATGACCAGGGCGATCACCCACGCGAAGATGGGCCGATCGATAAAGAAGTTGGACATGGCTACTCCCTTGCCCTGGCAGCGCGCTCAGGGCTTGGCCGCGGACGGGGCCGACGCGGCGGCCACCGGGGCGCCCGCGCCGCTCCCGGCCTGGGCGACGCGCACTTTCGCGCCTGGCCGCACGAACTGCAGGCCCTCAACGATGACGCGGTCGCCGGCTCCGAGGCCCTCGGAAACCAGCCACTTGTCGCCAACGGCGCGGTCGGTGCGGATCTGGCGCAGTTCCACCTCGTCCCTGGCATTGACCACCAGCGCCGTGGCCTGGCCCTTGAGGTCGCGCGTCACACCCTGCTGGGGCACGAGCAGGGCATTGGTCTTCACGCCTTCACGCAGGCGGGCATGGACGAACATGCCCGGCAACAGGTCATGGCGCGGGTTGGGAAACACCGCGCGCAGCGTCACCGAGCCGGTGCCCTGGTCCACGGCCACTTCGGAGAACTCCAGGCGGCCGGTTTCGGGATAGCGGGTACCGTCTTCCAGCACCAGGCTGACCTGGGCCGCGTTGGTGCCGGCACTTTGCAGCGCACCATTGGCCAGTTCGCGCCGCAGCCGCAGCAGGGAGGCAGAGGGCTGGGTCACGTCGACGTAGATCGGGTCGAGCTGCTGCACCACCGACAGCGCGGTAGCCTGGCCGTTGGTGACCAGCGCACCTTCCGTCACATTCGAGCGCCCGATGCGCCCGGAAATCGGCGACAGCACCCTGGTATAGCGCAGGTTGATCTCGGCACGGTCCACCGCCGCCTGCGCCTGCAGCCAAGCGGCCCTGGCCTCGTCGTACTGCTGCTTGCTGACGGCCTCGTCACCGACCAGGCGCCCGTACCGCTCTGCCAGCAGGCGGGTGGATTCCAGCGTCGCCCTGGCGCTCTTGTAGGTGGCCTCGTAGGTGGACGGGTCGATCTGGTAGAGCTGCTGCCCCTGCGTGACGTCGCTGCCCTCCTTGAACAGGCGGCGCAGGATGATGCCGTCCACCTGCGGCCTGACTTCGGCAATGCGGAACGCCGTGGTGCGCCCCGGCAGCTCGGTATCCAGCGTCAGCGGCTCGGTCTTGAGCGTGACCACGCTCACTTGCGGTGGCGGCGGGGCGGCGGCCTCTTTCTTGCTTCCGCATCCGGCAAGCATTGACATGGCGATGGCCAGCGTGACCGAAACCCAGGCGCTGCAGCCGCGTGATCGTTGCATTGCGATTTCCTGCGTAAGAATCAAGGCCGAGTCAAAACGTCACCGGCAAGCCGGTTGACCTGTGCCAGAGCGGAACAGCGGGATGAAGCAAGGGCCATGCCCGCCGTTGCGCCAGCGCCAATTGCAGAAGACGTAGCCGAGAAAGTCTATCCCGACTCGAAGAAATGGTTCGGCCGATTATCGGCTACCCATATTTCAAGAACTTACATCGCGATCCGGCGTGAGCCGCGCAACACGGGAAAGCACAGGCACAAGGCGCTCCGCGATCACGGCACACCCGGCGCCCGGGCTATTGCGGGAACAGCGACATCTGCCCAGCCAGCAGCGTCTCGAAATCGTCGTCCAGGAACGGCAGGATCGCATCGGCGATCGGCTGCAACTGCTTGTTGACGTAGTGGTCATAGTCGACCGGCGCCGACCGGGTCTCAAGCGGCTCCGGCCCTGAAACGGTCATCACATAACTGATCCAGCCGCCATGCTGATACTGGCGCGGACGTCCCTGGCGCTCGTTATAGGCATCGGCAATACGGGCGGCGCGGACGTGCGGCGGCACGTTGCGCTGGTAGTCATCGAGCTTGCGGCGCAGCCGCTTGCGATAGACCAGTTGCTCGTCGAGCTCGCCGGCCAGGGTGCGGCGCACGATGTCCCGCACATAATCCGCGTACGGCTCGCGGTTGAAGATCTTTTCGTAAAGGGTCTGCTGGAAGCGCTGGGCGAGCGGCGACCAATCCGTACGCACCGTCTCAAGCCCCTTGAACACCATCTCGACCTTCCCGTCAGGCCGTTCCACCTGGCCGGCATAGCGCTTCTTGCTGCCAAGGTCCGTGCCGCGGATGGTCGGCATCAGGAAGCGCCGGAAGTGCGTTTCGAACTGGAGTTCCAGCGCGCTTTCCAGTCCATAGGTCTGGCCGAGGTGGTCGCGCCACCAGTCGTTGACGTAGGCGACCAGGCTGCGGCCGATCTGGTTGGCATCGGCTTCCGTTCGCGCGCGGCGCAGCCAGACGAATGTGGAATCCGTGTCGCCATAGATCACCTCATAGCCGCGGGCCTCGATCAGCGCGCGGGTCTGCCGCATGATCTCGTGCCCGCGCATGGTGATCGACGACGCCAGCCGCGCATCGAAGAACCGGCAGCCGCTGGACCCGAGCACGCCGTAGAACGCGTTCATGATGATCTTGAGCGCCTGCGAGAGCGGCTTGTTCCGGTCACGCTTGGCGGCCTCGCGGCCTTGCCAGACCCTGGCGACGATCGCCGGCAGGCAGTGCTTCGTCCGGGAAAACCGCGCACCGCGGAAGCCAGGCACCGAATCGGCATCGTCCGGATGCGCCAGGCCTTCGACCAGGCCGATCGGGTCGATCAGGAAGGTGCGGATGATCGACGGGTAGAGGCTCTTGTAGTCCAGCACAAGCACCGATTCGTAGAGCCCCGGCCGCGAGTCCATGACGAAGCCGCCGGGGCTGGCCTCGGGCGCCTTCTCGCCGAGGTTGGGCGCGACATACCCCTGGCGGTGCATCAGCGGCATGTAGAGATGCGTGAAAGCGGCGACCGAGCCGCCGTTCCGGTCGGCCGGCAGGCCCGTGACCGTGGCGCGCTCCAGCAGGAACGGCAACAGCTCCGTGTTTTCGAAGATCCGCGTCACCAGCTCGCAATCGCGCAGGTTGTAGCGGGCCAGCGCCGGCTTGTCCTGCTCGAACATGCGGTCGATGGCGTCCATGCGGTCGTACGGGTTGTCGACCGCCTTGCCCTCGCCGAGCAGTGTCTGCGCCACCGATTCCAGGCTGAACGACGGGAAGCTCCACGTGGCGGAACGCAGCGCCTCGATGCCGTCGATGATCAACCGGCCCGGTGCGCTGGCGAAATAGTGCTGCTGGGCGTTGTGCTCGCGCCATTCCATCTCGGCACCGCCGCGGCCGAGGCGCAGCGGGATCTGGAACTTGCGCCCATGCTCTTGCAGCACGCGCAGGTCGAACTGGACGAGATTCCAGCCGATTATCGCGTCGGGATCGTGATCGGCCAGCCACTGGTTCAGCTGCTCCAGCAACTCGGGCCGTGTGGCGCAGTATGCGAGCGAGAAATCGACGTCGGCGGGCATCTGCGGCGCCGCGCCCAGCATGTAGACCTGGCGCTGACCGCAGCCTTCGAGCGCAATCGAATAGAGTTCGCCGAACGCGTTGGTCTCGATATCGAGCGAGACCAGGCGCAGCTTGGGCCGGTAGTCCACCGACGGCTTCATCTGGGCATTGCGCAGCACGCCGCCGGCATCCGGCTCGCCGTCGAACCAGACCGGAGCGGTGATGAAACGCTCCATCAGGTAGCGCTCGGGCGGGCGGATATCGGCTTCGTAGACATCCACGCCGGCGTCGCGCAATGAACGGCTGAGCTGGATCAGTTGCCGATGCTGGCGGCAGTACAGGCCCAGTACGGGCCGGCGCTGGAAATCCTGGAGCCTGAGCGGGCGCAGCTCGACATCGCGCTCGCGGCACAGCAGCGCCTCGGCACGCTCACGCTGCGACTCGGGGATAAACGCGACTGACGGCTGACAGGACAGGCGCAGGCGGCGCGGACCATCATCGGTCGCCAGCCAGAATTCGACTTCGGTGCCGGCCGGCGTATCGCGCCAGTGTCGGGTCAGGATGAAACCCTGCTGAAGTGCCACGTTAGGTACTTTGGGAAACGGCTACCGGTCAGGATTCTAGCGGATGGGGCCGGATGCGTGAGCCGCGTAAGCCACCCCGAGGCATCTTCGGCTCATGCAAAGCGGTCGTGCAGGATAGAGGCGGTCAATTCGCGCTTCTTCCAGTACATGTGGTGGATGCGCTGCTGCAATTTGCCCAGCACCATGGGGTCGAGGCTGCCATAGGTCAACAGCACGGCAGGCTGCGAGCCATCGCCTTCCTCGTGTTCGAGGTTGTCGAACGGGGGAAACCCATACTTTTCCAGGAAGGCCGCGATTTCCTCGTCCGAGGTGCCAGGTTCGATGTTGCCTAGCAGCAAACGACTCATGATGGTCTCTCCCGGTCGATGGAAAAGCGGCCCTGCCCCAGCCCCCATTGCGGTCCGGCACTGAGACCCGCTACCTCAATTCTAGGATGGGCTTCTGCCCTGCCGTGCCGCCTCGATCGTGGCGATATCGATCTTTTTCATCGTCATCATGGCGTCAAATGCGCGCTTGGCCGCCGCGCGGTCAGGGTCGGTGATCGCCGCGCTGAGCGCGCGCGGGGTGATCTGCCATGACAGTCCCCACCGGTCCTTGCACCAGCCGCATTCGCTTTCCTGGCCGCCATTGCCGACGATCGCATTCCACAAGCGATCGGTTTCGGCCTGGTCGTCCGTCGCAATCTGAAAAGAGAAGGCTTCGTTGTGCTTGAAATGCGGGCCGCCGTTCAGCCCGAGGCAGGGAATGCCGGCGACGGTGAACTCGACCGTCAGGACATCGCCCTGCTTGCCGTCGGGATAGTCGCCCGGCGCGCGGTGGACGGCGCTGACAGCGCTGTCGGGAAATGTTTCAGCGTAGAAGTTTGCGGCATCAAGGGCGTCGTGGTCGTACCACAAGCAGATTGTGTTCTTGCTTTGCATTTTCGTGTCTCCTGGAAAGTCGAGCACCGGGAATCCGCGACCGGGACTCCAATGTCTCATATTCCGATGGCGGGCGCAGGCTGCGCAAAGGGTGGACTGAGGAGCCGCCAGCGGCCTCTGTCACATGGACTTGAAGGCGGCTCGCATGCAGGCGACAAAGTCATTGACGTGCGTGTCGCGTGGCGCCAGTTTCGCGCGCAGCATGTAGCTCCTGAACGGGATTTCCGGCTTGAACGGGATTGCCACGACGCCCGGGAACTTCATCGTCCGGCTGACGATGGGATTCACCAGGCTTACCCCCAGACCTTCGCTGACCATCCTGCAGATTGTCGCCGCGAAGGGGGTTTCAAGCGCCATGATCCGGGCCCCGTCGCTGAAGGCGGCATCGATTGCGCGCCTTGACATGCTGCCGCTGGGCAGGGAAATGAAGCGCTCGCCGGTCAGATCCTGCGGAACGAGCCGCTTCTTCCTCGCCAGCGGGTGTCGTGCCGGCACGACACAAACCGCGCTTTCGGTGTGTATGACGGACGCGACGACCCCCGGCTTATCGGCAATGTTGGAGACGAAGCCGATGTCGCAGTGCTGGGTGGCGATCCAGTTGGCGATGACGTGGGACTCACTGGTATCGAGAACAATGCGGACCAGGGGGTACTTTTCGCTGAACATCCGGACCGCCAGCGGGAGCACGCTCAGCGATATCGACGCGGCAGCCGCCACACGCAGCGTTCCGACGCCGGCGTCGCGGATGGCCCGCGCCGATTCGCCCAGGCTGTCCAGCCCTACGAAGGCGCGCTCCACTTCCTTGAACAGCGCCTCGGCCCCTTTGGTCGCCACGACACGTCCGGGCAGCCGGTCGAACAGCTCGAAGCCGAGCTCCGCCTCGAGCTTGCCGATGACCCGGCTCACGTTTGGCTGGGACGTGTGCAACTGCTGCGCGGCAACTGTCATGGAGCCGGTCAGCATGACGGCCCGGAAGGTCTCGATCTGTTTGAAGTTCATGCCCGCAATGGTACAGCCCTTCCTTCGTGTCCATATCAAAAATGCATGCCGACGGCAAAATCTGTCATTTGACCGGTATGCCATCGGCCTCCGATACTCAATTCACCACAGAACGTATCGGAAACCATGGAATCGAAAGTCAGCCGCCGGCTCAAGGAGCCGCTTGCAAAAGAAATCTGCGAGCACATTTACGGTCCGCGCCTTGCGCGTGACTTCTCCAGGCAATTCGCCTACCTCACCGAGGTGAACCAGGCACACCTGCTGATGCTGCACAAGACCGGCCTGGTGTCACCGGAGATCGCCAGGAAGCTGGCCAGCGGCCTGCAGCAGATGGAAAATGAAGGCCCCAGCGCGGTGACCCTCGATCCCGCCAAGGAAGACCCATATTTCAACTACGAAGCCAGGCTGATGACGGTGACCAGCCGGGACATCGGCGGGCGGCTGCACATGGCGCGCAGCAGGAACGATATTGCGGCCACCATTGACCGGATGCGCGCCCGCACCATCGTTATCGACACCATCGAGGCGCTGGGCAGGCTGCGCAAGGTGGCGCTGCAGCGCGCCAGCGAATTCGCCGATGCCGTCATGCCGGGATACACGCACCTGCAGCCTGCGCAGCCGATCACCTTCGGCTTCTACCTGAGCGCCGTGTCCGAGGCCCTGGGCCGGGACATGGACCGGCTCCATGCGGCATTGCCGAGGATCGACGCCATGCCGCTGGGTGCGGGAGCGCTGGCCGGCACGCGTTTCCCGATCGACAGGCAAGTCACGGCGGACGGGCTTGGCTTCGGCTCGCTGGTGCACAACACGCTGGATGCGGTGGCGTCGCGCGACTTCGCCTGGGAGGCGATGTCCGCCATGGCCATCATCGCGCTGACGTGGGGCCGGGTCGCGCAGGACTTCTACGTGTGGTCCACGCCCGAGTTCGGCCTCCTTGCATTTCCCGACCGGGTGGCAAGTACCTCGAGCATCATGCCGCAGAAGAAGAATCCCGCAGTGCTGGAGTACTTGCGTGGCAAGAGCGCCCATATCGTTGGCCTGTTGACGACGTCCCTGGTTACCGTCAAGGGAACGCACTTCACGCACACCGGTGACAGCAGCCGGGAGAGCATCCGCAGCTTCTGGGAATGCAGCGAGGAAACCGCGCGCTGCCTGTCCCTGTTCGAGCTGATCCTCGGCAGCGTGGAGCCGAGGCTGCCGAACATGCTGCAGCGCGTCAGCCTCGACTTTTCCGTGGCGACGGACCTGGCCGATGGGCTTGTGGCCGAGGCCGGACTGTCGTTCCGGGACGCTCACCACGTTGTGGGCGGACTGGTGCGCTTGGCACTCGATTCCGGACAATCCGCAGGCGAGCTGACCAGTGCCATGCTGGACCGTGCCGCGGTGGACGTGATCGGGCGGGCAATCGAATGGCCCGAGCACAAGCTGCGGCAGTACCTGGATCCCGTCGAGAGCGTCAACGCGCGCGGCAACGGCGGTCCGGCGCCTTCGGAGGTCACCCTCGCCATCCAGCGGCAACGCGGCCACGTTGACACCGTGCTGGCTTCGGTGAAGTCCACCCGAGCGCGCCTCGATGCAGCGCGCGATCGGATGAAGCGTGACATCGCCGCATTGGCAGCCGCCTGATTCACCAACCCGTCCTTCTATCGCCAAGAACCATGAAGCTCATCGCCAAGTTCCTGATTGCGGCGCTTACCGCTGCTTGCGTTGCCCCTGGCGCCTCCGCCGCGTACCCGGACAAGCCGATCCGCCTCATCGTCCCGTTCGCGGCGGGAGGCACCGTGAACCTCATTGGCCGTGTGCTGGCACAACGTCTCTCGGAGACCCTGGGCCAGCAGGTCATTGTGGAGAACAAGCCCGGCGCGGGCGGCACGCTGGGTGCGGACGTGGTCGCCAAGTCGCTGGCTGACGGCTATACGCTCCTGCTCGCGTCATCGAGCCACCAGTCCATCCACCCGCTCATCTACAAGAAGCTGCCCTACGACGCGAACAAGGACTTTGTCCAGGTGGCGCTGTTCGCGGCCGTGCCAAACGTGCTCGTGGTCTCGAACAAGGTACCGGCGAAGACTGTCAAGGAGTTCATCGCCTATTCCAAAGCAGGCGGCAAGACACTGTTCATGGGCTCCGCCGGCAACGGCAGCGTCAACCAGATGGTCGGCGAACTCTTCCAGCACAAGACCGGCACCAGTTTCGAGCATGTGCCGTTCAAGGGCGCGGGCCCTGCGACAGTCGACCTCCTGTCGGGGCAGATCGACCTGATGTTCGTGAACTTGCCTAACGTCTTGCCGCACATCCAGAGCGGGAAGATGCGCGCCCTCGCGGTCGCGAGCGCGCGACGGGCCGCTTCGCTGCCGGACGTGCCGACCATGGCGGAAGCTGGCGTCCCTGACTTCGTGGTCGACTCCTGGTCCGGCGTGCTGGCGCCCGCGGGAACGCCCAAGGCTGTGATCGACAAGCTCTCGCTCCAGATCAACAAGATCGCGAAGGAGACGTCGACTGCCGACAGTCTCGCTGCCCAAGGGGCGGTCCCGCTGCCCGGCACCAGTGCCGACTATGCCAACCTGGTGCGCTTCGAGACCCAGCGCTGGCGCGAGGTGATCAGCAAGGCGAACATTGCGCTGGACTGAGGCCGCAGGACATGCCGCGTCTCACCGGGCCTGCGCCGCGCGCACGAACGCGTCGCGCGCAGTGATCCGCTTGACGTAGTCCTGGATGCACGGGCTCTCGCTGATGCGCGGCGCACCGAATCGCCCCGCCCATGCCAGCGAGGCACCGAGATAGACGTCCGCCGCGCTGAAGGTTGCGCCGAGCACGAAGGGGCCGGGAGTCAGGGCTTTCTCGATGGTGTCGATCACATCGTCATAGTCGCTCCAGCCGACCGCCTGCTTCGGCAGCGGCGCCTCTTTGCGCATCATCCGGTCAGTCAGCGCCGGTTCGAAGCAACTGCCGCAGAAGAACAGCCACCGCAGCACCGTGCCGCGCGCGGACGAGCCTGCGGGCGGCATCAACCCGGCCTGCGGAAAGGCATCTGCAAGCCAGGCGATGATCGCGCCGTTCTCGGTCAGGACCGTGCCGTCCTGCAAGACCAGCGTTGGAATCTTCCCCATCGGATTGATCGCCAGGAACTCCGGCGAGCGGCTCTCGCCCTTGGTGAAATCGATGTGCTGCAGCTTGTAGTCAGCCCCGACCTCCTCCAGCATCCAGCGCGCCACCGAGGCGCGGCTTTGGGGGTTGTAGTAGAGCGTCATGGTCATACCGTCCTCCTGCCGCGTTCGGCCGTGTGGTTTCGACCGCAGCAGGATAGCATCCGCCGGCTGCCACAAACCGCTTGCGTCGTGGGTGCCCTCATCCGGCCCGCGCAACCGCCCGCGCGAGCCGTGCGACGCCCTCCCCGATCTGCGTCAGGTTCGTGCTCGCGAAGGACAGCCGGAATGCGGCGCGCTGGCGCCGCTCCACATAGAATCCGGCACCGGCGACGAACAGCACCTTTTCCGCGATCGCGTGCGGCAGTAGTGCGGCGGCATCGTCGATGCCATCCAGCGCGGCCCAAAGGAACATCCCTCCCGCCGGCGATGCGAAGCGGATGCGGTCGCCAAAGGCCTGGCGCAGCGCCGCCGCGAGCTGGTCGCGCTTGTCACGATAGGCCGCGACTTCCCGCGCGACCTGTGCCGGCAGCCGGCCCGCTTCCAGATACTGCGCCGCGGCCAGCTGGATCCATGGCGGCGTGCACAGGTCGGATACCTGCTTGGCAATCACCGCGCGGCGCACGATCCCGGGCGCGGCGACCATCCAGCCGATCCTCAGGCCGGGGGCCAGCGTCTTCGACAGGCTGGCCAGGTGCACGAGCCACGGCCGCGCCTCGGGTACCGACGCGCACAGCGCCAGCAGCGAAGGCGGCGGTGCGCCATCGAAGCTCAGCGCCCCGTAGGGATCATCCTCGACCAGCACCACGCGGTGCCGCGCCACCAGCTTCAGCAACTGCAGCCGGCGTGCGGGCGACAGCGTGGCGCCGGTGGGGTTGGCGAAGGTTGGCACCGTATAGATCAGCCGGGGCCGCAACGACGGCTCGGCCAGCATGGCTTCAAGTGCAGCCACGTCCATGCCGTCGTGATTAGACGGCACGCCGCGTATGTCGGCGCCGGCCAGCCGCAATGCCTGCAGCGTCGCGGAATAGGTCGGCTCCTCGACCAGCACCACGCTGCCGGGCTCGACCAGTGCACGCACGAGGAAATCGAAGCCCTGCTGCGAGCCGCTGGTCACGAGCAGTTCGTCCTGGGCCACAGGCGCGCCGCGCCCGGCCATCAACGACGCCAGCGCCTGGCGCAGCGCCGGCGCGCCTTCGGTGGCGCCGTACTGCAGGCATTCGGCGGGCCGCTCGCGCAGCACCGTCGACGACGCCGCGCCAATGCCGTCGACATCGAACAGCGTGGCGCACGGGTAGCCGCCGGCGAACGAGATCATCCCGGGGTCGGACAGGTACTTGAACAGTTCCCGGATTGGCGAGCCTGCCGGGTCGCGCAGCGCGGGGACGAAGGGATAAGCGGCGTCGGAAATCATGAGCGGATGCAGAGCGTGCTGGATATGGGCGTGCTTCAGTCCACCGAAGCACCGGACAGGCGAACGATCTCGCCCCACTTCTGGCGGTCCTTCTTCAACACGTCGGCAAACGCCTCCGGCGAGCTGGGCGCCGGTTCCGCGCCCAGCTCGCGCATTTTTGCCTGCACGCCTGGCTCGCTAAGCACGCGCGTCAGGTCCTGGCTGATTTTCTGGGCCACCGCGGCGGGCACCCCGCGCGGCGCAAGCAGGCCGAACCATGGGCTGGCATCGAAGCCGGGGACGGGGCCCGCGGCGGCGACCGTCGGCACATTCGGAAGCGCCGACGAGCGCGCTGGCGTGGTCACGGCCAGCGGCTTGAGCTTGCCCGAGCGGATAAACGGCAGCGACGCCGGCAGGTTGTCGAACATCACGTCGACGCTGCCGCCCATCAGGTCGGCGATGGCCGGGCTGCTGCCCTTGTAGGCGACGTGGCTCATCTCCGTGCCGGTCATGCGCTGGAACAGCTCGCCCGCAAGGTGCGTGGAGGTGCCGTTTCCGGCCGACGCCATGTTGACGCGCTTCGGATTGGCTTTCAGGTAGGCGATGAACTCGGGCAGCGTCTGCACGCGCGCGCGTTCCGCAAACGCCGGCGAGAGCACCACCACGTTGGGTACGCGCGCCACCATCGCGACCGGCGCGAAATCGGCGTCGGCATCATAGGGCAGCTTCTTGTACAACGCCGGGTTGATGCCGAACTCGCCCACTGAGCCCATCAGCAAGGTGTAGCCGTCCGCCGTGGACTTGGCCGCCGTGCCGGTGCCGACGATGCCGCCCGCGCCGGGGCGGTTGTCGACCACCACCGACTGCTTCCATTGCGTGGCAAGTTGCTCACCGATCAGCCGGGCCACCATGTCAGTGGTGCCGCCCGGCGGGTACGGCACGATGATGCGCACCGGCTTGGCCGGGAACTCGAGCGCGCCGGCAATGCCGGGCATGGTCGCGCCGAATGCAAGGGCGCCGGCGGCGAGCGCGCTGAACAAGTGTTTCATGCAGTCTCCTGTCTACCTGATGGTTGTCGTTATGAGGTTGTCGCGATGACGATGCCGAGAAGAGGCGGCAACGCAAGGATCGAATGATTTCTCATCAACTCCAAGCTTTCAAGCGAGATTTCCGTATAGGATGATGACCTAAAATCATCAACTCAGCCCCCCGATGCGGCAACGACTCCCCAGCCTGTCCAGCCTGCGCGCCTTCGAGGCAGCCGCGCTGCACCTGAACCTGCGCCGCGCGGCGGCGGACCTGTTTATCACCGAGAGCGCGGTGTCGCGCCAGATTGCGTCGCTGGAAGGGCTGCTTGGCGTGCAGCTGTTCCACCGCGCCAACCAGCGCATCACGCTGACGGTGGCCGGCACGCTCTACAGCGGGCAGGTGCGGGAGTTGCTGCGCAAGCTGCAGCGCGACACGCTCGACCTGATGGCGCACGAGGGCGCGGGCGGCACCGTCGAGCTGGCCTGCGTGCCCACGCTGGCGGTCGAGTGGCTGATACCGCGGCTACCGGCCTTTTATGCGCGCCATCCGGGGATCGTCGTCAATATCAGCGCGCAGTCAGACATCTTCCTGTTCGACGGCACGCCCTACGACGCGGCGATTCACTTTGGCGAGGCCGTCTATCCCGGCGCGCGTGCCGACCGGATGTTTGACGAAGAATCGGTCGCGGTCTGCCATCCGGACTTCTTCGAAGGCAAAAAGCGGATCACCCCGCAGGACATCGCCCTGTCCCCGCTGCTGCACCTCGCCACGCGCATTCTCGGCTGGAAGCAATGGATGGAAGCGGCCGGCATCGACGACGTCAACGCCATGCGCGGTGCACGCTTCGACCACCACTCCATGGTCATCGCCGCCGCACGCACCGGGCTGGGCGTTGGTCTGGTGCCGCGCTTCCTCGTGGGGGAATACCTGGCAAACCGCCAGCTGGTCATGCCCGTCGCCCATTCGCAGCGCTCCACGAGCGCGTATCACCTGGTCTCGCCGGATACGCGGCCGATGAGCGAGGCGATGCAGCGGCTGCGCGAGTGGCTGCTGGAAGCCGCGGGCGAGTTTGCGACAAAACAGTCTGCGCCTGCGGACGATGCTGGCAACTAGCAAGCCGACGCACGCCGCAATTCACACCACCATTTCCAGACCCGGCGTCGGCCGGCGTTCCAGCAATGCGGCCAGCCTGCGCAGCGCAGCCGATAACTGCGCGCGGTCCTCCACGCCACCGAGCGAGATGCGGATGGCATTCGGCGCGTTGGGCCCCTCCCAGAAGGCGTCGGACGGCGTCACGCGCAGGTCCTCCGCCAGCGCGGCCCTGGTGAGCTGCTGCGCCGACCAGTGCTCGGGCAAGCGATGCCATGCGTGGATGGCGCTGGGCGGGAGCTGGCCGATCCCGCTCAGCCATCGGCTTGCCAGCGCGCATCTGGCCAACGCTTCGGTCCTGATGCCGTCGAGCAGCTGCATTGCCGAGCCATCGTGGATCCATTGGGTCGCCAGGGCGGCGGTCATCGGTGCCGCCATCAGGGCAAAAGCCCGCAGCGATGCCAGCAGATCGTCGCCGCGCCTGCCCTCGGGCAGCATGACATATGCGGTCCGCAGCCCCGGACTGAGCGTCTTGGACAGGGTCGAGACATAGTACGTGCGCTCGGGAGCGAAGCTGGACAGCGGCGGCGGCGCTGACGGCGTCAGCAGCCAGTAGGGATCATCCTCCAGCAAGGTGACATCACAGTGCGCCGCGGCCCTGGCAATAGCCTCCCTGCGTGAGGCCGGCATGGTGTGCGTAGTGGGATTCTGGGCTGTCGGATTGAGGTAGGCCAGCGTTGCACCGTCGGCACGGGCCGCTTCGAGGGCGTCGGGGAGCATCCCGTCGGCATCGACCTGCGCGATGATCACACGCCGCCCGAGTTGTGCCGCGGCCGCGCGAATGCCGGGGTAGGCCAGCGGCTCGCTCACGATCGCATCGCCAGGCCGGGTCCGGGCCAGGATCACGGCGGCCAGCGCAGCCTGGGCGCCCGGGCATACCACCAGCCGCCCAGTGGCGATGGGCCCGAATATCTGCGCGAGCCAGAGCGCTCCGGCCGACCGGTCGGCAGCACTGCCGCCGCCGAGCTGGTAGGTCATCAGCAGGTGCGGGTCGCTATGCAGCAGCACCTGCGACAGGCCGCGCCGCAACAGGTCCTGGAAATCCAGCCCCGCCGGTGGCGGCGGCACGTTCATGCTCATGTCGATCACCCGCGCCAGCTCCGCCCGCGGCGCGGCAATGAAGGTGCCGAGGGCCCCGCGGGCATCGATCAGATGGCGGCGCTTGGCCTCGTTGTAGGCACGCGTGACGGTGGTCAGGTCCACGCGGAGGGTCTTGGCCAGGCTGCGCTGTGGCGGCACGCGATCGCCGGTTACCAGCCGGCCTTCGCCGATCGCCCGCTCGATAAAGTCCACGATCTGCAAGTAGCGGGCACCGCCACCGATTGTGATCTCAAGATCCCATTTAGCACTGACATCGCTTCCTTGCATGGATTTCATCCCGTATATTTCTTCGATGTATGGGTTTTGTCTTGCATTAGCATGCCAGACATCACCGAGGGAATCCATACAAACCACGCCCGCGCGGGGCTGAGCCAGCACTTGAATCGGAGCGCGTGGCCGGGAGCCTTCGGTGATCCGTAACCAAGGTGTCCGAAATGCTCAAACCTATTGCCGGGCCGGCAGACAAGAATCGACAAGGCCCGCTCCCCCGCCCATCCCCCGGCTCGAAGCGCCGTCTTCCCACCCTGTTGCTGTGCGCCTGCCTGAGCGCCCTGCTGAGCGGCTGCAACCTCGAACTGCTCAACCCCAAGGGCAGCATTGGGGAACAGGAAAAGTCACTGATCCTGATCTCCCTGTTCGTCATGCTGATGGTCGTCATCCCCGTGATCGTCCTGACGCTGTGGTTCGCCTGGCGCTACCGCGAAACCAATACGAGCGCCCCCTATGCCCCCAAATGGGCGCACTCCACCAAGATCGAGGTCGTGGTCTGGGGCATCCCCTGCGTGATCGTGGCCTGCCTGGCTGTGCTGATCTGGGACTCGACGCACAAGCTCGATCCCTATCGGCCCCTGGAATCGCAGGTCAAGCCGATCCAGGTCGATGTAATCGCGCTGAACTGGAAATGGCTGTTCATTTATCCGGAATACGGCGTCGCGTCGCTGAACCAGCTTGCGATCCCGGTCGGCACGCCGGTCAATTTCCGGCTGACCGCGGAATCGATGATGAACTCGTTCTTCATCCCGCAGCTCGGCAGCATGGTCTACGCCATGGCGGGCATGCAGACGCGCCTGCACCTGATCGCCGACACCCCCGGCGTCTATCTCGGCCAGTCCGCCGCCTACAGCGGCCCCGGCTTCTCGGACATGCATTTCAAGACCCTGGCCACCTCGCGCGAGGAGTTCGATGCCTGGATCCAGGCTGCCCGCGCTTCGTCGCAGGCGCTCGACCTCAAGACCTACCGCACGCTTGAACTGCCCAGCAGCAAGGACCCCGTGACGCTGTACGCCGCCGTCGCGCCGAAGCTGTTCGACCAGGTCGTCGACAAATACATGCTGGCAAACGGCCAGATCTGCCGCGCGGACACCCCGGAATCTCTGCAGGCCTTCCAGCGCGTCCCGCCGGCGCCCGCTGGCCGCATGGAGCAATAAGAATGCTTGGAAAACTCAACCTGGACGCCATCCCTCTCCATGAGCCGATCATCATGGGGACGCTGGCCGTCGTGATCGTGCTGGGCATCGCACTGATGGGCGCCATCACGTACTACGGCAAGTGGAAGACCCTCTGGAACGACTGGATATGCTCGGTCGACCACAAGAAGGTCGGCGTGATGTACATCATCCTGGCGCTGGTGATGCTGCTGCGCGGCTTTGCCGATGCCATCATGATGCGCGCCCAGCAGGCGATCGCCTATGGCGATGCCGCGGGCTACCTGCCGCCGCACCACTACGACCAGATCTTCACGGCGCACGGCGTGATCATGATCTTCTTTGTCGCGACGCCGCTGGTGCTCGGCCTGATGAACGTGATCGTGCCGCTGCAGATCGGCGCGCGCGACGTTGCCTTCCCGTTCGTCAATTCGCTGAGCTTCTGGATGTCGGCAATGGGCGCGGTGCTGGTGATGATGTCGATGTTCGTCGGCGACTTCGCCGCCACCGGCTGGGTCGCCTACCCGCCGTTGTCCGAGCTGGGCTACAGCCCCACGCCAGGCGTTGACTACTACATCTGGTCACTGCAGATATCCGGGCTTGGCACCACGCTGACGGGCATCAACTTCATCGTCACAATCTTGCGCATGCGCGCGCCGGGCCTGAACCTGATGAAGATGCCGGTCTTCACCTGGACCGCCCTGATCACCAACATCCTGATCGTGGCGATCTTCCCGGTACTGACCGCCACGCTCGCCCTGCTCACCGCCGACCGCTACCTCGGCATGCATTTCTTCACCAACGAGCTGGGCGGCAACGCCATGATGTACGTGAACCTGATCTGGATCTGGGGCCACCCGGAGGTCTACGTGCTGATCCTGCCGGCGTTCGGCGCCTTCTCCGAGATCATCGCCACGTTCTCGCGCAAGCCCCTGTTCGGCTACAAGTCGATGGTGTACGCCACCTCCTCGATCGGCGTGCTGTCGTTCTTCGTCTGGCTGCACCACTTCTTCACCATGGGCTCCGGGGCGAACGTCAATGCCTTCTTCGGCATCATGACCTCGATCATCTCGATCCCCACTGGCGTCAAGCTGTTCAACTGGCTGTTCACCATGTACCGGGGCCGGATCCGCTTCCATACCTCGACCATGTGGACCATCGGCTTTATGGTGACGTTCGCGGTCGGCGGCATGACCGGCGTGCTGCTCGCCATTCCCGGCGCCGACTTCGTGCTGCACAACAGCCTGTTCCTGGTCGCGCACTTCCATAACGTGATCATCGGCGGCGTGCTGTTCGGTTGCCTGGCCGCGATCACCTTCTGGTTCCCGAAGGTGTTCGGCTTCAAGCTGAACGAGTTCTGGGGCAAGGTGTCGTTCTGGTGCTGGCTGACCGGCTTCTTCCTGGCCTTCATGCCGCTCTACGTGCTCGGCTTCAAGGGCATGACCCGCCGGATGAACCACTATGCCAACGTCGACTGGCATCCCTACCTGGTGGTGGCGCTGGTGGGTGCCTTCGTCATCGGCGCTGGCATCCTGGCGATGATCGTGCAGTTCGCGGTCAGTATCCGCGACCGCAAGCAGAACCAGGACCTGACCGGCGACCCGTGGGATGGCCGCAGCCTGGAATGGTCGACCGCCTCGCCCGCGCCGTTCTACAACTTCGCGCACGTGCCGCATATCACCTCGCTGGAACAGCACTGGGACGACAAGGAAGCCGGGCGCGCATGGCGCCAGCCGGCCCGCTACGAAGACATCCACATGCCCCGCAACACCTCGGCAGGCTTCATCGTGTCGGCGTTCGGGCTGCTGTGTTGCTTCGCGCTGGTCTGGCACATGTGGCTGGTGGCCGCCGTCGGCCTGGTCGGCGCCATCGCCACCTTCATCGTGCGCAGCTATGACCGCGACGTCGACTATTACGTGCCAGCCGCCGAAGTCGAGCGGATCGAGCGCGCGCGCTATGCACAACTGCAGGAAGCTGCCTGACCATGACTCCGACTCTCTCCCCTACCCTGCACCATCCCGGGCACGAGGCGGCCCACGACGCGGCGCACCACCATCACGAAGCCGGCGCGCACACTCCGCTGGGGTTCTGGCTCTACCTGATGAGCGACTGCCTGATCTTCGCGGTGTTGTTCGCCACCTTCGGCGTGCTGTCCGGAAACACGGCCGGCGGCCCCGGCGGGCGGCAACTGTTCGAGCTGCCGTTCGTGTTCGCCGAAACCATGGTGCTGCTGCTGAGCAGTTATACCTTCGGCCTGGCCATGCTCAGGCAGGGCGCCGACGACGCGCCGCGGATGATCCGCTGGCTGGCGGTGACCTTCGCGCTCGGCGCACTGTTCATCGCCATGGAGGTCTATGAGTTCGCGCACCTGTTGCATGAGGGTGCGGGCCCCGGCGTCAGCGCCTACCTGTCGGCCTTCTTCACGCTGGTCGGCACGCACGGGCTGCATGTCACGTCTGGCCTGCTGTGGCTTGCGGTGATGATCCACCAGATCAGGCATTTCGGGCTGGACGATATCGTGCGCCGCCGCCTGGCCTGCCTGAGCCTGTTCTGGCACTTCCTGGACCTGGTCTGGATCTGTGTCTTCACCTTCGTCTATCTGCGGGAGTTCGCATGAAATCGTCCCACCTTCATTCGGTGCATGCGGACCAGACGGCCGCGCACGGCAGCGTGCGCAGCTACACCATCGGACTGCTGCTGTCGGTCGCGCTGACGATGGCATCGTTTGCGGCAGTGATGACCGGATCCCTGCCAACGCAGGCCGCGATCGCGCTGGTCGTGGGCCTTTGTGTCGCGCAACTGCTGGTGCAGCTGGTGTACTTCCTGCATCTGGGCACCGGTCCCGGCCAGCGCGGCAACACCGCCATCTTTGCCTGTACCGGCTTCCTGATCGTCATCGTCGTGGCCGGCTCGCTGTGGGTGATGCACAACGCCGATATCAACATGATGCCGACCGACATGTCCATCGAACGGGCACGTGCAAAAGACTAGCGCTCGCGCGCAAGGAGGCTTTCCACCATGTATATCTATGACGCCATTGACCAGAAGCTCGTCGACGAACGCGTCGTGCAGTTCGCCGACCAAACCCGCCGATTCCTGAGCGGCCAGCTCACCGAGGATGAGTTCCGCGTGCTGCGGCTGCAGAACGGCCTCTATATCCAGCGCCATGCACCCATGCTGCGCGTGGCGATTCCCTACGGCATGCTGGCGTCGCGGCAGTTGCGCAAGCTTGCGGAGATCGCGCGCCGCTGGGACCGCGGCTACGGGCACTTCAGCACGCGGCAGAACCTGCAGTTCAACTGGCCGCGGCTCGAGGATGCGCCTGCCATTCTCGCGGAGCTGGCCACGGTGCAGATGCACGCGATCCAGACCAGCGGCAACTGCATCCGCAATACCACCACCGACCACTTTGCCGGCATTGCGCCCGACGAACTGGTGAACCCGCTGGTGTGGTGCGAGATCGTCAGGCAATGGTCGATGCTGCATCCGGAGTTCGCCTTCCTGCCGCGCAAGTTCAAGATTGCCATCAGTGGCGCGCAGACGGACCGGGCCGCGGTTGGCGTCCATGACATCGGGCTGCAGGCCGTTGAACAGGACGGCCAGGCCGGCTTCAAGGTCTGGGTCGGTGGCGGCATGGGCCGAACGCCGATGGTCGGCAAGCTGATCAACCCCTTCGTCCCCTGGCAGGACCTGCTGACCTACCTGCAGGCCACGCTGCGCGTCTACAACCTGCACGGCCGCCGCGACAACAAGTACAAGGCGCGCATCAAGATCCTGGTGAAGGACCTGACCCCGGAAGTGTTCCGGGCGCAGGTGGATGAGCAGTGGCAACGCATTCGCGGGGGCCCGGACACCGTGTCTGAAGGCTTTGTCGCATCCATTGCCGAGCGCTTCACGATCCCGCCGTATGAGCCCGCGGCCGCCGACGAGCCGGACGAGTCAGCCGAACTGGCCAAGACTGACCGTGCCTTCCGCCTCTGGTTGAAAAGCAATGTGCATCGGCACCGGGTGCCTGGCTACGCAGCCGTCACGGCATCGCTGAAAGCCGCGGGCCAGGCGCCCGGCGACATCACTGCGGAGCAGATGGAAATCATGGCTGACCTGGCCGAGCGCCACGGCTTCGGCGAACTGCGCGTGTCGCATGAGCAGAACCTGATCCTTGCCGATGTCCGCCGCAGCGGCCTGCACGCCTTGTGGCAAGCGCTGGACGCTGCCGGGCTGGCCACGCCGAACGTGGGCCTGATTACCAACATCATCGCCTGCCCCGGGGGCGACTTCTGCTCGCTGGCCAATGCGGTCTCGATCCCTCTGGCACAGGCGATCCAGGAGCGCTTCGACGACCTCGACCATGTACACGACATCGGCGAGCTGGACCTGAACATCTCCGGCTGCATCAACTCCTGCGGCCACCACCATATCGGCCACATCGGCATCCTCGGCGTCGACAAGGCCGGCGAGGCCTGGTACCAGATCACCATCGGCGGCCGGCAGAACGGCGGCGACGGCCAACGCCGCCCGGATGGCGTGGCGGCCAGCGGCGCAGCCATCGGCCGCATCATTGGGCCGTCCTTTGCCCAGGAGCAGGTTCCGGATGTGGTGGAGCGGCTGATCGAGACCTATTTGCTGCATCGGGACAGCGAAGCCGAACGCTTTGTCGACGTGGTTGGCCGTATCGGCATCGAACCCTTCCAGCGCGCGGTGTACCCGGACCCTGACAGCGGCTCGCGGCGAGCTCGCCAGGAGGCAGTAAATGCCTGACCATGACCATTGCGCCGGGCAGGACCGGCACAACGTCATCCGTGACGGACGACTGATCGCAGATGACTGGCTGGCTCACATCGGGGATGCGCAAGACGCCGACAACACCTGCCCGCCCGACGCGCCCGGCTACCTGGTGACACTGGAGAACTGGATCGCCCACTGCCAGCGATATCGGCTGCGACAGTATCCGCTCGCGGTCTACCTGTCGCCGGACGCGGAGCCTCAGACCCTGCTGGAACCTGGTGCCACGGTCGTTGACCCGACCGGCATAGCGATGATTGCCATCGATTTCCCGGTCTACACGGATGGTCGTGGCTATTCGATCGCACAGCTGCTCCGGCACCAGCTAGGCTGGACCGGAGAGCTGCGCGCCGTGGGTGACGTGATGATCGACACCGTGCACTACCTGGCGCGTTGCGGTTTCAACAGCTTTGCGCTCAAGCCCGGGCACGACCCGGCAGCGGCGCTGCGCGCTCTGGCCACGTTCTCGTCTTCGTACCAGCGTAGCTATGGCCCGGCAAGCCGATAGCAAGCGCTGCCTGGCGCCGATACGAAAGATGCCCGCCCAGCCCTGCGCCAAGCCTGATAGCTTGTGGTCCGCTATCGCCGAACTCTCGGGCGAGCAACTGCATACGATTATCGATATCGCGCAGCTCTCACGGAAGGCGACGACGGATATGGCTTCGTTCAGGGCTCGCATTCTCGGTGTCTTCGGAAACGTCGCCGGTTTTGAAATCACACCGCCTTCGGAATCCATCCTGCAAGAGCTCTGGGAAAGGTATCGCTCCACACTCTCCGCGCTCTAGCTGTGCGGATCATTCGGAAGATCGGCCCGACCCGGAGCGATGCCGCGCGTTCAAAAATTGGCTTCGATGGCCTTCCTGGCGCCCTCTGGCACCTCGTTCGGTATGACACGGTGCGCGAGTATCGCGTAGCTCCGGGCAGCCGCCACTGCGGCGGGATTCACCAGCCGCTTCGGGCCGCCCAGCCACGCAAAATGATCTCTCCCGTCGTCACTCCGGAACCACGCGAAGTCGCCGATGGCGTCAAGGCCGCGCTTCACCATCTTCAGCAGCGCCAGGGCTTCCTCTGAAACCCCCAGGTGCCGCCCTGTGTCATGAATGACCGTGGCCAGGTTGCGGAGCTTGTTGGTCGAGGTGGTCTCGCCGTTTTCCTGGTCAGGTAACAGCTCGACGACCAGAATCCCCCTGTGCGCGGTGATGCGTGCGTGCTGCATAGATCCTCCCAACGGATGGTTGTCGCCTTGCGATCCTACGCATTGACCAAGCAAGTTCCTGGCCAGGCCATGCCAAAAGTGCAGCCTACCGCCCGTTTATGACATTACGCCCCGGCATTGGCTGCGCGAGCGGCGGTTGAGCGCGGCGCCGGTGCGGCGCTATTGGTCCGGTGTTGGCACCGGCCCGGCACTTCCCGAGGACTGTTGGGCCGCAAGCGACTCGCGAGGCCCAATCGCACCTGCACAACCCGCCACTCCCATGGCAAGGCGCTGCCCTATCCTTGCTATGGGAGGCTCCGCGCGGCGATCCTGCCGTCGGGCACAGGAATCGGCTGTTGGTCAATCCCGGCGGGAGGGCGGCATGCGCGCGTTGGTCTTCTGCTCTGTGCAGTTCCTGTTGGCGGTGACATGGACCCTCTATGTGGCCTTCCTGCCGCAACTGGCCGCGCAGGCCGGCATCGCGCGCGCGCACGTCGCCTTGATCCTGCTGATGGACCAGTTGATCTTTGTCGCGATGGACTTCACGTTGGGCATCGCGGCCGACCGTGTCGCCAACGCAATGCGCAGGCTGGGAGGCTGGGTGCTGGGGCTGTCCGTCATCTCCGCGATGGCGTTCGTGCTGCTGCCCCGGGTAACTTCACCGGTGCTGCTGCTGGGCCTGACCGCGCTGTGGGCGGCCACCTCTTCGGCATTGCGCGCGCCGCCCATGGTGATCATTGCCCGGCAGCTGCCCGCGACCGCGTCGTCGTTCCTGGTGGGATGCTCGCTGCTCGGCGTCGGCCTTGCCGGAGCCGTGGCGCCGCTGCTGACCGCCCGGCTGCGCGATGCGTCGCCCATGCTGCCGTTCCTGGCCGCCAGCGCGGGGCTGGTGGTGGCCGTGGCCGCGCTGCGATGGATGGAATCCGGCCCGGCGCGCCACGATGCCGACGCCGTGCCCGCGCCGGCAGCCGGCGTTGCGCTCAGGCGCGTCTGGCTGCTCTTTGCCGCAGTCTGGGTGCTTGCGCTCGGCTTCCAGATCCACACCACCGTCAACTCCGCGCCGGCCTACCTGCGCTTTGTCACGGCTGCCGGGCTGGAGCGCGTGACGCCGGTGTTCTGGATTGGCTTCGCGCTGGGCGCGCTGCTGCCCGCGACATCGTTGCTGCGGCGCTATCCGCCCTATACGCTGCTGGTGACCGCCGCGGCCCTTGGCGCGCTGTCGTTGTTCGGCTTCACCATTGCGGGCTCGCTCCGGGCCATCCTCGCCGTGCAGTGTCTTGCCGGCGGCCTGTGGGGAATCATGTTCGCCGCGACGGCCAATGCGGCGCTCGACGCCGGTCAAGTCGGCCGCGAAGGGATGTACACCGGGCTCGTATTTGCCGCCCTGGCGGTTGCCGCGTTCATGCGCATTGCCCTGGTGTCATCGGGCGCCAGCAAGACCGCCGTGCTGGCAAGCCTGCTGCCATGGCTGCCAGCCGTGGCCTGGAGTGCCGGTGCCCTGTTGCTGGCGGCTTTCCTGTCAGGAAACCTGACCTACCTGATGGCACGCAGACAGGTGCTGCGCCAGCAGGTCGGTTCCGGTTAGCGGGGCCTTCCCTTTCCTGGTCCGCTGCTTACCTATCTGGAGAATTCGAATGAAGATCGCTAGCGCAGTTTCCGCTCCGGTGGCCGGGGCGTTGATGTGCCTGTGCATCGGCACCGCACACGCCGCCGGCATGCAGGTGTCGTCCACCTCGTACGCCGAGGGAGCCACGATCGGCTCGCAGTATGCGCATGATGGCGTTGGCGGCGACCAGAAGCCCTGCGGTGGCAAGGGCGTGTCGCCGCAGGTCTCGTGGACGAAGCTTCCCGCGGGCGCGAAGTCTGTCGCCATCCTGATGTATGACATGGACGGCGTCGCCGGTCTCGGGGTCTCGCATTGGGTCGCCTACAACATTGCCGCAAATCGCGGCCAGCTGAAGGAAGGCGAAGGCAAGGCGGACGGGCCAGGCATCACGGTCGGCAAGAACGTGCGTGGCGAGGCAACGTACCGCGGCCCCTGCGCGCCAACCGGCGAGGCGCCCCACCACTACGTCGTCACGGTCATCGCGACGGATCTGGCGCCGAACCTGCCTGCGGGCATGACGCGCGAGGAACTGATGGCTGCGCTCAAGGGGCATGCCCTGGAGGCACAGAGCTTTGTCGGACGGTTTGGGCGTTGAAGGGCGCGGCGTGTCCCGGTGCGGTAGTGCGGCGTCGGGTAGCCGGCCGGATGCAAAATCAGCGCCGCATGATTGCCACGATCGAATCCAGCCGGGTTCTGTCACAGGCCAGCGCCATGCCGTCCGCAAACACCGGCTGCGCCAGCCGTGTCAGCACATCGCCCGGCGGTGCCTCCACCACCAGCCTGGCGCCATTGGCGTGGGCCAGCAACATGGTTTCATGCCAGCGCACTGGCGTCGCCATGTTCTGCGCGAGATCCTCCGCGATTCTGCGTGGATCGCGCAGTTCGCGCGCCTTGCTCGCACTGAAGTAGCGCAGCGCAGGCGCCGAAATCGCCACCCCCTGCATGGCTTCGCCCAGGGAGCGCGCGGCGTCAGCCAGCAGCGGACAGTGCGACGGCACGTGGATGGCGACCGGCCTGGCCGCCTGCGCACCAGCCGCCAGCGCCAGCGTCGACACTTCCGCCAGCGCCGACAGCTTGCCCGCGATCACAATCTGCGTGGGGGCGTTGAAATTGGCCAGGTACACCGGTTGCTGCGGCGTGCAGACCTGCGCCACCAGCGGTTCAAGCCGGTTCCGGTCCAGGCCGAGGATCGCCGTCATGCCATAGCCATGCGGAAAGGCCTGCGCCATCAACTCCCCGCGCAAACGCACCAACCGCAACGCATCGGCAAAGTCCAGCACACCTGCGGTCACCGCCGCCGCATAGGCGCCGATGGAGAGACCGGCCACCGCGTCGGCGCGGGCGTCATGCGCGGCCAGGCAGCGCGCCATGGCCACGCCCGCCGTCAGCAGGCAAAGCTGGGTCCATACCGTGGACTGCAGGCTTGCCGGCGTATCCATCTCCGCCGCCGGCACTTGCAGCACGTCTTCCGCCTCGGCCAGCACCGCTGCCACCGCGGCATGCGCGGGCAGGTCCTTCAGCATGCCGGTCCGCTGTGTGCCCTGGCCGGGGAAGGTAAGCAGGACATTCATGCCGTGGGTTGCCAGGGATCGTCGCACAGCCGCGGGCCGTGATCCGTCTTCAGCAGCACCTTGCCGCCGCTGCGCAGGCGTTCCAGCAGCGAGAAGCCACCAAACGGGGTCGCGACCTGTATATCGAGCCTGGCCGGCGCGGCGCGCTGCAGCTCGGCCAGCAGGTCCAGATGCGGGGCCGGGAGGGGTTGTGCGGCCTGCACGACGAGGTCAAGGTCGCTGTCGGCACGCAGCACGTTGTGCGGACAGGCGAGCGAGAAGCCGGCGCTGCCCGTCACGCCCCACCGGATACCGGCGGCGTCGAGCCAGTCGGCGATGGCCTCGAGCGCGAGGATTGCTGGCAGGGCCGCCAGCTCCGGCCGCCGCCGCCATGCACGCTGCGCGGCCAGGTCCATCGGCGTGACAATCTTGCGGATCGCCGCGGGCGTGATCCAGGTGCCGAAGCGTTCCGCGCGCGTGCGGCCGCGCAGCCCGACGGGGACTGCGCCAGGCCGGCGGCCGTCGCGCCGGACGACCAGCGGGGTCTCGCGCAGCGCTGGCAGGCAGACCCATTCCGGCAAGGCGTCGCGGCCCAGGTCGCTTGCCGGATCGCCCAGCCAGACCAGGTCGTGTGGCGCGGGCGTCGCCGTGTTCAGGCTTGCCATTGCCGCGACAGGCAGTCACGCACTGCAGCCGACGCCTTGCGGTTTGCGCCCGCCAGCCGGCCGGACAGTCCGTGCGCCGGGTCGCGTCGGATCTCCGCCAGCGCAGAAAGGATGGTGTCGCGCGCCAGGTGCACATCGGCCGGCACCGGGGCACTTGCCGACTCGACGTCGATCAGCCGCCACAGGATGCCCAGCGTGGCGAAGTTTTCGATGTCGTAGGCCATCGGCGGAACCGTCGACGCCAGCGCTTCGAGGTCCTCGACTGTGCGCATGGTGACCCTGGCGGCGGCCTCCTTGCCCATCGCATGCACCAGCACGCCCTCGTCATTGAACGCGATGATGCGGTTGGCCTGGTAGCCGTGCGCGAGGAAGGCTCCCGACATGGCACGCCCGACGATCAGCGCCACCACCGGATGGCCGGCCAGCCGCGCCTCGGCATAGGCAGCGACAGCGCCGGCCAGCGCCTGGTGGATGCCGAGCGCTTCTTCGCGCCGGCCGTAGGCCTGGCTGGGCGTATCGACGATCGCCACGATGGCGCGCTTGACCGGCAATTCGCGGTCTGCTTCGATCGCTTCGCGCACCGCGCGCGCCAGCGACCAGCCTTCGAGCAGACCGGCCTCGCCATGACGTGCCCGCGGGAAGCGGCTGTCGGCGTCAGGCACCAGCGCGATCCAGCGAACCGCGGTCCCCGCCAGTTCGCCGTCGGCAACCAGCACTGAGTCCGGCAGCCCCGGCTGGATCCGTGCCGCGGGCGCCAGTGCCTGCAGCCAGCGTTCACCGCGGCTGGGTTCGCGCGCGGTAGCGGTTTGGGTTGGTGAGTTCATGCGTCGGTCCCCCGTTGCAACAACGCCTGCACATCGGCCGGCGTGGGCTGCGCACTGGCGTCGTACGCCTGCAGCGCGGCCAGGTATTGGGCGTATTGTTCACTGCGATGGCTTCCCGCGACCGGGCCGCGCAACAGTTCGGCGACCTGCCTGCGCATCGCGTCGCAGTCGTCATCGACATACGCATCGGCGAAGCCGGTGGCAACGCGCTGCGTGCCGCCGGTGAAGCTCCAGATAAAGGGCCGGTCACGCGAGTCGTACTCGGCGATGCCCGCCTCCTGCTCGATCACGGCCGGACCGTTCAGGCCAAGGCGCCCTTCCTGCGTCATCACCAGCGCGGTACACAGGCCCGCGGCAATCGACATGCCGCCGAAGCAGCCCACCTGCCCCGCGATCACGCCGACCACCGGCTGGTAGCGGCGCAGGTCGACGATGGCCGCATGGATCTCGGCAATCGCGGCCAGGCCGAGATTGGCTTCCTGCAGGCGCACGCCGCCGGTCTCCAGCAGCAGCACTGCGCGCGTCGGTTCACCGCGGCGGTTGTCCTCGGCGGCCAGCTCCAGTGCACCGGCAATCTTGGCGCCGCCGACTTCGCCCATGCTGCCGCCCTGGAAGGCGCCTTCGATGGCCAGCACCACCACCGGCATCCCGTCGATGCGCCCCTTGGCGACCACCACGCCGTCATCGCTCTGCGGCACCACACCCTGCGGCGGCAGCCACGGCGACTGCAGGCCGTCGAACGGCCCCGCCAATTCGCGGAAGGTGCCCGGGTCCAGCAACGCACGAGCGCGCTCGCGTGCCCCCAGTTCGATAAAGCTGTTGCGCGCCAGCAGTTCCGCCGTGTTCATGCGCCCTCTCCTTGTTGGGGGTCGCCCAGCGCCTCGAAAGCCTCCGCCAGGCGCATGCCGACCACGCCCGGCGTGGCGCCGAAATCGTGGATGCGGATCTGCATCGACGCGCGCGGCTCGGCGGCGAAGACGCGCGCGAGCTGCGCATCCCAGACACGGCCATAGCCATTGACCGAAGTGGTGATCTCAACCGTGGTCACGCCGCCGCTGCCGGGCTCGACCAGCACCTCGAGGTCGCCCGACCCCACCACGCCCACCAGCACGCGCGCCCTGGCAGGCTGCCCCGCCGGAAATTCAAATCGCAGTTGTTCCATCAAAGTCCCCTGAATTGTTGCCCATCGAGCCCTGCGACAGCCGGTCGAGGAAGATCGTCGCGGCCAGCAAGTCCGCCGCGCCGCCCGGCGAGGCGCGCTGCGCCAGCATGCCGGCGTCCAGGCTGCGCAGGTGCCGCCGTCCCGCCACCGTGCCCGTGCCACCGGCAGCGAGCACCGCCTTTGCGCCGGCCTGCATGTAGTCCAGGCCCTTGCGCCCCGACCTCGCCAGCACGCAGGTATCGTCCAGCTCGCTCATCAACGCCAGCAGCGCATTGAGGCGTGCCGTGGATTCGGTGTCGCCGCGCGCGCGGCTGCGTTGCAGGGCCGGCAGCGCCAGCCGCATCACGTGCGGGAACCCTGCCCGTGCCTGCGCCCGCGCACCGCCAACGCCGTACGCCAGGCAGGCGAGCTCGCCCTTGTTGCCGGTAACCACCGGCCGGTGGCGGTCGGGCAGCGCGGCGATGGCACCCGCCGTGGCACTGATCGCCGCGGCATTGGCGGGCTGCCCGGCGGCGCCGAGCTGTCCTGCGGCGCCGACCAGCAAGCCGATGCACCAGATGGCGCCGCGATGCGTATTGACACCGCCGGTGGCGGACAGCATCACCGCCTCTGCCTCGCGGCCGAGCGCGCCCAGTTGCTCGCGCAGCCCATACCCGACGCGCGGCGCCTGCAGGCCGGCATCGGCCATCGCCGCGAACGACGGGCCCAGCGAGTGCGCTGAGCGCAGCATCAGCGACAATGTCAGGTCGGCATGAGCGCCGCTGCCACGGCTGTCGACCAGGCCAGGCTTGGGCGACAGCCGTGCTTCTTCCACGATCGCGCTGACCGCCAGGCCAGCGAGTGCCTGGGCGCGCGGAACGGCCGCCGGCTGGTGCCAGTGCTGCGCCGGCGTGTGCAGGATCCTTGCTGCTGCGCTCGCCATTACCAGCTCCGGAAGCGGGCGGGCGGCGCGTACAGCCCGCCGGACCAGTCCACCAGTTCGGCCATGCTCTTGGCCGCCAGCAGGCTGCGCGTGGCCTGGCTGCGCTGCACACCCAGGTCTTCGGGCAGCGCGATCAGGCCGTCGCTTCGCATCCGGCGCGTGGTGGCAGGATCATGCTTCATGCCGATCGGCGTGACGCCTGCCACCGCGGCGATCATCCGGCGCCGCTCTTCCAGCGATTGCGCCTTGTACAGGTAGGCGATCCCCTCTTCGGTCAGCACGTGCGTGACATCGTCGCCGTAGATCATCACCGGGGCGAGCGGCATGCCGCTTTCGCGCGCCACGTCGACCGCGTCCATCGATTCCACGAAGGTGGGCTTGCCACCCGCCTGGAAGGTCTCAACCATCTGCACCACCAGCTTGCGGCCGCGCGCGAGCGGGTCGTCCGTCTCGATCAGATCCAGCCATGCCGGCGTCGGATGCCGGCGCCCGCCAGGCTGGTGACCCATGTTGGGCGCGCCGCCAAAGCCGGAAAGCCGCCCGCGCGTCACTGTGGACGAGTGGCCGTCGCCGTCGATCTGCAGGGTCGATCCGATGAAGAGGTCCACCGCGTACTGGCCGGCAAGCTGGCAGAACGCGCGGTTCGAACGCATCGAACCATCCGCACCGGTAAAGAAGACATCCGGCCGCGCGGCGACATAGCCCTCCATGCCCAGTTCGCTGCCAAAGCTGTGCACGCTCTCGACCCAGCCGGTCTCGATGGCGGGGATCAGCGTCGGATGCGGGTTGAGGGTCCAATACTTGCAGATCTTGCCCTTCAGACCCAGCGACTCGCCGTAGGTCGGCAGGATCAGCTCGATCGCCGCGGTGTTGAAGCCGATGCCATGGTTGAGCGACTGCACCTGGTGGCGCTCGTAGATGCCGCGGATCGCCATCATCGCCATCAGCACGTGGACCGGCTTAATCAGGCGCGGGTCGCGCGTAAACAGAGGTTCGCAGAAGAAAGGCTTGTCCGCCTGCACCACGTAGTCGATCCAGGAGCCGGGCACGTCCACGCGCGGCAGGCCGGTGGGGTCGTCGACGATCTCGTTGACTTGCGCAATGACCAGCCCGTCGCGGAAGGCCGCGGCCTCTACCAGTGCCGGCGTGTCCTCGGTGCTGGGGCCGGTGTAGAGATTGCCCTCGCGGTCGGCCTTGTAGCCGGCGATCAGCACGACGTTGGGGACCAGGTCCACGTACAGCCGCGCATAAAGCTCGATATAGGTGTGGATCGCGCCCACTTCGAGCTGGCCGTCCTCCAGGAACTGCGAGATGCGGATGCTCTGCGCGCCGGCGTACGAGAAATCCAGCTTGCGCGCGATGCCGCGCTCGAACAGGTCCAGGTGTTCCACCCGGCTGACGCTCGGGATGATCATGTGGAGTGCATTCACACGCGCGGGATCGACCTGTGCCAGCGAGCGCGACAGAAAGTCGGCCTGCTTCTGGTTGTTGCCCTCCAGCACCACGCGGTCGCCCGAAAGCAGCACTGCCTCCAGGAAGGGCACGATATCGCTGGTCGGCACCAGCTTGCCCTGGGCAATGGCGGCGGCGTTCTGCTTGCGGCGCGCCTTGGCTTCCCTGCGGGTGTTCCATTGGCGGCCTGTGCTGGTGGTGGTCATTGCATCTCCGGGCTGACGTCTGTCTGATGTGCCCACCTTAAACAGGCGGCGCTCACCGAACAATCACGTTGGGCGGAGAACCATTACGCTGGCCGGAAGCAAGGCCTGAAGCGCGGCCGGACCCAGCCTCGGCGTCCTATGGCTCCGCGTCGCGCATGGCCATGCGGCACACCGCGGCCAGCGCCAGCAGGTTGGGATCGCGCTCGCGGCGGCGCAGGAAGCTCAGGCCGATGGTCTGCTTGATGTCGTATTCGCCGGCCAGTGGCACGAACGCCACGTTGCGCGAATACACCCCTTTCACCCGCCCCGGCAAAAGCGTGTAGCCGATGCCACCACCCACCAGGTTCATCAATGAGAAGATATCGCCGACTTTCATCACCACGTTTGGCGTGAATTGGGCAATGCGGAAGGCCTCGACAAAGCCGTGATAAGTGACGAAGCCCTCGCTCAATGCCACAAATGGCTCGTCGCGGCAGGCTCGCAGGTCGACCGCCGGCATCGAGGCGTAGGGCGAGTCGGCAGGCGCCGCAAAGAAGATATCGTCCTCGAACAGCGGGATCGACTCGATCTCCGGATCGGGCTCGGGCACGGCCATCAACGCGGCATCGATCGAGCCCTGCTTGAGTTTGTGCAGAAGGTCCGCATTGGAGCCCAGCACCAGTTCAGTCTGCATTTCCGGGCGCCGCAGCTTCAGCCCGATCACGATCCTGGGCACGGTCTGGACCGTCAGCGAGTAGAGCGAGCCGATCTTGAGCTGGTCGGCCGAATAGCCGGCGGCCTCGCGCGTGGCGCGGATGCCGTCGGCCATGGCCTTGAGCACTTCCCTTGCCGTATCCGCCAGCACATAGGCCGCATCGGTCGGGATCAGGTTGCGGCCCTCATGCCGGAACAGCGCGCAGCTCGTGCCCTCTTCCAGCGAATGCAGCGCACGGTGCACGCTGACCGTGCTGGTGTCCAGGATCTCGGCCGCCTTGGCCAGGTTGCCGGATTCCATGAACGCCAGCAGGGCTTCGAGTTTGCGGAAGGTGATCTCTTCGCCAATGCGGATTCTCATGGTTCTGGGCTCGGGTGTGGGGGTGGCCTCCTATCTTAGCCGCGTGGCGGCCAGTTCGCATGGTTAGTGGACTAACTGGCTTGGCCGAGCGATCGCGACCGGAATTCAGAGCACAACGAAGATAAACCACAGCACGACCGGCGCAATCACGGTCACCAGCGCGCCATAGACCATCAGCTTGCGGAAGAAGGCCTGCCGGTCCACGCCCTGTGCGTTGGCCAGTACCAGCGCACCGTTGGTCGAAAACGGGCTCACATCCACGATCGTCGAAGACACCGCCATCGCCGCGATAAAGCCGATCGCGCTGACGTCGGAGCCTTGCTGCAGGAACGGCACGGCAAGCGGGATCAGCGAGCCGAGCACCGCGGTTGACGATGCAAACGCCGACACCACCGCACCCACAAAGCACAGCAGCAGCGCCGCCATCAGCGGCGAGGTCAGGTGGGCCACGCTATGGCCGACGAAATCGATTGTGCCCATCTTGTCCATCACGCCCACAAAGGTGCTGACGCCGACGATCAGCATGATCTCGGGCCACGACACCTGGCCCAGCGCGCGCTTCTGCAGCTCCGGTGCCATCAGCGTGAGCACCAGCGCGATGGTCAGCGAAACGAAGCCGATATCGAGCTTGAAGTAGAGCGTGAGGACGGCCAGTGCCACCAGGCCGGCCACGGTCAGGTACTGGTAGAGGCCGGCCGGCGCCTCGGCGGTGCTGGCGGCATCGCCCTCGAGCATCGATCCGCGGTCGCGCGCCATCGTCTTCCGCTCTTCCATGCCGGCCTCGGCCTCGGCATCGCCATAGATCTGCGCGCCCTGTGCCGGCACGGTGTGTGCACCGAAGGGTTGGCCCATGGCCAGCACACCGTCGGCGACCACGTGCGGCGCTGCCGCCGCCGGCGCCGCTTGCCGCATCAGGCGCAGGCCGCCGAATGCGACGAACAGTCCCGCGGCCACGGCAAGGTTGACACCCAGGCTGGCAAAGGCCGTCGCCATCTCGTTCAGCGGCAGCCCCGCCTTCTGCACGATCTTGTTGGTGATGCCGCCATAGATGCTGATCGGCGAGAAGCCGCCGCCCTGCGCACCGTGGATCACCATCAGGCCCATCAGCAGCGGGTTGATGCCGTAGCGCGCGGCAAAGCCCAGCGCGATCGGCGCGATGATTGCCACCGCTGCCGGGCTGACCGCGCCGACCGAGGTCAGCACCGCCGCGATCATGAACATGATCCACGGGATCGCCGCGATCCGGCCGCCCACGGCGCGCACAGCAAGCCGCACCAGCCAGTCGATGGTGCCGTTGTTCTGCGCCACGGCGAACAGGTATGTGATGCCGACCAGCGTCAGGAACAGGTCGGCGGGGAAGCCGGCCAGGATAGCCTTGGCCGGCATGGCGGCAACCAGGGTGCCGACCAGGAACGCGCCGACAAAGGCCAGCGCGCCCATGTTGATGGGCAGGACCGTGGCGATGACGAACATCAGCCCCAGGACAGAGATGGAAATCAGGTGTTGCGACATAGCGGCTCCGTCGCGGCAGGCGCGCCGGGGCGCCCATCGCTTGGTAGGAATTGCGTGGGATTGGTTTTCGGCTGGAACTGCCGAAGGTGATGCGCCGCTACGGCAAGGTGTGGAAGGGGTAGGCCGTCACATGCGTCTCCTTGTGGATATGGCCTCGCTTGAATGCTTCAAGTCGGCGCCATTTTTGAGTCTTGCTTTTGAGCCAAGAATAAGGTGGCAGACAATGAGCATCAATTAAGGTGCGAGGGCAATCCTTACGGAGACCGGAATAGCATCGGGAGCGCCAGACGGATCACAGTACATCGGTGGAAAGGCAGGCGCGCCCGGCCGGGACCATTGCCTAATCCGAAAACAAGCCGACGAACTGGTCGCGCAGCCACTGATTCGCCGGATCGCGATGATACCGGGCATGCCAGAACAGGTTGATCTGGATTTCCGGCAACGCGAACGGATGCTTGACATACCTGAGCCCGAAGTACTTGGCGCATCGCTCCGCAAACGTCCAGGTCACCGTGGCTACCAGGTCGGTGGTGGCAATGATGTCCGCCAGTGCGACGAAATGGGGGACACGCAGCCGGATCTTCCGCTGCACGCCGTGCTGGGCGAGGATCTCGTCGACCCGGGCATGCCCCGTCCCCGCCGCCGTGACCACGATGTGCTCCGCCGCTTCGAAGTCGCGCATGCTGACCGTCTTCTTGTCCATGGCATGACCGGGCCGGAACAGGCAAACGTATTGCTGGCGAAATAGCCGCCGCTGAAAGAACGCAGTGCCGAGTTCAGGAAGATGGCCAACCGCCAGGTCGATCTTTCCCTGGCTCATCTCCGCCGCCAGGTCCACTGCCGTATTGCGCACGGTCGTCACCGTGACGCCCGGGGCGCGATCGCCAAGCGCGCCCATCAACGGCGGGATGAAGTACACCTCGCCGATATCCGTCATGGCGATGCGGAAGGCGCGCGCGCTGCGCAGCGGATCGAACGACACCTTGTGGCTGAGCGCCGCCTGCAGCGACTCCAGCGCATAGGCAACCGGTTCCGCCAGTTCCTCTGCAAGGGGTGTCGGCAGCATGCCCTTGCTGCTTCGCACAAACAGCGGGTCACCGAACAAGGTGCGCAAGCGGGCCAGCGCGTTGCTGACCGCGGGCTGGCTGAGATTCAGGGTCTTAGCGGCACCGGAAACGGTGCCCTGCCGCAGCAGGTTATCGAACACGACCAGCAGGTTCAGATCGACGTCCTTGAGCTCCATCGCGCCGCCTCTTATTGATTTGGTGAATATTTACTATAGCCAGGATTCTATTGGTTAATTTTCCTCCGTGCACCATGATCCTTCCCATACGAAGAGACATAGCCGGAGACAAGCATGGCAATCGACTCCCAACAAGCCGGCCCGGTCTGGGCCGACGACAGCATCAGCCGCATCCCGTTCCGCGTGTATACGGATGCGCAGCTATACCAGCGTGAACTCGAACGCTGCTTCTACCGCGGTCACTGGAACTACGTCGGGCTCGAGGCGGAGATCCCGAATCCCGGCGATTTCAAGCGCACCACGCTTGGCGAGCGCTCCGTGATCCTGGTGCGCGACCAGGACGGCGAGATCAACGTCGTCGAAAACGTGTGCGCCCATCGCGGCATGAAGTTCTGCCGGGAGCGCAGCGGCAACCGTAAGGATTTCCATTGCCCCTACCACCAATGGAACTATGACCTGAAGGGCAACCTGCAAGGCGTGCCCCTGCGTCGCGGGGTCAAGCAGGACGGCAAGGTCAACGGCGGCATGCCCGCCGACTTCAAGCCGCAGGAGCACGGGCTCACGCAACTGAAGGTCGCGACGCGTGGTGGGGTCGTGTTTGCCTCGTTCGACCATGAGGCTCCCTCACTCGAGGAATACCTCGGGCCGGACATCCTCGGCTACTTCGACCGGCTCTTCAATGGCCGCAAGCTGAAGGTCCTCGGCTACAACAAGCAGCGCATTCCGGGCAACTGGAAGCTCATGCAGGAGAACATCAAGGACCCCTACCACCCCGGCCTGCTGCATACCTGGTTTGTCACGTTCGGCCTCTGGCGCGCCGACAACAAGGCACGCCTCGTGATGGACCCGCACTTCCGGCATGCCGCGATGGTGTCGACCCGCGGCCAGGGCGGCAAGAGCGACGTGACCTCCGGTGTGTCCAGCTTCAAGGACCAGATGGCGCTGCACGACGACCGCATCCTCGACATCGTCCACGAGCCGTGGTGGGGAGAGCCGACCGCCGTGATGATGACGGTGTTCCCGAGCGTGATCTTCCAGCAGCAGGTCAACTCGGTGTCCACGCGCCATATCCAGCCCCATGGGCCGGATTCCTTCGATTTCGTCTGGACGCATTTCGGCTTCGAGGACGACACCGAGGAGATGACGCGGCGCCGCCTGCGCCAGGCGAATCTCTTCGGCCCCGCCGGCTTCGTGTCGGCCGACGACGGCGAAGCCATCGAATGCTCGCAGGAAGGCTTCTCCCAGAAGCCCTGGCATCGCGTGCTCGCCGAACTGGGCGGCAAGACCGCGGAGAACACGGACCACATGGTGACCGAGACCCTGATCCGCGGCATGTACGCCTACTGGCGCAAGGTGATGGAGGTCTGATGCCATGAACTTCACTGACTACTACGCCCTGCTCTCCCTGCTCGCCGACTACACCAGCGCCGTGGACAACGGCGACTGGGACCGCTGGCCCGAGTTCTTCACCGAAGACTGCCTCTACCGGGTCCAGCCCCGCGAGAACCACGAGCGTGGCTTGCCGCTGGCGACGCTCTCGCTCGAAAGCAAGGGCATGCTCAAGGACCGCATCTACGGTATTCGCGACACCCTGTTCCACGATCCCTACTACCAGCGCCACATCGTCGGCGCGCCACTGATCAGGGAGGCCGACGGCGACAGGGTCGTGGCCGAGACCAACTACGCGGTGCTGCGCACCAAGCCGGACCAGATGACCGATGTCTACAACGTAGGCCGCTACCTCGACATCATCGTCCGGACGCCGGCGGGCTTGCGCTTCGCCTCGCGCATCTGCGTATTCGATAGCGAGATGATCCCCAACTCGCTGATCTACCCAATCTAGTCTCTATCAGGAGTCATTCATGACCGAAAGCTGGATCGAGGCAGCGCTGCTGTCCGACGTCCCGCAGGACGATGTCATCGCCGTGGCCGTGCAAGGCCAGGAGATCGCCTTGTACGGCGTGGACGGCGACGTCTACGCGACCGACAACATCTGCACGCATGGCCATGCGCGCCTGTGCGAAGGCTTCCTGGAGGGACATGAGATCGAGTGCCCGCTCCACCAGGGCAGGTTCGATATCCGCAGCGGCGCTGCGAAGTGCGCCCCGCTGACCGAGAACATTCGTACCTACCCGGTTCGGATCGACGGCGACAAGGTGTACCTCGACCTCGGCTGAGAGGCCGCGTCACCAACCAGAGGAGACAGGCATGGATTCCAAGCGCTCAGACACCGCGACTGCCCTAGCGCCAACCGCCACCATCGTCATCATCGGTGCCGGCCAGGCTGGCGGCTGGGCCGCCCAGACGCTGCGCAACGAGGGCTTCACCGGCCGGCTCGTGCTGATCGGCGACGAGGCCCATCCACCGCATGAGCGGCCGCCCTTGTCCAAGGCCGTGCTGGCCGGCGAGGCCGCGCCCGCCAGCACGTGGCTGCTCAAGCCCGAGGCGTTCGCAGCGCTTGGGCTGGAGTGGTGGCTGGACACGCGGGTCACCCGCATAGACCGGGCCGCCAAGCGCCTGGAGACAGCCAATGGAGAGCTGCTGTCTTACGACAAGCTGATCCTGTGCACCGGCGGCAGGGCCCGCGCGCTCACCGTCCCGGGCGTCGACACGGCTGCCGTGCATACATTGCGCACGATTGGCGATGCCCTGGCCCTGGCACCGGCGTTGCGGCCCGAGCGCAGCATCGTGGTGATCGGCGGTGGCTGGATCGGCCTCGAAGTCGCGGCCACGGCGCGCTGCAAAGGTGCCGACGTGACCGTGCTCGAAGCGCAGAGCCGGCTGTGCGAGCGCACCGTGCCGCCGGAAGTCTCTGAACACCTGCTCGGGCTGCATGCCTCGCATGGCACCCGTGTCATGCTCGGCGCCAACATCGCCGGCATCGCCCCCGGTACCGGCGGCCGGTCCGTCGTGACGCTGGCCGATGGCAGCACGCTGGCTTGCCACGCCATCGTTGCGGGTGTCGGTCTCGTGCCGAACGACGAGCTTGCCCGGGAAGCCGGGTTGGAGTGCGACGGCGGCGTGGTCGTCGACGCAGGTTGCCGCACCTCCGACCCCGACATCTTCGCCGCGGGCGACGTCGCGGTCACGCCCAACCCGTGGGCCGGCCGGCGCCTGCGGCTGGAATCCTGGCAGAACGCCCAGGAACAGGGCATTGCCGCCGCGCGCGCGGCGCTCGGTCTCGCGGTCGACTATCAGCCGCTGCCGTGGTTCTGGTCAGACCAATACGGCATGAACCTGCAGATCCATGGCATCCCCCTTCCCTCGCACCGCGTGGTGGCACGCGGCACGCCCGGCGCGGACAGCTTCGTGCTGTTCTACCTCGACGGCGATGTGGTCAAGGCCGCGCTCGGGTCCAACGCCGCGCGCGACCTGCGCTTCGCGCGCCGCCACATCGAGCTGTGCAAGCCGGTCGATGCCAGCCGCCTTGCCGACCCGAGCGTGCCGATGTCCAGGCAGTAAGCCCAACCATAAGAACAGACCGACCGGAGACAAGCCCTCATGCAGCAAATCGATATCCACAAGCTGGCCGACGCCGCCCGCTTCAACCGCTTCCATGCGCTCGTGCTGTTCTGGTGCGCACTCATCATCATCTTCGACGGCTATGACCTCGCGGTCGTGGGTATCGCGCTGCCTTCGATCATGAAGGACCTTGGCGTCGCCCCGACCCAGGCGGGGCTCATGGTCAGTTCCGCGCTGTTCGGCATGGTATTTGGCGCGATCTTCCTCGGCACCATGGCAGACAGGATCGGCCGCCGCTGGACAATCGTGATATGCGTGGCCCTGTTCAGCGTCTTCACCGCCGCGGCCGGACTGGTCAAGGACCCGCTGCTGTTCAGCATGGCCCGCTTCCTGGCCGGGCTCGGCATCGGTGGCGTGATGCCGAATGTGGTCGCGCAAATGACCGAGTACGCGCCGAAGAAGATCCGGGCGACCCTGGTCACCGTGATGTTCAGCGGCTATGCCGTGGGCGGGATCCTGGCGGCGCTCCTCGGCAAGAGCCTGATCGAGGCCTACGGCTGGCAGTCGGTTTTCCTGGCGGCCGGCCTGCCTGTGCTCCTCATTCCTGTCATTCTCAGGTCGCTGCCCGAATCGATGCCCTTCCTGCTGGCCAGGGGCGATGACGAAGCGTTGCGGCGCATCGTCTCCAAGCTTGCACCGGAGCAACGGTGGTCGGCCACCGACCGCTTCGCCGTGCCGGCGCAGGACAAGGCGGCCAGCGCACCGATCCGGCACCTGTTCCACGAGGGCCGTGGCTTCAGCACCATCATGTTCTGGATCGCGTTCTTCATGTGCCTGTTCATGGTGTACGCGCTCAGTTCATGGCTGACCAGGCTGATGGCGGGCGCGGGTTACAGCCTGGGTTCCGCGCTGACGTTCGTGCTGGTCCTCAACCTCGGCGCGATGATCGGCGCCGTGGGTGGCGGCTGGCTCGCCGACCGATACCACATCAAGTACGTGCTCGCCGCCATGTACGCGCTGGCCGCGGTTTCGATCACGCTGCTCGGATTCAGGATGCCGACTGAGCTGCTATTCGTCGTGGTGGGCGTGGCCGGTGCGTCGACGATCGGCACGCAGATCGTCGCCAATGCCTACACCGGGCAGTTCTACCCGACCGCCATCCGCTCCACCGGTCTTGGATGGGCCCTGGGCATCGGCCGCAGCGGGGCGATCCTCGCGCCAATCGTCATCGGGGTACTCGTCGCCATGGAGCTCCCGCTGCAGCAGAACTTCATCGCGATCGCCATTCCGGCCGTGATTGGCATGGGCGCGGTCCTGCTGATCGATCACAGGCGGTCAGCATCGGCCCACTACGGCGAAATGAGCGCCGGGCTGCCTGCGGCGCCGGTCAGCCTGTCCATCGCGGACCGGAACTGATTCCCCCAGGCCGGCGCGGCCCGGCGAGCAGACGCTTCGGGGGACAGACACGGGCACGGCTAGAATATAGTCATGGGAACCACGTCGGGATCACTTTCAGGCCCCGACCCCGGTTCAGTCAGAATCGAAGAGGTTGTCACGATGAAGGCAAGAGCCTCGATCATTGCATTCGTATTGGTGACCCTGGCCACCCCGATGGCGCACGCGAGCGTGGCCGAGGACGCGCGCGGGTTCAAGAACGGCGTCAAGTCGGCTGGCAAGCAGGCCGGGCATGCGGTGCGCGACGGCGCGCATGCCATTGGCCGCGGCGCAAAGGCGGCCGGCCATGCGATTGCCGATACCACCAAACAGGGCTATCACGCGACCAAGAAGGCCGTGAGCGGTCACGAGTAAGGACAACTTATCCTGCGGAGAGCCGGATCCTGCCGCGCTCCCTTACGCCCTTATGCCCTCAGGCCGACTGGGAAGGCAGCCGCGGCACGAAGCAGCTGCGCTCGATCTCGCCACCCCGGGCCACCAGGATGGTCGCCTCAGGAATCTCCTCCCATACCCCCTGCACCTCGATCAGCGGCTCGGACAGTACCAGGAAGGCATTGTCGCCGGCGGCGATGATGCGCGGATCGTCCGGGTAAAGCGCGCGCAATTGCCGGAACGAGGTGCTGTGGAACAGTGAGCGCGAGGCCGCCTCGCTCGAATAGCGCACCGCCACGATCTGCTGGCCGTCGGTCACGCAAACGGTCATGTTGAGCGGAAATTGCACGTCGTAGCGGTGGCCAACGTCCTCGATCAGGCCGGCCATCTGTTCCAGCGCGCCGCCCGGGTCGCGCTCCAGGCCGAAACTCAGGGCCAGGAAGAACATCACCTCGGAATCGGTCGATCCCTCGATCCAGCGGAACAGGTGCGGCGCCACGGCCATCATCAGGTCGCGCCGCACCAGGGGATAGTCGCGGATCAGGCCGTTGTGAACGAACAGCCAGCGGCCGAAGCGGAACGGATGGCAATTGGTCTCCTGCGTCGGGGTGCCGGTGGCTGCGCGCACGTGCGCAACGAAAAGCGGCGCCCTCACCGCCCGCGCCGTCTCGCGCAGGTTGGTGTCGCTCCAGGCCGGGTGCAGGCAGCGGTAGCGGAACGGCACCTCCGAGTGACGTCCGTACCACCCGACGCCGAACCCATCCCCATTGGTCGTGGTATGACCCAGCCGCGAATTCAGGCTCTGGTCGATCAGCGAGTGTTCCGGCTGGAACAGCACCGTTTCCAGCGGAACGGATTTGCCCGAATAAGCCAGCCAGCGGCACATGATGCTCCTCCTTGACCGGTGCTGCCCGGTGGCTTCCGGCCCACACTTCCAGTTGTAGGACGGCAACGCGCGAACGCAAAGCACGCGCTAGCTGTGACGCACCGGCCACCCTCAAACCTGCACCGGGCCCACCCGGATACGGCGAGTTGGCGCTGCAAATCAGCAATGGCTGTAGAATACGCGTCCTCCCCGATTCCAATGGTCACGGCGTCCGATATCGGCCCGCGCCGCACCGGTACCCTCACGAGCCTTGACAGCAGGCCCGATAGCGCACGCACAGCGTGCGCGCTGCTGTCGAAACGCGATTCACGAAGGAAACAGTAGTAAATGACAAGCGGCGCACAACGAACGGCAGCTAAAACACGAGAAGCAGGCGTAGTCAAGGACCTTGGCCAGACCAGCGCAGGGTCAACGGCGCAGCCTGATCCATCGACGGAAGCCGCCGCGCGTAGCCAGCAATTGCGTGCGCTGATCCAGCTGGGCAGGCAGCGCGGCTACCTGACCCACGCAGATATCAGCGACCACCTGCCGGAGAACTTCACGGACACGGCGGCGATGGAGAGCATCGTCAGCACGTTCGCTGAAATGGGCGTGAAGATCTATGAGCAGACGCCGGATGCCGAGACGCTGCTCCTGAGCGACGGCCCGGTGGTGGCCTCGGACGACCAGGCCGATGAGGAGGCCGAGGTAGCGCTTGCGACCGTGGACTCCGAGTTCGGCCGGACCACCGACCCGGTGCGCATGTACATGCGCGAAATGAGCTCGGCAACGCTACTCACGCGCAAGCAGGAAGTCGAGATCGCCAAGCGGATCGAGGAAGGCCTGAACAATATGGTCCATGCCATCTCGGCCTGCCCGTTCACCATCGCCGCGATTCTCGAGCTGTCGGCCAAGGTCGCCAGCAATGAAATCAGCATCGACGACCTGGTCGATGGCCTGAGCGACGAGAGTATTGCCGAAGCAGCCGTGGCGGCGGCAGCTGACGAGACCGACGACAGCGTCGATAGTGCCGACGAGGCCGAAGACGATTCCGAAGACTCCGACGACGAAGGCTCGACCCAGCAAAGCAACGAAAAGGCCCTGGCCCAGCTGCGTGAGGAATGCCTGAAGCGGTTCGCGCGCGTCACCGCGCAATTCGAGCTGATGTGCCAGGAAAGCGCCGCAAATGGCGCGGGCTCGGCAGCCTTCCTGGCCGCAAGGGATGCGGTGCGCGAAGAACTGCGCACGATCCGCTTTACCGCGAAAACCATCGAGCGCCTGTGCGCCAACGTCCAGGCCATGGTCGACGAGGTGCGCACGGTCGAGCGCCAGGTGGTACAGCTGCTGGTCGAGCGCTGCGGCATGGAGCGTGAGGAGGTCATTGCCCGCTTCCCCGGCAATGAAACCAACCTGGCCTGGGGGCAGGAGCTGGTCGCCCAGTCCCGTCCGTACAGCGCGGCGGTCGCGCGGGCCCTGCCGGACCTCGAGGCGCACCAGCAAAAGCTGATCGACATCCAGGCCCGGGCGGCGCTGTCGCTGCCCGACCTGAAGGGCGTCAACCGCAAGATGCTGGCTGCCGAGCGGCAGATGCGCCAGGCCAAGCATGAGATGACGCAGGCCAACCTGCGGCTGGTGATCTCGATTGCCAAGAAGTACACCAACCGCGGGATGCTGTTCCTGGATCTGATCCAGGAAGGCAACATCGGCCTGATGAAGGCGGTCGACAAGTTCGAATACCGCCGCGGCTGGAAATTCTCCACCTACGCGACGTGGTGGGTGCGCCAGGCCGTCACGCGGGCGATCGCCGACCAGGCCCGCACCATCCGCGTCCCGGTACACATGATCGAGCAGATCAACAAGCTCAATCGCCTGTCGCGCGAGATCATGCAGCAGACCGGCAAGGAACCCGATCCGGCGGTGCTGGCCGAGCGCCTGGAGATGACCGAAGACAAGGTTCGCTCGATCATGAAGATCGCGAAAGAACCGGTCTCGATGGAAACCCCGGTTGGCGAGGACGGCGATACCAGCCTGGGCGACATGATTGCCGACTCGGACACGGCCACGCCCGCCGATGCCGCATTGCAGGCGGGCCTGCGTGCCGTCGTGCGGGAGATGCTCGATGAGCTCACGCCCCGTGAAGCCAAGGTGCTGCGGATGCGCTTTGGCATCGACATGTCCACCGACTACACGCTGGAAGAAGTCGGCAAGCAGTTCGATGTCACGCGCGAGCGGATCCGCCAGATTGAAAGCAAGGCAATGAAGAAGCTGAGGCATCCCAGCCGAGCAGACCAGCTGATCACTTACCTGCGTGACGCCTGACACCTGCCGGCAACAGCCGCTTGGTCGACTGACACAGAGCAGACAGGAGCTTTCGGATGACTGACTCGAACCTATCTTTCTTCGGCAGGGTCTCGCTTGCCATGGGCACCTTCTTCGCCATCCTTGGCAACCGCGAACTCGCAGCCGGCGTCAGGCGCCTGCGTGACGGTGAGGGATTGGCGCCGGCGCCTGTACCGGCACCCGCACCCGCACCCGCCCCGGTGGTGGAAGCTGCCGCACCCGTGCTGAAGGAAGCCAGCCCGGTGGCGGCGCTGCAGTTGCTGGGACTGCTCCAGCGCGACGCACGCTTCATCGACTTCGTCGAGGAAGACATCGCGCGCTATTCCGACACGGAGATCGGTGCCTCCGCCCGCCTGGTGCACGATGGCTGCCGCGGGGTGCTGCGCGAGCACTTCACCATCCGGCCGGTGCGTGAGGAAGCCGAAGGCAGCCGTGTCACGCTGGCCGACGGCTTCGATGCCACCGCCATCCGCCTGACCGGCAACGTGGTGGGCAGCGCGCCGTTCCATGGCAGCATCAGCCACCGCGGCTGGAAGGTCGAGGAAGTCCGCCTGCCGCGTGTGGCCGAACGCCATGACGCCACCGTGATTGCCCCCGCCGAGGTGGAGCTTTGATGAGCGAAGCACGCTATGCCATCGGCATCGACCTGGGCACCACCCATAGCGCGGTCTCCTACGTCGACCTGGCCGCCAGCGATGGCGAGAAGACCAGCCAGCGCGTCCTGCCCATCACGCAGCTGACCGCGCCGGGGGCCATCGAAGACCTGGACCTGCTGCCCTCCTTCCTGTACCTGCCGCACGCCAGCGAACTCGCCCCGGGCGACCTGGCGCTGCCGTGGAACGCCGGGCGCGACTTCGCCGTGGGCGAGCTGGCGCGCAGCCGCGGCGCGGCCACGCCGATCCGCCTGGTGTCGAGCGCGAAGAGCTGGCTGTGCCATCCCGGCATCGACCGCCGCTCGCCGGTCCTGCCCAACGACGCACCGCCCGAGGTGACGCGCGTGTCGCCGCTGGAGGCTTCCGTGCGCTATCTCACGCACCTGCGTGAAGCCTGGGACCAGGCCCACCCCGAAGCGCCGTTTGGCGAGCAGGACGTCACCGTGACGATTCCCGCATCGTTCGACCCGGCCGCACGGGAGCTGACGGCCGAGGCGGCCGCCGCGGCCGGGTATGCGCGCATGACCCTGCTCGAGGAACCCCAGGCCGCGCTCTACAGCTGGATCCAGAAAAGCGGCGGCCAGTGGCGCAAGCAGGTAAAGGTCGGCGACATCATCCTCGTCGTCGATGTGGGTGGCGGCACCACCGACCTTTCGCTGATCGCCGTGATCGAGCGCGAAGGCAACCTTGAGCTGCATCGTATCGCGGTCGGCGACCATATCCTGCTCGGCGGCGACAACATGGACCTGGCGCTGGCCCACGTGGTGGCGCGCAAGCTGGCGGCCCAGGGCACGCAGGCCGATCCCTGGCAACTGCGCGCGCTGACCTATGCCTGCCGCGCGGCCAAGGAAACGCTGCTCACCGACCCGGCTACCGATACCGTGCCCCTGGTTGTGCCCAGCCGCGGCTCGAAGCTGATCGGCGGCTCGATCCGCACGGACCTGACCCGCGCCGAGCTGACCCAGACCATCCTGGAAGGCTTCTTCCCGCAAGTCGAGGCCTCGGCCCGCCCGGTGAGCCGGGCACGCGCCGGCCTGACGCAGCTTGGTCTGCCCTATGCGCAGGATGCGGCCATCACGCGGCACCTGGCAGCGTTCCTGGGGCGGCAGGTGGCGGCGCTGGCCGAAATCGAAGGCTTGCAGGGCGCACAGCCGGAAGGCGCGACCTTCCTGCACCCGACCGCCGTCCTCTTCAATGGCGGCGTGTTCAAGTCCGGCCTGCTGGCGGACCGCATCCTGCAGACCCTCAACGGCTGGCTCGCCGCGGAAGGCGCGGCCCCTGCCCGCCTGCTTGACGGCGCGGAGCTGGACCTGGCCGTGGCACGCGGCGCCGCCTATTACGGCTACGTGCGGCGTGGCAAGGGGGTGCGGATTCGTGGCGGCACCGCGCGCGCCTACTATATCGCCGTGGAATCGTCGATGCCCGCCGTGCCCGGCTTCGAACCGCCGATCCAGGCCCTGTGTGTGGCGCCGTTCGGCATGGAGGAAGGCACCGAGGCCGCGCTGCCGCCGCAGGAATTCGGCCTGGTGGTGGGCGAACCCGTGCACTTCCGCTTCTTTGGCTCGTCGGTGCGCCGCCAGGACCAGGTCGGCACCCTGCTGGACTACTGGGGACCGGAAGAATTGCAGGAGCTGGAAGAAATCCAGGCGACCCTGCCAGCCGAAGGCCGCACCGCAGGCGAAGTGGTACCGGTCAGGCTGCATGCGCGGGTGACCGAGGCCGGCACCCTGGAACTCGAAGCCGTGCCCGGCGGCAGCGCTGAGCGCTGGAAGGTCGAGTTCGATGTGCGCGGCAGCGCCGATGCCTGAGCAAGCGGCCGGGCCGGCGACGAAGCAATACGTCGTCGGCATCGACCTCGGCACCAGCAACACCGTCGTCGCCTACGCGAAGGCCGGATCCGACGATATCCGCGTCTTCGATATCGACCAGCTGGTCAGCCCGGGCGAGGTCGCGGCCCGTCCCCTGCTGCCCTCGGTGCGCTACCACGCGGCACCAGGCGAGCTCAGCGGCGACGACCTGCAACTGCCCTGGCAATCCGCCGCCAGCGCCGCCGCGCGCCGGACCGTGTTCGGCCGCCTGGCGGCCACGCTCGGCGCGCAAGTGCCCGGCAGGCTGGTAGCCAGCGCAAAGAGCTGGCTGTCGCATGCTTCGGTCGACCGCACCGCGGCCATCCTGCCATGGGGCGGGGATGACGATCTCGACAAGATCTCGCCGGTGGTCGCCAGCGCCAGCTACCTGGGCTATGTGTGCGCGGCATGGAACCACCGTTTTCCCGATGCCCGGCTCGAGGACCAGGACGTGATCCTCACCGTGCCCGCCTCGTTCGACGAAGGGGCGCGCGCGCTGACGCTGGAGGCGGCGCGCCTGGCCGGGCTGCCCGCCCTGCGCCTGCTCGAAGAGCCGCAAGCCGCGCTCTACGACTGGCTGTTCCATCATCGCCAGACCCTGGACACCGACCTGGCGCAAACCCGCCTGGTGCTGATCTGCGATGTGGGCGGCGGCACCACTGACCTCACCCTGATCCGGGTGGACATGCAGGACGGGCAGCCGCAGCTGACCCGCATCGGCGTGGGCAACCACCTGATGCTCGGCGGCGACAACATGGATCTTGGCCTGGCACATCTGGTCGAGGCGCGCCTCGGGGCCGGCGGGGCCGCGCAGCCGCGGCTGTCGGCAGCCGGCCTGTCGCAGCTGGTCGCGCGCTGCCGTGCCGCCAAGGAACAGCTGCTCGGCGCGCAGGCGCCGGACTCGGTCGCGGTGACGCTGCTGGGCGCGGGCGCCAGGCTGATCGGCGGCGCGCGCTCGGTGGAAGTGACGCGGCAGGAGGTCGAACAGCTTGTCGTCGACGGCTTCTTCCCCAAGGTGCCGGCCAGTGAAAGGCCGGGGCGCGCACGGGGCGCGATTGTCGAGTTCGGCCTGCCATATGCGTCCGACCCCGCCGTTACCCGGCATGTTGCGGCGTTCCTGAGCCAGCACGCTGCGCAGTCGCGGGCGGCACTGGACGCACCACAGGCGCCGGCCGATGCCTTGCCGATGCCCGACACCCTGCTCCTCAACGGCGGCGTATTCCGGGCGCAGGCGCTGGCCGGCCGCATCGCTGACACGCTGGGCACGTGGCGCGGCGCGCCGCTGCAGGTCCTGCACAACGACAATCCCGACGTTGCCGTGGCCCGGGGCGCGGTCGCGTATGCCCGGGCACGTGCCGGGCAGGCCCCGCGCATCGGCGGTGGCTCGCCGCGCAGCTACTTTCTGGTTCTCGATGATGGCGCGTCGGGGCAGCAAGGGATCTGCCTGCTGCCGCGCGGCACTGAGGAAGGCCACGAGATCCACCTCAGCGACCGCACCTTCGCCTTGCGGCTCGGCCATCCGGTGCAATTCCACCTGGTGTCCTCCGTCGCCGACACGGCCTATCAGCCCGGTCAACTGACCGACCTGTCGACCGGCGACTTCGTCCGCCTGCCACCGATCGCGACTGTCGTGCAGCCGCGCGGCGCCAGCGGCCCGCGGGAAACGCCGGTGCAGATCACCACCTCGCTGACCGAGGTCGGCACGCTCGAGGTCCACTGCATCAATATTGCGGATGCCTCGCAGCGATGGCGCCTTGAATTCCAGTTGCGCGGCAACGACACCCGGTCGGCAGCACCGGCGCCCGATACGGCACACCCGTCCCTGCCGCAGGCCCTGGAGGCGATCGACCGCACCTTTGGCGCGCGCTCGCAGGACGTCGGTCCCAAGGAAGTCAAGCGGCTGCGTGCGCAGCTGGAACAGCTGCTGGGTGCGCGCGAGCAATGGGACAGCGCCCTGCTGCGCGAGCTGTTCGGCGCCTTCTGGGAGCGCGCCCGGCGCCGGCGCCGCACTGCCGATCATGAACGCCTGTGGCTGAACCTGGCCGGCTATTGCGTGCGCCCGGGGTTCGGCTATCCGCTCGACGAATGGCGCGTCGAGCAGCTCTGGTCGCAGTACGACCAGGGCATCCAGTACGTCAACGAAAGCCAGAACTGGTCGGAGTGGTGGACGCTGTGGCGGCGTGCGGCAGGCGGGCTGGACGAAAGCGCGCAACTGGGCCTGCTGGAAGACATGGCCTTTTACCTGCAGCCGCCCGGCAGCACCCGCTACAAGAAGCCCGCCGGGCCCGCCAGGGGCGGCTATGCCGATATGGTGCGCCTTGCCGGCTCGCTCGAGCGCATTCCCGCCGACGCCAAGATCGAGCTGGCCGAATGGCTGCTGGCCCGGCTGCGCAAGCCATCCGAAAACAGCCAGGGCTGGTGGGCCGTGGGCCGCATCGGCGCGCGCCGGCCGTTCTACGGCAGCGCGCACAGCGTCGTGCCGGCCGGGACAGCCGCCCAATGGGTGGACGCGATCCTGGCCCTCGACTGGAAAAAGGTCGAACCGGCCGCGTTCGCCGCCGTGCAGATCGCACGCATGACCGGCGATCGCAGCCGCGACCTGCCTGACGAGATCCGGGCAACCGTGGTGCGCCGGCTGGAAGCCGCCAACGCGCCGCCAAGCTGGATTGCCATGGTGCGCGAAGTGGTGGAACTCAATACCGCGGACGAGGGGCGGGTGTTTGGGGAGGCGCTGCCCGCCGGCCTCAAGCTAATCGCGGGGTAGCGGACTAGCGCGAAGCGACTGGCAGGAGCCTCTTTTGTCACTTATCTGCGCCAGCCAGACCGATGATCTACGATGACGGTAGGCTCCTTGCCTGCCCCACTCGTGAAGCCGTCAGCGCCCCGCCCACCCTTCCCTATCCCGATTGCCACCATCGCGCTGGCCTTGTTCTGCTCGGCCACCGCCGCCGACGACGCCCTTGCCCCACAGCGCGCCGACATGGTCAGGGAGATCGCCGCGGTCGCGGCAGCGGCCGCCGCCCAGAGCGGCAGGCATGCCATCGACCCGCGCGTCATGGCCGTGATGGGCCAAGTGCCTCGCCACGAGTTTGTTCCGGACGAGCAGAAGCAGCACGCCTATGAGAACCGGCCGCTGCCGATTGGCCATGGCCAGACCATTTCGCAGCCGTATATCGTCGCCCTGATGACCGACCTGATGATGGTCAAGCCTGGCGACACCGTACTGGAGATCGGCACCGGCTCCGGCTACCAGGCCGCGGTGCTGACCGGGCTGGCACGCGCGGTTTACACCATCGAGATCATCGAGCCACTGGGACGCCAGGCCTGCGACCGCCTGAAGCGGCTGGCCTACCGGCAGGTGGCGTGCAAGGTGGGCGACGGCTACTACGGCTGGGACGAGCACGCGCCCTTTGACGCCATCGTCGTCACCGCGGCGGCCAGCCATGTGCCGCCGCCGCTGATCCGGCAACTGAAGCCAGGCGGCCGCATGGTGATCCCGGTGGGCGCCCAGTTCCTGACGCAGTACCTGCTGCTGGTAGAAAAGTCCGCGGACGGCACCGTTTCCACCAGGCAGATCCTGCCGGTCAGGTTCGTGCCGCTGGTTGGCAAGCACTGAGGCATCAGCCCTGCCAGCTGACGCCATGCCACGTCCCCCGCTGTTCGCCCTGGCCTTGCTCTCTGCCGCCGCGCTGGGCTACGAGATCCTGCTGATGCGGCTGCTTTCCATCATCCAGTGGCATCACTTCGCCTACATGATGATCAGCGTGGCACTGCTGGGCTATGGCGCGGCGGGTGCGCTGGTGGCGCTGGCGCAGCGAACGCTGCTCCGCCATTTTGTCCCCGTGTTCGCGGGCGGAGCCCTGCTGTTCGGCGTCAGCGCGATGGCCTGCTTCGCCCTGGCCCAGCACGTGGCGTTCAATCCCCTGGAGATCCTGTGGGAGCCTTCGCAGCCGCTGCGCCTGTTGCTGATCTACCTGCTGCTATTCGTTCCGTTCTTTTGCGCCGCCACCAGTATCTGCCTGAGCTTTTCCCGCTTCACCGAGCAGGTTCCCCGCATCTACAGCTTCGATATCCTTGGCGCCGGGCTGGGCTGCCTGGGCATCATCGTGGCGCTGTTCGCGCTGCACCCGGTCGACGCCCTGCGGCTGGTCGGTACGGCAGGCATGGCGGCGGCGGCGCTGGCATGCGTGGAATGCCGCTGGCATCGGCCCTGGCTGCCGGCGCTCCTGCTGTTGGCGGCAATCGTGCCGGCCGGCGTGCCAGGTGACTGGATTGCGCTGCGGCCGTCCGAGTACAAAGAGCTGAGCCAGGCCCTGCGCATCGGCAACGCGCGCGTGGTGGCGCAGCGCTCCAGTCCGCTTGGCCTGGTCACGGTGGTCGAGAGCCCTTCGATCCCGTTGCGGCACGCGCCTGGGCTGAGCCTGAATGCCAGCCAGGAGCCGCCAGCGCAACTGGCCGTGTTTACCGATGGCGACGGGCTCAGTGCGCTCAACCGCTATGACGGCCGGCGCGAACCGCTGGCCTACCTGGGCGACCTCACCTCTGCCCTGCCTTACCACCTGCTGCGCGATCCGAAGGTGCTGGTGCTGGGCAGCGGTGCGGGGGCGGACGTCTTGCAGGCGGTCTATCACCACGCCAGCGCGGTCGATGCCGTGGAATTGAATCCGCAGGTGATCGACCTGGTGCAGGGCCGCTTCGCCGCGTTTTCCGGAAAGCCGTACAGTGCGGCCGGCGTCCGTGTCTTTACCGGCGAGGCGCGCGGATTCCTGGCGGCCAGCACGGCACGCTACGACCTCATCCAGGTGGCCCTGCTGGATTCATTCAGCACCTCATCGGCCGGACTGTACGCGCTCTCCGAAAGCTATCTCTATACCGTGGAGGCCTTCCAGGGCTACCTGCGCCATCTTCGGCCCGGCGGCCTGCTTGCGATCACGCGCTGGGTCACGCTGCCGCCGCGCGACATACCCAAACTGCTCGCCACCGCCGTGGCCGCCATGGAAGGCGCTGGCGTGCCCGAGCCATCCCGGCGGCTGGCGCTGGTCCGTGGCTGGAAGACGGCCACGCTGGTGGTCAAGAACGGGGAATTCAGTGCCGCGGACCTTGCCGCCGTCGTCGGCTTCTGCCGCGCCCGTTCCTTCGACGTCGAGTACTTTCCCGGCATCCAGCCCGGCCAGGCGAATCGCTACAACGTGCTGGATCAGCCCTACTTCTTCGACGCCGCGCAAGCCCTGCTCGGCCCCGAGCGCGGCCGCTTCCTGTCCCGCTACAAATTCGATGTGCGGCCCGCCACCGACGACAGGCCGTACTTCTTCCATTTCTTCAAATGGCGCACGCTGCCTGAACTGCTGTCGCTCAAGGCGCAGGGCGGCCTGCCCTTGCTGGAATGGGGCTATCCGGTGCTGGTGGCCACGCTGCTGCAGGCCACCGCCCTGGCCTTGCTGCTGATCGTGGTCCCGCTCTGGATCCTGCGGCGGCGCCCCCGGCCGCAGCCCGCCGCGGGGCCTGGCGGCAATGGCGCTGCCGTGCGACGGTTGCCCGAATGGCGAGCCGGCTTCTACTTCCTGGCGGTCGGCCTCGGCTTCATGTTCGTGGAGATCGCCTTTATCCAGAAATTCATCCTGTTCCTGAGCCACCCGCTCTATGCGGTCGCGGTGGTGCTGTGCGCCTTTCTCTGCTTTGCGGGACTGGGCAGCCGATACGCCCAGCGCATGCCCGCGCGCGCTGGCGATGACCGCGGCAGGCGGCAGGCGGCGCTGGCCGTCAGCGGCATCTGCGTGGCCGCGCTGGTCTACCTGGTGGCGCTGCCGACGGTGTTCAGGCTGCTGATCGGGTTGCCGGACCCGGCCAGGATAGGTGTCTCCGTGCTGCTGATCGCGCCGCTGGCGTTCCTGATGGGAATGCCGTTCCCGCTCGGCCTGGCCCGGGTCGCGGCCCGCGACGAAACGCTGGTGCCCTGGGCATGGGGCATCAACGCCTGCGCCTCGGTGGTGGCGGCGGTCCTTGCCACGCTGGTCGCGATCCACGTCGGATTCACCGCGGTGGTGCTGGTGGCGCTGCTCCTGTACGCTGCTGCGGCGCTTGCGTGCCCATGAACCGGGGGCCGGGATCGATCTCGCATGCCATGGCTTCGGGTCACCCCATGCTAGGATGAATGCCCGCCCGGCAGCCGCCCAGCAGACAGACGCCCAATCGGCCCATGACCACCCTCTACACGACCCTCGGCGTGCAACCGGACGCCACCCTGGACGAGATCAAGCGCGCCTACCGCCGCGCCGCGATGAAGTGGCACCCCGACCGCAACCTTGGCCGCGAGGCTGAGGCGCATGCGGCATTCCAGGAAATCCGCGACGCCTACACCATTCTTTCCGATGCCGGGCAGCGCCAGATCTACGACGAGGTATTCGAGCGGGAGATGCGGCGCTGGCAGGCCGAGCGCGAGGCCCAGGAAGAACAGGAGCGCGAGGCGCAACGCGAGAGCCAGCGCATCGCGCAGGAACACTACGAGAAAATGCTCGGTATCGCGATGCGCTTTGCCGACGACGGCCACAACCGCGACGTTATCTTCGGCGTGCTGCTCGGCCGGGACTGCGACGCGGAACTGGCGGCACGCATCGCGGACAGCATATGGGCCCTGCAGGAGTCGCGGCGGGCAAGTGCGCGGGCCGCGCACGCGCCGGACACCGAGGCCGCCCAGGCGCCCGCCGGGGCGGGGGCTTCAAACCCCGACGAGGCGAAGCCGCCCAGGCGTCACGCCGGCGCCTTCGATTCGTTCTGGCACGGCTTGTTCGGCATCCGTTCCTAGATGTCGGGGGCGACCAGAAGCCCGCTTTTCACCGTGTGGATCAGCGCAAGGCGATCTTCCACCGCCTTGCGCAGGACTTCGCGTCCCCTGAACGGATCCGTCAGGTAACTGGCGTACTGGCTTGCCCGAATCTGCACCTTGAGTTGCATCGTCGTCGGTCCGCTCTCCGGCCATGTCACCAGGAACGCCGGATGGCTGTCCGCGCACTCAACGAAGGCAGCATCAGGGGACGGGAAACAGGAGTCAGCGCCCTGGGCAAGGAACTGGAGATCCTTGTCCTTGAACTCGTAGGTTGCCATTGCTTTCTCCCATCGCGCAAGCCGGACCCTCAGTGAATCTGCATCCCGCGCATGGCATGAATCCGGCCATGATGCTGCGTCAACGCCTCGTACTGGCGCTGAAGCGCCGCGCTGGCCTCTGGTGGCAGCGGCTTCATCATGACGGACTGATACTCGCGCCTGGCGGCATCTTCCTCGTGCTCGCACATTCCCAGCACGGTGTCGTCGTTGTTCGGCGACAGCATGTGGCGGAATGCCATCCAGCGGCGGAACAGCATGCCATTCATGCTGCCCCGGTCAGTTGGCGCGCCGCCCATGGCGCTGACCATCGACTGCAATTCCTTCACCGACGCCCGGTACGATTCCGCGGTGCTCGTCAGAATGTCGCGCAGCGCTGCATCGTGCACTTCGCTGGCGCCGCTCATGCACGCCAGTTCGCTGTCCTTGCCAGCCTCGATCAGCTGGTTGAGCGCGAGGACAGTTTGTTGCTGGTTGTCGCCCATGGAAGTCTCCCAACATGCATGCCGGCGACGTGCGGCTTCGGCGCAAATCGCCAGGATCGTCAAAGGAGGAAGCGCCACGGCGCGACCGGCCGTGAGAAGGTCGTCGGAGACGCCATCAACATGAGTCAGCCGGGTCGCGCCGGGCCCCATCTGCCTGCTCGTTAAGAGGCAAGGCGTGATTCCATGATAGGAGATGGCCGGGCCCCGGCGCGAAGGCATCGCATGCCGAGGAGCCCGCTACGGGCGTGATCTGCGAGTCCCGCCGGGCCAGATTGCCATCGGTTTGTGATTGTCTGTATTTCGCCCCGCGGCGAGCTTCAGCCCTTGCCCAGGATAGCCATTGCCTTGTTCGCATCGTCGAGGGAGTCCATCGACACGTACGCGACAAACTGTACTCCGATGACAGAGGCAGAGAATCCGCGCAGGTTGATTCCGCCTTGCGCAAGCTTGCGGGTCAGCTCAGCCACGATGCCGGGCCGGTCCCCGCCCATGATACGCACCGAATGTAGGCTGTGCGTGACATTGAAGCCGACCTGGGCAGCGGCACGGATTTCCCTGTCATTCTGCAGCGGTGTCACGAACACGACACCCTTGCCGGGGTCCTCCGGCGTGCGGCGCGCAATCGCGAATTGCAGGTCCGCGCCGGCATCGCGCAAGGTCTCCAGTACCTCCGCGAGGCCGCCGGGCCGGTCCGGTATGGTTGCCGCCCACACGTCCACGCGTTCCACAAGAAGATCGTTGGTCATTGCTCATTCTCCAATGCCCCCCCTACGAATCTAGCGTATGGCGGCCGGCAGGCAAGCTCTGGGCTCGGCGGACAGCGGCAGGCCGATTTCCTGGCAACTCCCCGTGCCCGGACTTAATATGGACTAGTCGTTTCCGGCAGCTATCGCAGGATAGTGGCACCGACACTACCTGGATGGATGCCATGGAAAGTGAAGGGGAATCGTCATGTCTGAAGGCAAATCGCCACGCCATGCTGCACAGCAGGAATTGGCCGATGTGTCCGAGGCCGAAATCGCGGTCCATTGGCCTGAGGAGGACTATGTCCCGCCGGCCGGCCAGTTCATTGCGCAGGCCAATCTGACTGATCCCCACATTTTCGAGCGCTTCTCCCTCGATCGTTTCCCCGAGTGTTTCAAGGAGTTCGCAGACCTGCTGGACTGGTACAAATACTGGGAAACGACGGTGGATACCAGCAACCCGCCTTTCTGGCGCTGGTTCGTCGGCGGCAGGATCAACGCCTGCCACAACTGCGTGGATCGCCACCTCACCGCGTACAGGAACAAGACCGCGATTCATTTCGTGCCCGAGCCGGAGCATGAGGCGGTGCATCACCTCACCTACCAGGAGCTCTTTGTTCGCGTCAATGAACTGGCCGCCCTGCTGCGCGAGTTCTGCGGCCTGAAGGCCGGCGACCGCGTCACGCTGCATATGCCGATGGTGGCCGAACTGCCCATCACCATGCTCGCATGCGCGCGCATCGGCGTGATTCATTCGCAGGTATTCAGTGGCTTCAGCGGCAAGGCCTGTGCCGAGCGCATCGCGGACTCCGAGAGCCGGCTGCTGATTACCATGGACGCCTATTACCGCGGCGGTGAATTGCTCGATCACAAGGAAAAGGCCGACATCGCCGTGGCAGAAGCCGCCAGCGCCGGTCAGCAGGTCGAGAAGGTCCTGATCTGGCAGCGCTACCCGGGCAAGTATTCCAGTGCCGCCAAACTGGTGAAGGACCGCGATGTCATTCTCAATGACGTGCTCGCCGGGTTCCGCGGCAGGCGTGTCGAGCCCGAGCCGATGCCGGCGGAGGCGCCGCTGTTCCTGATGTACACGAGCGGCACCACGGGCCGGCCCAAGGGCTGCCAGCATTCCACCGGCGGCTATCTGTCCTACGTGGCGTGGACCTCGAAGTACATTCAGGATATCCACCCCGAGGACGTCTACTGGTGCATGGCCGATATTGGCTGGATCACCGGGCATTCCTACATCGTCTATGGCCCGCTCGCGCTCGCCGCTTCGTCCGTCGTCTATGAAGGCGTGCCAACCTGGCCCGACGCCGGCCGGCCGTGGCGTATTGCGGAAAGCCTTGGCGTCAATATCTTCCACACCTCGCCCACCGCAATCCGCGCGCTGCGGCGCAACGGGCCCAATGAGCCGGCGAAGTACGACTGCCATTTCAAGCACATGACCACGGTGGGCGAGCCGATCGAGCCCGAAGTCTGGAAGTGGTACCACCGTGAAGTCGGCAAGGGCGAGGCGGTCATCGTCGACACCTGGTGGCAAACCGAGAATGGCGGCTTCCTCTGCAGCACGCTGCCGGGCATCCACCCGATGAAGCCCGGCAGCACGGGCCCGGGGATTCCGGGCATTCATCCGGTGATCTTTGACGAGGAAGGCAAGGAGATCCCGGCCGGCTCGGGCAAGGCGGGCAATATCTGCATCCGCAATCCCTGGCCGGGCATATTTCAGACCGTCTGGAAGGATCCGGACCGCTACGTGCGCCAGTACTATGCGCGCTATTGCAAGAATCCCGACAGCAAGGACTGGCGCGACTGGCCGTATATGGCGGGCGATGGCGCAATGCAGGCGGCGGACGGCTACTTTCGCATCCTTGGCCGCATCGACGACGTGATCAACGTTTCCGGCCATCGCCTCGGCACCAAGGAGATCGAATCGGCCGCACTGCTGGTGCCAGACGTCGCCGAGGCGGCGGTGGTGCCGGTGGCCGACGAGATCAAGGGCAAGGTGCCTGATCTCTATGTGTCGCTCAAGCCGGGACTGTCGCCTTCCACCAAGATCGCGAACAAGGTCTCGGCCTCGGTCGTGTCCCAGATCGGCGCGATTGCGCGTCCGCATCGCGTCGTGATTGTTCCCGACATGCCCAAGACACGCTCGGGCAAGATCATGCGTCGCGTGCTGGCGGCGATCTCCAACCACCAGGAGCCTGGCGACGTGTCCACGCTTGCCAATCCGGAGGTCGTCGAGAAGATCAGGGAGCTGGCGACATAGGACGGCACTCCTGCCGGCGGCTCCCGGCAGGCCGCTCACTTCCGCTCATCGGCACCCCCGGCCCCGAGCGCCTCAAGCAGCGGCCGCAAGGCATCGAGTTCCGCGCCGAAGCCGCTCCAGTCCCCCGCCTTCAGGCGCGCGATGGCACGGTCATAGTGCGCGAGTGCCTCGCGGGCGCGGGCATTCGCTGCGCCCTGCGCCGGTAGCGCCGCCGGTGCGGATTCCTTGAAGAGGGCCGCAAGGGCTGCGCCCAGGGTGTCCTCCATGACCACGCGATCGCCATAGGCGGCGATCACCCGCTTGAGTTCGGGCAACTGGCCGGACTCCGCGCGCAGGTAGAGCGGGGAGACATAGAGGATGGAGTTCTCGATCGGCACGACCTGCAGATGGCCGCGGATGACGCGCGAGCCCATCTGGTTCCACAGGGAAATCTGCTGCGAGATCTCGGTATTCTGCTGGATGCGCGCCTCGATCTGGAATGGCCCGTAGACCAGCTTTTCCTTGGGGAAGGTGTAGGCGACAAGCTTGCCGTAGTTGGGGGGATCGGAGCGCGCCGCCAGCCAGGCGATCATGTTCTCGCGCTGGCTCGGCACCATCGGCAGCATGAGGACGAACTCGGCGCGCGGTTCGTCCGGCAGCCGCAGGATCATGTAGTAGGGCATCATCCGCGCGGCGGGCATGTTCCCTGTGCTCATGCCTGTCAGCTGGCGTGGGAACTCCCACAGATCCTCGCGGTTATAGAAAACCTCCGCCGCTTCCATGTGGTAGGCGCGGTAGATCTGCGCCTGGATCAGGAACAGGTCTTCAGGGTAGCGGATATGCCGCTGCAGATCCTGCGGCATGGCGCCCAGCGGCCTGAACACGCCCGGGAAGATGCGCTGGTACACCTGCAGGACCGGATCGGCCGGGTCGCTGATGTAGAAGTCGACCGTGCCGTTGTACGCATCGATCACGACCTTGACGGCGTTGCGGATGTAGTTGTCTCCGCCACCGGTGCCGGGCTGCGAATAAGGGAACCAGCCGCTGGTGGTGTAGGCGTCCTGGATCCAGTAAAGACGCCCTTCGCTCGCGACCACATAGGGGTCATGGTCGAGGGTGAGGAACGGGGCAATCGTGTGCACGCGGTCCCGGATGTTGCGATGGAGCAGGATGCGGCTTTCCTGCGTGATGTAGCCGCTCAGCAGGATATTGGGATCGCCGAGCTGCCAGGCGAACAGGGTCCGGCGCGCGATGCCGCCGATGTCGATGCCGTCGCGCCCGCGGTAGGCCGTATAGACGTTGTCCTTGCCCTTGGGGTAGTCGAACTCGGGCACGCTGCCTTTGACGATGACATAGCCTCTGCCGCCTTCACCGAAGTAGAGGCGCGGCTCCTGGATGGCCGGGCCGCCGTTGGAGAGCGGGGGAATGTCATGCAGATAAAGCGAGGGCAGGCCTTCGGCGGATTTCTCGGTGACCGGCGACATCACCACGCCATTGCCATGGGTGAACAGGAGATGCAGGTTCACCCAGGTCTGGGCATTGGCCGGAATCAGTGCCGGCTCCAGCTCCCGCGCCGACAGCATGACCTGCTGGTAGCCTGCGCCGAGCTGATAGCGGTCGATGTCCGTCGCAAGGAACTTGTAATAGGTCCGGATCTCCTGCAACTGCGCATAGGTATCGCGCAGCGGCTGCAGATCCCACAGGCGAATGTTGTCGATGGTCGGCCGATTGGCCTGGAGCGAGGCGAGATCCAGGCTCTGTTCGACCGGGAACGGCTTCACCTCGATCTGCGTCACGCCATAGGCCTCCCGCGTCAGCGCAATATTGTGTTCGAGATACGGCGTCTCCAGTTGCAGCTCGTTCGGCTTGACATAGAACCGCTGGAACAGTGCCGGCCAGATCGTGCCGAGCAGTATTGCGCTGCCGACCACCAGGAGCGCCGCGGCCGCAGGGACCCGATAGTCCCGCCAGCGCATATTGGCCCATGAAGCGGCGGCAGCCGCGGCAGCCAGGCCGACTTGCAGCCACAGGACCGGCAGCCCGACATGGACATCGGTATAGCTCGCGCCGACCACGACGCCGTTGTCGCCGTAGAGCAGCATGAAGCGGTCGAGCCAGTAGGACCACGCCTGCAGCGCGAAGAACAAGCCGAGCAATGCCGAACCATGGGTAGCGGCCGCCATTGAAAGCCCGCGCGGCGACCGGACCAGCGCGATGTCGCCGCGCAAGCCGTAGACCACGCCGGCAACCACTGCGCTGCAGCCCAGCAGCAGGAGCAGCCAGTTCCTGAGTGCAAGATACGCCGGCAGCGAGAAGACGTAGAAACCGATGTCCTTGCCGAAGATCGGATCGGTCTTGCCGAAAGGCACCTGATGGATATAGCGCAGCGCAATGGCCCAGCTCGACAGTTCCCCGACGGCCATGAGCAGCCCCACAAGGACGGCGGCGGCGGCAATGGCGGCGCGCCACGGAAGGCGCGCTGCAATCTCGCCAACCGGCTGGCCCAGGACCTCCGGCCTCCAGGCCTGCGCCTGACTCGCGCAGCGGTGCGCCAGCCAGCCCGATACCCAGAGCGCGCCTGCCGAAACGGCGAATACGGCAAGGAACAGAAGCGCCTGGGTGGCGAATATCGTGCGGAACACCCCGGCGTAGCCAACCGAGGCAAACCACAACCAGTCAACAACGAGGCCGGTGACGCGGCCGACAGCAACCAGCGCGACGATGACGGCAACAACCCAGGTCGCAAGGCGTCTCACACGCGTGGCGTCCCTCGCTGGCGAGCGCATCGATCATGCTCCTTTGCCGCACCGTCGTCCGTGACCCGGCCATTCGGGCTGCCTGTCCATATCAGCATATATGCCTTCGCTGCACAGCGCACCGGGTACGCCACCCTGGCACGGCCGTGGCGCTATCGGCGAGCACCCATTCACCATGTCCGGCCCGATTAGAGCATATGATTCTCAAAATCCAACCAATAGGGAAATAGAATTACAATCTCCGGCGACATTGAACGACAATTCGCATGCCTGTGCTCCGGCCCGCAAATATCATGGCTATGTACCCAGAACAAGACCAAGGTGCCCGCCATGACCGGATCCCCCCTGACTGCCGCAGCCCCGGCAGCGTTTCCCCATACCGCCCCGCCAACTGCGCCGCTCGACCAGCTGGCGCTCGACCTCGAGGCCACCTTCGCCCACAGTGCGCGCATGGTGGCCGGGCACATCGCCGTGCATCTGCCGGACACCGACACGCTGCTTGCGACACTGCCGCCAGGCGCCCTGCTCGGCAGGCCGGATACCTATGCCCGCCACCTGGTTCATGCCGACCCGCTGGAGCGCTTCTCGGCGATGGTGCTGGTCTGGCGCCCGGGCCAGACCAGCCCCGTGCACGGCCATCGCACCTGGTGTGCCTACCGCGTGCTGCGCGGCACGCTGAGCGAGCAGCACTACCGGTGGGATCCCGCCAGCAGGCAGGCGCGCCATGCCAACTCCGTCTTGCGCACGGCCGGCGATACCTTCAGCGTGCCGTCCGGGCTGCAGCATATCCATGCGCTGGGCAATGCCAGCGACGATATCGCAGTGTCCCTGCACCTCTACGGCGTGCACCGCGACCACATTGCCACCGGCGTGAACCTGCTGGTGCCGACCGCCGACGCCTAGCATCTGCCGCGCGTACCAGCGCCGCGTGCGGGCGCCGGCCCACCCTCACCTGACCCGCTACGCGCCATGGACCGCTACGACAAACAGATTCTCGCCATCCTGCAGGAAGACGCCACCGTGCCGGTGGCGGAGATCGGGGAACGGGTCGGCCTGACCTCGACGCCGTGCTGGCGCCGGATCCAGCGGCTGGAAGCGGCCGGCCTGATCCGCAAACGCGTGGCACTGCTCGACGCCGACAAGCTCAATGCCGGGGTCACGGTCTTTGTCTCGGTCCGCACCAGCCAGCACAACGTGAAATGGCTCGCGCAATTCCACGGACTGGTGGCATCGATCCCGGAAGTGACCGAGTTCTACCGCATGGCCGGCGATACCGACTACCTGCTGCGCGTGGTGGTGCCGGATATTGCCGCCTACGACCGCGTCTACAAGAAGCTGATCCAGGGCGCCGAGCTGGCCGACGTCAGTTCCAGCTTTGCGATGGAGCAGATCAAGTACACCACGGCGCTGCCGCTCGATTATGCGTAGGCCGGCACCGGCCCTTCATCCGGGCAAAACCGTGAACCCAGACATCGAGCGCTGCGAGGCGTACCGGCAGTTCGAAAAGATCCATGCCGCCTTCCGTGCCGGCGATATCGAAGTGCTGCGAGCAGCGGTTGATGATCCGGCCTGCATTCCCACGGGACCATGCTGCCAGGGATTGGCGCTTGCCTCGAATACGCGATCTACCATAGCCCGCTGCCCTTTATCCGCACCCCGCTCGAAGCCGGCGCGGCTCCCCGGCCGGCGGATCAAGCGGGCTTTCCGCCGCTGATTGCCGCGCTGTCATGCACGCTCGCCGCGCCGGGCGGCAGCGCACGCTCGGACGTGGTCGAACTGCTCCGGCTGCTGCTGGACTTCGGCGCCGATCCCGCGCAGCGCGGCATCAACGACTACACCGCGCTGCATTGGCGGTGAGCGTGCGCAACTTGCCCGCGGTGGCGCTGCTGCTCGTGGCGGGGGTGGATGCGCCTTGCCGCACGCGCATCGACGACTGCGAGACTCCGCGCGAGATGGCCGAAGCCAAACGCCACCGATTACCGGGACGCGCCGCTGTTCACGCTCGACACCATGCTGCTCAAGCGCTTTGCCACGGTGCCGGCCTCGGGCTGATCGCCGGCACGACGCAGCATCTGGGCGATGACAGCGGCCCGCTGGCGACCGCCTGAACGGCTTCCGCGGCCATGACTGGGCGGTGGGCCCGACCGTCACCTACGACACCAAGATCGGCGCCAAGAGCCTGCTGTCGCTGGGCTGCGCTGGGTGCCCTCGGTGGCCAACAAGAACCGCCTGAAGCGCACGAATACGTTCATGGGAACGGCGACCATCGTGTTCTGAGTCCTGCAAGTTCCCAGGCGGCAAGGCAGAATGCGTCCCACGCTCCCCATCGGGCGAGTTAAAGTACGCACCCAATAGTGCCTGCGTTGATCACGCGCAAGCCCGCAACCCTTGCAAGCCTGCAGACTGGCATCCATGACCTCAGTCCCATCCTCGTCAACACGTGCCACCGGCACGTGTGCCTCAACGCCCTCGGCGCCATCAACACCCGGGGAACCCACCCCCTTGTCTCGCCGCCGCCGGGCTCCGGTGCCGCGCGGCCGCTTCGCCTGGATCACCGGGATTCTCAGCTGGACTCTGCTGATTGCAAGCACGCTGTTCTGGTGCGCGCTGCTGTTTCCGCTGGCGCTGCTGAAGCTGGCGCTGCCGTTTGCCGCCGTCAGGCGGCGCATCGATCCGCTGCTCAACGGCATCGCGACCGCCTGGATCTCCGGCAACACCGGCTGGTTCGCGTGGATCCAGCGCGAGCCGTGGGATGTCCAGGGCAATGAGGGGCTGCGCTATGCCGACTGGTACCTGGTGAACTGCAACCATCAGTCGTGGGCGGATATCTTCGTGCTGCAGCGCTCGCTGAACCGGCGCATCCCGCTGCTGAAGTTTTTCCTGAAGCAACAGCTGATCTATGTGCCGGTGATCGGGCTGGCGTGGTGGGCGCTGGACTTTCCGTTCATGAAGCGCCATGGCAAGGCGCAACTGCGGCGCAATCCGGCGTTGCAGCGCAAGGACCAGGAAACGGCGAAGCGCGCCTGCGCGAAGTTTTCGCTGGTGCCGACCAGCGTGATGGTGTTTGCCGAAGGCACCCGCTTTACCGAGGCCAAGCGCGCGGCACAGGACTCTCCGTACCGCCATCTGCTCAAGCCCAAGGCCGGCGGACTGGCGGTGGCACTGAATGCGATGGGCAACAAGTTCCGCTCGCTGATCGACGTCAGCATCGTGTATCCGGAAGGCGCGCCAGGCTTCTGGGACCTGGCCTGCGGGCGCGCCGGCCCGGTGCTGGTGCGCATGCGGCAGTTGCCGGTGCCGCCGGCCTTCTGCGAGGCTGATTACGGTAGCGACAAGGCCTTCCGCAGGGAATTCCACAACTGGCTGGCACGCCAGTGGGAAGCCAAGGATGCAGAGATCGATGCGCTGATGCCGCCGCGTGCCGGCTGAAGTCTCGCTACCCGGGCAGGCGGTCGACTGCCCGCTTTCCCTGCCCCACCGCCGCGGTCAGCGAAGGGCTGCCGGCGTTGTCGCTGTTCGCGATGCTGATATTGCCCACGCCGGCCAGCCCCGGCCACGCCGCGTCGGGCGCCACGTTCTCACCCGCCAGGCTGTCGGGCATATAGCTGTATCCGTGTGCCCAGCGGTTGACGGTGATGCCGCGGATCACGTCCTTCGAAGCAAAGCCTTTGTGGCCGAGCATGCGGTCCAACTGCGCACGGATGTCGCGTTCCAACGTGTCGAAGGGCGTGCCGAGCAGCAAGGCACGGCCCGCGCGGAAGCGGTCGCGCGCCTGCATGCCGCTGTCAGGCACGGTCGGCACATAGAGCATATGCAGCACGGCGGGATCGGAGGGATGTTTGCCCGCCGGCGGTTCCAGCCACAGGTCGGTATAGGCCATGGCCGGCGCGTGGATGCGGCGCGTGCGCAGCGCCGCGAACGCCTGCCAGTGGTCCAGCGCCACCTTGGTGTAGACCAGCGGCGCCTTGGCCTCGTTGTGCAGCATCTCCTTCTGCTTCGCCGGCAGCGACGGCAGCAGGTACGGGATCATCATGTTGTAGCCGGCCAGCACCACGTGGCGCGCCTCGACGCGGTGCAGATTGCCGCTGAATCCATAAGTCACGCGCGTGATATTGCCGTCGGGCTCGACCGCGATCGCGGTGCTGTTCAGGCGCAGGCGCACCGGCTGCCCGTCGCGGTCCAGGCGGCTGTAGTCGAACGCGGCCGACACCACATCGGCCGGCCGGGCGAACGACGCCACGCCAGGGATCAGGCTCTGCACCAGTAGCCGCGCCAGCGAGGCATTGCCATCCGGAAACCACAGGCGCGAAGCCGGCGACTTGCCAAGCCGCAGGTTTCCCGCCGGCGCGGGCATGTTGGCGCCGGCAGGCAGACCGATGGCAATAGCGTCGGCAACGGAGATCCCATCGGCATCCAGCGCATAGGCATCGTTGCTGCGGCTGCGCAGGAAGCGTTGCCCGGCCAGGCCGATGCCGGCCTTGTCACGCAGAAAACTTGCGTAACGCATGGCGCGCAGCGCTGCCGCTCGCTCGGCGCCGGACAACGCCGGCAGGTAATCGGTGGTGCCCGCGGCCAGCCGCGCCAGAGCGGCGCGGTCCGCCGCAGGCAGAGGCGCGCTGTCCAGGAAGCGCGACAGGGCAGCCGCATCCGGGCCACCGGCCTGCTGCCCGCTGCGAACATCGATCAGCTCGCCGAACGGATCGCCCGCGACCCACTGGTCGCGCCCGAAATGCTCGGCATCGAAGAACACGGCGCGGCCCAGGCCGAGCGCGGCATAGGGATCCGCGGGCGCCGTGCCAGGCGCGCGCGTGGCGTCGAGCCCGATCCCTGCCAGCAGTTCGCGCACCGCGGCGTCGCCGGCAGCGCTTGCCGGCATCTCGGCGCTGCCGCCAAAGGTCACCAGCCGCTGGCCGCGCACCGTGAACTCATTGCGCTTGGCATGGCCGCCGAAATCGTCGTGGTTGTCCAGGATCAGGATGCGGCGGTTGGCGCCGAAGCGGCGCCGGTAGAACCACGCCGCCGCCAGCCCGCTCAGGCCACCGCCGACGACCACCAGGTCGAAGGCCTCGTGTGCCAGCACGACCGGGTATTTCGCGCCCTCGCGCGCCAGGCTGTGCGCCAGCGTGTAGGTGCCGGGATGGTTGCCGCGCAGGCCGGTCAGCGAGGGCGGGTATGCCACGCCTGCCCCACCCTGCTGCGCGTGCAGCAACTGCACGGGCGCAAGGCCGGCGGCAATGGTCAGGGCGGTGCCGTTGAGGAAGTCTCTGCGCGTAATCGTCATCGGGTGCTCATCGGGATGCGTCGCCTGCCGCGGCCGGGCGCTGCGCGGCCAGCGCCTTGCGCCGTGCCGCCACAGCGGCTTCCGGCACCGGCGCGGCGCGGTTGCCCCAGCTGCCGCGGATAAAGGTCAGCACATTGGCCAGTTCCTGGTCGTCCAGCGTCCAGCCATAGCCGGGCATGTGGTAATCCGCCGGCGCGGTGCCCACACGCGCGGTCACGGCGCCGTCGAGCAACAGGTTCACCAGCGAGGCCGGATCGGGATCGGCGACGGTCGGGTTGCCGGCCAGCGGCGGGAACACGCGGGCAAAGCCCTTGCCGTCGGCGCCATGGCAAGGCATGCAGAACACCGCGTACTGGCGCGCACCGGGCACATCGAAGCGGCCCTGCTGCAGTTGCTGCGCGGTGGCGGCATCGTGCCGGAACGGCTTGTCCTCGCCCCGCGCACCGGGCAGGGACTTCAGGTAGGCGGCGACGGCATCGAGGTCGGGCGCGCTCATGTACTGGGTGGCAGTGGAGACCACCGTGGACATCGGACCGAACGAGGTTGCGTGCCCGTTGCGCCCGGTGCGCAGGAACTCGGCGATGTCCGCGCGCGACCACGCGCCCAGGCCGGTGACCTGGTCACCGGTCAGGTTGGTGGCGGACCAGCCCTCCACGCTCGCCCCGGACAGGAAATGGCGGCTGCGCTCGTCCAGCCCCTTCTCGGCAAACAGGTTGCCGCGCGGCGTATGGCAGGCGCCGCAGTGCGCCACCGCCTGCACCAGGTAGGCACCGCGGTTCCAGGCTGCGCCGCGCGCGGGGTCGGTGCGGACCGGGTCGTCATCAACGAACAGGACGTTCCACACCGCCAGCAGGCTGCGCATGCTGAACGGCCAACGCATCTGCGGTGCGGGGTTGCGCTGGGTGACCGGCGCCACCTCGGCACGCAGGTAGGCGTACAGCGCCGCCACGTCCTCGGCGCGCATGCGCGCGTACGAGGGATACGGCATCGCCGGATAGAGGCGTTTGCCGTCGCGCGCCACGCCGTACCGCAAGGCGCGGTCGAACTCGGCCAGCGTATAGGCGCCGATGCCGCTGCCGGCATCGGGCGTGATATTGGTCGAATGGATCGTGCCGACCGCCGTGCGGATCGGCAGCCCGCCGGCGAATGGCTTGCCGCCTTCGCTGGTATGGCAGGCGGCGCAGTTGGCGATGCGCGCCAGGTAGCGGCCGCGCTCGATCTGTTGCGTGTCGGTGGCGGCCAGCGCCATGCCCACGGGCAGCAGCATCGCCAGCGTCAGGCAGGCCAGCTTGCGCAGCGCACGGGCTGTGGCGATACCAGGTCCTTGGGGCAGGAGAAGCATGGGAGCAGATTCAGGTCAGGCAGCCGACACCGCCCAGTTTGCCGCAAGCACCAGGCACACCACCAGCCCGGCGGCGACGGCCACGCCGGTCAGGATCAGCGGCACCGGGCGCAAGGTGTCCAGGTCGCGCTGGTGCTCCTGCCCCTGGCGCAGGCCAAAGAAGCCCCACAGCACGGTCCGCAACAGCCTCAACGGGTTCATGGCATCTCCTTGCACAACGCCTTTGTGTACGAGTGCCGATTATGGGCCGTCCGCGCCAGCCATAACAGCATCAGATAACAGGAAAATTTACGTATCAGTTTGCCTGCACGGGAGATAATGCGCTCAACCGCCCCGCCCCCGCCAACCCGCCATGAAACGCTACGAAGCCCTTGCCGAGACCCTGGCCGCTGATATCCGCAACGGCAGCCTGCCGCCGGGCACGCGCCTGCCGTCGATCCGCAAGACCGTGGCCCAGTATGGCGTCAGCCCCTCGACCGCCTTCCAGGCCTATTACCGGCTGGAAGAGCGCGGGCTGGTGCGGGCGCGCGAGCGCTCCGGCTACTACGTGGCGGGACCGGCGCGGCGCGAGCTGCCCCAGCCGCAGGCGCGGCCATCGCGCCAGGTGTCGACGCAGGTCGACATCTCCAAGCTGGTCTTCGCCGTGCTGGAAGGCGCGCGTGACCGCGAGCTGGTGCAGTTTGGCTCGGCCTTTCCCTCGCCCGAGCTGTTCCCGTGGGAGCGGCTGGGCAAGTCGCTGGCGCGCGCCGGCCGCGCGCTCGACCCGTGGTACTCGGTCAACGACCTGCCGCCGGGCAATACCGCGCTGCGCCGCCAGATCGCGCTGCGCTACCTGGGCGCCGGCGCCCCGCAGCCGGCCGAGGACCTGATCGTCACCAACGGCGCGCTCGAGGCGCTCAACCTGTGCCTGATGGCGGTGACGCAGCCGGGCGACGTGGTGGCGATCGAATCGCCCGGCTTCTATGCCTCGCTGCAGGCACTGGAGCGGCTGCGGCTCAAGGCCGTGGAGATCCCGGTCGACCCCGCCGAAGGCATCGACCTGGGCGCGCTCGATGCCGCGCTGTCGCGCCACCCGGTCAAGGCGTGCTGGTTCATGACGCAGTTCCAGAATCCGCTCGGCGCCAGCATGTCGGAAGACAAGAAGAAAGCGCTGGTGGCCTTGCTGGCGCGCCACCAGGTGCCGCTGATCGAGGACGACGTCTATGGCGAGCTCTACTTCGGCAACCGCTGCCCGCTGCCGGCCAAGGCCTTCGACACGCAAGGGCTGGTGATGCACTGCAGTTCGTTCTCGAAGACGCTGGCGCCGGGCTTCCGCATCGGCTGGGTGGCGCCGGGCCGCTTTGGCGAGGCCATCCAACGGCTCAAGCTGATGACCACGCTGTCGGCCGGCGTGCCCACGCAGGTGGCGCTGGCCGAATACCTGCAGCATGGCGGCTACGACAAGCACCTGCGCAAGCTGCGCCATGTGCTGGAGATGCAGCAGGGCCGCATGATCGATGCCATCGGCCAGCATTTCCCGGAAGATGTGCGCGTGTCGCGCCCAGACGGTGGTTACTTCCTGTGGGTCGAGTTTGCACCCGGCTTCGATGCGCTGGCATTGCACCATGCCGCACTGGAGGCAGGCATCGGCATAGCGCCGGGTCCGATCTTCTCTGCGCGGCAGGGATACCGCAACTGCATCCGGCTCAACTACGGGCACCTGTGGAGCGATGAGGCCGAGGCCGCCATCGCCACCCTTGGGCGGCTCATCGCGCAGCAGCAAGGCAGCTAGCGCGCATCGCGATGGCGGCGCAGCGCCCACTCCAGGGTCTCGAACGCTGCCTGTACCACCAGTGCCAGCATGGCCGCCGGGATTGCGCCGGCCAGCAGCAGCGCCGTGTCGTTGAGCGCCAGCCCGGTGGCAATGCGCTCGCCAAAGCCACCCGCGCCGACAAAGGCCGCGATCGTCGCCGTGCCCACGCTGATGATGGCCGCGGTCTTGATGCCCGCCAGAAGCACCGGCAAGGCCAGCGGCAGCTCCACGTAGCGCAGCACCTGTCCGCCGCGCAACCCGAGCGCCCGCCCCGCATCGCGCATGCCCTGCGGCACCTGCTCCAGCCCGGTCGTGGTGTTGCGCACGATCGGCAGCAAGGCATAGAGAAACAGCGCCACCATGGCCGGCCAGACGCCGATGCGGCCCAGCAGCGGGATCAGCATCGCCAGCAGCGCCAGCGACGGTACCGTCTGCAGCACGTTGACCACGCCCAGCACAGCCTGTCCGGTGCGGCGCCGCCGCGCCGCCAGCATCCCCAGCGGTACGCCGACCAGCGTGGCGGCGCCGACCGCCCCCGCCACCAGGCCGACATGGCGCCGCGCCAGACGCGTGGTGTCGGGCCCGAACAGCGCGGCAGCCAGCCGGCCGCGCGGCTCGGCACCGTCATGCGTTGCCTTTTGCCCTGCAGTGCCGGCCAGGAACGCGCGCGCGATCGCGTCGAATGACTGGCCATCGATCTCCGCCGCCGCGTTCATGGCGCTCATGTCGTCGGCGCTGACGCGCCCGGCCAGCCGCTCCAACGCTTGCCAGGCCTGCGGGAAACGCTTCGGTACGTCAAGGCGGTAGACCACCACCGCGTCGTAGCGCGGGAAGTAATGCCGGTCGTCTTCCAGCACGCGCAGCTTGTACTTGCGGATCTTGGCGTCGGTGGAATAGATGTCGATGGCATCGACCTGCCCCGCGGCCAAGGCCTCGTAGGCAACGCCATGGTCCAGCCCGACCGGGCGTTGCGGCAGCCCGTAGCGGCTGGCCAGCCCCGGCCAGCCGTCGGCGCGCCCCAGGAACTCATGGGACAGGCCGAGCCTGAGCTGGGGCTGCGCGGCGAGATCGCTCAGCCGGCGCAGCGCGCCGGCGCGGGCATCGGACACGGCCAGCGCATAGGTGTTCTCAAAACCAAGCGGAATTGCCGCGCCCAGCCCCATCGGCGCCAGCGCGCGCTGGATGGCATCGAGCCCGGCTCCGGGGGGCAGTTTCAGGATCTCGGCGGCGAGCGTGCCGGTGTAGTCGGGATAGAGGTCGATGCTGCCGGCCTTCAGCGCCTCGAAGACGATCGCGGTATTGCCCAGGCCTGGCTGGTGTTGAGCGGCGCCGGGCGGCCCCGCGGCCTGGGTCAGCAGTTCGCCAAGGATGTATGACTCGGTGAAGCGCTTGGAGCCGACGCGCAGCGGATCTGCCGCGCGCGCCGGCATGGCGCCCGCGAGTGCGGCAGCCAGCACCCACACCACTGCCTGCCACAGCGGGCGCCCAGTTCTCCCGATCTCCCGACTGCTACGGATCCAAGCCAAAACGTCTGTCCCGATAGGGGGCCGGTGTGCGCCCGGCATCGCTACATCATAGCTGGCGCATGTCCTTATCCAGAAATAGTATTTGTCATTTGCATGATGAAGGCGTCAGAATCCATAAAACACATTCTTTCCAAGCGCGCCCCCATGGAAATCCGGCAATTGGAAGCCTTCGCCGCAGTGGTCACCACTGGCAGTGTCACCGCTGCCGGGCGGCTGCTGGGCCGCTCGCAGCCCGCCATTACGCGACTGATCCAGGAACTGGAAGCCGAACTGGGCTTTGCCCTGTTCACCCGCAGCGGCCCGCGCGTCAGCCCGACCGAGCAAGGCTTCCTGCTCTATGACGAGGTCGAGCAGACGCTGGCCGGCATGCAGCAGATCCGCACACGCGCCGCGGCCCTGGCGCGCGGCGATGGCCGGCCCCTGCGCATTGCCGCGACCCCGGCGCTGGCAGCCGGCTTGCTGCCGCCGGCCCTGGCGCTGGCCTTCGAACGCGGGCTGTGCGCACCGGAGCGGGTATCGGTGCAGAACCTGTCGCCGGAACAAGTGGTGCATGCGGTGCTGACCGGCGCGGCCGATATCGGCCTGAACAGCCTGCCGCTGGAACACCGCGGCGTGACCGTGCACTGGATCGGCCAGTCAGCCTGCGTGGCTGCCGTGCGTGCCGACGACCCACTGGCGGCGCAGCCTGCCATCGCCCTGCAGGACTGCCGCGGCCGCCGCATCGTCACCATGCAGAACCCTTACCGGCTGCGCCGCCGCGTCGACCGGGCGCTTGCCGGCGCCGGCGTGCCTGAAGCGGGCGTGATCGACACCAATACCTCGATCAGCGCGCTCACGCTGGTGCGCGCGGGGCTGGGCATCGCCGTGCTGGAACCCGTGACCGCGCGCGGGCTGCCGCTGACCGATATCGCCGTGCGGGCCATCGATGCCGATATTCCCTTTTTCTTCGGCGTGATCACGCCGCAGGCCCGCCCGGCCAGCACCGCGGTGCTGGGGCTGGTGCAGGCCGTGGCCGACGCCGCCGCCGAACTGTTGCCCGACCTGGTGCGGCGCGAGCCCGCCGAACACGGCGCGCTGCTGCAGTCGCTCTATGGCGATGCCAGCGACGACGCTGACACGCTCTCACAAGATGCCGGACTTCCAAGCCATGACTGACCTATCCGCCTCCGCCCCTACCCCCGCCGCCGGCCTCGCCGCGCTGGAAGCGCGCCTGCGCCAGGACCTGTCATGGCTGGAACTGCCAGCCAAGGGCTGGACCGTCCAGCGCACCCAGGATGGCCAGGAAATCCTGGACGTCGCTGTCATCGGCGGCGGCATGGCCGGGCTGGCAGCCAGCGCCACCCTGACGCATCTCGGCATCCGCGTGCGCGCCTTCGACCGTTCCCCGGCCGGCTTCGAAGGCCCGTGGGCCACCACCGCGCGCATGGAAACGCTGCGTTCGCCCAAGCAACTGACCGGCCCCGCGCTGGGCCTGTCGGCGCTGACTTACCGCGCCTGGTTCGAAGCCCAGTTTGGCACGGCCGCCTGGGAGGCGCTGGACAAGATCCCGCGGCTGCAGTGGATGGACTACCTGCGCTGGTACCGCCAGGTGCTGGCGCTGGATATTCGCAACGAACACCAGGTCGATGCCATCGTGCCGCGCCCGGACGGACTGGTCGCGCTGTCGATGCAGACCCCGGACGGCCCGCAGACCGTACTGGCGCGCCGCGTGGTGCTGGCCACCGGCCGCGACGGCCTGGGCGGCGCCTACCTGCCGCCGGTGGCCAGCAAACTGCCGCGCCAACTGTGGGCGCATTCGTCTGACGAAATGGACTACGCCACGCTGCGCGGCAAGCGCGTGGGCGTGGTCGGCGCAGGCGCTTCGGCCATGGACAGCGCGGCGACCGCGCTGGAAGCCGGCGCCGCCTGCGTGGAGATGCTGATCCGCCGCGCCGACATCCCGCGCGTCAACAAGGGCAAGGGCGCGGGCAATCCCGGCCTGGTCCACGGCCACACCATGCTGTCCGATGAATGGAAATGGCGCATCCGCCATTACATCAACGCGCAGCAGGTGCCGCCGCCGCGCGGCAGCACTCTGCGGGTCTCGCGCCATGCCAATGCGCGCTTCCACCTGGGCTGCCCGATCGAAGCGATCGAGCCGCATGGCGACGGCCTGCGCGTGCTCACGCCCAAGGGCGTGTTCGAGCTGGACTTCCTGATCTTCTCCACCGGTTTCCGCATCGCCCTGGACACCCGGCCCGAGTTCGCCGCCTTCGCCCCGCAAATCCGCTACTGGCGCGACCGCTACACACCCCGCCCCGGCCAGGAAGACCAAGAGCTGGACGACTCGCCGGACCTGGGCCCGGCCTTCGAGTTCCTCGAGAAGACGCCCGGCGCCTGCCCCGGGCTGTCGCGCATCCACTGCTTCTGCTATCCGGCCGCGCTGTCGCACGGCACGGTGTCGGGCGACATCCCGGCCATCAGCGACGGCGCGCGCCGGCTGGGCCAGGGGATCGCCGGGCTGCTGTACCAGGAAGACGTGGAGATCCACTACGCCAACCTGGAAGCCTATGCCGAGCCCGAAGTGTTCGGCGACGAATGGACGCCGGCGCCATGAGGGCGATAAGAGGCGCCGTCACCCGCTGGCCCTGGCGCTGGCTGCTGCGCCGCCTGCTGCAGGCGGCCGCGGTGGTGCTGGTGATGACGGTGATCGTCTTCGCCGGCCTGCATGCCATCGGCAATCCGGTCGACATCCTGATTGGCCAGGACGTGGACCAGGTCGACCGCGCGCGCATCATCGCCGCGCTCGGGCTGGACCAGCCGCTGTGGCGCCAGTACCTCGGTTTCCTGAACGGCGCGCTGCACGGCAACCTGGGCAACAGCTTTGTCTATAACGTGCCGGCGATCCAGCTGATCCTGCAGCGCCTGCCGGCCACGCTGGAGCTGGCGGTGGCGGCGCTGCTGCTGGCCGTGCTGGTGGGCGTGCCGCTCGGGCTGTTCGCCGGTCTGTATCCCGAGCACCCGCTGTCGCGCGTGCTGATGACCGGCAGCATCGTCGGCTTCTCGCTCCCCACCTTCTGGGTCGGCCTGATGCTGATCATGGCCTTCAGCGTGCGGCTGGGCTGGCTGCCTTCGGGCGGGCGCGGCGCCACCACGGAATGGCTGGGCGTGCCGTGGTCCTGGCTGACCGCCGACGGGCTGCGCCACATGATCCTGCCGGCCATCAACCTGTCCTTGTTCAAGGTCTCGCTGGTGCTGCGCCTGACGCGCGCCGGCGTGCGCGAGGTATTGCCGCAGGACTGGGTCAGGTTCGCGCGCGCCAAGGGCCTGTCGCCGCTGCGCGTGGTGCTCGGCCACGTGCTGCGCAACACCATGATCCCGCTGGTGACGGTGCTGGGCCTGGAGTTCGGCTCCACCATCGCGTTCGCGGTGGTGACCGAGAACATCTTCGCCTGGCCCGGCGCCGGCAAGCTGATCCTGGACAGCATCAACGCGCTCGACCGGCCGGTGATCGTCTCCTACCTGGTGGTCGTGGTGTGCCTGTTCGTCACGCTGAACCTGATCGTCGACGTGCTCTACAAACTGCTCGATCCGCGCGTGCGGCTGGAGGGTGCGGCATGAACGCCAGCGACAAGACCAGCGCAGTGGCAGCCGAAGCCTTCGCGCCGCCCGCCGCGCCCGCCGCGCCCGCCGCGCCCGCGTTACGGCGCGAAGCGCCGTGGCGTCGCGTGGTGGCTGACTTCCTCGCCTCGCGCACCGCCGTGTTCGGGCTGGTGGTGCTGGTGCTGCTGGTGCTCACCGCGCTGCTGGCGCCGTGGCTCACGCCGCAGAACCCCTATGACCTGCTGCAACTGGATGTGCTGGACGCGCGCCTGGCGCCTGGCACCGCCAACGGTGCCGGCACCTACAGCTACTGGCTGGGCACCGACGGCCAGGGCCGCGACATCCTGTCCGGCATCATTTACGGGCTTCGCATCAGCCTGCTGGTGGGCGTCGGCTCGGCGGCGCTCGCCGGCGTGCTCGGCACGCTGCTGGGGCTGCTCGCGGCCTATGCCGGCGGGCGCGTGGACAGCCTGATCATGCGCACCGTGGACCTGCTCCTGTCCTTCCCGTCCATCCTGGTGGCGATGATGATCCTGGCCTTCCTGGGCAAGGGCGTGGGCAACGTGGTGCTGACGCTGGTGATCCTGGAGTGGGCCTACTATGCCCGCACGGCCCGCGCCCAGGCCCTGGTGGAGAGCCGGCGCGAATACGTCGAGGCCGCGCGCGGCCAGGGTATCGCGCACTGGCGCATCGTGGTCGGGCACATCCTGCCCAACTGCATGCCGCCGCTGATCGTGATCGGCTCGCTGCAGGTGGCGCGCGCGATCACGCTGGAGGCCACGCTGTCCTTTCTCGGCCTGGGCGTGCCGGTCACCGAGCCCTCGCTCGGCCTGCTGATCGCCAATGGCTACCAGTTCATGCTGTCCGACGAATACTGGATCAGCTTTTTCCCGGGCATTGCGCTGCTGCTGACCGTGGTGGCCATCAACCTGGTGGGCGACCGCCTACGCGACGTCCTCAACCCGAGGCTGCAGAAATGAACGCGCCCGCCACGCTACCCGATATCCCCACGCTGGAAGTGCGCCACTTGCGCACCCATTTCGACACCCGCAACGGCGTGCTGCGGGCGGTGGACGATGTCTCGTTTGCCGTGCCGCGCGGCCGCATCCTGGGGCTGGTGGGCGAATCCGGCTCGGGCAAGTCGGTCACCGGCTTCTCCATCATGGGGCTGGTGGATGCGCCCGGTCACATCGCCGGCGGCGAAATCCTGTTCCAGGGCCGCGAGATGACGCGCATGCGCCCGGCCGAGTTGCGCCAGCTGCAGGGCAACCGCATCGCCATGATCTTCCAGGATCCGATGATGACGCTGAACCCGGTGATGCGGATCGATGCGCAGATGATCGAGGCGGTGCGCGCGCACAGCAAGGCCAGCCACAAGCAAGCGCGCGAACTGGCCCGCGACACCCTAGGCATGATGGGCATCCCGAGCCCGGACGAACGGCTGCTGGCCTACCCGCACCAGCTTTCCGGCGGCATGCGCCAGCGCGTGGCGATTGCTACCGCCATGCTGCACCGGCCCGACCTGATCATCGCCGACGAACCCACCACCGCGCTGGATGTCACCATCCAGGCCCAGATCCTCTCGGAGGTACAGACACTGGCGCGCCAGCACGGCACTGCGCTGATCTGGATCACGCACGACCTGTCCGTGGTGGCGGGCCTCGCCGACGAGGTCGCGGTGATGTACGCCGGCCGCATCGTCGAGCAAGGCCCGGTGGACGACGTGCTGGACCACCCGCTGCACCCCTACACCGCCGGCCTGATCGCGAGCCTGCCGAGCCTGAACCAGCGCGGCCAGCGGCTGCGGCAGATTCCCGGCATGACTCCCGACCTGGCCGCCCTACCGCCCGGCTGCGCCTTTGCCGCGCGCTGCCCGCGCGCCAGCGCCGTGTGCGGCGCAGCGCCGGCCATCACTACCCCCGCGCCGCGGCGCCAGGTGCGCTGCTTCCACCCCGGCCAGCTGGCCGTCAGCATGGAGCCGGCATGACCGTCAGCCAATTGCATCCGGCCCACACCGGCCACGCGCAAGCCGTACCGGCGGCAGCAGAAGGCGGCAGGCCGCGGCTGGTGTCCGCCCGCGCGCTGGCCAAGCGCTTCGGCGAGCGCAAGCCGGGACGCATCGGCCGGGCGCTGGAGCGCCTGGGCTGGTCCGAACCCGAGCGCGTCACCCACGCCGTGGACGGCGTCGACCTCGACCTGAAGCACGGCGAAGTGCTCGGGCTGGTGGGCGAATCGGGCTGCGGCAAGTCCACCCTGGGGCGCATGATCGCGGGCCTGCTCGACCCCTCCTCCGGCGAGATCCACATCGACGGCCGCAGCCCCGCCAGCCTGGACCGCGCCGGGCGGCAGGCACTGCGCCTGAAGATCCAGATGGTGTTCCAGGACCCCTACGCCAGCCTGAACCCGCGCCTGCGCGTGGACCGCATCGTCGGCGAGGGTGCGCGCCTGCAAGGGCTGGTGGATGCGGCCGGCTTCGACGACTACGTCAGCGCGCAGTTGCAGCGCGCCGGATTGGACCCGAGCCTGCGCCAGCGCTACCCCCACCAGTTCAGCGGCGGCCAGCGCCAGCGCATCGGCATTGCCCGTGCGCTGGCGGTGCAGCCCGAGCTGCTGGTGTGCGACGAGGCCGTGGCAGCGCTGGACGTGTCGATCCAGGCCCAGGTGCTGAACCTGTTCATGGACCTGCGCGAGCAGTTGGGCCTGAGCTACCTGTTCATCAGCCACGACCTGGGCGTGGTCGAACATATCTCTGACCGCGTGATGATCATGTACCTGGGCCGCGTGGTGGAAAGCGCGCCGACCACGGAGATCTTCCGCCGCCCCAACCACCCCTACACGCAGGCGCTGCTGGCCGAAATCCCGCGCCTGGATGCCCGCCACAAGACCTTCACCGCCATCCGCGGCGAGATCCCCAGCCCGCTGGCGCCACCGGCCGGCTGCCACTTCCACCCGCGCTGCCCGCATGCCATGGCGCGCTGCGCGGTGGAGCCGCCCAGGTTGCGCGGCATCGCCGTCAACCATCTGAGCGCCTGCCATCTCAACGAAGGCTGACGCTCACCGTATAGCCCCTTTCATCCCAGAAACCGCCCCGAGGAATCGCCCCATGAATCGCTCGCCGTCCTTCTCCTTGCGCGCCACCGTGGCCGCCGTGCTTTGCGCCGCCGCGGCGGTGGCTTCCGCGCAGTCGCTGACGATCGGCTTTGCCGACCCGTTGTCGTCGCTGGACCCCCAGCTGAACAACCACGCCGGCGACCGCTCGGTGGACCTGCACTTCTGGGACCTGCTGATCGAAAACAAGGACAACAAGCTGCAGCCGGGGCTGGCGCTGTCGTGGAAGGCGCTGGACGACAAGACCTGGGAATTCAAGCTGCGCCGCGACGTCAAGTGGCAGGATGGCAAGCCCTTCACCGCCGAGGACGTGGTCTTCTCCTACCAGCGCGCACGCAACGTGCCGGGTAGTGTGGCCTCGTTCTCGGGCTACCTGCGCACCATCGAATCCGCCACCGCCAAGGACCCGTACACGCTGCTGGTCAAGACCAACATCGCCAACCCCGACCTGCCGCTGAACCTGGCCTCGGTGCATATCGTCAGCAAGCACGTGGGCGACAAGGCCAATACCGACGATTACAACGCGGGCCGCGCGGTGGTGGGCACCGGCCCGTACAAGTTCATCTCTTACACCCCGGGCGACCGTGTGATCATGGCGCGCAATGACGGCTACTGGGGCGCCAAGGCGATCTGGCAACAGGTCAACTACCGCTACATCAACAACGGCCCGGCGCGCACGGCAGCGCTGCTGTCCGGCGACGTGGACGTGATCGACAAGGTCTCGGTGTCCGACCTCGCCAAGCTCAAGCAATCGCCCACCGTCAGCGTGTTTCCCTACAACGGCCTGCGCGTGATGCTGCTGCAACCGAGCTTCAAGCCTGGCCCCAACCCCTACATCACCGACAACGCCGGCAAGCCGCTGGACAAGAACCCGCTGCTTGACGTGCGCGTGCGCCGGGCGCTGTCGCTGGCCATCAACCGCGAGGCCGTGGTGGGCCGTATCCTGCAGAACACCGCCACCGTAGCCAACCAGTGGATGCCCAAGGGCACTTTTGGCTACAACCCCGAGGTCAAGGACATCGCCTATGACCCCGCGCAGGCCAAAAAACTGCTGGCCGAGGCGGGCTTTCCCGACGGCTTCAGGCTGACCATCCATGCCCCCAACGACCGCTACCCGCAGGGCCCGGAAACGGCGCAGGCCGTGGCGCAGTTCTGGACCCGCGTGGGCGTGAAGACCCAGGTGGAAGTGGTGCCCTGGTCGGTCTACTCCGGCCGTGCCAACAAGAACGAGTACGCGGTCAGCATGCTGGCCTGGGGCAACGGCACCGGCGAGGCCAGCTATGCGCTGGTCAACGTGCTGGCCACCGTGGACGCCAAGAAGGGCCTGGGCGCCTCCAACTGGGGCCACTACAGCAACCCGGCCGTAGACCGCGCACTGGAGGAATCCACCGCCGAGTTCGACGCGGCCAAGCGCGAAACGATCCTGCGCCGCTCGGTCAAGCTGGTGTCCGACGACGTCGGCGTGGTGCCGCTGTACCACTACCAGAATATCTGGGCGGCAAAGAAGGGCCTGAAGGTAACGCCGATGACCAGCGACCGCACCGCCGCCATGATGGTGACGCGGACGGGCAAGTGAGCATGGCCGTGATGACCGCCCCAACCCTTGACATCACCCCGGCCGATGCGCTCATCGACGCGCCGCGCCGCATCGCCATCACCGGCCTGCGGCCCGGCGAGACCGTGGCCGTCAGCACGCGCACCGTACGCGGCCGCGACGTCGCCTGGGCCAGCCAGGCCGACTTCATTGCCGCAGGCGACGGCAGCGTGGACCTGGAGCGCGATGCGCCAGTGCGCGGCAGCTACGACGGCGTGGCGCCCATGGGCTTGCTGTGGGCGCAGCGGCCGGTGGCATCGGACAGCCGCGAGCTGTTCCACACCGACGCAATCCGGCCGCTGGTGACCGAGATTACCGTCACGGCCGCCGGCGGCGAGGCTCGCAGCGAGCTGGTGCAGCGCCTCGCCGCACCGGGCGTGGTGCGCGAAGACATCCGCGTGGACGGGCTGGTCGGCACGCTGTACCGCCCGCCTGGCGCCGGGCCGCACCCGGCGGTGATGGTGCTCAACGGGTCCGGCGGCGGCATCAACGAACCGCGCGCCGCGCTCTATGCCTCGCATGGCTATGCCGCGCTGGCGCTGGGCTACTTCAAGGCGCCGGGCCTGTCGGACTATATCTCCAACACGCCGCTGGAATACTTCGAGCGCGGCCTGCAATGGATGCATCGCGAGCTGCGTCCGGCGCATGGCTTTGTCGCCCTGTCCGGCCAGTCGCGCGGCGGGGAGCTGGTACTGCTGCTGGGTGCGACCTTTCCCGATCTGGTGTCGGCGGTGGTCGGCTACGTGCCGGGCGCGGTGGTGCATAGCGCCCAGAATGCCGCCGACCCGGCCATCGGCCGTGAGGGCGCAGCCTGGCTGCACCATGACAAGCCGCTGCCGCATGTGTGGGAGAACAACCCCGACGCCAGCTGGGCACCGTTCGACGAAGGCCCGGCGCCGCACCGGCACGAGCGCGCCATCCTCACCGCGCTGAAGAATGCCGAGGCCGTGGCGCGCGCCCGCATCCGGGTCGAGCACATCCACGGGCCGGTGATGCTGCTGTCCGGCACCGACGACGGCTCGTGGCCGTCCAGCCTGTATTCGCGCATGGTCACCGACAAGCTAACCGAGACCGGCCATCCGTATCCGGTCGAGCACCTCGACTTCGAGCATGCCGGCCATGCCATCCTCTTTCCCTACGTGCCCACCACGCAAGCGGTCTACGCGCATCCGGTATCGCGCCGTATCAGCACTACTGGCGGCACGCCCGAGGCCAATGCCGGTGCCGACGAGGCATCCTGGCGCGGGGTCCGCGCATTCCTGGCGCGGGCAGTGGCCGCGCGCAAGCAAACCGCCGGGAACTGACGGCTGCGCCAGCACGACAACGAATCCTTCGACACTCCGGGAGTCTTCAAATGACCCAAGCCAACGCTGCCGCCACTGACGTGGTCGACCAGGTCGCCGGCCTAGCCGCCGGCTCCGCCATCCACACGCTGCGTCACGCACGCGACAAGGTGGTTGCCTCCACCCAGGGCAGCTACAACGGGCTGTTCGATCCTGCCCTGCCCGGCCTGACCCTAGCCGAGCGCCTGCTGGTCGCGCTCTACGCCGCCCGCCTGGCCGGCGCCGCCGACCTGGTGGCCCACTACCGCGCCCGCCTGCAGGCCATCGAGGCCGACGCCGCGCTGGTCGCCCTCGCCCAGCAGGGCGACCCCGACACGCTCGCCGACGCGCGCCTGCGCGCCATCCTGGCCTTCACCCGCACGCTGAGTGAACGCCCCGTGGAAGGCGACCAGGCCACGCTGAAGACCCTGCCCGCCGCCGGCCTTGCCACGCCCGACGTGGTAACGCTGGCGCAACTGATCGCCTTCCTGTCCTACCAGGTGCGCCTGGTCGCCGGACTCAAGGCGATGCAGGCACTGGGCGCAGGCACCCCAGCGATCACTACCGTGCCCGCCACGGCCGGCACCCTGCTGCAGAGCCCGATCCGCGCGCATGGCTTCACTAACGAAGTGCTGGACTGGAAGGCCTGGCTGGACGTGGTATCCGTCGACAGCGCCACGCCCGAGCAGGTCGCGGTGCTGGAGGAGAGCCACCCCAAGGCCAAGGTATCGGACTACTACCTGTTCCTCGTGCACCAGCCCGAGATCCTGCGCCAGCGCTCCACCGCCTTCAACGCCATCATGTACGCCCCGGGTGGCATGCCGCGCGCCGAACGCGAACTGGCCAGCACGGTGGTGTCCCGCATCAATGGCTGCGTCTACTGCGCGTCAGTCCATGCCCAGCGCTTTGAGCAGCTGGCCAAGCGCAACGAGGTGATCCGCCAGGTGTTCGACGATCCCCATACCGCCGGCACGACTGCGCGCGAGCAGGCAATCGCGAAGTTCTCGATCGAACTGACCGAACAGCCCGCCGAAGTCACTGCCGAGCAGCTCAAGCCGTTGCGGGAAGCGGGCGTCACGGATGCGGAGATCCTGGACCTGATCCACTCGGTCGCCATCTTTGCCTGGGCGAACCGGCTGATGCTTAACCTCGGCGAGCCGGTGTTTCCGGAGCAATCCGGGGAGTAGGCGGTCAGGCGCCAGCCACAACGCACGCGGGCGCTCAGCCCGCGTTGTGATGCACCGCCAGCCAGACACTGGGCTGGCTAGCATCGGTCCACGCCACCCGGTGGCGGCAGTGGGCGGGAAGGTGCAGCCAGTCACCCGGCTTCATGGGATGCTGGCCGGACTGGCCTTCGATCTCGATGGCGGCGCTGCCGCTGACCAGCAGCACCCATTCCGCCTCTGCACTGTCGTACCAGAAGCCTTCGGGACTGGCCTGCCCGTTGGAGACGATGCGCTCGATCCGCAACCCGGGCCGTTCCAGCAGCGGCTGGAAGCACTCCTGCACCGCGCCGGCCGGGACGTCCGCCAGCAGGTTTCCGTGTTCAGGCTGCATGCTGCCTCCTGGAAGTCGTGGTTGCGGGGCCTGTCAGTTGCCCGGCCCGGGCGCCAGTACATCGCGTGCGCCATTGCGGCCCATCGGCGACACCAGCCCGGCCACCTCCATCTGCTCGATCAGGCGTGCCGCGCGGTTGTAGCCGATGCGCAGCTGGCGCTGCACGGCGGAGATCGAGGCGCGGCGGCTGGTCAGCACAAAGCTGGCGGCTTCGTCGTAGAGCGGGTCGGCCTCGCCGTCGCCGCCGCTGTCGCCGAACAGGTCGGTGCTGCCGGCCTCGGCAGGGTCGCCGGCAAGGATGGTTTCATCGTAGTCCGGCTCGCCGAACTGCTTCCAGTGTTCCACCACGCGGTGCACTTCGTCGTCGGCAACAAAGGCGCCATGCACGCGCTGCGGATAGCCGGTGCCAGGCGGCAGGAACAGCATGTCGCCCTGGCCGAGCAGGCTCTCGGCGCCCATCTGGTCAAGGATGGTGCGCGAATCGATCTTGGACGAGACCTGGAACGCCACGCGCGTCGGGATATTGGCCTTGATCAGGCCGGTAATCACGTCCACCGAGGGGCGCTGCGTGGCCAGGATCAGGTGGATGCCGGCGGCGCGCGCCTTCTGCGCCAGGCGCGCGATTAGTTCCTCGATCTTCTTGCCGGCGACCATCATCAGGTCGGCCAGTTCGTCGATCACCACCACGATCATCGGCAGGCGCGACAGTGGCTCGGGCGCCTCCGGCGTCAGCGAGAACGGGTTCGGCACTTTGCGCTCGGCGGCCTCCGCGGCGCGGATCTTCTGGTTGTAGCCGGCCAGGTTGCGTACGCCCAGCGCGGACATCAGCTTGTAGCGCTTTTCCATCTCGCCGACGCACCAGTTGAGCGCGTGCGCGGCCTGCTTCATGTCGGTGACCACCGGCGCCAGCAGGTGCGGGATGCCCTCATAGACCGACAATTCCAGCATCTTGGGGTCGATCATGATCAGGCGCACGTCTTCGGGCGTGGCCTTGTACAGCATCGACAGAATCATGGCGTTAACCGCCACCGACTTGCCCGAGCCGGTGGTGCCGGCCACCAGCAGGTGCGGCGCGCGGGCCAGGTCGGTCACCACCGGATTGCCGGTGATGTCCTTGCCCATGGCCAGCACCAGCCGCGAATGGTGCGCCTGGAACGAGGCCGCGTTGACGATCTCCGACAACCGGATCATCTGCCGGCGCGCATTGGGCAGCTCCAGCCCCATGCAGGTCTTGCCGGGAATGGTCTCGACCACGCGGATCGAGGTCACGCCCAGCGCGCGCGCCAGGTCCTTCATCAGCCCGACCACCTGGGCGCCGCGCACGCCCATGGCAGGCTCGACCTCGAAGCGGGTGATCACCGGGCCGGCACCGGCGCCGACCACGGCGACTGGCACCTTGAACTCGGCCAGCCGCTGGGCGATCAGCTCGCCGGTTTCGCGCAGGCGTTCTTCCGACACCTGTTCTGCGCTGTCGACCCCGGTCTCCAGCAGTTCGGCCGGTGGCAGGCGGTAGTCGACGAAGGGGCGCGAAGGCGGCGGCGCAACCGGCACCGGCACCGGCACCGGCACGGGCGCCGGCTGGGCGTTGGGCAGCGGCGGAGTGCGGCCGACCACGGCGGGCAGCACGATGCGCGGCTTGGCGGCCGAGACCGGAGCCTGGTTCAGTTCAGGCGCCTCAGCGGGCTCAGGGACTTCCGGGACTTCCGGGACTTCCGGGGCTTCCGGGGCTTCAGTCGCTTCAGGCGGTTCTGCTGCCTCAGCAGGCTCGGCCGCATCCGCTTCCGCCTCCTCGGCGATCAGGCCGTTGCCGTCCATCAATCCGTCCGTTTCGTTGTCCTCCGCGGGTGCCTGGGTGCTGGCATCGAGAGCGCTGCCCTCTTCCATCGCGGAGCTTGCCACGGCCTGGGCTACGGCCTCGGCGCCGGTGACATCCAATTCGGGCTCGGCTGTGGCCAGCGCTTCGGGTTCCCCAATAACAACGACGTGATCTCCGCTCCCAGCTTCGGCTTCGGCTTCGGCTTCGGCTTCGGCTTCGGCTTCGGCTTCGGCTTCGGCTTCGGCTTCGGCTTCGGCTTCGGCTTCGGCTTCGGCTTCGGCTGGCAGGGTGACGGTAGACAGTGCTTGCGGTTCTGCGTCGTCGGCAATATTCGGCGCTGAATCCGGCGCAGCCGCTTCCAGTTGTTGCGGTTCCGGCGCAGCCGCTTGCGGTACCACTGACTTGCCAGCCAGCGCCTGCAACTCGGCCAGCAGGTCAAGGGCTTCCTGCCGGATCGCGGCAAGCGTGGCTTCGTCGGCTTCGGCCGGCACTGCTTCCGGCGCAATATCGCCAACGATATCGGTGTCTGCGGACACTGGTTCCATGGCAGGCGCTTCGGGCACTGCCACTACCTCAGGTTCCGGGCTGGTAACCGGCTGCGCGGGAGCGGCCACGGCTTGCGTGGCGCCAGTGGCCGCCGGCGCAGCGGCGGCGGCTTCGGCCGGCGCGGATACGGCGGCAGCTACGGTGACTGAAGCAGCGGCCGCGGCGATGCCCTTGCCGGAAGCCTCAGGCAGCGTCGTAATCGCCGAACGCACCAGGGGCTGCGGTTGGCGGAACGGGCTGCTTACCACCGTGCCGCGCAGAGGCTGCGCCGGCCGCGGCGCTGGAGCCGGTGAAGGGGCTGCCGTCGCGGCCGGCTTGCGTGCCGCCGGCTGGGCAGGGCGCGGTGCCGGTGCCGGTGCCGGTGCGGCAGGTGCGGGCGGCGCGCTGCGCGTCGGCTTGACCGCGTTCGGCGACTCGGCATGGTGCAGCCAGATCTCGCCCGGCTGCGGCGGGGATTCACGCGTGCGACGCGGCGGTTGCCAGGCGGGCTGGCGGCGCGCCGAGACCGCCTCAAAGCTGCGATGGCGCGTGGCGGGCGCAGTCCAGCCGGGGTTGCCTGCCGACGGCGGCTCCCAGCGCTCTGCCTCGCGCAGCGGCTGGGTGGGCGCAAAGGAAACCGGCGGCTCTTCCGGCGCCGCGTCGGGCGCGGCGCCGCGGCGCGGCTTGCGCGCGAACAGGCTGCGCCAGGTTTCGCCGAACACCATCGGCGCGGCCAGCGCCAGCACGCCCAGCATCAACAGCAAGGCACCGGTCCAGCCGAACAGGTTGCCCATCATGCCGGCCAGCGCGCGGCCGGCCGAACCGCCGGCGCTCGAGTCCGGATCGGTGCCACTGGTCAGCGCTTCCAGGCAGGCGCTCGCGCACAGCACGGCGAGCGTGCCGAGCCAGACGCGCAATGAGCCGGGCCCTGCCAGCCGGCGCTCGCCGGCGAGCCAGCGCGTCACCAGCCGCCAGACCAGCGGCACTATCCAGAAAGTCGAAAATCCGAACCAGCCAAAACCCATTATCGACATGCCATGTTCAAAACTACGGGCAGCGATTGTAGCGGTTATGGCAGGCGGCGATTGAATCGGAAAGCGCAAATATTCGTAACGCAGCGTGTTTCCGGGGCGATTGCGCTCGATCCCTGTGCGATTCCGGATGCCAGCGGCGGCAGACTTTGCGCCATCCGTTGGTTGGCGCAGCGGCGCCGCGCTACCATGCGGCAACCCCCGATCGAATTGCACTCCAGGCGGCCCGCCGCCTCCCCCTCCCCCATGCCGATCCGCTACGCCAGGCTGCGCGCTCTTGTCGTCGAAGACCATCCGTTCCAGCGCGTCGCGGCCGAGGGACTGCTGCGACATCTAGGCGTGCAGACCCCGGTCTGCGCTGAAAACGGGACGCAAGCGGCCGAGATCCTTGCACGCGAACCGTTCGACATCGTGCTCTGCGACATCGAGATGCCTGGCGGCAACGGCCCCGAACTGATTGCCGAGTTGCACCGGCGCGGGGCAGCATGCCTTTGCCGGGGCGGCGCCGATGTGGGTCTGGGTGACGGCGCTGGCGGAGGACATCCTGGATTCAAACCGCGGCCTGGCGCACGCCGCCGGCATCCCGCGCGTGCACGCGCTGCGCAAGCCGCTGTCGCGCGATGCGGTGGAAGAGATCCTGGCCGATGCGCTGGTGCGCCAGCCCGCGGGCGAGTCCGCCCCGCCGGCGTGGTCACCCGACGACGCGGAACTGCTCGCCGCCACCCAGTCAGGCACGGACCTGCTGGTCATGCTGCAGCCGCCGGCGGGCCGGCGCCGAGGCGCTGGTGCGCTGGCGCCATCCCGAGCACGGCCTGGTACAGCCCGACCTCTTTATCCCACGGCTCGAAGCACTGGATGCGGCCGACCCGGTGTTCTTCTTTGTGTGCCTGGCAGCGCAGCAGCGGCTGCGCGCAGCCGGCATCCACATTGCGCTGGGCATCAATGCGTCGGCGCAAGCCCTGTGCCGGCCGGGCGTGCTGGAGGCGTCTGATGCCCTGGTGGCCGCCAGCGGCGTGCCGCGGCAGGCGCTGACGGTGGAGTTGACCGAGGGCAGTCCGGTGCCCGATACGCTGGCCCTGTCGGTCGCGCTGAACCACTTGCGGCTGCTGGGCTACGGCGTGGCAATCGACGATTTCGGCGTTAGCATCGCCACGCTCAAGCTGCTGGCGGGCCTGCCTTTCACGCAGCTGAAGCTCGACCGGTCGTTCGTTGTCGATGTCGACGGGCATGGCCAGCGTGCCGCCTTCTGCCGCAACATGATCAACCTGGCGCGCGAGCTGGGCCTGGAGTGTGTGGCCGAAGGCGTCGAGACCGACACGCAGCGGGCAGCGCTGCTGGCGCTGCCCGCTGGGCCAGGGCTACCTGTGGTCCGCGCCCAAGCCGGCCGAGGTCTTCGTCGCGGATGCCATCGACCGGGCAGCAACCACGCCGCCGGCAGCCTGACATGGCCCGGAGCCGGCGCTACTGCCCGACCCGGAACGGATACTTGGCAAAGATCTGCGTCACGGTCTTGTCGATGCGCTGCTGGGCGCTGGCCTTGTCGCTGGTGTCCACGCTGCCCACCGCCACGCCTTCCCAGACCAGCTTCATCTGGCGCCGGTCGACCAGGTCGATGTTGACCGTGCCTTCGGTGTAGGTATAGACGTCGTTATAGAAGCCGTAGCCCGGCCACGGCGCATACAGCCCGCCGCGATATCCGTAGTAGCCCATCATCGGCGTCGGCGCCGGGCTGACCTGGACCTTCTCCTGCAGCCGGGCATTGAAGTTGACCAGCAAGTCCGGCGACTGCGCCGCATAGCGGTAGCCGCGTGCGGTCAGTTCCCGCTGCACGGCAGACTTGAAGTACTGAGTGGTCAGGCTTTCATAGCCCTGGCGGTCGGTGCCAAGGTGCTCGACAAAGCCGAAGCTGCGATAGACGCTGAAATCCGTGCTGCGGTTGTAGTCGGTCTTGATGTCGGGCACGCTGGCGCAGCCTGACAGGACCAGCGCCGCGGCCACAACCGGAAAGAGCTGCCGGAAGGGTTTCACGATACATCTCCATGAGTCCGCGGCAGCGCGCACATGCGGCCATGCAGGCACGCACACGCGCCACCGGCGCCGGAACGCCGGCGCAGCGTACGCCATCTGACCCGACGGGCTAATTCATCTTGCCATTGATGCCGCCCACGCTGAGCCGGCCCGCCCCCAGCAGGGCCACCGCCAGCGCCGCGCCCAGGAACATCCCCTGCAACTCAAGCGCCCAGCCGCCGGTATCGGCCAGCATGCCGAGCTGCTTGGTATGCACCAGCGCTACCGCAAACAGCATATTGAGCGCAACGATCAGCGCCGCCAGGCGGCTCCACAGCCCGATGATCAGCAGGATCGGGGCTATGACTTCCCCAATGTAGACGCCGTAGGTCAGCCATGCCGGCAACCCGGCGTCGGCGACCACCTTCGCCACAAAGCCCATGCCGGACGCACCGGTCAGCTTGGCGATACCGTGCATCAGGATCAGCACGCCAAGCACGATGCGCAGCAGCGCCTTGCCCAAGTCCTGGGAACCCTGAGAGCCACCCATGGCCGTTCTCCTTGCCGTTGTCTGTCGAGTTGGTTGTTGAAGCCAAGCGCCTTTACCCTCACGCGCGAGGCTCGCCCCTGTACCTTAGTGCGAGGCGGCGTGAAGGTAAAGCCGCAAATACGAGGCTGCCGTCTGGCCGGGATGCGACCGGCACACCACCTCGCCAATCCCGCCGCGCCGCATCCGGGAGGCTTGCGCTACACCACCCGGTGCATGGCCGGCTGGCGCGGTTCAAGCATGCCGGCCTTGTATGCGCATTCGGGCAGGACCTCGCCAAGGAAGTCGAGAAAGCGCCGGGTGGCAGGCGTCACGCCCTTGCGCGACGGAAAAACCGCATGCAGCGTGCCGACCGGCATGTCGTACTGCGGCAACACCAGTTCCAGCTCGCCGCTTTCCAGCGCATCACGGCAATACATCCGCGGCAGCATGGCCACGCCCGCGCCGGCGATCGCCGCCTCGCGTAGCAGTACGAAGTCTTCAGTGACCAGGCGCGGTTCATAGGCAATCTGGATCGAGTCGCTGGTCTTGCAGCGCAGGTTCCAGACATGCTTGCCGTCGTGGGGCGGCTGGCCCACGCCGGGCATGCCGTCCAGCGCCTGCGGCGTGCGCGGGCGGCCGATGCTGTCCAGCAGCGCGGGGCTGGCCACCAGCATCACCTGGCTTTCACCGAAGGTGCGCACCGCCAGGCTGGAGTCCTCCATGGACTCGCGCACGCGCAGCGCCAGGTCGAAGCCTTCGCCGATCACGTCCACGCGCCGGTTGGTGGTCTCCAGCTCGATGCGCACCGCCGGGTTGGCGCGCATGAAATGGCCGATGGCCGGCGCCAGCAGGATCTGGGCGATGGCGATCGGGCAGCTCACGCGCAGCGTGCCGCCGGGCTGCTCGCGCGCCTGCTCGATGACCTCGCGGGCCGCCTTGGCCTCATTGAGCATGGCGCGGCAGCGTTCGTAGAAGGATTCGCCAAGCGGGGTAACGCGCACCTGCCGTGTCGTGCGACGCAGCAGCTGAACGCCCAGGTCACGTTCCAGCTGGGCGATGCGCCGGCTCAGGCGTGACTTGGGCACGCCGGAGGCGCGGCTGGCCGCGGAAAAACTGCCGTGTTCGACCACCTGGGCAAACAGGGACAAGTCGTTGAGGTCTTGCATGGATGGCTCCGGGATCACCGTGCGCCCGCCAGGCTGGCGTTGCGCCGGTAGAACAATCATTTGCATTTTGCCTCACTACCGATACCAATGGCCAGCCGCTATCTTTCATCCATCGCAACCGCACCCTTGTGGAGAAAGACATGAACATCCTGCAGATCGATTCCAGCGTCCTTGGCGACAACTCCGTTTCGCGCAGCCTGACCGCCAGCGTGGTAGCCGACCTCGTCGCCGCCAACCCGGGCGCCCAGGTCACCGTGCGCGACCTGGACCAGGACGCTCCGGCGCACCTGTCCGGCAACCTGCTGCCCGTGCTGGGCGGCCCGAAGGAAGGCCTGAACGCCGTTCAGGAAGCCGAGTTGCAGCGCACCGAGCAATGGCTGGGCGAATTCCTGGCCGCCGACGTGCTGGTGGTGGGCGTGCCGCAGTACAACTTCAGCATCCCCAGCCAGCTCAAGGCCTGGATCGACCGCATCGCGCAGGCTGGCCGCACCTTCAAGTACACGGAGAACGGCCCGGTGGGCCTGGCCGGCGGCAAGCGCGTGATCGTGGTGTCGTCGCGCGGTGGCGTGCGCCAGGATGCCAATGAGCTGGACCTGCACGAAAAGACCGTCGACATCGTGTTCCGCTTCCTGGGCATCACCGACATCAGCTACGTGCGTGCCCACGGCCTGGCCATGGGTCCGCAGTTCCGCGAAGCCGGCCTGGCCAGCGCCCGCACCGAAATCGCGGCACTGAACGACGCCGGGCGCCTGGCAGCCTGAGGTCCCGAGGGCCGGCCGGCGCTGCAGGACGGCGCCGGCTCGCCCCGCGGACGGATCAGGTCTATGATGGATCGGGGCGCTACGGCGCCCCGCGTGCCATGGGCGGCGCGCCGGCCCCGGCTATTTGCCCGCGGCTGTCCCGCCGCCTGCAGTCATCGACCGATCCACTCCCGGGAGCCCGCATGACTTCAGCCCTGTTGCCAGCCGCCGCCCTCCATCCGCCGCACGAACCCGCCCTGCTTTCGCAGTATCGCCACGTACGGACCGCCACCGAGACCCTGGTGGCCGACCTGTCCGATGCCGATGCCACCGTGCAGTCCATGGACGACGCCAGCCCGGCAAAATGGCACCTGGCGCACACCACATGGTTCTTCGAGGAATTCGTGCTGGCCGCGCGCATCCCGGACTACGAGCCGGTGGACCCGGACTACCGCTACCTCTTCAATTCCTACTACGAAGCGGTCGGCCCGCGCCACCCGCGGCCACAACGCGGGCTGCTGACCCGCCCCTCGCTGGATGAGGTGCTGGCCTACCGCGAAGCCGTGGACGAATCGATGCTGACGCTGCTGGGCAGCGCCCAGACCGATGACGAGGCGGCGTTGATCATGCTCGGCCTGCAGCACGAACAGCAGCACCAGGAACTGCTGCTGACCGATATCCTGCACCTGTTCGCGCAGAACCCGCTGCGCCCCGCCTTTGCCCCGGAACTGCCCGAGCCGGTGATTGCCGACCCGCGGCCCGCGCCGGACTGGATCGGCTTTGACGGCGGCCTGGTGGAGATCGGCCACCGCGGCGAGACCTTTGCCTTTGACTGCGAAGGGCCGCGGCACAAGGCCTACTTGGCGCCGTTCACGCTGTGCTCGCACCCGGTCAGCAACCGGCAATGGTTTGAATTCATCGAGGATGGCGGCTACCAGACGGCCGGGCTGTGGCTGTCCGACGGCTGGCGCTGGGTGTGCGAGCAAGGCATCCTGGCCCCGCTCTATTGGGAAGAACGCGAAGGCACGTGGTGGCAGATGACGCTGCGTGGGATGCATCCGGTCGATCCGGACAGCCCCGTCACCCACGTCAGCTTCTATGAGGCCGAGGCATTCGCGCGCTGGGCCGAACGCCGGCTGCCGACCGAGGCCGAATGGGAGCACGCGGCGCGCAGCCTGCCGGCCACCGGGAATTTTGTTGAAGGCCGCGCGCTGCGGCCGTTGCCGGATCGCCAGAACACCTCAGGCGTGCTGCGCCAGATGTTCGGCGATGTGTGGGAATGGACCGGCAGCGCCTTCCTGCCGTATCCGGGTTTCCGCCCGAACGCGGGTGCGGTGGGCGAGTACAACGGCAAGTTCATGAGCGGCCAGATGGTGCTGCGCGGCGGTTCGTGCGTCACGCCCGAATCGCATATCCGGGCGACCTACCGCAACTTCTTCTATCCGCACCAGCGCTGGCAGTTTACCGGGGTGCGGCTGGCGGATGATGTCTAGGCCGGCGCCAGCCAGCGCCATGCCAGCCAGGCCAGCAACACCCACACCAGCACGATGACCACGGCGGCCGCGCGATTGCGCGGTCGTTTTGCATGCGTGGCCTGCCACGCCTGAGCCCGGCCGCGACATTCATCCTTTACCGCCGGTGGAATCATCCGCAGCGTCAGCCAGATGCCCAGCGGCACCAGCAGCACGTCATCGACATAGCCCAGCACCGGGATGAAATCGGGGATCAGGTCGATCGGGCTGAAGGCATAGGCCACCACCAGCGCGGCCAGCAGCCGCGCGCTCCACGGCGTGCCGGGGTGGCGGCTGCAGAACCACAGCGTCAGCAGGCTCGCCTTGAGCCCGCGCGCCCACTGGCGCAGGCGTGCGCCGACGGTCATCGCCGGCATGAGCGCTTACCAGCCCTTGGTCTTGGGCTGCTGCGCCGCGGGTTGCTGTGCCGCGGGCCGCTGCCCGCCCGGCTCGCCGGTGGGCGCCTTCAGCGGCGGCGCCGCCACGATCGGCGTCTGCGGGTACAGCTTCTGCCAGCGCGCCTTCAGGCCCTTGGCGATCTCGGCCTGGTTGTAGCGCTCGGCAAAGTCGATCACGGTCATGCCCTGCTGGTTCTTCAAGCGCATGTCGGCGCCCTCGTCCAGCAGCAGCTTGACGGTCTCGATATGGCCGCCGCGCGCAGCCATCATCAGCGGCGTGGTGCCGTTGGGGCTCTCGGCGTCGATATAGGCGGCCTGGTCGACCAGGTACTTGACCACATTGTTGTGGCCGTTGGTGGCCGCATAGTGCAACGGCGTCCAGCCGGTCTTGTTAACCTCGGCCTCCATCTCGTCGACCATCAGCTTGACCATGTCCAGCTCGCCCTGCAGCGCGGCCATCATCAGCGGGGTCTCGCCGGCCGGGTTGGCCTTGTCGAAATCGATGTCCTTGGCGCGGATCAGCACCGTGGCCGCCTTCAGCGACTTCTCGCGCAGCGCCAGCACCAGCGCCGGGTTGCCGCGGCTGTCCACCAGATTGGGATCGACGCCCTTGGCCAGCAGCTTCTTGACGGTGTTGGCGTCGTCGAATTCGACGGCCTTGCGCATGTCGTCGGCAGGCGCGGCCTGCGCCAGCGTGGCGGCGACCAGCGCAAGGGCGCCGGCAGCGCGTCGGGCAAACTTCATGTTAAACATGCGATTCCCTGTCAATATGCTTGAATAGATTGAAGAAATTTTCCGTCGTCTGTTCCGCAACCTGTTCCACCGGCACCCCGCGCAGCTGCGCGATGAACTCGCCCACATGGCGCACCCAGGCAGGTTCGTTGGTCTTGCCGCGGTATGGCACCGGCGCCAGGTAGGGCGAATCGGTCTCGATCAGCATGCGCTCCAGCGGCACCTTGCGCGCGGTTTCCTGCAGGTCGGCCGCGCTCTTGAAAGTGACGATGCCCGAGAACGAGATATGGAAACCCTCGTCCAGGGCCTGGCGGGCGACGTCCCAGGTCTCGGTGAAGCAGTGCATCACGCCGCCGGCCTCGCGCGCATTCTCTTCGCGCATCAGGCGCAGTGTGTCGTCGGCGGACGAGCGGGTATGGATGATCAGCGGCTTGCCGGTCTGGCGCGCGGCGCGGATATGGGTGCGGAAGCGCTCGCGCTGCCATTCCATGTCGGCGATGCTGCGGCCGTTCAGGCGGTAGTAGTCCAGCCCGGTCTCGCCGGTGCCGACCACGCGCGGGTGGGCGGACAGCTCCACCAGGCGCTCCAGCGTCGGTTCCTCGCCCTCTTCGTAGTCCGGATGCACGCCGACCGAGGCGTACAGGTTGGGATGCTGCTCGGCCAGCGCCAGCACGCGCGGGAAGTCTTCCAGCGTGACCGAGATGCACAGCGCATGCGTGACCTGGTTGGCGCGCATGTTCTCCAGCAGTTCCGGCAGGCGCGCGGCCAGCTCGGGGAAATCGATATGGCAGTGGGAATCGACAAACATGGGGAATCTCTGTTGGCGGGTGGCTCAGTCCACGCGGCGGCCGACGATGATCAGGTCGCGCTCGACACCGTCGAGCACGGCGACGCGCGGCAGGTCGCCCCAGCGCGTAAAGCCCAGCGACGCGAACAGGCCCAGGCTGGGCACATTGTGGCCGAAGATAAAGCCGAGCAGCGTATTCACGCCGACCCTGGGCGCATGGTCGATGGCCTGTTGCAGCAGGTAGCGGCCCAGCCCTTGGCCGCGGCGCTGCGCGTCCAGGTAGATCGACACCTCGGCAGTGGCACCGTAGGCCGGGCGGCCATAGAAATCTGAAAAGCTCATCCAGCCGGCCATGCGGCCGTCGGCGTCCTCGCACACCCACAGCGGGCGGCGCCCGGGCTGGTGGGCGTCGAACCAGGCCTGGCGCGAGGCCACGGTGACCGGTTCGGTATCGGCGGTGACCATGCGCGAGGGCACGGTGCTGTTATAGATGGCGACGATGCCCGGCAGGTCGCGGGGCTCGGCAATACGAAGTGAAAAATTCATTGAAAATCAAAATATTGTGAGAACAACCTCACAACGTTCATAAGGTCTGCGTGGGGCGCCCGGACTCCAGCATCTTGCCCAGGACCTCCTCCACCGCGCGGCGCAGGTTGCGCCCGTTGTCGTCGTCAGGGAAATGCACGCCGACGCCGGGGGTCTTCATCGGCGTGCCCGCCGGGGTGATCCAGGCCACGTGGCCCGCGATCTGGTATTTCTGCGGCCGGTCCAGCAGCGACAGCACCAGGAACACCTGCTCGCCCAGCCGGAACGGCCGGTTCGACGGCACGAAAATGCCGCCGCGCGCCAGGAACGGCATATAGGCCGCATATAGCCCGGCCTGGTCCTTGATCGACAAGGACAGCACATTGGGACGCGATGCCGCTCCGCTGCCAGTTGGCGCAGCGGGCGGTGCGCCGGCGACTGCTGTGTTCATGGTTGACCCCCTGAATGACGGTAATGCTTGTTGTTATGGCTTTTTTTGACTGCCAGGCGTACTACCGGAACAGCTGGCGGTATTCCAGGAATACCGCCTCCATCACCAGCCGGGCCGCCAGTGGATGGTTCTCGCTGCGGCGGTGCGCGGCCAACCGGGTGGCAAAGGCCTGCAGGCGGCGCGCGTCGGTGGCCTCGGCGCAGCGCGCCAGCACGGCCCGTTCCTTGGGGAGGTACCGCGGCGCGGCACTGCCGTCCAGGCGCAGCGTCAGCAGATCGTACGTCCAGCGCTGCAGGATGCCAAGCACGGCAGGCACCGGCAGCTTCTGCAGTTGCTCGGCCGCCGCAGAGGCGTCGAAGGCGGCGGCGGCGCCCAGTTGGCCGACCAGCCAGCGCTGCAGCGGCTGCTCCTCGGCCTCGGCAGCATGCAGCGCGGTCAGCGGCGAGCCGCCGGCCAGCGCCAGCTGGGCGTCGGCATCGGCCACGCCCTGGCCGCGCAGCCAGGCCAGCGCGGCCTCCGACGTCGGGCGCTGGGTCGAGAACTGGCGGCAGCGCGACAGGATGGTCGGCAGGATGCGGTCGAGGCGGTCGGTCACCAGCAGGAACACGGTGGACGGCGGCGGCTCTTCCAGCGTCTTCAGCAGTGCGTTGGCGCCCTCAGTCTGCAGCGCATCGAGTGGATACACCACCACCACGCGCAGCCCGGCCCGGTGCGTGCCCACGCCAACGGCCTCGATCAGCGCGCGCACCTGCTCCATGCGGATGATCTTGCTGGGCGCCTTCTTCTTGCCGCCCTCGTCGGTCTCGGCCTCGGCCGCGGCGTCCAGCGCCTCGGGCCGCACCACGGTGAAGTCCGGGTGGTTGCCCTGGCTGAACCAGTGGCAGGCGGCGCACTGGCCGCAGGGCTGGCCGTCCGGCAGCGGCGCCTCGCACAACAGTCCCTGCGCGAAATGCAGGGCCAGGTCGCGCTTGCCGATGCCTTGCTGGCCATGGATCAGCAAGGCATGCGGCAGCCGTTCACGCAGCGCGCCGAGCCGTTGCCAGTCTTCCTTCTGCCAGGGATATAGCATGTGAATCAGTAGATTAGCGATCTAACTTCAAGTTTTACCTAATGAACGCCCTGCCATTGCGATTCCACAATGGCGCGGCATTCACATCTATCACGCCAGGCATATATCGGCCAAAAATCAGACAGTTGCGATGATTTTTTCAAGTTCATCGCGAATGTCCGCAATGCTGCGCGTGGCGTCGATCACCCGGAAGCGCTGCGGCGACTGGGCCGCGCGGCGCAGGTATTCGTCGCGCGTGCGCTGGAAGAACGCGCGCGATTCGGATTCGAACCGGTCGGGCGCGCGCGCCCCGGCCAGCCGCTCGCTGGCGGTTTCCAGCGGCACGTCGAACAGCAGCGTCAGGTCCGGCTGCAGGCCGCCCTGCACCCAGTCTTCCAGCACTTCCAGGCGCTCGGTGGCCAGGCCCCTGCCCCCGCCCTGGTAGGCGAAGGTGGCGTCGGTGAAGCGGTCGGAAATCACCCACTTGCCGCGCTCCAGCGCGGGGGCGATGACCTCGGCGATATGCTCGCGCCGGGCCGCGAACATCAGCAGCGCCTCGGTTTCCAGGTGCATCTTGCGATGCAGCAGGATCTGGCGCAGGTCTTCGCCCAGCGACGTGCCGCCGGGCTCGCGGGTGGTGACGACGCCGGCAATATCGCTGCGTGCGCGCAGGCGGTCGGCGACCCAGTCGATATGGGTGCTCTTGCCGGCGCCGTCGATGCCTTCAAACGTTATGAATTTTCCGCGCATGGAATGCCTATTTGCCGCGCTGGTACTTGTCGACCGCGCGGTTGTGTTCGGGAAGCGAGTTGGAGAAATGGCTGCTGCCGTCGCCGCGTGCGACGAAGTACAGTGCGTCGGATGGCGCCGGCGTGGTGGCCGCCGCCAGCGAGGCCAGCCCCGGCAGCGCAATCGGCGTGGGCGGCAGGCCGGTGCGGGTGTAGGTATTGTACGGGGTGTCGGCCTGCAGGTCGCGCTTGCGCAGGTCGCCGTCGAAGCCATCGCCCAGGCCGTAGATCACGGTCGGGTCGGTCTGCAGCATCATGTTCTTGCGCAGCCGGTTGATGAACACGGCGGCGATCATCGGGCGTTCGGCGGCCTGGCCGGTTTCTTTCTCGACGATCGACGCCATCACCAGGGCTTCGTACGGGGTCTTGTACGGCAGGTCGGGCGAGCGTGCGTTCCACGCCTCGTTCAAGCGCCGCTGCATGGCACGGTAGGCGTGCTTGTACAACTCGACATCGCTGCTGCCGCGCGCGAACAGGTAGGTATCCGGGAAGAACATCCCTTCGGGCGAGGTCTCGGCCGCGCCGATTGCCTTCATCAGCTCCGCGTCGGACATGTCCCGGGTGTCGTGCCGCAGCGCCGGGCTGGCGTCCACGGCGGCGCGCATCTTGCGAAATTCCCAGCCCTCGATCACCGTGACTACATAGTGCGTAACCTCGCCGCGCGCCAGCTTGCCGATGATCGACAGCGGCGTGGCGCCGGTCTCGAATTCATAGCCGCCGGCTTTCAGGTCAGGGCCGTGGCCGGTCAGGCGCACCAGCAGCATGAACAGCCGCGGGTCCATGCCGACGCCACCGCGCTGGATCTGGCGGCCGACGCTGGCGACGCCGGAATTGGGCTTGATCACCACCTCCATGGGCGACTTGTTGAGGGGCAGCGGGTGATTGGCCCACCACGCGAACGCGCCCACGGCCGCCAGCGCGAATACCAGGATGGCCAGGCCAAGACTAAGGAAAAATCGTTTCATGTATCAAAAATAGGGGCGGCTGACCGGATCCGTCGGAGGGCTTGCGCGCCACCGCTTGCCGCCACGTGCTGCCGGCGCCGGCCGAAAATCTCATAGCCCCATATAATAACCGGCAGCCTCGCACCGACCATGCGCCGCGGCGCCGGCGCCGCTTGACGGCCCGCCCGGCACGGCGCACGACCGGTGCCTTCCCTCTCCCGAATTGCCTCAACGATTGCCACGCAATGTCAGTGATGAATGCCCAAGCCCAGGAACTCGCCGCAAACCTTGAAGCTTTGAGCGGCAGCGGCATCGTCTGCAGCCCGGCCGGCCTCGGCCTGGTCCGTGTGGCCGGCGACGATGCCGGCAGCTTCCTGCACACCCAGCTGACCAATGCGGTCGAAGACCTGAAGGCCGGCGCGGCCCGCCTGGCCGGCTACTGCTCGCCCAAGGGGCGGCTGCTCGCCACCTTCCTGATGTGGCGCGATGCCGAAGGCATCGTGCTGCAGCTGTCGGCCGACATCCAGGCCCCGGTGCAGAAGCGCCTGTCGATGTTCGTGCTGCGCGCCAAGGCCAGGCTGTCCGACATCACCCACACCCATGCTGTCCTCGGCCTCGCCGGGGCGGGCGCGGCCAAGGCCCTGGCCGCAGCCGGCCTGCCCATGCCGGAGGTCGCCTTTGCCGTCGCCGAAGCCGACGGCGTCACCGTGATCCGCCTGCCGGATGGCGCCGGCCAGTCGCGCTGGCAGCTGGTGCTGCCGGCCGAGCGGGCCGAGGCGGTGCGCGCGGCGCTTGCCGCCTCGCTGCAGGATGCGTCGCCCGTGCTGTGGGACTGGCTGGAAGTGCAGTCGGGCCTGCCGCGCATCGTCGCGGCCACGCAAGAGCAGTTCGTGCCGCAGATGATCAATTTCGAACTGGTGGGCGGCGTCAATTTCCGCAAGGGCTGCTATCCCGGCCAGGAAATCGTGGCGCGCAGCCAGTACCGCGGCACGCTCAAGCGCCGCATGTGGCTGGTGCAGGGCGAAGGCGAAGTGCCGGCGCCGGCGGCTGAAATCTATCGTCCGGAAGATCCGGGCCAGCCGTGCGGCATGATCGTTAATGCCGCGCCGGCACCCCAGGGCGGATGGGCCGGCCTGGCCGAGCTGAAGATCGATGCCGCCGCCAGCGCGCTGCGCCTGGGCAGCGCCGAGGGCGCAGCGGTGGCCACCGCCGCCCTGCCCTACGAGGTGCCGCTGGGCGAGGCCGCCCAGGCCGCTGGCTGAACCCACAGGGACCTGCCATGAGCGATCACCTCTACGTCTATTTCCGCGTCCCGGAAGCCGTCGCCGCCGAGGCGCTACCGCACTGGCACCGCTGGATGGAGACGGTCGCCGAAGCAACCGGAATTGGTGGTACGCTGATGCGCAGGCCGGAAACCCGCGCCGGCGTGCAGACCTGGATGGAATGCTACGCCGACGTGCCGCCTGCTTTCGATGCCACGCTGGAAGGCCTGTGGCGGCAGAGCGGGCTGGACCAATGGGTGGATGGCGAGCGGCGGGCCGAGCACTTTGTGGACCTGGACGTGCTATAGGCGTCTGCCGTTGGACTGAAGTACGCCGGGTGCCACTGCAGCAACCCCGGCGGCAAAGGAAGCAAAGCGATGTGTCTGATCCTGGTTGCCTGGCAATCCCACCCGGACTATGCCCTGGTCGTCGCCGGCAACCGCGATGAATTCTATGTCCGCCCCGCGGCGGCCGCGCACTGGTGGCAGGATGCACCGCAGGTGCTGGCCGGGCGCGACCTGGCGGAAGTCATCGGCGAGCCTGGCACCTGGATGGGCGTCAACGCCGACGGCCGCTTCGCCGCACTAACCAACTACCGCGCCCCGTCCGAAAAACGCACCGACGCGCGCTCGCGCGGCGAGCTGGTGGCCGGCTTCCTGCGCGGCCATGCGGCCCCGTTCGATTACCTGGACGGCCTCGCCGGCGAAGACGGCTGCTACAACGGCTTCAACCTGCTGGCGAGCGACCTGCGTGAACTCTGGTGGTACAGCAACCGCTCCGCCTCGCGCCAGCCGCAACGGCTGCGCCCGGGGCTGTACGGCCTGTCCAACGCCCTGCTCGACACGCCCTGGCCCAAGGTGCGCAGCCGCGTGGGCGCGCTGGCCGAGGTGCTGGCCGCCGACAGCGGCCAGGCCAACGCCAGCGCCGAGCCCTACCTGCAAATGCTCGCCGACGCGCGCCAGGCGGCGGATTTCGAACTGCCAGCCACGGGCGTGGCGCCGGAATGGGAAAAGCTGCTGTCGTCGGCATTCATCCGCTCGCCGCTGTACGGCACGCGCGCCAGCACGGTGCTACGCGTGCGCCACGATGGCCGTTTCGACCTGAGCGAGCGCAGCTTCGACGCCGACGGGCGCATCGGCGACGTCAACTTCCACGGCAAGCTGAACCTGCAACGCGACACCGGCATCGTGCCCGCGCCACGCTGAAGCACGGATTCCCGGCGTTCAGCCGGCCAGCCGCTTGCGCATCTCCACGTGCGGGATGCCCGCCTCTTCGAATTCCGGCCCCACCTGAGCAAAGCCCACGCGCGCATAGAACGGCGCGGCGTGCGTCTGCGCATTGAGTACCAGTTCCGGGTAGCCAAGCGCCTCAGCCTTGCGCATCAGCGCATCCAGCACCAGTGCGCCGACGCCGGTGCCGCGCGCGGACTTCAGCACCGCCATGCGCCCGATATGGCCATCTGGCAGCAGCCGTCCGGTGGCGACCGGCGTGCCATCCTCGGCCAGCGCCAGCGCGTGCCAGCTCGGCTCGTCCCATTCATCCCATTCCAGCTCCACCGGCACGCCCTGCTCTTCGACGAAGACGGTGTAGCGGATGGCGCGCGCGCGTTCGCGGGCTTCGGACCAGGGGCAGATCAGGACGGTGACGGGCATGGCGGTGCAATCAGGCTGGTTGAATGGCAGCGCCCGAAATCCGGGCGGGCGCTCATCATACGCCAGTGGTGCGGGGCGCGCATATTGCACCAAAGTGGACCAAAGACGACATCTTCCGCACCAGATTAGGGTTTGCCCGGGGAGGCATCCCTTTAGCAAATTTGTATGATGACCTTATTACCCAATGACCCGGAGACTTCCGTGTTCCAGAAAGTCCCAGCCCGCGCCCTGACCGACAACGTCGCCGAACAGTTGCTGGACAAGATCCAGAGCGGCGCCTTTGCCCGCGGCGCCAAGCTGCCGACCGAGGCGGTGCTGTCCGAGGAATTCGGCGTCAGCCGCACCGTGGTGCGCGAAGCCATCTCCCGGCTCAAGTACGAAGGCGTGGTGGAGTCGCGCCAGGGCAGCGGCGTGTTCGTGACGCTACAGGCCGGCATCCGGCCGCTGCGCATCGACTACACCGAAACCGGCACGCTGGAATCGGTGCTGCAGATCGTCGAGCTGCGCCGCGCGATCGAGGCCGAGGTGGCCGCGCAGGCCGCCCGCCGCCGCACCGATGCGTCGATGGCAGCCATCGACGCCGCGCTGGCCCGGCTCGACGAAGAGGTAGCGCAAGGCGGCGACGGCGTGGCCGAAGACGTGGCCTTCCACCGTGCCATCGCCGAGGCCACCGGCAACCCGTATTTCCTGAAGACGCTGGCCTTCCTCAGCCAGTACCTGGAAGCGGCCACGCGCGTGACCCGGACCAACGAGGCGCGCCGCGCGGACTTTTCGCGCCAGGTGCGTGAAGAACACCAGGCCATCGTCGCCGCCATCCGCGCAGGCGACCCGCTGGCCGCGCGCAATGCCGCGCAGAACCATATGTACAACGCCGCGCACCGGCTGGCCCAGCTTGGTGCCGACGAGAGCGGCGAAGCGCACGGCGCCACCAACTGACGCGCGCGCAAGCCCGAACCATCGAATTATCCGTATCTGTTTCAGGAGTCCCTTCATGTCCAGGAATATCGGCGTCATCGGCCTTGGTGCCATGGGCTTTGGTGTCGCGCAGTCGCTGCTGCGTGCCGGCTTCAACGTGCACGCGTGCGACCTGCGCCCCGAAGTGCTGCAGCGCTTTGCCGATGCCGGCGGTGTGCCGTGCGCCTCGCCCGCCGAGCTGGGCAGCCGTTGCGACGTGGTGCTGACGCTGGTGGTCAACGCGCAGCAGACCGAGGCCGTGCTGTTCGGCGCCAACGGTGCCGCGGCCGCGATGGAGCCGGGCAAGCTGGTGATCGCCAGCGCCACCGTGCCGCCGGGCTTTGCCCAGGCGCTGGGCCGCCGGCTGGCGGAACAGGGCCTGCTGATGCTGGACGCACCGGTCTCCGGCGGCGCAGCGCGCGCCGCCAGCGGCGAAATGACCATGATGACCTCCGGCCCGGCCGAAGCCTACTCGCTGGCCGAGGACGTGCTGGCCGCCATCGCCGGCAAGGTGTACCGCCTGGGCGCCGCGCACGGCGCGGGCTCCAAGGTCAAGATCATCAACCAGCTGCTGGCCGGCGTGCATATCGCCGCGGCCGCCGAGGCGATGGCACTGGGCCTGCGCGAAGGCGTGGACCCGGATGCGCTCTATGACGTGATCACGCACAGCGCGGGCAACTCGTGGATGTTCGAGAACCGCGTGCCCCATATCCTGAAGGGCGACTACACGCCGCTGTCAGCGGTCGACATCTTCGTCAAGGACCTGGGCATGGTGCTCGACACCGCGCGCCAAAGCAAATTCCCGCTGCCGCTGTCGGCGGCCGCGCACCAGATGTTCATGATGGCTTCCACCGCCGGCCATGGCGGCGAGGACGACTCGGCCGTGATCAAGATCTTCCCGGGCATCGAACTGCCGGGCAAGGCCGAATAAGAGGGGCGCACGATGACCGCAGGCACCCTCGCCCATCGCCCGCTTTTGGGCTGCATCGCCGACGATTTCACCGGCGCCACCGACCTCGCCAACACGCTGGTGCGCAATGGCATGCGCACCGTGCAGACCATCGGCCTGCCCGACGTGGGCGCCGTGCAGGACATTGGCGAAGCCGATGCGCTGGTGGTGGCGCTCAAGTCCCGCACCATCCCGGCCGTCGAGGCCGTGGCCCAGTCGCTGGCCGCGCTGCAATGGCTGCGCGCGCAGGGCTGCCGCCAGTTTGTCTTCAAGTACTGCTCCACCTTCGACTCGACCGATGCCGGCAATATCGGCCCGGTGGCCGAGGCGCTGCTGGCGGCGCTGGACAGCGATTTCACCATCGCCTGCCCGGCCTTTCCCGAGAACGGCCGCACCATCTTCCGCGGCCACCTGTTCGTGGGCGACGTGCTGCTCAATGAATCGGGCATGGAGCACCATCCGCTGACGCCGATGACCGATGCCAGCCTGGTGCGCGTGCTGCAGCGCCAGAGCAAGAGCAAGGTCGGCCTGCTGCGCTACGACGCGGTGGCACGCGGCGCGCAGGCCACGGCCGAGCGCATCGCCGCGCTGCGCAGCGACGGCGTGCGGCTGGCGATAGCCGACGCGGTATCCGACGCGGACCTGTTTACGCTGGGCGAAGCCTGCGCCAACCTGCCGCTGATTACCGGCGGCTCCGGCATCGCGCTGGGACTGCCCGGGAATTTCCGCCGCGCCGGCCTGCTGCCGCAGCGCGGTGACGCCGCTTCGGTGCCTGCCATCGACGGCCCGGGCGTGGTGCTGGCCGGCAGCGCCTCGCGCGCGACCAATGGCCAGGTGGCACGCTGGCTGGAACAAGGCCGCCCGGCGCTGCGCATCGACCCGCTCGCGCTGGCGCGCGGCGAAGCCGTGGCCGACTCGGCGCTGGCCTTTGCTGCCGCGCATGACGAACCTGTGCTGATCTACGCCACCTCCAGCCCCGATGAAGTCAAGGCCGTGCAGGCCGAACTGGGCGTTGAGCGCGCAGGACACCTGGTCGAGCAGTGCCTGGCCACGGTTGCCGCCGGGCTGCTGGCACGCGGTACGCGCCGCTTCGTCGTGGCCGGCGGCGAAACCTCCGGCGCGGTGGTGCAGGCGCTGGGCGTGCGCGCCTTGCGTATCGGCGCGCAGATTGCACCGGGCGTGCCGGCCACCGTCACGCTGGATGCAAAGCCGCTGGCGCTGGCGCTCAAGTCGGGCAACTTCGGCGGCCCGGACTTCTTTGACGAGGCGCTGCGCCAGCTTGGAGGCCAGTCGTGAGTACGGAAAACCAGCTGCGCGAAGAGATCTGCCGCATCGGCGCCAGCCTGTACCAGCGCGGCTATACCGTGGGCTCGGCCGGCAATATCAGCGCGCGGCTGGACGACGGCTGGCTGATCACGCCGACCGATGCCTGCCTGGGCATGATGGACCCGGCCGCGGTTGCCAAGGTGGCCACTGATGGCAGCTGGGCCTCCGGCGACAAGCCGTCCAAGACGCTGACGCTGCATCGCGCGATCTACGACAACAACCCCGGGGCGCACGCCGTGGTGCATACGCACTCGACGCACCTCGTGGCCCTGACGCTGGCTGGTGTCTGGCAACCGGACGACGTACTGCCGCCGCTCACGCCGTATTACGTGATGAAGGTCGGCCATATCCCGCTGATTCCCTACCATCGCCCCGGCGATCCGGCCGTGGCCGCGCGCGTGGCCACGCTGGCCGCGCAGGTGCGTGGCGTGCTGCTGGAGCGCCTTGGCCCGGTGGTGTGGGAATCCAGCGTCTCGCGCGCCGCGTTCGCGCTGGAAGAACTGGAGGAGACCGCCAAGCTATGGATGACGATGAAAGACACGCCGGGCTTCGCCGCCCGCGCGGCGCTGCCCGACGGCGCACTGGCTGAGTTGCGCGACGCCTTCCAGGCGCGCTGGTAACAACCGCTTTTCCCCGATAAACGACGGCTTCACCCGGCGCGGTTGCCTAGCGGCCACCGTGCGGGGGACGCGCATGCCTGCATTCCGCGCGCCGCCGCATTAGACCCACCACCATACCCGGAGACCACCGTGAATCCAAACCAACCGGCGGCGAGCGTGCCCGCCCTTGACAGCCTGGGCGGCAACGCCCGGCTGGACACCGAAGCCCAGATCGAAAAACGCGCCTACAGCAAGGTGTTCTGGCGTGTCATGCCGTTCCTGATGCTGTGCTACGTGGTCGCCTACCTCGACCGCGTCAACGTCGGCTTCGCCAAGCTGCAGATGGGCCAGGACCTGGCCTTCTCCGAGACCGTGTTCGGCCTCGGCGCCGGCCTGTTCTTTATCGGCTACTTCCTCTTCGAGGTGCCCAGCAACCTGCTGATGCACCGCATCGGCGCGCGCATCTGGATCGCGCGCATCATGATCACCTGGGGCATCATCTCGGCGCTGTTCCTGTTCGTGAAGACGCCGACCCAGTTCTACACGATGCGATTCCTGCTCGGCCTGGCCGAAGCGGGCTTCTACCCCGGCGTGATCCTGTACCTGACCTACTGGTTCCCGGCCAACCGCCGCGGCAAGATGATCGCGCTGTTCATGTCGGGCATCCCCATTGCAGGCATGTTCGGCAACCCGCTGTCGGGCTGGATCATGGATGCCTTCAACGGCGTGCACGATATGCGTGGCTGGCAATGGATGTTCCTGATCGAGGCGCTGCCCGCGTTCGTGATCGGCGTGGTGACGATCTTCGTGCTGCGCGACGGCATCGACAAGGCACCGTGGCTCGACGCCGATGAAAAGCGCGTGCTCAAGCGCAATATCGAGGAAGACCAGCGCAACGCCCTTAACGCCGCCACCGCCGCCGGCAAGTCCCACGGCCACTCGCTGGGCGCGGTGTTCTCCGACCGCCGCGTGTGGTGGATGTGCCTGATCTACTTCTGCTTCGTCACCGGCCAATACGCTCTGACCTTCTGGATGCCCACGCTGGTGAAGGCCAGCGGCGTGACCGGCAACCTGAACATCGGCCTGCTGTCGGCGATCCCCTTCATCTGCGCCGTGGTCGTGATGAACATCCTGGGCCACAGCGCCGACGCCCGCCGCGAGCGCCGCTGGCACCTGATCGTGCCGGCGCTGATGGGTGCTTTGGGCTTTGCCATTGCTGCCTCGTTCACCAACAATACAACGGTGGCCATCGCCGCACTGTCGCTGGCCGCTGCCGGGGTGCTGACCTGCGCGCCTCTGTTCTGGTCGCTGCCGACCTCGTTCCTGTCGGGCATTGCCGCCGCTTCTGGTATTGCCGTGGTGAATTCGGTCGGCAACCTGGCCGGCTTCGTGTCGCCGTACATGGTCGGCGCGCTGAAGGACATGACGCACAGTACGCAGCTGCCCATGTACGTGCTGTCCGCGATCCTGGTCGTCGGCGCCGTGCTGGTGTGGCTGACGCCCGCTAAACTGGTCAACCGTTGATCCTGGCCGGCCCGCTTTCGACCTAGCCTCGATCGGGCCGGTTCCGTACTACCGCTTTGGAGTTCCCATGCCGCGCTTCGCCGCAAATCTCTCGATGATGTACAACGAGCACGCTTTCCTGGACCGCTTCGCCGCTGCCGCGGCGGACGGCTTCCGGGCGGTAGAGTACCTGTTCCCCTACGAGCACGCCGCCACCGAGCTGCGCGCGCGCCTGGACGCGAACGGTCTCACGCAGGCGCTGTTCAACGCCCCGCCGGGCGACTGGGCAGCCGGTGAGCGCGGCTTGGCTGCGCTGCCGGGGCGCGAGGCGGAGTTCCGCGACGCCGTCGGCCGCGCATTGGAATACGCTGGCGTGATCGGCAATGACCGCGTGCACGTGATGGCGGGGCTAGTGCCGGCCGGTGCCGACCGCGCCCGCCACCGCGCCGCCTACCTGGAGAATGTGGCCTTCGCCGCCAAGGCCGCTGCCGCACAGGGCATCACCATCGTGCTCGAACCGATCAACACGCGCGACATGCCAGGCTACTTCCTGAACCGCCAGGACGATGCGCAGGCAATCTGCAAGGAGATCGGCGCGGCCAACCTGAAGGTGCAGTTCGACTGCTATCACTGCCAGATCGTCGAGGGTGATATCGCGATGAAACTGAAGCGCGACATGTCCGGCATTGGCCATATCCAGATCGCCGGCGTGCCCGAGCGCCATGAACCGGACCTGGGCGAACTGAACTACCCCTATCTGTTCGAGGTCATCGACGGGCTCGGCTACGAAGGCTGGATCGGCTGCGAATATCGCCCCCGCGCCGGCACTTCCGAGGGCCTGGGCTGGCTCAAGCCTTACCTCGGCCGCTGATCCTTCGCGCAAACCCAAAGAGGCTTGAGATCCCGGCCCTTGAGCGGCACCCAGCCAAGCGACTTGCGGCCGCGATAGCGCAGGTACGGCCGGCGGTGCTGGCTACGCGACTTGGCGTACTGCTCGCAAACCGCGTTGACGGTGCCGGAATGGATGCGCAGTTCCTTGCTGCTGCCGGTGGTCAACACGTTCAGATCGAAACCCGTGGGCCATTTCTTGCCCCACTTGAGTGCGTGCTTCTGCGTGTCGTTGCAGAAGTTCCAGACGTAGTTCACCGCGCGGCTCTGCTGATTGAGCAGGCCGTTCAGCGACTTCACCCGGTAGCGATAGACCAGAAGCATGCCGGTCATTCTAATATGGGATTGCTTGCTGCCGGCAGCACTCCTTTCACTCCCCGCCCTGAAGGGCGAGGTTTCTCGGAGCAAGTCTGATGAACGTACTGATTACCGGCGGCGCCGGCTTCCTCGGCCTGCAATTCGCCCGCCTGCTGCTGCAACGCGGCACCCTGAACCTGGACGGCCAGCCCGTCGCCATCGACCGCCTGACGCTGCTCGACGTGGTAGCGCCGCAAGGCCTGGACGATGCGCGCGTGCGCGTGGTGACGGGCGACCTGTCCGACCCGGCCGTGCTGCGCCAGGCCATCGACAAGGACACCGGCGCCGTGTTCCACCTGGCGGCCGTGGTCAGCGGCCAGGCCGAGGCGGATTTCGATCTCGGCATGCGCGTCAACCTGGACGCCTCGCGCGCGCTGCTGGAAACCTGCCGTGAGCTGGGCCACCAGCCGCGCGTGCTGTTCACCAGCTCGGTCGCGGTCTACGGCGGCCAGTTGCCGCCGGTGGTGCAGGACGACACCGCGCTGAGCCCGCAATCGTCGTACGGCGTGCAGAAGGCCATCGGCGAGCTGCTGCTGTCGGACTACAGCCGCCGCGGCTTTGTCGACGGCCGCGTGCTTCGGCTGCCCACCATCAGCGTGCGCCCGGGCAAGCCCAATGCGGCGGCCTCGTCGTTCGCCAGCGGCATCATCCGCGAGCCGCTGTCGGGTGTCAGCGCCAATTGCCCGGTGGCACCGGACACGCCGCTGTGGCTGCTGTCGCCGCGCGCAGCGGTGGCGGCACTGGTCAATGGCATCGAACTGGCCGGCGAACGGCTGGGCAACCGCCGCGTGGTGAACCTGCCGGGCCTGTCGGTCACGGCTGCCGGCATGGTCGACGCCCTGCGCCGCGTGGCGGGCGATGCCGTGGCGGACCGCGTGACGTGGGAGCGCGAAGCGCGCGTGGAGAACATCGTCGGGACCTGGCCGGCGGCGTGGAATGCGGAGCGTGCGCAGTCGCTGGGGTTCCAGAGCGATGCGAGCTTTGATGAGGTGATTCGGGCTTATATGGAGGATGCGGGGCTGAGCAAGTAAAGCCAGGCCGGCTTCCTTCGCGACATGCTGGCATCTCCCGCGGGCCGGCCCCCTTTCCCGTGCGCGGGAAAGGGGATCGGGTCAAGCAGAGGCGAAGACGTCAGTTCCAGATGGGATCCTCTTTCTGCTGCTGTGCCTTGGACTTCGATGTCCAGTACGCACCGATCTGACGTTCGGTGACGTAACCCGACTTCTTGACATCGATCTTGTCAAAGTGCTTGTAGACTACCGGCGCGCCTGCCTGGGCTTCTTCGCGGCTTAGCTTCCCGTCGTGGTTGGTATCGGCAATCTTGAAACGCTCGGAGATTTTGGCCTTGGCTTCGGCGGTAGTCGATGGCGCTGGCGGAATCTGGGCGGATTCCGCGCTTTGCGGGGCTGTTGATTCCGGTTTCTGCTGGGCGCTCGCCGTCGTAAAAGCGAGCACCATCATCACTGTCAAGCCGACTGCAGGCAGCTTACGCATGGTCATTGCCGTCTCCTCATGGTTTGTGATTCGACATTGCCTTCCTAAAGAATGCTTCGGCAACGAAGATCCTCTTTGAGCACTGGCTCACACCGATTCTAGGCAAGCGATCCCTACTTACCAACATCTTTGTGTTACAGGTCGCGACAGCTGATGCAGGACACCGATAATTCTTGCTGCACCTGGAATCCGGCGGCGCGCTACCGGCAAGGCGGGCGGCGTCATTCGGTGACGCCTTGCCTCACACCGCCGGCTTCACCACCTCATACCCTTCAATCGTCTCCCTTACCTGCCCCGGAATCGCCGCCGATTTCTGCGTGGCCGGGTCCGCGCACACATAGACGATCTCACCGGTGATCAGGTGCTCGTCGCCGCGGAACATCTCCACCCGGAACAGCATGCTCGAGCGCCCCAGGCGCGACATGCGGCCGCGGATTTCCAGCTCGTCGTCAAAGCGCGCCGAGGCGTGGTATTCCAGCGTGGACTTGACCACGAAGATGTCCACGCCATGCGCGTGCAGCACGTCTTCCGGATAGCGGATGCCCAGCGCGCGCCAGTACTCGGTCACGCAGATATCGCAGTACGTCAGGTAGTGCGCGTTGAAGACGATCGACTGCGGATCGACTTCGGCCCAGCGCACGCGCAGGGGGATGCTGTGGCGGAAATCCTCTTTGGCCATCGGCTTGGTCTCCTTGTTTGTCGTGGCTTGTCAAGGCACCAGGCCGCCGGCCCGCCGGACAGGGCCGGCAGGCGCGGCGGCCTGAATCGATGATGGTGGCGGCAGGCTGATCGCCGTTATTGCGCCTTGGCCAGCCCCAGCTTCTCGATGATCGCCTTTTCCTTCTTGACGGTCTCGGCCGCAAACTGCGCGTATTGCTGGCTGTTCATGTAGTACGGCTCCATGTCGAACTTGGCCAGCGATTCGCGGTAGTTCGGCATGTCCATGGCCTTCTTGAAGGCGTCATGCAGCTTCTGCACGATCTTCGGGTCGGTACCCTTGGGCGCGACCAGGCCGAACGGCGAGGTCTGCACGATGCCGATGCCCAGTTCCTTCAGCGTCGGCACGTTGGGGAAGCGCGCCGAGCGCTTCTCGCCCCAGGTCGACAGCAGGCGCAGCTTGCCCTGCTCCACATACGGTGCCCACGCCGGCGTGTCGGCCACCGACATCACGTGGCCGCCCAGCAGCGCCTGCATCGACTCGGAATTGCCCTTGTAGGGGATGTGCGAGAACTGCACGCCCTGCTTCATGGCCAGCTCTTCCATGGTCAGGTGCAGCGTGGTCATGGAGCCCGGCGAGCCGTAGGTCAGCTTGCCCGGGTTGGCCTTGGCGTAGGCGATGTACTCCTGCATCGTCTTGATCGGCGAATCGGCCGGCACCACCAGGCCGAACGAATAGCCGGCGAGGTTGATGATGTAGCTCAGGTCCTTGACCGGGTCCCAGTTGATCTTGGTGGTGTACGGCAGGCGGTAGACCGGCATGGCCACCTGGGCCAGCGTGTAGCCGTCCGGCGCGGTGGCCTGCATCATCTGCGCGGGCAGCACGCCGCCCGCGCCGGGCTTGTTCTCGACGATCACGGGCTGGCCCAGGATCTTGGAGGCGTTGTCGGCCAGCACGCGGAACGGGATATCCGTGGAGCCGCCGGCGGTGTAGCCGATCACCAGGCGGATCGGGCGCTGCGGGAACTTGTCGGCCTGTGCCTGGGCGGGCATGGCGGCAAGGCCCAGTGCCGCGGTGGCGGCGGCGATGCCCGCGCGGGCGATGAAGTGGCGGCGTTGCATTTGACTATGTCTCCTTGTGCTGCAAGTCACTGCTGAAAATGGAAGGCCGGGCCGGTGCGGCGCTGACCGCGGCTGCTGGTCTAGTTGTGCGGTGTGCCGAACGCGGCGCGCAGCGCGGCAACGGCGTCGGCATGTGCCTGCGCCACCGCCGGCACGAACCGGCCCAGCTTGAAGAAATCATGGATCATGCCGGGGTAGTCCGCCAGCGTGGCGGCCACGCCGGCGGCGCGCAGCTTCTCTGCGTAGGCCACGCCCTCGTCGTGCAGCGGGTCGTAGCCGGCCACGGCGATCCAGGCAGGGCATGTGCCGCGCACCTCGGCGCCGGTGCCGCCGCCGTCCAGCGGGGCGAAACGCCAGTCGTCGCGGCTGGCTTCCTGGTCCAGGTACTGGGCAAAGAACCAGCGGATCATGTCCGCCGTCAGCAGGTAGCCATCGGCCAGCGCGCGGTGCGACGGCGTGTCCTGGCGCGCACAGGTGCCGGGATAGATCAGCAACTGCAGCACGGGCGCCAGGCCCGTATTGCGGGCCTCCACGGCACACGCCGCGGCCAGCGTGCCGCCGGCGCTGTCGCCTCCCAGCGCGATGCGCGCCGGGTCGGCACCCAGCCGGTCGGCTTCGGCGAAGACCCAGTGCAGCACGTCGAAAGCGTCGTTGGCCGCCGTCGGGAAACGCCATTGCGGCCCGAGCCGGTAGTCCACCGACAGCACCATGCAGTCCGCCTGGCCACACAGCAGCCGGCACAGTGGATCGTGCGAATTGACGCTGCCGACCGTGAAGCCGCCGCCGTGGAAATACACCAGCAAGGGCAGCGGTTCAGTCCAGCTGGCCTCGCGCGGGGTGTAAAGCCTGACCGGAATGGCGTGGCCGTCGCACGCCGGCACCAGCAGGTCTTCCGCCATATGCACGGGCGGCGGGTTGATATCCAGGATCGGCGCGCTTTTCTCGTAGGCGATCTTGGCGTCCTCCGGCGCCATCGCGTGGATCGGCGGCCGCTTGGCGCGCGCGATCAGCTCCAGCAGCGCGGCCACCTGCGGGTCGAGCGGGCTGGACGGCAGGCCGGGCGTGGCGGGCGCATCAGGGCTGGAAGACGGTACGGCGGACATAGGGAATAACGCGGATCCGGACCCGGCGCCAGCGGCGCGCAGAAGCTCTGGCACGTCGCCCGCATCGGGAGAAGTTCGAATTGTGAACGATCGTTCGATTTTAGTATGATGCCAGATGTTCCAGGTGCCCGGCAGTACGAGATAACCCCGAAAAATCCCTGTCAGCCTGCCACGCGGCAAGTTTTTGGGCGATGATCGGCTGAAGCGATCCCGAGGGCTCCGGAAACAGCAATGCAGGCCCATTGAAACCCAAGACAGCGTGCCTGGCGAGTATCCGGTCCAGGCCCGTGCAAAAGACAATTTCGCGGCAGATCCCGGCAGGAGACAAGCAAACATGGCGTTTATCTACTATCTGACCCACATCCACCTGGATTTCGGCGCAGTAAGCCTGCTCAAGTCCGAATGCGAGCGCATCGGCATCCGCCGCCCGCTGCTGGTGACCGACAAGGGCGTGGTCGCCGCCGGCGTGGCGCAGCGTGCCGTTGATGCGATGCAGGGCTTGCAGGTTGCAGTGTTCGATGAAACCCCGTCGAACCCGACCGAGGCCATGGTGCGCAAGGCCGCCGCGCAGTACCGCGAGGCCGGCTGCGACGGGCTGGTGGCGGTGGGCGGCGGCTCGTCGATCGACCTGGCCAAGGGCATCGCCATCCTGGCCACGCATGAGGGCGAGCTGACCACCTATGCCACCATCGAAGGCGGCAGCGCCAAGATCACCGACAAGGCGGCGCCGCTGATCGCGGTGCCCACCACCTCGGGCACCGGCAGCGAGGTAGCACGCGGCGCCATCATCATCCTGGACGACGGCCGCAAGCTGGGCTTCCATTCCTGGCACCTGCTGCCCAAGTCCGCAGTCTGCGACCCCGAACTGACGCTGGGGCTGCCCGCCGGGCTGACCGCGGCCACCGGCATGGATGCAATCGCGCACTGCATCGAGACCTTCCTGGCCCCCGCCTTCAACCCGCCCGCGGACGGCATTGCGCTGGATGGCCTGGAGCGCGGCTGGGGCCATATCGAGCGCGCCACCCGCGACGGCCAGGACCGCGACGCGCGCCTGAACATGATGAGCGCATCGATGCAGGGCGCAATGGCCTTTCAGAAGGGGCTGGGCTGCGTGCATTCGCTGTCGCACCCGCTGGGCGGGCTGAAGATCGACGGCCGCACCGGCCTGCACCACGGCACCCTCAATGCGGTAGTGATGCCCGCGGTGCTGCGCTTCAATGCCGACGCGCCCACGGTGGTGCGCGACGACCGCTACGCACGCCTGCGCCGCGCCATGCACCTGCCCGACGGCGCCGATATCGCGCAGGCCGTGCACGACATGACCGCGCGCCTGGGGTTGCCCACCGGGCTGCGCCAGATGGGCGTCACCGAGGACATGTTCGACAAGGTGATTGCCGGTGCGCTGGTCGATCACTGCCACAAGACCAACCCGAAAGACGCCAGCGCCGCGGATTATCGGCGTATGCTTGAGCAGTCCATGTAGCACACAGCAGCTTCCCGCCGGTCAGACCGACCAAGCGGCTGTCCGGCGGCCCTCCCCTCCACAGTGCAGGAGACAACATGAGCGGCGAGCATTTGCAGGTAGTCCATGGCGATATCACCCGGATGGAGGTCGATGCCATCGTCAACGCGGCCAATAGCGGCCTGTTGGGCGGCGGTGGCGTAGACGGGGCCATCCACGGGGCCGGCGGCTCCGCCATCAAGGAGGCCTGCCGCGCGATCCGCGACGCGCAGGGCGGCTGCCCCACCGGCGAGGCGGTGATCACCACCGGCGGCCACCTGCCGGCGCCATACGTGATCCATGCGGTCGGGCCGGTCTGGCAAGGCGGCGACCAGGGCGAGGACGAACTGCTCGCCAACGCCTACCGCAACAGCATCCGGCTGGCGGCGCAGCACCACCTGCGCAGGCTGGCCTTTCCCAATATCAGCACCGGCATCTACGCCTTCCCGCGCGAGCGCGCGGCGGACATTGCCATCGCCGCGGTGCGCGAGGCGCTGGCCGGGGCGCCGGAGATCGAGCAGGTCACCTTCGTCTGCTTCGACGACGAGAACTACCGCCTGTACCGCGAGCGGTTGTCCTGAGACGGATCGCGGGGCGTGCCCCGCGATCCGCACCGCCTGCGTCAGAACTTGTGGCGCAGGCCCACGGGCAACACCGCCTGGCTGTCATCGGCCGACGGACACACGCCGTTGATCGCGGCCACCGCGCGCTGGCCGGTGCAATCGATCCCCGATGCCTTCTGGTAGATCGCCATTCGGTGCGCCTGGAGCGTCGTTGATGCCGCAGCCCCTGGCATAGTCCGCGGCCACACGCTCATCAGCAATGCCGGCGTCACCTGGTACTTGAAGCTGGCTTCCACGTTGTTGAAGATCGCGGTGCCGTGATGCGTGGCCGGCGCTCCGGCGCAGTCGTCGGCGAGCGCCTGCACCGTTGCCATCGGCAGCACCACCGGCAACAGGCCGTTGCGCACGCAGTTGTTGTGGAAGATGGCACCGAAGCCAGGCGCGACGATGGCGCGGATGCCGAACTCCTTCAGCGTCCACACCGCATGCTCGCGCGAGGAGCCGCAGCCGAAATCGCTTCCGGCCAGCAGGATCGACGCCCCGGTGTACGCCGGCTGGTTCAGCACGAACAAGGGATCGAGGCTGCGGTCCGTTCCCGCCAGGTAGCGCCAGCCGGAGAACAGGCCCTCGGCCAGCCCGTGCTTGGAGACACGCTTCATTTCCCGCGACGGGATAATGGCGTCGGTGTCGAGGCATATCGCGCTGGCATAGGCGCCGACCACGGCGCTGGCGCCAGCCTCGTTCATCTTCTCGACTTCGGCTGCGCCGATCTCCGGCTGTGACTCGGCATCGCCCAGCACCGCTTCCAGCCTGGCGCCGCCCAGCGACTTGATGCCGCCGGCGGCGTGACGAAGGTCCCCTGCCCCGGCCGCCGGTAAATCAGCCCTTCCTTGTGCAGCTCGGCCAGCGCCCGCCGCACGGTCACGCGCGCCACCCGGTCCTGCTCCATCAGCCCGAATTCGGGCGGCAGGCCGCTCACGTCATAGACCCCGTTGAGGATTTTCTGGCGCAATACGAGGTAAATGCGGTGATAACGCAGCATCGGTGAGCTCTGGTTTCCCATGAATGGCAGTCGTTATCTTTCAAGTCTGGCGCGGCCGCTGCCTTCCCTTCGGCCAATCAATACCATTGGCATCAATTAGATATCACTAAGGGACCAGTACGAACCAATTTCGGCAAACTCGCTGGAGCATGACTGGTTCGCCAGGTGGAAGAGGAGATGGGGGGGCGGCGCCGCGATGGTAATGGAAGAGGAAGAAGGCAAGACCAGCCCCCGGGGGCTGGTCTTGCCCGGATCAGGACACAGGCAGCGCGCTGCGGATCAGCAGGTTGACCCGCTCCGGCTGCTCGTGGATCACCCAGTGGGTGCCCTCGGGGATGCGTTCCACGCGCAGGTCCGGCACGAAGTCACCCAGCCCGTCCACCAGTGATTTCGGCAGCGCGCGGTCGCGCTCGCCCCAGATCACCAGCGTGGGCACCCTGACCACAAAGGCGGCCGAATCCAGGCGCGAGATGTCGGGTGGCGGCTCGCCCTCGCCCGGCGGGTGCATGGGCGAGGCGCGGTAGAAATTGACGCCGCCGGTGAGCGGATGGACGCCGGCGTCCTGGCCTTCGCCCGGCTGGGACCATGCCGCGTGGTACCTGGCGCGCGTCTCGGGCGTGTACCAGGCCGCCGGCTTGCCGTCGGCATCGGCCAGCATCCGGTCCAGCAGCGCGAAGTCGTTGGCGGCCAGTGCCTTTTCCGCGCCCGGCTTGCGCAGCCAGTTCATGTACGCGGAAGCGGCCTGCTGCTCGGGATCGGTGGCCAGCGCGCGCGCAAACAGGTACGGATGCGGCGAGTTGACGATGATGAGCTGGCGCACCAGCCGCGGGAACTGGATCGCCAGGTTCCAGCAGATCGCCCCGCCCCAGTCGTGCGCCACCACCACGGCCTGGTCATAGCCCAGCGCGCTGACCAGCTGCACCAGGTCTTCGACGATATGGCGCGGCCGGTAGGCCTCGACCTCGGCGGGCTTGCTCGACAGGTTGTAGCCGCGCAGGTCCGGCGCCACGGCAAAATGCGTGCGCCCGAACTCGGCCAGCTGGGCCTCCCATTCGAACCAGAATTCAGGAAAGCCGTGCACGAACAGCATCAGCGGCTTGCCGCGCTCGCCCGCGCTGGCGTAGTGCAGGCGGGTGCCGTTGGGCAGCGTGGCGTACTGCAGGTGGCGGATCACGGCGGCGGGGGCAGCCATGTTGTTCTCCATATGCGGTCCTCCTCGTTGTGGCGTTGTGCTGGCGTCAGCCGCGCAACGCGGCAACGAGGCCCGCGCGGACCTCGGGCTTGTCGGCAAACGGATCGCCGGGATTGCGCTGCCCGACGATATCCTCGAAGCGTTGGCGCACGGGGGCGAGCGCCTGGGGGTGGGAATAAATATAGAAGCTTTCGTCGCGGATGGCATCGAAGGTCAGCTGCGCGACCTCGGCGGCGGTCACCTTGCCGGAGCCGACGGCCTTGTCCGACAAAGCCTGCGACACCAGCTGCGAGCGCGTCGGCGGCGCCTGGTTGGCCAGGTCGGCGGGCCGGTTGCGCTGGGACTGGTTGATGCCGGTCGGCACGAAGTACGGGCACAGCACCGAGCAGCGCACCTGCTCCGTCACCAGGCCCAGGTCCTGGTATAGGGTTTCAGTCAAAGCCACCACCGCGTGCTTGGACACGTTGTACACGCCCATTGCCGGCGGGTTCAGCAAGCCCGCCATCGACGCCGTGTTGACGATATGGCCCTGGTAGGCCGGATCCTTCCCTGCCGCGGCCAGCATCAGCGGCGTGAAGATGCGCACGCCGTGCACCACACCGTACAGGTTGACGCCCAGCACCCACTCCCAGTCCTTCTCGGAGTTCTCCCAGATCAGGCCGCCCGCGCCCACGCCAGCGTTATTGAACAGCAGGTTGACCTGGCCGAAGGCCTCGATGGCAGCATCGGCCAGCGCCTGCACCTGGTCGGCACGCGAGACGTCCGTGCGCAGCCCGATCACCGGCACATTGCGTGCCTTGAATTCCGCTACGGTCGCGTCCAGCGCGTCTTCCTGCACATCCGCCAGCACCAGCTTCATGCCGATGTCGGCGGCAATGTGGGCAAACTCCTTGCCGAAACCCGAGGCACCGCCGGTAATGACAGCCACCTTGTTGGAGAAATCCTTCATATCGTCTGTCCTGTTGCGTGATTCGTTTGGGGAACGGCGGGCCGTGTGCCGTGCGCGCGCTCAGGCGGCGCGCTGCACCTGGTAGCCCTGCCGCGGGAAATGCACATTGAGCGCACCGGCGCGCGGGTCCTGGCGGCGCAGCGTGACGCGGCGCGCGGTCAGCGACAGCAGCACGCCGGCCACCGGGTCGCGCGCATAGTCGGTGGGCGTGACGGTGACGGGGTCGCCGGCCTGCAGGCCGGCATCGGCGATGACACCCTCATCCAGCACGACCGGATCGGCACTGCGCGCGGCGCCGATCGCGTCCTCGCTGTCGATCACGCGCGGCCGCCCATGGCCGAAGGTGTTCATGCGCGCATACCAGGCCTGCAGGCGCGGGTAAGCCTCCAGCAGCTGCGCCAGCGCGCCGGCGCGGCGGATAAACCATAGGTTGTGGTACAGCGAGAAGTCGGCAACCGACAGCGCCGGCCCGGCCACATGCTCGATCCCCGCCGCGAACTGCGTTTCCAGTTGACCGAACGTTTCATGCAGCAGCGCGGTGGCTTCGGCCAACGGCATGCGCAGCGCATTGGTGTCGCCGCGCATGGCCTTGCGGTCGGCGCTAAAGGCCTGGACCTGCGCCGGCGACAGGTGGCCCAGCATGCTGGCAACGCCGGCTGGCTGGAACACATAGGTCACCGACGCCGTGAACAGCGCCGCATCGAACCAGGCTGCCGCGACCCGCGCCGCCGCGGCCTGGGCCGGCGGATACAGCGCCGGCGTGGGCGCCAGCGCGTCCAGCACCTCGCAGATCAGCGCGGTATCGCAGTAGATATCGGCACCGACCTGCATCACCGGCGTGCGGCGGTAGCCGCCGGTCAGCGCCAGCAGGTCAGGCTTGGGCAGGATGGCGGGGATTTCCACCGCCTGCCACGCCAGTCCCTTGGCGCCCAGCAGCAGGCGGACCTTCTCGGAGAATGGCGAAGTTGCGTACTGGTGAAGAATGATGTCAGCCATGCGGTCCACCTCCATGTTTGCCAGCGGGTGCCGTGCGAATTCAGTCCAGCAGGTCCGGCTGTTCCTTGACGATGCGGGCATAGAGCGGCTGGAACTGGAACCAGCCCGCCTGCGCCGTGCCGACGATCGAATAGGCCTGGCGCGCGGCCGCATCGGAGATCAGCTTCAGCGGCGCCTGGGTGCGCGCCGCGGCGGCTTCGGCCAGCAACTGGACGTGGCAGGAGCGCTCCATGGTGATGAACCACCAGGCGGCTTCGTCCACGGTCTTGCCGACCGTCAGCAGGCCATGGTTCTGCAGGATCGCGGCCTTGTTCTGGCCCAGCGCATTGGCGATGCGCTGGCCCTCGTCGAGTTCCACCACCACGCCGCCGAAATCGTCATAGACCGCATGGTCCTGGTAGAACGCGCACACGTCCTGCGTCAGCGGATCGAGCGGGCGGCCCAGCGTGGACCACGCGCGGCCATAGGTGCTGTGCGAATGCGCGGCCGCGACCGCGTCGGAGCGGGTCTGGTGCACGCGCGAATGGATGGCAAAGGCCGCGGCATTGACCGGGTAGTCACCCTCGACCACGTCGCCGTGGTGGTCACAGCGGATCAGGTTGGAGACCTTGACCTGGCTGAAATGCACGCCGAAGGGATTGACCCAGAAGGTATCGGGAAACTCCGGGTCGCGCGCGGTGATATGGCCGGCCACGCCTTCATCGAAACCGAACCTGGAAAACAGCCGGAAGGCCGCGGCCAGGCGCTGCTTGCGGTGCAGGCGCTCTTCGGCGGCGGTGGCGAACTGCGGCGGGCGCGGCAGGTTGCGGTAGCGGGCCTTGACCTCTTCGGGCAGGCCGGCGCCGATCTCGTCGTCGCTCTGGATTTGCGGGGCTTGCGCGGCATTCATCGGTGTCTCCGTTTTTTTGGTGAAATCCGTTGCCCGCGGCGCGCCCGTCAGGCGCGCCGCGGCCCTGCATGCGCCGATCAGACCAGCTTGACCAGCTGCTTGCCGAAATTCTTGCCCTTGAGCAGGCCGATAAAGGCTTCCGGCGCGCTGGCCAGGCCTTCGGCGATGCTTTCGCGGAACTTGAGCTTGCCCTGTGCGACAGCAGTGCCCAGTTCCTTCAGCGCCTGCGGCCAGACTTCCATGTGCTCGGAGACGATAAAGCCTTCGATGGTCAGGCGCGACACCAGGATCAGCTGCGGGTTCTTCAGCGGCAGCGGCTGGCCGTCATAGCCCGCGATCATGCCGCACATGGCGATGCGGCCGAAGGCGTTCATGCGCGTCAGCACGGCGTCCAGGATATCGCCGCCGACATTCTCGAAATAGCCGTCGATGCCGTCCGGGGTGGCTTCCTTGAGCATCGTGTAGAGCTCCTTGGGATCCTTGGCCGCCTTGTAGTCGATGCAGGCATCGAAGCCCAGCTCATTGACCACGTAGTCGCACTTGTCCTTGCCGCCGGCAAATCCGACCGCGCGGCAGCCGGCCAGCTTGGCCAGCTGCCCGACCACGCTGCCCACCGCGCCGGAAGCCGCGCTGACCGCGATGGTCTTGCCCGGCTTGGGCAGGATGATCTTGTTCAGGCCGTACCAGGCGGTCACGCCCGGCATGCCGACCGAGCCTAGGTAGGCCGACAGCGGGATATGCGTGGTGTCGACTGGCTGCAGGCCGGTGCCGTCGCTGACGCCCATCTCCTGCCATCCGAACATGCCGACCACCTTGTCGCCCGGCTTGAACTTGCTGTTCTTGCTTTCCACCACTTCGCCCACGGTGCCGCCGATCATGACCTCATCGAGCGGCTGCGGCGCGGCATAGGACTTGCTGTCGTTCATGCGGCCGCGCATGTACGGGTCCAGCGACAGGTAATGGTTGCGCACCAGCACCTGGCCGTCGGCGATCTGCGGCACGGGCACTTCTTCCAGGCGGAAATTGGCCGGCGTCACCGCGCCTTCGGGACGCGAGGCCAGGACGATGCGCTTGAACGTTTTGGACATGATCGATTCCTTTCAGTAGGAATATGGAACGGCTTGAATACTGCGTCGGGAGGGACAGCCGCGCTGCCCCGTCTGCTGCATCGGTGCCGGCGCTCAGCCGTCGGCACCGGTATCGGTTTCACCCGGGCGCTGCGGCGGCATGCGCCGGATGTACTTGAAGGTGCCCGAGCCGCGCGCCACGGTCTTGCCGTCGGCATCGACGATCTCGCCTTCGCAGAACACCATGGTGGTGGTGCGGTGCACGGTGGTGCCGCGCGCGGTCAGCGCGCCGCGCCCCGGCGTCATGAAGCTGGTCTTCATCTCGATGGTGACCACGCCCCGGCCATCCGCGTCGCTGCTGCGGCCGGCCACCGCCATGGCCACGTCGAGCAGCGTCATGATCACGCCGCCGTGGGCCATGTCCCAGCTGTTCTGGTGGCGCTTCTCGATCGGCAGCGCGATCTCGCTGCGGCCGCCTTCGGCAAGGTTGCAGGTCACGCCGAGGTCGGCGAGGAAGGGAATGTGGGTCAGGGGGCCTTTGAACTGGTTCATGGCAATTGCGAGTCCGAGAATTAGGTGCCGGCGAGGCCGAGGCCTCGCGCCGGCCCCAAGTTTGAGGGCAATCCGGGATTCCGCCAAGCCGCGCCGTGCGTCATGTCCGGAATGCCCCTGGCCCGGCTCAGACCGCGCTGACGCCGCCGTCCACCGCCAAGATCTGGCCGGTGATGTGTTTGCCGGCGTCGCTGGCAAACAGCAGAGCCGCGCCCTTCAGGTCCTCGTCGTCGCCCAGGCGGTGCAGCGGCACGCCGGCGCACATCGCCTCTACGCCCATGCGCTCGAGCGAGCCCTTGGTCATCTTTGACGGGAAGAAGCCCGGCGCCAGCGCGTTGACGGTGATGTTGTGCTCGCCCCACTCGGCCGCCAGCGTGCGCGTGAAATTGACCACCGCACCCTTGGAGGTGTTGTAGGCAATGGTCTCCATGCTGCCCGGCGGGTTGCCGGCCAGGCCCGCGATCGACGCCACGTTGATGATGCGGCCATAGCGGCGCGGGATCATCGACAGCTTGCCGATGCGCTGGCTCAGCAGGAACAGGCCGCGGATGTTCAGGTTCATTACCTTGTCCCAGGCCTCGACCGGGTGGTCTTCGGCGGGTGCGCCCCAGGTGGCGCCGGCGTTGTTGACCAGGATGTCGACGTGGCCCAGTTTAGCGATGGCTTCGTCCGCCAGGCGCGCGATCTCCGACTCCTGCGAGCCGTCGGCGGCGATCCAGTCGGCCTCGATGCCGAGCGACTTCAGGTGCGCCTGCGCCGCCTGCAGCTCATCGGCCTTGCGTGCCGACAGCACCACGCGCGCGCCCTGCTCGCCGAGCGCCTCGGCAATCTGCAGGCCAAGCCCGCGCGAGCCGCCGGTGATCAGCGCGGTCTTGCCCTTCAGGTCAAATAGTTGCTGGATGGTACGCATATTGTCTTCCTTCGTTCTGTAGTGTTCGGGGATGGGCGAGCGCCGCTCAGAACCACGCGTCCTGCATGTCGAGCGTGGTGCGGTCGAGCGATTCAAGCAGCGCCAGTTGCGGGCCGACCTTGGGCAGCTCCCAGCGGAAGAAGTAAGCCGCCGCGGCCAGCTTCCCGCGGTAGAAGTCCTCGTCTTCCTTGCCGTTCGCGCGCGGCAGCGCGGCTTGCGCCAGCAGTGCCTGCTCCAGCCAGATCCACGCCACCACCACGTGCCCGAAGGCCTCCAGGTAGACCGAGGCATTGGCCAGCGTCACGTTGTGGTCGCCCGCGCTCCACAACGCCTGCGTGACCTCGGCCAGGCGTCTGGTGGCGGCGCCGAGGGCGCCTGCCTGCTGCGACAGCTCGGCATCGCCGGCGGCCAGCGCGCCGCCGATGGTGTCCTGCACGCGCTCTCCCAGCAGCTTGAAGGCCGCGCCATCCTTCATCACCACCTTGCGGCCCAGCAGGTCCAGGCCCTGGATGCCGTGCGTGCCTTCGTGGATCGGGTTCAGGCGGTTGTCGCGGTAAAACTGCTCGACGTTGTACTCGCGTGTGTAGCCATAGCCGCCATGCACCTGGATCGCCAGGTTGTTGGCCTCCAGGCACCATTGCGACGGCCAGCTCTTGGCGATCGGGGTCAGGATGTCGAGCAGCAGCGCCAGGCGCGCATGCGCGGCCTCGTCGCCGGCGGCCGCCGCGGCCTCTTCCTCGTCGACCAGGCGCGCGCAATACAGGTTCAGCGCCAGGCCGCCTTCGACATAGCTCTTCTGCGCCAGCAGCATGCGGCGGATATCGGCGTGCTCGACCAGCTTCACCTGCGGGCTGGCCGCATCCTTGCCGCCGGGGCCGACCGCGCGGCCTTGCGGGCGGTTGCGCGCGTAGTCCAGCGCGTGCAGGTAGCCGGTATAGCCCAGCATCACCGCGCCCAGGCCCACGCCGATGCGTGCCTCGTTCATCATGTGGAACATGCAGGCCAGGCCCTTGTGCGGCTCGCCCACCAGGTAGCCGATCGCGCCGGCCTTGCCGCCCGGCTGGTACTTCATGCCTTCGCCGAAGTTGAGCAGGCAGTTGGTGGTGCCGCGGTAGCCCATCTTGTGGTTCAGGCCGGCCAGCACCACGTCGTTGTGCTCGCCCAGCGAGCCGTCTTCGTTGACCAGGTACTTGGGCACGATGAAGAGCGAGATGCCCTTCACGCCCGGGATCAGCTTGCCGTCCGGGCCGGGGATCTTGGCCAGCACCAGGTGGACGATATTGTCCGACAGCTCGTGCTCGCCGGCCGAGATCCACATCTTGTTGCCGCGCAGCCGGTACTGCGCGCCCAGCGGCGATTCGCCCTCGTACTCGGCGCGCGTGGTGATGTCCGACAGCGAAGAGCCCGCCTGCGGCTCGGACAGGCACATGGTGCCGAAGAAGCGCCCTTCCATCTCCGGCTTGACGAAGGTCTCGACCTGCGCGGGCGTGCCGTGCGTCAGCAGCAGGTTGGCGTTGCCGATGGTCAGGAAGGGGTACGAGCTGGTGCCGACGTTGGCACCCTTGAAGTAGGCGAAGCCGGCCTTCTCGACCACCACTGGCAGCTGCATGCCGCCCAGTTCATAGTCCTGGCCGGCGGCCATCAGCCCGGCCTCGCAGAAGGCTTTCAGCGCGGTGCTGACCTCGGGGATGATGCTGACGGTCTCGCCGTCGAAATGCGGCTCTTGCTGGTCGTTCTTCTTGTTGTGCGGCGCGAACAGGTCGGTGGCGATCTTTTCGCAGGTGTCCAGCGCGGCATCGAAGGTCTCGCGCGAGTGATCGGCATAGCGCGGGATGCGCGTGAGCTCGTCGACCTTGAGCCATTCGTACAGCACGAAGTTCAGGTCGCGGCGGGAAAGGATCATCGACATGGTGTCTCCATGCGGCGCACTGCGTGGCGCGCCGTGAATTCTTGTTGCCTTCTAACCAACCGCCGGTTTGCTCCCCTCTCCCGCCTGCGGGAGAGGGGCTGGGGGAGAGGGCCGGCGTATGGCAAGCGCCGGAACGCTTCACTCCGTGGAGACTCCCGCCCTCTCCCCCGCCCCTCTCCCATAAATGGGAGAGGGGAGCAAACCGGCGTCGGGTGTAAAGCTGTGGTCAAAAAAAGGCGCATACGCGCCCTGCCTGGTCCCATGCAAAGCATGGGACCAGCGCCATGACCGTGCCCTGCTTCAGAGCACTTCGAACAATCCAGCCGCGCCCTGCCCACCGCCGATGCACATGGTCACCACCACGTACTTCACACCGCGGCGCTTGCCTTCGATCAGCGCATGGCCGACCAGGCGCGCGCCCGACACACCGTAGGGGTGGCCCACGGCGATGGCGCCGCCGTTGACGTTCAGGCGGTCCATCGGGATGCCCAGCGTATCGGCGCAATACAGCACCTGCACGGCGAAGGCTTCGTTCAGCTCCCACAAGCCGATGTCGTCGACCTTCAGGCCAGCCTTCTTCAGCAGCTTGGGCACGGCAAAGACCGGGCCGATGCCCATCTCGTCCGGCTCGCAGCCAGCCACGGCAAAGCCGCGGAACACGCCCAGCGGCTGCAGGCCGCGGGCCTCGGCCACGCGTGCGTTCATTACCACGGCAGCCGAAGCGCCGTCCGAGAACTGCGAGGCATTGCCGGCGGTGATCACGCCGCCCGGCACGGCGCTGCGGATCTTGGCCACGCCTTCCAGCGTGGTATCGGCGCGGATGCCTTCGTCGGCGGAGATGGTGACTTCCTTCGTCACCAGCTGGCCGGTCGATTTGTCGGCCACGCCCGCCAGCACCGTCATCGGCACGATCTCGTCCTTGAACTTGTCGGCTTCCTGCCCGGCGGCGGCGCGTTGCTGGCTGCGCACGCCGTACTCATCCTGGCGCTCCTTCGAGATGTTGTAGCGCTTGGCCACGTTCTCGGCGGTCTGCAGCATGTTCCAGTAGATTTCCGGCTTGTTCTTCAGCAGCCAGCTTTCCTGGACCATATGGCGGTTCATCTCCTGCTGCACGCACGAGATGCTCTCCACGCCGCCGGCGACGAAGATGTCGCCCTCATCGGCGATCACGCGCTGGGCGGCCATGGCAATGGTCTGCAGGCCGGACGAGCAGAAGCGGTTGACGGTGGCGCCGGGCACGGTGACCGGGCAGCCGGCGCGCAGTGCGATCTGGCGCGCGATGTTGGCGCCGGTGGCACCTTCCGGATTGGCGCAGCCCATCAGCACGTCTTCCACTTCGGCGGCCTCGATCTTGGCGCGGGCAATGGCGTGCTGGACGGCATGGCCGCCCAGCGTGGCGCCGTGGGTCATGTTGAAGGCGCCCTTCCAGCTCTTGGCCAGGGGGGTCCGCGCGGTGGATACGATGACTGCTTCGTTCATGTCTTGCTCCTCGGAATCTCTTGTGTCGTTCAGTTCGGTGGTTCGGTTCAGCCCTGGCCCTTGAGCAGTTCAGCGGACGTGACGCGCGCAACGCCGGCGGCGCCGAGGTCCTGCCATGCCCTGGCCAGCGACCCTTCCAGGTCGATGGCGCGGCAGGCATCCTCGATCACCGCGGCGGCAAAGCCCGCGGCGCGCGCATCGAGCGCGCTCCAGGCCACGCAGTAGTCCGTCGCCAGCCCGGCGCAGAACACGCGCTTGACGCCATGCTCGCGCAGGTAGCCGGCTAGCCCGGTGCGCGTGGCGCGGTCCGCCTCCAGGAAGGCGGAGTAGCTGTCCACATCGGCGTGATGGCCCTTGCGGATCACCAGCCGCGCATGCGGCACGTGCAGGCCCGCATGCAGCGCAGCGCCGGGCGTGTCCTGCACGCAATGCACCGGCCACAGCACCTGCTCGCCATACGGCAGCGTCAGCGTCTGGAACGGCTGCGTGCCCGCATGGTTGGCCGCGAACGAGACGTGGCTGACGGGATGCCAGTCCTGTGTCAGCACCACATGACCGAACGCACGCGCCAGCCGGTTGATGACGGGCACCACCTCATCGCCGTGGGGCACGGCAAGCGCGCCGCCCGGCATGAAGTCGTTCTGCACGTCGATCACCAGCAGGCAATCGTCCGGTCCGATAGTGGTGTTCATCTCAGCTCCAGGCTGAACCGTGTGGCTGTATTAACCGTTAAAGCCCTTGCCTTCGTCCGCCAGCTTCTGCAGCAGCGGCGCGACCTGCCAGGCTTCACCGTGGTAGCCCTTGGCATAGCGCTTCATCGACAGCGCCACGTTGTACAGGCCGACCTGGTCCGCGTACAGCATCGGGCCGCCGCGGAAGAGCGGGAAGCCGTAGCCGGTCAGGTACACCATGTCGATATCCGAGGCCTTGGAAGCAATGCCTTCTTCCAGGATCTTGGCGCCTTCGTTGACCAGCGCGAACACCAGGCGCTCGACGATCTCTTCGTCAGAAATCTTGCGGCGCGTGATACCCAGGTCCTTCGAATGCTGCACGATCATGTCGTTGACCTGCTGGTTCGGGTACGGCTTGCGGTCGCCCGCCTTGTAGTCGTACCAGCCCGCGCCGGTCTTCTGGCCGAAGCGGCCCATCTCGCACAGCAGGTCGGCGGTCTTCGAGTACTGGATGTCCGGCTTGTCCACCGCGCGGCGCTTGCGGATGGCCCAGCCGATGTCGTTGCCGGCCAGGTCGCCCATGCGGAACGGGCCCATGGCAAAGCCGAACTTCTCGATGGCCTTGTCCACCTGTTCCGGCAGCGCGCCTTCGTCCAGCAGGTAGCCTGCCTGGCGGCTGTACTGCTCGATCATGCGGTTGCCGATAAAGCCGTCGCACACGCCCGACACCACCGCGGTCTTCTTGATCTTCTTGCCGATCTGCATGACCGTGGCCAGCACGTCTTTGCCGGTCTTCTCGCCGCGCACCACTTCCAGCAGCTTCATCACGTTGGCCGGGCTGAAGAAGTGCATGCCGACCACGTCCTGCGGACGCTTGGTGAACGAGGCGATCTTGTTGACGTCCAGCGTGGAGGTGTTCGAGGCCAGGATCGCGCCTTGCTTGGCGACTTCATCCAGCTTCTTGAACACGGTCTCCTTGACGCCCATTTCCTCGAACACGGCCTCGATGATCAGGTCGGCGTCCTTGAGGTCGTCATAGGACAGCGTGGTGCTCAGCAGGCCCATGCGCTGCTCGACCTTCTCCTGCGTCAGCTTGCCCTTCTTGGCGCTGTTCTCGTAGTTCTTGCGGATCGTCGCCACGCCGCGGTCCAGCGCTTCCTGCTTGGTTTCCAGGATGGTGACCGGGATGCCCGCGTTCAGGAAGTTCATGCTGATGCCGCCACCCATGGTGCCGGCGCCGATCACGGCGACCTTCTCGATCTTGCGGGTCGGCGTGCCTTCGGGCACGTCGGGGATCTTGCTGGCGGCACGCTCGCCGAAGAAGGCGTGGCGCAGCGCGCGCGATTCCGGCGTGGTCACCAGGAACAAGAAGCCCTCGCGCTCTTCCTTGAGGCCTTGCTCGAACGGCTTGAGCGAGCCGGCCACCGCTTCCAGGCACTTCAGCGGCGCCGGGAAGTTCTTTGCCATCGCGGCCACCGTGTTGCGGGCAAAGCCCAGGTAGCCTTCGGGGTTCTCGTGGCGCACCTTCAGGTCGCGCACCTTGGGGTGCGGGCCGGCGGCGGCACCGACGTTCTGCGCGAACTTGACCGCCGCGGGCAGCACGTCACCGTCGACGATCTCGTCGAACAGCTTGGTGCCGGCGAACTTCTCGGACAGCACGGGGGTGCCCGACACAATCATGTTTGCCGCGGCCTCCAGGCCGATCACGCGCGGCAGGCGCTGCGTGCCGCCGGCGCCGGGCAGCAGGCCCAGCTTCACTTCCGGCAGCGCGATCTGCGCGCCCTTGGACGCCACGCGGTAGTTACAGCCCAGCGCCAGTTCCAGGCCGCCACCCATGGCGACCGAGTGCACGGCGGCCACCACCGGCTTGGAGGAGCCTTCCAGCACGCGGATCACCGAGTGCAGCGTCGGCTCCTGCATGGCCTTGGGCGTATTGAATTCACGGATGTCGGCGCCGCCCGAGAAAGCCTTGCCAGCGCCGGTGATGACGATGGCCTTGATGGCGGCATCGTCCAGCGCACGGGTCATGCCTTCGACGATGCCAAGCCGGGTGCTGTGACCCAGGCCGTTGACAGGGGGATTGTCGAGCGTGATGACGGCTACGCCGTCCTGAACCTGATACTGCGCTGTCATGCTGGTTCCTTTGGTGTCAAAAGTTGTCTCGGGATTCGAATTCTCGAATTCAATTTTTACTGCACGGCGCGGCCAGCGGCGGCCGGCGACTGCTGCGGGAGGTGACTGTCATGGGCGGGTAAACCCTCCGCCCGACCTGCCGCTTTCCCGCGTCCCGCAACGCCTTCCGGCGCTTGGGCGAAACAAGCATACACAAAATAGCACGGTCGTTCAATTTCAATTTTCGGACTATTCCGGCGACATGCGCGGCGCGAATGCCGCCCCTGATCGCGATGCATGGAGGGGGCACCTAACCCAGCGCCAAATCGCCATGACGTGCCTGATAGATCACTTTCAGAGTGCGACTGAGTGCCGCCTCTAAACCAGTATCGGACTTTATTTGACCGACACGGACAAATCGCGCGGGCCGACACGGTAGACTCGCGGCTTTTCGTTTTTTGCCGTCCGGGTTCCACAAGATGCGGATCGGCGGAAGGTCCAGCGACCCTGATGTCTTCCCCCTCACATTCCCACGCTCACGAGCACCAGCACCCGGTAGTCGAGCACGACCACCTCAAGCGCAAGCTCAAGGCCCGCCACCTGACCATGATTGCCATCGGCGGCGCGGTCGGCACCGGGCTGTTCGTGGCCTCGGGCGCCTCGATCGCGCAGGCCGGCCCCGGCGGCGCGCTGCTGATGTACATGCTGCTCGGCCTGATGGTCTATTGCCTGATGACCAGCCTGGGCGAGCTGGCGGTGCATATGCCAGTGGCCGGCTCCTTTGTCACCTACAGCGCGCTCTATGTCGACGAAGGCTTCGGCTTCGCGCTGGGCTGGAACTACTGGTTCAGCCTGGCGGTGACCATCGCCGTGGAACTGACCGCGGCGCAGCTGGTGATGCAGTACTGGTTCCCCGAAATGCCCGGCGTGGTCTGGAGCGCCGCGTTCCTGCTGCTGATGTTCGGGCTCAATGCGTTCTCGGTGCGCGGCTTCGGCGAGGCCGAGTACTGGTTCGCGCTGATCAAGGTGGTGACCGTGATCGTGTTCCTGGGCGTGGGCCTGTTAATGATCTTCGGCATCATGAAAGGTGGCCCGCAGTCGGGCTGGCAAAACTTCACCATGGACGACGCGCCCTTTGTCGGCGGCATCCCGGCCATGATCGGCGTGGCGATGATCGCGGGCTTCTCCTTCCAGGGCACGGAAACGGTGGGCGTGGCCGCCGGCGAAGCGGAGAACCCGGCCAGGACCATCCCGCGCGCGATCCGGCAGACCTTCTGGCGCATCCTGCTGTTCTATGTGATCGCGATCCTGATCATCGGGGTGCTGATTCCCTATACCGATCCCAGCCTACTGCGCAACGACGTCACCGACGTGGGCGTGAGCCCGTTCGCACTGGTGTTCCGCCACGCCGGCCTGGCCTTTGCCGCGGGGCTGATGAACGCGGTGGTGCTGACCGCGCTGCTCTCGGCCGGCACCTCCAGCATGTACGTGTCGACCCGGATCCTCTACGGCCTGGCCGTCAGCGGCCGCGCGCCGCGCGCGTTCGGCAAGCTGACCGTGAGCGGCGTGCCATTCAATGCGCTGCTGGCCACCACCGCCGTGGGCGCGCTGTGTTTCTTCAGTTCGCTGTTCGGGAACAAGGCGGCCTACCTGTGGCTGCTCAACACTTCGGCCATGACCGGCTTCTTTGCCTGGCTGGGCATTGCCATCAGCCATTACCGCTTCCGTCGCGGGCTGGTGCACCAGGGCTATGACGTAGGCATGCTGGCGTACCGCTCGCCGCTCTATCCCTTCGGCCCCATCTTTACCGTGATGCTGTGCGTGGTGATCGTGGCCGGGCAGAACTACCAGGCGTTTGCGGATATTCCGAACCGGTGGCCGGAGATCGTGGCGACCTATATCGGCGTGCCGGCGTTCCTCGCGCTGTGGTGGGGCTACCGGGCCGTGAAGAAGTCACGGCTGATTGATTACGACGATATGCCGTTTGACTTGCCGAAACCGCCGGTTCGCTCCCCTCTCCCGCTTGCGGGAGAGGGGCAGGGGGTGAGGGCAGGCACTGGCATACCACCGGCATGACTTCGTAGGGGCGCCCCGCCCTCACCCCCCTCTCCCGCAAGCGGGAGAGGGAGCACACAGATTGCGCAGGCCGAGGTTGCCGAACTCCGGCCGCAGTACCCCTCAGAACCTGAAGTTCGCCGTCAGCATGCCAAAGCGCCCCGCCCCCAGCGCGCCGTAGTGGTTGTGCGCCTTGGTGTAGTACGTCTTGTCGAACAGGTTCTGGATATTGAGCTGCAGCGACAGGTTCTTGTTCACCTTGTAGGCGCCCATCAGGTCAAAGCGCCAGTACGACGGCACATACAGCGAGTTGGCCGGGTTGGCATAGACCTTGTCGACATAGTACGCACCCGCGCCCAAAGTCAGCGCCGGCAGCACCTGGTAGGTGGTCCACAGGCTAAAGCTGTTCTTCGGCGTATTGGGGAACTGGTTGCCGTTGTTGGCCGCGTTGACTGCCTGCGGACCGTTGTCGATCAGCTCGCTGTTCAGGTAGGTATAGCCGCCGAACACGCCCCACTTGTCGGTCAGGCTGCCGGCGAAGCCCAGTTCGAAGCCCTTCACGCGCTGCTTGCCGGCATTGATCGTGGTGTTGGCGTCAACCGCGACCCGCGCGTTGTTCTTCTCGATCTGGAAGATCGCACCGGTCAGTGACAGACGGCGAGCCAGCAGGTCCCACTTGGTGCCAATTTCCACCGAACGTGAGGTTTCCGGCTCCAGGTTGCGCTGCGCCAGGGTAATGTTGTCCGCCCCGTCGCCATTGGTTGAGCCCGGCGGCGTCGACGAAGTACCGTACGACACATAGATGCTGCCGTACTCGACCGGCTTGTAGACCACGCCCGCCTGGTAGTTGAAGAAGTGCGACTTGTTGCGGACATCCAGCTGCGCCACGGCTGCGCCAGTGTTCGGGTTGCTGTACGCGTTGGCGAACGAGTGCGTGTCGTAGTTGTCGTAGCGGACGCCGCCGTTGACCAGCCACTGCTTGGTGATCTCCACCGTGTCGAACAGGTAGACCGACTGCGTGTTGGTGGTCGTGGTGGTGGTGACGGGCATCTTGGTGATACTGCCGCGCCACGGGTCGTTCGGGTTCGGGTTGGCCAGCGGCGCGCAGTCGAAGCTGGCCACCAGCGACGCATTGCAGATCCCCGCGGCCGCCGCGGGATTGGCCGAGACCACGTTGTATGGGGTGTTACTGGTATCGTCGCGGCTGAACTCAAAGCCGAACAGCACGGTGTGCTTGAGGCTGCCGGTGTCGAACTTGGCGCTCAGGTCGGTCTGGTTGGTCAGCGTCTCGGTCGCCGAATCGCGGCTCTTGGTATTGCGCCAGACAAAGCCGCGCGGCACGTTGCCCTTGCTGTCGTCAGGGTTGGTGACGATGTAGTTGTTGCTGGCGCGGCCCCAGCGGCTGGTGTTGCTGAACACCAGGCCGTTGCGGAAGTCATGCTTGACCGTGGCCGTGGCGATATCGGACTGCGTCTTCTGGAAATCGCGGTCGGTCAGGCCGTAGAAATTGTTGCGGTCGTCACTGGCCGGCTGCGACGGACTGGCCTTGGTCGACTGGCTGGCAGGACGGGAATACGGGATGCTGTAGTCCGGCATGCCGTTGCCCTGCAGGTGGTAGTACGACAGCGTGACCTGCGTGGGCGAATTCAGGCCAAAGGTCACGGACGGCGCGAAGCCCCAGGAGTTCTGGTCGACCTCGTTGCGGCCGGGCACGTTGGCGGTATACCCCAGCGCATTCAGGCGCACGGCAGTATTGTCGTTGAGCACGTAGTTGCCGTCAGCCGTGGCGCGGAAATAAGAGTCCGTGCCCACGCCCACCGAGCCCTGCGCGAAGTTCTCACTGGTCGGCAGCTTCGACACGATGTTGATCATGCCGCCGGCCGAGCCCTTGCCGCCAAAGGCCGAGCTCGGGCCCTTGATGACTTCGATGCTTTCGATATTGAAGGTGTCGCGTGTCTGCGAAGCGGTGTCGCGCACGCCGTCGACATAGATGCTCGACATCGAGTCAAAGCCGCGGATAAACGGACGGTCGCCGATCGGGTTGCCGCCTTCGCCGGCGCCGAAGGTGATGCCCGGCGTGGTGCGCAGCGCGTCCTGCAGCGAGTTGGAACCAGTCTGCTGTACCACCTGTGCCGGCACCACGGTGACGGACTTGGGGGTATCCAGCAGCGGCGCGGTGAACTTGGCCGACTGGGCCTCATCCACCTTGTAGCCGTCCTCCTTCGCCCCAGTCACCGTCACGCTCTGCAGCGTCACGGGCTTGGTGCCGGCACCGGCCACGGCGGCAGGCTGGCTCTCCTGCGCCGCAGCGCCCTGCATGGCAAACACTGCCATGGCGCCGGCGAGCGCCCCGGCCAGCGGATTCAGCCGGAACGTGTCCTGTTGTTGTTTCACGATCTACCTTCCCTTTGTAGTTTTCTTGACTCGATCTATTCATGGTCATGAAGACAAGTTCAGGCAGCGCGAAAGCTTTGATTCATGTCATCCATAACGGCGGGCGATTATAGATTGATACAAATCAAAACACAAACACGAATCATTCGCATTCAACTATAAAAAGTGCCGAATACAATGCATGAAACGGCAGAAATGGCTGCATATATCAATTTTTGCGTGACAATATAGCCACTTTTTGATGGTGCACGGCAGCTAGTTGACTAGTCTACTTCGCGCTACCGGGCGGGCATGGCGCGTGCGGGAGCGTCCGCCCGGCGTTGCTTTCCCGTCACCGCCAGGGCGCTGACAAGCTATTGATTCTTCTGATGTTTCAGCCCGGCTGAAGCTGTGCCGCAGGGCGCGGCTGGGCCTTGGCGCCGGGTCGATGCAGACCCGGCGCAAATCCATGGTAAGCGCCGGATCAGACCTCCAGCCACTCCTTTCTCACCTGCGAGTTGGCCTTCAGCTCTGCGGGCGTGCCTTCGAACACGATGTGCCCGTGTCCCATCACGTAGACGCGCTGGGAAATGTCCAGCGCGATCGCCAGCTTCTGCTCGATCAGCAGCACGGAAATACCCCGCTCCTTCAGCGTCTTCAGGTAGTCCCCGACCAAGGCCACGATCATCGGCGCCAGCCCTTCGGTCGGTTCGTCGATCAACACCAGGTCGGGGTCACCCATCAGCGTGCGGCACAGCGTCAGCATCTGCTGCTCGCCGCCGGAGAGCACGCCGGCCGAGGTGTTCTCGCGCTCCTTCAACCGCGGGAACATGTTGAACATGTCCTCGACGGTCCAGCGCGGCTTGGCCTGCCGTGGGTTGCGCTTCTCCCCCAGCAGCAAATTCTGCCGCACCGTCAGGGTCGGAAAGATGTCGCGGTTCTCCGGCACATAGCCAATCCCGAGGTGCGCGATTTCGAAGGTACGCCGCCCCAGGATCTCTTCGTCGCGAAACCGCACCGAGCCCTCGGCCTTGACCATGCCGAGGATGGCCTTGGCCATGGTCGAGCGCCCCACCCCGTTGCGGCCCAGCAGCGCGACGATCTCGCCTTCGTCGATATGCGCGTCCACGCCGTGGAGAATATGGCTCTTGCCGTAGTAGGCGTGCAGGCCCTGGACGTTCAGCATGCGCTTGCCCATCAGTGCGCTCCTTCGGTGGCTTCCTCGTCGAGGGTGGTGCCCAGGTAGGCTTCCTTGACCTTGCGGTTATTGCGGATGGCTTGCGGGGTATCCGTGGCGATCACTTCGCCGTAGACCAGCACGGAGATGCGGTCGGCCAGGCCGAACACCACGCTCATGTCGTGCTCCACCATCACCAGCGTCTTGCCGACGGTAACCTTGCGGATCAGTTCGACCGCGTGATCGGACTCGGAGCGACTCATGCCCGCGGTGGGCTCGTCCAGCAGGATCACCTCGGCACCGCCGGCGATGGTGATGCCGATCTCCAGCGCACGCTGCTCGGCATAGGTCAGCAGGCCCGCCTGGCTGTCGCGGCGGTGCTGCATGCCAATCAGCTCCAGCACCTCCTCCGCGCGCTCGCGCGTGTCGCGCAGGCCCTTGAGCCGGTGCCAGAACGAATACTTGTAGCCGAGCGACCACAGCACCGCGCAGCGCAGGTTCTCGAACACCGACAGCCGATGGAAGATGTTGGTGATCTGGAAGCTGCGCGACAGCCCCATGCGGTTGATCACGAAGGGCTGCAGCCCGCCGATCTCCGCGCCGTTCAGGCGCACCGTGCCGCTGGTCGGCGCAAAGCGCCCCGAGATCAGGTTGAAGGTGGTCGACTTGCCCGCCCCGTTCGGCCCGATCAGCGCATGGCGCTCACCCTTCGGGATGCTCAGGTTCACGCCGCGGATGATCTCCGTCTGGCCGAACTTCTTGCGTACATCGGTCAGTTCCAGTGCCGCTGTCATGCCCTGCCTCCTGCGATTTCCATCTGTACCTTGTCCCACGCACCGCGCACCCGCGCCGCCGCCAGGCGCCACGCGAACAGGCCAGCCGCCCACAGCACCGCCGCCACCAGCCATGGCGTCCAGGTTGCGGCATCGAAGCCGACGCCGAACAGCGACATCGCGGTGCCGTTGGCGCTATCGACCTGAACCTTGTAGACCAGCTCGACCGTCAGGATCATGGCCAGCAGCAGCACCACGCCGGCGCCGCCGGCACGCGCGTAGGACGGCAGCATGGGGCCCAGCTTGCCCTTGCCCAGCAGCGGCATCTGCATCAGCAGCAGGCTGGCCAGCCCGCCCGGCACGAACATCACCATCAACACGAAGAACAGGCCCAGGTACAGCAGCCAGGCCTTGGTCAGGTCCGACAGCGCCACCGCGAACAGCACGAACACCACCGCGCCGATGATGGGCCCGAAGAACACGCCCGCGCCGCCGATGAACACCGCCAGCAGCACGCCGCCGGAGCGCACCGCGCTGACATTCTCGGCCGAGACGATCTCGAAGTTGATGGCGCCCAGGGCCCCCGCGATACCCGCGAAGAATGCCGACAGGATCAGCACCAGGTAGCGCACGCGCTGGGTGTTGTAGCCAATGAACTCGACCCGCTCGGGGTTGTCGCGCACGGCGTTGGCGATGCGGCCCAGCGGCGTCTGCGTCCAGGCGTACATCGCCACCATCGACAGCAGGCACCACGCCGCGATCAGGTAGTACACCTGGCGCCCCGGCCCGAAGGTGATGCCCAGGAACGGGTCACCGACCACGCGGTTGGTGGAGATGCCGCCCTCGCCGCCGAAGAACTCCGGGAACATCAGCGAGCTGGCGAACACCATCTCGCCAATGCCCATAGTGATCATGGCAAAGGTGGTGCCGGATTTCTTGGTGGTGACGTAGCCGAAGATCACGCCGAAGAAGGCGCCCGCCAGGCCGCCCACCAGCGGCAGCATCGACACCGGCAGCCAGACCTTGCCCGCCCCGACCATATTCAGCACATGCACGGCGATAAACGCGCCCAGGCCGGAGTAGACCGCGTGGCCGAACGACAGCATGCCGGTCTGCCCGAGCAGCATGTTGTACGACAGCGCGAAAATGATCATGATGCCCATCTGCGACATCAGCGTGATGGCGAAGCCCCCGGTGAAGATCAGCGGCAGCACCAGCATGGCCAGCACGGTCAGGCTCCAGATGATCCAGCGCGCCAGATTCAGCGGGCTGTAGCGCAGGGTGCGGCCGGTCACCACCGGCTCGCGGGGTTGTTGCATCGCTTGCTCCATGGTGTCAGCTCTCCCGGGTTCCCATCAGTCCACGCGGGCGGAAGATCAGCATCACCACCAGCAACAGGTACGGCAGCACCGGCGCCACCTGGGCCACCGTGAGCTTCCACAAGGAATAGAACGGCGTGGCCTCGCTGACGGCCAGCCCCAGGCTGGTCATCAGGCCCGCCAGCGAGGCGTCGATGGTGACCGCGAAGGTCTGCAGCACGCCGATCAGGATCGACGCAATGAAGGCGCCCACCAGCGATCCCATGCCGCCCACCACCGCCACCACGAACACGATCGACCCGACCGCCGCGGCCATCGACGGCTCGGTGACAAAGGCATTGCCCCCGATCACCCCCGCCAGCCCGGCCAGCGCGGCGCCGCCGCCAAACACCATCATGAACACGCGCGGCACGTTGTGGCCCAGCGCCTCGACCATCTCCGGGTGCGTCAGCGCGGCCTGGATCACCAGCCCGATGCGGGTACGCGTCAGCACCAGGTAGATCGCCACCAGCATGCCCAGCGACACCAGCATCATGAAGGCGCGGTACTTGGGGAAGGACGAGGTGAACACCGTGAACAGCGGCCCGTCCAGCTCCGCGGGAATCCGGTACGGCACCGCCGCCAGGCCCCACACCAGCTTGACGCCCTCTTCCATCAGGTAGGCCAGGCCGAAGGTGAACAGCAGCTCGGCCACGTGGCCGTACTTGTGCACCGTGCGCAGGCCGAAGCGCTCCACCAGCGCGCCCGCGCCCGCCACCAGCAGCGGCGCGAAGATCAGCGCCGGCCAGAACCCGACCTTGCTGGCGATGGTGTAGGCAAAGTAGGCGCCCAGCATGTAGAAGCTGGCGTGGGCGAAATTAAGCACGCCCATCATGCTGAAGATCAGCGTAAGGCCCGATGACAGCATGAACAGCAGCAGCCCGTAGCTGATGCCATTCAGCAGTGAGATGACGAAGAATTCCACAGCGTGTCCTTCAAGCTGGCGCCGCCATGCGTGGGCATGCCGGCATCCGTCCGGTTGGATTGAGGGTGAGCGTCCCCCTCCGGGGGCGGATGCCCGCCCCGGACGCTCCCCGGTATCGACCGAAAAAGACCGAAAGTATGCAGGATCGGGCGGCCACTTTGTCAGCGTGGCCGGCCCGTCACGAACAGGATCAGCCCGGCCGCTTCATCTGGCAGGAAGTCGGCTGGGCCGACACGTACTGGTCCATCAGCGCGTTGGTCTTCCAGCCGTAGCCGGTGTTTTCCTGGTCGTACTTAATTTCCTTGCCATCCACCTTGGTCCAGGTGGCGACCACCAGCGACTGCTGCGCCTGGTGATCCGAGTTGCGCATCTCGACCGTGCCGTTCATGCTGTCGACCTTGATCCCCTCGAGCGCCTTGGCAACCTTGATCGGATCGGTCGAGCCGGTGTCCTTGAAGGCCTTGGCCAGCATGGCAATGCCGGTGTAGGAGGCCATCACGTAGAAGTCATCGTTGTACTTCTTCTTGAAGCCCTCGATGACATCCGCTCCCTTGAACCCCTTGTTGTTGGGGTTGTAGTAGCCGACATACTTGACGTGCTCGGCGCCGGTGGCGCCCATCGCCGTGGGCACGCCGGTGGTGCCGGCGTAGTAGGTGTAGTAATTGGTGGTCAGGCCGGCATCCTTGCCCGCCTTGATCAGCAGCGCCAGGTCGCTGCCCCAGTTGCCGGTGATCACGGTATCGGCGCCAGAGGCCTTGATCTTGGCCGCGTACGGGGCAAAGTCCTTGACCTGCGCCAGCGGGTGCAGGTCTTCACCGACGATCTGGATGTCCGGGCGCTTGCGCTTCAGGTAGTCCTTGGCCGCGCGCGCCACCTGGTGGCCGAACGAGTAGTTCTGGTTGATCAGGTAGACCTTCTTGACGTTCGGGTCCTTGGCCAGGAAGGTGGTCAGCGCCTCCATCTTCATGTCCGAGTTGGCGTCGAGCCGGAAATGCCAGTAGTTGCATTTGGCATTGGTCATGTCCGGGTCCACCGCGGCGTAGTTCAGGTAGACGATCTCCTTGCCGGGGTTGCGCTCGTTGTGCTTGGCCACCGCGTCCTGCAGCGCCAGCCCGACCGACGAGCCGTTGCCCTGCACGATATAGCGGATGTTCTGGTCGACCGCCTGCTTGAGGATGGTCAGGCTTTCCTGCGGCGACAGCTTGTTGTCGAAACCCACCACCTCAAACTTGTGCGCGCCGGCCCAGTTCTTCTGGTTGGCGATGTCGGCGACATACTGCCAGCTCTTGAGCTGGTTCTGCCCAACGGGAGCCATCAGCCCCGATAGCGGGTCAATGAAGGCGATCTTCACCGTATCCGCGAGTGCGGTACCTGAAACCAGCGCAGAACCCAGTGCGGCAAACACGGCCACACCGGCCACCAGCGGACGCATTTTGGTCATACCTGTCTCCTTCACTCTTGTCGTTGGCTTGTCGTCGTATTTGGCTGGCTGCGCGGCGTCCTCCATGCCACGCCCTGCAGCCGGCCCCGGACACGCCATGCCGCAAGCAGGCAAGGCGCACCGGAAAGCGCGTGCCGGCGTCAGGCGGTCGGCAGCTTGTAGTCCTTGAACTGCTCGCGCAGCTTGAGCTTCTGCATCTTGCCGGTGGCGGTCAGCGGGATCTCGGTGACAAAGGCCACGTCGTCCGGGATCCACCACTTGGCGACCTTGCCCTCGAAGAACTGCAGCAATTCTTCGCGGGTGACTTCGGCGCCGGGCTTCTTCACCACAACCAGCAGCGGGCGTTCATCCCACTTGGGGTGGTAGGCTGAGATGCAGGCCGCCATATGCACCGCGGGGTGCGCGGCGGCGACGTTCTCGATATCAATCGACGAGATCCATTCGCCGCCGGACTTGATCACGTCCTTGCTGCGGTCGGTGATCTGCATGAAGCCATCGGCGTCGATGGTGGCGACGTCGCCAGTCGGGAACCAGCCGTCGGCCAGCGGATTGGCATCGTTGCGGAAGTAGCGGTCGATGATCCACGGCCCGCGCACCATCAGGTCGCCGAAGGCCTTGCCGTCCCACGGCAGCTCGTTGCCGTCGCCATCGACAATCTTCATGTCGACGCCGAAGATCACGCGGCCCTGCTTTTCCTGGATCTTGTGGCGGTCGGCGTCGGACAGGTCCTGGTGCTTGGCCAGCAGCTTGCACGACGTGCCCAGCGGCGACATCTCGGTCATGCCCCAAGCGTGGATCACTTCCACATCCAGCGCCTCGAGCGCGCGGATCATCGCCGGCGGCGCGGCCGAGCCGCCGATCACGGTGCGGCGGAAGGTGGAAAACTTGAGCTTGTTCGACTGCACGTGCTGGAGCAGGCCGAGCCACACCGTCGGCACGCCGGCGGAGAAGGTCACCTTCTCCTGCTCGAACAGTTCATAGATCGAGGCCCCGTCCAGCTTGGCACCCGGCAGCACCAGCTTGGCGCCGACCAGCGGCACCGAGTACGGCAGGCCCCAGGCATTGACGTGGAACATCGGCACCACGGGCAGGATCACGTCGCTGGCGGAGCAGCCCAGCGCGTCGGGCAGTGCCGACGCATACGAGTGCAGCACCGTCGAGCGGTGCGAATACAGCGCGCCCTTGGGATTGCCGGTGGTGCCCGACGTATAGCACAGGCTCGACGCCTGGTTCTCGTCGAACTGCGGCCATTCGTAGTTGCCGTCCTGCGCGTCGATCAGCTCCTCGTAGCACAGCAGCGGCACCTTGGATTCGGCCGGCATATGCGCGCGGTCGGTCATCGCCACCCACCCCTTGACGTTGGGGCAATGCGGCGCAACGCCTTCCACCAGTGGCAGGAAGGTCAGGTCGAAGAAGACATAGCCGTCTTCCGCGTGGTTGACGATATAGGCAATCTGCTCGGGGAACAGGCGCGGGTTGATGGTATGGCAGACGGCGCCCATGCCGGACACGCCGTAGTAGATCTCCAGGTGGCGGTAGCCGTTCCAGGCCAGCGTGCCGACGCGCTCGCCCTGCTTCACGCCCAGTGCGCCCAGCGCCTGCGCAAGCTTGCGGGCGCGCAGTTCGCAATCGCGGTACGTATAGCGATGCAGGTCGCCCTCCGTGCGCCGCGAGACGATCTCGGTGCTGCCGTAGTAACGCGCGGCGTGTTTGATGATGGAGGAAATGAGCAGCGGCGCGCTCATCATTTGACCCATCAATGCCATGAACCTGCCTCCTGAATGTCTTGTGTAATTCGCCTGAAAACGAACAACCGTACTATTTTTTGGCGGTCGTTTCCATGCACCAAATCGGCATCCGGCCGATCTCGTTGTGCACTGCCGTACTGTCGTTGCGTATTGCCGTCGGGGTTGCCGTCGGTATTGCCATCGAATTCGGGGCCGCAATTCTGCGAAAAGCCCATGCACCGGATTCATGTGCGCACTGAAGGAGGAAAATAACCGTGCGGTGCATGGCGGCATTCACTCGGTCGAGCGGTCGAGTGCCGTTGAGGACGTACAATACTGCGTGGCATGTTGCACCTCAACATGTCGTTTTCCCTAGCCACCATCGCATTTTCGTGCGCCCGGCATGCCGCGCTGCACCGCCTTTTACGCGGTTCGCCGCACATCGACGAACGCACGGAATTCGCACCGCCCCTTGCGCCCCGAGGCGCCCCTACGCGATGCCAGACACGCCCCAGTCACAAGCTCCGCAGCCCTCCGACACAGCCACGCCGGCCACGCTGTCCGTGCCCTTTCGCACCGCGCCCGGCTTCGCCGAACTCGGCATGCAGTTCTTTACGCGCCTGCGTCCCACGCCGCTGCCGTCACCCTACCTGGTGGGGGTGGCGCCGGCCGCGGCGGCGCTGCTCGGCTGGGACGCCAACATCGGCAGCCGCGAGGACTTTATCGAGACCTTTGTCGGCAACCAGGTGCCGGACTGGGCCGACCCGCTCGCCAGCGTATATTCCGGGCACCAGTTCGGGGTGTGGGCCGGCCAGCTCGGCGATGGCCGTGCCATCCGCCTGGCGCAGGCCGAGACCGCCACCGGCCCGTGGGAAGTCCAGCTCAAGGGCGCGGGCCTGACGCCCTACTCGCGCATGGCCGATGGCCGCGCGGTGCTGCGCTCGTCGATCCGTGAGTACCTCTGCTCCGAAGCCATGGCCGCACTGGGCGTGCCGACCACTCGCGCACTGTCGATCATGGGCTCGGACGCGCCGGTGCGCCGCGAGACCATCGAGACCGCCGCGGTGGTGACCAGGCTGTCGCCGACCTTTATCCGCTTCGGGCACTTCGAACATTTCGCCGCGCACGACGACGTGGCCGCGCTGCGCAAGCTGGCGGATTTCGTCATCGACAACTTCATGCCCGCGTGCCGCGACGACACCCAGCCCTACCAGGCGCTGCTGCGCGAGGTCTCGCTGCGCACCGCCGACCTGATCGCGCACTGGCAGGCGGTGGGCTTCTGCCATGGCGTGATGAATACCGACAATATGTCGATCCTGGGCCTGACCATCGACTACGGCCCGTTCGGCTTCCTCGATGCATTCGACGCCAACCATATCTGCAACCACTCCGACACGCAGGGCCGCTACGCCTACAGCCAGCAGCCGCAGGTGGCGTTCTGGAACCTGCACTGCCTGGCCCAGGCGCTGCTGCCGCTGTGGCTGGCACCGGAGGATGCCGACAAGGAAGGCGCGCGCGACGCCGCCGTGGAAGCCGCGCGCGCGGCGCTGGACCCGTTCCGCGAGCGCTATGCCGCGGCGTTCTTCCGCCACTACCGCGCCAAGCTGGGCCTGCGCCCGCCTGCCGGCGGCGACGACAAGAGCGATGAGCCACTGCTGACCAGCCTGTTCCAGCTGTTGCACGGCCAGCGCGTGGACTACACGCTGTTCTGGCGCAAGCTGTGCGGCATTTCATCCACCGATGCCGCGCGCGACGCGCCGGTGCGCGACCTGTTCCTGGATCGTGCCGCCTTTGACACGTGGGTGGCCGACTATCGCGTGCGCCTGCGCGCCGAGCAGTCGCACGATGCCGCGCGCGAACTGGAAATGCTGGCGGTCAACCCCAAATACGTGCTGCGCAACCACCTGGCCGAAACCGCGATCCGGCACGCCGGCGAGAAGGACTTCACCGAAGTGGACCGGCTGCTGGCAGTGCTATCGCGCCCCTTCGACGAACAGCCGGAGGCAGAACACTACGCGGCGCTGCCGCCGGACTGGGCGTCCGGCCTGGAGGTCAGTTGCTCGTCGTGACGCCATGTGATCCGCGCCCGGTACGCCGGCGCCAGCCGGTGTAAGGTTCGCGCAGTTCGCACGACCAATGCCTTAACTGAGGAACCCATCCGAGGAAGCCCTGCGAGGACAAACCATGACCACCACCAAGACCGACGCCGAGTGGCGTGAACAACTCTCCGACATCGAATACCGCGTGACCCGCGAGGCCGCCACCGAGCGCCCGTTCACCGGCCGCTACTGGGACCACTGGGACAACGGCATCTACCACTGCGTGGGCTGCGGCACGCCGCTGTTCGAATCCGCCACCAAGTTCGATGCCGGCTGCGGCTGGCCCAGCTATTTCCGCGCCATCAACGGCGAGGTGATTGCCGAGCACGTCGACCACAGCCACGGCATGACGCGGGTAGAGGTACGCTGCAAGGAATGCGGCAGCCATCTGGGCCATGTCTTCGAAGATGGCCCCGCCCCGACCGGTCTGCGCTATTGCATCAACTCGGCTGCGCTAAAATTCGATGATCGCGACCCGGCACAGCGTGCGGCGGATGATGCCCACGCCGCCGGCAGCGGCGACAAACCCCGGCGCGACCCGCAGCGCTGAACGCTCCGGCAAGCACGCCGGACACAACCTGGTACCGCATGAAATTCCTGTTCGACCTGTTCCCGGTCATCCTGTTTTTTGCCGCCTTCAAGCTGGCTGACATCTACACCGCCACCGCCGTGGCCATTGGCGCCACGGTGCTGCAGATCGGCTGGGTCTGGTTCCGCCACCGCAAGGTCGAGCCGATGCAGTGGGTCAGCCTGCTGATCATCGCGGTGTTCGGCGGCGCCACGCTGGTGCTGCACAACGAGACCTTCATCAAGTGGAAGCCGACCGTGCTCTACTGGATGTTCGCGGTGGCGCTGCTGGGCTCGGTGATCGGCTGGCGCAAGAACCTGATCCGCGCCATGATGGAAAAACAGGTGACCCTGCCCGACCCGGTGTGGGCGCGGCTGAACGCCGCCTGGGCCGGCTTCTTTGCCGCCATGGGCGTGCTGAACCTGTACGTGGCCTACCAGTTCTCGACCGAGACCTGGGTCAACTTCAAGCTGTTCGGCAGCATGGGGATGATGCTGGTGTTCATCGTCGCCCAGAGTGTCTGGCTGTCGCGCCACATGCCCGAGAACAGCCAGGACTGACGGCCCCGCCCCCGCACCCCCAAACCGAAGGAAACCATTGATGGCAGCCGATCCCGCTACTATCGAGGCGATGCTGCGCGAAGCGCTCGCCCCCAGCCACCTGGCCGTGCGCGACGACAGCGCGCTGCACGCCGGACATGCCGGCGCCGCATCCGGCGGCGGACATTACCACGTGACAATCGTCAGCGAGCGCTTTACGGGTCACAGCCGGGTTGCACGACACCGCATGGTGTATGATGCGCTGCGCGGTCTGTTCCCCGCGCAGATCCACGCACTTGCCGTGACTGCGTTCACCGACCAAGAGTACCAATCCCGCGCATCATCACACTATTCTTCCAGCAACTCTCAGACCTGATTCCATGAAGACCACCGTCCTCTCGTTCAGCCTGGCGGCTGTGCTTGCTGCCGGCAGCCTGCCGGCCATCGCCCAGAATGCCGCCGTCGTGAATGGCAAGGCCATTTCATCGGCAAAGCTGGACAAGTTGATCGCCGGCACCGGCCAGCCCGACAACCCGGAGCTGCGCTCGCGCGCACGCAACATGCTGATCGACCGCGAACTGCTCTCGCAGGAAGCCAACAAGCGCGGCCTGACCCAGCGCGACGACGTGCAGGAACAACTGGAACAGGCCCGCCTGAACGTGCTGGCCGGCGCAGTGTTCGAAGACTACGTGAAGACCCACGGCGCCAGCGACGCCGAGTTGCGCAAGCAGTACGACAAGATCAAGTCGCAGTTTGGCAACGGCAAGGAATACCACGCCCGCCATATCCTGGTGGAAAAGGAAGCCGACGCCAAGGCGATCATCACCAAGATCAAGGGCGGCGCCAAGTTTGAGGACATGGCCAAGGCCTCGTCCAAGGACCCGGGCTCCGCGGCCAACGGCGGCGACCTGGACTGGGCCAACAGCAGCAGCTACGTGCCTGAGTTCTCGGCAGCCATGACCGGCCTGAAGAAGGGCCAGCTGACCGATACGCCGGTCAAGACCCAGTTCGGCTGGCATATCATCGAACTGGTCGACGTGCGCGACGCCAAGATCCCGTCGTTCGAAGAGGTCAAGCCGCAGTTGACGCAGATGCTGATGGGGGACCAGAACTGGCAGCGCGAGCAGTTCCAGGCCATGATGAAGTCACTCAAGGACAAGGCCAAGATCCAGTAAGGCACGGTCCGGTCGCCCCCCGCCGGTCCTGCAAGATTCAAGGATGCAGCGCGTGGAGTCGACTGGCCGTTACTGGCAACTCTGGCATCTCTCGTCCCGGGGCATGTGCTATTGCGCACTTGCCTGGGCGACCCTGGACGGCGCCGCCCCCGGCTGGCGCCAGCTCCACCCCTACCTGCCCCTGCGTGACCGTTACGCGCCCGAGAAGATCCTGCACGCCGTGGTGGCGTACAGGGAGGCTCGCGGCGAGATCAGGCCGCCTCCGGGTTTTGAATCGGGGCGCATGCTGACCTACGCCTATGCGTCATGGAGTTCACGCCTGCTCCCTCCGCTTGCCGGCTGAACCTTGCCTTCACTGGCGCAGGTCGTAGCGCCACCCCGTTTCATCGAGCTGCCTGATACTGTCGGTAACCAGTCCGACCAGCGCGTCCAGCATCTTGCTGCCCTTTTCCGCGCTGGCCCAGGTCGGGTCACCGGTGGCGCCGGTCGCCGAAACCTTGGCGATATCCCACATGATCTGTACGCGCTCGCCGATGCGGATGCTGTCTACCGGCATCTGCCGCATGGCCTTGCCCAGGTCGCACAGGTACGGAAACACCGCCATGGTGATCGAGGTTTCACCTTCGCCGCCGTGGCCCAATCCATTCCACTCGGCGAAGAAGCCGTCGCCAAGCCGGCTGCCGATCACCGACCACCAGGCAGGCAGGAAGGCGAACACCACCTTCGGGTAGCGCTGCTTAACCTTGCGCTGGGCGATCTCGAGCGGCGCAATATTGCCGTCGTGCCCGTTCAGCACAAAGATGTACCGGATATCGTAGGCAATCAGGCTCTCGAAGATATCCTCGGCAAGCGCCGTCACCGTCTTGAAGCGCAGCGAGACCGCCATCGGGTGGCGTTGTAGTGCATCGAGGTGCCGAACGGCACGCCGGGGACCACAATGGTCCGTTCAAGCCGTTGCGCCGCCAGCCGTGCCACTTCGGCGGGAACGAACAGGTTCGGCCCGAGCGGCAGGTGCCCGCCGTGACTTTCGCAACTGCCAAAAACGGTGATGTCGCTGTCTATACCGCCAGCGGCAAACATGGCCTCCAGTTCGGCCGTGGAGAACTCATTCAGCAAGACCTTCTTCATGATGCGTTCTCCGCCAGCGGCTGCGCTTTCGCGTTCAGGACCGGATGCAACAGCAGGTACACCAGTACCAGCACCGCGATCAGCATGATGACGGGCGCCACCGCCACCGCCAGCCGCTCCAGCCCTTTCATGCCGGACATCGAGGTCGCGGTGAACAGCAGGCCGCAGGTCACGCATGCCAGGAACACTTCCAGCGTGATCGGCGCGATGTCGAATCCCAGGCGGGCCGGGTCAAGCACGGTGATGCCGCTCGGATTGCCGATGAACGCGCCCCAGATGTCGCCCACCATGCCGGTGATGGCGGAGAACCAGCCCAGCGTCAGCATCGGCAGGTTCATGCCTTTTGCGCCATAGGCATAGCGGCACAGCAGCGCCAGGCTCAGCCCGGTTCGTTGCGCGATGACGCCCAGCAGCGACGTCAGCACGAACAGGATGCCCATGCCGATGGCGATGGCCAGCAAGGCCATGGGGAAGGAAACACCCGCGCCGCCCGCCGGCCCGGCCAGCGTGCCGCCGATGAACAGGCCGGTGGCAACGTAGCTAAACCCCACCCATACCGCCACCTGTTTCCAGGTCGTCCTGCGTGCGTCGGGCGGGACCGGGGTAAACATATAGTCTGCATCGACTGCCGGGGACGACTGCACCTTCTGATTCATGATGGGATCTCCGAATCCACCGTTCCGTGTTCGAGCGACCCGGATGCAAGGGAACCAGTCCTGCATCCGATCGTGAGTCAGCGCGAGAGTAACAGTGCGAAAGCGGCAGGAAATGCGGAAGATTCCAAGATGCGTAGCGAAATGGCCGTCGCCATCCGGGCTTTGGCTGCTTGCATCGCCGAAAAACTAAAAAGCCACCGGCGCTGCCGGTGGCTATGGTTGGGACGAAGGGCGCAGGCCCTGGGCTGATGCTTACCCCACCCACTTCCGCGCATTGCGGAACATCCGCATCCACGGGCTGCCGCCGTCGGCAACCTGCTTCCACGCATCCGGCGCCCAGCTCATGGTCGCGGCACGGAACACGCGTTCCGGGTGCGGCATCAGCACGGTGAAGCGGCCATCGACGGTGGTCACCGAGGTAATGCCGTCGGGCGAGCCGTTCGGGTTGAGCGGATAGGCCTGCGTGACCGCACCGTAGTTGTCGACAAAGCGCAGCGCCACGTGGGCCTGGTCGATATTGCCCTGCTGCGAGAAGTCGGCAAACCCTTCGCCGTGGGCAACCACGATCGGGATGCGGCTGCCTTCCATGCCAGCGAAGAAAATCGACGGCGAGGACTGCACTTCCACGGTCACGTAGCGCGCTTCGTACTGCTCCGACTGGTTGCGCGTGAACTTGGGCCACGCACCCGCGCCCGGAATGATCGGGGCCAGGTTGCTCATCATCTGGCAGCCGTTGCAAACGCCCAGCGCGAAAGTGTCCTGGCGGTTGAAGAAGGCCGCGAACTGCTCGGCCATCTGCGCGTTGAACAGGATGGTCTTGGCCCAGCCCTCGCCCGCGCCCAGCACGTCGCCGTAGCTGAAGCCGCCGCAGGCAACGAAACCGCTGAAGTCGGCCAGGTTGGCGCGGCCGGCGATCAGGTCGCTCATGTGCACGTCGTGCGTGTCAAAGCCGGCGCGGTCCATGCTGTACGCCATCTCGATCTGCGAGTTGACGCCCTGCTCGCGCAGGATGGCCACGCGCGGACGGGCGCCGGCGGCGATGAACGGCGCGGCGATGTCTTCGGCCGCATCGAAGGTCAGCACCGGGCTGATACCTGGGTCGGCGGCGTCGAGCAGGCGGTCGTATTCGCTGTCGGCGCAGGCCGGGTTGTCGCGCAGGCGCGAGATGCGCCAGCTGACTTCGCTCCAGTTGCGCTGCAGGTCCGTGCGCGAGGCGCCGAAGACCTTCTTGGCATCGCGGTAGACCTCGATCTGGTCGGTCGCGTTGGGCTTGCCCACCACATGGCTGCAGGCCGAAAGGCCGGCTTCGCGCAGCACGGCGAAGACCGTGTCGCGGTCGTCCATACGCACCTGCACCACCGCGCCCAGCTCTTCCGAGAACAGCGCGCGCAGGGTCTGGTCGTTGCGGCGCTCGGCAATCTGCTGCGCCCAGTTCTTGGCGTCGCCGTAGTCCTGCTCCTGCTGCGGGTCCAGCGCCAGCATGTCGACGTTTAGCGACACGCCACAGTGGCCGGCAAAGGCCATCTCCGCCAGCGCAGCCATGAAGCCGCCGTCGGAACGGTCGTGGTAGGCCAGCAGCTTGCCTTCGCGGTTCAGGCGCTGGATCACGTTGAAGAAGTTCTTCAGGTCTTCGGCATTGTCGACGTCGGGGGCGCTGTCGCCCACCTGCTGCATGACCTGCGCCAGGATGCTGCCGGCCATGCGGTTCTTGCCACGGCCCAGGTCGACAGCGATCAGCACGGTGTCGCCGGCGTCGGTGCGCAGTTGCGGGGTCAGCGTGCGGTTGACATCGTCCACCGCGGCAAAGGCCGAGATGATCAGCGATACCGGCGCGACCACTTCCTTGTTGACGCCGTCGTCCTGCCACTTGGTGCGCATCGACAGCGAATCCTTGCCGACCGGGATGCTGATGCCCAGCGCCGGGCACAGTTCCATGCCGACGGCGTGCACGGTGTCATACAGCTTCGCGTCTTCGCCTTCCACGCCGCAGGCCGCCATCCAGTTGGCCGACAGCTTGACCTTGCCCAGGTCCTTGACCGGCGCGGCCGCCAGGTTGGTTAGCGCCTCGCCGATCGCCATGCGACCCGATGCCGGCGCGTTGATCACGGCCAGCGGGGTGCGCTCGCCCATGGTCATCGCCTCGCCGGCGTTACCCTTGTAGTCGAGCGTGGTCACGGCTACGTCGGCCACCGGCACCTGCCACGGGCCGACCATCTGGTCGCGCGCGTTCATGCCGCCCACGGTGCGGTCGCCAATGCTGATCAGGAACGACTTGCTGGCCACCGTCGGATGGCGCAGCACGTCGCGCACCGCCTGCTCCAGGCTGATGCCGGTCACGTCCACGGCCGGCAATGCCTCTTCCACGCGCTTGACGTCGCGGTGCATGCGCGGCGGCTTGCCCAGCAGCACGTCCATCGGCATGTCGACGGCGTAGTGCTCCTTGAGCGCAGCGTCGACGCTGGCGTCGACCAGCTGCAGCTGCTTTTCTTCGGTGGCGATGCCAACCACGGCGAACGGCGAGCGCTCACGCTGGCACATGGCCTGGAACTGCGGGAAGCTGTCCGGCGCGATGGCCAGCACATAGCGCTCCTGCGACTCGTTGCACCAGATTTCCGCCGGCGACAGGCCGGACTCTTCCAGGTGCACCTGGCGCAGGTCGAAGCGCGCGCCTCGGTCGGCGCCGTCCACCAGTTCCGGGAAAGCGTTGGAGATGCCGCCCGCGCCGACGTCGTGGATCGACAGGATCGGGTTGGCGTCACCGAGCTGCCAGCACGCGTTGATCACTTCCTGCGCGCGGCGCTCCATCTCCGGGTTGCCGCGCTGGACCGAATCGAAGTCCAGGTCGGCGGTATTGGTACCGGTCGCCATCGAGCTGGCGGCGCCGCCGCCCATGCCGATGCGCATGCCCGGGCCGCCCAACTGGATCAGCAGCGTGCCGGCCGGCAGCGGATTCTTGTGCGTGTGCCCGGCGTCGATATTGCCGATGCCGCCCGCGATCATGATCGGCTTGTGGTAGCCGCGCACGGTCCCGCCCACGTTCTGCTCGTAGACGCGGAAGTAGCCGCCCAGGTTGGCGCGGCCGAATTCATTGTTGAAGGCGGCGCCGCCGAGCGGGCCGTCGATCATGATCTGCAGCGGCGAGGCGATGCGGTCCGGCTTGCCGGTCACGCCGGGCTTGTGGTCGGGGTTGCGGTGTGCCACCGGCTGGGCGGCGTCGCGGTCGTTTTCCCAGGACTCGACGGCCTCGGGCAGCATCAGGTTTGACACCGTGAACCCGGTCAGGCCGGCCTTGGGCTTGGCGCCGCGGCCGGTCGCGCCCTCGTCGCGGATTTCACCGCCGGCGCCGGTGGAGGCCCCCGGGAACGGCGAGATCGCGGTCGGGTGATTGTGCGTCTCCACCTTCATCAGCGTGTGCGTCAGCGCCTCGTGGCGGCCGTACTTGTGGTAATCGCCGCGCGGGAACCAGCGCTCGGCCACGTCGCCTTCCATCACCGCCGAGTTGTCCGAGTAGGCCACGATCGAGCCCTGCGGATTGAGCTGGTGCGTATTGCGGATCATCGCGAACAGTGACTTGTCCTGCTGCACGCCGTCGATGGTCCAGGTGGCGTTGAAGATCTTGTGGCGGCAGTGCTCGCTGTTGGCCTGCGCGAACATCATCAGCTCGACGTCGGTCGGGTTGCGCTCCAGCTTGCCGTAGGCCTCGACCAGGTAGTCGATCTCGTCCTCGGACAGCGCCAGGCCCATCTCGACATTGGCCGCGGCCAGCGCGCTGCGCCCGGCGGAGATATCGATAAAGCGCAGCGGCTTGGCCGGCAGTTCCTGGAACAGGCCGGCGGCATCGTCACGCGAGGCGACCACGGTCTCGGTCATGCGGTCGAACAGGTGCGCGGCGACGGCGGCGCGGGTGTCCGCGTCCAGCGTCTTGCGGCCGCGCAGCAGGCCCTTCTTGCAGATCACAGTGATCTCGATGCCGCGCTCGATGCGGTGGATATGCGTCAGGCCGCAGTTATGGGCGATGTCGGTGGCCTTGCTGGCCCACGGCGAGATCGTGCCGAAGCGCGGGATCACCACGAAGCGGTCGCCGTCAGACGGATCGGCAAACGGCGCGCCGTAGGTCAGCAGCGCCGCCACGCGGGACTGCTCTTCGGCCGACAGCGGCGTCTGTGCGTCAACAAAGTGCAGGAACTGTCCATGCACCGATTCAATATCGGCGTCGATCTGCCGCAGGGCGGTGAGCAGGCGTTGCTGACGGAAGGCGGAAAGCGCCAAAGCGCCGGGGAAGCACGAGAAATGCGCCATGATCGTAGCGGTCGGGAGGCGGTGAGGTAGGGGCTGCTGCTTAGCCGGCACCGCTGCATGGGGTGCCGACTGGCGGGAAACCGCTATTGTACCTTGCCGGCACCCGGATTTTGCACTGCGACATCACGGCGGGGCCGTGTTACGGCCCATCCTGATAATGCTTATGCATCACTTTTACCAAATGGACGGCTCAGAGTGACGTCGCCGAGCGCGCGGCCTGCTCGTACAGGCCGGTCAGCACCCGCATCAGCCGGGCGAGCTCGCCGATCTCGGCATTCTCTTCGCTGCCCTCGGTGAAGTTGCTGGTCAGGCATTGCTCGCGGATCTCGCGGTAGCGCGCGCAGGCCTCGGTGCCGGCCGGGGTGGTCGAATAAGTGGCCTCCTTGCCGACCCGCTCCCCGCTCACCAGCCCCAGTCCCTGCAGCTTCTTCAATGCGTAGGTCACCAGGTGCGTGTCTTCCACGTTCAGCACGAAGCAGATATCGGCCAGCCGCTTGGGCCGTCCGCGATGGTTCACGTGATGCAGCACCAGCACGTCCAGGAAGGTCAGGTCGCGCACGCCGGCCGCGCCCATGCAGCGCACCACCCAGCGGCTGTAGGCGTTGTAGGCGGTATTCAGGCCGAACTCGAACTCGGACAGCTCGGGGCTCCGTACCGACACCAGGTGCGACGACGACACGATATTGGCCCCGGCCGCGCGTGACAGCGCGGTGGCCGGCCTTGCCTTACCGGCAACGCCAGGGACATCGGCCACGGCGGCGGCGGTGTGCCCGCTCTCGGCTGGTTTGCGTGGCATGCGGGAGACTCCTTTCGATGGGGGTGGCGCTGGCGCTGGCTGTGCTAGGTAGAAGCCCGGGGCGCGCTCCGGCAATTTTAGCTTGACAGTTTATTGGCGAATTATGAGCATGAACACCTAATAAATACAGGTAAAGCATGAGGGAGGACGCCGGCCACGACTGGCCCTGCGCATGTGCACCGCGCCCTTCCCCATGCTGGCAGGCGGCAGCCACCATGGCGGTGCCTGCCCCGCCCTCGCACCCCGTTCGCAGACCCCATGCCATCCATGCTTCCCGACCTCGACACCCTGAACACCCGCCTGCGCGACGGCGCCACCAGCCGTGCGCAGATCATCGAGCAAGCGGCCGCGCTTGCCGCCACGCCGGCTGCCGAGGCCGTGTTCCTGCACAGCACCTTCGAGGCTGCGGCCCAGGTCGCGCGCGCAGCCGATGCCGCCGGCCGCGCCGGCAAGGCGCTGCATCCGCTGGCAGGGCTGCCGGTTTCGGTCAAGGACCTGTACGACGTGGCCGGCGAAGTCACCAGCGCGGCCTCGCTGGTGCGCAAGGATGCCGCGCCGGCCACGGCGGACGCCACCGTGGTCGCCCGCCTGCGCGCGGCAGGGGCAGCCCTGGTCGGGCGCACCAACATGACGGAGTTCGCGTTCTCGGGCGTGGGCATCAATCCCCACTACGGCACGCCGGTCAACCCGGCCGGCACGGATGGCGTGGCACGCATCCCGGGCGGCTCGTCGTCGGGTGCGGCCGTTTCGGTGGCGCTGGGGCTGGCGGTCGCGGCGCTTGGCAGCGACACCGGCGGTTCCATCCGCATCCCCGCCGCGCTGTGCGGCATCACCGGCTTCAAGCCCACCACGCGGCGCGTGCCACTGACTGGAGCCTTTCCGCTGTCGTACACGCTGGATACCGCCTGCGCGATGGCGCGCACGGTCAGCGACTGCATTGCCATGGACAGCGTGATCGCCGACAGCGCAGTGATCCCGCGCGTGACCAACCCCGCCGCCACGCGGCTGGCGATCCCGCGCCAGGTCCTGCTGGACGACCTCGACCCGGTAGTGGCCCGTGCCTTCGACCGGGCATTGGGCCGGCTGTCGGCCGCCGGCGTGCAGCTTGAGCACGTCGACCTACCCGAGCTTGGCGAGCTGGCGGGCCTGAACGCCCAGGGCGGCTTCAGCTCGGCCGAAGCCTTTGCCATCCACCGCCACCTGCTGGCCGGACGGCGCGAGCTGTACGACCCGCGCGTGGCCTCGCGCATCGACCGCGGCGCCAATATCAGCGCCGCCGACTATATCGACCTGGGCCGCGCCCGGCTGGACTGGATCGCCCGCATGCAAGCGCGCCTGGCCCGCTTCGACGCCGTGGTCTGCCCGACCGTGCCGATGGTCGCGCCCGAGATTGCGCCGCTGCGCACCGATGATGCGCAATTCTTCCGCGTCAATGCCCTGCTGCTGCGCAATACCTCGGCCTTCAATTTCCTTGACGGCTGCTCGATCTCGATGCCCTGCCACGCGCCGGACGAGTTGCCCGTGGGCCTGATGCTGTCGCACGGCCCGATGCGCGATGCCGACCTGCTGGGCACGGCCCTTGCGTTGGAATGCATCGTGCAACCTTCACAGCGCGACGACTGAGCCTGCCGCCGCGCCGTTGATCTTGCGCCGACGTGCCCCCCCCAATGCGGGCACGATCGGCACCAGGTAGTACGCAACCAGCAGTACAACCGCGCCCCCGCGCGCACACCAGGAGAGATCGAGATGCGAGTCAAGGCAATCGTTGCGGCCGGCCTGATGATGGCCGCCGTGGCGGCACAGGCGGATACCAAGTGGGACCTGCCGACCGGTTATCCGGTCAGCAACCTGCACACCGAGAACCTGCAGCAGATGGCCAACGACGTGGACAAGGCCACCGGCGGCAAGCTCAAGATCGTGCTGCATCCCAATGGCTCGCTGCTCAAGGCCAACGAGATCAAGCGCGGCGTGCAGACCGGCCAGGTGCAGATGGGCGAAATCCTGATGTCCTTGCTGGCCAACGAGAACCCGGTGTTCGGCGTCGATGCCGTGCCATTCCTCGCCACCAGCTATGGGGATGCCTACAAGCTGTGGCAGGCCTCGCGCCCGGCCACCGAGAAGGTGCTCGACAAGCAGGGCATGAAGCTGCTGTACGCGGTGGCGTGGCCGCCGCAGGGCATCTATGCGAATAAGCCGATCAATTCGGCCGGGGACATGAAGGGCCTGAAATGGCGCGCGTACAACCCGGCCACCTCGCGCATCGCCGAGCTGGTCAGCGCCCAGCCGGTGACCATCCAGGCTGCCGACCTGGCTCAGGCGCTGGCCACGGGCACGGTCAACTCCTTCATGTCGTCGGGCGCCACCGGCGTCGACACCAAGGTGTGGGAGAGCGTGAAGTACTTCTACACGGTGGACGCCTGGCTGCCCAAGAACATGCTGGTGGTCAGCAAGAAGGCGTTCGCGGCGCTGGACAAGCCGACCCAGGACGCCCTGCTCAAGGCCGTGGCCGATGCCGAGAAGCGCGGCTGGCAGGTGTCGGAGCAGAAGACCAAGGAGTACCTGGCGACCTTGTCGCGCAACGGCATGACGGTGCAGCCGCCTTCGCCGCAGCTCAAGTCCGACATGCAGAAGGTGGGCCAGACCATGGTGGATGACTGGGCCAAGGGCGCGGGCGAGGACGGCAAGGCCATCCTGGACGCCTACCGCAAGTAGGCTGCGGGCCTGCCCGCCTCCATGAACTCCCCGCCCTTGCCGCGCAGGCTGGCATGGCGGGGAGCCCCCCTCCCTCCCTGACGCCGTCCATCATGCCAACTGCCCCCTCCTCCAAGCGCTGGCTCGACCGCCTGCTTGACCTCTTTGCCATGCTCGGCGCGCTGTGCATCCTCGCCGTCTGCGTGATCATGATCCTGATGTCGCTGTCGCGGGAGACCTCGGTGATCTTCAAGGGTGGCGATGACATCGTCGCCTGGCTGTGCGCGGCGTCCGCCTTCCTGATCCTTGGCCAGACCTTCCAGCATGGCGGCATCGTGCGCGTCGAGATGCTGCTGAGGGCCGTGGGCCCGCGCCGGCGCTGGGTGCTGGAGCTGGTCTCGCTGACCATCTGCCTGGCGTTTGCCGCATATGCGGCGTGGGCGCTCGGCACCTTTGCGTGGCAGAGCTGGGACATCGGCGATGTCTCGCAGGGACAGATCGTGATTCCGCTGTGGATGCCGCAGAGCTTCGCGGTGCTCGGCTGCATCGGCTTCCTGCTGGCGGTCGGCGATGAATGGCTGCGCGTGGTGCGCGGACAGAAGCCGCGCTACCAGGTAGCCCAGGAAGAAAAGCTCGCCTCCGGCGATTTCGGGGAGACGGTCTGATGAGCACAGTCGTCGTTGCACTGATCCTGCTGCTGGTGATGATCGTCTTCCTGGCGATCGGCGCGTGGATCCCCGTGGCCATTGCGGTCACCTCATGGGTCGGGCTGGTGGTGTTCTCGGACCGCGAGGCGCTGGTCAGCCTGGCCAACGCATGGTGGTCGTCGAGCGCCTCATACACGCTGGCATCGCTGCCCCTCTTTGTCTGGATGGGCGAGATCCTGTTCCGCACCAAGCTGTCCGAGCAGATGTTCAACGGGCTCTCGCCCTGGCTGAACTGGCTGCCGGGACGGCTGATGCACGTCAACATCCTGGGCTGCGGCATCTTTGGCTCGGTGTCGGGGTCGTCGGCGGCCACCTGCGCCACCATCGCCAAGTCGGCGCTGCCGGAACTCACGCGGCGCGGCTACGACGAGCGCACCACGCTCGGCTCGCTGTCGTGCGCGGGCACGCTCGGCATCCTGATCCCGCCATCGATCACCATGGTGGTGTATGCGGTGTCGGCGGACGTGTCGATCATCCGCGTGTTCCTGGCGGGCTTCATACCGGGGCTGCTGCTGATGCTGCTGTTCTCAGGCTATATCGTGGCCTGGGCGCTGGCCAACCCCGACAAGACCCCGGCGTCGGAGCACTTCAACTGGCGCGCGCGGCTGGCATCGATCCGCCAGCTGCTGCCGTGCATGGTGCTGATCGCCTTTATCACCTGGGTCATGGTCACCGGCTATGCCACCGCGACAGAAGCCGCGGCCTACGGCGTGGTGGCGTCACTGGGACTGGCATGGGCGGGCGGCTCGCTTACGCGCGCGGCGTTCTGGGACAGCCTGATGTCGGCCACGCGGCTGACCGCGATGATCATGTTCGTGCTGGGTGCCACCTCGTTCCTGTCGGTGACCATGAGCTTTACCGGCATCCCGCGCGCGCTGGCGGAATGGGTGGCGGCGATGCACCTGTCGCCATGGGCGCTGATCGCCGTGCTGACGGTGATCTACATCGTGCTGGGCACGGCGCTGGACGGCATCTCGATGATCGCGCTGACCACGGCGACCGTGCTGCCGATGGTGCAGGCGGCCGGCTTCGACCTGGTCTGGTTCGGCATCTTCATCGTGCTACTGGTGGAGATCGCCGAAGTGACGCCGCCGGTGGGCTTCAACCTGTTCGTGCTGCAGAGCATGACCGGCAAGGACAGCAACTACATAGCGCGGGTCTCGCTGCCCTTCTTCATGATGATGGTGGTGGCCATCGCCATCATCACGATCTGGCCCGTCGTGGTGACCTGGCTGCCGGACATTGTCATGCAGCAGGAATTGACATCCTCTCCGTCCTCAGCCTTCGGCTGCCGCCTTACGGCGGAAAGGACGAGGATTCCTACGGCGCTACGTGATGCTCTACGTAGTCACTTCGGTGGGTTCCTGCTTCGTAGAGCGGCTTGACTACGCCGACTCTCCACAGGCTGCAACGCGGTGCCCCCGCGCCAAAATGTTGATCGCGCCGACCACGTCGGCGTGATTCGCATAGCCGCATGCCACACAGGCGAAGCTCGCCTGGCTCTGCCGGTTCTCGGCAGATACATGCCCGCAGCAAGGGCACGTGCGACTGGTGTGTTGTGGCGGCACAGCTATTAGCCAGCCGCCATTCCACGCTAGCTTGTATTCCAGTTGACGCCCGAACTCGTACCAACCCTGATCGAGGATGGCCTTGTTCAGGCCGGACTTGGCCCTGACGTTCTTGCCCGGTTGCCCGCTTGAACCGGCCGCTGACTTGGACATGTTCCGTACCTTCAGGTCCTCGATACACACCATCGCTTGATTTTCGCTGATCGTGGTCGTGGCTTTGTGCAGGTAGTCGAGGCGGGCGTTACCGATGCGTGCGTGGATACGCTGGATTCGGGCCTTGGACTTCTTCCAGTTGTTGCTGAATTTCGTCTTGCGGCTCATCGCCCGCTGCGCACAGCGCAGCCTGGCTTCGTGCTTCCTAAAGCTGTTGAGCGGCGCGAGGAAAGTGCCATCGCTCATGGTGGCAAAGCGAGCGATGCCCATGTCGATGCCGATGGCGCTGGTGGCTTTCGGCACAGGTCGTTCGACCTTCCGCTCAGTCTGGATCGAAACAAACCACTTGCCGCCCGACAGGCTGACGCAGGCATTGCGTACCTCACCGAGTACGTCGCGGCTGTTCCTGTATCGCAGCCAGCCCAGCTTGGGCAAAAAGATACGCGAGTTGGTCTGATCAAGCTTGATTTGCTTCTGGTCGGGATAGCGGAAACTGTCGCCCAGACCCTTCTTCTTGAAACGCGGGAAGTCGGCCCGTTTTGCGAAGAAATTTGTGTAGGCCCGCTCCAAGTCCTTGAGCGTCTGTTGAAGAGGATGGACTGGTGCATCGGCCAGCCATGCTGTTTCCGTGCTGTTGCGCCACTCCGTGAGTTGCTTACACAGACCGGCATAGCTGAGCTTCTTTTCGCCTTGATCGTAACGCTGTTTCTGCAACGCCAGCGCCTTGTTATAGACGAACCGGCACGATCCGGCATAACGGCGCATGTTGCGCTGCTGCTCGCCGTTCGGCATCAATTCGTATTTGAAGGCTTGAAGACGCTACATGGCCCAATCATACTCTTGGCCTATGAGCGACGACAATGACATTCGGCAGAGGACCTGCGCGACATATTTACCGGCGTTTGCGCAGATTTCGAAGCTGAACTGGTGGAGTTCGATGGGGAGGACGATCACGTTCACCTTCTTGTGAACTACCCGCCAAAGGTCGCGGTGTCCGCACTGGTAAACAGCTTGAAAGGGGTATCCAGCCGTATGATCCGAAAGAAGAACTACCCGAGCATCAGCAAGAAGCTATGGGGCGGTGCGCTGTGGTCGCCGTCTTACTTCGCAGGGAGCTGCGGCGGTGCGCCCATCGAGATTATCCGCCAATACATTGAACAACAACAGACGCCGCATTAGCCGCCGAAAGGACGCCGACGGCGTCCGCGCTATCCTTCCCCGGCCTAAAGGCCGAGGCTTGCCGCGCACCTGGTCAAATAGCATTGGCCGGCCCCGCCCGGCCCCACCCTTTCCCGCCGGCGCGGCAATGTGGAGGTTTCCAGTCCGATGCATGTGATCGTCATCGGCGCCGGCGCGATCGGCGTCAGTTCCGCCTGGTACCTGCGGCAGGCCGGTTTCGACGTGACCGTGCTCGAACGCCGCGCCGCGCCGGCGCAGGAAGCCAGCTTCGGCAATGCCGGCGTGATCGCGCCCGGCTACGTCACGCCATGGGCCGCGCCGGGCATGCCCGGCAAGATCCTGCGCACGCTCTTTGCGCGCGAGGCGCCGGTCCTGTTCCGCCCTTCCGCCGACCCCGCCATGTGGCGCTGGATCGCGCGCTGGCTGCGCGAATGCCGGCTGGAGCGCTACCGCGCCAACAAGCTGCGCATGCAGCGGCTGGCGTTCTACAGCCGCGCGTGCCTGCACCGGCTGCGCAGCGAGCTGGAGATCGACTACGAGCAGTCGCAAGGCTATCTGCAGCTGTTCCGCACCGCGCGCGACCTCGACCTGGCCGCGCCCGCCGTGGCCCTGCTGCGCGAGAACAACGTGCCGCACCGGCTGGTCAGCGCGCAGGAATGCCGCCGCATCGAACCGGGCTTGGCGGCCGACACGCCGCTGGCTGGCGGGCTGCACCTGCCGGAAGACGAATCCGGCAACTGCCCGATGTTCGTGCGCGCGCTGCACCGGCATGCCGAGGCCGCAGGCGTATCGTTTCGCTTCGACACCCAGGTGGCGCGCGTCAGGCCAGACAACGCAGGCAAGCTGCAGGTCGAGCTGTCGCACGCTGACAAGCAGCGCCCTGGCCAGGTGCTGAACGCCGACCGCGTGCTGGTCGCGGCCGGCGCCGACAGCACCGCGCTGCTGCGCCCGCTGGGCCTGCGCGTGCCGCTGTATCCGGTCAAGGGCTACTCGGTGACGGTGATGGTCCGCGACGAACTGCAGGCGCCGCTGGGCGCGCTGATGGATGAGTCCTACAAGGTCGCGATCACGCGCATGGGCAACCGCCTGCGCGTGGCGGGCACGGCCGAGCTGGGCTCACGCACGCTCGATTTGCGGCCGGCCGCACTGAATACGCTGATCAAGGTCGCGCGCGACTGGTTCCCGGTGGCCGGCAACTACCAGGAAGCCACGCAATGGGTGGGCGCGCGGCCGATGCTGCCGGACGGGCCGCCGCTGATCGGCCCTACGGCTGTACCCGGCCTGTTCCTCAACCTCGGCCATGGCTCGACGGGCTGGGCGATGAGCTGCGGATCGGGCAAGATTACGGCTGACCAGATCGCCGCCAGCGCCGGCCCCCATGGCGGCCCAGACATCGACATGGAGGGCCTGCTGCCCGACCGCTACGGCTTGGGGCCCGCCAGATAACCAGACATGACACCCTCTGCCTCTTCCGCCACCTCGCCCGCAAGCGGCGACGGCTGGTTTGCACTCGATGCCGCCGCATCCGCACCGGTTCCGCTGTACGACGTCGCCGCCATCCGCCGCATCGAGAACGCCGCCTTCACGCAACTGCCCGCCTTTACGCTGATGTCGCGCGCCGGCGCCGCGGGCGCGCGCTGGCTGGCCTGCCACGCACCCGCCGGCCCGCTGCTGTTCCTGGCGGGTCCCGGCAACAATGGCGGCGATGCGCTGGTGGCCGCCACGCAATTGCACAGCGCCGGCCGTGCCGTGCAGGTATGGCTGACGGCGGACCCGCAGCACCTGCCCGCCGACGCCGCGACAGCATGGCAGCAAGCGCACGCCGCCGGCGTCCCGGTCAACGTGGTCGCGGGCATGGCTGCCTCGCCTGACGCGGACTGGCCCGCCGGCACCGCTGCGATCGTCGACGGCCTGCTCGGCATCGGCCTGAACCGCCCCGCCGACGGCACCATGGCGTGGTGGATCGGACAAATCAACCGCAGCGCGCTGCCGGTGTTTGCGCTGGACATCCCCAGCGGACTGTTCGCCGACACCGGCGCGGGCACGCCGGCCGTGCGCGCGCAGCGCACGCTGACCTTTATCGCCGCCAAGCCCGGGCTGCTGACACTGGACGGGCGCGACTGCGCCGGCGAGGTCGACATCGCGCCGATCGGGCTCGGCTATCCGCCGGACGAAGCGCCCCATTGCCTGGTAAACGGCCCGGCACTGTTCAGTACCGCGCTGCCGCGCCGCCGCCACGCCAGCAACAAGGGCACGCATGGCTCGCTGGCGGTCATCGGCGGCAACCTCGGCATGACCGGCGCGCCGCTGCTGGGCGCCAGGGCCGCGCAGTTCCTCGGCGCGGGCAAGGTGCATATCGGCTTCCTGGCGCAGCCCGCACCGCTGTTCGATCCGCTGCATCCCGAGCTGATGCTGCATGCCGTGGACGCACTGGCCCTCGCTGCGATGTCGGCGCTGGTGATCGGTCCGGGCATGGGCACGGATGCCAACGCACACAAGCAGTTTGCGCGGCTGCTGCAAGCCGCGCCCGTGCCGCTTGTGCTGGATGCCGATGCCTTGAACCTGCTGGCCGCCGATCCGGCGCTGGCCGGGGCACTGGCCGCCAGCGGCGCGGCTTGCGTGATGACACCGCACCCGCTCGAAGCCGCCCGGCTGATGGGCGTGCCCGTCGCCGACGTGCAGCGCGACCGGCCCGCTGCCGCCGCGGCACTGGCTGCGCAATGGCTGGCCGTAGTGGTGCTGAAGGGATCGGGCACCGTGATCGCGGCACCTGGCGGCAGCCCATGCACGCTCAACCCGACCGGCAATGCGGCGCTTGCCAGTGCCGGCACCGGGGACGTGCTGGCTGGCATGCTGGGCGCCCTGCTGGCACAGGGCATGGCGCCTCTGGCCGCAGCCCAGGCGGCGGTGTGGATCCACGGCCGTGCAGCCGATGCCCTCGTCGCCCAGGGCACCGGGCTGGCCGGCGTCACCGCAAGCGAACTGTACGCGCCGGCGCGCACCGTCTTCAACCAGTTGCTGGCCGGGACCCGCGCATGACGCGCGGCGCGCTGCTGCGCGATCCCGCCGACCGCCGCCACCTGCTTACCGGCATCGCGCTGCTGGTCATCGGGCAATGGATCCTCAGCCTGCTCGATGCCACCAGCAAGACCCTGACGCAGCAAGGACTGCCGCTGGTGGCCGTGGCATGGGTGCGCTATGTCGGCCATGTGGTCGCGATCTTCCTGCTGCTCGGTCCCGCCGGCTGGCGGTGCCAGTGGCGGCCGGCAAAGCTTGGGCTGCAGTGGCTGCGGGGCGGGCTAATGCTGGTCTCGACGCTGGTGTTCTTCAGCGTGCTGATGCTGATGCCGCTGGCGCAGGCCACGGCACTGAATTTCTGCGCGCCCCTGTTCGTGGTGGCGCTGTCGCCGTGGCTGCTGGGCGAGCGCCCCGGGCGCCATGCCCGCTGGATGCGCTGGACCGGTGTGGTGGTCGGCTTTGCCGGCATGCTGGTGGTGGTGCGCCCGGGTGGCCAGCTCAGTCCGCTCGGCGTCGGCCTGGGCCTGGTGTCGGCACTGGTGTTCGCGCTGATGCAGATGCTGACGCGCCGCATTGCCGCGCATGACGCGCCCATGACCACACTGATCCAGAGCGGTGTCACCGGCGCCTGCCTGACCACGCTGATCGTGCCCTTCTTCTGGTTCAGCGCGTGGCCCACGCCGATGCAATGTGCGCTGTTGCTCTCTGCAGGGATCACCGGGTCCCTGGGCCACTATTTCGTCATCCGGGCCTTCCAGTACGCGGATGCCTCGTTCCTGAGCCCCTTCCTGTACCTGCAGATCTTGTCCGCCACCGTGATCGGCTACCTGGCCTTCGACCAACTGCCCGACTGGACCACCGCAGCTGGCATCGGCATTATCTGCCTGGGTGGCTTGTGCGTGGCGGGCGGCGAACCGGTGCTGCGCGCTGTCGCGGGCCGGCTCGCTGGCCGGCGACGTCAGACAATGTCTGATACTTAGCGCGCACACATGCTGCTATGTTGCAAGTGTTAACAGTTGCTTACGCTGAGGGGTAAAAGTGCCGCGGCGCAGGCGATATACTTTGCGAGTCTGCGCCGCCGCGCGCACTCGCGCCCCTGCAAACTTCCTAGTCCCGCATGCCCACCGACCTTCACGCCTGGAACGCCCTGCTGCGGCACCATGAAACCCTTCGCGACGCTCAGATGCGCGAGTGGTTCGACGGCGAAGGCGCGCAACGCGTCGCGCAATTCTCGCTGGAAGCCGCCGGGCTTTATCTCGACTACTCGAAGAACCGGATCACGCCCGAAACCATGCGCCTGCTGGTGCAGCTGGCAGCCGAGGCCGGCGTGACCAGACGCCGCGACGCGATGTTTGCGGGCGAGCATATCAATACGACGGAAGACCGCGCGGCCCTGCACGTAGCGCTACGCGCGACCGCCGGCGCCGGCTACAAGGTCGACGGCGAGCAGGTCATGCCGGCGATCCAGCGGGTGCTGGTACGCATGCGCGATTTCTCGGAGCGTGTGCGCAGCGGCGCCTGGAAGGGTGCCACCGGCGAGCGCATCACCGATGTCATCAATATCGGCATCGGCGGCTCCGACCTGGGGCCGCGCATGGTATGCCGCGCGCTGTCGCACTTGGCCGATGCCGATGGCAATGCCGCGCCGCGCATGCACTTCGTCTCCAATGTCGACGGCACCGACCTGGCCGAGACGCTGGTGCGGCTCGACCCGCAACGCACGCTGGTGATCGTCTGCTCCAAGACCTTCACCACGCTGGAAACCATGGCCAACGCGCGCAGCGCGCGCGCCTGGTTTGTCGCCAACGGCGTGGCCGAGCATGACCTTGCCAAGCATTTCGTCGCAGTCTCGACCAATACCGAAGCGGTGCGCGAGTTCGGCATCGACCCGGCCAATATGTTCGAGTTCTGGGACTGGATCGGCGGACGCTTCTCGCTGTGGTCGTCGGTCGGCCTGTCAATCACGCTGGCGGTAGGCTTCAATGCCTTCGCCGACCTGCTGGCCGGCGCGCGCGCCATGGACGAGCACTTCCGCACCGCGCCGCTGGAGCGCAACATGCCGGTGATCCTGGGCATGCTGGGCATCTGGTACCGCAATTTCTGGCATTTGCCGACCAGCTGCATGGCACCCTACTCCACCTCGCTGGAGCTGTTTCCCGCCTTCCTGCAGCAACTGGAGATGGAGAGCAACGGCAAGTCAGTGCAGCTCGACGGGCAGCGCGTGCGCACGCATACCTCGCCGGTGGTGTGGGGCACGGCCGGCACCAACGGGCAACATGCCTATTTCCAGCAGATCCACCAGGGCTCGCAGGTGGTGCCGGTGGACTTTGTCGCGCCGCTGGTGCCGCCGCGCCGGCTGGCAGGGCATCACGCCAAGCTGCTGGCCAACTGCTTCGCGCAGGCCGAGGCGCTGATGCGCGGGCGTACCGCCGATGAACTCCGTGCCGCCGGCGTGAAGGACGAAGTCCGCATCGCCCATATGGTGTTCGAGGGCAACCGCCCCAGCAACACGCTGCTGATGGAAAACCTGACGCCGCACGTGCTGGGTGCGCTGATTGCGCTGTATGAGCACCGCACCTTCGTGCAGGGCGTGGTCTGGAAGATCAATTCCTTCGACCAGTGGGGCGTTGAGCTGGGCAAGATCCTGGCCCGTCCGATCGAAGCCGAGCTGACCGGGAATACCGTTGGCCAGCACGATGCCTCCACCACGTCGCTGATCGAGCGCGCCCGCGCGGTGCTGAAGGCGGGCGCCGCCAGCTAGACCTCCGCGCCCATCCATTCATCGCTGGCCACGCGGCCGGCGTCGATGGTCAGGATGCGGCCACAGCGCGCCGCCACCGAGCGGTCATGCGTGACCAGCACCAGCGTGGAGCCGGCATCGCGGTTAAGCTCGAACATCAGCCCGATCACGGCTTCGCCTGTGGCGGTATCGAGGCTGCCGGTGGGCTCGTCGGCAAACAGGATGTCCGGGCGCGCCACGAACGCGCGCGCCAGCGCCACGCGTTGCTGCTCGCCGCCCGACAGCGTGCGCGGATAGTGCCCCAGCCGCGCGCCCAGGCCCACACGCTGCAGCATGTCCAGGGCGCGCTCGCGCACCTGCGACGTTTCGCCGCGCAGCTCCAGCGGCAGCATCACGTTCTCCAGCGCAGTCAGGTGGCCGACCAGCTGGAACGACTGGAACACAAAGCCGACATGGCGGCCCCGCACCGCGGCGCGCTGGTCCTCGTCCAGCGCGAACAGGTCCTGGTCGTGCAGCCGTACCGTGCCCGTACTGGGCAGGTCCAGCCCCGCCAGCAGCCCGAGCAGCGTCGACTTGCCCGAGCCGGACGCCCCCACGATGGCGAGCGTTTCGCCCGGCGTGACGGAAAAGGTCACGTCGTGCAAAATCGTCAGCGAACCGGTCGTGTCGGCAACGGTCTTTCCGAGGGACTCGACAGCGAGAATGGAAGAAGACATGGATATTGGGATCCGAGGCAAATGGCGCCGGCTGCTGCTGGCAACCGGCACGGCACTGACGTTATCGGCCGGGGCCTCAGCCCAGGCCGCGGCGCCGGCACTGCTGGTGCTTGGCGACAGCCTCTCCGCCGAGTACGGCATCACGCGCGGCGCGGGCTGGGTCACGCTGCTGCAGGAGCGCCTGCGGCAGGAGCGCTTCGATTATAGCGTTGTCAATGCCAGCATCAGCGGCGAGACCACCATCGGCGGCAAGACGCGGCTGCCGGAGCTGCTGTCGCGGCACCGCCCGGCCATCGTGGTGGTGGAGCTTGGCGCCAACGATGCGCTGCGCGGATTGCCGCTGCAGACCACCGAGGCCAACCTGCGCAACATCGTCACCACGGCACAGACGGCCGGCGCGGGCGTGCTGCTGATCGGCATGCGCATCCCGCCCAACTACGGGCAGGACTACACCGAGAAGTTCGTCTCGCTGTATCCGAAGCTGGCTAGCGAATACAAGGTGCGGCTGGTGCCGTTCTTCCTCGACAAGGTCATCACGCGGCAGGACTGGTTCCAGCCCGACCGCATCCACCCGACCGCCGCGGCACAGCCAGCCCTGCTCGATACGGTGTGGCCGCAACTCAAGCCGATGCTCAGGCGCAGCGGCGCGAAGTAAGAACAAAGAAAAAAAACCCCTGCCGCCTGGCAGGGGTCCTTGCTGGCAGCGAGGCTGCCGGGGCTGATCTGGCGCTTACTCGGCGCCTTGCGCCTGCGTGGCGCCCACCGGCGTCAGCATCTTGACCTTGGAGCGGGCCTTCAGGCTTTCATAGAAGGCCTGCAGGTCGGTCTGGCCGGCCAGTTGCGACAGCTGCTGCGCTTCGGCCTGGCGCTGGGCCGGATTGCCTTGCGCCGGCTGGCTCACCTTGGTGATGCGATAGACCGCATAGCCTTCGGCCCCCAGGTCGACACCAACCACCGCCGGCAGCTTGGCCGCATCGGCACGCATCACCGCTTCCACAGCCTGCGGCGCAATGCCCTCGGCCTTCGCGCGCGACACGGTCCGCACCGCGCCAAAGCCGTCGGCGCTGTCTGCCTTCTTCAGCGCAGCAAGGCGAGCCTCGCCGTCCTTGCGCGCCAGTTCGGCCGCCTGCTGGGCGATATAGCCCTCACGCACCTTGGCTTCGACTTCCTCGAACTTGCGCACGGCCGCCGGGCGATACTCGACGATGCGCGCGGCCACCAGCGTGTTCGGGCCCACCTGGACGGCCTCGGTGTTGCGCTTGTTCTTGATCGCGTCGTCGCTGAACAGCGCCTTGAGCAGCTTGTCGTTGTTGAGCGGGCTCTGCGCGCCCAGCGCCGGGTTCGGCTGGCGCGTGACGTTGTCGGCGGTCTGGATGGTCAGCTTGAACTTGTCGGCGGCAGCCTTGAGGCTGTCTGCCTGCTCATACACGGTATTGCCGAAGGCATCGGCCTGCTCGGCAAACTTCTTGTCGGCGAACTGCTTGCGCAGCTCCGCTTCCAGTTCCGTGCGCACGGCTTCCAGCGGCTTGGTCTCGGCGGGCTTGATGCCGGTCAGCTTGATGATGTGGTAGCCGTAGTCGGTTTCCACCACGTCGCTGACCTGGCCATCCTTGAGCGCGTACATGGCGTCCTCGAACGGCTTGACCAGCGCGCCGCGGCCCATGAAGCCCAGGTCGCCGCCCTTGCCGGCCGAGCCCGGGTCCTGCGAGTTCTTGCGCGCCACGTCGGCGAAGGTGTCAGGGTGCTTGCGCAGGTCCTCCAGCAGCTTGGTGGCCTTGTCCTTCGCGGCCTGGCGCTGGGCGGCCGGCGCCTCCTTCGGCGCGCTGATCAGTATATGGCTGGCGCGGCGCTGCTCGTCGATGCGGAAGCGCGCGATATTGCTGTCGTAGTAGGACTTCAGCTCTTCGGGCGTGACCGCCTGCGTCGCGGCCAGGGCCTCGCCCGACAGCAACAGGTACTCGACCTTGGCTTGTTCCGGCACCGAGAAGGCCTGCTGGTGGCTGTCGTAGTAGGCCTTCAGCGCGGCCGCATCGGGCTGCACCTTGGCGGTGTAGGCGGCCGGCTTGAAGAGCAGCGCCTGCACGTCGCGCTGCTGGTCGCGCACGGCGATCAGGCGATCGAGCAGCGACTTGGGCACGAAGGCCGTCGCGGCGACCGATGCGCCCAGTTGCTGCGTGGCCAGTTCGAAGCGCATGCGGGCATCGAACTGCTCGGGCGTCATGCCCTGCGACTGCAGCAGCTGCAGGTAGGCCTTGTCGTCGACCTTGCCGTCCTTGGTGCGCGGCAGTTGCGCGATCGCCGGCAGGTTGCTGATTTCCTCGAGCAGCTTGGCGTCGGACACGGTCAGGTGCTCACGCGCCACGGCACTGGCCATCACGCGTTGCAGAATCAGCTGGTCCAGCACGGCCTTGCGTGCGTCCGGGCCTTCGAACTGGCGCGGGTCATAGCTGGCGCCAAGGATCTGGCGCGCGCGTTCGCTCTGGTCGCGCACGACGTTGTCGATTTCCTGCACGCTGATGGCGCGGCCATCGACCTTGGCGGCATCGTGCGAGCTGTCCATGAAGCGCGAATAGCTTTCCACGCCGAAGAACACGAACGACGGGAAAACAAGCACCAGCAGCAGCAAGAGCATCAGGCGCCGGTTGTTGCGTACGAAATCAAGCATGCGGATTCGGGTAGTGGATTGGCACGAAAGACAAACTCCACGATTCTAGCAGGAGCCGCTGGGCACGCACCCTTTGTGGAGGGTGGGAAACATGGGGAGCAAATGAAAACGCCCGCAGACGCGGGCGTTTTCAACAAAACTGGCGGAGTGGACGGGACTCGAACCCGCGACCCCCGGCGTGACAGGCCGGTATTCTAACCGACTGAACTACCACTCCTGTGTCGGCGCCTGCTGCCGGCGATGCCCATGTCCTTGCGATGGAGAGTGGTGGGTGCTGAGGGGCTCGAACCCCCGACCTACGCCTTGTAAGGGCGCCGCTCTACCAACTGAGCTAAGCACCCGCTCGACCATCGCAGGCTGGCTGCCTGCAACTTGCTGATCGCTCCGCACCTCGCGGCAGTTGCCGTGGTTTGCGTTGCGAGGGCGCAAGTGTAATACAGGTGATTTCAGTTTGCCAAGACCTGCGCGCGCAAAAAAAACGCCGCCGGGCATCACTGCCCTGCGGCGTTTCTTCATGCGGCCAAAGCTGTGTCAGTGATGCAGACGCTCAACCTTGGCCGTGGCCTTGTCCGCCACTTCGGCGGGCTTGGCGTCTTCTTCCGGCAGCGGCTCGGGCTTGCGCTCGAGCGCCAGTTCCAGCACCTTGTCGATCCAGCGGACCGGCACGATCTCGATGGCGTTCTTCACGTTGTCCGGGATCTCGGCCAGATCCTTGACGTTTTCCTCCGGGATCAGCACCAGCTTGATGCCGCCGCGGTGGGCCGCCAGCAGCTTCTCCTTGAGGCCGCCGATCGGCAGCACCTCGCCGCGCAGCGTGATCTCGCCGGTCATGGCGACATCCGCGCGCACCGGGATGCCGGTCAGCACTGACACCAGCGCCGTGGTCATGGCACCGCCTGCCGACGGACCGTCCTTGGGCGTGGCGCCTTCGGGTACGTGGATGTGGATGTCACGCTTCTCGAACATCTCATCCGTGATACCCAGGCGGCGTGCCCGCGAACGCACCACCGAACGTGCGGCCTCGACCGACTCCTTCATCACATCGCCCAGCGAACCGGTGCGCGTGATGTTGCCCTTGCCCGGCATGATCGCGGCTTCGATGGTCAGCAGGTCGCCGCCCACCTCGGTCCACGCCAGGCCGGTCACCTGGCCCACCTGGTTTTCCTTGCCGGCCAGGCCGAAGTCGTACTTGCGCACGCCGAGGAATTTGTCCAGGTTCTCGGAATCGACCTTGATCGTGCCCGACTCCTTCTTCAGCAGCAGCAGCTTGACCACCTTGCGCGCGATCTTGGAGACCTCGCGTTCCAGCGAACGCACCCCCGCTTCACGCGTGTAGTAGCGGATGATGTCGCGGATCGCGCTTTCGGCAACCTCGATCTCGCCTGCCTTCAGACCGTTGTTCTTGATCTGCTTGGGCAGCAGGTAGCGCTGCGCGATATTGACCTTCTCGTCCTCGGTGTAACCCGACAGGCGGATCACTTCCATACGGTCGAGCAGCGGCGGCGGGATGTTGAGCGAGTTCGACGTCGCCACGAACATCACGTCGGACAGGTCGAAGTCCACTTCGATGTAGTGGTCCTGGAACGTGTGGTTCTGTTCCGGGTCCAGCACCTCAAGCAGCGCCGACGACGGATCGCCGCGGAAGTCCATGCCCATCTTGTCGATCTCGTCGAGCAGGAAGAGCGGATTGCGCACGCCGACCTTGGACAGGCTCTGCAGGATCTTGCCCGGCATCGAGCCGATGTAAGTCCTGCGGTGGCCGCGGATCTCGGCCTCGTCACGCACGCCACCCAGTGCCATGCGCACGAACTTGCGGTTCGTCGCGCGCGCCACCGACTGGCCGAGCGAGGTCTTGCCCACGCCGGGAGGCCCGACCAGGCAGAGGATAGGCGCCTTCACCTTGTCCACGCGCTGTTGCACTGCGAGGTACTCGAGAATGCGCTCCTTGACCTTCTCCAGGCCGTAGTGGTCTTCGTCCAGCACGCGCTCGGCGTTGGCGAGGTCGTTGTTGACCTTGCTCTTCTTGCGCCACGGCAGGTTCACCAGCGTGTCGATGTAGTTGCGCACGACGGTGGCTTCGGCCGACATCGGCGACATCAGCTTGAGCTTCTTGAATTCGGCGTCGGCCTTCTTCTTGGCTTCCTTCGGCATGCGCGCAGCCTTGATGCGCTTGTCGAGTTCTTCCAGGTCGGCGCCTTCTTCGCCCTCACCCAGTTCCTTCTGGATGGCCTTGACCTGCTCGTTCAGGTAGTACTCGCGCTGGCTCTTCTCCATCTGGCGCTTGACGCGGCCACGGATGCGCTTTTCGACCTGCAGGATGTCGATCTCGCCCTCGAGTTGCGACAGCAGGCTTTCCAGGCGTTCGGTCACATTGACCATCTCCAGGATCTTCTGCTTCTGCTCGAGCTTGATCGGCAGGTGCGCGGCGATGGTGTCCGCCAGGCGGCCTGCCTCGTCGATCCCTGACAGCGAAGTCAGGATCTCAGGCGGGATCTTCTTGTTGAGCTTCACGTACTGGTCGAACTGCGACACGATCGCGCGGCGCAGGGCCTCGGTCTCGGCGCTTTCGCCAGGTGCGGGCGGCACGGGCACGGCTTCGCACATGAAGTGCGATTCGTCCTCGCTCACCTCGCGGATGTTCGCGCGCTGGGTACCCTCGACCAGCACCTTCACGGTACCGTCGGGCAGTTTCAGCATTTGCAGGATATTGGCGATGCAGCCGACCTCGTACAGGTCGTCGGCGGTCGGCTCGTCCTTGGCCGCCGTCTTCTGGGCCACGAGCATGATGCTCTTGCCCGCCTCCATCGCAGTCTCAAGCGCCTTGATGGACTTCGGGCGTCCCACAAACAGCGGGATCACCATGTGCGGAAACACCACCACGTCGCGCAGCGGCAACAGTGGGAGGCGAATCGGCTCGGCCGGGAGGAGTTGTGTTCCGGACATCATTTTCCCCAAGTCAGTCATTTAAGGCGTAAATTGGGCCGCCCGAATCGATTACAAGATACGTGCCAATCGATTCATCAAGGCAGGCAGATGCCGCTCCCTGCACTTGCTGGCCCCTCTGAAACAGCATACCCGCGTTTCCTCCCTCTCGTCGGTAGAAATAAACAAAAAAAGCCGCTCGCTTCTACGCGAACGGCCTTTCCGCCCAGCTGCCGGTGTGGTCCCGACCACTTACCACGTCTGGCAGCCCTCGCGTCAGTTGGACCCCGCCACTTTGGGCTGCTGCTCTTCATACATCAGCAGCGGAGGTGCATCGCCGTTGATCGTATTTTCATCGATCACCACCTTCTGCACACCCTTGTAGTTGGGCAGGTCGTACATGACGTCCATCAGCGACTGCTCCAGGATCGAACGCAGGCCGCGGGCCCCGGTCTTGCGGCGGATCGCCTTGCGGGCGATGGCGCTCAGCGCACCCGGGCGGATTTCCAGCTCGACGCCTTCCATTGCCAGCAGCTTCTGGTATTGCTTGACCAGCGCGTTCTTGGGCTCGACCAGGATCTGCATCAGCGCGGCCTCGTCCAGCTTGGACAGCGTGGCGACCACCGGCAGGCGGCCGATCAGTTCGGGGATCAGGCCGAACTTGATCAGGTCTTCCGGCTCGGTCTGCGGCAGCACTTCGCTGGCGTCGCGCTCATCCTTGCTCTTGACCTGCGCGGCAAAGCCGATGCCGGTCTTGTCCGAGCGCTGCATGATGACCTTCTCCAGGCCATCGAAGGCGCCGCCGCAGATGAACAGGATGTTGGTCGTGTCCACCTGCAGGAAGTCCTGGTTCGGATGCTTGCGGCCACCCTGCGGCGGCACCGATGCCATGGTGCCTTCGACCAGCTTGAGCAGTGCCTGCTGCACGCCCTCGCCCGACACGTCACGCGTGATCGACGGGTTGTCGGACTTGCGCGAGATCTTGTCGATCTCATCGATGTAGACGATGCCGCGCTGCGCCTTCTCGACTTCGTAGTTGCAGTTCTGCAGCAGCTTCTGGATGATGTTCTCGACGTCCTCGCCCACGTAGCCGGCTTCGGTCAGCGTGGTCGCGTCGGCGATCACGAACGGCACGTTGAGCAGGCGCGCCAGCGTCTGCGCGAGCAGCGTCTTGCCCGAGCCGGTCGGCCCGATCAGCAGGATGTTGCTCTTGGACAGCTCGACATCGTCCTTCTTGCCGAGGTGCTTGAGGCGCTTGTAGTGGTTGTAGACCGCCACGGCCAGGATCTTCTTGGCCTGTTCCTGGCCAATCACATACTGGTCCAGGCTTTCGCGGATCTCGTGGGGCGTGGGGAGGTCCGAGCGCGCGGCCGCAGCGGCGTCTTTCTCGGATGCCGTGGCCTCGTCCCGGATGATCTCATTGCACAGGTCGATGCATTCGTCGCAAATGAACACCGACGGGCCGGCAATCAGCTTCTTGACCTCATGCTGGCTCTTGCCGCAGAAGGAGCAGTACAGAAGCTTTTCGCTGGATGAACCTTTTTTGTCCGCCATAGGAATCAGTCACTTTTGCTGTGCGCACACCGCGGGGCGAAAGGCTCCCCGGAGATACGCTTCAACGCATCATACGCCAAAACAATTGGCACCACCGGCGGTTCCCCCCGGCTGTGGGGCAAAAGCAAAAAACGAGGCACGGGGCCTCGTTCCGGTGTAGCCTTCGCCATTTGAGCCCTTGCCAGCCTGGCCGGCCGCCGCTGCGGATTGCGCCACGGCGGCCCGCTGCATCAGCCGCGACGGGCGAGGACCTTGTCGATCAGGCCGTAGTCAACCGCCTGGTCGCCGCTCATGAAGTTGTCGCGATCGGTGTCGCGCGCAATCTTCTCGACCGGCTGGCCCGTCACCTCGGACAGGATGGTGTTGAGCCGCTCGCGCAGGTACAGGATCTCGCGCGCCTGGATCTCGATGTCCGAGGCCTGGCCGCGCGCGCCGCCCAGCGGCTGGTGGATCATGATGCGCGAGTTGGGCAACGCCGAACGCTTGCCCTTGGCGCCAGCCGCCAGCAGGAACGCGCCCATGCTTGCCGCCATGCCCATGCACAGCGTGGACACGTCCGGCTTGATGAACTGCATGGTGTCGTAGATCGCCAGCCCCGCCGATACGGAACCGCCCGGCGAGTTGATGTACAGCGACACGTCCTTGTCGGGGTTCTCGCTCTCGAGGAACAGCAGCTGGGCCACCACCAGGTTGGCGGTCTGGTCATTGACCTCGCCCACCATGAACACCACGCGCTCCTTCAGCAGGCGCGAGTAGATGTCATAGGCGCGCTCGCCCCGGCCGGACTGCTCGACGACCATCGGCACCAGCCCCAGGCCCTGGGTTTCCAGTGCCGAAGCCTGCGTGGTGGCGAGACGGTCAAGCAAATCATTGCGGGTCATGCATGTTCTCCATGGATTCGTCGGATCGCAAGGCCATCCGGGGTAACTCGGGAAGTTGCCCCGCCCCACGCCGTGGCGCGGGGCTGCGGGTCACTTCCGGCCTCAGGCTTGTTGCTGGTTGCCTTCGGCGGTGAGTTCCTCGAAGGACACCTTCTTGTCGGTGACCTTGGCCTTGTCGCACACGAAATTTACCACGTTGTTTTCGAGCACGTAGGCTTCCATTTCGGCCAGGCGCTGCTGGTCGCCGTAGTACCAGCGCATGACTTCCTTCGGGTCTTCGTAGCTCTTGGCGAAGTCCTCGATCTCGGCCTTGATCTGGTCAGCCTTGGCTTCCAGGCCGTTGGCCTTGACGATCTCGGCCAGGATCAGGCCCAGCTTGACGCGGCGCTCGGCCTGCTGCGCGAACATCTCGGCCGGGATCGGCATGTCCTTGGCGTTGGGCATGCCACGCTGCTCCAGGTCGCGGCGGGCCATTTCCACCAGGCGTTCCTGGTCCTGCTCGATCAGGGCCTTGGGCACGTCCAGCTCGCTGGCCTTCAGCAGCGCTTCCATGACCTGGTCCTTCAGCATGGAATGCGTGCGGCGCTTCACTTCGCGCTCGAGGTTCTCGCGGATGTCGGCGCGCATCTTGTCGACGCTGCCGTCGGCAATGCCCAGCGACTTGGCGAAGGCATCATTGACTTCCGGCAGGTGCGCCCACTCGATCTTCTTCAGCGTCACGGTGAACTCGGCGGTCTTGCCGGCCACTTCCTTGCCGTGGTAGTCGGCCGGGAAGGCCAGCGGGAAGGTCTTGCTTTCGCCGACCTTCAGGCCCAGCGCGGCCTGCTCGAACTCGGGCAGCATGCGGCCTTCACCCAGCACGAACGGGAAGTCCTCGGCCTTGCCGCCGGCGAACTCTTCACCGTCGACCTTGCCGACGAAGTCCAGCGTCACGCGGTCGCCGTTCTGGGCGGTGACGTCGGCACCGCCGTCGCCATGCTCGCCGGCTTCGCCGCGGGCGTGGTAGTGCACGCGCTGCTTGCGCAGGATGTCGATGGTCTTGTCGACTTCGGCATCGGTGATTTCAGTGCCCGTGCGGGTGACTTCGGCAGCCGACAGGTCGCCGATGGTCACTTCCGGGTACACCTCGAAGGTGGCGTCGAAGGCGACTTCGTCCTCGCCCACGCCTTCGTTCTTGATCTCGAACTTGGGCTGGCCGGCAACCTTGACGTCCTGTTCCTTGGTGATGTCGAAGAACTTGCGTGCGGCCTTGTCGAAGCGCACTTCGAACTCGACCTGCTGGCCGTACTGCTTCTCGACCATCTTCATCGGCACCTTGCCCGGACGGAAGCCCGACATCTTCACGGTCTTCGACAGGCGAACCAGGCGCTCCTGCTTTTCCTTCTCCACTTCGGCCTTGGGGATGGCCAGGGTCACCTTGCGGTCCAGCTTGCCGAGGTTCTCAATCACGTTCGACATGGTCGTAGATCCAATCCAGAAAATGTAGTTGTGTTCGTAGGTGCTACCGCTTGCGCATGTACCGCCCGCTTTACCGCCACGGCGCCGTCACCACAGGACGGCCGGGGCGGCGCACCGGCGAACGGGAAGCTCCGCGCAAACGGAAAACGGGGATTATCGCACGGTTTTCATTCGCTTCCGGCAGATTTTGCCCGGAACGGGCCCGGACCCGCCCGCCGGACCCGCGGTGCTATCCCGTCTGCCCATGGCGCAGCGCGCGCAGCAGCAGGCGTGCCGGATCCATCGCATCGGCCAGGTCCGACTCCAGCGGCAGCGGCTCGCCCTCGATCTGGCTGGCCAGCAGTTCCGCGCCCAGCGCTGCCCAGGTGAGGCCGCGCGACCCATATGCAAGGGCGGCGTAGAGCCCAGGCATGCGCGGCAGGTCACGCAAGTGCGCGCCGCGCAGCGATGCGGCCTGCGCCAGCGCGGCGGCCTCGTCAGGCACCTGGCCGACCAGCGGCAGCCGGTTGTGCGTGACCGTGCGCACGCCGACATAGCCGGAGAGCGTTGCGGGATCGATGGCGGCCACGGCATCGGCCTGGCGCGGCAGCATGCCGGACAGGCGCGCCAGATTGGCCGCGTGGACCGCCGGCTGCTCCACCAGCGGGCCTTCGTCGGCGTCGTAGCTGGAGCCGACCCGGCCCGCGCCGTCTGCGGCACGCGGCAGCAGGTAGCCGGCACCGGTCACCACGCAATCCGGCCAGCCGCCGAGCGCGTCCACCTGCGCCGACCCCAGCGTGGTCAGCTGCCCGCGCACGCGCCGCATGGTCCAGTGCTGCCGCGGCAGCAGTTGCTGCGCCTCATGTGCGTTGGCCAGTACCAGCACCGGCGCCGATGCCAGCACTTCACCGTCCTGCCCGACCGCCTGCCATTGCCCGTCAACGCGCGCGATTGCAGCAACCCGGCAGCCGAAACGTGCCGTCACCGCAGCGCCCGCTTGCGCCAGCTGCGCCGCGCAGATGTCCGGCGGCGCCAGCCAGCCGCCTTGCGGGAACCACAGGCCGCCACGCGGCACGCCGGCATGGTGGGCCGCTGCCGCCTCTTCAGCGCGCATCCAGCGCACGAATCCTTCCGGCAAGCCCAGCGCCGCCAGCGCGGCGCGCTGGGCCTCGCTTTCGGCTTCGTCCTCGCCGATCTGCAGCACGCCGCAGCCATGCCAGCCGACCGGATGGCCGGCCTCGGCCAGCGCCGCCCAGGCACGCAGCGCGTACTGGTTGCCGGCGCGCGACAGCCGCGACAGCAGGCTGTCGTCGGCGGACACGTGCGCATGCATGGCCGCCGCGCGGTGCGCCGAGGTCTGCCGCGCCGGCCCGTCATGGCCATCGAACAGCGTCACGCGCCAGCCGCGCGCGCCCAGCCGCTCGGTCACGGCGCAGCCGGCCAGGCCGGCGCCGATCACGATGGCATGGCGCTCGGCCCATTGCGCCGGCAGTGGCGGCGCATGGCGGCGCGCTTTCCATTGCGGGCGGAAGCGCGCGACGGTCATTTGCCACTTGCCGCCAAAGCCGGGCGCCTTGCTGACTTCGAAACCGACGTCCTTGAGCCCGCGCCGCACGAAGCCCGCGGCCGCCCACGTGGCCAGCCTGGCGCCTGGCCGGGCCAGCCGCGCCAGTCCGCGGAACACCTGCGGCGACCACATCTCCGTATTGCGCGCCGGCGCGAAACCGTCCAGGTAGAAGGCATCGACGCCGGCCGCCAGCAGCGGCAGCATCTGCTCGATATCGCCCAGCGCCAGCGTCAGCACCACGCGCCCGCCGTCGAAGGCCAGGCGGTGCAGGCCCGGCAGCGCCAGCGGCCATTGCGCCTGTAACGCCTGCGCCAGCGGCTGCAGCCCGTCCAGCCCGGCGTGCAACTGCGCCAGCCCTTCGCGGGTGAACGGGTGCTTTTCGATCGAGACGAAATGCAGCGATCCGCAGCGCTGGGGATCATCGCGCCACGCCTGCCAGGTCGCCAGGAAATTCAGCCCCAGGCCGAAGCCGGTCTCGACGATGACGAACTGGCGCTGGCCGGCCCACGCCTGCGGCAGGCCGTTGCCGCCCAGGAAGACATAGGCGGCCTGCGCCAGCCCGCCTTCGGTGCTGTGGTAGACGTCGTCGTAGCGGGGCGAATACGGGATGCCTTCGGCAGACAGGATGGACTCGGCGGGCTCTAATGCGCGCGGCATGGGACAGGAAACTCGGCGAAAAGCAAAATGCCAGGGCGGATTCGCCGGGGCGTGGGAGCGGGGTTGGCCGGGGTTGGCAATTCGCGCCGGATGGTAGCATAGCGGCCTTCCCGCAGACCGCACCGCCCTGCCCCTTGATCTGCGCCGCCCAGGCGCCCCGCTCCACATGCTCAGCTACCGTCACGCCTTCCACGCCGGCAACCATGCCGATGTCCTCAAACACGCCATCGTGGTGCAACTGCTCGATCACCTGGCGCAGAAGGACAAGGCGTTCTGGTATATCGACACCCATGCCGGCGCCGGCCTCTATGCGCTGGACCACGCCTACGCGCAGAAGAAGGCCGAATTCGAAACCGGCATCGCGCCGCTGTGGCGCGCCGCCGCCAGCGGCACCCAGCTGCCGGCGATGCTGGACGAATACCTGGACCAGGTGCGCGCGCTCAACCCGGACGGCAACCTGCGCCACTACCCCGGCTCGCCCTGGCTGGCCTGGCAGATGCTGCGCGAGCACGACCGGCTGAGGCTGTTCGAGCTGCACAGCACCGAGATCCAGGTGCTGCGCGACAACTTCCGCGGCGCCGGGCGCCGCGTCATGCTGTACGACGGCGACGGCTTCGGCGGCATCAAGGCCATCCTGCCCCCGCCGCCGCGCCGCGCGCTTGTGCTGGTCGACCCCTCCTACGAGGACAAGCAGGACTACGCCCGCACCGTGCAGACCATCCGTGACGGGCTGGAGCGCTTTGCCACCGGCGTCTATGCGGTCTGGTACCCGCAGGTGCAGCGGCGTGAATCGGTGCAGCTGCCGGTGCAGCTCAAGGGCCTGCCGCTCAAGAGCTGGCTGCACGTGACCCTGACCGTCAGGCATCCGGTCGAGGGCGGCCTGGGCCTGCACGGCAGCGGCATGTTCATCGTCAACCCGCCGTGGCGGCTGAAGGAATCGCTGCAGCAGGCCATGCCGGTGCTAACCGACCTGCTTGGCCAGGACGACGGCGCAAGGTTCACGCTCGAAGCCGAGGAGAGCTGAGGCGGCGCACCAGCCAGTCCAGCGCCATGCCCGCGGCCAGGCCGACGCTGTCGGCCAGCAGGTCGAGCCAGTCGGCCTCGCGGTAGCCGGTCTGCCCCTGCAGCAGTTCGATCAGCCCGCCGTACGCCACCAGCCCCAGCAAGACGGCCCAGCCACGGCCGGTGTAGGCGCGCCGGCCCAGCACGCCCAGCACCGCGAACGCCAGCATATGGTTGGACTTGTCCCAGCCGGTGGTCGGCAGGGGCTGCGTCGGCGGCATCAGCGAAAGCGCCAGCACCGCGGCCGCGCAGCCCCAGAACAGCAGGCGCCAGCGCAGCGGGGTCAGGGTCGGGAAGGCAATCATCGGCATGTGTGCGGCATCTGGAAAGCCGACAATATAGCCCTGCCGCCTGCCGCCGCCACCGCAGCGCCCGGCAGGGCTGGATTCCCCCCGCGCCTTGCGCTACAATCCGCAGCCTCGTTGCACCGCAGGTGCGAGCCATGCCGACACCACGGTTCGGCGGCCAGTGCCGGCAGCAGCGGACAGGTGAAAGGCGGGCAGTTCCAGCCGCCTTTTTTGCTTTCCTGTCCGGCGCAAGCCAGCGAGCATCGCGGCCGCCCGCCCGGGCAGCGCCGCAAGGACCGCGAGGGTGGCGAAATTGGTAGACGCACCAGGTTTAGGTCCTGACGCCAGCAATGGTGTAGGGGTTCGAGTCCCCTCCCTCGCACCATCCGCCCTTCAAGTGGCGGACTGACAACTTCCGTTTTCAAATCCCCTTCGGCCCGCTTCTCCAGCCAGGCACTCCCACGCCGCGGCACTTTCCAGTCTGCGCCAGCGACGCTATCATTTCGTCATCGTATCGATAATCGATACATTCGTATATTGGTGCAATACTCATTCATCGTGGTGCAGCCATCCCGCGGATGGTGCCGCCCGGCCTCTCGCCCGCCGACGCAACTATGCCGTCAAAACCTGTCCCGCTACCCACGCCCGACCGCGACAACCCGCTCTTCAACCAGTCGCTGGAAAAAGGCCTCGAAGTCCTGCGCGCCTTCAACGGCGTGCACCGCACGCTGACCCTGTCGGAGCTGGCCGCGCTGACCGGCATGAACAAGAGCTCGGCGCAGCGCACCATCCATACGCTGGAAGCGCTGGGCTATGTCGACAAGCACCCGCAGACGCGCCGCTTCCGGCTGACGCCGCGGGTGATGGAGATCGGCTACAACTACCTGGCGGCCGACGCGCTGATCCCGGTGGCCAGCCCCTACCTGTCGCAGCTGGCCGCAGCCAGCGGCGAGACCGCCAACCTGACCGAGCCGGTCGGGCTGGACATGGTCTACGTGGCCCAGTTGATGACCGCCAAACACATGCCGGTGCTGACGCCGGTGGGCATGCGCATCCCGATGTACTGCACCAGCTCCGGCCGGGCCTACCTCAGCACGCTGCCCGACGAACAGGTGCTGGCGATGCTGGAGCAGTCGGCGCGCGTGGCGCGCACGCCCGCGACGCTGACCGGCGTGGATGCGATCTTCGAGCGCGTGGCAGCGTGCCGACGGCTGGGCTACGCCAGCAATGAAGAGGAACTGTTCATCGGCGACATGGGCCTGGCCGCGCCCATCGTCAACAGCCGTGGCGTGGCGGTCGGCGCGGTGCACGTGTCGCCGCCGGCCAGCCGCTGGAGCATGGCCGAGGCGCAGAAAAAGCTGGCGCCGCTGGTGATGGAATGCGCGCGGGCGATCTCGTGCTCCATCGCCCACTGAGGCCCGGCACCGCGAACGCCGGCCAACGTGCGCAGGGGTGGTAGAACACCTGAGTGCCAGTGCCTTTCGCGGACCCTTGCCGCGATCTATGCTGAAGGTGTCTGGGCGGCACCGCGCCGGTCCGGCATCGTTATCTCAGCCCTGATCGGAGGGCATATGAAATTCCCCGCTTTGCTGTTGGCAGCGTCGATGACCGCTGGCTGGTCATCGTTTGCACAGGCCGCCGGATGCCAGTACGACATGCAGTGCAAAGGAGAGCGGATCTGCCAGCAAGGGCAGTGCGTCTTTCCTGACGCGGAAGAAACCGCGGAAGCCGGTGGGCCGGCGCCGCTGTCGGCGACCAAGCGCACGCCGGCCCCACCACCACCCCGTGGGTGCTGCACCGTGGCAGGCAAGCTGAAGCTGTCACCGGCCGCGGCCGCGGATACCAGCCTGGCGAGCGGCGATGCGTGCCAGGGGCTGACCGCCTCCGGCAAGCCGGTTCCCGGCACGATCTGCAACTAGCCCCGGATCTGGCGCAGGCGCCCTAGCGCGCGTGCGCCAGCATGGCCTGCAGCAGCACGTTGGCGCCCGCCTCGATGTGCTCGGGCAGCGCGTCTTCAAGCTCGTTATGGCTGATGCCGTCCTTGCACGGCACGAAGATCATGCCGGTGGGCGCGCGCCGCGCGACGTAGACCGCGTCGTGGCCGGCGCCGCTGACCACGTCCATATGCGGCAGGCCCAGCACCGAGGCCGCGCGCCGCACGCTGTCCACGCATTCGGGCGCGAACACGCACGGCTCGAACTTCACCACCTGGCGGATTTCGACCTCCACGCCGGCGGCCAGGGCAATGCCTTCGAATGCCGCCTGCATGGCCGCGTGCATGCGGTCCAGGCCAGCCTGCGACAGGTTGCGGAAGTCGACCGAGAAATCGACCCGGCCCGGAATCACGTTGCGCGAGTTCGGCGTGACCTGCAGATAGCCGACCGTGCCGCGCCCGTGCGGCGCCTCGTCGCGCGCGATCTGGTTGACCGCCTCGACCATGCGCGCGGCCGCCAGCATCGCGTCGTGGCGCAGCGCCAGCGGCGTCGGGCCGGCGTGCGCGTCCATGCCGGTCACGGTCACGTCGTACCACTGCTGGCCCAGCGCGCCCGAGACCACGCCGATCGGCAGGCCGGCCGCCTCCAGCACCGGCCCCTGCTCGATATGCGCCTCGAAGTAGGCCGCGAACATGCCGCCCGGCACCGCGCCCGCCGGCTGCGCGCCGCGGTAGCCGATGGCCGCCAGCGCGTCGCCCACGCTGACGCCATCCACATCGGCCTGCGCGCGCGCAAAGGCCGCGTCGAATTCTCCGGCGAACACGCCCGAGCCCATCATCACCGGCGTGAAGCGCGTGCCCTCCTCGTTGGTCCAGAACGCAACCTCCAGCGGCGCGCGCGTGACGATGCCCAGGTCGTCGAGCGTGCGCATGACCTCCAGGCCGGCCAGCACACCGAAGTTGCCGTCGAACTTGCCGCCTGAGGGCTGGGTGTCGATATGGCTGCCGGTGGCCACGGCACGCGCGTCGGGGTCGCTGCCGGCGCGGCGCGCGAAGACGTTGCCGATCTCGTCGACGCGCACGTCGAGCCCGGCCTCGCGGCACCACTGCACCACCAGGTCGCGCCCCTTGCGGTCGGCTTCGGTCAGCGCGATGCGGCACACGCCGCCCCTGGGCGTGGCGCCGATCGCGGCGAGGTCCATCAGCGATTGCCACAGGCGGGCGCCATTGATGCGGGGAAGGTGTAGCTGGTCCATGTCTGGTTGCGGGTGGGGTGGAGGGAGAGGAAACGGCAGCAGGTTCAGCAAGAAGCAGACCACCATCGCCCGCGCTTCGGCCCGGGTTCCCGGCCCTGCCACCGTGGCACATGACTTGCTTTGCAGACATCCGTCCCCTCAAGCCAACCCAGGAGCAAGCCTGTGCACCACGATCCCTCCCTTCTCGCGAAAGGTCTCAAGTCAGCTGCCTCGGTCATGAGCGCCGCCGTGCTGGCGCTGCTCGCGCTGCCCGGTGCCGCCCATGCCGACAAGGTGCTGCGCATCGGCATGACCGCCGCCGACATCCCGCGCACGCTCGGCCAGCCCGACCAGGGCTTTGAGGGCAACCGCTTCTCCGGCATCCCGATGTACGACGGCCTCACCCAATGGGACCTGTCCAGGGGCAACGGCCCCAGCCTGCTGATCCCGGGCCTGGCCACCGAATGGAAGGTCGACGCCGCCGACAAGACCAGATGGGTGTTCAAGCTGCGCCCCGGCGTCAAATTCCACGACGGCACCCCATTCAACGCCGACGCCGTGGTCTGGAACGTCGGCAAAGTGCTGGACAAGACCGCCAGGCAGTTCGATCCCAGCCAGGTCGGCGTAACCGCCTCGCGCATGCCGACGCTGCGCACGGCAAAAAAGATCGACGACCTCACCGTCGAGCTGGTCACCTCCGAGCCGGATTCGTTCCTGCCCTACAACCTGACCAACCTGTTCATGGCCTCGCCCACGCAGTGGGAGAAGAAGTTCGCCGCGGTGCCGGCCTCGGTCACCGATCCGGTCGAGCGCTCCAAGCAGGCCTGGGTCGCGTTTGCCGCCGACGCCGCCGGCACCGGGCCGTTCAGGATGAGCCGCTTGGTGCCGCGCGAGCGCCTGGAAGTGGTGCGCAATGCGCAATACTGGGACGCGAAGCGCGTGCCAAAGATCGACAAGGTGGTGATGGTGCCGATGCCCGAGGCCAACGCCCGCACCGCCGCGCTGCTGTCGGGCCAGGTCGACTGGATCGAAGCCCCGGCGCCCGACGCCATCGCCCAGATCAAGAGCCGCGGCTTCCAGGTCTACGCCAACGCGCAGCCGCATATGTGGCCGTGGCAGCTGTCGTTCGCGCCCGGCTCGCCGTGGCTGGACAAGCGCGTGCGCCAGGCCGCCAACCTGTGCGTCAACCGCAGCGGCCTGAAGACCCTGCTGGGCGGCTACATGGCCGAGGCCAAGGGCATCGTCGAGACCGGCAATCCGTGGTGGGGCAATCCGAAGTTCGATATCAAGTACGACCCGGCCGCGGCGAAGAAGCTGATGCAGGAGGCCGGCTACTCGGCCGCCAAACCGGTCAAGGTCAAGGTGCAGGTGTCGGCGTCGGGCTCCGGCCAGATGCAGCCGCTGCCGATGAACGAGTACGTGCAGCAGAACCTGAAGGAGTGCTTTATCGACGTCGATTTCGACGTGGTCGAGTGGAACACGCTCTTCACCAACTGGCGCGTCGGCGCCAAGGACGCCAGCGCGCACGGCGCCAACGCCATCAACGTCAGCTTTGCGGCAATGGACCCGTTCTTCGCCATGGTCCGCTTCGTCAGCACCAAGACCCAGCCGCCGGTCTCGAACAACTGGGGCTACTTCGGCAATGCCGAGTTCGACAAGCTGATCGAGAACGCGCGCACCTCGTTTGACGAGAAATCGCGCGACGCGGCGCTGGCCAGGCTGCATGCACGCATCGTCGAGGAATCGCCGTTCGTGCTGATCGCGCATGACGTCGGCCCGCGCGCGATCTCGAAGAAGGTCAAGGGCGTGGTGCAGCCGCAGAGCTGGTTTATCGATATCGCGACAATGTCGATGGACTGATCCCGGCCGCGCCCGACGGACGCCGCGCGGCAGCCCCGCCGCCGCGCGGCCCGGCAGTCCCGCCCGGTCTTTCCCGCGTGCCGCGCACCGCGCACGCACGCCCCCAACTTGCCGGATCCCCCCATGCAATACCTGTTCCGCCGCATCCTCTATGCCATCCCCATCCTGCTCGGGGTGGCGCTGCTGTGCTTCTCGCTGGTTCATATCGCCCCCGGCGATCCGCTGGTGTCGGTGCTGCCGCCCGACGCCTCGGAAGACCTGCGCCGCCAGCTGACCGCGCTCTACGGCTTCGACAAGCCCTTCCTGGAGCAATTCCTGCACTGGCTGGGCCGCGCGCTGCAGGGCGACCTGGGCACTTCGATCGCCACCAGCCGGCCGGTGATGGCCGAAGTCGGCGCAGCCGTGGTCAATTCCCTGCGCCTGGCCACCGTGGCCACGCTGATCGGCTTCAGCTTCGGCTGCCTGTTCGGCTTTGTCGCCGGCTACCTGCGCGATTCCGTGGCCGACCGCACCGCGTCGCTGCTGTCGGTGCTGGGCGTCAGCATCCCGCACTACTGGCTGGGGATGGTGCTGGTGATCGCGTTCTCGGTGCTGCTGGGCTGGCTGCCGGCCACCGGCGCCGGGCCGGGCGGTTCGGGCGACTGGGCCTGGGACTGGGAGCACATGCAGTACATGCTGCTGCCGGCAGTGACCATGTCGGTGATCCCGATGGGCATCGTGGCGCGCACGGTGCGCGCGCTGGTGGCTGAGATCCTGGCCAACGAGTTCATCGTCGGCCTGCGCGCGCGCGGCCTGTCGGACCTGGCCGTGTTCCGCCACGTGCTCAAGAACGTGGCGCCGACCGCGCTGTCGGTGATGGGCCTGCAGCTGGGCTACCTGCTGGGCGGCTCGATCCTGATCGAGACCGTGTTCTCATGGCCCGGCACCGGCTTCCTGCTCAACGCCGCTATCTTCCAGCGCGACTTCCCGCTGCTGCAGGGGACCATCCTGGTGCTGGCTGTGTTCTTCGTGCTGCTCAACCTGCTGGTCGATGCGCTGCAGACGCTGTTCGATCCGCGCATCCAGCGCAACTGAGGAGGCCGACATGGACATGACCCTCGACCCATCACCGGCCGCCGCTGCGGTGCAGCGCTCGCCCGGCTACTGGACCACGGTCGGCCGGCGCCTGCTGCGCAACAGGCTGGCCATGCTGGCCGCGCTGGTGCTGCTGGGGCTGGTGCTGATGGCGCTGTTCGCCCCGGCACTGATGCCCGCCGATCCGTACGCGGCATCGATCCTCAAGCGCCTCAAGCCGATCGGCACCGAGCACTTCCCGCTGGGCACCGACGAGCTGGGACGCGACATGCTGTCGCGGCTGATGCTGGGCGCGCGGCTGTCGCTGTTCATGGGCATCACGCCGGTGCTGCTGGCCTTTGTCATCGGCAGCGCACTCGGCATCGTCGCCGGCTATGCCGGCGGCTGGACCAACACCGTGATCATGCGGCTCACCGACATCCTGTACGCCTTCCCGTCGGTGCTGCTGGCGATCGCGCTGTCAGGCACGCTGGGCGCGGGCGTGGGCAATGCGCTGCTGTCGCTGACCATCGTCTTTATCCCGCAGATCGTGCGCGTGGCCGAAAGCGTGACCACCCAGGTGCGCAACCGCGAGTTTGTCGACGCGGCGCGTGCTTCCGGGGCGTCGTCGCTGACCATCGTGCGCGCCCATGTGCTCAACAACGTGCTTGGGCCGATCTTCGTCTATGCCACCAGCCTGATCTCGGTGTCGATGATCCTGGCCTCGGGCCTGTCCTTCCTCGGCCTGGGCGTCAAGCCGCCCGAGCCGGAGTGGGGCCTGATGCTCAACACGCTGCGCACGGCCATCTATACCCAGCCGTGGGTTGCCGCCCTGCCCGGCGCCATGATCTTCCTGACCTCGGTCTCGTTCAACCTGCTGGCCGACGGCATCCGCTCGGCCATGGAAATCAAGGACTGAACCATGCCAGCACTGATGCAGGCCCCTTCCCCACAGGCCGGCCGCGATGTCGGCGGCCCGGCGCAGCCGCTGGTGATCGCCCACCAGCTGGTCAAGCACTTCCCCATCAAGTCCGGCCTGCCCGGCCTGCGCGCGCGTGCCGCGTCGGTGCGCGCGGTCGATGGCGTCAGCTTCGACGTGCTCAAGGGCGAGACCCTGGGGGTGGTCGGCGAGTCCGGCTGCGGCAAGTCCACCACCGCGCGGCTGCTGATGCAGCTGACGCAGCAGGACAGCGGCGAGCTGATCTTCGACGCGCAGGGCGTGGGCTCGGCCCAGCTGCCGATGAAGCAGTTCCGCAGCCAGGTGCAGATGGTGTTCCAGGACAGCTATTCGTCGCTGAACCCGCGCCTGACCATCGAGGCGTCGATCGCCTTCACGCCACGCGTCCATGGCGTGCCGGCGCGCGAAGCCACCGAGCGCGCCCGCTACCTGCTGCAGCGCGTCGGGCTGGACCCGGCGCGCTTTGCCGGGCGCTACCCGCACGAGCTGTCCGGCGGGCAGCGCCAGCGCGTCAACATTGCCCGCGCGCTGGCGCTGCGCCCGCGGCTGGTGATCCTGGACGAGGCGGTCTCGGCACTGGACAAGTCGGTGGAGGCGCAGGTGCTGAACCTGCTGCTGGACCTGAAGGCCGAGTTCGACCTGACCTACGTCTTCATCAGCCACGACCTCAACGTGATCCGCTACCTGTGCGACCGCGTGATGGTGATGTACCTGGGCAAGGTGGTGGAGATCGCGGATACCGAGACCCTTTATCGCCACCCGGCGCACCCGTACACGCGCGCGCTGCTGAAGTCGATGCCGTCGCTGGACCCGGACCACCGCACCGCGGTCGCGCCGCTGGCGGGCGACCCGCCCAATCCGATCAACCCGCCGCCCGGCTGCAGCTTCCATCCGCGGTGCGCCATGGCGCAGGACGTGTGCGCGCGGCGCGAGCCGCAGCTGACCGACCTGGTGGCCGGGCATCCGGTCGCCTGTCTGCTGGCCACCGCGCCCTGAGGAGCCCACCATGTCCACCACCCCACAAAGCACACCTGGCGCGCCGATGATTTCGGTGCGGGACCTGCACGTCACCTTCTCCGGCGGCGGCAAGACCATCCGCGCCGTCAACGGCGTCTCGCTCGAAGTGGGCGCAGGCGAAGCGGTGGCGCTGATCGGCGAATCCGGCTCGGGCAAGAGCGTCACGCTGCGCGCGCTGATGCGCCTGCACCCGCCGCGCCGCACCCGCATGGAGGGCCGGATCCGCGTCGACGGCGCCGACGTGATGGCGCTCGACCAGCGCGCGCTGGCCCGGCTGCGCGGCGGCACCATGGCGATGGTGTTCCAGGAGCCGCTGCTGGCGCTGGACCCGGTCTACACCGTCGGCCAGCAGATCGTCGAATGCATCCGCACCCACGACAAGGTCTCGGCCGCCGAGGCGCGCGAGCGCGCGCTACAGGCGCTCGAGTCCGTGCGCATTCCCAGCCCGGAGCGACGGCTGGCAGCGTACCCGCACGAGATGTCGGGCGGCATGCGCCAGCGCGCGATGATCGCGCTGGCACTGTCGGCGCGGCCCAGGATCCTGCTCGCCGACGAGCCCACCACCGCGCTGGACGCCACCGTGCAGATCCAGGTGCTGATCCTGCTGCGCGAGCTGCAGCGCGAACTGGGGCTGTCCATCGTCTTCGTCACCCACGATATCGGCGCGGCGGTGGAGATCGCCGACCGCGTCGCGGTGATGTACGGCGGGCGCATTGTCGAGGAAGGCCCGATCCGCACCCTGCTGCGCGCGGCGCGCCACCCCTACACCATCGCCCTGCTGCAAAGCCGGCAGCATGGCATGGACCGTGGCCAGCGGCTGCAGGCCATCGGCGGCGCCCCGCCCGACCTGGCCGCGCTGCCGCCGGGCTGCACCTTCGCGCCACGCTGCCCGCATGCGCGCCCGCAATGCCTGGCCGAGGTGCCGCAGGCGGTCACCGTCGGCACCGGCCACCGCGTCAGCTGCGTGCTGGCCGCCGAGCCCGCCGTGGCCACCGCGGCATAAGCCCCATCCCAGAACCCCAACATATTCCAGGCCCCCCATGACGCTTGCCACCCATCCTGCCCGTGCCTTCATGCCGTACCCCCAGGTTGCCGTCCCGCACGCCGCCAGCGGCCCGCTGCAGGGCCTTAGCTTTGCCGTGAAGGACCTGTTCGATGTAGCGGGCTATCCGACCGGCGGCGGCAATCCGCACGTGCTGGCGCGCTCGGGCATCAAGGCCGCGACCGCGCCGGCGGTGCAGCGGCTGCTGGATGCCGGCGCCGCCTTCGTCGGCAAGACCCACACTGACGAGCTGGCCTTCTCCATGAACGGCCAGAACGCCCACTACGGGCGCCCGGTCAACGGCGCGGCGCCGGACCGCATCACCGGCGGCTCGTCGTCGGGCTCGGCCTCGGCGGTATCGAACGGCTTGTGTGACTTCGCGCTGGGCTCCGACACCGGCGGCTCGGTGCGTGCGCCGGCCAGCCATTGCGGCCTGTTCGGCATCCGTCCCACGCACGGGCGAATTTCGCTGGAGCGCTGCCTGCCGCTGTCCGAGAGCCTGGACACCTGCGGCTTTTTCGCGAGCGACATCGGCACCTTCGCGCGCGTGGCCGAGGTGCTGTTCGGCGCGGACCCGGCGCCGCTGCCGGCCGCGCCGCGGCTGCTAGTTGCCACCGACCTGTTCGGCCAGCCCACCCCGGAAGCCCGCGGCGCGCTGGCACCGGCCGTCGCCCGGATCGAAGCCGCGCTGGGCCGGGCCGCGCCAGTCACCGTGGCCGACCGGCCGCTGTCCGAGCTGTGGTGGGCGTTCCGCTACGTGCAGGGCTGGGAGGCGTGGCACAGCGACGGCGAACTGATCGAGCAACACGGGCTGGAGCTGGGTGCCGATGTCGCGGCACGCTTCGCCTTCTCGAAGGCCGTCACCCGCAGCCAGTTCGACGAAGCCAGTGCCGTGCGCCGCGACTTCACCGCGCACGTGGGCCGGCTGCTGGGGCAGGACGGCGTGCTGGTGCTGCCGACCATGCCCGATATCGCGCCGCTGCGCGCCGAGCCGGTCGAATCGCTGGAGACCTACCGCAACCTCGCCTCCCAGACGCTGTGCCTGACGCCGCTGAGCGGCTTCCCGCAGCTGAACCTGCCGCTGGCCCGCCGCGACGGCGCACCGCTCGGCATCTCGCTGCTGGGGCCGGCGGGCAGCGACCGCAGCCTGGTGGCACTGGCGGAGCGGATCATGGCGCACCAGGCCTGAACCACTAAGGCAAACGGCACGCGGGTGGGCGCCCGGCGCCCCACCCGCGTCAGGTGGCCCGCCATCTGAAGACGCCGCCGGCCAGCCCGGCGCTCCTACAATGCTGCCATCGCATTGGTCCGCCGGCCCGCGCCGCACGGACAAGAGGAGCCCAGCATGTCCCCGGCCGGAGCCGCGCCAGCAGAATCCGCCCGCCAGTCCGCCACACCTGCCTTCGCGGTCACGCCGACCAAGCTGGTGCCGCCCCGCGGCGCCCGCCCGCTGATGCCGCGCGACACCCTGCTCGCGCGCCTGGCCGAGGCGCGGCGCCAGCGCTGCGTGGTGATCCAGGGGCCGGCCGGCTGCGCCAAGACCAGCACGCTGGCGGCGTGGCGCCAGGCCCTGCTGACGCTGGACTTCGACGTCGCCTGGCTGTCGCTCGCCCCGGAAGACAACAGCGTCGCGGCCTTCTTCAACGGCCTGGTCGCCAGCCTGGCCACCGTGGATCCGGCCATCGTGCGCGATGCCTGGGTGCTGATGGGCCGCGACGGCCACCAGTCCGCGGTCGAGCACTGGGTGATCACGCTGGTGCGGGCCATCGGCGCACGCCGGCGCGAACTGGTGCTGATGCTCGACGACGTCCATCACCTGGACGACCCCGGCGTGGTGCTGGCGCTGCGCTGGCTGCTCGACTACGCGCCGCCGCAACTGCACGTGGTGCTGGCCTCGCGCACCGCGCCGCCGCTGTCGCTGGCGCGGCTGCGCACGCAGGGGCTGCTGTCGTCATTCGGGCTGGCCGACCTGCGCTTCTCGGCACAGGAATCCGCCCGTTTCCTGCAGGAACAACTGGGCCACGTCGACGCCCGCGATGCCGGCCGGCTGCATGAACTCACCGACGGCTGGGCCGCCGGCCTGCAGCTCTTTGCCATCGACCTGAAGGGCAAGCGCGGCGGATCGTACAACCCGGTCCAGGTGCGCGACGCACAGACCTTTGCCAGCTATTTCGAGCGCGAGGTGCTGGTGCGGCTGACGCCGGACGACCTCGGCCTGCTCACCCGCATGGCGCTGTGCCACCGCTTTTGCGGCGCGCTGTGCGCCACCCTGCTGGGCCGGCCCGAAGCCGCCGCCGAGATCACCGTGCGGCTGGCGCACCTGGCGCGCGACGACCTGTTCATCGCGCAGATCGGCAGCGACAGCCATGGCGAAGCCTGGTACCGCCTGCACCCGCTGTTGCGCGAAGTGCTGCTGGGGCGCCTCGGCGGGCTGCCGCAGGGCACGCAGGCGGCGATGCACGCAGCGGCCTGGCAGTGGTTCAACGCGCATGGCCACGTCGACGAGGCCGTGCGGCACGCGGTGCTGGCCGGGGACAGCGCGGCCGCCGCCGACATGGTGCACGGCCGCGCGCATAGCCTGCTCGCGCGCGGCGAACTCAGCAAGCTGGCCGCGCTGGTGCGGCAACTGCCGGCGGAACAGATACGGGCCCGCTTCGGCCTGCTGCTGGTCCAGGCCCATCTGCAGATGTATGCCGGCGACTCCGACGGGCTGCAAGACAGCCTGCAGCGGATGCAGGCCCAGGCCGGGCGGCTGGGCCCGCGCGAGCACTATGCGCTGGCGATATTGCAAGGCAGCATGGCGCTGCTGCGCGACGACTCCGATGCCGTCGCCAACCTGCTGCCGGCGCTGCAGCGCGTGCCCGCCGGCGCGGACGACTTCACCCTGACCGGGCGCGGCAACATCCTGTCGTGGATGCATATCTACCGCGGCGAATACGACCAGGCGCGGCGCGTGATCGAGGACGGCGCGCCCTGCGACGGCGCGCCGCGCGGCACGCTGCTGGGCCGCTGCATGGGCGGCATGACGCACGCCGTCGAGGGCCAGGTGCTGGTGGCCGAACGCGTGCTGCATGACGTGCTGGCCGATGCCGAGCAGCGTGGCGCCGCCTGCGCCGGCGTGGCCTGCATGGCGGCCGCGCTGCTGGGCGAGACCCTGTACGAACTCAACGATGTCGAGGCTGCCGCCAGCCTGCTTGATGCCCGCATCGACGTGCTGGTGCGCATCTCGATCCCCGACACCGTGCTGCGCGCGCTGCTGGCGCTGTCCTGCAGCCGCTGGCACGCCGGCGACCACGCCGGTGCGCTGGCGTGCCTGGACCGGCTGGAGCGCTACGGGCAGCGCCACCGAGTCGACCGCCTGGTGGCCGGGGCCCTGTCACTGCGCTCGCGCCGGCTGCTGGAAGACGGCCATGTCGACGCCGCCGACGACGCGCTGCTGCGGCTGGAAGCGCTGGCGGCCCGGCATGCCGGCGCGGTGCGCAGCACCGCCTGGGAAGTGCGGGTCCACGCCGACCTGGCCCGCATCGGCATGTGCCTGCACCACAACGATTTCGACGGCGCGCTGGCGCGCCTGGAGCCGCTGGCGGCGCTGTCCGAGGCCGGCGGGCGCTGGTCCCGCGTGGCCACCTTGCGCGTGCTGATGGCGCAGGCCCACCGGGGCCGCCGCGATCCCGCCGCCGCGCGCCGGCAACTGCTCGACGGGCTGCGCATCGGCCACCGCCACGGGCTGGTGCGCAGCCTGCTCGACGCCTCGCCGCAGGTGCCGGCCATGCTGGCGGTGCTGGCCGGCGATGACAGCCTGGACCCGGTACTGGCGTTCTACGCGCAGCGCCTGGCCGACGCCGCCGGTCCGGGCGCGTCCGCCAGTCCCGCTCCCTCGCCGGCCCCGGCCGCCCAACTCGCGCGCCTGGCCACCCTCAGCGAGCGCGAGCAGGAGGTGCTGGGCCTGCTGGCGCAGGCCATGCCGAACAAGAAGATCGCGCGCATCCTCAACGTGTCGCTCGACACGGTCAAGTGGCACCTGCGCAATGTCTACGCCAAGCTGGGAGTCACCGGACGTGACCAAGCCGTGGCCCGGCTGCGCGACGCCGGCGCCCTGCCCACCCCCTGATCTACTCCACCTACACCACCGGTGTAGGGACTTCCCACCCGCCCCCGGCCACACTGGATCCAACGAGGCAGCGACACCGCTGCCGTCCACCAGTCAGACCGGGAGCCATCGATGGAAATCATCCGCAACGTCTATCGCGAAGACCACGAGATGTTCAGGGGAACCGCGCGCCGCTTCTTCGAGCGCGAATGCCTGCCGCGCCAGGCCGCCTGGGACCAGGCCGGCTGCGTCGACCGCGAGACCTGGCTCAAGGCCGGCCGCGAAGGCCTGCTGTGCGTCACAGTGCCCGAGGAATACGGCGGCGGCGGCGGCGATTTCGGCCACTCCGCCGTGCTGGCCGAGGAATATCACCGTTCCGGCATTTCCGGCCCGAGCTTCTCGGTGCATTCGGACATCACCGCACCCTACATCGTGCGCCTGGGCACCGAGGAACAGAAGCGCAAGTGGCTGCCCGGGATCTGCCGCGGCGAGAAGATCCTGGCCATCGCCATGACCGAGCCCGGCAGCGGCTCCGACCTGAAGTCGATCCGTACCAGCGCCGTACGCGACGGCGACGAGTTCGTGATCAACGGCAGCAAGACCTTCATCTCCAATGGCCTGAATGCCGACCTGATCGTGGTGGTCTGCAAGACCGATCCGACTGCGGGCGCCAAGGGGGTGAGCCTGATCATGGTCGAGGCGGAGCGCGCGGGCTTTCGCCGCGGGCGCAAGCTGGAGAAGGTCGGCCAGCACGCCGCCGACACCGCCGAGCTGTTCTTCGACAACGTGCGCGTGCCGGTCACCAACCTGATCGGCAACGAGAACGGCGGCTTCATCCACCTGATGGAAGAGCTGCCGCAGGAACGTCTGATCATCGCCGCTTACTGCGCCGCCAAGCTGGAGCGCCAGCTTGAGCTGACGCTGCAGTACGTGAAGGAGCGCCGCGCCTTCAATCAGACCGTGTGGGACTTCCAGAACACCAAGTTCAAGCTGGCCGACGTCAAGGCCCAGGCCGTGGCGGTGCGCACCATGGTCGACTACTACATCGGCAAGCACATGGTGCAGAAGCTGTCGCTGCAGGAGGCGGCCATCGCCAAGCTGTACGCCACCGAGACCCTGTGGAAGTGCATCGACGACATGGTGCAGCTGCACGGCGGCTACGGCTACATGCTCGAGTACCCGATCGCGCGCGCCTTTGTCGACATGCGCGTGACCCGCATCTTCGGCGGCACCAGCGAAGTACTGCGCGACCTGATCGCACGCAAGCTCTGAGCCCCTTTTTCGAAACCTCCTTCAGGAATCCATCATGAGCGAGAAAGTCCTGGTTGCCGGCGTCGGCATGATCCCCTTCGCCAAGCCCGGCGCAAGCCTGAGCTACACCGAAATGGGCGCCGAAGCCACGCGCCGCGCGCTGGCGGACGCCGGCATCGGCTACGAGCAGGTGCAGCAGGCCTTTGCCGGCTATGTCTACGGCGACTCCACCTGCGGCCAGACCGCGCTGTATGAAGTCGGCATGACCGGCATCCCCATCATCAACGTCAACAACAACTGCTCGACCGGCTCGACCGCGCTCTACCTGGCGCGCAAGGCGATCGAGAGCGGTGATGCCGACTGCGTGCTGGCGCTGGGCTTCGAGCAGATGCAGGCAGGCGCGCTGAAGTCGCACTGGGATGACCGCCCCGTGACCCGCGCCCGCTTCCAGCCGATCATGCACGGGCTGACCGCCGACATGGCGCACCTGCCGCAGGCCCTGCGCACCTTCGGCGGCGCCGGCCGCGAGCATATGCAGCGCTACGGCACCCGCATGGAGACCTTTGCGGCGGTGCGCGCCAAGGCCAGCCGCCATGCCGCCAACAACCCGCTGGCGCTGTTCCGCAAGGTCGTCACCACCGAAGACGTGATGAACGACGTGGAACTGCTGCCGGGCGTGATGACGCGCCTGATGGCCTGCCCCCCGACCTGCGGCGGCGCGGCCGCAATCCTGGTGTCCGAGCGCTTTGCCCGCCAGCACGGCCTGCGCACCGGCGTGCAGATCGTGGCGCAGGCGCTCACCACCGATCCGCCCGCCTCGTTCGACCCGCCGTCCATGCTGAACTACGTCGGCACCCACATGACGCGCGCGGCGGCCAACAAGGTCTACGAGCACGCCGGCATCGGCCCCGAGGACGTCGATGTGTGCGAGCTGCACGACTGCTTCGCGCACAACGAGGTGATCTCGTACGAAGCCCTGGGCTTCTGCCCCGAAGGCGGCGCCGAGAAATTCGTCATGGACGGCGACAACACCTACGGCGGCAAGGTAGTGGTCAACCCGTCGGGCGGCCTGCTGTCCAAGGGGCACCCGCTGGGCGCCACCGGCCTAGCCCAGTGCTACGAACTGACGCACCAGCTGCGCGGCACCGCCGAGCATCGGCAGGTGGAAGGCGCAAAGCTGGCGCTGCAGCACAACCTCGGCCTCGGCGGCGCGTGCGTGGTGACGCTGTACGGCAAGTACTGAGCCCTGGACCGAACCCAAGCAATGACGTGGCGCGCCGGCAGCATCGTGCTGCCGGCAGTGCCCCGCAAGGAGACCGCCATGAAACGTTCCACGCTTTCCCGCCTGCTGGGCCTTGGCCTGGCCTGCGCGATGCTGCTGCCGGCGCTGCCGGCAAGCGCCGCCGACAACTTCCCCTCGCGTCCGCTGCGCTTTATCGTGCCCCTGACGCAGGGCAGCGGCTCAGACACCGTCACCCGCTTCGTCGCCGAGCTGGTGGGCAAGGACCTGGGCCAGCCGGCCGTGGTCGAGAACCGCCCCGGCGCCGACACCATCATCGCCGTGCAGAGCCTGCTCAACGCGCCGGCTGACGGCTACAGCATCCTGATGATCTCGCCCAGCGCCATGGTCATCAACCCGCTGGTCAACGACAAGCTGCCCTATGACCCACGCGATATCCGCCCGCTGGCTGCCGCGATCCGCGCTTCGGCGGTGCTGGTCACGGGCGCCAATTCGCCCTACAAGAGCGTTGCCGACGTCCTCGCCACCGCGCGCAGGAAGCCGCATACGGTCAGCCTGGCCAACTACAGCTACCACTATCGCCTGGGCGGGCTGCAGCTGCAGCAGATGGCCGGCATCGACCTGAACCACATTCCCTACAAGGGCGCGGCGCAGGTGCAGACCGACCTGATGGGTGGCGCGGTGGACCTGGCCCTGCTGGATGTCGGCGGCGCCCTGCCGCTGCTGCGCGCCGGCAAGCTGCGCCCGCTGGCCGTGACCACCCGCGCGCGCCACCCTGAACTGCCCGACGTGCCAACCGTGCGTGAAAGCGGCGTGGCCAACTATGAGCTGTCGGTGTGGATCGGCTTTGGCGTCAGCAGCAAGACGCCCGAGCCGATCGCGCAGAAGCTCGAGGCGTCGCTGCTGAAGGCGCTGGGCACGCCGGAATTCCGCAATTTCGCCGCGCGCACGGCCTATGCCGAAGTGCTGGCCGAGCCGGGCAAGCAGATGCGCGCCATGATCGCCTCGGAGCGGGTGCGCTACGGGGAACTGGTCAAGAACTACGACGTCAGCGCGCGCTGAAGGCGCCGCCCTGCACAACCCAGAAAACAGGATTCACCATGTCACAGCTTTGCAAGGACCGCGTTGCCGTCATCACCGGTGCCGGTCGCGGTATCGGGCGCGAATATGCGCTGGAGTTCGCCCGCCAGGGCGCGAAAGTGGTCGTCAACGATCTCGGCGGGCGCGGCGAAGGCGGCGGTGCCGCCAGCGGCCCGGCCCAGGAAGTGGTGGCCGAGATCCGCGCCGCCGGCGGCGAGGCCATCGCCAGCTTCGACGACGTGGCCGACTGGGCCGGCGCCGAGCGCATGATCCGCACCGCCATCGACACCTTCGGCGGCCTCGACGTACTGGTCAACAATGCCGGCATCCTGCGCGACCGCACCCTGGTCAACATGACCGAGGAGGACTGGGATTCAGTGATCCGCGTGCATATGCGCGGCACCTTTGCGCCGTCGCGGCACGCCGCCGCCTACTGGCGCGAGGAATCGAAGGCGGGGCGCCAGCGCGCCGCGCGCATGATCAACACCAGCTCGTCGTCCGGCCTGTACTGCAACGCCGGCCAGTCCAACTACGGCGCGGCCAAGGCCGGCATCGCCGTGATGTCGGTGATCGCCGCGCGCGAGCTGGACCGCTACGGCGTCACCGTCAACGCGATCTACCCGACCGCGATGAGCCGGCTGACCGAAGACATCTTCGCCAAGCGGCGCAACGAGTTCACCGCCGGCGCCGTGCCGGGCTTCGATCCGCTCGATGCCGGCAACGTGGCGCCGCTGGTGGCCTGGCTGGGCAGCGTCGAGTCCGGCGACGTCACCGGGCGCGTGTTCGGCGTGCGCGGCGGGCGCATCACGGTGGCCGAAGGCTGGCACGCCGGCCCGCGCATCGAGAAGTCAGGCCGCTGGGACGCCGCCGAGCTTGGCCAACTGATTCCCGCGCTGGTCCGCCAGGCCGCGGCCAATGCCGACACGTCGGGCGAGATCCCCGCCGCCTGATCACCGCACCGAGCACCGCACCATGACACCGACCCCCAAGTACCTGGGCGATCACGCCGCCCTGAACCCTGAGAAGCCCGCCGCCATCAACGGCACCACCGGCGAGGTCCTGAGCTACAGCGAGCTGGACCAGCGCTCGAACCGCTTTGCCCAGTACCTGTACGCGCTTGGCCTACGCCGCGGCGACCATATCGCGATGGTGCTCGAAAACAATATGCGCTGCTTTGAGCTGTGCTGGGCCGCGCTGCGTTCCGGGCTGCTGATCACCCCCGTCAACCGCTTCCTGACCGCGCCCGAAGCCGCCTACCTGATCGAGGACAGCAAGGCGCAGGTGGTGGTGACCTCCTACGCGATGCGCGAGCTGGCTGCCCAGTTGACGGACCTGATGCCGACCTGCCGCAGCCGGCTGATGGTGGACGGCACCATTCCCGGCTGGGACAGCTACGAAGCGGCCATCGCCGCGCACCCGGCCGGGCGCCTGGCCGAAGAATGGATGGGCGCGACCATGATCTACAGCTCCGGCACCACCGGCCGGCCCAAGGGCATCGTGCGCGCGCAGCCGCAGGGCTATGTGACCGAAGGCTCGGGCTCGCCACGCCGGGCCCAGTTCGTTCGCTATGGTTTCGACGCCGATACCACCTACCTGTCGCCCGCGCCGCTGTACCACACCGCACCGCTCGGCTATGGGCTTGAGACCCAGTTCGGCGGCGGCACCGTGGTCTTCATGGAGAAGTTCGACGCGGTCGAGGCGCTGCGCATGATCGAGCGCTACCGCGTCACCCACAGCCAGTGGGTGCCGACCATGTTCATCCGCATGCTTAAGCTGGAGCCGGCGCAGCGCGAGGCCTTCGACCTGTCCAGCCACCGCGTGGCGATCCACGCGGCAGCCCCCTGCCCGCAGGAAATCAAGCGCGAGATGATCGCCTGGTGGGGACCGATCGTGCACGAGTACTACGCCGCCACCGAAGGCAACGGCGTGGCCACGCTGAACACGGCGGAATGGCTGACGCACCCGGGCTCGGTCGGCAAGGCGCTGGTGGGCGTGCTGCATATCTGCGACGAGGACGGCAACGAACTGCCCTGCGGCGAAAGCGGGCTGGTCTACTTCGAGCGCGAAGCCCTGCCGTTCCACTACCACAACGATCCGGAGAAGACCCGCGCCGCGCAGCACCCGCGCCACCCCACCTGGACCTCGGTGGGCGATATCGGCCGGATGGATGAAGACGGCTACCTGTACCTGACCGACCGCAAGGCGTTCATGATCATCTCCGGCGGCGTCAACATCTACCCGCAGGCGATCGAGGACGCGCTGGTGGTGCATCCCAGCGTCGGCGACGCCGCCGTGATCGGCGTCCCCAATGCGGAGATGGGCGAAGAGGTCAAGGCCATCGTCGAACCGGCCGCGGGCATCGCGCCGTCCCCCGAACTTGCCGAGACCCTGCTCGAATACCTGCGCGGCAGGGTGGCGCGCTACATGGTGCCGCGCTCGATCGACTTCACCGACGCCATGCCGCGGCTGCCCACCGGCAAGCTGTACAAGCAGGCCCTGCGCGACCGCTACTGGAAAGCCCAATGACCGTGGCGGCAATGCATGCCGCCACCAAGGAGTACGACGTGAGCCAATTGCTGGACGCCTTCCGCCTGACCGCGCTGCCGCCCGCGGCGGAAACCTTGCGCGCCGAAGTCAGGCGCTTCCTGGCCGAGCACCTGCCAGCCGCCAGCGCCGATATCCGCGCGCGCTCGTGGATGGGTTTCGATGCCGATTTCAGCCGCCGGCTGGCGCAACGCGGCTGGGTTGGCGTGACGCTGCCGGCCAGCTATGGCGGCGCCGGCATGGATGCGTTCCACCGTTTCGTGCTGGTGGAAGAGCTGCTGGCCGCCGGCGCCCCGGTGGCCGCGCACTGGGTCGCCGACCGCCAGAGCGGCCCGCTGATCCTGAAGTACGGCACGCCGGCGCAGAAGGACTTCCACCTGCCGCGCATCTGCAACGGCAGCGCCTTCTTCTGCATCGGCATGAGCGAGCCAGACTCCGGCTCGGACCTGGCCAGCGTGCGCACCCGCGCCACGCGTTGCGATGGCGGCTGGCGCCTGAGCGGGCGCAAGATCTGGACCACCAACGCCCACCATTGCCACTACATGATCGCGCTGGTGCGCTCGTCGGGGGTGCCGGAAGACCGCCAGAAGGGGCTGTCGCAGTTCATCATCGACCTGGCCGCGCCCGGTGTCACGGTGCGCCCAATCGTCGACCTGACCGGCGACGCGCATTTCTCCGAGGTCACCTTCGACGACGTGTTCCTTCCCGACGACGCGCTGGTCGGCGAGGAAGGCGGCGGCTGGGAGCAGGTCACGGCGGAGCTGGCGTTCGAGCGCAGTGGGCCGGAGCGGCTCTATTCCAGCATCGTGCTGGTGGATCTCTGGGTGCAGGCGCTGCGCGCCGGCCAGCCCTCGGACGCCGATGCCGCCAATGCCGCACTGCTCGGCAGCTTCGTGACCCAGCTGGCCACGCTGCGCAGCCTGTCGGTGGCCGTGACCGCGCGCCTGGCGCGCGGCGAAAGCCCGGTGGTGGAAGCGGCGCTGGTCAAGGACCTGGGCACGGATTTCGAGCAGTCCATCCCGGCCCTGCTCGAAGCCGTGACCAGCGCCGACCCCGGCGCGGCGCCGGACCCCGAGCTGTACCGCACGGTGGCTTTCCTGAGCCAGATCTCACCCACCTTCTCGCTGCGCGGCGGCACCCGCGAAGTGCTGCGCGGCATGATCGCCCGCGGCCTCGGCCTGCGCTGAGCCAACCAGACTTCCAGAGAGACGACATGTTTACCGAAGCCATCGAAGACATCCTGCGCGATCACGCCACCCCGGCCGCGCTGCGCGCCATCGAGGGCGGTGCGTCACCCGCGCCGCTGTGGGCGGCACTGGCCGATACCGGCTTCCTGGAGCTGATGGCGCCGGAACCCGCGGGCGGCGCGGCCCTGCCGCTGCAGGCGATCGGACCGGTCTTCACCCTCTTCGGCAGCCACGCGCTGCCGCTGCCGGCGGCGCAGGCCATCGCTGCCCGCGCGCTGCTGGCGCCCACGGGCGAGGCGGCGCCGGCCGGCATGATCACGCTGGCCGGCCAGTGCGCGCGTGGCGCCGACGGCACCATCACCGCACCGCTGCTGCCCTTTGGCGCGATCGCGGACTGGGTGCTGGCCAACGTGGAAGGCGGCATGCTGCTGCTCGATGCGTCGCAGGCATCGCGCCAGCCGTCCGGCGTGCATGGCAGCCTGGCGGCCACGCTGGTATGGGCCGCGCGGGACCTGCCGGGTCCGGTCGGCGACCATGGCGAGCGCGTGCGCGCCTTCAGCGCCGCCATCCACGCCGCCGCCATGGCGGGCGCGATGGGGCGCGTGTTCGACATGACGCTGCAGTACTGCAACGACCGCTCCCAGTTCGGCAAGTCGATCGGCAAGTTCCAGGCCGTGCAGCACCAGCTTAGCGTGATGGCGCAGCATGTGGCGGCGGCGGGGATCGCGGCGGAGCTCGCCTTTGCCGGCGACGGCCCCTTTCCTGCCCGCATGCCGGTTGCGATCGCCAAGGCCCGCACCAGCATGGCGGTGCCACTGGTCGCCGCCACCGCGCACGCCCTGCACGGCGCCATCGGCGTGACCGAGGAATACGACCTGCAGCTCTACACCCGGCGCCTGCACGAGTGGCGCATGGCGGATGGCTCCGAGGCGTACTGGAACCGCCTGGCCGGCCAGGCCCTGCTGGCGCAGCCGCAGACAACCATTACCGACTTCGTGCGCGAGACGCTCGCGGCGTGAACCCCTGCCTCCCCATGCAAGCCACATTCCGTACCCGCATCACCGAGCTGCTGTCGATCCGCCACCCGATCCTGCTGGGCGGCATGCATCACCTGGGGGAATCGCGCATGGTCGCGGCCATGGTCAATGCCGGCGCGATGGGGTTCATCACCGCGCGCTCGTTCGACTCGCTGGCCGCGCTGCGCGACGACCTGCGCCGCTGCCGCGACCTGGCCGGGGGCCAGCCGTTCGGGGTCAACCTGACGCTGGCGCGCCGGCCGGAGCAGAACCGCAACGTCCAGGCGTGGATCGATGTGGCGCTGAACGAAGGCGTGCGCTGCTTCGAGACCGCCGGCGGCGCGCCCGAGGGCCTGGTCGATCCGATCCACCAGGGCGGCGCCATCGTGATCCACAAATGCCCCAGCGTGCGCCATGCGCTGAGCGCCGAACGCATGGGCGTGGATGCGGTGACGCTGGTCGGCATGGAAGAAGGCGGGCACCCGGGCGCGAGCCAGTTGCCCACCTTCGTCAACGGCGCCTTTGCGCTGGCGCGGCTGAGCGTGCCGCTGCTGCTGGGCGGCGGCATCGGCAACGGCCGGCAGATCGCGGCAGCGCTGGCAATGGGGGCAGACGGCGTGGTGATGGGCAGCCGCTTCATGGTCGCGGCCGAGATCCGCGCGCATGCGGCGCTCAAGCAGCGCATCGTCGACTCCGACCAGCACTGCTCCACCGCCATCCTCGGCTCGCTGGGCGACACCTGGCGGGTGCTGGCCAACGAGACCGCGCGTGAGGTGCAGCGCCTGGAAGCGGCCGGGGCGCGCAGCCATACCGAGTTCGGCGACCTGATTCTGTCGTCGCGCACGCGCCAGCGTGTCTATGCCGATGGCGAGGTCGATGCCGGCATCGTCTCGCTGGGACCGGCCGGCGGCTTCTGCGACGCGATCGAGCCGGCCGCGCAGATCGTGGCCGGGCTGATGGCGGAGGCGTCGCGGGCAGCTTCGGCCTTCACTCAGACCTTCGCACAAACCTTCTGCGCAGGCCCCCGCGCAGCCTGAACCGCGCGGCGCCTCAGCCTGCCAGCGCTCCCACGCCATCCTCCGGCCGCTTGACGCGGAACCACGCCGCGTACAGCGCCGGCAGGAACAGCAGCGTCAGCACCGTGGCGATGATCAGCCCGCCCATGATCGCCACCGCCATCGGCCCCCAGAACATCGAGCGCGACAGCGGGATCATCGCCAGCACCGCCGCGGCGGCGGTCAGGATGATCGGCCGGAAGCGGCGCACCGCGGCTTCGACGATGGCGGTCCACTGCGGCACGCCGGCGCTGACGTCCTGCTCGATCTGGTCGACCAGGATCACCGAGTTGCGGATGATCATGCCCAGCAGCGCGGTGATGCCCAGCTGCGCCACAAACCCCATCGGCGCGCGCAGCAGCAACAGCGTGGCGGCGGCGCCGATCAGGCCCAGCGGGCCGGTCAGGAACACCATGGTCGCGCGCGAGAAGCTGTGCAGCTGCAGCATCAGCAGCGTGAAGATGATGAAGATGCACAGCGGCAGCTGCGCCGCGATCGAGGCGCCGGCCTTGCCGCTCTCTTCTTCCGCGCCGGCCACGGTGATGCGGTAGCCCGGCGGCAGCTGCGCGCGCAGCTTGTCCAGCTTCGGGTTGATCTGCGCGGTCACCGTCGGGCCCTGGATGCCGTCGACCACATCGGACTGCACGGTTACGCCGAAGTCGCGGTTCTCGCGCCACACCACGCCCGGCTCCGAGCGCAGCGTCACGCGCGCCACCTGCGTCAGCGGCACCATGCGCCCGGTGTTGGTCGGCACCAGCATGTTGTTCAGGTCCGAGATCGCATCGCGCTCATTGCGCGGGGTGCGCATCAGGATGTCGATCAGCTTGTCGCCGTCGCGGTACTGGCCCACGGGCACGCCGCTCAGCACGGTCTGCGTGACGCGGGCGATGGCATTGGTGGTCACGCCCAGTGCGCGCGCCTTGTCCTGGTCGATCTCCAGGCGCAGCATCTTGACGTTCTCATTCCAGTTGTCGTTGACCCCGACGGTGTTGGGGTTGGCGCGCATCTCGGCCTTGATCTGGTCGGCCAGCTGGCGCACCCCGGCGGCGTCCGGCCCGATCACGCGGAACTGCACCGGATAGGCCACCGGCGGCCCGTTGGGCAGCAGCTTGACGCGGCCCCGCAGGTACGGGAACTCCGCATCCATCAGCTTGATGATGCGGCGGCGCAGCGCGTCGCGCACCTCGGTGCTGACCGGCATCACGATCACCTGCGCCACATTGGTCTGCGGGAAGATCTGGTCCAGCGGCAGGTAGAAGCGCGGCGCGCCGGTGCCAACGAAGGTGGTCAGGCTCTCGACCTCGCGGTCCTTGCCGACCAGCCGCTCAAAGCGCTTGGCCTCGGTTTCCATCTGGGCAAAGCTGGTGCCCTCGGGCATCCACAGCTCCACCATCAGCTCGGGGCGGCTGGAATCCGGGAAGAACTGCTTCTCGACAAACTTGAAGGCGTAGATGCCCAGCCCGAAGGCCACCAGCGTGATCGCGATCACCACCTTGCGCCAGGTCACGCACCAGTCCACCAGCCGGCGAAAGCGCGCATAGAACGGCGTGTCGAAGACCTCGTGGGCCTCGCCCGCGCCCGGGCCGCGGGTCTTGAGCAGCAGGTAGCCCAGGTAGGGCGTGAAATAGACCGCCGCCAGCCACGACAGCACCAGTGCCAGCGCCGTCACCGCAAAGATCGCGAAGGTATATTCGCCCACCGTCGAGCGTGCCAGGCCCACCGGCAGGAAGCCGGCCGCGGTGATCAGCGTGCCGGTCAGCATCGGCATCGCGGTGGAGGTATAGGCGAAGGTGGCCGCCTCCATCTTGGAGAAGCCCTCTTCCAGCTTGCGCACCATCATCTCGACCGCAATGATGGCGTCATCGACCAGCAGCCCCAGCGCCACGATCAGCGCCCCGAGCGAAATCTTGTGCAGGCCGATGCCGAAGATATGCATGAACAGGAAGGTCACCGCCAGCACCAGCGGGATGGTCAGCGCTACCACCAGGCCCGGCCGCACGTCCAGCCGCAGCGGACGGGTATGCAGGCCCAGCGAGACAAAACTCACGGCCAGCACGATCACCACCGCCTCGATCAGCACGTGCACGAACTCGCCAACCGAGCGCTTGACGGCCTCCGGCTGGTCCTGCACCTGGTCCATCTCTATCCCCACCGGCAACTGCGTGCGCAGCCGGTCGAACGCGGCGCGCAGGTTCTTGCCCAGCTCGATGATGTCGCCGCCCTTCTGCATCGAGATCCCCAGCCCGATCACGTCCTTGCCGTTGAAGCGCATGCGCGTCTGGGTCGGGTCGACATAGCCGCGGTAGACGTGCGCGATGTCGCCCAGGCGGATATTGGCGATGCCGTTGGGCCCACGCAGCACCAGGTTCTCCAGGTCTTCCACGCTCGCGAACTGGCCCGACAGGCGCACCTGCAGGTTATCGGTCGGGGTGACCAGCACGCCGCTGCCGGTCAGGTTGTTCTGCTGCGAGATCTGGTCGGCGATGGCGTTGATATCCAGCCCCAGCTGGGCAAAGCGCGCCTGGTTGAACTCGATGAAGACCTTCTCGTCCTGCAGGCCGATCAGCGACACCTTGGCCACCGACGGCACGCGCAGCAGTTCCTGGCGCACCAGGTCGGCGTACTCGCGCAGCTCCTTGTAGTTGAAGCCGTCGGCCGAGAGCGCGTAGATGGTGCCGTACACGTCGCCAAACTCATCATTGAAGAACGGCCCGCGCACGCCCGCAGGCAGCGTCTGCTGGATATCGCCGATCTTCTTGCGCACGGTGTACCAGACCTGCGCGGTCTCCTTCGCCGGCGAGGTGTCCTTGAGCTGGAAGATCACCGTGGTCTCGCCCGGCTTGGAGAAGCTGCGGATCTTGTCCGCATAGGGCACTTCCTGCAGCTGGCGCTCGATCTTGTCCGTCACCTGAACGGCGATCTGCTCGGCGGTGGCGCCGGGCCAGAAGGCCTGCACCACCATCACGCGGAAGGTAAAGGGCGGGTCCTCGTCCTGGCCCAGCTGGAAGAACGCCAGCATGCCGCCAAGCAGCAGCACCACCAGCAGGTAGCGGGTCAGCGGCTGGTGCTCGAGCGCCCAGCGCGACAGGTTGAAGCGGGAATGGTCCATCCGCTCACCCCTGCTTCGGGGTGGCGGCCGGTGCCGATGCCGGGGCGGATGCAGGTCCTGCCGCAGGCGCGACCGTCTGCAGCGGGCGCACCTTCTGGCCCGCGCGCAGCAGGTGCACCCCGGCGGTGACGATGGTCTGGCCCGGGGCCAGGCCCTGGTGCACCTCCACCTCGTTGCCGATGGCCTCGCCCAGCGTCACCGGCACCGGCTTGACCGTGCCGGCGGCGGCGTCATAGATCCAGACCTGGTTGCGGCCCTGCTCCTGCAGCAGCGCGGTCAGCGGCACCCGGATGGCTGGGGTGGCGCCGGTACGCATGAAGGTCACCACTGCGGTCATGCCGAGCTTGAGGTCGGCGGGCGGGTTCGGCACCGTCACGCGGGTGGCATAGGTGCGGGTGACCGGGTCGGCCGCCGCGGCAATCTCGCGCACGCGGCCAGGCAGCGTGCGCTGCGGCTCGGCCCAGGTATGGATGGTCACGTCGGTAATGCCGCGCAGCAGGTCGACCTGGTCTTCGGGCAGGCCGATGGCGACTTCCTTCTCTGCCGTCTGCGCCACGCGCACCACCGGCTGGCCAGGCGTCACCACCTGGCCCACCTCGGCATCAATCGCCGTGACCACGCCGTCGGCGTCGGCATGCAGCACCGAGTAGCCGGTCTGGTTGGACTGGCTGCGCAGCCCGGCCTGGGCCTGGCGCAGCCGCGATTCGGCGGCGTCGTAGTTGGCCTGGCGCCGGTGCTGCTCGGCAGCGCTGATAAAGCCCCTGGTGAACAGGTCTTTGTAGCGCTTCAGGTCGGCGGCGGCCAGGTCACGGTCGGTCTTCGCGGCCTCGAACTGGGCGCGCGAACCGGCCTCGGCCAGCGACAGGTCGGTGGGATCAAGCCGCGCCAGCGGCTGGCCCTTGCTGACCACCGCGCCCACATCCACCAGCCTGGCGGCGATCTTGCCCCCCACGCGGAAGCCCAGCCGCGACTCCACGCGCGGACGCACGTCGCCGGAGAACTCGAAGGCGGTCTTGCCGTTGTGCGGGCTCAGCTGCATCAGGCGCACCGGGCGCACCTCCGGCGCCGGCTCGGCCTTTTTGCCGCAGCCGGCCAGGGCCAGCAGGCTGGCCGTCAAAAGTGCGGCTACGGTCGCGCCTCGACCGATATGGCGCGGCGGCATCGTAACGACAGGGGTATCTGCAGCCGCAACTTCCGGCACTTGGCAAAGCACTGGCATCGGTAGGCAACGAGTCGGATGGGAACCACTGACAAGACTGGCCGGTGAACGCAATCCCTGCGCCCGGGAAGTCGTCGGGGCTGGCGGAATGGCCGTGGGCAGCCGGCATTGGCAATAAATAACTTGTCGGTCAGTAATATAGCGACGACCTCCGGGTGCGTCAAACGGCAGGCGACGAAACCGCTGGAATGAAGACTCAGTTGCCGTTCCGGGCCGGTGAACTGCGCTGACAGGCTTCGGCATGCGCGACCATACCCTGCCGGGCGCGATGCTACAATCCGCCGCGCCTCTGCCGCTTCCCCCCACATCTTCGACCCGAGACCGGCGTGACGCCCGATCAGTATTGCCAAGAGAAAGTCGCCCAGAGCGGCTCAAGCTTCTATTACAGCTTCCTGTTCCTGCCGGCCGAGCGCCGCCGCGCCATCACCGCGCTGTACGCCTGGTGCCGCGAAGTCGACGACGTGGTCGACGACACCCATGACGCGGGCCTGGCCCACCAGCAGCTGGACTGGTGGCGCGCCGAACTGCGCCGCCTGTTCGAGGGCGAGCCGACCCATCCGACCACCAAGGCCCTGCAGCCGCATGTGCGCAGCGCCGGCCTGCCCCAGGGCGAGATGTCCGAAGTGCTGGAAGGCATGGAAATGGACCTGACCCAGACCCGCTACCTGGACGAGCCCGGCCTGACCCGCTACTGCCATTGCGTGGCCGGCGTGGTCGGCACGCTCAGCGCGCGGCTGTTCGGCTATACCGACCCGCAGACCCTGGTCTTTGCCGAGAAGCTTGGCCAGTCGCTGCAACTGGTCAATATCCTGCGCGACGTCGGCGAGGACGCGCGGCGCGGGCGCATCTACCTGCCGGTCAATACGCTGCAGCAGTTCCAGGTTCCGGCCTCCGAGATCCTGAAGGGCGAGCATTCCGAGCGCTTTGTCGCGCTGATGCAGTACCACGCCGGCCGGGCCCGCGCGCTGTACCATGAGGCACTAGCGCTGCTGCCGAAGCAGGACCGCCGCGCCCAGCGTGCCGGCCTGCTGATGGGCGCGATTTACCACGCACTGCTCGACGAACTGGAAGCGAGCCAGTTCCAGGTGCTGAACCAGCGCATCGCGCTGACCCCGCTGCGCAAGCTGTGGATTGCCTGGAAGACCTGGTTGCGCAACAGCTAGCGTCCTGCCCCTTTTCTGTTCGACCCGTCCCAAGCCGCACCGCCATGACGCAGACCTCAGCTTCCCTCGGCGACGCCATCCTCGCCCACGCCGACCAGCTCGCCCGCTTCTCCGACATGGAAGGCGGCCTCACCTGCGCCTACCTGACCCCGGCCCACCGCGCCGCGCAGGCCCGGCTTGCGCAGTGGATGGAGGCGGCCGGCATGCAGGTGCGGATCGACGCCATCGGCAACGTCATCGGCCGTTATGCGGCCGACCCGGCCGTGCCCGGCGCGCGCGTGCTGATGACCGGCTCGCACTTCGACACCGTGCGCAATGGCGGGCGCTATGACGGCCGTCTTGGCATCCTGCTGCCGATCGCCGTGGTCGGCGCGCTCAACCAGGCCGGCATCCGCCTGCCCTATCACTTTGATGTCGTGGGGTTCGCCGAAGAGGAAGGCCTGCGCTTCAAGACCAGCTTCCTGGCCAGCAGCGTGCTGGCGGGCCGCTTCGATCCCGCCCTGCTGGAGCGCCAGGACGCGGACGGCATCACGCTGCGCGAGGCGCTGGCGGCATCGGACCTGCCCGGCGCGGGCGATCTGCAGGCCCTGCGCGCCGCAGCGGTCGATCCGGCGTCGCTGCTGGGTTTTGTCGAAGTGCATATCGAGCAGGGCCCGGTGCTGCTGCACCACGACTTGCCTCTGGGCGTGGTCACGCAGATCGCGGGCAGCAGCCGCTTTGCGGTGCGGGTCGAAGGCCAGGCCAGCCACGCCGGCACCACGCCGATGGGCATGCGCCGCGACGCCGCCGCGGGCGCGGCCGAGATGATCCTGCTGGTGGAGCAACGCTGCGCGGCGGCGTCGACGCTGGTCGGTACGGTGGGCCAGCTGCAGGTGCCCAACGGGTCGAGCAATGTCATCCCGGCGGCCTGCACCTTCTCGATGGATATTCGCGCCGGCGAGGATGGCATCCGCGAGGCCGCCATCGTCGACATCGTCGCCGGCATCGGCCAGATCGCGGAACGGCGCGGGCTGGCCGCCCAGGTGGAGCGCGTACCGCCGGTCAACAACGCGCCGTGCGCGCGCTGGCTGATGGACCAGTTCGGGGCGGTGCTGAAGAAGCGCGGGCTGCAGGCCTTCGAGTTGCCCTCCGGCGCCGGCCATGACGCCATGATGATGCAGCGCATCACTGACGTGGCCATGCTGTTCGTGCGTTGCGGCAACGGCGGCATCAGCCACAACCCGCTGGAAACCATCACGGCGGAGGATGCCCAGCTGGCGGCGGAGGTCTTCGTGGATTTCCTGCGGCACTTCCAGCCGCGCGGCTAAGCGCCACAGTGGCGTACCATGGGGGGCGCGGCACGACAAGAACGGGTCAGCCGCCCTGGTAGATATCGCGCCCGAAGTCGTAGAGGTTCTTGCGCAGCTTGCGGCGCTCGTCCGGCGACAGGCGCGAGCCGCCGCGTTCGTCCGCGCGCCGGCGCTCGGCTTCGCGCTGCTCGGCGCGATGGCGCTCGGCACGGGCCCGCGCCTCGCGCTGGCTGTTGCCGGGATCGCTGGCCTGGGTCGACGGGTGGCGCTTGAGCAGGTTGGCCATGCCGGCCGATTGCGCCTGCACCGTCCCGGCCGGCATGCACAGCGCCAGCACGGCCAGCGCCAGCGCTAGGCAGGCGCCGGCGATACCATGCTGCGGATGCCCGTGCCGGGTTCGGTTCACTTTCATTGATAATGGCGATCTTGGCCTCGGGAAAAGCAGCCGTTGGACTGACTGGATGGACTGCCCTGAAGCCGGGAATTCCGGTACCCCGTCCGGCGCCGCACCCTCTGCAAGCATCGCGCCAGCGCGGGCTAGGCAGGCTGGGCGAGGCAGTGGTTCGTCTGGTGCAAATGCGTGGAAACCTGCCGCGCATGGCGCCCAAAAAGACGGATTGCGCAGTGTAATCGCACGATTGGTGCACACTGCCATACCACGGGGTAAAGTATGTAACGTTTTGTTAAGCCATTTTGAGCGAAAGCGATAGTCGCTAAGATACCGCCATGGAAAATACCAGCCACAAGATTCTTGTCGTCGACGATGACCCGCGTCTGCGCGATTTGCTGCGCCGCTATCTGGGCGAACAGGGTTTCACCGTGCTGGTGGCGGAAAACGCCACCGCGATGAACAAGCTCTGGCTGCGCGAGCGTTTCGACCTGCTGGTGCTGGACCTGATGATGCCGGGCGAAGACGGCCTGTCGATCTGCCGCCGGCTGCGCGGGGCCAATGACCAGACCCCGATCATCATGCTCACCGCCAAGGGCGAGGACGTGGACCGCATCGTCGGCCTGGAAATGGGCGCCGACGACTACCTGCCCAAGCCGTTCAACCCGCGCGAGCTGATCGCGCGCATCCACGCGGTGCTGCGCCGCAAGGGCCCGGCCGAAGTGCCCGGCGCCCCGTCGGAAACGCCCGAGACCTTCGCCTTCGGCGACTTCGTGCTGAACCTGGCCACGCGCACGCTGACCAAGAACGACGAGGAAATCACGCTGACCACTGGCGAGTTCTCCGTCCTCAAGGTGTTTGCCCGCCATCCGCGCCAGCCGCTCTCGCGCGAGAAGCTGATGGAAATGGCGCGCGGCCGTGAATACGAAGTGTTCGACCGCAGCCTGGACGTGCAGATCTCGCGCCTGCGCAAGCTGATCGAGCCGGACCCGAGCAACCCCCGTTTTATCCAGACGGTGTGGGGCCTGGGCTACGTCTTCATCCCCGATGGCGTGAAGTAACCGATCGCGGCCGCTGTTCCCATCGTGGCGACCGTTATCGGTAGAACCGCAACGCGGTTCTTTGGTTCGCTGTTCTGGCGGACCTTCATGCTTATCGCCCTGCTGCTGGCGATTTCGCTGGGCATCTGGTTCCAGAGCTACCGGCTGTTCGAACGCGCCCCGCGCGCGCAGCAGATCGCCATGCAGGTGGTGAGCGTGGTCAAGCTCACGCGCGCAGCGCTGCTCTATTCCGACCCCGCGCGGCGGCGCTTCCTGCTGCTCGACCTGGTGCAGAACGAAGGCATCAAGGTCTATCCGCGCGAGAAGGACGACGACTTCGCCGCGCCCACCGCCAACCCGTTCCTGACCACCCTGGTGCAGCAGGAGATCCGCAGCCGCCTGGGCGAGGACACGGTGCTGGCCACCACCGTCAACGACATTCCTGGCGTGTGGGTCAGTTTCGAGATCGAGGGCGACGACTACTGGGTGGCGATCAGCCCCGAGCGCTTCGAGCGCGTGCCCGGCATCCAGTGGCTGTGGTGGAGTATTGCCGCGCTGCTGCTGTCGATCATCGGCGCGGCCTTTATCACCGCGCGCGTCAACTACCCGCTCAAGCGGCTGGCCAACGCCGCGCGCGCCATCGGCGCCGGCGGCGACCCGCCGCCGCTGCCCGAGCATGGTGCCAGCGAAGTGGCGCTGGCCAACCACAGCTTCAACCAGATGGTGCGCGACCTGCGCCAGCTCGACGACGACCGCGTGGTGATGCTGGCCGGCATCTCGCATGACCTGCGCACGCCGCTAACGCGGCTGCGCCTGGAAACCGAGATGTCGCCGATGGACACTGTCACGCGCGACGCTATGATCGCCGACATCGAGCAGATGGACGCGATCATCGGCCAGTTTCTCAACTACGCGCGGCCGCCGCTGGAGACCGTCGAGCCGGTGGACCTGTCGGCGCTGGTGCACGATGCCGTGGGCGTCTACGCCGCGCATGACGACGTGCGCGTGCACGTGCGCGCCAATGAGCCGGTGATGGCCGTGGCCAACCGCATGGAAGTGCAGCGCATTCTGGACAACCTGGTCGAGAACGCGCGCCGCTATGCCAAGGACGAGCAAAGCGGCATGGCCGTGGTAGAGATCACCACGCGCGTGGACGACAAGGAGGCCGTGCTGACCGTGGCCGACCACGGCAACGGCGTGCCCGACGGCCAGTTGTCGCTGCTGACGCGGCCCTTCTACCGGCTCGACGCCGCGCGCAGCGAGGCCAAGGGCGCCGGGCTGGGCATGTCCATCGTCAACCGCATCATGCAGCGCAATGGCGGCCGGCTGCTGCTGGCCAACCGCGCCGGCCCGGCTACCGGCCTGGTGGTCAGCGCCTGCTTCCGGCGCGCCTGAGCGTCACCTGAGCGCCATCCCCGGTGCATTGACAGGTTTTCGACAGCCTTTGATAGGCTTCTGAAAGGCTTTCGTCAGGGCAATGACAGGGTCGCGGCGCACACTGGCGCCCGTCATCAGGCCCGCGGCGAAATCCTTCCCACACGGCGTGACCCGCGCACGCCTGGCTGACTTCTCCGAACCATCATGCCGCCGGGGCCACCGGCGGTGCCTGAGAGACAGCCATGTCAGATACCTCCGCAGCCACCCCCGGCGCGCAGCACGGGTTCCGCACCGTGTTCCGCGTCGTCAGCGGCAACTTCCTGGAAATGTATGACTTCATGGTGTACGGCTTCTACGCGGCCGCCATCGCCAGGACCTTCTTCCCCAGCGGCAACGAGTTCGCCTCGCTGATGCTATCCCTTGCCACCTTTGGCGCGGGCTTCCTGATGCGGCCGCTGGGCGCGATCGTGCTGGGCGCCTACATCGACCGCCATGGCCGCCGCAAGGGCCTGATCATGACGCTGGCGCTGATGGCCATGGGCACGCTGCTGATTGCCTGCGTGCCGGGCTACGCCACCATTGGCGTGGCCGCGCCGCTGCTGGTGCTGGCCGGGCGGCTGCTGCAGGGCTTCTCCGCGGGCGTGGAGCTGGGCGGCGTCTCGGTCTACCTGTCGGAAATCGCCAGGCCTGGCCGCAAAGGCTTCTACGTCGCGTGGCAATCGGGCAGCCAGCAGGTGGCGGTGATCTTCGCCGGCCTGCTGGGCGTGATCCTGCACGCCATGCTGGCGCCGGCGCAGATGGATGAATGGGGCTGGCGCATTCCCTTCCTGGTGGGCTGCCTGATTGTGCCGTTCCTGTTCCTGATCCGCCGTTCGCTGGAAGAGACCGAAGCCTTCAAGGCGCGCAAGCACCGCCCCGCCATCGACGAGATCTACCGCTCGATGCTGGACAACTGGCGCATCATCCTGGCCGGCTGCATGATGGTGGTGATGACCACGGTGTCGTTCTACATGATCACCGCATACACGCCGACCTTCGGCAAGACCGTGCTGAAGCTGGACGACACCGACAACCTGATCGTCACCATGTGCGTGGGCCTGTCCAACTTTATCTGGCTGCCGCTGATGGGCGCGCTGTCGGACCGCATCGGGCGCAAGCCGCTGCTGCTGTTCTTCACCGTGGCGACGCTGCTGACCGCGTACCCTGCCGTGTCGTGGCTGGTGGCCGAGCCGTCGTTCTCGCGGCTGCTGATGGTGGAACTGTGGCTGTCGTTCCTGTATGGCAGCTATAACGGCGCGATGGTGGTGGCGCTGACCGAGATCATGCCGCCCGCGGTGCGCACCACCGGCTTCTCGCTGGCCTACAGCCTGGCCACGGCGCTGTTCGGCGGCTTCACGCCGGCAATCTCGACCTGGCTGATCCACGCCACCGGCAACAAGGCGGCGCCGGGACTGTGGCTGATGTTCGCCGCGCTGTGCGGACTGGTCGCCACGCTGGTGATCTTCCGGGCGCGCCGCGCGGAGCCGGTCATGCATCCGGCCTGAACATGGCGGGTTGAACTCGCCGCAATCGTCACCAACTTGCCATGAGCGGGCCCATCGCGCATGGCATACTTGCCCTTCCGCATCGAAGCCGCCAGGCTGATGCCGCGCGGCTGCCCATGCCGGGATTCGCTCCAGGCGTCACATGCCTTGCCTATCGGGCTCTTTGAGAATATCAATTAGCCCGGCATCTGGTGATGACGCATAATCACGTTTTGTCGCGGTAAGCCACGCAGCCGGCCCACGCCAGCCGCGCGGCGGCAGCACCGCTCTCATTGCAACCGTATCAGGAGATAGTCTATGAAGACCGTTGGTGACAAGCTCGAAGCCTTCCACGTCGTCGGTGTCAAGCCGGGTTTCAACAATCACGAAGAGAACGGCCAGTCGGCTTTCGAAGACATCACCGAAAAGTCGTTCGAAGGCAAGTGGAAGATCATCTACTTCTACCCGAAGGACTTCACCTTCGTCTGCCCGACCGAAATCGTTGCCTTCGCCAAGCTGAACGGCGACTTCGCCGACCGCGACGCGATCGTGCTGGGCGGCTCGACCGACAACGAATTCGTCAAGCTGGCATGGCGCCGCGAACACAAGGACCTGAACAAGCTGAACCAGTGGCAATTCGCCGACGTGACCGGTTCGCTGATCGACCAGCTGGGCGTGCGTGACCACGCTGCCGGCGTTGCGCTGCGCGCGACCTTCATCGTCGACCCGGACAACGTGATCCAGCACGTGTCGGTGAACAACCTGAACGTGGGCCGCAACCCGGAAGAAGTCCTGCGCATCCTGGACGGTCTGCAAACGGACGAGCTGTGCCCGTGCAACCGTGCCGTTGGTGGCGCCACGCTGTAATTTGCAGTTCTTCGCCAGACGCCGTGGCGATCCGCGGAGGGCCCCGCCCTCCGCATTAAAACCCGCTTGCGCGGGTTTTTTGAGCCCCGATCGATAGGAGAAATAAATGGAATTCCTCAGCACGATTAAAAATCTCATCCCCGATTACGCCAAGGACATCCGCCTGAACGTGGACGGCACTATCGCGCGCTCTTCGCTGGAAGGCAACGATGCGGTGGGCGTGGCGCTGGCGGCGGCATTCGCGGCGCAGAGCAAGGTGCTGGTGGATGCCATCCGCAACGCCGGCGTGCTGTCGCCCGAGGAAATCAACGCCGCGCTGACCGCAGCGGCGCTGATGGGCATGAACAACACCTGGTACCCGTACGTCGAGATGGCCGACGATCCGGACCTGGCCACCCAGCCGGCCGGCCTGCGCATGAACGCCTATGCCACCCATGGCGGCGTGGACAAGCGCCGTTTCGAAATGTACGCGCTGGCCGCCTCAATCGTGGGCAAGTGCCACTTCTGCGTGAAGTCGCACTACCAGTTGCTGAAGAATGAACAGGGCATGACCGCGCAGCAACTGCGCGATGTCGGCCGCATCGCCGCCGTGATCGTGGCCGCCGCCAACGTGATCGCCGCGCAATAAGCCCCGCCAAAGCGCGCCCCCGCGCCCTCCGCGGCGCCCTGCCACGGGCGCCGTAGCACAGCAGCCGGCAGCTTCCCATCAGGAATTGCCGGCTGTTCCCATCCTGCAACCGCTCCGCGCCGAGGCTGCACACGTGCGGCGATCGGCCTACAATCCAGGCAGGACACGCACTTACAGCCTGCCATGACCCTGCCTTCGCCGACTTCCCCCCGCTTCCACTACCGCCTCGCGGCGGTGCATGACTGGGGCGACATCGCCGCCGTCACGCAACAAGCCTACGGGCAATATGAGCTAGCCATCATGGAAGACTGCCGCGCCTCGTTCCAGCGCGGCATGCAGGCGGTGCTGGCGACCAGCCATCCGGATATGGAATGGTGGGTGGCGGAGACCGATCACGGCATCATGGGCGCCGTGCTGTTCTGCCATCCGGGCGCCACGCTGCCGGCACTGGACGGCAGCACCATCACCCTGACCCAGCCGGAAGCGCGGCTGCTGTCGGTGAGCCCGCAGGCGCGCGGCCTGGGCCTGGGCCGCACGCTGATGCAGATCTGCATCCAGCGCGCGCGCGATATCGGCGCGTCCACGCTGGTGGTGCGCACCATGCCGGAAATGGCATCGGCCAACCGGCTGTGCCAGCAGATGGGCTTCACCAAGCGCACCGAAGCCGGTGCGCGCGCGGGCGCAATGGCCCGCCTGATCGACTACACCTACGCCATCCCGCCGGAAAACGCGGCACCAGACGCCGCGCGGCCCTGATCAGTCCTGCACGTCGCCCACCGAGGCGCGCCAGAGCAGCACCGCGGCCTGCGCCACGATGCCCTCCTGGCGCCCTTCGAAGCCCAGCTTCTCGTTGGTCTTGGCCTTGACGTTGCAGCGACCGCGCGCCACCCCCAGGTCTTCCGCCAGGTTCGCCACCATCGCCCCGATATGCGGGGCCAGCTTGGGCGCCTGCGCGATCACGGTGGCATCCACATTGCCGATTTCATAGCCCGCCGCGCGCACGCGGCGCGCGGCCTCGCGCAGCAGCGCGCGGCTGTCGGCGCCGGCAAACTGCGCGTCGGTGTCGGGGAAATGGCGGCCGATATCGCCCAGCGCGGCCGCGCCGAAGAGCGCGTCGGTGACCGCGTGCAGCAGCGCATCCGCATCGGAATGGCCCAGCAGGCCGCGGTCATGCGGGATCTCGACCCCGCCCAGGATCAGCTTGCGGCCAGGCACCAACGCGTGGACGTCATAGCCCTGTCCCACCCGGATATCGAAAGGCATCATGCGGTCAGTCTCCTTTGCCGTCGTTGCCCAGCAGCACTTCGGCCAGTGCGAAGTCCTCCGGGTAGGTCACCTTGAAATTGCGCAGCGAGCCGTTGACCAGACGCGGATGCAGCCCCAGGCGCTCGATCGCGCTGGCCTCGTCGGTGACCACCGCGCCGGCCGCCATGGCGTCCTGCAGCGCCTGGCGCAGCACGCCCAGGCGGAACATCTGCGGCGTCTGCGCCTGCCACAGGCCCTCGCGCGGCACCGTGGCGCCGATGCGGGCGTCTTCCTGGGCACGCTTGAGCGTGTCGGGCACCGGCACAGCCAGGATGCCGCCGATGGCGGCGTCAGGGTCGTCGTCGCCGTCGCTTTCCACCGCGCGCACCAGTGCGTGGATCATCGCCGGGGTCAGGCCCGGGCGCGCGGCATCGTGCACCAGCACCCAGTCGCTCTCGGTCGCGCCCAGCTGCGCCAGGTGGTGCAGCCCGGCCAGCACCGACGCATGGCGGGTATCGCCGCCGACAAAGGCGGTATCGAAGCGCAGCCCGGCAAACGCCGCCGCGCCGAAGCGCGATTCCAGCGGCATGTCGTCGGGCGCCAGCACCAGCGCGGTGGCGTTGATGGCGTCGCACGCGGAGAACGCCGCCAGCGCGTACCAGATCATCGGCCGGCCGGCCACGGTCTGGTATTGCTTGGGCACGGCGCCGCCGGCGCGGCTGCCGGAACCGGCACAGGGAATCAGGGCAAAGCGGCGAGCGGACACAGGATCGGGGTGGAGTGAAAGAGGCGCGGGCGCCTGCCGGCCAGCATGGCCAGCGGGACAACCGGTGCGCATTCTATAATACGGCCCTTGCCCGTCGCCATGCCGCGCCATTCCGCATTGACGCGTGCCCGGCACGGGCCGTTGAGGTCCCCTGCTCCGACCCCCGCCCGCAATGCCGGCGGGGTATCGTCGTTTTGAACGCCCCGCTGCCGACATGCCTGACGCCAAGCCCGCCTTCCCCTTTCTCAACCTGCCGCTGGTCAAGCCGGGGCTGCGCCACAGCGTGGCCGGCCTGCGCGGCTCGGCCGATGCGCTGGCTGTGGCCGCGTACGCTCGGCAGCACCGCGAGCGCGCGCCGATGCTGGCCGTGGTGTGCTCCCACGCGGTCGATGCCCAGCGCCTGGCCGAGGAAATCCCCTGGTTCGCGCCCGAGCTGCGCGTGCGCCTGCTGCCCGACTGGGAAACCCTCCCCTACGACAGCTTCTCGCCGCACCAGGATCTGGTGTCCGAGCGCCTGGCCACGCTGCACGATATCCAGACCGGGCAATGCGACGTGATGCTGGTGCCGGCCACCACCGCGCTGTACCGGCTGGCGCCACCGGCTTTCCTGGCGGCCTACACCTTCTTCTTCAAGCAGGGCGAGCGCCTGGACGAGAACGCGCTCAAGGCCCAGTTCACGCTGGCCGGCTACGAGCACGTCAGCGCGGTGATGCGTCCCGGCGAATACAGCGTGCGCGGCGGCCTGATCGACCTGTACCCGATGGGCTCGGCGCTGCCGTACCGGATCGACCTGTTCGGCGACGAGATCGAAACCATCCGCGCCTTCGACCCCGATACCCAGCGCAGCCTGTACCCGGTCAAGGAGGTGCGGTTGCTGCCCGGGCGCGAGTTCCCCCTAGACGAAGCCGCGCGCACCGCCTTCCGCGGCCGCTGGCGCGAGGTGTTCGAGGGCGACCCGACCAAGTCGCCGATCTACAAGGACATCGGCAACGGCGTGCCATCGGCCGGCATCGAGTACTACCTGCCGCTGTTCTTCGAGCACAGCGCAACCGTGTTCGACTACCTGCCCGCCGATACCCAGTTGGCTTTCGCCGGCAATGTCGACGAGGCCATCCGCCGCTTCTGGGCCGATACCACGCAGCGCTACAACTTCATGCGCCACGACCGCGAGCGCCCGCTGCTGCCGCCCGCGGACCTGTTCCTGTCCGAGGAGCAGTTCTTCGTTGCCGCCAAGCCGATGGCGCGCCTGGTGCTCCAGGCCGAAGCCAATGCGGACCAGGCCGCGTTCTCGGCCATGCTGCCCGACGTCGCGGTGAACCGCCGCGCCGATGATCCGCTGGTCAACCTGGAAGCGCTGCTGCTCGACAAGCAGACCCGCGTGCTGATGTGCGCCGACTCGGCCGGGCGGCGCGAGACCCTGCTGCAGCTCTTTGCCGAAAGCGGCCTGCGCCCGCATCCGGTGGACGACTTTGCCGCGTTCCTGGCCGGCGAAGCGCATTTCTCGATCGCGGTGGCGCCGCTGCAGAGCGGCTTTGCGCTGCCGCAGTGGCAGATCGCCTTTGTCACCGAGGCCGAGCTCTACGCCGGCACCACGCGCCGCACCGGCCGCCGCAAGCAGGAGCAGGCCTCCGCCGTTGACTCGATGGTGCGCGACCTGGCCGAGCTGAAGATCGGCGACCCGGTGGTGCACAGCGAGCACGGCATCGGCCGCTACCAGGGCCTGGTCACGCTGGACATGGGCCAGGGCGACGAGGAATTCCTGCACCTGGACTACGACAAGGGCAGCAAGCTGTACGTGCCGGTGCACCAGTTGCACGTGATCTCGCGCTATTCCGGCGCCGATCCCGATACCGCGCCGCTGCACCACCTGGGCTCGGGCCAGTGGGACAAGGCCAAGCGCAAGGCGGCCCAGCAGATCCGCGACACCGCTGCCGAGCTGCTCAACCTGTACGCGCGCCGCGCCGCGCGCGAGGGCTTTGCCTTCCCGCTCTCGCCCAAGGACTACGAGACCTTTGCCGAGAGCTTCGGCTTCGAGGAAACGCCGGACCAGGCCGCCGCCATTGCCGCGGTGATCGCCGACATGACCTCGGGCAAGCCGATGGACCGGCTGGTCTGCGGCGACGTGGGCTTCGGCAAGACCGAGGTGGCGCTGCGCGCGGCCTTTGTCGCGGTGCTGGGCGGCAAGCAGGTGGCGATGCTGGCGCCGACCACGCTGCTGGCCGAGCAGCACTTCCAGACGCTGTCCGACCGCTTTGCCGAATGGCCGGTGCGCATCGTCGAGCTGTCGCGCTTCAAGACCAAGAAAGAGATCGACGCGGCCATCAAGCAGATCAACGAAGGCACCGTCGACATCGTCATCGGCACCCACAAGATCCTGTCCGACCAGGTCAGGTTCGAGCGCCTGGGCCTGGTCATCATCGACGAGGAACACCGCTTCGGCGTGCGCCAGAAGGAGGCGTTGAAGACCCTGCGCGCCGAGGTCGACGTGCTGACCCTGACCGCCACGCCGATCCCGCGCACGCTGGGCATGGCGCTGGAAGGCCTGCGCGACTTCTCGGTGATCGCGACCGCGCCGCAGAAGCGGCTGGCGATCAAGACCTTCGTGCGGCGCGAGGAAGACGGCGTGATCCGCGAGGCCATCCTGCGCGAGCTCAAGCGCGGCGGCCAGGTCTACTTCCTGCACAACGAGGTCGAGACCATCGAGAACAAGCGCGCGCGGCTGGCCGAGCTGGTGCCAGAGGCGCGCATTGCCGTCGCGCACGGCCAGATGCACGAGCGCGAGCTGGAACGCGTGATGCGCGACTTCGTCGCGCGCCGCGACAACATCCTGCTGTGCACCACCATCATCGAGACCGGCATCGACGTGCCGACCGCCAACACCATCCTGATCCACCGCTCAGACAAGTTCGGCCTGGCGCAGCTGCACCAGCTGCGCGGCCGGGTCGGGCGCTCGCACCACCAGGCCTATGCCTACCTGCTGGTGCATGACGTCGAGGGCCTGACCAAGCAGGCGGGGCGCCGGCTGGAGGCCATCCAGCAGATGGAAGAACTGGGCTCCGGCTTCTACCTGGCCATGCACGACCTGGAAATCCGTGGCGCGGGCGAGGTGCTGGGCGACAAGCAGTCGGGCGAGATCCACGAGATCGGCTTCCAGCTCTACACCGACATGCTCAACGCCGCGGTCAAGGCCCTCAAGGCGGGCAAGGAGCCCGACCTGATGGCGCCCTTGGCCGCCACCACCGAGATCAACCTGGGCACGCCGGCGCTGTTGCCCAACGACTACTGCGCCGACGTGCACGAGCGCCTGTCGCTGTACAAGCGGCTGGCCAACTGCGAGACCGCCGAGCGCGTGGACGACATCCAGGAAGAGCTGATCGACCGCTTCGGCCGGCTGCCGGCGCAGGCGCAGGCACTGGTCGAGACCCACCGGCTGCGCATCGCCGCGGCGCCGCTGGGCGTGCGCAAGATCGACGCGGGCGAGGCCACCATCAGCGTGCAGTTCGTGCCCAACCCGCCGATCGACGCGATGCGCATCATCGACCTGGTGCAGAAGAACCGCCATATCAAGCTGGCCGGGCAGGACAAGCTGCGCATCGAGGCCAAGATGCCGGACGTGGCGATCCGCGCGCAGACCATCAAGCATACGTTGCGGCAACTGGCGTAGGACGGGCATCCTGCATGGACGCGGCGCCCGACCGGGTGTAGCATCAAGTACTTAACAAGTTAGCGATAACGCCCCAATGCCTGCCCACGCCGCCTCCCACCGCCAGCCCGTCACCGAAACCGCCGCGCGCGGCAGCGCGCTTGAATGGACCCAGCGGCTGGTCGCGTATGACACCACCAGCCGCCACTCCAACCTGGGCCTGATCGAGTCGGTGCGCGACCATTTCCTGGCCAAGGGACTGAAGCCGCATCTGAGCTACAACCCGCAGCGGGACAAGGCCAACCTGTTCGTCACCGTGCCTGCCGCCGACGGCAGCACCAACGGCGGCATCGTGCTCTCCGGCCATACAGACGTGGTGCCGGTGGACGGCCAGGACTGGACGACCGACCCGTTCAAGCCGGTGGTGCGCGACGGCAAGCTCTACGGCCGCGGCACCTGCGACATGAAGGGCTTTATCGGCACCAGCCTGTCGCTGCTGCCGGCCATCCTGCAGGCCAGGCTGCGCGAGCCGGTGCACTACGCGCTGTCCTTCGACGAAGAGATCGGCTGCATGGGCGCGCCCTACCTGCTGGCCGAACTGCGCGACCGCGGCGTGACGCCCGGCGGCTGCATCGTCGGCGAACCCACCAGCATGCGCGTGATCGTCGCGCACAAGGGCATCAACGCCTACCGCTGCTGCGTCAGGGGCCAGGCCGCGCACTCGTCGCTGACGCCGCGCGGCGTCAATGCGATCGAATACGCCGCGCGCCTGATCTGCTTCATCCGCGACATCGCCGATGAATTCAAGGCCAATGGACCCTACGACCAGGCCTTCGACGTGCCCTACACCACCGCGCAGACCGGCACCATCCAGGGCGGCATCGCGCTGAACACCATCCCGGCGCTGTGCGAGTTCGTGTTCGAGTTCCGCAACCTGCCGGGCGTGGATCCCGAAGCCATCTACGCCCGCATCCAGGCCTACGCCAACGACGTGCTGCTGCCGAAGATGCGCGCCGAGCATGACGACGCCGGCCTGACGCTGAGCAAGATCGCGGCCGCGCCGTCGCTGGACGTGGCCGAGCAGGAAGCCATCACGCAGCTGGTGCGCGCGCTGACCGCCGACCGCGACACCAACAAGGTCGCCTATGGTACCGAGGCCGGCCTGTTCCAGCGCGCCGGCATTCCCGCCGTGGTATGCGGGCCTGGCGATATCCAGCAGGCGCACAAGCCGGATGAGTTTGTTTCGCTGGAGCAGCTGGCTGCTTGCGAGGCCTTCCTGCACAAGGTGGTCGACAGCTTGCGCGTGAGCTGACTGCCGAGCGTGCCAGAGCTTTGCTCCCCTCTCCCGATTGCGGGAGAGGGGCCGGGGGAGGGGGCCAGCGCTTCGGCGAATGACGCGCATCGCATCGAGATACGCCTGCCCTCTCCCCCGCCCCTCTCCCAAAGGGAGAGGGGAGAAACCACTCCGCTTTTCCCGGCGCATTGCAACTTGCCGCGCGCCGCCACACTGCCTGCATTACACCAACAACAACGAAGGAGACCTTGCATGGCTGTCCGTGATTCCGCATCCCGTCCCACCACCCGCTTTGCTCTCGCCGGCCTGGCCCTCGCCGCCGGCCTGCTCTGCAACACCGCGCAGGCACAGACCACGCCGGCCCCCATCTCCGCCGACACCCTCCACGCCCAGATCGAAACCCGCGCCAAGGCCGTCGAGAAACAACTAATCGCATGGCGCCGCGACATCCACCAGCATCCGGAACTGGGCAACTACGAGACCCGCACCGCGAAGCTGGTGGCTGACCACCTGCGCAAGCTCGGCATGGAAGTGAAGACAGGCGTGGCCAAGACCGGCGTGGTCGGCGTGCTCAAGGGCGGCAAGCCCGGTCCGGTGGTGGCGCTGCGCGCCGACATGGATGCGCTGCCGGTCAAGGAACGCGTGGACGTGCCGTTCGCGTCGAAGGCCAAGGGCCAGTACCTGGGCAAGGAAGTGGACGTGATGCACGCCTGCGGCCATGACACCCACGTGGCGATTTTGATGGCCACCGCCGAAGTGCTGGCCGGCATGAAGGACCAGCTGCCCGGCACGGTCAAGTTCATCTTCCAGCCGGCCGAGGAAAGCCCGGCCGACTTCGAACCCAATGGCTCCAACACCTGGGGCGCCAAGCAGATGGTGTCCGAGGGCGTGCTGGACAATCCCAAGGTCGATGCGATCTTCGGCCTGCATGTGAGCAGCGGCATCGAATCCGGCAAGCTGGGCTGGCGCAGCGGCCCCTCGATGGCGGCGGCCGACCAGTTCTGGATCGACGTCAAGGGCCGCCAGACGCACGGCGCGCGGCCGTGGGGCGGGATCGACCCGATCGTGGTGGCGTCGCAGATCGTGATGGGCCTGCAGACCATCCAAAGCCGCCAGGTCAACGCCATGCTGGAACCGTCGGTGATCACCGTGGGCACCATCCACGGCGGCAACCGCATGAACATCGTGCCGGAGAAGGTCGAGATGATGGGCACCGTGCGCACCTATGACGAAGGCATGAAGAAGGACATCCATGCCCGCATGAAGCGCACCACCGAGGCCATCGCCACCAGCGCCGGGGCCGAGGCCAACTTCCGCGTGGTGGAGCTGTACAACGCCACCATCAACCAGCCGGCCCTGACCGAGAAGATGGCACCCACGCTGCAGCGCGTGGCCGGCGAAGGCAACTGGATGATCACGCCCAAGGCGACCGCGTCGGAGGACTTCTCGTTCTACCAAGAGAAAGTGCCGGGCCTGTTCTTCAACCTCGGCGTGACGCCCAAGGGCCAGGATGTGACCAAGGCGCCTTCCAACCACTCGCCTGAGTTCTATGTGGACGAGCCGGCGCTGATCAACGGCGTGCGCGCCCTGTCCAGCCTGACCGTGGACTACATGGTGATGGCGCAGCGCTGAGCGGCTCGCCCTGGGCGCTGCGGCGGGGCTACAATAACAGTTTTGCCGCGCGCATTGCGGCCAGCCCCTCCCCGCCTTGCCGCCAGCGCGGCAAGCGCCCGATCCTCATTCGTCATGCCCCTGATCCTCCAGAGCACCGCCCCGCTTCCCACCGCCGACCTCGACACCGCCCGCACCCTGGCCCGCGCCTCTGAACTGGTGCTGCGCAGCGATACCGTGGCGGCCGCCGAGGAATGCGCGCCGCTGACGCCGGCGCTGCGCGATGCGCTGGACGATTTCTGCGGCCCGCGCGCGATCGACTGGGCAGTGGTGCCCCCGGGGCGCAAGCTGTCCGACTTCCGCCTGGTGGCAATGGACATGGACTCGACCCTGATCACGATCGAGTGCATCGACGAGATCGCCGATTTCTGCGGCCTCAAGGCCGAGGTCTCTGCCATCACCGAAGCCGCCATGCGCGGCGAGATCACCGATTTCAACGAGAGCCTGCGCCGCCGCGTGGCCCTGCTCAAGGGGCTGGACGCCAGCGTGCTGGACTGCGTCTACGAAGAGCGCCTGCGGCTGTCGCCGGGCGCCGAGCGCATGCTGCAGACCGTGCAGGCGCTGGGCCTGCGCACGCTGCTGGTGTCGGGCGGCTTCGTGCATTTCACCGAGAAGCTCAAGGCACGGCTCAAACTCGACGTGACCCGCGCCAATACGCTGGAGATCGTCGACGGCAAGCTGACCGGCAATGTGGTTGGCGAGATCGTCAATGCCGACGTCAAGGCCCGCACCGTGCAGGAAGTCTGCGCCCAGATCGGCGCCACGCCGGACCAGGCCATCGTCATGGGCGATGGCTCCAACGACCTGAAGATGATGGCCGTGGCCGGCCTGTCGGTGGCCTTTCGGGCCAAGCCGGTGGTGCGCGCGCAGGCCAGCGTCGCGTTCAACCACGTCGGGCTGGACGGCCTGCTGGCGCTGTTCCCGCACTGATCCCTGTCCGCGGCAAACGCGGCTTCGCGCCGGGCGGCAAGCGCCCGGCTGGCCCCACCCACCCGGGCCGCCAGCGACAATTCGCGCTACAGCCAGCGCAAGTCCCTCCCCAAGTGCAGATACATCCCTGAGACGCAGCGTCTACGTAGCGCTTGCCTCTTCAAATACGAATCATTATCATTAATGTTTCGTTTATCTGACATTGCCCCATGCAAGTTCTGGCCGTCCTTGTTGGCCTGGCTGCGGCCGCGTGCCTGTACCTGGCCGCGCCCAACCAGGTCCTGCTGCCGCCCGGCAGGATCGCGCAACCGCGTGTGCTGGGCTGGCTGGGCCTGGCCCTGGCCATCGTCAGCACCTGGCTGTGGAGCACCACCGACGGCTGGCCCGTGGCCATTGCCGCCAGCCTGGTAACAGTGCCCTGCGCGCTGTCGGTATGGCCCTTTATCGGCACCTATGCCGCGCGCAAGCGCTGGGCGGCACGGGAGCAACGGGCATGAGCGCAAACCAATCCGCGATAGGCACCAAATGGCTGGCCGGTGCGCTGCTTGGGCTGCCGCTGGCGGTGGCGGTGTGCACGCTGTCGATCCTGTGGCTGCCGGGCGGCTGGGAAACCGGCATCGTCGCGGCCGTGGCGGCTTGCCTGCCGGTGTGGGTGGCCATCATCAGCGCCAGCCTGCTGTTCCGTTCCAGCCGCACCGCCTGGATCTGGCTGGGCGGCGCCAACCTGATCTGCTTCGGTGCGCTGTGGGCGCTGCGCCTGGCCGGCCTGGCGCCGGCTGCACTGCCCGCCTCCTGAGAATGCCATCTTGAAAACCGCAACCCTGCGCCTGTACCAGATGCTGCATACCTGGGTCGGCCTGATGGCCGGCTGGACCCTGTTTATCGCCTTCTTTGCCGGGGCGGTCACCGTGTTCCACCACGAACTGCATGTGTGGCAGTCGCCGTCGCGGCTCAAGGGCAGCGCGCCGGTCGAGGCCAAGGCCGACCCGGCCGCGGTCGACCGCTTCATGCAGAAACTGGTCGCGATCCACCCCGAGGCCGCGGCCAGTTCCTACGTGATCATGCCGTCGGAGGGCGAGCCCAATATCTCGGCCTACTGGCAGGACAAGTCCGGCGAGTGGCAGATGACCACCGACGCCCGCCTGGCCGGCGACGCCGCGATGCAGCGCGACACCTCGCGCGACCAGGTGATCGGCGAACTGTCGGCGTTCCTGAACAGCCTGCACTACTCGCTGGGGATCCCGGTCGGCGGCATCTACTTCATGGGTGCGATCTCGGTGCTGTACGGGCTGGCGCTGGTGTCGGGCGTGTTGCTGCACCTGCCGCGGCTGAAGAAGGACCTGTTCGCGGTGCGCCCCGGGCGCAACCTGAAGCGCTTCTGGATGGACACCCACAATGTGCTGGGCCTGTTCAGCCTGCCCTTCCACCTGGTCTTTGCCATCACCGGCGCGCTGTTCTCCGTGTCGCTGGTGCTGATGACGGTGTTCAACACACTGACCTTCGACGGCCGCCTGTTTGAGGCGGTGCCCCGTGCCACCACCGCCGTACCGGAAGTGGCCGCGGCCGGCCGTACGGTGCCGACCATGCCCACCGCCACGCTGATGCAGATTGCGCGCGAGCACGGCGGCGAGCGTTTCGCGCCCGAGTCGTTCCGCTTCCAGCGCTTTGGCGACGCCAATGCCGTGGTGGAAGTGCGCGGCACCAGCACGCAGGCCCTCGGCAACCTGGGCTCGGTCGGCATCCATGCCGCCAGCGGCGAGCCCAACGCGGGCCAGCTGACCGCCAACCAGACCGCCGGCACGCGCGACAGCAACCACGGGCTCTACAGCGCGCTGTACGCGCTGCATTTCGGCACCTTCGGCGAGCTGCCGGTGCGCCTGGTCTACCTGCTGGCCGGGCTGGCCGGCGCCTTCCTGTTCTATTCGGGCAACCTGCTGTGGATCGAGTCGCGGCGCAAGGTGCGCCAGGCCGAGCAGCCGCGCGTGCACCGGCTGCTGGCGCAGGGCACGGTCGGTGTGTGCATCGGCTGCTGCATCGGCGTGGCGCTGTGCTTCCCGGCGGCGCTGCTGTGGCCGGAGCGCGCGGTGAGCTACACCTATTTCACGGTGTTTGGTCTGGCCTGTGCCTGGGCGTTGCTGCGCCCGCCGGTACGCGCCGCGGTGGAGCTGCTCTACGCCGCCGCGCTGGCGTCGCTGACCGTGCCGCTGGCGAACGCGATCCTGACCGGCGACCACCTGCTGCACAGCATCCCCAGCGGGCATTGGATCATCGCCGGCTTCGATATCGGCGCGATCGCGCTGGCCGCGGGCTTTGTCGCCCTGGCCCGCGCCACGCAGCGCCGCGCGCGCAGCTGGCCGGCGGAGTCGGTGTGGGCGATGCCGCAGGCAGCCCAAGCAGCACAAGCCGCCAAGCCCACCGCGAGCGCCAAGACGATGCCCAGCGCGGATACGCCCTGAGCGCACGGCGCCCGCACGCAAAAACGGACGCAGCAGCGTCCGTTTTTGTTTCCTTGACCGCGCCAGCCCGGCCGCTGCCCTACACTATCTCAGGCCAACAACATCGAGCCGACCGCCATGGAATCGACCTTCCACCAGTTTTCCGAACTGTTCGCCCAACTCGGCCTGGCCTCCGACGAAGCCAGCATCCGCAGCTTTATCGGCACGCACGCCCCGCTGCCCGACGATGTCGAGTTGGCCGAGGCACCGTTCTGGACCCCCGCCCAGGCTACGCTGCTGCGCGACGAGCTGCTGGACGACGCCGACTGGGCCGAGGTCGTCGACCAGCTCAATCTCGCCCTGAGACAGCCGGCCTGAGGCCGCTTACGCGGCCAGCGTAGCCTCCAGCGCCTGGCGCAGGTCGGCGATCAGGTCGCGCGTGTCTTCCAGGCCGATATAAAGCCGCACCAGTTCGCCGGTGTCCTGCCAGCCGGCCGGCGGCCAGGTGCCCGCCGGGCGCATGCCCTGCACGTGGTATGGCACGGCCAGGCTGTGGGCGCCGCCCCAGGACCAGCCGATCGCAAACAGCTGCAGCGCCTCGACGAAGGCATCCACCTGCTGGCGCGTATAGCTTGCCCGCAGGATGATGGCAAAGAGCCCGCTGGCACCGGTGAAATCGCGCCGCCAGCTGGCGTGGCCGGGGCAGTCCGGCAGCGCCGGATGCAGCACGCGCGAAACCTCGGGCCGCTGGTGCAGCCACTCCGCCACTTCGCGGGCCGCACGGTCATGCGCGGCCAGGCGCACCGGCAGGCTCGGCAGCCCGCGCAGCACCAGGTGGCAGTCATCGGCGGAAACACCCCAGCCCATCAGCATGCGGGTGCGCTTCAGGCGCTCATGCAGGGCATCGTCGCAGGTCAGGACCGCGCCCATGAGCACGTCGCTGCCGCCGGACTGGTACTTGGTCAGCGCCTGCACCGAGATATCGATGCCCTTGTCGAACGGGCGGAAGTAGATGCCGGCCGACCAGGTATTGTCGATCGCGGTCAGCACGCCGCGCGCCCTGGCCGCGGCGACGATGGCGTCGCTGTCGGGCACTTCCATGGTCACCGAACCGGGCGACTCCATCCAGACCAGGCGCGTATTCGGCCGGATCATCGCCGCCACCGCAGCGGCGTCCATCGGGTCGTAGTAGCGCACGGTCACGCCGAATTCGCGTGCCAGCCACTCGCCGTGGTCGCGGTTGGGGCCGTAGACGTTGCGCGGCACCAGCACGTCGTCGCCGCTCTTGAGCAGCGCGAAGTAGACCAGCGAGATTGCTGCGAGTCCTGACGGCTGCAGCAGCGTGTGGCGCGCGCCCTCCAGCAGCGCCAGGTGCTGGCACAGCGCCTCGCTGGTGGGCGTCGCGTGCAGGCCATAGCGCCAGTAAGTGGTCGCACCGTCGCCATGGGCACGCAGTTCGGCCAGGTTGCGGAACACCACGGTGGAGCCGCGGTGCGTGGCGGGAGAAAACGAGGCAAAGCCGGGCGCGATCTCCAGCTCGGGCTGGACCGCAACGGTTTGCAGGTAATGGGCGGGCGACGCGGGCTTGTCGGATGGCGAATCGGACACGGCGGTTTCCTTGCTGGCTGCTGGCCGGCCACGGCGCGCTGCCCCGGCGGTATGCCCGGGCAGAAGCGCGGCAACGGTCAGGAATGAGACTCGATGAGCCTTCGAGCTTACCAGCAAATGCCGGCCGCGCCACCGGTGATGGCAACGGCGGGCACCAGGAAACGGCTTACCAGCCGGAAATCGAGGACTTCGGCGCTGGCGGCGCGTAGGTGACGCCGCTGTTGGGCGTCATGTCAAACGGGGGGATCACCAGCACGCCCAGCGGGCGGATAAAGAACGGCAGCACGATGGCCGGGTTGAACGCATCGGTCCAGGTGCCGCGCACGGCGCCGCTGGCGTCGATGCTGCCTTCCCAGTTGCCCGACACGCGGGTGCCGTCGTCGGACTCCTCCATCAGGAAGGCGCCGCCCTCCCACTCGCCGGCCAGCAGGCGCACACCGGCGCCACGGCCTGCGTATTCGCCGCGCACGCTGTCGCGCTCGTCAGGCTTGGGGCCCAGGCGCAGCCGCACCGGCTGGTCGCCGACCTTGCCGACGTAGACCGGCAGCGACGCATATTCCGGCCGCGGCGCCAGAGGTCTTGGCGCGCCAGTGGAAAGCGAGGTGCCGCCGCGCCGGGCTTCGCCGTCGCGAATGGCCTGGTTGATGCCCAGGCCTTCCCCGCCGGCAGGCCCGCCAGCGGGTGCAACGTTAGCCGGGCCGGTCGACAGCTCGGTGCCCGGCGCTGCCTGCACCGTGCCCGCCAGGGCGAGCACGGCGGCCAGGCCCAGCGTGCAGAGGTTCTTCGTCAGCAAAGCCGGGCGCAAGGCTAACCTCAGATGCGTTCGAAGATAGCGGCAATACCCTGCCCGCCGCCGATGCACATCGTCACCAGCGCGTAGCGGCCCTGCACGCGGTTCAGCTCATGCAGCGCCTTCACCGTGATCAGGGCACCGGTGGCGCCGATCGGGTGGCCCAGCGAGATGCCCGAGCCGTTCGGGTTGACCTTGGCCGGATCCAGGCCGAGCGCCTTGGTCACCGCGCACGCCTGCGCGGCAAAGGCTTCGTTGGCTTCGATTACGTCCAGGTCCGACACCTGCAGGCCGGCGCGCTCCAGCGCGATCTTGGTCGCCGGCACCGGGCCGATGCCCATGGTCTTGGGGTCCACGCCGGCATGGCCGTACGACACCAGACGGGCCAGCGGCTTCAGGCCGCGGCGCTCGGCTTCGGCGCGCTCCATCATCACCACCGCGGCGGCGGCGTCGTTCAGGCCCGAGGAATTGCCGGCCGTGACCGTGCCATTTTCCTTGACGAAGACCGGCCTGAGCTTGGTCATGTCGTCGATGGTGGCGTCATGACGCACGTGCTCGTCGGTGTCGAAGGTGACATCGCCCTTGCGGCCCTTGCTCACCACCGGGACGATCTGGTCCTTGAAGTAACCGGCCTTGATCGCGGCCGAAGCGCGGCGGTGCGATTCCAGCGCGGCCTCGTCCTGCTGCGTGCGCGAGATGTCGTATTCCTTGGCGACGTTCTCGGCGGTCACGCCCATGTGGATGCGATGGAAGGGATCGTGCAGCGCGCCCAGCATCATGTCGACCAGGCCGGCATCGCCCATGCGTGCGCCCCAGCGGGCCGCGGGCGCCAGGTACGGCGCGCGGCTCATGCTTTCCGCGCCACCGCCGATGGCGACGTCGGTATCGCCCAGCAGGATAGTCTGCGCGGCGCTGACGATGGCCTGCAGGCCCGAACCGCACAGGCGGTTCACGGTCAGCGCGGGGGCATTGACCGTCACCCCGCCGTTGACGGCCGCGACGCGGCCCAGATACATGTCGCGCGGCTCGGTCTGGATCACGTTGCCGAACACCACGTGGCCGACATCGTCGCCCGATACCTGCGCGCGCGCCAGCGCCTCGCGCACCACCAGCGCGCCCAGCTCCGCCGGCGCCACATCCTTCAGGCTGCCGCCAAAGGTCCCGATCGCGGTACGGACACCGCTCACCACTACCACTTCACGCGTCATGACTTTGTCTCCATGAGGGTTATGTTGCACCGCACAGTATAGCGGGACGCGGACGAAATCGAACGAGCGTACTTTTACCTAATCAACCCGTTTCAGACCTCGCCCCACAGATCGTGGCCGTCGGCGCCGGTGATCTTCACGTCGACGAACTCGCCGGCGCGGTAGCGCTGGGAATGGCGCTCCGGCGGCGCGATATAGACCAGGCCGTCGATTTCCGGCGCATCCGCGGAGGAACGGCCGATGCCGCCGTCCTGGTTGACCTCGTCCACCAGCACGCGCAGGGTCTGGCCGACCTTGCGCTGCAGGCGTCGCGCCGAGACCTCTTCGGCCACTTCCATGAAGCGGGCGCGGCGTTCCTCGCGCACCTCGTCGGGCAGCGCGCCCGGCAGGTCGTTGGCGGTGGCGCCCTCCACCGGCGAATAGGCGAAGCAGCCGACGCGGTCCAGCTCGGCCTCGGCGATAAAGTCCAGCAGCGTCTGGAACTCCGCCTCGGTCTCGCCCGGGAAGCCGGCGATAAAGGTGCTGCGGATGGTCAGCTCAGGGCAGATCTCGCGCCAGGCGCGGATGCGATCCATGGTCTTCTCGGCATTGGCCGGGCGCTTCATGCGCTTGAGCACGTCTGGGTGCGCATGCTGGAGCGGCACGTCCAGGTACGGCAGCACGTGGCCCTGCGACATCAGCGGGATGATCTCGTCCACGTGCGGGTACGGGTAGACGTAGTGCAGGCGCACCCAGGCGCCATATTGCGCAGCCAGCTCGCCCAGCGCCGCCACCAGTTCGGTCATGCGGGTCTTGAGCGGGCGGCCGTTCCAGAAGCCGGTGCGGTACTTGACGTCGACGCCGTAGGCGCTGGTGTCCTGCGAGATCACCAGCAGTTCCTTGACGCCGGCCTTGAACAGGTTCTCGGCCTCCAGCATGACCTCGGCCACCGGGCGCGACACCAGGTCTCCGCGCATCGACGGGATGATGCAGAACGAGCAGCGGTGGTTGCACCCCTCCGAAATCTTCAGGTAGGCGTAGTGCTTGGGCGTCAGCTTGATGCCGGCGGCCGGCACCAGGTCGGTGAACGGGTCATGCGGCTTGGGCAGGTGCGTGTGCACCGCCTGCATCACCTCGCCCAGCGCATGCGGGCCGGTCACGGCCAGCACCTTGGGGTGCACCGACGACACGATGTCGTGGCCCGCCGCATCCTTCTTCGCCCCGAGGCAGCCGGTGACGATGACCTTGCCGTTTTCGGTCAGGGCCTCGCCGATGGCGTCCAGGCTCTCCTGCACGGCCTCGTCGATAAATCCGCAGGTATTGACCACGACCAGGTCGGCGCCGTCATAGGTGCCGCTGATGGCATAGCCCTCGGCGCGCAGTTGGGTGATGATCTGCTCGGAGTCGACCAGCGCCTTGGGGCAGCCAAGGGAAACGAATCCCACACGCGGACTATGGTCTTTCTGGGTCGTTGATTCTGAAGGGTTTTTCACGGTGCAATCCGAATGTGGGGCAGGCGCGGCGGAATATGCGGGGACAGGGCCGGCGGCCGGTGAGCCAATCGCGCATTTTAACCGTTTGCCATGAATTCTCGGCGCCTGACTCCACACATGTGGCCCAGGCTGCGGCAATGCCGCGTCATTCCGGCGCGGTAGCAGCTCCCGGCAGGCCTTCCAGGACCCGCTCTATCTCCACGGAGCCCTGCATGCGCCGGATGGCTGCATGCAGTTCGGCGGCCTGTGGCCAGGTCCGCTTGAGATAGCTGAGCCACAGTTTCACGCGCCCATGCTCGTGGCAGGAGGCAATACGGGCATGCAGCTTTTTCAGGTAAGTGGCGATCTGGCGCAGCACCAGTGGCCACTCCTCGTCTGACGGCGTGCTGTCCATCAGCCCGCGAATGCGCAAGGCCAGGAAAGGGTCGGACACGGCGCCGCGCCCGATCATCACGTCGGCGCAACCGCTGACGGCCCGGCAGCGTTCCCAGTCCGCGACCGTCCAGACGTCTCCGTTGGCAATCACGGGCACGTCCACCGCCGCCGCAATGCGCGCGATCCAGTCCCAGTGGGCCGGCGGCCGGTAGCCATGGTCCCGCGTCCGGGCATGGACCACGAGGGAGGCCGCGCCGCCCTCGGCCAGCGCCGTGGCGCAATCAATCGCCAACGAGGTATCGGAGACGCCCAGCCGCATTTTTGCCGTCACGGCAATATGGGCCGGCACCGCAGCGCGCACGGACGCAACGATCCGGCTCAACAACTCAGGATTCGTCAGCAGCATGGCGCCGCCGCCATGCCGGTTGACGACCTTGGCGGGACAGCCGAAGTTCAGGTCGATGCCATGTGGCGACAAGGTCGCGGCATAGGCCGCATTGCGCGCCAGCCATTCCGGGTCGCTGCCGAGCAACTGGATCACCATCGGCGTGCCGCTGCGGGTATAGCCGCCGGCGAGGATTTCGGGCGTATCGCGCTCGTAAACGCGCGCAGGAAGCAACGAACCCGTCACACGAACGAACTCGGATACACAGCCGTCGTAGCCGCCGGTATCGGTCAGCACGTCGCGCAAGACGTAGTCGGCGAGCCCTTCCATGGGGGCCAGGAACAGCCGGCTCATGGCGAAGCCTTCACCGAAGCAGAGGACCAGGCCTTAAAGGCCGGACGAGCATATTGGATAACGGAGGGCATGGGGTTTCGCGCACAAAAGGCGAGTCCACACTGAGCCGCCGCTGGAGAGAGTTGCGTGATTGCGTGCGCCTGGGGGCACAGACCGCGCATTCTACCTGCTTTGCGTCGGCAGGGCCTTCAGGGAGGTGTGCGGGCGCTGGGCATCCGCCTGCATGCGAGCGCGGGCTGAGTGCCAGCCCGCGTGCGGGATATGCGGAGGGTGCAGAGCCCGCCGCTAGTGCTTTACTTCTTGTCCGGCTGGTTGAACGGGAACGTCCCGAACATATTCTTGGCCTGACTTTGCATCTGCTCCTGCATCTGCACGAACAGGTTCTTGCTCTGCTCGATGTAGTTGCTCATCATGCCCTGCATCATCGGGCCCTGCATGTTCATGAACTGCGACCACATGTCGGGGCTGAAGGTTTCGCCGGAATACAGGCCCTTGGAGTTCTCGGCCAGCTTGTTCTGGATGTCGATGAAGGCCTGGATGTTCTTTTCCAGGTAGGTGCCCATCATGCCCTGCATGGCATGACCATAGAAGCGGATGATCTGCGACAGCATCGCGCTGGAGAACATCGGCACGCCGCCCGACTCTTCTTCCAGGATGATCTGCAGCAAGATGCTGCGGGTCAGTTCGTCACCAGACTTGGCGTCGACGACCTTGAATTCCTCTGAATCCATGACCAGCTGCTTGACGTCGGCGAGGGTGATGTAGGTGCTGGTCTGGGTGTCGTAGAGCCTGCGGTTCGGATACTTTTTGATCAGTCGCTCTGCGCCTTTTTTGGTCGTGGCCATCGGTGCTCTGTCCTTGTGTCATCGCTGTTTGCGCGCTGCTGCACCGCATGGGGTGCAGTGCGCAAATCGGTATCGCCCGCGCCATCTGCTTGTTGTCGTGCCGGCCGTCTGTGGCCTGTTCGCGCATGGCTGCGCGTGGCGGCCTGCAACCTCGCCCCCGCGAGGGCCGCGCTGCACGAACATGGTGCTGGCTGCGCCGCTGCCCTGATTCTATGCCCAACAAGGCACTAAGAAAAGCGAACGGGCTTAAGGAAAACCCGGTGAACTGGCGCAAAAAGGGAGGAATGCCACGCGGGCAGAAACGATTCGCGGGCCATGACAGCCCGCGAAACAGGCGGCGAAACGAAGCGTCCGCCGCCTTGTGCGCCGCGCTGGCTGCACCGCAATACGCGGGCGCCAGCGCCGGCTGCCGACTGGTTGAACCAGGCCGGCAGGTCAGCCCATATGCAGGCCGCCGTTGAGCGAGAAGTCAGCGCCGGTCGAGAAACCGGACTCGTCCGACGACAGCCAGGCGCAGATCGAAGCGATCTCTTCCGGCTCGCCCAGGCGCTTGACCGGGATCGTCCCGACGATCTTGTCGAGCACGTCCTGGCGGATCGCCTTGACCATGTCGGTGGCGATATAGCCCGGCGAAACGGTGTTGACCGTCACACCCTTGGTCGCCACTTCCTGCGCCAGCGCCATGGTGAAGCCGTGTAGGCCGGCCTTGGCGGTGGAGTAGTTGGTCTGGCCGAACTGGCCCTTCTGCCCGTTCACCGACGAGATGTTGACGATACGGCCCCACCCGCGGTCGGCCATGCCGTCGATCACCTGCTTGGTGACGTTGAACAGCGAGGTCAGGTTAGTGTCGATCACCGCGTCCCAGTCGGCACGGGTCATCTTGCGGAACACCACGTCGCGGGTGATGCCGGCGTTGTTGATCAGCACATCGACCTCGCCGACCTCGGCCTTGACCTTGTCGAATGCGGTCTTGGTCGAGTCCCAGTCAGCCACGTTGCCTTCAGAAGCAACGAAGTCAAAGCCGAGTGCCTTCTGCTGCTCGAGCCACCTTTCACGGCGCGGCGAGTTGGGGCCGCAGCCGGCCACCACACGAAAGCCATCCTTGGCCAGCCGCTGGCAGATGGCGGTTCCGATACCACCCATGCCGCCGGTCACATACGCAATGCGCTGAGTCATGTCCACTCCTTGATTGGCTCTTCGTTATCGTCGCCGGGTCCGCGCCAACCGCGCGCGGACCCGGAAAACCCCTTCCTTATTTGCGCTCGACTGCCAGCGCCACGCCCATGCCGCCACCGATGCACAGCGAGGCCAGGCCCTTCTTGGCGTCGCGGCGCTTCATTTCATGCAGCAGCGTCACCAGGATACGGCAGCCCGACGCGCCGATCGGATGGCCGATGGCGATGGCGCCGCCGTTCACGTTGACCTTGGAGGTGTCCCAGCCCATCTGCTGGTGCACCGCCAGCGCCTGCGCGGCGAAGGCCTCGTTGATCTCCATCAGGTCCAGGTCCTGCGGGGTCCACTCGGCGCGCGACAGGGCGCGCTTGGAGGCCGGCACCGGGCCCATGCCCATCACCTTGGGATCGACACCGGCGTTGGCGTAGCTCTTGATCGTGGCCAGCGGGGTCAGGCCCAGTTCCTTGGCCTTGGCCGCCGACATCACCACCACCGCGGCGGCGCCGTCGTTCAGGCCCGAGGCGTTGGCCGCGGTCACCGTGCCGGCCTTGTCGAAGGCAGGCTTGAGGCCGGACATGCTGTCCAGCGTGGCGCCCTGGCGCACGAACTCGTCGGTCTTGAAGGCCACCGGGTCGCCCTTGCGCTGCGGGATCAGCACCGGGACGATCTCTTCGTCAAACTTGCCGGCCTTCTGCGCGGCTTCGGCCTTGTTCTGCGAGCCGACCGCGAGCTCATCCTGCGCCTCGCGCGTGATGCCGTATTCCTTGGCCACATTCTCGGCGGTGATGCCCATGTGGTACTGGTTGTACACGTCCCACAGGCCGTCGACGATCATGGTGTCGACCAGCTTGGCATCGCCCATGCGGAAGCCGTCGCGCGAGCCCGGCAGCACGTGCGGGGCGGCGCTCATGTTTTCCTGGCCGCCGGCCACCACGATCTCGGCGTCGCCCGCCATGATCGCGTTGGCGGCCAGCATCACGGCCTTCAGGCCCGAGCCGCACACCTTGTTGATGGTCATGGCCGGCACCATCGCCGGCAAGCCGGCCTTGATCGCGGCCTGGCGTGCGGGGTTCTGGCCCGAACCGGCGGTCAGCACCTGGCCCATGATGACTTCGCTCACCTGCTCCGGCTTGACGCCGGCGCGTTCCAGCGCGGCCTTGATGACCACGGCACCCAGTTCCGGCGCCGGGATCTTGGCCAGCGAGCCGCCAAATTTGCCGACCGCGGTGCGGGCGGCGGATACGATGACAACGTCAGTCATTTTGTAGTCCTTTCAATGGAAACGGGAGGGAACCTGCATGCCTGCCGGCGCCGTGCATGACGCACGCCGGCCCTCATGCAAGCGTCATGCCTTGGCTTTGACGTATCGCCCAGGCGCGGGTTCGATCGCGGGATAGCGCGCATTGCCGTAGTTGGCGGGCGCGGCACGTTTCGCGCCGGCCTGGCCTGCCAGCCATGCGGTCCAGTCCGGCCACCAGCTGCCGTGATGCTCGGTGGCGCCAGCCAGCCATTGCTGCGGCGACTCCGGCAGCGCATCGTTGGTCCAGTGGCTGCGCTTGTTCTTGGCCGGCGGGTTGATCACACCGGCGATATGGCCCGACGCACCCAGCACGAAGCGCAGCTTGTTCGCCAGCAGCGCGGTCGAGGCATAGGCCGCGGTCCATGGCACGATATGGTCTTCGCGCGAGCCGTAGATGTAGGTCGGCACGTCGATGCTGGCCAGGTCCACGGGCACGCCGCACACAGTCAGCTTGCCCGGCACCTTGAGCTCGTCCTGCAGGTAGGTGTGGCGCAGGTACCAGCAGTACCAAGGCCCCGGCAGGTTGGTGGCGTCGCCGTTCCAGAACAGCAGGTCGAACGGCACCGGCGTGTTGCCCTTCAGGTAGTTGTCGACCACGTAGTTCCACACCAGGTCGTTCGGGCGCAGGAACGAGAAGGTATTGGCCAGCTCAAGGCCGCGCAGCAGCGCGCACGGCGCGCCGGCGGCGCCGCCCAGCGTGGCCTCGCGCAGCTGCACATGGCCCTCGTCGACAAAGACGTCGAGGATGCCGGTGTCGGCAAAGTCCAGCAGCGTGGTCAGCAGCGTGACGCTGGCAGCCGGGTGCTGGCCGCGCGCGGCCATCACCGCCAGCGCAGTCGACACAATGGTGCCGCCCACGCAGAAGCCGAGCACGTTGATCTTGTCCTGGCCGCTGATGTCGCGCGCGACTTCGATGGCGCGGATGGCCGCGTGCTCGATGTAGTCGTCCCAGGTGCTGCCAGCCATGCTGGCGTCCGGATTGCGCCACGACACCAGGAACACCGTATGCCCCTGCTCCACCACATGACGCACCAGCGAGCTCTCCGGCTGCAGGTCCAGGATGTAGTACTTGTTGATGCACGGCGGCACCATCAGCAGCGGGCGCGCATGCACCTTGTCGGTCAGCGGCTTGTACTGCAACAGCTGGAAGTATTCGTTCTCGAAGACTACGGCGCCTTCGCTCACCGCGACATTGCGGCCGACCTCAAACGCGCTCTCGTCGGTCTGCGAGATCTTGCCGCGCGTCAGGTCTTCCATCATGTTGCGCACGCCGGCACGCAGCGATTCGCCGCCCGACTCGATCAGCAGGCGCTGCGCCTCGGGATTCGTGGCGAGGAAGTTGGCGGGCGACATCGCATCGACCCATTGCGAGATCGCAAAGCGGATGCGCTGGCGCGTCTTGGCATCGGCCTCAACAGCATCGGCCAGCTCGGTCAAGGCGCGCGCATTGAGCAGGTAGAACGCGGCAGCGAAGCGGTATGGCAGGTTGGTGCGCCACGCGTCGCCGGCGAAGCGCCGGTCGTGCAGCGGCCCGGTGGCCTCGGCCTTGCCCTCGGCCATGGCCTGCCACAGGGCTGAGAAGTCCTTCATGTAACGCTGCTGGATATCACCCAGCTGCGCCGGCTCGATCTTGACGCCTGCCAGCGCATCCAGGCCCGGAATGCCGGACGCGGCCGCGTGGCCGTTGCCTTCAGTGCCCTGCCACTGGCGGGACCATTCCAGCCATGTGGCTGGATCGAATGGCCCCGGCGTGAACTTGAATGGTTGGGACTTGCCTTCCTGAGTGGAAGCTGCCGCGCCTTTGCCGGTCGCCATGATTTGATTGTCTCTCTGCCGTCACTATTCGAACCGGCTCCGGGCATTGCCCTGGCCGGCACTTTGCATGGGGAGATGCTATCCGAATGGACCCGGCTTGCGCCTCCCCAAAGCGGGAGGGTCTGCCGGCACATCTGCCCTGGAACTGGCTGGAAGCCTAGACCGCACCTGCTGCGGCCATAGCTCGCGTCCATTCCGATAGCGGCTCCCCTTTTATCCGGCAAACGCGACACTCTGGCGTGGCAACGCCATGCGGTATGCTTGCCGGAGAAACCTGGGAATCGTCAGCGATTCCGAGACATTTGAGCTCATTGTTGCCTTGCAACGCACGCGCTGTCAATGCGGGAATCCGTCCCGGCGCCGCGCGCTTCCCGACCTACCGGACGGTATGCAGCGCTCGCATCTGCCGAGGCCACAGAGCATAGGCGAGAAGGATGAAATTTTGATGTACATCGTGGCCATTGGCTGGCTCTACGTGGCGCTGATGATGGCGATCACCGAGCACACCGTGGTGGCAGGGGTTGCCACCTTCCTGATGTATGGCGTGGCGCCGGTGGCGCTGGTGCTCTACATCATGGGCACGCCCGGCCGGCGGCGGCGCAAGGCCGAAGCCGAGCGCGCGCAGGCGGCCAGGGGCAAGGACGAGTGAGGCAGCGGCCGGCTCAGTCCGCCAGCCAGACCAGGCTGGCCATGCGGCCGGTCACGCCGTCGCGCCGATAGGAGTAGAAGCGACCGGCTTCGCCCACGGTACAGGCGTCGCCGCCGTAGACCTCGGTGCAGCCGGCGCGCGCCAGGCGCGTGCGCGCCAGCGCATAGATGTCGGCAAGGTACTTGCCCGGTGCGCCAGCGCGGAAGGCTGCGGCAACCGCGGCCTGTTCATCGGCGCGTGCCTGCGCCAGGAAAGCATCGCGCACTTCCGCACCCACCTCGAACGCATCGGGGCCGATGGCCGGGCCCAGCCACGCCAGCCAGCGCGGGGCGCCAGCACCGGCGGCGGCCTGCATCCGTGACAGCGTGGCTTCGATCACGCCGCTGCACAGGCCGCGCCAGCCCGCATGCGCGGCGCCCACCACCGTCCCCTGCGCATCGCACAGCAGCACCGGCAGGCAATCCGCCGTCATCACGGCGCAGACGTGGCCGGATGCCAACGCCAGGCTCGCGTCGGCCTGGGGCACGGGCGCGCTCGGGGCCGCGACATGATCGACCGTCGCCACCGCGCAGCCATGCACCTGCTCCAGCCACTGCGGCATCGACGGCAGGCACGCAGCCAGCCGCGCACGGTTGCGCGCCACGTCCGCGGCATCGTCGCCGACGTGGGTGCCCAGGTTCAGGCCGCCCGGGGCGCCGCCGGCAAGCCCGTACGGGCCCTTGCTGACGCCGCCCTGGCGCGTCGTGGATAGCGCGCACACACGCGCCGGCGCGGGCCAGTCAGGGACCAGCCAGGCGGGATCAGGCGCTGCGCTCATCGTCATCGTCACCGTCTTCGTCATCGCCGGCATATTCCCAGTGGGCCTCGCCGCCTTCCCAGACTTCGTCCCAGGCTTCTTCTTCCTCGTCGGCCTGCGCGCTTTCAAAATCCAGCGCATCGATCAACGCCTGCAGGTCTTCCGGAGGCTGCGCGGTCCACGACATGCGCTTGCCGGTGGCCGGATGCACCAGGCCGAGCTGGTACGCATGCAGTGCCTGGCGCTCATACGGCACCGGCAGCGGCGCGCGTACCGCCGGGCGCTGCCCGCGCTGCGTGGCGCGGAAGTAGACCGGGTCGCCCACCAGCGGATGGCCGATCGATTCGAAATGCACGCGGATCTGGTGCGTGCGGCCAGTCTCCAGCTTGCACATCACCATCGACACAAAGCCCCGCCCCAGCGGCACCGTGGCCAGCGTGCGGAAATGCGTGCGCGACGGCTTGCCGCTGGCGGTATGCACGACCGCCATGCGCGTGCGCTCGCGCGGGTCGCGGCCGATGGGCGCGTCGATGGTGCCCTCGTCATAGGTGCGGCCCCACACCAGCGCGATATAGGTGCGCTTGACCGTGCGCGCCTGCAGCTGGCGCACCAGGTCGGTCTGCGCGGTCAGCGAGCGCGCCACCACCATCAGCCCGGAGGTTTCCTTGTCGAGCCGGTGCACGATGCCCGCGCGCGGCAGCGACGTGGCGGCGGGGTCGCGGTGCAGCAACCCGTTGAGCACGGTGCCGCTCCAGTTGCCGGCAGCCGGGTGTACCACCAGCCCGGCGGGCTTGTTGATCACCAGCAGGGTGTCGTCTTCATAGACCACGTCCAGCGGCACGTCCTCGGGCGAGAAAGCTGACGATTCCGGCGCGGCCTGCGGCTGGATCTCGATGCGGTTGCCCATCTGCACCGCGTCGCGCGGCCGGCGCACCTGGCCGTCGACGCGCACCGCGCCGCTTTCGATCCACTGTTGCAGGCGGCTGCGTGAAAACTCGCTGAAGTGCCGCGCGAGCAATTTATCGAGCCGCTGGCCATGTGAGGCGCTGTCCACCTCCAGCGTCAGGGTCACGGCCGGCTCGGCAGCTGGCGCGCCGCTGCCGGTCGGCGCTTCGGCAAGGTCTTCAAATTCCTCGGGATGTGCCTCGAAATCGGCCACGGACGCGGCTGCGCGCACCCGTTCTGGTGGAAGTCCTCCCACGCCACCTCCGGCTTCGGGGTGGGGCTGGGGGCTTGGGCTATAATGCTTGACGCTATTTTTCTTCATCCGGGATACGATTGCCCATGCAATTGCAGAGCATGAAACGCGCGCGCTGGCGCACGACAATTGGAGCGGTTCTGCTCGCAGGCGGCTGCGTCATGCTGTCTGCATGCGGCCTGCTGGCGGACCAACCCGACGAGACCGCAGGCTGGTCGGCCAACAAATTATATTCGGAAGCCAAGGATGCGCTGGATGGCGGCGACTACACGCGTGCCGTCAAGCTGTATGAAAAGCTCGAAGGCCGCTATCCGTTTGGCCGCTATGCGCAGCAGGCCCAGATCGATACCGCCTACGCCAGCTACAAGGATGGTGAAACGGCAGCAGCCCTGGCCGCGGTGGACCGCTTCATCCAGCTGCACCCGAATCATCCCAATATCGATTACGCCTACTATCTCAAGGGCCTGATCAACTTCAACGACAACCTGGGCTGGCTGGGCCGATTCTCGGGCCAGGACCTGAGCGAGCGCGATCCCAAGGCCGCCCGCGCCGCGTACGACGCCTTCCATACGCTGATCACCCGCTACCCGGAAAGCAAGTACACCCCCGACGCGACGCTGCGCATGCAGTACATCGTCAACTCGCTGGCCCAGCATGAAGTGCATGCCGCGCGCTACTACTACCGGCGCGGCGCCTACCTTGCCGCCGTCAACCGTGCCCAGCAGTCACTGAAGGACTACGATGGCGCGCCGGCCAACGAAGAGGCCCTGTACATCATGATCCGCTCGTATGACGCGATGGGCATGAAGGACCTGCGCGACGACACCGCGCGCGTGATGGAGCGCAACTTCCCCGAGAGCGACTTCATCAAGTACGGCGCGCGCCGCAAGGACAAGGCCTGGTGGGAAGTGTTCTGACGCCGGCTGGCCAGCGGCCATAAAAAACGGGACGTATCCTCCGATACGTCCCGTTTTTCTTTTTCCGGCACCCGCAGCGTTCAGTCCGCTGCCGCTTCCCCTGCGGGCTCCGCCTCAGCTTCCTTGCCAGGACTGCGCAGCGACTCCAGGAACCGCACCACCGTCGCTGCCTCACGCGTGCGCGTGAACGGCGGCAGGCTTTGCCAGATCTGCCGGCCATAGGGCTTCTCGACCAGCCGCGTATCGAAGATCGCCAGTACGCCGCGGTCAGACTCCGAACGGATCAGCCGCCCCGCCCCCTGCTTGAGCGTGATCACCGCATGCGGCAGCTGGTGCACGGCAAACGGGCTCAGGCCCTTCTTCTGCAGCACTTCCATGCGCGCGGCCAGCACCGGGTCGTCGGGCGGCGCGAACGGCAGCTTGTCGATGATCACCAGCGACAGCGCCTCGCCGCGCACATCCACGCCTTCCCAGAAGCTCTGGCTGCCGACCAGCACCGCATTGCCCAGTTCGCGGAAGCGGTCCAGCAACTCGGTGCGGCTGGCCTGGCCCTGCACCAGCAGCGGCAGGTTCAGGCCGCGCTCGGCGAACGCGTCATAAAGCAGGTCCGAGGCACGCTGCACGGCGCGCAGCGTGGTGCACAGCAGGAAGGTGCGCCCGCCGGCGGCCTCGATCAGCGGCAATGCCGCCTGCACCACCGCGTCGGTGAACTGCGGCGACTGCGGCGCCGGCATGTCGCGCGGCACGTAGAGCAGCGCCTGCTTCGCGTAATCGAACGGGCTGGGCAGCGTCAGCGAGCGGTCCTTGTCGAGCCCCAACTGCGCGGCGTAGTGGGTGAAGTTGCCTTTCACCGACAGCGTGGCCGAGGTGAAGACCCAGGCGCGCGGCTGGCCGTCGCGCTGGCGCGTGAAGATCGGCGCGATCGACAACGGCGTGCGGTGCAGCTGCACGGTATGCGAGAACACCTCGACCCAGCGCACGGTTTCAGCCCCCGCGGGCACCGCCGGGGCTGCTTCTCCCTCGCCTTCCGTCTGCTGCGGTGCCGGCACGGGCGCGGCATCGGCGCGCCACGCGGCCAGCTTGTTGGCCAGCTCCAGCGCGCGGCGGTGGCATTGCTGCAGCGATTCGGCACGCTCGGCCTGGCTTTCGAGCATCTCGACGAAGTCTGACAACGCCTCGTCCAGCGCATCGAGCGTCTCGTTGAAAGGCTCGGCGATACGGCGGTCGGCCTCGATCTGGCCCAGCGCCAGCCGCGCATTGTCCTTGCTGAAGGCCAGGCGCAGGTCGCGCGCGGCGCGCTCCAGCGGCGCGGCCAGCGCGACCCAGTCCACCGCATCGCGTGCATGCGACAGGCCTTCGGCCACGGCATCGCGGGCGATTTCCAGCAGCTGGCTGGTGGAAAGCGTCTCGCCGAAGAACAGCGTGGCGGTCTCGGGCAGCTGGTGGGCCTCGTCGAAGATCACGGTGTTGGCCGCCGGCAGCAGTTCCGCCATGCCGGTGTCGCGCAGCACCACGTCGGCAAAGAACAGGTGATGGTTGACCACCACCACGTCGGCCTGCTGCGCTTCCTTGCGCGCGCGCATCACAAAGCATTCCTTGTAATGCGGGCATTCCGATCCCAGGCAGTTGTCGCGCGTGGAGGTCACCATCTGCCATACCGGCGCGTTCTCGGGCACGGACGCCAGCTCGGCCTTGTCGCCGGTGGAGGTTTCCTTGACGAAGCGGCCGATGTCGCGCAGCCATGCCGCATCCTGGCGCGACGCCAGGCGCCCGTTGGCCTGCGCGCGTTCCAGGTGGTAGTGGCAGACGTAGTTGGCGCGGCCCTTGAGCAGCGCCACCGAGACCGGCACGTTCAGCGCATGGCGCACGGTGGGGATATCGCGCAGGAACAGCTGGTCCTGCAGGTTCTTGGTGCCGGTCGACAGGATCACCTTGCCGCCCCACAGCATCGCCGGCACCAGGTAGGCGTAGGTCTTGCCGGTGCCGGTGCCCGCCTCGACGATGACGGAATCGTTCTGCGCGATCGCGTCGGCGACGGCCTCGGCCATCTTGTGCTGCGAGGCGCGTGGCCGGTAGCCGGGAATGGCCTGGGCCAGCGTGCCGGTATCGGCAAAGATGGTGGCCAGTTCAGCGCCGCGGCTGGCGCCGACGTCGGCGGGCGCGGCAGGCACGGGCGACCCGGCGTCGGTCAGGCTGACGGCTTCGGACGACTCAGGGGAATCTGGAAGATCGGACAAGGGAGGGGGGATGTTGTATGGGCCGCCGGACAGGGCCGGTGGCAATCGGCCAGCCTGGCGCGGATGCGCTCAGGCCGGCACGTCGGGTTCGAGCTGCAGCTGCAGCAGCGTGATGGCGTCCTTCAGCTTGAGGCGGCGCTTCTTCAGCCGGCGCAGCTGCAGTTCATCATGGACGGCGTCGCTGGCAAGCCGGTCGATCAGGAAATCCAGGTCGCGGTGCTCGATCTGCAACTCCATGATGCGCCGCTCCAGGGTGTTCAGATTGCTGTCCATCTATGCCTCCGCTGCGCTGTCACGGTACCGGGCCTCAGAAGCCGAACGGGCGCGGCGCCGACGCCTGGCCCTGTTGCTCCTTCGCCTTGGCGCGGCGCTCTTCCAGTTCCTTCTGGCGCTGTTCGAGGTCGCGCTGCTTGGCCTCGTACGTCTTGACGTTCTCCTGCCGCTGGCGGGCCTGCTCGGCGCCCTTCTGCTGGGCCTCCTTCATGCGGGCATCGAAGTCAGACTGCTTCTTTTCGTACGCCTGCGCGTTGGCGGCACGCTGCGGCGCCTCGCCCTGGCGCTGCGCCTCGCGCAGTTGCTGTTCCTGCTGCTTCTTCTGGAAGGCCTCGCGGCTGGACTGTTCACTGGCCGAGCGCTTCGGCTGGCTGGCCTCGAACTCGGCGTTGCGCAGCGCCTGTTCGCGGTCGCGCTCGGCGGCGCGGTGGGCGCGTTCGGCCTCGCCTACCTCAAGTTCGCGCTTGCGCAGCACCTGCAGCTCCTCGCGCTGGACTTCCTTGGCGTTGTTGATGCAGTGGTTGACGAAGAACTTGCCGTAGCACTCACGTTCGGCGGCGGCAAAGCGGTAGTTGGTCCAGGCGCGCGAATCCTCGACGGCCTTGCGTTCGGCGGCAAAGTCGCGCTGGCCGTTGGCGGCGGGCGGCGCGGCGGGCGCGGAAGCCTGGGCGCGCGCCTCGCGCAGCGGCATCAGCACGGCGCATGCAGCCAGGGCCAGTGCAGCCAGGCGGCCGAAGCGGAACAGGGAAGTTTCAGGCACGTTGGCGAAGGTTGGCATGGCCAGGATGGTGGCCTTGGCGGCGGCCGGGCGGGACTTGACGATCATGACCGGATTCTAGCATCCGGGCCGGGCACCGGCCTGCCCCGCCGTCCCGTTCCGGACGTGCGCGGGACGCCGCCCGCCCCGCACCCACAGCGCGCCCCGGCGGATACCTCCCGCGCTTGTGGCAAAATGCCCCGCTTTCGACTGACTGCGTTTTTCGCTGCGCTCTCCGATGTCCAACCTGCCCGCATCCGTCTCGCAAAAGATTGTCTCGCTCATCGCGGCTGAACTGTCCGTGCAGCCCCGCCAGGTGGCCGCGGCCGTGGCGCTGCTCGACGAAGGCGCCACCGTGCCCTTCATCGCCCGCTACCGCAAGGAAGTGACCGGCAACCTGGATGACACGCAGCTGCGCAACCTGGAAGAGCGCCTGCTCTACCTGCGCGACATGGAAGACCGCCGCGCGGCCATCCTCGCGTCGATCCAGGAGCAAGGCAAGCTCACGCCCGAGCTCCAGGCCGCCATCGAGGCCGCCGAAACCAAGCAGACGCTCGAAGACCTCTACCTGCCCTACAAGCCCAAGCGCCGCACCCGCGCCCAGATCGCGCGCGAATGCGGGCTGGAGCCGCTGGCGCAGGCGCTGCTGGCCGATCCCACGCTGGATCCGCAGGGCGAGGCCGCCAAGTACGTCAATGGCAACCCCACCGCCGACGGCGGCGTGCCGGATGTCAAGGCCGCGCTGGACGGCGCGCGCGACATCCTGTCCGAGCAGTTCGGCGAGACCGCGGAACTGCTGGGCAAGCTGCGCGAGCACCTGTGGAACAACGGCGTGGTGGCCTCCACCGTGATGGAAGGCAAGGAAACCGCCGAGGAAGAGAAGTTCCGCGACTACTACAGCTACAGCGAGACCATCCGCACCGTGCCGTCGCACCGCGCGCTGGCGCTGTTCCGCGGCCGCAACGCGGGCGTGCTGATGGTCAAGCTGGGCCTGGGCGAAGAACAGGACGCGATGGTGCCGCACCCGTGCGAAGGCATGATCGCGCGCCATGTCGGCGTCCAGAACCTGGGCCGCCCGGCCGACAAGTGGCTGGGCGACGTATGCCGCTGGTGCTGGCGCGTCAAGGTGCAGCCCCACCTGGAAACCGAACTGCTGACGCAGCTGCGCGAAACCGCGGAGAACGAAGCCATCAAGGTGTTCGGCCGCAACCTGCATGAGCTGCTGCTGGCCGCGCCAGCCGGGCCCAAGTCCGTGATGGGCGTCGACCCGGGCATCCGCACCGGCTGCAAGATCGCCGTGGTGGACAGCACCGGCAAGCTGCTGGACACCGCCACCATCTACCCGCACGAGCCGCGCCGCGACTGGAACGGCTCGCTCGCCACGCTGGCGCGCCTGGCAAAACAGCACAATGTGGCGCTGGTGTCGATCGGCAACGGCACCGCCAGCCGCGAAACCGACAAGCTGGTGCAGGACCTGATGAAGCAGATGCCCGAGCTGAAGCTGACCAAGATCGTGGTCAGCGAGGCCGGCGCTTCGGTGTATTCGGCGTCGGAGCTGGCAGCCAAGGAATTCCCGGACCTGGATGTGTCGCTGCGCGGCGCGGTGTCGATTGCCCGCCGGCTGCAGGATCCGCTGGCGGAACTGGTCAAGATCGATCCCAAGTCGATCGGCGTGGGCCAGTACCAGCATGACGTCAACCAGCGCGAGCTGGCGCGGGCGCTGGACGCCGTGGTCGAAGACTGCGTCAACGCCGTGGGCGTGGACGTCAACACCGCCTCGGCGCCGCTGCTGGCGCGCGTGTCGGGCCTGAACACGGTGCTGGCGCGCAATATCGTCGAGTTCCGCGACGCCAATGGCGCCTTCCCCAACCGCAACGCGCTGAAGCAGGTGCCGCGCCTGGGCGACAAGACCTTCGAGCAGGCGGCCGGCTTCCTGCGCATCAACGACGGCGACAATCCGCTGGACCGCTCCTCGGTGCACCCGGAAGCGTATCCGGTGGTGCAGCGCATCCTGGAACACGTCAAGAAGGGCCTGCGCGATGTGATGGGCAACCGCGACGCGCTGCGCGGCCTGTCGCCGACGCAGTTCACCGACGACTCCTTCGGCCTGCCGACCGTGCGCGACATCCTGACCGAACTGGAAAAGCCGGGCCGCGACCCGCGCCCCGAGTTCAAGACCGCGACCTTCCAGGAAGGTGTGGAAGACGTGAAGGACCTGCAGCCCGGCATGGTGCTGGAAGGCGTGGTCACCAACGTGGCAGCCTTCGGTGCGTTTGTCGATATCGGCGTGCACCAGGACGGCCTGGTCCATATCTCGGCGTTGTCGAACAAGTTCGTCAAGGACGCACACGAGGTGGTCAAGGCTGGCCAGGTGGTCAAGGTCAAGGTGATGGAGGTCGACGTCAAGCGCAACCGCATCGGCCTGTCGATGCGCCTGGACGACGAGCCCGGCCAGGCCGCGGCGCGTGCCGGCGGCGACCGTGGCGATCGCGGCGCCCAGCGCAATGGTGGCAAGGGCTTCGGTGGCGGCCGCCGCGAGCAGGAACCGGCGGGCGCGATGGCCGCGGCCTTCGCCAAGCTCAAGCGCTAAGCCGCAAGCGCATGGCAAGACGCCCCGCACGGGAAGCCGTGCGGGGCGTTTTCGCTTTCAGCCGCCGCGCCCGATCCGCACGGCCAGGCCCTTCCCGGCCCCATCCGAGCGGTTGGCAAACGCAATTTCCAGCCCATGCAGCCGCGCCACGCGCCGCGCGATGGAAATGCCAAGGCCGTGCCCCTGCTCGCGCTGCCCGCTGCCGCCGCGGAAAAAGCGGTCTCCCAGCCGTGCCAGCACGTCCGGCGCCACGCCCGGCCCCTGGTCGCGCACGGTGATGCCGTCAGGCTGGAAATCGACCGTCACCAGCGCACCGGGCGGACTGTAGCGGATGGCGTTGTCGAGCAGGTTGCGCAGCATCAGCGACAGCAGGCTGGTGTCGCCCGCCACCGGCAATGGGGGATGGCCCTGGGCCGGCCATTCCAGCTCGACGTCGACCTGTTTCTGCTGGGCCAGGCCCAGGCAGTCGGACAGCGCCTGCTGCGCCACGGGCAGCCAGTTGACAGGCTGGCGCGAAGGCGGCGCCGAGGCATCCTCCAGCCGGCTCAGTGTCAGCAGCTGCGACACCAGCCGGCCGATGCGGTCGATGCCGGATGCCACATTGGCGCGCGCCTGCGCGCGTTCGTCGGCGTCAGGCGAGCGCTCGGCTATCTCCCACTGCGCCTTGAGCGCGGCCAGCGGCGTGCGCATCTCGTGCGCCGCATCGGCGGTCAGGCGCCGTTCGTGTTCGATTGAATCCGATACGCGCGCCAGCAGCCGGTTCATCGCATGCACCAGCGGCACCAGTTCACCGGGCACGGCCTTGAGGCTGAGCGGTCGGCGGTCCTCCGGGGCGCGCCCTTCGATGTCCGAGGACAGCGCCCGCACCGGCGCCAGCGCGCGCCGCATGAACCAGATCAGCAGCCCGATCAGCACCGGCAGCCCCGCGGCCCACGGCAACACCTGCGCGGCGATATAGGACAGGATCAGCTCGTTGCGCTCGCCGATCTGCTGGCCGACACAGACACGCCAGCCGGTGTCGGGGTCGTCGAGGTAGTAGAGCCGCCAGGCCTTCTTGTTGATGGTGATCTCGGTAAAGCCCTTGACGCCGGGGGCGCGTGGCAGCAGGTCGCCCTCGGGATCGATATGCAGCGACTTGCCGTCCGGCAGCCACGCCGCGATGGCCAAATCGCCCAGCCCGGCGTCGCCCTGGTCACCTTCCACCAGCTGCGGCAGCCGCGTGCGCGACGGCTCAGCGGCGACATCGACCAGCGGGACCACCGAATGCATCTGCAGCGCCATGCGCACCATGTCAGTGTCATAGAGCTCATTGATCTCATGCCGGGCCCGCACGTAGGTCAGGCCGATGGTCAGCAGCCACACCACCGGCGCGGCGATCAGCACCGCAAAGATGAGCCGGCGCTGCAACGTCATATGCAATCCTCCGCCGCGCCCAGCGTGTAGCCCGCGCCGCGGAAGGTGCGCACGATCTTCGGATGAATCTTGCGGCGCAGGTGGTGGATATGCACCTCCAGTGCGTTGCTCTCGATGCCGCCCTGCCAGTCATAAAGCTTGTCGCGCAGGAAGTCGCGCGTCAGCAGCCGGTTGGGGTGCGCCAGCAGCAGCTCCAGCAACATGGCTTCGCGGCTGGTCAGTTCCACCGGCTGGCCCTGCCAGTACGCCTGGCGCGCGGCCGGGTGGAATTCCAGCGCGCCGTGCTTCCACACTGGCGACGACAGGCCCGCGGCGCGGCGGGTGACGGCACGCAGCCGTGCCGCCAGCTCATCGAGCGCGATCGGCTTGACCAGGTAGTCGTCGGCGCCGGCGTCAAGGCCGCCGATGCGGCTGTCGATCGCATCGCGCGCGGTCAGCACAATCACCGGGATGCGGCAGCCGCGCGCACGCCAGCGCGCGAGCAGCGACATGCCGTCTTCCCCTGGCAGGCCCAGGTCCAGCACCACGGCATCGTAGTGGACCACGCCGAGTGCATGGTCGGCTTCAGCGCCGGTGCTGAACCAGTCGACCGCATAGTCCAGCAGTTGCAGGCCGCGGCGAAGCCCGTCGCCCAGCATCGGGGCGTCTTCAACGATCAGGATTCTCATTCTTCCGGGCTGGGTTCGTTTATCCTTCCGGTGTTATCCACCAGTCACAAGAGTGCGTGCGGCATCGTGCCTGGAACGCATCGTGGCCATTATGTGCGCGCCCGCTTAATCTGCCATTAAGGTTTGCCCATTATTCTCGCTCTCTCCGCGCCAGGACCCAGCCTGAGTCAACGCCGCACCTCCAGCCGGCGTTGTCATGGCCATGCCGCCGGGCCGCGCTGCCTCGCAGCGCCGCCTCAGCACCCTACCCAAGCCACCGCCGCCCTTGCCGTCACACCCGCCTCCAGGCCACGACGTTCCTGCCATGCCTCAACGTCCCAATCGCTCTGCCGCAGTGCGCAGGCTTGACGCCGCCCGGGCCGGCGACCCCGGCCATGCCGCACGCATCGCCGGCATGCCCGCCCTGACGGTGGCGCTGGTGGCGCTGGCGTTCGCGCTGGTCTGGTTCGGCACGCTGGGCGTGCGCCACCTGCTCGGCCCCGACGAAGGCCGCTATGCCGAGATCGCGCGTGAGATGCTGAGCACCGGCGACTGGGTCACCATCCGCTACAACGCGCTGAAGTACTTCGAGAAACCGCCCTTCCATATGTGGGTGACGGCACTGTCGTACGCGCTGTTCGGCGTCGGCGAATGGCAGGCAAGGCTGTGCGTGGCGCTGGCCGGCATGGCCGGGCTGGGCATGTCGATGCTGGCCGCGGCACGCTGGTTCGGCGCGCGCGCCGGACTGTTGACGGGTCTGGTGCTGGCGTCCGCACCGATGTGGAACGTCGCCGCGCATTTCAATACGCTGGACATGACGCTGTCCGGCGTCATGGCCTGCGTGCTGGCGTGCATGCTGGTGGCCCAGCATCCGGGCACAACGCCCGCCGCGCGCCGCAACTGGATGCTGGCGTGCTGGGCCGCGATGGGCGTGGCCGTGCTGACCAAGGGGCTGATCGGCCTGGCGCTGCCCGGCCTGGTGCTGGTGAGCTACACCTGCGTGACGCGCGACCTGGCACTGTGGCGAAGGCTGCATGTGCCGGCCGGCATCGTGGTGATGCTGCTGGTAGCGGTGCCGTGGTACTGGCTGGTGGCGCGGCGCAACCCGGAATTCCTGCGCTTTTTCTTTATCCACGAGCACTGGCAGCGCTATACCTCGACCGTGCATGCGCGCAAGGGTGCGCTGTGGTACTTCGTGCCGCTGGTGATCGGTGGCTTCCTGCCATGGCTGGGGCTGGTGCCCGGCATGGTGCGCGCCGTCCGGCAACGTGCCGGCGTCGCCGACGCAAGCAGTTCGCGGCCGTTCCAGCCTGCCCTGATGGCGGCGCTGTGGGCCGCGTCGATTTTCGTCTTCTTCAGCCTGTCCGGATCCAAGCTCCCCGGCTATATCCTGCCGGTGTTCCCGGCGCTTGGGATGCTGGCGGGTGCGGCGCTGGTGCAGACCGGCGAGCGTGCCTGGCGCCGACAGTTGCGGGCGATGCTGGTCGTCGGCGCGATCGGGCTGCTGGCCAGCCCCTACGTGGCCACGCTCGATTCCAACAACACGCCCAACGCGCTGTACCGCGCCTATGCCGTGTGGGCGGCGTTGGCGTTCGCGCTGGTGATGCTGAGCGCCGTGGCGGGCCTGTGGCTGCAGCGCCGGCACGGGCCCATGGCCAGTATTACGGCCTATGCATTCGGGATGCTGCTGGCATTCTCCACCGCCCTGCTCGGCCACGAAACCATCGGCCGCTCGGCGTCGGGCATCGACATGGTGGCGCCGATCGCGCGCGTACTGGAGCCTGGCATGCCGCTCTATGGCGTCGGCATGCTGGACCATACGCTGCCGTTCTACCTGCACCATCCGCTCACCATGGTAGCGCGAGCCGACGAACTAACCTTCGGCACCGAACAGGAGCCGCAGAAATGGCTGCCCACCGTCGATGCCTTCATCGATGCCTGGCTGCACGGTCCGCGCGCCGTCGCGCTGCTGTCGCCGCAGACCTTTGCCGAGCTGAGTGCACGCGTGCCGATGCATGTGGTCGCGCGCGACTGGCGGCGCGTGGCCGTCGCCAACTTCCCCATCGCTGGCGCGCGCTAGCCGCGCCAGCGAGTTCCGTTTTCCCATGCCATCGTCAAACGCAATGCAAGGCAAGAAAATACTGATCCTCGGCGTCAACGGCTTCATCGGCCACCACCTGACGCGCCGCATCCTGGAAACCACGCCGTGGGAGGTCTACGGCATGGACATGTCGTCGGACCGCCTCGGCGACCTCGTCGACCATCCGCGCATGCACTTCTTCGAGGGTGACATCACCATCAACAAGGAGTGGATCGAGTACAACATCCGCAAGTGCGACGTGGTACTGCCGCTGGTGGCCATCGCCACCCCGGCCACCTACGTGCGCCAGCCGCTGCGCGTGTTCGAGCTGGACTTCGAGGCCAACCTGCCGATCGTGCGCGCCGCGGTCAAGTACGGCAAGCACCTGGTGTTCCCGTCGACCTCCGAGGTCTACGGCATGTGCAGCGACGAAGAGTTCGACCCCGAGGCCTCGCCGCTGGTCTACGGCCCGATCAACAAGCCGCGCTGGATCTACGCCTGCTCCAAGCAGCTGATGGACCGCGTGATCCACGCCTACGGCATGGAGCAAGGCCTGAACTACACCCTGTTCCGTCCGTTCAACTGGATCGGCGCCGGGCTGGATTCGATCTTCGAATCGAAGGAAGGCTCGTCGCGCGTGGTGACGCAGTTCCTCGGCCATATCGTGCGCGGCGAGCCGATCAAGCTGGTCGACGGCGGCGCCCAGCAGCGCGCCTTTGCCGATATCGCCGACGGCATCGACGCGCTGATGCGCATCATCGAGAACCCCAACGGCGTGGCCAGCGGCAAGATCTACAACATCGGCAACCCGGGCAATATCCACTCGGTGCGCGAGCTGGCCGAGATGATGCTGAAGATGGCCGCCGACTATCCGGAATACGCCGACGAAGCGCGCAAGACGCAGATCATCGAGACCTCCTCGGGCGACTTCTATGGCAAGGGCTACCAGGACGTGCAGCACCGCGTGCCGAAGATCGACAACACCATCGAAGAACTGGGCTGGAAGCCCGGGATCAGCATGGAAGCGGCGCTGCGCCGCATCTTCGAGGCGTATCGCACGCACGTGACGGACGCAAGGACGTTGGTGAACCAGGGGTGAGGCTGGAGGCAGTCTCAAGCCGCATGCCGAAGCCTGCTGGCGTTCCTTCTGGCTTGGGTACTCCCTCTCCCGCTTGCGGGAGAGGGTTGGGGTGAGGGCCAGGTGTATCGACGAAGTAACGCGTGTCGGTATGCCTGTGCCTGCCCTCACCCCCTGCCCCTCTCCCGCAAGCGGGAGAGGGGAGCACACCCGCGGCCTCAGCCGACCGACACTTCAATCCGCCGCGGCCGCGCCTCTTCCCTGCGCGGGATCGTCAGCTTCAGCACGCCGTCCTGCAAGTTGGCCTCGATGCGCGAGGCGTCAAGATCCGGGCTGAGCGTAAACGTACGTGCATAGCGCGGCTGCCGAATCTCGGCATGCTGCACGCGCAGGCTCGCGGGCGTCGGCACGACGGCTTCGCCTTCGATGCGCAGGCTGCTGTCGTGGACGTTGACCTCGAGGTTCTCGCGCGGCACGCCGGGCAGATCCGCCCACAGCGTGACTCCTGCTGAGGTTTCGTAGATATCGACCGCGGGCACCAGCGTCATGGTCTGGATTTCCTCGCGGCGTTGCGCGACGGCGCCCCGCTCGCCTTGGCCGCTTGTGTTCTGGTCGCGCTGGACGACCTGCTTCGAATCGTTCATGGCGTCCTCCTCACGTTAGCTGACGGTGATGGCGCGCGGACGCGACGCTTCGCGCTTGCCTACGCTGATCGAGAGGCAGCCGTTGGTATAGCGTGCCTGCACCTTGTCCGGATCGGCCGACTGCGGCAACTCGATCACGCGGCGGAAGCTGCCGAAGAAGCGCTCCTGCGCATAGGGCCGTACCTCGGCTTCGCCCTCCGGCTGCACCTGGGCACGCTCGCCGCTGATGGTCAGCAGGCCCTTGTCGATCGATACCTCGAGCTGGTCCGTCTTGATGCCGGGCGCGAACACCACGATCTCGATCGAGTCATCGGTCGCGCCGATATTCAGCGGGGGGAACGCCCCGAAACGCCCGGAGCGCAGGCTGGTTGAAAACCCGCCGAAGAGATTCGCCATCTGCCGTTGCATCCGGTCGAATTCACTGAACGGGTCGTTCCCGAAAAAGAAGTCACTCATGGTTAGATCCTCCTTCTATGCAGCGGGGAGGCGCAGGACCCTGATGTAGTGCACCTGGCCTCCTGCCAGGCCGCTGCAAACCAACGGAAAACACGCAGCGCCGCGTTGCCGCGACGACTGGGCAATCCATAATTAGTGCTGCCCCGCGCGGATTTCAAGGGGTCGGATAGCGGGACAATCTGACGCTGGCAGGTATCGACCGCATCACAGCCTCAGGTCCGGAATTCAGGCGCCGGCGCGATCGAAGCCGGCCTTGCGCGCCAGCACGATGGCCTGCGCGCGGTTCTCCACTTCCAGCTTGGCGAAAATGCTGGTGATGTGGTTGCGCACGGTCTTTTCACACAGGTCAAGATGCGCGGCGATCTGGGCGTTGTCGCGGCCCTGCGCGATCAGTTCGACGATATCGCGCTCGCGCCGTGTCAGCGCGGTGAAGGCCGGGTCGCGCACTGGCTCCCCAGCCGGCAGGAAGGCGCGCACCTCGTCCAGCCAGCGCAGCCATGCGGGCTCGGTTTCCAGCAACAGGTGATTGCCGCTTTCCAGCGGCACGAAGCGCGCGCCGGGAATCTCGCTGGCGATCAGGCGCCCTTCGTCGAACGGCACGCGCGCATCGCGCACCGCGTGCAGCACCAGTGTCGGGCACGATACCTGGGGCAGCAGCGCCACCACGTCGATCTCATTGAAGACGCGCATGAAGCGTGCGGCATTCAGCGGCGAGGTCGAGACCCGCTCCAGTTCATTGAACCATGCATGCTGCTCGGCCGTGCCGCCGGGGATGAACTGGGTGGTGAAGAACTGGCGGAAAGCCGGATTCTCCTGGCCCCAGCCAAGCTCGGCGAGCTTGTTCATCAGCTCGGCCTCTTCCAGCAGGCGCTGGCTCAGGTGGTCGCGCTTCAGGCGCCCCCGCGCGTAGCCACCGTGCAGCACCAGATGGCTGACCCGCTCGGGATGCGCGACCGCGTAGGCGACGGCAATCGACGCGCCCTGCGAGATGCCCAGCAACGGAAAATGGTCCACCCCGGTGGCGTCGACGATGGTTTCCAGGTCGCGCAGCCACGCGTCGAAGGACAGGTCCTCGATATCCCGGTCAGAGAGCCCGCAGCCGCGCTCGTCATAGCGGATCAGCGTATGCGTGGCAGACAGCGCCGTGATCATGTGGCTCCACACCGGGCTGCCGACGTCGAACTCCAGGTGGCTCATCCAGTTGGCCGCCTTGACCAGCGGCGCGCCGCTGCCCGTGATGGCGTACGCAAGGCGAACGCCGTCACGGCTGGTGCACAGGCGGAGCTGCTGCTTGAACATCGGCATGTCGGGGCCGCGCGGTGCTGGGACGGCCTGCCGGCAGCCGCGGGCCGCGGCTGCCATGCGGGCGCGCCGCGTGACTTCCCTAGCTTAGGCAAAGGATGGGCGGCGCCAAAGCGCCGTCGATCACTCAGGACAAGCATTCCTCGCTGCCGCGTGCATCGCTGCGCGCGCCGTCGGTGAAACCATCGCGAGAACTGATATGCGTCCCCTCGGTAAAGGGATCGAAGCGTCCCATGCGCGCGCCATCCGTGTATGGATCAGGCTTGCGCATCGCATCCCGGTTCGGATCAAAGCCACGGACCACGCACACTGACATGCTGCCGCGAGCCACCACGGGCCGCATCGCGGCCTCGGCGGCCGGACTGCGCGCGCCGTCCGTGAAGGCGTCGCGCTGCGCGTTGTGGCGCGGCACGGCAGCGGCCAGGGCTTCGCCATATGCACCGGCGTGGGCGGCATGACTGAACCCGGCGGCGAGTGCGGCAGCGACTAGCAGGGTCTTGGCAAAATTCTCATGCATTGCAATCTCCAACAGGGATGCCGGCGGCATTGCCGCGACGGCACGCCTCATGCGGGCGATCGGCTACGAAACGGCACGGGCCGCACGGGATCGCCTCGAGCCGTGCCAGCCGTTGCCTGGCGCAAGCCGGCTGCCATCCCATCATGGCAGCGGCGCAGCGCCTGACTCCTGGATCAGTGTTATGCGGATGCGGGAAAGCGGCCGCCCTAGTGCAGCCATGCGAGCATCGCGAACAGCGCTGTCAGCGACGGCAGCAGCCGCGCCGGACTGCGCCCGAGTGCTGCCAGGCACGCCGACCCCCGGTCGGCGGCCAGCTGCACCGCGGCGTGCCAGGCAGCCGGATCCGGTGCCTGGCGTCCGCGCAGGGAGCGCGCCAGCGACAACGCGCGTCCCAGCTCGCGCGCCGGCGCGCCGTGATCGTGACTCAGCTCACGCAGTGAGGCGAGGCACGATTCCCAGTTCGCATGTGAATGACAGAAGACGTAGAGCAGCAGGAGCGCCGGCAGCAGCGGCGGCAGCCACGGCGGCAGCGCCCGTCGCAGCCGACGGATGCGACGGATACCGTCGGCATGCCGGCTGGACTGGCGAGACCACTGCTGCAACGCGCACATGGCACAGGCTCCTTCTGGAAGGGACCGCCTTGAAGGCGGTCAGTGACAAGCTGAGGGTTGCATTGTGTGGCGCGGGGCGGTGTGCACGCATGAGGCCGGTGTCCCGGTTCGGGGTCCGCAATGCGCGACTTCCCGGGACATGCGCCCCGGGGGCCGGGCTGCAGGCGGCGCAAACCAGGCAGAAAGCAAAACCCCCGGGTTGCCTGGCGGCGCTTCCGGGGGTTGCTGAGTTCGACGGAAGCGGGCGCCGGGGCCCGCGCACTCAGATCTCGACCTTGGTGCCCAGCTCCACCACCCGGTTGGCCGGGATCTGGAAGAAGTCCGACGGCTTGGCGCCGTTCTGGTGCATCCAGGCGAACAGGCTCTCGCGCCACATCGGCATGCCCGGCAGCTTGGACGGAATCACCGATTCGCGCGCGATGAAGAACGAGGTCTCCATCAGCTCGAAGTGCATGCCAAGCTTGTGGTCGGCCAGGTCCAGCACCCTCTGCACATCTGGCGTTTCCTTGAAGCCGTATTCGGACTTCAGGATAAAGACGCCGCCGCCGAGGTCCTTGCTGCTCACGCGCTGGTTGTCGTCCACGTAGGGGATATCGCGCGTGACGAAGGTCAGGAACACCACGCGCTCATGCAGCACGCGGTTGTGCTTCAGGTTGTGCAGCAGCGATACCGGCACGGAGTCGGTATTGCCGGTCAGGAACACCGCGGTGCCCTCGACCCGGTGCGGCGGGTGCGCCAGCAGCCCGGCGATAAAGGGCTCGAGCGGGATGCCGTCTTCCAGGCTGCGCGCGCGCAGCAGCTTGCGGCCGCTGTGCCAGGTCATCAGCAGGAAGAAGGCCGTACCGCCCATCAACAGCGGGAACCAGCCGCCTTCGGCGATCTTCAGCAGGTTGGCCGAGAAGAACGCCAGGTCGACTAGCAGGAATGACAGGCCGATCAGCGTGACCAGCACCGGATGCCACTTCCAGACATTACGCATCACGACGGCCGCCAGGAAGGTCGTGATCACCATGGTCGTCGTGACGGCAATACCGTAGGCAGCCGCCAGGTTCTCAGACTTCTTGAACGCCACCACCACGATCACCACCAGTACCAGCAGGATCCAGTTGATCACCGGCAGGTAGATCTGGCCGATTTCTGCTGCAGAGGTATAGCGGATGCGCATGCGCGGCACGAAGCCAAGCTGGATCGCCTGGCTGGTCAGCGAGAAGGCTCCCGAGATCACGGCCTGCGAAGCAATCACAGTGGCGGCGGTCGCCAGCAGCACCATCGGCAGCTGCAGCATGTCCGGCACCATCAGGTAGAAGGGATTGGAGATGTTTGCCGGATTGTTCAGCAACATCGCGCCCTGGCCAAAATAGTTGAGCATCAGGCAGGGCATCACCAGCGCGAACCACCCATACCGGATCGGGCGCGCGCCGAAGTGGCCCATGTCCGCGTACAGGGCCTCGGCACCGGTCAGCACCAGGAACACCGAACCCAGCACGACGAAGGCCTGCAGCGAATGCTCCATCAGGAAGCTGATCGCATAGTGCGGGCTGACCGCAAGAAGGATGCCCGGCGCCTTCACCAGGTGCAGCAGCCCCAGCGCACCAAGCGCGAGGAACCACGCAACCATGATCGGGCCGAACAACTTGCCCACGGCATGCGTGCCGCTGCGCTGGATGAGGAACAGCGCACACAGGATGACCAGCGTGATCGGAATGACGAATTGCGACAGGCCCGGCGCGGCGATCTCCAGCCCTTCCACCGCCGACAGCACTGAGATTGCCGGCGTAATGACCGCATCGCCATAGAACATGCAGGCACCAAAGATGCCCAGCATCATCAGCAGGCGCGCCATACGCGAGCGCGGTGCCGCTGTGCGCAGCGCCAGCGCCATCAGGGCCAGCACGCCGCCCTCGCCGTCGTTATCAGCGCGCATCACGAACATCACGTACTTGAGCGAAACGACGATGATCATCGCCCAGAACAGCATCGAGATGATGCCAAGCACGGCATCAGCGCTGAAGGGAATGCCGTGTTCCTGGCTGAAGCACTCCTTGAGCGCGTAAAGCGGGCTGGTGCCGATATCCCCGAAGACGACACCGATCGCTCCCATGATCAGCGCCCGCGTACTGGGGCTTTCGACAAAATAATGACTGGTTGTTGCGGATTGGGTCATGAGTATTGGTCTGATTGACCGGGCTCGCGGGCGATTGATGCCTCTCCGGCGACCCGGCCCTGACGCGGTGGCTGCGGGTCCGCTAACTTCTTCTATTGCATCGCACAAACGCGCGCAATTTTAGATGAACTGTCGACGATCGACCACTGCGGCAAAAAGGGATGCCGCTTTCGTGACTTCGCAAGGATGGGAGGGAAGCGGCGGATGGTCAAGCCCCGGGAGAGCAAAACAGCGTGTCCTTGCGCCCGCAAGCAGCGTTGCGGCAGGACAACATAAGAGTCTTATGCGGCGCTTTCCACCTCAAACGCCCAGATAGCGGTCCAGCGCTTCGGGCTTGCCGGCAAGATCCGACGCGGGGCCAGACATCACCACCCGGCCCTTTTCCAGCACCACGGCGCGGTCGGCGTGGGCCAGCACCGAGCGGAAATTGCGGTCGACCACGACCGAGGCGATGCCGGTGCCGCGCACGGTGGCGATGACCGCCCAGATCTCGCGCACGATGCGCGGGGCCAGCCCTTCGGTGGCCTCGTCCAGCACCAGGCAGTCGGGATTGGTCATCAGCGCGCGGCCGATGGACAGCATCTGCTGCTCGCCGCCGGACAACTGCTGGCCGCCATGGGACAGGCGTTCCTTCAGCCGCGGGAACAAGTCGAGCACGCGCGCCTCGTCCCAGTCGTTGCGGCCGTTGCAGCCCTTGCGCGCGGCCATCAGCAGGTTTTCACGCACCGACAGGCTGGGGAAAATGCCGCGGCCCTCCGGCACGTAGGCCACGCCCAGGCGCGCCACCTCGAACGGCTGCGCGCGCGAGACGTCGCGGCCAGCCACGCGGATCTGCCCCTGGCGCTGGCGCACATGGCCCAGCAGCGTGCGCAGCAGCGTGCTCTTGCCCATGCCGTTGCGGCCCAGCAGCCCGACCGTTTCGCCCACGCCCACGGTGAAGTCGACGTCGCGCAGCACGTGGCTGGAGCCATACCAGGCGTTGATGCCGGTGGCTTCGATCATCGGGGCATTCATGCGGCCTCGCTCTCTTCCTCGCCCAGGTAAGCGACCTGGACCTCGTGGTTGGTCCGGATCGCCTCGGGGCTGCCAGTGGCAATCACGGCGCCGTTGACCATCACGGTGATGCGGTCGGCGACCGAGAACACCGCGTCCATGTCATGCTCGACCAGCAGGATGGCGTGGCCCTCGCGCAGGCCGCGCAGCAGCGCCAGCATCCGCGCCGACTCTTCCGCGCCCATGCCGGCCAGCGGCTCGTCCAGCAGCAATGCGACCGGCTGCGTGGCCAGGCACATCGCCACCTCCAGCTGGCGCTTCTGGCCATGCGCCAGGTCGCTGGCGAGCCGGTCCGCCAGCGGTGCCAGGCCGGCCCGCTCCAGGGCCTCGTCGGCCAGCGTGGCGCTGGTGCGGCAGCCCTGGGCGCTTTCCCACAGCCGCCACGCGCGCTGCGCGCGCGATTGCGCGGCGAGCCGGCAGTTTTCGCGCACCGTCAGCGGCAGGAAGATATTGTTGCGCTGGTAGCTGCGCCCGACCCCATGGCGCGCCAGCCGCGGCTGCGACCAGCCGGTCACGTCCTCGCCCTTCAGGTGCAGGCGGCCGGACGACGGCGGCAGTTCGCCAGACAGCATATTGATCAGCGTGGACTTGCCCGCGCCGTTGGTGCCGATCACGGCATGGATCTCATGCAACTCCAGCGACAGGTCGACGCCCGCCACGGCGGTCAGGCCGCCGAAGCGCCGGGTCAGTTGCTGCGCCTGCAGGATCGGGGTTCCTTGCGATGTCATGCGGCCTCCGTATTGCGGCGTCCTTCACGGCGGCTGTCCGCGGCGCCCGCGGCCTCATCCGTGCCGGTGCCGGCATCGCCATTGCGGCGTCCGCGGCGACCGTGCCGCAACACCGACGGCAGGCTGACCAGTCCGCGCGGCAGCAGTGCCACCGCGACGATGATGAAGCCGCCCATCAGCAGCTGCCAGTGCTTGGTCAGGGTGCTGAACCACTCGGCCAGCAGCACGAACGAGAACGCGCCCAGCACCGCGCCGGCCAGGCTGCCCACGCCTCCCAGGATCACCATCAGCATGGCGTTGCCGGACTGGTGCCACGACGCGATCTCCGGATTGACGAAGCCAAACTGGATCGCATACAGAAACCCGGCCAGCCCCGCCAGCAGCCCGCCCGCGACAAAGGCGCCAAGCTGGTAGCGGTAGGTGGCATAGCCGGCCGCGCGCATGCGCTGCTCGTTGTGGCGGATGCCGACCAGCGCGTGCCCGAAGCGCGAGCGCAGCACCAGCGCCAGCACCGCTACCGTCAGCACCAGCCCGATCCATACCATCCAGTAGAAATGCGTGGGATCGTTGACCGTCAGCAGGTGCTCGCCAGGCACCGGGAATTCCGGCCGGAAGTAGATATAGGTGCCGTCGCTGCCGCCCGCGATCTTGGTGTCATGGAAGACGAAATACACCATCTGCGCGAACGCCAGCGTGACCATGATGAAATACACGCCGCGGGTGCGCAGCACCAGCGCCCCCACCACCAGCGCCAGCAGCGCGGACGCCGCCAGCGCACCCGCCAGCAGCAGCCAGCCGTTGCCCGGGCCGGCCTGCGGCGCCAGGATTGCGGTGGCATACGCCGCCATGGCGAAGTACGCGGCATGGCCCAGGCTGACCAGCCCGGTGTAGCCGATCAGCAGCTGCAGCGACAGCGCGAAGATCGCCATGATCATCACCTTGCTGAGCAGCTCGATGTAGAACTTGTTGCTGTCCGCGGTCAGCAGCAGCGGCAGTGCCGCCAGCACCGCGAACGCCACCAGCCAGCCCAGCCCGGTGGCCAGCGTGGCATTGCGCAAGGAGTGCCGGCGCGCCGGCAATGTCGTCGGGTTCATGTCATCCTGCCTTGAACAGCCCCTGCGGCTTCCACAGCAGGATCACCGCCATCAGCAGGTAGATCAGCACGCCGGCCGCCTCCTGCCAGAACACCTTGCCGAAGGTATCGACGAAGCCCAGCAGCAGCGACGCCACCAGCGCGCCCTTGACCGAGCCGATGCCGCCGATCACCACCACCACGAAGCAGACGATCAGCACCTGCGCGCCCATGCCCGGATAGACCGACGACACCGGCGCGGCGATCATGCCGGCCAGCACTGCCAGCGCCACGCCCAGCGCGAACACGAAACGGTACAGCACCGTGATGTTGATGCCCAGCGACTGCACCATCTCGCGGTTGGTGGCGCCGGCGCGGATCATCATGCCCAGCCGGGTGCGCCGGATCACGTAGTACATCGCCAGGGCCACCACCAGGCATACCGCGGAGATAAAGAGGCGGTACACCGGATAGGTCATGTCGTTGCCGATCGCCAACGAGCCGTCCAGCAGCGCAGGCACCTGCACGCCGTGCACGTCATCGCCGACCAGGATGCTGCGCAACTCCTCGAACACCAGGATCAGCCCGTAGGTCATCAGCACCTGCTGCAGGTGGTCGCGCTCATACAGGTAGCTGAAGAAGGCCCATTCCAGCACGTAGCCGAATGCCACCGCCAGCACGATGCCGAGCGGGATGGCGATAAACAGGTTGCCGGTCAGGCCGGCGAGCGTGAAGGCCACGTAGGCGCCCAGCATGTAGAAGCTGCCGTGGGCGAGGTTGATCACGCCCATGATGCCGAAGATCAGCGTCAGGCCGCTGGCCACCAGGAACAGCAGCAGCCCGTACTGGACGCTGTTCAGGCACTGGATCAGGAAGGAGACGATATCCATGTTGCGTCAGCCGCCACCGCGCCTGTCCCTGGAGGACGAAGGCGCGGTATCAGGCTGCTCCGGAAGAGCCGATCAGAGGCGGCAGCCGCGGGCCGGGTCGGCCAGTGCCTTGACGGCCACCGAGCTGACCTTGTTCTCGCGCCCGTCGACCTTGCGCAGGTAGAAATCCTGCACCGGGTTATGCGCCTTGGACAGCGTGAAGGCGCCGCGCGGGCTGTCGATCCTGGCCGCGCCCATGGCCTTGTACAGGTCGGCCTTGCGCGTCATGTCGCCCTTCACCGCCGTGGCGCCGGCGGCCAGCAGCTGGGCGGCATCGTAGCCCTGCACTGCGTACACGTCCGGCTGCAGCTTGTAGGTCTTGGCGTAGTCCAGGCGGAAGTTCTTGTCGCGCGGGTTGGTCAGGCCATCGGCGTAGTGCAGCGTGGTTTCCAGCCCCTGCGCGGCGTTGCCCTGTGCTTCGAGCGTGCCGTCGGTCAGGAAGCCCGAGCCGTACAGCGGAATCTTGTCCTTGAGCCCCGCCGCAGCCCAGTCCTTGACAAACTTGACCGCGCCGCCGCCGGCAAAGAACACGAACACGGCGTCAGGCTTGAGCGACGCCACTTCGGTGATCAGCGCCTGGAACTCGACATTGGGGAACGGCAGGTTCAGTTCCTTCACCACCTTGCCGCCCTTGGCCTCGAACGCTTCCTTGAAGCCCTTCACCGACTGTTCGCCGGCGGCGTACTTCCAGGTCAGCGTCACCACCTTCTTCAGGCCGCGCTCGCCCAGCACCTGGCCCATGGCGTAGCCCGGCTGCCAGTTCGAGAACGAGGTGCGGAAGATATTGGGGCCGCACAGCGGACCTGTTGCCTCATCCACGCCGGCATTGGGAATGATCAGCAGCGTGTTGTTCTCCTTGGCCACCTTGACGATGCCCATCTGCACGCCCGAATGCACCGTGCCGACCACCACGTCGACCTGGTCGCGCTTGACCAGCTTGGTGGCGTTCTCCGGCGCCTTGGCCGGATCGGATTCATCGTCGACCTTGAAGTACTCGATGTCGCGTCCGCCAAGCTTGCCGCCCTGCTGCTGCACGTACATGCGGAAGCCGTTCTCGATGGCCGTCCCCAGGGCCGCGTAGGTGCCGGTGTACGGCAGCATGAAGCCGACCTTGATCTTTCCCCCGGGTGCAGCGGGTGCGGGGGCTGCTGGCTGCGCGGACGCGCCGGCCATGGCAAAGACGGTGGCGACGGCAAGGCAGGCAGGCGCAAGCCTGCGCGAGGTGAAGCGACGCATGGTGTCTCCTGGTGGTCAAGCCGGTGGCTCGCTGGACCGTTGCCGGTCACCCCTGCCCTTGCCGTGTCCCGCGCTGGCGCATGCACCGTGAGGACCCTTCGCAACAGGCGGGAAGCCGAATTATTTTAGGTTTGAAGTATGCAGATTTATATGCCGAACGGCAGCCAGCGTCAACGGTTCTTTTTGGTCCCGGTGTGGCGAATGCCCGCATCGCGCGAGTTTAAGCAAGGTGGTCTGGGGGGCATATCGATGGATACCCTCGATCTGCGCCATGGTGCCGTACACGTCGTCCTCGCCCTGCACCGCCAGCACCGGGCAGCGCAGCCCAGACAGCAGCGGACGCAGGTCCCACTGGCGGAATTCGGGGTCGAGCCAGATATCGTTCCAACCCCAGAAGGCCGAATCGACGTCGTCATGATGGCGCGCCAGCCGCTGGCGCAGGTCGGTTTCCAGGTAAGCCCGGCGCGTGCCCGCGATGCTGCGCACCGACAGGTCTTCGACCACGATATGCGGCGCCAGCACGGTGATGCCGGCAACCGCCTGTGGAAAGCTGGCGGCGTGGATCAGCGCGATCGAGCCGCCGTCGCTGTGACCCAGCAGCCAGGGCATGCCGTGCGCGCGGCCGGGACCGATGTCGAGCGCGTCGAACAATGCGGGCAGCGCCTCGCATGCCTGGCGATGCATGAAGTCGGGACGCCATTTTTCGTCGTGCGGCCGCGGCGTCGAACGTCCGTAGCCGTAGCGCGAGAACACCAGGCCACGATAGTCGCCGGCTTCACAAAATTCACGCGGAAAATCGCGCCACATGCTGACCGAGCCCAGCCCCTCATGCAGGAACACCACCAGCGGGCGCTGCGCGCGTTCAGGTCGCAGCCACTGGTACTCGATCCGGATACGGCGGTTGTCGAAGGGAATTTCCACCAGGCTGCTTTGCATGGGCACGCTATTGTCTTGCATCGGTTCAGAAGGAATGTCCAGAAGCTACGGGCGCTTCATTGCGCCGCCTCCCGCGCGGCTTGCTCGCGCTGGCGCAGGCGGAAACGCTGGATCTTGCCGGTCGCGGTCTTGGGCAGTTCGGGCACGCATTCGATCTGGCGCGGGTACTTGTACGGCGCGAGGCGCGACTTGATAAAGGCCTGCAGTTCCGCCGCCATGCCGTCATGCCATTGTTGGCCGGGCCGCAGCACGACAAAGGCCTTGGGCTTGACCAGTTCGTCGGCATCCGTGACGCCGATCACCGCCGCCTCCAGCACGGCCGGGTGCTGCGCCAGCGCGGCCTCGACCTCGAACGGCGACACGTAGATGCCGCCGACCTTGAGCATGTCGTCGCTGCGGCCGGCATAGGTGTAGTAGCCATCGGCATCGCACAGGTACTTGTCGCCGCTGCGCGTCCATTCGCCGACAAAGGTATCGCGACTCTTGTCGCGGTTGCACCAGTACATCAGCGCGGCACTGGGGCCCTTGATATAGAGATCGCCGATCTCGCCGGGCGCGCACGGCTCGCCGCGCTCGTCCAGCAGCTTCAGCGCGTAGCCTGGCACCGGCTTGCCGGTGGTGCCGTAGCGCACCTCACCCGGCCGGTTCGACAGGAAGATATGCAGCATCTCGGTGGAGCCGATGCCATCCAGGATGTCGCAGCCGAAATGCGCCAGGAAGCGTTCGCCGATATCGCGCGGCAGGGCCTCGCCGGCAGAGGTGCATACACGCAACGCCACCTCGGCGCGCGGCGGCAGCTCAGGCGCCGCCAACATGCCCGCAAACAGCGTGGGCACGCCGCAGAACACCGTGGGCCGCTGCTCGCGCAGCCGCCTGAACACGGCCGCCGGCGTGGGCCGCTCGGCCATCAGCACGGTGGTGGCGCCGACCGACATCGGAAAGGTCAGCGCATTGCCCAGCCCGTAGGCAAAGAACAGCTTGGCGGCCGAGAACACCATGTCGTCTTCGCGGATGCCCAGCACCTGGCGGGCATACAGGTCAGCCGTATGGAACAGGTTGCCATGCGTGTGCACGGTGCCCTTGGGCCGTCCGGTCGAGCCCGACGAATACAGCCAGAACGCCATGTCCTCCGGGCCGCTGCGCACGGTCTGCGCGGGGGAACGCGTGCGCGCCAGCATCGCGCCCACGCTGCACGCCGGCGCGCCATCGGCATGCGGCGCCGCCTGGATCACCATCGGCGCCAGCCCGCTCTTCTCGATGGCCGCCTTCATCACCGGCAGCAGCGGCTCCGACACCACCACGGCGCGCGCGCCGCTGTGGCCAAGCATGTAGGCGTAATCGTCCGCGGTCAGCAGGGTATTGACCGCCACCGGCACAACGCCCGCCAGCAGGCAGCCGAGAAATACCGTGGGGAAATCAATGGTATCGAGCGCGCACAGCAGCAGCCGCTCTTCCTGGCGGAAGCCCGCGTCGCGCAGCGCGCCGGCAAAACGGCGGGCGCGGGCATCGAGCTCGGCGTAAGTCAGCGAGGTGGTGTCGTCGATGTAGGCAGTCTTGCCCCCGCGCCCTGCCTCCAGATTGCGCGACAGCAGGTCCTCGGCGGCGTTGTAGCGGGTGGGCAGTGCCGCCACGACATCGGTAGCGGGTGGAACATCCGGCAGCACGGGCGATGCTGCCGCTGGCATGCCGGCGGCGGTATTGGGGGGCGTCATTGTCTCCACTCCTTGGTGTCGCGCCGCGGGCCACGGGCGCCGCGCCAGCGTCAGTCCAGTCGTTGTTCTGTTTGCCGATGTCCGCCAATGTGCATGCCGGCATCCGCTTGTTGATGCATTTTATTTCATATCAACTATTATGCAAGCGAGGGGATGCACTATAGGACAGGCTTTATCGAACCGACTGCCTGCCGCGCCACTTGGCGCACCAGGGCTGCTCGTATAATGCGCCCTTGCTTTTTCTGCCGGTCAACCCGAAACCACCACCATGCGCCGCGATCCCACCCCGCTGCCCGCCAACGAGACCGAAGCCGACGCGCGCCCTGCCGGGGATGCGCCCGCCGCAGCCGCCAACGCCGAGCGCGACCCCTACCTGACGCTGCTGGGCGAGCGCATCCGCTCGCTGCGCGCCTCGCGCGGCATGTCGCGCAAGGACCTGGCGCGCGGCGCCGGCGTGTCCGAGCGCTACCTGGCCAACCTGGAAACCGGCACCGGCAATGCGTCGGTGCTGCTGCTGCGCCAGGTGGCGCGCGCGCTCGACGTGCCGCTGCCGGTGGTGCTGGCCGAAGTGGACGGCCTGAAAGGCGAGCAGGCCACCGCGTTTGCGCAGATGGTGCAATGGCTGGCGCAGTTGCCCGCGGGCGACCTGGCGCGCGTGCGTGAAGCCTGCCGCCATGCACTGGCCCCCGCAGAGTCCGGCGATGCGCGCCACCGCCGCATCGCGCTGATCGGCCTGCGCGGCGCCGGCAAGTCCACCCTGGGCCGCGCGCTGGCAGCGGCCAGGGACGTGCCCTTTGTCGAACTGAACACCGTGATCGAGCAGGAAGCCGGGGCCAGCCTGTCGGAAATCCATTCGCTCTACGGCCAGGCGGCCTACCGCCGCTACGAAATGCGCGCGCTGGAACGCACCCTGCGCGAGCACGACCGCCTGGTGCTGGCCACGCCGGGCAGCCTGGTCTCTGAACCGGCCACCTTCAACCTGCTGCTGTCGCAGTGCTACACCATCTGGGTGCGCACCTCGCCGGAGGAACACATGGCGCGCGTGGTGGCCCAGGGCGACATGCGGCCGATGGAAGGCAACCGCGAGGCCATGGCCGACCTGCGCCGCATCCTGCAGGCACGCGCGCCGCTCTATGACCGCGCCGATATCTCGATCGACACCAGCGGCCAGGACGCCGCCGCCTCGCTGCAACAGTTGCGCGCCCAACTGCAGGCCGCCGGCGCCTGACCACCCTGCCGGCGGCGCACGGCTGACAAAGACATTGCGCCGGCCGCCTCCATGCACTATATTTCATCAAAAGCCGCAAGGCACTATAGTGCACTCAGGAGACAGCCATGTCCGCGCCGGCAACCGCCCCACTGCGCCCTGACCAGGCAGCCGCCCCGTCAGATGCGCCCGCCCCCGTCACCTTCGAGCGTCATCCCGACCAGTACCGCCACTGGAAACTGAGTTTCGACGGCCCCGTCGCCACGCTGGCGATGGACGTCGACGAGGAAGGCGGACTGCGCCCCGGCTACGCGCTGAAGCTCAATTCCTACGACCTTGGCGTCGATATCGAACTGCACGACGCGCTGCAGCGCATCCGCTTCGAACACCCCGAAGTGCGCACCGTGGTGCTGACCAGCGCGCGCGAGCGCATCTTCTGCTCGGGCGCCAATATCTTCATGCTGGGGCTGTCGTCGCATGCGTGGAAGGTCAACTTCTGCAAGTTCACCAACGAGACCCGCAATGCCATCGAGGATGCCAGCCGGCACTCGGGGCTGAAGTTCATCGCCGCCTGCAACGGCACCACCGCCGGCGGCGGCTATGAACTGGCGCTGGCGTGCGACGAGATCGTGCTGGTCGATGACCGCTCGTCCGCGGTAAGCCTGCCCGAGGTGCCGCTGCTCGGCGTGCTGCCCGGCACCGGCGGCCTGACCCGCGTGACTGACAAGCGCCACGTGCGCCGCGACCACGCAGACATCTTCTGCACCACCACGGAAGGCGTGCGCGGCCAGCGCGCCAAGGACTGGAAGCTGGTTGACGAAGTGGTCAAGCCGGCGCGCTTTGCCGAGCATATCGCCGAGCGCGCGGCGGCGCTGGCGGCCACCAGCGACCGGCCACAGGGCCACCATGGCATCACGCTGACACCGCTGTCGCGCACCATCGAGCCCGACGGCTACCGCTACGAGACCGTGCGCGTGCATGTCGATCCCGCTGCGCGCAAGGCCACGCTGACCGTGTTCGGGCCCGACAAGCACCAGCCCGCGGATCTCGCCGGCGTGGTCGCGGCCGGCGCGCAATGGTGGCCGCTGAAGATGGCGCGCGAACTGGACGACGCCATCCTGACACTGCGCGCCAACCACCTGGATATCGGCATCTGGGTGCTCAAGACCGATGGCGACTCGGCCGCGGTGCTGGCCGCCGACGCGCTGCTGCAGGCGCATGCCGGCCACTGGTTCGTGCGCGAGACCATCGGCATGCTGCGCCGCACGCTGGCGCGGCTGGATGTGTCGTCGCGCAGCCTGATCGCGCTGATCGAAGCCGATTCCTGCTTTGCCGGCACGCTGCTGGAACTGGCGCTGGCCGCCGACCGCAGCTACATGCTGCACCTGCCCGACGCCCCGGACGATGCGCCGCGCGTGTTCGCGTCCGCGCTCAACTTCGGCCACTACCCCATGCCCAACGGGCAAACCCGGCTGGCGGCGCGCTTCTATGGCGACGAGGCCGCGCTCACGGCGGTACGCGAGCATATCGGCGCGCCGCTGGATGCGCTCAGCGCCGACTCGCTCGGGCTGATCACCGCCGCGCCCGACGATATCGACTGGGAGGACGAAATCCGCATCGCCCTGGAAGAACGCGCCAGCCTGTCGCCGGATGCATTGACCGGGATGGAAGCCAACCTGCGCTTCGGCGGCGCCGAGACCATGGAAACGCGCATCTTCGGCCGCCTGACCGCATGGCAGAACTGGATCTTCCAGCGCCCCAACGCCGTCGGCGAGTACGGCGCGCTGAAGGTCTTCGGCAGCGGCAACAAGGCACGCTTCGACTGGGACCGGGTGTAGCGCCCGGGCCCCGCCAGACAACAAGGAGACAGCACGTGAGCATCGACTACAGCCAGAAGATTCCCAACAACGTCAACCTGTCCGACGACCGCGCGCTGCAGCGCGCGCTGGAACACTGGCAACCAGCGTTCCTCGACTGGTGGCGCGACATGGGACCGGACGGCTCGCACAACTTCGATGTGTACCTGCGCACCGCGGTGTCGGTCGATCCATCCGGCTGGGCGCACTTCGACCACGTCAAGATGCCGGACTACCGCTGGGGCATCTTCCTGCAGCCGGCCGACCCCGAGCGCAGGATCCACTTCGGCGAGCACAAGGGCGAAGCCACCTGGCAGGACGTGCCGGGCGAGCACCGCGCCAACCTGCGCCGCATCATCGTCACGCAGGGCGACACCGAGCCCGCCTCGGTCGAGCAGCAGCGCCACTTGGGCCTGACCGCGCCGAGCCTGTACGATCTGCGCAACCTGTTCCAGGTCAATGTGGAGGAAGGCCGCCACCTGTGGGCGATGGTATACCTGCTGCACCGCTATTTCGGCCGCGACGGCCGCGAGGAAGCCGAGGCGCTGCTGGAGCGCCGCTCGGGCGACCAGGACAATCCGCGCATCCTCGGCGCCTTCAACGAGCGCACCCCGGACTGGCTGGCGTTCTTCATGTTCACCTACTTCACCGACCGCGACGGCAAGTTCCAGCTGTGCGCGCTGGCCGAATCCGGCTTCGATCCGCTGGCGCGCACCACGCGCTTCATGCTGACCGAGGAAGCGCACCATATGTTCGTGGGTGAATCCGGCGTGTCGCGCGTGATCCAGCGCACCTGCGAGGTGATGCGCGAACGCGGCATCGAAGACCCCGCCGAAGTGCGCGCCGCCGGGGTGATCGATCTGGAGACCATCCAGCGCTACCTGAACTTCCACTACAGCGTCACCATTGACCTGTTCGGCGCCGACCAGTCGTCCAACGCCGCCACCTTCTACAGCGCCGGCCTGAAGGGCCGCTTCGAGGAAGGCAAGCGCGCCGACGACCACGTGCTCAAGAGCGATGTCTACCGCGTGCTGGAAGTGCGCGACGGCCACCTGGGCGAGCGCGAGGTGCCGATGCTCAATGCGCTCAATGAAGTACTGCGCGACGACTACATCAAGGACAGCATGGGCGGCGTCGCGCGCTGGAACAAGGTCATCGAGAAGGCCGGCATCGCGTTCCGCCTGACCGTGCCGCACAAGGCCTTCAACCGCAAGATCGGCACGCTCGCCAATGTGCACGTCTCGCCCGAGGGCCAGCTGATTTCCGAAGCCGAGTGGAAGGCCAACGAACGCAAATGGCTGGCCACCGATGAAGACCGCGCCTTTGTGGCCTCGCTGATGGGCCGCGTGGTGGAGCCGGGCAAGTACGCCAACTGGATCGCGCCGCCGGCGGTGGGCATCAACCGCCAGCCGATGGATTTCGAGTACGTGCGTTTCAACTGAACCAGAACCACAAGGACAGGCCAGGAGCCACCGGAGACACGCCATGGGCGCCCCCGACATCATCAAGCAGCACCTGATCGATCCGGAAATCTGCATCCGCTGCAATACCTGCGAGGACACCTGTCCGATCGATGCCATCACCCACGACGACCGCAACTACGTGGTCAGGGCGGACGTGTGCAACGGCTGCAACGCCTGCCTGTCGCCCTGCCCGACGGGCGCCATCGACAACTGGCGCACCATGCTGCGCGGCCAGGCCTACCCGATCGAGGCGCAATTGCTGTGGGACGAATTGCCGGCCGAGGTGCCGCTGCCGGAACTGGCCGACCTGGGTGAGGCACCGCAGGCAACCCTCGGCAGCGGCACGGCAACCGGCGCCGCACCCGACGCCGTCATCCAGTCCGTGGAAACCAGCCGCCACACCTCGCCGCGTGCGCCGTGGTCGGCGGCCCATCCCTATGTGAACCTGCATGGCGTGCGCGCGCCGGTCACCGCGACCGTGGCCGGCAACTACCGGCTGACCGCCGAGGACGCGTCCAGCGACATCCACCATATCGTGCTGGATTTCGGCACGCACTTCTTCCCGATCCTGGAAGGCCAGTCGATCGGCATCGTGCCGCCCGGCACGGATGCGTCGGGCAAGCCGCACTACATCCGCTTGTACTCGGTGGCCAGCCCGCGCGACGGCGAGCGCCCCGGCTACAACAACCTGGCGCTGACCGTCAAACGGGTCGACCAGGACCACGATGGCAAGCCGGTGCGGGGCGTCGCGTCCAGCTACCTGTGCGACCTGGCCAAGGGCGACAACGTACAGGTGGTGGGCCCGTTCGGATCGACCTTCCTGATGCCCAACCATGCCGAGGCCAGCATCATGATGATCTGCACCGGCACGGGCTCGGCGCCGATGCGCGCCATGACCGAGCGCATGCGCCGCAACATGGCGCACTTCGGCGGGCGCCGGATGCTGTTCTTCGGCGCCCGCAACGCCAACGAACTGCCCTACTTCGGCCCGCTGCTGAAGCTGCCCAGGGACTTCCTGGACATCCATTTCGCCTTTTCGCGCGACCCCGCCGCGCCGCGCCGCTACGTGCAGGACGCGATCCGCGAGGCCGGGGACAGCGCCGCCGCCCTGCTGGCCGATCCCAACGGCCATGTCTATATCTGCGGACTGAAGGGCATGGAAGCAGGCGTGCTGGAGGCATTCGAAGCGGTGTGCGCCGGCGCCGGGCACGCCTGGCTGGAGATCGAGGCCGCCATGAAGGCGGAGGGCCGGCTCCATATCGAGACCTACTGACGCCGCCCCGCTGCTTGCTGGTCTTTTCAGCAAGCGCTTCCCTTCTGAAAGGCATCGCCTATAATATTTCTCAAGAAACAGGAGTGATGGCGATGCAATCCAGGCGGATTCCGGAAATCGATCCCGCCGGCGGCCCCGACCCCGGCACCACGCTGACCAAGGCGGTGATGCGCGCCGCGGGCTTCCTCGGCATCAGCCAGGCCATCGTGGCAAGCGTGCTGGGCATCAGCACGGCATCGGTATCGCGTATGGCATCTGGCGGCTATGTGCTCGATGCGCACCGCAAGGAGTGGGAATTCGGCGTGCTGTTCGTGCGCCTGTTCCGATCGCTGGATGCCATCCTGGGCCACGGCGACCAGGCCCGGCTATGGCTGACCAATGAAAACCTCGCGCTGGGCGGCAAGCCCCTTGAAATGATCCGCACAACGGAAGGTCTGGTCCGTGTCGTTCACTACCTGGACGCCACCCGCGGTCGCATCTGAGCGCCGGCAGTTTGCGCTCACACTGTGGCGGGCGGTGGAGGCCCAGCACGTCGTATCCACCATGCCGCTGGTCGACAGCCTGGAAGAACAGGCTGTGCTGGAAGCCGTGCTTGACGCCGGCAAACCCGCCGTGCCCGCCGAGGCGCGCCACCTGCACTACCTGCTGTTCACCCCGTTCCGCTATCCGCCCTCGCCCTGGGGCTCGCGCTTTCGCGCCAGCCAGGACCCGGGCGTGTTCTACGGCGCCAACGAGATCCGCACCGCCTGCGCCGAACTCGGCTACTGGCGCTGGCGCTTCCTCAACGACAGCCCCGCGCTGCCGGGCATCGACGCCCGCGCGCAGACGCTGTTCGAAGTGCGCGTCGAGACCTGGGGCGTGGCGCTGGACACACCGCCGTTCGACCAGGACCACGCAACCTGGACCGACCCCGACCACCACGAGCCCTGCCAGGCCTTCGGCCGCATTGCGCGCGAGGCCGGCCTTGGCATGATCCGCTACACCTCCGTGCGCGATCCCCAGCATGGCCCCTGCGGCGCGGTGCTGACCCCGCGCGCGTTCTCCCACCCGGCGCCGCTGGCCACCACCACCTGGATGCTGACGGTACGCCGCGACCGCGTGATCTGGCAGCGCGACGACCTGCAGCAACGCGACAGCTTCGAGTTCGAAGCCGCGCTGTGGCAGCGCACAACCAATAGCGCTGGAAAGGGCTGAACCTCTGCCCCGTGCCGGCGATCTAATCGTTATGGCAGGCGGCAATGCTCACCGCTGGAAGGTATTTTTAAACAAGTGTTGCATTGCGCAACCGGATGCCATATAATCTTTTCTTCGACGGACGCGGGGTGGAGCAGTTGGCAGCTCGTCGGGCTCATAACCCGAAGGTCGCAGGTTCAAGTCCTGCCCCCGCAACCAACCGCATGATGCGTATCATGTGGCGCCGTTAAAGCAGATAAACCCGCCTCTGGCGGGTTTTTTGTTTTCTGCTGCCCCGGTGCTGGCAATCGGATGCTGCCCTCCGTGCAGCACGCAGGTTGCGTTGACCGATGGTGCCCCACCGCCCCAATCATGCCTGCCGGCCCCCTCGGCGAGGGTGATACACTTTCGCCATTCCTCCCGGACACCCCTCATGAAATTCTGCTCGAACTGTGGTCATGCGGTCGTGTTGCGCGTGCCTGACGGCGACAACCGCCCGCGCAGTGTTTGCGACAACTGCGGCACCATCCACTACGTCAATCCCCGCAACGTCGTCGGCACGATCCCGGTGTGGGAAGACAAGATCCTGCTGTGCAAGCGCGCGATCGAGCCGCGCTACGGGTTCTGGACCCTGCCGGCGGGCTTCATGGAGATCGGCGAGACCACCGTGCAGGCCGCCTCGCGCGAGACACTGGAAGAAGCCGGCGCGCGCGTGCAAGTTGGGGAACTGTTCTCGATCCTGAACGTGCCGCATGTGCACCAGGTGCATCTTTTCTACCTGGCCACGCTGGACGACCTGGATGTCGCCCCCGGCGAGGAAAGCCTGGAGGTCAAGCTGGTGGAAGAGGCCGATGTGCCCTGGGATGAACTGGCGTTCCCCACCGTGATCCACACCCTGCGCTGCTTCTTTGCCGACCGCGCCGCCGGCCGGCTGCAGGACGGCAGCTTCCGGCTGCACAGCCTGGATATCGACAAGCCGATGCGCCCGCTGACCAGCCGGGCCACGGTCACGCCCTGAGCGGCGCGGCTGCCGCGCATCGCCCTACGGCGCAGCCCGCATGATTGCCTGGCTGGACCCGCAAGATCCGTTTCCGCCGGTTGCCGAGGCGCTTGGGCCCGATTCCGAGGCCCCCGGCCTGCTGGCGGCCAGCCGCGACCTGTCGCCCCAGCGGCTGCTGCTGGCGTACCGCCAGGGCATCTTCCCGTGGTATTCGAGTGGCCAGCCGGTGCTGTGGTGGAGCACCGATCCGCGCATGGTGCTGCCCCCGTCGGCGCTGCGCGTCTCGCTCAACCTGCGCAAGACCCTGCGCCGCGTGCTGCGCGATGCTGACTGGGAGATCCGCGTCGACGACGACTTCCTGGCGGTGATGCGCGCCTGTGCGACCACGCCGCGCGACGGCCAGGATGGCACCTGGATCACCGACGACATCATTGCCGCGTACGGTACGCTGCACCGCAACGGCATGGCCCATTCGGTCGAAAGCTGGTACCGCGGCGAACGCGTGGGCGGCCTGTATGGGGTGGCGCTGGGGCGGATGTTCTTCGGCGAATCGATGTTCGCGCACCGCACCGATGCATCAAAGATTGCGCTGGCGGCGCTGTGCGCGTTCCTCGGCAATCACGGCGTGGCGATGATAGACTGCCAGCAGGAAACCGACCACCTGGCCTCGCTGGGTGCGCGCCCGATCCCCCGCGCGGAATTCGTGGCCCATGTGCGGGCGGCGACGGCGCAACCGGCGATCAGCCCGTGGCGGTTCGACAAATCGGTGCTGGAGCGCTGGGCCGGGACGCCAGCCGCGCCGGCCGGCTGAAACCTGGCACGGGGCGCCCCGCTGACTGCGCGTCCGGCCGCATCGTCCCGCCCGGAGCCCCCTGAGTCATGAGCAAGCTGAAGGAACTTCCGCTCTCCGCGCTGCAGTTCTATGCCACGGCGCCCTACGCTTGCAGCTATCTCGACGGCCGCATGGCACGCTCCCAGGTCGCCACCCCGGCGCACCTGATCAATGCCGACGTCTATTCACGCCTGGTGCGCGCCGGCTTTCGCCGCAGCGGCATCTTCACCTACCGGCCGTATTGCGACGAATGCCACGCCTGCACGCCATGCCGCGTGGTGGTCGACCAGTTCGCGCCGGACCGCTCGCAGCGCCGCGCCTGGAGCCGCCACCAGCACCTGCAGGCACTGGTGGCGCCGCTGACCTATGTCGAAGAGCATTATTCGCTGTACCTGCTGTACCAGTCGATGCGCCACGCCGGCGGCGGCATGGACCAGGACAGCCGCGACCAGTACGAACAATTCCTGCTGCAGAGCCGCGTCAACTCCCGTCTGGTGGAGTTCCGCGAACCGCCGGGCTCGCCCGAGGCCGGGCGCCTGCGCATGGTCAGCATGATCGACGTGCTCGACGACGGGCTGTCGTCGGTCTACACCTTCTACGACCCGCTCGAACGCAACGCCAGCTACGGCACCTACAACATCCTGTGGCAGATCCGCCAGACGCGCGAGCTGGGCCTGCCGCACCTCTACCTGGGCTACTGGATCGCCGACAGCCGCAAGATGGCCTACAAGGCACGCTTCCGGCCGCTGCAGGTGCTGACCGGCAACCACTGGCATGCGTTCGAGGACGAAGCCGGGGATACGGCCACCGCCGCGCCTGCACCCACCCGGGAATAGGCGGGTCGCGGCATCCGTCCGCGCGCTGCCCGGGTATGCGGCCCAGCCGCTACAATGCGGGCCTGGTATTCACTCTGCCCTGCCTCACGTGCTCAACGCGCTCTACCCCCTGTTTCGCCCGGCCCTGTTCTCGATGGATGCCGAGGACGCCCACCATTTCACGCTGAACAACCTGCTGCGCGCCCGCCGCATGGGCCTGGGCGGCTGCATCGGCAATAAGATCGCCGACGACCCGCGCACGGTCATGGGGGTGCGTTTCCCCAACCCGGTCGGCCTGGCCGCGGGGCTGGACAAGGACGGCGCCTATATCGACGGGCTGGCCGCGCTCGGCTTCGGCTCTATCGAGGTGGGCACGGTCACGCCGCGCGCGCAGCCGGGCAACCCGCGCCCGCGCATGTTCCGGCTGCCGCAGGCAGATGCGCTGATCAACCGCATGGGCTTCAACAACGGCGGCGTCGATGCCTTTGTCGCCAATGTGCGGGCCTCGCGCTGGAAGGCCGAGGGCGGCGTGCTGGGGCTGAACATCGGCAAGAACGCCGATACGCCGATCGAGCGCGCCAACGATGACTACCTCTACTGCCTGGAGCGCGTCTACCCGCACGCCAGCTACGTGACGGTCAATATCTCGTCGCCCAACACCAAGAACCTGCGCCAGCTGCAAGGCGCGAGCGAGCTGGACAGCCTGCTGTCGACGCTGAAGGACGCGCAGCAGCGCCTGGCCGACCAGCACAAGCGCTACGTGCCGCTGGCGCTGAAGATCGCGCCGGACCTGGATGCCGACCAGGTCGGCAACATCGGCGACGCGCTGGTGCGGCACAAGATCGACGGCGTGATCGCCACCAACACCACCATCTCGCGCGAGGCGGTCAAGGGCCTGCCCCACGCTGAAGAAGCCGGTGGCCTGTCCGGCCGCCCGGTGTTCGAGGCCTCGACCCGGGTGGTGCGCGCGCTGCACGGCGTGGTCGGCGACGCGGTGCCGATCATCGGCGTGGGCGGCATCTTCGGCGGCGCCGATGCGCGCGCCAAGATCGATGCCGGCGCGAAGCTGGTGCAGGTCTACAGCGGCCTGATCTACCGCGGCCCGGCGCTGGTGCGCGAGTGCGCCGCGGCGCTGCGCGGCTGAGCCGGCGCCGTCAGGCAGGACTGGCGCGGCTCAACCCATCGCAGCCGGCCGCGTCAGTACGGAGCATTCACCACGACGTACTGGGTTCCCTGCGGCTGATACCAGGTGCTGCCGCATTGCTGGTACACCATGCCGCCATAGCTGACCGGGACGCAGCTTGGCGGGACCGAGCGCACGACCGACCCCACCACGGCAGCGGTCACAGCCACCGTTGCGGTAACGGCGGCAGCGGTGGCAACCGGATGGTAGTCATTGTCCCAGCCGCCGCAGCATCCGCCATGCGTGTCGACATTGACGTTGACGTTCCGGTTCGTATTGACGTTGACATTCCGGTTGGCACTGACACTGTTCACGCTGGCGCTGCGGACATTGTTCGTGCGCGCGTCGGCCCGCACGTTGCTGACCTGTGCGCCGCCGCCACCACCGCCGCGCCCCGCGGCGTGACCGCCGCCACGCGCTTCAGCCTGCGGCACCCAGCCATAGGTGGCAAGCACGACGGCACCCAGGACCGCGAGGAGGGACGTTTCGACTCGTTTCATGTGCCTCTCCTTCACTGGGTCTTGAGCGGAACGAACTTGGCCTCACGGGCGCCCTGCGGCGGCGTGAAGTGGAAGACGGAATCCTTGAAAGCCGGCTTCAGCTTCCAGTCCAGCCAGGTTACCGACTGCGGACGTGCCTCGTCAGCCCGGTTGGTCATCACCACCTTGCGCGGCACCGGACGGCTGCCGCTTGCAATCCAGATCTGCCAGTCGACCGCCTCCTGGCGCAAGGCATAGTGATCGCAGAGGGTGCCATCGATGTAGTCGCTGCCCGCATACATGGCCGAGGTGATGTTGTCCACGGGTGCCGCGGGCGTTCCCCACAGGAACAGGTCGCCGATCGGCACCTCGATCCCGAACCGCTGGCGCAGATGAACGATCAGATCGCCAAGGTTTTCCGTCACGCCGGCTGACGCGTAGTACTTTTGCGCCGGCTGGTAGAGCGTAACGGTCTTGCCGTCGTAGATCAGGTCACGTTGCGCGCGCGCGCTTCGCATCTGCGCCCGCATCTTGTTCGGCCGGTCGATGTCGACCTTGGCGGTCGCCGAATGCTGCAGCTTCTGGCCATCGGCCAGGACGCGCTCTCCGTCCAGGTCGATATCGACGCTGAAACGCTTCAGCGTCGACAGGTAGGTGCCCATGTTGTTCAGGGCCTGGATCACCGCCGGGTCCACGGCATTGGCTGCCGGCTTGCTGGCAGCCGCCGGTTCAGTGGAAGCCGCGGGCTGGACCGACGCGGGCTGGGTAACCGGCGCCGAAGCTGTCGGGGCCGGGCTGCTGCACGCCGCAAGCGAGACCCCCAGCACGGCAATACTCAAGACACGATACATAGCGAACCTCACAGGTTTTGATGCCATCACGGAGGACAATCCATCTCATCGCTCGCGGATCCGGCGATGTGCCGGAGAGTTCGGGGCAAAGCCCTCTTCCAGGGGTGTCCCGGCGCTGCCACGGTGGATGAATGCTAGCTGATCTGAAATTCCGGATATCGATCGGAAGACATGAATCTTTTCGAAACGTGAATTCAAGATCCCCGCTTTGACCGCCACTACGTGGCGCGTGCCGCATCGTTTTCATCATGCTGGTGAAAGCCAGGGATCGAGGAAAGCCTCGACACCCGGATCGCGCAATTGCATGAAGATGTCGCCGCCGCAATCAGGGTAATCCACAAGCAAAATATGAATCCCGCGCAATAAAATGCGCCTCGATGGCGGATTGCGGGCGTCTGACAGCATCCGATGCCCCACTTCGGCATGATGACTGTCCATATCGTGCGCGGGAAGTGGTATCCTCGCAGGCTTATCGCTGTCGCATCCGACGCGCCCGCGCACGCTCCCTCCAGCCGCAGGAAGCCGCCGCGCCCGCCCGGACCGGCACCGTACGCCAGCATGCGCGCGGGCCAGGACGGCGGACCGAACCATCCGCGGCCGTATCCAATCCAGAACCGAGTTTCGGGGGAGAACAGACAATGAAGTCCATCAGGGGTCTCGCAGCAACCAAGTCCATCCTGGGCGGCGCCGTGGCGCTGGCACTGCTGTACGGCGGCGCCGTGCAGGCCCAGACCGTCAAGGTGCTGTCGATCGTTGACCATCCCGCGCTGGACGCCATCCGCGACGGCGTGCGCGCCGAACTGAAGGCCGCCGGCTATGACGCCGACAAGAGCCTGAAGTGGGAATACCAGAGTGCCCAGGGCAACACCGGCACCGCGGCGCAGATCGCCCGCAAGTTCGTCGGCGACAACCCGAACGCCATCGTTGCCATCGCCACGCCGTCGGCCCAGGCCGTGGTTGCCGCCACCAAGACCGTGCCGGTGGTGTACTCGGGCGTGACCGATCCGGTCGCCGCGCAGCTGGTCAAGAGCTGGTCGGCCTCGGGCACCAACGTGACCGGCGTGTCGGACAAGCTGCCGCTGGACAAGCAGGTCGCCCTGATCAAGCGCGTGGTGCCCAAGGCCAAGACCGTGGGCATGGTCTACAACCCGGGCGAAGCCAACTCGGTGGTCGTGGTCAAGGAACTGAAGGAGCTGCTGGCCAAGGACGGCCTGACGCTCAAGGAAGCCGCCGCGCCGCGTACCGTTGACATCGGCCCGGCCGCCAAGAGCCTGATCGGCAAGGTCGACGTGATCTACACCAACACCGACAACAACGTGGTGTCGGCGTATGAGTCCCTGGTCAAGGTCGCCAACGAATCCAAGATCCCGCTGGTGGCCGCCGATACCGACAGCGTCAAGCGTGGCGCCGTGGCCGCGCTGGGCATCAACTACGGCGACCTCGGCCACCAGACCGGCAAGGTCGTAGTGCGCATCCTGAAGGGCGAGAAGCCGGGCGCGATCGCCTCGCAGACCAGCGACAACCTGGAGCTCTTCGTCAACACGGGCGCCGCTGCCAAGCAAGGCGTCACGCTGTCGCCTGAGCTGGTCAAGGAAGCCAAGACGGTCATCAAGTAAGCACAGACCAGCACTGCCTCCTGCCGCCGCAAGGCGGCGGGTGCTCCGTCGGGCCTATCCGGCCCGACGGGACAGAACAGGGCGAGGCGGCCGGCAGCCCCACACGGGCGTGCCGGCCCACCCGCCCCGAAGGCGGCGCCAAGGCAGCCGCCAGCCCCTGCAACAGGATTCCCCCATGTCCCTCTTTTCCCTTCTGGGCGCCCTGGAGATCGGCCTGATCTTCAGCCTGGTGGCGCTCGGGGTGCTGATCTCCTTCCGCATCCTCAACTTCCCCGACCTGACCGTTGATGGCAGCTTTCCGCTCGGCGGCGCCGTCGCCGCGACGCTGATCGCCGCCGGCCAGGACCCGTTCGTGGCCACTGCCGTGGCGATCGCGGCCGGCGCGCTGGCAGGCTTCATCACCGGCTGGCTCAATGTGCGCCTGAAGATCATGGATCTGCTCGCCAGTATCCTGATGATGATCGCGCTGTACTCGGTCAACCTGCGCATCATGGGCCGCCCCAATGTGCCGCTGATCACCGAGCCCACGCTTTTCACCATCCTGCAGCCCGAATGGCTGCCTGACTACGTGCTGCGCCCGCTGGTGCTGCTCGTGGTGGTGGTGGTGGCCAAGGTCGGCCTGGACTGGTTCTTCAGCTCGCAGCTGGGCCTGGCGATGCGCGCCACCGGCGCCAACCCGCGCATGGCCCGCTCGCAGGGCATCCCCACCGGCCGCGCCACGCTGGCCGGCATGGCGCTGTCCAATGCGCTGGTGGCACTGGCCGGCGCGCTGTTCGCGCAGACGCAGGGCGGCTCCGATATCTCCATGGGCATCGGCACCATCGTGATCGGCCTGGCCGCGGTGATCATCGGCGAAACCATCCTGCCGGCACGCCGCCTGATCTGGACCACGCTGGCCGTGGTGCTGGGCGCCATCCTGTACCGCTTCTTCATCGCGCTGGCGCTGAACAGCGACTTCATCGGCCTCAAGGCGCAGGACCTGAACCTGGTCACCGCCGCGCTGGTGACGATCGCGCTGGTGCTGCCGGCGACCCGCAAGAAGCTGTTCGCCCGCAAGAACGGAGGTGCCTGAGATGCTGCGCGCACAAGACCTGAAGCTCACCTTCAACCCGGGCACCCCGATCGAGACCCGCGCCCTGCGCGGCCTCAGCCTGGAGATCCCGAGCGGCCAGTTCGTGGCCGTGATCGGCTCCAACGGCGCCGGCAAGTCGACCTTCCTGAACGCGATCAGCGGCGACCAGATGGTCGACTCGGGCCGCATTGCCATCGATGACACCGACGTCACGCGCCAGCCCGCATGGGACCGCGCCCAACTGGTGGCCCGCGTGTTCCAGGACCCGATGGCCGGCACCTGCGAGGCGCTGACCATCGAGGAAAACATGGCCCTGGCCATGGCCCGCGGCAGCCGCCGCGGCTTCCGCCCGGCACTAAACCGCGTCTCGCGCGAGCTGTTCCGCGAGAAGCTGCGCCTGCTCAACCTGGGCCTGGAAAACCGCCTGACCGACCGCATCGGCCTGCTCTCCGGTGGCCAGCGCCAGGCGGTGAGCCTGCTGATGGCGTCGCTGCAGCCGTCGCGCATTCTGCTGCTGGACGAGCACACGGCCGCACTGGATCCGAAGACCGCGGCCTTCGTGCTGGAACTGACCGCGCGCATCGTCGAGGAAAGCAAGCTGACCACGATGATGGTGACGCACAGCATGCGCCAGGCGCTGGACTATGGGCAGCGCACGGTGATGCTGCACCAGGGGCAGGTGGTGCTGGACGTGTCGGGCGACAAGCGCAAGGGCCTGGATGTGCCGGACCTGCTGAAGATGTTTGAGCAGACGCGGCACGAGCAGCTGGATGATGATGCGCTCTTGCTGGGTTGAAGACAGCGTGCAATGAAGAGGGGGAGCCAGGCGGCTCCCCTTTTTCATGCCAGTGCGCGACGCGTCAGTCGATAGTGATATGCCGCTGCCGAATCACGCCGGCCCAGCGCGTGCTTTCCTTCTGGATGGTGGTGGCAAGCTGCTGCGGCGTGCCGCCGGCCGCTTCCATCCCCAGCGTGGCCAGCTTTTCCTTCAGCGTCGCATCAGCCAGCACTGCATCAACATGCTGACTGAGCTTGCGCACGATCTCCGCGGGCGTACCGGCCGGGGCCATCAGCGCATACCACGACAACGCCTCGAACTTCGGGAAGCCCTGTTCGGCGATGGTCGGTACATCGGGCAGCACCGCCGAGCGCTTGGCGCTGGCCACACCCAGCGGGCGCAGCTTGCCGGCCTTGATATAGGGCAGCGCCGCCGACATCTGCGCGAACATCATCGTCACCTGGCCGCCGACCACATCGGTCATGGCCGGGCTGATGCCCTTGTACGGCACGTGGTTCAGCTTGACATGGGCATCCAGCTGCAGCAGTTCGCCGGCCAAGTGCGCCTGGCTGCCGGCGCCGGGCGAAGCAAAGCTCAGCTCACCCGGCTTCTGCCCGGCCAGCTTGAGCAGTTCCGCCAGCGATTTGACTGGCGTGGCCGCATTGACCACCAGCACGTTCTCGGCGGTGGCCAGCATCGCCACCGGCGCCAGGTCGGCCGGCTTGTACGGCAGGTTCGGCATCAGCGTGGGGTTCACCGCGATATTGCCGACCGGCACCAGCGCCAGCGTATAGCCGTCGGGCGCGGCCTTGGCCACCATGTCGACGCCGATGGTGCCGGCGGCGCCGGCCTTGTTCTCCACCAGCACGCTCTGGCCGGTGGCCTTGGCGATGCCTTCGCCGACCGCGCGGCCGAGCACATCGGCGGGCCCGCCGGCGGCGAACGGCACCACGATGCGCACCGGCTTGGCGGGATACCCAGGCGGCTGGGCCAGCGCGGGTGCGGCAGCGAGCCACGGGGCGCAGGCCGCGATGCAGGCAAGTATGCAGCGCATGGCCATGCGTCGAAGGACAGGATTTACGGCGGGCTTCACGGCAGCTTCCACATCAGGTTTCACAGCGGTCTTCATGACGGTTTCCCCTATTTGGCAGTGATCAGGCTTGGCTCCCCCACCGCGCCGGCAGTCTAGTTATCGTGCTTGGCCGTGCCCGGTCCGGCATCGGTCAGCGCAAACCCCGCCTGGTCCGCTTCGCGTGCGAGTTCAGGCAGAACGGCATAGTCGGCCGGTTGCACCGGCGCAAAGCGCGCCAGCCCCAGCATGGACAGCAACGCGCTCCCCGTTGCACCCTCATGCAGCGTCAGCAGCGCGGCACGCACATACGCGCACTCGTGCGGGTCGGCCTGCGCGGAGGCGACCAGCGGCGGGATCGGCGCGGCCGGGGTCACCTCCAGCGTTTTCAGCTGCCCCGCGAGCCCGGGTTCGAAGCGGCGCAGCAGGTCCAGCACATAGCTGTCGACCACTCCCACCTCGGCATCCCCGCCGATGACCGCGTCGATGACTTGGCGCGGGGTCGGCGTGGGTGCGGCGGCAGGCCGGTACAGCGCACGGGTGCCGGCCGGCGCCAGCCGCATCAGGTGATGGCGCGGCGCGTTGTAGCCCGAGTTGGACTCAGGCAGCATGCATGCCAGCCGAGCGCCGAAGGTCTGCGCCAGCGCCTGCACCGGCGCGTCAGCACGCACGATGAATTCGCTGAAGTAGACCGGGCGCCCGCCGTAGCGCGCCAGCGCCGGCACCGGCGCGGCCAGCAATTGCGGCGTTGCCGGCGCGCTGGCATAGGGATAGCCGCACATGAATACGCAGCCGCAGTCCAGCCGCGCCCACAACGCGTTGACCGGGGCCGGCGCGGGATGTTCGACATATGGCAGGTCCACGCCGGCGCGGTCGGCCACGTGCGCCAACAGCGCGCGCCACGCCTGCTCCACCGGCGCGCTGACCGAGTACATGCGGGCGTTGGCGATCATGCGTAGAGCAACCTCTGGCCCAGGCCGCGGCTCTCGGCCTTTTTCAGGATAGCGTGGCCCAGCGCGATATCGCTCAGCGACAGGCCGCGGTGCCAGAACAGGTTGGTCTCGTCGTCGCTCTGGCGGCCCGGCTTGCGCCCGGCGACGATCTCGCCCAGTTCGGCATAGAGCGTCTGTTCCGACAGCTTGCCGGCTTCCACATGCGCGCGCAGCGAGCCGAACATGCCGCCCTTGCACTGGCCCCAGTCATCCACCACCATCCTGGTCATGATGTCGGTCAGCGACAGCTCGACCGCGCTCATGGTGCCGTACGGCACGATAAAGGCGCCGGGCTTGATCCACTCGGTCTTCAGCATCGGCGTCGGCCGCTCCAGGCGCGAGGCCTCGATCACGATATCGGCGCCGCGCACGCACGACTCCCAGTCTTCGGTGACGACGATCTTCTTGCCGAGATCACGCTCCAGCCTCGCGGCGAAGGCATTGCGGCTTTCGGGGCGGCGCGAGTGCACGCGGATCTCGTCGAAGTCGAACAGGCTGTCGAGCAGGCGCACATTCCAGTAGGAGGTGCCGCGCGCGCCGATATGGCCCAGCACCTTGCTGTTGCGGCGCGCCAGATGCTTGGCGCCGAGCGCGGTTAGCGCGCCGGTGCGGGCATCGGTAATGAAGGTGGCATCGATCATCGCCACCGGCATGCCGGTGCGCGGATCGAACAGGTTGAGCATCGCCATTTCCGATGGCAGCCCGAGCTTGTAGTTGTCGACGAAGTCGCCGACGATCTTGACGCCTGCCAGCCCCAGCGGCGCCACATAGCCGCGCAACACGTTGAAGTGGCCGTTGAAGGCGGGGTCGGGAATCAGGTGCACGCGTGGCTCGATCACGGTCTGGCCGTTGCCCTGCGCCACGAGCGCCTGCTCGACCGCGTCGAGGATCTCGGCGTCGGTCATTTCCAGGCGCGCGATGTCCTTGCCGTTGATGTAGGTGAGATGGATGTCGCTCATACAGTCTCCTGCCTCCGGGATGGAAAACCCTGCACATCGCTGGTGCGTGCCCTGCGGCGCGCGGCGTGTGTCGATGGAGTTCAGTGTAGGTATGGCGCCATTGACTGTCATATGCTTATATGTCCGCCAGCCTTAACATCAGGTTAATGTCATGAAAATGAACCTGCGCCAGATCGAGGTGTTCCGCGCGGTGATGCTGACCGGCTCGATCAGCGGTGCGTCCAAGCTGCTGTACGTGTCGCAGCCGGCCATCAGCCGGTTGATGTCGCACACCGAGCAACGCCTCGGCCTGGAATTGTTCCGCCGCACCAAGGGGCGGCTCTACCCTACGCCGGAAGCGCGGCGCCTGCTGGGCGAAGTGAATGCGGTCTATGAAGGGATCGAGCGCGTCAACGAGATCGCCGAGGACCTCGCGGCCAACCGCACCGGCAGCCTGCGCCTCACATGCAGCCCCAACCTGGGCCAGACCGTGCTGCCGCGCGCCATCGCGAGCTTTCGCGCTGCGCACCCGGCGGTGCGGGTGGTGGTGCGTACGCAGATCCCCGGCAATATGCTGCGCGCGTTACTGTCGGGACAGGTGGACCTGGCCGTGTCGAACATGCCGCTGGTGCACCCCAACCTGGAGGCGCGCCTGCTGGTAAAGAACGCGATCGTGGCGCTGGTGCCGGTGGATCACCGGCTGGCCACGCGGAGTTGGGTGCGCCCGGCCGAGCTGGTCGGGGAGGACCTGATCGGCTACGGACCGGACGTGCCGTTCGGATTGCTGGTCCATGAGATGTTCGGCAGCGAGGGCAACCAGCCCGATATGCGCGTGCAGGTGGAGCAGGCGCACGTGGCGCGCGCGCTGGCGCAGGCCGGCGCCGGCATCGCGCTGGTCGATGCCATGACCGTGTTCGGCCAGAGCTGGCCCAATATCGTCGCGGTGCCGGTACGCACCAAGGTCAATGCCTCGGTGCAGATCTTCCATGTGCAGACCGAACCGCTGTCGCGGCTGTCGCTGGAATTCGTGGATACGCTGACGGGGATGATGAAGGGTTAGTGGTGCTGTACTGAAGCCTCAGACTGTTGCCGCCTTGTCCAGCCAGCGCGTCAGCTGGTCTGTCACAGCCGAGCTCGAGAACGAGCAGCTATCCTGCGCGAACACTGCCGACATCTCGAGCCGGCGCAGCAGCTCTTCCATTGCCTGCCCGTAGACCGGCGGCAGCGCCAGCCCCGTACCGGCTTCGCGCCATGCGCGCACCAGGTCGCCAGCGGGCATCGATCCGGCCAGGTGCTGGTCCAGTGCGGCACGCATGCGCGCCAGTGCTTCGTTGTTGGCGGCGCTCATGAACGTGCCCTCCTTTCCTTGTACAGTTCGCGGAACGTGCGGCCCGACGGGGCCGGCATGTCGCGGGTTTCGGTCCAGCCCTTGCCGGCCATCGGCAGGCTGGCAATCAGCTTGTTGCTGCCGCCCATGCGGCCCAGCAGCCAGGCGCCGATGCGGGTGGCAAAGGCATACAGCTCCGGGCGCTTGGCGACGTAGCCCCACGCCTGCAGCGCGAAGCGCTCCTGCCATGGGCGCAGCCCGCGTTCCATCTGCTTCTCGCGCAGCTTGCGCAGCAGGTCCGACAGCGGGATCGATGCCGGGCACACGCGGTTGCACTCGCCGCACATGGTCGCCGCCTGTGGCAGGTCGATCGCATTGGCGAGGCCGACATAGCTTGGCGTCAGCACGCTGCCCATCGGTCCCGGGTAGACCCAGCCATAGGCATGGCCGCCGATCTTCTGGTACACCGGGCAATGATTCATGCAGGCGCCGCAGCGGATACAGCGCAGCATCTCCTGGAAGTCGCCGCCGATCAGCCCGGTGCGGCCGCCATCGACCAGCACGAAGTACATGTGCTCGGGGCCGTCGCGCTCGCCCTCGGCGCGCGGGCCGGTCAGCAGCGAGAAGTAGTTCGAGATGGCCTGGCCGGTGGCCGAGCGCGGCAGCAGGCGCATCACCGTGGCCAGGTCTTCCAGCGTCGGCAGCACCTTTTCGATGCCGGTCACGGCCACGTGCACGCGCGGCATCACCGTGCACATGCCTTCGTTGCCCTCGTTGGTGACCACCGCCACCGAGCCGGTCTCGGCAATGATGAAGTTGCCGCCGGTGACGCCCATGTCGGCGCTCAGGAACTCGGGCCGCAGCACTTCGCGCGCCTCGCGCGTCATCTCCGGGATCTCGGTCAGCCGCGGCTTGTGGTGAACCCTGGCGAACAGGTCGGCGATCTCGTCCTTGTCCTTGTGCACCACCGGCGCAATGATGTGCGACGGCGGCTCCGAGTCGTTGATCTGCAGGATGTATTCGCCCAGGTCGGTCTCGATGCTCTGCACGCCCATCTCGCCGAGCACCTGGTTCAGCCGCATTTCCTCGGTCACCATGGACTTGCTCTTGATGACCTTCTTCACGCCATGCTTCTGCGCGATCTCGGCCACCAGGCGCGCGGCATCGGCGGTGGTCTCGGCAAACAGCACCGTGGCGCCGCGCCTGGTCGCGTTCTCTTCGAAGGTGGCCAGCCAGACGTCGAGGTTTTCCAGCGCGCGGTTGCGGCGCTCCTTGAGGGCCTCGCGCGTGGCGTCGAAGTCGATATCGCGGATCGCATCCGCGCGGGCCGTGACGAACTTGGTCGAAAGCTTCTTCAGGTTCTGCTGCAGGCGCTGGTCGGCCAGCTTCTGGCCGGCGCGCGCCTTGAATTCCATGCTGTGGACTTGCATCGTGGCGATTCCCCGGATTTCAGCGGATGTCAGGCGTCGCCCGCTAGCACCTGGGCGATATGCAGCACGCGCGTGCTGCTGTCGCCGGTGCGGCGCAGGCGGCCTTCGATATTGAGGATGCAACCCAGGTCGCCCAGCACCACCGTATCGGCGCCGCTGGCCTTGATGTTGGCGCACTTCTCATCGACGATCGCCGTCGAGATATTGCCGTACTTGACCGAGAAGGTGCCGCCAAAACCGCAGCAGGCTTCGCAATCCTTCATTTCTGTCAGCTGCACGCCCGGCAGGCGCGACAGCAGCTCACGCGGCTGCTGCTTGACGCCCAGCTCGCGCAGGCCGGAACAGGAATCGTGATAGGTGACATGGCCCGAGAACGACGACGGCAGCGTCTGCACCCTGGCCACGTTGACCAGGAAATCCGTCAGCTCGAACACGCGTTCGCGCAGGCGCTCGTAGCGGCCGTTGAGTTCGGGATCGTTGTGCAGCAGGTCGCCGTAATGCTGGCGGATCATGCCGCCGCAACTGCCCGACGGCACCACGATGTAGTCGAACATCTCGAACTCGCGCAGGAATTTCTCCGCCAGGTCGCGCGACACCGCGCGCTCGCCCGAGTTGTAGGCCGGCTGGCCGCAGCAGGTCTGCGCCTCGGGCACCATGACCTCGTAGCCGGCGGCTTCCAGCAGCTTGAGCACCGAAAACCCGATTTCCGGACGCATCAGGTCCACCAGGCAGGTGGCGAACAGACCAACTCGCATTGTCGACTTCTCCAGACCCCGAAACCCCACAATTATGCGCGTTTGCGTCGCGCGTGGCGCACAAACCGTTCAGCAAGGGCGTGAATCGGGTGCAATGCACATCACTTACGCGAGCGACATCACCGGGCATTTCTTACGGTAATGTCATTTCACCTATTGAAATTTTCACAATGCGAGATAGAATCAGGCAGACGCTTAAAAATGCCGCAAGGCAACATTTTTCTTTTTCCCATCTATGTCCGACGCAGACAAGTCACCCGGCAAGACGTCCATCCAGGTCATCGAGCGCATGATGACCCTGCTGGACGCGCTCGCGCAGCACGCCGACCCGGTCAGCCTGAAAGAGCTGTCACTGGCCACGGGGCTGCATCCCTCAACTGCCCACCGCATCCTCAACGACATGGTGGCCTGCCGCTTTGTCGACCGCTCCGATCCCGGCAGCTACCGGCTCGGCATGCGGCTGCTGGAACTGGGCAACCTGGTCAAGGCACGCCTGTCGGTGCGCGACGCGGCGCTGGCGCCGATGCGCGCGCTGCACCGCGTCACCGGCCAGACCGTGAACCTGTCGGTGCGCCAGGGCGACGAGATCGTCTACATCGAGCGCGCCTACAGCGAGCGCTCGGGCATGCAGGTGGTGCGCGCCATCGGCGGCCGCGCGCCGCTGCACCTGACCTCGGTCGGCAAGCTGTTCCTGGCTGCGGACGAAGCCGCGCGCGTGCGCAACTACGCCACCCGCACCGGGCTGGCCGGACATACGCGCACCTCGATCACCGACCTGACCAAGCTCGAGCGGGAACTCAGCTGGGTGCGCTCCAACGGCTATGCGCGCGACAATGAAGAGCTGGAACTTGGCGTGCGCTGCATTGCTGCCGGCATCTATGACGATTCGCGCCGGCTGGTGGCCGGGCTGTCGCTGTCGGCGCCGGCCGACCGGCTGCAGGACAGCTGGCTGCAGAACCTGAAGGACACGGCGCTGCAGATCTCGCGCGGCATGGGCTACGTGACCGAAGCTGCCGCCTGAAAAGACCGAATCACCAGCCACCGCCAACGCGCGGACTGCCATCATGGCAGTCCGCGCGTTTTGCTTTGGGGCTGCGGCCATCCCAATTCAATGGTTTACCCTATGTTTTCAGATAACCAGCAAACCTTATAATCGGCACCCATGCGAACCCGCGCCGTCACCCTCACCGAACAGGTCACCCGCCAGCTGCGCGCCGACATCGAAAACGGCACCTACCCCGTCGGCAGTCGGCTGCCGACCGGCAGGCAGCTGGCCGAGCAGTACGGCGTCAGCGCCGCGGTGATCCGCGAAGTCACCGAGCACCTGCGCTCGCAGGGGTTCGTCGAGTCACGCCAGGGCGTTGGCTGCACGGTGCGCTCGCGTACCGGCGCGGCGGGGTTCCAGCTGCCGCGCGAACCCGATATCGACGCCAGCGGGCTGGCGGACCTGTACGACCTGCGCATCGACCTGGAAGGCGCCGCCGCGGCGCTGGCCGCCGCGCGCCGCAGCGATGAGGACGTGGCCGCACTGAGCGGGTTGCTGCAGCGGCTGCACGCTCATCTCTATGACCCGCAGCCGGCCGCCGATATCGACGCCGCCTTCCATATCGGCATTGCCGCCGCCACGCACAACCCCTACTACCGCCAGCTGCTGCAGTACCTGAACCTGCAGCTGCACCAGGCCGTGGCCACCGCGCGCGCCAATACGCTGCGCCAGGCCGGCCTGGCCGAGACCGTGCATGCCGAGCATGAAGCGATCGTCGATGCTATCCGCCGTGGCGATGCCGCGGCAGCCCGCGCCGCCGCGGTGACGCACCTGCAATGCGCCGCACGCCGACTTGGCCTTGTGCTGCGCACGCGCGCCGATGAAACGTCGACAGCGCGCGCCAGCAGCCACCCTTCCCTTTCCTGAAACGACACCGCCATCATGCAAACCGGCCAATTCGCCCAGCGGCTCACCGAGGCCCTCGGCGCCGACACCGTCCTGACCAACCCCGACGACATCGCCCCGTGGCTGTCCGACTGGCGCGGCATCTACCGCGGCCAGGCCCAGGCCGTGCTGCGGCCGCGTACCGTGGACGAGGTGTCGCGCGCCCTGGCGCTGTGCCAGCAGGCCGCGGTGCCGGTGGTGCCGCGCGGCGGCAATACCGGCCTGTGCGGCGGCGCCACACCCGATGCGCAGGCGCAGAACGTGGTGCTGAGCCTGGATCGCATGAACGCGGTGCGCTCGCTCGACACCATCGCCAACACCATGGTTGCCGAGGCCGGCTGCATCCTCGGCAACCTGCGCCGCGCGGCGCAAGACGCCAACCGGTTGCTGCCGCTGTCGCTGGCGGCTGAAGATTCATGCCAGATCGGCGGCAACCTTGCGACCAATGCCGGCGGCGTGAACGTGGTGCGCTATGGCATGGCGCGCGAGCTGGTGCTGGGCGTGGAAGCCGTGCTGCCCAACGGCGAGGTCTTCCACGGCCTGCGCACGCTGCGCAAGGACAATACCGGCTATGACCTGAAGCAGTTGCTGATCGGCTCCGAAGGCACGCTCGGCGTGATCACCGCGGCCGCGCTGCGGCTGTTCCCGCGCACCGACACGCGCAGCGTGGTGCTGGCGGCGGTGGCCTCACCGGCGCAGTCGCTGGCACTCTACGAGCTGCTGTTCGCGCAATGCGGCGCGCGCCTGCAGGCCTTCGAGTTCTTTACCGGCGACTGCCTGGACCTGGTGCTCACGCACGCGGAAGGGGTGCAGGAACCGTTTGCGCAGCGCTACCCCGCCTATGTGCTGGTGGAACTGGCCGACACCACCGATGAAGCGGCACTGAACGCGCTGCTCGAACGCGTCATCGGCGAGGCGCTGGAGCGCGAGCTGTGCCTCGATGCAGCCGTGTCTGCCTCGCTCGCACAATTGCAGGCGCTGTGGAAACTGCGCGAGGAAATCTCCGAGGCACAGCGCGCCGACGGCCCGCACCTGAAGCACGACATCTCGCTGCCGATCGAGCAGATCCCGGCCTTCATGACCTCGATGGAAACGCGGCTGCGTGGGCTCGATCCCGCCATCCGGCCCTTTATCTTCGGGCACTTCGGCGACGGCAACCTGCACTACAACCTGTCGCGCCCAGCCGGCGCGCCCAGGGACTGGGCGGCCACGCAAGGCGATGCGGTGACCGACGCAGTGCTGGACGAAGTGATGCGCTACGGCGGCAGCATCAGCGCCGAGCATGGCATCGGCCAGCTCAAGCGCCATGCCTTCCTGGCCATGAAGGACCCGCTGGAACTGCGGCTGATGCGCGAAATCAAGGCCGTGTTCGACCCGGCCGGGATCATGAACCCCGGCAAGCTGCTCTGACGGCCGCGGCCGCCAAAAAGAAAAACGCGCCGTAGCACGGCGCGTTTTTTCCGGTCAGGCGTTCCGTATCAAATGCCGCGCGACTGCTGCGAAGCCAGGATCGCGTGCGCGCCGCCCGGAGCCTGCGTCAGGTTCGGCGACGACGGGAAGCCACGCTGCGGGGACGATGGCGACGGCGCATGCTCCAGCCATTCCTTGACGCGGTTGGCATCGGCAAAGCGCGACAGCTTGCCGGCCGAGTCCAGGAACACCATCACCACGTTGCGGCCCTGGACCTTGGCCTGCATCACCAGGCACTGGCCAGCTTCGGAGATAAAGCCGGTCTTCTGCAGGCCGATCTCCCAGTTGCCGCCGCGCACCAGGCGGTTGGTGCTGACGTAGTGCTGGGTGCGGCCCATCACGTTGACCTCATGCTCGGTCTGCGTCGAGAACTCGCGGATGGTCGGGTTGCGGTACGCTGCGTTGACCATGCGCACCAGGTCTGTCGCGCTCGACACATTGCTGCTCGACAGCCCGCTGGAATCGACGAAGTGGCTGTCGTTCATGCCCAGCTCGCGGGCCTTGCGGTTCATCGCCTGCACAAAGGCCGGCAGGCCGCCCGGATAGTTGCGGCCCAGTGCCGACGCGGCGCGGTTCTCGGACGACATCAGCGCCAGCAGCAGCAGTTCCTGGCGCGTCAACTGCGTACCGAAGCGCAGGCGCGAACTGCTGTGCTTCTCGGTGTCGCGGTCGTCCTCGGAGATGGTCAGGACTTCGTCCATCGGCAGGCGGGCGTCCATCACCACCAGCGCGGTCATCAGCTTGGTGATCGAGGCAATCGGCAGCACCGCGCTGGCGTTCTTCTGGAACAGCACCTCGTTTGAGTTCTGGTCCATCACCAGCGCCACGCTGGAACGCAGTGCCAGCGCGTCATCCGTGTCGCGCAAGCCCATGGCTTCGCCCAGCGACGGCTTGGCCGGGGTGAAGACGGCGCGCACGGGCGCCGCGCGCTGGGCCACAACGGTATGGCGCTTGCCGTTCCTCAGCACCACCACCTTGCGCGTGCTGCTTGCTTCGCTCTTGGCGACCTTGCCGCCACGCGAACTCTTGGCGACAGTCTTCGAAGCACTCTTTTTCTCGGCGTTAGCCGATTTTGCCTGCTTCTTGGGCGTTTTTTGGGTGGTTGCAGACGTGGTGGCCGCTAGGGCCACGGGTGCCGCGACCATCGACACCGACACCAGGACCGCGGCAGCAACAGCGGACAGGGGTGCGGAGCCGAAGAATCTGGAAAAAATGGAATCAGACCGGAACATGATTCGTTCAGCGCATAGGAATGGCGCTAGTGTAGGAAAGAAAGAAATTGTTAGCAAGATTAAAGACTTACAGACGCTCCTTAAAGTTCGATTTGCAAACATTTCCACATTGTGGAAAAAGCAACCAAAAGGTCACGTTTGCATGCGAACCGCCTCTGGCTTGCCCCGGGCGTACCCGGGTTCACCTTGCTGCCTCCTGGAAACACTCCAGCCAACACAGGGAAGTCACCTTGTATATCGGCATTCATCGTTACACATTGATACAAGCTTTACTATGAGAGGAAACGCGCGAACTCGCTGACCGGTTCACGTTCCGTGGTCAGTTGGTTCTCGATCGCTTCCGGGTCGGCAAAACCCAGTGACATGCCGCACACCACCATTTCCTCCGGCGGCAGCCGCAGGTGACTGCCGATGATCTTGTGGAATTGCGTGAACGCCGCCTGCGGGCAGGTATCGAGCCCCCGCGCCCGGGCGGCGACCATGATGCTTTGCAGGAACATGCCGTAGTCCAGCCAGCTGCCCTGCTCCATGATGCGGTCGATGGTGAAGATCATCCCCACCGGCGCATCGAAGAAACGGAAGTTGCGCGCATGCTGTTCATGCATGCGCGCCTTGTCTTCACGGCTGATCTCAAGCAGCCCGTACAGGTCCCAGCCCACCTTGCGCCGCCGCGACAAGTAGGGATCGGCCCACTCGCGCGGGTAGTACGGATACTCCTCCAGGTACTTGCTGTCGCGCTCGGGGTCTTCGTAGGCGCACAGCACATCGGCGCACAGCTTGGCCTTGGCCTCGCCGGACAGCACATAGACGCGCCACGGCTGCGTATTGGTGCCCGACGGCGCACGGCTGGCCACGGCCAGGATTTCTTCGACGGTCCGGCGCGGCACCTGCGTATCGAGAAAGGCCCGCACCGAACGCCGCGTCAGGATCGCGCGATCCACGCAGTCCACGGCATCCTGCGAACCGAATTGCACCTCGTGGGACATCTTGTTCATCTCCTGTTGCCCCGTTCCCACCCTTGCCCGCCCGCCACCGCGTCGGTCATCACCAACGGCAGCAGCGCCTCGCGCAGCGGCTCGGGCAACGGCACCGGCCGGCGCGTGGCGCGATCGACATAGACGTGGATGAAATGCCCCTGCGCGGCGGCGATCTCGTTGTCGCCGCTGAACAGCCCGACCTCATAGCGCACGCTCGACGTGCCCAGCCTTGCCACGCGCAGGCCGGCCACGACGGTCTCGGGGAAGCTGAGCGACGAGAAGTAGTTGCACTGCGTCTCGATCACCAGCCCGATCGTGTCGCCCGATGTGACATCGAGCACGCCCTGCCGGATCAGGTAGGTATTCACCACGGTATCAAAATAACTGTAGTAGACAACGTTGTTAACGTGGCCATAGACATCGTTATCCATCCAACGCGTGGTGATCGGCTGGAAGTACGGATAGGCACTGCGCGACTCGGCTTGCGGTTTCATGAGACGTGGACGGAACAGGATGGAATAGGAATACTCTGAAGTAGCCGCGTACGCGACTCGAACGCGCCGCGGCTAGCGGCGGATGACAAGTGCGACACCCAGCGCCGCGAGCACCATGCCGGCAGCGGCTAGCGGCGGAAAGCGCTCGCCGAAGAGCAGCCAGGCCATCACTGCGGTAGTGGGCGGCGTCAGGTACATCAGGCTCGACACCTTGGTGGCCGCGCCCTGCCGGATCAGCAGGAACAGCAGCGAGATCGCGCCGATCGACAGCGCCACCACCGACCACGCCATGGCACCGAACATCGCGGCACTCCACTGCACCGCGCGGGTCTCGAACAGGAACATGAACGGCACGCACGCAAGTGCCGCCGCGGCGAACTGGATCACCGAGCCCATGCGCAGGTCGAACACCGGGCAGTAGTGCTTCTGGTAGACCGTGCCGACCGTGATGCTGAGCAAGGCGCCACCCGCCAGTGCCAGGCTTGCCGGCGTGAGCCCGCTGGCACCCAGTTTGTTGGCCACCACCAGTGCCACGCCGGCAATGCCCAGCAGCAACCCCAGCCACTGGCGCGCGCCGATGCGCTCACCCATGCGCGTGGCGATCAGCGCGGTCAGGATCGGCTGCATGCCGACGATCAGCGCCGATACGCCGGCGGGCATGCCAAGCTTGATCGCCGCCCAGACGCCGCCCAGGTAGCCCGTCTGCAGCAGCAGCCCGGCGACGGCGATATGGCCGACGGCGCGCCAGTCCGTTTCCGCCTTGCCTGGCAGGCGCGGCAGCGGCACGCGCGCCAGCAGCACGAATGGCACCATCAGCACCACCACGCCGGCAAAGCGCAGGAACAGGAAGGTCATCGGCTCCGCATACGGCATGCCGTATTTGGCGACGATAAAGCCGGTGCTCCAGATCAGCACGAACAGCCACGGCATCGACGCCACCCACAGGGTGGCGCGGGCGCTTGCCGCTGCGCCGCCTTGCTCCATCACGCCACTCATGAGGCCAGCGCCACCTGTGCATGGCGCGCGTGATATTGCGCGGCTAGGCTCACAGTCTGCGCGTGGACCGCAACCGTATCCTCGATCTGGTTGCCGTAGCCGCCCGCCATCGCCACTGCCACCGGCAACTGGCGTGCATGCGCGGCATCGAACACCAGCCGGTCGCGCCGTGCCAGGCCCGCCAGGGTCAGCCTGAGCCGCCCGAGGCGATCGCCCTCATGCGGATCGGCACCGGCCAGGTAGATGAGCAGTTCAGGATCGAAGCGACTGAACAGCGTGTCCAGCGCCGCCTGCAGCGCCTGCGCATAGGTGTCGTCGTCGCAGCCGTCTGGCAGGCCGACGTCCAGGTTGCTGGCTTCTTTGCGGAACGGATAGTTCTTCTCGCCATGCAGCGACAGCGTGAACACGGAGGGATCGCCTTGCAGGATCGACGCGGTGCCGTTGCCCTGGTGCACGTCCAGGTCGACCACGGCCACGCGGCGCACGGCACCATCGCGCTGCAGCACGCGGGCCGCAATGGCGGCATCGTTGAACACGCAGAAGCCGCCGCCCTTGTCGGCATACGCATGGTGGGTGCCGCCCGCCAGGTTCACGGCAACGCCTTCGCGCAGCGCCGTCCGGCAGGCCTCGATGGTGGCGCCGGCGGAGCGCCGCGAGCGTTCCACCATGGCCTCGGACCACGGGAAGCCGATTTCGCGCTGGCGCGCCGCGTCGAGCGTGCCGGTTGACGCGGCCTGCACGTACCCGGGCGTGTGCGCCAGCAACAAGGCGTCGTCGCCCGCGCGCGGCGCCTCCACCAGGCGCAACCCCGGCACCTGCGCCGCGACGGCATCGCGCAGCATGCTGTACTTGCGCATCGGGAAACGGTGCCCGGGTGGCAGTGGCAGCACAAAGTGGTCGGCGTAGAAAGCGAGCATGGAAGTGGCCTGGGCGGTTCGGTTCACGTCTTGTTGGATTCCCGGCGGCGGCCAGCCGTGCGGGCGCGGGCAATCCGGGATGGTAGCACCCCTGCCCGGCCATCGCCGGAGCGTGCCGGGATAGCGCAGCCGCCACATCCGTACATCGTCTGCAACGCTCTTTTGTGCATCGCACAAAATCCACTTGACATTGAATCCGGCGTCTCTACAATAGGAATTGTTGCGGCGCACCAAACAAGAAATGCGCCTTGACCCACCCACACGCCTGGGCTGGCCGAATCCGGCACAACACCGTCACGGCCCTGACATCTAGGCGGCTTAATTTGCTAGACCTTGAAGTTCACCACTGGAGACCAGCAATGATCCTCACCCCGGAACAAGTTGCAGCAGCGCAAAAGGCCAACCTCGAAACGCTGTTCGGCCTGACCACCAAGGCGTTTGAAGGCGTCGAAAAGCTCGTCGAGCTGAACCTGCAGGTCGTCAAGACCTCGTTCGCGGAAAGCGTCGACAACGCCAAGAAGGCACTGTCGGCCAAGGACGCGCAGGAACTGCTGGCCATCCAGGCCGCAGCCGTGCAGCCGGTTGCCGAAAAGACCCTGGCCTACACGCGCCACCTGTATGAAATCGCTTCGGAAACCCAGAGCGAGTTCACCAAGGTAGCCGAGGCCCAACTGGCCGAAGGCTCGAAGAACGTGCAAGCCCTGGTCGAGAACCTCGCCAAGAACGCCCCGGCCGGTTCGGAATCGACCGTGGCCATCGTGAAGTCGGCGATCTCCGCTGCCAACAACGCCTACGAGTCGGTGCAGAAGGCGACCAAGCAAGCGGTCGAAATCGCTGAAACCAACTTCCAGGCTGCGGCAACGGCTGCCACCAAGGCTGCCCAGCAAGCCAGCGCCACGGCCCGTACGGCCACGGCGAAGAAGACGACGGCTGCCTGATAGCAGTCTGCGTTGAAGATGGACCGGCTACGGCCGGTCCGTTGCCAAAGCATATCGACGCCTGGCGTTTGCGGTGTGCTTTGCCAACGATGAAGGTAGTGCCCTGACTGAGTTGCACCGGCGCTGCCTTGTCTGCCGATGTCTCCTCGGTACCGCGGTCTCCTTGTCCAAAGGTATCGTTAAACCCGACCTCTACAGGTCGGGCTTTTTTTTGCGCTTCCCCCTTCCACCAGGTTGGTCCCAGCGACCTGCGGCTGTGGGCCCTGCGCCTGCATGCCGGCTTATTCCCCGATGTACACAGGAATCCGCCGCCGCCCGAACTGACGCTCAAAATTCCCGAAACGTCCTGCAATCTGCGCAAAGCAGTCCGGGCAAGTTCCCGTGGGCGTCAGGCGATAGCTTTCGATCGCATGCCAGTCGCGCACAATGAGCTGCGCGCGGCAAACAGGGCAATACGTGGTGGCACCGGCAGTATCGTGGACGTTGCCGGTGTAGACGTAATGCAGCCCCTCCGCCAACGCGTGCTTGCGAGCGCGCGCAAGGGTGGAGCATGGTGTCGGCGGCACGTCGCGCATCTTGTAGTCCGGATGGAATCCGGTGAAGTGCAGCGGAACGTCGGGGCCAAGCTCCCTGGCGATCCACTGGGCCTCGGCGCGAATCTCGTCATCGCTGTCGTTCTTGCCGGGAATGAGCAGCGTCGTGATCTCCAGCCAGACATCGGTTTCGTGTTTCAGGTACTGGAGCGTCTCCAGTACCGGCTGCAGGTGCGCCCCGGTGAAGGCAACATAGAACGCGTCGGTAAAGCCTTTCAGGTCGACGTTTGCCGCATCCATCCTGGTGTAGAAATCACGCCGCGCCTGGGCGCCCATATACCCGGCGGTCACTGCCACCGCCTTGATCCCCAGTTCGTGGCAGGCATCGGCTACGTCCATGGCGTATTCGGCGAAGATCACCGGGTCGTTGTAGGTGAAGGCCACGCTCTTGCAACCATGCGCCGCCGCCGATGCGGCGATCGCTTCGGGCATGGCCGCATCGGCCAGGGTCTCCATCTCGCGCGATTTACTGATATCCCAGTTCTGGCAGAACTTGCAGGCCAGGTTGCAGCCGGCCGTGCCGAACGACAGGACGGCGGAGCCCGGGTAAAAGTGGTTGAGCGGCTTCTTCTCGACAGGATCGATACAGAAGCCCGACGAGCGGCCGTAGGCGGTCAGCACCATCCGATCGCCGACCCGCTGGCGCACGAAGCAAGCGCCGCGCTGCTCGCCGTGCAGGCGGCAGTTGCGCGGGCACAGGTCGCATTGCATGCGGCCGTCATCCAGGAAATGCCAGTAACGGCCGGGGTAGCTCCCTGAACCGGGCACATCCTTCATGGATGGTCCTTGTGCGGCTTGCTGATCACGGTTACCGACAACACATCCAGGTCGAAGAACGGGCTGTCCGCCGGAGGCGGGGGCAATCCGGCACCCCAGCCGGCGATGGCATGCTTGATGTACTCTGCCATCTGCTCGTCGGCAACGTCCCTGGGCTGGTCGATCATCACGACATAGCGGCGAGTGCTCATGGCGGATCCTTTATGGCGCCCATGACAGGCAACCATGGTGGCATCACGAACGTGTCCGGCATCATCGATCCCGGCGACCCCGTTCACGCGGCGTTCAGCGATATACCAGCACCGGAATCTTGCTGTGGGTCAGTACCTTCAGGGTTTCGCTGCCGATCAGCAGACCCTTCACACCCCTGTGTCCATGAGATGCCATGACAATCAGGTCACAATCCTTTTCTTCGGCAGCCTTGATGATGGCATCGTAGGGGTGGTCGTCGACCACGCTGCTGGTGTCACAAGGCACGCCTGCCGCGGCGGCCTCTCGGGCGATGCCGTCCAGGTATTTCGATGCGTCCTCGAGGACCGCCTCTTCGAACTGCTCTCGGGTGTCGGTGAGCATTTCGGTGTGGTAAGTCGTGATGTGGAAATCCGGGCAGGCGCGCACCGCCGTAATGCTGGCTTGCGTCTCCTGCGCGAACACCAGTGCCTTGCGAAAGGCCGCTTCGGCCAGTGCGGAGCCGTCTACCGCAACAAGAAGATGCCTGAACACGTCGTGCCTCCTTGTCAGCTGAACGGTAGCCACACGGGGGGCCACCGGATCCCGCCAGCAGACATCTGGCAAGCGAACGGCCGCGTGCGAATATGCAGTGCCGCCCTCGGTTGCATTGAGGTGCATGCCGGCTGCATTCAGTATAGGCAGCGAAGATCTTGCGCCGCTCCTGTCGCAAACTGCATCCCGGCCGCGATGCAAGCGGTTGTGGCACCAGATCTCGCGGACGCCGCCAAATCCTGGCGGTTAATTGCATAATTGCCCATGAGAAAGCCCGCCTGGACAGGCGGGCTTTCTCGCTTGCGGCGACCGGCGCTCAGCGCTTGCGCGGCGGCGGCACGTCAGTACACGTACCTTCATAGATCTCCGCCGCCATGCCGATCGACTCACCCAGCGTCGGGTGCGGATGGATGGTCTTGCCGATATCCACCGCGTCGGCGCCCATCTCGATCGCCAGGCAGACCTCGCTGATCAGGTCGCCGGCATGCGTGCCGACGATGCCGCCGCCGATCACGCGATGGGTTTCCTCGTCGAAGATCAGCTTGGTGAAGCCCTCGTCGCGGCCGTTGGCGATGGCGCGGCCCGAAGCCGCCCAGGGGAACACGCCCTTGCTGTACTTGATCCCATTCGCCTTGCATTCGTCTTCGGTCAGGCCGGCCCAGGCCACTTCCGGATCGGTGAAGGCCACCGACGGGATCTGCTTGGCATCGAAGTAGGCCTTCTCGCCATGGGCGGCTTCCGCCGCCACGTGGGCTTCGTGCACGGCCTTGTGCGCCAGCATCGGCTGGCCGACGATATCGCCGATCGCAAAGATATGCGGCACGTTGGTGCGCAACTGATTGTCGACGTTGATAAAGCCGCGGTCGGTCACGGCAACGCCTGCCTTCTCGGCGCTGATGCGCTTGCCGTTGGGCGAGCGGCCTACCGACACCAGCACCAGGTCGTAGCGCTGCGGCTCGGCCGGTGCGGCCTCGCCTTCGAACTTGACGTAGATGCCGTCCGATTTGGCTTCCACGCCGACGGTCTTGGTCTTCAGCATGACCTTGCCGAAGCGGTCCTTGTTTTTCTTTTCCCAGACCTTGACCAGGTCGCGGTCAGCGCCGTTCATCAGGCCGTCGAGCATTTCCACGACGTCGATGTCGGCACCCAGCGTGCTGTACACCGTGGCCATTTCCAGGCCGATGATGCCGCCGCCAATGACCAGCATCTTGTTGGGCACTTCGGGCAGCTCCAGCGCGCCGGTCGAGTCGACGATGCGCGGGTCTTCGGGGATGAAGGGCAGCTTCACCGCCTGGCTGCCGGCGGCGATGATGGCCTTCTCGAAACGGATCACGGTCTTCTTGCCGGTGGTCTGCTTGCCCTCGCCTTCAGTCAGCTCCACCTCCAGGTGATGCGGGTCGAGGAAATTGCCGACGCCGCGCACCACCTGCACCTTGCGCGCCTTGGCCATGCCGGCCAGGCCGCCGGTCAGCTTGCCGACCACCTGGTTCTTGTAGTGGCGCAGGCCGTCCAGGTCGATCTTGGCTTCGCCGAACAGGATGCCGTGCGCAGCCAGCGCCTTGGCTTCGTCGATCACGGCGGCGTTGTGCAGCAGCGCCTTGGACGGGATGCAGCCCACATTCAGGCAGACGCCGCCCAGGGTGCCGTAGCGCTCCACCAGCACGGTGTTCATGCCCAGGTCTGCGGCGCGGAAAGCGGCCGAATAGCCGCCGGGGCCGGCGCCCAGCACCAGCATCTCGCACTGGATATCGGCGCCGCCGCTGTGGCTGGCGGCGGCAGGAGCCGGGGCCGGAGCAGCCGCCGCGGGTGCGGGAGCCTGCGCCGGTGCCGGGGCTTGCGCGGGCGCCGGGGCGGCCGCGGCCTGCTGGGCCTCGATGGTGCAGATCACCGCGCCCTGGCCGACCTTGTCGCCGACCTTGACCTTGACCTCAACCACCTTGCCGGCGGCCGACGACGGCACGTCCATGCTGGCCTTGTCGGATTCCAGCACGATCAGGGACTGTTCCACTTCGACCGTGTCGCCGGCCTTGACCAGCACCTCGATCACTTCCACCGCGTCGAAATCGCCGATATCCGGCACCTTGACTTCGATCACACTCATGTTTGCTCCTCTATGCGCGCCCGCCTCTCGGCTTCAGGGCGCGCCGTCGTTGTTGGTTGCCGCGCTGTCGGGTGCTGTATTGCCGGTCGACGGATTGCCACCCGCGGTACCGCCAGCCACCGCCGCCGGTGCGGCGTCACCCTCGTGCAGCCGCACGGTGTGCACCTCGATCGGCCCCGCCGAACTCTTGTCGAACTCCACGCCCGCATCGACGCCGATACGCGCGATCTCGCCCGCATCCAGGTCCGGCCGGTCATAGACCGCATGCATCGCGCCCAGCGCGTAGTTGCGGCCCGAGCCGATGCCCCAGAAGCGGTCGAACGAAAACACCTCGCGGTACGAATAGACGCCGAAGATGCCCGCCGGATTGGCGATCAGGCATACGATCTGCGACGACTCGTAGGGATCGTCCTCGTCTTCCTTGGTGTTGACGAAATAGTCCGACTTCAGCTTCTCATGCACCTTCAGGAAGGTGCGGAACACGTCGTCGCGCGAGCCCAGCCGGCACTCCTCGCCCAGCCCCGCCAGCAGCGTGCGCATGACCGGGAAGTGCGCGGTGGTCCCGGCCAGCGCGATAAAGCCGTCGCCCACCGGGAACACCTTCTGGTTGCGCTCGTAGGCACGCGACAGGCGCGTGTCGCCAAAGGTGACCAGCGCGTCTGCCGCGATGGCCACCTCGGCGCCCTTCCTGACGACCACGCAGGTAGTCATGGCTCGCTCCCGGTTGCGCGTGGTGCGCCGGGCAGGCCAGGCCGTCGGCCTGCCCGGCGCAACCCCGCTTACAGCAGGATCCGGCGGAAATCCGCCAGCAGTTGCCCGAAGTACGTGTTGAAGCGCGCGGCCTCGGCACCGTCGATGACGCGGTGGTCCCACGACAGCGACAGTGGCAGCGTCAGGCGCGGCACGAACTGCTTGCCGTCCCACACGGGCTTCTGGTACGACTTGCACACGCCCATGATGGCCACTTCCGGCGCATTGATGATCGGCGTGAAGTACGTGCCGCCAATGCCGCCCAGCGACGAGATCGAGAAGCAGCCGCCCTGCATCTGGTCCGGCTTGAGCTTGCCGTCGCGTGCCAGCTTGGCCAGTTCGTTCATTTCCTGGCTGATCTCCAGCACGCCCTTCTTGTCGGCGTCCTTGATCACCGGCACGACCAGGCCGTTCGGGGTGTCCGCGGCGAAACCGACGTTGAAGTACTTCTTCAGCACGAGGTTGTCACCGTCCAGCGAGGCATTGAAGTTCGGGAACTTCTTCAGCGCCGCCACCGTGGCCTTGATCATGAAGGCGAGCATCGTCACCTTGATGCCGGCCTTTTCGTTTTCCTTGTTCAGCTGGACGCGGAAGGCTTCCAGTTCGGTGATGTCCGCTTCGTCATGGTTGGTGACGTGCGGGATCATGACCCAGTTGCGGTGCAGGTTGGCGCCCGAGATCTTCTTGATGCGCGACAGGGCCTTGCTTTCGACCTCGCCGAAGCGGGTGAAATCGACCTTCGGCCACGGCAGCAGGCCGAGCTCGCCACCACCGGCACCAGCCGCGGCGGCCTGCGCGGGCGCGGCGGCCTGGCCGCTCATCACGCCCTTGACGTAGCCCTGCACGTCTTCCTGGGTGATACGGCCCTTGGGGCCGGTACCCGGCACGCGCGACACGTCCACGCCCAGCTCGCGTGCGAACTTGCGCACCGAGGGGCTGGCGTGGGCGGCCTTGCCGATTGCGCCAGCGGCGGCCGGCGCGGCAGCAGGCGCTGCGGCCGGAGCCGGGGCGGCGGCTGCGGGGGCCGGCGCCGGTGCGGGCGCGCTGGCAGCCGGAGCCGGAGCCGGTGCCGCGGCGGCAGCGGCCGGGGCGGCGGCTGCGGCGGCGCCTTCCAGGATCAGCAGCAGCGTGCCTTCGGCGACGTTGTCACCGACCTTGACCTTGACTTCCTTGACCACGCCGCCTTGCGGCGACGGCACGTCCATGGTGGCCTTGTCGGACTCCAGCGTCACCACGGCGTCTTCGGCATTGATGGTGTCGCCCGCCTTGACGTGAACTTCGATGACCGGCACGGCGTCGTAGTCGCCGATATCAGGCACCTTCACCTCGATGATGCCGCCACCGCCAGCCGGCGCTGCGGCCGGAGCCGGCGCGGGGGCTGCGGGGGCTGCGGCGGCTGCCGGGGCCGGTGCAGCGGCGGCAGGCGCCGGTGCGGCTGCAGGCGCGGGCGCAGCAGCGGCCTGGCCGGCCGGCTCCAGCATCACCAGCACCGAGCCTTCGGCGACGTTGTCGCCAACCTTGATCCTGACTTCCTTGACCACGCCGCCCTGCGGCGAGGGCACGTCCATGGTGGCCTTGTCCGACTCCAGCGTCACCAGCGCGTCTTCCGCGTCGATGCTGTCGCCGGGTTTCACATGCACTTCAATGACGGGAACGGCGTCATAGTCGCCGATATCCGGCACCTTGATTTCAATCGCTTGACTCATTCAGTGTCTCCTGGGCAGGCCGGCACGCGCGACGTCCGCAAGCGGCGAGATTACCTTCGCCGCCCGCTTCTGTCACGCCGCCATGCCGCAAGGCGCCGTCCGGGCTCTGGCCGGGGCGCCCGCGGCACGGCGTTGCCGTACTGCGGGGGTTGGTGCTGGCTGCCGGATCAGACCGACATCGGGTTGGGCTTGTTCGGATCGAGGTTGTACTTCTTGATGGCCTCGGCGACCTTGTCGCGGCCGATCGCACCCTCGTCGGCCAGCGCCTTGAGCGCGGCCAGCGTGACCCAGTAGCGGTCCACTTCAAAGAAGTGGCGCAGCTTCTCGCGCGTATCCGAGCGGCCGAAGCCGTCGGTGCCCAGCACCACATAGCGGCGCGGCACGAACGGACGGATCTGCTCGGCAAAGGCGCGTACGTAGTCGGTGGAGGCGATCACCGGGCCGCGGGCCGACTTCAGGCTCTTGGCCACGTGCGATTCGCGCGGGGTCTCGGTCGGGTGCAGCAGGTTGAAGCGCTCGACGTCGTGGCCTTCGCGGGCCAGTTCGGTGAAGCTCGGGCAGCCCCACAGGTCCGACTCCACGCCCCAGTCCTTCTTGAGGAGGTCAGCAGCGGCGATCACTTCGCGGAAGATCGTGCCCGAGCCCAGCAGCTGCACGCGCGGCGCGTTGCTGTTCTCGACGCCCTTGCGGAACTGGTACATGCCCTTGACGATGTCCTGCTCTACGCCAGCCGGCATTTCCGGATGCTCGTAGTTCTCGTTCATCACCGTCAGGTAGTAGTAGACGTCTTCCTGCTCGGCGTACATGCGGCGCAGGCCGTCCTGCATGACCACCGCCAGTTCGTACTGGAAGGTCGGGTCGTACGAGATGCAGTTCGGGATGGCGGCGTGGAACACGTGCGAGTGGCCGTCTTCATGCTGCAGGCCTTCGCCGTTCAGCGTGGTGCGGCCGGCGGTGCCGCCCAGCAGGAAACCGCGCGAGCGCATGTCGGCAGCGGCCCAGCACAGGTCGCCGATCCGCTGGATGCCGAACATCGAGTAGTAGATATAGAAGGGGATCATCTGCACGCCGTGCGTCGAGTACGACGTGGCGGCGGCGATCCAGTCGCACATGGCGCCGGCTTCGTTGATGCCTTCCTGCAGCACCTGGCCAGTCTGCGATTCCTTGTAGAACATCAGCTGGTCATGGTCTTCCGGCACGTACTTCTGGCCTTCCTGGTTCCAGATGCCGACCTGGCGGAACAGGCCTTCCATGCCGAAGGTGCGCGACTCGTCCGGGACGATGGGCACCACGTGCTTGCCGATCTGCTTGTCTTTCAGCAGGGTGTTCAGGATACGCACGAAGGCCATGGTGGTGGACACTTCTCGGCCCTCGCCGGTGGCCTTCAGCAGCGCCTCGAACGCGGACAGTTGCGGGACCGGTAGGGCTTCGGCCTTCTGGCGGCGGGCCGGCAGGTAGCCGCCCAGGTTCTGCCGCGCCTGGCGCATGTATTCCAGTTCCTTCGAACCTTCCGGGAAGGTGATGTACGGCACATCTTCCAGCTGGTCGTCGGCAACGGGGAGATTGAACTGGTCGCGGAACTTGCGGATCGCGTCCACCGGCATCTTCTTCTGCTGGTGGGCCACGTTCATGGCCTGGCCGGCGTCGCCCATGCCATAGCCCTTGATGGTCTTGGCCAGGATCAGCGTGGGCTGGCCCTTGTGCTCGCTGGCAGCCTTGTAGGCGGCGTAGATCTTGTGCGGATCGTGGCCGCCGCGGTTCAGGCGCCAGATATCGTCGTCGGACCAGTCGGCCACCATCGCCTTCAGTTCAGGCGTGTTGAAGAAATGCTCGCGGACGTAGGCGCCGTCCTTGGCCTTCATAGTCTGATACTCGCCGTCGACGCATTCCATCATGCGCTTCATCAGCAGGCCCTTGGTGTCGCGCGCCAGCAGGGAATCCCACTTGCTGCCCCACACCACCTTGATCACGTTCCAGCCGGCACCGCGGAATTCGGATTCCAGTTCCTGGATGATCTTGCCGTTGCCGCGCACCGGACCGTCCAGGCGCTGCAGGTTGCAGTTGATGACGAAGACCAGGTTGTCGAGTTTCTCGCGGCCGGCCATGCCGATCGCGCCCAGCGATTCCGGCTCGTCGGTCTCGCCGTCGCCCAGGAAGGCCCAGACCTTGCGGTCGCCGGCCTTGGCCAGGCCGCGGCTGTCCAGGTACTTCATGAAGCGGGCCTGGTAGATGGCCATGATCGGGCCCAGGCCCATCGACACCGTCGGGAACTGCCAGAAGTCCGGCATCAGCCATGGGTGCGGGTAGGACGAGATGCCCTTGCCGTCCACCTCCTGGCGGAAGTTGTCGAGCTGGTCCTGGGTCAGGCGGCCGAGCAGGAAGGCGCGCGAATACACGCCCGGAGCCGAGTGGCCCTGCACGAAGACCAGGTCGCCGCCGCTGGCTTCCGACGGGGCGCGCCAGAAGTGGTTGTAGCCGACGTCATACAACGTGGCAGCCGAGGCGAACGACGAGATGTGGCCGCCGACGTTGGTGTGCTTGTTCGCGCGCAGCACCATCGCCATGGCGTTCCAGCGGGTGTACGAGCGGATGCGGTGCTCGATGTCCTGGTCGCCGGGGATGCGGGCCTGCTGCTCGACCGGAATCGTGTTGATGTACTGCGTCTCGGCGTGGAACGGCTGGGTGACGCCGTTCACGCGTGCGTATTCGATCTGCTTGTCGATCAGGAAAGCGGCGCGCGCCGGACCTTCGGCGGCCAGGACGCCCTGCAGGGCGTCGAGCCATTCATGGGTCTCCTGGGGATCGGCGTCGTTGGCGCTCGAGGCGCCGAGAATCTGCTCTGGTACGGCGGACATGACTGTCTCCTGGGTGAATTCTTTGCTTCCGCGCCCGCGCTGGCAGCGCCTGGACACGACTTTACGTATGACTCGCACCGACTTGCGGATCCGGTGCCATGCCGCCTTGCATCGGGCCGCCGCCGGGAAACCTGTTCCGGTCTCTCCGCGCGGCAGGCACATGGCTACCGCCCGCATTCTGGGGTCGAACCGATTCTATGGAAGCGCAAAGTCCAACACAAGTGAAATTTTCAAATTGCGATATCGTTTTTTATAATGTGGAATTATGCGGCAGCGCACCAAGAATCACCACCGGACCGGCCCGCCATGCGCCATAAGCCTGCCCGCACCGGCCGCAGCAGCAATGTTTTCATTGGCGCTTTCCCCAAGCGACGCACCGCAATAATCTCGGTACACTGGTCGGTCAGCCGTCAATCCCTCCCATGCCGTTTTTCGACCGACTTCTCTCCAGCCTGCGTGCAGCCATGCTTCCTCCCGACGCGTCGGGATCAGCCAAGGCGGCCGGAGGCGATCCCGCGCACGCCCCTTCGCCGGCGGCCGGACTGGGGCCGATCGAGGCGCTGGGCCCCGACGACGGCGCCCCCGTGGCCGCACCGCGCGGGCTGTGGTGGCTGCGCTGGCGCAACCTGGTGGCCACCAGCTGGTTCATGTTCATCCCGCTGGTTGCCATCGTACTGTTCACGGTGGCCATGGGCGTGATCCTGTGGTCCCTGCACGAGACCGAGCGCCAGCAGCAACGCGACGCCCTGTACCGCGACGCCGCCTGGGCACAGCAGCGCGTGCGTCTGTCGCTGCTGAGCAACCAGGACCAGCTGGCCTCGCTGGCGCGCGACATCGCCGCCGCGCAGCTCGAGCAAGGCGCCTACCGCACCGCGGCGCAGGAAATCCTGCGCGAAAACCCCGAGATCGTCTTCATCAACTGGCTCGATGCCACCAAGCGCGGCCGCTGGTCGCTGCCATCGACCTCGGAATTCGCCAGCCGCCTGCGCGAGACCCAAGACCAGCCGCTCGAGCCCGAAGTGCTCGACACCTTCGACGCCGCGCGCGAGACCCAGCGCGTGGTCTATTCGCGCCCGCTGGTCAACGACCGCGGCGACAGCTTCATGCTGATGGAAGTGCCGATCGTGCGCGACAACGAGTTCCTCGGCACGCTCGGCGCGCTGTACTCGATCAACGGCATCCTGACGCACCTGCTGCCGCCCGAGCTGACCGAGCGCTACCGCTTCTCGCTGATCGACAAGAACAACCAGACCCGCGCCAGCACCTCATTGCGGCCAGTGCCGGGCAATGCGCTGTCGTACGAGGTGCTGCTGGATCCGCCGGGCCACTCGCTGTCGCTGCGCGCCGATGCCTACCCGTCGGCGTCGAACCTGCCCAACAACATGCTGCTGTGGCTGGTGGTGGGGCTGTCGTGCTTCCTGCTGTGGAGCCTGTGGAGCATGTGGCGCCACACCAGCCGCCGCTCCGAGGCGCAGCGCGCGCTGCTGGCCGAGACCTCGTTCCGGCGCGCGATGGAAAACTCGATGCTGATCGGCCTGCGCGCGCTCGACCTGAACGGCCGCATCACCTATGTCAACCCGGCCTTCTGCCGCATGACCGGCTGGCAGGAGAACGACCTGGTCGGGCGCCTGCCGCCCTTCCCCTACTGGCCGCCCAACGACCAGCAGGAGATGCAGAAGCAGATCGACCTGACCCTGCAGGGCAAGTCGCCCGCCGGCGGCTATGAGATGCGCGTGATGCGCCGCGACGGCAGCAGCTTCTATGCGCGCATGTACGTGTCGCCGCTGGTGGACAGCCGCGGCCGCCATACCGGCTGGATGAGCTCGATGACGGACATCACCGAGCCCAAGCGCGCGCGCGAGGAACTAGCCGCGGCGCATGACCGCTTCACCACGGTGCTGGAGAGCCTGGACGCCGCGGTGTCGGTGCTGGCCACCGACAAGGCGGAGCTGCTCTTTGCCAACCGCTATTACCGGCAGCTGTTCGGCTGGGAGGCCGAGGGCCACCTGAAGCTGGCCGGCGACGACCTCGACAAGGACCAGGTCTCCAGCGACAACACCGACTATGTCGACGCCTATGCCGGCCTGCCGGCGTCCGAGCTGATGCCGTACGCATCGGATGCGCGCGAAGTGTTCGTGCCGGACATGCAGAAATGGTTCGAAGTGCGCCGCCGCTATATCCAGTGGGTCGACGGCCACCTGGCGCAGATGCAGATCGCCACCGACATCACCGCGCGCAAGGCCGCCGAGGAAATGGCGCGCCAGCATGAAGAGCGCCTGCAGTTCACCAGCCGCCTGACCACCATGGGCGAGATGGCGTCGTCGCTGGCGCATGAGCTGAACCAGCCGCTGGCGGCCATCAACAACTACTGCATGGGCGCGGTGGCGCGGCTGCACTCGGGCCGCAGCACGCCCGAGGACCTGATCCCGGTGCTGGAGAAGACCTCGGCCCAGGCGGTGCGCGCCGGCACCATCATCAGCCGCATCCGCGGCTTCGTGAAGCGCAGCCAGCCGCAGCGGCGCGAGGCCGCGCTGCACGACATCGTCGCCGACGCGGTAGGCCTGGCCGATCTGGAGGCCACGCGCCGCCGCGTCACCATCCTGACCCGCCTGCCAACCCCGCCGCTGACGGTCTATGTCGACCCGGTGCTGATCGAGCAGGTGCTGGTGAACCTGCTCAAGAACGCCGTGGAAGCCATGGCCGGCCTGCCGGCTCTGCATGCCGGCGGCGTGGTGCGCCTGCACGCGCGGGTGGAGCCGGGCGAGATCGGCGACAACGTCCATATCGACGTGATCGACCAGGGGCCGGGCGTGGACGAAGCCACCAAGGAGCGCCTGTTCGAACCCTTCTTCAGCACCAAATCCGACGGCATGGGCATGGGGCTGAACATCTGCCGCTCGATCATCGAGTCGCACCAGGGCCGCCTGTGGGTGGAGAACAATGCCGACGGCATCGGATGTACATTTAAAATCATGCTGCCGCTGCAATCGGCGCTGGCCGAGCATTAAGCCGAACCACAGGCCCTGTTGCCGGGGCCTTCGCGCCCGGGCGTACCCAAGGATTCCAGAAAAAGCCGGCCCGCCCCGTTTCCCCACGGATGTGGGGGGCCTGTCTCGCCACAGAGGGCCGCTGCCGGTTACACTTCGCAGCAATGAATTGTTGTCCCGAGGAGACTACATGACCGCAACGCCAAACCCCACGCCCCACCGCGGCGAGACCGTGTTCATCGTCGACGACGATGAAGCCATGCGCGACTCGCTGACCTGGCTGCTGGAGGGCAATGGCTATCAGGTGCGCAGCTTCACCAGCGCCGAGCAGTTCCTCGCCGCCTACGATGCCAGCCAGGTGTCGTGCCTGATTCTCGACGTGCGCATGCCCGGCATGAGCGGCCCGGAGTTGCAGGAGCGCATGCTGGCCGAGCAGATCGACATTCCCATCGTCTTTATCACCGGCCACGGCGACGTGCCGATGGCGGTGTCGACGATGAAGCGCGGCGCCATCGACTTCATCGAAAAGCCCTTCGACGAGTCCGAGTTGCGCGCACTGGTCGAGCGCATGCTGACCAAGGCCCGCACCGACCATTCCGCCGCACGCGAGCAGCGCGCCGCCAAGGACCTGCTGGGCAAGCTGACCACGCGCGAACAGCAGGTGCTGGAGCGCATCGTGGCCGGCCGCCTGAACAAGCAGATCGCCGACGACCTGGGCATTTCCATCAAGACCGTGGAGGCGCACCGCGCCAACATCATGGAAAAGCTCAACGTCAACACCGTCGCCGACCTGCTGCGCCTGGCGCTGTCGCGCAACAGCTGAGCGGCCGGCGCCTGCCTCCGCCTGACCCGGTGCGGCCCGCGGCCGCACCGGCTGCCCTCTCCGCGCGCCGTCCGGCGCCGCCTCTGCATCCCCTCAGTCCCGTCAGCGGTCCAGGTATTCCTCGTCCCGGAACGTGACGACCCATTGTGGCCGATAGACCACAAAAATCGCCACCAGCATGCCGGTCAGGAAGGCCTCGCCAAAGGCCAGGATGACGGCTGCCGTCAGGGTTTCGGCAACGCTCCATGGCGGGCCCGGCGCCGTCAGGTGGCGCCAGCCGGCTTCCGCCGCACTGGCGCCCAGCGCGGCCAGCCCGGCCGTGAAATAGCCGTGCCCCAGGATAAAAACGAACGGATGGCGTGGCAGCAGGCGCCGCATCATTGCCTGCAGCGCCGCGGAGATCAGCGCCGGCAGCAGCGCCAGCCAGACGTAGCGCACCCACAGCGAGGGCCAGTCGAACTGGGCCCAGCCATGCCCGGCCAGGTATTCGAGCCCGAACAGCGACACCACGTCCACCACGAACAGCGACAGCAGCGCCAGCGGCAGCCCGAACAGCGTCACCATCAGCGTGGCGCCGAGCAGCTGGATCACCAGCCCGCCGACCAGCGTGGCGCGCAACGTCCACAGCAGCGCCACCAGCACCATCGCACCCAGCCAGGCGTTCTGCAGCGCATTGCGCCGCAACAGCTGCCAGGGCCGGCGCGTCAGCGCCCACAGCAGTGCCGCCAGGGACAGCAACAGCAGCAAGGGGTGGGACAGCAGGGACGGCAGCGCGGTGTGCATGCGGCCGATGCTACCAGCGCTGCCCCCGCCCGGCCCTTGCACCCGGTCAAGCTCCGTGCGGCAAGCCCCACGCAACCTTTATAATTCCGCCTTTAGCCCAACCCGCGCTCCGGCGCGCGGCGGCACCTCCACCTCCCGGCCACGAACCCGCCCAGCCTCCATGCCTGCCCACCTGATCGACGGCAACGCCCTTGCCAAACAAATCCGCTCCGAAGCCGCCCTGCGCGCCGCCCGCCTGACTGAGCGTGGTCACCGGCCCGGCCTGGCCGTGATCCTGGTCGGCGAGGACCCGGCCAGCCAGGTCTACGTCCGCAACAAGGTCAAGGCCTGCCAGGACAACGGCTTCCATTCCTCACTCGACCGCTACCCGGCCGACCTGTCGGAGGCGGAACTGCTGGCCCGCATCGAGGCACTGAACCAGGACCCCAACATCCACGGCATCCTGGTGCAGCTGCCCTTGCCCAAGCATATCGACAGCCACAAGGTGCTTGAAGCCATCGCGCCGGAAAAGGATGTCGACGGCTTCCACGTGGCCAATGCCGGTGCGCTGATGACCGGAGCCCCGCTGTTCCGCCCCTGCACGCCCTACGGCTGCATGAAGATGCTGGAATCGGTCCAGTTCCCGCTGCGCGGCGCGCGCGCCGTGGTGGTGGGCGCCTCCAATATTGTCGGCAAGCCGATGGCGATGCTGCTGCTGCAGGCCGGCGCCACCGTCACCATCTGCAACAGCAAGACGCGCGACATCGGCGCCCACACCCGCGACGCGGATGTGGTGGTGGCCGCGGTCGGCAAGCGCAACCTGATCACCGCCGACATGGTCAAACCGGGCGCGGTGGTGATCGACGTGGGCATGAACCGCGACGACAACGGCAAGCTGTGCGGCGACGTCGACTTTGCCGGCGTGCGTGAAGTCGCCGGCTACATCACGCCGGTGCCGGGCGGGGTCGGGCCGATGACCATCACCATGCTGCTGGTCAATACGCTGGAAGCCGCCGAGCGCGCCGCCGGCTGAGGCCGCGCGTACGATACGCCACCCGGGGCTCTGGAAAATCCAGCGCCCCGGCCCCATCTGCGGGAATATTGCCCGATCGAGGCCAGCCAACCGAGAACACGCCATGGACCAAGCCGCCAACGCTACCAATCCTCTGCTGGACTTTTCCGACCTGCCCCGCTTTGCAGAAATCCGGCCCGAGCACATCAGCCCGGCGCTGGACGTGCTGCTGGAACGCGCCCAGCAGGCCGTCGCCCGGGCCGAAGATCCGGCCACGCCCGCCGACTGGGCCAGCGCCGTGCAGGCGCTGGAAGCGGCCACCGAGCCGCTGGGCCGCGCCTGGGGCGTAGTCAGTCACCTGAGCGCCGTGGCCGATACGCCCGAACTGCGCCGCGCGCACGCCGAGAACCTGCCGCGCATGACCGAGTTCTGGTCCTCGCTCGGCCAGAGCCTGGCGCTGTACGACAAGTACAAGGCGCTGGCCGCCAGCCCGGAGTTCGCCGGCATGAGCGCGGCGCGCCACCAGCTGATCGAGAACGAACTGCGCGGCTTCCGCCTGGGCGGTGCCGAGCTGCCTGAGGACAAGAAGCCGCGCTTCGCCGAGATCCAGGAGCAGCAGGCCCAGCTGTCCAAGGCCTTCTCCGACCACGTGCTGGATGCCACCAACGCCTACGCGCTGCATGTCGAGGACGAGGCCCGCCTGTCCGGCCTGCCCGACGACGCCAAGGAAGCCGCCCGCCATGCCGCAGAGAAGGATGGCAAGGCCGGCTGGAAATTCACCCTGCACTTCCCGTCCTACTTCCCGGTGCTGCAGTACGCGGACGACCGCGCGCTGCGCCAGACCCTGTACGAAGCCAACGTCACGCGCGCCTCGGAACTGGGCCCGCAGCATGGCCAGGGCCAGGCCGACTGGGACAACACCGCCAATATGCGCGAGCAGCTGGCCCTGCGCCGCGAAGAGGCGCAGATGCTCGGCTACCAGTGCTACGGCGAAGTCTCGCTGGTGCCGAAGATGGCCGAATCGCCGGCCGAGGTGTTGAAGTTCCTCGACGAGCTCGCCGTCAAGGCGCGCCCCTATGCCGAGAAGGACTGGGCCGAGATGAAGGCCTTCGCCGCAGCAGAGCTGGGGCTGCCTGAACTGGCTCCGTGGGATGTCGCCTATGCCTCGGAGAAGCTGCGCCAGCAGCGCTATGCGTTCTCCGAGCAAGAGGTCAAGCAGTACTTCCCAGAAGCGAAGGTGCTCGAGGGCCTGTTCGGCGTGGTGCAGAAGCTGTTCTCGGTGCGCATCGAGCCCGAGCAGGCGCAGACCTGGCACAAGGACGCACGCTTCTTCCGCGTCACCACCGCCGACGGCACGCTGCTGGCCCAGTTCTACATCGACCTGTACGCGCGCGAAGGCAAGCGCGGCGGCGCCTGGATGGACGACGCGCGCGGCCGCAAGGTGCTGGAGCAAGGCGGCGTGCAGACGCCGGTGGCCTACCTGACCTGCAACTTCTCCGCGCCGGTGGGCGGCAAGCCCGCGCTGTTCACGCACGATGAAGTGATCACCCTGTTCCATGAGTTCGGCCATGGCCTGCACCACATGCTGACGCAGGTGGGCGAGCTGGGCGTGTCGGGCATCAACGGCGTGGAATGGGATGCGGTGGAACTGCCGTCGCAGTTCATGGAGAATTTCTGCTGGGAGTATGAGGTGCTGACCGGCATGACGCAGCACATCGACACCGGCGCGCCGCTGCCGCGCGCGCTGTTTGACCGCATGCTGGCGGCCAAGAACTTCCAGAACGGCATGATGACGCTGCGCCAGATCGTGTTCTCGTCGTTCGACATGCACCTGCACACCGACTTCGACCCGGCCGGCGCCACCTCGGTGCTGGACCTGTCGCGCCAGATCAACGACCGCGTGCACGTGGTGCCGCAGCATCCGCTGTCGCGCTGGCCGAACACCTTCAGCCATATCTTCGCCGGCGGCTATGCGGCGGGCTACTACAGCTACAAGTGGGCCGAGGTGCTGTCGGCCGACGTGTACGCAGCGTTCGAAGAGGCCGCGCAGCTGTCGGGCAGCGTGCTCGACAGCGAGACCGGTGCGCGCTACCAGCGCGAGATCCTGTCGGTCGGCGGCAGCCGTCCGGCGATGGACTCGTTTGTCGCATTCCGCGGCCGCGCGCCGCAGATCGACGCGCTGCTGCGCCACGGCGGGATGGCAGCATGAGCGCCGCCGCCCTGCCCGCCAGCGGCCCGCTTCGCATTGCCAGCTGGAACGTCAACTCGCTCAAGGTGCGCCTGCCGCAGGTGCTGCAATGGCTGGCCGAGCAGGACCAGGCCGGCGCGCCGATCGACGCGCTGTGCCTGCAGGAACTGAAGCTGCCGGACGACAAGTACCCGCTGGCCGAGCTGGAGAACGCGGGCTTCCACAGCATCTACACCGGGCAGAAGACATACAACGGCGTGGCCATCCTCGCCCGCGACGCCAGCATGCCCGGCCCCGCCGACGTGGTGCGCAACATCCCCGGCTTCGAGGACGCGCAGCAGCGCGTGATCGCGGCCACGTACGGCGACGTGCGGCTGGTCTGCGCCTACTTTCCCAACGGGCAGGCGCTGGACTCGGACAAGTTCGTCTACAAGCTCAAGTGGCTGGATGCGATGACGGCCTGGCTGCGCGAAGAGATGAAGCGCTACCCGAAGCTGGCGCTGCTGGGCGACTTCAATATCGCGCCGGAAGACCGCGACGTGCACGACCCCAAGAAATGGGAAGGCCAGAACCTGGTCTCGCCACAGGAGCGCGCTGCATTCGCCGCCCTGGTGGAACTCGGCCTGGCGGATGCGTTCCGCCAGTTCGAGCAGCCCGAGAAGGCCTTCTCGTGGTGGGACTACCGCATGATGGCATTCCGCCGCAATGCGGGCCTGCGCATCGACCACATCCTGCTGTCGCCGGCATTGACCAGCGGCTGCAGCGCCTGCGTGATCGACCGCGTGCCGCGCACGTGGGAGCAGCCGTCGGACCACACGCCGGTGGTGGCCACACTCAGCTGCGGCTGAACGCGCCGCTGGCGCCGCGCGCAGGTTCAGGCAAGTCCGGACAAGCCCCGCTCGCCGCGCGGCGCCGCGCCCGCTACACTGCGGGCATGAGCCACACCAGCCAGGCCATGTTCCGCCACCGCAACCTTCCTCACCTGCTGCTGCAAGCGCGCGAGACATTGCTGGCCGGCTTTCGCCCGATCTTGCGGCAGTTCGGCATCACCGAGCAGCAATGGCGCGTGATGCGCACGCTCAACGAGCACGAGCCGATGGAGCCGAACCAGCTGGCCGATGCCTGCCTGATCCTGAGCCCCAGCCTGACCCGCATGCTGTGCGGCATGGAAGACGCCGGGCTGGTCGAACGGACCCGCTCTGCCACCGACCAGCGCCGCCAGCTGGTCAGCCTGACGCCGTCGGCGCGCGCCATCATCATGCAAATGGAGCCGCTGGTCGATGCACGCTACCAGGAGCTGGCGCAGCGGCTCGGCCCCGAGCGTCTGACCGAGGTCTACCGCGCGCTCGACGCCATGCTGGCCGGCCTGGCGCCGCAGCCGAACCTGCCCGAATCCACCCCGCTCGAATCCGTTGCCTCGCCACCGCCCGGGCGCGGCGGCGAGGCCGGCTAAGCCTGCTCCTTCATTGCCAATGCCCGCGTCCCATCCCGGATCACTCCTGCCGCGCCTGTTCCCATGGAGCCAGCGCGTCGACAAGACCACGCTGCGCGCCGACCTGGTGGCCGGCCTGCTCGGCGCCGTGCTGGTGCTGCCGCAGGGCGTGGCCTTCGCCACGCTGGCCGGCCTGCCGCCGCAATACGGCATCTACAGCGCGGTGGTGCCGTGCATCGTGGCGGCGCTGTTCGGTTCGAGCTGGCACGTGATGTCGGGGCCGACCAACGCCAATTCGCTGGCATTGTTCGCGATGCTGAGCCCGCTTGCGTTTGCCGGCAGCCCGGCCTATATCGGGCTGGCGCTGGCGGTCACCATCGTGGTGGGCGTGATCCAGCTCGCCGTGGGGACGTTGCGGCTCGGCACGCTGGCCAACTTTATCTCGCCGTCGGTGCTGCTCGGCTTCACCTGCGGCGCCGCGACGCTGATCGGCCTGTATGCGCTCAAGGACCTGTTCGGGCTGGCGGTGCCGACCGGCACCAGTGCGTTCGGCGTGCTGCGCCACCTGTTCGAGAACATCGACACCATCAACTGGGGCGCGGCCACCGTAGGCGCGGTCACGCTGGTGGTGACGCTGCTGTGCAAGCGGCTGTGGCGGCGGCTGCCGTTCATGTTGCTGGGGCTGCTGGCCGGCTATGGCGTGGCGCTGCTGCTGAACCAGTCCGGCGCGGGTGGCGCCCACCATGTCAACGTGGTCGGGCCGATCCCGTCGGCGCTGCCGCGCTTCCACCTTCCCGATGTCGACTGGCGCAAGCTGCCCGACCTGCTTGGCATTGCCTCGGCGCTGACCATCGTCGCGCTGGGCCAGTCGATCTCGATCGCCAAGGCGGTGGCGCTGCGCTCGGGCCAGCATATCGACGCCAACCGCGAGTTCATTGGCCAGGGTCTGTCCAATATCGCGGGCGGCTTCTTCTCTGGCTATATCTCGTGCGGCTCGCTCAACCGCTCGGTGCCGAACTTCGAAGCCGGCGCGCGCACGCCGCTGGCCAGCGTGTTCTCGGCGCTGTGGCTGGTGGCGCTGGTGGCCGTCAGCTCCCCGCTGCTGGCACAGATCCCGATGGCGGCGATCGCCGCGATGCTGCTGCTGGTGGCGTGGGGCCTGCTCGACACCGCGCGGCTGCGCCGCATCTTCACGCTCAGCCGCACGGAATTCGCCATTTCCATCGGCACCTTCGCCGCCACGCTGGTGATCCGGCTGGAGATGGCGGTGCTGCTCGGCACCGTGCTGTCGCTGGTGGCCTACCTGTACCGCACGTCGCGGCCTGCCGTGCGCAGCCTGGTGCCCGACGCCGACGATCCCGGCCGGCGCTTCACGCCGCTGGACGAACTGCGCCGCCCGCAGCCGGAATGCCCGCAACTGAAACTGCTGCGCATGGAAGGCGCGATCTACTTCGGCGCCGTGCAGTACGTGACGGATCGCCTGCACTGGTTGCGCACGGTCAACGCCGGCCAGACGCACCTGCTGGCGATGACCAAGAGCATGAACTTCATCGACCTGGCCGGTGCCGAGATGTGGGAAAACGAGCTCGCCGAACGGCGCGCGCTGGGCGGCGATCTGTACTTCCACCGCCCGCGCACGCAGGTGCTGCAGACCTGGGCGCAGACCGGCTTTACCGACAAGCTCGGGGCCGACCATATCTTCCCGACCAAGCGGCAGGCGCTGCACACGATCGTCGAGCAGCTTTCGCCGGACATCTGCGCGCAATGCACCGTGCGGATCTTTGAAGAGTGCGCGTCACGGCCTGGCGCCGCGGCCCCGGCAGCACAATGAACTGAAGCACCGGCGCGTCGGCATGAGCGGCGGCCGCACACCAGCGTTCAAGCCACAATACGGCTGCAGGAAAACCAGGAAACTGAAACGGGAAAACCGGGAGATTGCCTGTGCCGGCGTTGCCGGCTTGGCACGCAAGGCCGGACGGCCCTACGTCTGGGAACCTGACAACAGATGGGCGCCCGCGGCATGCCGGGGGCTGGCCGGGGCATCCATCCGCATCAGATCGGCGCCACGTGGGCGCGCTTGACGACGATTGGCTGGGGCGCGCCCTGCTCGATCAGCACCACGGCGGCGCGTTCGATGGTTTCGCGACCGGCACGGAATGCCTCTTCCAGCGACAGTACCTGGTCGGCACTGAAGCCTTCCCACAGTGCTTCGCGTGTCACCACGCAAGTCACCTTCTCGCCATTGACAAGTGCCTGGAACAGCAAGCCTTCATTATTGATGTCGTAGCGCTCTTGCTCTTGGAATTTGATTTCCATCGGTGCAGCCCTCCATATGCAAGTGGAGAAACATCCTAACATGGCTCCGGCAAAATCGTATGGATAGAGCCCATGCGAATGCGCTCATTGCGAAGACCATCGCGGCCGTCTTTGAGTTCCATCCGCGCGTATGTGTGGCTCCCGGTCACAACGACGGGGGGTGTTCCGGCAAGTGCATCAAACATTTGACAGCGCCGAAAATCATGCTAGAATCTCGTTCTTCGTTGGGGCGTTAGCTCAGTTGGTAGAGCAGCGGACTCTTAATCCGTAGGTCGAGTGTTCGAGTCACTCACGCCCCACCACCGAATACAGAAAGGCCGGAAGCAGCAATGCTTCCGGCCTTTTGCTTTGTGCGCTTGCTTGATTGGCTAATCTGCTGTGGCACAGGCACATGCCCACGCCACGGCGGTCCCTGCATCAGGCGCCCTGGCTGGCCCGCTCGAACAGCGTACGCGCCAGCGCGCGATGACGCAGCAGCACGTTGGGCAGGTCGGCCGTCAGCAGTGCACCGTCGCGCACCACTTCCCTGCCGTTGATCACGCTCGCCGCGACGTTGGCCGGCGTGCAGAACACCAGCGCCGCCACCGGGTCATGGCCGGCGCCGGCAAAGCCGACCTGCGACATGTCGAAGGCGACAAAATCCGCCGACATGCCCGGCGCCAGCGCGCCGATATCGTCGCGGTTGAGCACGCGCGCGCCACCCAGCGTGGCAATCTCCAGCGCCTCGCGCGCGCTCATTGCGGCCGGCCCGTAGCCAACGCGCTGCAGCAGCATGGCCTGGCGCGCCTCGCCCAGCATATGCGCGCCGTCGTTCGAGGCGCTGCCGTCCACGCCCAGGCCCACCGGCACGCCGGCATCGCGCATGGCGCGCACCGGCGCAATGCCGGACGCCAGCCGCATGTTCGAGCACGGACAATGCGCCACGCCGGTCCCGGTGCGGGCAAACAGTGCGATGCCCTCGTCGTCCAGCTTGACGCAGTGCGCATGCCACACATCGTGGCCGACCCAGCCCAGGTCCTCGGCATACTGGGCCGGCGTCAGGCCGAATTTCTCACGCGAGTAGGCAATGTCGTTGTCGTTCTCGGCAAGGTGCGTGTGCAGCGACACGCCATAGTGCCGCGCCATGTTGGCCGACTCGCGCATCAGGTCGCGCGACACCGAAAACGGCGAGCACGGCGCCAGCACCACGCGCAGCATCGCGTGGCGCGCACTGTCGTGGTACTGCTCCACCAGCCGCTGGCTGTCGCGCAGGATGGCGGCTTCCTCTTCCACCACCACATCCGGCGGCAGGCCGCCCTTGCTGCGGCCCACGCTCATCGAGCCGCGCGCGGCGTGGAAGCGCATGCCCATCTCCTGCGCCGCGGCAATCGAGTCATCCAGGCGCGAGCCGTTCGGGAACAGGTAGAGGTGGTCGCTGGTGGTGGTGCAGCCCGACAGCATCAGCTCGGCCATCGCGGTCTTGGTCGACACCGCGATCATTTCCGGCGTCAGGTGCGACCACAGCATGTACAGGTTGGTCAGCCACGAGAACAGCTCGGCATCCTGCGCCGCCGGCACCGCGCGCGTCAGGCACTGGTACATGTGGTGGTGGGTGTTGACCAGCCCGGGCGTGACCATGCGGCCGCGCATGTCGAGCACCTGCGCGCTGCCGTCATCGACCATGCGCCGGTACTGCGGCGGCAGCTCCGATGTGGGGCCGACCCACTGCACGGCGGGGCCTTCGGCAACCAGGGCGCCGTCGCGGATCTCGCGGCGTTGCGCGTCCATGGTGACCAGCACGTCGGCGTTCAGGACAATCAGGGTCATGGCGGAATTCCTTCTGCAAAGCGAATTGGGGGACTGGATGGCCGCCAGTCTACGGCGGCGAGGTGCCATCCCCCAAGCGCAGAATTCCGATCAACCTGTCCACAAAAAGTGGACACCTGCGGCACCCTGTTGCTCAGCGCGCCTGCGCGAACAACACCGCCAGCGCGTCGCCGATGCGCTCGGCCATCAGCTCGGCCGCGGCGCTGAGCGGGCCACGGGCGCGCGCCACCAGTGTCAGCGTCTGGCCCTGCAGGTGGCGGTCGCGCAGCGGCACATAGACCAGCGCCTGGCGGGCGCGCTCTTCCATCACATCGAGCGGGTTCAGCAGCGCGATGCCGGTGCCCAGCATCACCAGTTGCCGGATCAGCGCGGTCGAGGTGGACTCCGCCACCGGCGAGACCTCGATTGCATTGCGGGCAAAGGCCGCGTCAAGGATGGCGCGGATCGATAGCGAGGGCGCCGGCAGGATCAGCGGATAGCCGACGCATTCGCTCAGCAGCGCCGATTGCCGGGCCGCCAGCGCATGGCCCGGCGGCACCACCGCGCCGATCTGCCAGTCGCTGGTGGCCAGCGCGCGGAAGGCAGGCAGCTCAGGCAGGTCATAGCCAAGGCCCAGGTCGGCATCGCCCTGCTCCACCGCCGCGATAATGTCGGCCACCGGCAGGTCGGCGACGCGCACCACGATGCCCGGATAGCGCCGGCGGAAGTCATGCACCAGCGACGGCATCAGCGAGCCCGCCAGGCCGGCCGTGACCGCCACGGTGACCTCGCCGCGGCGCGCGCCTTTGAAGTCCTCGATGCGCTCGCGCAGCGCGTCGTGCTCGCGCAGCGTCTGGCGCACGTGGGCCAGCACCATCTCGCCCAGCGGCGTCAGCCGCAGCCGCTTATTGATGCGCTCGAACAGCGGCGCGCCCAGTTCCGCCTCCAGATCCAGGATCTGGCGGTTGACCGCGGTCGGCGCCACATGCAGGTGCTCGGCCGCCTTGCGGATCGAACCGCGGCGGACGACCTCGTCAAGATAGCGCAGGACTCTGGCGTGCATGGGCTGGGCAAGCTGGTGGATCGGAACCACCGCGCGGGATGCGCGCGGTGGCCTGGCATTGTAGCGGCCAGTGCAGCCTGGCTCGCAGAAATTGCGCGAAGGCTATTGCGTCTTATCCGATACCTTGCTACAATCTTTTTCTTCGTTGGGGCGTTAGCTCAGTTGGTAGAGCAGCGGACTCTTAATCCGTAGGTCGAGTGTTCGAGTCACTCACGCCCCACCAGCGAATTCAGGAAAAGCCGGAAGCGTTGCTTCCGGCTTTTTTCATTTCCGCCGCCCGGCTTCTGCGCGCGGTCGGCATGGCTGCCGCTTTCTTGATACGCGGGTTCTCACCAATTCCCCTGCGCCCGCTTTCCCGGTTGAATCGCATCCGCGCACATTGTGGAACATAGTTCCGTATCGCGGAACTATCGCAAGGTGCCGGCCGTCGCCGCATCCCGGCACGGCCTGGTCATGCCAGCGCGGGGATCCGTGACAGCGCGGGGCGCAGACGAAAGGTCGCGCCCGAAGAAACGCCTGCAGCCCGCCTGGCAAATCAGTGAAAGAAGAACGGAGGCACTCCTTGAAAGCAGTTATCAACGCCGGCGCAGCCACCTGCATCGCCGCCCTTGGCCTGGCCCACGCCGGCCTGGCCCAGGCCCAGTCCTACCCCAACAAGCCGATCCGCCTGATCGTTCCGTTCGCGGCCGGCGGCACCACCGACATCGTCGCGCGCGCGGTCTCCGACGGCCTCGGCCGCGAGCTGGGACAGCCGGTGGTGGTGGAAAACCGCGGCGGCGGCGGCGGCGCGATCGGCGCCGACGCGCTCGCCAAGTCCGCCCCGGACGGCTACACGCTGGGCATCGCCACCGTCAGCACGATGGCGACCAACCCCGCCACCAACCCCAAGAACCCGTACGACCCGCTCAAGGACTTCGCGCCGATCACCAACCTGGTCAACGTGCCGAACGTGCTGACGGTCAATCCGAAGGTGCCGGCCAAGACCCTGAAGGAATTCGTCGCGATGCTGAAGGCCAACCCCGGCAAGTACAGCTACGCCTCGGCCGGCAAGGGCAGCATTTCGCATCTGGACGGCGAGCTGTTCAAGGACATCACCAAGACCGACATGGTCCATATCCCCTACCGCGGATCGGGCCCTGCGCTGAATGACACGCTGGCCGGCCAGGTCAACGCGCAGTTCGACAACCTGCCGTCGTCGATGCCGCATATCCAGGCCGGCAAGCTGCGCGCGCTGGCAGTGGCGGCGCCCAAGCGGGTCGAGGGCCTGCCTGACGTGCCGACCTTTGCCGAAGCCGGCATGAAGGACATGAACAACATGGCCTGGTACGGCCTGGTGGCCCCGGCCGGTACGCCGGCGGCAATCATCACGCGCGTGCATGATGCCGCGGTCAAGGCGCTGCAGGACCCGAACGTCAAGCGCCGCCTGGCCGACAGCGGTGCCTACACCGACGGCAACACCCCGGCGCAGTACGCCGCCCAAATCAAGCGCGAGCTGGACCTGCGCAAGAAGATCGCACGCGACCAGAACATCACACTGGAATAACCGGACGGCGAAACCGTCCCGCGAGGGTCATGACCGGCTGCCACCTGGCAGCCGTTTTTTTATGGCTGGCCGTTGAAAATGGGCCATGGGGCACCCACATCTATCTAAAGATCGTTGCATTTGATCCGGCGCAGTACGCAGGCAACGCCATGGGTGTTCAATACTTGTAAAAGAAACTTTCACTTTGCGGACAAGCGCTGACTCGGTACATTTACCGGGTGTTCCGCCACATGTGCCCGGCCGTCACCGGCCAAGCTCGGCCCTAAAACCGGATTCGCGCAGGCGCTGCGCGACCGTCAATCGCGAGGATAAGCAAGATGCTGAAGAAGACCGTTTCGACCCTGATCGTTGCAGCAATGGCCGCGCTGGGCGCGACGCAGGTCTATGCGCAGAAGAACTACACTGACGGCGGCGATCTCTACGGTGGCAGCCACACCAAGAAAGCCAGCCCGAACCAGAACCCGGCCAAGTCCGGCAAGTTCGACCCGTACACCGATGGCGCCAAGCAATCGACCAAGTCGGACCTGACCAACTCGGGCAAGAAGTTCGATCCGAACACGGATGGCGCCAAGGCCGGCAAGTTCGATCCGTACACCGACGGCGCCAAGGCCGGCAAGTTCGATCCGTACACCGACGGCGCCAAGGCCGGCAAGGCTGATCCGTACACCGACGGCGCCAAGGCACCCGCCAGCCAGGGCGGCAAGGCGCAGTAAGCCTGCCCCGCCGCCAACCGGCGGCACCAAGGCAGACAGCCCGCTTGCGCGGGCTGTTTTGCTTTCTGGCGGAGGCAGCGCTCAGGCTGCCATCGCCTGGGCCGGGTGCGCGGGCTGCATGGTGCCGCGGTCGCGGAAGCCGACATGCCAGGACAGCGCCTCTTCCAGCAGGTGCGGGGTCTGGCCACCATGGGCGCTGGCGCGCCGGAAGTAGTCGCCCAGCAGCTCGCGGTATTGCGGGTCGGCACAGTTGGCGATGAGCGTGCGCGCGCGTTCGCGCGGCGCCAGGCCGCGCAGGTCGGCCAGGCCGTGCTCGGTGACGATGATGTCGACGTCGTGCTCGGTATGGTCCACGTGCGCCACCATCGGCACGATGCTGGAGATATCGCCGCCCTTGGCCACCGACTTGGTCACGAATACCGACAGGTGCGCATTGCGCGCAAAATCCCCGGAGCCGCCGATGCCGTTCATCATGTGCGTGCCCCCCACATGCGTGGAGTTGACGTTGCCGTAGATGTCGCACTCCAGCGCCGTATTGATGGTGATCAGCCCGAGCCGGCGCAGGATCTCCGGATGGTTGCTGATCTCCTGCGGACGCAGCACCAGGCGCGAGCGATAGCGGTCCAGGTTCGACAGGAAGCGTTGGTACACCTCGCGCGTCAGCGTCACCGAAGAGGCCGAGGCAAACGCCAGGCGCCCCGCATCCAGAAGTTCGATGGTGCTGTCCTGCAGCACCTCGGAATACATCTGCAGGTCGCGGAACGGTGAATCGACCATGCCGTGCAACACGGCGTTTGCAATGGTGCCAATGCCCGCCTGCAGCGGCTGCAGCGAGGGCGAGAGCCTGCCGGCGCGGACTTCGCGCAGCAGGAAATCGTTGAGATGGCCGGCGATATTGCGCGTATCGGCATCCGGCGGCAGCGCGTTGGACGGGCTGTCGTCCTTGGCGGTGATGACGATGGCCGCGATCTTCTCGGGATCGATGGGGATATACGGCAGGCCAATGCGCTGCTCGGGCGCGATCAGCGGGATCGGCTGGCGGTAGGGGCGCTGCACCGGGAAGTAGATGTCGTGCAGCCCTTCCAGCTCCAGCGGCATGTTCAGGTTGATCTCGACGATCACCTTGCGCGCCAGCATGGCGAAGCTGGCCGAGTTGCCGACCGAGGTGCTGGGGATGATGCCGCCCTGCTCGGTGATCGCCACCGCTTCCACCACCGCAACGTCCACCGGCGCGATCTGGCCGGAGCGCAGTTGCTCCACGGTCTCGGACAGGTGCTGGTCGATGAACATCACTTCGCCGGCGTTGATCTTGCGGCGCAGCGTGGCGTCAGACTGGAACGGCAGGCGGCGCGCAATCACGTCGGCCTCTGCCAGTACCCGGTCGATATCGTTGCCCAGCGAGGCGCCGGTCATCAGGGTGATGCGCAGTGGCTCGGTTGCCGCCCGCCGCGCCAGCGCAAACGGGACTTCCTTGCAGTCGCCCGCGCGCGTGAAGCCGCTCATGCCTACCGTCATGCCGTCGCGGATCAGCGCGGCGGCTTCGTCGGCCGAGACAACCTTGTCGTGCAGCCTGGCCAGGCGAATGCGTTCCTTGTACATCCTTATCTCCGGTCTGGCGGCCGGGCCCGTGCCCGCGCCGCGCGCCCCGTGCTGGCCTGAAGGCTCGTTGGCGGGGGTCTCCGGCAGGCAGTGTAGCCAGCCGCATACATTCTGGCTGTGATTTAAAGTCATAGTTTCCAGTCGCTTTATTCATAGCTGAAACAATGCTGGGAGACGTGCGGGCCACTATGTCCCTGTGATGCCACAGGGCATTCCCTCGCTGTCACATTGCCGGCAAAGGATTCTGGTAGTGTCTGCCCCATCGGTCGACCGTGCCCCGCCAGAGAGGTTGCGGCGTCCGTGCCGCCCGGGCCGGCCATGCTCCGGCCCCTGGTATCTGTGCGACGGATGCCAGCGCATCGCAGTGGCGGCAAACCAAAACAGGAGACGCCATTCATGCAGCCAAGACCCCTCGAACCCAGCGAGCCGGTTGTCCTTGCCCTGGTTGATGCCGTAACCGCCTGGCAAAGTGCGTTGGAACAGACGCTGTGCGCCTCTGGCCTGAACTACGCCCAGTGGCTTCTGTTGCGGGCAATCCGCCAGGATGCCTTCGTGCGCGGCTCGCCCTTGACCGGCCCGATGCCGATCGATGTCGCGCGTTCCGAGACGATGCTGGATGAACTGCAGCGCGACGGCTGGATCGAGTACGCAGACACCCAGGCGCCCCGCATTGCAGATAGCGCAGCCAGCCGGCTGCAACGCACCGCGCAGGCCCTCAGCGCGCTGCACAGCGTGTCAGTGGCGGCGTTCAGTTCGCAAGAGCGTGTTGCGCTGGGCTCCCTGCTGGAGCGGATGAAGACCACGCTGAGCGACCACACCACGCGCCAGGTTCGCGCGGGCACCCAAGCCGCCCGGCAGGAGACAGCTGCCGCGCCCTCGCATTGCCCCGGCCTGCCGCCGGTCGCCCACCGCCCCACCACCTGCCCCACCCTCGCCGCCACGCGCCTCTGAGCGCCGCGCAAGCCGGTCCCGCGGGCAGCAGCGGGAACCGACCCTTTTCTTCACGCGTCATCCTCATACCCGCCACTTTTCTTGCGCCGGGCATGCGGTTTTTTCCTAAAGTATGAGCATGCCCCGGCACATGCTGCGGGCCGCCCATCGACACCGCGAGGAGGGATCATGCCGCAGGAGAACGAAGACAAGGTCGCGCACCTGCTGGACGAACTGTCCAGCTTCGCGCGCGAGCGGCTGCCGGCGGCGATGTTCGCCGTGGTCGAGCCCTTCCTGCTGCACTACTACGACCAGGCCGACGCCGAAGACTTGCTCCAGCACGACGTCGACGATCTCTACGGCGCCGTGATGGCGCACTGGCAGACCGCACAGAAATTCACGCCCGGCAATGCGCGCATCCGCGTCTACAACCCCAACCTGGAAGAGCACGGCTGGCACTCGGACCACACCGTGGTCGAGATCGTCAATGACGACATGCCCTTCCTGGTCGACTCGGTGACGGTGGAGATCAACCGCCAGGGACTGGCGCTGCACTCGGCCATCCATCCCGTGTTCCGGGTCTGGCGCGACGCGCGCGGCGGCATCGAGCGGATCGCCAAGGGCGGCGCCGGCGAAGCCGGGGACAGCTCGCGCCTGGAGTCCTTTATCCACTTCGAGATCGACCGCAGCGGCGAGGCCGCGCGGCTGGAGGCGCTACGCAGCTGCATTGCGCAGGTGCTGGTCGACGTGCGCGCGGCGGTGGAAGACTGGCCGAAGATGTGCGACATCACCCAGACCACCATCAGCGCCATGGCGCAGGCGCCCGACGCGGCCGCGCCGGAAAGCGCCGAAGCGCGCGCCTTCCTGGACTGGATGATGGATGACCACGTCACCTTCCTCGGCCAGCGTGACTACCAGCTGGTGTCGCAGGACGGGCGCTACTTCCTGCGCGGCGTGCCGGGCTCGGGCGCGGGCATCCTGCGCGAAAGCCTGCGCGAGCCCGATACCGAAGACCTCACGCTGCTGCCCGCCGCGGCCACCGCGATCATCGAAGGGGCCTCGCCGATCTTCCTGACCAAGGCCAACTCGCGCGCCACCGTGCACCGGCCGGGCTATCTCGACTATGTCGGCGTCAAGCTGCTCGATGACAAGGGGCAGCTGTTCGGCGAGCGGCGCTTTGTCGGCCTGTACACCTCGACTGCCTACATGGCGCCGATCGCGGAAATCCCGCTGGTGCGGCTCAAGTGCGCCAATATCCTGGCGCGCGCGGGCTTCCTCGCCAAGGGGCACCTGTACAAGTCGATGGTGACCATCCTTGAGCAATACCCGCGCGATGAACTGTTCCAGGCCACCGAGGATGAACTGTTCGACATCACCACCGGCATCCTGCGGCTGCAGGAACACCAGCGCACCCGGCTCTTTGTACGGCGCGACCGCTTCGACCGCTTTGTCTCGTGCCTGGTGTTCGTGCCGCGCGACAAGTACAACACCGACCTGCGCCAGAAGATTCAGAAGCTGCTGACCGCGGCCTTCCACGGCACCAGCTGCGAGTTCACGCCGCTGCTGTCCGAGTCGCCGCTGGCGCGCATCCAGCTGACCGTGCGCGGCGAGCCCGGCACCATGCCGCACGTTGATACGCGCGAGCTGGAGGCGCGCATCGTGCACGCCAGCCGCCGCTGGCAGGACGATCTCGCCGAAGCCTTGCATGAAAGCCATGGCGAAGAGCAAGGCAACCGGCTGCTGCAGCGCTATGGCGGCTCGTTCCCCGCCGGCTACCGTGAGGACTATCCGGCCCGCACCGCGGTGCGCGATATCGAGCTGATGGAGCACGCGCTGCGCGGCAACGGCATGGCGATGAACCTGTACCGGCCGATCGAGGCCGCGCCGGGGGTGTTCCGCTTCAAGGTGTACCGTGCCGGCGAGCCGATCGCGCTGTCGCACAGCCTGCCCATGCTGGAGCACCTGGGCGTGCGCGTGGATGAAGAGCGCCCCTACCTGATCGAACCCGACAGCGGCACGCCGGTATGGGTGCACGACTTCGGGCTGGAGATTGCCGACAGCGGCGGCGCGGCGGAATTCGATATCGCGCGCGTCAAGGCATTGTTCGAGGATGCCTTCGCGCGCGCCTGGCACGGCGAGATCGAGAACGACGATTTCAACCGCCTGGTGCTGCGCGCCGAGCTGGCCGCGCGCGACGTCACCATCCTGCGCGCCTATGCCCGCTACCTGCGCCAGGTCGGCTCGACCTTCAGCGACGCCTATATCGAGCGCGCACTGACCGGCAACGCGGCCATTGCCGCCATGCTGGTCGGCCTGTTCGTTGCGCGCTTCGACACCTTCAGCGAGGTCGCCACCGACACCGCCCGCCAGGCGCGCTGCGACAAGCTGCTGGCCGATATCGGCGCGGCGCTGGACAAGGTGCCCAACCTGGACGAGGACCGCATCCTGCGGCTCTTCCTGGGCGTGATCAACGCCACCGTGCGCACCAACTATTTCCACCGTGGCGAGGAAAGCCAGCCGCGCCCGTATGTGTCGTTCAAGTTCAATCCCGCGCTGGTCCCCGGCCTGCCCGAGCCGCGCCCGATGTTCGAGATCTGGGTCTACTCGCCACGCGTTGAGGGCGTGCACCTGCGCGGCGGGCGCGTGGCCCGCGGCGGACTGCGCTGGTCAGACCGGCGCGAGGACTTCCGCACGGAAGTGCTGGGACTGATGAAGGCGCAGATGGTCAAGAACACGGTGATCGTGCCGGTGGGCTCCAAGGGCGGCTTCGTGGTCAAACGCCCGCCCCCGCCCACCGACCGCGATGCTTTCCTGCAGGAGGGCATTGCCTGCTACCAGACCTTCCTGCGCGGGCTGCTGGACCTGACCGACAACCTCGTCGGCGGCCAGCTGGTGCCGCCACCCGAGGTGGTGCGCCACGACGACAACGACCCCTACCTGGTGGTCGCCGCCGACAAGGGCACCGCGACGTTCTCCGACTTCGCCAACGCGATCTCGGCCGAGTACGGCTTCTGGCTTGGCGATGCCTTTGCGTCCGGGGGCTCGGTCGGATATGACCACAAGAAGATGGGCATTACCGCGCGCGGTGCGTGGGAATCGGTCAAGCGGCATTTCCGCGAGATGGGTGTCGATATCCAGACCACGGACTTCACCGTGGCCGGCATCGGCGACATGTCGGGCGACGTGTTCGGCAACGGCATGCTGCTGTCGCCGCATATCCGGCTGGTGGCCGCTTTCGACCACCGGCATATCTTCCTCGATCCCGACCCGGACACGGCAAGGAGCCTGCAGGAACGCACGCGGCTGTTCGGCCTGCCCCGCTCCAGCTGGGCCGACTACGACGCCACGCTGATCTCCGCCGGCGGCGGCATCTATCCGCGCAGCGCCAAGACCATCCCGCTGTCGCCGCAGGTGCAGGCAGTGCTGGGGGTCACGGCAGCCACACTGTCGCCGGCCGAGCTGATCCACGCCATCCTGATGGCGCCGGTCGACCTGCTCTACAACGGCGGCATCGGCACCTACGTCAAGTCCAGCCAGGAAACCCACCTGCAGGCCGGCGACCGCACCAACGACGCGGTGCGCGTCAATGGCAACGACCTGCGCTGCAAGGTGGTCGGCGAAGGCGGCAACCTCGGCTTCACCCAGCTGGGCCGCATCGAGTTCGCGCGCAACGGCGGTCGCATCAACACCGATGCCATCGACAACTCGGCCGGGGTGGATTGCTCGGACCACGAGGTCAATATCAAGATCCTGCTCGGACTGGTGGTTGCCGACGGCGAAATGACCGAGAAGCAGCGCAACAAGCTGCTGGCCGAGATGACCGACGAGGTCGGCCTGCTGGTGCTGCAGGACAACTACTACCAGACCCAGGCACTGTCCGTGGCCGGGCGCAGCAACCCCGCGCTGCTCGACGGCGAGGCGCGCCTGGTGCGCTGGCTGGAGCGCGCCGGGCGGCTCAACCGCCCGCTGGAGTTCCTGCCTTCGGAGGAGGAAATCGCCGAGCGCAAGCTGGCCGATGAAGGCCTCGCATCGCCCGAACGTGCGGTGCTGCTTGCCTACAGCAAGATGTGGCTGTACGACGAACTGCTGGCCTCCGACGTGCCGGAAGACGCGCTGGTTGCCGGACTGCTGTCGGACTATTTCCCGGTTCCGCTGCGCCAGCGTTACACCGACGCGATGCAGCGCCACCCGCTGCGACGCGAGATCCTGTCGACGCACCTGACCAATATGCTGGTCAATCGCATCGGCGCCACCTTCGTGCACCGGATCATGGAAGAGACCGACGCACGCCCGGCCGATATCGTGCGCGCCTGCCTGATCGCACGCGATGTCTTCGGCCTGACCACCCTGTGGCAGGAGATCGATGCGCTGGACAACCGTGTGGCCGATGCCGAGCAGGCGCGCATGTTCGGGGCCGTGGCGCTGCTGCTGGAGCGCGCGTGCCTGTGGTTCATCCGCTATCTGCGTAGCGGCAGCAAGGCCGCCGAGGATCTGGCGCGCTTTGCCCAGGCAGCGCAATGGCTGGCACCGCAACTGCCGCGGCTGCTGCCACCGGCCGATGCGACGGCGCTGTCAGAGCGCACCCGCGCCTTGACGGATGCGGGGGTCGACGAAGCGCTGGCCGTGCGCGTGGCCGGCAGCGAGATCTCCGCTGCCGCGCTCGATATCGCCGAAGTGGCCACCGCGTGCGAACGCAGCCTGGACCTGGTGGCGGGGGTTTATTTCGCGCTGGACAGCCACCTGAGCTTCAGCTGGCTGCGCGAGCGCGCGCTGGCGCTGCCATCGGACACGCACTGGGATCTGCTGGCACGCACCACCACGCTGGAAGACCTGGGGCGGCTCAAGCGCGCACTGACCGTCAGCGTGCTGACACAGGCGGGTGAACTGGATACGCCCGAAGCCATGATCGATGCGTGGCGGTCCAGCCGTCATGGCGCGCTGGAACGCTTTACGCGCATGCTGGCCGACCAGCGCGCCTCGGGGGCTGCTGGGCTGTCGATGCTGTCGGTCGCGGTGCGCGAAATCGGTATGCTGGAACGCGCATAGAGCGGCGCTGTCCAGCCGGGGGTTATTGGTCTGCTTCTGCGTCCGTGTCGATGTCCGCAGCGTCGCCGAAGCCTGCGTCGGCACCACGCGGGCGCAGTTCCAGCCCGAGCAGGACCAGCAGATCGAAGGCATCGGAAAGCAGGTGCTTCTGCCTGGGCAGCAGGCTGGCGTACGGCATGTCGTAGATCGACTGGTGCGCGGCACGCTCGCCCTTGAGGCCACGGTCGCGCGCGATATCCGACAGCAGCGCGGCAAACCCTGAGAGATCCTGCGCTGCCAGTGCTGAATTCAATACCTTGGCGATCACTTCCGGCGAAGCGTTCGCCCAGCCCATGCGTTCGGCATTGGAAGCAGAGTCTTGAGGAAGGTCGGCAAAGTCCATGATGTGTATAACGGTCCCGCCTGAGCAAGCTTAAGGCAGCAGCCATGTGTATTTGACCCCACATGCGTGGGGTGACATGGCGTGCCGCCGTCGGTCCGGACTAGCGCGGCGCCGGCTTCGCCGCCACCTGGCGGTAGACCGTGCTGCCGTCGCGCGCGGTGCGTGCCTGGACGTGATTGCGTGCACCGCATTGCGGGCAGCGGAACACGGGACCCTGCCCTTCATTGCGGATCTGCACCTCATTCGGCTCCCAGCGCGCACCGCAAGCCTGGTTCCCACAAACAAACATGAATTCTCCTTGAAACAGACGCCCGAGAGCCTGAGCCGGGCGCGATACCGGGCATGGCCGCACCGCCTGGTGGCGGCGCGGCCATGCCTGCTCAGCCGTGATTATCAGGCCAGTCGGCCGGCCGCGGGCCCATTCGCCACATATTCGGCGGCTCACCCAATGCCGTGCTCTGATACATCCAGGCGCCGCAGCCAGTGCAGCGCCAGCGGCTGTCGACCTTGCAGCGGTTGCTCATCGCAGCCATGCCCGAGGCAGCCAGGTTCTCGTGCGGCGGCACGCTGGACGGTTCGCCCACCAGCTGATGACACAGGTCACAGGCGTGCATCGGCATCTCCTGTCATGGCGATGATTGCGCGGCGGCGCCTTCAGCCATTGTGCTGCACCCATTGCCGCGCCCACGAAATCGCCGCGGCCCGCGCGTCTTCAGGCGTCGCGTGCGTGGCCGGCGGCGCGCCACCCTCCAGCACCACGGCGCCCGACTCCCAGATATCGCACAGGGCCTTGAACCGCCCCATGCCCAGCGCGTGGCAATACACGTGGATCACGAAGCCGCCGTACTCCACCACGTCGGTGGCGGTATCGGTCAGCGCCTGATCCGCCGCGGGATCGGACGGCACCAGCGGCGCATCGCGCTGGCGCAGCACCCGCTGCTCCGCGGCGGTGCGCACCAGCATGGCGCAGGCACTGCCCAGCGCCGCGCCCAGCACCGCGCCCAAGCCAAACCAGCAAGCCCTGCTCCCGCACCTCGCCATGGCATCCCCCGTAGCGACCCTGCCGGCCTGCCACGACCACGCTGTGCGACCGGCATCGTTTTCAGGTTATACCAATCCAGGCCGACACCGCTTGCCACCAACTTCCACGCGGCAAGGACACAGCGCCGCAGGGTGTGCCGGCGCACGAAAATGAGAATCGTGGGGGATGACCGAACCGCCGGCCAGGGCTATACTGTACATTCATACAGTATCCGGATACTGCCCCATGCCCTTGTACCAGTCCGATTCCATCCTGCTCGAGGCCTACTACTTCGGCGACGACAGCGAATCCCTGCGCCTGCCCTGCGGCAGTGTCTGCGTGGGCGCCGGCGCCATCCTCGTCGACGGCATCGAGCCACGCCAGCTGCAGGCGCTGCGCTGGACGCCGGATTTCCTGTCCTTCGACGCCCAGGGCACCCGTCACCGCTACCCGGTCAGCCGCCCCGCCCTTGTCGGCCCCGGCCAGGCACGCTTCGCGCTGCTTTAAGCTACGGCTTCCGCATCCCCGATGCGCCACGCCCCTTGCCCACATGCCAGACCTCAGTCCGACCGCCCGCCAACTGATCCGCTCGCTCGACCTGCAGCCACATCCGGAAGGCGGCTACTACCGCGAAACCTATCGCGGCGAAGAACAGGTCGTCTGCCAGGACGGGCGCACGCGCGAAGCCTGCACCGCGATCCACTACATGCTGTGCGGCAACGACTATTCCGCGTGGCATCGCATCCGGTCCGACGAACTCTGGCACTACCACGCAGGCTCCCCCGTGGACGTGCACCGGATCGTGGACGGCACCATCGTCACGCAGCGCCTGGGCGACCCGCTGCGGCATCCCGGCGCGGCCTTCCAGGCAATGGTGCCCGCCGGACTATGGTTTGCCGCCGAACGCCTGGATCTGGGCGATGGCGTGGACTTCGCCCTGGTCGGCTGCACCGTGGCACCGGCCTTCCGCTTCAGCGATTTCGAACTGGCCGACGCAACAGCGCTTGCCGGCCTGGCAAGCGGACATGACGCGCTGTTGGGCAGACTGACTCGCTAGCCCCCAAAAAAACAGCCCGCCGCGGCGGGGTGCGGGCGGGCTGGCAAGTACAGCGGCACGAGTCTAAGCCAGGGCCCCAGCGGGCCATGATGGGAGAACCCGGGTATCTCGCCGCTTTTTCTGGAAACGGCCGAGCAGCGCGTATAGCCCAACAGGCACTCAGGATGCAGATCAATACCTGCGGCTACAGATAATCTTGAGCTCGCCTATCACTCCCGGTCTGGAGCGGGCTCCCGGAATCGAACCGCTCGGCAAGGCCGCACGGGAAACAGTAATAACGCTTTACGTTATTAACGCTTCGCGTTAATATGACCATGATCACTTCGTTCAACTGCCGCGACACGGCACTGCTCTTCGCTGGCACGCGGATCGCCCGGTTCGTCAACATAGAATCTGTTGCCATGCGCAAGCTCCAGCAGTTGCACGCGGCCGGCGACCTCAGCTTTCTGCGAGTCCCGCCGGGTAACAGGCTGGAAGCGCTGCAAGGGCACCGGGCTGGTCAGCACAGCATCCGTATCAACGACCAATGGCGAATCTGCTTTTGCTTCGCCAATGGCCATGCAACCGACGTCGAGATCGTCGACTACCACTGAAAGGAGGCCTCCATGGCACGCGAAGTACCCCTGGCCACTCCGGGAGAAATCCTTCAACTGGACTGGCTCGACCCGCTTGGCATTTCTCAGTACGCCCTGGCCAAGGCCATCGACGTACCGCCTCGCCGTATCAATGAAATTGTGAAGGGTGGCCGCGCCATAACGGCGGACACCGCTGTACGCCTTGGTGCGTTCTTCGGCACCGATCCCCAGAGTTGGATGAACCTGCAGACGCACTTCGACACCGAAATGGCAAAGGAGAAGATCGGCGAGAAGAAGCTGGAGTCGATCAGGCAGCATGCCGTGCTGGCATGATGCGCGAAGCCTGAAATCGGCATTGGGGGCAGCCGCCAATGGGGCTGCGGCCCAGCCACGCCACCCGGCTGACGGACCGAAAGGTCATGCACTCATCCACGCTTGCATTCGACCTTCTCTTCGTATTCACCGTCGTCCTTCCATTCGCGCTCGATCAGGCAAGGGCCGTCGCGGTACTTCTGCTTCTGCTCATAGCCACGCGGACCACCCTTGCATTTGCGCTCTTCCTTGTATTCGCCATCGCGCTTCTGTTCGCGTTCGATTTCACAAGGGCCGCTACGGAATTTCTCTTTGTACTCGCCGCCACGATAGGCGCTCGGGTAGCCGCGGTCATCGGCGCGTGCGGCAGGCGCGGCCGTCAGCCAGAGGAGCGCAAAGGTAGCCACACAGAGCTTTCGGAACATAGGTGGGGAATCGGCCAGGAGGATGGCAGAGCATAGCAACGGGCATCGGCGACGGCTGTATCAAAGCGTTACCGCACCGGCCGGCCATTTCCACGCGGAAAATAAAAAACCCGCTTGGCTATTCACCAAGCGGGTTTCTGTCTGGTCGGGGCGAGAGGATTTGAACCTCCGACCACCTGCACCCCATGCAGGGTGAAAAATCTCCCGCCAAGCCTTGCCACACAAGGCATAGCGGCGAATCCATCCAAGAACCTGCCAAACAAATAGGCACGGCAGCTTGCGGGTTGCAGGTCTTTTCTCCCCGGCTTATTGGATGCCTGATATACTGTATGGACATACAGTACTTTCGCCGATCATGAACCACTTCGAAGCCGCCGAATCCTCCATCGTTGAAGCCACCCCCGCTATCGTTGCCAAGCACCGAGCGGCCGGCATCCTGACCTGGAAGTTGATCCACCAGATCGAGGATGAGGTGATGCACGAAGTCGCCCAGTCTGGCAAACACGCCCCTGCATTGCTGCGCATGCTCAAGGCTTCGCCCATGCTGGGCTATCCCAAGGACGACACGCCCGCCGACTTCACCGGGCACGACGTCATGCCTGCCACGTTCAGCGCGATTCAAGACGCCTGGAACCGCGTCAACTGAACGCCCCATCGCGTCGGTTCCGGAATGGCCACCCACACCACGATTTTTCTCGAAGCCCACTACTTCGGCGAGGACAGCGAAGAATTGCGCCTGCCCTGCGATGCCGTGGCCGCGCTTGCCAGTGGCCTGGTGGTATCCGGCATTGAGGTCCGCCACCTTCGAGCGTTGAAGTGGCGGCCCGATCATTTATCGTACTGGGACGAAGGCCAGCTGCTGCGCTTGGCGGTCGGACCATGGATCGCCTTGGATGCGCACACGGTGCGCTTCACATTGCGCTGAGCTTGCCATGGGCTCCGATTACTCCATCCCCGAGAACTGGGACCGCATCTACATCCTAGATGCCGGCGGCACTCCAGTCCGGGTATTCGACTTCGGCATGGAGGTCGGCTGGAAGATCACAATTGGCAAGCAATATGAGTTGTACGACCGGGCTGCCGGAGTATGGCGTCGAGGTGCGCACCAGGTTCTCCTGCTGGGCCAGCATGCACGATGACAAGCCGCCGAGCTTCTGGACAACCATCTGGGGCAATGGTCTCGACCGGATTTACCACTCGGCCACCTGGGAAGAGGCTCAGGACAAGCATCGGCGTGTGGTGGACAAAGTGCGACGCACGCTGCCGAACAAGGCCACTGCCGCACAGTAGTTGCACTGTTAGCGAATCCCCCAAGAAATAGGCGAAACGATAAGTGCCGTAGACGTTCCTGCCATTTGCTGCCACGGCCCGCCCCCGAATTCGTGGACAGCATCTCGAATGGAGCTTGGTTATACCGCCCTTGCGCTGAGGCTGGCGTTTGGCGAGCGGTCGCGCTAGTGAATGAATATCAAACGCCCAGAACCTGTGCCACTGACACAACTCAAACGCTGACGCCAACTCACAGCAATGCGAATGGTCCAGTTCTCCCTGTTGCAGCTCGGAGACGCTCAATTATTCCCTCGATAACGCCTCGCACCGTGGTGCCGAAAACAACGAAGCCGAAAGCCTTCCCAAATATGGCTTGAAGGACCATCACGGTGCCGTCGTCGGCCAAGGAAATCTTGTACTGGAATTGCTCGGACAAGTCAGCGCCAGCTCGCTTTAGCTGCGGAACGACACCACTCACCTCCCTAAGCAGCTCAAAAACTGGATACTTCCCTTCACTCATCAGGTCGGCGTTCGTGAACCAATTCAGGGCCAACCCGCCTTGTTCGGGAAAAACCTGACCAGTGGTCTGGTAATAAACGCCTTTCGATAGCTTCCGAGCGAACACGCACACTGCGTCATGCACCTCATCCGGCACCTTTACCGGGCAAATCTCTTGGTGCGTCTGCCCCGGCTCCGGCCTGATACCCATAACTCGGTTGAATCTCCGTGCCTCCACCGCGGTCGGCATCATCCGCTTGAACAATGCTGGGAACCTGGCATTCACGTTCTTCATGTACCCAACTTGCTTGCCGTCCTGATTTCCTGAGTCTCCCGTTGGGTCCATGCGCGCGAGCATGGCCACCACAATATCGTAGTCGGCCGTACCATGATTGCAGGCGTCACACGCGGGAAACTCGAAACCCTCGGGCCAAACGCGGAACTGAAAGAGCGCGCGCGGCGGGCAATGTTCGACAGTTGTGCTTGGCGCCCCGCAGAATGCGCACGCAGGGTGCTTCGCCAAAAAAACCTCACGGGAATACTGCGACGAGGGCATTTGTGCGTACTAGGGAAAGAATGATCGGCACAGTATATCCGCGCCTATCACGATGCCAGCATCACTGTTTCCGGACACCAGATCTCAACTAGCTTACAGTGCCGGCAGCACACTGCCCAAGCGCGCCCAGCACGGTCACCATCCAGTCCTGCCAGACATCATAGTCTGCCATGGACGGTGCGTCCGGCACCTCGCACGGCGCGGCCAGCGCGCTATCGAGCGGCGGCGGCTTGCTTAGCTTTTTGACAGTTTCGAGCAAACCAGATCAAGCGGGACGTGGGGGTGCCGCCGGATAGGTTTCGCCGATAGCATGCGAACTCCAGTTGAATCTGCATGACTGCACCTTGTTCCGACGGATACAAGAAGGAAAAGACCATGACCCCGTATCAGCGCAGGATGTCAAATTTCGTATGGGTAGCTCGAGTCTACGCTGTAGGAGGACTGCTCTTCCTCTTCTTCTTGCAAGGCACCAGGGGGGAGTGGATCATCTTCGTCTCTACGGCAGTCGTCCTTCATGCGCTCGCTCATGGATTCGATGCCGTCTACGACTCCCTCGCAGAAGTATTGGCCGGCCCCCCTCCCGACGACCTTAGGTAAAGGAAGCGAGCCGCCACCGGCATGGTTTACCGACGACGCGCCCTTACCTCGTTCTCAAGTTCCGCCAACCGCTTGCCCTGCTCCGCGACTCGCTCATCCCGCCAGGCGAAGTCCCGGCGGGCGTCCGCCCCGGTATAGCGATCCCCCTCCATCCGCTCAATGGTCTTCTTCATGGCCACCATCTCCGTCTTGATCTCGATCAGCGCCGAGTTGGTGGCCTCGCGCTGGCCGAAGTAGGCAGACAGCGCGGCCACCAGCGCTACCAGCAGCCCCCAGAACGGCAGCGTTGGCCGCTCCATCTTCACGGCGACGTGACTATCGCTCTGCTGCATAGCAGCCCTCCCTGGCTTCGATTGCGGCATCCAACGCGACCGCATCGCGCCGGGCCTTGTGGTATTGCTCCGCGGAGCCGAGATATGCCCTGACCAGGGCGCCCATGCTGTCATCGGTGGGCGCCGGCAGCTTTGCTGGCGGAATCGTCCGCAGGCTTCTGGGGATCGGCTGGCATTCCGCCCTCAGCGGCGGCGACGAGGCTGCGCAGGACGCCAGGGCCAACGCGGCAATCGCGAAAGACAGTCTTTTCAACAATTTCGGGCTCCACAGATTCCCGGATGGTCCGGTAGATGGTGACGATGCGCTCGCGGTCCTCCTGCTTGGCCACAAGCACGTCCTGGTCCTTGGCGACGACCTGCTTGTTCAGGCGCGCGATCTCCTTGTTCCGCTTGTCGATCGCGTCCTTCAGCGCCGCCTGGCCTGCTCGGAAACCGGCGGCGTGCACGCTGGCCCGCCACGCCGCGCCGCCGGCGGCAAGTGCCAGCAGCATGCCGAGCACAATGGCCGCCTTGGTGAGGTGGGTCATGTCTCCTCCACGTCCGGTAAGTCGACATTCTGGCCAGCCAGCGCGTGGGTGCTGTCCGTCAGGAACGTGATCTGCCCTGGCTGCGCGCCATTGCACCCAACGAATGAGTGGCAGACGTGCTTCTTGGGCGGCACACCATCGCCCTGCCACTCGTCCCAGCTTGAAAGAACACTCGGGGTGAAGGCCGGCTTCTCCATGTCGCCATTGAACCCCCAGCGCGGCTTGCCGGCGTTGTGCGGCGATTCATCGTTCTCGCCCGGCGGCAGCCAACTAACCGGCAGGATGTGCACCCCCGAGCCGCGCGTGCCGGCCTCGCATCCGGGGCAGATCCACTTGATGCCGTAGAACCGGCCCTCGGTGTCGCGGACGATCTTGGCCTTGCTCATGACAACCTCCCTTCGCACATAGCGCGTTCCGCCGCTCGACGCTTCACCAGGCCGGGCAGTTCGCGCCCGCCGGCATAGGTCCAGCGCGAGAACTCGGCGCACCCGCCGACGTAGTCCCCTGCGTTGAACTTGCGCGCCATGGTCGAGCGGCAGTAGGCGGAGACGCCCACGTTAAACGCGAAGCTGGTCGCAGCGGCCAGGCGGTAGGTCTGCCCCTTCAGGCCCGGCGTGCAGGCGAGGACGCCGTCGGCATGTTCGACTAGGTCGGCATCGAGCAGCGCCGCGCACTCGGCTGGCGAGTACGGACGGCCCAGCACCGCGGTCTTCGTGTGGCCGGCGCAGGCAGTCACGATGCCGATGGGATCCTTGTAGCCGCGCAGGATCACGCCTTCGAACTTCGGCACTGAGGTAAGCAGCAGCGCCGCCGCGCCGGCGCCGACGGTCGCCTGCAGGGTCCGCTTCGATCCGGTCCTCATTCGGCTGCACCCTTGTCGGCGTCGATCAGATCCTTCAGGGCCGGCTGCGCGACGATGCGCGAGAAGGCGGCAGCGAAGGCCACCAGCGCCGCGGCGATCGCAGCCATCGCGGGCTTGCCGGTGAGGTACATGTCGGCGCCGGCCTCCAAGCTCGACAGAAAGCCGGCCAGCAGCGACAGGCGCACGCTCCACAGCCGCGGGAACTGTTTCTTGGCCTCTTCGATGAGTTCCATGTGAACCTCCGGAAATGAAAAAGGCCCGCGCGCGGCGGGCCTGTGGTGGGTGAAAGGTGCGGCTATCGTTCGGCGACCGCCAGCAGCGTCTGCGACGTGATCGCACCGCCAGTAGCCGGCCGCGTGCCGGTGTACAGCCGCAGCTTCGCGCTCGCGCCGGCGGCAGTGGTGATTGCATCGAGGCGCGCATTGCGCAGCGCGGTGGACATGCCAATGGTCATGGGTGACTCCAGAAACGAAAAAGCCGCCCAGAGGCGGCTAGATTTGAATGCGATAGAGCACTAGGACATGAGAAGGCGTAGCTTCTGGCTCCATGCTTCCCCGTTCATCTTAGTGCTGACCCCTACCTTAAAGATTGGCATGTCGATTCGGGTCGTGCGAAAGGCGAAATGGACATCACGAAATGACAAAGTGCCATTTCTCGAGACTTCAGTCCAACGCAACTCCCAATCGTCAATCTCTTCGAAGCCGAATAGATGATGTTTTACGCCGCTGTGCTGCAGCAGTGCGAGCTTCCTTGCATTCTCGTCGATGCATATCGACGTCGTGCCGGAACCGAAGGCCTCGGTGAAATTACAACCGGTTTCCCGATTCATATCTGCTATGTAACCGCGATACTCCTTTCGCTCCTGGGAGACGATCCACCACACGAATGCACCGGCAAGCAAGCAGATTAGGAGTCCCAAGAAGGCGCTCTTGAAGAACGTCACTCCCAAGCCCACCAAGAAGATCACAGCCCCACCGAGAATCGCTGCGATTCGCCCGAAATATTTTGCGTACTGATTAAGCATTTCCTTCTCACGAGTCCATACCTGTCCTGCGATAACGACAGGAACTGCCTCGAGATTTACCCCACTGCAGAGGGATAGCCTTCAATCAGCAAGTGCTCGCCATTACTTGTGCAATGAGTCAGTCGGCAGTTAGTCCGCTGCCCGCGAGCCGGATGTCAGCATGATTCCCAGCATGCTCTACTCCGGCTTGACGGGCCAGTTGATGGTGCGCGGGAAGCCCGTCTGGGTGGTTACCGCGCGGAGAGCCTTGCGGTACTGGCTCAACGCGCGCAGGCGCGTTTCGTCTTCCGGCGTCAGCTCGCCGAGCACGAAGCCATCCATCAGAGGCGCGATCAGGTGGTCGGCGTCGGCCAGCAGCGCGTCACGCTGCGCGCGCGCCACGGCGGCAAGCTGTTCGGTCTCCAACACCACGTCCAGGACCCACTCGTCCGCGACCCACTTATGTGCCGCACTCGGCCGCGGCTCGTCGGTCAGGAAGGGCGGCAGGTCGCCAATGCCGGAGTACTCCGCGCCCAGCTGGAAGCTCGATCCATCGTTGGTCCGGTACAGCGGCACCGTGCGGTAGTCAGGTGCCAGCGTCCATGCTCCATTCGGCCAGTTCTGCGGCGCCGCTCCGCCTTCGTCCCGGTACACCAGAACCGATCGCTCGCCTGGCGCCGCCGGCGCAATGGGCGTGGCATAGCCCGGCACGATAGGGTTGTCGGGCTCAAGCGGGTTCTCGTCTGCGACTCCGACGCTCAGCAGCTCGCCAGTCAGGGGGTGATAGTTGTAGATTTCCATGCCGGATCCTTAGTATTTGATGCAGGCGAGCAGCGCGATATTGCGCGAGCGGGCTTCGGTCCCCGCCGTGCCGACCGCAGAGTTTCCCGTCGTATTGCTGCGGTTGATGTTGAGCGTCGCACCACCGATGTTGATCACGCCGAGGCCGGGCGCATCGACCCAATAGCCATTGGAGCCGGCGCCGTTTCCGTGCGTATGCTCCAGGTTCTGGCTGGCCTGTGCGCTACCGAACGCGCGGCCCGCATCGACGCCTCGACCATCATCCCAACCACGCAGGAACTCGCCGCGCAGCTCCGGCAGATTGAAGGTAGTACTGCCATCTCCGGCCCCGAATGTGGATCCGATTTCATTCCATAGGTCCGAGTAAACGGTGCGCGACACAGCGCCATTCGAAGCGCGCGATCGCGGTCAGCGGCAGGTGCCAGACCTTGCCGGCCCCATCCCGGCCGTGCTTGATCTTGGAGAACTGGGACGCCGACAGGCCCAGGTAGCCCGCATAGGTCTTCTCCAGGAACTTGAACCGGCTCAGTTCGATGGCCTTGCAGATCAGGCCAGGCACGTCGGCAATAGCTGCAACAACGTCGTGTTCGATGGCCCGCGGCTTCTCCATCAGGCACATGAGCGGCAGTTCTGTCTGAGTGGCAACACTTGACACTGGAGTTGACACTTGGGTCTCGCCGACGCTGAAGTCGAGCTTCTACCACAAGGACGAGTCGGTGCAGGGCGACCTGGTGACCGATGCCGGCTACCTGCCGAACCTGAAGAACCCGAAGCTGGGCGTCGTGAAATGGGACGGCGACTGGGAGCACCAGGTGCTGATCATCCACAACGGTGTCACCGAGGCATTCGACATCGTGCTGGACGAATCCAAGGTCAACAAGCTGGCTTTCGACTTTCAGGAAGGCGGCACCGTCTTCGTCAACTTCCGCGTGCAGGCACATCCCGACGAGACCACTACCGCCAAGCTGCTGTCGCTGCTCGGCCAGGAGGTGCACATGAGCCTGCACTTCGACGAGCCGGCGACGCTGAAGGAAGCGGCCTGACGATCAACGGGCGAAAGCAGATGCCGGCGGCTGCGGACTGGTGTCCAGGGCTGCGGGGTTCGATTCCCCAACCGGTGTAGCGAGTAGCCCACCCCATTCAACGGGCAGGCCGGCGGCGGGACAACGCCGAGTCCCGATAAAGAGCGCGCGACACCCTTTCTCCTTTGGTTGGAAAGTCGCCGGCCCGCCCACCCTACACGAGAGACCATGAACCGCGATCCGATCATCGTCATGCAGCACCAGGGCGTGAGCTACATCAAGCTCGACTACTACATGCGCGCTGCATCCATCATCGTCAATGGCGAGCATACGCCGGCCGTCTGCCCCGGTAATCAGCAGTGGGCGATGCATGACGGCATCGTGGAGTCCTTGGCGATCAAGCAGCCGAGCCAGCGCGTGTGCATTGGCTGGCGGCTGTCCGACAAGTACCGCGGCGTTGTCCAGTTCCCGGAAACGCTAGAGCCGGACGCGATCACGTACGACCACGACGAAGAGGCATACCAGGCTACCGACGCCACCGCAACTTACCACCCTGACTTCTACGAGCAGGTCATCGAAGAACGCCAGGCGTCGCCTGTTGCTGTCGAGTTCCTGGTCATCGACCGCGACTGCCAGCCGATCACTCAGCCTGCCGACGTGACGGTGGATTTTCCGCACTCGCTGCGCGAGTACCCGGCCACCTGGCATAGGCATCCGGTCAGCATCAGCGGTGAGGCGCTTTTCGCTCGCGCGGCGGATGTGCTGGTCGCTGCTGTCGCCGCACGCCCCAACGACTTCGTCTGCGACGACCACCGAAGCATCGGGACGGTCACCCTGCACCGCTATATGAACCATGAGCCGCGCACCCGCGAGTACAAGGTCGGCCGCAGAACGCGCCGTGACACACAGACCCGGTCGAGATTCGAGGTGATGAAGCTCTCGAAGCCGCGCAGCAGCTACACCGAGGGCGCCCTGGTACCGCCGACGCTCAAGGCCGAGAACTGGTTAGCGCTGGAGCCCAAGATCAACGAGTTCGTCAACCTGGTGCTGTCCTACATCGAGCCCAGCAGCGTCGGCGTGTGCCCCCACTGCGCCGGTGATGGATTCCTCCTGAATAAGGCAGCGTAACCATGTCCTGGCCCATCGGAACCACCGTCAGCATGGCCACGCGCCGGCTGGACAGCGACATCGTCGACCTGGCGCGCGACTCCACGGCGCTCAAGCGCGATAACGCCGAGCTGCGCCGGCAGCTGATGGCCGCCCAGCGTGCCGCCGAGCATGCCGAGGAAGCGCTGGCCATCAGCCGCGAGGCGCACGCCGTGATGACGCTGCAGATCGCCCAGCTGGAGAAGCTGGCGCGCGAGCTGATCCGCGGCGCCGAACAGCAGCCGCACTGGCCGCTGGCTCGCTGGGTGAAGTTCGGGCCGATGGCCACCCTACTCACATCGATCAAGGATCAAGCATGACCACGAAATACGAAAAGCTCGACGCCCTGGTGCTGGACCGCATCGGCAAGGGTCAAAGCCAGTTCGCCAACATCTTCGCCGGCGACGTGAAGGCGGAATGCGAGCGCATCGCCAGGGAAGAAGGCACGCGCCTCTCGCCCTACGGCGTTGACCCGTTCCGCATTTGCGACCGCCGCCTGCAGGCGCTGCGCAAAGCCGGGAAGGTCCGATTCAACGGTAGCGGCAAGGACATGGGGTGGGAACGGCTTGGGGGCAAGCAATGAGCGAATCGACAATGCCGGCGCAGTGCCGGGACGAAGACTGGAAGCTGGCGCGTGACGCAGGCCTGATGGCGGCCGCGCCAGGCACGCATGGGCAGGAAGCAGCGGCAGGCCGTCCACGGCGCCGCGATGGAGACGAAAAAACGGCCTCGCGTGCGAACACTGCCGTCGCTCTAGGTTTGATTCGATGCACGAAATGCGATCTGTTGAAATGCCTGCCACGCTGGCTTCAAGAGTGCCTCGGCAGTACGCAATTGGTTCGCGATGTTCGCCCGTCCAGCTGGGGTTACAGCGTGGTAGCTCCTGGGATCCAGAAGCGCGTATGTGTGTCTCGACTCTGCAGCAGATTGTGCGATCTGCTCAGCATGGCGCGCATCCAAGGCCGAAATTACGGCCAGTTGTTCCAGCGAGATTTCCTCAATCTCCAACAGCAACTCAAACGCAATCTGGCCACCTTCCGTCACTGCTTCGTTTCGCGCTTGGACAAGATCCCAAACGTCACGCACCGTGTGCGACACAGCACCTTCGTAGGCAACTTCTGCCTCTTCTATAGCCCGGCTTGCTCGTTGAAGCCGGTCAATGTTCCGGCCGAGTGGACCAACGAGCGTTGTCGCTGTAAGCCGAGCTCGCAACTTTGCTTCGCTTCGACGAAGAGCCTCCTGCCACAGTGCGATGCCGAGTGCCACAACGACCGCCGCAACAGTTCCGATTGCGGATACGACTTCCCAAAAAGTCTTGCCGCTGAATTGCGAATTGGACGCACTGGGAACAGCCACGGTCACCACCCAAACTCCCGCCGCAACCACGCACGCCAACACCATGCATTCGGCGAGCCTAAGAAAGTAAGACATACCCGATCCTGTTTTTCTTTAGGGTGGGATCCTAACATGGCACCGGCAACGTCATTTGCCAGCGCGCAGTCCGATTTGTATGTTCATGTCGATCGGTCCATCGATAACTTCTCGAACAACTACGCGACCCGTCCCAATCTTTTGGATGGAGGTGTTGCGTGATCCGCCGCGAGTACAAAACGTTCGGCTTCTGCTGCGGCCTCGGCGGCGGTGCCAAAGGCTTCAAGAAGGCAGCCTCGCAGGTCGGCAACATGGTCGCCACCTGGCGCTGCATCGGTGGCATCGATGTCGACCCGGCAGCCGCCCGCGACTTCGAGACGCTGGTGGGCGTGCCATGCACCGTCATGGACCTATTCACCCGGCAGCAGTACACGGCATTCCACGGCAAGGAGCCGCCAGCTGGCTGGCGCGAGGCCATGCCTTCCGACATCCGGCGTGCCGCCAGCAATGAGCGGCCGAATTGTGTGTTCATATCGTCGCCTTGCAAGGGCGCGTCTGGGCTCCTCTCCGAGACCCTGAGCCGCACGCCGAAGTACCAGGCGCTGAACGAGCTGACGCTGCGCTGCGTCTGGTTGATGTGCGAGGCCTGGAAGGACGACCCGGTTGAGCTGATCGTGTTCGAGAACGTGCCGCGCCTGGCCACGCGCGGCCGGCACCTGCTGGACCAGATCAACCAGATCCTGCGCCACTACGGCTATGCCGTGAACGAGACCACGCACGACTGCGGCGAGCTTGGCGGCCTGGCCCAGAGCCGCAAGCGCTTCCTGCTGGTGGCGCGCCACATGGAAAGGGTGCCGGCCTTCCTGTACGAACCGGAGCTGCGGCGCCTGCAGGGCGTCGGTACCGTGCTTGGCCGCATGCCGCAGCCGGGCGATGCCGCTGGCGGCCCGATGCACCGCGTGCCGTCCCTGCAGTGGAAGACCTGGGTGCGCCTGGCATTTGTCGAGGCCGGTAGTGACTGGCGCAGCCTGAACCGTCTGGAGGTAGTGAACGGCCACCTGCGGGACTACCTGATCATGCCGGAACGCCGCAATGGTGCGCTGGGCGTCCTGAACTGGGACGAGCATGCTGGCGCGGTTGCCGGTGAGTCGCTACCGAGCAATGGCACATTCTCCATCGCCGACCCGCGCGGCCCGGCCAATGCCGCGCAATACCAGCAGTATGGCGTCCTGCGCTGGGGTGAGGCGTCGGGAACGATCACTGCTGGCACGAACCCCGGCCAGGGTACGTTCAGCGTCGCGGACCCGCGCCATGCCGGCCCCGCCAAGCACAACAACGAGTTCCGGATCGTGCCGTGGCAGCAGGCCGCCGGCGCCGTCACCAGCGCGCACGGAACCGGCCAGTGCGTGCAAGATCCCCGCGCCTCTATGGGATTCGAGGGCGCCGGCAAGTACCGCATCACCGGCTACGACGAGCCGGCCGGGACGGTCATCGCCCGCAGCGACACCGGCCAGGGTGCGTATGCCGTGGCCGACCCGCGCCCGGGCATGCGGCGCGAGCGCGGCGACAACTACCTGACGGGTGGCCATTACGGCGTGGTGAGCTGGGATCAGCCGAGCGGCGCCGTTTCGGCAGCTGCTGGCCACGACAACGGACGCTGGTCTGTAGCCGACCCTCGTCTGCCGGCGGCGAACGACAAGCTGGTGGCCATCATCCGCGCGCTGGACGGCACCTGGCACCGCCCGTTCACTACGCTCGAATTGGCGGCCATCCAGTCGCTGATCGAGCCGGAGGAATACCTCGAGCTGGACGGCCTGAGCGACCAGGCATGGCGCGAGCGCATCGGCAACGCGGTACCGCCGGACGCCGCGCAGGCAATCGCCGAGGTGATGGGCACCACCCTGCTGCTGGCCGAGTCCGGCGAGACGTTCATGTTGTCGGCGACGCCGGTATGGGTGCGGCCGGTCGCAGTGGCGCTGTCGGTGGCACAGCCTGCGGAGGTTGCATGATCGGCATGAATAGCGAATTACTCTTCGACCAAGTTTTCGCAAAGACGGGCATACACGCCATTGACATTGTTTACGTCCAGCTTCGCTCTCCCAGGGTAAGTCCCCGCTTCGAAGGATTCATAGGCTGCATGGGCGCGCTTGTACTCTTGCTCCGTTTCCCTCAACGTCTCAGCAAAGTCGGCCAGGGCAAACGTCAAGTCGGACACGGAAAGCACGATTTCCGCCTTTCCGATTTGGTGGAGCGGTATCGCTGTCATTGCGCGTCTCGCCTCCTCGATGCGCTCCACGATTGCGGAAACGCCTCCAAAGATGAACGGCGTAGGATTGACGTCGAGATCGGGCGTGAACAACAAACGTTCCGCAGCGACTGCTCGATCTACCCCAGCTTTGGCAACTGCTCGGATGGTGTCGCGCATGCGTTGGGCCTCTCTTACCTCTGCCTGTTCCTGAAGTCGATAAGCGGCACGCTCCTGACGCAATCCCAAGAGATATGCCCCTGCAATCGCCGCAATAGATCCGGTGGCCTGCACCCAACTTGCCATAAGGCTGGGATCGTACGGCTTAGTCATTGCCGAAGTGGCGCCAAAAATCGATATCGCGATGACGGCAACAGTGCCGCCAAGTGCCCCAAGCACGGACTTCCACCCTTGCATCTTTTCTCCTCTTTGCTTGCGCGAGGCATCGTAGCATGCTGACCAACCACTGCTACCAGGGCGACTGCCGCGAGGTCATGCGCGAGCTGATCGCCGCCGGCGTGCGTGTGCAATGCATCGTCACCAGCCCGCCGTATTGGGGATTGAGGGACTATGGCGTCCACGGGCAACTGGGGCTGGAGGCCTCGCTGCCGGAATTCCTTGCCAATATGGTCGAGGTGTTCGTCTTGTGCCGGCAGCTGCTCGCCGATGACGGCACGCTTTGGCTCAACATGGGTGACAGCTATGCCGGCTCACGCGGCGCGCCGTGGGGCCCGTCCCCGGCCGCGACCGAGGCCCGGTCGATGACTGCCAGCAGGCGGCGCGATGACACGCCTATCCCGCGCAGCGATGTGCGGGTGGAGGGCTTGAAGCCGAAGGATCTTGTCGGCCAGCCGTGGCGACTGGCATTCGCTCTGCAGGACTCGGGCTGGTGGCTGCGGCAGGACATCGTCTGGCACAAGCCGAACCCGATGCCGGAGAGCGTTCACGATCGCTGCACCAAGGCGCACGAGTACGTGTTCCTGCTGACGAAGAGCGAGAAGTACTTCTACGACTTCGAGGCCATGCAGGAGCCCGTTTCCGGCGGCGCCCATGCGCGTGGCGCCGGCGTGAACCCGAAGGCTGCTCCCAGCGGCTGGGACACGTCGCCTGGCGGCCACCGGCAGTTGAAGGGCCGCTACTCCGGTACGGGGGTCGGATTCGGTCGCGGCTACGACAAGGTGGTCAAGCCTCGCGTGAAGCAGAACGCATCGTTTAGCGCCGCCGTGACCGAGTCCGTTGGAACGCGCAACCGCCGAAGCGTCTGGACCATCCCGACGCAGTCGTTCGATGGCGCCCACTTCGCCACCTTCCCGGAGTCCTTGGTCGAGCCCTGCATCCTCGCCGGCAGCCGGCCCGGCGACATCGTCTTCGACCCGTTCATGGGCTCCGGAACGGTGGCCAGCGTCGCACAGCGGCTGGGCCGACGGTGGCTCGGCGCCGAGTTGAACCCTGACTACATCGCCCTGCTGGCAGAGCGTACGCGCCAGCTGGGCCTGGTGCTGGAGAGTGCAGCATGACCTCAGTCCAGCGGAGGCTCCCACTCGAAGTCTTCCGGCTTGGCTCGACCAGACCGGATCTCCTCTTGCTCAAAGGCCTCAAGCTCAGCCATCTCCTGCTCGAGCGTGGGCTTGCCTTGCGCGACACGGATTGCGTTCATCCGATCCATGGTGGCACGCACGTCAGCGCCCAATGCGGCAATTTGGAGGGCAGCCGCGGTGCCCAGCTCGTCCTCGAGCTTCTTGTCGAAAAACTTGGTCATGGGCGCCATATCGGCGGCCAGCCGGAAATCTTGAGCGTGACCCGATGAAAGGACGCCCCATCCTCTTCAGCGGCGCCATGGTGCGCGCCATCCTCGACGGCCGGAAGACCCAGACGAGGCGCATAGTGAAGCCTCAGCCCGAAGTGAACGAGCAAGGCAACCTGGTCGGCGACTGGCTGGCCAAGCCGCTCGACGGCCTACTGCTGCCGCGCCTGCAGGACATCACGATCCACTGCCCCTATGGCAAGCCCGGCGATCGCTTGTGGGTGCGAGAGACGTGGGCGCAGCCGACCGCGATGGATCCGGGACCGACCGTCTACCGCGCCGACTATCCGGCATGCGTGCCGGCTGACTTCACGAATATCCCGCCGGCGGAGGCGATCACCTGGAAGCCGAGCATCCACATGCCCCGGGCGATGTGCCGCCTGGCGTTGGAAGTGACCGGCGTGCTCGTCGAGCGGCTGAACGACTGCAGCGAAGCGGATGCCGCGGCAGAGGGCGTATGGCGCGACTGCGAAGTGCCATTCAATGGCCCGTGGTTCGCTTCCCAAGATTCTCACGTTGGCTTCGCCGATCCGCGCGGCGCATATCAGAACCTGTGGGACAACATCAAAGGCGCCGGCGCGTGGGACTCTAACCCATGGGTCTGGGTCGTGGACTTCAGGAGGCTGCCATGACCGACTTCATCCTCAAACCGAAGCGACCGGCCGGCACGGGTTGGCTGCTCGATAGCTCCGACTTGGCCCAAGAGGCGATCCGCCGCGCCGGCGTCGGCAGCTGGCCATGCGAAGTGTGGCTCCATCGGCAGCACGGCATCTGCGTGTTCAGCGCCGTAGAAGTGGCGCGCGAGGCTGGACAGCCCGATTTGGGCCCGGAGTATCACCTTTCAATCAGCCAGCACGGCGGCAGGATCTCCGCGGCGGACGCGCTGTGGGTCTTGGCCCAGTTCGACTTACTCGACGCCAAGGAAGACAACCACGTGCCCCACGGCCTGGTGCGCAACTTCTGGCGGCCGGTGGCGGATCGCCTTTCCGGTTACGAATGCCCGTGCCAGGGTGAAGAACCGGCCATCCGCGAGGACAAGGGCGACTATGTATGGCGCGGCGTGACGAAATGACGGGGATGCCATGAAACGACTGATTGAAACCACCCTCGACGGCGAGGCCGGCTGCATCCTCTCCGACTGCGAACAGTACCGCTACCGCCTCTGGCGCGATTGGGACCGCAGCACCCCGGGCCTCGGCTTCATCATGCTGAACCCGTCGACCGCCGACCACCTGGTCAACGATCCGACGGTCACCAGGTGCATGCAACGGGCGCTGGCCGGGAAGTACGGCCGGTTGGAGGTGGTCAACCTGTTTCCGCTGCGCTCGACAGATCCGGAAGGGTTGCTGACCCACCCCGCTCCGCTGGGCGACCGGCCCGACCGCAACGAGTGCGCCATCATGGATGCGCTCGACCGCTGCTCATTGGTGATCTGCGCGTGGGGAGCCCATAAGGCGGCGCCTGCGCGCGCGGCCGAGGTGCTGCGGATCATCAGGATGTGCGGGCGCGGCACGCTGCTGCACCATCTGGGCCTGAACAAGGACGGCAGCCCGAAACACCCTCTCTACATCGCGGCCAGCACCAAGCCGCAGCGGTTCACGGCATGACTGAAGAAGCACAACGGATCATCGCAATTACCCGGCAACACTGGGAGCAGCAAGTGGACAACAGATTGATGAGTGAGCAGGACCTGCAGGACGTCACCGGCCTCAAGCGCCGTAGCCTGCAGGTGCAGTGGTTCCAGCGGCACTTTGGCGTCACGCCAGTCCAGCGCGCCGATGGCCGGGTCATCATGACCTGGTCGGCATTCGAAGGGCTTCAGGCCAAGCGCGCCGGCGTGCTGCCGGGCGCAAGCGCGCCTACTCGAACTCCCCTCATCCCGATCCGGAAGGCAGCATGAACGCAAGGCGCCGCACGAAGCCGGACGGCCTGCCGAGCCGGGTGTACATCCGCTACGGCAGCTACTTCTGGGTCCGGAACACCGACGAGAAGTGGATCAAGCTTTGCCGCGTCGACGAGGGCGAGACCCGCATGTTCGAGCGCCTGGCCGAGGAGAAGCGCAAGACCGATGTCGACGGCGACGAAGGCAGCATGTCGCGGCTGGTCGCCATCTACATGGAGCAGCACGCCAAACACTACGCAGAGTCCTTCCGGGACGAATGGTGCCGCCGCGGTGAGGATGTCCGCAAGGCCTTCAAGCGGCATGGCATCGAGGAGATCGATCCCGGGGCGGTGCAGGACTTCCTGCTGGGCAACTGGCCCGACAAGCTGCCGACCCAGACCGCCATGAAGGGCTGGCTGTCCAAGTTCTTCGCCTGGGCGGTGTTGCGTCGCCACATCACCATCAATCCGTGCCGCGAGGTCGCCCTGAAGAAGCCGAAGATGCGGAAGGTCTACATTCCGCACGGCCATTTCCTTGCCATCCGGGCCGCCCTAGCCGCCTACAAGTACAAAAAAGCCGTCCGGGGTGAAGTGCAAGAGGTCACGGCCAAGGTACCCACCGGCCCGGAGATGCAGGTCTTCGTCGATCTCTGCTATCTCACCTGCCAGCGCTCGACCGACATCCGCGAGCTGCGCTGGTCGCAGGTGGACCGCCACGCCGGTGTGATCCACTTCGTGCCGAGCAAGACGGCGGACAGCAGCGGCGAGGCGGTGGACTGGCCTATCACACCGGAGATTGACGAGGTGCTGCGCCGCGCCAAAGAGCTACGCCGGAGCATCAAAGTGCAGGCGCTGGCTGATGATTTCGTGCTGGTCGACCGCAGTGGGAAGCCGAAGACGGCGGCGGCATGCCGGGACGCATGGCGGGATGCGCTGGTGCGCGCGAAGCTGGAAGGCAAGGACTACACGGTGAAGGACATCCGGGCCAAGGCGCTCACGGACGCGAAGAAGGCAGGCTATGACATCGAGGCCCTGCAGGTGGCCGGCGCACACACAGATCGCGCGACCACCGAAGGCTATATCAAGCAGCGCGACGTGCCGGTTTCGACGGTGCGTCTCTCCATTCCCCGGTAATTCAAAGTTGAAAAGGGACGCTAGCGCAGATTAAGACTTTCTGGCACGCATAGCGGACCAGCTCAATGTCATGTGTTAGCGATTCCGCCTCTCTCGAATACGGAAGCAACAATTCGACTTCACCGGCGCCGCCTTCCGCCTTGGTATGCACAATCTTGCAGCGGATCTGATAAATCCGCTCTGCGACTTCGGACACCAGATCCGCTCGAGAATCGTTCAGTGGAATAGCGCGTACTTTCAGTACGCTTTGCTTTTCGGATTTTATGAACCAGGCCTTGCGGTCCTCGTCCGCCGCAAAGAATTCGCGAAGTTCCCCTTCATCCAGACACTCTTTTAGCGTGGCGCTGAGTTGAGCGCGCTCATCAAAGAATCCCCCTCCCCGTGCCGCTTGAATCACGCCAAGAAGCCTGTTGACATCTGCGTCTCGGTCTGCGCGGAAGCCTGGTTCCTTTAGGACATGCCTTACCCTTCTATTCGCCTCGGCTTTCGAGTAGACGGGGTAGTAGTACTCGAGGACTTGGTAGTACGCAAGAAACTGCAACAATGGAATGCCAGAAGCGTTTCGACCATACCAATAAAGAGATATGGGAGCCTCGTCATATTCCATAGTCGGAAACTGAATCACTTCCGCCAAATTTGTTCGCGACTGCTTGGATCGCGGAGCAGGTTGAGGGCGATGTCTGACCAAGCCAAGGCCAATGCCGGAAAGGTGCTCCACCTGGAAAAAAAGCGCGTTGGACAACTTCACCAACACCTTTTCAAACTCCTCAGCCGAGGTCAGTCCAGGTTGGGAAATCTTGAGGGACACTCTCGAAGGCCGAGCAAGTAATGCCGACAGCACCGAACTTTCAGGTTGCAGAATGGCCTTCGTCGAATTTTCGCCAGTTACTTCCAATGACTGCATCCGCACCCTGCCGCGCGTTTCCGACTTACCGAGAAGCCGCGCCCGCGTTACAAGGGAAACTTGCTGCAAGGTGGAGCCGAGCTGCCGAAGAAGAGCCTCTAACTCGCCGGTATCAGGGCAGAAAATGGCATCGTATCCGGGAAGGAATCGATACCTCTCGAAGTCCATATCTAAGAAGCTCTGAGCCTGCGAGGCTTCTTCGAGCTTGACTTCTCTGGTACCGCGACCACATGCCATATGCACGATGAGCGCTGGCCCGTCGTCCTCCAAATTTATGTCGTCGCTTGTGGCCAAGTTCGCTGCCGCGCAGCGCTCCTTCACTTTATCAAACAGAGCTACGCGAGTATCTATCTCCGCCTGGTGCTCGTTGATGAAGTCTTCTGCCGGATCGTGGTCGCTCATGGTACCAAGTCACGAAAACATGCGGGAGTTCAGCGCGGATATTGGATAACATCCAAATCGAGCCGTTAGAGCGCCACAAAGCGCCACGAAAAAGCCCGCGTAACCTATTGATTACGCGGGCTTTAATTTGGTCGGGGCGAGAGGATTTGAACCTCCGACCACCTGCACCCCATGCAGGTACGCTACCAGGCTGCGCTACGCCCCGAAGCAAAAGATTATAACAGAAGCATTTCTCGTATGACTAGCTCCTGGCGTCGAAATTATCCGTGCTTCGCGATCTCCCGCAGTTGCGCGAGCAGGTGCTGCACTTCGACCAGTTCATTGCGCAGGCCGCTGATGTCGACCGACAATGCCGCCGCGTTTTCTTCGCCAACCTCTGCGGCCTCAGGCGCTGCCGCTGCCCCACTGTGATGACGGCCTTCATCGAGGCGGTTGCGCGCCCCGTTGATGGTGAAGCCCTGTTCGTAGAGCAGTTCGCGGATGCGGCGGATCAGCAGGACTTCATGGTGCTGGTAGTAGCGGCGGTTGCCGCGGCGCTTGACGGGCTTGAGTTGCGTGAACTCCTGCTCCCAATAGCGCAGGACGTGCGGCTTGACGGCGCAAAGCTCGCTCACCTCACCGATGGTGAAGTAGCGCTTGGCCGGAATCGGCGGCAACGCGATGCGATCGCTGGATTTGTCCGACATGTGGTGTGTAGACGAGCGTCAGGCCATGCCGGCCATGCGGTTGGCGCGCACCAGGTGCGCGCCCAGAAGCATACCGATGCCGGCTTCGGGAAGCAATCCGCCGTTCGGGTGACGCGTCAGCCGGCGATGCCTGCGCGTTCTTCCACCAGGCCCTTGAGCTTCTGGCTGGCGTGGAACGTGACCACGCGGCGCGCGGTGATTGGAATGACTTCGCCGGTCTTGGGATTGCGGCCGGGCCGCTGCGGCTTGTCGCGCAACTGGAAGTTGCCGAAGCCGGACAGCTTGACGCTGTCGCCCTGCTCCAGCGCTTCGCGGATGACGTCGAAGAAGGCTTCGACCATGTCCTTCGATTCACGCTTGTTCAGGCCCACCTGGTCGAACAGCATCTCGGCGAGTTCGGCCTTGGTCAGCGTGGGAACTTCGGTCGCGCGGTTATCCGGCATCGCGTCGTCAAGGGAGGAAGCCTGCCGGTCGCTCATCTCACCCAGTGCTGCAGCGGTCATGGAATTCGCGTCTCGATCATTCATGTCGATCGCTCAAGTGTGTGTCTGGCGATCCGCCCGGGGCGAGCCCGGGCGCCCTTGTTTATCGTGTGTCCGTCGCGTACTTGTCGCGTACTGGCGATGGCTTAGCCGCGCAGCCGGGCCTGGAAGGCCTCTGTCAGCGCGTCGACCATGCAGCGCACTGCGCTGTCGACGGTTTCGTCCTGGAGGGTCGACCCAGTATCTTGCAAGGTCACCCGGAACGCAAGGCTTTTCTCGTCCGCGCCAATGGCAGCTGAAGCGCCCTTGGGACGGAACTCATCGAACACCACCAGGTTCTGGCAGTAGCGGCCGTAGCCCTGCTTTTCCAGTGCGGCACGCATGGCGTCGAGCAGATCCTGCACGCGTACCGATTGCTTCACGACCACGGCCAAGTCGCGCACGGCGGCCGGGAACTTGGAGATCTCGGTGTACACCGGCAGGCCGGTGTCGCGCAGCGCGTCAAGCGCCAGTTCAAACACGACCGGGGCGTGCGTCAGCTCGTATTCCTGCAGCCAGCGCGGATGCAGCTCGCCGACCACGCCCACGGCCTTGCCGTCGAGCAGCACGCGCGCGGCGCGGCCCGGGTGCAGCGCGGGGTGCGACACCGGCTCGAAACGCGGCACGCGCGGATGGAACAGCGCCTCGACATCGCCCTTGATGTCGAAGAAGTCGACGTTGCGCGTGGGGATGCCCCACTGCTCTTCGAAGGCCGGGCCGTAGGCAATGCCCGCGGCCATCATCGGCTGATCGTAGCCGGCCACCGTCAGGCCGCCGTCCTTCACGCTGTCGTCACGATGGAACACGCGGCCCACCTCGAACAGGCGCACGCGCGCGGCCTTGCGGTTCAGGTTGTAGCGCACCTTGTCGACCAGGCCGCCGATCAGCGTCGAACGCATCACCGCCAACTGGCTGGCGATCGGGTTCAGCAGGCGGATCGGGTTGTCGTTGGTGGCGAAGTCGCGCTCCCACTTCTCTTCGACGAAGGCGAAGTTGATGACTTCCTGGTAGTCGCGCGCGGCCACGGCATGGCGCACCACGTGGGTGGAGCGGCGAGCCTCGTTGGTCGGGCGCATCTCGCTCTCGGCGATCGGCGGACGCGCCGGGATGCGCTCGAAACCATAGATGCGGGCCACTTCCTCGATCAGGTCTTCCTCGATCTCGATATCGAAGCGGTAGCTCGGCGGCGTGACTTCAAACACCTCGCCCTCGGCGCCCTGGGTGCGCACGAACGGCAGCTGCAGGCGCTGGAATACATTGGCGATGGCCGCCGGCGACAGCTCGATGCCCAGCACGCGCTCGGCGCGCGCCACGCGCAGGCTGACCGGCTTGCGCTGCGGCAGGTTGACCACGTGGTCGTCCACCGGACCGGCCTGGCCGCCGCAGATCTCGAGGATCAGCGCGGTGATGCGCTCGATATGCTCGACCGTGGTGGCGTAGTCCACGCCGCGTTCGAAGCGGTGTCCGGCGTCGGTCGAGAAATTGTAGCGGCGGCCCCGGCCCTGGATCGCAGCGGGCCACCAGAATGCGGCCTCGAGATAGATGTCCGTGGTGTCCAGCGTCACGGCAGTGCTGTCGCCGCCCATGATGCCAGCCAGGCTTTCGATCTCCTTGTCATCGGCGATCACGCCGACCTGTTCGTCGACCTCGATGGTATTTCCGTTGAGCAGCTTGATCTGCTCGCCCTTGCGGCCCCAGCGCACATCCAGGCCGCCGTGGATCTTGTTCAGGTCGAACACGTGCGACGGACGTCCCAATTCCAGCATCACGTAGTTCGAGATATCGACCAGTGCGGAAACACTGCGCTGGCCCGAGCGCTCAAGGCGCTGCACCATCCATGCCGGCGTGGCCGCGCGCGCATTGACACCGCGGATCACGCGGCCGGAGAAGCGGCCGCACAGGTCCGGCGCCGATACCTTGACCGGCAGTTTGTCCTGGATCGTCACCGCCACCGGCTTCATCTCGGGCAGCGTCAGCGCGGCGCCGGTCAGTGCCGACACTTCGCGCGCCACGCCATGGATCGACAGGCAGTCGGCCTTGTTCGGCGTCAGCTTGATGACAAAGACCTGGTCATCCAGGTCGAGGTATTGGCGGATGTTCTGGCCGACCGGCGCGTCTTCCGGCAGCACCAGCAGGCCACCGTGCTCTTCCGACAGCTTCAGTTCGCGCGCCGAGCACAGCATGCCGTAGCTGTCCACGCCGCGCAGCTTGCCGACCTTGATCTCGAACGGCTTGCCGCCGTCCTCGGACGGGGGCAGCACGGCGCCAACCAGTGCGCACGGCACCAGGATGCCGGGCTTGACGTTGGGCGCACCGCAGACGATCTGCAGGGTCTCGCCGGTGCCGGCATCGACCTGGCACACGTTGAGGCGGTCGGCGTTGGGATGGCGCTCGGTCGACAGCACGCGCGCGACCACCACCTTGTCGAACGGCGGCGCGACCGAGCCCACCTCTTCCACTTCCAGGCCGGCCATGGTCAGCGTGTGCGACAGCGCGTCGGTGGAGATCTTTTCAGGGTTGGCGAAGGTGCGAAGCCAGGATTCCGAGAATTGCATGGCGCTTCTGATCCGGTAAGTATTCTGTGTGGTCGTTGACGAGGGGACGGCGGCGCGTCAGGCGAACTGGCGCAGGAAGCGCACGTCGCCCTCGAAGAACAGGCGCAGGTCGTTGATGCCATAGCGCAACATGGTCAGGCGCTCCAGGCCGGAGCCGAACGCAAAACCGATATAGCGCTCGGGATCGAGGCCCATGTTGCGCAGCACGTTCGGATGCACCTGGCCCGAACCGGAGATCTCCAGCCACTTGCCATTGCCGAAGGCCATGTCGATCTCTGCCGACGGCTCGGTGAACGGGAAGTACGATGGGCGGAAGCGCACCTGGATGTCATCGCGCTCGAAGAACTTGCGCAAGAAATCGGTGTACACGCCCTTGAGGTCGGCAAAGCTGACGTCCTCGCCGATCCACAGGCCTTCGACCTGGTTGAACATGGGCGAGTGCGTGGCGTCGCTGTCGACACGGTAGGTGCGGCCCGGACAGATCACCTTGATCGGCGGCATCGCCTTGCCGGCGTACTTCTCGACATGCATCTTCGCGTAGCGGACCTGCATCGGGCTGGTGTGCGTGCGCAGGAGCAGCAGCTTGTCGTCGCTGTCGCGGCCGTCGACATAGAAGGTGTCCTGCATCGAACGCGCCGGATGGTTATCCGGATTGTTCAGCGCGGTGAAGTTCATCCAGTCGGTCTCGATCTCGGGGCCGTCGGCCACATCGAAACCGATCGAGCCGAAGATCTGCTCGACGCGCTCCCACGTGCGCATCACCGGGTGCAGGCTGCCGCGGCTGACCGCACGGCCAGGCAGCGTGACGTCGATGGCCTCCGCGGCCAGGCGCGCGTTCATCAGCGCATCGGCCAGCGCCTGGCGGCGTGCCTGCAGGGCGGCTTCAACCTGCTGCTTGATCTGGTTGATGCGGGCGCCTTCCGTCTTGCGGGTTTCCGGGTCGAGCTTGCCTAGGCCCTTGAGGAGTTCGGTCAGCGCACCGGTCTTGCCCAGGAAGCGGGCCTTTTCGTTTTCCAGCGTGGCGTTGTCGTTGGCAGCAGCGAAGGCGGCCTGGGCATCGGCGACAATTTGATCCAGATCCTGAGACATGGCGGCGGTCGTGGGACTTTTGGCGTCGGGCCGGTACGCACCGGTCCGACGTGGGTTGGCACTACGTGCGGTGTTCGTTTCGAATGCGGTCTCGGCAACCGGATTCCGGCAACTGAAACGGCATTCGAAATAAAAACGGGGCTCGGTGAGGAGCCCCGTTTCAGCGGACCTTGCGGTCAGCGGTCGACCTTGCGGTCGGTGCTTGCCCGGCAGCGCTTACGCGCTACCGCAGCCGGCATCAGGCAACGGTGGCTTTCACCTGGTTGACGATGGCGGCAAAGGCAGGCTTGTCGTGAATAGCCATGTCCGACAGCACCTTGCGGTCCAGTTCAATCGAGGCCTTCTTCAGACCGTTCATGAACACGCTGTAGGTCATGCCATGCTCACGCGTCGCGGCATTGATACGCGCAATCCACAGAGCGCGGAACACGCGCTTCTTGTTGCGGCGATCGCGGTATGCGTACTGGCCAGCACGCATGACCGCCTGCTTGGCGATGCGATAGACATTATTGCGACGGCCGCGGTAACCCTTGGCAGCATCGATGACTTTCTTGTGACGGGCCCGTGCAGTGACCCCACGCTTTACTCGAGGCATGTAATTCTCCTTTCGTTTTCGTCAGGGGTTATGCGTAAGGCATCATCGCGCGCACCGACTTCAGATTCGTCTCATGGACGTCCTGAGTACCGCGCAGTTGACGCTTGTTCTTGGTGGTCTTCTTGGTCAGGATGTGACGCTTGAAGGCCTGGCCACGCTTGAACGAACCGTTCGGACGGGCAGTAAAGCGCTTGGAGGCGCTTTTCTTCGTCTTCATCTTCGGCATGAAAAACTCCAGCTCATATGACATGCATGCAGGTGGACGGCTCACGCCGACGCTTGCAAGACCCGCATCCACTTGTTGTTGCACAGCGGCCCTTGCGGGCCGCGCGCGACTTCCGCACGAAGCAACGCCGGGATGCCTGGCATCCCGGCCGCTGCAACGCGCAGGAATTACTTCTTCTTCTTGGGGGCGAGCACCATCACCATCTGGCGCCCTTCCATCTTCGGCATCTGCTCGACCTGGCCGATTTCATCCAGGTCCGCCTTCAAGCGTTCGAGCATGCGCGCGCCGATTTCCTGGTGCGCCATCTCGCGACCACGGAACCGCAGCGTGATCTTGGTCTTGTCGCCATCTTCCAGGAAGCGCTTCAGGTTGCGCAGCTTGACGTTGTAGTCGCCATCATCCGTACCCGGCCGGAACTTGACTTCCTTGACCTGGATGATTTTCTGCTTCAGCTTCGCCTCGTGGGCGCGCTTGGCTTCCTCGTACTTGAACTTCCCGTAATCCATGATCCGGGCGACGGGCGGAACCGCGTTCGGCGCGATCTCGACCAGGTCCAAGTCCTTATCTTCAGCCAGCCGCAGTGCGTCCATGAACTTGACGATGCCGAGCTGTTCGTTATCAACCCCTACCAGGCGCAGCTCAGGCGCGCTGATTTCCCGGTTGATGCGATGACCTTTGTCCGTAGCGATGTTGCGTTACCTCAAGAAGACAAAAAAACAAGCCGTGCTCACCACCCATCAGGCTTTGCTGGCGACGTCGTTTTGCAGACGCTCAACAAACGCGGAGACGGGCATCACACCCAGATCCACGTTGCCACGGGCACGCACGGCCACTTGACTGGCATCCCGCTCCTTGTCGCCCACTACCAGCAGGTAGGGAACCTTTTGAAGCGAATGCTCGCGGATTTTATACGTAATTTTCTCATTACGCAAATCGGCCTTGGCCCTAAACCCTTGTTTTTGCAGCAATTGCACGACGCTTTCGGCGTATTCCGCCTGCGAATCCGCAATATTCATGACCACCACCTGCTCCGGGGCCAGCCAGGCCGGCAACGCACCGGCGTGGTTTTCCAGCAGGATGCCCAGGAAACGCTCGAACGAACCCAGGATGGCGCGGTGAAGCATCACCGGGCGCTTGCGCGAGTTGTCCTCGGAGACGTATTCGGCATCCAGGCGCTCCGGCAGCACCAGGTCAAGCTGCAGCGTGCCGCACTGCCACGAGCGGCCGATCGCGTCCTTGATGTGGTACTCGACCTTGGGGCCGTAGAAGGCGCCCTCACCCGGCAGCTCTTCCCAATCCACGCCGCAGGCGCGCAGCGCCAGGCGCAGGCCCTCTTCGGCGTGGTCCCAGACCTCGTCGGAGCCAGCACGCTGGTCCGGGCGCAGCGACAGCTTGACCTTCACATCCTTGAAGCCGAAGTCGTCGTAGACCGAGAACGCCAGTTCGTTGAAGGCCTTGGCCTCCGCCACGATCTGCTCTTCCGTGCAGAAGATGTGCGCATCATCCTGCACAAAGCCGCGCACGCGCATCAGCCCGTGCAGCGCGCCCGACGGCTCGTTGCGGTGGCAGGCGCCGAACTCGGCCAAGCGCAGCGGCAGGTCGCGGTACGAACGCAGGCCGTGGTTGAAGATCTGCACATGGCCTGGGCAGTTCATCGGCTTGATCGCATAGTCGCGCTTCTCCGACTCCGTGACGAACATGTTCTCCTTGTAGTTCTGCCAGTGGCCGGACTTCTCCCAAAGCGAACGATCCATCACCTGCGGCGTACGGACTTCGTCGTAGCCGGCGTCTGTCAGGCGGCCGCGCATGTATTGCTCGACGGCCTGCCACACCTGCCAGCCCTTCGGATGCCAGAACACCATGCCGGGCGCCTCTTCCTGAAGGTGGAACAGGTCGAGCGTCTTGCCCAGCTTGCGGTGGTCGCGCTTCTCGGCCTCTTCCAGCATGTGCAGATAGGCTTCCTGGTCTTCCTTCTTCGCCCAGGCCGTTCCGTAGATGCGCTGGAGCATCTCGTTGTTGGCATCGCCGCGCCAGTAGGCGCCGGCCACCTTCATCAGCTTGAAGACCTTCAGCTTGCCCGTGGACGGCACGTGCGGGCCACGGCACAGGTCGACGAAGCTGCCTTCGCGGTACAGGCCGATTTCCTGGTCGGCGGGGATCGAGGCGATGATCTCGGCCTTGTACTTCTCGCCCATCGACTCGAACAGCGCCACCGCTTCGTCGCGGTTCCACACTTCGCGCACGACCTTCTCGTCCTTGCGGGCAAGCTCCGTCATCTTCTTCTCGATGGCGGCCAGGTCTTCGGGCGTGAAGGGACGCTTGTAGGCAAAGTCGTAGTAGAAGCCGTTTTCGATCACCGGCCCGATCGTCACCTGCGCTTCCGGATAGAGCTCCTTGACGGCATAGGCCAGCAAGTGCGCCGTGGAGTGGCGGATCACATCGACGCCATCGGCGTCCTTGTCCGTGACGATGGCCAGCTCGCCATCGCGGTCGATCTTGTAGCTCGTGTCGACCAGCTGGCCGTCCACCTTGCCGGCCAGCGCGGCCTTGGCCAGGCCGGCACCGATGCTCTGCGCCACTTCGGCAACCGTCACCGGGCCGGGAAACTCGCGGCGGGACCCATCCGGCAGCGTGATTGCGATCATTTCGACTCTCCAGGTTCCGCTGGCTGCGCCTTGCGCATCGCCTGAGCGGATCAAACTGCATCTTGTGGCACCGGCCCCGGCATGCCTGCGGGACTGGCGATTTATTCTTTACTGCCCTGCTCTGCCGCACCGGAAAGGCGGCAGCTTATCAGGGTGCTGGCAGGCGACAGACGAAAAAAAACGCGGCCAAGGCCGCGTTTCTCTTTGTCAAACCCAATCCAACCGGGTCGAAGGCGCACCTCGACTACTGTCGCTTGCCAGCGGTAGTAGTTCGCGGTGTCATAACCATGATGCCCTTCCGTTCCGTATGGGGTTGAATCGGACTTGCCACACTTCTTTTTACTGCTTTCCTGCAATTCGTTGGTAGGCTCGATTGGACTCGAACCAACGACCCCCACCATGTCAAGGTGGTGCTCTAACCAGCTGAGCTACGAGCCTAGCGAAGCCGCAAGTATAGCATCACTTTCTTTTCGCCTGCAACACCCCCTGGACGTCTTCGATCAACTGCAGCGCGCGCTGCAACTGCGTAGCCTCGGACACTTCGGCAGTGAACTGCATGCGTGCCACGCCCTTGCTGGAGAGCGTCTTGACGCCGGTGACGTTGATCTTCTCGCGCGACAGCACTTCGGAGATATCGCGCAGCAACCCCTGGCGATCGATCGCCTCGACGTGGATGTCGACCGGGTAGACCGCGGCGTGGCTCTTCTGGCCCCACTCGGTCTGGATCACCCGCTCCGGCGCGCGCCCGGCCAGTTGCTGGAAGGTGTGGCAGCTGCGCCGATGGATCGACACCCCGCGCCCGCGCGTGACAAAGCCGACGATGTCATCCGGCGGCGCCGGCTTGCAGCAGCGCGACATCTGCGTCATCAGCGAATCCACCCCCACCACCAGCACGCCGCTCTTGGCGCCGCGCGCCACGCTGGTGGCGCGGCTTTTCTTGGTGACAGCATCTTCCTCGCTCAGCGGCGCCTGGACCTCGCCCTCCGGGTGTCGCAGCGCGTGCTCCACGTGGCGCAGGCTGAACTCATCCTTGGCCACTGCCGCAAACAGGTCCTCCGGCGTCTTGAAGCCCAGCCGCGTGGCCAGGTCTTCCAGCTTGACCGCGGTCTTGCCTTCGCGCTGCAGGGTCTTGTCGATCAGCACGCGGCCCTGCGCGATGGTCTCCTGCGAATCGAGCGCATTGAACCAGGCCCGCACCTTGGCCCGCGCGCGGCTGCTGGCCAGGTAGCCCAGGTCCGCGTTGAGCCAGTCGCGCGACGGTCCGCCCTGCTTGACCGCGATGATCTCCACGGTCTGGCCGTTCTTCAGCGGCGTGTTCAGCGGCACCATGGTGCCGTCCACGCGCGCGCCGCGGCAGCGGTGGCCGAGATCGCTGTGCAGGTAGTAGGCAAAGTCCACCGCGGTGGCGCCCTGCGGCAGCGCCACAACGCGCGCCTGCGGCGTCAGCACGTAGATGTGGTCGTCGATCGCGGCATGCTTGATCTGCTCCCACGACTCGTCGTGCGCCACGCTGTGGTCGGCATCGTCCTTCCACGCCAGCAGCTGGCGCAGCCAGGCTATCTTCTCGTCATAGCGCTCGCTGGCGGAAAACTGCCCGGCATAGCCGCGGCTGCCCGCCTCCTTGTAGCGCCAATGCGCGGCCACGCCGTATTCAGCAAAGTGGTGCATCTCGTGGGTGCGGATCTGCACCTCGAAGGCGCGCCCGTCATCGCCGATCACCACCGTATGCAGCGACTTGTAGCCGTTGGCCTTGGGTCGCGAGATATAGTCGTCGAACTCGCGCGGGATCGGCTGCCAGATATGGTGGACGATACCCAGCACCGTGTAGCAGTCCTTGATATCGTCGACGATCACGCGGAAGGCACGCACATCGTACAGGTCGGCAAAATCCAGCTCCTTGCCGCGCATCTTCTTCCAGATGCTGTAGATATGCTTGGGCCGCCCGCTGACCTCGGCAGGGATGCCGGCGGTCGCCAGTTCGGACTGCAGCCGTTCGATGGCGCTGGCGATATAGCCTTCGCGCTCGATGCGCTTTTCATCCAGCAGCTTGGCGATGCGCTTGTAGGTATCGGGCTGCTCGAAGCGGAACGCCAGGTCCTCCAGCTCCCACTTCATCTGCCAGATACCAAGGCGGTTGGCCAGCGGCGCGTAGATGTCCAGCGTTTCGCGCGCCACGCCCGGCTGCGGCGCCTGTTTGGTCTCGGCCATCCAGCGCAGCGTCTGCAGCCGCGAGGCCAGGCGCACCAGCACCACGCGGATATCCTGCGCAAACGCCAGCAGCATCTTGCGCAGCGCCTCGACCTGTTCGTGGCGCGCCTGCGCTTCGTTTTTGGACGGCGCGGCCGGCTCGGCCTCGGGGCGGCTGCCGGCGATGGCACCGATGCGCAGCAGCTGCCGCACACCGTCGACCAGCCGCGCCACCTCGTCGCCAAAGCGCGGCGCGATCTCGGCCTCGGTGCCGGGCACGAAGGCCACCAGCCCGAACAGGCAGGCGGCGGCGCGCGCGGCGTCGTCGACGCGCAGGCCGTCGAGAATGCGCAGCATGCCCTGCGCGTGCGACAGCACGGTCTCGCCGGTGGGCAGCGCGACCTCGGCACCATGCTCGCGCACGTAGGCCAGTGCGCGTTCGACCAGTTCGGCATCCGGAATGCCCGCGACCCGACCGGTCAGGTCGGTGGACGTCACCATGTCACAACGCCTGCATCAGTTGAGCGCAGCGGTCACCACCACTTCGATCAGGTAATCGGGATTGGCCAGGCGGGCTTCGACGGTGGCGCGCGGGGGCGTGTTGCCTTGCGGCACCCAGGCGTCCCAGACCTCGTTCATCTCGCCGATCTGGTCGACATTGGTCAGGAAGATCTGGCACGACAGGATGCGGGTCTTGTCGCTGCCGGCCTCGGCCAGCAGGCGGTCGATATGGCCGAGGACCTCGCGCGTCTGGCCGCGGATATCGGCCTTGGGATCGACCTCGGGCACCTGACCGGCGAGATACACCACACCGTTATAGACCGCGTATTCGGACAACCGCTTGCCCACGTGGGCGCGCTTCAGTTCAAGGTTACTCATGACAATGCGTTGACTGATAAAAACAAGGCCGGCATGCGATGCAATCAGGCCCCGGTAAAAAACTGCCGGGCGATCGCAATCTGCGCCGGATCGACAAAGGTCGGGGCATGGCCCACGTCGGGCACTTCCACCGAGCTCACATGCTTGCCGCGCGCCACCATTTCGGCCACGGTCTCGCGCAGCAGCAGGTCCGACTGCGCGCCGCGCACCACCAGCACCGGGCCTTCGATGGCCTCGAAGCTGCGCCACAGCGCGGCCTCGCCGGCAGCAATGGCCTCGGGCGTGGATTTGCGGAATGGCACCGCCAGCTGCGGATCGTAATGCAAGCCCCATTCCAGGCCGTCCGTGCCCTGCACCGGTTTCAGGATGGCGGCGTTGAGCTCGCGCCACTGCTCTGGCGTATGGCGCCCGAACGATGCGCTGATGGTCTGCAGGTAGGCCAGGCCTTCCTCGAAGGTCTTGAAGCGCACCGGCAGCCCCAGGTAGGCGCCGATCCGTTCCACCGCCGAGGGCGCCAGCTTCGGCCCCACGTCGTTGAGCAACAGCTTGCGCACCGGCGACTTCGGCAACCCGGCCAGGCCCATGCCGATCAGCCCGCCCATCGAGGTGCCGAACCAGTCCACCTTCTCCACATTGAGCCGCGCAATCAGCGTGACCATGTCCGCGACGTACTGCGGCACCACGTAGCCGTGGGCATCGGCCAGCCATTCCGAGCGGCCGCGCCCGGCCACATCGGGGCAGACCACGCGGTAGTCGCCGCACAGCGCGCTGGCAACGGTGTCGAAGTCGCGGCCGGTGCGCGTCAGCCCATGCGCGCACACCAGCACGCGCGGATTGGCGGGGTCGCCCCACTCGTGGTAGGCCATGCGGTGCAGGCCCGCCGGACTGATGCACTGGACAAAACCGAGACGCGGACTGGCAGACATCTGGACTCCCTGGCGAACCGGACCGCGGACCGCAAAAAAGACGGTGCTGCCGGAGGTTGAGCAAAGCTGGATTGTACGCCGCAGCGGGTACAATGCCACAGCACAGTGTCAGCGCCCCGCGTGCGCGGCCGCGCACCGCCACGGCGCGCGCCGCCAACCCTGTGGCATTCCTTCTGTGGCATCCCTTTCTCTCGACGGAGGCTTACATGCTCAACGGCAAGACCGCACTGGTGACTGGCTCGACCAGCGGCATCGGGCTCGGCATCGCGAAAGCGCTGGCGGCCCAGGGCGCTAACATCATCGTCAACGGCTTTGGTGACGCGGACGCCGCAAAGGCAGAGATCGCGCAGGCCGGCCAGGGAATCCGGGTCGGCTACCACGGCGCCGACATGAGCAAGGCGGCCGAGATCGAGGACATGATGCGCTACGCGCAGTCCGACTTCGGTGGCGCCGACATCCTGATCAACAACGCCGGCATCCAGCACGTGGCCGCCATCGAGGATTTCCCGCCCGAGCGCTGGGACGCGATCATCGCCATCAACCTGACCTCGGCCTTCCACACGACGCGCCTGGCGCTGCCCGGCATGAAGCAGAAGGACTGGGGCCGCATCATCAATGTTGCCTCCACCCACGGGCTGGTGGCCTCGGCGCAGAAGTCCGCCTATGTGGCGTCCAAGCACGGCATCGTCGGCTTCACTAAGGTGACCGCGCTGGAAACCGCGCAGACCGGTGTCACCGCCAACGCGATCTGCCCGGGCTGGGTGCTGACGCCACTGGTGCAGAAGCAGGTCGAAGCCCGCGCGCAGAAGGAAGGCATTCCGGTGGAACAGGCCAAGCGCGAGCTGGTGCTGGAGAAGCAGCCCTCGGGACAGTTTGTCACGCCCGATGAACTGGGCGCGCTGGCCGTGTTCCTGTCGTCCGAAGCGGCCCGCCAGGTCCGCGGAGCGATCTGGAACATGGACGGCGGCTGGGTGGCGCAGTAAGGAGCAAGCGATGCAACGACGCAGTTTCCTGCGCGCGCTGGCGCTGGGCGTGGTCTCGGCCGGAGCGCTGGCACCGGTGGCCGGCGCGCTGGCGCAAGCCGCCAGGCCGCTTGCCATCGACGTCTACAAGAGCCCGCTGTGCGGCTGCTGCGAGGATTGGGTCAAGCACCTGCGCAGCAACGGCTTCACCGTGACGGTGCATGACGTCGAGGACACCGGCGTGTACCGCAAGCGCTTCGGCATGCCGGAACGCTTTGGCTCCTGCCACACCGGGCATATCGGCGGCTACGCCATCGAGGGCCATGTGCCGGCGGCGGATATCCGCAAGCTGCTGGCCACAAAACCCAGGGCCGTCGGGCTGGCCGTGCCGGGCATGCCGGTCGGCTCGCCCGGCATGGAACAGGGCCCGCGCAAGGACCCGTTCGACGTGCTGATTGTAAAAGCGGACGGCGCCGCTTCGGTGTTCGCAAGTTACAACAAGCAGGCCGGCTGACCTGCCGCACCGGGCGTGCCACGGCGCGCCCGGCTTCAGCCTGCGGCGGCCAGGCTCGTCAGTGCCGCCTCTACCGCTCCCCAGATCGCTTGTTCCTCGGCCTCGGTGCATGCGCCGTGCTGCCGCTTGGTCGCGCCGAGCCGGTTCAGCACCAGGTGCCGGTCCGCCGCCACGCCCGCGCTGGCCAGGCAGGCCTTGACACAGGCCAACGGGCAGCCGTCCAGCGCCAGGATCGGCCGCCCCGAGCGCGCCACCCGCGTCAGCGCCGGCACGCCGCCACCCACGCCGCTGATGCAGGACATTTCCGCACGGCCGCTGCGGTCGAGCCGCACCGCGCAGGCATTGGCCAGTTGCGCCACGCTGGAGCAACCGGAGCAGGCGTAGACCAGTGGCAAGGATTGGTTCGGGGAAGCCGGCATGACGCACCTTCCGTGAGGGTTCGACCGCGGCCAGGGTCTGCGCCTTGCCGGAGAGCAGCCAGCATAGTGCGCAGCGATGCTGCCGGGCTATTCGCCGGAAGAGCTAGGGAGTGCAGCCGGCTGGCGTAGCCCGGCCGGTGAGTTCCAAGGCGGAGCGACCTGACAAAAAAGCCCCTGCGGCGCATCGCACTGCAGGGGCCCTGTCAGGCTTCGGAGCTCAGCCCGCTTACAGCAGCGGCGCGCCCGTCTTGGCCTGGATTTCCTCGCGGCTGACGCCCGGAGCGGTTTCCACCAGCTTCAGGCCGGCCTCGGTCACGTCGATCACGCCCAGGTCGGTGATGATGCGGTTGACCACCCCAACGCCCGTCAGCGGCAGGTTGCAGTCCTTTAGGATCTTGATGTCCTCGGTGCCGTCCTTCTTCTTCGCGGTGTGTTCCATCAGCACCACCACGCGGCCGACGCCGGCCACCAGGTCCATCGCGCCGCCCATGCCCTTGACCATCTTGCCCGGGATCATCCAGTTGGCCAGGTCGCCCTTCTCACTGACCTGCATCGCACCCAGGATCGCCAAGTTGATGTGGCCGCCGCGGATCATCCCGAACGAATCCGCCGAAGAAAAGATCGACGAGCCTGGCAGCGTCGTCACGGTCTGCTTGCCGGCGTTGATCATGTCGGCGTCGACTTCGTCCTCGGTCGGGAACGGGCCGATGCCCAGCAGGCCGTTCTCGGACTGCAGCCACACTTCCATGCCTTCCGGCACCCAGTTGGCCACCAGCGTCGGCAGGCCGATGCCCAGGTTGACGTAGAAACCGTCCTGCAACTCGGTCGCGGCGCGCGCGGCCATTTCGTCACGTGTCCATGCCATGATGGGTCTCCTCAGCTGGCCGCGCGCACGGTGCGCTGCTCGATGCGTTTCTCGGGGGTGGTGTTCAGCACCAGGCGCTTCACGAAGATGCCGGCCAGGTGGATTTCATCCGGGTCCAGCTCGCCGGTCTCGACGATATGCTCGACCTCGGCGATGGTGACCTTGCCCGCCATCGCGCACATCGGGTTGAAGTTGCGCGCAGTGCGGCGGAACACCAGGTTGCCGGCCTTGTCGGCCTTGTATGCCTTGACCAGCGCGACGTCGGCGGTCAGCGAACGCTCCATCACGTACTGCTCGCCGTCGAATTCGCGGATTTCCTTGCCTTCGGCGACGATGGTGCCGACACCGGTCTTGGTGAAGAAGGCCGGGATGCCGGAGCCGCCGGCGCGCAGCTTCTCGGCCAGCGTGCCTTGCGGCGTGAATTCCAGCTCCAGTTCGCCCGCCAGGTACTGGCGCTCGAACTCCTTGTTCTCGCCCACGTAGGACGAGATCATCTTCCTGATCTGGCGCGTGGCCAGCAGCAGGCCCAGGCCGAAGCCATCGACGCCGGCGTTGTTGGAGATGCAGGTCAGCTGCTTGGCACCGCTGTCGCGCAGCGCGGCAATCAGCGCCTCGGGGATGCCGCACAGGCCGAAACCGCCAACGGCGATCGTCTGGCCGTCGCGGACGACGCCTGCAAGCGCTTCTGCGGCGCTGGCGTAGACCTTGTTCATGTTTCGCTCCTTCCTCGGTAGTTCCCTGTCGCTCTTCCCGCCACCGGATTGTGCGGCGGGCGACGCAGGGAAATTGTAACGGTACAATCGGCAACAGGCGGGCGACAGTCGCCGCAACTCGTCCGACCGACAGCATACGCAAGCGCAGCCGGCTACGCCATTACGTAAAAATACATAAGCAGATGCCCGCAATCGATTACCAGACCGCCTTCCAGCTCGCCCCCGTGGGCCTGGTGCTGTCACGCGAACGCGTGATCGAGGACTGCAACGAGGAGGTCTGCCGCATTTTCGGCACCACGCGCGAGGCGCTGCTGGGCCAGTCCTTCCTGGTGCTTTACCCCACCCCCGACGAATTCGAGCGCACCGGCGCGCGCATCGCGCCGATCATGGGCAAGCGCGGCATGTACTCGGACGAGCGCATCATGAAGCGCGCAGGCGGGGAACTGTTCTGGTGCCATGTCACCGGGCGCGCGCTGGACCGCACGCAACCGCTGGGCGCCGGGATCTGGACCTTCGAGGACCTGTCGCAGAAGCGCCAGGTCACGGCCGAGCTGACCGCGCGCGAACGCGAGATCGCGGCTCAGCTGGTGGAGGGGAAAACCAGCAAGCAGATCGGCAAGTTGCTGGCGATCAGCCCGCGCACGGTGGACATCTACCGGGCGCGGCTGATGAAGAAGTACGGGGCCAGTACCTCGGTGGACCTGGTGCAGCGGCTGGTCAACCACTGAGCCCCGTGGCGGGCGTCAGCCCTCGATGATCGCTCGGATCTCGGCCGGCACCGGCACCGATTTCTCCTGCGTGTAATCGCACCACACCACCTTGGCCCCGCCCTCGGCCCAGACCACGTCGGGCAGGTCGGTGCGGCGGATTTCCATGCGGGTCTCGAAGCTGGTGCGGCCGAGCTGGCCGGCGTAGACGCGGCACTCGATGTCGCCCGGATAGCGCAGCTGCTTCAGGAAGGTCATATGCGCATTGATGATGACCGGGCCCTGCCCGTTCGCGTCCTTGCCGCCGCGGCCCAGCGACGCGAACCACTCGATGCGCGCCTGCTCCAGGTACTGGAAATAGACGGTGTTGTTGACATGGCCCATGGCATCCATGTCGCCCCAGCGGATCGGCATGACCACCGTATAGACGTGCTTCATCACAGTCTCCAAAGGAACAGGCCCGCCGAGTCTGGCGGACCCTCTGCGTGGCTTAGCGCTTGGCGATCGCGCCTTCGGCCTTGGTCACCAGGTCGGCGCCGATCTGCTTCTTCCACTTGTCGTAGACCTTGGCGGTGGCCTTGCGGAAGCTGTCGTGCTCGGCCGGCGTCAGGTGCGTGACCCTGACGCCGTGCGCCTCCATGTCCTTCCAGGCCGGCGCGCCCGGCTCCACCAGGCCCTTGCGGGCCAGCGCGATTTCCTGCTTGCCGGCGTCGATGGCGGCCTGCCTGACGATCTCGCGGTCGGCCGGGGTCCAGCTTTCCCAGATCTGCTTGTTGACCACGAAGATCAGCGGGTCAGCCACGTAGCCCCAGGTGGTGACGAACTTCTGGCCCACCGTGTACAGCTTGGCGGCGGCGAACACCGACTGCGGGTTCTCCTGCCCGTCGACCGCGCCCGAGGCCATCGCCGGCTGCGCGTCGGCCCAGCTCATCTGGGTCGGGTTGGCGCCCAGCGCGTTGAAGGTCTCGATGTACAGCGGCGAACCGACCACGCGCAGCTTCATGCCCTTGAGGTCTTCCGGCTTGCGGATTTCGCGCTTGGAGTTGGACACTTCGCGGAAGCCGTTCTCGCCCCAGGCCAGCGGCACCACGCCAGCCTTTTCCAGCGTGGTGAAGAGCGACTTGCCGACTTCGCCCTGCGTGAGCGCGTCCAGCGCCTTGTAGTCGGGCATCAGGAACGGCAGCGAGAACAGGTTCAGTTCCCTGACCTGCGGCGACCAGTTGATGGTCGAGCCCACCGCCATGTCGATCACGCCCTGGCGGATCGCCGAGAATTCGCGGGTCTGGTCGCCGGCCACCAGCGAGGTGCCCGGGTACAGCTTGATATTGATGCGGCCGTTGGTGCGCTGCTTGACCAGGTCGGCCCAGATCTCGCCGCCCTTGCCCCACGGGAAGGCCGGGCCGAGCACCAGCGACATCTTGTACTCGGACTTGTAGGTCTGGGCCATTGCGCCGGCGGGGGCGAAGGCGGAAGCGGCAATGGCGGCAGCCGTTGCGAGCATCAGGGCACGACGTTTCATCTCATCTCCTCTCGGGAAAGCGTCAATTCTTGTTTGTGAATGCGGAACATCAGTAGCCGAGGTACTCAGGCAGCCAGGTCGCCAGCGGCGGATAGGCCAGCACCATCAGCATGGCGATAAACATCGCCAGCAGCATCCAGATCACCCAGGGCACGGTCTCTTCCATGCGCACGCGGGCAATCCGGCACGACACCATCAGGTTCACGGCCAGCGGCGGCGTGAACTGGCCCAGCGCCACCTTCAGCGTCAGCACCACGCCGAACCATACCGGGTTCCAGTGGAAGGCATTGGCGATCGGCAGCAGCAGCGGCACGAAGATCAGGAAGATCGAGATGCCGTCCAGGAACATGCCTACCGTCATCAGCAGCAGCACGATCAGCGCCAGCACGCCGTACTCGCCCAGCCCGGAGGTGGCGATGGCATGCGCCAGCGGGTCGATCACGCCCAGCGTCGACAGCGCATAGGCAAAGATGCCGGCCAGCGCCACCACCAGCAGGATCACCGCCGAGGTCTCGGCCGCCTCCTGGAAGATGGTGAACAGGTCGCGCATGCCGATGCTGCGGTACACCACCATGCCGACAAAGAGACCGTAGACTACGGCCACCACGGCGGCCTCGGTCGGCGTGAACCAGCCAGCGCGCATACCGCCCAGGATCAGGAAGGGCGCCACCAGACCCCAGGCGGCCTCGCGCAGGCTCTTCCAGAACGGCGGGCGCGGCAACCCGGCCTCGATCGCGCCCATATTGTGCTTGCGCGCCAGCCACACCGCCGGAACGATCAGCGCAACGCCGGCCAGGATGCCCGGAATCATGCCGGCCGCGAACAGCGCCGGTACCGACGCGCCGGGCACCAGCACGCTGTAGATGATGAACGCCACCGACGGCGGGATCAGGATGTCGGTCGCGGCGGCAGCGCCAACCACCGCCGCGCTGTACGAGCCGGGATAGCCGGCGCGCGACATCGCCGCGATCATCACTCCGCCCACCGCGGCCGCGTTGGCCGGACCGGAACCGGAGATGCCGCCCAGGAACATTGCCACCAGGATCGCCACCAGCGGCAGCATGCCGGGGCCGCGGCCGACGATGGCGATGGCAAAGGTCACCAGCCGCTGCGCCACGCCGGAGCGGTCGAAGATCGACCCCACCAGCACGAACATCGGGATCGCCAGCAGCGGATACTTGGCCAGCCCCGCATAGAAGTTCTGCGGCACGGCCAGCAGGCCGAACATCTGGGTGTCGAGATTGGACAGGCCGATGGCAACCAGGCCGCCCAGCCCCAGCGACACGCCGATGGGCACGCCCAGCAGCATCAGGCCGATAAAGACCACGAACAGGATGATGGCAACGAGAGTCATGGCGCCTGCTCCATCGTGCCTGTCCTGGCTGCATGCAGCGCCTTGAGCGCGCGCACGTTGCGCAGCACCAGCCCCAGCGCGCGCAGCGCGATGCCGGCCGACAGCACCGGCAGCCAGATCGAGTACCACCAGCTTGGCACGCCAATGCCCGGCGAGGTCTCGCCGAAGGTGTATTCGTCCCAGGTGATGCGCGCCCCCAGCACTGCCAGCGCGATGAACATCACCGCCACGGCCAGCGCCGACAGGATCGCCAGGCGCCGCTGCCGGGCCGCGCTGCCGCGCTCGAAGAAGAATTCGATGCGGATATTGCGGTCGCGCGCCACCGCGGCGCTGCCGGCGACCAGCGCCAGCACGATCATCAGGAAGACCGAGAACTCCTCGGTCCAGGCAAACGACTCGTCGGTGAAATAGCGGACCACCACGTTGGCGAAGGTGATGCCGACCAGCAGCACCATCACGATCACGCCAATCCAGTCCTCGATGCGGGGCGAAACCCGGAATTCAGCGTCCTGCGCTTCGTCGGCAGCCTGCGGGATCACCGCGGAATCGACGACGTGTTGCGGCACGGCGTTGCGCCGTGCCTCTTCTTGTTGCTCCATCTCCCCGGCCTCCGGTCCGGGCCGCTCGGGCCATGCAGCCACCGCGGCGTTTTTTTACTTGTATGTAAAGACTTAATCTGCAGACATGGCGGATTATGCCAAGACTGGCCCATCACGCACGAATTTTCTGATGATTGGTGTGTGCTGACGACGGCGCACCCAAGGGGACCGGATAAGCCCTGGGCGTGCAATCTGGCCATCCCGCGGCACTTTTGGCGCGCAGCCGGGATGCAGGGGGCCTTGCGCCCCCCGGTCAGCGGTCAGGCGGTCAGACCATGCCGTCGTCGGCGGTAATGACAGCCCCGTTGATGAATTGCGACTGATCGGATGCCAGCAGCAGCAACAGGCCGTCGAGATCCTCTGGCTTGCCCAGGCGCTTGCGCGGCAGCATCTGGATCAGCTTCTGCCCCGCGTCCGAGTCCCAGTGGTGGTGGTTGATATCGGTGTCGATATAGCCCGGGCAGATGGCATTGGTATTGATGCCGTGGCGCGCCCATTCCAGCGCCATGGCCCTGGTCATGTGCACCACGGCCGCCTTGCTCATGCAATAGACGCCGATCTGCGACAGCACCTTGAGCCCGGCCACCGAGGCGATATTGACGATGCGCGCCTGCGGCAGCGGGCTGCCGTTGCGCTCGGCGCCCTTGGCGCGCGCAATCATGCGCTTGGCCACTTCCTGGGCGACGAAGAAGGCACCGCGGGTATTGGTGTCGAAGACGAAATCGAAGTCATCGGCGGTCACATCGGTCAGCTTCTGCGTGGTCGACACGCCGGAGTTGTTGACCAGGATGTCGATGGAACCGGCCTCGGTCTCCGCGTGCGCCACCGCGGCGCGGATGCTGTCCGGGTCGGTGACGTCCAGGCGCACCACATGGGCGCTGCCGCCCTCGGCCTCGATCGCCGCGCGCAGTTCCTTGAGCCGTTCGGTGCGGCGCGAGGCCAGCACCACCTTGGCGCCGGCGGCGGCCAGCACCGTGGCGAAACGCGAGCCCAGCCCGCTTGAAGCGCCGGTGACCAGCGCGACCTTGCCTTCCAGATTGATCGACAAACCCATGATTACCTCTTGTGCGGGAGCTCCTCCGGCCTATGCGGGAGCAGAAGGCAGCATATCAAAAAAAGAACGACCGTTCCAAAAAAATCCTTGCCTGTGGGTGGCGAGTCCCGGACAATGCCGGAGATTCTAAGAACTTGGCCAGTAAAGGGAAAGAGGGAAAACGCGCGATCCGGGCGTCTTTGGACTCCAAATCGCTGCCAACTCACCCACCCGCGGCTCCCGTCCGCGCGCTGGCCCGGTTCTCGGCAAAACGATCACCGCATTTCCCACAATTGCAAGCAAGCAGCAAAGAAATAGAGGGTTAGAGACAATGGATCAGCAACAGCTCGTGGAGCAGTTCGGCCCGCGCGAAGCCATGGAATACGATGTGGTCATCGTCGGCGGCGGCCCCGCCGGCCTGGCCACCGCCATCCGCCTGAAGCAACTCGCGCAGGAGAAAGGCGCCGACGTCAACGTGTGCGTACTGGAAAAGGGCTCCGAGCCCGGCGCCCACATCCTGTCGGGCGCCATCATGGATCCGCGCGCCCTCAATGAGCTGATCCCGAACTGGAAGGAACTGGGTGCGCCGCTGAACCAGGCGGTCACCGAAGACAAGTTCCTGTTCCTGAACGAGTCCGGCTCCAAGGGCACGCCGCCCGCGCTGCTGCCCGAGTGCTTCCACAACGAAGGCAACTACATCATAAGCCTGTCGAACTTCGTGCGCTGGCTGGGCCAGCAGGCCGAAGCGCTGGGCGTGGAGATCTTCCCGGGCTTCCCCGCCGCCGAAGTGCTCTTCAACGAAGACGGCTCGGTCAAGGGCGTGGCCACCGGCAATATGGGCATCAACAAGGAAGGCGAGCCCACCGAGAACTTCCAGCTGGGCATGGAGCTGCATGCCAAGTACACCATCTTCGCCGAAGGCGCGCGCGGCCACCTGGGCAAGCAGCTGATCGAGAAATTCAAGCTCGACACCGGCAAGGATCCGCAGAGCTACGGCATCGGCCTGAAGGAACTGTGGGAGATCGATCCCGCCAAGCACAAGCCTGGCCTGGTGGTGCACACCGCCGGCTGGCCGCTGGACCCGGCCACCTACGGCGGCTCGTTCCTGTACCACATGGAAGACAACAAGGTCGCGGTCGGCTTTGTGGTCGGCCTGGACTACACCAACCCGTGGCTGTCGCCGTTCGAGGAATTCCAGCGCTTCAAGACGCATCCGGAAATCCGCCAGTACTTTGAAGGCGGCAAGCGCCTCTCCTACGGCGCGCGTGCCATCACCGCCGGCGGCCTGCTGTCGCTGCCCAAGACCGTGTTCCCGGGCGGCGCGCTGGTCGGCTGCGATGCCGGCTACCTGAATGCCTCGCGCATCAAGGGCAGCCACGCCGCCATCAAGACCGGCATGATGGCCGCCGAGGCCGCCTATGACGCGCTGCAGGCCGGCCGCCAGCACGACGAACTGGCCGCCTACCCGGCTGCGTTTGAGCAGAGCTGGCTGCACAAGGAACTGCTGCAGGCCAAGAACTTCAAGCAGTGGTTCAAGAAGGGCCGCACCACCGCCACGCTGATGACCGGCATCGAGCAATGGCTGCTGCCCAAGCTGGGCATCCGCAACCCGCCGTGGACCATCCACCGCGTGAAGCCGGATCATGTGTACCTGAAGCCCGCGGCCGAGTGCCAGAAGATCGAGTACCCGAAGCCGGACGGCAAGCTGACCTTCGACCGCCTCAGCTCGGTGTTCATCAGCAACACCAACCACGAAGAGAACCAGCCGGCGCACCTGACGCTCAAGGACGCCAGCGTGCCGGTCAACATCAACTGGGACAAGTACGCCGGCCCCGAGTCGCGCTACTGCCCAGCCGGTGTGTATGAGTTCGTGCAGGACGAGACGTCGGGCAAGGAGCGTCTGCAGATCAACGCGCAGAACTGCGTGCACTGCAAGACCTGCGACATCAAGGATCCGACCCAGAACATCGTCTGGGTGACGCCGGAAGGCGGCGGCGGTCCGAACTACGTCGGGATGTAAACCTGCCGAGCCAGCGGCTGTAAAAACGGCACCGGGAACCCGGTGCCGTTTTTCTTTGGGCGATGCAGCGCGGCTATCGTGCCTGCCGCCGCGCGGCCATCGCCTTGTCGACCACCTCGGCCTGCAGCGCTTCGCTGGGATTGCCGAAGGTCTGGCTGCGCAGCGCATCCAGTTGCTGCCGGCGGTCCTGCTCCGACAACCCCGGGAAGGCCTCGATCTGCGCGCGGCGCGCGGCGTAGTCGTCGTAGCGCTGCTGCCAGGCCTGCCCGGCTTGCGCCTGCTGCTGGTAGCGCTGCGCCACCTCGGGACCGTAGGCCTGCGCCAACGCCGCACCGATGTCCTGCGCACTGCGGCCGGCGGCCTGCATGCCGGCGATGGTGTCGCTGATCGCCTGCGGACGCGCGCTGGCCTCCCGTGCCGCGCGCAATGGCTCGCGCAGCATGGCTTCGAGTTCGGCCAGCCGCTGCTGCCGCTGCGCGTCATCCAGGCCGGATTGCGCCGCGATGTCGAGCCGCGCCAGCATGGCATCGTCATACGCCTGCTCGTCGCCGAACCAGATTGCCGCCACCTCCGGCAGCAGGCGCTGCCGCGCACCGTTGCGCTCAGCCTGCAGCGCGCGCAGCTGCTGCACCTGCGCCGCATCCAGCGTGCCGTTCGAATCCGCCCGCGGCTTGCGGGTGGCCTGCGGTTGAATCTCGGCAAGATAGGCTACATAGCGCTGCCACAGCTGCCACGCCTGCCCTGCCGCTGGCTGCGGCACGCGGCGGCGGATATCGTCGTACACCAGCCGGTCCAGCGCGTCGGCGCCGCCGGCGTCGTGGCGGGTGCTGAGGAAGTAGTCGAAGTAGGTGCGCAGCGCGCGCGTCAGCCGCAGCTTGCCCTGCGCGTCGAGTTCGAGGCCTGCGGGCACGTCGACGCCGGAAAGCGATGGCAACGCAGCCACGCCGGCGGGTCCGGCGTCAGCCGATGTTGTCGAAGGACTCGCAGCAGTGGTGATCGCCGCCGTGCGCTGCGGCACGGCAGCCGGGCCGGACGCCATCGTCAGCCAGTACACCGCTGCTGCCGCTGCGCCGGCCGGCAGCAAGGCCAGCCAGAGCCGCGGCGAGCGCTCAGAGCTGGTCATTGCGCAGCCGGTTGGCGTGGCTGAGGATGACTGTGCGCGGATCGACGTCCTGGTACAGGCCGGCCATCTGGTTCACCTCGTCGAGGTGGTTCCAGTAGTAGCCAGTGGCCAGCACCCGGCCCCACTTGCTGCTGCAGACCGAGACCAGCCCGTCATTGGGGCCGGCGCCCTTCAGGTCCATCAGCCCGGCCGAGGTCGACATCATCACCGTGGTCGGGTCCAGCAGGTTGGAGCGCAGCAGGCTGAACGGCCCGCCCTGACCAGTCCAGGAATACGCGGCCTGGGTATGGGTGACAAGGTTGCCCGCGGCATCGCGCGCCTGCCGTTGCTCGGACACCGCGCCAGCGGTATTGCAATCCGGCCCCAGTGCCGATTTCGTGCCGGGCACCAGCGTGGCATTGAGGCGCGCATTCTGCTCGGCGGCGCCGCGCGTGGTCAGGATCTTGAGCGAGGCCAGCGCATCCTGATCCAGCGCCTGCCCGTTGCCGATGCCGTTGAACCAGCCCACCGTATCGAGCACGCCCTGGATGATGCCGACGAGTATCGGCCCGGCGATTGGAATACTGTTGACCAGGTGCGCGGCAAGCCTCGGCCTTTAGGCCTGAGGATTACCCACAAATCCGGTTGTAAACTGGATTGAGCGGTGTTAACTTTCGCCCATCCTATTTATGTTGTTGCAGCGGATTGGCGATCAGAGACGACACGGCAGACTGGGCTAGCGAAGAATTCGCAGAGGCGAGTCTCGGCGATGCTCGCCTGTCGCAGCGACTGGTCGCGCTGGCCCGGCAGCTGGCCATCAGTCCACACACTTCGCTCCCCCAGGCCCTGTCACCAGCTGAACTGAAGGCGGCCTACCGCTTCTTCGATAACGATCAGGTCGATACCAACGGCGTGCTGGCGCCGCATATTGCACAGACGTTGCACCGCATGGAACAGTTGCCAGTGGTGCTGGCAATACAGGATACGACCGAATTCAATCTGACGCACCTGCACGCCACAGAGGGCTTAGGTCGCTGTACCGGTGGCAATGAGCGTGGTTTCCTGATGCACAGCCTGCTGGCAGTCAGTCCAGAGGGGCTGCCGCTTGGGGTGCTGGGCATGAAGACGTGGACACGCGCTGAAGCAACCAAAGGTAGTGCGGCGCAGCGCAAGTCCCGACCCGTCCACGAGAAAGAAAGCGCTAAGTGGATCGAGGGTCTTGCCCATCTGTCTGCGCTGAAGTCGCGCTGTGCACAGACCCAACTGGTAGGGATCGGAGATCGCGAAAGCGATGTGTATGAACTGTTTGCTGCCGAGCGACCAGACGGAGTGGACTGGCTGGTGCGCGCAGCATGGAATCGCTGTGCCCGCCATCCCCAGCGCTATCTCTGGCAAGCGGTATTGGACACCCCTGCGGCAGGTTACACCGAGTTGCTGATTCCGGCCAGAGGTGCACGCACCCTACGCACGGCCCGCCTGACGCTGCGATACGCGCCCGTTCGCCTGCAACCACCTCAGACGCGGGCTGGCTTGCCCGAGCAGAATGTCTTCGCTGTGCATGTCATCGAGGACGAACCGCCCGCCGGTATCGAGCCGCTCGAATGGATGCTACTCAGTTCGGTGCCCACGCACTCGCCTGAGCAGGCTCTTGAACGGCTTCAGTGGTATGCGCGGCGCTGGACCATCGAGACCTGGCACCGTGTGCTCAAGAGTGGCTGCCGTATCGAGGCCCGCCAATTCGGTACACTGGAACGCTTCGTGCGGGCCACCTCCCTGTTTGCCGTAATCGCCTGGCGCATTCTGTACACGACTCTACTGGCTCGCCTTGATGGCGAGTTGCCCTGCGAGGTAGTCCTTCAGCCCATCGAATGGCAGGCTCTGTATTGCCGCGTACACCGAACCACCCGGCCACCGGACAAAGTGCCATCGCTGAATCAGGCAGTACTGTGGATCGCCACGCTGGGTGGCTACCTGAATCGCCGCAGTGATCCTCCGCCCGGCGCCACGGTTATCTGGCGAGGCTTCTTCGTCCTCCACGAGATTACCGAAATGTTCCGCATCTTCAGTTCAGGTCCATAGGATGTGGGTAAAGCTCAGGCCTTTAGGCCGGGGAAGGATAGCGCGGACGCCGTCGGCGTCCTTTCGGCGGCTAATGCGGCGTCTGTTGTTGCTCAATGTATTGGCGGATGATCTCGATGGGCGCACCGCCGCAGCTCCCTGCGAAGTAAGACGGCGACCACAGTGCACCGCCCCATAGCTTCTTGCTGATGCTCGGGTAGTTCTTCTTTCGGATCATACGGCTGGATACCCCTTTCAAGCTGTTTACCAGTGCGGACACCGCGACCTTTGGCGGGTAGTTCACAAGAAGGTGAACGTGATCGTCCTCCCCATCGAACTCCACCAGTTCAGCTTCGAAATCTGCGCAAACGCCGGTAAATATGTCGCGCAGGTCCTCTGCCGAATGTCATTGTCGTCGCTCGTAGGCCAAGAGTATGATTGGGCCATGCAGCGTCTTCAAGCATTCAAATACGAATTGATGCCGAACGGCGAGCAGCAGCGCAACATGCGCCGTTATGCCGGATCGTGCCGGTTCGTCTATAACAAGGCGCTGGCGTTGCAGAAACAGCGTTACGATCAAGGCGAAAAGAAGCTCAGCTATGCCGGTCTGTGTAAGCAACTCACGGAGTGGCGCAACAGCACGGAAACAGCATGGCTGGCCGATGCACCAGTCCATCCTCTTCAACAGACGCTCAAGGACTTGGAGCGGGCCTACACAAATTTCTTCGCAAAACGGGCCGACTTCCCGCGTTTCAAGAAGAAGGGTCTGGGCGACAGTTTCCGCTATCCCGACCAGAAGCAAATCAAGCTTGATCAGACCAACTCGCGTATCTATTTGCCCAAGCTGGGCTGGCTGCGATACAGGAACAGCCGCGACGTACTCGGTGAGGTACGCAATGCCTGCGTCAGCCTGTCGGGCGGCAAGTGGTTTGTTTCGATCCAGACTGAGCGGAAGGTCGAGCGACCTGTGCCGAAAGCCACCAGCGCCATCGGCATCGACATGGGCATCGCTCGCTTTGCCACCATGAGCGATGGCACTTTCCTCGCGCCGCTCAACAGCTTTAGGAAGCACGAAGCCAGACTGCGCCGTGCGCAGCGGGCGATGAGCCGCAAGACGAAATTCAGCAACAACTGGAAGAAGTCCAAGGCCCGAATCCAGCGTATCCACGCACGCATCGGTAACGCCCGCCTCGACTACCTGCACAAAGCCACGACCACGATCAGCGAAAATCAAGCGATGGTGTGTATCGAGGACCTGAAGGTACGGAACATGTCCAAGTCAGCGGCCGGTTCAAGCGGGCAACCGGGCAAGAACGTCAGGGCCAAGTCCGGCCTGAACAAGGCCATCCTCGATCAGGGTTGGTACGAGTTCGGGCGTCAACTGGAATACAAGCTAGCGTGGAATGGCGGCTGGCTAATAGCTGTGCCGCCACAGCACACCAGTCGCACGTGCCCTTGCTGCGGGCATGTATCTGCCGAAACCGGCAGAGCCAGGCGAGCTTCGCCTGTGTGGCATGCGGCTATGCGAATCACGCCGACGTGGTCGGCGCGATCAACATTTTGGCGCGGGGGCACCGCGTTGCAGCCTGTGGAGAGTCGGCGTAGTCAAGCCGCTCTACGAAGCAGGAACCCACCGAAGTGACTACGTAGAGCATCACGTAGCGCCGTAGGAATCCTCGTCCTTTCCGCCGTAAGGCGGCAGCCGAAGGCTGAGGACGAGGAGGATGTCAAGCCATTGATCAGGTCCAGCACGGTGTCGGCCACTTCGCTGCCGCGATGCGGGCTGCCGATGGTGGTGACCGAGGCCACGTCCTGCGGCGACATCGCCGCCAGCATGCGCGAGGTCGGCCCGCCCTGGCTGTGGCCGATCAGGTTGACCTTGTCGGCGCCGCTTTCCAGCTTGACCGCGTGCACATAGGCCTGCAGCGCCAGCGCGCGCTCTTCATCGCTGTTGAACGACGGCACCGTGGCCACATAGACTTGCGCGCCGTTGGCCCGCAGCACCTCGGGGATGCCATACCAGTAGTCGAGCACCACCCATCTTGGCCGCGCCGGTCAATCCGTGGACCAGCACGATCGGGTAGCGCGTCTTCGCATAGTCGCCGCTCGCGGCCAGCGCGGGTGCTGGCTGCGCCAGCATGGCCGCCACGGCCAGCGCGGCTGTGCCTGCCAGCCTGTGCCAGGCCTTGCCGGCCTTCTGCTCGCGTAGCGCGGGCGTGCGTTGTCCGCACGCGTGGTGTCCGCAGTGCTCCATCTTGTCTCCTCGGTGGTGGGTCTTTTTATGTTGGAAGCAGTAAAGACGGGCCGACGCGAGGAGACAATCAAAACATTAGCGGATTCCTTCTAAACGGCCAATACAGCCGCGGGCTGCAAGGGCATGCGGGTGCTGGAAAGCAGCTGTTCGTAAATGTAGCACTGCAGCAGCGTCAGCTCGCGCTCGGCCAGCACGTCGAAGGCCACGCCGAAGGCCGGGAAGTCGGCATCGTCGCTGGCCGCGCCGGGGGGCGCGAGGCGGACCCAGCCGTCGATGGTGACCTCGCTGTCCAGCGACGCCGTGCGCATCTTGAAGCGCAGCCGTACGCGGCTGCCCGGCGCCGGCGCAGGCGCGGTGGTCTGCACCAGCGCGCCACCGGTGCTGAGGTCGGACAGCAGCGCCAGCCGCGCCGTGCCGGTGTCGATGCCGTCGTCATCGCCGGGCTCGGTCAGGTAGGCCGCCAGCCGGGTAGGCACGCGCGCGGCCTTGCGTACCGGCGTTGCGTGCTTCTGCACCGGCGCCGACAGCACCAGGTAGCGAAACGGGCTGCGGCACACGGCGGTGATGGTCGAGGTGAAGCTGTGGATGGCCTGTCCGGAGAAGCCGCGCAGCAGCACGGAATCGCCCGCCTGCAGCGGCAGGTCGCGCCCGCCGAGCTGCGGCCAGGTGACAAACAGGCCCTGCTCGATAAAACCGATCAGGCGGCTGGCGGCCGGGCGCGCGGCCTCGCCCTCATGCTTGACATGCAGCAGCGTGCCGACCTGCAGGCCAAGCGGCCCGGTGGTCGGACGCAGTTCGTCATCGGCATCGTCGTGACCATCTTCGCGGCAGACCACGCCATGGTGGAACACCAGCGCCAGGTCGCGTTCATCGGGAATGACACTGCCGCTGCCGAGCACCAGGTTGCCCTCGCCATCGAGCAATGACCAGGGCAGCGGGTATCCGACGGGAAGATCGTTAGGTGTGAGCTGGATCATGGCTGTTCGCAGTAGGCCCCGGCATTGGACGCCACGGGGCATGGCAAGCCCTGGGCGGAGCTGACGCGCAGGATCCGCCACCTGTATCAGGTTTCTATCGGCGCCGGCGCGGCGAAATTAAGCCCTCGGCGATTGACTAAGGCCGCATGTGTAGCATTCGCTCCCTACGGAAACCTTGACGCGCCGCAAAGTTAGGCCGAAAATCCGCAAAAGCTGTCTGACAGCCTGACATATCAAACCATGACCATCCTGCCTCGCCCGGCCTCCCTCGCCAGCCGTATCGCCCAGACCCTGCACGACGATATCCTCGCCGGCCGCTATGGCGCGGGCGCGCGCCTGCCGGCCGAGGCCAGCCTGGCCGACACCTTCGGCGTGAGCCGGCCGATCGTGCGCGAGGCCATCGCCCAGTTGAAGGCCGATGGCGTGCTGGTGACGCGCAAGGGCTCGGGCGCTTATGTGTCGGAGACGCCGGGCGGCCAGGCCTGGCGCGTGGCCAGCGCGCCCGACGGCGGCCCGACGCTGGCGCAGCTGTTCGAACTGCGCCGGGTGGTGGAAACCGCCTGCGCCGAAATGGCCGCGCAGCGGCGCACGGATGCCGATATCGATGCCATCCGCGGCGCACTGGCGGCGATGCAGGCACAGGCCGACGGCCAGGGCGACATGGCCAGCGCGGCGGCGGCCGACATGGCCTTCCACCATGCCATTGCGGAAGCCGCGCACAACCCCTGCTTTACCGGCCTGACCGATTTCGTCAGCCAGCAGATGCTGGCCGCGCGCCAGCGCGCCTGGGAGAACACCTCGCGGCTGAGCGTGACGACCGGCGCGCCGCGCGCCGCCGACCAGGAACATGCGGCGCTGGCCGAAGCCATTGCCGCCGGCGACGCCGCGGCCGCCCGCAACGCCGCGCAACAGCACCTTGCGGCCGCCGCCGCGCGCCTCGACCTGACGGCCTGAGTCCCGAACACACAGACATTGAAGCGAGGAACAACCATGGAAACAGTGGATTGCGTCGTCATCGGCGCCGGCGTGGTGGGACTGGCGGTGGCGCGCGCACTCGCGCTGCAGGGCCGCGAAGTAATCATCCTGGAAGCCGAGAACGCCTTCGGCACCATCACCAGCGCGCGCAACAGCGAGGTCATCCACGCCGGCATCTACTACCCGGCCGGCTCGCTCAAGGCGCAGCTGTGCGTGCGCGGCAAGGCCATGCTGTACAACTACTGCGCCAGCCACCACGTGGCGCACCAGCGCTGCGGCAAGCTGATCGTGGCCACCAGCGCGGCCCAGGTGGCCACGCTCGAAGGCATCCGCGCCAAGGCGGCGGCCAACGGCGTGGACGACCTGCGCCTCGTCAGCCGCGCCGAGGCGCAGGCGCTTGAGCCGCAACTGCAGTGCCATGCCGCGCTGCTGTCACCGTCGACCGGGATTGTCGACAGCCATGGCCTGATGACCGCACTGCTGGGCGACGCGGAAAACGCCGGCGCGATGCTGGCGGTGCAGTCGCCGGTGCTGGGCGGCGCGGTGACGCCGGACGGCATCCGGCTGGAGATCGGCAACGAGGATGGCAGCGTCACCACGCTGCTGGCGCGCACGGTGGTGAACTCGGCCGGGCTGACCGCGCCGGAACTGGCGCGCCGCATCGACGGCATGCCCGAGGCCCATATCCCGCCGCAGTACTACGCCAAGGGCTGCTATTTCACGCTGGCCGGACGCGCGCCGTTCTCACGGCTGATCTACCCGGTGCCCGAGGCGGCTGGGCTGGGCGTGCACCTGACCATCGACCTGGGCGGGCAGGCGCGCTTCGGCCCCAATGTGCGCTGGATCGACGAGATCGAATACGGCGTGGACCCAGCCGACGCCGACGGCTTCTATGACGAGGTGCGGCGCTACTGGCCCGGACTGGCCGACGGCGCGCTGCAACCCGGCTATGCCGGCATCCGCCCCAAGATCAGCGGCCCGCATGAGGCGGCGGCAGACTTCCGCATCGACGGCCCCGCCGTGCACGGCGTGCCGGGGCTGGTTCACCTGTTCGGCATCGAGTCGCCGGGGCTGACCTCGTCGCTGGCGATCGCCGAGCGGGTCTGCGCAGCGCTGGCCTGAGCGGCGCCATCGCCTTCCGCGCGAAAGCTCATCACCGCACAGAGCGCGCCGGCCGCCGCGGCAATGGCGGCCAGCCCGAACGTATGCTCGGGCGCCAGCGCGTTCCAGGTCCAGCCCATCGCCAGCCCGCCCAGCGTGCCGCCGACGCCGTAGGAAATGCCCGTGTACAGCGCCTGCCCGCGCCCCTGCAGCGGCCCGGCAAACCAGGCCTGCAACCGCTTCAGGCTGGCGCTGTGGTGCGCGGCAAAGGTGGCCGCGTGCAGCACCTGCACCAGCGCCATGAGCCAGGCAAACTGGGCAAAGTAGCCGGTCAGGCCGAAGCGCAGCGCCGCCAGCACAAAGGTGCCGGCCAGGATGGTGCGCAGCGAATAGCGCGCGAACAGCAGGCCCTGGTAGTAGAAGAAAACGATCTCGGCGACCACGCCGATGGTCCACATCACGCCAATGGCGAACTTGCTGTAGCCCAGCTGTGCCAGCCACAGCGAATAAAACACATAGAGCGCGGCGTGCGCGAACATCATCAGGAAGGCTGACGCCAGGAACCAGGCCACGTCCGGGCGGCGCAGCAGCGGCAAGGCGCGCGGCGGCGCAGTGTGCGTACCGTCGGCGGCGGCGTCGCGCATGGTCAGCACCACCCCGGCCAGGATCGCCAGCAGCGTGCTGGCCACCCACGGGAAGGCGCGCATGCCGACCGCTTCGAACAAGGCCCCGCCGGCCAGTACCGCGCCGATAAAACCGACCGAGCCGAACATGCGGATGCGGCCGTAGCTATGGTCGAAGGCGCCGTAGCGGCGCAGCGTGGAGATGGTCAGGGCATCGCCCAGCGGCGACATCGCGCTGGTCAACAGGCTCAGCGTCAGCATCATCGCCATCATGCCGCCGTAGCTGCCGACACCCGGCAGCATCAGGAAAGCCAACAACGAGGTGAACGCGCTCACGCGCAGGATGCGCACGCGCGTGTGCATCACGTCGGACAGCCAGCCCCACAGGTAGGGCCCGACGATGCGGCTGACCTGGAAGCTCGCCATCAGCACGCCGATCTGCACCGGGTTGAAGCCGCGGTCGGCGAAATACAGGCTGACGTACGGCGAAATCAGGCCGACGTAGCCGTAGTAGCCAAGGTAGAAGAGCCCGAAACGGGCGTAGTCGGGGCGGCCGGCGCCGGTGGCGCCGCCGCCCGCGAAAGGCGTGGCCAACGCGAGGTCAGATCAAGGCGTCTGGCCGGCCTGCGCGGGAATGCGCGGCGTATCGACCTTGACGTCGCCGCACTGGGCGCGGTGGCGCAGGGCGTGGTCGATCAGCACCAGCGCCAGCATGGCCTCGGCGATCGGCGTGGCGCGGATGCCCACGCACGGGTCGTGGCGGCCGAAGGTCTCGACGGTGGCGGCATTGCCGGCCTTGTCGATCGATTCGCGCGGGGTGCGGATGGAAGACGTCGGCTTGATCGCCAGCGACACCGTGACGTCCTGGCCGGTGGAGATACCGCCCAGCACGCCGCCGGAATTGTTGGTGCGGAAGCCCTCGGCGGTCAGCTCGTCGCCATGGACGCTGCCGCGCTGGGCCACGCTGTCGAAGCCGGCGCCGATCTCCACGCCCTTGACCGCGTTGATGCCCATCATGGCGTGGGCAATGTCGGCGTCGAGCCTGTCGAACAGCGGCTCGCCCAGGCCCACCGGCACGTTGCTGGCCACCACCTCGATGCGTGCGCCGACGGAGTCGCCGTCGCGGCGCAGCGCGTCCATATAGGTTTCCAGTTCAGGGATGACGTCGGCATTGGCCGCGAAGAACGGGTTCTGCGGCACATGCGACCAGTCCGTGAACGGCACGGCGATTTCGCCCAGCTGCGACATGTAGCCCCGGATCTCGGTGCCGTACTTTTCGCGCAGCCACTTCTTGGCCACCGCCCCGGCCGCCACCACCGGCGCGGTCAGGCGCGCCGACGAGCGGCCGCCGCCGCGATGGTCGCGGATGCCGTACTTCTGCCAGTAGGTGTAGTCGGCATGGCCCGGGCGGAAGGTCTCGACGATATTGCCGTAGTCCTTGCTGCGCTGGTCGGTATTGCGGATCAGCAGGCAGATCGGGGTGCCAGTGGTCTTGCCCTCGAACACGCCGGACAGGATCTCGACCTGATCGGCTTCCTGGCGCTGCGTGACGTGGCGCGAGGTGCCGGGCCGGCGGCGGTCCAGGTCGCCCTGGATGTCGGCCTCGGTCAGCGCCATGCCCGGCGGGCAGCCGTCCACCACCGCGCCGATGGCGGGCCCGTGCGATTCGCCGAAGGTGGTAACAGTGAAAAGCAGGCCAAGGGTGTTGCCGGACATGATGGAAACCGCACAGGAATTGGGGAAGGTTTCCATTGTAAGGCCAATGGCGGGCCTCGGGCGGCCCGACAGGCTCAGGCGGCGGCGCTTGCCAGCACCAGTTCGGGGTAGAACTCGGCGCGCATCCGCTCCATATAGGCCACCAGGTTGGCATGCCCCTCGGCCGCGGTGCGGATCGGAGTGTCGAATACGGGGCACAGCAGGCTGCCGGCAAAGGCAAACAGCGTGGCGTCGGCCCCGCATGGCGCGTTGCCCATCAGGTAGGGCTTGTCGCCCAGGATGTCGGCAATCGAGGTCACGCCCTTGCTGGCCAGCGCCACCAGGTCTTCTTCGCTGTGCCGGCCCAGCCCCTGCCCCCACAGCGTCTTGCGCACCTTGTAGCGCACCAGCCGCTCGGCCAGGCCGCGCACCGGCGCCGGCACGCCGCGGAAGAACTGGGCCGGCCCCTTGTCGAAGTTGGCCTGGTCCAGCCAGCGCACCCGCGCCACCGCCCAGTACAGGTGGTCTTCCATCAGCTTCTCGGCGGCCCAGGCGATGCCGCGCTCGGCCGCGCTCAGGCCGGCGTCGAAGTCGATGTGGTAGGTCTTCTCGATATGCCAGCGGATCATGGTGGAATCCGCCACGATCCGGCCCATGTCGTCCAGGTAGGGCAGCTTGCCCTTGGGCGCGCGCCGCAGGCTGCCGCGGCGCGCCTGGTAAGGCAGGCCGGCCAGCTTGAGCAGCATCTCGGCCTTGGTGACGAAGGGGCTGGCGTCGGGCAGCCCGAAGGCGGGGCCAAAGGTATAGAGCGTGATCATTGTGGATTCGGGTTCCGCACAACGGATTTAGCGCCAGTCGCCGCGCAGGGCCTGCACCATCTGCTGCAGCCCCTCCGGGGTGGCGGCCTCGGGCGGCACGGGCTCGCCCACCACCAGCTCCAGCCGGTTCAGGATGCCGCGCCGGAACGGCCGCGACATCGCCGGTGCCCCCTTGCGCGAGAAGAAGCTGCCCCACAGCCCGCGCAGCGCCATCGGCACCACCGGCACCGGCGTGCGCCGGATGATCTGCTGCACGCCCTGCTTGAACGGGTTGATCTCGCCGGTGGCGGTGATCTTGCCTTCGGGGAAGATGCAGACCAGATCCCCCTCGTCCAGCGCCTGCGCCACGCTGTCATAGGCACGCTTGAGCATGTCCGGATTCTCGTGCGCCGGCGCGATCGGGATCGCCCGGGCCTGGCGGAAGAACCACGACAGCAGCGGCACCCTGAAGATGTTGTGGTCCATCAGGAAGCGCACCGGGCGCGGGCTGCAGGCCATCAGCACCACTGCGTCGGCAAAGCTGACGTGGTTGCAGACCAGCACGGCCGGGCCGTCGGCGGGAATGCGCTCGGCGTTGACGCGGCGCAGCCGGTAGAGGGTATGGACCAGGATCCACGCGATAAAGCGCAGCAGGAATTCCGGCACCAGCGAGTAGATGTAGACCGCCACCACCGCATTGAGCAGCCCCACCACCAGGAACAGCTGCGGGATGCTGTAGCCCGCCCGCGTCATCGCCACGCCCAGCAGCGAAGCGGCAATCATGAAGAAGCTGTTCAGAATGTTGTTGGCGGCGATGATGCGGGCGCGGTGCGTGGGTGCGCTGCGGCTCTGGATCAGCGCGTACAGCGGCACGCTGTAGAACCCGCCGAACATGGCCAGCAAGAACAGGTCCACCAGCACGCGCCAGTGGCGCGGCTCGGCCAGGAAACCGCCGATGCCGCTCAGCGCCACGGGTGCCTGCCCCTGGCTGGCAAAGTACAGGTCGACTGCGAACACTGTCATGCCGATCGAGCCGAACGGCACCAGGCCGATCTCGACATGGCGCCCGGACAAGCGCTCGCACAGCAGTGAACCGGTGCCGATGCCCAGCGAGAACACCGCCAGCAGCAGCGTCACCACGTTCTGGTCGCCGCCCAGCACATCCTTGGCATAGCTGAAGAACGAGGTCAGGAAGGTGGCGCCCAGGAACCACAACCACGAAATGCCGAGCAGGCTCAGGAATACCGTGCGGTTGCCGCGCGCCAGCACCAGGTTGCGCCAGGTCTCGGAGAACGGGTTCCAGTTGATGCGCAGGTCCGGCTGCGGCGCCGGCGAGACCGGGATGCGGCCCGACACCAGCCGCCCCGCCACCGCGATCACCACGCACACCGCGCCCACGTACATCGGCCCCACGATCGTGCCGCCCTGCTGAAGCCCGGCCAGTTCGCCGCCGATCAGCGTCCCGATCAGGATCGCGACAAAGGTGCCCATCTCCACCATCCCGTTGCCGCCGACCAGCTCGCTTTCATCCAGGTGCTGCGGCAGGTAGGCAAACTTGACCGGGCCGAATAGCGTGGAATGCAGCCCCATCAGGAAGGTGCCGGCGTACAGCAGCGGCGCGCTGTGCCAGGCAAAGCCGGCCAGGCCCAGCACCATGATGGCGATTTCCAGCGACTTGACCAGCCGGATCAGGCGCGACTTCTCCAGCTTGTCGGCGATCTGCCCGCTGGTGGCCGAAAACAGCACGAACGGCGCGATAAAGATGGCCGAGATCAGAAAGGCCGCGCTGCGCGCGTCCACGCCCTCGAACAGTGCCGTGTGGTAAGTCACCAGCGAGGTGAAGGCGACCTTGAAGACGTTGTCGTTCATCGCCCCAAGGAACTGGGTCCAGAAGAACGGGGCGAAGCGGCGCAGGCCGAGCAGTCGGAACTGGCTGTGTTGGCTCATGGATGGGCCGGTCGGTCAGGGGACCGCCGCCGAAATGGGAACGCCGGCTAGTGTGCCGGAGCCGGGGTTCGGCCGCCACCCCGCCACGGCCCCGTGGCGCCAACCGAGGGTATTTCCGAAGGAAGCTTCAGCCCGGGCGGCCCGGCGCAATTACTCGGCGCGCTCTTCCGGCCAGTCGCGGATATAGGCCTTGAGCATCTTGTTCTCGAAGCTCTGGTCCTCGACTACGGCCTTGGCGACGTCGTAGAAGGAAATCACGCCCATCAGCGTGCGGTTGTCGAGCACCGGCAGGTAGCGGGTGTGACGTTCCAGCATCATGCGGCGGACCTCGTTGACGTCGGTCTCCATGGTGCAGGTCAGCGGCGCATCGTCCATCACCTTGCGGATGCTGGTGCTGCCGACGTTGCCATTATTTCGGGCCAGCGTCTCGATGATCTCGCGGAAGGTCAGCATGCCGACCAGGTCGCCGTATTCCATCACCACCAGCGAGCCGATATCGTGCTCGGCCATGGTGTGGACGGCTACCAGCAAGGAGGTGTCAGGCGTCACGGTATAGAGCGTATTGCCCTTGATCTGGAGGATGTCGCTGACTTTCATGTTGGTCTCCGCTGCCTGCGCTCAAACTGAGGGCATCGCTCCGGCCGGGGGCACAGGGGGCGATACCGGTCACATTGTTATCTGTCTATGGGTGTGCGGGCGCACTCTGCATCGTAGCGCCCCGTTGGCCGATCCTAGCCCAAACCCGCCGTCAAAGTAAAGCGGGAGGCCGGTTTGCGGGCGTCGGCGGGCGCACGGTGCTACGATGCTGGCCGGAGACAACTCAAGGCCGACCGACCATGTCCGGAACCCGATTCGACACGCTTGCGCTGCACGCCGGCGCCGCGCCAGACCCCGCCACCGGGGCCCGCGCCACCCCTATCCACCTGACCACGTCCTTCGTGTTCCGCGACAGCGAGCACGCCGCGTCGCTGTTCAACATGGAGCGCGCGGGGCACGTCTACTCTCGTATTTCCAACCCCACCGTGGCCGTGCTCGAAGAGCGCATCGCCGCGCTGGAGAACGGCGCCGGCGCCATCGCCACGGCCTCGGGCCAGGCCGCGCTGCACCTGGCGGTGGCCACTCTGATGGGCGCGGGCTCGCACGTGGTGGCCTCGTCGGCACTGTATGGCGGCTCGCACAACTTGCTGCACTACACTCTGCGCCGCTTCGGCATCGAGACCACCTTTGTCAAGGCGCGCGACATCGACGCCTGGCGCGCGGCGATCCGGCCCAATACCCGGCTGCTGTTCGGCGAGACCCTGGGCAACCCGGGACTGGACGTGCTGGACATCCCGACGCTGGCGCAACTGGGCCAGGACAACGGCATCCCGTTGCTGGTGGATTCCACCTTCACCACGCCCTACCTGCTGCGCCCGTTCGACCACGGCGCCGGCCTGCTCTACCATTCGGCCACCAAGTTCCTGGGCGGCCACGGCACCACCATCGGCGGCGTGCTGGTCGAAGGCGGCACCTTCGACTTCGAGGCCTCCGGGCGCTTCCCGGAGCTGTCCGAGCCGTACGAGGGCTTCCACAACATGGTGTTCACCGAGGAAAGCACGGTGGCGCCCTTCCTGCTGCGCGCGCGCCGCGAGGGCCTGCGCGACTTCGGTGCCTGCATGAACCCGATGGCCGCCTGGCAGCTGCTGCAGGGCGTGGAGACGCTGCCGCTGCGCATGAGCCGGCATGTCGACAACACTCGCAAGGTGGTGCAGTTCCTGGTCTCGCACCCGATGGTGGAATCGGTGTCCTACCCGGAACTGGAATCGCACCCTGACTACGAACTGGCCAAGCGCCTGCTGCCGCGCGGCTGCGGCGCGGTGTTCAGCTTCAACCTGAAGGGCAACCGCGTGGCCGGCCAGCGCTTTATCGAGAGCATGTCGCTGTTCTCGCACCTGGCCAACGTGGGCGACGCACGCTCGCTGGTGATCCACCCGGCTTCGACCACGCACTTCCGCATGGACGCGGCGGCGCTGCAGTCGGCCGGCATCACCGAGGGCACGATCCGGCTGTCGATCGGGCTGGAAGACCCGGATGACCTGATCGACGATCTCAAGCGCGGCCTGAAGGCGGCCGAAAAGGCCATGAGCGGCAAGGGAGGGCAAGCCTGATGGAACTGACCATTGCAGGCCAGCCGGCCTACGCCTATACCGGCGGCAAACCCTTCGATCCCGCCCTGCCCTGTGCCGTGTTTGTCCACGGCGCGCAGAACGACCACAGCGTGTGGGCCCTGCAGACGCGCTGGTTTGCCAACCACGGCTTCTCGGTGCTGGCGGTGGACCTGCCGGGCCACAACCGCAGCAAGGGCGCGCCGCTGGCCACCGTCGAGGCCATGGCCGACTGGGTCATGGCGCTGGTGGCGGCCGCCGGCGTGAAGGCGCCGGCCTTCGTGTTCGGCCACAGCATGGGCTCGCTGATCGCGCTGGAATGCGCGGCGCGGCATGCGCAGGCCGTGCGCGGCATCGGCCTGCTGGCCACGGCTTACCCGATGAAGGTCTCGGACGCGCTGCTGGACGCTTCGCTCAACCGCGAGGGCGAGGCCATCGCCATGGTCAACACCTGGTCGCATTCGAGCCTGGCCAACAAGCCGTCTTCGCCCGGGCCGGGCGCGTGGATGCACGGCGGCAGCCAGCGGCTGATGGAGCGCGTGTCGCGCAACAACCCGCAGGCCCATGTGTTCCACAATGACTTCTCGGCCTGCAATGCCTACGCCCATGGCGAAGAGGCCGCGGCCGCGGTCGCCTGCCCCGCGCTCTTCATCACCGGCACCAAGGACATGATGACGTCGCCCAAGGCGGCCCAGGCGTTGGCCGGCAAGATGACCAAGGCGAGCCTGGTCACGGTCCCGTGCGGCCACGCGCTGATGGGCGAACGCCCGGATGAAGTGCTGGACGCGCTGGCGGCGTTTGCGCGCAAGGTGGTCGCGGCCGGCTAAGCCTGGCCGCAGATGGCTGGCCGGCCACGCCGGCGGCCAGCCTCCCGGCACCTCTGCGCAGAAGGTCTACACTGCACAAAACAAGACCTGCCGGAGACAGCCATGGCCCACGCCCGCGCGCGCGAGTTCGAAAACTTCGCGGCCTTTTATCCCTACTACCTGGCCGAACACCAGAACCGTACCTGCCGGCGGCTGCATTTTGCCGGGTCGACGGTGGCGCTGCTGTGTCTGGTGGCGCTGGTGGTTACCGGCAATGCGTGGTGGCTGCTGGCCGCTGTGCTGGCAGGTTACGCCTTTGCCTGGGTCGGGCACTTTGGTTTCGAGAAGAACCGGCCGGCGACGTTCCGGCATCCGCTTTACAGCCTGATGGGAGACTGGGTGATGTATGCCGATATCTGGCGGGGCAAGATTCCGTTCTAGGCAACTTCACTGTCGCCGGGCTGGCCCGGGCCTTACACCTGCCCATGCCAGCCCGGCGGCACCACTTCCAGCGTGCGCCGCTGCAGATGGCTCCCCCCATCTCCTTCAGTCGGCGGCAGATCGGCCGGCTGCTGCCGGAACACCGCCTCCAGCGTCTGGTCCAGCTGCGGATTGTCCAGAATCGACTTGAGCGCATCGGCGCCGCGAAGCTGCTGCGCAAGCGCCGTGCGCGGCAGCCGCGGCAGGTTCAGCACCAACCGGTCATGCAACGTCCGCAGCGTCACCTGCGACGGATCGCACAGCAGCGCCCAGTGGGCCTGGCCACGCTCCTGCTGCAGGCGTCCGATCAGGTGCAAGGCCTTGAGCTTGCCCAGCAGGCCCGACAGGTAGTCGGCCTCAACCCGCAGCTTGCGGCCAAGGTCCAGTTCGCCGACGCTGCGCGGCACTTCGTCGCGCGCGCGGTAGAGCAGCAGCAGCACGCCCAGCGCGTCGAAGAACTCGCTGCCGGCAAAGGTGCGGCGGCGCCAGTAGCCCTGCCGGATCACCGGCAGGTTGGCGGCGATGGTCGCACCCAGCAGCGTCACCAGCCAGCTCAGGTAGATCCAGAGCAGGAAGATGGGCAGCGCCGCGAAGGTGCCGTAGACCGCCGTGTAAGTCGGGATATGCGTGATGAAATAGCCGAAGCCGCGCTTGGCAAACTCGAACGCGATCGCCGCCACCAGGCCCGCCACGATGGCATCGCGCCATTCGACATAGGCATTGGGCACCGCCGTGTACAGGAAGGCAAAGGCCAGCGCCGACAGCAGCACCGGCGTTGCGCCCACCAGCAGCCCCAGCCCCACCGGCATGGTGCCGACATAGCCCGCCGAGACCGAGATCAGGTAAGAGCTGATCGACAGGCTCGCGCCGATCAGCACCGGCCCGAAGGTCAGCACCGCCCAGAACACCAGCACCCGCTGCGCCAGCGGGCGGCGCTGCTTGACGCGCCAGATCGCATTGAGCGCATCTTCCACGGTCAGCATGGTCAGCACCGAGGTGACCATCAGTCCGCCCAGGCCCATTGCGGTCAGCCCGCGCGCGCTCTTGGCGAACATGCCGAGGTAGCGCTGGATCGATTCACTGACGTTGCCGGGGATCAGGTTCTGGAACAGGAACGACTCGATGGCGTTGCGGAAGTCGCGGAACACCGGGAACGCGGCCAGCAGCGCGAACGCCACCGTCAGCACCGGCACCACGGCCAGCACGGTGGTGAAGGTCAGGCTGGCCGAGACCTGCGGCAGCCGGTCTTCGCCGGCGCGGCGCAGTGCATAGCGCGCCAGGGCGCGTACCTTCTGCAGGTTCCATTCCCGGCGCAGGCGGGCAACGCGGGGTCCAATCATGCGCAAACGACCTCCTGGATCTGGTTCTGACGGATAAACAGGCGGCCCGCGGCACCGGGGGCGCGAAGCCGATGGGAGATGGCGCGGGGGGCGCATCTATAATACGCGCATTGCTTCCGGCATCCTTCGCGCAACACCACCCCGCCACCGCCGGCCATCCCGCTCCATGACCGACATCCTCGTCCTGTATTACAGCCGCCACGGCAGCACCCGCAAACTTGCCGAACTGATTGCCAACGGTATTGACAGCGTCCCCGGCGCCCAGGCCCGGCTGCGCACCGTGCCGCCGGTTTCCACCGTGTGCGAGGCCACCGCGTCCGATATCCCGGCCGACGGCCCGCCCTATGCCGAGCTGCGCGACCTGGAGGAATGCGCCGGCCTGGCCCTGGGCAGCCCCACCCGCTTCGGCAACATGGCCGCGCCGATGAAGTACTTCCTGGACGGCACCGTGGCGCAGTGGCTGTCGGGCGCGCTGACCGGCAAGCCGGCCTGCGTGTTCACCGCCACCGGCAGCCTGCACGGCGGGCAGGAAACCACGCTGCTGTCGATGATGCTGCCGCTGCTGCACCACGGCATGCTGATCCTGGGCCTGCCGTATTCCGAGAAGGGCCTGATGACCACGGCCTCCGGTGGCACGCCCTACGGCCCCAGCCACCATGCCCACGGCGACAACCGCGGCCCGGTCACGGAAGACGAATCTGGACTGGCCATCGCCATGGGCCGGCGGCTGGCGCAGACCGCGCTGCGCCTGGCGGGAGACGCGGCATGAGCCCCATCCCCGAGAGCGACCAGGCGCTGCACAGCCCTTGGCTGTACCGGTTCAGCGTGGGCAGCCTGCTGGCGCTGATGGTGCTGTGCATTGCCTGGGAATGGTTCCTGGCGCCGCTGCGCCCCGGGGGGTCGTGGCTGATCATCAAGTTCCTGCCGCTGCTGCTGCCGCTGCGCGGCTTGCTGACGCGCAACCGCTACACCATGCAGTGGTCGTCGATGCTGATCCTGTTGTTCTTCACCGAGGGCATCGTGCGCGCCACCAGCGACCGCGCCCCCTCGTCCACGCTGGCGTGGGTGGAGGTGGCGCTGACGCTGGTGTACTTCACCAGCACCATCCTGTACCTTCGCCCCTACAAGCGCCGCGCCCGGGCGGCCGGCAAGCCAGCCGCGCCCAAGTCCTGACCCCATTCCGCCATCGCCATGACCTCGCCTCAAGACTCCTTCCTCGCACTGTGCCGCGCCGCGCTGGGTGCGCAGCACGTGCTGACCGATGCAGCCGACAAGGCGCCCTACCTGACCGACTGGCGCAAGCGCTATCGCGGCGAGGCGCTGGCGGTGCTGCGCCCCGGCACCACCGAGGAGGTCGCCGAGGTGGTCCATGCCTGCCATGCGCACAAGATCGCCGTGGTGCCGCAAGGCGGCAACACCGGCCTGTGCGGCGGCGCCACGCCGGTGGCCGGGCAGGACCAGGTGGTGGTCTCGCTGCAGCGGCTGCACCGCATCCGCCAGGTGGATCCGCTCAACAACACCATCACGGTCGAGACCGGCGTGGTGCTGCAGCACCTGCAGGAAGTGGCGCGCGAGCACGGCCGGCTGTTTCCGCTGAGCCTGGCGGCCGAAGGCAGCTGCACCATCGGCGGCAACCTGTCGACCAATGCCGGCGGCACCGCGGTGCTGCGCTACGGCAACACGCGTGAGCTGTGCCTGGGCCTGGAAGTGGTGACGCCGTCGGGCGAGATCTGGCACGGCCTGCGCGGGCTGCGCAAGGACAACACCGGCTACGACCTGCGCGACCTTTTTATCGGCGCCGAAGGCACGCTGGGCATCATCACCGCCGCGGTAATGAAGCTGTTCCCGCTGCCACGCGCCTCGGTCACCGCGCTGGCCGCGGTGCCGAGCCCGCGCGCCGCGCTGGCGCTACTGGCCATCGCGCAATCGCATGCGGGCGCCATGCTGACCGGGTTCGAGCTGATGTCCGCGCTCAGCATGACGCTGGTGACGCGGCACTTCCCGCAGCTGCGCTATCCGTTCGCAGACATCCACCCGCAGCTGGTGCTGCTGGAACTGTCCGACAGCGAAAGCGAAGCCCATGCGCGCGGCATCTTCGAAACCATGATGTCGGCCGCCTTCGATGCCGGCGTGGTCGCCGACGCGGTGGTGGCGGAATCGGTGCAGCAGTCGCGTGATTTCTGGAACCTGCGCGAGCATATCCCGCTGGCGCAGGTGGAAGACGGCAAGAACATCAAGCACGATATCGCCGTGCCGGTGTCGCGTGTGGCGGACTTTATCGAGACCACCGACGCGCTGCTGCAGAACGCCTTCCCCGGCGCACGCATGGTGACCTTCGGCCACCTTGGCGACGGCAACCTGCACTACAACGTGTCGCCGCCGGAAGGCGTCGACCATGACGCCTTCCTGGCCCACCAGGACCAGGTCAACCGCATCGTGCACGACAGCGTGCGCTCGCATAACGGCTCGATTTCCGCCGAGCACGGGCTCGGCCAGCTCAAGCGCGAGGAAAACCGGCTTTACAAGAGCGAGGTCGAGCTGGCCATGATGCGCGCGATCAAGGGCGCACTCGATCCGCAGGGGCTGATGAATCCGGGCAAGGTTATCTGAGCGCGCCGCGCCATCATCGCGCCAGTGCCTCGCGGATAAATGCCGCCACCGCCTCCAGCAACTGGTCGAGATGGCCGCGCAGCACGGCGAAGCCGCGGTGCTGCGCGAGCCTTGCCTCGTCCATATAAAGCGCGCGGTTGATTTCGATCTGCAGGCTGTGGCGGCCGCGCGCCGGGTCGGCATAGGCGCGGATCAGCTCCGCCCCCTTGTACGGCCAGTTGATGCCCACCCGGTAGCCGTAGCCGCGCAGGCACTGTGTCGACCGGCGACGGCACGCGCGTCACCGGCCCTTTCTGCGCCGACGACACGCTGCGCGACTTTGGCGGCTATTTCCAGAGCGTGAACCGCAACAAGCGATCGATCGCAGTCGACCTGAAGACCGACAAGGGCCGCGAGATCGTCCGCAAGCTGATCGACGGTGCCGACATCGTGGTCGAGAACTTCCGCGCCGGCGTGATGGAACGCCTCGGGCTGGCCTATGAAACCCTGCGCGAGACCAATCCGCGGCTGGTCTACGGCACCGTGCGCGGCTTCGGCGATCCGCGCAGCGGCGAGAGCCCCTATGCGCAATGGCCGGCCTATGACGTGGTCTCGCAGGCGATGGGCGGCATGATGGGAATCACCGGCCCGGACCGCGACACCCCGACCAAGATCGGCCCCGGCGTCGGTGACACCGTGCCGGCGCTGATGCTGTGCATCGGCATCCTGGCCGCTGTGCATCGTGTGCGCGAGACCGGCGCAGGCCAGTTCGTCGACGTGGCCATGACCGACGCCGTGCTGGCCATGTGCGAGCGCATCGTCTACCAGACCTCCTACACCGGCACCGTGCCTGCGCCGGATGGCAACCGCCACCCGCTGCTGTGCCCGTTCGGCCTGTTCCGCGCCCGCGATGGCCATGTCTCGATCGCCTGCGCCACCGACGCGTTCTGGGCCAAGCTGGCCCATGCCATCGGCCGCCCCGAGATGGCCACCGACGAGGACTTCGCCACCAACGCCGCGCGTGTGCGCAACGCGCAACAAGTGATCGACGCCATCGAAGCGTTCAGCACCGCGCGCACCAAAGAGGAGATCGCACAGTGCCTGGGCGGCAAGGTGCCGTTCGGTCCGGTCTACACCTCCGCGGAGATCTTCGCGGACCCGCACTACCGCGTGCGCGAAATGCTGGTCGACGTTGAGCAACCGGGCTCGGCCACGCCGGTCAAGATCGCCGGCGTGCCGATCAAGCTCAGCGCCACCCCCGGCGCGGTACTCCAGCGCGCGCCCATGCTTGGCGAGCACACCGACGCGATCCTGCTGGCGGCGGGCTATGGGAAGCAAGAGATCGTGCACATGCGCGCGGCGGGGGCCATCCGGTAGGCCGGTCTACAGGCCCCTCAGGACAGAATGACCAAACCGCTGCAATATCCATGCGTAGCACCATTTGACGCACGAGAGGAGAAATGATGAGCATCAACGGCAAGGCCTATATCGTCGGCGCCTATGAGCACCCGACCCGCAAGGCACCGGACAAGTCGGTGGCGCAGCTGCACGCCGAAAGCGCCAAGGGCGCACTGCAAGACGCGGGCCTGACGCTGGCGGACGTGGACGGCTACTTCTGCGCCGGCGACGCGCCCGGACTGGGCGCGGTCAATATGGTCGACTATCTCGGCCTCAAGGTGCGCCATGTCGACTCCACCGACACCGGCGGCTCGGCCTACCTGGTCCATGTCTCGCACGCGGCGCAGGCCATCGCGGCCGGCAAGTGCAACGTGGCCCTGATCACGCTGGCGGGCCGCCCGCGTTCGGAAGGCTCCAGCGGCACCCAGGCGCGCAACTGGGGCGCCAACCTGCCCGACGCGCCGTTCGAGAGCCCCTTCAGCCCGGTCACCGTCAACCTGTACGCGATGACGGCCATGCGCCATATGCACGAATACGGCACCACTGCCGAGCAGCTCGCCTGGGTCAAGGTGGCCGCGTCGCACCACGCGCAGCACAACCCCCATGCCATGCTGCGCGACGTGGTCACGGTCGAGGACGTGCTGAACTCGCCGATGATTTCCGATCCGCTGCACAAGCTCGACTGCTGCGTGGTATCGGACGGCGGCGGCGCGCTGGTCGTGGCGCGCCCGGAAATCGCCGCCACGCTGCAGAGGCCCAAGGTGAAGATCCGCGGCGCCGGCGAGTACATCAAGGGCCAGCTCGGTGGAGAAGTCGATCTGAGCTGGTCCGGCGCGCGCTTCTCGGGCGCGACGGCGTTCGCCGAAGCGGGCGTCACGCCGGCCGACATCAAGTACGCGTCGATCTACGACAGCTTCACCATCACCGTGCTGATGCAGCTGGAAGACCTGGGCTTCTGCAAGAAAGGCGAAGGCGGCAGGTTCGTCGCCGACGGCAACCTGATCTCCGGCGTCGGCAAGCTGCCCTTCAACACCGACGGCGGCGGCCTGTGCAACAACCATCCGGCCAACCGCGGCGGCATCACCAAGGTCATCGAGGCCGTGCGCCAGCTGCGCGGCGAAGCCCACCCGGCGGTGCAGGTCGCCAACTGCGACCTGGCGCTGGCGCAAGGCACCGGCGGCTACCTGGGCTCGCGCCACGGCAGCGCCACCCTGATCCTTGAACGTGAATAATGCGCGGGAGCAATGACATGACGACCCCACATACCCCCATTGCCTACAAGGCGCCGGACGAGCAGCCCGACAACCTGCCCTTCTGGCAGGCCGCGCGCGAAGGGCAATTGCTGTTCAAGGTCTGCGACGACTGCGGCAAGCCCCACTGGTATCCGCGCGTGCTGTGCCCGTTCTGCATGGGCACCACCTCATGGAAGCCGGCCAGCGGCCGCGGCACGATCTACAGCTTCAGCGTGACGCGCCGCGCAGGTCCCAATCCGTTCTGCATCGCCTACGTCACGCTGGACGAAGGCGTGACCATGATGACCCATATCGTCGACTGCGACCTCGACACGGTGCGGATCGGGCAGAAGGTGCAGGTGAAGTTCTCGCCCAGCGATGGCGGCGCCCCGGTACCGACTTTCACGCTGGCCTGAGGCCGGGCTGAACCTGTCAAGGAGAGCAGCAACATGGATTTCCAGCCCCCGGGCGAATGGGTCGAATTCGGCGGTGCGCTGATCAAAGCCATCGACCGCGAAGTGGCCGCGCTGGTGCATGAGCACCGCGCCCTGCTGGGCAGCGAACGCACTGCCTACGACGAGAGCGGCCGCCGGCTGCTGGATGGCGATACCGCGTTCTGACGGCAACTGCAACATGACAGAGAGGACCACCATGACCCACAACGATCTGCCCGATGCAGGCGTCGCCGCCGCCCCCACTGGCCCGCTTGCGGTGGATGCCGCAGTGGCGCTCGGCGACGTGCCGCGCGTTTTCCATATGCCGCACACCACGCTGGCCGAGAACCTTGAAATCTCGGCCCGGCGCTTCCCCGACAAGGTCGCGGTCCAGTTCTACCACGGCGCCACCACCTATGCCGGACTGCTGGCGCAGGTGGAGCGCATGGCCGGTTACCTGCAGCAGGCATGCGGCGTGCACCGAGGCGACCGCGTGGTGCTGCTCAGCCAGAACAGCCCGCAGTTCATCGTGGCCTACTACGCGATCCTGCGCGCCGATGCCGTGGTGGTGCCGGCCAACGCCATGCTGCTGGAAGACGAGCTACGCCATATCGTCACCGACAGCGGCGCGGTGGCCGCGTTTGCCGCAAGCGAGCTGGTCGGGCAGGTGGCACCGCTGGTCGGCACCACGCCGCTGCGCCACGTGATCGTGCATCACTATGGCGATGCCCTGCCCGCGCAGCCCGACGACAGCCTCGCGATTCCGGACTGGGTGCAGCAGCGCTCGTCCGGCTCGGCGTTGCCGGCCGGCGCAGTCCACTGGCAGCAGGCCATGGCCGCCGGCTCCACGCCATCGCCGCGCGCCGCAGGCCTGGACGACCTGTGCATGCTGCCCTACACCTCGGGCACCACCGGGGCGCCCAAGGCCTGCATGCACACGCACCGCACGGTGATGGTGTCGGTGGCGGGTTCGCAGCTATGGCGGCGCTCGCACGCGGAGTCGACCTTCCTGGCGGTGGCGCCGATGTTCCACCTGCTCGGGCTGCAGAACGGCGTCAATGCGCCGGTCTACATGGGCGGCACCATCGTGTTGCTGCCGCGCTGGGACCGGCGCACCGCGGCGCAGCTGGTAGCGCGCCATCGCGTCACGTTCTGGGCGGCGCCGCCGCCGATGCTGGTGGAGTTCTTCGCGCAGCCGGATATCGAGTCATTCGACCTGAGCAGCCTGGCCTGCGTGGTCGGCGGCGGCGCGGCGGTGCCCGACAGCACCGCGCGGGTGATGAAGGAGCGCTACGGGCTGCAGTTTGTCGAAGGCTACGGCCTGACGGAGACCGCCTCGTTCATCATCGCCAACCCTCTCGCCGCACCGCGCACCGGGCTCCTGGGCGTGCCGACCTACGGCGTCGACGCGCGCGTCATCGATCCCGCCACGCTGGCCGAAGTGCCGCGCGGCGAGGTCGGCGAGATCGTGGTGCACGGCGCGCAGGTGATGCTGGGCTACTGGAACCAGCCCGCCGCCAATGCCGAGAGCTTTATCACGATCGACGGCAAGCGCTTCTTCCGTACCGGCGACCTTGCCAGCGTCGATGCCGACGGCTACTTCGTCATGCGCGACCGCCTCAAGCGCATGGTCAACGCCTCGGGCTACAAGGTGTGGCCGGCCGAGGTGGAAGCGATCCTGCATACCCACCCTGCGATCCTGGAAGCCTGCGTGATCGCCGCGCGCGATCCGCATCGGGGCGAGACGGTGAAGGCCGTGATCGTGCGGCGTGACGGCGCCGGCGTTTCCGAGGAAGAGTTGCTGGCCTGGTGCCGTACCAGCATGGCGACCTACAAGGCGCCGCGCATCGTGCAGTTTGTCGAGCGCCTGCCGCGCTCCGCCACCGGCAAGATCGCGTGGCGCGAACTGCAGGAGCAGGAGATGCAGGGCGCTCCATTGGCGAACCACAAGGCCTAGCCCAGCCGCAAGTAAAACGGCGCGCCGGTCCGCAAGGTCCGGCGCGCCGTTCTGTTATTGCCGGCCATTGCTGCATGGCCGGTGCATTGCATTCAGGCCGTCAATGCGTCCCTTGCCGGGATTGCGTTGCCGCGCCGGCTGATGGTCCAGGCCGTAAAGGGATCCGCCGCGCTGCGGTGCTGGGTCCAGCGCGTGCTGCAGGTATCGCACTGGTGCTCGCGCGTCTGGCATTGCACGCCGGCGGCCAGGCTGCGCCATTGCATGTCGCCCAGCGGGCGCAAGGCACCGTGGCCATTGGCGCAGCGCGCATCCAGGCGCAGCCGCTCGCAGCGGCGGCACAGCGGCCGCACCGATGCGGCGGGCAGCACCCGCAGCTGCGCGCCAGCCGGTGGCGCCGGCGCCACCGCGGGCAGCACTGCGGCCTGCGCATCTTCCATCTGCGCGGTCATGCCAACGCGGCTGCGCGTGCGGTGCAGCGCCGCCCAGTACAAGGCGCGCACCGCATCGGAGCCGTCGCACGTCGCGGCGGCGCGGCAGCGCTCGGCATGCCGGTGCAGCGGCAGGCCGAACTCGGCGGCCGAGGCAAAGCAGACCACCTGGGCGCGTGGCGAGCCGTCTTCGATCCAGCGCTCGAACAACTGCGCCAGCTGATGGCGGCAGGCGTCGTCATCACCACCGGCCTGGGCGAGCGCCAGACGATGCGCACGCCGGCTCAGCGAGCGCACCTCCTGCCTGAGCTCGCTCAGGACCGGCAACAGGCGTGCGGCCTGCCGTGTCCGCCTTGGCGATGCGATTGCGCGCTGGGTATTGCTCACTTCTGGCTCCGGCTCACTTCGTCTTCCGGCCTGCACTGCGGCCGCTGTGAACCGATTATAGGAGCGCATTTGTGCACCGCAGGAAGGGTGGGCGGCCTACTACCTGATACGGGTGGGGCTCGGGGGCGCCCGCTTTTGGTCTACTTGCAGCCAGTGCAAAAACGCAATCAAGGGCATGGGTGCGTCCCATGCAAACAGGACTGGGCAAGAGGAGAACCACCATGGGTGTACTGAGCGGAATCCGCGTACTGGAATTCGAAGCCATCGGGCCGGGCCCGTTCGGCGCCATGCTGCTGGCCGACATGGGCGCCGACGTGCTGCGCGTCGACCGCCCGGCGGCGCCGGCCGACCTGGGGCCCAAGTCGGCCACCGGCAAGCGCGTGGATATCACCGGACGCGGCCGCCGCTCGGTCACGCTGGACCTGAAGCAGCCACAAGCGCAGCGCGCAGCGCTGGCGCTGGTCGAACGCGCCGACGTGGTGATCGAAGGCTTCCGCCCGGGCACCATGGAACGCCTGGGCCTGGGGCCCGACGCCGCGCTGGCGCTCAACCCCAGGCTGGTCTATGCGCGCATGACCGGCTGGGGACAGACCGGCCCGCTGGCCGACCGTGCCGGCCACGACCTGAACTATGTCGCGCTGTCCGGCGTGTTGTCGGGTATCGGCCGCGCCGGGCAAGCACCAGTGCCGCCGCTGAACCTGGTCGGCGACTATGGCGGCGGCGGCATGCTACTGGCGCTTGGCGTGGTGGCGGCACTGCTCAATGTGCAGCGCGGCGGCAAGGGCCAGGTGGTCGACGCGGCCATGACCGAAGGCGCTGCGCAACTCGGCGCGGTGTTCTGGGGCCTGCTGGCCTCGGGCAACTGGCGCGAAGAGCGCCAGGCCAACGTGCTCGACGGCGGCGCGCCCTGGTATGACAACTACCGCACGCGCGACGGCAAGTACATGTCGATCGGCCCGGTCGAGGGCCGCTTCTACGCCGAGCTGCTGGACAAGCTGGGCCTTGCCGGCAAGGACCTGCCGGCCCAGTACGACCGCAACGGCTGGCCGGTGCTGCGCGAGCAGTTCGAGGCCGTCTTCCTGACCCGCACGCGCGACGAATGGTGCGCCGTGTTCGAAGGCAGCGATGCCTGCATCGCACCCGTGCTGGAATTCAGCGAAGCCCCCAACCACCCGCATCACCGCGCACGCGGCAGCTTCGTCGAAGTCGCTGGCGTGGTGCAGCCGGCACCGGCGCCGCGCTTCCTCGGTACGCCATCCGAGATCTCCGGGCCCGCGCCGGCGCGTGGCGAGCATGGCGCCGCCGCGCTGCGCGACTGGGGCTTCGATGCCGATGGCGTGGCCCAGTTGCAAGCACAGGGCCTGGGGCTGATGGCAGAGCGCTAAGGGACTGCGCGGTACAACACAATCTCCACCTGGCCGCATCGTCCGGCTGCGTGTTTTGCTCCGGCCTCGTGCCGGAGCATTCTTTTTTTCTGCCCGACTGGCCGGCACCTAGGGCAATCCCGCCCAGCCGATATGGGGGGCATGCAAGGTGCCGGGCATCCTATAACTTCCCACATGCAGCCCTTCTTGCTACGCAGTTTCCTATTCCCTTTCCCGAGGTATCACATCATGCGCATGAAGTCCCTGATCGCGATGGCAGTGATGGCATGGAGCGCCGTCTGCGGTGCCCAGAGCTACCCGTCGCGTCCCATCACCTTTGTCGTTCCGGGCCCGCCCGGCGGCGCCACCGACACCGTGGCGCGCGCGCTGGCCGAGGACATGGGCAAGCGTCTCGGGCAAACCATCATCGTCGACAACAAGCCCGGTGGCGCGGGCGTGATCGCCGTGCAGGCCATTACGCGTGCCGCGCCGGACGGCTACACGATCCTGCTCAGCCACTCTTCGCCGCTGATCAACACGCCGCACCTGTACCGCAACGTGCCGTACGACGTGCGCCGGGACCTGGCCTTCATCACCGAGGTGTCGGTCGGCAAGATCGTGCTGGTGGTGAGCCGGGACGTGCCGGCAAAGAACATGCAGCAGTTTCTCGACTGGGCCGCGAAGAACAAGGGCAAGGTCAGCTACGGCTCCTATGGCGTCGGCACCTTCCCGCACCTGGTCGGCGCGCACCTGAATCAGGTGCGCGGCCTGGACATGGCGCACGTGGCCTACAAGGGTGAGGCACCGATGGCGCAGGACATGATCGCCGGCAACATCGCTTGGGCGATCGGCTCGATGAGCACGCTCGGCCCGCATATCAAGAGCGGCCGGCTGACGGCCCTGGCGGTGATGGGCGACAAGCGCATCAAGGAGCTGCCCGACGTACCGACCATGGCCGAGGCCGGGCTGAAGCAGCAGGAACTGCGCTCGCCAGCCTGGCTTGGCCTGTTCGCGCGCTCCGGCACGCCGGCGGCGGTCCTGTCCAGGCTCGAGACCGAAGCGCGGGCGTCGATCCAGTCGCCGACCATGCGCGCGCGGCTCGATGCGCTGGCCATGGATCCGGTGGGCAACTCGCCGGCGGAGTTCCGGCGCGAATTCGACGCGACCGAGCCCGTGATCGCCCAGATGATCAAGGCCAGCGGCGCCACCGCGGAATAAGGCCAGCGCGCGGCCGGGTGGCCGGTACGGTCAGCCCGGCCGCTGCGCCGCGCTGCGCGCCACCAAGATGGCATCGTAGCGGCGCGACACGTTGAGCTTGGCGTAGATCTGCCGCAGGTTCCACTTGACGGTGTCGACGCTCAGGTTGAGCACCAGCGCAATGCGCTTGTTCGACATCGCCTGCTCCAGCAGCGCCAGGATCTCGCGCTCGCGCGGGGTCAGCAGCCGGCCCTTGCCGACGTCGGCCGGCGGCAGCGTGGCCGGCAACGCAGCCGGCGCGGCGGCGGGCTCCGGACTGTGCTCGGCCGGCCCGGGCGGCGGCGCCGTCATCGCGGCGGCCTCGCACAGGCGCGCCAGGTAAGCCCCGCGCCCCGCCGCGCCACCGTCCTCCCTGCCAGCCATGCCTGCCAGCAAGCCGAAGGTACGTTCGCCTTCATCGAGGAAAGTGCGCACCAGCCCCAGCCGCTCGCCCGCTGCCAGCGCGGCTTCAAGATACGGCGCCGCTTCATCGGGACGATAGAGGTCGTCGAGCGCGGTGGCCTGCAGCAGGTCTACAGTCACAAGCAGCGGTTCCCGGATCGAAGCCACGTACAGGCCGCGCACGGTGCCAAGCGCGGCAAGCGCCAGCGCGGGCTCGCCTTGCGCCAGCGCCAGCCGTGCGCGGCCCAGTGCCGCAACAGCGGCGATTTCCTGGCCGCGCGGTGTATCGCCCGGATCTTGCCGGCCCAGTTCCTCCAGCGAGGCCTGCAGCCGCTGCGCGTGGCGCAGGTCCTTGCCCAGCAGCGCCAGCCGCTGGCGCTCGGCCGCCACGCGCGCCACCCCGCGCGGCAGGCCGCGGCGGTGGAACATGGCTTCGGCTTCCACCAGTTCCGCCAGGGCTTCATGGCGCGCGCCTGCCAGCCATTGCAGCCGCGCATGGCACAGCGCCGCTTCGATCAGCACGTCCGGGGTGCCGGTGCGCAGCGTCTGCAGCCGGCCCGCCAGCACTTGGCTGGCTTCGGCGATGCGGTCCTGCTCGTACAGTGCTGCAGCCACCGCCACCGCGCACAGGCTGGCCGCGATCGAGCGGCGCCCATAGGCATGCTGCGCGGCCGCCAGCACGTCCGTGCCGAGCCGCAGTGTCTCGTAAGCGTTGCCCTCGATCCAGGCCGTCAGCGCCAGCGTGCCGGCACCCATCAGCGCGATCTCGGTGTCGCCGGGCTGCGCCGCGCAGCGGTATGGCGCACGCGAGCGGGGCTGGCAGCCCAGCAGGGTGCCGTAGCGCAACGCCAGGCTCATGCGGATCTGCTCGAGCGCGGGATTGCCCTGCGGCCTGCCCTGCAGGCTGTCGAGCAGCACCTGCACCCGCGCGTGGTCGTCCTGCTGCGCGGCAATGGTCGCGCGCATCATCGTGGCGTGCACCACGGTATCCACGCCGGGCCCGGCACTGGCTTCCCAGCGCCGGATCCAGTGCTCGGCGTGCTGCGGCCGCACCGATACCACGCATGCCCATGCCGAGGCCAGCAGCAGCGCCGGGTGCAACGCCAGCCGCGCGGGTGCAATGCCGTCGGCCCATTGCAGGAAGTCCCGCAGCGGACTGACGCCGGGCAAGTGGGCCGCGGTGGCCTCCACCAGCGCCAGCACACGGCCAAAGTCGCCGCTGCACAGCGCGTGTCCGATCGCCTCCGCCGGCTTGCCGCAACGGTCCAGCCACGCGGACGCAAGCCCGTGCAGCCGCTGCAACTCGGGCAGTCCATGCGGCCCGGGACCCGTGCCGTGCTCCAGTTCATGCAGCAGGTGCGCCCGGAACAACGGGTGGAAGCGGTACCAGCCCTGCCCGCTCCCATCGGCAACCTCATCCGGCTCGGGCGGGGCTGCCTCCAGGAACAGGCTGCGCGCGGCGATCTCGGCAAGGCGCGCGGGTGCCTGCGCGCAGCCGGCCAGCAGCGCGGCCAGCTCAGCATGGATGCGGCGCGGCACCGCGAGACAGCGCATGAAGTCCAGCAACGCCGGCGGCAATCCGGCAGTCACCTCCTCCTGCCAGTAGGCATGCAGGGCGGCAGATTGCGCATGCGGCCACGCCGGTTCCTGGCCCGTGCGCAGCGATGCGGCAACCAGCTCCAGGCCGGCGGGCCAGCCCTCGGTGACTTCCTGCAGCACCACCGCCGTGTCGACCGCGGCTTGCGAGCTCTCCCGGCGCGCGGTGCGCCCTTCCACGCGCTGGCCCACGAAGGCCAGGGTTTCGGCAACGCTGAAGGCCAGCTCGGCGCGGCCGGCTTCGGCCAGTTCTCCGCCGGCGCGCAGCCGGCCCAGGGCCAGCCCGGCCTCGCCGCGCGCCGCGGCGACGATATGCAGGTGCGGCAGGCGCGCGCTCAGCACGCCCTGCAGGAAGGCCAGCGTGGCCGGGTGCCGCAGGCGGTCGAGCCCGTCCAGCATCAGGTAGACCTCGCCCGGCACGCCGTCCAGCAGCGCGACGAACGCGGGCAGCAACGCGGTGGGGTGCGCCGGGTCGAAGCCGAACTCCGGGCCGGGCCGGCACACGCGGATGCCAGCCTGTCGCAGGCTGGCATCGAGGCTGGCGCAGAACTGTCCCAGGTCGTCGTCCTCCGGCGCGAGCGTGAGCCAGGCCACGCGCGCGCCGCCGGCCAGCAGGCGGTGGCGCCATTGCGCCATGACGGTGGTCTTGCCATAGCCGGCAGGCGCAGTCAGCAATACCAGCCGGCCATGCCTGGCGTCGTGCAGGCGCTGCAGCAGGATCTCGCGCGCGATCGCGCGCCGGTTCTGGCGCGGCGGCACGAGGCGGGTCGCGACGGCAGCATGTATGGTTTCCATGGGCGTCCAGCGGTGCGCAATTGAAGCGGGACAAAGGGACGAAGCGGCAAGACAATGAAGGGGCGAAGGCGTGCAGGCATGAAAAGGCACGCGCTTCGCCGGCGGGCTTGCCGCTGCGCGAATATAAGGCGACGCCTTGTGGCCGGACACCCGGCAAACCCTTCCCCACCTGTTCCGGGTGGCCTGCGGGTGCTGTGCGCGTCTCACCCTGGCCACCCGGACAGCTGGCCAGGCGTGGCTTGGCCGCCGCGCCGCGTCTGCCAGTACAATCGCGACAACGTGCCGCCTTTGCCCGGCATCGCGCTGCCTCGCCCGCATTTCCTCCGCACCTCACCTGCACCGTCCTGCCTCGCCCATGCCCCAGACGCCAGCCAATCCGCCAGCCGCTCCCCGTAGCCAGCCCGCCGCGCCAGTCTCGCAGCCGTCCCGCCCGGCCTCGCTGCGCAGCGCGGCGCGCGTGGTCGCGCGCGAGCGCCTGCTGGCGCAGCGACCGACGCGCGGCGCCGGCGCTGCATCGTGCTGCAGGGCCCGGCCGGCTACGGCAAGACCGCGCTGCTGACCGCATGGCGGCTGGACCTGCTGGCGCTCGGCTTTGACATGGCCGCGCTGACGCTGGAGCCGGCCGACAACGAGCGCCAGCGCTGGCTGGACCGCCTGCTCGGCTGCCTGTCCGAGGTCAGCCCCGCGCTGACGCGCGAAGCCATGATGCTGGCCGACCGCGGCACGGACGACGAAGCCGTCGAGCGCGCCATCATCGCGCTGGTGCGCGGCATTGCTGCCCACCCGCGCGACGTGACGCTGGTGCTCGACGACATGCACCACCTGACGGCGCCGCGCGTGCTGGAGCCGCTGCAGTGGCTGCTCGACTATGCCCCGGCCAATTTCCATGTGGTGCTGGCCTCGCGCGTGGCGCTGCCACTGTCGCTCGGGCGCCTGCGCGACCAGGGCATGCTGCTGGAGCTGGACCAGCGCGACCTGCGCTTCACGCTTGCTGAATCGCAGCATTTCCTGCGCGCCCAGCTGGGCGAGATCAGCCCGCGCGATGCGCGCATGCTGCACGAGCTGACCGACGGCTGGGTGGCCGGCCTGCAGCTCTTTGCCGCGCACTGGAAACGCAAGAAGGCCAACGCCAGCGGCCTCACCTTTGCCACCGGCTTCGTGCAGGCCAGCGTGCAGGATGCTGGCGCCTTCGCCGAGTATTTCGAACGCGAGGTGCTGTCGCGCCTGGCGCCGGACGAAGCCGAGCTGCTGGTGCGTGCCGCCGCGTGCGAACGCTTCACCGCGTCGCTGTGCGAGGCCCTGGGCGAGCAGGCGCTGGGTGAAGGCGAGATTCTGGCGCTGCTGGCGCGGCTGGAACAGGAGAACCTCTTCATTACCCCGGCGCAGGGCCCCGAGCGCGAATCCTGGTACCGGCTGCATCCGCTGCTGCGCGAAACCCTGGCCCAGCGTTTCCGCTCGCGCAGCGAGGCCCAGCAGCGCGCCGTGCACGCGGCGGCGTGGCGCTGGTTCCGCGACCATCGCATGCTGGAAGAAGCCGTGCGCCACGCGGTTCTGGCCGGCGATGCCGACACCGCCGCCGACCTGGTGCAGCGCTTTGCCGACACCCTGATCATGCGCGGCGAGGTGCGCAAGGCGCTCGGGCTGCTGCGCACCATCCCCGCCGACCAGGTGCAGTCGCGCCCCGAACTGCGCCTGCTGGCACTGCGCACACAGATGTTCTCGCGCGACCTGGACGCGTGCGCCGCGGCCGCGGACCGGCTCGAAGCCGACATCCCGCCGGGCGACGCCTCGCTGCGCTACCGGCTGGCGCTGCTGCGCTTTTCCCTGGTGCTGCTGCGCGACGACAGCCAGGGCGCGCTGGCGCTGCTGCCGCAGATCGAGAGCGCGCCCGCCGACATGCCGGCGCTGTTTATCGGCTCGCGCAACAACCTGCTGTCGTGGCTCTATATGCACCTGGGCGACTACGAGCGCGCCCGCCGCATCCAGACCGAGGCACCGCCGCTGGTGATCGACGGCGTGCCGCTGCTGGGCACCGCCAGCGGCATGCTCAACGGGCGCTGCATGATCGGCTTCAGCCATGCGCTGGAAGGCAACATGATCCAGGCCGAGCGCGTCGCCCGCGACGTGCTGCGCGAAGTCGAGCAAGCGGGCCACGGCGGCGCCGGCGCCGAGCCGGAGTACTTTGCCGCAGCCCTGCTGGGCGAGGCGCTGTATGAGCAGAACGACCTGGAGGCCGCGCGCCGGCTGCTGGAAGACCGGGTCGACGTGCTCGAACGGGTATCGATCCCCGACTCGGTGCTGCGGGTGCACACCGTGCTGGCAGCCGCGCACTGGATCTGCGGCCACCGGCTCGATGCCTTCGCGCAGCTGGAGCGGCTGGAAGACTACGGCACGCAACTGCGCCTGGACCGGCTGGTGGCGCAGAGCCTGGCCAACCAGATCCGGCTGCACCTGGCCAGCGGCGACATCGCTGCCGCCGAGGCGGCGCTGGCGCGCCTGGACGCCATTGCCGCGCGCCATCGCAACGCGCCGCGCGGCTCGCTGGACGCCATCCACATGGTGAACGAGCGCGCCCACCTGCTGCTCAGCCTGGCGCATGACGACATGTGCGGGGCCGAGGCCCGCACCGCAGCGCTGATCGCGTACTGCGAGGCGCGCGGCTGGCAACGCCACGTGGCGCAGATGCACATGCTGGCGGCCGTGGTGGCATCGCGCCGCGGCGACGCCGAGGCGGCACGCGCGCATGTACTGGAAGGGTTGCGCCGGGGCCACCGGCTCGGCCTGATGCGTAGCGTGATCGATGCCTGCCCCGGCGCACTCGGCCAGATCGTGCGCGTGGCCGCGAACACCACGCTGGACCCGGTGCTGGCCTTCTATGTCGAACGGCTGCAGGCCACCGTGCCGCCGCGAGCCACAGAAGCCGGCACCGCCGCGGCTGCCGCGCCCGCCGGCAGCCCGGCCCGGGCCGATGCGCGCTTTGAGCAACTGAGCGACCGCGAAGCCGATGTCGTGCGCCTGCTCGGCCAGGCCCTGCCCAACAAGAAGATCGCACGTAGCCTGGGTCTGTCGCCGGAGACGGTGAAATGGCACTTGCGCAACATCTTCCGCAAGCTGGGCGTCAGCAGCCGCGACGAGGCCGTGGCCCGCGCCCGCGACCGCGAGCTGGACCAGGCCGGCGGCGCCCAGCCGCCTGACGTGCCGCACTGACGGCGCGGCCGCCCCCTCTCCCCCTCTCCCTCCCCCCAAGGCCGCGCGACCCAAGCACGGCCCCCTCTTTGCTGTCTCCGGCCACCTGATGCGGGTGGTGTTCGCGGCCCCCTCCTCCCCGGTACCTTAGCGCCATACCAACGGCCGCATTGCTGGGCTGAGGCTACCTCCCGCAGACCGACATCCGGAGTACTCAATGGAAATCAACCGCAGCATCTATCGTGACGACCACGAGATGTTCCGCACCACCGTGCGCCGCTTCCTGGAACGCGAATGCCTGCCCAGGCAAGCCGAATGGGACAAAGCCGGCAAGGTCGACCGCGAGACCTGGCTCAAGGCCGGCCGCGAAGGCCTGCTGTGCGTGACGCTGCCGACCGAGTACGGCGGTGGCGGCGGTGACTTTGGCCATTCCGCGATCTATGCCGAAGAGTATGCCCGCGCCGGCCTGAGCGGGGTCGGCTTCGGCGTGCACTCCGACATCATCGCGCCGTATATCGCCCGCATCGGCAACGAGGAACAGAAGCAGCGCTGGCTGCCCAAGGTCTGCTCCGGCGAGAGCATCCTGGCCATCGGCATGACCGAGCCGGGCACCGGCAGCGACCTCAAGGCGATCCGCACCACCGCCATCCGCGATGGCGACGAGTACGTGATCAACGGCAGCAAGACCTTCATCAGCAACGGCCTGAACGCCGACCTGATCATCATGGTCTGCAAGACCGACCCGGCCGCCGGCGCGCGCGGCGTCAGCCTGATCGTGGTGGAAGCCGACCGCGAGGGCTTCCGCCGCGGCCGCAAGCTGGACAAGGTCGGCCAGCACGCGCAGGACACCGCCGAGTTGTTCTTCGACAACGTGCGCGTGCCGGTGGCAAACCTGCTGGGCGAGGAAGGCAAGGGCTTTGGCTACCTGATGGCCGAGCTGCCGCAGGAGCGCCTGTCAATCGCGGTCAGCGCCGCCGCCAAGCTGGAGGTCTGCCTGGAACACACGCTGGCCTACGTCAAGGACCGCAAGGCCTTCAACCAGACCGTCTGGGACTTCCAGAACACCAAGTTCAAGCTGGCCGACATCAAGACGCAGGCGATCTCAGTGCGGCTGCTGGTCGACCACTACCTCGGCGAGCACATCCGCCGCCGCCTGACGCTGGAAGAAGCGGCCATCGCCAAGCTCCATGCGACCGAAGTGCTGGGCACCGCTCTGGACCAGATGGTGCAACTGCACGGCGGCTACGGCTACATGATGGAGTACCCGGTGGCGCGCGCCTTTGCCGACATGCGCGTGACCCGCATCTACGGCGGCACCAGCGAAGTGATGCGCGATCTGATCGCGCGCAAGCTGTAAGCACTGATCCCAAGACAAACACTCATCGGAGCACACACATGACTCGCAAGGTTTTCGTCGCCGGCGCCGGCATGATCCCGTTCAAGAAGCCGGGCAGCAGCGACACCTATGACGTGATGGGCGCAACCGCCGTGCGCCAGGCGCTGGAAGACGCCGGCCTCGGCTATGAGGACGTGCAGCAGGCCTACGCCGGCTACGTGTACGGCGACTCGACCTGCGGCCAGAAGGCGCTGTACCAGGTCGGCATGACCGGCATCCCTGTCATCAACGTGAACAACAACTGCGCCACCGGCTCGTCGGCGCTGTTCCTGGCGCGCCAGGCGGTGCAGAGCGGCGCGGTGGACTGCGCGCTCGCTGTCGGCTTCGAATTCATGCAGCCCGGCGCGCTAAAGTCGCGCTGGGACGACCGCGCCCCGGCGCTGGAGCGCGCCATCGGCCTGGTGGACGAACTGGTCGACCGCAAGGACCTACCCAATGCCATCCGCCAGTTCTCGGGCGCCGGCAAGGCCCATATGGAAAAGTACGGCACGAAGCTCGAAACCTTCGCCAGGATCCGCGCCAAGGCCAGCCGCCACGCCGCCAACAACCCGCTGGCCGTGTTCCGCAACGTGCTGACCACCGAGGACGTGCTGGCCGCGCCGGCGCTGTGGGAAGGCGTGCTGACGCGCCTGATGGCCTGCCCGCCAACCTGCGGCGCCGCCGCCGCCATCGTGGTGTCGGAGGAATTCGCCCGCAAGAAGGGCCTGAAGACTGACGTGCTGATCGCTGGCCAGTCGCTGACCACCGACCGCCCCAGCGCCTACGACGCACGCGACATGATCCGCGTGGTCGGCTTCGACATGACGCGCGAAGGCTCGCAGCAGGTGTATGAGCAGGCCGGCGTCGGCCCGCAGGACATCGACGTGATCGAACTGCATGACTGCTTCGCGCAGAACGAGCTGCTGACCTATGAAGGCCTCGGCCTGTGCCCGGAAGGCGGCGCCGAGAAGCTGGTCAACGACGGCGACAACACCTACGGCGGCAAGTGGGTGGTCAACCCGTCGGGCGGCCTGCTGTCCAAGGGCCACCCGCTGGGCGCCACCGGCCTGGCGCAATGCTACGAGATGGTCCAGCAGTTGCGCGGCACCGCCGACCAGCGCCAGGTCGAAGGCGCACGCCTGGCCCTGACGCACAACCTCGGCCTGGGCGGCGCCTGCGTGGTCACGCTGTACCAGAAGCACGCCTGAGCACACCCCGACACAGGAGCCCATCCATGATCGACAAGAAACATATCGGCCGGGTGATTGCGGACTTCCGCACCTCCGCGCCGGCCAGCCAGCTGCGCTTTTTCGCCAAGGCCACCGGCCAGACCGACCCGGTCTATATCGACGAGGCCGCCGCGCGCGACGCCGGCCACCCGGGCCTGCCGCTGCCGCCGACCTTCCTGTTCTCGCTCGAACTGACGCAGCCGCCCAGCGCCTGGCGCCAGGAACTCGGCATCCGGCCGGACCGCATCCTGCACGGCGAGCAGTCCTTCGACTACCACTGTATGGCCTATGCGGGCGACACGCTGCACTTCAAGACCACCATCACCGACATCTACGACAAGAAGGGGGGCGCGCTGGAGTTCGTGGTGCGCGAGACGCGCGTCGCCAACCAGGACGGCGAGCACGTGGCGGACCTGCGCAGCGTGCTGGTGCATCGCAACGGCTGAACCGGAGAACTCCCATGAGCAAACTGAGCTTCGACCAGGTCAAGGTGGGCGACACCCTGCCGCCGCTGACGCTGGAACCGATCAATCGCACCACGCTGGCGCTGTTTGCCGGCGCCTCGAACGATCACAACGCCATCCACATCGACACCGACTACGCCCGCAAGGCCGGCATGCCCGACGTGTTTGCCCACGGCATGCTGTCGATGGCCTACCTGGGCCGCCTGCTGACGCAGTGGGTGGACCAGCGCCAGCTGCGCCAGTTCGGCGTGCGCTTTGTCGGCATCACGCACCTGGGCCATCGCATCACCTGCACCGGCCGCGTGGTGGAGAAGCTGGAAGTCGACGGCGAGAAACGCGTCAGGCTGGAAATCCAGACCGCCAACCAGTATGGCGAAAGCAAGATCCTCGGCGACGCCATCGTTGCCCTGTAAATCCAATCAAGCACAAGGAGTCTGAAATGGGAGCACTTGAAGGCAAGGTGGCACTGGTCACCGGTTCGGGCCGCGGCATCGGCAACGCCATCGCCATGCGGCTGGCACGCGAAGGCGCACGCCTGGTCATCAATGACCTGGACGCCGAGCCGGCGCAACAGACCGTCGAAGAACTGAAGGCAATGGGCGTCGAAGCCGTGGCCTGCGTGGGCAACGTGTCCGCACCGGACTTTGCCGATCGCTTCATCAACACGGCGATGAGCAATTTCAAGTGCATCGACATCATCGTCAACAACGCCGGCTTCACCTGGGACGACGTGGTGCAAAAGATGAGCGACGAGCAGTGGTACGCCATTCTGGACTGCCATATGACCGCGCCCTTCCGCATCCTGCGCGCCGCCTACCCGCATATTAAGGCACTGGCCGCCGCCGACAAGGAAGCCGGCCGCGAGGTGTACCGCAAGATCGTCAATATCTCGTCGACCTCGGGCCTGAACGGCAATGCCGGCCAGATCAACTACTCCGGCGCCAAGGCCGGCGTGATCGGCATGACCCGCGCCATGGCGCGCGAGTGGGGCCGCTTCAACGTCAACGTGAATGCGGTGGCGTTCGGCCTGATCCACACCCGCATGACCTCGGCCGACGCCAAGGCCGGCGCCACGGTCAACATCGAAGGCCGTGAGATCCGCGTGGGCCTGAACCCGGAAGCGCTGAAGACGCACGCCCAGCGCAACCCGCTCGGCCGCGGGGGCACCCCGGAAGAAGCCGCGGGCGGCGTGTACCTGTTCTGCTCGCCGGATTCCAACTACATCACCGGCCAGGTGATCGCGGTCGCCGGCAACGTGCAGTAAGTCCAGCCGCACCGAAGCGGGGGCTCGCATTGGCGAGCCCCCGTTTTTTTGCTTCGCCAACCGCCTCCCCACCTCAAGTCAATAGGGACTCTCCTCCAGCCATCATCCGTGCGGCACGGCAACACCCAGACCCCGATTCACTCCTTTTAGGAGGGGGCCTGACACCACGCACAAAGGTCTAATGGAACAGAGCCGGGCGTAGCAACCGGCCAGCGCCTTCCATAAAAACCGACAGGAGACGACTTAGCATGAAGAAATCGCTTATCACGCTGGCTGTACTTGGCGCGGCCGCAGGCAGCGCCAATGCACAGTCCGGCGTGACGCTGTATGGGGTCATCGACGGATCCATCGAGTATGTCAACCGCGTGGCCGCATCCGCCGCCACGCCCACGCAGGGCGGCAAGCGCATCGGCATGCCGCAGGTGGGCGGCCTCTCCGCGTCGCGCTGGGGCCTGCGCGGAGTGGAAGACCTTGGTGCCGGCAACCAGGCGCTGTTCGTGCTGGAAAGCGGCTTCCAGTGGGACAGCGGCAACCTGCAGAGCGCGCCGCTGTTCAATCGCCAGTCATATGTCGGGCTGCAGAACAAGAGCATCGGCAAGCTCACCTTCGGGCGCCAGTACACGTCGTTCTTCGACGGCATGGCCAACTTCGCGCCGATGCGCTTTGCCGCCACCTATGAACCGGGCATCTGGTGGATGGGCCTGAACTACCGCGAAGACAACATGATCAAGTACACCGGCCAGTTCGGTCCGCTGCAGGCGGTGGCGCACTTTTCGTTCGGCGCCGGCGTGGCGGTGCAGAATGCCGCCATCCTGCTGGCCAACGGCGGCGCGGGCGAGGTGCCGGGGCACTTCAGCGACAACATCGCCTATGGCGGCTCGCTGATGTACCTGAACAGCAGTGGCTTCGGCGCCTCGATCGGTGCCGACGTCTGGCGCCCTGCCGCGGTCACCGGCCAGCCCGGCACCATGACCAAGCTGGGCGCGGCGGCGCTGTACAACACCGGGCCGTTCAAGTTCACGCTAGGATACCGCTACAACAAGGCTGAGTTCGCCAACGGCAACACGCTGCTGCGCGACGACTACTGGTGGGCCGGCGTCAACTACCAGGCCACGCCCGCGCTGGGCCTGTCCCTGGCCTACTACTACGCCGACGTGAAGAGCGCACGCGCCACCGCCACGGCCGCCGAAACCAACCCGTCCAACATGCAGCAGGTCAGCTTCATCGCCGACTACAACTTCAGCAAGCGCACCGACGTGTACCTGTCGGCCGGCTATGCGCGCAACGGCGGCCTGAGCTTCGACGGCGCGGCCACCGCCTTTGCCTTCAAGTACCCGACCATGGCCGGGCAAAAGAGCATGGTGGGCGTGACCGTGGGGATCCGGCAGATCTTCTGATGCCGGAGCGGGGCGAGCCGCAAGGCTCGCCCCGTTGCCGCAGCAGGCGCCTACCGGCCGCCCGCCGTGATGCTGCCGAAGTGGCCGCTGCTGAAGTCGCGGAAGGCATCGGCGATCTGCTCTTCAGTGTTCATCACGAACGGGCCATGGCCGACGATCGGCTCGTCGATCGGCTCGCCGCTGAGCAGCAGCATCACCGCGTCGGTGCTGGCTTCGATGTTCACATCCTCGCCGGCACCGTCCAGCACCACCATTTCGGCATCCCGCACCGTCGCCTCCGCGTTGACCGTGATCTTGCCGCGCAGCACCACCAGCGCGGTATGCCAGCCCTCCGGCAGCGCCAGCCGCGTGCTGGCACCCTGGTTCAGGCGCATATCCCACACATTCATCGGCGTGAAGGTGCGCGCCGGACCGGCCTTGCCCGCGTACTCGCCGGCGATCACGCGCACCGTGCCGGCGCCATCGGGCATCGGCACCACCGAGATATCGCGGTCGACGATGGCCTGGTAGCCGGGCGCGGTCATCTTGTCGCGCGCCGGCAGGTTGACCCACAGTTGCACCATTTCCAGCGCGCCGCCGCTTTGCGTAAAGGCCGGCGAGTGGAATTCCTCATGCAGGATGCCGGCGCCCGCCGTCATCCACTGCACGTCGCCGGGGCCGATCACGCCGCCCTGCCCGGTCGAGTCGCGATGCGCGACCTCGCCCTTGTAGACGATGGTCACTGTCTCGAAACCGCGGTGCGGATGCTGGCCAACCCCGCGCGGTCGCTGCGTCGGCGTGAAGTCGGCCGGCCCGGCGTAATCCAGCAGCAGAAACGGGCTCAGCTGCTTGCCGTGGCTCATGTACGAAAACATCGAGCGCACCGGAAAGCCATCCCCGACCCAGTGCTGACGCGGTGCGCTGTAGACGCCCAGAATGCGCTTCATGTCTGATCTCCGAGTATGCCGGCCGATAGTGGCAGGCAATGATCCATGGAGCAATGATAGGTGCTGGGGCCGATGCGCGGTAGACCGTGGGATTGCGATGCAGTGTCCTGCGGCTGGAACGATCCCCGGCCGCCACCCCGTCAGAAGCAGTAGCGCACGTAGCCCATGCTGAAGTTGGTGCCGGGATTGGGCTGCTTGATGCCGGCATTGGACAGGTGCTGGAAGCGGTAGCCGATGGCAAGCCGCTGCGCCTTGCCGAAGGCAATGCCCACGCCGACCATGTCAGAGAACTGGAAAGCCGAGCCCATGCGATGGCCATCGGCGATCTCGGTATGGCTGAGCACGCGCAAACCCACGGAGGCTTCAACAAACGGCGTCGCGTATTCGCCCGCATAGCTGAGGCGGAAGATCGGCGACACGCCAAACTCTGTCAATTGGCTCGACGGCTGGGACGACAGCGCCCGCCAGTTCGCGAGATTGACCTCGCCGTCCAGGGACAGTACCAAGCGGCTGGACAGCTGCCACTGCACGATGTCGTCCCAGCGCGCGGCCACTTCGTATTTCTCAACGCCGTGGCCGTTGTCGCGGCCATAGCCGCCCTGCATCGAGAAGGTTGCCGCGCCGGCGGCGGCCGGCAGCACGCACAGGCAGACAGCAAAGGAAACGGCGGTCGCAAGGTGCGCCAGCCGGGTTGATGGGGTTGCGTTCTTCACTGACATCCGTGGGTTTCGGGCAGCGTCGAGGTGTATCGCGGCGCTGCCACTTTATTTTGATCACGGCGCTCGAAGATAGCAGCCCTTCAAATTTGCGGAAGCCTGCCGGAAGCGAACACAGTGTTCCAATGCCGGAACAATGCGGCGTCACAGCCAAAGCATTGGCAAAGCAACAGACAATTGTCGAAACTTGGTAGTACGCGGCTATCACAAGGCCGTCCACAAGCGGAAGGAGGCCATCATGCGCGCCTGCCGACAAGCCCGCCCTGCCGCCAGGGCAGCAGCAGTCTGGCTGCTGGTGGCGGCCATGGCCACCGCGGCCTGGCTGCTGCCGCGCATCGCGCAGCCTCCGCAATACCATCGTTATGCCGACCCTTATGTCTGCTTCGGCACGCCCCACTGCCTCGACATCGGCTCCAATCTGCTGTTCCTGCTCGCGGGCGCGGCCGGCCTGCGCTATCTGGGCACCACGGCTGCCAGCCGCGCCTTCATCGCGCCGGCCGAGGCCTGGCCTTACCGGCTGCTTTTCTTTGCCGTCTTCCTGGTTGGCCTGGGCTCCGCCTATTACCACCTTGCACCGGACAACCAGCGGCTGGTGTGGGACAGGGCCCCGCTGGCGTTCGCGCTGATGTCCTGGCTGGGCGCCAACCTGTGCGAGCGGGTCAGCCTGAAGGCCGGCTTGCGGCTGCTGCCGCTGCTGCTGATCGCGGGGCCGGCCAGCGTCGGCTACTGGGCATGGAGCGAAGCCCGAGGCATCGGAGACCTGCGCCCTTATCTCCTGGTTCAGGCGTGGGCCATGCTGGTGGTGCCGCTGCTGCTCTGCCTCTATGCGCCGCGCTACACTGGCGACTGGGATGTGCTGGCCATCACCGGCTGCTATGTGCTGGCCCTGGCTTGCGATGTGCTGGATCACCAGATCGCCGCGCTCACCGGGCTGGTCAGCGGGCACACGCTCAAGCACGTGTTCGCAGCGCTGGCCGTCTATGGCGTCCTGCTTCGGCTGAAGCGGCGCCGCATCGTGGAGGAAGGAACATGACCGTGCCCCAAGCGGGTGGCCACGCTCGCGAGCCCCGCGTGCCCTCTGCCCTGGGCGTCGACGTACGGCCGCGCGAAGTGTGGGCATGGGCCATGTACGACTTTGCCAATTCGGGCTACACCACGGTGGTCATCACCGCGCTGTTCAATGCCTACTTCGTCGCCGTGGCGGCCGGCAACGCGCCCTGGGCCACGCTGGCGTGGACCGCGGCGCTTTCCCTCTCCTATGCGCTGGCGGTGCTCAGCGCGCCGCTGGTCGGCGCCTACGCCGACCTGCGCGCAGCCAAGAAGCCACTGCTTGCGGTGACGACGGCGGGTTGCGTGGTGTTCACCGCACTGCTCTATTTTGCGCAGCCCGGCACCCTTGGCATCGCCATCCTGTGCGTGGTCCTGTCCAACTTCTTCTTCGGCAGCGGCGAAAACCTGATCGCCGCCTTCCTGCCATCGCTCTCCACCACCCGCGCCCTGGGCAGGGTATCGGGCTGGGGCTGGAGCCTTGGCTATATCGGTGGCCTGGCCACGCTGGGCGCCTGCCTGCTCTATTTGACATCCATCTCCCCGTCCTCAGCCTTCGGCTGCCGCCTTACGGCGGAAAGGACGAGGATTCCTACGGCGCTACGTGATGCTCTACGTAGTCACTTCGGTGGGTTCCTGCTTCGTAGAGCGGCTTGACTACGCCGACTCTCCACAGGCTGCAACGCGGTGCCCCCGCGCCAAAATGTTGATCGCGCCGACCACGTCGGCGTGATTCGCATAGCCGCATGCCACACAGGCGAAGCTCGCCTGGCTCTGCCGGTTCTCGGCAGATACATGCCCGCAGCAAGGGCACGTGCGACTGGTGTGCTGTGGCGGCACAGCTATTAGCCAGCCGCCATTCCACGCTAGCTTGTATTCCAGTTGACGCCCGAACTCGTACCAACCCTGATCGAGGATGGCCTTGTTCAGGCCGGACTTGGCCCTGACGTTCTTGCCCGGTTGCCCGCTTGAACCGGCCGCTGACTTGGACATGTTCCGTACCTTCAGGTCCTCGATACACACCATCGCTTGATTTTCGCTGATCGTGGTCGTGGCTTTGTGCAGGTAGTCGAGGCGGGCGTTACCGATGCGTGCGTGGATACGCTGGATTCGGGCCTTGGACTTCTTCCAGTTGTTGCTGAATTTCGTCTTGCGGCTCATCGCCCGCTGCGCACGGCGCAGTCTGGCTTCGTGCTTCCTAAAGCTGTTGAGCGGCGCGAGGAAAGTGCCATCGCTCATGGTGGCAAAGCGAGCGATGCCCATGTCGATGCCGATGGCGCTGGTGGCTTTCGGCACAGGTCGCTCGACCTTCCGCTCAGTCTGGATCGAAACAAACCACTTGCCGCCCGAAAGCCTGACGCAGGCATTGCGTACCTCACCGAGTACGTCGCGGCTGTTCCTGTATCGCAGCCAGCCCAGCTTGGGCAAAAAGATACGCGAGTTGGTCTGATCAAGCTTGATTTGCTTCTGGTCGGGATAGCGGAAACTGTCGCCCAGACCCTTCTTCTTGAAACGCGGGAAGTCGGCCCGTTTTGCGAAGAAATTTGTGTAGGCCCGCTCCAAGTCCTTGAGCGTCTGTTGAAGAGGATGGACTGGTGCATCGGCCAGCCATGCTGTTTCCGTGCTGTTGCGCCACTCCGTGAGTTGCTTACACAGACCGGCATAGCTGAGCTTCTTTTCGCCTTGATCGTAACGCTGTTTCTGCAACGCCAGCGCCTTGTTATAGACGAACCGGCACGATCCGGCATAACGGCGCATGTTGCGCTGCTGCTCGCCGTTCGGCATCAATTCGTATTTGAAGGCTTGAAGACGCTGCATGGCCCAATCATACTCTTGGCCTATGAGCGACGACAATGACATTCGGCAGAGGACCTGCGCGATATATTTACCGGCGTTTGCGCAGATTTCGAAGCTGAACTGGTGGAGTTCGATGGGGAGGACGATCACGTTCACCTTCTTGTGAACTACCCGCCAAAGGTCGCGGTGTCCGCACTGGTAAACAGCTTGAAAGGGGTATCCAGCCGTATGATCCGAAAGAAGAACTACCCGAGCATCAGCAAGAAGCTATGGGGCGGTGCGCTGTGGTCGCCGTCTTACTTCGCAGGGAGCTGCGGCGGTGCGCCTATCGAGATCATCCGCCAATACATTGAGCAACAACAGACGCCGCATTAGCCGCCGAAAGGACGCCGACGGCGTCCGCGCTATCCTTCCCCGGCCTTTAGGCCTGAGGATTACCCACAAATCCGGTTGTAAACTGGATTGAGCGGTGTTAACTTTCGCCCATCCTATTTATGTTGTTGCAGCGGATTGGCGATCAGAGACGACACGGCAGACTGGGCTAGCGAAGAATTCGCAGAGGCGAGTCTCGGCGATGCTCGCCTGTCGCAGCGACTGGTCGCGCTGGCCCGGCAGCTGGCCATCAGTCCACACACTTCGCTCCCCCAGGCCCTGTCACCAGCTGAACTGAAGGCGGCCTACCGCTTCTTCGATAACGATCAGGTCGATACCAACGGCGTGCTGGCGCCGCATATTGCACAGACGTTGCACCGCATGGAACAGTTGCCAGTGGTGCTGGCAATACAGGATAAGACCGAATTCAATCTGACGCACCTGCACGCCACAGAGGGCTTAGGTCGCTGTACCGGTGGCAATGAGCGTGGTTTCCTGATGCACAGCCTGCTGGCGTCAGTCCAGAGGGGCTGCCGCTTGGGGTGCTGGGCATGAAGACGTGGACACGCGCTGAAGCAACCAAAGGTAGTGCGGCGCAGCGCAAGTCCCGACCCGTCCACGAGAAAGAAAGCGCTAAGTGGATCGAGGGTCTTGCCCATCTGTCTGCGCTGAAGTCGCGCTGTGCACAGACCCAACTGGTAGGGATCGGAGATCGCGAAAGCGATGTGTATGAACTGTTTGCTGCCGAGCGACCAGACGGAGTGGACTGGCTGGTGCGCGCAGCATGGAATCGCTGTGCCCGCCATCCCCAGCGCTATCTCTGGCAAGCGGTATTGGACACCCCTGCGGCAGGTTACACCGAGTTGCTGATTCCGGCCAGAGGTGCACGCACCCTACGCACGGCCCGCCTGACGCTGCGATACGGAGGTGTCAGGAATTCTGTGTGCTGAGGTCGGTTAAATAAATCTCAGCGTAGGGCGTTGGTGAAGCGGTCACCGAAGAGAATGGCGAACTGGTTGGCCGCTTGTTTCCAGGTGATGGGCGGCATCTTCCAATCTTTCTCGATGTTGCGCAAGGCCAGGTACAGCAGCTTGCTGGCGGCTTCGTCGCTGGGGAAGTGGCCCCGGTTCTTGACGATCTTGCGCAACTGCATGTGCATGCTCTCGATGGCATTAGTGGTGTAGATGATTCTGCGCACTTCCGGCGGATAGGCGAAGAACGGGATGACCTGCTCCCATTGCCGCCGCCACATGTCGGCCACCGTCGGGAATTTGCGGCCCCAGTCGCTGCCGGCAAAGGCATCCAGCGCAGTGGCAGCGGCATCGGCCGTGGCAGCCTGGTAAATCGGCTTGAGCGCGGTCGCCAGGCCCTTGCGATCCTTCCAGCTCGCCAGGTTCAGCGAGTTGCGGAGCAGGTGGACGATGCAGGTCTGGATTTGCGCGGCCGGGTAGACGGCCTCGATTGCCTGGGGGAAGCCGCGCAGGCCATCGACCACGGCGACCAAGATATCCTCCAGGCCGCGGTTTTTCAGCTCGTTGAAGACCTTGAGCCAGAACTTGGCGCCTTCGGTCTGCTCGATCCACAGGCCGAGGACTTCCTTGCGCCCATCGGCGCGGATGCCCAGCGCGAGGTACACCGCCTTGTTCCTGACGGTGCCTTCGTCGCGGATCTTCAGGCGCAGCGCGTCGAAGTAGACAATGGGGTACATCGCCTCCAGCGGACGCTGCTGCCATTGCTCGACCTCCGCCAGTACCTCGTCGGTGATGGTGGAGATCAGGTCGGGCGAGACCTGCAGGCCATACAGTTCCTGCAAATGGCCCTGAATCTCACGCACGCTCATCCCGCGTGCATACATGCTGATTACGTGGTCGTCGAAGCCGGACAGCCGGCGTTGGTACTTGGCGACCAGTTGCGGCTCGAAGGTGGCTTGCCGGTCGCGCGGAATGTCCAGCTCCAGCTCGCCGTTGGGCGTGATGACGGTCTTTGCACTGCTGCCGTTGCGGTGATTGCCGCTCTTGCCTTGCTTGGCCTCGCTGGCCAGATGGTGCGTCAGTTCGGCGGCAAGCATACGCTCGGCCAACTGCTTCTTGAGCAGGCCGGCCAAGCCTGATTCACCGAGAATCGACTCGGCGTCCTTGTTCTGTACCTGAGCCAGCAGTTGATCGATCAACTCATCCGGAAACAGCTTCGGCGCGCTCGATTTCTTGCTCTTCTTGGTCATGCTTGTTGTTTCGGTCATAAGGCGTTTCTTTCGATATCGTCTCATGACCTCAACACACAAGAAATCTGACAGGCTCTGCGATACGCGCCCGTTCGCCTGCAACCACCTCAGACGCGGGCTGGCTTGCCCGAGCAGAATGTCTTCGCTGTGCATGTCATCGAGGACGAACCGCCCGCCGGTATCGAGCCGCTCGAATGGATGCTACTCAGTTCGGTGCCCACGCACTCGCCTGAGCAGGCTCTTGAACGGCTTCAGTGGTATGCGCGGCGCTGGACCATCGAGACCTGGCACCGTGTGCTCAAGAGTGGCTGCCGTATCGAGGCCCGCCAATTCGGTACACTGGAACGCTTCGTGCGGGCCACCTCCCTGTTTGCCGTAATCGCCTGGCGCATTCTGTACACGACTCTACTGGCTCGCCTTGATGGCGAGTTGCCCTGCGAGGTAGTCCTTCAGCCCATCGAATGGCAGGCTCTGTATTGCCGCGTACACCGAACCACCCGGCCACCGGACAAAGTGCCATCGCTGAATCAGGCAGTACTGTGGATCGCCACGCTGGGTGGCTACCTGAATCGCCGCAGTGATCCTCCGCCCGGCGCCACGGTTATCTGGCGAGGCTTCTTCGTCCTCCACGAGATTACCGAAATGTTCCGCATCTTCAGTTCAGGTCCATAGGATGTGGGTAAAGCTCAGGCCTAAAGGCCGAGGCTTGCCGCGCACCTGGTCAACTGGGCCAGCGCGCGCGGCCAGGTCGCCAGCCAGTTCGTTCCCGTCACCATGCTGATCACGGCAGCCATCTTTGCCGTGGCGAGCCTGCCGACCTTCCTGCTGCTGCGCGACCGCGGCGCGCCACAGGTCGCCGCGGCCGCGCCGGCTGGCGAACGGGCCATCGGCACGGCCTGGGCCAGGGTATGGCAACGCCTGGGCCAGCTGCGCAAGTTCAAGGACCTGCGCCGCTTCCTGCTGTGCACCCTGTTCTACCAGGCCGGCATCCAGGCGGTGATCACGCTGACCGCCATCTACGCCAACCAGGCCATGGGCTTCACCATGCGGCAGACCCTGACCCTGGTGCTGGTGGTCAATCTGACGGCGGCGGCCAGCGCCTTCCTGTTCGGCCATGTGCAGGACCGCATCGGCCACGTGCGCGCCATTGCCCTGACGCTGCTGGGCTGGATCCTGACCATCATGCTGGCGCGCGCCGCGCGCGAAGCGCCGCTGTTCTGGCTGGCCGCCAATGTGGCCGGCCTGTGCCTGGGCGCCGCCCAGTCCGCCGGACGGGCCATGGTGGGGCTGCTGGCTCCGCCCTCGCGCGCGGCCGAGTTCTTCGGGCTCTGGGGCCTGGCGGTCAAGCTGGCCTCGATCGCCGGGCCACTGACCTATGGCATGGCAAGCTGGCTGACGGGCGGCGATCACCGGCAGGCGCTGCTGGTCACCGGCAGCTACTTCGTGGTCGGGCTGGGCCTGCTGTGCGGCGTCAACACCGTGCGGGGCCGGCGGGCAGCCTTGCGCGCTGAGCGAATGGTCGGGCTGGAGACCGGGTACGGCGCCGCTGCCGGCCCCGCTTGCCATTAGCAGCACGGACGGCAGACTAGAATGAAACTGCCCTTTGGCGATTGGATCGCTCTTTCGGCTTCCGGACGCTGAAGCTCTGGCGACAGCCCATGCCAGCAAACCTCACTCCAGAGTACAAGCAGGCCGAACAAGCCTATCGGCTGGCACGCCAGCCGCGCGAGCAGCTCGAATGCCTGAAGGAGATGCTCCGTGTCATCCCGAAACACAAGGGGACGGAGCGTCTGCAGGCCGATATCAAGTCGCGGATCAGGGAACTCACCCAGGCATCCGCGGGCCACGGGAAGGCCGCTCACAGAGGGCCGGCACATGCGGTGCATCCAGAAGGCGCGGCGCAGCTCTGTCTGATCGGCCCGCCCGGCGCGGGAAAATCCAGCCTGCACGCAAGGCTGACAGGATCGGGCAACGAGGTCGGGCCCTACCCCCACCCTACGCAGTTTCCGGTTCCCGCCATGTTGCCGTTCGACGACATTGCTTTTCAGCTGGTGGATCTGCCACCTGTATCAGTCGAATTCATGCAACCCGGGCTCACCGACATATTGCGGGCGGCAGACGGCGTACTGCTCGTGGTCGATCTGAGCGCGCCAGACTGTACAGAACAGTTGGCGCTGATTCTGAGGCGCCTCGCCGAGGCAAAGATCATCCTGTCGGAGCGCTGGCCGGGTCAGGCTGACAGCCCTGGGGCGACGGCGGAAGCGGCGGCTGACCCGTTCAGTGTTCACCTCCCTGCGCTGCTGCTGGCCAACAAGACTGATCTCGCCAAGCCGGAAGACGCGGCCGTGCTCGAAGACCTGCTCGGTGTACATTTTCCGGCGCTCGCAACCTCGGCAACCGGCGGGCGCGGACTGGCCGAGGTCGGTCCGTTCCTTTTCAGGGCTCTGGGCATCGTGCGTGTCTACACCAAGGCACCCGGGAAACCCGTCGACCAGCGTCGGCCTTTTACGATGCGCCGCGGCGACACCGTGCTGGATGTCGCCCTGCAGGTGCACCCTGATCTCGCACGTACGTTCAAGTTCGCCCGCATTTGGGGGAGTGGCAAGTTCAGCGGCCAGCAGGTGGGCGCCGATCATCCGGTAGCCGATCGAGACGTGGTGGAACTGCATTCGCAGGCGCATGGCTGATCAAAGCCATGGCCGCAGGGAGTTCGTTGATGGCCCGGCCCACGGGGCCCTGGGGACAGGTCGCAGCAGGCGGGCGCCGATGACATAGACTAAAAGACCTGCGGCCGGTTGTTCCCGCATGACTGCCGTGCCGATTTGCGGAGCAATTTCTTGCACGGAGGTATGCCATGACTACATACGTCATCCTCAGCCGTCTCGCTCCTGACGCGTTCACGGACCCCAGGGACATGAAGAAACTCGCCGCCACGGTGGCCGAGAAAATCAAGGCCGAATGCCCTGCAGTCACCTGGAAGGACAGCTATCTGACACTCGGGCGCTTTGACGTCGTGGACATTGTCGAGACGGACGACCTGAAGCAACTCGAGCGGGCGGCGTTGATCATCCGGGGCTACGGACACGCCGCGACCGAGACGCTGCAAGCGACGCCGTGGGACAAGTTCATCGCGGCCCTGTAGCGCAGCTCGCTGGACCAGGCTGCTCGCGCGGCGGCACAGCCAGATTCAGGTTGACCTGACCGTCGGCTGCCCTATACTTAAAGTGCTGACTGAGACACGCTTGAGTAAAGCGAAGGTAGGTCAGCGAAACGATCATGTTTCCTGGATGATCTGCCAGATGAAGCGTGATCGTGCAGGCCACATATGCCTGCAGGTCCGGACCGGATCATAAGTTGCTGACCCGGTTCGGACGCACCCGATTGTTGGAAGCACTGAGCACCTGTAGAAGGTGCTCTTTTTGTTTGTGGCTCCTTTTATTTGTGGCGTATCAGGGCGACGTTGACCACTCGCCTCGCGGGCCTCGCTGGTGACATGCCGGCAGGCACTGTAACTTGCATTGCCCCGGGCAGTTTTTTTTGCCACAGTCGCCTTAACCGATCGCAGTCCCTGGTCGGCAAACCGTCCGGCAATGCAAAAGTGGACGGATCGGATCAGAGCCGTAGCGGATCCGAACTGAAACAAGGAGTCGCATGCGCGCTCGCTCACGCCCTCCGAACGCCGGCTACCGCTGGCTGTGGCAGCTGTCTGCAGCCGGCTGGGGGCACTGCGGCCTGGCCTATGTCAGCGGCGCGCTGCTTGCACCGCGCTGGTGGCCCGCAAGGGAGGCCATGCCCCTGCGGGACCGGTACTCTTCGCGGCGCACGGCGCTGGTGCTGTACACCTTCGCCTATCGTGGCGGTGGGGCACCCCCCGGCACCACGCCACCGCGCGATGGCTTTACCTGGCGATACCAGTACTGGTCACCAGGGGTTGGGGTGGCCTGATGCCGGAAACCCGCCACGCGCTTGCCGGGCGCCCTGTTCTGCGCCACAGTTGTCCCACCGGCCCAGGCTGGAGACCAGGATGACAAACCGGCTCGCCACAGAAACCTCGCCTTACCTCCGGCAACACGCGGATAATCCGGTCGACTGGTATCCCTGGTGCGAAGAGGCGTTTCGCCGTGCGCGCGACGACGACAAGCCGGTCCTGCTTTCGGTCGGCTACGCCACCTGCCATTGGTGCCACGTGATGGCGCACGAATCGTTCGAGAATCCCCGGATCGCCGCCCTGATGAACGAGCGGTTCATCAGCATCAAGGTCGACCGGCAGGAGCGTCCCGACCTCGACGACATTTACCAGAAAGTCCCCCAGTTGATGGGACAGGGCGGCGGCTGGCCGCTGACGGTATTCCTGACGCCGCAAGGAGAGCCTTTCTACGGTGGCACCTACTTTCCGCCGGATGACCGCTACGGCCGCCCTGGGCTCCCGCGCGTGCTGCTGAGCCTGAGCGAAGCCTGGAGGCATCGCCGCCAGGAACTGCGCGACACCATCGAGCAGTTTCAGCAGGGGTTCCGGCACCTGGACGAAGGGGTCCTGAGCCGTGAAGACGCGGAACAGGCCGCGGAAGTCCAGGACCTGCCCGCGCAGACAGCCCTCGCCCTCGCGCGCAATACGGACCCGACCCATGGCGGCCTGGGCGGAGCGCCCAAGTTTCCCAACGCAAGCGCGTACGACCTCGTGCTGCGCATCTGTCAGCGAACGCATGAACCCGCGCTGCTTGATGCGCTGGAGCGCACGCTCGACGGCATGGCGGCCGGCGGCATCCATGATCAGCTCGGCGGTGGGTTTTCCCGCTACAGTGTCGACGAACGCTGGGCCGTGCCCCACTTCGAAAAGATGCTTTACGATAACGGCCAGCTCGTCACACTCTACGCCAACGCCTATCGCCTGACCGGAAAGCAAGCCTGGCGCCGCGTATTCGAGGGAACGATCGCGTACATTCTGCGAGACATGACGCACCCCGACGGCGGCTTCCATGCCGGCGAAGATGCCGACAGCGAAGGCGAGGAAGGCCGCTTTTATGTCTGGACAGCGGCCGAGGTAAAGGCAGTCCTGGGCGAATCCGAGGGGGCCCTGGCGTGTCGCGCCTACGGCGTGACCGAAGGCGGGAACTTTGAGCCCGGCAGATCGGTGCTCCACCGTGCCGTCACGCTGACTCCTCTGGAGGAGGCACGGCTGGAAGGCTGGCGCGAGCGGCTGTTGGCAGCACGCGCCCGGCGCGTGCGCCCCGGCCGCGACGACAACATTCTCGCCGGGTGGAACGGTCTCATGATCCAGGGACTCTGCGCGGCTTACCAGGCAACGGGCAACCCCGCACACCTCGCCGCCGCAAGGCGTGCCGCCAGCTTTGTCCAGGACAAGCTCACCATGCCGGACGGCGGTGTGTATCGGTACTGGAAGAACGGCACAGTCAAGGTGCCAGGGTTCCTGGAAGACTATGCCTTCCTGGCCAACGCGCTGATCGACCTCTACGAATCCTGCTTCGACAGGAGATACCTCGATCGCGCCGCCGAACTCGTGACGCTCATCATCGACAGGTTCCGGGGCGACGGGCTGTATTTCACGCCCAATGATGGCGAGCCATTGATACACAGGCCTCGCGGTCCGTACGACGGCGCATGGCCGTCTGGCATTTCAGCCAGCGTGTTCGCCTTCCTGCGCTTGCATGAACTCACCGGCGAGGATCGCTATCGTGACCTCGCCGAGCAGGAATTCCAGCGTTACCGGGCTGCCGCCACCGCGGCCCCGGCCGGCTTCGTGCACCTCCTGGCCGCCGCGGACTTCGCGCAGCGCGGCGCGTTCGGGATCATTCTTGCCGGCGACAAGGCGGCGGCCGCCGCCTTGGTGGAAAGCGTTCACCGCACCTATCTTCCGGCACGCGTGCTGGCATTCGCCGAAGACGTTCCCGTCGGCCAGGGGCGGCTCCCGGTCGACGGCCGGCCGGCAGCCTACGTGTGCCGACATCGCACCTGTACCGCGCCCGTGACCAGCGGCCAGGCGCTCCTTGAACGCTGCGTGGGGTGACGGTGAGCCCTTTCGATCAGGACAGGCCAGATGCGTCCTGCCCGATACGCGATGTCGCTTTCAGCCGCTCCAGTGCCGCATCGATGGCACCCAGGGATTCATTCAGACCGGCCGCGTGTGCCTCGTCCCTGAGCAGCCGTAGCCGGGCCCAAAGCGGCGGCGTGCTCGCACCACCCTCTTCCCGTCCGGCGCAGATCAAGGCGCGACCCCTGCGGATCAGGAAGTCTCCCCAGGGGCACGGCTCAGGCCGCATGTAATCCTGCAGCGCTGCCAGGTAGCGTTCGGCTTCCTGCCACCGGCGCGCCGCCAGTGAAACGTCGATCGCAGCTTCGAGCAGATCGACGTGGCAATGGCTCACGCAGCCCTGGGCCAGCATGGCCTCGCCCTGGCGCAGGGCGTCGAGCTGCTTGTCCGGATCGCGCGTGGTGCGCGCGAGGAACGCGAGCACGGTTGGCCCTGAATACCGCACGCCGCTGGCGTGGCTCAGCTGCAGTGCCTCGTCGAGCAGGGACTCCGCCTCCTGCACCTGGCCGAGCGCGCCGATGGCCAGGCCAAGCCGGGCCAGCACTTCCGCCTCGAAGCGCCGGGCCTCCAACCGGCGCGTCAGTGCCAGTGCCAGCCGCGCGTGCGCTTCGGCACGCGGCCAGTCGCCGGCGAGCTGTGCGGTCGATGTCATCACGTCGTAGGCGAGCATCTCGCTGCGCGCATCGCTGATGCGCCGCGCCAGGCGCAGTCCTTCCTCGCAGCTGGCCTGCGCGGCCGCAAGTTCGTTGCGGAACAGTTCCACCGCGCCCACCATCGGCAGGTTGGCACATTCGATGCGGATGAAGCCGTGTGCCCGCGCCAGCTCGACGCAGCGGACAAAATGCGCATGCGCGGTCAGCATGCGGCCCTGCTGGTAGTACGCATCACCGAGGCCGCCCAGCGCACGCGCCTCGCCCAGCACCGATCCGCCCGCCCTCGCATGGCCGAGGGCGCGCTGGTGGGCGGCGAGGCACTCTTCCATGTCGCCCTTCGGGAAATAGAGATTGCCGCGCAGTGATTCGATCTCGGCCAGGCGCTCGGGCTGGCCCGGCGCGGCAGCGGCCTGCTCCGCCTCGCGCAGCGCCGCCAGGGCTTCGTCATAGCGGTCGAGCAGGCGCAAGGCGGCCGCCGTGCCAAGCCACACCCGGGCCCGCTGTGCCGCATCGCTCGCCAGCAATTGCGCTTGCCGGAAAGCCTGCAGCGATTGCGTCGGCAGGCCAAGGTCAAGTGCCAGCTCGCCGTGCAGGCAGGCAAGCGTGTGCCTGCAGGCGTCGCCGCTATCCAGGCGCTGCGCACGCTCGACCAGGCGCAATGCGCGCTCGCCGCGGAAGTGCGCCGCCTCATGCCGCGCCGCGGCGGCATAGGCTTCGGGCGCGCCGGGATCGCCTGCGGCATCCAGGTGCTCGGCCATCAGCGCCGGGTCCCGGCCTTCATACCAGGCGGCCGCGCGCCGGTGCAGATTCTGTCGCCGCGACTTGAGCAGCGACGCGTACACCGCCTCATGGATCAGCGCGTGCATGAACAGATAGTCTTCGCCTTCCGGCCGGGCCATGGCCTCTTGTACCAGGCGCTCGCAAGCGTACGCGGGATCCTCGAGCAAACGCCGCAGTGCGGCCGGGCCAAAGCGCTGGCCCAGCACGGCAGCGGCCTGCAGCGCCTGGCGGTCGGCGGTAGAGAACCGGTCCATCCGCGCCAGCACAATGCTCTGCAGCGTCCCGGGCAACTCGTCCGCGCCCGCCTCCGCGCCGCGTAGCAACTGGTCGAGAAACAGCGGATTGCCCTCGGCCCGGCGAATGCAGGTAGCGGCCACGGCAGGATCGACCTGCCGATGGCAGGCTGCCAGTTCGTGCGCCTCGGCATCGTCGAGCGGCCCGAGGTCGATGGTGGTCAGCGATGCCCCCTGGCTGCTCGCCCGCCAGGCCACATCGAGCGGGTCATGCTCGGGACGTACGGTCAGCACCAGGATCAGCGCATGGCTGCGGGTTGCCGCGGCCAGCTGCGCCAGGCAATCGAGCACCGTGCGCTCGGCCCAGTGGACGTCGTCGACCACGATCAATTGCGCGCGCACCGCACTGCGGCGGGTGGCCAGCGTCACCATCAATCGCTGTGCGCCGCGTTGCCGGCTGGCGGCGTCCATCGCGGCCAGTGCGGCGGCCTGCTCCCGGGACTGGGGCTGCTCGAACATGTCGCGGGCGAACACAAGCTCATCCTCGCCGAGTTGCCAGGCCGCGAGCGCTTGCCCGATGGCCGCGCCTGTCGCTTCTTCGGCGGCGGCGCCACCCGCGCCCGTGCGAGGCGCGACGCCCAACAGACTGCGCGCGAGCAAGCGCAAGGGATCGCCGCCGCTGCCGGCGCCGAAGTCGAGCACCAGCGCCCGGTGTGCCTCCAGGCCATGCTCGCGCGCCAGCGCGACGAAGCGGTCGGCGAGCCGGCTTTTGCCGATGCCGGCCTCGCCACGGATCAGCACGACCCGGCCATGGCCGGAACGCAGGCAGCTGTCGGCAACGCCGGCGAGCTGGGCCAGCTCCGCTTGCCGCCCGACGAAGGCGTGCTGCGCCGGCGCCTGTTCCACCCCGAGAAAGCGCCGCACGCGCCAGAGCGGAATCGGTTCGGCAGCTCCGGGGAGCACGGCGTGCGCCACGCAGTCCGCTTCCAGGCGTCCGGGCAGCGCCTGGTAGACCCGATTCGACACCATGGTTGCGCCAGGCTCGGCCCGCTCCATCGCCTGCAAGGCCACGCTAACCGGCCCGCCGGTCAGCGTCATGCCGCTTTCGCCGCAGGCGGCCAGCACCTGGCCGCTGGCCAGGCCTACGCGCGCCAGCAGCCTGGCGTTGGCGGATTCCGCCAGCCGCGCCAGACCGGCATGCAGCGCCCCGGCGGTATGCAGGGCGCGCTCGGCGTCGTTCCCATGCGCCACCGGAACGCCAAACACGACGGTCAGCCGGGTGCCGATTTCATCGGTGATATGACCGCCGCAGGCGCTGGCCAATGCCCTGGCATGCTGGCGCCAGCGCGCAAGGGCAGCGTGCAATGGCTCGGGCTCCAGGCCAACGCTGCTATCGTCCAGGCTGGCTATCAGGACCACTGCGTGGCGCAACTGCGGCTCGGCAGCGATTACGGCGGACGCAGGTGGCACCGCGGCACCGTCGTCACCAGCCGGCATGCCAGCCACCGGCTCGCGACGGGCCCGCAGCATTGCCTGGTACAGCGCCTCGGTCTCGGGCTCGGGCGATACCCCGAGTTCGCGTTGCAGCGCCGCCCGGCACAAGCGGTATTGCTTGAGCGCCAGCGCCTGCCTGCCCTGGCGTTCATACAGCCGGATCAGCGCCCGGTGCACGCTTTCCTGCAGCGGATCGAGCGCAAGCAGGCGGGTGGCACTGGCGATGGCCTGCTCCGTCTCGCCGGCCTGTTCATGGTGCGCCAGCAACCTGGCCATGACCGCCAACGCCACGCCGCGCAGACGTTCGCGTTCGATCGCCAGCCAGTGGTCGAACGCCGGCGCGGCGGCATGAAAGCCCTCCAGCAAGTCACCCCGGTACAGCACCGCGGCGCGCGCCAGCGACGCGGGCGTGGCTTCACGGGCAAACTGCTCGAACTCGCACACGTCGACCTCGATTTCGCCGAGCGTCACGCTGTCGCCTTCTGCCAGCACCACGTGCTGGCCAGCCTCTTCCAGCGCGCGCCGCGCCGCACTGAGCGCCTGGCGTAGGCTGCTGCGCGCCTGCTCGGCATTGCTTTCGGCCCAGCACAGTGCGGCCAGCTTGTCGCGCGGCTGGGCGCGCCCTTGTGCCAGCGCGAGATAGGCCAGCACTGCGCGCGCCTTGCGGGCAGTCAGCGGAATCGGCGTTCCGTCTGCGGAACTTAGCTGGAAGCCGCCGAACAGGTCAAGACGGGCGCGGGCCATGATTTGGAATCCTGAAAGCCCATCCTTTATAGGCGACGGCACAGCATCACGCGCGCCTCGCCGGCGCAAAGATATGAAGCCGGTACTTCCCGGCATGCCGCTATTTTCACGCTTCTTTCACGCTGGATTGCCGGGCCCGTTCACGCCCGCTGCCTAGTATGACCACAACCCCGGGCCGCGTGGCTCCGACATAGCGGACGAACAGGGGCTGCCATCGAGCGAGGCAAGGGCTGCCTCGGTCACACTGGAAGGATTGCGTCATGACACATACTGACTCGCGCGGTGTTTCGGTCTCGAGCACCAACACCAACTCGCTGGAGCGCTTCGAAGCCGCCCTGGAATTGCTGCATGGCTACTACGGCGACCCGCTCACGGTGATCGACCATGCCCTGGCCGACGATCCGGGCTTCGTGATGGGCCATGCCCTGCGCGCGGGGATGATGATCACGGCTGGCGACGGCGCCGTGGAGCCGATGCTCAGGCAGAGCGTCGAGGCAGGCGAAGCGCTGTCCGCCAGCGCCAACGAGCGCGAGCGCCGGCATATCGCGGCGGCACGCGCCTGGCTGGACGGCCACTTCGCGTGCTCGATCCAGCTGTACGGTGACATCGTGGTCGACTATCCGCGCGACAGCCTGGCGCTGCAGATCGCCCATATCGGCGACTTCCTGCTCGGGCAGTCCACCCTGCTACGCGACCGCATCGCCCAGGTGCTGCCGCACTGGAATACGCGCGTACCCGGCTTCGGCTATGTCCTTGGCATGCATGCGTTCGGTCTTGAGGAAACGAACTTGTACGAGCAAGCCGAGGAACGCGGCCGCTTCGCGCTGGAACTGAATCCGCGCGATCCCTGGGCTATTCATGCGGTCGCCCACGTGATGGAAATGCAGGGCCGCCAGGATGAAGGCATCGACTGGCTGAGCGGGCGTGCTGCCGACTGGTCGCAGGACAATATGATGGCCGTGCACAACTGGTGGCACCTGGCGCTGTTCCATCTCGAACTCGGCCATACCAGGCAGGTACTGGACATCTACGACGCGCACATCCGCGAGCACCACTCCGCGGTGGCGCTGGAGCTGATCGATGCCTGCGCCATGCTGTGGCGCCTGCACCTGCGCGGCATCGACGTGGGCGCGCGCTGGAACGAAGTCGCCGACACCTGGCAGGCGCGCGGCGCCGAAGGCTACTACGCCTTCAACGATACCCACGCCGCCATGTCCTATCTTTGCGCCGGGCGCGACTGTGCACTGGATGGCCTGCTTGCCGGCATGCGCGCGGCGGCAGGTGGCAGTGGCTCCAACGCGATGATGACCCGCGAGGTCGGCCTGCCGGTGACCGAAGCCCTGCTCTCTTTCTCGCGGCAAGACTACGACCACGCCATCGGTTTGCTGCTGCCGGTACGCCAGATCGCGCATCGCTTCGGCGGCAGCCACGCCCAGCGCGATCTCATCAACCTGACGCTGATCGAGGCGGCGTTGCGAGGCCAACGCGCCAACCTGGCCTGCGCGCTCGCAGCCGAGCGCATGGAGCTCAAGCCGATGAACCCCAGCTTGAGCAAGCTGGTGCAGCGCGCTTCAGCGCTCCAGCGCGAAGCGGCGGACGGCCACGGGGAGGTGGTCGCGGCGAAGGTGGCGTGACGCAAGCCGGCTGGCCACGTGCCAAGCCCAGGCCTTTGTCGCCGGCACCTGGGCCGGCCGACAATGGCCCATGAGCGGATAAAAAAAATGAGGACGCTTGCCTTGGCTCATGCCGAGCCCAGGCAAGCCGCCCCGAAGCGCTCCCTCGATCGTCAGGGCGCCATCAGCGCAGGTTGCTGCGCTCGGTCGGCGTCAACTGGCTCAGTTGCGCCTCGCTCAACGCTGGCGGCCGAGGCGATCGCGCAGCGGCCCTCGAACCAGCTCGGCCTCTATAACGAGGCGGCCACCAGCCATCGCATGGGCAACAACACCTTTGGCACGTCGGTGTATCCGCAGCGCCCGGCCAGTCCGGCGCCGGGGGCGCCGGTCATTCCGCGCGCGCAGCCTTGAGTGGTTGGCGGCAACGGCGGCGCAGCGCGCCTCAGCGGCCCATGCGCGCGTCGTAGCTGCGCGAGATGCGCTCTAGCAGGCGGGGATCCGACGGGTCGGTGCCGTCGAACTGCACCCGCACCGTGCCGTCGGCCTGGCGGCGCACGCTGGCCCTCACCGGCAGGTTGTTGCGGGTTCCTTCCACCGTGCCGGCCACGGCATCCTCCGTGTTGATCGCCACGCCCTGGTCGCGCATGGCGCCGGCGGCCGCGGCAAAGGCGCGGTCGTAGCGGCTGGGCTGCAGGCCCGGGTAGGTGGTCGGGACCACCTCGGCAGGGTAAGGGTAGGGATAGCATGCCGTCAGCACCGGCACTGCGGCGAACACGGCAACGCCCGCCAGGATCCGGAGCCCATGCTTCATGGCGTCACCTTGCTCCAGCCAGGGCCGGGATCGAAGGTCTTGATCGCCGCGGCCTTGCCGGCACTGTCGGTGCCCAGGTCGCGTTCATAGACCTGGCCATCGTGGCTGACCATGAAGCTCTTCACGCCGGTATCGCCATACCGCACCGGCCAGGCCAGCACAGCGAAGCCGCCGAACAGCTTGCCATTGACGACATAGTTGTACGCGCCGCCGGGTGCGGTGGGCCCCTGCGCGGTCAGCAGCTTGTAGTGATAGCCGTAGTAGCCGCCCTGCCCCGGGTTGCGCTTGCCGGCGGTCAGGAATGCGGCCCCGAGCGGGCTGGGCGGCTTGCCCTCCGATGTCGGCCAGTACAGCCCGTCCTGCTTGCCCGGCGTACTCGCAAGCTTGCCTGCATAGGCCAGCAGGCCGTCGCCGTCATGATCGGTCCGGGCGTATTCGCGCTGGGCGTCATAGACCGCGAGCATGGCCTGGATCACCGCGAGTTCATTGCGGCCGATGCGGCGTATGCGCATCTCGTCGACCCCGGCACGCGTATCGAACTGCCAGCCCTTCGATGTCTTCACCAGCGGCACTGGCAGGGTCCAGCCGTCATTGCCTACGGCGATGCGGGCATGGCTGTCGCCCTCTGGCTGGACCGCATGCGAGATCCGCCAGGCCTCGAGAAAGCGGTACCGGATGTCGGCGCCGACTGGCGGGATCAGGTCGTGGATGCTGGCGCCCAGCAGCCCCTTCATGGCATTGTCGTCGCTGGTGGCGACCGCCTCGCCAAAGGCGTTCATGGCGGCCTCGGGGGTTTTGAAGGACTTCTGCGCGTGCGCGGCGTGCATGCCGGCAACGGTCAGCGCGAGCGCAAGCGCCAGCGCGCAGGCCAGGCGGCCAGGCAGGGATCGGGCAAGGCTTAGTGGTGACGTCATGATCGAGGCTCCCTGGTCCGCTAGCGCCTGCCACCGCGTCCGCCGCCGCCACCACGGCCCCCGCCGCCGCTGAAGCCGCCGCCGCCACGGCCCCCGCCGCCGCCGCTGAAGCCGCCGCCTGCGTGGCCTCCGGCCGACTGCATGCTGGAGCGTCCGCGATCAAAGTCGCGCTGCGACGCCGCGCCGCCGCCCACGCCCTGGAATGCGTTGTCCCGCCCGCCACCGCCGCCGCGGTCGGCTACGGTGGTGGCCCGTTCACCGCCGCCCCGTGACCGATCGGCAGCCCCTGCGCGGTCCGATACACCGGCCCGGTCAGAGACCCCGGCCCGATCACTGCCCCGTTCGCCAGCGCGATCACCGACCTGGTCTCCGGCGCGGTCTCCCGCCCGATCACCCGCCCTTTCTCCGGCCCGGTCTCCGGCACCCGCCCGGTCCTGCCCGCCGGCCCGGTCGCGCGCCGCGCGGTCGGACACGCCGGCGCCACCCTCGCGACCCCGGAACTCATTGCGCCGGTCCCCGCCTGGCACATCGCGGGAGAATTTCTCGCGGGTGGCATTGTCGCGGTAGGCCACGCCCTGCCGGTGACCGGCGTCGTGCTGCCAGCGCCCGCCGCTCTGCACCTTGGTGCGGTCAAAGTTGCGGTCGATATTGGTGGCCCGGTTGACGTTGACGTTCACGTCGCCGCCGCCCCAGTTGCAGTTGCCGAAGATCGCCCCGGCGGCGGCCAGCCCGACGCCCCAGGCAAAGCCCGTGGCCAGCGCGGCGCCCGGGTAATAGGCGGGATAAGGCGGCCAGTAGTACGGCGGGTAGGACGGATAACCCCAGGAACCGTAGACCACGGTGGGGTTGTAGGCCGGGACGTAGATGACCTGCGGGTCGGCCGGTTCGATGCGCACCACGGTCTGCACGCCTAGCGCCGCAGTGGTCGCGGGCTCGACAATGACGTTCTGCTGTTCGGTGCTCTTGAGGTTGCCGGATTGCTGGGCCTTGTTGCGCAGCCGCTGGACCGCGGCCAGCACGTCTTTCTCCTGGGCCAGGAAGGCATCGCCCAGCTTCTGGGTCCAGTCGAGCTTGTCGTTCATCGGCTCAAGGACCTGCGGGAAGGCCACCAGCGACTTCACGCTGACATCCCAGGGCTGGTCGGCCACGGCCTTGACCGCGGCGTCGCCCTTGACCTTGGGGTTGGCCTTGACCCAGCGCGCCGCGTGCACGATCTCCAGCGGATAGGTGGAGGCCATCAGCACCTGCGACAACACGGAATCGGGATAGAGCGCGATCGGCGCGACCAGCGCCTCAAGCTCCTCGGCCTTGAAGGTGGGTGGCGGCTTTGGTGCGTCTTGGGCAGCGGCGCCGCCCGCTGCTGCCGCCAGCGCGACAAACAGCCACGCACAGCCGGACTGAAGCAGCCGCCTGACCAGAAAGGCCATGTTCCCTCCTCGCAACTGGTGACGGAGCCATCCGAGGCGTACCGGGGCAGCGCACCGGGCCGGAGGAAGTTCTCCTGCCGCGTGCCATTGCCAGACGACATACGGAGCGGATATTGCTCCATACGCGCTACGAAGGTAGTACGGAACACATTGAAATTCAACCGAATTCCGGTCGCGGTCCGGCAGACCAGCCGGCAAGGGTTATGCCAGGAAAATGGATCGGCATGAGGATTTCCCCCGATTTTGCTTCTATCGTAGAAACGAGCCGCCTGTGCGCATGCAAGCGGTACCCCAGGTTTGAAGGTGCATGACCGGACCCTCGAGGCACCGGTACGTCAGTGGAGGAAGATCATGGCCAAGCGGAAAGGAAAGCGCCACGACGACAACGGAAGCCAGACGGAGCCGCCGCGCGAACCAGACCCGGCCGACAGCCGCGACGAAAAGCCGGACCAGCAGCCGCGCGAGCGCATGTCGGAGAAGGCATACCAGAAGGAACTCTTCGCCCTTCATGTCGAGCTCGTCAAGCTGCAGCAATGGGTGCAGGCCAGCGGCAGCAAGGTCTGCGTGGTGTTCGAAGGGCGCGACGGTGCCGGCAAGGGCGGCACCATCAAGGCCATCACGGAACGCGTCAGCCCGCGCATTTTCCGCGTGATCGCCCTGCCCGCGCCGACCGACCGCGAAAAGAGCCAGATGTACGTGCAGCGCTACCTGCCGCACCTGCCCGCCGCGGGAGAGATCGTCATCTTCGACCGGAGCTGGTACAACCGCGCCGGCGTCGAACGCGTGATGGGGTTCTGCACCGAAGCGCAGACCGACGAGTTTCTGCGCGCCGTCCCACTGGTCGAACGCGCCATCGTGCATTCCGGCATTATCCTGATCAAGTACTGGCTCGAGGTCAGCCCGGAGGAGCAGACCCGCCGCCTGCAGGGGCGCATCAAGGACGGCCGCAAGGTCTGGAAGCTCACTGACATGGACTTGCGCTCGTACAGCCGCTGGTACGACTATTCACGCGCGCGCGACGCCATGTTTGCCGCATCCGATACCGACTATGCCCCGTGGCATCTGGCCAATTCCAATGACAAGCGCCGGGCGCGCCTGAACATCATCACGCACCTGCTGGCACAGATCCCGTACAAGGCGATCGAACGCAAGCCAGTCAAGCTGCCTGCCAGGCAGAAGGCGGGCGGATACCGGGAGCCCGACTATCCGTATCGGTATGTCGAAGAGCGGTACTAGCTACTTCGGCAGCTTGCGCGACTTCCAGCTCCCGTCCTTCTCCTTGCAGTACCACCCGGTCCAGGCTTCGGTTTCGCCGGCCCGGCGGAATTCACTGCGCAGTTGCCGGCACCGGTCGCCGTGGTCGCGCCGGGACTGCAACGGCGTGAAGGAACCTTCGACCTGCCGCTCGCGCGCGTCGGGTGGCAGCCTGAACGGCATGCGGGCGCCGTCGGCGCCCTGCTCCAGGGTCCTGCGGAAGACATCCGTCAACGCCGTGAGCTGGTCCTGGGTAAGCGTGCCGACGATGGTGCCGCCAAGGTAGTGGTCAAAATAGGCAACGGCCGGTCCTGCCGACATTGCACCCGCAAGCATTGCGGCACTGCATGCCAGCGCGTGCAGGATCCTGTATCGCCTGTTCATCTCGCCTCCTCCGCCATGGCCTGCCCCGAGGCGGGCAAGCGAGGAAGCACCGGACCCACATGCCCGCCAGCCGCGGCAGCGGCCTATTCGAAACGCTCGGTCAGCACCATCGCGTCCACCTTGCGCTGCTTCCAGAACAGGTGGTTGATGCGCGGCTGCAGCAGCCGCAACGCGGCCCCATCGACCGAATTGAAATGCAGCGATACGGCCGGGCGGGTGCCGTCTCCCGGCACGCGTTCAATCTCATCGAAGGCCGGGAAGCCGTAGCGACCGATGAACTCCTGGATTTCCTCGTCGGTTGTCGCCGTATCGATATTCACAAGCATCAGCACACTCATTGACGTCTCCTGAAGGCTCGGGATGCCAGTCAGCCCGGTTCCGATGCGGCCATGAGTCCGCGGGCCCATCTCCCCTTCCTATCTTTAAGCCAGGCTGGATCGGAAGGCAAACTTTGATTCCCGATGAGGAATCCAGGGCAGATTCCATCACCTGCGGAGGCTTCGATCCGGCTGGCGCCGGACCGTGCGCAAACGCTAACGCCCTGCCGCGCGGTAGCGCATGGCGAATTGCCACCCCAGTTCGGCCAGCGGCACCGCCTTCCTGCCGGTCTCCACGGCATCCGCCGCGGCGGCGTTGCCGCTCCTGGCTCGCTGCCCGATGCCATGCATGATCGCCGCCAGCCGGAAGAAATTGTAGGCGAGATAAAAGTCCCAGTGCTCGAGCGCGTGCGTGCCGTTGGTCTCGCCGTACCAGCGCAGGTAGGTCGCCTCGTCGGGAATGCCCAGCGCCTGCAGGTCGAGCCCGCCGATACCGCGCCACAGGTCGGCCGGGATATGCCAGCTCATGCAGTGGTAGGCCAGGTCCGCCAGTGGGTGGCCGAGCGTGGACAGCTCCCAGTCGAGCACGCCGATGACGCGGGGCTCGGTGGGATGGAAGACGAGGTTGTCCATGCGGTAGTCGCCATGCACCACGCTGGTCTGCTCCGCGTCCGGGACGTACTGCGGTAGCCACTCTGCCAGCGCCGCCAGCGCCTTGTTGTCGCCCATGCCGGTGTCTCGGCACTGGCCGGCCCAGCGCGCGACCTGGCGCGCCACGTAGCCGCCGCTCCTGCCATAGTCCGCCAGGCCGGCGGCGCGGTAGTCGACGCGGTGCAAGGCGCCGATCACGCGGTTCATCTCGCGGTAGATCGCGGCGCGCTGTTGCGGGGACTGGCCCGGCAGGGACTGGTCATAGATCACGCGGCCCTGCAGGAGTCCCATCAGGTAGAAGGGCGTGCCAAGGATCGTGGTGTCTTCGCTGTAGAGGTAGACCGGGGGCACCGGCACGTCGCTGTCGCGCAGCGCGTGCATCACGCGATACTCGCGGTCGATGGCATGGGCGGACGACAGCAACTGGCCCGGCGGCTTGGTGCGCAGCACGTATTGCTGCGCGCCGCAGGCCAGCCGGTAGGTCGGATTGGACTGGCCGCCGGCAAGGCGCTCCAGGGTCAGTTCGGGCCGGTCGATCAGGCCTTCTGCATGCAGCAGCGCTGCCAGGGCAGCGCTATCGAAACCCGAACCGCCAGTCGCGGCGGGAACTGCAAGGGCTGGTTGCATTGGATCGCTCTCCTCGATTGCGGGTGGGCTCAGAGCGAGCTGACCGCGTGGCCGCCGTCCACGGGCAGCACCGTACCGGTCATGTAGTCGGAAGCATCCGAAGCCAGCAGCAGCAGCGCGCCGTCGAGCTGCCGGGGCTGGCCGAGCCGGCGCTGCGGAATGCGCCCGATCATGGCCCGGCCGCTGTCGGTCTCGAAGAAGCTGCGGTTGATGTCGGTCTCGAAATAGCCCGGCGCCAGCGCGTTGACGCGGATCCCGTGCCGCGCCCATTCCAGCGCCAGCGAGCGCGTCAGGTGGATCAGGCCCGCCTTCGCGGCGGTGTAGGCCGGGACCTGCTGCGCCACGCGCAGGCCGAGGATCGACGCGATATTGACGATGCAGCCGCCGCTGCCGGCCTCGCGCATCAGCCGCGCCGCGCATTGCGCCACGCGCCAGGCGCCGTTCAGGTTGGTATCGATCACGCCTTGCCAGGCGGCCTCATCCACCTCCATGGCCGGCCCGGTGGTGGCGATGCCGGCGCTGTTGACGACCACCTGGACCGGGCCGAGCTGTTGGCGCGCCGTCTCGAACGCCGCACCGACCGACGCGGGGTCCCTGACGTCGAGCGCAACGACGCAGCCTTGCCCGCCCTGCCTGCGCAGTTCCGCCAGCACGGCCTCGCCTTCGGCCACGCGCCGCCCCGCCAGTGCCACCTTGCAGCCGGCGCGCGCCAGCGTCTGCGCAAAATGCAGGCCCAGGCCGCCAAAGGCCCCGGTCACCAGCGCTACCTTGCCTTCCAGGTCGGCGAACAGGCCGAGGTTGCGTTCTTGCTGGTTCATCAGACTTGCTCCGAGAAACCTCGCCCTTCAGGGCGGGGAGTGAAAGGAGTGCTGCCGGCAGCAAGCAATCCCATATTAGAATGACCGGCATGCTTCTGGTCTATCGCTACCGGGTGAAGTCGCTGAACGGCCTGCTCAATCAGCAGAGCCGCGCGGTGAACTACGTCTGGAACTTCTGCAACGACACGCAGAAGCACGCACTCAAGTGGGGCAAGAAATGGCCCACGGGTTTCGATCTGAACGTGTTGACCACCGGCAGCAGCAAGGAACTGCGCATCCATTCCGGCACCGTCAACGCGGTTTGCGAGCAGTACGCCAAGTCGCGTAGCCAGCACCGCAGGCCGTACCTGCGCTATCGCGGCCGCAAGTCGCTTGGCTGGGTGCCGCTCAAGGGCCGGGATCTCAAGCGCTCGGGCGACGCATTCCGCTTTGCCGGCAACACGTTTCGCGTGTTCAGCTCCCGCCCCCTTCCCGAAGGCAAGATCAAGGACGGCACAAATTTCTCCTGCGATGCGCGAGGCAACTGGTTCCTGAACATCGTGATTGAAGTTGCCGACACCCAGGCCCGCTGCCCGGAACGCGGCGTCGGCATCGATCTGGGCTTGAAGGACATTGCCACGCTGTCCACCGGCGAGAAGTTCGAGAATCCGCGTCACCTTGGCCAACTCGAGCAAGCCCTTGCCAAGGCGCAACGGGCGCGCAAGAAACGACAGGCCACGAACCTCCACGCGCGCATCGCCAATGCGCGGCGCGACTTCCTGCACAAGCTCTCGCATCGCATCGTGCGGGACTTCGACTACATCGCGGTGGGGAATGTGAATGCCGCCGGCCTCGCCAAAACCAGCATGGCGAAGTCCGTCCGCGATGCGGGCTGGTCGTCCTTCCGCACAATGCTCGCGTACAAGGCGATTGCGCATGGCGCGTGGTATGAGGAAGTCGACGAACGTTTCACCACCCAGGTTTGTTCTTCGTGCGACGCGATGCCGCCGGGGAGGCCGAAAGGTATCGCAGACCTCGGAATAAGGCAGTGGGTATGCAGTGAATGCGGTGCCGTACATGATCGCGATGTGAACGCTGCGTTAAATATCCTTGCCCGATCGGGACATCGATCGCCTGCAGAGGGAATCTCCTCCCTTTAGGGAGGGGAGAATGTCAATCCATGTCTCCTCGTTATTGCTGTGAATCTGCGGCTCAGGCGGCCTTGAGCATGTCCTCGACCACCTTCTTGGCGTCGCCGAACACCATCATGGTCTTGTCCATGTAGAACAGCTCGTTGTCCAGCCCGGCATAGCCGGCGGCCATCGAGCGCTTGTTGACGATGATGGTCTTGGCCTTGTACGCCTCCAGGATCGGCATGCCGGCGATCGGCGACTTGGGGTCGTTCTTGGCCGCCGGGTTGACCACGTCATTGGCGCCCAGCACCAGCACCACGTCGGCCTGGCCGAACTCGCTGTTGATGTCTTCCATCTCGAAGACCTGGTCGTACGGCACCTCGGCCTCGGCCAGCAGCACGTTCATATGGCCGGGCATGCGGCCCGCCACCGGGTGGATCGCGTACTTCACGGTCACGCCTCTGTGCGTGAGCACTTCGGTCAGTTCCTTGAGCGCGTGTTGGGCACGCGCGACCGCCAGGCCGTAGCCCGGGACGATGATCACCGTTTCCGCATTGCCCATCAGGAAGGCGGCGTCATCGGCCGAGCCCGATTTCACATTGCGCTGGGCCTGCCCTGCCGGGCCGCTGGCGGCCGCGGCGTCGCTGCCGAAGCCGCCCAGGATCACGTTGAAGAACGAGCGGTTCATCGCCCGGCACATGATGTACGACAGGATCGCGCCGGAGGAACCCACCAGCGAGCCGGCGATGATCAGCATCGGGTTGTTCAGCGAGAAGCCGATGCCCGCCGCTGCCCAGCCCGAGTACGAGTTCAGCATCGACACCACCACCGGCATGTCGGCACCGCCGATCGGGATGATGATCAGCACGCCCAGCACGAAGGCGAGCGCCAGCATGACCAGGAACGGCATCCATGCCTGCGTCAGGAAGAACGCAATGCCAAAGCCCACCATCGCCACCGCCAGCAGCAGGTTCAGCCAGTGCTGGCCGGCGAACACCACCGGTGCGCCCTGGAACAGCCGGAACTTGTAGCGCCCGGCCAGCTTGCCGAAGGCGATCACCGAGCCGGAGAAGGTGATGGCACCGACGAAGCAGCCGATGAAGAGTTCGATGCGGTTGCCCAGCGGAATGTCATGCGAACCGGCAGCCGTGATACCGAAGGCAGCAGGCTCCGCCACTGCCGCCACGGAAATAAACACCGCCGCCAGGCCGATCAGCGAGTGCATCGCCGCGACCAACTCGGGCATCTTGGTCATCTGCACCTTCTTCGCCACGTAGGCACCGATGCCGCCGCCCACCACCAGCGCCGCCAGGATCAGCGCCAGGCCGGTGCCCGGCGCGGACGGGTCCGCCCCGCCGGACAGCAGCTCGCTCTTCAGCTTGAAGATCAGCGCCACCGTGGTGAGCGCCGCCACCAACATGCCCGCCATGCCGAAGGTATTGCCGCGCCGCGCCGTGGTCGGGTGTGACAGCCCCTTGAGCGCCTGGATAAAGCAAACAGACGCGCCCAGGTAGGACAGCGTCACCATATTCATCGACAGGCCATTCATTGCGCTACCTCCGCCAGTTTGCCGCCAGGCTGCCCCTTGGCTTCGGGCTGCGCCTTGGGTGCCTTCTTCCTGAACATCTCCAGCATGCGCTGCGTGACCAGGAAGCCGCCGAACACATTCACTGCCGCCAGCGCCACCGCCAGCGTCCCCATTGCGCGGCCAACGTAGCCCTCGGTCAGGCCGGCGGCCAGCATGGCGCCGACGATGATGATGGCCGAGATCGCATTGGTCACCGCCATCAGCGGCGTGTGCAGCGCGGGCGTGACCGTCCAGACCACGTGGTAGCCCACGTAGATCGCCAGTACAAAGATGATCAGGTTAATCACCGTGTGGCCAACTATTTCCATCGAGATCTCCTTGATTGCCGGTTCAGCTGGCGAGCGCCAGTTCTTCGCGCCGCGTCATCAGGCATGCGGCGACGATGTCGTCTTCCAGGTTCAGCGTGAACTGGCCGTCCTTGTCGATGACCAGCTTGAGGAAGTCCAGCACATTGCGCGCATACAGTGCCGAGGCGTCGGCCGCGACCATGCCGGCCAGGTTGGTGTGTCCGATCAGCACGACGCCATGGCGCTCGACCACTTCGTCGGCCACCGTCAGCGGGCAATTGCCGCCCTGTGCCGCGGCCAGGTCGACCACCACCGAGCCCGGCTTCATCTGCTGCACGGTCGCTTCGTGCAGCAGCGTGGGCGCCTTGCGGCCCGGGATCAGCGCGGTGGTAATGACGATGTCGGCCTGGATCGCGCGCTGGTGGACCAGTTCGGCCTGGCGCTTCATCCAGTCCGGCGGCATCGGGCGCGCATAGCCGCCCACGCCCTGGGCGATCTCGCGCTCTTCGTCGGTGAGGAAGGGAACATCGAGGAACTTGCCGCCGAGCGATTCGATCTGCTCCTTCACCGCGGGGCGCACGTCGGAGGCCTCGATCACCGCGCCCAGCCGCTTGGCCGAGGCGATGGCCTGCAGGCCGGCGACGCCCGCGCCCAGGATCAGCACGCGCGCCGCCTTGACGGTGCCCGCGGCGGTCATCAGCATCGGCATGAAGCGCTGGTAATGGTGCGCCGCCACCAGCACGGCCTTGTAGCCGGCGATATTGGCCTGCGACGACAGTACGTCCATGCTCTGCGCGCGCGTCGTGCGCGGCGCGGCTTCAAGCGCAAAGGCGGTGATGTTCGCGGCGGACATGCGCGCGTTGTTCTCGGCGTCGAAGGGATTGAGCATGCCGACCAGCACGGCGCCCGGCTTCATCTGCGCCAGCTCGGCTTCGTCCGGTGCGCGCACCTTCAGCACCAGTTGCGCGCCCAGCGCCTCGGCGGCGCTGCCGATGCGCGCTCCCGCGGCCTCATAGGCGCTGTCGGTCTGGCTGGCACGCACGCCGGCGCCAGCCTGCAATATGACCTGGTGGCCCTGTGCCACGTATTTCTTCACGGTCTCCGGCGTTGCGGCAACGCGCGCCTCCCCCGCCCGCGTCTCAGTCGGGATCCCTATCTGCATTTCAATCTCCTTTGGTCCCGTGCATTCCGTGCGTCGAGGGTGGACGGGCAACCTGTGTGCCGGGCGCCGCATGCCGGATCAATGGCAAGGCGCGGCGCCGGTCTTGGCGGTACAGCTCAGCGGGGCACTTCCCCTTCCAGCGTGACGCGGTTCAGCACGCGGTCGGCATTGCCATAGTCGTGCACGGCGTAGTGCATGGTGCAGCGGTTATCCCACATCACCACATCGCCCTCCTGCCACATATGGCGGTAGACGTTGTCCGGCGTCACCGAGTGCTCATACAGGAAGTCGAGCAGCGGACGGCTCTCCACTTCGGTCATGCCTTCGATGCACTGCGCGGTGTCGGGGTGGCCGACATAAAGCGCCTTGCGCCCGGTCTCCGGGTGCGTGCGCACGATCGGGTGCACGGCCGTCGGCACCTTGTCCGAACCCGTCATCTTGGCCAGCCGCGCCCCCGAGAAGCGGGCCCGCAGCCCTTCGATCATGCGCTGCATCGCCGGCGACAGGCGGTCGTACGAGACGTACTGGTTGCACCACATGGTGTCGCCACCGATGGGGATGGTGACCGCCGACAGGATCGAGATCTTCGGCGGCACCTCGGTATAGATCGAGTCCGAATGCCAGGCCTCGGTCGAGGCGGTTTCCTTCGGGATCCTGGTGACCTGAGCCAGTTCCGGGAACTCGGTCAGGCCCTTGAGCAGCGGGTTGCCCTGCACCGGCTTGCCCCAGCGCCGGGCGAACGCGACCTGCGCGGCCGGCTGCAGTTGCTGGCCGCGGAACACCAGCACGCCATGCTCCAGGAACGCCCGGTGCAGGATCTCGAAGCTGGCGTCGTCGAGCGGCTGGTTCAGGTCGACACCGGTCACGGCTGCAGCCACGGAGCCGGTCAGCGGCTTGATCTGGATTGTCATCATGTCTCCTCTTATCTATCGCTTTCTGTGGAATCAGTCGACCAGCAACACGATCTTGCCGACGTGCTGGTCTTGCTTCATGTACGCATGCGCGGCGTCGATGTCGGTCATGGCAAAGGTCCGATCGATCGGCAGCCGCACGCGGCCCGCGCGCAAAAACGGCAGCATGTCGCGCGCGCAGGCCTGGATGCACTCCAGCCGCTCCTGTTCCGTGCGGGTGCGGAAGGTCACGCCGATCAGCTGCAGGCGCTTGAGCCAGAGCTGTGCCAGGTCGATCTGGGCGGTTGCCGAGCCCAGCCGCGCGATGTTCACCAGGCGGCCCTTGATTGCCAGGCTTTTCATATTGGCCTCGAACACCGGGCCGCCGACGGTATCGATGATGATGTCGACGCCCTTGTTGTCGGTGGCCTGCAAGACCGCCTCGACCTGGTCGTCCTTCGAGGCGTCGATGCCGACATCCACGCCGAACTGGCTGATTTTGTCCAGCTTGGCCGCCGAGCGCGAGGACGCAATCACAGGCCGGGCGCCCATCAGCGAGGCGATCTGGATCGCCGCCATCGCCACGCCGCCCGAGGCGCCGTTGACCAGCACCGACTCGCCCGCCACCAGGCGGCCGTTGGTGACCAGTGCGTCATGCGCGGTGATAAAGACGTTGGGGAACGCCGCGGCATCGATCCATGACAAGCCGTCCGGCACCGGGATCAGTGCCAACGGGTCGGCCACCACGTACTCCGCCTGGCACCCGCGGCCATGGCCCATCACGCGGTCGCCCTTGCGCCAGCCGCTGACGCCTTCGCCGACTTCCGCGATCTCGCCGGCAAATTCGACGCCGGTGGTGATGGTGTTGCCCGAGCGCAGCTCCTTCGCCTGGTTGATTTCGCCACGGTTGAGGCCCGCGGCGCGCACCCTCACCAGTACCTGCCCCGCTGCCACCACCGGCACGGGGATATCCTGCACTTCGACCTTGCCGCCCTCGGGGCCCGGCACTACACGGACTGCCTTCACTGTTGTCTCCTTTTCCTGTCTCTCGACGTGTCTCTTGCTGCGTCTGTACTTGCTATGCGCTGCCCAGCGCCGTCGCGCGGATCAACGACAGCAGCTCCAGCGCCCGTTCGGCGGCAGCTTCTCCACCCGGATGGTTGCCGCGTACAAACGGCGCCCGCGTATCCTCGATGGCGGCCAGGGCGTGCAGCGGCTTCTCCGCCGCCACCGCCAGCCGCCGGAATTCATTGACCGTCAGCAGGTAGGTATGGAACACATCCGCCTGCGGCGGCGTCGCACCCACCTTGTGCAGTAGCGCGTTCAACCAGTGCGTTCCCGCCAGCATCGCGCCTTCGATAGTCATCTCGTAGTCGACGCTGGTGCACTTCTGCAGCGACGCCTCGAGACTGCGCGCCATCGCCATGTGCTGCTCAATGTCCATGGCGGTCTCCCTCCAGGCGCGCTTCCAGCAATCCCAGGCAGCGGCGCAGCGCGGCGTCGCAACCTTGCGCAATCCCGGCGGTCGGCGCCAGCCCTTCGCGCAGACAGGGATCGCGGTAGTGCTCGATGTGCTCCATCACTTCCATCATCTCGGCGATATCGGCAGGCACCGGCCCCTCCACTTTCGGGCGACCGACATGCAGGACGTCGCCCAGCGGCCGGAACGCCGGCTTCAGGCTGCCGTCGGGCTGCGGCACCAGGTAGACGCCGGGTTGCGTCGGGAACCGGTCGTCATCCAGCGTGATGCCCGCCTGATGCAGTGCTGCATTGACGGCATGGGTGCCGGCGGTCATGCCTGCCCAGAACCACAGGCCGAAGTCCTCCAGGGGATCCAGGCGTGCGCGCAGGGCCTGCAGCTTCGCAATCTTTTCCTTGTGTGACATGACGTTCATGTCCGCCTTCTCCGTTGATTCACTGCGTCGATGCTCCGGCGCAAACAACATCGCCGTTGTCATGACGATAGACAGCGGTCGGGCCGATGTCAACAAACTTCTATATAGGACTTTCACTCTAGGAGTAGTGGTTTTCGCTGAGTATCCCTATTTATCCTTGACTAGATACCAGCAGGCTCCCTACATTTGATCCCAACACCTATACAGGAGTTGATCAATGCCCCGAGCCATCGTACTGAACCCGGCCGACAATGTGGCCACCCTGCTGGACGCCGGCCAGGCCGGCGACGCCTGCGCGCTGGAAGGCGAGCGACAAGGCAAGCTGGTGCTGCTGCAAGACGTGCCGTTCGGCCACAAGATCTGCATCGCCGACACGGTCGAGGGAGAAACCATCCTGAAGTACGGCCAGGTCATCGGCCGCGCCAGCCGCGCGGTGCGCGCCGGCGAACACATGCACGTTCACAACATCGAGTCGGCGCGTGCCCGCGGCGACCTGCAAAAGGGGTAATGCAGATGACAACAACCTTCCTCGGATACCCGCGCGAGAACGGCGCGGTCGGTGTGCGCAACTGGGTCGCGGTGGTTTCCGTGATGGACAACTGCAATCCGGTCACCCGCACCATTGCCCGCACCGTAGGCGGCTGCATCCCGGTCACGACGCTGTTCGTGCGCGGACAGTTCGGCGCCGACCTGGATTTCGCGTTCGAGTCGCTGGCCGGCCTTGGCCGCAATCCCAATATCGCCGCGGTGCTGCTGGTGGGCCTGGAAGAATCGTCGACGGAAGAGGTCGCACGCCGCATCCGCAGCACCGGCAAGCCGGTCGAATGCGTGCACCTGCAGCCCGACGGCACGGTTGCATGCATTGCCGAAGGCACGCGCAAGGCCAGCCGGCTCTCGCTGGCGGCGTCGAAGGCGCGCCGCGTGCCGTGCCCGGTGTCGTCGCTGGTGATCGGCGTCGAGTGCGGCGGTTCTGACACCACTTCCGGGCTGAGCTGCAATCCGGTGATCGGCCGCATGGCGGACATGGTGATCGCCGGCGGCGGCACCGTGATCATTTCCGAAACCTCGGAGTTCATCGGCGCCGAGCATCTGTTCGCCGAGCGCGCGGCCGATGGCCGGGTGCGCGAGGCCTTTGTCACGGCGGTGCGCAACATGGAAAACCTGGCGATCTCGCGCGGCGTCGACATGCGCGAGGACCAGCCTTCGCCCGACAACAAGCGCGGCGGCCTGACCACGGTCGAGGAAAAGGCGCTGGGCGCCATGGCCAAGGCCGGCACCAGCCCACTGGTGGGCGTGCTGCGCTACGGCGAGGCGCCGCAGAAGAAGGGGCTGCATTTCATGGACGCGCCGGCCGCGGCAGTGGAAAATCTCACTGCGCTGGCCGCCGGCGGATGCCAGCTCACCTTCTTCGGCACGGGGGTGGGCAACCCCATCGGCAGCATGGTGGCACCGACCGTCAAGGTGTGCGGCAACGTCAATACCCTGCACACCATGGCCGACAACATTGACTTCGACGTCAGCGGAGTCCTGCAGAACGGGGACAAGATCTCCGACCTCGGCGAGCAGCTGTTTGGTTATGCGATGGACGTCGCATCCGGCACGCGGCTGACCAGCGAGGTGCTCGATATCCGGGAGACCGCGGTCAGTCGATTCGCACTGAGCCTCTGAACAACCATGACCAAACTTCGCAGCGTCTCCGACGCGATCATCCACTCCATCGAATCCGGCGCACTGCGCGAGGGCGACCGCCTGCCCTCCGAGGGCGAGCTCGCCAGCTTCCATGGGGTCAGCGTCGGCACGATCCAGAAGGCATTGGCGCGGCTGACGCACTCCGGACTGATCACGCGCGAACAGGGACGGGGCACCTTTGTCTCCGGGACGCGCGTTGCGCCGGCGGATGTCCGTTACCTGCGCTTTCGCGATGAACAGGGCAACGAGCTGCCGTCCTACGTCCACGCGCGCTCGGTAAAGCGTATCAAGCGCAAGGGACCGTGGTCGGAGTTCCTCGCCGGTGACGGCTACGTGCGCATCGAGCGCGTGATCAGCGTCGGCGGCCGCTTCGACCTCTACAGCGAGTTCTGGCTGCGCGAGGAAGACTTTGCGCAACTTGGCGGGCTGGACCGCGATGCCCTGGAGAAGAACCTGCGCGAGCTGATCGGCCAGCGCCTGTCGCTGCCGACGCTGCGCGTGGACCAGTGGATCCGCTTTGGCCCGGCCCCGGCCGCGGCCGCGCAGGAACTCGGGCTCGACCCGGAAGCGCCGGCATTCATCATGGAGTTACGTGGCTACACGCTGCGCGACCAGCCGCTCTACTACCAGTCGATCTATGCCGCCCCGTTCGCGGAGCGCCTGATGATCGTGCGGGAGAAATCCACATGAGTATCCGCTGGAAAACCGACCGCCTTGCGCGCTGGACCGCCGCCGTGTTCGAGTCGTGCGGCGTGGCGCCAGACCAGGCTACCGAAGCCGCGGCCGCACTGGTGCGCAGCGAACTGCGTGGCTACAAGACGCATGGCCTGACGCGGGTCCCCTCCTATGTCGAACGCCTGCGTGCCGGCGATTTCAACCCGCGCCCCGAGATGTCGCACAAGGCCTTTCCGGGCGGCATCGTGCTGGACGCCGACGGCGCCATGGGCCAGATCGCGGGCCCGCGCGCCGTGCAACTGGGGCTGGAGGCGCTGCAATCGTGCGCGTCCGTGCTGGTTGCGGTGCAATCGTGCGGCCATCTCGGCGCGCTGGGCATCCCAGCGCTGCTGGCTGCCGAGGCGGGTGCCTTCTGCATGGTCGGACAGCGCACGCCGCCCGTGCTGGGCATGGAAGGATTTGCCCGCGCCGCGATCGGGCACAACCCCATCGCCTTCGGCTGCCCGTTGCCGGGCGCGGCGCCGATCGTGTTCGACGTCGCCTGCAGCGTCGCCGCCCGCGGCCATATCCTGCTGGCCGCCCGTGAAGGCAAGCCGATTCCCGATGACTGGGCGCTAGACGCCGACGGCCATCCGACCACCGATGCGCAACGCGCGCTGGAAGGCTCGCTGCTGCCCACCGGCGGGCACAAAGGCATCGGCATCGCCATGATGGTGGAGTGCCTGGCCGGTGCCATGGCCGCCACCGCAGACTCGCTTTCTCCCGCGCGCAACACCGTCGCAGGCGCCGGCGCGGTCGGCCGCCAAGGCGGTTTTGTCTGGCTGGTAAAGCCGGACGCCTTTGCCGGCAAGGACCTGTTCGCCGACTACATGGCGCAGTGGACCGGCAATTATCTTGCCGCCGGCGGCGCCGATGCCCGGCTCCCCGGACACCGAGGCGAAGCGCTCGAACGCGAAGGCCGCGAGCAAGGCATCGCCCTGCCCGACGCGGTCGTGCGGGAACTGGATGCGCTAGGCCGCGAACTCGGCATCCCCCTCCCCGGCTAGCGCCGCTTCCATCACCTGTATTGCCTGGAATCCGGGTGCCAAGGCACGCCGGCAGGCCCCGTTCAACCCTGTTTGCCTGAAAACCGCCCTTATGAATGCTCCAATCCTCCCCGACGCGGCCCGGCAGGCGATGCAAGCCGTGTCGATCGACGACAAGTACGCGCTGGACTCCGGCCGTGCCTACATGAGCGGCGTGCAGGCGCTGGTACGCCTGCCGCTGTTGCAGCGCAAGCGCGATGCCGCGGCCGGCCACAACACCGCCGCCTTTATTTCCGGCTACCGCGGTTCACCCCTGGGGACCTATGACCAGGCGCTGTGGCAGGCAAAGAAGCATCTTGCCGATAACCACGTGGTCTTCAAACCCGGCGTCAACGAGGAACTCGGCGTCACGGCGGTCTGGGGCTCGCAGCAACTGGAGTTCGATGCCGCCAGCAAGCGCTACGACGGCGTGTTCGGCATCTGGTATGGCAAGGGTCCCGGCGTCGACCGCAGCGGCGATGCGCTCAAGCATGCCAACCTCGCCGGCACCTCGCCGCTGGGTGGCGTGATCGCGCTCGCCGGCGATGACCATGTCTCCAAGAGCAGCACGCTGGCCCACCAGAGCGACCACACCTTCATGGCGTGCGGGCTGCCGGTGTTCTTCCCGTCCAATGTGCAGGACATCCTCGATCTCGGCGTGCATGCCCTCGCCATGAGCCGCTTCAGCGGGCTGTGGGCCGGCATGAAGACCGTGCAGGAGGTGGTGGAATCGGGCGCCTCGGTGACCACCGACTCGGATCGCGTGCGCATCGTGTTGCCGGAAGACTTCGCCCTGCCCGAGGGCGGACTGCATATCCGCTGGCCCGACGATCCGCTCGCGGCCGAGGCGCGCATGATGGAGTTCAAGTGGCCGGCCGCGCTCGCCTATGTGCGTGCCAACCGCCTGAACCGCAACGTGATCGAGGGATCCGGCGACCGCCTCGGCATCATCGCCAGCGGCAAGGCCTACAGCGACACGCGCCAGGCCCTGCTCGACCTCGGGCTGGATGACGCCACCTGCCGCGCGCTCGGCATCCGGCTGCACAAGGTCAGCGTGGTTTGGCCGCTGGAGCCCGACAGCGTGCGCGACTTTGCGCGCGGGCTGCGCGAAATCCTGGTGGTCGAGGAAAAGCGTCCCGTCATCGAGCAGCAGCTCAAGGACGAGCTGTACCACTACCCGCCCGCCGCCCGCCCGGCCGTCTTCGGCAAGTACCACCACACCGACGGCGCCGGCGGCGAATGGAGCCACCGCAAGCCCGCCGAGGACTGGCTGCTGCGCGCCAAGGCCGATCTCTCGCCCGCGCTGGTGGCCAAGGCCATCGCGCAGCGGCTCAAGGCGCTGGGCGTGCCGGCCGACGTGGCCGCGCGCATGGACGTGCGCCTGCAGGAAATCGAAGCGAAGGAACGCGCCACCGGCCAGGGCGATACGCGCGCCACCGATCGCCTGCCGTGGTTCTGCCCGGGCTGCCCGCACAACACCAGCACCCAGGTGCCGGAGGGCTCGGTCGCGACCGCCGGCATCGGCTGCCACGGCATGGTGGTGTGGATGGACCGCTCGACCACCTCGTGGTCGCAGATGGGCGGCGAAGGCGTGCACTGGATGGGCCAGGCGCCCTTCAGCAAGCGCACCCACATGTTCGCCAACCTGGGCGACGGCACCTACAACCACTCCGGCCTGCTGGCGGTACGCCAGTCGATCCACGCCGGCGTGAACCTGACCTACAAGATCCTGTTCAACAGCGCCGTGGCCATGACCGGCGGCCAGCCGGTGGACGGCCAGCTCGACGTGCCGGCGATGACGCGCGAACTGGGCGCCGAAGGCGCGCGGCAGATCGTCGTGGTCACGGACGAACCGGGCAAGTACAAGGGTGTCGACAACCTCGCCGCCGGCGTCACCGTGCGCCACCGCGACGAGCTCGATACCGTGCAGCGCGAGCTGCGCGAGGTGTCCGGCGTGACCGTGATCATCTACGACCAGGCCTGCGCCACCAAGAAGCGCCGCGAGCGCAAGCGCGGCACCATGGTCGATCCGGCGAAGCGCGTGGTCATCAACGAGCTGGTGTGCGAAGGCTGCGGCGACTGCTCCGTGCAAAGCAATTGCCTGGCCGTGCAGCCGGTGGAAACCGACTTCGGCCGCAAGCGCAAGGTCAACCAGGATACCTGCAACAAGGACTTCTCCTGCACCAAGGGCTTCTGCCCGAGCTTTGTCACGGTCGAAGGCGGCCAACTGAAGAAGCCCGCCGCCACCGCGAGCGGCCGCGCCACGCCTCCGGCCATCCCGATGCCCACGCTGCCGGATGCCGGCAAGCCGCAGCGCATCGTGGTGGCGGGGATCGGCGGCACCGGCATCGTCACCATCGGCGGCGTGCTGGGCATGGCCGCCCACCTGGAGGGCAAGGGCGTGATCACCCAGGATGCGACCGGCATGGCGCAGATGGGTGGGGCCACCTGGAGCCACATCCAGATCGCCGCCAGCCCGGACGCCCTGCATGCGAGCCGCGTCGACATGGCCATGGCCGACCTGGTGATCGCCTGCGATACCGTGGTCGCAGCCGGCAAGACCTCGCTGGCCGCGATGTCGCCGGCGCGGACCTATGTGGTGCTGAACAGCCATCTCACCCCGACCGCGGCCTTTGTCCGCAATCCCGACTGGGATCCGCAGACCGGCGAGGCCGTGGCGCGGATCGCGCAGTCCGTCGGCGAAGGCCAGCTCGCCAGCTTCGACGCCGAACAGGTGGCGAAGCAGCTGCTCGGCCAGTCGATCTTCGCCAACCTGCTGCTGCTCGGCTATGCCTGGCAGAAAGGCAAGGTGCCGCTGTCGCACGCCGCGCTGATGCGCGCCATCGAGCTCAACGGCGTGCAGGTCGACAGCAACAAGGCGGCCTTCGAATGGGGCCGGCTGTGCGCCCACGATATGTCGAAGATACCCGCGCAGCCGGCCGGCTCGCAGGTAATCCAGTTCGTGCGCAAGGTGCCGGTCGGGGAACTGATGACGAAGCATGCCGACTTCCTGGCCGGCTACCAGAACCGGGCCTATGCGGCGCAATACGAGTCGTTAGTGGGCCGCGTGAAGGCAGCGGAATCGGTCGTCGGCGGCACCCGCCTGACCGAAGCCGTGGCCCGCTCGCTGTTCAAGCTGATGGCCTATAAAGACGAATATGAGGTGGCTCGCCTGCATACCGGCGCCGCATTCCGCCAGCAGATTGCGGCGATGTTCGAAGGCAAGGTCCGGCTGGTCCATCACCTGGCCCCTCCCCTGTTTGCGCGGAAGAACCAGGCCGGCGAACTGGTGAAAGGCGCCTATGGCCCGTGGATGCGCAGCGCGTTCGGCGTACTGGCCCGGTTCAAGGGACTGCGCGGCACGGCATTCGACCCCTTCGGCTACACCCTGGAGCGCAAGGAAGAGCGGGCCTTGATCGGTGAATTCCGGCGCAGCGTGGAAGCCTTGCTGCCGGCACTTTCCGCGCAAAACCTTGACCTGGCGCTGGAGATTGCCCGGCTGCCGCAGGAAATCCGCGGCTACGGCCACGTCAAGGCGCGCAACCTGGCGGCCACCCGCACGCGCTGGGAGCGGCTGATGGCGCAATGGCAGCAAGGAAGCGCAAAGCCGGGACAGACCAAGGCTACTGAAGCGGCATAAACCAAAGACTGAAACAGCGTAGGCCCCGCCACCCGCACGGGGCCCGCCAGAGACAGCGAGGAGACAACAGATGAAATCCGTACTGAACCGCTTTGGCCGTACCCTGGGCGCGATCGCACTGGCCGCCTGCGCCACCGGCGCGCTGGCACAAGGCGGATACCCCAACCGCCCGATCCGCATCATCGTACCCTGGCCGGCGGGCGGCGGCGTCGATGCCGTCACCCGCACGGTGGCCGAGAAGATGACAGCCAGCCTGGGCCAGCAAGTCGTGGTCGACAACCGGCCCGGGGCAACCGGCAATATCGGCGCCGGCATGGGCGCCAAGGCGGCACCGGATGGCTACACGCTGCTGGTCGCCAGCGCACCGATGGCGATCAACGCCGGCCTGCACAAGAACCTGCCCTTCGACATGGGCAAGGACTTCGCGCCGCTGGGGCTGATGGCAAGCTCGCCGTACATGCTGGTAATCCACCCGTCCGTGGGCGGCTCTGTCAAGGACCTGGTGGCACGCGCCAAGGCGGAGCCCGGCAAGCTCAGCTATGCATCGGTCGGCCCGGGCACCCAGCAGAACGTGATCACCGAGGTGTTCAAGGAGACCGCCCATATCAATGTCGTGCACGCGCCCTACAAGGGCGGACCGCAGGCGCTGACCGACATGGTCGGAGGCCACATCCAGATGATGTTCCACGGCGTGCCGGCGGTGATGCCGTTCGTCAAGGGCGGCCAGCTCAAGGGCATCGCCGTGGCCAGCAAGCAGCGGCTGCCGTTGTTCCCGGATGTGCCGACCATGGCGGAGGCGGGCTTCCCCGGTATCGAGGCCAGCGAATGGTATGGCCTGGTGGCACCCGCCGGCACGCCGAAGGAAATCGTCGCGCTGCTCGGCAAGGAGATCGAGAAGGCCCTGAATGCGCCTGGCGTGCGCCAGCAACTCGTCAGCAGGGGTTATGAGCCCGCCAGCCAGAGTTCCCCAGACCAGTTTGCCAGCTTCATGGCGGCCGAGCAGAAGAAATGGGCGCTCGCCATCAAGCAGACCGGGTTCCGGCTGGAATAAGGCAGCACGGCCCGGCGACGCCAGGCCGCCGGCCCGCCTCCACCGACTCACTTCATCAGACTAACAACAGCGCGCGGCGGCTTCTTGCCCGCACCCGTACCGGCAACGGCCGCGCCAGGAGACAGCTTTGCCCCTCGATCCCACCACCACCATGGTGTCGCCAGTATCCACGCCCGCGCCGGCCGAGGACAACCCCAAGCCCATGTCCAAGGCTTCTGCGGTCACCGCCATCACCATCGGCGGTGCCCTGGAGTTATACGACTCGGGGGTGTACAACTTCTTCGCCACCCTGATCATTCCCCTCTATTTTCCTGTCGGCAATCCGCTCGGCCAGTTGCTACTGTCGTTCGGCACCTTTGGCGCGGGCTACCTGATGCGGCCCCTGGGCGGACTGGTGATCGGCGCATACGCCGACCGCCATGGCCGCAAGCCCGCGGTGCTGCTGTCGATGTGGCTGATGGCGTTCAGCGCCCTGATCCTCGTGGTGACGCCGACCTATGCACAGATCGGCTACCTGGCCCCGGTCCTGATGATCCTCGCACGCCTGCTGCAGGGCTTTGCGATCGGCGGTGAGATGGGCTCGGCCAGCGCCATGCTGCTGGAGTACGCGGACGAACGCTCGCGCGGCTTCTACACCAGCTGGCAGACGGCCAGCCAGGGTATTGCCGCCGTGTTCGCAGCGCTGGTGGCGCTCTCGCTCAGCCATACGCTCAGCGCCGATGCCCTCGAGCATTGGGGCTGGCGCGCTGCATTCCTGCTCGGCATCCTGGTAATCCCCATCGGCCAGCTGATCCGCCGGCGCCTGGAGGAAACGCTGGTGCCGCCGCCGCGCAAGAAGGCCGCTGCCGGCGGATGGCAGCTGATGCGCCAGCACTGGCGTGAGCTGGTGGCCAGCGTGCTCCTGATGACCGGCCTCGCCGCGGCGGTACACCTGATCGCCTACTATCTGCCGAACTACGCTACCTTCCAGCTGCATATCCCGCGCGGGGAGGCGGTCTGGGCCGGCTTCGTGGCCGCGGCCATGATGGTGGTGTTCGGTCCGATCGCCGGCTGGATGTGCGACCGCGTCGGGCGCCGCACCATGGTGTGGTGGTCGCGCGTGGTGTTGCTGCTGATGGCCTATCCAGCCTTTTTCGTGCTCAACACCTTTCCGTCATTGACTTGCCTGCTGGTGGTGGTCGGGTGCCTGGCCATCCCCATGGCCATGACTTCGCCCGCCACGCTGGTGCTGGTGAGCGAGGTATTGCCGCAGCGCCTGCGGGCCACCGGCATGTCCGTGACCTACTATGTGGCGATTGCGATATTCGGCGGCTTTGCCCAATTGTTCTCGACCGTGCTGATCCACCTGACAGGCAGCCCCAATGCGCCGGCCTTCTACCTGATCGGCTGCGGCCTGGTCTCGCTGCTCGGGTTGGCCATGGTGCCGGAGACGCTCGGCCGGCGGCTCTCGTAAGCCCAGCGCCGGCAACGAAGCATGCGGCGCAGGTCTTTTCACTGGCCGGCCTGCGCCGCAGGCGCACTTCCGCTGCCCGTGCCGGCCGGGCCGTCGTCAAGTCCAAGGTAGTCATCCACCGCACTGCCAACGGTCGGATGGAAATTCTTGTCGCCAATCGCTTCCATCAGCTCGAAGCGCTTGAGCTTGTCACGCACCGGATCCTTCATCTCGGCGAAATGCAGCGCAATGCCGCGCGCGTCCAGGGTGCGGCTCAGTTCGCGCAGCATGTCGGCCGAGGTGACATCGACACTGGTCACCGGTTCGGCCGCCACTACGACCCTGCGCACGGGTGTCGGCGATGCATCGATCGCTTCCATCAGCCGCTCCTGGAACAGTTCGGCATTGGCGAAGAACAGCGGCGCATCCCAGCGGAACAGCACCAGGCCGTCGATGCGCTGCGCATGCGGGTAGCGTTGCATGTCGTGGTAGCCGCGCAGGCCTTCGACGCGGCCGAGCACGGCATAGTGCGGCCGCCAGCCGTCCCACAGGAACTCAATAACGGCGATGACCACGGCCAGGATGATCCCCTGGATGGCCCCGAACACCGCCACCGCGGCAAAGCACACCATGGAAAGCCAGAACTCCCACTGCTGGATCCGGTAGATGCGCTTCAGGTCATTCACCTCGAACAGGCCGATGGCCGCCGCGATCACCACCGCGGCCAGCGCGCTGTTTGGCAGGTACTGCAGCAGGTTGGGCGCGAACATCAGCAGCGCCGCCACGGCCAGCGCACCCAACACGCCGGTAAGCTGGGTCTTCGCGCCCGCGGCTTCGGCCACCGGCGTACGGGACGAGCTGCTGCTGATCGGAAAGCCCTGGAAGAAGCCCGCGGCCAGGTTGGCGGCGCCCAGCCCGACCATCTCCTGGTTCGGGTCGACGCGGGTGTTGGTGCGCGCGGCAAAGGTGCGCGACAGCACGCTGGTATCCGCGAACGAGATCAGCGCAACGGCACACCCGCCCAGCAGGATCTTCACCAGGTCCGCATCGCTCACCCAGGGCACGACAAAGGCCGGCAAGCCTTGCGGGATCTGGCCCAGCACCTTCACGCCGGACTGGTCCAGGTGGAGCCCGCTGACGGCCAGCGTGGCAATGATCACCGCGATCAGGATGCCGGGAATGCGCTCGAAGCGCTTCAGGAACAGGATCAGCACCAGGCTGCCCGCGCCGACCGCAAAGCTGTACCAGTTGGTCTCGCCGGCCAGGATCGCCCGGCCGAGGCTGATTATCTCCCGCAGCGGGCCGGCGTCCTCGATCGAGATGGCGAACAGCTTGGGCAACTGGCTGACCAGCACCGCGAGCGCGATCCCGTTCATGTAGCCATAGCGGATCGGCTTGGACAGCAACTCGGTAATGAACCCCAGCCGCAACAGCCCCATCACGATGCAGACCACGCCCGAGACGATTGCCATCATGCTGGCCACCATGATGGCGCGCGCCGGATCGCCGCCGGAGACCTGCAGCACCACAGCCAGGATCGGCGCGGCCAGGGCCGAATCCGGCCCCAGCACAAGGATCCGGCTCGGGCCGAACACGGCATACACCAGCATCGGGATCATGGTGGCGTAGAGCCCGTAGACACCGGGCACGCCGGAGGCCTCCGCGTAGGCGATGCCGACCGGCACCAGCATGGTGGTCAGCACCAGCCCGCCGGCGAGGTCGTTCGGCAGCCAGCCCGGCTGGTATGACTTCAGCATCTGGACCCCGGGGAGCCAGCGCAACCACCCGGGTGCCTTGTCGGCGTCGCGCTGCGCGGCGGGAGTCAGGTTCTGAGGCTCCATGGGGGGCATCTCCTTGGCATACATCGACTATAGAGGGTGCCGCCCCGCCGGATCAAAGAAAGAAGTGGATCAGCCGGCCCTGGAACGCCCTGGTCGGGGTGCCGCGAAACCCCTCGGATGCTGCAATGCAATGCTGCCTGCTTGCCGCACCGCGCTCCCGATCTGACTACGGGGAAGAACCGCCCGGGTCATTCGCTTCTGACAATCCCGGTAATGGGACGTATGATGGTCTGGCAAGCCAGCCTGTAGTCCGACAGGGTTCCCGCGCCCAGCGGAATGCCTTTGCACCGGGGAGAGACAAGATGCCGATATCGACGAGATGCCTGGCAACCGGCCTGCTGGCCCTGGCGTGGGCCTCGCCTGCCCTGGCGCAGCCCGCACCGGCAGACGGTGCCGCCGGCGCCATATCGGAAGCGGTGCAAGGCGGGGCCAGTCCCTATCGCCCCCCGTCAGCCGCCTCGCCCGATCCTGACGATGCCGCGCGCGCCAAGTGCGAAGCCCTGAAGGAGCAATACAACGCCACCTCCAAGAAGCGCTCCTATCAATCATCCGGCCCTGCCACCCAGAACGCGCAAGGCCGCACCATCCCCAAGATCGAACGCGACAAGACGCGCAAGCAACTGCAGCAGGCGTACCGGGACAACTGCACGTAGCCGGGAATCTGTCTGCACGGCGTGGTGGAAGTGGCGGACGGTTCGCCGCGGGATGCGAATCGGAGCCTGCGCCTGCCAGCCAGCGTCAATTCTTCAGTTCAATCAGCAGATCCTTCGCCGCCACGCGATCGCCCTGCTGAACATGGACTGCGGCGATTTCGCAGTCCCGCTCCGCCGCGATATGGGTCTCCATCTTCATCGCCTCCAGCGCCAGCAGCGTCGTGCCCGCAGCCACGCGCTGCCCCGGCTGCACCGCCACCGTCACGATCGAGCCCGGCATGGGCGCAGCGACATGCAGCGGGTTGTCGGGCTCGGCAACCGGACGGCTGTGGCGCTTCGCCGCCGCTTGCGTGGTGCTGCGCTGCTCGACCAGCGTGGTGCGCGACTGCCCGTTCAGCTCGAACTGGACCTTGATGACACCCTCTTCGGCATCGGGGTGCGTGCCTTGCAGCGAGACCAGCAGGGTCTTGCCGGCGGCGATGTCGATGGCCACTTCTTCCTGCGGCTGCAAGCCGTACAGGTATGCCGGCGTGGGTACCACCGAGGTGTCGCTGTAGTTGCGCACATGCGCGTGGTACTCGCCGGCCTGCTTCGGGTACATCAGGTACGAAGCCAGCTGGCGGTCGTCGAGCGGCTGTTCGCACGCTGCTTCACCCGCGGCGCGCGCCGCGTCGAGGTCGACCGGCGGGATCTGGTCGCCGGGCCGGTACGGCGCTGGCGGCTCGCCGCGCAGCACCTTGCGCGACAGTGCCGCGGGGAAGCCGTCGGGCGGAAAGCCCAGTTCGCCCTTGAACAGCGACACCACCGATTCAGGGAAGGCGGTTTCCTTGGCCGGATCGCACACGTCGGCGGCGCTCAGGTCGTTGGCCACCATCATCAATGCCAGGTCGCCGACTACCTTGGACGTCGGCGTCACCTTGACGATGTCGCCGAACATCTGGTTGACCTCGGCATAGGCACGCGACACCTCGGTCCAGCGATGCTCGATGCCGAGCGAGCGCGCCTGCTCGCGCAGGTTGGTGTACTGGCCGCCGGGCATCTCGTGGCGGTACACGTCGGCGGTGCCGGCGCGGATTTCGGATTCGAACGGCGCGTAGAAGCGGCGCACCCCTTCCCAGTACATCGACGCTTCGTGCAGGCGCTCCAGGCTGAGGCCGGGATCGCGCTCGCTGCCGGCCAGGGCCGCGGCGATGCTCGACAGGTTGGGTTGCGAGGTCAGCCCGCTCATGGCGTCGAGCGCGCCGTCGACCGCATCGCAGCCGGCCTCGATCGCGGCCAGCGCCGAAGCGGCCGAGATGCCGCTGGTGTCGTGGGTATGGAAATGCACCGGCAGCCCGGTCTCTTCCTTGAGCGCCCTGACCAGTGCCGCCGCGGCCTGCGGACGGCAGATGCCTGCCATGTCCTTGATGCCCAGCACATGCACGCCGGCCTGCTTCAGCTCGCGCGCGATGCCGACGTAGTACTTCAGGTCGTATTTGGCGCGCGACTTGTCGAACAGGTCGCCGGTATAGCAGATCGCGCCTTCGCACAGCGCGCCGCTCTCGCCGACGGCGTCGATCGCGACCCGCATGTTGCGCACCCAGTTCAGTGAATCGAACACGCGGAACACATCCACGCCGGCGCTGGCCGCCTGGCGCACGAAGAAGCGCACCACGTTGTCGGCATAATTGGTGTAGCCGACCGCGTTGGAGCCGCGCAGCAGCATCTGGAACAGCACGTTGGGCACGCGCTCGCGCAGTTGCTCAAGGCGCTGCCACGGGTCTTCCTTGAGGAAGCGCAGCGCCACGTCGAAGGTGGCGCCACCCCAGCACTCCAGCGAAAACAGCTGCGACAGTTCGCGCGCATAGAACGGCGCGATCGGCAGCATGTCGGCGGTGCGCATGCGCGTGGCGAACAGCGACTGGTGCGCGTCGCGCATGGTGGTGTCAGTCAGCAGCACCTGCTTCTGCTCCAGCATCCAGCGCGAGAACTTCTCCGCGCCCAGCTCGCGCAGCCGATCGCGCGTACCGTAGGGCAGCGCACCGCTGGTGTCGAAGGCGGGCAGGACCGGTGTGGGCAGCGGCAGCGATGGCAGCGTGCGGCCGCTCATCTCCGGGTGCCCGTTGACGCTGACCTCGCCCAGGTAACGCAGCAGCTTGGTGGCGCGGTCCAGGCGCTTGGTGAAGGCCAGCAGTTCCGGCGTCAGGTCGATAAAGCGCGTGGTGACATCGCCGGACCGGAACGCGGGATGGTTGATGACGTTCTCGAGGAACTGCAGGTTGGACGCGACGCCGCGAATGCGGAACTCGCGCAGCGCACGGTCCATGCGCCGGATCGATTCGGGCGCGGTCGGCGCCCAGGTGGTGACCTTGACCAGCAGCGAATCGTAGTACGGCGTGATCACCGCGCCGCCGTAGGCAGTGCCGGCGTCCAGGCGCACGCCGAAGCCGGCCGCGCTGCGGTAGGCGGTGAGGCGGCCATAGTCCGGCAGGAAGCCGTTCTCCGGGTCCTCGGTGGTGATCCGGCATTGCAGCGCGTGACCGTTGAGCGAAATCGCTTCCTGCACCGGCACGCCCGCGGCGCGCACGACGATCTCGCCGTTTTCATTGCGCGTGTTCTCGGTCATGCCGATATGGCCGCCCTCCGTCACGCGGATCTGCGCCTTGACGATATCGATCCCAGTGACCATCTCCGTGACCGTGTGTTCGACCTGGATGCGCGGATTGACCTCGATGAAGTAGAACTGGCCGGAATCGGCATCCATCAGGAATTCGACCGTACCGGCATGGGTGTAGCCGACCGCGCGCATCAGCCGCAGGGCCGATTCGCACAGCGCGGCCCGGCCGGCATCGTCGAGATACGGCGCGGGCGCCCGCTCCACCACCTTCTGGTTGCGCCGCTGCACGGTACAGTCGCGCTCATAGAGATGCACGAGGTTGCCGTGCGTGTCGCCGAGCACCTGCACTTCGACATGGCGCGCGTTGCGCACCAGCTTTTCGACATAGACCTCGTCATTGCCGAACGCAGCCAGCGCCTCGCGCCGCGCCGCGGCGAGCGCCCCCTCAAGGTCCTGCTCGCTTTCCAGGACCCGCATGCCGCGTCCGCCGCCGCCCCAGCTTGCCTTGAGCATCAGCGGATAGCCGACGCCGGCGGCCAGGCGCTTGCACGTATCCAGGTCATGCGGCAGCGGATCAGTTGCCGGCATTACCGGCACGCCCGCCTCGATCGCCGCGTTGCGCGCCGCCACCTTGTTGCCAAGCTTGCGCATGACCTCGGGCGACGGGCCGATCCAGCGGATTCCCGCGTCGATCACGGCCTGCGCGAAGTCCGGGTTTTCCGAGAGGAAGCCATAGCCCGGATGAATGGCGTCGACCTTTGCCTGCCTGGCAATGCGCAGGATATCGTCGATGTCGAGGTAAGCCGCCAGCGGCTTCTTGCCTTCGCCGACCAGGTAGCTCTCATCGGACTTGAAGCGATGGAGCGCGAGGCGGTCTTCCTTCGAATAGATCGCCACCGTGCGCACATTCATCTCGGCGGCGGCGCGCATCACGCGGATCGCGATCTCGGAACGGTTGGCAATCAGCAGGGAACGGATAGGAGCGTAGTCCATGGGGCGCAGGGAAACGAACCAGCCGTGCGCAACCGCCACGGCAGGGTCAGGTGATCAGGGATGCAGCACGGGCGCAAGGCTTGCCCGGGCCGCTAGTCGTAATGGGCAAATGGGGCGTGCGAGTCCATCCAGTCATAGTGCGCCGATGCAGCGGCCCATGCCCAGTTGGCTCGCTTTGGCGACGGCTGGTCCCGATCGCCATGCTCGCTTCGATTCTGGCCGGCAAGCGGCTGATCGCCATCTCCGGCAAGCTCGCGGCTGTGCCCGCGGGCTCCGTTTCTTCCGTAGTACATCGTGGTGCCTTCCTCTTCAAGACCAGGTTCGCCTGCCCGCGACGCAGCGCGATGGCCAGGGCGACGGCAGGTTTGCAGGCGCGATGAAATACGCGCCCATCCCGGCCTGCTGCCGCAAGAAGCGGGCCACGGCCGATTCAGGCACCATCCCTTTGATTTAGTGGAGGATTTTCTTCCGAGGCCAGCCTATCGGATTTCAGAAATGAAATTTTTCATTTCATCGATGCCGCGGCCAATGCGCGATGCAGCACCTATGCCTCGCGGCAACCGATAGTGCCAGCGTGGGCAACGTGGCCAGGCTGACGACACCCGCCCGGCCACGAATGCCAGGCCTTCAGCAGGCCGCGGGCTGGGGCGAAGCCAGTGCGCAGTATGCGGGGGCGCCGACCTTGGCCATGCGGGCGCAGTACGCGGGATCGTCCGCCTTGGCCATGCGTGCGCAGTACGCCGGTTCCTCCGCCTTGGCCATGCGTGCGCAGTACGCCGGTTCTTCCGCCTTGGCCATCCGTGCACAGTACGCGGGCTCCTCCGCCTTCGCCATGCGTGCGCAGTACGCGGCCTCGTCAGCTGCTGCCCGGGCACAATATGCGGCAGACGTCAGCGGGCTGCCGAATTCGCGCATGCTCAGCGCATCGCTCGCCGCGGCCATTTGCAGGAGGCGGGCCTCATCCTCCGGGCCGTCGATGCCAACGTAGGGGTCGTGGTGAAGGACATAGCCGAAGATGCGCTCGCAATCGCTGGCATAGCGCCTGGTGTCCAGGATGTGGGCATGCCAGAAGGCATCCACCTGCTCGCTGGGGACAGCGGGCGTGTCCGGATGCTTCGCCGCCAGCTTGAGGAATTGCCGGTAGCCGCTCTCCGCCTGCTCCAGCGATTCTGGCGACCAGTGCGCATACTTCTGGTGCAGCAGCTTGGCCTTCATCCTGGAAAAGTCCAGGGCGTCGATGGCCTGCCACATGATTTCAATAGTACGGACCTGCATGATTCATGCTCCCATTTTTATTTGACTGCCTTTTATTGGACTTGCATAAGCGCGCGCCGGATTGCCGGCAGTCAGGCGCGCAGCGGTTGCGGCCCGTGCTCGATAGCGGGGCCGTTCTCCATGCGGCTGGCGAGGAAGGCAGTGATCTTCGCCGGCGGCAGCGGATGGCTGAAGTAGTAGCCCTGCACCTCGTCGCAGCCTTCGCGGCGCAGGAATTCGAGTTGCACCTCGTTCTCCACGCCTTCGGCGACCACTTCCAGGCCGAGCCGGTGGCCGAGCCCGATCACCGCGCTGGTAATCTGCGTGTCGCTGCGGCTTTCCGGTACGTAGCGGACGAAGCTACGGTCGATCTTGACCGTATCGATCGGGAAGCGGCTCAGGTAGGCAAGTGAGGAATAGCCGGTGCCGAAGTCGTCGATCGCCAGTCGAACGCCGGTGCGCTTCAGGCGCGAGAGCCAGCTGGAAGCCTGTTCGGCATCGCGCATGATCATGCTTTCGGTGAGTTCCAGCTCCAGCAGGTTGCCAGGCAAGGCCGCTTGCCGCAGGGCATCGATAATGGTCAGCCTGAGCGACTTGTCGGCAAACTGCCGTGCCGAAAGATTGACTGAAACACGCACCGGCGGCAGCCCCTGCGCGCGCCATGCGGCATTCTGCCGGCACGCTTCGCGCAGCGCCCAGGCGCCGATCTCGACAATGGCGCCGCTCTGCTCCGCGAAGGGAATGAAATCTCCGGGCATGACCAGGCCCAGTTCCGGGTGGCGCCAGCGGATCAGTGCCTCGACCGCCGTGCACGCTCCCGACGCGAGCGCAATGCGCGGCTGGTAGTAGAGGATGAATTCGTTCTGCTCGAGCGCGCGGTGCAGGTGCGTCTCCATGTCGATGCGCCGCTGCAGGGACGCGCTCATGCCCCGGCAGTAGAACTGGTAGCCGTTCTTGCCGAGCTGCTTGGCACCGTACATGGCCAGGTCGGCATGCTTGAGCAGGGTCTGCCAGTCGCTGCCGTCCTCGGGGAAGGAGCTGATGCCGATGCTTGCCGTCATGCGCAGCTCCGACTCGTTGACGACGAAGCCTGGCGCGAGCGCAGCCTGGATCCTGGCGATGGTCCGCTCCAGGAGCGTCGAATCGCCCTTGGGGTCCAGCAGCACGACGAATTCATCGCCGCCGAAGCGGGTGATCAGCTCCACCTCCTCCAGACTCCCGCGCAACCGGTCGGCCATCTCGCGCAGCACGATGTCGCCGGCGTTGTGGCCGATCGTGTCGTTCACGACTTTGAACTCGTCCAGGTCCACGAAAATGACATGCAGCGCCTGGTCGCTGGCGCGGGCACGTGTCAGCGCCTGCTCGAACTCGGCCTTGAACATGAGGCGGTTGGGCAGGCCGGTGAGGGCATCGTGATTGGCGAGGAAGCGCAGGTTCTCCTCGGCCTGGCGCCGCAGCAGGAAGTGCCCGGTCTGATTGGCAATGCCGCCCGCCATCGCGAGCGCATGCGTATCGGGGCTGCGCTTGCTGCGGGAATAGAGTTCGACCACGCCGAGCGTCACGTGCCCCCTGCTCAGCGGGAAGGCGAACACCGTCCGGATGCCGCCCGCGTCGAGCCACCTGGCTTGCGAATGCCGGGCCATCGCGCTCCGGCTTGCATACCATTGCGGCGCCTGCAAGACCGCAGCGCCGGCCGGCCCTGCGGGGCGCTCGGCGAACCAGGGCTGCAGCACCTTGACGCGGGCCAGGTAGACCGGTGGCAGCTTCAGCCCCTGGCTGTCATCGCCCGGCCAGAAGGCACCCGCCTCCCAGTCCATGCCTTCGAGCAGCGTGTGGACAATCTCCTCCAGCACCTCGGTTTCGCTGGTGGCGGTGGCCAGGTGCAGGGCAATCTGGTGTTCCTGCATCCTGGCCTGCTCGGCGGACTTGCGCTGGCTGATGTCCTGCGCGGTGCCCCGCAGCACGGCGCTGTCCGCCGCCCCATGCGCGTGGCCGATCAGGTGCAGCCAGCCCCGCCGCCCGCGCCGCGAACGGTAGGGGCACTCGAACTCGAACGGCTGGCGATCCTGCAGGGCTACCCGCATCCTTTCCTGCAGCACGGCGCGATGGCCGGCGTCGATCGCCTGGAACAGCGCTTCCGGAGTCGGTTTGTCGCCGCGCAAGCCCAGCAGGCGCGCCATTTCCCGGGAAAAATGCGCGATGTCCTTGTCCAGGTCGATGCGCCAGTCGCCCAGGCGGGCAATCTGCTGCGCCTCGGCCAGCGCGGCCTGGCTGTCGCGCAGGCTGTGCGTCATCTGGTCGGCCACGGCCACGGCGCGCGCCCGCGAACTCGAAAGCGCATAGGCCAGCCACCCCAGCAGCACGCTGATGATCAGGCCGGAAATCACCACCAGCGCCGGCAGGTAGCGCTGGGGACCACTGATGGCCTTGGCATCGGCAGCAAACGCGATTACCCAGCGCCGTCCGCCGAAATTCCGCACCACGCTCTTGACCAGATCATGCTGGGCCGGGGCCGCCTGGCCGTCCGCCAGTGCCGTCGCGCCACGCGCGGCACTGGCGTGGACGGCGCTGCCGCCGGCGCCCCGGCTGCGCTCCCCGACCGCCAGGCCGGTCAGGCTGTCATAGAGCAGGTTGGCGGCGGAGGACGGGACCGCCGCCTCCGCGAAGTCTCCGGCGTCATGCACGCGGAACCGGATCCGGCGCAGGTTCTCATTGCTGACCAGGTCCTTCAGCAGGTCATCCACCCGGATCCCCGCGCCAACCGAGCCGACATAGGCGCGTCGGCGCGCTTCCACGGAATCCAGGTCGGGCACCTTGCGGTACACCGGCAGGCGCAGGGCGATGCCCACATGCGGGTTCTTTGCCTCGCTGAAGATCAGGCGCCCGCTGCTGACTGACTCCCCGGTATCGCGCGCGCGTTCAAGCGCAGCCAGGCGCCGTGGCTCGGCGCCCATGTCGATGCCGATCGACGCCAGGTTGATGTCGAGCGGCTCGACATAGGTCAGCACGAAATGGCCCGGCCGCCGGCCGGGGGGCCGCACGTTAAACGTCACGCCCGCCTCGCGCAGGATCGGATCGCTGCGCTGCCGGGCGACAAAGGCGTCGATCTCGGCCGCCGGCACGTACGGCGCGTAGTTCAGCGTCTGGAAACCGGGATAGCGCTGCGGCAGGTTCAAGCCGCTGACGAAATCGCGAAACTCGCCGCGCGAGACATGGTCGCTGGCGCCGAACAGCGCCTGCATGGTCACGAGTACATCGGTATAGAGGCGGATCCGTGTATCGATCTGCTGGATCACATCGCCAGTATCGTTCTCAAATCGCAGGCGGACGTCCTTTTCCAGCAGGTCGGTGCAGAACGCATAGACGACAGCCGTCGTCATCACGCCAAGCAGCAAGGTGCCCGCGGTGATGGTGCGCGACCCAAGGCGTCCAAGCGGGCGCAGCGCGCGCGCAAGCGTCTGGCGCAAGATTGTTTCCCCCCGGATGTCGATGGCAGCCATGCGGCTGAGCGGCCGTCACCAACGACTGATGCTAATAGTGCACTTATTGGCTGGGGTTCTATTCGGAATCCAGCCTCTTATATGTATTAACAATCTATAACAAGCGGGGAAAAACGGGCCCTGATTATCGCCGCGTAAACACCCAACTTAAGTGGGGTGGCAGTTTAGGGGGGACAGTGGCCTGGCAGAAGCTAGCCGCAAGCGTAAATACTGACTCCGTTCGCGAGTTATCCAGGCACGCGCTGGCCGTGGGCTTCGAAATCAGATCAACGGCTTTAACGGGAGCATCTGCAGAAACTGGCGCTCTTTCGTCGCCAGATTGCGATATGGACTTCGAGGGTGGAATCGTTGGCGCCGCTCTACGCAACGGCACGAGCAGCAGCCGAGAAGTGGCGGGTGTCTGCTCGCACAGCAGGAATCCGGACCCGCAAAAAACAAAACCCCGGAAGACCGCGATCTTCCGGGGTTCGCCGCCATTTCTGGCGGAGACGGAGGGATTCGAACCCTCGATCCAGGTTTTGGCCCGGATGCTCCCTTAGCAGGGGAGTGCCTTCGACCTCTCGGCCACGTCTCCCAAACTTGCGTTGTGTGAGGGAGCCACACAACGAAGCGCGTATTCTAGCGGCGCCGCACGTGTTGGTCAACGAAAAATCGATCACTCAACACAAAAACCGCGGTCCCGCCAGAAGTGTTCACGAACGGATCACGCCTGTTCCAGTTCGAAGGCCTTGTGCAGCGCGCGCACGGCCAGTTCCATGTACTTCTCGTCGATCAGCACCGAGATCTTGATTTCCGAGGTGGAGATCATCTGGATGTTGATGCCCTCTTCCGACAGGGTGCGGAACATCTTGCTGGCGATGCCCACGTGCGAGCGCATGCCCACGCCCACCACCGATACCTTCGACACCTTCGGGTCGCCCGACACGCTGCCGGCGCCGATGTGCGACTTCACGCCGTCGTTCAGGATGGCCAGCGCGCGCTGGTACTCGCCGCGCGGCACGGTGAAGGTGAAGTCGGTCTTGCCGTCGACGGACTGGTTCTGGATGATCATGTCGACGTCGATGTTGGCGTCGGCGACCGGGCCCAGGATCTGGTAGGCGATGCCCGGCTTGTCCGGCACGCCCAGAACGGTGATCTTGGCTTCGTCACGGGCAAAGGCGATGCCGGAGATGACGGCTGCTTCCATGGTGGAGTCTTCCTCAAAAGTGATCAGCGTGCCCGAGTGCATTTCCTGCTCGAGCGGCATAAGCGGGTCGGTCAGCGACGACAGCACGCGGGTCTTCACGCGGTACTTGCCGGCGAACTCCACGGAGCGGATCTGCAGCACCTTGGAGCCGAGGCTGGCCATTTCCAGCATTTCTTCGAAGGTGATCTGGTCCAGGCGGCGGGCGTCTTCGACCACGCGCGGGTCGGTGGTGTACACGCCGTCGACGTCGGTGTAGATCAGGCACTCGTCGGCCTCGATGGCGGCGGCGATGGCCACGGCCGAGGTGTCCGAGCCGCCACGGCCCAGCGTGGTGATGTTGCCGTCGTCGTCGATGCCCTGGAAGCCGGTGATCACGACCACGCGGCCGGCGTCGAGGTCGGCCAGGATGCGCTCGTCGTCGATCGATTCGATACGGGCCTTGGTATAGGCCGAGTCGGTCTTCACCGGCACTTGCCAGCCGGTGTAGCTGACCGCGTCGATGTCTTCGCCGTGCAGCGCGATGGCCAGCAGTGCCACGCTGGCCTGTTCGCCAGTCGAGGCGAGCATGTCCAGTTCACGCGGATTGGGCTGCGGCGAAATTTCCTTGGCGAGTCCCAGCAGGCGATTGGTCTCGCCCGACATGGCCGAAGGCACCACGACTACGCGGTGACCGGCGCGGTGCCACTTGGCCACGCGCTTGGCGACATTCTTGATGCGTTCCGTGGAACCCATCGAAGTGCCGCCGTATTTGTGAACGATGAGAGCCATCTTCTTGTCGACGCCAGCGATTATGCAAAGCCCTTGAAAATACACGAACAAGCCCCGTGAGGCAAGGCGGGAGCGGGGTTCGGGCTGCAGATCGGAAGTGATGCCGGCGGCGATCCGGGAGCTTCAGTGCGTCGGCATCGCCACTGCCGGCGGCCGCGGATGCCATTCGACGCACCAGCGCGGCGCTGCCGGGGCGTCCGGCCAGCGGCGGTGCATGCCCAGGCCGGCGGCCAGCACCAGCGTATCGCCAGACCACAGCAACGGCAGCCAGGCGCGGCGCCAGGCCGGGATGCCGGCTTCCTGGCAGGCCTGCTTCAGGGCCCGGGCCGGGCCGCCCGGACGCAGCACGATACGCTCGCCGCCGCTGCGGGCGGCCAGGCGCAAGGGCTGGCGCAGCACCGCTTCGGGCACGCCGAAGGTGTCATCGCGGAAGAAATGGAGTTCGCCGCGCCAGGCTGGCACGACGATGCGGACCTCGCCGCGCCAGTCCAGCGTCACGGGTGCCGGCGCAGCGATCGGTGGCGGCGTGCAGGCCAGCACGCGGTCGCGGAAACGGCGCAGGACCAGCCCCTCATGCGCGATCGCGGGCTCGCCGCCAGCGTGGGTGACCAGTTGCTCGCGCATAGCCGCCAGCCGAGCGGTGGACGGCGCGCGCACGCCGAGGTCGCGCAGCCAGAAGCGCAGCACGGCATCGGCATGTGCCACGGGCAAGGCGCGCAGCCCTGCCAGGTCGAGTTCGGAAAGCGTGTCGGCATCGCGGCCGGGGCGCGCCAGCGCCGCCAGCGAGGCGGCTGCCAGTTCGTCGATCAGTGCGCCTGCCTGGGCGAAATGCGCGGCTGCCTGCACCACATTGGCCGACAACGCCGGAAAGGCCGCCACCAGCGCCGGCAGGTGCGCGCGCAAGGCATTGCGCGCATAGCGCTCATCAGCATTGGACGGGTCGTCGACCCACTGCAGTGCGTTGGCCGCGCAATAGGCCTCGATCTCGGCGCGGGCCACATCCAGCCAGGGGCGCAGCAGCATCACGCCGCTGCGCTCGTCCAGCGGGCGCAGCGCTGGCATGCCAGCCATGCCGGCCACTCCAGCGCCGCGGAACAGCCGCAGCAGCACGGTCTCGACCTGGTCGTCCTGGTGGTGGGCAAACAGCAGCAGGCGCGCGCCGCTGTCGGCGCACATCGCCGCCAGCGCGGCATAGCGCGCGCGGCGCGCAGCCGCTTCCACGCCCTCTCCCGCTTCGGGCTGCACCGATACGCGCCGCACGAAATAGCCGACCTGCCACTGCGCGCACAGCGCGGCGCAGAAGCGGTCCCAGTCGTCGGCATCCGCCTGCAGGCCGTGGTGGACATGCAGCGCCACCACGCGCGCGCCAACGCCCCACTCCGCCGCGGCCGCGCGGGCGGCATGCAGCAGCGCGACCGAATCGCGACCGCCCGACAGGGCCACGGCGATCGTCGCCGCGCCCGTGCCGCCGCCAGAAACAACAAAGGCCGCACCGGCCTGTAGGGCCTGTGCGACCTTGTCGGTCAGCCGGGCGGACGGTTCAGTCCTGGGTGCCGGTTTCCTTGAACTTGCCATAGGCGAGCAGGCGCTCGTAGCGGCGGGCCTGCAGCTCCTTCACGCTCATGCCCTGGAACTGGCGCAGCGACTCGGCCAGCGAGCGCTTGAGCATCGCCGCCATGCCCTTGTAGTCACGGTGCGCGCCGCCCAGCGGCTCGCTCACGATCTTGTCGATCAGGCCCAGCGCCTTCAGGCGGTGCGCGGTCAGGCCCAGCGCCTCGGCGGCTTCCGGTGCCTTCTCGGCCGTCTTCCACAGGATCGAGGCGCAGCCTTCGGGCGAAATCACCGCGTAGGTGGCGAACTGCAGCATCTGCACCACGTCGCCCACGGCAATCGCCAGCGCGCCGCCCGAACCGCCTTCACCGATGATGGTGGCGATCAGGGGCACCTTCAGGCCGGCCATCACGTACAGGTTGTGGCCGATAGCCTCTGACTGGCCTCGCTCTTCGGCATCGATGCCGGGGAATGCGCCCGGGGTGTCGACGAAGGTGAAGATCGGCAGGCCGAACTTGTCCGCCAGCTCCATCAGGCGCTTCGCCTTGCGGTAGCCCTCGGGCTTGGGCATGCCGAAATTGCGCATGGCGCGCTCTTTCGTGTCACGGCCCTTCTGGTGGCCGATGACCATGCACGCCTGGCCGTTGAAGCGCGCCAGGCCGCCGATGATCGAAAGATCGTCGGCAAAGGTGCGGTCGCCGTGCAGCTCGTGGAAATCGGTAAAGATCTCGCGCACGTAGTCCAGCGTATAGGGACGCTGGGGGTGGCGGGCAATTTGCGCAACCTGCCACGGGGTCAGGTTGGCGTAGATGTCTTTGGTCAGCTGCTGGCTCTTGCCGGCCAGCCGCGAAATCTCTTCGGAAATATCAACAGCCGAATCGTCCTGCACAAAGCGCAGTTCTTCGATCTTTGCCTCAAGTTCGGCAATGGGCTGCTCAAAATCCAGGAAGGTGGTTTTCATAAAATCACACGTACCTGTCTGTGAAGGGGCGCATTCTACCGGAATTTGGTCGCTATCTTAGCGCCTGCCAGATAGCCCGGACTGCACCTGCCACTAAATTTTCTTTCTGCGATGCCTAATACGTCACTGGCAACGGGTCGAGACTGCGCCACATATACCACGTCGCCACAGTTCGCCACGGCTCCCAGTTGGCCGCGACTTCGCGCGCCTCGCTGCGGGTGACGGGTTCGCCGCTGAAATAGTTGGCGGAGATTGCGTTGATCAGGCCGATATCGTCCAGCGGCAGCACGTTGGGCCGCATCAGGTTGAACATCAGGAACATCTCCGCGGTCCAGCGGCCGATGCCGCGGATCTGCGTCAACTCCGCGATCACGGCTTCGTCGTCCATCTGCGCCCATTCGGCGACATGCACCATGCCCGCCTTGAAGTGGTCGGCCAGGTCGATCAGGTATTCCCCCTTGCGCTTGGACAGGCCGCAGCCTGCCAGCTTCTCGGGACCGGCGCGCAGGAACTGGGCCGGGGTGAGCTTGGGGCAGAGCGTATGCAGCCGCTCCCACACCGACTGCGCCGCCTTGACCGAGATCTGCTGGCCCACCACCGCGCGCGCCAGCGTGACGAACGGATCGCCACGCGACACCAGGTGCGCCGGGCCGTAGGTCGGGATCATCTTGCGCAGTATGCGGTCACGCTTCATCAGGTCGGCGCAGGCTTCGTCCCAGTAGGCGGGGCGCACCGCATCGATGACGGTTTCGACCGGCAGCGGTACCGCATCCGCCTCGGGCAGCACGGCCTTGGCGTTGCGCGTGCCCCTGGCCGCGTCCTTGCCATCCGGCAGCGGCGCCTCGCTGGCGCCAGCCTTGCCCGGGCGCGGACCGGCCGCCTTCGCCCGGCCCCTCGTAGCGGGAGACGTGGCCGGCGGCGTGGCGGTGGCGGGCTTGCGCGCGGCAGCGTTCAAGCACGCCTCCACTCGGTGGCACCGCCCGGCTTGTCTTCCAGCACGATGCCCGCTTCCAGCAGTTGCGCGCGGATGCGGTCCGCTTCGGCAAAGTTGCGCTCCAGCTTGGCGGTCTTGCGCGCGGCGATCAAGGTCTCGATCTGTTCCGGCGAGATGCCGTCGTCGGACCTGCCGCCTTGCAGGAAGGTATGCGGATCGCGCTCGAGCAGGCCCAGCGTGCCCGCCAGCGCCTTGAGCTGGCGCGCAGCCGCGGTCGAGCCGGTGCGGTTGATCTCGCTGGCCAGGTCGAACAGCACCGACATCGCGATCGGCGTGTTGAAGTCGTCGCCCATGGCCTCGGCAAAGCGCCTGGCGTGCGGCTCGTCCCAGTCCACCGCGCAGCCGCCCGGCTGGCTGTCCTTGAGTGCCGTGTACAGGCGTGTCAGGGCGTGGCGCGCATCGTCCAGGTGCGCGTCGCTGTAGTTCAGTGGGCTGCGGTAGTGCGCGCGCAAGATAAAGAAGCGCACGACCTCAGCGTCGTACGACTTCAGGACCTCGCGGATGGTGAAGAAATTGCCAAGCGACTTGGACATTTTTTCGTCGTTGATGCGCACGAATCCGTTGTGCATCCACATATTGACGAAGGGCTTGCCGCTGGCGCCTTCAGACTGCGCAATCTCGTTCTCGTGGTGCGGGAACTGCAGGTCAGCCCCGCCGCCATGGATGTCGAAATGCTCGCCCAGCAGCGTGCAGCTCATGGCGGAGCATTCAATGTGCCAGCCCGGGCGGCCGGCGCCCCACTTCGAGTCCCACTTGCTCTCGGGCGGCTCGCTGGCCTTGGCGGACTTCCACAGCACGAAGTCGAGCGGGTCCTGCTTGGCGTCGTTGGCGCTGACACGCTCGCCGGCGCGCAGGTCTTCCAGCGACTTGCCCGAGAGCTTGCCGTAGCCGTCGAACTTGCGCACCGAATAGTTCACGTCGCCGTCGCTGGCCTGGTAGGCCAGGCCCCTGGCTTCCAGCTTGCCGATCATGTCGAGCATCTGCGGCACGTAGTCGGTGGCGCGCGGCTCGTGGTCAGGGCGGATCACGCCCAGCGCGGCGGCATCCTCATGCATGTACTGGATAAAGCGCGTGGTCAGCTCGCCGATGGTCTCGCCGTTCTCGGCCGCGCGGCGGATGATCTTGTCGTCGATGTCGGTGATGTTCTGCACATACGTCACCTCGTAGCCGGCGGCACGCAGCCAGCGGTGCACCATGTCGAACACCACCATCACGCGAGCGTGGCCAACGTGGCAATAGTCGTACACCGTCATGCCGCACACATACATGCGGACCTTGCCGGGTTCGATTGGCACGAATGGCTGTTTCTCACGCGCGAGCGTGTTGTAGATGTTCAGAAGCTGCATGAAACGAAGTGAGTGGTGAGAGGAGACTGCCGGGGTTCGCACAGCAGGCAGCGCGGGCCGTGGCGCCGGTTGCCCGGCGCCTGGCAGGCCGCCGGCGGCAACGCGGCCACTGGCGCAATTCCGTCGCGCCCCATATCTTACCGGAAGGCGGTGCGCAGGTTGCCTCCGGCACCGCGCTGCCAGGCCGCGCCAGATGCCGCGCCTGCCGCCCCGATGGCATCGCCCTTCGTGCCGGACTTGCCGCTTTGCTAGAATGCCGCGGAGTATAACGGACCTGTCCTCAATGAGCCTGCCGCTGCCCTCCCCGTGTTCTGCCATGTTCGCCGCCCCCGCGCGCCGACGCGGCCATCGCGCCGTACTGCCCCTGCTGGCCCTTGCCGCCGCGCTGGCGGCCCCTGCCTACGCGCAGAACGGCCCGCTGTCGCTGGCCGCGCCGACAGCGCCGGCCGGTGGCATCCAGTCGACCGATCCTGGCATGAGCGAGGCCCAGCAGGCCGCCAACGCGCGCCGCTACGACGAAGCCATCAAGGGCTTTGACCGCGTGCTGGCCGCCAACCCGCGCAATGCGCAGGCACGCTTCCAGCGCGCCTGGGCCCTGGCCCAGTCCGGCCGCGAGGACGCCGCCATCCAGGCCTTTGCCGAAATGGCGCAGGACTTCCCGGAACTGCCCGAGCCCCACAACAACCTGGCGCTGCTCTACGCCAAGCGCGGCGACCTGAAGCGCGCCGAGGCCGAGTTGCTGCTGGCCACCGAAGTCAAGCCGGGCTTCGCCATTGGCTACACCAACCTGGGCGACGTCTACCGCCGCCTGGCCGAGCAGGCCTACACCGAAGCGCTGCGCCGCAATCCGGGCGATGCCCGCGCCAGCACCGGCCTGCGCCAGCTGAACCCTGATGCCGCGTCGCCGGCGGCGCCCGCCGGCACTGGCCGCAAGGCGACGCCAGCGCAGCGCCAGGCACCTGCCAGCGCCCCTGCGGCCAACTGACGGCCACCCATTCCAAGGTCCGGGCGCGGCGCGCCCGGACCATGTGCATCCAGACTTACCGGAGTTCCTTCATGATCCGTTCCCGTCGCATCGTCCTGGCCGGCCTGACCGCAGGCGCCCTGGCACTGTCCTCGTTCAGCGCGCTGGCGCAGCAAAAGGCCGCCGAACGCGTCCAGTTCGTCACCAGTGCCGGCAAGTTCACCATCGAGCTCTACCCCGAGGCCGCGCCGAAGACCGTCGCGAACTTCCTGGAATATGTGAAGAGCGGCTTCTACAGTGGCACCATCTTCCATCGCGTGATCAATGGCTTCATGGTGCAGGGCGGCGGTTTTGACCGCGACATGAAGGAAAAGCCCACCCGTGCGCCGATCCCGCTGGAAGCCCGTAGCGGCCTGAAGAACAAGGCCGGCACGGTGGCCATGGCACGCACCAGCGACCCCAACTCGGCCACCGCGCAGTTCTTCGTCAATGTGGTGGATAATTCGAATCTCGACTACCCGCAGCCGGACGGCAACGGCTACGCCGTCTTCGGCAAGGTGGTGGAAGGCATGGAGACGATCGACAAGATCAAGAGCGTGCCGACCACGGCCTACGGCCCCATGCGCAATGTGCCGGCCGCGCCGATCGTGATCGAGTCGGCCACCGTCGTCAAATAATTACCGAACAGAGGAAATCCCATGTCCAAGGTCCAGCTCCACACCAACCAGGGTGTCATCACCATTGAACTCGACGCCGAAAAGGCCCCGAAGTCGGTCGAGAACTTCCTGTCGTACGTGCGCAAGGGCCACTACGACAACACCATCTTCCACCGCGTGATCAAGAACTTCATGGTCCAGGGCGGCGGCTTCGAGCCCGGCATGAAGCAAAAGGGCACCGACGCCCCGATCGAGAACGAAGCCGGCAACGGCCTGAAGAATGACCGCTACACCGTGGCCATGGCGCGCACCAACGCCCCGCACTCGGCCACCGCGCAGTTCTTCATCAACGTGGTCGACAACGACTTCCTGAACTTCTCCTCGCCCACGCCGCAGGGCTTCGGCTATGCCGTGTTCGGCAAGGTGGTGGAAGGCACCGACGTGGTCGACCAGATCAAGGGCGTGCGCACCGGCAGCTCGGGCTTCCACCAGGACGTGCCGCTGGAAGACGTGGTGATCGAGAAGGCCGTCATCGTCGAGTAAGCCGATGCCTGCCGATTGCGGTTCCGTGCGCATCCACGTGCCGGCATTCCCCTTCCGACACCGCGCATGACCGCAATCCCCCACACGCCGGTGGCCGGTCCCTTCGAGGCACAGGCGCCGGCGTGGTTCATTTCAGACCTGCACCTGACGCCCGGCATGCCCCGCACGCTGGCGGCCTTCGAGCGCACGCTCGAGCGCGCCGCGCAGCACGCGCGCACGCTGTTCATCCTGGGCGACTTCTTTGAATTCTGGATCGGCGACGAAGAAACCGACTCGCCCTTCGCGCAGCGCGTGACCGGCGCCCTGCGCGCACTGGCCGCGCGCGGCGTGGCCGTGTATCTGATGCACGGCAACCGGGACTTCCTGCTGGGCAAGCGTTTCGCCAGCGCGGCCGGTGCCAGCCTGCTGCCCGACCCCACCGTGATCCACTGTGCCGGCCAGCGCGTGGTGCTGAGCCACGGCGACATGCTGTGCATCGACGACGAACGCTATAACCGCTTCCGCCGCTGGACCCGCAAGGGCTGGGTGCAACGCGTGTTCCTGGCACTGCCGCTTAGCGCGCGTCTGTCGATCGCCCGCAAGCTGCGGGCAGACAGTGAAGGCAACCGCGCCAGGCAGTTGAGCGCGGGTGCGCCCGTGCCGGTGATCTATGGTGATGTGGCGCCCGCCGCCGCGGCCGAGTTGCTCGGCGCCGCCGGTGCGTCGCTGCTGGTGCATGGACACACGCACCGCCCGGCACGGCATGAAGAAGCCGCCGGCGTGCGCTGGGTGCTCACTGACTGGGACCTGGACGGCGCCCATCCGCGCGCCGCGGTGCTGCAACTGGATCGCGACGGCTTCCGCCTGTTGCCGCAGACGGACTGAGCGACAGCGCCGGCCCGGCCCCTGCCCCGCTCACTTCATCAGCCTGCGCAGTTCGCTCGCGTCGAAGGGATCGTTCGGCGTGTTCTCCAGGTGTTCGCCAAGCCGGTCGAGTGCGGCCAGCACCGCCTCGATGCGGTCGTGCTGGCGCCCCGCATTGTCGATCAGGCTCTTGAGCGCCAGCGACACCGGATCGTCCGCATTGGGCGTGATGCCGTAGGCCGAGAACTCCTGCTTGGCACCCTGCTGCGCCGATGGCGCATCCGGCAGGATGATACGGGCCGGGATGCCCACGGCAGTCGCGCCCGCCGGCACCGGCTTGAGCACCACCGCGTTGGAGCCCACGCGCGCGCCGTCGCCCACCACGAATCCGCCCAGCACCTTGGCGCCCGCGCTCACCACCACGTTGGCGCCCAGCGTGGGGTGCCGCTTCTGGCCCTTGTACAGCGAGGTGCCGCCCAGCGTCACGCCCTGGTAGATGGTGCAGTCATCGCCGATCTCGGCGGTCTCGCCGATCACCACGCCCATGCCGTGGTCGATGAATACGCGCCGGCCCAGCTTGACCGCCGGATGGATTTCGATGCCGGTGAAAAACCGCGCCCAGTGCGAGATCCAGCGCCCCAGCCAGTGGAAGCCCGCGTTCCAGCATCCATGCGCAAAGCGGTGGAACACCACGGCATGCAGGCCGGGGTAGCAAGTCAGCACCTCCAGGCGGCTGCGCGCGGCGGGATCGCGCAGCATGATCGTGTCGATATCTTCCTTCAGGCGAGAGAACATCTTGGTCGTGTCGTGTTGCCGCGCCGTGCGCCGCGCCACGCGGGCTGGTGCCCGGGGCAGGGTCGCCGGCGAGGTCAGTGGCCGGTGGGGACGGGATCAGGGAGTGTAAGTGATTTGCCGGACCCGCTTGGGGTACCGGTGTTTGGCCCCTGATCCGTCAGGGACATTGCGGCGATGCTGCGATCAACATCGCCCGGGCCTGCGCAAACCCGCAGCCGCGGGACGACAGCACGCGCGCTTGCCGCGCATGCCTGCATCGCCCTGCATCGAATCGCTCCGGTTTGCTGCCACTGTCCTTGCTCCTATCACCGGTCCTGGTGCGGGCCCGGCTGGTTCTGCGCGGCGATCAGCATGTGCTTGGCGATGCCGCGCAGGATATTCACTTCCTCGCGCTCCAGGCCGCTGCGTGCCAGCAGCCGGCGCAGCCGGGTCATCAGCCTGCGCGGGTTGGACGGATCGAGAAAGCCGATCGCCTCCAGGCCCGTCTGCAGATGGCCGAACATGGCCTCGACCTGCTCGGCCGTGGCCGGCTCACCAGCATAGCCGATATTGGCGCCGGCGTCCGGGGCCGCCTCCAGCAGCGCCAGCCGCAACTCGTAGGCGATGAGCTGCACCGCCTGCGCCAGGTTCAGCGAGGTATAGGCGGGATTGGCGGGGATATGGGTGACGGCGTTGCAGCGCTCGACCACTTCATTGGGCAGGCCATAACGCTCGTTGCCGAACACGAAGGCAACGCCGCCGCTGCCGGACAGCGTCTGCCGCGCACGTTCCGCGGCCGCGCGCGGCAACAGCCGCGGCGGGCCGAACTCGCGGTGGCGCGCGGTCATCGCCACGGTCAGCGCGGCGCCGGCCAGCGCCGCGTCGACCTGGTCGACGATGAGCGCGCCCGCCAGCACATCGTCGGCACCGCTGGCCATGGCGATGGCGTCGGGGTGCCGCAGCACATCCGGCTCGCGTGGCGAGACCAGCACCAGGCTGCCGAAGCCCATGGTCTTGATCGCGCGCGCCACCGAGCCCACGTTGCCCGGGTGGCTGGTTTCGACCAGCACGAAACGCACGCGGCCGAAGGCGTCGCCGCCGGGGTCTCCGCTGTTGCCATCGGCAGCGGGCTGGCTCGTATCAATTGCCGGGTTCATATACAATTCGGGGTTCTTCTTTGGCGCGGCGCCAGGTTTTTGCTTGCTCGCGAGACTCTCGCGGCACATTTGCAGCAGAACCGGCGACGCCCGACGTTCTTCTACAATCCGTTGTGTTGTCAGCTGCCCATGAGCGGGCGTGCGGCGCTTTTGCGCCCCGCCGCGTCGTCATGGCCGGCCTGGAGAGATTCATGCATCCGATGCTCAATATCGCCGTCAAGGCGGCCCGCAAGGCGGGATCCATCATCAACCGCGCGTCGCTCGACGTCGATCTGGTGCGCGTCTCGCGCAAGCAACACAACGATTTTGTCACCGAGGTGGACCGCGCCGCCGAAGCCGCGGTCATCGAGATCCTGCGCACGGCCTACCCGGAACACGGCATTTTAGCGGAAGAATCCGGCCAGTCCTGGGCCGAGGGTGAAGACACCCACGAGTACACCTGGGTCATCGACCCGCTGGACGGCACCACCAACTTCATCCACGGCTTCCCGCAATACGCGGTCTCGATCGCCCAGCTGCACCGCGGCACGCCCGTGCAGGCCGTGGTCTACGACCCGACCCGCGACGAACTCTTCACCGCCAGCAAGGGCGCCGGCGCCTTCCTGAACAACCGCCGCATCCGCGTCACGCGCCGCGACAAGCTGGCCGACTGCCTGATCGGCACCGGCTTCCCGTTCCGCGATCTGGAAGGCCTGGACGAATACATGGAATTGTTCGCGCTGATGACGCGCAGCTGCGCCGGCCTGCGCCGCCCGGGCGCAGCCGCGCTGGACCTGGCCTATGTGGCCTGCGGCCGCCTGGACGGCTTCTTCGAGCGCGGCCTGCAGCCGTGGGACATGGCTGCCGGCATGCTGCTGATCACCGAATCGGGCGGCCTGGTCGGCAACTACGCCGGCGAGCCGCGCCAGATGGAACAGGGCGAAGTGCTGGCCGGCAACCCCAAGGCGTTCGCCCAGATGGTGCGCCTGCTGTCGCCGTTCTCGCTGGACAACGCCAAGCCCGCCGCCTGACACCGGCACCTGGCCTGACGGCCAGATCAGCCATACCCCGACGCCCGCCGCACCCCGGCGGGCGTTTTGCATGGTGCGCCCCGCCTGCCACCGCGCCCTGCACTGCAGACCTTTCTCATTCCCCAGACGGCCATGATCCTCGTCAAGGTCGCCCCACCCTGCCCTCCCCAAAATGAAACCATGCGCCACGCCCCGTGCGCGCGGATCCAGCAGGAGAGCCAGCATGTTTCCCGAATACCGCGACCAGATCACCACCCTGAAGACGCAGGATGCCCGCTTCGCGCGCCTGTTCCACCGCCACAACGCGCTGGACCAGGAAATCCACAACATGGAGTCGGGGCTGGTGCCGGCCTCCACCTTCGAGATCGAGCGGCTGAAGAAAGAGAAGCTCCTGCTCAAGGACCAGCTCTACGCGATCCTGCGCAACACCGCTGCCTGACGGAGGACCGCAGATGACCGATCGCGACACCATCCAGCCCTCCCACGCCGCTACCCCGCCACGTGCCCGCGCCACGGCCAGGGGCGACGTGCTGCCCACCAACTCGGCGCTTTCAGCCCAGCGCAATGAAGTCGACAGCGCCGTCGACGCCGCGGTGCAGCTGGTGGCCAGCAGTATGCAGGACATCCTGGCCAGCCGCGCCGGCCACGGCGTCGACATGCTCGACGCCGTGCGCACGCTGCTTGACGGCCTGGCGCCCGACGAAGCAGCGCAGTTGCGCAGCCTGATCCTCGAAGGCGATCCCGCCGCGTGGCAGGCCGGCCGCAAGCGCCATCCGGACGACGAGCTGTCCGCGGGCTGGCGCGAAGGCGCGTACCCGTACCAGAACCTGATGTCGCGGCGCAATTACGAAAAGCAGAAGTACCGCCTGCAGGTGGAGCTGGCCCCTATGTTCAAGCACATCCTGCTGCCCGTCGACGGTTCCGAGCTTTCCCACAAGGCCGTGTCCGCCGCCATCCAGTTTGCCCGCACTGCCGCGGCGCGCCTGACGCCCTACATGTGCGTGGAGACCTACCCCTACATGGTGGGCAGCGACAGCACCCATGAGCGGCGCGAGGTATTCCAGCAACGCGTGGAGGCACTGGCGCGCCAGGAACTGGCCAAGATCGAGGCCGCGGCGGCAATGGCCGGCGTCCCCTGCGCGGGCCACGTCTCGGCCGCCAGCGCCCCGTATCACGGCATCGTCAACGCCGCCCGGGACCTGGGTTGCGACGTCATCTTCATGGCCTCGCTCGGCCGCAAGGGCATCAGCGGGCTGCTGCTGGGCAGCGAGACGCAGAAGGTGCTGACCCACAGCGACGTGCCGGTGCTGGTGTTCCGCTGACGGCACGCCGCCGCCCCCGCCGCCGGGCCAGATCCGGCCCACGCGGCGCGGCAACCGCTGCCCCGTGCTGTACCATATCGCCCATATTCGAAAACGCCCCTTCGCGCCATGGCCCCAGGCCGCCGGATGACCGCCCGGACGCCCCGCGCGGCCGCCAACCGGCTTGCGCAAGGCGGCGATCCGAGCGGAGCGGGCAGCATCAGGCAGGCCCACCGCCAGACAGGCTAAATGGCAATGGGATTGCAGAAGAAAACCGACCCGGAACAGGCGCAGGCAGATTTGGCCGCGAGCCGCCACACGCCAATGATGCAGCAGCACCTTTGCGTTAGCCCGCAAAGGCTCTAGGCAAAACCTACGCCGAAACCTACGCGCCTGAGAATACGAATTCCGCGAGAAATCTTCGACGATGGCACCCCTTACTAGACGGACCGCTGGCAGACCAGGGCCGAACAATGGCCGCCGACTACTGTCCGTCACGCACCGCCACAGCCCTCGCAAGCCAGCGTCGCCACCGCCGGTGCCGCCCGAAGTCTGGGAAAAACGGGATGCTTTCTCGCGGCAACGTTTTGAGCAACTCAATGGCATCGTGGTCGAAACCGCGACCGATGGCATCAAGTTTCTGGCCACAATCAACCTTGGGGGGTTGGGGGCCGTGCTTGCCTTCATGGGCAGCATGAAAATAGTGCACCCCCTGCTTTCTTGGGGCGGCGCTGCCTTCATGTGCGGTCTCTTCGAGGTCGGCGCCATCTACCTCTATCGCTACACATACATGGCATGGCTGCTGGACGGCTGGAATGAGGACTACAAGAAGGTGCTTCTTGGTCGGTGGGAATGGGTCCGAGCCATCGACCGCGATGAGCGGCGGCAAAAGCAAATCGATTGGGGTGCCTACATCGCCGTCCTGTCGCTACTGCTCTTTCTCGCCGGCGCCTGGTGCGCGTTTCAGGGTGCATATGACCTATCTCGTGAGGCACAGGCCGAGAAGGCAGCAGCAATCAAACAATCGAAAACCAGCGCGAATAAACTCGACAGGCGTGGCCCTTCTGGCGTGAGCGACTAAGGCCGCCACAATTTCTTTCTTTCGCAAATGGTTCCTTATGCTCAATCACCCGGAAATCCCATGACCGACGCCCAACGACAACTCCACACCGAACTGGCCAGCCTCTGCGCTGCCGCCGCACACCTGCAGGCCACCGGGCAGCCGGCGCATGAGGCCGCTGTCCGCGCCGCCATCGCGCGCTACACGCGGGACTTTGCCGAGCAGATCTCCGGACCGATCGAGCCATTCCAATCTGGCCGGTGAGCGCACTCCGCTGAACTGCCGCGCGCGTAGCCAAAAGCGTCACGCCGGCAGCGCCCAATAGATGAAACGGTAAGGCGAGTAGCGCTTTTGTCATACATGATCCGCGCCCACTGTAGGACTTGCGCCGATACCGGGACGTGCAGGCTCAGCGCCAGACTGGCGCCATAGCAGCTCACAGCGAGGCAATCATGGCCACCCGGCCGTCTCCGCCGCCGGATCTCACGCACTTCCAGCCCATGCTGGCCGAACGGCGCCTCGCGCTGCCGCGCTCCGGCTCCTGGCATTACGAAATCAAGTTCGACGGCTACCGCATGCTGGCGGCCACCGGCACGCCGGCGCTGCGGCTGCGCCAGGGTAGCGACGCGACCACCTGGTTTCCCGAGCTGGCAGCTGATCTGGCCAGGCTGCCGGCCGGCGCCGTGCTGGACGGCGAGGTTTGCGTGCTGGATGACATCGGCCGCCCGGACTTCGATCGGCTGCACGCGCGCGCACTGCGCCGGCGCTGGTACCCAGGCGCCGACCTGGTGGTGCTGTGCGCGTTCGATCTGCTCGCCTACTGCGGCCGGGATCTGCGCGCACTGCCCATCGAGCAGCGCAAGGCGCAGCTGCAGCAGCTGCTGGCCGGCACCACCACCGGCCTGCTGTATGTCTGCGCCGTCGAGGATGGCGCCTGGCTCTACCACCAGGTGTTGCAGCTGAAACTGGAGGGCGTGGTGGCCAAGCGCGCCGGCAGCGTGTACACGGCCGGCCTCTCGCCGGACTGGCTCAAGATCAAGCGGCCCGGCGCGGTGCCGCCCGGGCGATTCCGCCGCGGGGGATAGGTTCGACCCGGATACTGTATATTTGTACAGTGATTGGACAGATCGGACCGCCCCATGGCCACCACCATTTTTCTAGAAGCCCACTACTTCGGCGAGGATCGCGAGGAACTGCGCCTGCCGTGCGATGCGGTCGCGGCCGCGGCGGGCGGCCTAGTCATCACCGGCATCGAACTGCGCCCCTTGCAGAGACTGAAATGGCGCCCGGATCACCTGTCATATTGGGACGATGGCCAGCTGTTGCGCCTGGCAGTCGGGCCATGGGTTACCCTGGCTCCGATGACCGTGCGCTTTACCCTGCGGTGAGCTCATGGCCACCAAGGAACTGCCGCGGGATCTCCCTGCGCTCACGGAAGAAGAACTGCGCGACATCGGCCAGCGCGTGCGCAACCAGGACGTCCGTGACCTGCTGTGGGAGATTGCGCGGCTGCGGCAGACGGTACAGCGGGCGCATTACATCGCCGAGCTACTGTACAGTCAAGGCGGAGTCATGGCCGATAGCTGGCTCCGGCAGCTGATGGAGGAGCCGTGCATTGTCGAGGCACTGGAGGCAGACTATGGCAGCCGTACGCCAGGGTCGCGCGGGTGGCGAGGGGATGTGCGCACCCCCGAGCATGAGGTCCGGCTGGCCACCATCCAGGCGGAGGCGCGCGGGCGCATCGCCAAGCGCCGGACACGCGCCAGGACATAGCGCGCCCGGACGGGTGCCGCTACGGGGTCAGCGCGTCGTAGCTGCGCTCGCAGGTGCGACCTGCGCCGTGGCTGGCGTCAAGCGCCGCAGCCAGCTCTCCCGCTCGCGCATCAGCCCGGCCGAGCACGTCGGCGAGCAGATCGACGGGAGTGGCGGCTGGCGCGCCGCCGCCGACAGTGGCGGGATCGCCGGGGCCTCGACTGGCGTTGGCGAGGGCGGTTGCACGTGCGAGCAACTCGCGACGAGCAGTGTCAGCAGCCCGAGCATCGACCCGGGCCGCCTCGGCTTGTTGGATGGCCGCATTGGCGATCTCCGTCTGTGCCGCGGTGCGGCGTTGTTCCTCGAGGCGCGCGGCGTTGACCGCCTCGGCCACCTGCCTGGCTTGCTCCGCGTGCAGCTCGGCCAGCTCGCGCCCGCACTCAGAGAGCTGGCGCTCATAACGATTTCCCTGCAGCCACCAGGCGAGCACCCCGCCCAGCACCGCACCGACCGCCACCATAAGAAAGGCCGCCACCAGGCGGCTCTTCCACGCAGCCAGGAACTCAAGTGCCTTTGCCATGCCGGCCCTCGCTCTGGCGCAGCCTGCGCTTGAAGTAACTTTCCAGGGCCTGCGCGCCAACGATGCCGAATGCGCTGCCAAGCCCCACCAGTGCTACCGGGTTGAGCTCCGGGAACTGAATGAGCGCCATACCGGCCACCATCGAGGCAGCTGCCCCCATCACCGTCCGAGCGAACACCAGGCGCACAGTGATGGCTTCGTCGCTGGCCAGCAACTTGCCCAGGCCAATCATGGCGCCAACGACCACCAACATAAACAAGCTCTTTTCTGGTTCTTGCATGTACCCGTTCCTTTGCGGTTGTTTATGCGTGGATGAATTGCTGGGCACGCTGCCAGCGTTGTCGCCGGTCGTCGAGCCCGTTAAGGCCGCCGTTGATGCGCCGCGTGAGCTGCTCGAAGTCGCCCAGGTCCGCCAGCTGGTTGCAGCCCTTGGCGTACCAGAACCACGCCGCTGAGCGGGCGGCCAGCTGGTCGTCGGTGGCCAGCAGGTCCGGCTGACTATCCAGGTCGACGCCGAGCGCGTGACCGCAATCGTGGTAGTTGTCGGCGAACGTGATCTGCTTGAGCCCGCGTCCGCGGTAGCGCCAGCCGTCGCCACTGGCCGCCTCGCCATTACCGAAGCGCTTGGCGTACACGATCGACGCAATGCGTGCCTGGCGCTCAGCCGGCACCGCGCGCTCGCCCGGCTGACGGCCGAGAGTGCTGGCCAGCGCCGGCGGCATGCGGCTACCGAACGTCCGCTGCAGCCCGTCGACGCTGTAGTCGAAGGACTCCTGCAGCCTGGCAAAGCCAGCCGATTCGGTACCGACCTGCGCGATCCATGCCGTGACGCGATGCGGCGCCAGGATGCCGAACTCAAAGAGCGCGGCCGACACGACCGGATACCAGCGCTCGGCCAGCTCCGATGACAGGCCGGCTGCCTGTCTGAATACCTGCTTATCCATCTTGTGACCCCGGAAACGAAAATGCCCGCTTTGCGCGGGCAATAAAAAAGCCGCCCGAAGGCGGCTATCCTCGAATGTAGACAGCGTCTATGCGGCGACCGTCTTACCCGAATGCGGGTGCGCGTTGACCGCGAAATGCTCGATCGCATATCGCTTGTACAGCGAACACAACAGGCCCTGCATTTCCGCAAGCTCCTTAGGGAAGGCGCCAGCGCGGTCAGCCGCATCCACGGACGGCCGCATGCGCTCAACGAGCTCACGCTCGAAGTCTGTCAGGCAGTAGTCCAGGATCGACTCGATGGGATACGACGCAATGCGGACGCTCGGCTGCAGCGACAGGTAGGTACTGAAAAGCCGCTCGACGATGAACGGCAGGAACGGCGCTGCATCGGTATGCCACGTGTCACCCATCACCGCCTTGGCCACCGGCGTGTCCGGACTCGCTTCCAGGTAACGCGCGATCGGATCCAGCACCCCTCCGACGTACCCTTCCCAGAAGGCCGACGTCCCGACCCAAAAATTGGAGTAGCACAGCACCGCATTCGTTTGCCGCGGCACGCGAGCAAGATCCCAACCAATACCGCAGGAATCGAGAAGACCCTGCGCCCGCTCAGTCAGCCCCGGATGGTTGATTTCCCCCTGCATCCACACGTTGTACGAGTAGTAGGCGATGGTCGGGAAGGGGTTGATAATCCAAACGTCTGCGTCTCGCTGCTCGCGCACGAACTGCAGGAACTGCTCACCGGACACCTTGGTTTTCAACCCGAACTTCGGCGAGAAGATGCCCGTACTGCCATTGCGGTGATCCCCCCGGCGATAGAAGTCCACCAAGATCCTGACTTCACGCCAAGCGGCATGCGAGTTATCGGGCATGCGAAGCGGCTTAAACGCCGGCTCAGATAGCACCTGCCCATTCTGGTACAGTGGCTCGAAAATTGTGGACACCAGGTCGCTCCGTCATAACTAGCGCAGAACTATGACGGAGCGTCGACTGAGCGTCAATATCACTCAAACTCCAGGTGCCGGCAGAGACCTTTGCACAACAGGACTCATCTCCTCGTAAAAGGCCAGCCAGCGCGGATCCGTTGACTCCACGGTACCCAAATTCGGGTAGACGTCTGGGTCTTGAGGTGCTCCAAAGTAGCTCACGATGTTGGACTGAGCATCGTCGAATTGGACATTAAGCGTTGTCATCATTACCCCTAGATGCTGTAGCCGACAATCGACGCCGCATAGGTCACGGAAACTGCGGCCGAATTTCCGATCGCGTAGTAGAGCGTTTGCTGCGTGACAACCAGTGACTCAAAATCCATGCCCCAGTTCGGTCCAGACGATGTGCTACCGGAAACGTACATCAAGTTTCCGCCACTGCCACCGGAGTCCGGCGCGAAGGCAAATGATGGCGCACAACCCGTTGCCGAAGTGAAGGTGATTGTGCGAGTACCTTTCACGCGGACCGCATTCGGCGGCACTGCGGACGAGATAGACAGGGACGTGAAAGGAACGCTCGTAGCCGACGTCGTGGTGCTGAGAACTGACGTCGAGTTGCGATAGATGTCCCTGTCCTGCTGCTGACCGACTGTGAATTGGCCACTTCCATTCGTCGGCCACACGCTGACCAGCGCCGAGGCGGTATAACCCGCCGGCATATTCGCCCCACTGTAGACATGCGACGCAACTGCCGAGGTTGCGTTCGTAGCAAGCAGCGCGCTGGCGCCGCTCGTCTGGTTGTAGATCGCATAGAGCGCCACATAACCGCTTGTCGGCGCACTCCCGGTGTCCATGCCGCCAGCTCCGGTGGTAGCCAGGTTGACGGTTTTGCTGAATCCGGACAGGCGGTAGTGCTTTCCCCCGAGGGCGGTCGCCACCACAATCTGGTCGGCGAGAAATGTAGCCGAGGCCGAGGCAGCGGTAACGCTCATCCGCGCCTTACGCATCAACCCGACAATCGGTGCCGACAGGATCTGCATCGCCTGCAGGAGCTGGGTCCTGTCATTGGAATCCAGCGCGAGGCCAGCGGCCTCGATTGGCGAACAGATCTCCTCCTGGGCGTGATCGAACCACACATCCTCCAAGTCCGTCGCTGGAATCCCACCGACAGCGTTGCCATTCGTGAAGCCGTGTTTCCCGGCGCCGAACTTGTCGGTCACCTTAGTTGACGTCGAAATACGCCGCATTTATTTCTCCATGAAAAGCCCTCGATTCACGAGGGCACTGTATAGGGATGCGATCTGCCTTAGGCAGCAGTCAACGCCTGCAGCTCGGCGTTCGAGAGCTTGCGTGGGTAGTAACGAAGCGCCCGCAGGTAACCATTGAGAAAGAATCCGAGTCCATCGAAGGTCGACCCCAGATACAGTCTTGAGACCGCCGGGAAGGCGGTGGGGCTGGTTTGCGCCGCGGCCCCGCCATCGACGCTCAGCGCAGCGCTTCCCGCCGCGCAGCCAATAGCGAGCTTATGCACTGCCGATGCGCCGGAGATCGCGCTCGTGAAGTCCGCCGCGACTCCCGCAGTTGTAACGCGCGTTGTCAGCACCCCCGCATTGATGAACGGCTGGATGCGATTTGCAGTCGTCCCATCAGATAGTGAAAAGATGGACTGATTCGCCGCAACGGTCATGTTTGGCGCGACGAATTCTGCGTAGAGCGTGCCCTGCACAGGATTTAAGCCGATCTTGGTAAGGTCCGTAATGCTCGCCGCGTCTGCGGCGCGCGCCACTGCTGCACTGGTCGTGGGCACATAGCTTGTCGGGAAGGCGCCAAGCTCAAGTTGCCCTCCCCACGCATAAATTCCAGACGTCCCGTCACCACTGGCCGCTCCAGAATTGTCTTTGGGGTCGATTGCCAACCGCACGACACTATTTGCTGCACCCTTGAGGGCCAGCACGACACACCGATACCAGCCTCCACCTACCGACGTCATGGAGCCACTGATGCCCGTGAAATCTGACCCGCTGGTGTCCGTCTGGTAGATGGCACCAGTCGCCAGATCCACATAAACGCCGCGCGAATCACTGGCAAAGTTCGTCAGGTTCAGGCGGAACTTCGAGTGCTCCCCTGCCTTGGCAAAAATCGACCCGACGACAAGCGCGTTCGATGCCGTGGCCGCAGCGCTTGCCAAGTATCTCGCTGATGCCCCGCTGGCACCAATAACCTTACACGCGCTGGTGGTGCCGTCCGGAGCCACGCCTGCGGCCGGCGTTACTGTGCAGTTGGATTTCGACCACGCCGCATTTTCGAGTCCGGCGGAGTAAGTGATCAGATTTGTCCTCCCCTCCTCGAGCAGCAACCCGCGCGGCTGCAGCGCCAGCGGATCGCAGTCGACACGCGGCGTATTCGCAGCGTCCTGCACCAGGATGCCCGACGCATTGAAGCGCCACGCCGGGCTGGCCCTGGTGAAGGTAATCAGATCTGAAAATGCCTTGTTGACCAGCATCTCTTTCCTTGTTGAGTTAGACGATCAGCTAGACCCGTATGAGATATACAGAACGGTATGAGCAGGCTTGTGCTGGGCCAGCAGACAATACAACCCGGGATCCCCCCAGCTTCCCAGCGGTTCGTTGCACCGAGCCGCCGCCGTCATGGCCCGCACCGTCGCGGTGGACGGTACGTTGACACGCCACGCGTAGCGCCAGCCCCCCTGATTCAGCGCCGCATTGCACTTGCTGTTCGCCCGGAACGGCCGGAACTCGGTGATCGTGACGTACCCGTCGGTGCGATAGGACTGATTGACGAAGTCCAGGTCCATCGCCGCGCCAGAGGGGTCACCAGGCTCGATGGGATAACCGAGCGATGAGAGGAATCCCAGGAAGAACGCTCGTGACTGACCACCTCCCCACACCACCTTGCGCACCAGACGCGCACGCCGATCCGCCACCGACACCGGCGGCGTCAGGCACAGATCCGGCAGCCCGTAGTTGCGCTCCCAGTCATCCAACAAGGCCGACGTGGCACGCGGATCAGACTCCTCATGCAGCTGCTCAGCGGCCTTGTGGACAGACAGATAGGTCAGCGCGAGCGCGTTCAGCACCCGCACGGCGAGGTCGCCCTCGTCCTGCGGCCAGGCCGGACCCTGAGGCAATAGCCGCAGCAGCTGCTGGCGGTAGTGGGTGACGGTTACATCCATGTGATGCTCCCGAAGACGGCCAGCTGACCGACAGGCGCCGCCACGTTGGCGCTCGGCGAAGTCAGTACATGGTCGGTTTCGCCGGCAGCCAGGCTGATTGCCTCATTAATGTGGGAGAGCAAGATCGTGCCGCCCGGAATGGCTTCGCGCGTAATAAGATCCCGCAACTCGGCCTCGACAGCGGCCCGCACCGCCACCGTATTCGGCGTCAGCTGGATCTGGAAGTTGACCGCCATGGCCACCGGCGCGACGACAGTGACCTCGGCCGTCACTGGGCGAACGCTGTCGATGTACGCCTGCACCGCCGCCACTTCCGCGGCGTCCGGGATGATCGATGCATCATCGTCACGCACGAAACGCACCACCACGGTGTTGGGGCCCAGTTCGAGCGGTGCCACCCATGCCCGCGTCACGCCAGCCACCGACAGCGCCCATTGCACATAATCGGCCGCCGATCCCCCGTCTGGCGGCTGCTGCAGACGCTGCAGCAAGCGCGCACGCAGGTCATCGTCACTCTCGACGTCGGTGCCCGTTGTCAGCCCCGCAACACCGACCGCAGCGGTACTTTGCAGTCCCGGCACCGGGGTGACCAGCGTGAGGCTTTGCCCCATCACCGCATTGGTCGACAGGCCTGCCGTGGTGGCCAGCACCGATACCGATGCCGTCCCTGTTGCTACGGTGGCATCCGCCTGGCTGGCGTACTGGACTCCGTCTGAGCGGATGAACAGCGTGCCCGCCGGCACGACCGTCCCGTCGGTACCGGAAACCGTTACCAGGCCGGCGCCGCCGGTCGCCTGCTTTCTGCCCCCGGATAGCCACAGCGACGCATACCGGTCGAGGAACTCCTTTTCCGCCCGGTCCGGCAGGATCTGCTTGCTGATCCACTCCTGGTAGCCGTAGAGGCCGTCGGCAGCGCCGGCCGTCATCACGGCCAGCGCGTTGAGCACCGCAAAGCGCAAACGGGCATCCGCCCCGGGGATCGCCTCGATCGCAGCGTAGGCCGCGTCGCGCAGATCCATGAGTTCTGGTCTTTGATAGGCCATGTCAGCTCGTTACGTTGGAAAGATTGCGCCAGGCAAAGTCAAACTGGTACGCCACAGCGGTGCCGTCCGGCCGGGTGAACCTGCAGCGCAGCCCAAGCATCCCGGTTTGCACGATCTCGGTGATGACCTCCACGCTGGCGCAGACGCCATCGTCCAGCAGCCACGCGAGCGCCTCCTCGGCATACTCCCGGGCGCGCCGGACCACCTCGGCGGTCTGCTTTTCCCGCGACAGCAGCCACAGGCGCGAGCCAATGGGCCGGGCTGCCAGCAGGTCGCCCCACCACCCCCGGCGCGGCCCGCGCGGATCCGGCAGGATGTCGTCGGCCTCGGCGCGGCGCCAGGTGAACAGGGAAATCAGCACTGCGGTTTTCAGGTCGTGATCCACCGCCAGCTGCCCGTCCGGCCGCTGACGCCACTCGCATCGGCCGAGGTCGGTACTCCAGAAGAGTTCAATGTCCATTACATGCCTGCGTCGGGTGTGTTGGTGGTGCTGCCGGTCTCAACGTGCCTGTGGCCGTTGTATGCGGTGCGCATGCCCTTCATGCTCTTCGTGCCGCCCTGGTCGGAAATATCGCGGTCGGCGATGATGTCCCGCCCAACGTGCAGATCCTGCGGGATGAAGACGGTCGGCGCGTTCACAAAGTGAATGTCCTTGCCGGCGCCGTCGACCACGATCCCCGTGCGCGTGAGATGCACCTTCTGGCCCTGGTCGTCATAGAGCGCCACCTCCCCGGCCGAGAGTCCAACCAGGCGATAGCGCCGGTCGTCGACGGCGATCACCAGACCGTGGTCGCGGTTGCCACCGACGAACACCACCACGCCCTCGGCGCCAGCGAAGGGCACGCTGGTGAAGCCGTACTGCTGGACCCGCTCGACGTCGTCGTGTGTTTCATCGGCCAGCGCTTGCACCTGGACACGCTGCAGCTTGCCGGTGTCCGTGATGGCGCGCAGCACGCAACGACCGACCATGAGCCCCACCTTGTTCTTGACCGGCTCCAGCATCGTCTGGATGGCTTCAAGCATCACCACTTCTCCATTTTCCCGCCCGACGCGCCCGCGCCGGAGGCACCCGCCGCTGGCTGTGGCAGTTCGGGCAACTCCTCGAAGGCCTTCGGACTGGTGAGCTCCAGCGTGCAGCGGCTGCCCGCCTCGTCGAGGTTGAACTCGACCGCAGCCAGCAACCAGTCCTCATCGATGCGCGCCCAGGGATCCCGCACGCGGACCAGGCTGTTGATGCGCCAGATGTCGCCATCGTCTGCACTCGGGTACCAGCCCTGCACGGTGGCCTTGTAGGTGCGCGACTTGGCCTCGCGATTGCTGGCCTCCCACTCGGCGCGCTGCTTGACGCGCCGCGCATCGGCCTGCGCCTCGGCCACGATGATCAGCGGGCGGTACCGGGTGATCTCGCTGTTTCCAGTCTTAGTCCCGCCGCTGCCGCGGCTCACCGTGTGCTTGGGGCTGATCCAGTTTTCGAACTTGCCCCCGGCACTGTCGGCATCCTGCATCGAGGCCTGGCCCTTGACGGTGATCTCGGAGAACAGATTGGCCTGCGAGTGTTCGTACTCGGCCGCCAGGATGTTGACGCCGAGCTCGAGCGGCGCGGAGATCGTCCCCGCCCGCCCGGCACGCGTGAGCAGCAACCCGCCCTCCGCATCGGAAACCAGCAGGACGCCCTCGTTCTTCGCCAGGCGCTGCAGGATCCGGAACACGCTTTCGGAGTTCTGGCAGGCCGCCTTCGGCAAAGCACCGCCCACGCGCGCGGACTTCGGTGGCGTGCCCTTTTTGCCCGCCTTCTTTTGCGAGACAGTCAATTTCTTCTCGTCGACCGTCTCGTCGTACACCGTGATACTGAACGGCTTGCACAACGTGTCGGCGAGCTGCTTGAACGTCATGCCGGAGAAGGCCTGCGACGGCGCCGAGCAGTCCACCAGATCCCCGGTGCGATCGCGCCCGGTGACCCGGATAGTGTGGCTGGACGCGTCATAGCTCAGCGACGTCTTGTCGACGTAGCCCGTGATCACCACGTGCTCGCCGATGCGGACCTCGCAGGCCTCGCCGGCCGGGATGACCCAGCCGTCCGTCTGACCTGGCCAGCGCTCGGTGTAGCTGATGTCAAAGGTGCCGGCGATCTGCTCAATGCTGTGACGGATGCGCACCGCCGTCCAGCCGCCGAACACCTGACCACCCACCCGCAAGGTGAGCTTGTTACGGTCCTCGCTCATTGGCTGGTTACCTCCAGCGGCACGCCCGCCGGCACGAAGCCGGGATGGCGGACCGCGTTGCGGCGGACGATCTCGTCGGCACGCAGATTTTGGTACAGGTCATAGGCGAGCACGACCGCCGGCGTCGCCTCCAGCAGCTGCAGGGCGTACACCTGCGGCAGCGCGGCTGACTGCCGACGCAGGTAGACCAGCGTATTGACCTGCAGCGCCTTGAGGGCAGCGGCCAGCGCCGGGGCCGGCCGCGGCAGGCCTGGCGTCACGTCGTGCGTGTCGAAATGCTCGAGCACCAACTGACGCGCCGCCTCCACCTGCTGACGGGTTTCGAGCGCAGTCGGCCCGTCGGTGGCTTGCAGTGTGGCGGTTTCCTGCACCAGGGCCGCACGGTGAAACAGCATGTTGACCGCCGCCTGCTGTTTCGCCACCACGCCGCGCGTCGTCGTCTCCGCCTGGACCGACTGCGTGCGCCATGCCCGCACCGGCATATACGGCGTACTGAGGATCGACGAGACGTCGGTGAGCCGCCGCACCAGCCCGATCACGGAATTGGCGAAGTCGACCGGCCGCATCACCAGGTCAGCAACGCGACTGACGAAGCCGGAGACTTCGTTGGCCACCGCCTTGAAGGCATCCAGCGACAGGAAATCATTGATGGCTGCCTCGATGTCATCGAGCGACCAGGCCGGCAGGCCGGACACATCAAACGACTCGGCGAAATCGTTGGCCACTTCATCGAAGGCCGTTTCCTGACTGGCGAGCAGCTCCGCCGGCAAGTCGATATCGACGTCCGGCTCGGCCAGCTTGCCCGCCTCGGTGAAGACCAGCGAGAAGGTGGCCATCCCGCCTTCCTCGGTGCTCTCCTTGAGACCGAACTCACCGGCCACGACGCTGCGCCGGCCAAAGAACGGATGCACCAGCTCGCCAGGGCCGGATTGCTCCAGCGCCTCCAGGAGCGCATCGCGCGCCGCACGGTAGTCCGGACCGATTACAAAGGCCTGGACCTTGTACTCGCGCGCCTTCTTGCCCATGTCCTCCAGGTACGGCTCGTCGCGCTGCGGGTATTCATGCCGCGCGAGGCGCCGGCCACCGCCCAGCTCGTGGCCACGGGTCTCAAAGGCGACGCCGCGGAACGATGCCGGGCGCAGCTCATCACGCCAGCTCATGGTGCCTCCAGAAATGAAAACGCCCGGCGCGCAGGCCGGGCGGGTGTTGCGGTTGCCAGAGGATCAGCCGAAGGCGTACATGCCTGACGACACATCCAGCGGGACGTTGGGATTGTTCGACCGCATGTCGGTCACCTTGGCCGGCGCACCGGACAGTTCGATCTGGATCCGGCCGCCCACCTCCTGGCGCTGCGCCTGGCCGCCCGCGATCACCTGGGCGGCGACAGGTGCCGCCGGCACGCCCCTCGCGGTCACGTTGACGCTGCCGCCCGTCAACCAGCTCGGCAAGATGCTGGTGAGGGCCTGCATCTTCGGGGCGAACCACGCGACGATCCGGTCCCACACCGAGACGAACACGTCATACAGGCCAGGAAACCAGCCCTTGATCGTGTCAAGTGCGCCCTGGACGATCTGGCCCAAGCGCTCCCAGTCGCCCGTGAAGACGGCCATCAGCGCCTGCCCCATGCCAGACCAGAAGCCGACGACCAGGTTGACATAGGCCGAGGCCATATCCGCCAGCCACTGCCACGCCGCCGCGAGCCGGCCGATCACCCAGTCCCAGTTCTGCCACAACAGGAACGCCGCAGCAGCCAGCACCCCCACGACTGCCAGGATGGGGTTGGCCATGAACGCCGCGCCTACCAGGCGGATCAGGCCGATCAGCTTGGGCAGCATGATGAAGAGGCCGTTGCCCATGATCCAGGCGAAGCGGCCGAAGGCGAACACCACCTGCCCGACCGCCAGCGCCACCGGCGCCAGGATTGGCGCCATGACCGCCAGCACCGCATTAGTGGGCCCGATTGCCGTCTTCAGCGCCTTGAACGCCGCGCCGAGCTTGACGGCGACATTCCACAGCCCCTCGAAGACATCGACCACATCCGACAGCACCCCGGGCAGCGCCTCGGCGAACTTGTCGACCTTCGACTCCAGCATGGCGCGGTTGGCCACCACCCAGGCCTGCATGCGGTCGACGAGCGGCTGCATGGCGTTGGCCAGCTTCAGCCCCAGCGCATTCTTGACCCCTTCGACGGTGCGCGACATGCGCTGCCACGACTTGTCGAAGGCGTCCGCCTGGCTGATCTGCTCCTCGGTGAAGAGCGCGCCGTCGGCCGTCATCTGCTTGTAGCGATCCTTCAGCTCGTCGCCGCCCTTGTTGAGCGCGTCGAGCATGATGGAGCCGCTCTTGCCCATGACCGCCTCCAGCGTGGCCAGCTTGGCGCCTTCCTTCTCGGAAGCCTTGGCCGCCTCTGCCATCTTGAACAGGACCTCGGCCGGCGTCTTCGATCGCAGGTCAGCCATGGAGATGCCGGCGGACGCGAACGCCCCCTGCATTTCCTTGCTGCCCGCCCTGGCCAGGCTCATGTTCTTGTTGAGCTTGCCCAGCGCCTTGGCCGCGTCGTCCATGTTGCCGCCGGCCTCGGAGACGAAGCCGCCGAATACCTGGACGTCCTGACTGGCCACTCCATAGCGCGAGGACAGGTCGCCGACCTGGTCGACGGCGTCCGCTGCCGCCTTAGCCGTGGCGACGATGCCGCCCAGCGCTACGCTGTAACCCACACCCAACCCGACCGAGACGGTGGCCAGCCCCTTGAGCTTTTCGGTCAGGCCGCTGACGGCGCCGCCCATCTTGCTGAAGCCGGTAGCATCGGTGAATCGGCCGACCGCCTCCTGCACGCGGCCGACCGGCTTGGTGACGCTGTCGAACTTCTCACCGATGCGCTGGAGCGTGGCACTCGCCCGATCCAGTGCGGTGATGACGATCTCGGCCTTGTTCGTGTCTGCCATGCCGATTACCCCTGCGCGCTACCCAGCGCCTTGTGGATCTCCTCGGCCTTGCCGCACCAGAAGTCGAGATCCGCCGTGGTCATGTCCCAGATGGAGTCTGGGGGGAAGTGGAAGGTGTAGGCGATGAGGGCAACGGCTTCGTCCCATCGTCTTTCACCAAGAAAGGGCCAAGCTCGGTGACGACCTCCATGGCGTCGGCAGCCTCGAGGTCGTCGATCTCTTCCGGCGTGAGGCCGGCCAGCTCGGCAGCTAGGTCGAGGATCATGCCCATGCTGGGCTTGGCCGTCATCTCCATGGTGCGCAGATGGCGCGCCTTCGGCCGGGCCATTACCAACTCGGTGAGCTCGCCGCCGCCTTTCAGCTTGATCGGCTCACTGAGCGTGACCTTGATATTCGCGAGAGCAGCCATCAGACAGCCTCCGCCGGTGCGCCAAACATCTTGACCGAGGCCTTGCCGTCACCCGCCTGCGGGTTCAGCGGCGAGGCCATGGCGCCGTTGCGGACCATGTAGCTCTGGCCCGAGTCCGCCTGGAACAGCACCACGGCATCGGTGGTGCTGTTCAGCGCGATGATGTCGGTGTCCGCCGTGATCAGGATGTCGCACTCGATCTCGGACTGGACCGGTTTTTCCGTGTAGAACACCGTGCCCGCATCGGACACCTGCGGGGTGCGCTCGACACCGCCGGTGTTGAGCTTGGCCGAGCCGGGCACCGACGCCAGGCGCTGGCCCGCGACGGTGATGAAGGCACGCCCCATGACTTGTTTGCCTGCCATGTTGTCTTCCTTGAGGTTGCGCGTGGGGCGGGCGCCCCACGCTTCGGGTTACAGGCGGAACTGGATCTGCGCGGCGAACACGCGGAACTGGTTGACAAGGTTCGGCGGCAGCAGGACGTCGACGCGGTTGGCGTCGGTTCCGCTGCGCACGACCTGCAGGTCGGCCTTGAACTGGTCGAAGTCCTCGACCAGCCCTGCCTCCTCCCAGTCGCGGAACAGCGCGATCAGCTCGGCGCGGATCATCGTCGGCGTGGCGATCGCCTGGCCGGCGTCGAACACGGTGCCGTCATTGGCCAGCTTGTGGCGCGGGTACACCTGCGAGATGCGCGCACGCACGCTGTAGCGCAGGTAGCTGAGCGTGTACATCGTCTCGACGTCGCGGTAGCTGGGGTCGACGATGCCGCTGGCATTCTGCGTGTACATCGTGACCGCACGTTCCGCCGCCAGCTGGCCGCCCGGGTTGGCGATGCAGGTCGCCATCCCGTACGACAGCAGGTTGTTGCGCTCGGCCCGGGTGAAGCGCTTCTCGGCCGAGGCCGGCAGCAGGCCGGCACCGACCAGCGTTTGCACCGGGCGAGCCGGGTCGATGCCGCCCAGGTAGAACGCGCAGATCGCGCCCCAGATGGCCGCGTGCTCCCACACCGGCGACGGCGAGCCACCCTGCTCGACCGACCAGGCCACCACGTGCGGGCTGTTGCGCGTGCTGGCGTAGGTGTTGAGCGAGCCGACCGTGCCACGCACCGCGGTATGCACACGCCCGTCGTTCTGGCGCAGCGGGCCCCAGCGCGCGTCGAGCTCGGTCTCGATCAGCGCCATGTTGGACGCATCTGACAGACCCATCAGCACGGTGTTGTATTGCGTCTCGCCCATGGCGGCGATCGCCGTGGCGATCGACGGGTCGCCGGTACCGCTGGCCATCGCCGTGATGGTCACGTTCAGGCCGGCCGGCGTGCTCTCGGACAGCGGGTAGTAGTTCAGCCGCAGGTCGATGTCGTTGCCCAGCGTGCCCTTGTTGCGCGCCGTCAGCGTCACGTTGCCAGCGGCGGACGTGGCCGTCACCGGCAGGTCTGCGTTGGCATTGATCGCGGCGGCCAGCGCCGTGGCCACGGTCGTCGGTGTGTCGGTCGTTGCCACCGCCACCTGGATGCGGTCAGCAGCCACGTACAGGTTGAGCGTGCCGGCAGCGGTCGGCGTACCAGCCAGCGCCACAGTCCCGGTCGCCGCCACGCCACCGCCCGAATCAGCCACCGGGAGGATCCATGTCTCGATGGAATCGGTGATGCGCAGCACGGCCTCGAACATCAGCGCCGCATGCGAGCCGCGGCCGCAACGGGCCTGCACGCCGGCCAGGTTGTCGGCCTGGAACGGCACGTTCGCCGTGGCGGTGCCGGCAGCCAGCATCTGGGCGATGATGAGGATGCGGTTGGGCATCACCACCAGGCCACTGACCGCCTTGCTGTTGTCGAACTCGACATAGGCCCCGGGCGTCAGCAGGTTGACCGGGATCTGGTTGAAACTGATCTGGCCCATTACTTGTCACCTCGCGCAGGCTGGCCGCTGGCGGCCGTGTTGGTCACTTCCGCCACGTCGCCATCAGCGAGGCGGCGGATCCAGAACGGATCGTCGCCGTCCACCGGCGTCGGCTCCGCAATCTCGCGGCCCGTCGCCGGGTCGCGCACCAGCCGCCCTTCGACGGGCTTGATGGTGATGCTTTTCATGTTTGTTCCTATCGGAAGGGCTACGTTGGCAAAACGATGTCCGCGCGCGCGTCGATCTGGCCATCGGGCCCGATCGGCGTCGGCGGGTCATTGCGCGGGCTGGCCATGTCGAAGCTCACGGACACGATGCCGAGCTGGTCGAACTCAGCTGTTGGCGAAGCCGAGTAGCTGGCCGCGAAGGTGATCTCGGCGGCCAGCAGGTCCTGCTGCCCATCGTCGCCGCGGTAAGCCAAGTTGGTTTCGCGCTGGACCATGTTCTCGACCAGGTCTGTCAACGTCGGCATGGGCGTCAGCCACCCGTAGATGGCCGCGGCGATCGTCGCCGTCACCAACGTGCAGAGGTCGTCGAGCTGGTCGTCTGCGCCTTCATCGGCATCGCCCGGCACCACGACCCTGACCACGACATCGAGGGTGTGCTGCTCCTGCGTTTCCGTGACCTGCTCGCTAACATCGCGCTCGGTGTAGACCAACACCACCGGCAGCTTCTTTTCGCTGACGGGATAGTTGCGGGAGGCGAACACGCGCCCTGTCAGCGCAGGTTGCGCCGCCAGCAGGTCGCGCACAGCGTGCCGGATGGCCTTGCGAGTCGTCGTCATGGCGTGATGTCCTTGAGCTTGACCTGCAGCAGCCAGCCGTCCTGCAAGCGCTCCGGCTCTTCGGAGAGCACCTTGTAGGTGCGCCCCTTGCACTGGAGCGTCATGCCGTGCGACAGCGTCACAGGCGTATCGGCCGGGTACTGCAGCGTCACGTCGCCGGCCTGCACCATGTTGTCGACGAAGAAGCCAGACGGCGCATCGAGCCGCCCGTCGAAGTCCGGCGACCCGGCGACACTGACCGCGCTGAGCATGCCGTGGCGCTTGAAGGACGGCCAGAAACGGGCGGTATCGAAGCCCATCAGGCCACCGTTTCGTCGAGCTTGATGCGTGCCGTGGTGTCGCCGTTGGCCTTGGCCGCCACCGCCACGCCCACGCGGGTGTTGCTGGTGGAGGTGGTTGTCAGGCGCTTGTTGGTGCTGTCCCAGTACAGGACGGTGCCGACCGAGGCGGTGTCAGTGCTGAGGGCCGTGATATCGAAGACGCCTTCGGTCACGAACTCGCCCGGCGTGTTGATGGCGACTGCGGTGACCGCGACGCCGAAAATCTTGCCCACCAGGATGGCCTCGCCAGAGGCGACCGCAGCGGCGGGCGTCAGGGTGAGCGTGTCACCTTTTTGCACAAAGTTTTTCATCGCAATGTTCCTTGAATGCTGATGGAAATGCAGAACGGGCGACCTTCGCCGCCCGTCCTATCGTGTGGTGCTACCCGCTGGCGTTACGCGCCCGGGTTCTGATACAGACCGCGCCAGTCGATAGCCTTGGCCGCGAACACGTGGCGCGCCTTGATCTGCAGGCCGTCGACTTCGAAGCCGCGGCGCTGCTCGGTGAACAGACCCTCCTCACCCTCGAGGTAGGTGTATTCGATGGTGTCGATCAGACCAGGCTCGGCGATGAGGTGCCAGAGGTTGCCGGTGATGCGGGCGTCGACGATCACCTCGAGCGAGGTGTTGTAGACCGGGTTGATGTCGACCGACTTGGCTGCCACGAAGTTGGCCGAGGTGAACTTGTTCGCCTCGAATTCCTTGTCCGGGCCGACCACCAGGAAGCTGGGCTTCACGTTGAGCACGCGATTCTTCAAGCCCTTCTGCTTGAGCATCGCAGCACGGCCAGCCGAGAGCGCCGCCTCGGAAATCGCGGCACCGGAACCGGCCAGGTTGGCGTGGGTGGCATGGAACAGCGCCACCCCATCGGCCATGTTCGGGTTGCCTGTCAGGATGCCGTAGACGATGTCGCCCTCGAGGGCCGCAGCTTCCGCCGCGATGGCCATCGGCATGCGGTCGAACGCCGACAGGTCATCGTTGATCAGCGATTCCCAGGTGATCGACACGATGCCGCCGTACTTGCCCAGCGAGTACTTCTCGGCCGAGTCACCGAACGAGATGGCCTTGTATTCGCCGCCTTCGTTGACCTTCTGCAGCGCGGAGGCCTCGGACAGCTGCGTGCGAGCCACCTGCTTGAAGTCCGGCGCGGTCGACGGGCGGCAGAACGGCAGGAAGGTACGGGTCTGCACCTGGTACGCCTGGCGCAGGCTGCGGCCCACGGTGTTGCCCAGGATTTCCGGGAAATCGCTGGTGCTGCTCATGCCACCGCGAACCTGCATGTCGCGGTCCAGGTTGAGCGCCATCACCGCGATTTCACGCTTGCTGAGGCCACGGCAGTTGCCGCCGCCCAGCTCGATGGCCTGGCGTGCCATGTCCATCAGGTCCATGCCGCGGAACTGGCGGGCTGCATCCATACGCGCCGCATCGTTGAAGGCACGCGGGTTGGCGCGCAGCACGATCGCGTCGCCCATGGCAGCGCGGCGCGCGTCCGTTTCGTCGCGCGTGGTCTGGATGTCGGCCGCCGAGCGCGTCGGGTTAGCCGCCGAGCGGCGAGCCTGCTCGCGCAGCACCGCCATGCCAGCGTCCGCAGCGCTCATGCTGCGCTCGCCGATCAGCTGGTCAGCGAAGGCGCCGTCCAGGCCACCGAGGCGCACCGCCTCGCGGATGCCAGTCTGGCGCTCAGCTTCCGCGCGGGCGCCTTCCTCGCGCGCCGCGTCCAGGGCACGCTGGTCGACCACCGGGGCAGTCTGGGTGGCAGCCGTCGTCGTGGCCGCCGGCTGGGTGGTCGTGTTCTCACCGGGCATGTTGGGTTCCTTTCGGGTGGGGTTGCCAGCGGCTGCCGGCGTGGATTGGTCGAAGAATTCGCACGCGAACGTGCGTTGCTGCCGGCCCTGCTCTGCCGAGCGCGTCGTCGCGCCCGGGTCGGCCGGTACCGGCACGAGCGAGAGTTCGTACGGCTCCCAGTCGATTGCGCGGTAGATCCACGGGTCACCGTCCACAGCGGGCGCGATGCGCTCCATCTTGTAGATCCGGTAGCCCACGGAGACGTTGCGGATGATTCCGTCGACAACGTCCTGAAAGTACGGCTGGACGTCGTCGCGCTGACTGAAGCGCACCGACGCCCGGCCCTGATCGCCGTCGAGGCTCGCCGCCGTGACGACGCCGAGCACGTCCGACAAGTCGTAGCTCGAGTGCGTGTTCAGCAGGTTGGCCGTGCCGGACTGCAGCCGACCCATCCGCACGTGCGCCGGGTCGAGACTGAGCTCCTCGAGGTAGTAGCGCTCGTTCCACCAGTCGTAGCGCTGCACGCGCGCGCCGGTGGTCCAGACCAGATCGACGGTGCGCGCATCGCGATCGACGGTACCGACTTCCGCCGAACGGCCCATCAGCGGCAGGTCTCGCCGCTCGCCGGCCACCGGGGCGGCCGCAGGTGTTTGTGGTGTTGGCATGTTTGTACGCAAAAAGCCCCGCGCAGGTCTGCACCTGGGCGGGGCGGGTTGAACAAAGGCGGGCTTACTGCTGATTCATCACCTGGGCGGCCGTCGAGGCGTCGATCAGGCGCTCCGAGATGGCAGCATCCGCATCGGAGAGGATGCCCATGGCCCGGAGCTCATCGCGCTCACGCTTGATCTCGGCAAACACCCGGGCCGGGTCGTCGCCACGCTCGCGGATGGCCTCGGACAGGCTCATCATCCCGGCGCGGATGGCTTCTTTGGTCGCCATCACGTCCTTGAACGGGTCGACCCACTCCAGCTTGGGCGGCGTCCAGATGAACGGCGCGATCGCCTCGCGCTGCTTTCCGGCCAGCTTCGCAGTGACCTGGAAGCGTTGCGCGATCGGCTTCATGACCATCGGCACCAGCGCCAGCCACTGCTCGGAACCAATCAGCCGGCGAAACTCGACCAGGCCGCCGCGCATGCTGCTGTAGCTGGTGCGAGACAGGTCGCCTGTCATCTGCTCATAGGTGGTACCGGCACCCACTGCGATCGCATGCAACTGCGTCACGGTGTAATCGCCGTAGCCACCGGCAGCCGATGGCGTTCCGAACTCGACGCCCTCCGCATTGGACAGGTACTTGATCATCCCGGGCGCCACTTTCTCCTGCCGCTGCCCGGAAGCACCCTGCTTGGCCTCGCCGAGCTGCTGGTTGGCGTCATCGGTGCGGACGAACGCCACGAAGCAGGCCTCGATCTTCTTGCGTACCAGCTCGGCCTGCTCATAGTCGGCCAGATCCCGCAGGCGCAGCAGCGAGACGCCGAGCTCCGGCATGCCGCGCACCTGCGCCGGCCGGCGCTTGCGGTAGTAGTGCAGGATCTCGCTGGCCGGCACCCGGCGACTCTCCAGGCTGTTGAGCCTGAAGCCTGCAATCTCGCCCGGATGCTGCGGGAACAACCAGTACGCGACGCGGCGACCCAGAGCGTCGAACTCCACGCCAGTGATCGCATAGTTGCCGTTCGGCATCGGCCCGGTTTTCGTCGAATCGATGTGGTCGGGCTCCAGCACCTGAAGCTGCAGCGGCACCTCGAACCCATCCTCCGGCATGCGCGGACGGAACCGGATGATGACCTCGCCGGACTCGCGGCGAGTGCGATGCGCCAGCTCCATCAGCCCGCTGAAGTCCAGCTGGCCGTCGGCATCGCAGTAATCGCACCAGGCATCCCACATCGCCTGATTCGGCGCCTTCGCCGTGAAGCCGGTGCCCACGGTATTGGATACCAACTTGTCCAACGCCGACGCGGCGTACTCATTGTTGCGCACCACGTCGCGACAGCGCTGGCGCACGCGGTGCAGTGCCGGCGCGATCTCCGCATTGGCACTGCCGCCGCCGGCGATCCAGCCATCGGTGCGGCGGCCGACCTTGGCCGCATCGTAGGCGCGCACGGTATCGAGCGCCATGCGCGCCTGCGCGCGCCGCACGCCGGCCAGTGGCGACACATAGCTGACCAGGTTATCGAGCCAGTTCATGTCAGTCCCTGGTGAAGTAGGCCAGCGAGGAGGGGCCGCGGTTCGTGCGCGATGACTCGGTCAGCTGGCCGGTGGCCAGCAGCGAGCCACGGACCATGTTGTAGGCCTTGGTCAAGTCATCCATCGAGCGGTATGTGACTTCCTTGCCGTCATACTTCACGGAAAGCTCGCCGGATGCGATGGCCTGCTCAAGGGCCTCCAGTTGCGAAAGGGTGAATGCCATGTGTCGGCCTTGTTAGCGGCCGAGCCACCCGTCGGTGTCGCCCAGCCAGTTATCGTCGTGCGCCGTCGGCACAGAGGCCTCCGGCACGCTGCTGTCGGTCGCCGGAGCTTCCGCCGGCACCGCGAGCAGCTGCTCGATCGCGCCCGGCAGTGGATCCGACAGCAAGTCTCCCTGCCGCGGCGCCACGCGCTCGCGCAACCGATCCCACATCGGCTTGGTGTACCGGTGCAGGTCCAGGCAGTACGCCGCAAACATCGCGTACACCGTGCAGTCCAGCACCTCGTTGCGCGCGCCGGACTTTCGCTTGACCCAGCGATGCTCCTCGCCACGGGGCGTGCGTTGGATCACGCGAACCTCGGCGGTGAGTTGCTCGTAGAACGCAACAGGAAGCTGGTCCGAGAAATGCACGAACCCTGGCATTGACTGCCCGGGCTCCGGTGTGGACAGCTTCAGGCGTCCGAACAACAAGTCTTTGGCCGTGTCGGTACCGACGTGCCACAGCCGCACGCCGCGCTTGACCATCACGCCCTTGTAGTTAATGTCCTGCTTGGTCGCACGCCCCTTGATCGGCTTGCCAGCAGCCGGCTCGCCGCGCACGGCATACAGGCGCTGCCCACCCCGAGTCCGCACGAAGTTGTAGACTTGGTGCGTGAAGTGGCCACCGGTGTCGATCGCGGCCGCCTCGATGCCGAGGACCTGGCCACTGGCGTGCGGATAGGTCGTCTTCAGGTATGCGTCGAGCTGATCCCAGGACGCTTCGCTGGCCGGGTTGGCCGCCAGCACTTGATAGTCGACAGGCCACGATTCCTCGCCCTCGCCCCAGCCCCACACGACGATCTCGAAGCGATCATCCTGCACGTCAATGCCAGCAGTCACGGCGAGGACTCCCATCGGGAGCGTGCGCAGCGCATACGGCTCGGCGCGCGCCTTGAGCTGCTCGTGATCGGCTTTCTCGACGTCCTCTTCCCACGTCTCGCCGAGCGTGGTGTTGACGAACGTCTTGAGTTCGGAGGTGTCGCCCTTCTTCGCCTTGGCCTGCGCCGATAGGAACTCGCGCACGATCTGCGACCACGGCGTCATCTCGCTGTACGCCGTCCAGACCCAGAACGACACGGACCTCGGTGCGCGCACCACCTCGCCTTCCGGCGATCGGAACCGACCATCCAGGTCGATCCACATGCCGGTCTCCGACACCCAGCGCCCGCGCCGCCAGACAGTCAGGTAATCCGCTTGCGAGTACCCCTCACCACACAGCGGGCAGTAGTGGAGCACCGTCCCCGGATCATCGCCCTGCCACTTGAACCCGAACGGCTTGTCCTTTCCGCCCCAGCGCACCACATGCTCACCGCCGCAATGCGGGCAAGGGACACGAAAGCTGAACCGCTGCTCGGCCTGCTCGGACCGCCCCTCGATCAGGGAGAAGCCTTTCAGCTTCGGCGTGCTGCCGAGGATCTGCTTCGGGAAGGTCGCGCCCTCAATACGCTTGCGCGAGAGCACCACGGGCGAGCCCTCTTTCTCGACATCACTGTCGAAGCCATCGAGCTCGTCCAGGTAGATGACGTCGACGGAAAGACGCCGGTAATTCTTGGCGGCTTTGCCACCACGGATGTGCAACGTCGAGCCAAGGAAGCCCTTTTTGCGCATCGTATTGTCTTTGCTCCGCTGCATGAACGCGGGAAAGACCGTGGCCATCGCGGCCACGTCGCGCAACATCGTATCGACCTCGGTCTTCACGAAGTCGTCGGCGTCTTCGTCGGTCGGCTGCCATACAGCCTGGTTGCGCCGCTTGTGATGGGCAAAGTAGCCCATCGCCGCCAGGATCATCTTGGTATAGCCAACCCGGGCCGACTTGATGAACACCACCTCCTCGATGTCGTCGTTCGACATCGCGTCCAGGATGGCCACCTGGTAGGGGAAGGCCTGCCACTTTTGCTCGACGTAGCTCGACTCTGCCGACAGGTAGAAGTGCTCGGCCGCCCAGCTCGAAAGCGACATGGGCGTCGGCGCGGCCAGGGCACTAAGGCCCTTCGTAATCGCCTTCTGAATCTCCGACAGGTCCATCGTTCAGGTCTTCCAGCTTGATGGCGGCTGCGATGTTGCGCGCCTTGGTGATCTCCTCGGTGATGAGGTCAATGTCTTCTGCAGACAGCGTGGTGGTCCGCCGCTTGATCTGCACAGGGATCGCCTCGAGCCGCGTCGCGATTTGTCGCCCGACCTTGGCCAGCACCGCCTCGAGCACCGACACCGGCGCCAGTTCCTTCTGCAGCTGCTGGTTGACCATGGCGATCTTGATGCGCTGCTCGCGGGCGAGCGCGGCACGCTCCTGGATCAGATCCAGATCGCCGGTGGAGGCGCGGCCGGCCGCCTGCTCGCGCAGGTTCTCGCAGTACTCCACCAGCCAGCGGCGCAGCGACGCGCCGCGCGTCAGCGTGCCGCGCCCGATCAGGTCACTCACGGCCGGCTGGGAAATACCGACCAGGTCGGCGAAGGCTGCCTGCGTGACCGTGCGATCGACGTCATCCAACAGCTCGGTCACGGTATAACCCCCTAGGAATAATTTCGTGAGTAGTGCGCGATCGGGGCGCGAATTACCCGCGTTTGGGGAAGGTCGGAAGGACCCCCGCCGCGTGACCCCGGCGCCACCTAGCGGGCCGTGGCCAGCGCCCCCGCCAGCGCGCGCCCGAAAATCGCGCCGAACTCGGCGGCAATGGCCTGCTGGCCGATGCCCGCGAAGTCGAAGCGGCGCTTGTAGCCGGCCTTGTCGACATACTTGACCAGCAGCGCCACGCTGCGACCCTTGCGCTGGTAGATGCCAGGCACGCCGTTCACCGTCCCGCTGAATACACCGGGCTTCGCCAGCAGCTTTCGGATCGCGCCCTTCGGCATGTTCCCGTACTGGTTGACCCGAAGGCCTTGCGGGATCACGACCGCCCGCTTTGTCGGGCGGCGCTCACCACCATCCACCTGGTAGCGAAGATACTTCCACTGGTCCGGCTTGATGAACACCGAGGCGATCTGCCTCTGCTTCGTTGCCGGCTTCGTACCGAATGCGCGCATCGTGAACGGCGTGGGCTTGTCCAGCTCACGCGGCAAGGCCCTCGACTCCACACCCGCAACCGCCTTGGCGGTCTGGGTCAACGCCTTGGCAATCGCAAATGGCATCTGCTTCTGCGCGATGTTGTCCAGCGTCTTGCGCACGTCGGCGATGTTGTGCCGCACCGAGACGGTAAGCATTCAATCCTTCAACGACTTCACGTCATCGACAAGCGCCTCGGCAGCTTCGGCAATCGGCTTGACCGCCGCGCTTGCCACGCCGACCACGATCTCAACCGGAGCCACAGCGACCTTAGCAACATCCAGCGCCAACTCACCCACGGATTTCAGCAGCCCAAACATTCGCTCACCCCAGAAAAAGGTAGGCCGACGCGAACGGGGAGAACGCGCCGGCCTATCGGGAACGGCCCGCCAGTGCGAGCCAGGGAGAAAAAGAAAAGGGCCAAGACACAAGCCTCGGCCCCGAAGCCCTGCTTGCGACCGACTCGCTTGCAGGGAAGGAGACACTGTCAATCCGACGAGAAGCTGCTCGTCGCATCCGATCCACCGGAATCCCAATTGCCTGAGGCACCACCGCCATCGAACCCACCACCACCGGCCACCGGTGCGGCGTCGCGCAGACCGAAGGAACCCTCGTCAGCCGCCGCGCCGTCGCAGCTGTATGACGCGAGGAGCATCGCCGCCGGCAGCATCGACATGCCCTCATCGCCCACACTCGCGCGGGAAGCGGTCGAAACCGGCGCGGCACGCGACACATGCGCGCGACGCGGCACCGCCACGGCAGCCTGCAGCAGCGCTCGCGAAGCGAGAACGTCAGGGCTGCGCACACCCACCAGAGTCGGCTCCGGTGAGCGCGCCACCGCCACCGCTGGCATTGCTGGTACCGGCATGCGGATCGGCGGCAGCTGGTTGCTTCCTCGCCACCAGGCGATCAGTCTGCGAATTCCTTTCATGTCGTCGCTGCCTCCGTTCTGCGCGTGCCGCGCCGTGATCCAGCAGTTCGCGAGTCATGATCGAGCCCACGGCCATTCCAAGCAGACATAGGTACATGACGCGCTCCAGAAATGAAAAAACCCGACGCGGAGGACCGGGCCGGGCTTTCATCTTCACTGCACGCACCGAGCGCACAGCGTAGCGGAAATCTACTGATTCACTGCACGGATTGCAAGAGCAGGTGAAAGGGGGGTCTCTTAACGTTTTGATTCTCAAGGCAATATTTCACCATCACATGCAGCGTCTTCTTCATGTGGTACGCCTGGCGTTCGCTGACCTTCACGCGCTTAGCCACATCGCACGCCGGCAGACCGTCGACGTAGAAGCCCATCGCTACCTTGCGCATGTCCAGCGGCAGCTTCAGCACGGCCTTGTGCGTGCGCTCGCACTCATCTTCGAAGGTGGCCACGAACGGGCGCACCGGCACCGTGCGCGCCTCGTCTATCGTCAGGCTGCTTTCCCCGTAGCCGCGCCCGCCATTCCCCTTGTGCAGCCAGGCTGCCCAGGAGCGTAGTCGATCCTTGACCCAGTCATTACTCGCCATGCTCACCTCCGTTTCCCGACGATGGCCCGGACCGATGCGATCCCGCGTTCAGCTACCGAGGCCGTTGCCGGCATGTTTTCGACTTCGGGAATACCGGGAATCGGCGGCAGGTGCTCACGCCGCGCGACTTCCCACAGCCTGCTCCAGCGCGCCGCCGCCACCGGCCAGGCGCCCGGGTGGACCTCACTTACGCCATAGCGCACGGCAGTCCAGAATACCGCGCGATCGCTCCACTGGTCGCGCCGCTCAGCGCGCAGCGGCAGCTGCTCGGCCGCTTCGGCATAGGCCTGCTCGGCGCCGATCTGGCCCGTGCTCATGCTTGGCGACGACGCTCGCGCGTCGCGTCGAGCTCCCGCTTCCACTGCAGCAGCCCACCAGGTGATACGGCCTCGCCCTGCAGGCGCTCGGCATGGGCAGCCTCGACCGCGGCCAGGTTGGCCAAGCGCCGGCGCTCCTGCTCCCGCGCCTCGGCAACTCCCTCGGCGTGGATCGAGGTCCAGGCGTCGCCCCGTTCTTTCACATTCCGCAATAATCCATTGAAGTACGGCCACGGCTTCTTGGCGGCACCGGCCTGCGTAGCGCCATGCCATTCGTCCAAAACACGCTGACGGAGCGATTCAGGTACTTCGACAAGCCTTCGCGCAATGTAGGCCCGCTGGTGCGGCGTAATGCCGGTCGGCCAAGCGAGATGAGGTTCCCACGTGACGCTCGGCTTCGCCCCCTCATCTAATCGCTCGGCCGCAGGCCGTCCCCCACCGCGCGTCGGCCGCTCGAGGCGTTCCTCTGAGGGCTGCTGGCTGCGCGCATTGATCGGTGTTTCGTCGATCTTGGGGTTGCCTGCCTCCTGCGCCGCAGGCGCGGGAGGGTCGATTGATCCATCCTCCTCGGGCCGCAGGCCTGAGGGGGTAGGGGGAGGAGGTTTTAAGGTGTTACCGGACTCCTGATGTGTGGCGGCCTCGGCGTTTTCGCTGGCTGTGGGCAAGTCACGCGAGGCCTTACTGCGTCTGGGCTTGGTGGGCTTCTCCGGATGTATCGACTTCGTATCGGCCTGTTTCTGGGCGCAGTTATCCGTATCGGCGAGCGGACACGCAAACACCAGGTCATAAGGGCCACCCATCTTGCGCAGCAGGCCGAGATGCTGCAGGCGCGCCAGCATGCGTTGCAGCTTGCTCTTGTCGTGAGCGAGGAATCGCACCCCGGACCGTGCTGCGCGCTCCGTCCACTCCTTTAGCGCCTGGTAGGAGATGCGCACGCGCCGACCCACCACGCCAGTCTTGAAATCCATCCGAGGCCGCAAGGCACCGACATAGAGCTGGAACAGGTCCGCCCCCTCACCCATCAGCGCATCGAGCTCAGCGTCATTAATACGGAATGCGGGCATCAGACACCCTCCTCGCTGCGAGGATCCAGGAGCTGCCAGACGTGGCCATGCTCCCACTGGCGATAGTGGCCGCTATACGGGGGGAACGGATTGGCATCGGCCCGCGCTCCCTTCACGGCGGCCTTCTGCCCTGCTTCACGCAGCGATTCGATAGATTGGACTGGAAGATCCATGGAAGTCCTTATGGCCGCACAGCGGCCGCCTCACAGAGAACATCGAAGGTGGCCATGAATGCGGCCGGGTTGTCAGGACCACACTCGGCGCGATACACCTGCGTGGCGTTGATTACTTCCGCGCGGTAAGCGGCGCGCGCCGTCGCATCGGGCAACGAGGTCCAGCGCTCGCAGCAGATCTCCGCGAGCGCCGACATCTGGCCAGCCGCCGCGAAGATCCAAAACACATCACACAACGACCAAAAGCCCAGCAAGTGCTGGGCGAAGACACGCAGGCCGCGCATCCCTTTGTCAGACGCCAATCGGCAGGCGTGATGCCAGGCGCAGCACTTTTGCGCGTCGCCCCGGCATGGCAGGCCGATCGCTTCTCGCGTCGACTTGCAGCACGCCATGTCCGGGCGGAAGCGGACTTCCATCTTCACGCGGGTGGCGTCCGGTCAAACGCGCACAGGTCATCCCAGACGTGGCCTAAATTGGCGCTGCCGTCGTAGGTCCCGACCATGTGCTGCAGAGCCTTGTCGACGCGCAGCTGCGCCGTGTAGTTCGCGTCCTTCACGCTGATCAGGCGAAAGACGCGGCCCTGGCCATGCTTGATCGCGAACAACCCGAAGGGCTCACCACCCTTCAGCACACGCTTCTTGACTCGGTCAAACACCGATTTCAGCTCGCGCGCCGTCAGTGGCTTGCGCCGCCGAAGGATGAGTTTTGGACGCACGCGGCCCACAGGCGCCACGCTTCGTGTGCCGGGCAACAGATCGGATCGGATCATACGAGACGCGGAATTCCGAAGGCGGTATCGTCAGGAACCGTGACGGCCTCGATGGAGTCCCGAAGCATCGTCACCATGGTCAGCACGTGCTGGACCTCGGGTAGCACACGTTCAGCCTCGCTGCGCGTGATCTTTCCGTCCGAAGCCGCCTGCGCAAACTCCGCCATCATCTCGCCGAACTCACGCGCTGCCTCGCCGGCCTGACGCATTGCGGTCGCCACACTGGCGGGCGCGCCTTCGACTTACGGTAAGGGGATCGCGACCATGCCATGACGCCAGCAGAGCGCGCGCATTGGGATCTGCCAGCCATCAAGTTTGGCCTCCTCACACAGTTCCAGGATGAGGGAGTACTCCTCGAAGTTGAGATGGTGCGTATCAATCCCTGGCCGCAGCTTGTTGCGCAATACATTGGGGTACATCTGTCGCCCAAGGCGACGGCCCATTGCCTGCGCGAGGCCCTCAATCGAACCCGGATACCGGCTCGCGAGGCTGTAGAGCGCCTCGTGCTGGTTGATGTCGTTGCCGATCTTCACAGAGACCACGGTAAACCCCCGGAAAACAGCCGTTCTTTCTGCAAGCACGGCCTGCTAATCTTTGTCTCAACGCGGCACTTGACCGCGAGCTCAGGGAGAAATCTGTGTTCCAGCCCAAGCCGAAATTTCTTCGTCGTTTGACTCCGATTGAGAGGCGGCAAAGTACCCCTCGTCGGAAGAATTGGCACGCACCTCAACATGAGGCAACCGTGCCCGACGCCGATCTCAAGAATCCACCTCGATGCGCCCCACTGGAGGCTGGGCGTCGTCAGAGGCGTCCAAACTGCTGACTACCTCCTTCATGAACAATCCCGGGTGGGCAACCTTTACTGCCGATGGGATGCCTCTTACCCTCCAGTTGTGAATTCGCTGAATACCGCCGCGCTTTTTGTCATAGCCAAGGAGCTTGGCGACCTCGGTTGCGCCACCAAGGTCCTCGATGATTTGCCAGTCGCAATGGACGGTGGTCTGGTTCGAGCTCATGGCGCAATTAAACACGACGTTTAATCACAAGTCAAACACGGCGTTTATCAACAGAATGTTTACTCGTGAGAACATCCGCGGCATGCACGAATCCATGGTTCGCCTCTACGAGGCCGCGAAGACACTCAGGGGACTGAGCACGCCAACCGAAGTCGCTCGGGCGCTTAATCAGTCACAGCAAACCATCAATAACTGGGAGCGGAGGGGTATTTCCCAGGGTGGGATGCTGAAGGCGCAGGCGGCGATTGGCTGCAGTGCCACCTGGTTGCTGACTGGAGTTCCACCGATGGAGGCTGTCAAGCCCAAATCTGGTGCAGGTCAGGTAGAAGCAAAACTTAACGAGATAACCTCAGCACCCGCTTACAATCCCCTTTCGATGGCGGGGGATAACTTCGAACCAGGTCCGGATCTCAGACCAAGGCGATACCCCGAGATTTCTTGGGTGCAAGCGGGGATGTGGGCAGAGCTTTGTGAGAATTTCGAGCCGGACGAGCATACGATCTGGCATCAGTGCCATATCGATCTCGGACCATGCGGCTTTGTGGTGACGGTACGGGGCCCATCGATGACTGCGCCTGCAGGGGTCTACCCGTCATTCCCTGATGGGATCAAACTATTTGTGAGTCCCGACGCCGAAGCCCTTCCCGGCAAATATGTGATCGTCCGTCGCGAAGGAAAGGCAACTTTCAAAAAGCTGACGCTGGTTGAGGGTGAAATGTACCTTGAGGCGCTCAACCCGGACTGGCCGGAGCGATACCAAAGGCTCAAAGAAGGGGACCAATTCTGTGGCGTTGTCCGCCACGCTGGATTTGACCTGTAGGCAGGTCGACCTTACACACAGTGAAAGCCCACCGCCCTGGTGGGTTTTTTTTCACACCAGATTAAACACCGTGTTGACGCAAAAATAAACGTGGTGTTTAATTGCCCCCATCGACGCAATCCGCGTCAACGATGGAGGCACCGTGAACAAGCCCAAACAGATCAAAGGCTGGATCTTCTACCTGACCCTGGTAGCCGCCGCCTTCGCCGTCCACGCCTGCGCCGTTGAGTCTGACCTACGGGCCGACCCCACGACCGCTACGGCGCGCCAAGTGTGAGGGGCGGCCATGCATCTCGAATATCCCGACTACGCAGTACGTCCGCGCCCTAACCGCTGGCTGGTCATCGATGACTTCGGCTCCGAGCACAACTGGATCTACCGGTCCGGGTACACCGAAGGCGATCGTGGCAGATCTATTTTCCTAGACAGCGCCAATCAGGATCCGGACTTCCTCCGCTTGGAGGAGACCACCCCCACCCGCCACTACATGCGGGAGGCGATGTCCTTCAGTACGACATTTGGCCTCAGCGTCGAACTCGATCTTTGCATCGACTTCTGGCATTGCCCGGCATGGGACGACGTACGAGGCGAACCCCTAACGTCGCGAGAGCATGGCGCACAGATAAAGATCGAATGCATCACTGTGGGCGGCCACTACGGCGAGCGGCTCGAGTCTTGCGTGACCTCCATGCCTGAACTGCTCGAACTCTGCTGGCAATACCTCGAGCTAGAGCGAGCCCGAGATCTCGCAGAAGCAGCCGCCAGGGCGACAGCTCGCGCTATGGGGGCTGCGCAATGATCCGCCCCTTCTACGTCGACCTACCTACGGTAGCGTCCATCGTGGCGCTCTCGGAAACCAGCGTGCAAAAGCTCGTGCGCGAAGAGCAGTTCCCGAAACCGCGCACCGTTTCGAGCCGTCGGGTTGCCTGGCTTGTACGCGAGGTTGAAGAGTGGGCCGAAGCCCGCCCGGTATCCGACCTCCCGCCGCCGCCGAACACATCCAGGAGGAAGCCGCAATGATCGCGTTCCGCATCGTCCTCGACGGCCGTCGCGCCTATGTCGGCCTGTTTCGCTGCACCTTCGATGCGATCGAAGACGGATTCAACCGCGGCGCGCGCACGGTAGCTGCCAAGCGCATCACGTCACAGGGCTGAAATGAGCCGGCGCCGCGCCCGCTACACGTTTGCCGACCTGGTCGAAGGCTTCCGCCTGATGAACGGGTCGGGCAACGCTGAGCTGCGCGTCCGCGAATGGCGCGTGGCCATGCAGGTGCGCGCGTTTCTCGATGCCCAGCGCAAGACTCAGGCGCGCCGCCACCCTCCCCGCCTCCGCTTCGATCCATCCATCCCAGATCACAAACGCCGCCAGGCAAACGACCTCGACTGAGGAGAGACCCATGCTGATCGGACTTACCGGCCGCCCTGGTGTCGGCCAGGATGCTGTCGCCGACTATCTCGCGCGCACCCACGCTTTCACCCCTACGAAGCTCATCACCGACCCGCTCGTCGACGAACTGGCAGGCCACCACATCGTGGTGATGCATATCCGCGATCGAGTCGACGCCGAGATCCTGGCTGAGCGTGGCGGCATCGTCGTGCACCTGCGCGACCCCCATCTGCCCGACTTCGGGCCCGAGAATGACATTGCGCTGCGTGACATCGACCACCAGGTCACCGTGTCGCGCGATTTCTTCCGCGCCTTCGACCTGCTCGACCGCGTGATTGGCGACGCCGAGTTCCTGGGGGCCGCGACATGAAAAAGCGCAGCAACTACCAGCCACGGCCGGTCGCCATCCCCATGACGGCCCAGAACACGCGGCACGTCGACCTCACGTTTTACGCGGACCTGGCCGGCTTCATCAGCGCGCCCAGCGATACCGGCTACAACCGGCTGATGCGCACGTTGGAGCTGATCACCCTCGCCATGAAGGCACAGGGCATCCAGGACTATGACGTGCAGCTGGGATCCGCCCGGCGCGCCATGGCTGGCGTTTTCGGGCGCTGGCAGCGCTCCGCCAAAGTCACGGTGCTGGACCTTGAAGCGCTGACGCTGCGCGCAGCCGCACCCTCCATCGAGGAGGCCATCGGCCGTACGCGCCTCGACACATTCACCGCCGCCCACGCCATCACCAAGGCCACCATGCAAGCGCAAGGCGCGCCCGTCGAAGCCTGACCCCAACCATCCGGAGCACCACATGAGCACCCCCCAAGCAGGCGATCTTTTGCACGTGCGCATCGACCAGCTGGCCATCTCGCCGCGAAACGTCCGCAAGACCCCCTCCTCCACCATCAACGAACTGGCCGCATCGATCCTGTCTCATGGACTGATGCAGAACCTCACCATCACGGCCACCACCAACCGTAAGAAGAACGCCGCACCCTACGAGGTCATCGCCGGCGGCCGGCGCCTGCAGGCGCTCCAGCAGCTCATGGCCGAGCGCAAGCTGCCCAAGGATCACGAAGTCCTCTGCATCTTGCGTGAGGCCGGCGACGCCGAGGAGGCCAGCATCGCCGAGAACATGCACGAAGCCATGCACCCCGCCGACGAGTTCGAGGCCTTCAAGGTGCTGATCGATGCCGGCAGCTCCGTCGACGATGTCGCCGCGCGCTTTGGCGTCACGCCGCTGGTTGTGCGCCGCCGCCTCAAGCTGGCAAACGTCTCGCCACGACTCATTACCGAATACCGCGCGGGCAACATCAAGCTGGACCAGCTCACGGCCCTGGCCATCTCCGACAACCACGCTGACCAGGAACGCGTGTGGGACACCGCCACTCCGTGGCAACGCAATCCGACCTATCTGCGTGAAGCTCTGGTTGACAAGGCCATCGACGCCTCGCGCGATCGCTTGGCGCGCTTCGTCGGCCTGGACGCCTACGAGGCCGCGGGTGGCCCGGTCACGCGCGATCTCTTCAGCAACGGCGGCGGCTACATCGGCGACGCCAAGCTGCTCCAGCGCATGGCCATGGAAAAGCTCGAAGGGATCGCCGACCAAGTGCGCGCGGAAGGCTGGAGTTGGGTTGAAGCCCGGGAGAAGCTCGACTACAGCGAACAGCACAGCTTCGGCCGCAGCCAAGCGAAGAAACGCGACACCACCGCCGAGGAGGCCGCTCAGCTCGAGCAGTTGGAGATGCGTGCACGCCAGCTCGACGACCTACTCCAGGACGAGGATTCCACCGACGAGCAGCAAGCAGAATTCGACCAGGTCGAGGCCGAAATCGCTAACCTCAAGACAGGCCTGGAAGACTACACCGAACGTCAGAAGTCCCGCGCCGGCGCAATCGTCACCATCGACCACGCAGGCGCTGTCGAGATCCACCGCGGGCTAATCAAACCGACCAAGGACGGCAAGAAGCCGCAGGATCTGCATGCCGAAAGCGAAGGCGGCGAGACTCCAACGCAGGCGCCGCAGGAGAAGTCGCTGCCGGCAACCCTGATACACAAGCTCACCGCACACCGCACCGTCGCGCTGCAGGCGCTGGTGGCTGAGTCGCCAACGGTAGCACTCACGGCGTTGCTGTATGCACTGGTACCGGACGTCTTCCATTCGTCGCTGAACTATCGCCATCGATATGACGCCGTGGCCAAGGTCTCGATCACTGACCAGCGCGGCTCCGCGTCATCTGCCACGTCCGACATCGAGGCCTCGCCCGCCTGGCAGCGCATGGAAGCCAGCGTTGCACGCTGGGAAGACCGCCTGCCCGGTGAGGCCGACGATCTGTTCACCTGGCTCCAGGAACTTAGCCAGGCCGACCAGCTTGATCTGCTGGCGGTCTGCGTGGCGCACAGCATCAACACCTTCGAGCAACGGGAGGACGCCGCCGGCCACGCGCGCGCCAACCAACTCGCCGAGGCGCTGGATCTCGACATGGCCGACTGGTGGCAGCCCACCGCCGGCTCCTACTTGGCTAGCGTGCCGGCAGCCCGCCGCATCGAAGCCGTGCGCGAAGCTGCCGGTGAAGAAGCCGCCGCAGGCCTGGCCGGTATGAAGAAGGGCGACATGATAGCCGCGGCCGAGGGACACCTGGACGGCCGACGCTGGCTCCCCGCCCTGCTGCGCCGCCCCATCCCGCCCAAGGCAGCAGCGAAGCCCACCAGCCGAAAGCCCGCTGTCCGCTATCGCGACGAGCTCGGCAACACCTGGACCGGCCGCGGCAAGCGCCCAGGCTGGGTCGAAGCAGCCCTCGCCAGCGGCAAGACCCTGGACGACCTGCTGGCCAGCTGAACCATCACACCGGAGATCCCCATGGCAAAGCATCGCCGCACTAACCGTGCGCCATCGATCAACAGCATCGGCGCACGCATCCCCGAAGAGCAAGGCCTGCGACTCGCCGCCACGTCGCGTGATGATGCCAAGACCTTCCGCAAATCACCCCGCACCCACGTCGACGACATCGCCGTGGATCAGCTGGCCAGCGCGATGAAGGCCAAGCTGGCCGAAAAACGCAAGGAAGGCGCCGGCGGCTGGGACAACCCGCTGGAATGCTCGATCGAACGCCTGGCACAGCTGATGGCCGAAGCCTTGTGCAAGGGCAAGCTGGTCAATGTGGCCAACTACGCCGCCATGCTGCGCGCCCGCGGCGCCAGCGAGCAAGTCGTCGCCGAGCACGCGATGCGCGCGTTCCTGCAGGGCAGCCGCGAAACCATGGCAGCCAAGGCTGAGCAGCTCGAAAGGCTCACCGCGTCGCTCTCGAACATCGTGCATGACCAGGTCGTGGTGATGCAGGCCGCCTGGATCGAGTGGGAACACGGGCGCGGCGCCGACGATGCCATGGGCTGGATCCACAACACCCTATGTGGACCGGGCCACATCCCGGACGAAGACGCGCCGTACGGGATGGAAGCACAGGCCTGGTTCGATGCCAACCAGTCTAATCCCATGCCGCAATGCTTCTGCGGCCGACCCTCGCATATCGGCTGGATGAAGCAAGGGTTCTGCAGTGAGGCGCACTACGCCGAGGCCAAAGTCCGGGCCACGACGAATAGCGAGGCCCCAGCATGAGCGCCCAAGCACAACCGCGCGAATGGTATGCCGCGATCACCAGCCCGATCCGCGGCGTGATGTGCATGGACCGCAGCGCCTGGAACCGCAGTCCGGCCGAGATCGAGCGTGTGCTGGTGCGCGAGGTCCTGCCAGGCGAGCAGCCGACTGCGATCGCCGCCGCAGCATGCGGCAACGCTGACGTGGCCAGCGCCATCGAGGCCGCCATGACGGATCTCGCGCGCGAGCTGGGCTGCGCCTACAGCGATTTGATTCCGCACAACGCCGGTCTCTTCATCCCAGGCGAAGCACGCGCGTGCGCCCACCCCGTCGACGCGATCCGCCGGCTGTTTGCGCACGTCTACGCCGGCGGCCACGTCCTGCGCGCACCGCAGCTGATGCCGGACACCCCATCGCAACGCACAAGCAAGGCCGAGCCCTCCCCTACCGAATCCGACCCGCGCCAAGTGGCGCTTTTCGAGGAATGACAATGACCGAATCAACTACACCGGCACATTGCCGGGACGAAGACTGGAAGCTGGCGCGCGAGAGCGGACTGATGATGGCCGGGCCTGGCACAAACGCATGGGATGCCGCGCTCGGGCGCTTTGCTGACGCTGTGCGTGCCGCCCATGGCGTGAAGCATAACGATGCCGACGACGACCACACCTCGAAGGCGCAGTATCGACGCATGTTCCAGGCCGCCTGCTCTGACCTCGGGCTCATTAACGAGAAGCTGGGCCTTGATCCCAATGACGGTGGCGCCGAGCCGATTCTCGCCGCGATTGACGAGCTACTGGCCACCTCCACGGCAGTCGGCCAAGGCGACCTGGTGGCAGCCGTCAGAGCAATGCTGACCATGCTCGACAGCGGGGAGTGGGCAGAGTATGCCGCCGCCATTACGGGCCGCGGGAACGCACTCGCGCAGCGCCTCGAAGACGCCATCACCGATCTGCACAACGAGGCCTCCGCCAACCGCGACATGCTGGACGACGCGCGCACTGAGCTGGAGATGCTTCGCCAAGCGTTGGGCGTGTCCTACGAACCGCACCAGACGCTGCGCGAGCGACTGCTGGACGCCGCGCAGCGTGCCATCAAGGCGGAGACGAACAATGGCTGAACGACACAAGCAACGCATCCGCACCACCACAGTAGCCACTGTTTCACTGACTGTCGAGGTCCACGTCGGCAGCTGGGGCCCTGAATGCGCCCTCTCACAGGTCTACGGGCAGGCGGCAGAAGAAGCGATCAACTCTGTTCGCAACATCGTCCACAAGGCCGACCAGCAGCACCGGATGCGCGTGATTTCCGTGGAGGGAATCAAGGCGATCACCACCAACGTGGAGCACGGCAATGGCTGAAGAGCTTGAGAACCTGACTCCGAACCAGCGCCGCGCACTCGGCAAAGCCCTGTCCGCGCTGCAGACGATGGCAGCCATGTGGGGTGCCGAAATCCGCCTCAGCGAGGTCGCGCAGCGCCTGGCCAATTACCAGCCCGAAGCAGAACGAGCAAAGGCCATTGCCGCGTTCATCGAGCAGGCTTTTATCGAGGGCGCGTATCGCCACTACCTGGACCGTGATCCCGCCGCGCAATCCATGGGTGTGGGTGGTGGAGTTCCGGAGGGTCACCCATGACGGTCTACGTTGACGACATGGAAGCCAGCTATGGCCGCATGGTGATGTGCCACATGCTGGCCGATACGACTGAGGAACTGCTGGCCATGGCCGACAAGATCGGCGTGCAGCGGAAGTGGATGCAGAAGGCCGGCACACACCATGAACACTTCGACATCGCCAATAGCAAGCGCGCGCTAGCAATCGCGCATGGCGCCGTCGAAATCGACCGGGCCGGCCTGGTCGAGATCCTGCGAAATCGTCGCGCCGCCATGAGCGCCAGCAAGGAGGGCTAGCACCATGTCACAACCTTTGAACCTCGACGCCCTCGAGCGCAACGCGATAACTCACGGAAAGCTGACCTGGAAGGACGCACACGCGCTCGTATCGTACGCCCGCACCCTGGCCTATCAGGTCGCCAGACTGCAAGCCGCCGCCCCCGAAGAGCAATGGGCACCGATGACCGATGAGCAAAGGACACGCTGGAAGCAAACCGGCCTCTTCCCGGTGGAGAAATGGAAGAAGGGCGCGGATAGTACTCCGCTAGCATGCCCCATGCCGACCAATGAAGAGCTGCGAGCGCTGGCGTCCGCTGTGCCGGAACATCTGCAGCTCTCTGGCTGGTACATCGGGAAACCCGCTTTCGGGCATCGCTACTTGTATGCGGACAACTTCCGCGGAATGGGAAGACAGTGGGTGTGCCATTTCGCAAGCGAAAAGGGTTATTTCAATGGACTCGCTGAGTACGTGGCGGCCGTCCATCCTCGCACTGTTATTCGCCTACTGGACCGCATCGCAGAGCTAGAGGCCCAGCAGGAAGCCAAGGCGGAATGCCACAGCGACATATGTAGTGACTGCTCGGAGCCCGTGATACACGAATTGAAATGCGATGAGGAGCCGTTCGCAGACCTACTCTCTGGCCGCAAAGCATGCGAGGTCCGCCGCGATGACCGAGGCTACGAAGTGGGCGACCTACTGCGCCTGCGCGAGACGCTGTACAGCGCAAAGGCTATGTCGAAGGGCATGCCGCTGAAGTACACGGGCCGCGAGGTAATCAAGCGCGTGACGCATATCCAGCGGGATTACGACTTGCCCACCGACACGATCGTGCTGTCGCTCGGAGCCCCCATCCATTCCTCGCAGGAGGCCGCCTGACCATGACCCGCCCTGCCCTCGCCCGCACTGCGGGCATCCTTTGCGGCAACCCGGAATTCCGCCGCTTCCTCGCCGAGCGCTTCCCGGTGGATTGGCGAGACTTCTCCGACCTGGAGGATACCGACCGCGCCGCCGCAGTGCTTCGCCACGCCTGCGGCATCAAATCGCGCAGCGAGCTTGACAGCGATCCCACGGCTGCCCAGCGCTTCCACGCCGAGCTTGGGTTTCCCTTCAACGCCTGGCGTCGCTCCAAATAAGCCCCCCCTACCGGAGGGCCGCGAGGCTCTCCAGCTTCTCCGACAGTTTCCCCAGCCACTCATGCCGCTCGCGGTCATACGTGTGCCGGTTGTAGACACCCTGCACGCCAGGCAACATGTGACCGAGAACGGACTCCGCAACCTCGGTCGGGCAGCCCATTGACGCGAGCAGCGTGCGAACCGTGCGGCGAAGGTCATGCGGCGCCCACCGGGCGACCGTGAGACGGGGCCGCTGATCCTCCGGCCGGGTCTTCGAGTACGGCTGGTGATAGAAGACTGCCGTCTGGATCGTCTTCTGCTCGGTCGGGCCGCCGACCCTGGACGGGAACAGATACCCCTTGCCAGCAATGGCCAGGCGCCGGCGCACGATCTGCTCGGCCTGGCCGAACAGCGGCACGCGCAGGTCCGTAGCCCCCTGCCGCTTGGCATTCTTGGTTTTCGCCTTGGGAATAGTCCACCAGAGGCCGTCCTCCTCCTCGCTGATCTCGGCCGCCTCCATCGAGACAATCTCCGACCCGCGCGTGCCGGTCCACAGATACAGCGCCAGCGCGTCTGCCACGATACGGCTGAAATTCGGCAGCCAGCGGATCAGCTCGCCGACCTCGCTCTCCGTCAGCACGCGCTTCACCTCCCCAACCGACTTTCCTTCGATCTTTTTCCCCCGACTCTGGAATCTGCCGCGCATAATCTGGCGCCACCAGTTCGGCGTGTCATCCGGGAGCTTTCCGGCGTCCAGACCATAGTCCCACGCCGCCCCGAGCTCGGAACGCAGCCTCCCAGCCTGGACAGGAATGTGCATGTAAGAGTTGAGCAGCTCAAACGCAACCGACCGGGTAACCTGCTGAGGAAGCATGTCGGCAATTGGGTCGAGCATGGTGTCAAACATCCTGCGGATCTCTTTCGCCCCTTTCAGTGCTCGATTGCGCTCAACGTGCCCTTCCAGATAGTTCCGGCAGAGCCGACGGACATCGTACGGCCCCTCCTGCGGTAAACTCCCATCCGATACCGACCGTGCGCTGGCTCTCGCTGCACGCTTCTCCGCTGCAACATCGCGGCCACTGTCCCGGGCAGCCCTGAGCTTCTCCCATTCGACAATGGCAGCCGCCGGCGACATCGCTGGCCAGGCCCCGATCTTCGTCTGCTTCATGCGGCCGTCGACCGGCGACTTGTAGCGGTAGATCCACGTGCGCCGGCTGGCGGCGCATTCAAGGCGCAGGCCCGGATGATCTGTGATCGTCATGTGCTCGCCCGGTTTAAGCAGCTTGGCAGCGCGCGCGTCGAATTGCATGGCGTAGGATTTCAGTAGCGTAGGTTTTGCCGGAATGGCATCGGCGCACCCCGGCGTGGTTTTTTCGGGATGATACGCTAGAAACCTACGCTGACGACAGGAGTGTAGGCGAGTGACGATGAGTGTTGACGAGATGAACGAAAGCCCCCAGATTGGCGTGGAAGCCGCGCCAGCAAAGGGATCGCGCGGAAAAACCAAGGTAGATCAGGCCACTACGGAATCGCCCGCAGAACGTCACACCCCCATGATGCAACAGTATCTCCGCATCAAGGCAGACCACCCCGACACCCTGCTGTTCTACCGCATGGGTGACTTCTACGAACTCTTCCACGACGATGCCGAAAAGGCCGCGCGCCTGCTCGACATCACGCTGACCGCGCGCGGCGCATCCAACGGAGTGCCGATCCGCATGGCCGGCATCCCCTTCCATTCGGCGGACCAGTACCTGGCGCGCCTGGTGAAGCTGGGCGAATCCGTGGCCATCTGCGAGCAGATCGGCGACCCGGCCACCAGCAAGGGGCCGGTGGAGCGCAAGGTGGTGCGCATCGTCACCCCCGGCACGCTGACCGATGCCGCGCTGCTGCCGGACAAGGCCGATACCTTCCTGATGGCAGTGCACCAGCAGACCACGCGCCGCGGCGTCAGCAAGACCGGGCTGGCGTGGCTGAACCTGGCCAGCGGCGAGCTGCGCCTGATGGAATGCGAAGCGGCGCAACTGGGCCGCGAACTGGAGCGCATCCGCCCGGCCGAGCTGCTGTATGCCGACGGCATCGAGCTGCCCGCGCTGGCGTGCGCGCGTACCCGCCTGCCCGAATGGCATTTCGACCAGGACGCCGGCACGCGCCGGCTGCGCGAGCAGCTGGGCGTGGCCAGCCTGGACCCGTTCGGCTGTGCCGGGCTGGGTGCCGCGCTGGGCGCGGCCGGCGCGCTGCTGAACTACGCCGCCACCACGCAGGGCCAGTCGCTGCGCCATGTGCAGGGCGTGAAGGTGGAGCGCGAATCAGAGTACGTCGGCCTGGATTCCGCCACGCGGCGCAACCTGGAACTGACCGAGACCCTGCGCGGCGGCGAGTCGCCGACGCTGTTCTCGCTGCTGGACACCTGCTGCACGGCCATGGGCAGCCGCGCGCTGCGCCACTGGCTGCACCACCCGCTGCGCGACCCGGCGCTGCCGCAGGCACGCCAGCAGGCCATCGGCGTGCTGATCGACCAGGGCACCGATGCCTTGCGCACGGCGCTGCGCCGGCTGGCGGACGTCGAGCGCATCACCTCGCGGCTGGCGCTGCTCAATGCGCGGCCGCGCGACCTGTCCTCGCTGCGCGACACCTTGCGCGCGCTGCCTGAGGTGCAGGCCTGCATCCGCGACGACCAGGGCAGCACCCTGCTGGCGCAGACCCTGCACGACCTGGCCGTGCCGCAGGACTGCCTGGACCTGCTGGTGCGCGCCGTGGCCGAAGAGCCGGCCACGGTGGTGCGCGACGGCGGCGTGATTGCGCGCGGCTACGATGCCGGCCTGGATGAACTGCGCGACATCTCCGAGAACTGCGGCCAGTTCCTGATCGACCTGGAAACGCGCGAACGCGCCCGCACCGGCATTGCCAACCTGCGCGTCGAGTTCAACCGCGTGCATGGCTTCTATATCGAGGTCACCAACGGCCAGGCCGACAAGGTGCCCGACGACTACCGCCGCCGCCAGACGCTGAAGAATGCCGAGCGCTATATCACGCCTGAGCTGAAGGCCTTCGAAGACAAGGCGCTGTCGGCGCAGGACCGCGCGCTCGCGCGCGAGAAGCAGCTCTACGACGGCCTGCTGCAGGCGCTGCTGCCGCATATCGGCGAGCTCCAGCGGGTGGCGGGCGCGCTGGCGCGCCTGGACGTGCTGACGGCACTGGCCGAGCGCGCGCAGACGCTGGACTGGTCCGCGCCGGAGCGCGTCGCCGAGAACGTGGTCGACATCGTGCAGGGCCGCCATCCGGTGGTCGAAGGCCAGCTCGCGGCGGAGTCGGTGGCGTTCATCGCCAACGACTGCCAGCTCAATGAAGCGCGCAAGCTCTTGCTGATCACCGGCCCGAACATGGGCGGCAAGTCGACCTTCATGCGCCAGACCGCACTGATCGTGCTGCTGGCCTGTGTCGGCGCCTACGTGCCGGCGCGGCGCGCCGTGATCGGGCCGATCGACCGCATCTTTACCCGCATCGGCGCCGCCGATGACCTCGCGGGCGGCCGCTCAACCTTCATGGTGGAGATGACCGAGGCCGCCGGCATCCTGCACCACGCGACCCCGGCTTCGCTGGTGCTGATGGACGAGATCGGACGCGGCACGTCGACCTTCGACGGGCTGGCGCTGGCCTGGGCCATCGCGCGCCACCTGCTGTCGCACAACCGCAGCCATACCCTCTTCGCCACGCATTACTTCGAGCTGACACAGCTGCCGCAAGAGTTCCCGCAGGCAGCCAACGTGCACCTGTCGGCAGTCGAGCATGGCGACGGCATTGTCTTCCTGCACGCGGTGCAGGACGGCCCTGCCAGCCAGAGCTACGGCCTGCAGGTAGCGCAGCTGGCCGGCGTGCCGCAGCCGGTGATCCGCGCCGCGCGCAAGCACCTGGCCTGGCTGGAGCAGCAATCGGCCGACGCCACGCCCACACCGCAGCTGGACCTGTTCGCGGCGCCGCCAACGCCAGAGGACGACGAGGACGACTTCGGCGCCGCCCCGGCGACCGTGTCCGCGTCGCTGGCGCCCGCGCTCGCACCCGAACAGGCCGCGCTGATCGATGCGCTGGCCGGCCTGGACCCCGACACCCTGACGCCGCGCGCCGCGCTGGAGGCGCTGTACCGGCTCAAGGCACTGGCAGGCGAGGCGCTCGACGCCGCATGAACGCTGCGCGCCGTGCCCTGCTTGCCATGCTGCTGCCGCTGCTTTGCACGGCCGGCATGGCATCGGCCGCGCCCGCGGGCCGCAGCGCCAAGGCACCGGCCAGGCCACAGCTGACGCGCATCGCGCTGATCGCCGACCTGCCCCAGTGGCCGGCCGCGGAGGCCAACGCGGCAGCACTGCTCGACTACTTCGGCGAGCGCAAGCTGGACCTGGTCATTCATGCCGGCGGCATCAAGGGCGATACAGAATCGTGCAGCGATGCTGTGCTGGGCAGCCGCCAGCAACTGCTGAACCAGTCGCCGCTGCCGCTGGTCTACGTGCCCGGCGAGACCGACTGGTCCGAATGCCGGCTGCCGGTCAACGGCGGCTTTGACGCGGTCGAGCGCCTGAACCGGCTGCGTGAGCTGTTCTTCCCTGAAGACGCCACGCTCGGCCGGCATCCGCGGCCGCTGCTGCGGCAGTCGGACCAGGCGCTGTTCCGCAGTTTCCGCGAGAACATGCGCATGGAGGTGGGCGATATCCTGCTCGTCGGCATGAACCTGCCGGGCGACAACAACCACTACCGCGACGAAGGCGGGCGCAACGGCGAGTTCGAGGACCGGCGCGAGGCCAACCGCCAGTGGCTGGCGCGCGCGTTCTCGGTGGCGCGGCAACGCGACCTGAACGGCATCGTGGTGGTGGTCCACGCCGACCCGCATTTTGCCAACGGCTGGGAGAAGAAAGGCCGCCCGACGCTGCTCGACGGCTTCATGCGCCACCGCACCCGCGATGGCTACCTGGAATTCAAGCGCCAGCTGCGCGAGCTGGCCGGTCGTTTCCGCGGCCAGGTGCTGCTGGTGCATGCTGGCGGAAACGGGGCCAACGGGGCCGACAACGGCTTCGGCATCGACAAGCCGCTGCGCGATGCGGCCGGCAAGGTCATGCAGAACTTCACGCGCGTGTCGCTGCCCACCGACACGGTCGCGCAATGGGCCGAGCTGGTGATCACGCCAGGCGCGGCGTCACCGTTCGCGGTCATGCTCAAGGACGCACCGGTGTTGCACTGAGGCGGGTTGCCGGCCGAAAACGAAAAAGCCGGCTGCGGCCGGCTTTTTCTTGGGGTGCGGAATACGATCCGTGCAGCGCGATCAGTGCAGCGTGCGCGGCGTGTCGTCGTCCTCGTCCTCATCCACGACTTCAACGCCCGAGGCGCCATGGGCGTGGCCGTGCTCGATTTCTTCGGCGGTGGCCTCGCGGACTTCGGAGACCTTCAGCCAGAAGCGCAGCGCCATGCCGGCCAGCGGATGGTTGCCATCCAGCACGACCTTGTCCTCGGCCACGTCGGTCACGGTGTAGATGACGGAGTCCTCTTCGTCGCCGTCCTCGGGCATGCCTTCGAACTGCATGCCGACTTCCAGCGGCTCGGGGAAGCGGTTGCGCGGCTCGACCTTCACCATATCGGCGTCGTAGTCGCCGAACGCGTCTTCCGGCTCCAGCTGCAGCTGGGTCTCGAAGCCCGCGTCATGACCGTCGAGCGCTTCCTCGATCTTGGGGAACGTGCCATCATACCCGCCGTGCAAATAAACCATGGCTTCATCTGACTCCTCGATCAGATTGCCTTGTGTGTCCGATAGCTTGTACATCACGGACACCACAGTATTCTTAGCGATTTTCAATTCTTGACTCCATGAACGATTCCGCATTATACGCGCAGGCCCTGCCCCCTGGCCCCGTCGATCCAGACACTCCGCTCGACCTGCTTGGTGGCATGACGCCTGCTGCATTCATGCGGGATGTCTGGCATCGCAAGCCCCTGGTGATTCGACAGGCAGTACCCGGAATCGTGCCGCCTGTGTCGCGCGAGGCGCTTTTCGACCTGGCCGACAGCGACGACGTCGAATCGCGCCTGGTGACGCACTTCCGCAACCGCTGGAAACTCGCGCATGGCCCATTTGCGCGCGAAAACCTGCCCGGCGTCAAGACCCGCCAGTGGACCCTGCTGGTGCAAGGGGTAAATCTGCACGACGCCGCCGCGGCGGAGCTGATGGGCCGCTTCCGTTTCGTGCCCGATGCGCGCCTAGACGACCTGATGATCAGCTACGCCACCGACGGCGGCGGCGTGGGCCCGCACTTCGATTCCTACGACGTGTTCCTGCTGCAAGTCTCGGGCCGGCGCCGCTGGCGCATTTCGTCGCAGACCAGCCTTGAGCTGATCCCGGACATGCCGCTGAAGATCCTCGCCGACTTCAACGCGGAACAGGAATGGGTGCTCGAACCCGGCGACATGCTCTACCTGCCGCCGCAATATGCGCACGATGGCATTGCCGAGGGCGAATGCATGACCTGCTCGATCGGCTTCCGCGCGCCGGCCTACCGCGAACTGGCCGGGCATTTCCTGGCCTGGCTGTCTGAAACGGTCGAAGACAACGAAGACCTCGGCGGCCGTTATGCCGACGCCGGCGAGCGCGCCGCCACGCGGCCCGCGCAGTTGCCCGCCGGCATGGCCAAGGCAGTTGCCGAGCGGCTCAAGGCGCTGCAATGGAATAGCCAGATGGTGTCTGAATTCCTCGGCAGCCATCTGTCAGAACCCAAGCCTGGCGTGGAATTCTCAGAGATACCTGACATGCCGTTGCGCCGTTATGCGACACTGGCGGCCCGCCATGGCGTCGTCCTGCCATCGGCATCGATTGCGCTTTACGACCGCGCGAATTTCTTCCTCAATGGAGAAGCCTACGAGCCGCCGGCCGAACTGATGCAGTGGCTGAAAAAGTTGGCCGATTATCGGCAACTTAGTGGCGAAGATGTTGCGGCTTGCGCGGATCTACCCGATCTGATGGAAACTTTCCATCACTGGACGCTGGAAGGATGGCTGCAATTGGGACCGCGGCTGTAATAATGCGTAACATTGCGAATCAGTAAATTTCGGCGCTACACAAGCCGGGAAAACGCGGATATAATCGTTGGCTGGCTAGTACTGTGGACCATTGCATTTGTCGGGACCCGGGAGGGCCTCTATTTTGCAGTTCAAGAGCGATAATTACCGGTAATTATTCATCGCCTGTTTTCCGTTATTACAAGTTAAAGGACGAACAATGAAGAAGTCTCTCCTGATCGCATCGCTGCTGGCCGCTGTTGCTCTCGCCGCTTGCGGCAAGAAGGAAGAAGCTGCCGCTCCGGCCGCTGAAACGGCTGCTCCGGCTGCTGCCGCTCCGGCTGCTGAAGCTTCGGCTCCCGCTGCTGCAGCCCCGGCTGCTGCCGCTGCTGACGCTTCGGCTCCCGCTGCTGAAGCCCCGGCTGCTGCCGCTGCTGACGCTTCGGCTCCGGCTGCCAAGCAGTAATCGGCTCCTGACCGATGAAAAAACCGGCCTTCGGGCCGGTTTTTTTATTTGGGCGCCGCTACCGCACTGCGCCCCGCTGCATCCAGGTATCCCTCAGACGCGCACTGCCTGCCAGTCCAGGCCCTCGTCCTGGTCTGCCACCAGCACCTCGGACGGCAGCGCACCCAATGCCACCGCCAGCGCCCCGGTTGCCAGCTCACGCGTATTGTTCTGCTTGCTGAGGTGGGCCGCGACCACGCGGTTCAGGCCGGCATGGGCAACTTGCGCCAGGATGCTGGCCGCCACTTCATTGGCCAGGTGGCCGAAGTCCCCGCCAATGCGCCGCTTCAGCGAAGCCGGATAGACCGAATTGCGCAGCATCTCGCGGTCATGGTTGCATTCCAGCACCAGCGCATCCACGCCTGCCAGGCGCGCCGTCACGTAGGGCGTCTCCATGCCCGCATCGGTCAGCACGCCCAGCCTCGCCTGCCCGTCCGACAAGACGAACTGCACCGGCTCGCGCGCATCGTGCGGCACGGTGTACGGCAGCACCTGCAGTCCGCCGATGGCAAAGGTATGGTCGGCGCAGCAGACGCGCACATCGGCCGCATCGGCGCCACGCAGGTGCGAAGTCGCCAGCCAGGTACCGTGGCTGGTGTAGACCGCCAGGCGATGGCGGGCTGCAAAGGCATAGGCCGAGCCGACGTGGTCGCCATGCTCGTGCGTGACCAGCACGGCGTCGAGCTGGTCCGGCGCGACGCCCAGGCGCTCCAGGCGCCGGGCGGTCTCGCGGATGCCGAAGCCGCAGTCCAGCAGCACGCGCGTGGTGGTGGTGTCTTCGCGGGATTCAATCAGCAGCGAGTTGCCCTCGCTGCCGCTGCCGAGGAAGGCGAAGCGCATCATGGCCGCGCCCTCCCCGCCAGGCACCGGCCAGGAAGGCCGGCTGGCAAGCCAGCAGTCATGCGCCGGCTCAGTGCAGTTGCTCGTCGATCAGCGACAGAATGCGCTTGCCGATTTCGCCGTTCTCAGGCTGGCCGGCATCGTTGAGCACCGTCACCAGCGTGCCGCTGCCCGTGCCCTTGAGCGCCACGCGATACTTCTTGGCGGTCTTGGAATCTTCCGGCTTGGTGAACAGCTTGGAGAAGAAGCCACGGCTGTCGGCAACGGTGCGCGGGTCGACATAGCGCACGTAGTACAGGCCCTGGCCACGGTCGCGGTCTTCCACGGTGAAGTTCACGCGGTCCAGCGACAGGCCGACCGAGCGCCAGGCGCGGTCGAACGGTTCGGGCAGCTGCAGCGCCGGGGCGCCGTTGACCTGGGACAGGTACGACTTGGCCGGCGCGGCGCCATCGGCACCAGCGGCGGCTGCGGTGCCGGCAGCGGCGGCCGTGCCCGCAGCGGCTGCGGCATTGCCCGCCGCCGCCGGGTTCTTGGCCATGCGGTCGGCCTGTTCCTTCTGCACGCCCAGGCGCTGGGCCAGGCGCGACAGGAATTCGGCTTCCAGCTCAGGATCGGCCGGACGCGGGGTCCAGACCGTGCTCGACTTGTCGATGCCGGTCAGCTGCTCCTGCGCGCCGCGGTGGCTGATGAAGACCTCCAGCGTGCCATTCTGCGAGCGCTCGACGCGGGTGCGGAACTTGTCGCGCTCCGAGGTCGAGTACAGGCCGTCGAAGACCTTGCCGATGGTGTTGCGGATGATGTCCTGCGGGATCTTGGCGCGGTTCTCGGCCCAGTCCGTTTCCATGATGCCGGTCTCGGGCGAGTCCTGCACCAGCAGGAATCCGCTTTCCTGCCAGAAGCCGCGCAGCTGCTGCCACAGCTGGTCGCCGCGCATGCCGTTACTGATCACCAGCCAGCGCTGGTTGCCGTCACGCTCCATGCGGATGCCCTGGGCGGAGGGCAGCACGTTCTCGCTCGGGGATTGCTCGCGCACCTTGGTGGCCTGGCTGTACGTCGACAGCGTCGAGGTGCCGTTCGCATCGGGCACCGAATAGCGGCGATCGCCCTCCAGCTTGGTCAGGTCGGGCGGGATATCCAGCGTAGGCGTGCGCTTCGAGGCCGACGACTTGTAGTCGATCTTGTCCGGCTGCATCGCTTCGTTGATGCTGCTGCAGCCGGTGATCACGCCAGCGGCGAGCACGGGCACAACCAGGGCGGCGCGGCGGACTTGCGTCGCGCCGCGGCGGTTAAGCTTCAGTTTCATTGACACGCAATCCTAGTAGGTGAGGCGACAGCAGGACGCCGCGAAAGATCAGGCCAGCAGGCCGGCGGCGGCCAGTGCCTTGCGTACATAGTCGTGGTTGTCCTCGGACAGAGGGGTCAGCGGCAGGCGGATACCGCCTTCCATCCTGCCCATCTGCTGGAGCGCCCACTTGACCGGGATCGGGTTGGCCTCGATGAACATGGCCTTGTTCAGCCCGATCAGTTCCATGTGCAGGCGGCGCGCGGTGACGACGTCGCCCTTGAGCGCCGCGACGCACATCTCGTGCATCTTGCGCGGTGCCACGTTGGCGGTGACCGAGATATTACCGTGGCCGCCCAGCAGGATCAGCGCCACCGCGGTGGGGTCATCGCCGCTGTAGATGGCAAAGCCTTCCGGCGCGTCCTTGATCAGCTGCGCGGCGCGGTCGATATTGCCCGTCGCTTCCTTGACGCCGACGATGCCCGGCACCTGCGCCAGGCGCAGGATGGTCTCGTTGTTCATGTCCGCGACCGTACGGCCCGGCACGTTGTACAGCAGCACCGGCAGCTCCACCGCTTCGGCGATGGTGCGGAAATGCCGGTACATGCCTTCCTGGGTCGGCTTGTTGTAGTACGGCACGACCTGCAGCGACGCATCGGCGCCCACCTTCTTGGCGAAGGCGGTCAGCTCGATGGCCTCCTTGGTGGAGTTGCCGCCGGTGCCCGCGATGATCGGAATGCGCTTGCCGGCCTGTTCCACGGCAACGCGGATCAGTTCGCAGTGCTCCTCGACGGAAACCGTCGGGGACTCGCCGGTGGTGCCCACGATCACGATGCCGTCGGTGCCTTCGGCCACGTGCCAGTCGACCAATGCGCGCAGGGCCGGGAAGTCCAGGCTGCCGTCTTCATGCATCGGGGTAACGATGGCGACGATGCTGCCGGTAATCTGTGTCATAACGTTAAGGAATTCGGGATGCGAATAACGGGATTGTACCGGAACCGCAGGCCGCTTCGACCGCCGCCCGGACAGGGGTTGATACCAACTGTTTCAACGTGTGCAGCGGCATTCTCGCCGACAGCGCCATGGCTGGCTCAGGCGTCGAGCCGGTAGCGTGCCGGCGCGGGCGCATCGGCGCCCGCAGCCGCCTCGCGCACCGCACATATCCGCTGCATGAAGGCTGTTTTCGGCACTTCGACCAGGCCATCCTCATAGGCGACCACGCGCAGGCCATACTGGCGCGCCACTTCGAGCAATTCGCCCGGCCGCAGCAGGAAATCCGGCCGCGACGGCTTGCCGACGGTTTCATTGCCGGCAGCAAAAGTTTCGTAGATCCACACGCCGCCGGGCGCCAGCGCCGCCGCCAAGTGCGGCCACAGCGGCCGGTGCAGGTAATTGGTGACGACGATGGCGTCGAACGGCGCCTCGCCGGCCAGCGGCCAGGCGCCCTGCTCCAGGTCGGCCACCCGGCCGGTCACGCCGGCCGGCAGGCCGGCGATGGCCTCGGCGTCGCGGTCGACGGCCAGCACCGCATGGCCGCGCGCCGCCAGCCAGGCGGCATGGCGGCCGCTGCCGCAGGCCAGGTCCAGCACCCGCGCGCCGGGGCGCAGCAGGTGGGCCCAGCGGGCAACCCAGGGGGACGGGGCAGAAATCCCAGTATGCATCATGGCGTTCCCCGGCACGTCAATGCAGCAGCATCACGATCGGGCGCAGCAGCAGCTCGATCAGCGACATCAGCACATTGACCACCGGCGTCATCCAGACCGTGGTGATCACCCCCGCGGCCACCAGCGCCAGCACCACGAAGATGCCGTACGGCTCGATGCGCGACACCGCGCGGGCAATGCCCTGCGGCAGCAGCGCGGTCAGCACGCGGCCGCCGTCCAGCGGCGGCACCGGAAACAGGTTGAAGGCCGCCACCACCAGGTTGACGCGCACGCCCGCCAGCGCCATCTCGCCGAAAAACGGCTCGCGCACGCCGCCCCAGGTCAGGCCGATGGCCAGCAGCACCCAGACGAAGGCCTGCACCACATTGCTGGCCGGCCCCGCCAGCGCCACCCACATGCCGTGCCAGCGCGGGTTGCGCAGGCGCTCGAACGCCACCGGCACCGGCTTGGCGTAGCCGAACACGAACTGGCCGCTGGTCATGATGTAGAGCAGCAGCGGCACCGCGATGGTGCCGATCGGATCGATATGGCGGATCGGGTTCAGGCTGACGCGCCCGAGCGCATAGGCCGTGTCGTCGCCGAAAAGCTTGGCCACGTAGCCGTGCGAGGCCTCATGCAGCGTGATGGCGAACAGCACCGGCAGGGCATAGACCGCGAAGGTCTGGATAAGGGAGGAATCCATGGTCCCTATTGTAACGGCCCGGCGCCGCCCGGGCGCACGCTTGTGCACCCGCCAGGCGGGGTGGCAGCGCCCGGGGGAACTCAGAGCCCGAAGCGCTCGACGTCGCCGCGGCCCGCGCGGATCAGCTCGGGCTCGCCGCTGGTCAGGTCGATCACCGTGGTCGGCTGCGCCGGCGCCGGGCCGCCGCACACCACCAGGTCAAGCTGCTTCTCCAGCCGCGCGCGGATTTCCGCCGGGTCGTTGAGCGGCGCTTCGTCGCCCGGCATCTGCAGCGTGGCCGAGATCAGCGGCTCGCCGGTTTCGCCCAGCAGCGCCAGCGGAATCGCGTGTTCGGGCACGCGCACGCCGATGGTCTTGCGCGCCGGGTGCGACAGCCGCCGCGGCACTTCCTTGGTCGCCTCCAGGATGAACACGTAGGGGCCCGGCGTGGCGCCCTTGAGCCAGCGGTACTGCCGGTTGTCGACGCGGGCAAAGTTGCCGAGCTCGGACAGGTCGCGGCACATCAGCGTCAGGTGGTGGCGGTCATCGATGCCGCGCAGCCGGCGCAGGCGCTCGACGGCGCCCTTGTCGTCGAGCCGGCAGGCCAGCGCATAGCTGGAATCGGTCGGCAGCGCAATCAGGCCGCCCTTCTGCAGGATCTGGGCGGCCTGCTTGACCAGGCGCGACTGCGGATTGAGCGGATGGATCTCGAAGTACTGTGACATGGACCAGGGAGGCGGATTCGGACGGATCGGAGCGGAATCTGGGGGGTACCCCGGCCAGGCCGGGCTTGCGCCTACCAGTCGTGCCAGACCGGCGTCACCGTCGGCGGCAGCGGCGGCAGCTTGCCCAGCTCGACGCGCCCTTCGCCGGGGCCGTGGAAGTCCGTGCCGCGCGAGGCCAGCAGCCCGTAGTGGCGGGCCACCTCGGCATAGCGGCGGTACTGGTCGGGCGTGTGGCTGCCGGTCACGACCTCGACGGCGCCACCGCCCAGCGCAGTGAACTCATCGAACAGCGCGTCGTGCTGGGTATCGGTGTAATGGTAGCGGCCCGGGTGCGCCATCACCGCGATGCCGCCGGCGGCGCGGATCCAGCCGACTGCGTCGGCCAGGCTGGCCCAGCGGTGGCCGACATAGCCGGGGCGGCCTTCCGACAGGTACTCGCTGAAGACCTCGCCCACGGTGGCGCAACGGCCCTGGTCGACCAGCCAGCGCGCAAAGTGCGTGCGCGAGATCAGGTCCGGGTTGCCCACGTGCTGCAGCGCCCCTTCATAGGCGCCGGTGATGCCCACCTTTGCCAGCGCGTCAGCGATATCGCGCGCGCGGCGCGCGCGGCCCGAGCGGGTATCGGTCAGGCCGTCGATCAGTTCCGGGCAGTGCGGGTCGATCTGCAGCCCGACGATATGCACGGTCTGCCCGGCCCAGGTCACCGAGATCTCCACGCCAGGCACATAGCGCATGCCGAATTCCTCGGCCGCGGCACGCGCCTCGGCCTGCCCGCCCAGTTCGTCGTGGTCGGTCAGCGCCCAGAATGCGACCCCCGCGTCGCGGGCGATCTCGGCGATGGCGCGCGGCGCCAGCGTGCCGTCGGACACGGTGGAATGGCAATGCAGGTCGGCATTGATGGCGTGGGCGTTTTGCATGGAGCCATTCTACTCCCGTCGCCCCCTGCATGCGTGACGCCGGCGCACCCTGGAAAGCCCTGCCGGCAACGCTGGCGTCGGCGGAAACGGGCGATGTGCGGGGTATAGTCGGGCCTTGCACCGTCCTTTTTGCGGGCACCTGGCGTGCCCGCCACGCCCAATGCCCACCGCTACCCCCCTCACACCAGCCCCCGTCACCACCACCGATGTCCTGATCGTGGGCGCCGGCCCGGTCGGGCTCTTTGCCGCGTTCCAGGCCGGCGTGCTCGGCCTCAGATGCGAGCTGATCGATGTGCTCGACCGCGCCGGCGGCCAGTGCACCGAGCTCTACCCCGAAAAACCGATCTACGACATCCCCGCCGTGCCGGGCTGCCTGGCGCAGGACCTGGTCGACCGGCTGCTGGAGCAGTGCGCGCCGTTCGACTTCCCGATGCACTTCGGCCAGCGCGCGGAAAGCTTGTCCGAAATCCCGCGGCAGCCGGCACCTGACGGGCATGCTGCCCATGAGCGCCTGCTGGTCACCACCGACAGCGGCAAGCGCTTCGATGTGGCCGCGGTGCTGGTCTGCTCCGGCGCGGGCGCATTCGCGCCGCAGCGCGTGGCGCTGCCCGAAGCACCGGCGCTGGAAGGCCGCCACGTGCACTACGCCGTGCGCGATGTGTCGCGCTTTGCCGGCAAGCGCGTGGTGGTGGCCGGCGGCGGCGACTCGGCGCTGGACTGGGCGCTGGCGCTGCGCAAGGTGGCCGCGCGCGTGACGCTGGTGCACCGGCGCGAAGGCTTCCGCGCGGCCGACGGCACCGTCGCGGAAATGCGCGAGGCGGCGGCGGCCGGCGAGATGGATTTCGTGGTCGGCATGCTCGGCGCCCTGCGCACCGAAGGCCAGGACGGCCCGCTGACCGAGGTCGAGGTGCGCACCCGCGACGGCAGCACGGTGCTGCCCGCCGATGAACTGGTGGCGCTGTACGGCCTGGTGTCCGAGCCGGGCCCGATCGCGCAGTGGGACATGGACATGCGCGCCGGCCGCATCCTGGTCGATACCACCACCTATGAAAGCTCGCGCCGCGGCATCTTTGCCGCGGGCGATATCGCCTACTACACCAACAAGCAGAAGCTGATCCTGTCAGGCTTCCACGAGGCCGCGCTGGCATTGCGCCGCGCCTACCACTACGCCTTCCCGGAAAAGGCGCTGGTGCATGTGCACACCAGCAACAACGCCGCGCTGAAGGAAAAGCTGACGCACGCCTGAGCGGCGGCGCCGGCGCTCACACCGCGCCGCAGAACGATTCCACCAGCGCCGCCACGGCGGCGGGCTGGTCGTGATGCAGCATGTGGCCGGCATCATCGACCACCGCTTCACGGAAGTCACGGAAGGCGCGGAAGCGCTCCTTGAATTCGTCGATGGCCTGCTTGTGGGCGATATTGCGCAGCGTCTCCGAATCGCGCGCTTCCACATGCAGCACGGGCGCGCTGACCTGCTCCCAGATCGCCATCACCTCATCGAGCCGGTACAGCATCGGGTTGACCAGCTTGTGCGCCGGGTCTCCCAGGATCTCCCAGCGGCCCTCGGCATTGCGGCGCGACCAGTGCTCGGCCAGGAAGGCGGCGCGGTCGTCGGGCAGGCGCGGGTTGGTCTTCTGCAGCCGGGCGGCGACGCCGTCCACGCTGTCATACGTCTTCAGCTCCGAGCCGGTGCGCAGTTCGTCGAGCCAGCGCGCATAGCGCTTCGGCGCATGCACCGGCCGCGTCGCCGTCATGCCGAAGCCCTCCAGGTCCACCACGCGGCGCACGCGCTGCGGGCGGATGCCGGCATACAGGCAGATCACGTTGGCGCCCATGCTGTGGCCGACCAGGTCGACCTGGCCGTCGGGCTCGTAATGGTCGAGCAAGGCCTCCAGGTCGGCGATATAGTCCGCGAACCAGTACGACTGCGTGCCCGGGTAGCGCGTGGGCCAGTCGGTCTCGCCAAACCCGCGCCAGTCGGGCGCAATCACATGCCAGTCGCCGCGCAGGTGATCGACCAGGAACTGGAACGACGCGGCCACATCCATCCAGCCATGCAGCATGAACAGCTTGCGCGCGCCGGGCTTGCCCCAGTGGCGCACGTGGTAGCGCAGCCCGCGCAACGTGATAAATTCAGACCGCGAGGTTTCCTTGATTGTCATTGTCTCCACCCTGGCGCGTGGGTCTTCCTGCCGCCGGGCGCGGCGCCACGGGGGCTGGCGAGGGAAGCCCACACAAAATAGAACGATCGTTCGCTTGAGCGCATTATAGCGGCCGCCGCCATCTCGGGGGCCGCCATTGCCGCGATCCGAACCTACCGGAGACCCTGGATGGCCGCAGCTGCCTTGCCGGCAAGCCGGCGCGACGACTATCGCGCCCTGTATGAATCCTTCCGCTGGGAAATTCCCCCGCATTTCAATATCGCCGAGGCCTGCTGCGGGCGCTGGGCGCGCGACCCGGCCACGATGGACCGCATCGCGGTCTATACCGAGCACGAGGACGGCCGCCGCAACGCGCATGCCTTTGCCCATATCCAGGCCGAAGCCAACCGCCTGTCGGCGGCGCTGCGCGCACTGGGCGTGGCGCGCGGCGACCGCGTGGCAATCGTGATGCCGCAGCGGATCGAGACCGTGATCGCGCATATGGCGATCTACCAGCTCGGCGCCATCGCCATGCCGCTGTCGATGCTGTTCGGGCCCGAGGCGCTGGCCTACCGCATCGCACACAGCGAAGCCAACGTGGCGATCGCCGACGAGACTTCCATCGACAATGTGCTGGCCGCGCGCCCGGAATGCCCGACGCTGGCCACCGTGATTGCCGCCGGCGGCGCGCATGGCCGCGGCGACCACGACTGGGACGTGCTGCTGGCCGCGCAGTTGCCCGTCTTTACCGCCGAGCAGACCAAGGCTGACGAAGCCGCCGTGCTGATCTACACCAGCGGCACCACCGGTCCGCCCAAGGGCGCGCTGATCCCGCACCGCGCGCTGATCGGCAACCTGACCGGCTTTGTCTGCTCGCAGAACTGGTATCCGCGGGACGACGACGTGTTCTGGAGCCCCGCTGACTGGGCCTGGACCGGCGGCCTGTGGGATGCGCTGATGCCGGCGCTGTATTTCGGCAAACCCATCGTCGGCTACCAGGGACGCTTCTCCGCCGAGCGCGCCTTCGAGCTGCTGGAGCGCTACGCCGTCACCAACACCTTCCTGTTCCCGACCGCGCTCAAGCAGATGATGAAGGCCTGCCCCGAGCCGCGGCAGCGCTACGACATCAGGCTGCGTGCGCTGATGAGCGCCGGCGAGGCCGTGGGCGAGACCGTGTTCGGCTGGTGCCGCGATGCGCTGGGCGTGATCGTCAACGAGATGTTCGGCCAGACCGAGATCAACTACATCGTCGGCAACTGCACCGCGCAGAACGACGACAACCAGCTGGGCTGGCCGGCACGGCCGGGCTCGATGGGGCGCCCCTATCCGGGCCACCGCGTGCAGGTGATCGACGACGAAGGCCACCCCTGCCCGCCCGGCGAAGACGGCGAGGTGGCGGTGTGCGCCACCGACAGCGCCGGGCATCCGGACCCGGTGTTCTTCCTCGGCTACTGGAAGAACGAGGCCGCCACCGCGGGCAAGTACACCGAGCGCGACGGCCTGCGCTGGTGTCGCACCGGCGACCTGGCGCGCGTCGATGCCGATGGCTACCTGTGGTACCAGGGGCGTGCCGACGATGTGTTCAAGTCCTCGGGCTACCGCATCGGGCCGAGCGAGATCGAGAACTGCCTGCTCAAGCATCCGGCAGTGTCCAACTGCGCCGTGGTGCCCTCGCCCGACCCCGAGCGCGGCGCCGTGGTCAAGGCCTTCGTGGTGCTGACGCCGTCGGTGGCGCGCTCGTTCGACGGCGACGCAGCGCTGGTCACAGAGCTGCAGGCGCATGTGCGCGGCCAGCTGGCGCCGTATGAATACCCGAAGGCAATTGAGTTCATCGACCAGTTGCCGATGACCACCACCGGCAAGATCCAGCGGCGCGTGCTGCGCCTGCTGGAGGAAGAGCGCGCGGGCAAGCGCGCCTAGCCCCTAGCGTTGCGCTTGAAGCGCCAGCCTCACCAATTCCACCGCGCGGCTTCAGTTCATCTTTGTCTTCAGGCTTGCTTCCAAAAAAAACCCGCCGGCTCTGGGGCTGGCGGGGTCCGGAAATCAGCGATCCTTGCGCAGGGTCGCTGATAACACCAGGTCAGTTATAGGTGTACACCGCGGTCTTGTTGCTGTTGTTCAGCATCCGGTAGCCGAACAGCACCGCACGAACCGACGTCGGCGTCATGGCTGGAACCGGGGCATCCACTACGAGAGACGTGGAGCCCTTCGGAGCCTGCTGGGACGCGCCATAGGTGCCGTTCGTGTCCACAGTCACCGAAACACCGCCGATCTGCTCGGCCGCAATATTCTGGATCCAGTCGGCCTTGGTCGACGTCTGCGCGCCGGCAAGGCTGCCATTCGGATCCAGGAATGCCAATGTTGCGCTGCCCGGCGTGTTCCACGGCAAGTTGACAGCCTGGGTGGCGACGATCATGTCGCTCAACAGGGTCTTGTGGTACGTGTAAGTCGCCGTCGTGTTGCTGCCGTAGAACAGCTCGATCTTGTAGCGCTGGCCCTTCGCAGGGAAGGTCGTATCGAGATTGTCGGCATTCTGCGCCCACACCAGCCCCCCCTGATTGTTGGCGAAGGTCGTAGCGGCCGTGCCAGTCAAGCCGGCGGTCCGGCCGATCCAGAAGTTCGGGCAGTTGTAGAACCGCGGGCCAGTGTTCGCGGCATTGTCGCTGCAGCGCGTGGTAGTGCCGACCGTCCCGGTCTTGTTGGTGACATCCATATAGTTCTGGCCGACTTCCTCAGGGACCGGAGCAATATAGACCAGGCCTGCCTTGGGCAGCATCGGGCCGGTAATGCGGGCATAGGCCAGGTTGCCGTTCGCTGTGACACTGCCCGGCCCCTTCGCGTTCACCTGGAATTGCAGGCCGGTCTGGAAGTGGCTGAAGGCCTGGGTATTGGCAGGGTTGAGTTGCTCAACCCTGCGGACCAACGGCCGCACACTGACGTCGACCGGCTGCTGGTTGCCGACCAGCCACCAGGGGCTCGGGTGCGATTGCGTGACACCGCCGGCGATGTTGCGCGCGACGGTGATCAGGTTGCCGGGATTGCCTCCCGCATCCAGGTACTTGATGTTCAGCACGGCTTCGTCCTTGCCCGACGCGGTGCTGCTTGCGCCGTAGAAAGTCATCACCTCAGGAACGCTGAACTGCGCACCGGTCATCGTATCGCTGGTGAGCGTGTTGTACAGATACTGGCCGGCCTCGTAACCATTGTGCAGGAACTCGACGCCTGCCGCGTTGTCGCTGGCGCCCGCGATATCCTGGCACTGCGGCGCCGCGGACGTCACCGTCGGGCCGCCCTGGGATTGCGGCACGGTGGTGTCGGTGGCCAGCACGCGCTGGGACGTTGGCAGCGCAAAGCAGGCAGTCAGGGATTTGGCGACGAGTTGCGCGGCCTTGGGCAGATCGGCCACGCCGGCGTCCGGCGCGGGCAGCGCCGTGCCGCTGCTGTCTGCGGTGGCCAGGGGCACCGGCGTCGGATTGTCGACGGTGGCGATTGCCGGTTTGCCGCTCGCGGGATCGGTCGTTACCTTGACGATATCCAGAAGCTGGTCAGCGGTGTTGCCCGAGCTGGAAGCCGTGGCCGCGGAAATAGAGGTGCTGAACGGGTTGTAGTCCGCGGGTGCGCCGATCGACGTCAACACGCTCGCAAGCTGCGTCAAGACGTTAGCGGTGACCTTTTGCAACGCGGCCGTATCCACGGTCTTGCTGCTGACCACGGAAAGCGCGTTACCGTCTGAAGCAAGCTGTGCCACGATGGCCGTGGTCAGCGGGGTGGCGTTGACCGTCAGCGCGGCGCCCGCGGCGGGGGTGGTGGTGGCCACGCTCACCAGCGGGGCACTGTTGCCGGTCGGGTCGGTCACCACGACAAAGAAGGGCGCCGTCTCTCCGCTCTTGAGCGTGCACGTGTAGGTGCCCAGGGCTGTCGTCGTGATCGACGATTCCTCGCAAGGCGAGTTGCCACTGCTGTTGGTGATGGTGACGTTGGCATTGGCCAGGGCCGCACCGGTTGCCGCGGTCCCGCTCATCACGGCTTTGGCTGCCGGCGCCGTCGTCGCAGGCGGCGGGGTCGTGGCGTTGCTGTTGGCGCTGTCTCCACCGCCTCCGCAACCGGCAAGCGTTACCAGTGCGGCGCCGGCCATGGCGAGGCCAAGTTTGGAGCGATTGCTCTTCATGCGGTACTTCCTCCCGGTCTTTTATGGGGTTCCTGTGTTGCGCGGGAGTGCCACGAACGGCGTGAAGTTGCAGTTCTCTCTTTGGGCTATGACGACCGCTGACTTCTCATCCGCGCACGTCAATGTATGGGGCCATGCGGGCTGGCGAATACCACCCCAAGGAAGGATGTATCAAATTGCCTCACTAACCAATTCTGGTGATGCGCATCGCTTCGGATTCTGCGGGGCAGTTGGGCGCCAGGCCCTGCGCGGCAATGCGGTAGCGATGGCCGTTGACTTCCCGTTCGAGGATGCGCATCATTTTTTCATGCAGCATCTCCGAGCCAAAGAATCAAGCGAAATCCAGTATCTACGCGGCATTCCGACTCGATGCCGCCGCGGAACAACACCGAGCTTGCGAAGGTAGGGCTAGGAGCGCGCCTCGTCTGCAGGAAAGACCCGCGCGCACAGAAAGTCGACCAACGCCCTCACCTTGGGCGAGGGATGCCTGCTCGCCGGCCAGAGCACGTGAAAGGCCTTGGCCGGCCCCACATGGCCCGACAGCACCTGGCACAGGCTGCCATCGGCCAGTTGCTCGCGGATGGCGAAATCCGGCAGGCAGGCAATGCCCAGGCCGCACAGCGCAAAACACAGGCGCGTCTCGATGTTGTTGCAGATCATTGATGTCGGCAGCGCCAGCTCGGGCTCGCCCGGCGCGCGTTGCAGCGGCCAGGCCTCGAGCTTGCCGGTGTGGGGAAAGCGGTAATGCAGGCAGGCATGGGCGGCCAGGTCGGCAGGCACCTTCGGCGTGCCACGCTGCGCCAGGTAATCGGGCGATGCCACCAGCATCGCCTGGAACGCACCCAGCCTGCGCGCCGACAGGCGCGAGTCGGCGGGCTCGCCGGTGCGGACCACCGCATCGAAGCCCTCCTCGATGACATCGACCAGTTGGTCGGTGAAATCCAGGTCCAGCTCGATGTCCGGATACGCGCGCATGAAATCGCCAAGCACGGGCAAGACCAGTGAGCTGACCAGCGGCAGGCTCACGCGCAGGCGCCCGCGCGGCGCCGCGGTGGCTTCGGCCAGCTCCAGCTCCGCCGCTTCGATCTCGGCGAGCACGCGGCGGCTGCGCTCCAGGAACAGCGTGCCTTCGGCGGTCAGCGTCACGCTGCGCGTGCTGCGGTGGAACAGCCGTACGCCGAGCCTTTCTTCCAGGCGCGCCACGCTCTTGCCGACGGCGGAGGCCGACACCCCCAGCAAGCGTCCCGCCGCGACAAAACTGCGGGTCTCGGCCACCTGCACAAACACTGCGAAGCCACTGAGGCTATCCATGATGCCCCCCCGATTGCGGACACAAAGTTCCGGAGAAAAAGGAACTGTAGCCCACTTTTTCTTTAATGGCCGGGTCCTTATCGTGAGCGGGTACTCATTGAACAAGGATTCCGCTGTGTCCCTCCCCACGATTGCACCGCGTCCAGGTGTGTCCCATGTATCCCCCCTGAATGCGCGCATCGACGTCGTGGTCCGGCAGGCGCTGGAGCAACGGCGGCTGGTCGGCGCCGTCGTGCTGGTCAGCCGTGACGGCGAACCGGTCTACCAGCAGGCGGCAGGCCTGGCCGATCGGGAAAGCGGACAGTCGATGCGCATGGATGCGGTGTTCCGGCTGGCTTCGGTAAGCAAGCCGATCGTCTCCGTGGCTGCACTGGTGCTGGTGGCACAAGGCCATCTCGACCTTGACCAGGGTATCGACCGTTGGCTGCCCGAATTTTGCCCGCGCCTGGCCGACGGCCGACCGGCACGTATCACGGCGCGGCAGCTGCTGAGCCATACCGCGGGGCTGGGCTATCGCTTCTTCGAGTCCGGCGAAGCCGGACCCTATGCCCGCGCCGGTGTCTCCGACGGCATGGACGACACCACCATCAGCCTGGCGGAAAACCTGCGGCGCATCGCGAGCGTGCCCTTGCTGTACGAACCGGGTACCGCGTGGGGCTACTCGCTCGCGACCGACGTGCTGGGCGCGCTGATCGAGCGCGTCCATGGCACGCCGCTCGACACGGCAGTGCGCCAGCTGGTGACGGGCCCGCTGGGCATGGACGACACCGGCTTCGTGGCACGCGATGCGCACCGCGTGCCGACCTCGTATGTGAATGACAGCCCGCACCCGCACCGCCTGCGCGAAGGCGAAACCGTGCCCGTGCTCGAAGGCACGGTTGGCATTCCCTACAGCCCCGCCCGCCTCTTCAACGCGCGGGCCTTCCCGTCCGGCGGCGCCGGCATGGCGGGCACGGCGCAAGACTTCCTGCGCCTGCTGGAAAGCTTGCGCCAGGGCGGCGGCGTGTTGCTGCCATCCGCCCTGGTCGAAGACATGGCGCGCGACCAGACCGGCGGCCTGGACCTGCCCGATGCGCCGGGAACCGGCTTCGGGCTGGGCTTCTCGGTGCTGCGCGATCCGCGCCGGGCGGGCTCCCCGGAATCCACCGGCACCTGGCGCTGGGGCGGCGCCTACGGCCACGCCTGGTTCGTCGACCGCAGCCAGGGGCTGAGCGTGGTGGCGTTCACCAACACGCTGTACGAGGGCATGTCCGGCCGCTTTGTCACCGATCTGCGCGACGCGGTCTACGGTGTCGCCCCCGCTGCCGCGTAACCCTCCACGCAACGCATCACCCCTGATCAAGGCGCCAACATGACCACAGCCACCAACACGCTTGCGAACGATGCACAGCAGGGCACCCAGCCTGCGCGGCTACCGCTTCCGGCACTGCTTGCGCTTGCCGTCGCAGGCTTCATCACCGTCCTGACCGAGGCCTTGCCGGCAGGGCTGCTGCCGCAGATCGGCGCGGGCCTTGCCATCTCCGAGCCGCTTGCCGGCCAGCTCGTCACCATCTACGCCTTCGGTTCTCTGGTAGCCGCCATGCCGCTGACGGCAGCCACGCAAGGGCTGCGGCGACGGCCGCTGCTGCTGCTTGCCATCGCGGGCTTTGCCGTCGCCAACGCCGCGACGGCCTGGTCCGGCAACTATGTCCTGACGATGGCGGCGCGCTTTCTTGCGGGGGTCTCGGCCGGACTGCTGTGGGCGCTGCTGGCTGGCTATGCCGCGCGCATGGTTCCCGATCACCTCAAGGGCCGGGCCATTGCTGTCGCGATGGTTGGCATCCCCCTGGCCTTGTCGCTGGGCGTGCCATCCGGGACCTTCCTCGGTGCGCTCATGGGCTGGCGCGCGTGCTTCGGCATCATCAGCATGCTGACGCTGGGCCTGGTTGCCTGGGTGCTGGCCAGCGTGCCGGATTTTGCCGGCCAGCCCGCCGGCCAGCGGCTGCCGATCGCGCGCGTGTTCACAGTGCCGGGCGTGCGTCCCGTGCTGTTCGTGACGCTCGCCTTCGTGCTGGCGCACAACATCCTCTACACCTATATCGCGCCGTTCCTGCGAGCCGGCAACGCCGGGGCACGGCTTGATCTGGTCCTGTTCGTGTTCGGCGTGGCCTCGCTCGCCGGCATCTGGATCACCGGCGTACTGATCGACCAGTGGCTGCGGGCGCTGACGCTGGCCAGCACCCTGCTGTTCGAGCTTGCGGTGCTGGCGCTTGGGGCCGGGGGCGGGCACCCGGCCGTGGTCTATGCCGCGGCCGCGATCTGGGGCCTGGGCTTCGGCGGCGTTTCCACGCTGTTCCAGACGGCGCTGGCAAAGACCGCCGGAAAGTCCGCGGACGTGGCCCAGTCGATGCTGGTCACGGCCTGGAATATTGCCATCGCCGGCGGCGGCGTCATTGGCGGGCTGCTGCTCGATGGCTTCGGGATCGGCGCATTCCCGCCCGTGCTGGCTGCCCTGCTCGCCGCCACCTGGCTGGCGGTCTGGTCGGCGCGCAGGCATGGCTTTCCGCCGCGCGGCTGAGGTACAGGACGGCAGGCCTAACCGGCCGATGCCTCCAGCCAGGCCAGTTCCTCTTCATCGAAGCCCGCCGCGCGCCGCGCCTCGAGATTGAACGGCCCGCGCAGCTTCGGCGCGCGGTACTGCCCGGCCAGCTGCGCGTAGGTGGCAACGGGGTCCAGGCCGCGCTGCGCGCACAGCCAGCGGTACCAGTGGTTGCCGATGGCGACGTGGCCGACCTCGTCGCGCAGGATGATGTCGATGATGGCCGCGGCGGCGTGGTCGCCGGCGCCGGCCAGCCTGGCGCGCACCGGCGGCGAGGCATCGAGCCCGCGCGCCTCCAGCGTGCGCGGCACCAGCGCCATGCGCGCGAGCACGTCGTCGGCGGTCTTGTCGGTCATCTCCCACAGGCTGTTGTGGGCAGGGAAGTCGCCGTAGGCCGCGCCCAGCGTGCCAAGGTGGTCGGCCAGCAGCGTGAAGTGGTACGCCTCTTCATCGGCCACGCGCAGCCAGTCGCGGTAGTAGCCGGGCGGCATGCCGGCGAAGCGCCAGGCCGCGTCCAGCGCCAGGTTGATGGCATTGAACTCGATATGGCACAGCGCATGGATCATCGCCGCGCGCCCGGCCGGGGTATGCAGCGAGCGGCGCCGCTCGACGCCCTGCGGCGCCACCAGCGGCGGCCGCGCGGGGCGGCCGGGAATGGCCTGGCCGGCACCGGCCTGGATCGCCTCGCCGGCGGCAAGCGCCTCGTCCGGCAACGTCGTCACATGGCGGTAAAGTGCCCGCGCCGCCACGGACTTCTGCCGGGGATCCGTCATGCACAGCACCGCCAGCGCCTGGTGGCGCGGCGAAAGTGACGGTTCAGGCAAGGCGGCGGCGGGTGTTTTTTCTGGCATGAGCGTAAAATCCGGGTCTGCCGCCATTGTAGGGCCTGGCCGGTGCCCGACTGCCGGGCAAGCCGCGCAGTCGCCTTGGCGCCGCGCGCCCGCACCCCACCCTGGCCCTTTAAAGTCCGGCGGCAACCCCCACTTCAACAAAAGCCTTTCGTGCAGGAGACCTCATGGCGCTTTACCAGCTCGGCGATGTCAAGCCCAATATCGACAGCGATGCCTACGTGGCCCCCGAAGCCACCGTCATCGGCAACGTGACCCTCAAGTCCCGCGCCAGCGCCTGGCCCGGTGTCGTGATCCGGGGCGACAACGAACCGATCGTGGTGGGCGAGGACACCAACATCCAGGAAGGCTCGGTGCTGCATACCGACCCGGGCTGCCCGCTGACCCTGGGCGACAAGGTCTCGATCGGCCATCAGGCCATGCTGCATGGCTGCACTGTGGGCGAAGGCTCGCTGATTGGGATCCAGGCCGTGGTGCTGAACCGCGCCGTGATCGGCAAGGAATGCCTGGTCGGCGCCGGTGCCGTGGTGACCGAAGGCAAGGTCTTCCCGGACCGCTCGCTGATCCTGGGCGCGCCGGCCAAGGTGGTGCGCCAGCTGACCGACGCCGACGTCGCCAACCTGTACCGCAACGCCGAGACCTACGCCACCCGGCAGGCCATGTACAAGCAACAGCTCAAGCGGATCGGCTGACGACCGCGGCGGCACTTACCGAATCATCGACAGATTATTGTGACCGATACCACCACCCCCGACACCCTGCAGAAATTCCTGTTCGACGCGGCTCCCGTGCGCGGCGAGCTGGTGCGCATGGAAGCCACCTGGCAAGAAGTGCTGGGCCGCCACAGCTACCCCGCACCGGTGCGCCGGCTGCTGGGCGAAATGATGGCCGCCGCGGCGCTGCTGTCGGCCAACCTGAAGTTCAACGGGGCGCTGGTGATGCAGCTGCACGGCGACGGCCCGGTGCGCATGCTGGTGGTGGAATGCCTGTCCGACCTGTCGATGCGCGCCACCGCCAAGCTGGCCGAGGACGCGCACATCGCCGACGACGCCACGCTGGCGCAGATGGTCAACGCCCACGGCCACGGCCGCTTTGCCATCACGCTTGACCCGAAGGACAAGCTGCCGGGCCAGCAGGCGTACCAGGGCATAGTGCCGCTGGCCGACGCGCACGGCCCGCTGGCCTCGATCAGCGCCGTGCTGGAGCACTACATGCAGGCGTCCGAGCAGCTCGACACGCGCCTCTGGCTGGCGGCGGACGACCACGTCGCCGCCGGCATGCTGCTGCAAAAGCTGCCGGCCTACGGCGGCACCGCGGAAGTCGGCGAGACCGGCGCGCCGCTGGCCAGCCATGCCCGCGCGCAGGACCTGGACACCTGGGACCGCGCCGTGCAGCTGGGCGCCACGCTCAAGGCCGACGAACTGCTGGCCGAGACCCCCGACACCCTGCTGCGCCGCCTGTTCTGGGAAGACCTGCAGGCCGCCGGCCTGCGCGTGTTTGAGCCGCTGACGCCGCATTTCCATTGCTCTTGCTCGCGCCCCAAGGTGGCGGGCATGCTGCAGTCGCTGGGCCAGGAAGAGATCGAAGGCATCATCGCCGAGCGCGGCCAGGTCGAGATCCACTGCGACTTCTGCGGCCTGCGCTATGAGTTTGATCCGGTCGACTGCGCCCAGCTGTTCTCGGCCACCCATATCGCCACCGGCGCCGGTGCCGGCGCGCACCAGCACCACTGAGCGGCGGGCGCGGGGCGGCACGGCGGAAACAACCGCCCTGCCGCCCTGTCCAACGGCTGTACGATGGCAGCATCCAACTGCCGCAAGCGAGCCTGAGAACAGCCATGTCCGCCCGAGCCACCTCCTCCCTGCCTGAATCTCCCGCCATCGTGCCGGCCGTGCTGCGCGGCATTGCCGCCTGCGCCGCGACCGGCGCACTGCTGCTGGCCGCCGGCTGCGCAGAGCTGCCGCGCGACGTCAACGGCTCGCCGCCCACGGCGCGGCTCACGCCCAACGCCATCCCGCCAGCGCCGCTGACGGCCGACGACAAGGAGAAGCTCGACACGCTGAACCAGCAGATACTGCGCGAGCAGGCGGCCGTGATCGCGCTCGACCAGCAGGCCGCGGCCGCGCGCGCGGCTTATGGCTATCCGAACACCAGCTGGAACCTGTATTACGGGGGATGGGGTGGCGGCCACTGGGGCGGCGGCGTCAGCGTCGGCATGCCCGGCTGGGGCTGGGGCGGTTATCCGTACGGCTGGTGGTGACGACAGCGAGAAGCAAGGCGCCTCTTAGTGGCCACCTCTGCCGGCGACCGAATTCGGCGGCGGCGGCAACGGCGGCGTGGCGCTGACCTTGGGCGCCGGCGCGACAAACTGCACGAAGACCTCGCCTTCCTTCACCATGCCCAGCTCATAGCGGGCACGTTCCTCGATCGCGCCGGTGCCGTCCTGCAGGTCGGCGACTTCGCCTTCCAGCTTGGCGTTGCGCAGCTTGAGCGTCTGGGTGCGGGTGCCCTGCTCGGTCAGCTGCCGGTTCAGGTCCCACACGCGCAGCCATCCGCCCTTGCCCAGCCAGAGTGGGTACTGGATGGCAAGCAGCAGCACGAACAACAGCAGCGAGATCAGGCGCATGAAAGATGGCGGACAGGAAATTCCGCACAATGATCTGCGAACTCAGCCTATAAGGCAATTGCCAGGCAGATTTCGATACAAAAACGGCGGCGGCCAGGGAATCCCGGCCGCCGCCATTCCATCCGCTTGCTGCCGCTCCCGCGCGAGCGGGAACGACGGGGCAAGGTGTCAGCGCAGATTGTAGAACGCGCCCTTGCCCGGGTAGCTGGCGATATCGCCCAGGTCTTCCTCGATGCGCAGCAGCTGGTTGTACTTGGCCATGCGGTCCGAGCGCGACAGCGAGCCGGTCTTGATCTGGCCGGCGTTGGTGCCCACGGCGATGTCGGCGATGGTGCTGTCTTCGGTCTCGCCCGAGCGGTGCGAGATCACGGCGGTGTAGCCGGCGCGCTTGGCCATCTCGATGGCGGCGAAGGTTTCGGTCAGGGTGCCGATCTGGTTGATCTTGATCAGGATCGAGTTGCCGATGCCCTTCTCGATGCCTTCCTTCAGGATTTTGGTGTTGGTGACGAACAGGTCGTCGCCCACCAGCTGCACGCGCGTGCCCAGCTTCTCGGTCAGCGTCTTCCAGCCGTCCCAGTCGCCTTCGGCCATGCCGTCCTCGATCGACACGATCGGGAACTTGTCGCACAGGTTGGCCAGGTAGTCGGCGAACTGCGTCGAGGTCAGCTTCAGGCCTTCGCCCTCCAGCTGGTACACGCCCTCGCCTTCGTGGTAGAACTCGCTGGCGGCGCAGTCCAGTGCCAGCAGCACGTCTTCACCGGCGCGGTAGCCGGCCTTCTCGATGGCCTGCACCACGGTGTTCAGGCATTCCTCGTTGGACGAGAAGTTGGGGGCGAAGCCGCCCTCGTCGCCGACCGCGGTGGACATGCCCTTGTCGGCCAGGATCTTCTTCAGCGCGTGGAAGATCTCCGCGCCGCAGCGCAGGGCTTCGCGGAAGCTGGTCTGCGACACCGGCATGATCATGAATTCCTGGATGTCCAGGCTGTTGTTGGCGTGCGCGCCGCCGTTGACGATGTTCATCATCGGCACCGGCAGTTGCATCGCGCCCGAACCGCCGAAGTAGCGGTACAGCGGCAGGCCGGCTTCTTCAGCGGCGGCCTTGGCCACGGCCATCGACACGGCCAGCATGGCGTTGGCGCCCAGGCGGCCCTTGTTCTCGGTGCCGTCGAGGTCGATCAGGGTGCGGTCCAGGAAGGCCTGCTCGGAGGCATCCAGGCCCATGATGGCTTCGGAGATTTCGGTGTTGATGTGCTCGACGGCCTTCAGCACGCCCTTGCCCAGGTAGCGCGACTTGTCGCCGTCACGCAGTTCGATGGCTTCGCGCGAGCCGGTCGACGCACCCGACGGCACCGCTGCGCGGCCCATCACGCCGGATTCCAGCAGCACGTCGCATTCGACGGTGGGGTTGCCGCGCGAGTCGAGAACCTCGCGACCGATGATATCTACGATTGCACTCATGAATTCCTCTCTGACTGTTGATTCTTGCTGCTGCTGATTACTTCAAGCTGTGCCCGTGTCAGGCGCATGTCAAACTGCCCGACAACCCTCAGGCAGCGCCTTCCACCACGATCATGTTCATCTTTGCCGCGTGCTCGCGCGCCTTGCGGGCGGCGCGATAGGCTTCGCCGTCGTGGAACGACTTGGCGGCTTCATAGCTGGGGAATTTCAGCACCACGACGCGGGTCGGCGCCCACTCGCCCTCCAGCGGCTCGGTCTTGCCGCCGCGCACCAGCACTTCGGCGCCATGGATCTGCATGGCCTTGCTCGAAAGCACTTTGTACTCTTCGTACTGCTGGGGGTCGGTCACGTCGACGTAGGCGATGATATAGCCCGCGGCCATGGAAAATCTCCCGATTTTTTGTATTGTCTTTCGATATGGTTTGTCACCACCGGCATTGCGGTGGTGACAAAACCGGGCCTGCTCAGGCGCAGGCCGGCCAGCCGAAGTTGTCTTCCAGAAAGCCGGCACGCTTGACCAACGTGTCCAGGTCCTTGAGCACGGCCAGCAGTTCCTTCATGCGCGACAGCGGCACCGCGTTGGGGCCATCGGACATGGCCTTGCTCGGGTCCGGGTGCGTTTCCATGAACAGGCCCGCGACGCCGGTGGCGACGGCGGCGCGCGACAGTACCGGCACGAACTCGCGCTGGCCGCCCGAGCTGGTGCCCTGGCCGCCCGGCAGCTGCACCGAGTGGGTGGCGTCGAACACCACCGGAGCACCGGTCTCGCGCATGATCGCCAGCGAGCGCATGTCGGACACCAGGTTGTTGTAGCCGAACGAGACACCACGCTCGCAGGCCATGAAGACGTCATCGGGCAGACCGGCTTCGCGCGCGGCGTCGCGCGCCTTGTCGATCACGTTCTTCATGTCATGCGGCGCCAGGAACTGGCCCTTCTTGATGTTCACCGGCTTGCCGCTCTGAGCGCAGGCACGAATGAAATCAGTCTGGCGGCACAGGAAGGCCGGCGTTTGCAGCACGTCCACCACGGCGGCGACGGGCTTGATCTCGTCGATCTCGTGGATGTCGGTCAGCACCGGCACGCCGATCTCGCGCTTGACCGTCGCCAGGATCTCCAGGCCCTTTTCCATCCCCAGGCCGCGGAACGACTTGCCCGAAGACCGGTTGGCCTTGTCGAACGACGACTTGTAGATGAACGGGATGCCCAGTTCAGCGGTGATGGCCTTGAGCTCGCCGGCCGTATCCAGCGCCATCTGCTCCGACTCGATCACGCACGGACCTGCGATCAGGAAGAACGGCTTGTCGAGGCCGGCCTCGAATCCACAGAGTTTCATGACTGTCTCTCCTGCTTGCCGCCGGGGCTTACGCGCCCTTGCGCTGCTGGCTGGCCAGCGCGGCTTCGACGTAGGCCTTGAACAGCGGGTGGCCGTCGCGCGGCGTCGAGGTGAATTCCGGGTGGAACTGCACGCCGACGAACCAGGGGTGCATCGACTCGGGCAGCTCCATCATTTCCGGCAGGTTTTCGGTCGGCGTGCGCGCCGAGATCACCATGCCGGCCTTTTCCAGCGTCGGCACGTAGTGATTGTTGACCTCGTAGCGGTGACGGTGGCGTTCATTGACCTCGGCGCCGTAGATCGTCGCTGCCTTGGTGCCTTCCTTGACCGGCACGCGCTGGGCGCCCAGGCGCATGGTGCCGCCCAGGTCGGAATCGGCCGAGCGCTGCTCGACCTTGCCTTCGCGGTCCACCCACTCGGTGATCAGCGCGACCACCGGGTGCTCGGTTTCCAGGTTGAACTCGGTCGAGTTGGCATCGGTCATGCCGGCCAGGTGGCGGGCAAACTCGATCACGGCCAGCTGCATGCCCAGGCAGATGCCCAGGTACGGGATCTTGTTCTCGCGGGCGTACTGGATCGCGCGGATCTTGCCTTCCGTGCCGCGCTTGCCGAAGCCGCCCGGCACCAGGATGGCATCCAGCGGGGCCAGCACTTCGAGGTGGCCCGATTCCAGTTCCTCGGAATCGATGTACTCGATGTTGACGCGCGTGGCGGTGTGCATGCCGGCGTGGCGCAGGGCTTCGATCAGCGACTTGTACGACTCGGTCAGGTCGACGTACTTGCCGACCATGCCGATGGTGATCTCGTGCTCGGGATTTTCCTGGGCGTTGACCAGCTTCTGCCACATCGACAGGTCGGCGGGCTTCGGGTCCAGGCGCAGCTCCTCGCAGATCAGGCGGTCCAGGCCCTGCTCGTTGAGCATCTGCGGGATCTTGTAGATGCTGTCCGCATCCCACACCGAAATCACGGCGTCTTGCGGGATATTGGCGAACAGCGAAATCTTGGCGCGCTCGTCGTCCGGGATCGGGCGGTCGGCGCGGCACAGCAGCGCGGTCGGCGAGATGCCGATTTCACGCAGCTTCTGCACCGAGTGCTGGGTCGGCTTGGTCTTGAGCTCGCCGGCGCTGGCAATGAACGGCACCAGCGTCAGGTGCACGAAGGCGCAGTGGTTGCGGCCCATGCGCAGGCTCATCTGGCGCGCGGCTTCCAGGAACGGCAGCGATTCGATGTCACCCACGGTGCCGCCGATTTCCACCAGCGCCACGTCGGCCTTGCCGTCGTGCGACGCCGCGGCGCCCCTTTCGACGAAGGCCTGGATCTCGTTGGTGATATGCGGGATCACCTGCACGGTCTTGCCCAGGTATTCGCCGCGGCGCTCCTTGCGGATCACCGATTCGTAGATCTGGCCCGTGGTGAAGTTGTTCGACTTGCGCATCTTGGCCGAGACGAAACGCTCGTAGTGGCCGAGATCGAGGTCGGTTTCAGCGCCGTCTTCCGTGACAAACACCTCGCCATGCTGGAAAGGGCTCATCGTGCCGGGATCGACGTTGATGTAGGGATCTAGCTTGAGGAGGGTGACTTTGAGGCCGCGCGACTCAAGAATGGCCGCGAGCGAGGCAGCAGCGATGCCCTTGCCGAGAGAAGAGACGACGCCACCGGTGACGAAGACGAATTTGGTCATAAACCGAGCTTGCCGGGGAAATCGGGATTATACATGAGAGCCCGATTCCCGCCGACCCGGAAATTGTGACAGCACCCCTCCTCGGCGGGGCTGCAACAGGGTTTTCCGGTGTGTTGCGGCGCATGCGCCGCAACACCCGCCTCAGCGCCCCTCGCGGCGCATCGCGCCGATCAGGTCGCGCACCAGCTGCGCTGTCTCCTGCGGCCGCTCCATCGGGTACAGATGGCCGCCTTCGATAAAGCGCAGGTTCGGACCGACCAGCTTGCGGGTGGCACCCAGCCCGCACTGGCGCACCTCGCGGGAACGGGTGCCGGCGACAAAGCCGACCGGCACCGGCGCGCCGCGCGCCACCTTGCGCCCCAGGCTGGTCGGCAGCGTGCGGTAGATCCAGTATTCGACCTCGCGGTCAAAGCGCAGCCGCCGCTCGTTGTCCTTGCCGGTCGGCTCGGTGCCGTGGATGGCGTAGTCGCGCAGCACTTCCTGGTCCCATACCGCGAAGTTGGGCTTGGCGCGGAAGTGTTCCCAGACCGCCTCGGCATCCGGCCAGTGGGTGCGCCGGTTTTTGGTCACCGCCGCCGGGCCGGGCTTTTCGTCCATGCCGAACATCTGGGCGGTCTTCAGCAGCGAAGCACGCCAGCCGGCAATGATCGGCGAATCCAGCATCACCACGCCGCGCACGCGCTCCGGGCGCCGCAGCGCCGCCATCAGCGACAGGAAGCCGCCCAGCGAATGGCCCACCAGCCACACCGGCTCGCGGTACTGGCGGTCAATCTCGCCGAGCAGCTCCTCCACCAGGTGCGGCCAGCCGCGCGTCACCGGGAATTCGGGCTTGTGCCCGTAGCGGTCCACGGCGCGGAATTCGAAGTCGCCGTCCAGTTCGCCGAACAGCTTGCGGTAGGTGGTCACCGGAAAGCCGTTGGCATGGGAAAAATGAATGATCTCGCGCATCGCTTGCTTCCTCGCCCGGCCCTCAGTCCTGGGTACGCGACGGATTGCGCTTGGCGCGCACCGGCTGGCCCCAGCGGTCGGCCTCGCCGGGACGCGCCAGCGAGAATTCGGCGGGCGCGGCCGGATCCCACTCCGGGTTGTGGATCTCGCCGAAGACCTGGCGCAGGCGCTGCCCCCAAGTATCGCGGATCATGCGGAAGTAGGCGTTGCGCTCGTCGATGTTGACGAAGCGCGTCACGCACAGCGTATCGGCCTCATAGACCAGCAGGTCCAGCGGCAGGCCGACCGAGATGTTCGACTTGAGCGTCGAATCCATCGAGATCAGCGCGCATTTGGCCCCCTCGGCCAGCGGCAGCGACGGGTGCACCACGCGGTCGACGATGGGCTTGCCGTACTTGGCCTCGCCGATCTGGAAATAGCAGTTCTCGGGCGTGGCCTCGACAAAATTGCCCGCCGCGTAGATGTTGAACAGGCGCACTCGCTCGCCGCGCACCTGGCCGCCGAAGATCAGGCTGACATTGAATTCGATGCCGGCATCGCGCAGCGCATGCGCATCGCGCTTGTGCACCTGGCGCACCGCCTCGCCGACGATGGAAGCGGCGTCGAACATGTCGCGCGCAGTCCACAGCGAGCGCTTCTCGTCATGGTTCTCGGCCAGGATCTGGCGCACCGACTGGCTGATCGCCAGGTTGCCGGCGGTCATCAGCACCATCACGCGGTCGCCGGGTTCTTCGAACACCGTCATCTTGCGCGACGTGGAGATGGCATCTACCCCCGCATTGGTGCGGGAATCGGACAGGAATACCAGGCCGGCATCCAGCCGCATGGCTACACAGTAAGTCATGGTCTTGTTTTGGCGTGCTTCGCGGCGGCCGGAAGTGGCCAGCCGATGGCCTGCATACCCCGGATTCTAGCGCCGGCGCCGCGGCACCGCGCCCTGTCTGGAATCAGGCACCTAATCAGGGAAAAAGCGGCGTTATGCTCACATCGACTTCAAGCGTCTCGCCGGACCCCCCTTCCAGGATGCCCCTTACCGGTGCAGCCGACGCGTAATCGCGCCCCACCGCGAGGCGTATATGACGCTCGTCGGTCAGGCAGCCGTGGGTGATATCGACGCTGCACCACACCTCGCGCGCCGGGTCCAGGCATACGTCGGCCCAGGCATGGCTGGCCATCTCGATCGCGGCCGGATCGTAGAAGTATCCGCTCACATAGCGTGCCGGGATACCCAGCGCCCGGCACGCCGCCACCATCACCTGCGCCTGGTCCTGGCACACGCCGCTGCCCAGGCTGAAGGCCTCGGCCGCCGAGGTGCCGACGTCAGTGGTGTTGGGCTTGTAGCGCACCCGCTCCGCAATCCCCTGGGCCAGCGCCAGCAGCGCCGGAATCTCGTGCCCGGCCGCCAGGAACGGTGCGGCAAACGCCTGCATCTCCGGCGGAGCCGAGGTCAGTGGCGTGCTGCCGAGGAAGTACAGCGGCGACACCCGCGCTTCGCCGGGGGGCGGTGCGTCGCAGAACGCATGGTGGCCGTCCCGGTCGAGGTCGCCATGCGGCTGCAGCACTTCCACCTCCCCGCTGGCTTCGATCGAAATGGTGCTAGTCGGTCCGGCCACCGTGAAGTTGTGCACGATGTTGCCGAAGCCGTCATGCGCCGCTGACGGATTGCCAGGCGCGACCAGTTGCCAGCGGTGCACGGTCTGCAGCGGGCCCGAACGCGGCTCGAGCCGCACTTCGTGCACGCTGCGGCGCACCGGCTCGGCGTAGCGGTAAACAGTATGGTGGTGGATCTTGTATTTCACGGTATCAGGGCGCGGCGGCGGCACATGGAGGCTGCCGGCGGCCTATCTCAGGCAGCCAGCAGCGGCACGAGGAAGTCCCGGCTGATGCCATTGCCGAGATCGCCGATGCGCTCCAGGAAGCTGGTCAGGTACGCGTGCAGGCCGACAGCGAAAATGTCGTCGATGCGCGCGTACTTCAGGTCGGCGTGGAGTTTACCAGCCTGGCGCTCGGTTTCCGCCGACTGCTGGTTGCGCACCGTGTGCAGGATGGCCACCACCTCGTCCATGCTCGACACCAGCGAGCGCGGCATGTCGGGCCGCAGGATCAGCAGCTCGGCCACGCGCTGCGGCGTAATGACCGCGCGATAGACCTTGCGGTAGACCTCGAAGCCCGATACCGAGCGCAGCACCGCGGCCCAGTGATAGAAATCGTTCTGGTCGCGGTTGGCATCGCTCTCGTCGCTGCCCGATGCCTGGAACTTGACGTCGAGGATCCGCGCGGTGTTGTCGGCGCGCTCCAGGAACGTGCCCAGCCGCATGAAGTGGAAGGCATCGTCCTTGAGCATGGTGCCGAACTGCACCCCGCGCGCCAGGTGCGAGCGGAACTTGACCCATTCGAAGAAGCGCGACGGGTCTTCCTTCAGCACGCCGTCGGCGATCAGGCGCTGCACCTCCAGCCAGGTGGTGTTGACGGTCTCCCAGACCTCGGTGGTCAGCGACCCGCGCACCGCGCGCGCGTTCTCGCGCGCCGCGCGCAGGCAGCTCATGATGGACGAGGCGTTGGTCATGTCGCGCACCATGAAGTCGATCACATCGTCGCGCGACAGCAGCCCGTACTTGTGGTCGAAGACGTCGGTCAGCTCGGAGATATCGAGCATGGCCCACCAGCCCTGCTCGGCCACCTCGGCCGATTGCGGCAGGAGCGAGGTCTGGTAGTTGACGTCGAGCATGCGCGCGGTGTTCTCCGCGCGCTCGGTGTAGCGGGCCATCCAGAACAGGTGGTCGGCGGTGCGGCTCAGCATGCGGGCTCTCCTGGCATGGCGGCGGTCGCCATGGCGGTCATTGCGGCGGTCATCACGTGGTTCGCGTTCATCGTTCCAGCACCCAGGTGTCCTTGGTGCCGCCCCCTTGCGAGGAATTCACCACCAGCGAGCCTTCGCGCAGCGCCACGCGGGTCAGGCCGCCGGGCACCATGCGCACCTCCTTGCCCGACAGCACGAACGGGCGCAGGTCGATATGGCGCGGCGCGATGCCCGACTCCACATAGGTCGGGCAGGTCGACAGCGCCAGCGTCGGCTGCGCGATGTACTGCTCCGGGCGCGCCCTCACTACTTCGCGGAAGGCATCGATCTCGGCCCGCGTCGCGGCCGGGCCGACCAGCATGCCGTAGCCGCCGGCGCCGTGGGTCTCCTTGACCACCAGTTCTTCCATATGGTCCAGCACGTACTGCAGGTCGTCCGGGCGTCGGCACATATAGGTCGGCACGTTGCTGAGGATCGCCTCTTCGCCCAGGTAGAAGCGGATCATGTCGGGCACGTACGGATAGATCGACTTGTCGTCGGCCACGCCCGTGCCAATGGCATTGCAGATGGTCACGTTGCCGGCGCGGTAGACCGACAGCAGGCCGGCCGCGCCCAGCGAGGAATCGTGGCGGAACACCAGCGGGTCGAGGAAGTCGTCGTCGACGCGGCGGTAGATCACGTCGATGCGCTGCGGGCCCTGCGTGGTGCGCATGAACAGGTGGTCGTCCTCGACGAAGAGATCGCTGCCTTCGACCAGCTCCACGCCCATCTGCTGCGCCAGGAAGGCATGCTCGAAGTACGCCGAGTTGTACATGCCCGGTGTCAGCACCACCACGGTAGGATCGGCAATGGCCTGCGGCGACACCCCGCGCAGCATGTCGAGCAACAGGTCAGGATAGTGGGCCACCGGCGCCACGCGGTTGCGCGCGAACAGATCCGGGAACAACCGCATCATCATCTTGCGGTTTTCCAGCATGTACGACACGCCCGAGGGCACGCGCAGGTTGTCTTCCAGCACGTAGAACTCGCCCTCGCCGGCGCGCACCACATCGATGCCGGCCACGTGCGCATAGATGTCGTGCGGCACGTTGACGCCGAGCATCTCGGGCCGGTACTGGGCGTTGTTGTAGATCTGGTCGGGTGGGATCACGCCGGCGCGGATGATGTCCTGGCCGTGGTAGATATCGTGGACAAAGCGGTTGAGCGCGGCCACGCGCTGACGCAGGCCCTTTTCCAGCAGCGCCCATTCGCTGGCCGGGAAGATGCGCGGGACCACGTCGAACGGAATGGTGCGTTCGGTGCCGCTGTTGGCCTCATCCTTGTCGCCGTAGACGGCAAAGGTAATGCCCACGCGCCGGAAGATCAGGTCGGCCTCGGCGCGCTTGTTGCCCATCGTGCTTTCAGACTGCCGCGCCAGCCAGTCAGCGAAATGCCGGTAATGCGGGCGCACCGCGCCTTCAGGCAATGCCTGCCCCGCCTGGATGACTAATTGCGCCCCGTCCGTGCGCCAGTCCAGCATCTCGTCGAAATACCGCCCCGCCATGATGGCCGTTCCTCCATGTCGCGGGCTTCCGGTGCTACCGCTTCATTGCGACTTCGTGGTCGCTACCGGCTGCCCTGGTTTTGCCCTGGCTTTCCTGTCCCCAGCCCGCCGCGCCTGCCCGTTCGGGGCGCCCACGGCGATACTGTCGAGTCACTGGCCCTTTCAGCATACCCGTACCGGCGAATCCCGCAAGCTGGCGGGTGCCGGCCGGCACGGAAAGTGAACTAGCAAGATGTCTGCCAGCGCACGCAAAAACGGCCGCCAGCCAGGCTGGCGGCCGCTTGCGGGCTGCGCGGGAACGAGCCGACCGGAACGGCCGGCGCGGTCAGCGCGCCGCGCCGGCGCCCTGCGACACCGTGGCCTGCAGGATGGTGGCGACCAGCGCCTCGGGGGACTGGCGGATGTCGAGCACCAGCGCGTCGCTGGGCTCTTCCAGCGTATCGAACTGGCTTTGCAGCAGGTCGGGGTTGAAGAAGTGTTCCGTGCGCGCGGACAGGCGCGTGCCGATCAGCGATGCGTCGCCCTTCATGAAGACGAAGGTCACGCCGCCGTCGGGCGGAGTCAGCCGGTCGCGGTAGGCCTGGCGCAATGCCGAGCAGGTGAACACTTGGGTGCGGCCTTCGGCCCGGGCCGCGTCGATGGCGGCACGCATGGCCGCCAGCCACGGCCAGCGGTCTTCGTCGGTCAGCGGGATGCCCGCGTGCATCTTGGCCTTGTTGGCGTCGCTGTGGAATGCATCGGCGTCATGGAAGCCGCAGCCCAGGCGCTGCGCCAGCAACTGGCCGACCGTGGTCTTGCCGCTGCCGGAAACGCCCATCAGGATATAGATCATGTCTGCTCCGTCGGTCTTGGTATCGGATGGTGTCGCCATCCTTGTCTGTCCTTGTCGGTCCAGCTGGGCGTCCTTGCGGCGGCGCAAGGACGCCCGGGGGCGCTGCCGCCCCGCAGGAAACTTCAGGGGAAAATCGGCCTCAGGCCTGGCTATTGTGCGACGGATTGCGCCGCTGCGGTACGTTGGCGCCGGCCTGCGCCGGCCTCGGCATCCGCCTCGGACAGGTCAAGTGCGCTGCCGCCCTCTTCCGCGATGCGCGCGTGGCGCCGGAACAGGCCGAACAGGCCGCGCCCCAGGCTGAATTGCGCGAAATCGTCGTCCGGCGCCGCGGCCAGTTCGCGCGCCGCGAATTCGCCTTCGTCGCCCAGCCACTGCAGCGTGCCGGCAACGGCATCGACACGGATGCGGTCGCCATCGCGCACGCGCGCCAGCGCGCCGCCGGCCAGCGCCTCGGGGCCGACGTGGATCACCGCCGGCACCTTCCCCGACGCGCCGGACATGCGGCCGTCGGTCACCAGCGCCACCTTGTGGCCGGCGTCCTGCAGCGCGCCCAGCACCGGAGTCAGGCGGTGCAGCTCGGGCATGCCGTTGGCGTTCGGCCCCTGGAAACGCACCACCGCGACCAGGTCGCCGGTCAGCTCGCCCGCATCGAAGGCCGCCTGCAGCGCCTCCTGCGCATCGAACACCCGCACCGGGGCTTCGACCACGCGGTGCTCCGGCGCCACCGCCGAGACCTTGATCACGCCGCGGCCCAAGTTGCCCTGCATCAGCCGCAACCCGCCCTCGGCCGAGAAAGGCTCCGCGGCCGTCGCCAGCACCTGCGCGTCGCCGCTGTGCGCCGCGCCGTCGCGCCAGCGCAGCACGCCGTCGGTCATCACCGGCTCCTGCGCATAGCGGGCCAGCCCGGGGCCGGCCACGGTCTGCACGTCCTCGTGCAGCAGACCGGCCTGCAGCAGTTCGCGGATGACGAAGCCGGCGCCGCCCGCGGCATGGAAGTGGTTCACATCGGCCGAGCCATTCGGGTAGACGCGCGCCAGCAGCGGCGTGATGCGTGACAGCAGGTCGAAATCATTCCAGTCGATGACGATGCCCGCGGCGCGCGCCATCGCCACCAGGTGGATGGTGTGGTTGGTGGAGCCGCCGGTCGCCAGCAGGCCGACCATGGCGTTGGCAATGGCGCGTTCGTCAACGATGCGCGCCAGCGGCAGGTATTCGTCGCCGCGCGCGCGCAGGGCGATCGCGCGTTGCGCGGCCGCCGCGGTCAGCGCATCGCGCAGGCCGCTGTCCGGGTGCACGAAGGCCGCGCCCGGCAGGTGCAGGCCCATGATTTCCATCAGGAACTGGTTGCTGTTGGCGGTGCCGTAGAAGGTGCAGGTGCCGGCGCCGTGGTAGGCCTGGCATTCGGCCTCGAGCAGCGCATCGCGCCCGACCTGGCCGGTGGCGTATAGCTGGCGCACGCGCGCCTTCTCCTTGTTGGGCAGCCCGCTGGCCATCGGGCCCGCCGGCACGAACACCATCGGCAGGTGGCCGAACTGCAGCGCGCCCATCAGCAGTCCCGGCACGATCTTGTCGCACACGCCCAGCATCAGGGCCGCATCAAAGGTGTTGTGCGACAGCGCCACCGCGGTGCCCATGGCAATCGCATCGCGCGAGAACAGCGACAGCTCCATGCCCGGGTTGCCCTGCGTGATGCCGTCGCACATCGCCGGCACGCCGCCAGCCACCTGCGCCACCGCACCGACCGCGCGCGCGGCCTCGCGGATCACGGCGGGGTAGCGCTCGTACGGCTGGTGCGCCGACAGCATGTCGTTGTACGCGGTGACGATGCCCAGGTTGGGCGCATGGTCGACGCGCAGCTTCAGCTTGTCGTTGGCCGGCAGTGCGGCAAAGCCGTGCGCCAGGTTTGCGCAGGACATGCCGCGCAGCGGCCCCAGTTCAGCCTGCGCGCGCTCGCAGCGGGCAAGGTAGGCTGCACGGCTGGCGCGGCTGCGCGCAACGATGCGCTCGGTGACGGCAAGAAGCTCGGCATGGACGGCAGAAGGCATGGCGGAGACGTTCCTTGTGGGCTGGGTGGCAGCGCGGCAATGCCGCGCCATCGCATGTAGATTTTCTACAGATCGCTGCCATTATACCGAGCACAAGCGCGCCGTCGACCCGCTCATGCATCACAATTGCGCAGAAATTCCCGGAATCAGGGCAAACCCCCAGGGCGGACGACGCACCATTTCGGGCAAGATGCGGCGCCATCCGATGTAGAATCTCTACATATCCGAACCCCCGACACTGCCACCCCGCCGCCATGCGCGACCGAATCCTAGCCGTCTACGACACGCTCCGCCCTTCTGAACGCCGCCTGGCCGACTATGTCGCCCGGCATGGCGCCGCCGTGATCCGGCTGTCGATGCCCGAACTGGCTGAGCGCGCCGGCGTGTCGCAGCCCACCATCGCGCGCTTCTGCGCGGCGCTGGGCTACGACGGCTTCCGCGAATTCAAGCTGCAGTTCGCGCAGAACGTCGGTGGCGGCACGCCCTTCGTGCACCAGGACGTAGCGGCCGACGACCGCCCCGCGGACATCGCCGGCAAGGTCTTCGACCGCACCATTGCCACGCTGATGAGCGTGCGCAATGCGCTCTCCGCCGACCAGATCGAGCATGGCATCCAGCTGCTCGCCGGCGCGCGGCGCATCGAGTTCTACGGCTGCGGCAACTCCGGCATCGTCGCGCTGGATATCCAGCACAAGTTCTTCCGCCTGGGCATGCCGACCGTTGCGTATTCCGACCCGCATGTGTTCAGCATGTCGGCCGCGCTGCTCGCCCGTGGCGACGTGGCCGTGCTGGTCTCCAACAGCGGCCGCACCTGGGACATGCTGACCGCCGCCACGCTGGCGCGCAGCAGCGGCGCCAGCGTGCTGGCGATCACGCACAGCGGCTCGCCGCTGGCTCGGCTGGCCGACGTGTGTGTGTTTTCCGACGTCGAGGAAGACAGCGAGGTCTACACGCCGATGACCTCGCGCATCAGCCACCTGGTGCTGGGCGACGTCCTGGCCGCCGGCGTGGCGCTGGCGCGCGCGGACACCGTCGCCCCCCGCCTGCAGCGCGCCAAGGCGCATCTGCGCGAACGGCGCATCGCCGGTGCGGAGCCGGCCCGGCCAGTACCGCCGGCACGAAGCCGCGCCAGGCCCGCTGCGGCCGAGCCAGCCACGCCCGCCACCCGCACGCGCCGCCGCAAGGCCAGCTGACTCGCTAACGCGGCGCCGGCGGTCGCGCCCGCCAGTAGCGCGGCTGCGCCTGCCGGAACATTGACAACGCAAAGCCCCCGGGCGCGGTGTCCATGGTCACCGCGCCGGTTTCATCGGTCCGGTAGCGCAGGACACCCGCGCGGCCGCAGCGCTCCCACACTTCGCCAGTCGGGTGGCGAACGCAGCTGCGCGCATTGCTGGCAATGGCGGCCTGCTGCGCCTGCTCCGCGAGCGGATGCAGCACGGTAAAGCGCAAGCGTGCGTTGATCGACAGGTTGCCGGCCGAGGCGCTGCGTGCCGACGTGCTGGTGGTGGCCCACCATGGCAGCGGCACCTCGTCCGGCGCAGCCTGGCTGGAGGCGGTGCGCCCGTCGGCGGCGGTGTTCCAGCTGGGTTATGCCAACCGCTAGCCCGCCGTGCAGGCGCACGCGCGCGGTGGCGACCGGCGCGACCAGCAGCCCGACCCCGAGCGCGGCCAGCACCAGCGCCAACGGCCCCGCGCTGGCCGCTTCCCACATCGCCCATGGCAGCGCGGAAAGCCAGCCCAGCACCGCGGCCAGCGCCACCATGGCCAGGTGGGCCACCGCCAGCACCGGCCCGGCCAGTGCCATCGGCAAGGCCGCGCCGAGCAATGCCAGCGGCGTCACCACCAGGCTGACGAGCGGAATCGCCACCGCATTGACCAACGGCGACACCACCGATACCTGGCCGAACAGCACCAACGTCAGCAGCACCAGCCCGATGGTCACGGCCCACTGCGTGCGCGCCCCGGCGGCGAGCGTGGAACGCATGCGTTGCCAACGCCCTTGCGTCGAAGCATCCCGCCCGGGCCGGGCCGCGAAGAAGATCACCACCACCGCGCCGAAGGACAGCCAGAAGCCGGGCAACATCACCGCCCACGGATCCAGCAGCAATGCCACCAGCGCCGCCCAGGCCAGCGCCACCGAGGCGGGCGGCGCACGCGCACCCCACACCGCAATGGCCGCCACGCAGAGCATGGCCACGGTGCGCAGCGCCGGGATCTGCATGCCGGCCAGCAATCCGTAAGCCAGCGCGCTGGCCACGGCCGCCACCAGCGCGGCCTGCCGGGCCGGCAGCCACAGCGGCAACGGCCGGCGCAGCCAGCGGCCGAGTCAGAACGAATGCCGCCACAGCAGCCCGGCAAGCGACGCCGCCATGCCGGCGATCATGGTGATATGCAGCCCGGAGATCGCAACCAGGTGGCTGACGCCGGTGCGCTGGAACAGTTGCCAGTCGTCCGCGTCGATGCCACGCTGGTCGCCAATGACCAGTGCGATCAGCACCGGACCGAAGCGCGCATCGGCCGGCAGTGCCGCGCGCAGGTGATCGCGCACGGCGGCGCGCCAGGCTTCTATTTGCCGCGCCAGCCGCTCTCCTGACACATCCTGGAGCGGGCCCTGCGCACTGCGCACATAGCCGGTGGCGCCATAGCCTTGCGCCAGCAGCCAATAGGCGTATTGACATCCCCCCCGTCCTCAGCCTTCGGCTGCCGCCTTACGGCGGAAAGGACGAGGATTCCTACGGCGCTACGTGATGCTCTACGTAGTCACTTCGGTGGGTTCCTGCTTCGTAGAGCGGCTTGACTACGCCGACTCTCCACAGGCTGCAACGCGGTGCCCCCGCGCCAAAATGTTGATCGCGCCGACCACGTCGGCGTGATTCGCATAGCCGCATGCCACACAGGCGAAGCTCGCCTGGCTCTGCCGGTTCTCGGCAGATACATGCCCGCAGCAAGGGCACGTGCGACTGGTGTGCTGTGGCGGCACAGCTATTAGCCAGCCGCCATTCCACGCTAGCTTGTATTCCAGTTGACGCCCGAACTCGTACCAACCCTGATCGAGGATGGCCTTGTTCAGGCCGGACTTGGCCCTGACGTTCTTGCCCGGTTGCCCGCTTGAACCGGCCGCTGACTTGGACATGTTCCGTACCTTCAGGTCCTCGATACACACCATCGCTTGATTTTCGCTGATCGTGGTCGTGGCTTTGTGCAGGTAGTCGAGGCGGGCGTTACCGATGCGTGCGTGGATACGCTGGATTCGGGCCTTGGACTTCTTCCAGTTGTTGCTGAATTTCGCCTTGCGGCTCATCGCCCGCTGCGCACGGCGCAGTCTGGCTTCGTGCTTCCTAAAGCTGTTGAGCGGCGCGAGGAAAGTGCCATCGCTCATGGTGGCAAAGCGAGCGATGCCCATGTCGATGCCGATGGCGCTGGTGGCTTTCGGCACAGGTCGCTCGACCTTCCGCTCAGTCTGGATCGAAACAAACCACTTGCCGCCCGAAAGACTGACGCAGGCATTGCGTACCTCACCGAGTACGTCGCGGCTGTTCCTGTATCGCAGCCAGCCCAGCTTGGGCAAAAAGATACGCGAGTTGGTCTGATCAAGCTTGATTTGCTTCTGGTCGGGATAGCGGAAACTGTCGCCCAGACCCTTCTTCTTGAAACGCGGGAAGTCGGCCCGTTTTGCGAAGAAATTTGTGTAGGCCCGCTCCAAGTCCTTGAGCGTCTGTTGAAGAGGATGGACTGGTGCATCGGCCAGCCATGCTGTTTCCGTGCTGTTGCGCCACTCCGTGAGTTGCTTACACAGACCGGCATAGCTGAGCTTCTTTTCGCCTTGATCGTAACGCTGTTTCTGCAACGCCAGCGCCTTGTTATAGACGAACCGGCACGATCCGGCATAACGGCGCATGTTGCGCTGCTGCTCGCCGTTCGGCATCAATTCGTATTTGAAGGCTTGAAGACGCTGCATGGCCCAATCATACTCTTGGCCTATGAGCGACGACAATGACATTCGGCAGAGGACCTGCGCGACATATTTACCGGCGTTTGCGCAGATTTCGAAGCTGAACTGGTGGAGTTCGATGGGGAGGACGATCACGTTCACCTTCTTGTGAACTACCCGCCAAAGGTCGCTGTGTCCGCACTGGTAAACAGCTTGAAAGGGGTATCCAGCCGTATGATCCGAAAGAAGAACTACCCGAGCATCAGCAAGAAGCTATGGGGCGGTGCGCTGTGGTCGCCGTCTTACTTCGCAGGGAGCTGCGGCGGTGCGCCCATCGAGATCATCCGCCAATACATTGAGCAACAACAGACGCCGCATTAGCCGCCGAAAGGACGCCGACGGCGTCCGCGCTATCCTTCTCCGGCCTAAAGGCCGAGGCTTGCCGCGCACCTGGTCAAGAAGAATTGGAAGTTGTGTGTCCGGCGGAAACCGGAGGCGCCATGGTGTCCGCAAACGCTGCCAGCCGCGGCATCGCATCCACGGCATTGCGCCATGTCGCCTGCGCCAGCGCCATCGCATCGATGCCGCGCAATTCCGCCATCACACGGGCTACGCCCGCCACCTCCGCGGGCGAGTTGCGCGCCTTGTGCTGTTCGCCGAACTGATCGTCAGACAGCCACGCCGGCGCCATGTCGGGTGCGTCGGTTTCCAGCACCAGCGCCTCCAGCGGCAGCTCCGTCGCCAGCCGGCGGATCTGCCGCGCACGGCTGAAGGTGACATTGCCGCCGAAGCCGAGCTTCAGGCCCTGCTCGACAAAGCGCCGCGCCTGTTCATTGCTGCCGTTGAAAGCGTGGGCAATGCCGCGCTTCACGCCCAGCTTGCGCAGCTGCGCGCCAACCTGGTCCTGTGACTTGCGCACATGCAGCAGCACCGGCAGGTCAAATTCCCGCGCGATCTTCAGCTGCTCCGCGTAGAGCCAGGTCTGGTGCTCCGCATCCAGCCCCGCGACGAAGAAGTCGAGCCCGATCTCGCCGATGCCGACAAAGCGCGGGTCGCCCATGCTGGCCGCCACCTCGCGCCGCAGCGTGTCAAGGTCGGCCTGGCCGGCGCCGGGCGAGCACAGCGGATGGATGCCGAGTGCATAGACGCAGCGCGCATCGTGGCGCGCCAGCGCGCGCACGGCATCGAAGTTCCAGACGGCCACCGCCGGCACCACGATGCCGCGCACGCCGGCAGCCTCGGCCGCGTCGGCCACCTGCTGGCGGTCAGCGTCGAACTCGCTGGCGTCGAGGTGGCAATGAGTGTCGATCCACATGGGCCGGCCCGGCTCAGCGTTCCTGGTGCAGGTGCCCGTCGCGCAGCCGCAGCACGCGGTCGCAGCGGCCGGCCAGGTCCAGGTCGTGGGTGACGATGATGAAGCTGGTGCCGAGCGTGCGCGACAGTTCCAGCATCAGGTCATAGACGCCGCCGGCGGTGTGGTCGTCGAGATTGCCGGTGGGTTCGTCGGCCAGCACGCAGGCCGGCTGCCCTACCAGCGCGCGCGCGATGGCCACGCGCTGGCGCTCGCCGCCGGACAGCTCGCCCGGGCGGTGCTTCGCGCGCCCGCCCAGGCCCACGCGCTCCAGCATGGCCTGCGCCACGCCGCGCGCGTCATGCTGGGTCAGGCCGCGGATACGCATCGGCATCGCCACGTTGTCCAGCGCGGTGAATTCCGGCAGCAGGTGGTGGAACTGGTAGACGAAGCCCAGCTGGCGGTTGCGCACCACGTTGCGCTCGCGTTCACGCAGCGCCGTGAAGGGCTTGCCGAGCAGCGCGACGCGGCCGGAGTCGGGCTCATCCAGCCCGCCCAGCACATGCAGCAGCGTGCTCTTGCCCGAGCCCGAGGCGCCGACGATGGCAACCTTCTCTCCGGCATTGACGCGCACGTCGACGCCGCGCAGCACGTCCACATCGAGTTCGCCCTGGCGGAAACGCTTGGTCAGGCCCTCGGCCACCAGCACCGGCGAGCCGGTGCGCGGCTGGTCCGCGGCGGGCGTGGGGGTATCGGCGTGCAACACGGCTTCACTCATAGCGCAGCGCCTCCGCCGGGTTGACGCGGGCGGCACGCCAGCTGGGATAGAGCGTGGCCAGCGTGGCCAGCACAAAGGAAATGATGCCGATGGTGGCGATGTCGTTCACGCGGGGATCCGAAGGCAGTTCGCTGATGAAATAGATGTCGCGCGGCAGGAACTGCACGTGCAGCAGCCGCTCGATGAAAGGCACGATAACGTCGATATTGGTGGCGATCAGCGTGCCGCCGGCCACGCCCAGGATGGTGCCGATAAAGCCGATGGCCACGCCCTGCACGATAAAGATCTTCATGATCGAGCCCGGCTGCGCGCCCATGGTGCGCAGGATGGCGATATCGGCCTGCTTGTCGGTGACGGTCATCACCAGCGTGGACACCAGGTTGAATGCCGCCACGGCGATGATCAGCGTCAGGATGATGAACATCATGCGCTTCTCGGTCTGCACCGCGGCAAACCAGTTGCGGTTCTGCTTGGACCAGTCGCGCAGGTAGAGCTCGCCCGACATGGTGCCGGCCAGCTCGTTGGCCACCTGCGGCGCGCGCTGCATGTCCTGCAGCTTCAGGCGCACGCCGGTGGGGCCGCTCAGGCGGAACAGGGTCTCGGCGTCGTGCATGTTGACCAGCGCCAGCGCGCTGTCGAACTCGAAATGCCCGGACGAGAACACGCCCACCACGGTGAACTGCTTGAGCCGCGGCAGCACGCCCGCCGGCGTCATGGTGCCCTGCGGCGCCACCAGCGTGACCTTGTCGCCGACCTGCACGCCCATGGCGTTGGCCAGCTCGTTGCCCAGCGCAATGCCGAAGCCGCCCGGCGCCAGCGCCGTCATGCTGCCGGCCCGGAACTGGTTGCCGATGTCAGAGACCTTGGGCTCCTGCGACGGCTCCACGCCGCGCAGCAGCACGCCGCGCACAGCGTCGTCGCGGGTCAGCATGGCCTGGGCCGCGACGTAGGGCGCGGCGCCGACCACTTCCTTGTTCTGCAAGGCCTCGGCGGCGGTCTTCTGCCAGTCCGGCAGCGCCGACGGGCCGATCACTTCGATATGCGCCAGCACCGACAGCATGCGGTCGCGCACTTCCTTCTGGAACCCGTTCATCACCGACAGCACCACGATCAGCGCGGCCACGCCAAGGGCGATCCCGAACATCGAGATCATCGAGATGAACGAAATGAAGGTATTGCGGCTGGCGCGCTTGCTTGCGCGGGTATATCGCCAGCCGATCTGCCACTCGTAGGGAAAGTTCAAGAGGATTCCTGTTGTTTCGGGAAAGCGCCGGTGCCCCCCCGGGGGCGCTGGCGGCACTCATGCAGCCTTGGCGGGCGCCGTCCCGGTCACGCCACGGCGTCGCCCGGGACTGGCGCCGGCCAGCCGGGAGTTTACAATCTCGCCACCATGATGACGCACCTGACCCTGATTGTGCCCTTTTCCGTCCCACCGGGCGCCGGCGACGACGGCCGCGACGATGTCGTTCCCGGCGCGCTGCTGCGGCAATTGGAGCTGCCGGCGCTCGGAAAGTTGCTGACCCGGGCCGAGCCCGGCCCGCGCGAGCGGCATGAAGACCCCTTCCTGCGCAGCCTGCCGCAGGAGCGCTGGCTGGCCGGCAAGGCGGGGCTGGACCCGGTCCGGGTGCCGCTGGCGCCCTATATGCGGCTGGCCGACAGTGGCGGCGCCGTCCCCGCCAGCTCCGATGGCCAGTCCTGGACCTGCCTGCAGCCGGTGCACATCCATGCCGCGCGCGATCACCTGGTGCTGATGCCGCCCGCCCAACTGGGCATCCGGCCGCAGGAAGCCACCGCCCTGCGCGCCGCCATCGACGCACTGCTGCTGGAATCGGGCATCGCGCTGGAATCGCCCTGCCCGCAGCGCTGGTACCTGCCCGAGGCCGCATTCGGCCCGCTGGAGGCGACCACGCCGCTGCGCGCGGCGGGCCGCAATATCGATATCTGGATGCAGGCCGGCGAGCGCGCCCGCGACTGGCGCCGCCTGCAGAACGAGGTCCAGATGACCTGGCATGACCACCGCGTCAACCAGGCCCGCGAGGCCGCCGGCGAGGCGCCGGTCAATTCGGTCTGGCTGTACGGCGGCGGCGCGCTGCAGCCGGTGCCGCGGCTGGCCGATACGGTGCTGAGCAACGATCCCTTCCTGAGCGGGCTGGCGCTGGCCGCCGGCAGCCGCGTGCTGCCGGTGCCGGCCGGCCTGGCCGGCACCGCCGGGACGGAGGGCACGGTGCTGGCCATGCTCGACAGCGCCACCGAAGCCCATATCGCCGAAGACTGGGGCCTGTGGCTGGACCGCATGCATGCGCTGGATGCCGACTGGTTCGCGCCGGCGCTGGAAGCGCTGGTGGCCGGCCAGGTCGGCGCCATTACGCTGGTGCTGGGCGGCGAGAACCACTTTGCCGAGTTCACCGTGCGCCGCGCCGACCTGCGCAAGTTCTGGCGCAGCATGGGCCAGCGCGGCGACTGGCGCGCGCTGCTGTCCGACCTAGCCTATGCCGCATAAAGCCGCTTGAAGCCGCCTGACACGCGCTGCCCCTACCGAAACATCACCTGCCGCCCCGCCCATGACCCGGATCGCCATCCGCCAGTTTTCCCCCGAACACGCCAGCTCGCTGGCCGCCGCCGGCCTCCACCCCACGCTGGCCCGCATCCTGGCCGCGCGCGGCGTGGCCCGCGCCGCCGAGCTTGCCACCGACTTGCCCGAACTGGTGCCGCCCGCGGCCATGAAGGGCATCGGCCACGCCGCGGCCTACCTGGCTGACGCCATCGCCGCCGGCAAGCGCCTGCTGATCGTCGCCGACTATGACTGCGACGGCGCCACCGCCTGCGCGGTGGGCGTACGCGGGCTGCGCATGCTGGGCGCACGGGTGGAGTACATCGTGCCGAACCGCTTCGAGTACGGCTACGGCCTGACCCCGGAGATCGTGGCACTGGCGGCCAGGCAGCAGCCGGACGTGATCGTCACGGTCGACAACGGCATCGCCAGCGTCGACGGCGTGGCCGCGGCCAATGCGCTGGGCATCGACGTGGTGGTGACCGACCACCACCTGCCTGGATCTGAGCTGCCGCAGGCCGCGGTGATCGTCAACCCGAACCAGCCGGGCTGCGAATTCCCCAGCAAGAACCTGGCGGGCGTGGGCGTGATGTTCTATGTGCTGCTCGCGTTGCGCGCGGAACTGCGCCAGCGCGGCGTCTATACCCAGGCCACGCAACCGCCGCTGCAGACGCTGCTGGACCTGGTGGCGCTGGGCACGGTGGCCGACGTGGTCAAGCTGGACACCAACAACCGCATCCTGGTGGCGCAGGGCCTGCGCCGCATGCGCGCCGGACGGATGCAGCCGGGCGTAGCGGCGCTGTTCCGTGCCGCCGGGCGCGAGGCGGCGCGCGCCAATACCTTCGACCTGGGCTTCGGGCTGGGTCCGCGCCTGAACGCGGCCGGCCGGCTGGCGGACATGTCGCTGGGCATTGAATGCCTGTTGACCGAAGATGCCAACCGCGCCTGGGAAATCGCCCAGGAGCTGGACGGTATGAACCGCGAGCGGCGCGACATCGAGGCCGGCATGCAGCAGGAGGCGCTGCAGATCCTGGAGCAGCCGCTGGCCGGCCCGGATCCGTCGGCACGCTTTACCGTCAGCGTGTTCAACGACACCTGGCACCAGGGCGTGATCGGCATCGTGGCGTCGCGTCTGAAAGACAAGTTCCACCGCCCCACCATCACCTTCGCCCCCGGCGACGAGACCACCGTCAAGGGCTCGGGCCGCTCGATCCCCGGCTTCCACCTGCGCGATGCGCTGGACCTGGTGTCCAAGCGCCGTCCCGGCATGCTGCTCAAGTTCGGCGGCCACGCCATGGCGGCCGGGCTGACCGTGCGCGCAGAGCGCTTTGCCGAGTTCCAGGAAGCCTTCGAGGCGGTCGGCCGCGAATGGCTGACCGACGACCAGCTGGCGCGCGTGATCGAGACCGACGGCGATATCGAGGACCAGTGCTTCAGCCCGGAATTCGTCACCCTGCTGGAGCAGCAGGTATGGGGCCAGGGCTTCCCGGCGCCGACCTTCTGCGGCGAGTTCGACGTGCTGCGCCAGAGCGTGCTCAAGGGCAAGCACCTGAAGCTGCAGCTGGGGCGCGGCAGCCAGCGCTTTGATGCGATCTGGTTCAACCACGCCGACTCGCTCGGTGCCAGCGCGCAGGTGGCCTACCGGCTCGACAACAACACCTTCAACGGCGTCACCCGCGTGCAACTGGTGATCGAGCACGCGCAGTAGCGTGCTCCGGGGGGCGTTAGCCCCGTTTAGCCGCGCGACGGCAGGTAGGCCATCGGGTCGACCGGCTTGCCGTTGCCGCGCACCTCGAAATGCAGCTCGCTCGAGCTGGCGCCCATGCGGCCCACGTCCTGTCCGGCCGCGACCGAGGCGCCCTCGGTGACCAGCGGCTGGTCGAGGTTGCCGTAGACGGTCAGCCAGTCGTCGTTGTGCTTGACGATCACCAGCATGCCGTAGCCACGCAGGTTGCCCACGTGGATGGCGCGCCCCGCGGCGGCGGCGCGCACCGTGCCATTGGCTGGCACGGCAATGCGCAGGCCCTTGCTGGCCGGCGGCGCGTAGCCTCCGGTGACGCGGCCATCGGCCGGCCACTGCAGGCGGATGCCGCTGGCGGGCGGCCTGGACGAGCCGCTGTCGACGCGCGGCGTATCGGTCACGGTCTGGTCGGTGCCGGTGGAGGCCGGGGCGCTGCCACCCGGCGGCCGCACGCGGACCAGCTGGCCCACCTCGATCTGGCTGGGGCTGGTGATGTCGCTGTTCCAGCGGGTCAGGTCGCGCACGCTGCGGCGGTGCTTGCGCGCGATCGAATACAGCGTGTCGCCGCGCTCAACGCGGTAGTAGCCGTCCGGCACGGGCCCGCCCGTGGTACCGCAGCCGGCCGCGACCGCGGCCGCGGCGGCCAGCAGCAGGCCCAGCGCGCGGCGCCGGCCTGGCTCGATGTCATGTCTGGTTTGCGTCATTCGTCCCTGTTCTTTGTCTAGCCGGGGAGCGGCTTGCGACCCGTATTATCGCCGCGTGCGTCGCCCGGCACCGGCGGATAGACCGCGCGGCGGCCATTCCGTTCGGTCCGCGGCCCGCCCGAGGCGGCCCGGAAGCCCCGGGTTGCCGCGCCGATCCGCTATAATTCGGGGTTTTCTAAGCGCAGGAACATCATGGAAGCAGAACGCCTCAACGCCATCTCCGGTGCCATCTCCGATCTCCGTTCCCGGACGGAAGATCTACGGGGGTATCTTTGACTACGATGTCAAAGTAGGAAGGCTGGACGAAGTCAACGGTTTGCTGGAAGACCCCGACGTCTGGAACAACCCCAAGCGGGCCCAGGACCTCGGCAAGGAAAAGAAGGCAATCGAGGGCGTGGTAAGCGTGCTCAGCAAGCTCACCGACGACCTCAGCGGTGCCGAAGAGCTGTTTGAGCTCGCCAGGGAAGAAGGCGACGACGACACCCTCGAAGCGATCGAGGCCGACGTCAAGGGCTTCGAGGAGATCGTCGCGGGCATGGAATTCCGCCGCATGTTCTCTGGCGAGATGGACCAGGCAAACGCCTTTATCGACATCCAGGCCGGCGCCGGCGGCACTGAAGCGTGCGACTGGGCCTCGATGCTGCTGCGCCAGTACCTGAAGTACTGCGAGCGCAAGGGCTTCAAGGCCGAGGTGCTGGAAGAGTCCGAAGGCGACGTGGCCGGCATCAAGAGCGCGACCATCAAGATCGAGGGCGAATACGCCTTCGGCTACCTGCGTACGGAAACGGGCGTGCACCGCCTGGTGCGCAAGTCGCCGTTCGATTCGTCGGGCGGGCGCCATACCTCGTTCTCGTCGGTGTTCGTCTACCCCGAGGTGGATGATTCGTTCGAGGTCGAGGTCAACCCGGCGGACCTGCGCGTTGACACCTACCGCGCTTCGGGCGCGGGCGGCCAGCACATCAACAAGACCGATTCGGCCGTGCGGATCACGCACATCCCGACCGGTATCGTGGTGCAGTGCCAGAACGACCGCTCGCAGCACCGCAACCGTGCCGAAGCCATGTCGATGCTGAAATCGCGCCTGTACGAGCACGAGATGCGCAAACGCCAGGCCGAGGCCGACAAGCTCGAAGCCGGCAAGACCGACGTGGGCTGGGGCCACCAGATCCGCTCCTACGTGCTGGACCAGAGCCGCATCAAGGACCTGCGCACCAACGTGGAAATGTCCAACACCCAGAAGGTGCTGGACGGCGACCTGGACCCGTTCATCGAGGCCAGCCTCAAGCAGGGACTGTAAGGCAGCACCCGCCGTCCGCCCTGCCGGCGCGGCCGGCGGCGGCACAGCATTCCATCCACCGCTGTACCGCCGCCCGCGCCACACCGGCACGGCGGCAGGGCGACATCTCCGACCGGGGCACCATGAGCGAAGCCAATCACCTCTACATCATCACCGGCGCCTCGCGCGGGCTGGGCGCGGCACTGACCAATGCCCTGCTCGTGCCGGGCAACCGTCTGATCTGCGTGGCGCGCAGCCGCAACAGCGAGCTGGAGCGCATCGCCACCATGAGCGGCGTGCCGGTGGCCTGGCACCTGCAGGACCTGTCGCAGGCCGGCCCCGCCGCGACTTGGCTCGCCAGCGTGCTCGATACGCTCGACATCCCGCCGACCAGCGCCACGCTGATCCTGAACGCCGGCGTGGTCGAGCCGATCGGCCCGGTCGCGCGCCTGCAGGAAAAGACTTTGGTGCCGCACCTGCTGACCAACCTGGCGGCGCCGATGACGATGACCGCTGCGTTCCTGGAGCGCACCGAGAAGTTCGACTGCCCGCGCAAGGTGCTGGCGATCTCCTCCGGCGCGGCGCGCCGCCCGGTCGAAGGCTGGAGCGCGTACTGCGCCGGCAAGGCCGGGCTGGACATGTTCATGCGCTCGGTCAACGCCGAGTACGCCCAGGCCGAAGCCCCGCGCACCGTGCGCGCCGTGGCGCTGGCCCCGGGCGTGATCGACACCGGCATGCAGGCCACCATCCGCAATGCCGACTTCGCCCAAGTGCAGCGCTTCCGCGAGCTGAAAGCCAATGAACAGCTGGCGTCGGCCGAGGAAACCGCCGGCCGCATCGTCGCCTACCTGCACCGCCCGGATTTCGGCAGCACCGAGCTGGACGATCTCCGCAACTACTAAGCCGCACCCATCAAAGCCATCTGAATCCGCGCGCGGCAAGCCGCGCGCGATCCGACAAGACATCATGACTGAACCGAACCGCGCCCAGGCCAAGCCAGCCGCCGCAGACACCCCCGCCGTCGACGAGAACAAGATCATCGCGGAGCGGCGCGAGAAGCTGGCCGCGCTGCGCCAGCAGGGCGTGCCCTTCCCCAACGATTTCCGCCCCTCCCACCAGGCCGCCGCGCTGCAGGCGCAGTACGCCGAGACCGAGCAGGCCACGCTCGAGGCCGCGCCGGTCGAGGTCGCCATCGCCGGGCGCATGATGCTCAAGCGCGTGATGGGCAAGGCCAGCTTTGCCACGGTGCAGGACGGCAGCGGCCAGATCCAGTTCTACATCACGCGCGACAAGGTCGGCGAAGAGGTCTACGCGGCCTTCAAGCACTGGGACCTGGGCGACATCATCAGCGCCCGCGGCGAGCTGTTCCGCACCAATAAGGGCGAGCTGTCGGTGCAGGTGCGCGAGCTGCGCCTGCTGTCCAAGTCGCTGCGCCCGCTGCCGGACAAGTTCCACGGCCTGGCCGACCAGGAAATGAAGTACCGCCAGCGCTATGTCGACCTGATCGTGTCGCCGGAAACGCGCAACACCTTCCGCGCCCGCACCAACGCGATCTCGTCGCTGCGCCGCCATATGGCCGATGCCGGCTTCATGGAAGTGGAAACGCCGATGCTGCACCCGATCCCGGGCGGCGCCGCGGCCAAGCCCTTCATCACGCACCACAATGCGCTGGACATGCAGATGTTCCTGCGCATCGCGCCCGAGCTGTACCTGAAGCGCCTGATCGTGGGCGGCTTCGAGCGCGTGTTCGAGATCAACCGCAACTTCCGCAACGAAGGGGTGAGCCCGCGCCACAACCCCGAGTTCACCATGATGGAGTTCTACGCGGCCTACACGGACTACCGCTGGCTGATGGACTTCACCGAGGACCTGATCCGCAAGGCCGCCATCGATGCGCGCGGCAGCGCCGTGCTGACGTACCAGGACCGCGAGCTGGATCTGTCCAAGCCGTTCCATCGCCTGACCATCTGCCAGGCGATCCAGAAGTTCGCGCCGCAGTACACCGATGCGCAACTGGCCGATGCCGGGTTCCTGCGCACCGAGCTGAAGAAGTTCGGCGTCAACACCAACGCGCCGCAGTTCCTCAACGCCGGCCTGGGCACGCTGCAACTGGTGCTGTTCGAGGAAACCGCGGAAAGCCAGTTGTGGGAGCCGACCTTTATCGTCGACTACCCGGTCGAGGTCTCGCCGCTGGCGCGCGCTTCGGACACGGTGCCGGGCATCACCGAGCGCTTCGAGCTGTTCATCACCGGCCGCGAGATCGCCAACGGCTTCTCGGAGCTGAACGATGCCGAAGACCAGGCCGACCGCTTCCGCAAGCAGGTCGAGCAGAAGGACGCCGGCGATGAAGAAGCCATGTACTTCGACGCCGACTACATCCGCGCGCTGGAATACGGCATGCCCCCGACGGGCGGCTGCGGCATCGGCATCGACCGCCTGGTGATGCTGCTGACGGACAGCCCGAATATCCGCGACGTCATCCTGTTCCCGCACCTGCGCCGGGAAGACTGATGCAGGCGGCGTCCGGCAGGACGCCCCACTGCGGAAACCGTGAACGCCACCGCCTGCGGTGACCGCCTGCGGTGGGGTTTTTCTTTGGGTCGCGAAAGGCACTCCAGCGTGTCGATTGTTACAACCCGGTCCGCAACCGCGCCGGCAGGACGACCACAACCCATTGAATCGAAAGGATTTTTCCGCCTACATATATTTACAAAAACAAACGGAAAACGGCACCCGCTTCGGCCACACTGGCTCCATCCCATCGCGGCCTTCGCCGCACCGGAGCCACAATGCAGAGCCAAGCCACCTCGCCAGACCACACCCCTGCACCGCTGCCGCCGCAACGCCGGTTGCATCCGCTGATCGGCGCGGCGGCCGTGGCCGTGGTGATCGCCAGCCTGACCGCTGTCGCCGCCGTGACCGGCGTGCTGCCAATCAGCAAGGCCAACCCGGACCTGCAAACGCAACAAGGTCCGCAGGGCCCGCTGCCAGTCACCGCGGAAACCGCGCCCCCGCCGGGCAGCACCACGCGCCCACCGGTCTACGATGACGGCCAGCCGCGCCCGGCCAATCAGGACGCTGCCCGTTCGTCGCAAACCGCACCGCGCACCGCCCCGGCACGCCAGGCCGCGCAGCGCGATAGCGAGCCGCGCGCCAGCCAGCGCGCCGACACCGAGCGCCCGGCTGCCAAGGGCAGCCCCTACGCCGGCCGTATCGTCGCCGTGACGCCGGTCCAGACCCAGAAGCCCAACACCAGCGGCCTGGGCGCGCTCGGCGGCGCTGTGGTGGGCGGCCTGCTGGGCAACCAGGTCGGCAAGGGCAACGGCCGCATCGTCGGCACCGTGGTCGGTGCCGTGGGCGGCGGCGTAGCCGGCAACCAGATCGAGAAGGCGGTCAGCAAGGACACGCATTACGAAGTCCGCGTACGCATGGACGATGGCAGCCATCGCAGCTTCACTTACGAGCAGAACCCTGGCGTGCAGGTGGGCCAGCGCGTGCACCTGGAGAATGGTGCGCTGGTGACCGGGTGACCGCCCACAGCACGCGCCGGCGCATTTAGTGTGCCGTTACAAACCATGGCCGGTTTGTCGCCGGCCTTTTCCATGGTCGCTTTGCTATGATTCTTGGGCGCCACCTCCCGGTGAACCGGAGTCCATACCATGCAGCCAGCCACCCACAACACTTGCAGGACCTGGCAACGGCTTCTCCCACTGGCCGGCGCGCTGCTGCTGGCGCTGTCGCACCACGCGGCGTTCGGGCAGGAACTGCTTGTGCTCGGCGGCCTCCAGTCGACGGAGTCCCTCGGCGAGCGCAGCTACGGCTACGCCTACTCCTACCAGCACAACCTCGGCGAGAACTGGTACGCGACCTTCACCTACCTGAATGAAGGCCATGTCACCAACCATCACCGCGACGGCCACAGCGTCCAGCTTTGGTGGCGCTACCTGGCCCTGGACCGCAGGCTGACGCTGGCCCTCGGTGCCGGCCCTTACCGCTATTTCGATACCACCGATCAGCGGTCGGACGGCACCTACGACAACCACCACGGCTGGGGCGCGCTGCTGAGCGCCGCGGCAACCTGGTATGTAAATGGCGGCCCCTGGATGCTGCAGGCGCGCTACAACCGGACGCAGACGCCGTCAAGCATCAAGACCAACACGTTGCTGGTGGGCGTCGGCTACCAACTCGATCGCGGTGACCGCGGCGGGCCGGTGGTGCCGCCGCCGGGGCGGACAGACAATGTCACGCAGAATGAGCTGACGGCGTTCCTTGGCGGAACCATCGTCAACAGCTTCGATCCACAGACTTCTTTCGCCAAAGCGGTAGAATACCGGCGCGGGCTGTGGCAATACGTGGACGGCACCATCAGCTACATCAACGAAGGAGAAAACGCGGTGCTGCGCCGCAACGGCGTGGCCGCGCAGGCGTGGCTCACGCGCGCGTTCTTCCACGACAAACTGACACTCGGGGTCGGCGTGGGCCCGTACTACGCCATCGACCTGAGCCAGAAAGGGTTGAGCGCAGCCAGCTCGCCGTCGCGATGGTCAGGCCTGATGTCGATGTCGGCCAGCTACCGGCTCGGCGACCACTGGCTGACGCGACTGACATGGAACCGCACCATGACCGGCTACGACCACGATACCGACGTGATCCTGGCGGGCGTCGGCTACCGCTTCTAAGCAAACAGGCCGGCGGAGCCGGCCTGTTTCAGGGGAGTACTTGCTTATTGGGATTCTTCGATCCAGGCAGCCTGGATCGCTTCCAGGATCTTCTCGCCGGAACGCTCCGGCACATCGGCAAAGCCATCCAGTTCCAGCACCCAGCGGCGCAGGTCGGTGAATCGCACCGACATGGGATCCACATCGGGATACTTGTCGTACAGGGCTGCCGCGATGTCGTAGGTATCGGTCCACTTCATGGGGTTATTCTCCGCTGAGGTCTGCCGGGCCGCTCAGTGGCCTTCCTTGGCGTGGTTGATGGTGTACTTCGGGATCTCGATGGTCAGGTCTTCCTCATCGACGATGGCCTGGCACGACAGCCGCGAATTCGGCTCCAGCCCCCAGGCCTTGTCGAGCAGGTCTTCTTCCTTCTCTTCAGCCTCGTTGAGCGAGTTGAAACCCTCGCGCACGATCACGTGGCAGGTGGTGCAGGCGCACGATTTCTCGCACGCATGCTCGATCGCGATGCCGTGCGAGAGCAGCGCATCGCAGACGCTGACACCCGTCTCGGCTTCAATCACCGTCCCATCCGGGCAGTATTCGACGTGGGGCAAAACTATGATCTGTGGCATCTCGTGTCCTGGTATCTGTAATGCGGTGCAGGCGTGGTGATCAGCCCAGCTCCTGCACCTTGCGCCCCGCCAGCGCGCTCTTGATCGAGCGGTCCATGCGGCGGGCAGCGAATTCGTCGGTGCCGTGCGACAGCTTTTCCACCGCGGCGTGGATGGCGTGGTGGTCGTCGCCGGTGGCGATCTCGCGCACCGTGGCCATCAGCGCTTCCACCGCAGTGCGCTCCTCGGCGGACAACAGGTCGCCATCGGTTTCCAGCGCGCGCTGCGTGGCCTCGACCAGCCGGTCGGCTTCCACGCGCTCTTCGGCCAGCGCGCGGCTCTTCATGTCGTGCTCGGCCTCGCGGAAGCTGTCCTGCAGCATGCGCGCGATATCGTCGTCGGCCAGGCCGTACGACGGCTTGACCGTGACCGAGGCTTCCACGCCCGAATGGGTCTCGCGCGCGGTCACGGACAGCAGGCCGTCGGCGTCGACCTGGTAGGTCACGCGGATGCGCGCCGCGCCCGCCACCATCGGCGGGATGCCGCGCAGCTCGAAGCGCGCCAGCGAGCGGCAGTCGCTGGCCAGCTCGCGCTCGCCCTGCAGCACGTGGATCGCCATCGCGGTCTGGCCGTCCTTGAAGGTGGTGAATTCCTGCGCGCGCGCCACCGGGATGGTGCTGTTGCGCGGGATGATCTTCTCGACCAGGCCGCCCATGGTCTCGACGCCCAGCGACAGCGGGATCACGTCGAGCAGCAGCCAGTCTTCGCCAGGGGCATGGTTGCCGGCCAGCAGGTTGGCCTGCATCGCGGCGCCCAGCGCCACCACGCGGTCCGGGTCCAGGTTGGTCAGCGGGGTCTGGCCGAAGTAGTCGCCCACGGCCTTGCGGATCGATGGCATGCGCGTGGCGCCGCCCACCAGCACCACGCCCTTGACGTCATCGGGGGTCACACCGGCGTCGCGCAGCGCCTTGCGCACCGGCGCCAGCGTTTTCTGCACCAGGTGTGCGGTGATCTGTTCAAAGGTTTCGTCGGTCAGAGCCAGGTGAACGATCTCGCCGGAATCGAGCACGGCATCGATCACGGTACTGTCCGCTTCCGACAGCGCTTCCTTGGCCGCGCGCGCGCGCACCATCAGCAGGCGCATGTCCTGCGCCGACAGCGGCTGCAGGCCGGCCTGCTCGACGATCCAGCACAGCACGCGCTGGTCGAAATCGTCGCCGCCGAGCGCCGAGTCGCCGCCCGTGGCCATCACTTCGAACACGCCCTGCGTCAGCTTGAGCACCGAGATATCGAAGGTACCGCCGCCCAGGTCGTAGACCGCGTAAATGCCTTCCGACGCATTGTCCAGCCCGTAGGCAATAGCCGCCGCGGTCGGTTCGTTCAGCAGGCGCAGCACTTCCAGGCCGGCCAGGCGCGCGGCGTCCTTGGTCGCCTGGCGCTGGGCCTCGTCGAAGTACGCCGGCACGGTGATGACCGCGCCGACCAGGTCGTCGCCGAGCGTGTCCTCGGCGCGCTGGCGCAGCGTGGCGAGGATCTCGGCCGAGATCTCGACCGGGCTCTTCACGCCGGCCGCGGTCTTGATCTGCAACATGCCGGGCGCGTCGACGAAGTCGTATGGGCTGTGCTCGATATTGGCGATGTCGCGCAGGCCGCGGCCCATGAAGCGCTTGACCGAGACGATGGTGTTCTTGGGGTCGCGCACCGCTTCATCCTGGGCCCGGTAGCCGATATGCGTGGTGCGGTCCGGCAGGTAGCGCACGACCGACGGCAGCAGCGCGCGGCCGCGTTCGTCGCCCAGCACTTCGGGAATGCTGCTGCGTACCGCGGCCACCAGCGAGTTGGTGGTGCCGAGGTCGATGCCGACGGCCAGGCGGCGTTGGTGGGGCGCCGGCGACATGCCGGGTTCGGAAATCTGGAGCAGTGCCATGGTAATTCTTCGCTGTCTTGTGCGGCAGGGGAAGCCGCCATGCGGGCGGATCTCGCGCCGGGCGCCATTTTGTCACGGGCCCGGCAAACGTGCCGGTCAGTCTTCCAGCCGGTCGATGGCCTCGCTGGTATCGTGTTCGATCTTCTCGATAAACATCAGTTGCCGCACCGCGCCGCCGGCCGCCTCGTTGTCGCCGGAATCCAGCAGCGCGCCCAGTGTTTCGTGGCGCTCGCGCTTTTCCTGGCGCAACTCGCGCAGCAGCGCATCGAGCCGGTCCACTGCGCGCTCTTCCACCGCTTCCTGCAGCGCTTCGCGCCATTCCATCTGCTGCATCAGGAAGGCCGGCGTCATGACCGTGTTGTTCTCGGCCTGCACATCGACGCCGCGCAGCTTCAGCAGGTAGGTCGCGCGCCGCAACGGCTGCCGCAGCGTACGGTAGGCTTCATTGGCATGCGCGGCCCACTGCATGGCCACGCGACGCTCGGCGTCGCCCGCCTTGGCAAAGCGGTCCGGATGTGCCTGCGACTGCACGGTGCGGTATGCCGCATCCAGCGCGGCCTCGTCGAGGCCGTACTGCGCCGGCAGGCCGAACAGCGCAAAAAAATCGTCTTTCAACTGCTTCCCCAAGAAAAAGGAGCGGCCGCGCCGCCCCTTTGTCCATTGCCGCCACGGTGCCGCTCAGGCGGGCTTGCGTGCCCACTCGGCCGGCGGTTCGTTGCGGTCGCACTTCAGGCAGTTCACCCGCATGCCGATCATGCCGGCGCGGCCCTGCTCGCTTTGCGTCCATGGCCGCGACTGCCACGGCGGGTCGTGCCGCATATGCTGGCCGTGCCCGCATTCGAGTTCGGCCACCCAGTGGCCTTCCTCGTCCCGGCGGAACCCGACGATGCTGCGCTCCACCGGGGCTTGCTTGCGCTGGCTTGCTCAGACCGTGAAAGACTCGCCGCAGCCGCACTCGTCCTTGACGTTGGGGTTGTTGAAGCGGAAACCTTCGTTCAACCCTTCACGTGCGTAGTCGAGTTCGGTGCCGTCGATATACGGCAGGCTCTTGGCGTCGACGATGACCTTGATGCCGTGCGATTCGAACACCGCGTCTTCCGGCAGCAGCTCGTCCACGTATTCCAGCTTGTAGGCCAGGCCCGAGCAGCCGGTGGTCTTCACGCCCAGGCGCAGGCCCACGCCCTTGCCGCGGCGTTCCAGGTAGCGGGCCACATGCTTGGCCGCCTTCTCGGTCATGGTGATCATCGTTGCGTCTTCCTTCGTCGATGCCGTGGTCAGTGCGACAGAATCAGGCAGCCTTCTGCTCGGCGCCGTGCTTCTTCTTGTAGTCTTCGACGGCGGCCTTGATCGCGTCTTCGGCCAGGATCGAGCAGTGGATCTTCACCGGCGGCAGCGCCAGTTCTTCGGCGATCTGGGTGTTCTTGATCTCCAGCGCCTGATCCACGGTCTTGCCCTTGACCCACTCGGTCACGAGCGAGGACGAGGCAATGGCCGAGCCGCAGCCGTAGGTCTTGAACTTGGCGTCTTCGATCACGCCAGCCTCGTTGACCTTGATCTGCAGCTTCATCACGTCGCCGCAGGCCGGCGCGCCGACCATGCCGGTGCCGACCGCATCGTCGTTCTTGTCGAACGAACCGACGTTGCGGGGGTTTTCATAGTGGTCGAGAACCTTGGTGCTGTATGACATTTTGCTTACCTCTTGCGTATCTTTGCGGGGGTATTGCTTTTTGTACTGATGATCTGTGGCGGGCGCGTCAGTGCGCGGCCCACTGGATCGAATTCAGGTCGACGCCGTCCTTGAACATCTCCCACAGCGGCGACAGGTCGCGCAGCTTGCCGATCTTGCTCTTGAGCAGTTCGATGGTGTAGTCGATTTCCTGCTCGGTGGTGAAGCGGCCCACCGTGAAGCGGATCGAGCTGTGGGCCAGTTCATCGTTGCGGCCCAGCGCGCGCAGCACATACGACGGCTCCAGCGAGGCCGAGGTGCAGGCCGAACCCGACGACACCGCCACGTCCTTGATCGCCATGATCAGCGATTCGCCCTCGACGAAGTTGAAGCTGACATTCAGGTTGTGCGGCACGCGTTGTTCCAGGTCGCCGTTCAGGTAGACCTCTTCCATGTCCGACAGGCCGTTCCACAGGCGGTCGCGCAGCATGCGGATGCGTTCGTTTTCGGTCGCCATCTCTTCGCGGGCGATGCGGAAGGCTTCGCCCATGCCGACGATCTGGTGTGTGGCCAGCGTGCCCGAGCGCATGCCGCGCTCATGGCCGCCGCCGTGCATCTGCGCCTCGATGCGCACGCGCGGCTTGCGGCGCACGTACAACGCGCCGATGCCCTTGGGGCCGTAGGTCTTGTGGGCCGAGAATGACATCAGGTCGCACTTCAGCTTGTTCAGGTCGATCGCCACCTTGCCGGTCGCCTGCGCGGCGTCGCAGTGGAAGATGATGCCCTTCTCGCGGCAGATCTCGCCGATCTGCTCGACGTCCTGGATCACGCCGATCTCGTTGTTGACCAGCATCACCGAGACCAGGATCGTGTCCGGGCGCAGTGCCTGCTTGAACACTTCCATGTCGAGCAGGCCGTTTTCCTTCACGTCCAGGTAGGTCACTTCAAAGCCCTGGCGCTCCAACTCGCGCGTGGTGTCGAGCACGGCCTTGTGCTCGGTCTTCAGGGTGATGAGATGCTTGCCCTTGCCCGAATAGAAGTTCGCGGCACCCTTGATCGCCAGGTTGTTCGATTCGGTCGCGCCCGACGTCCACACGATCTCGCGCGGGTCGGCGCCGACCAGTGCGGCCACCTGCTCACGCGCTTCTTCCACCGCGCGCTCTGCTTCCCAGCCGTACGCATGGCTGCGCGAGGCGGGGTTGCCGAACTGCTCGCGCAGGTACGGAATCATCTTGTCCGCCACGCGCGGGTCCACCGGCGTGGTGGCCGAGTAATCCATGTAGATGGGGAAATGTGGGGTGCTCATCGTTATGACTGCCTTGTTAGGGACCGCTGATCGCTGTTTTGCTGTCGTTGCCTGGGCACGCTCAGGACTGCGCCAGGCTGAAAACTGAATTCACCATTCTGGCCCGGACCGGCTTTTCCTGCTTGTCGGCCTTGCCGCGCGCAGCGGTCGCGACCGGCTGCGCAGCGTCTTCGCGCATGTCGTGCAGCACGGCAGGCTGGCGCTCGCGCTGCTGGTCCACCAGGTTCTTGAGGGAAACGGAGTCGAGGTACTCGACCATCTTCTGGTTCAGCGTGGCCCACAGTTCGTGGGTCATGCAGCGCCCGGAGCCGTCATCTCCGTTACAATTGCCCTTGCCGCCGCATTGGGTGGCATCCAGGGGCTCGTCCACGGCGATGATGATGTCCGCCACGGTGACGTCTTCGGCCTTGCGCGCCAGACTGTAGCCGCCGCCCGGGCCGCGCACGCTTTCAACGATCTCGTGCCGGCGCAGCTTGCCAAACAGCTGCTCCAGATAGGACAACGAGATCTTTTGCCGCTGGCTGATGCCGGCGAGCGTGACCGGTCCCTGGTCCTGGCGCATGGCCAGGTCGATCATCGCAGTGACCGCGAAGCGGCCTTTGGTGGTCAGTCTCATGGTGCAGGGCTCTGGGGGTGATGCCAATACTTGATCGTTTCCGTCAAGTATAAAGGTACCCGACTAATTCAGTCAACTACCCTGCCGCACCGCACCACGTCCCCATCACGCTTCGCGCCCGCCTGCGGCCGTCTCCGGGCCTGCCACGCGCGGCGGCATCACCAGCGACAGCGGGTGCGTCAGGATGCGCCGCCGCACGGCCGCGCTCAGTTCGGCGCGGTCCACGCGCCGCAGGTTGCGTGACCGCAGCGCCATATTGAACGCCAGCGCGAAGCTCACCGCCACGTTCAACATCCCCATCAGCGCAATGCCCGCCACCGCCAGCCACAGCGACGGCATGCGCAGCGCATCCATCCCCAGCACGCCGATGGCCGCGCCGACCGAGCCGGTCGACAGCGTCACATGACGCACTTCCATATGCGGCCCGAAGAAGCTCAGGATTTCCGGCCCCAACCCCAGCAGCAAGCCCAGCGACACATTGGCGACAATGCCCGACAGGTTACGCTTCCAGAAATCCGCCAGCCGGGTGGCGCCGCGTGCACCCAGCACGTAGCGCAGGCGCCGGTTGTAGGCCATCACGTCATGCACGCGGTGCAGCGCGAACCAGTTGTCGGCCCAGCCCGCAATCAGGCTGGACAGCCACAGCAGCACGCCGGTGAAGGCGGCGTAGAGCGGTGTCGGGCCCAGGATCGAGAACGATTCGATGGTGGCAATCGCCTTGGCCGGCGTGATCAGGTTGGCGCCCAGCAGCTTGTGCGCCAGCCACTGGATCCCCAGCGCCACCGGGAACACCACCGCCAGGTTGCCGACAATCGCCGCCGCGTTGGAACGGATCATGGCGATGGTGTCGTCGACGAATATCTCGCGCCCTTCCGGCCGCCCTGCCCCGTCCAGCCGGTGCGCCAGCGCGGGGCCGGTCATGGCCGGCTGCTTGGTCGCCAGCGTGAAGTGCGCAAAGTGGATGGCCAGGAAGCTGCCGGCGTAGTTGAGCGAGGCCAGCAACCCCTCACTGAACTTGTCCAGGTGCAGGCCGTGGATCAGGAACTTCAGGTACACCGTGGCGACCGAGACCAGGCCGCCGCCGGCTGCGGCGCGCACCAGTTCGGCGTATTCCTTGCGGTCGCGCGTGATGTAGTGCTCGCCGGTCTCGGCCGAGCGCTCCACCACCTTGCGCGCCAGCTGCGCGAACGAGGTGCCGGCCAGGTGCGAGATGCTGCGCCGGGCCTGGGTCGATCGGATCAGTTCCGCCACCAGGTGCGCATGCATGCCGGGCCGGTGGGGCTCGACCCAGGCCGCCAGCAGCAGCTCGATGCGGCTGAGCTGCACCTTCATGCGCTCGATCTGGAACACCACCTCGATCGATACGCCGTTTTCTTCCAGGTCTTCATACACATGGCGGATCGCGGCATGGCAGCCGTCCAGCAGCGCGCGGAAATAGTTCAGGCGATGGCCGAAGCTGTTGTCGTCATGGCGCAGGCCCTCTTCACGCAAGGCCTGGACGGCCTCGTCCAGGCGGAAGAACGGCGTCTCGTCCACGCGCCCGGCCAGGCGCGAACGGATCGCCTGGCTCAGGCCGGTGGCGCGCACCTGGCTGACCAGCACCGCGATGCTGGTGGCCAGCGTCTGGCCCAGCGCATCGCGATAGTGCGCCATACCCGCCGCTTCGCCCTTGGCGCTGCCGGCCTGCAGCACGCGCGCCAGCCGGGCCAGCAGCTCATCGTCGACGGCCTCGACCCACTCCGCGTCTTTATCACCGACGAACACCAGCGCAAACAGCCCCGCCATGTCGCTGCGGTTGGGCGGCGGCGGCAGGAAGCGGTTCTGCAGCCGGCCCACCATCTCGCTGACGAAGCCCGGGTGCAGGGCCACGCCGGTATCGCAGAACAGTCCGGTCGGGTCGTTCTCGCGCACCAGGCTGCGCACGGTCAGGGCAAAACGTTCGGCCCAGTCGGGATGCCGCTCCAGCACCTGCAGCAGGTAGCGCAGCCGCACATGCTCGGGGTGGCTGCGGTCCGTGCCGGGTTCCTGGCTGCCGGCATCGGCGCCCAGCCCGCCATCGCGGCGGATCCAGAAGCCCAGCTCGATCAGCCAGCCGTTGCGCTCGGCCAGCGGGGCCTCAGGATCGGCCGCGGCCAGGATGGCGTCGAGCTGCAGGCTGGCATTGCGCGATTCGCGCCATTTGCGGAACAGTTTGCGAAGCATGGATTCTCGTGGGATCGGGCCGCCGGCCGCGGCGCTCGTGGCGTCGCGGCGCGGGCCGCAGAAAAGGCGACGGGGCGGGTGCCCGGATCAGCCGGCGTTGCCTTGCAGGCGCTGGCGCAGCTCGGCCACCAGGCCCTCGCAGGCATCTTCGATGTAGTCGAGCACGCGCTCGAAGCCATCGCCTTCGCCGTAGTACGGGTCCGGCACCTCGTCGGCGTCGTGGCGGGTGGCGAAGCTCATCAGCAGGCGCAGCTTTTCGCCGGCATCGGGGCGCAGCCGCGCCAGGCCGGCCAGGTTCTCGCGGTCCATCGCCAGGATCAGGTCGAAGCGATCGAAGTCCGGCAGCCCGACCTTGCGCGCGCGCAGCGCGGACAGGTCATAGCCGCGCTGCAGCGCGTGGCGCTGGGTGCGGGGATCGGGCGCGCGGCCGAGGTGGTATTCATGCGTGCCCGCCGAATCCAGCTCCACCAGCGCGTCCAGCCCGGCCTCCGCCAGCTTGGCGCGCAGCACGCCCTCCGCCGTCGGGGAACGGCAGATGTTTCCCATGCAGCACATCAGGATGGCGTATGTCTTCATCGGATCACAACTTGGCGGGAGTGGAATGGCAGGCGCACCGGCCCTCGGCAGGGCCGCCGGCCGGACAGCCCGCAATTCTACCCGCAGCCCTTCAGGCCAGTTGCTTGGCCAGCCGCTCGCCGTGCGCAAACCCGGCCACTTCCGCGGCTTCGCGCGATTTATAGTGCTCGGTGATGCGCGAGGTCTCGGTCAGCGTGCCAGCGGCGCGGATATTGGTGCCGGGGCGGCAGACGCGCACGGTGTAGGACCATTCGCTCTGTGAGCGCTGCCTGACCTGGACCTGCACTTCGTGGGTTTCATAGACCTTCTTCTTCCATTCACCGATTTCGGTCATTGTGGTTCTCCACGGAAAATGGGGGTGCCTGGCTAGTTGACCTCGCCGGCGTCGATCGCCCGCATGGCGCCGGCCTCCGCCAGCGCGATGGCCCCTTCGGGCGTGGGCGCATCGCCCGCAATCGCCTCGAAGCTGGGGCCGGAAGGCTCGCCGAAGGCATCGGCGATGCGCATCTGCGCCGCAAACCCGCCGGCGGCATTCGGGACCGCGCTGACCACGACCGCGTAGCCGCCGTATTCAAACTGGCGTTCCATCGTAGCTCCTTGTCGTTCGCCATCAAGGCAGCTTGGCCGCCACCACCTCCAGCTTCTGGATCGGCGGCGTCCCCATGAACAGCTCCGGCGCCCTGGCCATCAGCGCCGCGGCAACCTTGCCGCCGAGGTGCGCCTCGCGCGCTGACTCATCGGGGAAGGCATCAAAGATGCCGAACATCGACGGGCCCAGCCGCAGCGCGAACCAGGCCGTGGTGCCGGCCTCCTGCTCCACCAGCGCGAGCCCGTCGCGCAGGAACTGCTCAACCTCCTGCTCCTTGCCCGGCCTGGCCTCCAGCGGTACCCACAGTCCAAGTTTTACCATGATGCGCCTCCCGGATCAGGTGTGACGCATTTCACTATAGGCCAGCCGGAGCCGGCACCACGCGTATCAGGCGGGCGGCAGCGCGCCATCTCCGCTGGCGCCGAACACCTGTGCCTTGAGCTTGGCCAGCTGGTCGCGCACCTGCGCCGCCTGCTCGAATTCCAGGTTGCGGGCATGGTCAAGCATAAGCTTCTCCAGGCGCTTGATTTCCTTGGAGACCTGCTTCTCGCTCATGTCCTCGTAGCGGGCCTGCTCCTGCGCCGCCAGCAGCTCGGCCTTGGCATCGCTGACGCTGTAGACGCCGTCGATGATGTCCTTGATGCGCTTGACCACACCGCGCGGCGTGATGCCGTTGGCCTCGTTGAAGGCGATCTGCTTGGCGCGGCGGCGCTCGGTCTCGCCAATGGCCTTCTTCATCGACTCGGTCATGCGGTCCGCGTACAGGATGGCGGTACCGTTGACGTTGCGCGCGGCGCGGCCGATGGTCTGGATCAGCGAGCGCTCGGCGCGCAGGAAGCCTTCCTTGTCCGCATCGAGGATTGCCACCAGCGACACCTCGGGAATATCCAGGCCCTCGCGCAGCAGGTTGATGCCCACCAGCACGTCGAAGGTGCCCAGGCGCAGGTCGCGGATGATCTCCACGCGCTCGACGGTGTCGATGTCCGAGTGCAGGTAGCGCACCTTGACCCCGTTCTCGGACAGGAACTCAGTCAGCTGCTCGGCCATGCGCTTGGTCAGCGTGGTCACCAGCACGCGTTCGCCGGCCTCGACGCGGGCGTGGATCTCGGACACCAGGTCGTCCACCTGCGTGGTCGCCGGGCGCACCAGGATGATGGGATCGACCAGCCCGGTCGGACGCACCACCTGCTCCACCACCTGCCCGGCATTCTCCTGCTCGAACTGCGCCGGCGTGGCCGAGACAAACATCACCTGGCGCATCTTGCGCTCGAATTCGTCGAACTTCAGCGGCCGGTTGTCCAGCGCCGACGGGAGCCGGAAGCCGTACTCCACCAGCGTGGTCTTGCGCGCGCGGTCGCCGTTGTACATGCCGTTGAGCTGGCCGATCAGCACGTGCGACTCGTCCAGGAACATCAGCGCATCCGGCGGCAGGTAGTCGACCAGCGTCGGCGGCGGATCGCCGGGGCGTGCACCGGACAGGTGCCGCGAATAGTTCTCGATGCCCTTGCAGAAGCCCAGCTCGGACAGCATTTCCAGGTCGAAGCGGGTGCGCTGCTCCAGCCGCTGCGCCTCCACCAGCCGGTTTTCCTTGTGGAAGAACTCGAGGCGCTCGCGCAGCTCCGACTTGATCGCCTCGATCGCGCGCAGCACGGTCTCGCGTGGGGTCACATAGTGGCTCGACGGGTAGACCGTGAAGCGCGGGATCTTCTGGCGCACGCGGCCCGTGAGCGGGTCGAAGAAATGCAGCGACTCGACTTCGTCATCGAACATCTCCAGCCGCACCGCCATCTCGGCATGCTCGGCCGGGAAGATATCGATGGTGTCGCCACGCACGCGGAAGGTGCCGCGCTGGAAGTCGGTCTCGTTGCGGGTGTACTGCATCGCGATCAGGCGCGCGATCACGTCGCGCTGGCTGATCTTGTCGCCGGCCCGCAAGGTGAGAATCATCTGGTGGTATTCGGTCGGGTTGCCGATACCATAGATCGCCGAGACGGTTGCCACGATGATGGTGTCGCGGCGCTCCAGCAGGCTCTTGGTCGCAGACAGCCGCATCTGCTCGATATGCTCGTTGATCGACGAGTCCTTCTCGATAAACAGGTCGCGCTGCGGGACGTAGGCCTCGGGCTGGTAGTAGTCGTAGTAGCTGACGAAGTACTCGACGGCGTTGCGCGGGAAGAATTCACGGAATTCCGCATAGAGCTGCGCCGCCAGCGTCTTGTTCGGGGCAAACACGATGGCCGGCCGCCCCATGCGGGCAATCACGTTGGCCATGGTGAAGGTCTTGCCCGAGCCCGTGACGCCCAGCAGCGTCTGGAACGACAGGCCGTCGTCCACGCCCTCCACCAGCTGCCGGATGGCCTCCGGCTGGTCGCCGGCGGGCGGGAACGGCTGGTACAGCTGGAACGGGGAGCCGGGAAATGTGACGAATTTGTCTTCGTCCAGGGCCGGCGCGGCTTCGGCAAGGTTCGACATAAGGGGCGTGGTGGCTGGAGAGGTAGCGGTACGAGTAAGGAAAGAAATAACGAAAGAAGGCGCGGCGAGATTAGGGAAAAACCTCAGGAAAACGGGCGGATACGCTAGAATCTTGGGGTTGACAGCCCCCGCTTCAAGCCACTTCCCGCCGGAAGGGAACGGGGCCTGCCAGCCGCCAGCGCAGTCCGAAGCATTCTACGCCTTCCCGTTTTCATTCATTGCCGACCACGAGATTCCAAATGAGTTTGTTTTCTGCCGTCGAGATGGCCCCGCGCGACCCGATCCTGGGCCTCAACGAAGCCTTCAATGCCGATACCCGCCCGACCAAGGTCAACCTGGGCGTTGGCGTGTACTTCACCGACGAAGGGAAAATCCCCCTGCTGCGCGCCGTCCAGGAGGCAGAAAAGGCCCGTCTGACCACCGCCACCCCGCGTGGCTACCTGCCGATCGAAGGTATCGCCGCCTATGACCAGGCCGTGCAGACGCTGCTGTTCGGCAAGGAATCGCCGCTGATCACCGAAGGCCGCGTAGTGACGGCACAGGCACTCGGCGGCACCGGCGCGCTGAAGATCGGCGCCGACTTCCTGAAGCGCCTGTACCCGGACGCCAAGGTCGCCATCAGCGACCCGAGCTGGGAAAACCACCGCGCACTGTTCGAATCCGCCGGCTTCCCGGTGGTCAACTATGCCTACTACGACGCCCCCAGCCACGGCCTGAACTTTGCCGGCATGGTGGAATCGCTCAAGTCGTTCCCGGCCAACACCATCGTCGTGCTGCACGCCTGCTGCCACAACCCGACCGGCGTGGACCTGTCGCCCGAGCAGTGGAAGCAGGTGGTGGAACTGGTCAAGGAACGCAACCTGATCCCGTTCCTGGACATGGCCTACCAGGGCTTTGCCGACGGCATCGACCCGGACGGCGCCGCCGTGCGCCTGTTCGCGGACTCCGGCCTGCCCTTCTTCGTGTCGAGCTCGTTCTCGAAGAGCTTCTCGCTGTACGGCGAGCGCGTGGGCGCGCTGTCGATCGTCACCACCAGCAAGGAAGAAGCGCAGCGCGTGATGTCGCAGGTCAAGCGCGTGATCCGCACCAACTATTCCAATCCGCCGACGCACGGCGGCACCGTGGTCGCCAGCGTGCTGAACAGCCCGGAACTGCGCGCCATGTGGGAAGAAGAACTGGCCGAGATGCGCGACCGCATCAAGCTGATGCGCCATGCGCTGGTGGACAAGCTGGCCACCAAGGGCGTGCCGGGCGACTTCTCCTTCGTCAAGGCGCAGCGCGGCATGTTCTCGTACTCGGGCCTGACCTCGGCCCAGGTGGATCGCCTGCGCAATGAGCACGGCATCTACGCCGTCGGCACCGGCCGCATCTGCGTGGCCGCGCTGAACAGCCGCAACATCGACGCCGTCGTCGATGCAATCGCAGCTGTGATGTAAAAGCCCTTTGAAATCGCCACACCGCAACAAGTGGCGACTGGCGCAAGCGTCACAAAGCAATGCACAAAAAGCGGCTTCGGCCGCTTTTTGCATTTGTTTGCAATTTATCAGCCAAATGTCATCCAGAAATCAGCCTTTTACCTTATTGTTTTCCGCAGCAATGGATGTACTTTAAGGTATATGCTGCAGAGCAAGATCGTTAGCACGGTCGTTCGGTTAAGGGCATAATCGGCGCCACGATCCACGGTGTATTGTCAGTACATTAGTACCTGGTAGTACGTACCTCATAGCTAGACCCCAGGCAGAAAAGGCATGCTCTACCAATTGCATGAGTTCCAGCGTTCGATCCTGCACCCGCTGACCGCGTGGGCCCAGGCGACGGCCAAGACCTTCACCAACCCCCTCAGCCCGCTCTCGCTGGTTCCCGGCGCACCCCGCCTGGCTGCCGGCTATGAACTGCTGTACCGGCTCGGCAAGGAATACGAAAAACCGGCATTCGACATCAAGTCGGTGCGCTCCAACGGGCGCGACATCCCCATCGTCGAGCAGACCGTGCTCGAGAAGCCCTTCTGCAAGCTGGTGCGCTTCAAGCGCTATGCCGACGACCCGGATACCATCAAGCTGCTCAAGGATGAGCCGGTGGTGCTGGTGGCCGCGCCGCTGTCGGGCCACCATGCCACGCTGCTGCGCGACACGGTGCGCACGCTGCTGCAGGACCACAAGGTCTACGTGACCGACTGGATCGACGCACGGATGGTGCCGGTGGAGGATGGCACGTTCCACCTGTCCGACTACATCTACTACATCCAGGAATTCATCCGCCACATCGGCGCCGAGAACCTGCATGTGATCTCGGTGTGCCAGCCCACGGTACCGGTGCTGGCCGCGATCTCGCTGATGGCCTCGGCCGGCGAGAAGACGCCGCGCACCATGACGATGATGGGCGGCCCGATCGACGCCCGCAAGAGCCCCACCGCGGTCAACTCGCTGGCGACCAACAAGTCGTTCGAGTGGTTCGAGAACAACGTCATCTACACCGTGCCGGCCAACTACCCCGGCCACGGGCGCCGCGTCTACCCGGGCTTTTTGCAGCATGCCGGTTTCGTGGCGATGAACCCGGACCGGCACCTTTCCTCGCACTATGACTTCTACCTGAGCCTGGTCGAGGGCGATGCGGACGACGCCGACGCCCACGTGCGCTTCTACGACGAATACAACGCGGTGCTCGACATGGCCGCCGAGTACTACCTCGACACCATCCGCGAGGTGTTCCAGGAGTTCCGCCTGGCCAACGGCACCTGGGCCATCGACGGCAATCCGGTGCGGCCGCAGGACATCAAGAGCACCGCGCTGATGACCGTCGAGGGCGAGTTGGACGACATCTCCGGCGCGGGCCAGACCGCCGCGGCGCACGACCTGTGCGCCGGCATCCCGAAAGCCCGCAAGCAGCATCTGAATGCGGAACACTGCGGCCACTACGGCATCTTCTCGGGCCGGCGCTGGCGCGAGGAGATCTACCCGCAGCTGCGCGACTTTATCCGCAAGTACCACCAGGCCTCGGCCACCAAGTAAAAAAACGCCCGCGATCGGGGCCGCGATCGCGGGCGTTTCTTCTTGCGGGGGCGGGCCGGGAGGTTCAGTGCTTCTTCAGGTAGCTGAGCAGCATTTCCGAGTGCAGCTCGGCAAAGCGCTCATGCTCCTGCTGCGAGGCCACGTCGCGGCCGATCACGGCACTGATGGTGTAGCGGTTGGACAGCACGTAGTAGCCCAGCGCGGAAATCGTCAGGTAGAACTGCGGCACGTCGATATTGTCGCGGAACACGCCTTGTTCCTGCCCGCGCCGGATCACGTCGGCCAGCACATCCACCACCGGGTTGATCAGCTGCTGCAGCTGCGCCGACTTCTTCAGGTGCCGGGCCTCGTGCAGGTTCTCGCTGTTGACCAGGCGGATGAACTCCGGATGCTCGTAATACCAGTCCCAGACGAAGCGCGCCAGCGTGCGCACGCCCTGGACCGGGTCTTCGTCGACGAGGTGCAGCTGCTCCTCGTCGGCGCGGAAATTGGCGTATTGCTTCTCGAGCACCGCCAGGAAGAGGCCTTCCTTGCTGCCGTAGTAGTAGTACAGCATGCGTTCGTTAGTCTCCGCACGCCGGGCAATCTGGTCGACGCGGGCGCCGGCCAGACCCCCCTTGGCGAATTCCTCGGTGGCCGCAGCGAGGATGCGTCGGCGCGTCCCTTCCGGGTCGCGTTTGGTCTTGGGCTCAGTTGACATGGGGTGGCTGGTCGATCGTTGCGCGGATTATGGCATAGGCCGGAATGCGGCAATCCGGTGGTGCGCGCATCATCGCCGTTTCTGCCCGCCGGCGAAATCGGGGATAATCCTTGCGGCGCGATGGCTCGCAGGGGTTCACAGAGATCCCGGTGCCGCAGGGTCGCTGGCCTATTGTCCGCCGCAGGGTTCGGCTGTTATGTCGCCAAACCCTCACAGTGCCCCGCAAATTTCGTGTCTTGACCGTTCTGATCCGGCCTTGGTCCCTGTTTTGTCCCCTGATTTCCTGCCCGTAGTCGTGAATCCCGCCGTCAAGTCCCTCGCCGACCGCATCGAAGCGCTGCTGCCCCAGACCCAGTGCACCAAATGCGGCTTCAACGGCTGCCGCCCCTACGCTGAAGCCATGGCCAGCGGCGAAGCCCCCTGCAACCGCTGCCCGCCCGGCGGCGCGGAAGGCATCGTGCGCCTGGCCGCGGTGCTGGGCGCCGAACCGCTGCCGCTGGACCCGGAACGCGGCAGCGAACAGCCGCGCGCGGTGGCCCGCATCGACGAGAGCCTTTGCATCGGCTGCACGCTTTGCATCCAGGCCTGCCCGGTCGATGCGATTGCCGGCGCCGCCAAGCAGATGCATACGGTGATCCCTGACTGGTGCACCGGCTGCGACCTGTGCGTGGCGCCCTGCCCGGTCGACTGCATCGACATGGTCCCGGTCACCGGCGAACGCACCGGCTGGGCCGCGTGGTCGCAGGCGCAGGCCGATGCCGCGCACGCGCGCTTCCTGGCGCGCAATGCGCGGCTGGTGCGCGAGCGCGAGGAAAACGACGCGCGCCTGGCCGCCAAGGCCGCCGCCAAGCTGGCCGCGGTGCAGGCCGAAGCGCCGGAGAACGATGCCGAGCGCGCCGCGCAGGAACGCAAGCGCGCCATCATCCAGGCCGCGATCGAACGCGCCCGGCAGAAGCAGCAGGCCGCGCAACCGCGCAACACGGAGAACGTCTCGGCTGCGGTGCAGGCCCAGATCGACGCCGCCGAAGCACGGCGCGCGCGTGCGGGGCTTACCAGGCCTGGATCCGACCAGAACGCCAATACCGACCCAGAAGAAAAATGAACGCCGCCAAGTGCCGTGCCATCTTTGAGACGCTGCGCGAAACCAACCCAGCCCCGGCCACCGAGCTGGAATACAGCTCGCCGTTCGAGTTGCTGATCGCCGTGCTGCTGTCGGCGCAGGCGACCGACGTCGGCGTCAACAAGGCCACGCGACGGCTGTTCCCGGTGGCGCATACCCCGCGGCAGATGCTGGACCTGGGCGAAGCCGGCCTCAGCGAGTACATCAAGACCATCGGGCTGTACAAGACCAAGGCGAAGCACGTGATTGAAACCTGCCACATCCTGGTCGAGCGCCACGGCGGCAAGGTCCCGCCCGATCGCGAAGCGCTGGAGGCCCTGCCGGGCGTGGGCCGCAAGACCGCCAACGTGGTGCTCAACACCGCGTTCGGCGAGCCCACCATCGCGGTGGACACGCATATCTTCCGGGTAGCGAACCGCACCGGGCTGGCGCCGGGCAAGACCGTGCAGATCGTCGAGCAGAAGCTGCTCAAGTGCGTGCCGCATGAGTTTCTGCACGATGCCCACCACTGGCTGATCCTGCACGGCCGCTACGTCTGCAAGGCGCGCAAGCCCGAGTGCTGGCACTGCGTGATCGAGCCGCTATGCGAGTTCAGGGAAAAGACGCCGGCGCCGCAGTTGTGACCCGAGGCTAGTCCGGCTCGTGCGCCAGCACCAGGGCCAGCTGTAGCGCCGTGCGCGCGACCACCTCCACATCGGGCGCGTAACCATGCGTGATCCAGCGCAGGGCGATGTGGACCACCCCGCCCGCCACCCCCGCCGTCAGCAACGGATCCAGCTTGCGTCCCGGCGGCAGCAGCGCTTGCGCCAGCATCCCGCCGAATTCATCCAGCGACTCCGCCAGCGCCCCGTCGACCAGCTTGCTGACGCCGCGGATTTCCACCAGGAACACCCGCGCTGAACGCGGCTCGCGCTGCAGCGCCCCGAAATAGGCGCGCAGCATGGCCAGCGCGCGTTGCTGGCCGTCGCCTCCGGCCCCCTCGCCCGCCAGGGCGAGGGTGTGCAGCAAGCGGTGGGTCACTGTTTGAAACGATGCCAGCAGCAAGGCCTCGCTGTTGGCGAACGACTCATAGAAATACCGTTCGGTCAGGCCCGCGGCCTCGCACACGGCCTTGACGGTGGCGTTCTGGTAGCCGCGCTCGCCGTAGACCTGCACGGCCGCGGCAATCAGCTGCACACGGCGCTGGGCACGTCGTTCTTCGGCTTCGGCGCCGCGGTAGCGGCGCGCGGGGGTGAGCTCGGTCGTCATGTGCGCCATTATGACATTCCCTATTGTCAGATTACTTGCCGGATCGCTTCTGACAATCTATGTTGTCAGAAGCGCCACTCGTCCGGATCCGCCATGACCGCCCCAAGTTCCGATGACGCAGTCCTCGATGTCCTGATCGTAGGCGCCGGCCTGTCCGGCATTGGCGCCGCGCGCCAGCTGCAAATGCGCTGCCCCGGCAAGCGCTACGCCATCCTGGAGGCGCGCGAGGCCATGGGCGGCACCTGGGACCTGTTCCGCTACCCCGGCATCCGCTCGGATTCGGACATGTACACGCTGGGCTACCGCTTCAAGCCCTGGCGCGGCGCCAAGGCCATCGCCGACGGGCCGTCGATTCGCGCCTACATCCGCGAAACCGCCGAAGAGGCCGGCATCACGTCACATATCCGCTTTGGCCATCGGGTCATCAGCGCGGCATGGGACAGCGCCTCAGCCTGCTGGACGGTCGAAGCCGAACACACGGCGGACCACAGCCGGCTGCGCCTGCGCGCACGCTTGCTCTATGTGTGCGCGGGCTATTACAGCTATGCCGAGGGCCACCGGCCCGAATTTGCAGGCGAAGAACAATTCCGCGGCAGCATGGTGCATCCGCAGTTCTGGGACGAATCGCTCGACTACGCCGGCAAGCGCGTGGTGGTGATCGGCAGCGGCGCCACGGCGGTCACGCTGGTGCCGGCCATGGCGAAGAGCGCCGCGCACGTGACGATGCTGCAGCGCTCTCCCACCTATATCGTGACGCGCCCCGGCGAGGACGCCATCGCCCACAAGCTGCGCCGCATCCTGCCGGAGCGGCTGGCCTACGCCGCCACGCGCTGGAAGAACGTGCTGCTGGGCATGATGTTCTTCCAGCTGGCGCGGCGCCGGCCGGATCGCGTCAGGCAGCGCCTGATCGGCATGGCGGCAGCGCAACTGACGCCAGGCTATGACGTCGGCACCCACTTCACGCCCCGCTACAGGCCGTGGGACCAGCGCCTGTGCCTGGTGCCCGACGGCGACCTGTTCCGCGCGATCCGCGACGGGCACGCATCGGTGGTGACCGACACCATCGACCGGTTTACCGAAGACGGCATCGTGCTGGCCAGCGGCAAGACGCTGGCCGCGGATGTCGTGGTGGTGGCCACCGGCCTGAAGCTGAACATGCTGGGCGACATTGCGCTCACTGTAGACGGCCAGCCGCGCCGCCCCGCCGAATGCCTGGCCTACAAGGGGATGATGCTGAGCGATGTGCCCAACCTGGTGCTGGCCTTCGGGTACACCAATGCCTCGTGGACGCTCAAGGCCGACCTCACAGCCGAGTACGTCTGCCGCCTGCTGCGTCATATGGATCGCCACGCCCACCGCATTGCCGTGCCGCGCGCCCCCGCTGACGTTGAGCCGACCCCGTTCCTGGATTTCACCTCCGGCTACGTGCAGCGTGCCGCCACCGTGCTGCCCCGGCAAGGGCATCGCAAGCCATGGCGCGTGCACCAGAACTACCTGAAGGACCTGCTGACGATTCGGCACGGGCGCATCGCAGACGGCGTGTTGCAGTTCGATGTCCCGCCTCCCTCTCCCCTGGCACACCGGGCGCACCGGGACAGCCAGGACACCACGAACAAAAACACGGTGCCGGCCGTTGCCGCCAGCGAGGTGCAATCATGACCATCGTCCTGACCGTCTTCGCGGTGCTGATCGGGCTGATCCTGGTGCTGGGCGCGTCGCTGTATCTGTACACGTGGCGCACCGCCCGGCGCATCGAAGCCGCCATGCCGCCGCCCGGCCGCTTTGTCGATGTGCCCGGCGCGCGGCTGCATGTGGTGGAGCGCGGCCAGGGCCCGGCGGTGCTGCTGGTGCATGGCTTGTCTGGCCAGCTTGAGAATTTTGGCTACGGCATGATCGGGCCGCTTGCCGAGCACTTCCGCGTGATCGCCGTCGACCGCCCCGGCGCGGGCCACTCCACACGCACGCCGGGCAGCGCCGCGGACCTGCCGGCACAGGCCGCGGCGCTCGCCGCGCTGTGCGACAAGCTTGGCCTGGAGCGTCCGCTGGTGGTGGGCCATTCGCTGGGCGGTGCCATTGCGCTGGCGCTGGCCATCCACCACCCCGAACGCGTGGGCGGGCTGGCACTGATCGCGCCGCTCACGCACCCGCCCAAGGCGATCTCGCCGGTGTTCCAGGCCATGGCCGTGCACAGCGCGTGGCTGCGCCGGCTGATGGCATGGACGCTGGTGGTGCCGATGTCGATACGGCGCCGCGAAGCCGTGATGGACATCGTATTCGGCCCGGACCCGGTGCCGGACGACTTCCCGACGCGCGGAGGCGGCCTGCTGGCGCTGCGGCCCTGCCACTTCCTGGCCGCGTCCGAAGACCTGATCGGTGCCGCGCATAGCCTGCCGGCGCTGCTGCACCGCTATGGCACGCTGCGCGTGCCGGTCAGTGTCCTCTACGGCCGCGAAGACCACATCCTGGACTTTGCCGAGCATGGCGAAGCGCTTGTCGCCAAGGTCCCCGGCGCCACGCTGACATTGGTCAGCGGCGGGCATATGCTGCCGGTGACCGCCGTCGATACCAGCGTCGATTTCGTCCGCGACACCGCCGCCCGGCTGCATGTACCCGCGCCGGCCCAGGCGCAGGTCGCCTGATCCACGGAGCCCCGCCCATGGCCACCACCACCGGTTCCAACCCCTACAAGCAGGATGTCTTCACCGCGTTCCAGGCCGTTCGCAAGCTGATGGCGAATGGCAACGACACGGAGCAGGTGTTCCGCATCATGCGCGCACTCAACGGGCCGTCCATGCCCCGCAACTTCAGCCGCCTGCTGAGCACACCGGACGGGCGGCGCATGGTCTACCAGCGCGTCGAGCTGGCGGAGCGCCTGTCCGATCCCGCCTACGTGGCCAGGTTCGCACCGGGCACGGTGGGCGCGGCCTATCGCGCCTTCCTGGAACAGACCGGCTACAGCGCTGACGGGCTGGCCAAGGTCTCGAACCTGGACCAGGAGCCCGTGGTCGAGGACGCCTACATGTGGTTCGGCCGGCGTACCCGCGACATCCACGACATCTGGCATGTGCTTACCGGCTACCGGGCCGATGAAAGCCTTGGCGAAGCCGCACTGGTGGCATTCAGCTATGCCCAGACCGGCGGCAAGGGCTGGGCCTTCATCGCCATCGCGGCGTCGCTGAAGAGCCTGCGCGTGAGCGGCAGCCTGGCCTTTGCGCGGGCCGTGCTGGAGGGCTACCGGCTGGGCCGCCGCGCCCAATGGCTGTTGGGCGAGGACTACGAGAACCTGCTGCATGAACCCATCGACGCGGCCCGCGCGCGGCTTGGCATTGCCGAACCCCAGCGCTACCTGGCCTGCAATCCCGTGCAGGAGTGGACGGCCTGAAGCCGCCGCCGCGCGCCAGACAAAAAAAAAGCGACCACGGCGGGTCGCTTTTTTTGTCTGGCACCGTTGGTGCGCAGCGCGTTCAGACGATGCGGCAGGCTTCGTCGAACGACAGGCGCGGGCCGCGCGGGAACAGCTTGTCGGCCTCACCGTAGCCCAGGTTGCACAGGAAGTTGACCTGCCACTTGCCGTCAGGGAAGAAGGCCGCGTTGACCTTGTCGGCATCGAAGCCGCCCATCGGGCCGCAGTCCAGGCCCAGCGCGCGCGCCGCCAGGATGAAGTAGCCGCCTTGCAGCGAGCTGTTCATCAGCGCGTCGCGGGCGATCTTCTCGGCGTTGCCGGCGTACCAGGAACGGGCGTCGGCATGCGGAAACAGCTTGGGCAGCTGGTCGTGGAAGGCGGTGTCGAAGGCGATGATGGCCGTCACCGGCGCCGAACGGGTCTTGTCGACGTTGCCGGCCGACACGCAGTCCACCAGGCGCGCCTTCTCGGCAGCGCTCTTGACAAACACGATGCGCGCCGGGCTGCTGTTGGCAGCGGTCGGGCCGAACTTCATCGCTTCATAGATCTGGTGCAGCACGGCGTCGTCCACGTGGCGGTCCTGCCACACGTTGTGCGTGCGGGCTTCGGTGAACAGCTGCGCCAGCGCGGCGTTGTCGATCTGGGACATGCGCTTCTTTCCTGTACGAGATTTAAGAGAAGGCGCGATTGTACCCAACGCCTTGTGCGCCCCACGACAGCGCCTTTGAGCAACCCGTTCAATTCCCTTGCATATCGGCGCGGGCCGGCGCCGGCGCACTGCCCCGGCGGGTCAGCCACAGCACGCCGGCCAGGATCAGCCCGCCGCCCACGGCCTGCGCCGCGCCGATATGCTCGCCCAGCAGCAGCGCCGCCAGCAGCACCGTGACCACCGGCTCCAGCGTCGACAGCATCGACGCCTGCGCCGCGCCCAGCCGCTGCAGGCCGGCGAAGAAGGTCAGGATCGCCAGCACCGTCGACAACAGCGCGATGGCTGCCAGCGCCAGCCAGCCGCCGGCAGTGGCCGGGAACTGCGGCGGCGCGCCCGCCCCCATCCGCAGCAGGCCGACGGCGCCGTAGACCAGCGCCGCCGCGGTGCAGATCACCGTGGTGGTGGCGATCGGGTTGACGCCGGCAGTCACGCGCGCGCCGACGATGATATAGACCGAATAGATCACCGCCGCCGCCAGCCCCAGCGCGATCCCCAGCGGTGAGCCCTCGCCGCCGCCGACGGTCAGGCCGGCGCCCACCGAACACAACACCAGCGCGATCACCGCGGCAGTGGTCAGCCGCTCCTTCAGGAAGACCGCCGCCAGGATCGTCACGAACAGCGGATACAGGTACAGCAACAGCGCCACCAGGCTGGCCTGCGCATGGTTGAGCGCGCTGAAGAAGCAAAACAGCTGGCCGACATAGCCGATGCCGCCCATCGCCGCCAGCGCCAGCACGCGGCGCCACGGCGGCAAGGCGATGCCGCGCGTGCGCATCACCCAGGCCAATGCCGCGGCGGCCAGCATGAAGCGCACCAGCAGCAGCCCGTAGACATCCGCGCCGGCCGCGTAGGCAAAGCGCGCGAAGATCGCCATGGCGCCAAAGGCGCTGGCCGACAGCGCGATCAGCAGCACGCCGGCCAGCTTGTCGCGGGCGTGGTCCGGGGCGGTTTGGGCGGAAGCGGTCATCGAGCGGGCGGAAAGTCGGCGATCCCGCATTCTACTTGGCGCCGCTTGCAACAAGCGGCGCCGCCAGCGCGGGCCGCGGCCCTCGTTTACAATGTCGCCACCATGTTTAATCCCTCCCGAGAAGAAGTCCGCCGGTTCTTCTGCGATGCCTGGCAGAAGCAGCTCACAGGCGGCGTGCTGACCCCGCTGGAAGCCATCGCAATCGACTGGATCGGCGAGCACCCCGAGTACCACGGCCTGCTGCGCGACAGTGAAGGTGCGCTGTCGCAGGACTACACTCCCGAGCAAGGCCAGACCAACCCCTTCCTGCACCTGTCGATGCACCTGTCGATCTCCGAGCAGGTCTCGGTCGACCAGCCGCGCGGCATTCGCCAGGCCTATGAGGCGCTGGCGCGCCGGCTGGATTCCCCGCACGAAGCCCAGCACCAGGTGATGGAATGCCTGGGCGAAATGCTGTGGCAGGCACAACGCACCGGCCAGCCGCCCGACGGCGACCACTACGTCGATTGCGTGAAGCGCCGCGCCAACCGCTAAGTCCGGTACGCGAGACGCATCAAGTGCTGCGTACAATTCGTCACAACCCTCCGATGGGTGCGTGGTAGGCTTTGGGGTCCGCATTTCCCTAGCCGCGTTGCCGTCATATGGCGGCGCGGTGCCCGCAAACCATGCCCCGTATTGCCCTCCCCCGCCGGCGCCGGCTCGCGTCCGCCGGCCGCGCCGTTGCCCCGCTCTGCCTGTCGCTGATGCTGGCCTGGCCGCTGGCCGGCCACGCCGGGGTGGCGCTGCTGCAGCCGCCGCGCGTGATCGACGGCAACCAGCCGCTGACGCTGACGCTGGTGGTCAGCGCCGACGACGCCACGCGCCGCTACCGGATTCCCGACACGCTCGAAGTGACCGCCTCGGGCGACCTGCAGGCGCCGGTGCGGCTGGTGCTGTGGCGCGAAGTCTCGGGCCCGGCCGTGGTCAACCTGCGCCGCGGTGAGCACCGCGCGATCCGCTACACGGTGGCGCTGCCCCCGGCCCTGCGCGGCCAGGTGCGGCTGGATGCCACCGGCATCGACGCCGCGCCGGTACTGGTGACGCTGAACCGCCTGCCGCAGCCCGGCGAACCCGCCACCGCCGCGCCACCGGTCGCCGGCAAGGCACCGGCGGCGAACGGCACCGAGCCGGCCACCGACGCCGCAGAGCCGGCGACCGCTACCGCAGCCGTGCCGGTCTCCCCGGTCACCACGGCGGGCGCCGCCGCACCCGCGCCGGCCGACCTGCGCGACAGCGCCCGGCTGTCGTTCCATGACCCGATGTATTTCATGGTCGGCGCGCATGACGGCGCCAACGCCAAGTTCCAGCTGAGTTTCAAGTACCGCCTGTTTCAGGGCGAGGACCCGGCGTCGAAGCGCCTGTTCGACAACCTGTACGTGGGCTACACGCAGTTTTCGCTGTGGGACCTGTCCGAGCAGTCCAAGCCGTTCCGCGACACCAACTACCGGCCCAGCCTGTTCTATTACCTGTCGGATACCGGCGTGCGCAACAACGTCATCAGCCGGCTGTCGCTGGCGGCCGGCCTGGAGCATGAATCCAATGGCCGCAGCGGCGACGAATCGCGCAGCATCAATACGGTCTTCGTCAAGCCGACCTTCTACTTCGGCGACCAGAACGACTGGCACTGGCGCGTCGCGCCCAAGCTCTATGCCTATGTGGAAAAGGGCGACAACCCCGACATCGCCCACTACCGCGGCTTCATGGACCTGGGCATTGCCTACGGGCGCCCGGACTCATGGGAGTTCTCCGCCACGCTGCGCAAGGGCACGCGCAAGTGGTACGGCAGCGTCGACGCCCAGCTGACCTACCCGATGGCGCGGCTGATTCCCGGCACCGCGGGCTACCTGATGGCGGGCTACTTCGTCGGCTATGGCGAGAGCCTGCTGGACTACAACCACAAGCTGCCGTGGCAGTTCCGCATCGGCTACGCGCTGTCCCGCTGAACCCGCTGAACGGCCAGACCGCTCAGCCGGCCAGCGGCTTACCGCTGGCCTTGAGCCGCGCATTGGCCACCGCGGCGGCAAACTGGCCGTGGCCATGCCAGCCAGTGGCGCGGCCCAGTTTCTTGCCGTTCTGAAAGAACATGAACACCGGGATGCCATGCAGGCCAAAGCGCCGGCCCAGCCCGGGATGCGCGTAGACGTTGGCATGCAGCCAGTGCAGCGCCAGCGCGCGGACCGGTTCGGGGTTGGCCAGCATGGCCTTCTTGGCCATCTCGCAGTTGAAGCAGTCCACCCCCCAGAAGAACACGCACACCAGCGCGTCGCCGGCCCCGGCTATGGCGGCGTCGATGATGCCGTCATCGACCTCGCGCATGCCGAACGCCTCGAAGGCGCGGTGGTCGAGGTGGGGGGCCGGGGACGACTGCGCCGAGCCGGCGCCTGGTTCAGTGGTCATGCTCGCTCCAGAATGACAAACGCCCGGGCCAGCCGGCACCGGGCGTCAGGTCGCAATCCAGGATGGCACGCCGCCGTCCCGGGCCGGCTTACTTCGGTGCCGCCACCGTCACCAGCGCCGGCCGCAGCACGCGCTCGGCAATGGTGTAGCCGCGCTGGAGCACGGTCACCACGGTATTGGGTTCCTGGTCCGCCGGCACCATCGAGATGGCCTGGTGGCGGTGCGGGTCGAATTTCTCGCCCACCGGGTTGAGTTCAACGATCTTGCCGCGCTCAAAGGCGGCCGCCAGCTGGCGCGCGGTCAGTTCGACGCCTTCGCGCAGCTTGGCGATATCGCCCGAGCCGTCGGCCAGCGCGGCCTGCAGGCTGTCCATCACCGGCAGCAGGTTGTCGGCGAAGTTCTCGATGGCGAACTTGTGCGCCTTGGCGACATCGTCCTGCGCCCGGCGGCGGATGTTCTCGCCTTCGGCAACGGCGCGCATATACAGGTCGTAATGCTCGCGCGCCTTGGCTTCCAGGGCGGCCAGCTGGGCCGCCACGTCATCCACGGCAGCGGTTTCCGGCGCACCGGTTTCCTGGCTGGCGTTGGCCGCCTCTTCGCCCGCGGGCGTAGGCGTCTGGGTGGTTGGCGTCTGCTTCTGTTCTTCCATGTCGATCCGTATCAATGCATTGTCGCGGCCCGCCGTGGGCCTGGCCGCGGGTGGTAAATCGGCGCGTGTTCCGTGCAGGTGGTGGCAAGGCGCAGGTTTTCAAGAGTGGCGCTGGCGTGACGCGGAAACACACGGTTACAAAGGCCACCCATATGCAATCGACGCCTTATTGCTTTGCTGCATCGCACTCACTAAGATTCTCAGTAAGAAAAATGACAAAAATGTCGGGGGTCCTGGAGATGGTTCAACTTTGTGCCTCTTCCGAAAGGTTGGCCATGCATAAGCTGCCAGTCGTGACGCTCTGCCTTGTGGCCGCCTTGGCGGTCATGACCGTCTTTATCTGCCTTTCCGGCGCATTCACCTCGCGCGATACGGAGTATGGCAGCGGCAAGGCGGTGTTCAAGCACTACATCGTCCCTATCGTCAGTCAGGAAGTCACGCAGGAATAAGCGCCACCTGACCCTGTGCCCACTGCGCGGCGGCACCGGAGCTTCCCGGTGCCGCCGCGTTGTCATTTCAGCTCTTCAGGTGGTCGATGCGGCGCCGGTCCCGCTTGGTCGGGCGCCCCTGGATCTGCGCGGACGGCTCCGGCTGCAGGCGCCGGCGTTCGGCATCGGCCAGCCGGCGGGACTGGCTTTCGGCACTTTCCTCATACAGCGTCTGCGCCACCGGCGCCGGCCCGCGCGCCGGGGCGATGCCCATCACCACCAGTTCCCAGCGCTGCTGGTGCGCTTCCAGCACCACCATGTCGCCGGGCTTCACCTCGCGCGAGTTCTTGCATGGCTGGCCGTTCACGGTCACCTTGCCGCGCTCCACCGCTTCGGCCGCCAGCGAGCGCGTCTTGAAGAAGCGCGCGCACCACAGCCATTTGTCAATGCGCTGGCGCGCATCCGGCGCAAAGTCGACATTCATGCCGCCGCTCCCCGGGTCTGGGCGCGCGTGCGCCGTGCTTCCAGTTCGTGCGGATGCGGCGTGGCCAGCGGCCAGCCCTGCAGGTGCTGCAGCGCGATCTCGGCCATGGCCGCGACCCACGGATCGGCATCATTCAGACACGGGATGAAGTGGAAATCCTTGCCGCCCGCGACCTTGAACTCGGTCTGCCCTTCCATGGCGATTTCCTCCAGGGTCTCGATGCAGTCGGCCGGAAAGCCCGGGCAGAAGACGTCGACCCGGCCCGCGCCGACCTTGCCCAGCTCGGCCAGCGTCGGCGCGGTGTACGGCTGCAGCCATTCCGCCTTGCCAAAACGGGACTGGAACGTCACCTGATACTGGCCCGGCTGCAGGCCCAGCGCCTCGCCCAGCAGCCGGCCGGTCTTCAGGCATTCGCAGTGATAGGGGTCGCCCAGCTCCAGCGTGCGCCGCGGCACGCCGTGGAACGACAGGATCAGCTTGTCGCCGCGGGCAAAGTCCGGCATGCCGTGCCGCGCCCAATAGGCGCCGACCTGCTGGTGCAGCGCCGAGATATAGGCCGGGTGGTCATGGAAATGCTTGACCAGCCGCAGCTCGGGCTGGTTGCGCCACTGGCCCAGCACCCGGAACACCTCGTCGAAGGCCGTGGCCGTGGTGGTGCCCGAGTACTGCGGATACATCGGCAGCACCAGCACCTGCTCGCAGCCCTGCCGGCGCAGCGCCTCCAGCACCGAGGCGATCGACGGGTTGCCGTAGCGCATTGCGCACGCGACCGTCACTTCATGGCCATGCTGGTTCAGCAGCCGCTGCAGCGCATGGGCCTGGCGCTCGCTGTAGACCAGCAGCGGCGAGCCCGTCATATGGGCCTCGCGCAGCCAGATCGATTCATACTTCAGCGCCGAGGCGCGCGATCGCAGCGGCAGGATCACCCCATGCAACAGCGGCAGCCAGGCCACGCGCGGGATCTCGACCACGCGCGGGTCGGACAGGAATTCCTTCAGGTAGCGCCCCACCTCCTTGGGCGTGGGTGCGTCCGGGGTGCCCAGGTTGACCAGCAGGATCGCCGTGCGCGGCGCGTGGCCGTGCTGGTAGGCCGGTTCGGGAGAAAACGTCATGTCGCTTCCGGGTTGGCACGGTGCCGGGATGGCGCCGGTGCGGCGCACCGGCGATTGCCGCGCTAGGTAGGAATGGAACTGCTTGTCAGACCAGCCAGTCTTTGCACTAGTTCTGGCTCAGGGCGCTGGACAGCAAGCGCGCGGTGATGTCGACGATGGGGATCACGCGCTCATACGCCATGCGCGTGGGGCCGATCACGCCAAGCGTGCCGACGATCTGGCCGTCAACCTCGTACGGGGCGGTGATGACCGCCATGTCTTCGATCGGCACCAGCCGGCTTTCGCCGCCGATAAAGATCTGCACGCCCTGCGCATGGCTGGACACGTCCAGCAGCTGCAACAGGCTGGTCTTGTGCTCAAACACGTCGAACAGGCGCCGCAGCTTGTCCATGCTGGAGGCCAGGTCTTCCACTTCCAGCAGCTTGCGCTCGCCGCTGATAAAGACGTGGTCGTCGTCCTCGTCCTCGGCGACGCTGCCGGCCTCGACCGCGGCCTGCATCAGCTGCGACATGTCGCGGCGCAGGTCCTGCAGTTCCACCCGCAGGTGGCCGCGCACCGTGTCGAAGCTCATGCCGGCATAGTGCGAGTTGAAGAAGTTGGCCGCCTCGATCAGCTGGGCCGGCGTGTATGACAGCTCGGTCTGGATGATGCGGTTCTGCACGTCGCCCTCGGGGCTGACGATGATCAGCAGGATGCGCTTGTCCGACAGCCGCATGAATTCGATCTGCCGGAACGCCTGCGCGCGGCGCGGCGTCATCACCACGCCGGCGAAGTGCGACAGGTTGGACAGCGTGCGCGCCGCCGCCGTGATCATGCGCTGCGGCCCCAGTTGCTGGCCGCCGAGCTGGTCCTGGATCTGGCCGGTCAGCTCGGCCAGGTCGGCGTTGCGCTCCAGCGGCTTGGCCGTCAGCATCGAATCGACGAACAGCCGGTAGCCGCGCGGGGTCGGGATACGGCCGGCCGAGGTGTGCGGGCTGGCAATAAAGCCCATTTCCTCCAGATCGGACATCACATTGCGAATCGTCGCAGGCGACAGGTCCAGCCCCGAGTACTTCGACAGGGTGCGGGAACCGACCGGCTGCCCTTCGGCAATATAGCGCTCGATCAGGGTCTTGAGCAGCGTTTTGGAGCGTTCATCCATGATGCCCCGATTTTACGCAAGTTTTGGACCTTCTGGCGGGCGGCCTGGGCCGCCCGTCCGCGCCTGCTGACAACCGTCATGGCGGTATGGTCTAATCCACGCATGTCCGCCCCCCCGAAAGCCAGCGCCGTGCGCACTTCGTTCAAGACCGTCGCCCTGGTGGGCCGGTACTCCACTGCCGGCATCGAAGGGCCGCTGGAGGAGATCGCCTCTTATATCCTGCGCAACGGGCAGGACGTGGTGTTCGAGCGCGAAACCGCGCTGGCCACCGGGCTAACCGGCTACCCTGCCCTGTCCGCCGAGGAGATCGGCCGGCAGGCCGACGTGGCCGTGGTGCTGGGCGGCGACGGCACGCTGCTGGGCATCGCCCGCCAGCTGGCCGGCTACGACGTGCCGCTGATCGGCGTCAACCACGGGCGGCTGGGCTTCATGACCGACATCGCGCTGGAAGACGCGCACACCGTGCTGCCCGACATGCTCGACGGCCGGTACGAGGCCGAGACCCGCCTGCTGCTGGAATCGCGCGTGGTGCGCGACGACATGGACATCTTCTCCGCGCTGGCCCTGAACGACGTGGTGGTGAACCGCTCGGGCATCTCCGGCATGGTCGAGCTGGCGGTGTCGGTGGACGGCCATTTCATGTACAACCAGCGCTCGGACGGGCTGATCGTGTCGACCACCACCGGGTCCACCGCCTACGCGCTGTCCGCCGGCGGCCCGATCCTGCATCCGACGCTGTCGGGCGTGGTGCTGGTGCCGATCGCCCCGCACGCGCTGTCCAACCGCCCGATCGTGCTGCCGCACGACGCCGAGGTCACCATCGAGGTGGCCAGCGCGCGCGACGCCAGCGTCAACTTCGACATGCAGTCGCTGACCTCGCTGCTGCCGGGCGACCGCATCGTGGTGCGGCGCTCCGAAAAATCCATCAACCTGCTGCACCCGGTCGGCTACAACTACTACGCCACGCTGCGCAAGAAGCTGCACTGGCACGAGTATCCTTCCGAAGACAATCGCCTCTGAGCCAGTATCAAGCCGCCCCTCAAGCCTGAGCCCGAACCCATCGGACCGACTACCTTCCACGCCACGATGCTGCGCAGCCTGTCCATCCGCGATTTCGTCATCGTCGATACGCTCGACCTGGACTTCACCACTGGCTTCACCGTCTTCACCGGCGAGACCGGCGCCGGCAAATCCATCCTGATCGATGCCCTGGCGCTGGTGCTGGGCGAACGCGCCGATGCCGGCGTGGTGCGCGAAGGCGCCCCGCGCGCCAGCGTCAGCGCCACCTTCTCGACCCACCCGGCACTGGATGCCTGGCTGGCCGAGCGCGAGCTCAACAGCGAAGCGGAAGACGGCGTGCATACCGTGCTGCTGCGCCGCACGGTCGATGCCGGCGGCCGCAGCAAGGCCTTTATTAACGGCGCCGCCGCCACCCTGGCGCAGCTGCGCGAAGTCGGCGACCAGCTGGTCGACATCCACGGCCAGCACGCGCACCAGCTGCTGCTGCGCCCCGACGCGCAGCGGCTGCTGTTCGACGCCCACGCCGGCCTCACCCAGCAGGCCGGCGCCGTGGCCGAGGCCTGGCGCGCCTGGCGTGCCTGCGTGCGCCAGCGCGAGGCGGTAGAACACCAGTCGCGCGAGATGCAGCTCGAACGAGAACGGCTGGAATGGCAGGTCGGCGAACTGGACAAGCTCAACCCGCAGCCGGGCGAATGGGAAGAGATCCAGTCCGAGTACAACCGGCTGTCGCATGCCGCCGGCCTGATCGACGGCAGCCGCGCCGCGCTCGACGCACTGTCCGAGGCCGACGGCTCGGTGCTGTCGGCGCTGAATACCATCGTGCACAAGCTGCAGCAGCTTGCCGATGTCGATCCCGCGCTGCGCGACGTGCTGGCCGCGCTCGAGCCTGCGCAGATGCAGGCCGAGGAAGCCGCGCACTCGCTCATGCGCTATGTCGACCGGCTCGAACTCGATCCCGAGCGGCTGCAGGCCGTGGACGAACGCATGCAGGCGCTGCACGCCACCGCGCGCAAGTACCGCCTGCCGCCCGAGCAACTGCCCGACGAGCTGGTGGCCCGCCGCCAGCAGCTGGACGACCTGCAGGCCGCGCAGGACCTGAACAAGGTGATGGCGCGCGAGGCCGCGGCCAAGGCCGCCTACCTGACCCTGGCACAGCATCTCAGCCACGCCCGCAAGCAGGCCGCGCAGGCGCTGTCCGCCGCGGTCACCGACGCCATGCAGGGCCTGTCGATGGCCGGCGGCAGCTTTGTCGCCGCACTCAATGCGCTCGACGAAGGCCAGAGCCATGGACTGGAGCAGGTCGAATTCCTGGTCGCCGGCCATGCCGGCGTGAGCCCGCGGCCACTGGCCCGGGTGGCCTCGGGCGGCGAACTGGCGCGTATCAGCCTGGCGATCTCGGTGATCACCAGCGAGGCCTCGCCCACGCCCACGCTGATCTTCGACGAGGTCGATACCGGCATCGGCGGTGCGGTGGCCGAAGTGGTCGGCCGGCGCCTGCAGGAGCTCGGCCGCGCGCGCCAGGTGCTGTGCGTGACGCACCTGCCGCAAGTGGCGGCGCAGGCCGGCACCCACCTGCTGGTCAGCAAGGAAACCACCGATGCAGGCGACGGCTCGGTCACACGCTCGCGCATCCGGGTGCTGGACCCCGCCGGGCGCGTGGTCGAGACCGCCCGCATGCTGGGCGGCGCCACTGTCACCGCCACCACGCTGCAACATGCGGAAGAAATGCTGGCGCAAGGCATGGCCGGCGGCCAGGGCAGCCAGCCCGCACGCGGCACGGGCGGCAAGGATGGCCGGCGCAGCCGCCGCGCCGCCGGCTGAAAGCCGCCCCCGCACGTGCGCCAATCCATATACTGACAGGAGCTTCACCATGACCCGCCAAGCGCAAGCCGGCCTCCGGCAACGCCCGCGCGCATCGCTGCGCGCCGTGCTGGCCATCGCCACCGCCGCATCGGCCGCACTGCTGGCGCTGTCCGCCTGCCAGGCCCAGCCTAAGTCCTCGGCCCCGCCGCCGGGCAGCATCAGCGACGACCGTTCCCTGGGCGACATCATGGTGCGCTTCAAGCCGCCCGCGGTGAACCTGTCGGAGGACGCCGGCAAGCTGCTGGCCGAGATCAAGGGCCCGATCCGCTACGTGGTCAAGCGCCCGATGTCCGGCGGCGTCTGGCTGGTCACCGCGATCTCGCCGTCGGCGGATGCCACCCTCGACCAGGCGGTCGAGACCCTGCGCGCCACGCCCCGCATCGAGACCGCCGAGCCCGACCGCGTGCTCAAGCCCAACCGCAACATTCCCACCAGCCGCGACATGCCGCAGAGCTGAGCCCGGATGCACGACAGGACTTAAGCCTTCGGTTGCCCTTGCGCAACCACGCTGGATCGTATTCGCTACATAACAAGCCCCTCGCGCGCTACGCCCCAGGAGGAATACATGCCGCAACCCGCGCAGTCCGACTTCCGTAGCAGCCCCGTGACCCGCCGTTGGCGGGCCATTGTCTTCGCCGCCGCTGTGTGCGGCGTGATGCCGGCCAGCGCGGCACTGGCTGCCGGCGCCCATGCCGCACCCGCCTACACTGGCCAGATCATCGTGCGCTGGCGTGACGGCGCCAATGGCACCGCCAGCGATGGCAGCAGCAAGACGCCTGCAGCCGCGGCGGATGCGCTCAAGCAGCTGAGCGAGCGCACCGGCATTGCCGTCACGGCGCGCCGCGCCATGGGCGGCAACCTGCACCTGCTGCAGGTGCCCGACGCACTCGCTGCCGACCCGGAAGCCGCGGCGGCCCGGCTGCGCCAGGACCCACGCATCGCCGATGCCGTGCCCGACCGCTGGCTGAAGCTGCACGACACCCTGCCCAACGATCCCGAGTTCATCTCGCGCCAGCCTTACCTGATGGGTACCGGCACGGCGGTGGGCGGCGTCAACCTGCCGCGCGCGTGGGACCGCAGCCGCGGCAGCAGCGGCGTGGTGATCGCGGTGGTGGACACCGGCATCCTGCCGCACCCCGACCTGGCGGCGCGCGTGTTGCCGGGCTACGACTTCATCAGCAGCAGCACCATTTCCAATGACGGCGACGGCCGCGACGCCGATGCCACCGACGCCGGCGACAATGTCCCGGCCAACTTCACCTGCCCGGGCAGTTCAACGCCCACGCAGACGGCGACCAACAACAGCTGGCACGGCACGCGCGTGGCGAGCGTGCTGGGCGCGCAGACCAACAATGCGCAGGACATCGCGGGCGTCGACTGGAACGCGCGCATCCTGCCCGTGCGCGTCTCGGGCCGCTGCGGCGCGCTGCTGTCCGATACCGTCGACGCCATGCGCTGGGCCGGCGGCTTGTCGGTACCCAACGTGCCGGCCAATGCGACGCCGGCGCGCGTGGTCAATATCAGCCTCGGCGGCGGCACCTGCAGCAGCATTGAGCAACAGGCCGTCAACGACCTGAACGCGCGCGGCGTGGTGGTGGTGGCCGCCGCCGGCAATGAGCGCGGCGCGGTGGAAGCGCCGGGCGACTGCAGCGGCGTGATCGCGGTCACGGCGCATGCCAACGACGGCGAGAATGCCAGCTATGCCAACGTCGGCCCGCAGGTCGCGATCAGCGCGCCGGGCGGCGGATGCGGCAACTCGCAGGTAGTCAATGGGCAGTGCACGACCACGCCCTCGGTCATTCGCACCTTGAACAACGATGGCAAGACTGGCCTTGGCAACTATGTCGTGACGTCATCCGCGGGCACCAGCTTCGCCGCGCCGATGGTTTCGGGCGTGGTGGCCATGATGTTCGCGGTCAATGGTTCGCTGACTCCGGCCCAGGTCACCGCAGCGCTGAAGGCTTCGGCACGCCCGCATCCGTCCGGCACCTATTGCACCACCAATCCGGGCGTCTGCGGCGCCGGCCTGCTCGATGCCGACGGCGCACTGGCGGCCGCGGCGGGCACACCACCGGCGCAGGCTGCGCCGGCACCGGGCAATGGTGGTGGCGGTGGCGGCGGCGCCATTGCGCCCTGGACCGCGATACTGCTGGCGCTGTCCGGCCTGCTGGCCTTCGCGCTGCGGCGTCGCCTGTAACCCCGGCGCCCGGCCGGCTCAGGCGTCGTCGCCGCGGGCCGGGCGACGCGCCAGCCACCACTCCTGCAAGACCCAGCACAGCAGGCCGGCCACGGCGCCGGCCGCGTGCGCGAGGCGCACCACGCCAAATCCCCAGGCCGGTTCGAACACCACCGGCGCCAGCCACGACTGTTCCACCCAGACCTTGGCCAGCACGCCCAGGCATAGCAGCACGCCGGTGACGCGCGCCAGGCCCGATGCCCGCAACAGCGCGAGCGCGCCCCACAGGGCCAGCCCGTGCAAGGCGCCGGAGAGCCCGCCATACCATGCAATCGCCGGCGCGCGCAGCAGCACCACCTGCACGCCGATGCCGCAGGCAACCAGCACCAGCAACAGGGTGTGCGCACGCGCCACGCGCGCGGCGATGGCCAGCACGCCGGTGGCCGCCAGCGCGTCGGCCAGCCAGTGGTGTCCATCCAGGTGCACCCACATGGCGGTGGCCAGGCGCCACCACTGGCCGTCCAGCCGCACGGCATCGCGCAGGTAGAGGCCATGCGCATGCCACCATGGCATGAAGGTGAACCAGGGCCGACAGCGCCCACACCAGCGCGATCGCCGCCAGCAACCCCGGCCACGATGCCCCGGCCGGTGCCGGCGGAACTGCCGCGTCAGGCCTCACCGAACACGGCCTGCCACAGCGCGCGACCTGTCCGGTCTGCTGCGCCACCGACGCGGGCGCGACGCGCGCATGCGCCTGCCCCTCGAGCCGCAGCTGGTGCTGGCGCGCGCGGAACAGCCGGTAGGCACCGCCCACCGCCGGTGCCAGCGTCGCGTCGATCAGGCCCAGCTCGCCCGCTTCGCGCAGCAGCGCGATATTGCCCGCATTGCGCGTGAGCTGCGGGTGCGCCCGGCTGTGCAGCAGCACCAGGTACTGCACCGTGAATTCGATATCGACCATGCCGCCGCGATCGTGCTTCAGGTCGAACAGGTCGGTCGGGTTGGGATGGCCTTCGGCGACCTTGCGGCGCATCTGCACGATCTCGTCGCGCAGCGCGGCGGCATCGCGTTCCTGGCACAGCACCTCGCCGCGCAGCGCCTCGAAGCGGTCACCGATGGCGGCGTCGCCGGCGCAGAAGCGCGCGCGCGTCAGCGCCTGGTGTTCCCACACCCAGGCGGTGTTGTCGCCTTCGCGCAGCTGGTAGCGGCGGAACGCCTCGAAACTGGTCACCAGCAGGCCGGCCGCGCCGTTGGGGCGCAGCCGCGTGTCGACGTCGAACAGCGCACCGGCGGCGGTATGGCTGGTCAGCCAGGTAATCAGCCGGCGCGCATAGGCGGCGTAGACGTCGGGCGCGCGCTCATGGTCGTCGTCGTACAGGAAGATGATGTCCAGGTCCGAGGCATAGCCCAGTTCCTTGCCGCCCAGCCGGCCGTAGGCGATCACCGCGAAGCGCGGCGTGTCGCGGTGGCGCGTGGCCAGCTGGCGCCAGACCGTTGCCAGCGTGGCCTCGAGCATGGCATCGGCCAGGTCGGACAGGCGGTCGGCCACCTGCTCCACCGTCAGCATGCCCTGCAGGTCCTGCAGCAGCACTCGGAAGGTCTCGACATGATGCTCGCGCCGCAGGATGTCCATCTGCTGCTCGATCTGGCCTTCGGCGGCCAGCAGCCGTTCATGCAGGCGCTTGCGGAAGGCGGCCCAGTCGGGCGCGCCGGCCAGCGCATCGCTGTCGAGCAGTTCGTCCAGCAGCTGCGGGTGCCGCGTCAGGTAGGCCGCGGCCCAGCGCGAGGCATGCAGCGTCTGCGCGACGCGGTCCATCGCCTGCGGATACTCGGACAGCAACGACAGGTAGGAGGCGCGGCGGCTGATCGCCTCGAGGAAGTCGATAAAGCGCGCGATGGTGCTGTCGGCGTCGTCCTGGCGCGCGGCCAGGTCCAGCGCGCGGTTCACCAGCTGATCGAAGCGCGCGCGGCTGGACTCGGACAGCGCGCGGTAGCGCAGCGACGAGGCGATCGCGCGCAGCCGGTCCAGCAGCCCGTTGCAGTCGGTGAAGCCGGCGGCCTGCAGGCGCTGACAGGGCGCGGCGTCATCGTCGCAGGCCGCGTCGTCCTGCTTCTGTTCCAGGTTGTCCTGCGCTTGCGCGGCGTTGTCGTCGAACACGATGCCCGGCCACAGCGCTTCGCACGGGGCGGCATCGGGATCCGAGAAGGTGGCTTCGAACTGCTGCGCCACCGGCTCCTGCAGCGCCGCGAGGCGCGCCAGCAGTTCCTGCCAGTCGGCGCAACCCATCATCCGCGCCACCGCCAGTTGTTCGTCGGGCGAAGTCGGAAGGTGGTGGGTCTGGGCGTCGTCGCGGTACTGCAGCCGGTGTTCGAGCTGGCGCAGGAAACGGTAGGCATCGCCGAGCTGCTCGGCCTGGCCGGCGGGCAACAGCCCGCGCTCGACCGCCACCGCCAGCACTTCCAGCGTCGGGCGCACGCGCAGCACCGGGTCCTGGCCGCCGCGGATCAGCTGAAACACCTGCGCCATGAATTCGATCTCGCGGATGCCGCCGCGGCCCAGCTTGATATTGAACGAACGCTGGTTGACGCCGTGCCCCGCCAGCCCGCCGCTGCGCTTGGCGGCCTCGCTGCGGATCTGCGCATGCAGCGAGCGGATGGCGGCGATCACGCCATAGTCCAGGTAGCGGCGGAACACGAAGGGCGTGGTCAGCCGCGCCAGCAGGCTGGCGGTGCGCTGCGCGTGCGGCGTGTCGAGCGCCGACACCACGCGGCCCTTGATCCAGGCATAGCGCTCCCACTCGCGCCCCTGCACCACCAGGTATTCCTCCAGCATGCCCAGGCTGCACGCGAGCGGGCCGGCATCGCCGTTGGGGCGCAGCCGCATGTCGACGCGGAACACATAGCCATCGGCGGTCACCTCGGCCAGCAGGTTGATCAGGCGGCGGCCGAGACGAATGAAGTACTCGTGGTTGGACAGGCTGCGCGAGCCGCCCTGGGTCTCGCCGTCCTCGTCATAGAGAAAGATCAGGTCGATGTCGGACGAGACATTGAGCTCGCGCCCGCCCAGCTTGCCCATGCCCACCACCACCAGCTCCTGCACCTCGCCGCTTTGGGCGCCGACCGGGCGCCCGAAGGTGGCGGCCAGGTCGTCGCCCAGCATCGCCAGGCCATGCTGGATCGCCAGCTCGGCCAGGTCGGTCATGGCGCCGGTGACCTCGCCCAGCGTGGCCAGGCCGCGCAAATCGCGCTCGATCACCGCGCACATCACTTCGGCGCGCAGACGGCGCAGGGTGCGCTTGGCGGATTCCTCGGCATCGGCCGAGGGCTCGTGCAGCGCCTGCAGCCGCGCCTGCATCCAGGCGCGCGTCAGCGGCTGGGCGGCCGCGGCGGCCAGGACGGCCGGCAAATCCGGCCGGGCCTGCAGCACGCGGCGCGCGTAGTGCGAATACGCAGCCGAGTACAATACGTGGCCGCCCGCTTGGACAACCCCGTCAGCCGGCTGCAGCGCCTGCGCCGCGGTGATGGCAAAGGCGCCGGCAGCCATGGTGCCGGCGCCCGGCCCTGGCTGCGCATTCGCTGGATTGGCCGGATCCGGTGTGGCGCGCGCGCCATGTTGGTCAGCAGCGTCGCCAGCGGCGGAACTCGTCGGTTCAGAGGCAGTCATTCCAGTATTTGAAATGCGAGAAAAGGTGCGGCCCGTGGTTCGCCCCGCGGTTCACCCGATGCTCGCGTCCTGTTGTCCGCGCAGCGGGCGCGCCATCGTCGCTATTGTCGCGTTGGGTGCGCGCAGCTTGCGCGTTCTTGTTTCAGCCGGCCGGGCACCAGATTGGAGAGCGGCTAGTATTGTCGGATAATCTGCGCATGTCCAGCCGCGCCCCACAACCCGCTGATGGTTCCCCCCCCAATTGCGGCGCGGGCGGGCCGGAGGCCGCCTCCACCCTGGCCCCGCCACACGCCGTGAATCCCCCGGCCAACGATGCCGCCAGCGCCCGGCACAGCGGTTCCGCCCGCGCACGCGCGGGCACGTTCCTGCGCGCCTGCGCGCGCGGCGTGGCGGCAGCCGTGCGCCACCCGTTCTGGCGCGGGCTGGGCCGCGCGCTGGTGCGGCTGGCACTGGTGCTGGCCGCGCTGGCGCTGGTGGCGGGCCTGCTGATCCGCTTCGTGCTGTGGCCACAGGCATCCACCGCGCGCCAGTGGCTGGAAGAGCGCGGCTCGGTGGCGCTCTCGGCCAAGGTCAGCATCGGCGCGCTCGATACCTACTGGGACGGCTGGCACCCAGCCTTCCGCGCCCGCGGCCTGCGCGCCGTGGACCCCGAACGGCGCGTGCTGCTTGCGGCCGCCACGCTCGACGGCAAGCTGTCGTGGCGTTCGCTGTTCAGCATGAACCTGCAGTTCGTCAGCCTGGGCGCGACCAGCACCGACATCCTGGTGCGGCGCACGCCCGAGGGCAGGCTGCTGGTGGGCGGCATGGTGGTGGACGCGACCGGCGGCCAGCAGGACGACGACCGCTTCCTGGGCTGGCTGATGTCGCAGGGGCGCGTGGCGCTGTCCGACGGCAAGCTGCGCTGGCTGGACGAAAAGGCAGGCCTGCCGCAGCTCGATATCGGCGAGATCCGCCTCGATACCCGCCGCGATGGCGTGCGCCATACGCTGGAACTGGAAGCGCGCTCGCCGGCGCTGGGGCCGAGCCCCCTGGTAGTGCAGTCCACCTTCCGCAACGACTACCTGCACAGCGCCGGCAACTGGCGCTACTGGACCGGGCAGGCCAGCTGGGACCTCGGCCAGCTGCAGTTGCCGGTGCTGCAGCGCTACCTGGCGATGTTCGAGCGCGTCGCCAGCGGCACCTTCAGCACCGACGGCAGCATTGAATTCCGCCAGGGCCGCATCGTGCGCAGCCAGACCCGGCTGCGCGCCAGCGGCGTCGACCTGCAGCTGGCCGGCGCCTCCGCCCCGCTGCGCCTGGCCAATGCGCAGGCCTTCCTGCTGCACCGGACCGAGCGTGACGGCAGCAACCTGCTGACCGTCGACACCCTGCTCTGGCAACCCCTGCCCGCCAGCGACGATGAGGGCACCCCCGCCGACAGCACTTGGCGCGAAGGCATGCGCAAGGTCACCCTCGGCTGGGCCACCGCCAATGACGGCACCCTGCGCAAGTTCTCGCTGAAGGCGCCCACGCTGGACCTGAACACGGTGCGCGCGGTGTCCAGCTCGATGCCGCTGGACACCGCGGTGCTGCGCCGGCTGCGCGCGCTGCAGCCGGCGGGCCACATCGACAACCTGAACGTGACCTGGAGCCGCGATCGCGCCGGCATGCTCGAGCGCGGCGGCGGCAAGCCGCTCTACAGCGTGCAGGGCACGCTGCGCGACGTCTCGGTCAACGGCCAGCCGGCCGTGCCCGCGATGGACGCCAGCGGTCACCCGCGGCTGGGCACGCCCGGCTTCTCGCACCTGTCCGGCACCTTCTCCTTCGATGACCAGCAGGGCAATGCCCGCTTCGAAGGCAATGACGCGGCACTGGTGCTGCCCGGCCTGTTCGAGGAGCCGCGGCTGCCGTTCGACCAGATCGGCGGCGAAGTGCACTGGACCCACACCGGCGGCAAGCTCGCGGTCACGCTGGACGGCGTGCGCTTTGCCAATGCCGATGCGGCCGGCTCGGTGCGCGGCACCTGGCGCGCAGGCGGCGACGGTGTATCCGGCATCGCCGACCTGACCGGTGACATGACCCGCGCCCAGGTGGCGCGCGTGCCGCGTTACCTGCCGCTGAGCATTCCGGCCGGCACCCGGCACTACCTGGCCGGCGCGCTGGCGGGCGGCGAAGCGGCCGGCGTGAGCTTCGTGCTGCGCGGCGACCTGGCGCATTTCCCGTTCCGTGCCCCGCACGAGAAGGCCGGCGAGTTCCGCGTCGAGGTGCCGATCGAACACGTCAGCTACCAGATCGCCCCGCATGAGACCGCGAGCGGCACCACCGCCGGCGTACAGGCGTGGCCCACGTTCACCGACATTGCCGGGCGGGTCGTGTTCGACCGCGGCGGCATGACGTTCCTGGCGAGCCGGGCCACGGTCCAAGATATCCCCGGCGTCACGCTACAGGACGTCAAGGGCCGCATCGACGACCTTGGCCCGCACGGCAAGCTGGTGATCGACGGCGGCGCCAGCGGACCGGTGCAGGGCTTCCTGCGCTACATCAACGCTTCGCCGGTGCGCGAATGGACCGCGCACGTGGCCGATGCGGCGCAGGCCAACGGCAACGGCGAGCTCAGGCTCAAGCTCGACATGCCGCTGGAACACGCCAATGCCGCCAAGGTGGACGGCCGCTTCCGCTTCCCCGGCAACGAAGTCGTGCTCAGCCCGCAGTTGCCGCAACTGGGCCATGCCAACGGCACCATCACGTTCAACGAACACGGTTTCGGGCTGGAGAACATGCGCGCCCGCTTCCTCGGTGGCGAGATCCGGCTCGGCGGCGGCACCCAGCCGGACGGCGCCACGCACGTCACCGCCAGCGGCAGCGTCTCGGCCGCGGGGCTACGCGAGGCTGCCGCGGGCTCGGCGCTGGCGCCGGTGGCCGCGCGGCTCGAAGGCAGCACCAGCTACAGCGCCGTGATCGCCACGCGCGAGCGCCAGCTGCAGGTGCAGCTGAGCTCCGAACTGAATGGCATGGCGAGCGGCCTGCCCGCGCCCCTGGCCAAGGCCGCGGCGCAAGACCTGGCGCTGCGCGTGGACCTGCGCCCGGCCAGCGCCCCGGGCCGCGCCGGCGCCAGCGAACTGGTGGTGCAGCTGGGCCATGCGCTGAACGCGCGCTACCTGCTGCGCCGCGACCAGGGCGGCGGCATCGACGTGCTCGCCGGCGGCATCGGCGTGCAGCAGGCGGCGCCGCTGCCTGCGGCCGGTGTCAGCGCCGCGGCCACCTTCGACCAGCTCGATATCGATGCGTGGCGGGCGGCCTTCGGTGGCGGTGCCGGCACCGCGGGCCCCGCTGAGGCGCCCTCGCCCTTCCTGCCTGGCCGCATTGCGCTGCGCGCGCGCGCGCTGCACGCCATGGGCCGCACGCTGGATGAGGTGGTGCTCGACGCCAACCGCGAGGCCGGTGGCTGGAACGCTAAGATCGACTCGCGCCAGGTGGCCGGCGCGGTGCAGTGGCGTCCGGCCGGGCCCTCGGCCACCGGGTCGCTGCAACTGCGCCTGGCGCGCCTGAACGTGCCCGATGCCAGCGACGAGCACAACGTGGTGGACGCGCTTGCCAGCAGCATCGACGAGCTGCCCGCGATCGACCTGGTGGCCGATCAGTTCATGCTGCGCGGGCATGACTTCGGCAAGCTTGAGGTCAAGGCCCATACCGGCACCAGCGCTGCCGACCCGGTCTGGACCCTGGACAAGCTGCAGATCGAGCAGCCCGGCGCCACCCTGACCGGCAGCGGCAGCTGGCGCGTGCCGCGCCGGCTGCGCGCCGACGCCAATGCCGAGCGCCGCACCCTGTTGTCCTTCACCATCGACGTGCGCGATGCCGGCGCCACGCTGGACCGGCTGGGCCTGGCACACACGCTGAGCGACGGCAAGGGCAAGCTCGAAGGCCGCGTGGCCTGGCGCGGCTCGCCGCTGTCGATCGACTACCCGACGCTGTCGGGCAAGCTGTCGCTGGACCTGGAGAATGGCCAGATCCTGAGCGTGGACCCCGGCGCGGCGCGGCTGCTGGGCGTGCTCAGCCTGCAGGGCCTGCTGCGCTTTGCCACGCTGGACTTCCGCACCCTGTCAGGCCGCGGGCTGGTGTTCGACCGCATTGCCGGCACCGGCACGATCGAGAACGGCGTCGGCACGATCCAGGACTTCGAGCTCAGGAGCCCGCAGATCATGGCCAGCATGAGCGGCACCGCCAACCTGCTGCGCGAGACCCAGGACCTGCGCGTGGAGGTGGTGCCGCGCATCAACGCCACCTCCACCTCGATTGCGGCCGCCTTCATCAACCCGGTGCTGGGCATCGGCACGCTGGCCGCGCAACTGCTGTTTGCCGACGAGTTCTCCAAGGTGTTCACCCAGCACTACCGCATCAGCGGTAGCTGGGCTAACCCGCAGATCGGCAAACTGGAGGACAATAAGGCGCAAGCCCCGACCTTCCAGAACCGCGCCGACCCCGCCTTCCCGCGCTGAGGAAAACAACGCCCGCCCCGCCTATGACTGCACCCGCCGCCCCCGCCCCGTTCCGCGTTGCCGCCATCCAGACCGTGACAGGCACCTCGCTCGATGCCAACCTGGCGCGCGCCGGCGCGCTGATCGCCGAGGCCGCCGCCGGCGGCGCCGCGCTGGTGCTGCTGCCCGAATACTTCTGCATGATGGGCCGCTCCGAATCGGACAAGGTGGCGGTGCGCGAGCATGACGGCGACGGCCCGGTGCAGCAGTTCCTGGCCGATACGGCACGCCGCCACGGCATCTGGCTGGTCGGCGGCACGCTGCCGATGTGGTGCGACGACCCGGCGCGCGTGTACAACACCTCGCTCGCCTTCAACCCGCGCGGCGAGCGCGTGGCGCGCTACGACAAGATCCACCTGTTCGGCTTTACCCGCGGCACTGAAAGCTACGACGAGTCGCGCACCATCCTGGCCGGGCGCACGCCGGTCAGCTTCGATGCGCCCTGCGGCCGGGTGGCGATGTCGGTGTGCTACGACCTGCGCTTCCCCGAGCTTTACCGCGGACTGGCCGCCGGCGACGGCACCAGCTTGATTCTGATGCCGGCCGCCTTCACCTACACCACGGGGCAGGCGCACTGGGAGATCCTGCTGCGCGCCCGCGCCATTGAAAACCAATGCTATGTGCTGGCCGCGGCACAGGGCGGCAAGCATGAGAACGGCCGGCGCACCTGGGGCCATTCGATGCTGGTCGATCCGTGGGGCGAGGTCCTGGCAACGCTGCCTGAAGGCGAAGGCGTGGTCGGCGGCGTGATCGACCCCGCGCGCCTGGCAGAGGTCCGGCAGAACCTGCCGGCACTGCGACACCGGGTGCTGTAGCATGTACGCAACCGCGGGGGCCGCCACCGGCGCCCGCCCAGAGAATTTTTTGCCGCGCCGGCCGCAAGCCGGCGCGTTCCCAGGAAGAAAGGACATCTCATGAACGCCGGCGATCTCGGAATCCGCAACCTGGCCACCGCGCAGCAACTGCTGCTGGCACCGTACGGCCTGGACGAGGCTAAGCTCCAGCGCGTGCTGGCCGATATCTTCACGCACAAGGTCGACTATGCCGACCTGTACTTCCAGTACACCCGCAACGAGGCCTGGAGCCTGGAAGAAGGCATCGTCAAGTCGGGCAGCTTCAGCATCGACCAGGGCGTGGGCGTGCGCGCGGTCTCGGGCGACCGCACCGCCTTCGCCTATTCGGACGACATCAGCCTGGCGGCGCTGTCGCAGGCCGCGGCGGCCACGCGCACCATCGGCCGTGCCGGCAGCGGCCGCGTCAAGGTGGCCGGCGAGCTGGCCACGCACGCCGGGCGCAACCTGTACACGCCCAACGACCCGCTCGACTCCATGAGCGCGGCCGAGAAGGTGGCGCTGCTGGAGCGCGTCGAGCGCATGGCGCGCGCCAAGGATCCGCGCGTGGTGCAAGTGATGGCAGGCCTGGCCGGCGAATACGACGTGGTGCTGGTGGCGCGCAGCGACGGCGTGATCGCCGCCGACGTGCGTCCGCTGGTGCGGGTCTCGGTCACGGTGATCGCCGAACACGGCGGGCGCCGCGAGGTCGGCTCTTCCGGCGGCGGCGGCCGCTATGCCTATGGCTACTTCACCGACGAGCTGCTGCAGAAGTATGTGGACGAGGCCGTCTCTTCGGCCCTGGTCAACCTGGACGCGCGCCCGGCCCCGGCCGGCGCGATGACCGTGGTGCTGGGCCCGGGCTGGCCTGGCGTGCTGCTGCATGAAGCCGTCGGCCACGGCCTGGAGGGCGACTTCAACCGCAAGGGCTCGTCGGCCTTTGCCGGCCGCATGGGCGAACGCGTCGCGGCCAAGGGCGTGACCGTGGTCGACGACGGCACGCTGGCCAACCGCCGCGGCTCGCTCAACCTGGACGACGAAGGCAACCCGACCCAGTGCACCACGCTGATCGAGGACGGCATCCTGCGCGGCTATATCCAGGACACGCTCAACGCGCGCCTGATGAAGATGCCGGTCACCGGCAACGCGCGCCGCGAAAGCTATGCCGCGCTGCCGATGCCGCGCATGACCAACACCTACATGCTCAACGGCGACAGGGATCCGCAGGAAATCATCGCCAGCGTCAAGCGCGGCCTGTATGCGGTCAACTTCGGCGGCGGCCAGGTGGACATCACCAACGGCAAGTTCGTGTTCTCGGCCAGCGAGGCCTACATGATCGAGGATGGCAAGATCACCTATCCGGTCAAGGGCGCGACGCTGGTCGGCAACGGCCCGGAATCGCTGAAGGACGTCACCATGATCGGCAACGACATGCGCCTGGACTCGGGCGTCGGCGTCTGCGGCAAGGAGGGCCAGAGCGTGCCGGTGGGCGTGGGCCAGCCGACGCTGCGCATCGAGGACATGACGGTGGGCGGCACCGCCTGAGCGGTCCGGCGATGACGAAGACGGGATCCCGCGGGGTCCCGTTTTTCATGGGATCGTCCCAGCCTTACGGCCGCACTTCATACACCAAATTGAACGGCGTCTGCGCCGCGCGGCGAAAACTGCGGAAGCCGGCCTGCTCAACCACCGCGCGCATGCGCGTCTCGCCCGCCTGCGCGCCCAGGCACAGGCCAACTTCCTGCGCGCGCGACGCCGGCGTGCAGATGAAGGTGGACGCGGAATAGAACACCCGGCCGACCGGGTTGAGGTTCTGCTCCAGCGTGTCGTTGGCAAACGGCTCCACGATCATCCAGGCGCCATCGGCACGCAGGGTCTCGCGCACGTGGCGCGCCGCGCCGACCGGATCGCCCATGTCGTGCAGGCAGTCGAACACCGCCACCAGGTCATAGTCCTTGCCGCCGTAGTCCTTGGCGGTGGCCACTTCGAAGCGCACGCGCTCGGCCACGCCGGCGCGGCGCGCGGCTTCGGCGGCATGGCGCACCGAAGGCTCGTGGTAGTCGAAACCGACAAAGCGCGAGGCCGGATACGCCTGCGCCATGATGATGGTCGACGCGCCGTGGCCGCAGCCCACGTCCGCCACCGACGCGCCCGCCTTGAGCCGCGCCTCCACGCCGTCCAGCGCGGGAATCCATTCGGAGACCAGGTGCGCCGCGTAGCCGGGCCGGAAGAAGCGCTCGGTGCCGTGGAACAGCGCGGGATCGTGCTCGTGCCAGCCCAGCCCGCGGCCGTTGCGGAAGATATCGATCATCTTCGGGATGGCGCGGAACTGCGCCACCGCGATCTGGAACGCGCCCGGGATAAATGCGAGGCTGCCCTCCTGCGCCAGCGCATAGGCCTGCTCTTCGTTCAGGCTGAACTGCCCGGTTGCCGGGTCATAGTCGACATAGCCGCTGGCCGCCTGAGCCGACAGCCATTCGCGCAGGTAGCGCACGTCGGTATGGGTTTTTGCCGCCAGCACTTCTGCGGTCATGGCTTTTTCCGCCATCGCCTTGTACAGGCCGAGTTCATCGCCCACGACCACGGTCGCGGCATGCATCACCGCGCCGATATCGTTGATGAATTTTTCCATGAAGGCATTCAGCCTCGCTTCATCGACGCTCATGATGCACCTCCCCGTGCTCACCGCTCCCCGGTTCCAATATAGCCCCCGGTTATGTTGGGAAAAGCCGAAAAGCGGCGGCGGGACAAGGCTTGCGCGGCAAGGCTGCAAGCCGCCGGAGATCGGTGCGCCAGCGCACCGCATGGCCTCGTCGACACTTGCCAACCCTGGCAAAAGGCGCTATAAAGATGCTTCGCCGCGCGATAAGCAACGGACGCACGCCGAAAATTGACCGACCGGCGCGCAATTTCCTGCCTTTCTGCTACGCAGTGCAGCATAAATTCGGCGCCCACGACGATAATCGATTCAAGCTGACCCAAGCCAACGCCTTTTTCCGCCATGTCCGCCAAGTTTTACTTTTACTTTTTTAGCGATCTCACACCGCTGGCGGATAGGGAGGGACGGCTGTAAGCAGCGCCCCGAATACAAAAAAGACCGCCAGCGACCCTGGCGGTTTTTTTATACCTGTTTGTTACCCCACACACTCACGACCTCACAAGATTCCTGGAGCCATCATGCTGAAGAACACCGACGACCTGCGCATTCGCGAACTCAAGGAACTGCTGCCGCCCGCGCACCTGATCCGCGAGTTCGGCTGCTCCGAACAGGCTTCGGACGTGATCTACGGCGCGCGCCAGGCCATGCACCGCATCCTGCACGGCATGGATGACCGCCTGATCGTCATCATCGGCCCGTGCTCGATCCACGATACCCGCGCCGCGCTGGACTACGCCAAGCTGCTCAAGGTCCAGCGCGACCGCTTCGCCGGCGAGCTGGAGGTGGTGATGCGCGTGTACTTCGAGAAGCCGCGCACCACGGTGGGCTGGAAGGGGCTGATCAACGATCCGCACATGGATGGCAGCTTCAAGATCAACGATGGCCTGCGCACCGCGCGCGAGCTGCTGCTGAACATCAGCGAGATGGGCGTGCCCACCGGCACCGAGTACCTCGACATGATCAGCCCGCAATACATCGCCGACCTGGTCAGCTGGGGCGCGATCGGCGCCCGCACCACCGAGTCGCAGGTGCACCGCGAACTCGCTTCCGGGCTGTCGTGCCCGGTGGGCTTCAAGAACGGCACCGACGGCAACGTCAAGATCGCGGTCGATGCGATCAAGGCCGCGTCGCAGCCGCACCATTTCCTGTCGGTGACCAAGGGCGGCCACTCGGCAATCGTGTCGACCTCGGGCAACGAGGACTGCCACGTGATCCTGCGCGGCGGCAAGGCGCCCAACTACGACGCAGCCAGCGTGCAGGAAGCGTGCGACGCCATCGCCAAGGCCGGCCTGGCCTCGCGCCTGATGGTCGATGCCTCGCACGCCAACAGCAGCAAGCGGCATGAGAACCAGATCCCGGTGTGCGAGGACATCGGCCGCCAGATCGCCGGCGGCGACCAGCGCATCATCGGCGTGATGGTGGAATCGCACCTGGTGGCGGGCCGCCAGGACCACGTGCAGGGCCAGCCGGTCGAGGAACTGACCTACGGCCAGTCCGTGACCGATGCCTGCATCGGCTGGGACGACTCGGTCAAGGTGCTCGAGGGCCTGGCCGAGTCGGTGCGCCAGCGCCGGCTGGCCTCGGGCAGCGGCAACTGATGCCGCGGCGGGGCCCGGGCCCCGCGCTGCCGCACACAACAAAAAGCCGCTTCCAGGGAAGCGGCTTTTTGGCATCGGCACGGCAGCCGCCGCGCGTTCTTACTTCTTGAGCACCAGGTCGCCAGGCAGCGACTCGATGTAGGCGGCGATGTCCTTCAGCTCCTTACGGGTGAACGGGCGCGGCTTGCCGTCCTTGTCGGTCACGGCCGGATTGGCGTTGACCTGACCGGCCATGATGGCGTTGGAGCGGCCCACCAGGGCGTTGCCCGACACCTGGTACGACGCCAGCGCGTGGTACAGGTAGTCGGCGTGCTGACCCGCCAGCTTGGGGTAGTCCGGCGAGATCGGGGCGTTCAGGCCCGCGCCATGGCAGGCCACGCAGGCGCCCTTTTCCACCAGCGCCTTGCCGGCGGCAAGGTCGGCGGCCGAGGCCGGCATCGCGGCAGCACCCAGCACGAGTGCGCCGAGCGCGAACGAAAGCGTCTTGAGCGTATTCATGAGGGTCTCTTACTTGAGGGAATTGTTCTGCGTACCGGCCTTCTGCTGCGAGTAGTAGGCCGCCACGTTGGCGATGTCCTGCTCGGTCAGCGTCGCGGCGATGCTGCGCATGGTCGGGTGCTTGCGCTCGCCCTTCTGGTAGGCCTTGAGCGCGTTCTCGATGTACTTGGCGCTCTGGCCGCCCAGCATCGGCACTTCATAGATTTCGGGGAATGACGCACGGTAGCCCGGAATGCCGTGGCATCCGATGCACATTGCAACCTTGTCCTTGGCAGCGTCTCCATTGCCCTTGACTTCCTGTGCCTGCGCAGCCGTTGCAGCCGCGCCCAGCACCACCATCGTGAGGAGCTTTTTCATTGTCTTTGCGGATTGGAAGTTAAACCGTGTGACCTGCCCTGCCGGGCGGAGACGGTTTCAGAATGCTTCTGCGGGGGAAACCAGGGCAGCCGGACGGATTGCCGAGGTGCAACCCGCCAGACATGTCGCATCCGCTCTGTTGCAGGGATGTGGAACACCATTCTGGAACCACCTCTCGCAATCGCCGCGACCCGGAAGGGCCGCTGGGACTTCTGAACGCGGACTGCCGGATGCTGGAGAACTGGACGTGGGGGCGCGTCAAACCGCCGCATTGTACCGCAGCCGGCACCTGCCAGTCCAGCAACCGGCCCGGACCACCGACGGCCTGTCAGCGTGCCCCAACACGAACCGCAAAGGTCTTTTATACTGGCTGATCCCGGGAATCTGCACGACCGTTCGCGAATGCTGCCGCCAGCAGCTTGCGGGCGCCCTGCACCGGACCCTGTTTCCATAATGAAAGCGCGCATGACAGCGCGAAGAGACCGCGCCAAGCACGCCAACCCGGCCCTCGATCCGAGGCCGTCACCTCAGGTTGCCTCATGTCAAACACCGCCAACGCTTCCGCCCAAGCTTCCATCGCCCAGCAGGCCCGTTTCGAGGGCAGCGACCAGTATGTCGCCACCGACGACCTCAAGCTGGCCGTCAATGCCGCGCGCACGCTGCAGCGCCCGCTGCTGATCAAGGGCGAGCCCGGCACCGGCAAGACCATGCTGGCCGAGGAAGTCGCCGCCGCGCTGGGCATGCCGCTGCTGCAGTGGCATATCAAGTCGACCACCAAGGCGCAGCAGGGCCTGTATGAGTACGACGCGGTGTCGCGCCTGCGCGACTCGCAACTGGGCGATGACCGAGTCCACGACATCCGCAACTACATCGTCAAGGGCGTGCTGTGGCAGGCCTTTGATGGCGACGAGCAGGTCGTGCTGCTGATCGACGAGATCGACAAGGCCGACATCGAATTCCCCAACGACCTGCTGCGCGAACTCGACCGCATGGAGTTCTATGTCTACGAGACGCGCGAACTGGTCAAGGCGAAGCATCGCCCGCTGGTGATCATCACCTCGAACAACGAGAAGGAGCTGCCCGACGCCTTCCTGCGCCGCTGCTTCTTCCACTACATCAAGTTCCCCGATGCCGAGACGATGCAGCAGATCGTCGACGTGCACTACCCCGGCATCAAGCGCGAGCTGGTAGCTGCCGCGCTGGAATCGTTCTACGAGATGCGCAACCTGCCGGGCCTGAAGAAGAAGCCGTCCACCTCCGAACTGATCGACTGGCTCAAGCTGCTGATGTCCGAGGACATCCCGCCCGAGGCGCTGAAGAGCCCGGACAAGAAGGCCGCGATTCCGCCGCTGCATGGCGCGCTGCTGAAGAACGAGCAGGACGTGCACCTGTTCGAGCGCCTGGTGTTCATGAACCGCGCCAACCGCTGAGGCACCGCCCGCCATGACTGCGTTCGTCAAACCCGTCACGCTGGTGGGCCGGCACGTCACGCTGGAGCCGCTGCGCGCCGAGCATGCGGATGGCCTGCGCAGCGCCTGCGCCGACGGCGAGCTGTGGAAGCTCTGGTACACCAGCGTGCCCGCGCCCGAGCGGATCGAAACCGAGATCGCGCGGCGCCTGGCGCTGCAGGAACAGGGCTCGATGCTGCCGTTCGCGGTGCGCGACGCCGCCGGCGAGCTGGCGGGCATGACCACCTACATGAATGTCGACGCGACCCACCGGCGCGTGGAGATCGGCTCCACCTGGTATGCGCGCCGCGTCCAGCGCACGCCGCTGAACACGGAATGCAAGCTGATGCTGCTGGGCCATGCCTTCGAGCATCTCGACTGCATCGCCGTGGAATTCCGCACGCACTGGATGAACCAGCAGAGCCGCGCCGCCATCGCGCGCCTGGGCGCCAAGCAGGACGGCGTGCTGCGCAACCACCAGCGCATGCCGGACGGCTCCTTGCGCGACACCGTGGTGTTCTCGATCATCGCCAGCGAATGGCCGGCGGTGCGGCAACACCTGCAATTCCAGCTCGACCGTCCGCGCTGAAGCGGCCGCCGACTGAAAGCGAGGCATCATGCTGATCGATTTCTTCTTCTCGCTGCGCCACGCCAAGCTGCCGGTCTCGGTCAAGGAATACCTGACCATGCTGGAAGCGCTCAAGGCGCAGGTCATCTCGCCGTCGATCGACGAGTTCTACTACCTGTCGCGCATGACGCTGGTCAAGGACGAGAAGCACTTCGACAAGTTCGACCAGACCTTCGCCGCCTACTTCAAGGGGGTCGAGAGCCTGGTCGACTGGAAGTCCGACATCCCGCTCGACTGGCTGCAGAAGACGCTGGAGCGCGAACTCTCGCCCGAGGAAAAAGCCAAGATCGAGGCCATGGGCGGCCTCGACAAGCTGATGGAGCGCCTCAAGCAGCTGCTGGAGGAGCAAAAGGAAAAGCACGAGGGCGGCAACAAGTGGATCGGCACGGGCGGCACCTCGCCCTTCGGCCACGGCGGCTACAACCCCGAGGGCATCCGCATCGGCGGCCCGTCCAAGGGCAACCGCACCGCCATCAAGGTGTGGGAGGCGCGCGCCTACAAGGACTATGACGACCAGGTCGAACTGGGCACGCGCAATATCAAGGTGGCGCTGCGCCGGCTGCGCCGCTTCGCCCGCGAAGGCGCCGACACCGAGCTGGACCTGGACGACACCATCCACTCCACCGCGGCCAACGCCGGCCTGCTCGACATCAAGCTGCGGCCCGAGCGCCACAACAAGGTCAAGGTGCTGATGCTGATGGACGTGGGCGGCTCGATGGACGACCACATCAAGCGCGTGGAAGAGCTGTTCTCGGCCACCAAGACCGAGTTCAAGCACCTGGAGTACTACTACTTCCACAACTGCCTGTACGACTACGTGTGGAAGAACAACCGCCGCCGCCACGCCGAGAAGCTGGCCACGTGGGACCTGCTGCACAAGTACACGCCCGACTACAAGATCATCTTCGTCGGCGACGCCACCATGAGCCCGTATGAGATCCTGCAGCCGGGCGGCTCGGTGGAGTACAACAACACCGAGGCCGGCGCGGTATGGCTGAACCGGATGACCGAGCAGTTCCCGCACTTCGTCTGGCTCAACCCGGAGCCGGAAGGCCTGTGGCAGTACCGGCAGTCGATCACGGTCATCAACCAGCTGATGAAGGGACGGATGTATCCGGTGACGCTGGCGGGGCTGGAACAGGCGATGAAGGTGCTGTCGAAGTAAGGCGGCGCTGGCTGCTGAAGCGCGCAAAGGGCGGCATCGACATGCCGCCCTTTTTCATGGGTCAGTCCACGGTGATGCCCGCCTGCCGGATGAACCTGCCATAGCGCGCGCGATCCACGTTCTGCCGCTCGGCAAACGCCTGGATGCTCAGCGGCGCCACCGCACCGCCCAGCTTGTTGACGTTGTCCTGCAGCTGCACGCCGGCGAGCGCGCGGTTGATCTCGCGGTTCATGCGCTCGACGATGGCCGGCGGCGTGCCGGCGGGCGCATAGACGCCGAAGGTCGAGTCGCCGTCGACGTCCTGCAGGCCGGCCTCGGCCAGCGTCGGCACGTCCGGGTATTGCGCCGCGCGCTTGGCGCTGGCCACCGCCAGCAGCCTGAGCTTGCCGCTGGCCACGTGCTGCAGGCCGGGGCCGGGATCGAACATGAACTGCACCTGCCCTGCCAGCAGGTCGCTCAGGGCCGGGGCCGCGCCCTTGTACGGCACGTGCACGGCGTCCAGCTTGCCGGCGCGCTTGAACATCTCGGCAGCGATATGCGGCGTGCTGCCGTTGCCGGCCGAGCCGTAGCTGAGCTTGCCCGGATGCTCGCGCACATAGGCGATGAACGCGTCCAGCGTCTTCGCCGGCACCGACGGATGCACCAGCAGGTAGACCCGCACAAGCGCCACCGATGCGACCGGGGTCAGGTCCTTGAGCGGGTCGTACGGCATCTTCTTGTAGAGGAAGGGGTCGATGGCCACCGCGCCGCCCGAGGTCAGCAGGAAGGTATAGCCATCGGCCGGCGCCTTGGCCACGGCATCGCCGCCAACGATGCCGTTGGCGCCCGGGCGGTTGTCGATCACCACCGGACGCTTCAGCGCCTCGGACAGACCGGGCGAGATGCCGCGCGCCAGCGTATCCGCGGCCCCGCCGGCGGGGAAGTTGACGACCAGCCGGATCGGCTTGTCCGGCCACGGCTGCGCGGCGGCCGGCGCGCTCACGCCAGCCAGCAGGCCCGGCGCGCACAGTGCGGCGCAAAGGGCGCGCGCGATACGGTGGGGGAATCGCATAATGGTTGTCTCCTGTCTTATGTTTTGCTACTGCCTGCCGCAGCGCTCCGCGGCGCCACTCAGAACGGATATTGCCGTGGCGTGGTCTGCACCGTGATCCAGCGCAGCTCGGTGAAGGCATCGATCCCGGCCTTGCCACCGAAGCGGCCATAGCCACTCGCCTTGACGCCGCCGAACGGCATCTGCGCCTCGTCTTGCACGGTCGGGCCATTGACGTGGCAGATGCCCGATTCGATGCGGCCGGCCACCCGCATCGCGCGCGCCACATCGCCGCCGAACACGGCCGCCGACAGCCCATAGGCGGAATCATTGGCACAGGCAATGGCCGCTTCCACGCCATCCACGCGCACCACGGCCTTGACCGGCCCGAACGATTCCTCGCGATAGATCTCCATGTCCGGCATCACGTGATCCAGCACCGTGGCCCGCATCAGCGTGTCGGTCGCCTTGCCGCCGCAGACCAGCCGCGCGCCCTTGGCCAGCGCGTCGTCGATCATCACGTTGCAGCGCTCGACGGTGCTCATGTCGACCACGGAGCCCAGAACCGCCGGGCCGGTGCGCGGATCCGCCAGCGGCAAGGCGCCGGCACGCGCGGCAAAGCGTGCCACGAAGGCGTCCGCGATGCTGGCATCCACCACGATGCGCTCGGTGGACATGCAGATCTGGCCCGAGTTGGCGAAGGCGCCGAAGATGGCACCGTCCACCGCGGCGTCCAGGTCCGCATCGTCGAGCACCACCAGCGGCGCCTTGCCGCCCAGCTCCAGCACCACGGGCTTCAGGTGGCGCGCGCAGGTCTGCGCGATCAGACGCCCCACGCGCGTGGAGCCGGTGAAGTTGATGCGGCGCACGGCCGGGTGGGCGATGATGGTCTCGACCACCGCGGCGGCATCGGCCGGGGCGTTGGTGACAAAGTTGACCACGCCCGCCGGGAAGCCCGCCTCCGCCAGCGCATCGACGATCAGGCCATGCGTGGCCGGACAGATCTCCGAACCCTTCAGGATGACCGTATTGCCGCACGCCAGCGCCGTGGCCACAGCGCGCACGCCCAGGATCACCGGTGCGTTCCACGGCGCGATGCCCAGCACCACGCCCGCGCCCTGCCGCACCGCCATCGCCAGGCTGCCCGGCACGTCGGAGGGGATCACCTCGCCGTTGATCTGCGTGGTCAGCGCGGCGGCCTCCTGCAGCATGCCGACGGCAAGGTGCACATTGAAGCCGGCCCACATCGCCGACGCACCGGTCTCCGCCGCCATCGCGGCGGTGAGTGCCCCGGCCTTGCCTTCGAGTGCCTGCGCCGCGCGCATGAGCAAGGCGCGCCGTTCGCCCGGACCGGTGTCGCGCCAGGCCGGGAAGGCGCGCGCGGCAGCGTCGGCCGCGGCCAGCGCATCGGCGCTCGTGGCTGCCGGCGCCCGCGTGGCCACGCTGTGGTCAAGCGGGTTGCGGCGCTCGAAGGTGGCACCGTTGGCGGCCTGCGTGCGCTCGCCGTTGATCAGCATGGTGATGTTTTGCATCCTGGAGTCTCCTGGAAGGGGTACTTCGTCTGTCGTCTGGCGCTGCGGCTCAGGCCACCTCGATCTCCACCACGGTCGGCACACGCATGCGCAGGGCTGTCGCCAGCGCTTCGCGCAATGCAGCAGGATGAGTCACCCGTGATGCCTCGCAACCATGCCCGAGCGCAATCGACACGAAATCCAGATCGGGCAATGCCGTGCCGACCAGCGGATCATCGCTGCCAAAGCCGAAGGTCGGCGCAAACTCCTGCAGGGCGGCATAGCGCCGGTTGTTGAGCACGATGAACGTGATCGGCAGGCCCAGTTGCGCGGCGCTCCACAGCGCCTGGATCGAATACATGCTGGAGCCGTCGCCGACCAGGCCGATCACCTTGCGCCCCGGCTTGCCCAGCGCGACGCCCACTGCCGCGGGCAGGCCGTAGCCAAGCCCGCCGCTGCACATCGTATAGAAGGTCTCGCTGCGCAGGATGGGCAGGTAGCGATGCATCACCGGGCGCGCGCTGGGCGCTTCCTCGACCACGATGGAATCGGGGTCGCGCAGCTCCGCCAGCGTCTGCAGGACATAGGCGACGGTCATCGGCGTGCCGGGCTCGGCGCGCGGTGCCGGCACGCGCGGGCGCGGGGCTTCGCGCCGCGGCGGCGCCGGGCGCGCCAGCAGGTCGGCCACGCCCTGGCGGATGCTGCCGACTGCGGCAGTGCCCACCGGCGCCCATGCGGCGATATTCGGATCGTCGATCAGCTGCACCACCTGCGCCCCGGGCGGCGCATGGGGGCCAAACCCCTCGACGTGATAGGTGAAGGCCGCCGCGCCCAGCGCGAAAACAAGGTCGTGGCCCGTGAGCAGCCCGACGATCTTCTCGCGCATCGCCGGCAGAAAGCCGGCAAACAGCGGATGGTCTTCCGGAAAGCCGCAGCGCCCCGACATCGGCGCCACCCACACCGCCGCCTGGTGCCGTTCCGCCAGCCGCACCACGTCGTCCCAGGCGCCATCGCGGTCCACGGCCGCGCCCACCACGAACGCCGGCCGGCGGCTGGCATCGAGAGCGTCGCCGATCTGCGCCAGCAGTGCCGGCTGCACGCGGCTTTCAGTGCTGACCGTGCGCGGCAGCACCGGCTCGCATGGCCGGGCCCAGTCATCGGCGGGAATCGAGATCAGCACCGGCCCGCGCGGCGGCTGCATGGCGATGTAGTAACCGCGCGCAATCGCCAGCGGCACGTCTTCGGCCCGCGCCGGCTCGCAACTCCACTTCACGTAGGGCTTGGGCAGTTCGGTGGCCTGAGCCGAGAACAAGAAGGGCTCGAACGGCAGGATCGAGCGCGCCTGCTGCCCGGCCGTGATCACCATCGGGGTGCGGTTCTTGTGGGCGGTGAAGATGCTGCCCATGGCATGGCCGACGCCGGCCGCCGAGTGCAGGTTGACGAAGGCCGCATTGCGGGTGGCCTGGGCATAGCCATCGGCCATCCCCACCACCACGGATTCCTGCAGGCCGAGGATGTAGCGGAAGTCGTCGGGGAAATCGAGGAACAGCGGCAGCTCGGTCGAGCCGGGATTGCCGAAGATGGTGGTCATGCCGAACGCGCGCACCAGGTCCAGCACCGCGGTGCGCACGGTGGTGGGAGTGGCGGAGGCGGCAGGCGAGGCAGAACTGGCCATGGTCGAGGAAGCTCCAGTGCGGAATTAGAGACAAAGCTTGCCGACCAGTATGGACAATCAGGCCTTGCCCAGAAATTGCCGTTTCGGGGCAAAGTCATTACGATTCGGCATGACCCTCGATCTGCGCCAGCTTCTTGCCTTCCTTGCGGTGTGCGAACACGGCAGCCTGGGCCGTGCGGCCACACAGCTGAACGTGACCCAGCCGGCACTGAGCCGCACCATCCAGCGGCTGGAAGCCCAGCTGGACGCGCCGCTGTTCGAACGCTATGCCACCGGCATGGTGCTGACCGCCTGCGGCGAGGCCCTGCTGCCGCACGCCAACCTCTTGCGCCACGAGGCCGAGCACGCCACCGAGGCCGTGCGCGCGCTGCGCGGGCTGGCCGCCGGCACCATCCGCGTGGGCACCGTCGCCAGCGTGGCCAGCGTGGTGCTGCCGGAGGCGATCGAGGCGGTGCTGGCACGCTGGCCCGGGCTGCGCGTGCGCATCGTCGAAGGGGTGGGAGATTTCCTGGCCGATGCGCTGCTGCGCCGCGAGATCGACCTGGCCATCGGCATCGCCTTGCCGGAGAACGAGGAAATCTGCGCCGTGGCGGATGTGGGCTGGAGCGACAGCAGCTTCGTGGTCGCCGCCGCCGGGCATCCGCTGATGGGCCGGCCGGCGCTGCGGCTGGCGGATACGGTCGGCTGCCGCTGGGTCATGCCGCCGCGCGGCACAGCGCCATTCGACGAACTGCAGCGGCTGTTTGCACGGGCCGGGCTGCCGCCGCCGGAGATCGTCGCCGAAACCCGCTCGATCATTGCGCTCAAGGCGCTGGTGGCACGCGCGGGCTTCCTCAGCTGGATGGCCGCGCCGATGTACGAGGCCGAGCAAAAGGCGGGCATGATCCAGCCGCTGCCCATTGAAGGCGCCCAGGCGCCGCGCCGGCTGGCGGTGTACCGGCGCCGCCAGGGCATCCTGCCGGCGCCGGCAGCGAAGCTGCTGGAGCAGTTGCGCCAGTTGACATCGGACGTGGGCTGAACGTCAGGCGGGCCGCGCCAGGTCGGCCCCTTCCATCACCCATGCGCGGAATGTGCGCAGCGCCGGCAGGTGCTGCTTCTGCTCCGGATAGCACAGGTAATAGCCCTTCTTGGCCAGCACCTGGGCCGGATGCGCCACCACCAGCGCCCCGGTGGCCAGTTCTTCCTCGATCAGGCAGCGCGGGATCAGCGCGATGCCCAGACCCGACAGCGCGGCTTGCGTGAGCAGCGAAAACTGGTCGAAGCGCGCGCCGCTCCAGGCCTCGCGGGTCGGCACGCCCAGCGTGGCGAACCAGTCGGGCCAGGCTTCGGGAACGGTGGTGTGGTGCAGCAGCGGATAGCGCAGCAGCGCGGCGGGCGTGGGCGCCACGCCGCCGGGCTCGGACGCCAGCAGGCCCGGGCGGCACACCGGCAGCACCTCGCGCCCGGTCATGTAGTCGGCCAGGCTGCCGGGCCAGACGCCGTCGCCGAAACGGATCGCGGCGTCCAGGTCCGGCTCGGAAAAATCGTAGCCCTGCGCGTGCGGCACGAATTCCAGCGTCACCTCCGGATGGCGCGCGAAAAACTGCGGCAGGCGCGGGATCAGCCACTTGGCGCCCAGCGTCGGCATGCTGGCGATATGCAGCACGCCGCCCCGCCCCTGCCGCGCCATCAGCTCGACGGTGGCGGCCTCCAGCTCGTTCAGGCTGGGGCCGATGCGCTCGAGGTAGCGCTCGCCCGCCTTGGTCAGCATCAGGCGCTGGCGCACGCGCTGGAACAGCTCCACGCCCAAGTAAGCCTCCAGGCTGCGCACCTGCTTGCTGACCGCGCCTTGCGTGACATGCAGTTCACGCGCGGCTACGGTAAAACTGTTATGACGCGCCGCAGCCTCGAAGGCCTGCAACTCGGTCAGCGACGGACATAGGCGTCGCATAAATCACCTCTACTTTACGACCAAATGGAATGAGCTAAGGATTTTATTTCGTTTGCGGCACGCTTGCCCGGGCGCGCAGAATCGTGAAATCCACTTTATTCCTCCCCTTCCCCTGGACCCCGTCATGCAACGTCGCCATCTTCTCCGACTCCTGGCCGCCGCTTCGGCCGCCGCCGCTGCCGGCATCTCCTTCAGCGCCTTCGCCCAGGCCGGCTACCCGACCAAGCCGATCACGCTGGTGGTGCCCTTCCCCGCAGGCGGCACCACCGACATCGTCGCGCGCATCGTCGCCGACAAGCTCGGCCAGCAACTGGGCCAGGCCGTGGTGGTGGACAATCGCGGCGGCGCCGGCGGCAGCATCGGCACCGCTTTCCTGTCCAAGGCGGCGCCGGACGGCTACACGCTGGGCATTGCCACGGCCTCGACCCATGGCATCAATCCGGCGGTCTACCCGCGCCTGTCCTACGATGCAACCAAGGACTTCACCACCATCACCAACCTGGCCTCGGTGCCCAACGTGATGAGCATCAACCCGGCGGTCAAGGCCACCGACATGAAGTCCTTCATCGCGCTGGCGCAGTCGCAGCCCAACAAGCTTGCCTATGGCTCAGCGGGTAACGGCAGCGTCTCGCACATGATGGGGGAACTGTTCAAGATGAGCAGCAAGACTGAACTGCTGCACGTGCCCTACAAGGGCGTGGGCCCGGCGCTGAACGACGCGCTGGCCGGCCAGGTGCAGGTGCTGTTCGACAACCTGCCGTCGTCGCTGCCGTTCATCGAAGGCGGCAAGCTGCGTGCGCTCGCCGTGGCAGCGCCCAAGCGCGTGGCCGCGCTGCCCAACGTGCCGACCTTTGCCGAACTGGGCCTGGGCGAAGTCAACGACGCCGCCTGGTTCGGCCTGATCGCACCGGCCAACCTGCCGGCGGATATCCAGACCAGGCTCCACACCGCCGCGGTCAAGGTGCTGGCACTGCCGGAAGTGAAGGCCAAGCTCGAGAAGCTGGGCGCGACCCCGGTGGGCGATACGCCGGCGCACTTTGCCGCCCAGATCAAGAGCGAAGTGGCCAAGAACAAGCGCGTGGCCGCCGCCGCCAAGATCTCGCTCGACTGATTCCACAGCAACACCATGACCGACACCGACCGAACCACCGCGGACAGTCCGTTCTACCTGTACCAGCCCGAGGGCGAGCCCGCGGCGCTGTTCCTGGACTCGCCGCACAGCGCGACGACCTACCCGACGGACTTCCGCCCCGACCCCGCGCTACCGCTGGAACTGCTGCGCCAGGCCGAAGACACCTTTGTCGACGAGCTCTACGCCGGCGCCCCGGCGCGCGGCATCCCGCTGCTGTGCGCGGGCTTCCCGCGCAGCTATCTGGACGCCAACCGCGCGCTGGAAGAAATCGACGAAGCCCTGCTCGACACACCGTGGCCCGGCGCCAGGCAGGAGACCTCCAAGACCCGGCTGGGCAAGGGCCTGGTCTGGCGCGTGCTGGACACTGGCGAGGCCATCTACGACCGCAAGCTGAGCGTGGAAGAAGTGCAGGCGCGCATCAACCGCTGCTACCTGCCCTATTACGCGCAGCTGCAGAAGCTGGCCGACCGCGCCGTCGCCAGCCACGGCAGCGCCTGGCATATCAACTGCCATTCGATGCCGAGCCACGCCGCGCCATTCGCCACCGAGTTCCCGGGGCTGGAGCATCCGGACTTCGTGGTGGGTGACCGCGACGGCACCACCTGCGACAAGCGCTTCACCGACCGGGTCGAGGGCGTGCTCAAGGAGATGGGCTACGACGTCTGGCGCAACCACCCGTACAAGGGCGTGGAGATCGTGCGCGTGGTGGGACAGCCCCAGGCCGGCTGCCACAGCCTGCAGCTGGAGGTCAACCGCAAGCTCTATATGGACGAGGTGGGCCTGACGCATACCGCGGGCTTTGCCAGGCTGCGCCATGACCTGAACCTGCTGCTCGACGAGCTGCTGCGCTTTACGCGCTCGATGCCGTCGCGCGTGGCCTGACCCGGGCCGGGGCTGCGCCACGCAGCCCCGCATACGCTGCGGGTTCACCGCAGTTGTGCGAGAGAAGGGATTCCTGCTAGTGCACAAGTCACTTGCTGCACGACCTCAAGCCTTGGAAGAATGGGTAACAAGATTTAGGAACTTTGTCAGATAGGTTTCCTCTATCATGGCATTCCTTGCGAACCCATCTTGCCTGCCGGCCCCTGCGGCCCCGCGGGCAAAACCCAAGAACGCACACACCGCTCACACCGTGATCCGACGAATCTCCGAACTGCTCGGCAGCCGGCTCCGCATGGTGGCTGCCGCAGTGGCCGGTGCGATCGCGCTGGCAGGCTGCGCCAATATGCCGGCCGATGATGCCAGCGCCGGCCCTGCCCCGGCACCCACCGCCGCGCCCGCCCGACCTGCCGCCGCCCCGGCACCCGCCACTTCCACTCCGCCCACCAAGACCGTCACCCTGCCCGACCGTGGCCGCGTCAGCCTGTCCGAGTACCGGACCCGCATGCGCGAACAACTGATGAAGACCGAGAACGCCACCAGCGACGTGGCGGACTGCGCCGCCCACGCCAGCTGGGTGGTGCCGCGCTCGGCCAGCTACGATGCATTGAAGATCCCCACCGGCGCGCTCGCCGCGGGACAGGCCACGACCGAGCCATGGAACGGACGCTTCTCGCCCGGCAAGCAGGCCGTGCCGGTCAGCTCGGTGGTCACCTTCGCCGCTACCGCGCACAAGCGCCGCGGCAGCGACGACTGGCAGCCGGTGAAGGTGCGCTGCGGTTATGACGACGGCATGATGCTGGCGTATGAGCTGCTGGACAGCGGCGGCGCCACCATCAGCGAACCGGCTGCCGAGCCGGCCGTGCCTGCTGCTACGCACACTTCGGCAAGCAAGAGCCGCAAGGGGGCCAAAGGCAAGAGCACGGCTTCGAAGTCGGACAAGGCGTCGGCGTCCAAGTCGTCGAAGTCAACGACCGCCAAGTCCACCTCCGGCCCGGCCAAGACGACCAGCAAGACCAAGAAGAAGCAATAGGCGCAAAGCGGGCGCACCGCGTCCGCGCCAAGGCCGTTCCGGCCCACCCGGTTTCGTCCGGTTGGGCCGTTTGCGCTGGCTCAGCCCAGGTAGTCCAGGATCGCCTGCAGCATCGCCGTCCCCAGCAGCGCGCTGCGCGCGCCGTTCCAGCCGACCGCCGGATCCGGCAGATCGGCATTGTCCTTGAACGGCATCTCCAGCGTCAGCGCCAGGCAGCCGAAGGTATGGCCGATGTACTTGGACGCCAGCTTGAGTGCATCCGCGTTGTACTTGCTGGCCGCGTAGCCGTGCACATCCTGGAAATCCGGCGAGGCCCGCTTGAAGGCCTCGATAAAGCGCTGCTGCTCGCGCCGGCGCGCCTCGGTAAAGCCCGGCAGCATCTCGCTGCCGGCGACGAAGTTGTACGGCAGTCCCTCGTCACCATGGATGTCGAAGAACATGTCGCAGCCGCTGGCCTCGATGGCGCGGCGCACGTGGTAGACCTCGGGGCTGGTATCCGGGCTCGGCGCCATCCACTCGCGGTTCAGGTTGGCGCCGGCGGCATTGGTGCGCAGGTTGCCGCGCGCCGAACCGTCCGGGTTCATGTTCGGCACGATATGGAAGACCGCGCGCTCCAGCAGCTTGCGCGCGACCGGGTCGCCCGCCCACATGCCGGTGCCGGTCAGGCGCTGCAGCACGCCTTCGACAAACCATTCGGCCATGCTCTCGCCCGGGTGCTGGCGCGCGATCATCCAGACGGTCTTCTTGCCGGGGCCGGGCTGGCCCAGCGTGACGCGGGTCATGTCGCGCCCGTCCACGGTGCTGCCCAGGTGCGACAGCCGCGCCAGCGGCGAGCGCTGGCAACTGGCCAGCAGCGACAGGTGGCGCTCATCCGGATACGGCTCGAAATACGCAAACCAGATGCTGTCGTGCTCGGGCGTGCATTCCACCGTCATCACCTGGCCGTCGAAGCGCGTCGGCACGCGGAACCAGTTGGCGCGGTCGTACGAGGCCACCGCGCGGTAGTCGCGCCATCCATCCGGATAGGTGCAGTCGCCGGCGTTCAGGAAGTGCATCCGGCACGCCTGCCCCGCCGCGCCCTGCAGGCGGAAATGGAACCACTGGCGGAAGTCGGCGTGCGAGTCGGCGCGGATGCGCAGGCGGATATCGTCGGCGCGGTCGAGTGCCTCGACCTCGATGGCGCCGGAGTCGAATTGCGAAGAGATATGCATGTCGGCAGGCATGGCTGGCAGTCTCGTGGCGATGGGTTTCAGTCTTCCAGGCGGCGGCGGAACACCCAGCGGGTGGCATCCGAGGCCGCGGCGTCGAAGGCGTAGCCGTCCTCGGCAAAGCGCTTGAGCTTTTCCGGCTCGGTCACGCGCTGCGTCACCGCGTAGCGTGCCATGGTGCCGCGCGCGCGCTTGGCGTGGAACGAAATGATCTTGTAGCGGCCGCCCTTCCAGTCCTCGAACACCGGCGTGACGATGCGCGCCTGCAGCACCTTGGCCCGCACCACCTTGAAATACTCTTCCGAGGCCAGGTTGACCAGCACCGGCGCGCCTTCCTGCTTGAGCGCGGCCATGTCGGCGTTGATCATCTGCGTAACATCGTCGCCCCAGAACGCGTACAGGTCCTTGCCGGCAACGTTATCGAGGCGCGTCCCCATCTCCAGACGGTAGGGCTGCATCCAGTCCAGCGGGCGCAGCACGCCGTACAGGCCGGACAGGATGCGGATGTGCTTCTGCGCAAAGCCGAGGTCATCGGCCGACAGCGTCTTCGCGTCCAGGCCATCGTAGACGTCGCCATTGAAGGCCAGCACCGCCTGCTTGCTGTTGGCCGCGGTGAACTCCGGCGACCAGTCGCCGTAGCGCGTCACATTGAGCACCGCGAGCTTGTCGGAGATGTCCATCAGCGCGCCCACATCCTGCGGCGCCAGCTTGCGCAGGCGCTCGATCAGCGTGGCGGAACGGTCGATAAAGCGCGGCAGCGTATGGGTCTTGAGGCGCGGAGGAGTCTCGTAGTCCAGCGACTTGGCGGGAGACAAAACGATGAGCATGGCAAAATCGCGGCAGTAGCCAAGGACAAACAAGCCAAGATTGTAGCGAATGCGCCTCGACACCACCGGAACCACCCTCTTCGCCAGCCCCGCCGGCGTCACATCAGCGCCGCGCGTGGTGCTCGACTCCAACATCTGGGTGGACCTGCTGGTCTTCCGCGACCCCCATGTGGAGCCGATCCGCACCGCGCTTGAGGCCGGCACCATCGCCCCGGTGATCCGCGCCGACTGCCGCGAGGAACTGCGCCGGGTGCTGGCCTATCCGCAATTTGCCCGCTTTGACGTCGATATCGATGCCGCGCTGGCCACTGTCGACCGCCTCGCCAGCCTGGAAGCCGCGCCGCCGCAGGCCGACTACGACGCCATCAGCCTGCCGCGCTGCAAGGACACCGACGACCAGAAGTTCATCGAGCTGGCCCACTTTGCCGGCGCCGCCTGCCTGGTATCGAAGGACAAGGCCGTGCTCAAGCTGCGCAGCCGCCTGCGCCGCAGCAGCGGCGTGGAAGTGATGACGCCACCGGCCTTCGGCGCCTGGCTGGCCGCGCTTGGCGCCGCCAGCGCCGCCGATCCGCTTTAGAATGTCGGCTCCCGGCGCCGCCTACGTGGTGGCGCCGCACGCCTGATCGCACCCCGTCCCCACCGCATCGACACGTTCGCATCATGTCCGCAGACACCACCCACACCCAGTTGACGCCGCTGACCCCGCCGCCCTCGCGCCTGCCCGCCGTCGGCACCACCATCTTCACCGTGATGTCCGCGCTGGCCACCGAGAAGAACGCCGTCAACCTGGGCCAAGGCTTCCCGGACTTCGACTGCGACCCCAGGATCGTCGATGCCGTGACCGCTGCCATGCGTGCCGGCCATAACCAGTACCCGCCGATGGCTGGCGTGCCGCGCCTGCGCCAGGCCATCGCCGCCAAGATCGCCAGCCTCTATGGCCACCAGTACAGCTGGGACACCGAGATCACCGTCACCGCCGGCGCCACCCAGGGCATCCTGACCGCGATCCTGTGCGCGGTGCATCCGGGCGACGAGGTGATCGTGCTGGAGCCGTGCTACGACAGCTACCTGCCCGCGATCGAGCTGGCCGGCGCCACCGCCGTGCCGGTCACGCTGGAAGCGCCGGAATTCCGCGTGCCCTTCGACAAGCTGGCCGCCGCGATCACGCCGCGCACGCGCATGGTCCTGATCAACACGCCGCACAACCCCACCGGCACGATCTTGCGCGCGGCCGACATGGACCAGCTGGCGCAGATCCTGGCCAGCACCGACATCCTGCTGCTCTCGGACGAGGTCTACGAGCACATGGTCTACGACGGCCAGCAGCACGCCTCGGTCTCGCGCCATCCTGAGCTTGCGCGCCGCAGCTTCGTGATCTCGAGCTTCGGCAAGACCTACCACGTGACCGGCTGGAAGGTCGGCTACGTGGCCGCGCCGGCCGCGCTGATGGCCGAGTTCCGCAAGGTGCACCAGTTCAACGTGTTCACCGTGAACACGCCGGTGCAGCACGGCCTGGCCGACTACATGGCCGATCCCGCGCCCTACCTGCAGCTGTCGGCGTTCTACCAGGCCAAGCGCGACTTCTTCCGCGCCGGGCTGGCCAACAGCCGCTTCAAGCTGCTGCCGTCGGACGGCACCTACTTCCAGTGCGTCGACTACTCGGCCATTTCCGACCTGAGCGAGGCCGACTTCGCCATGTGGCTGACGCGCGAGATCGGCGTGGCCGCGATCCCGGTCTCGGCCTTCTACACGCAGCCGCGTGAATCGGGCGTGGTGCGTTTCTGCTTTGCGAAGAAGGAAGAGACGCTGGCGCTGGCGCTGGAGCGGCTGGGCAAGCTGTAGGCGCAGGCCTGGCCTCTGCGCCAACGAAAAACGCCCGCGATCCAATCGCGGGCGTTTTACCTTGTGCCGCCGGTTTTGTGGCCGGCTTGTTGCCGGTTACTTGTTGCTGCGGCTCGCCATCAGCTCAAGATTGGCCTTGCGGTCGGCATTGACCTTCTGCACCGATTCGCGCGCCGACAGCGTCTTCAGGTAGTCCTTGACCGGCAGGTCGGCCAGCAGATCGGTGCCGTAGATGATCTTGGTGCACGACGACACCAGCGGCAGGTGCGCCGCGGCGGCGCAGTCGGCCAGCGTGAAGGTGTCGCCGGCGATATACGGCGAGAACTTCGCCAGCTTGGCGAAGGCGGGGACATAGCGCGTCAGCAGCTTGTGCTGGCGTTCCTTGACGCCATCGCTGACCTTGCCGCCGAAGAATGCCTCGGGGTACAGTTCGCGCGCGGTCAGCTCCAGGTACAGTTCCATGAAGACGACGATCTCGCGCACCTTGGCGGCCTGGTACGGGTCGCCCGGCAGCAGCGGCGTCTGCGGATAGGCCGCCTCTACGTAGTCGACGATGGCTTCGGACTCGCACAGCGGGCCGGATTCGGTGATGATGTAGGGCACCTTGCCCGCGGGCGTGGCTGCCGGGTCGGTCTGGCCGATCCAGGCCAGCACCTCTTCGAACGGCACGTTCTTTTCCAGCAGCGCCAGCTTCACTTTGTTGTAGTAGTTGCTGGCGGCAAAACCGCAGAGCTTCAGCATGTCGTCTCTCTCCGTTATTGGAATGATCCCCGCATCGCACGGTGCGGATGTCGGGTGATTGTGGACCATCCGGGGTCTGCAGTGTACCGGCTGGCCGATCAGCGCACGCCGCCTGCCCCGCTGGACTGTCGCGGAAGGTGCAAAAAACGTACGATCGTGCTAATTTAACCACAACTTCTGGGACGAATGATGAGCACTTTCACCATCGATACGCTGGGTATCGTCGGCACCGGCGCCATGGGCCGGGGCATCGCGCAGATCGCCGCGCAGGCGGGCCTGACCGTCAACCTGTACGACACCAACCCGCAAGCGGTGGCCGCCGCGCGCCAGTACCTGCAGGACACGCTGGCCAAGCTCGCCGACAAGGGCAAGATCAGCGCTGCCGACGCCGAGGCCACGCTGGCCCGCGTCAAGCCCTGCGGCACGCTGGAAGACCTGGCCGGCTGCGACATGGTGCTGGAAGCCATCGTCGAGAAACTGGAAGTCAAGCGCGACCTGATCGCCAAGCTCGAAGCGGTCCTGCGTGAAGACGCCGTCATTGCCTCCAACACGTCGTCGCTGTCGATCACTGCCATCGCAGTCGGCGCCAGGCACCCGGGCCGTATCGCCGGCTACCACTTCTTCAACCCGGTGCCGCTGATGAAGGTGGTCGAGGTCATCGACGGCCTGTCGGGCAACCCCGCGGTGGGCGACGCGCTGATGGCATTGTCGCGCCGCATGGGCCATACGCCGGTGCGCTGCAAGGACATGCCGGGCTTTATCGTCAACCATGCCGGCCGCGGTATGAATATCGAAGGCCTGAAAGTCGCGCAGGAAGGCGTGGCCGGGTTTTCCGACATCGACAACATCATGCGCGAGCAGGCCGGCTTCCGCATGGGGCCGTTCGAGCTGATGGACCTGACCGGGCTGGACGTGTCGCACCCGGTGATGGAATCGATCTACAACCAGTTCTACCAGGAACCGCGCTACCGCCCCTCGCCGATCACCGCGATCCGCGCGGTCGGCGGGCTGATCGGCCGCAAGGCGGGTGCTGGTTTCTATTCGTACGCCGATGGCCAGAAGAAAGTGCCGGCCGCTGCCGCGGTGCCGGGCGCGCGCCCGTCGAGCGTGTGGGTCAGCCACGCCAGCGAGCGCGGCCACGCCATGGTGAGCAAGCTGCTGGGCGCGCTGGGCGTGACCCCGGAAGGCGGCAACAAGCCGTCGGCCGATGCGCTGATCATCGTCACCCCGCTCGGCCTGGACGCCACCACCAGCGCGCTGCAACAGGGCCTGGACCCGGCCCGCACCGTCGCCATCGACACGCTGCTGCCGTTCGAGGCCACCAAGCGCCGCACGCTGATGACCACGCCGGCCACCAGCGCCGCCGCCCGTGATGCCGCGCACGGCCTGTTTGGCAGCGACGGCGTGCCGGTCACGGTGATCCGCGACTCGGCCGGCTTCGTCGCGCAGCGCGTGCTCTGCTGCATCATCAATATCGCCAGCGATATCGCGCAGCAACGCATCGCCACGCCGTCGGACATCGACCTCGCCGTCAACCTGGGCCTGGGCTATCCCAAGGGCCCGCTGGCGCTGGGCGATGCGGTCGGCCCGCAACTGGTGCTGGAGACGCTGCGCAACATGGAAGCGCTCACCGGCGACATGCGCTACCGCCCGAGCCCGTGGCTGTGGCGCCGTGCCGGCCTGGGCCTGTCGCTGCTGGCCGAAGAGCAGTAAGCCCGCCACCGCCCCACCGACCGAGCCACGCCCATGCCCGCACAGTTGCTTTCCCACCGCGTCGATTCGACGCTGGTGCTGACCATCTCGAACCCCGAGGCACGCAATGCGCTGCACCCGGACATCTACGCGGCCTCGCAGCAGGCGCTGGATCAGGCTGCGGCCGATGACTCGGTGCGCGCAGTCATCATCACCGGCGCCGACGGCATTTTCTGCGCCGGCGGCAACCTGAACCGGCTGCTCGGCAACCGCAGCCAGCCGCAGGAGGTGCAGGCCGCCAGCATCGCCCTGCTGAACGGCTGGGTCGAGTCGCTGCACGCCTTTCCCAAGCCGATCATCGCGGCGGTGGAAGGCGCGGCCGCGGGCGCGGGCTTCTCGGTGGTGCTGGCGTGCGACTTTGTAGTGGCGGCCAGCAATGCCAAGTTCGTGATGGCCTATGTTTCCGTGGGGCTCACGCCCGACGGCGGCGGTTCGTACGAGATCGCACGCGCGCTGCCGCGCCCGCTGGCCAGCGAACTGATGATGGAAGGCAAGCCGGTGGACGCGGCGCGGCTGGCGCAGTTCGGGCTGGTCAACCGCGTCACCGAGCCGGGCCAGGCCCTGGACGAGGCCCTGCGCCTGGCCGCCGGCCTTGCCCGCCAGTCGCCGCACGCCGTGGGCCGCATCAAGGATCTGATCAACCACGCGGCCACCGCATCGCGCGCCGAACACCTGCTGGCCGAGCGCGACAGCTTCGTCGCCGCGCTGCATCACCCCGACGGCGGCGAAGGCATCAGCGCCTTCCTGGAAAAGCGCAAGCCGCAGTACCGCTGAAGCCGGGCGCCGGACGCCTGGCTTTACCCGAACGGCCAGCCCGCGGCAGACGGGCATGCCGGCACAATGCAAGGAGACAACGCATGGAATTGCCGCCGTCCTCGCGTCGCCGCATCTACCTGATGCGGCATGGTGCCGTTTCATATTTTGACGAGGCCGGGCGCCCTGCCCTGCCCGAGATGGTGCCCCTGAACGAGACCGGCCGCATGCAGGCCACCGCCGCCGGGCGCGCCTTTGCCGCCGAACAGATTCGCTTCGACCGCGTCATCGTCAGCGGCCTGCCGCGCACCGTCGAGACGGCTGAGCGCGTGCTGGCCGAACTGCCCGGGATGGACGACGTGGTGCCGGAAGTCTGGCCCGCGCTGCAGGAAATCCGTGGCGGCGACCTGTCCACCATCGCCGACCACGACCTGCGCGACGCCTTCGTCGGCGCCTTCGAGGGCGAAGTCCCCGAAGACAAGCGCTTCCTCAACGGCGAGACCATCGGCCAGTTCCTCGACCGCGTGCTGCCCGCGCTGGAGCGCCTGCGCGCCGATCCCGACTGGGACACCGCGCTGATGGTGCTGCATGGCGGCACCAACCGCGCCATCCTGTCGCAGGCCATCACCTGCGGGCGGCGCGTGTTCTTCGGCTCGCTGCTGCAGACCGCGGGCTGCATCAATGTGCTCGACATGGGCGACGATCCGCTCGACTGGGTGGTGCGCATGACCAACTACTCGCCGCCCACGCCCGTTCACAGCGGCACGCGCCACACCACCATGGAAGTGCTGCTGCACCAGTATTTGCGCGGACGCCAGCCGCAGGGCTGAGTGCGCCGCGGACTTGATCGAATCCCAACCGATACCGAACAGAAAACCAACGGAGACAGCATGACGAGCAACGTATCGCACTTCGAGGGCACGCGCCCGGTGGCGGACCAGCAGCGCTTCGACACCGACGCGCTGGAAGCCTGGATGCGCCAGCACGTGGAGGGCTTTGCCGGCCCGCTGACCGTGGAGCAGTTCAAGGGCGGCCAGTCCAACCCGACCTTCAAGCTGGTCACGCCGGGCCAGACCTACGTGATGCGCGCCAAGCCCGGCCCCAAGAGCAAGCTGCTGCCTTCGGCGCACGCGATCGAGCGCGAGTACCGCGTGATGGCCGCGCTGGCCGGCAGCGACGTGCCGGTGGCGCGCATGTACGCGCTGTGCGAGGACGAGTCCGTGATCGGCCGCGCCTTCTACATCATGGAGTTCGTCGCCGGCCGCGTGCTGTGGGACCAGTCGCTGCCGGGCATGAGCACCGCCGAGCGCAGCGCCATCTACGACGAGATGAACCGCGTCATCGCCGCGCTGCACACGGTCGACTACAACGCCATCGGCCTGGGCGACTACGGCAAGCCCGGCAACTACTTCCAGCGCCAGATCGAGCGCTGGACCAAGCAGTACAAGCTGTCCGAGACCGAATCGATCCCGTCGATGGACGCGCTGATGGACTGGCTGCCGCAGCATATCCCGCAGGAAGACGCCGACCTGACCTCGATCGTGCATGGCGACTACCGGCTGGACAACCTGATGTTCCACCCGACCGAGCCGCGCGTGCTGGCGGTGCTGGACTGGGAACTGTCCACGCTGGGCCACCCGATGGCGGACTTCAGCTATCACTGCATGAGCTGGCATATCGCCCCGGGCCAGTTCCGCGGCATTGCAGGCGTGGACTTCGCCGCACTGGGCATCCCCGACGAAGCCAGCTACCGCCGCCTGTACGAGCAGCGCACCGGCCGCCCGATCACCGGCGACTGGAACTTCTACCTGGCCTTCAGCATGTTCCGCATCGCCGGCATCCTGCAGGGGATCATGAAGCGCGTGGTGGACGGTACCGCGTCGTCGGCGCAGGCGCTGGACGCGGGCAAGCGCGCGCGGCCGATGGCGGAGATGGGGTGGCAGTACGCGCAGAAGGCGAAGGGCTGACGCAGCAACGGCTGCGGCAAGAAAACGGGCGCCGAGGCGCCCGTTTTTCATCCGCGTCGCGCGGCGCTCAATCCCCCAGCGCCACCCCTTCCCGCCGCGGGTCCGCACCACCCGCCCACACCGCCTTGCCGTCAGGCCCCTGCTTGCGCATGATGGCCTGCGTGCCGCTGGTCATCTCGATCTCGGCCACCTGGTGGCCGCGCTGCTGCAGTGCCTGCACCAGGCCCGGCGACACCAGCCCCTTCTCCACCTCGGTCGGGCCGTTGCGGCTGCCGAAGTTGCCCATGCCGATGGCGGCCTGCACGTCCATGTTCCAGTCCAGCATGCCGACCAGGGTCTTGGACACGTACTCGATGATCTGCGAGCCGCCCGGCGAACCGACCGTGGCGACCAGCTGGCCGCTCTCGCGGTCGAACACCAGCGTCGGCGCCATCGACGAGCGCGGGCGCTTGCCCGGCTCCACGCGGTTGGCCACCGGCTTGCCGTTCTCGCTCGGCACGAAGGAGAAGTCGGTCAGCTGGTTGTTCAGCATGAAACCGCGCACCATCAGATGCGAGCCGAAGTACGACTCGATCGTGGTGGTCATCGAAATCGCCCCGCCGCGGTCATCGACCGCAACGATCTGCGAGGTGGAAACGCGCGGCGGCGAACGGTCGGGCGCGTAAGCCATCGCCGTGCCCGGCGGCACCCCTGGCTGGGCCTTGCCCATGCTCTTGTCGCCGATCAGCTCCGCGCGCGTGGCAAGGTAGGACGGGCTGACCAGGCCGGTCACGTTGACCGGCACGAAGTCGGTATCGGCCACGTACAGGCCACGGTCGGCATAGGCCAGGCGGTCAGCTTCGGAGATCGCGTGGACCGCGTCGGGATTGGCCTCCATCACCGCCGGCGTGTTCACGCCCTGTGGCTTGAGCGCGGCCAGCGCGTACTTGGGATTCTTGGTTTCGAGCGCCTGCAGCGTGCCCAGGATCTGCGCGATGGCGATGCCGCCCGACGACGGCGGCGGCATGCCGCAGATCTTCCAGCGCTTGTAGTCGGTGCAGACCGGCACGCGCTGCTTGGCCCGGTAGCTGCCTAGGTCAGCCAGCGACAGCGAGCCGGCATTGCTGCCATCGTTCACCTTGGCGACGATATCGCGCGCGATCGGTCCGCTGTAGAGCACGCCGGCACCGCGCCGGGCGACATCGCGCAGGGTCTGTGCCAGCTTCGGGTTCTTCAGCACCGTGCCGGCCGGCTTGGGCTTGCCCTGTGCATCCAGGAAGTACGCGGCCATCTCCGGCGAATTGGCCAGGAACTTGTCGGCCGCCACTTGCGTGTACAGCCGCTCCGAGATCGGGAAGCCCTTCTCCGCCAGGTCGATGGCGGGCTGGAACAGCTTGGCCCAGGGCAGGCGGCCGTGCTTCCGGTGCGCCATTTCCAGCGCGCGCATCACGCCGGGCGTGCCGACGGAGCGTCCGCCGATCTGGGCCTCGCTGAACTCCATGGGCTTGCCGTCGGAACGCAGGAACAGGTTTTCGGTGGCGCCGGCAGGGGCGGTCTCGCGGCCGTCGAAGGCCTGAACGTTCTTGCCATCCCAGTACATGATGAAGGCGCCGCCGCCGATGCCGGTGGCCTGCGGCTCGACCAGCGTCAGCACGGCCTGCATCGCGATGGCGGCATCGATGGCCGAGCCGCCCTGGCGCAGGATGGCGCGCCCGGCCTCGCTCGCGAGCGGGTTGGCCGCGGCCGCCATATGGCGCTGCGCGTAGGCCGTGGACATGCCGGGGCGATAGCCGGACGACACTTCCGGTGCCGGCGGCATGGCGGCCGGTGGCGTGGTCGCGGTCGGGGCGGCAGGCGCGGCCGGCGTGGCGGTCCCTCCGCCCTGGGTACCACAAGCACCGAGCAGCGCCGTCAGGGCAAGGGCCAGCGCGCCGCGCCACGCCATCGAAGAGAGGTCAGGGTGAGCCATGCGATATCTCCTGGGGGAAGGATCAAACGATTGTAGTGGCGATCGGCGCATTCTGGGGCAAGAAAGTCTGACTGCCGCCACATGCGGGGGCCACATGAAGGTGCAGCAAAAAATTCTCCCGGTTTAACCCCGATCGCTAATCTGCGCCGTTTCATCGACAGGCCGTCATGACCGGGAACCCGCCCCGCGGCCGCTCAGGAGAAAAACATGCAACTTCGCGCACCGGCCGTCATTTCCAGTCTTGCTGCCGCACTGGCGCTGTCGGCCTGCGGCGGGCATTCGCCGTCGCTTCCCCAGGAAGTGGCACAGCCTGTGCCGCCACCCGCAGCGCCGGCGCCCACGCACGACCAGGCCGCCAAGGCTGGCCAGGCAACGCCCGCCATGGAATTGCATGCCGTCGCCCCGCGCGCCGCGCTGGCCATGCCCTACCACCTGCCGCCGCCTGCGCCGGCCGAGCGCGAACGCTACGGCGTCATCGAGGAAAACGGCGTCAGGCTGGTGGCGCAGGCGCCGGTATCCACCTTCAGCATCGATGTCGATACCGGTAGCTACAGCAATATGCGCCGCATGCTCAATGCCGGGCGCGTGCCGCCGGCCGATGCGGTGCGCGTGGAAGAGCTGCTGAACTACTTCCCCTATGACTATGCCCAGCCCGCCGACGGTCGCCCGTTCGCCGTGCATGCCGCGCTGGCGCCCGCGCCCTGGCACCCGGCCAATGTGCTGCTGCGCATCGGCATCAAGGGCAAGGACATGGCCAGCGGCGCGCTGCCGCCTGCCAACCTGGTATTCCTGGTGGATGTATCGGGTTCGATGAACTCGCCGGACAAGCTGCCGCTGCTGAAGTCTTCGCTGAAGCTGCTGGTGAACAAGCTGCGCCCGCAGGACCGCATCACGCTGGTCACCTATGCCAGCGGCACGCGCGTGGCGCTGCCGCCCACGCCGGGCAGCGACAAGACCGCCATCAGCGCCGCCGTCGACCAGCTCGTGGCCGGGGGCAGCACCGCCGGCGCCAGTGGCATCGCGCTGGCCTACCAGGCCGCGCAACAGAGCTTTATCGCCGGCGGCATCAACCGCGTGCTGCTGGCCACCGACGGCGACTTCAACGTGGGCGTGACCGACTTCCGGCAGCTCAAGAGCATGGTGGAAGAGAAGCGCAAGTCCGGCGTGTCGCTGTCCACGCTCGGCTTCGGCACCGGCAACTACAACGAGCAGCTGATGGAGCAGCTGGCCGATGCCGGCGACGGCGCCTATTCGTATATCGACAACCTGATGGAAGGCAACAAGGTGCTGGTCAGCGAGATCAGCTCGACGCTGGCCACCATCGCGCGCGACGTGAAGATCCAGGTGGAATTCAATCCGGCAACGGTGAAGGAGTATCGCCTGATCGGCTACGAGAACCGCATGCTGGCGCGCGAGGACTTCAACAACGACAAGGTCGATGCCGGCGATATCGGCGCGGGCCACACCGTGACGGCGCTGTATGAGCTGACGCTGGCCGGCCAGCCCGGGATGGTCGATCCGCTGCGCTACCAGCTGGCCGCACCCGTGCCGGGGCGCGACGGCGAACTGGCGCACATCAAGCTGCGCTACAAGCTGCCCGCCGCCAGCACCAGCCAGTTGATGGACATCACCGTCGCGCGGCAGGCCATCCGCCCGCTGGCGCAAGGCGATGACGACTTCCGCTTTGCCGCGGCGGTGGCCGGTTTCGGCCAGGTGCTGCGCGGCGGCAAGTTCACCGGCGACTGGCGCTACGCAGATGCCCGCGCGCTGGCCCAGGGCGCCCGCGGCACCGACCGCTTTGGCTATCGGGGCGAGTTCCTCAAGCTGGTGGACCTGGCACAGAGCCTGGGCACGGCCAGTCCGACCGGCGCCAGCAGCGGCGGGCCGGCCGAGCATGCGGCACGCTGACACCAGCCCGGGCCGCGAGCCGGCGCAAGGCGGCGCGGCAGACTGTCGCGCCGCCTTGCGCTCTCCTATACTCGGGCGCATGCAGGCACCCGACCCCGTCCCTTCCGCCGCGCCCACAGCCGCCACGCCCGGCGCAGCGCTGTCGGCGCTGCCCGACCATGACCTGATGCTGCTGGTGGCGGGCGGCATCATCGAGCAGCCCGTCACCGAGCTGTTCCGCCGCCATAACGCCGGCCTCTACAACTACGTGGCCTGGCTGTGCCAGGGCAACCGCGGCGAAGCAGAAGACATCGCGCAGAAGACCTGGGTCAAGCTGATGACCCGCTGCGGCGACTACCAGCCGGACGCGGCGTTCCGCACCTTCCTGTTCCAGATCGCGCGCAATACCTGGCTCGACCAGGTGCGCAGCGCCGATGCGCGCCAGCGCGAAGCCCTGGACGACCAGCCAGCGGAGATGCCGGCCGACGACCTGTCGCCGGAAGCGGAGCTGCAGTTGCGCCAGCACGCGCACCACGTGCATCGCGCGCTGCTGCAGTTGCCCGTCGCCCAGCGCGAGGTGGTGGTGCTGCGCTTCTTCAGCGACATGAGCGTCGAAGAGATTGCGCAGATGCTCGGCGAGAAGTTCGAGACGGTGAAGAGCCGGCTGCGCTATGCGTTTGCGCGCCTGCGCGCAGACCTGGCCGGCAGCGTGCCGGGCTCGCAGGAGACGCCGTCGTGAACGCGGCCGACCGATTTATCGACGGCAAGGACCGGCTTTCGGCACTGCTGCGGGAGCTGCCCGCTTACGCGTCGTCCGCTGCGCTGGCGGAGTCGGTGCACGCGGCCGCACGTGCGGCACAACAGGAAGCGGATCGCCTGCGGGCCGGCGCGGCGGCCTTGCCCTTCGCCGCGCCGCCAACGCTTGCCACGGCGGTGTTGGAAGAAGCCGCGCGCCTGCAGGCGGCGCAGGCTGCGCGACGCGATGCGCTGCTTGCGCGCGTGGCGTCAGGCCAGCCCGCAGCGGAGATTCTGGGTGCCCCGGTCGGTGCCGCTGCCAGCGCATGGCTGCAGGCACAGGCGGCGGAGGCGGCAACACCAGCACGGGCAACACGGACCACAGCGCAGTCCATGGCAGCGCGCGCCGCGCGCGCGCGGCGCTGGTGGCGCTCGCTGGGGCTCGTGGCCAGCGTCGCGGCGGTGGCCGGGCTGACCACCAGCATCGTACTGCGGCAGATCGATGACGGCGCACTGCTGCCGGCATCGGCGCCTGAACAGGTGTCCGCCCCGGCCGCGGCACCCGCCGCAGAGATGGCAGCAGCGCCCGTACCACAAGCTGCGGCGGAGTCCGGGACCGCCGCGCCGGCAAACCCGCCGCCAGCCCCGAAAGCTGCCCCGGCCCCGCGGCGGGAAGAGCGGCCTGCCCCGGCGCACGCCGGGCAGCTCAGCCGCGCGCCGGCAACGGCCCGGGGCACGGCGCCACGCGAGGCCGCCACGCAAGCACCGCCGCAGGCGACCGAAAGCTTATCCGCCCAGGCGCCGGCTGTGGCCGCCGCACCGGCCGCTCCCGCGTATCCGGCCATGGCAGAGGCAGTCCCGCAGCCGGCAATGCCGGCACCCGCGGCACCGCCGGCGGCCGCGCCGCAGGCCGACTTCGCCCGCAAGGCGGCGCCGCCGATGGCGGCCGCACGCGCCCCCGCCGCGCACACCGCATCCAGCATGGTCGTGTCCATCCAGGACGACCCCGCCGCCACGGCTGCGCGCATGCCGGCGGCGGCATCGGTCACGCTGCTGGCGGCCGAACCGGACAGTGAGGCAATCAGGGAATGGGCAGGACGGCTCTGGCAGTCGATGCCGGCGGCACAACGCCCGCCGGTGCCATTTGCCGTGCAGGCCGACCGCACGCTGGCCCCGGGCCAGGTGCGCATCGAACTGCGCCACGGCGCGCCGCAATGAGCGCGCCGGTGCGTTGGCGAGTGCTGGTCAGCGCGTGGTGAACGACCAGCTCAGGTCCACGGGCTGCGAACCCAGCCGGCCGGTGACCCGCACGCTGTAGCGCTGCTGGCTGGCCAGCGGCGCCACCGGCGTGCAGATCGCCAGGCCGCGTGCCGCGCTGGAGAGGCCCGACGAACGGCTGTCAACCTTGAGGCAGCTGACATTGTTGCCTTGCGCGTCGGTGATGACGAAGTTGTCGGCATCGAACTGCAGCGAGGTGTTGATGGCCTGCAGCGATACCGGATAGCCCACGGTCTTGCCCTCGTAGCCCGGCGCGGGATTGGGGCTTTCCGAGTTGACCCAGCTGGCCGGCACGTCGGCCTGGCCGTTGTACGGGTAGGCCACCATCTGGTTGTCGCTGCCGCCCTTCGATGCATCGGCCAGGTCGATGGTCTGGTAGTAGCTGGCCGAGGTGCCGCTGCCGTCCGGGCCCACGCGCTCGGCAAAGCCGCTGCCGGCCGAGCCGTAGCTGCCCAGCAGCGCGGCGCGGTGGAACGGCGCGTTGACCAGGTCCGACACCAGCGCGTCCTTGGGCGACATCGACAGCTGCGCATTGGCAACCGAAGTCCAGCGGTTGGCACCGGCCACGACTTCCGCGGTGGCATTGGTCGGATAGGCGGCCTGAATGCGCTCGTTGGGCGTGGCGCCGGTATAGCCCGGCTTGCCGCTGGTCTCGTCGTGCGTCAGCGTGGCGTTGGCCAGCATGTAGGCAGTGTGGTTCTGCGCCACGGTATTGAGCGGATCGCGTGCCGCCAGCGGCGGCAGGCCCACCTGCTCGCGCCGATAGTTGGCGTAGCACAGGCCGGCGGTGCGCGGCTCTTCCAGCACGCGGTAATTGCTGACCGCACTGCCGCGCGCCGGCAGCAGCGAGACGCCGCCGCCCGCCGCGGGTGCCGGCGCCGTGCCGCTGACGGTATAGCAGGCACCTGCGGTGGATGGCGTGGTCGAGCCCGAGCCGGACGGCGCGCTGGCCTGCCCGTTCGCTTGCGATGCGTTCGACGAAGTACCGCCGCCGCCCCCATCGCCACCACCGCCGCCACATGCGGACAGTGCCAGCGCCGCAGCGGCGCAAAAGGTGGTCAGGGCGAGCGTGGTGCGCCGCGCGCGTCGCGGAGGCATGGGTTGGTGATCAGCAAGCAAGCGTTTCCCGGTCATCGTTCTGAATCGTCGTGGTCATCGGAGGAAGGAACCTGCCCCGGGGGATCCGCAGGCGCGGACAGCCGGCGCGGCAACCATCGCCAGCACCGTGTGGACACGGGCTCGCGGCGGCGGCGCCGGGGGCAGAAAGACCGGACGATGGTATGGGCGCGGACCGGGAGGGTCTAGCCCATGAACAATTCCTTACGTGTGACCCGCGCGCGCCGCACCGGGGCGCCGCGCGGGGTGCTTGCGGTGCCAGCCATGCGGGCGCGGGCGCACTTAGCTGGCGGCAGCCACGTCGGCCATGCCGGTGCCGAGCGCGGCCATCACGGCCATCAGCTGCTCGCGCAGCCAGCGGTTGGCACCGTCGTTTTCGCCGCCCGCATGCCAGTACAGGTGCAGTTCCAGCGACGGCACCTTGAACGGCAGCGACAGCAGGCGGTTGGCATAGGGCTCATTGGCGATGCGCGCATAGCGCAGCGGCAGCGTGGCCAGCAGGTCGGTGCAGCTGACCACGCGGCACGCGGCCGCATAGTGCTGGCAACGCAGGCGCACGCGCCGCGTCAGGCCCATGCGGTGCAGGGCCTGGTCTTCCAGCCCGGCGCCGCGGCGGCGCGACGACACGTGCACATGCTCGGCCGCCAGGTAGCGCTCAAGCGTCAGTTCCTTCTTCACCAGCGGATGGTCGCGCCGCGCCAGCACCACCATCGGATCGGCCATGAACGGCGCGTGGTGGATGGCGGGCGAGACCGGCAGCAAGATGTCCAGCGCGGCGTCCAGCGTGCCGGCCAGCAACTCGGACTCCATCTCGCGGCGGTCGAAGCGGATCGCGGCGATCTCCACCTGCGGCGCCATTGCCGTGACACGCGCCATCAGCGGCGGCAGCAGCGTGGATTCCAGCGCGTCGCGCATGCCGATGGTGAAACGCCGCACGGTATTGGTGGGATCGAAGTGCGGCGTATCCTGCAGCGTGCGCGCGAACGATTGCAGCGCGCTGCGCACCTCGGCGGCGAGCGAGCGCGCCAGCGGCGTGGGCGCCATGCCCTGCCCGCGCCGCTCGAACAGCGGGTCGTCGAACAGCGTGCGCATCCGGCCCAGCGCATGGCTGACCGCGGGCTGCGTCAGGTTGAGCTGGCGCGCGGCCGCGGTGATGCTGCCTTCGCTGTAGATGGCGTCGAACACCACGAAGAGATTCAGGTCGATGCGGGAGAGCTGCATGCCGAAGATTCTGGCACGGAATGCAGGGAATTGATACTGGCAAATCCAGAAAATTCATTTTTCTTATTACCGGCTTTCAGATAGAGTGCATTCCATCGGCCCATGCCGCACTGATGCCGGGGCCTGCCGAGGCCAACGAGGCGCCGCCACCCACCCCGGCGTCCACTGATTCCGTAGCGAGGAGACCACATGGATTTCGAATACAGCCCGAAGGTCAAGGAAATGCAGGCCAAGCTGCTGGCCTTCTTCGACCAGCACATCTACCCGAACGAAAAGCGTTTCGCGGAGGAAATCGACGCCAATCGCCGCGCGGGCAACGCCTGGGTACCGACCAAGGTGATCGAGGAACTGAAGCCGCTGGCGCGTGCAGCCGGGCTGTGGAACCTGTTCCTGCCGCGCTCGCCGCGTGCGCCGCAAGGCCTGTCGAACCTGGAGTACGCCACGCTGTGCGAAATCATGGGCCGGGTGCCCTGGTCGGCCGAGGTCTTCAACTGCGCGGCCCCCGACACCGGCAACATGGAGACGCTGGAGCGCTATGCCTCCGAGGAACTGAAGGACAAGTGGCTCGAGCCGCTGCTGGCCGGCGAGATCCGCTCGGCCTTCCTGATGACCGAGCCGGCCGTGGCCTCGTCGGACGCGACCAATATCGAATGCCGCATCGAGCGCGACGGTGACCACTACGTGATCAACGGCACCAAGTGGTGGTCGTCGGGCGCAGGCGACCCGCGCTGCAAGGTCTACATCGTGATGGGCAAGACCAATCCCGACGCCGGCCGCCATGAGCAGCAGTCGATGATCGTGGTGCCGGCCGATACCGCGGGCATCACCATCAAGCGCTTCCTGCCGGTGTTCGGCTACGACGACGCGCCGCACGGCCATATGGAGATCGAGCTGAAGAACGTGCGCGTGCCGGCTTCGAACATCCTGCTGGGCGAAGGCCGCGGCTTCGAGATCGCGCAGGGCCGCCTGGGCCCGGGCCGCATCCACCACTGCATGCGCAGCATCGGCGTGGCCGAGCGCGCGCTGGAACTGATGTGCAAGCGCGCGCTGTCGCGCGTGGCCTTCGGCAAGCCGGTGTCCAGCCAGGGCGTGACGCAGGAACGCATCGCCGAAGCCCGCTGCGAGATCGAGATGGCGCGCCTGTTGACGCTCAAGGCAGCGTACATGATGGACACCGTGGGCAACAAAGTGGCCAAGGCCGAGATCGCCATGATCAAGGTGATCGCCCCGAACGTGGCGCTGAAGGTGATCGACTGGGCCATCCAGGTCCATGGCGCCGCCGGCGTCTCCAGCGACTTCCCGCTGGCCAACTGGTGGGCGCACCAGCGCACGCTGCGCCTGGCCGACGGCCCGGACGAGGTGCACCGCAACGCCATCGCCAAGCTGGAGCTGGCCAAGCACATGAATCTGAACCCGGACGACATCAGGATGCCGGTGGCACGCGGGTTCTGACCGCCTGGCAACGCCGCGGGGCTTCGGCCCTGCCGGCAGTATGGAAAACGCGCAGCCAGTCTGCGCGTTTTTTTCTTCTGTGCTTAAATCGCCCGGTTCGCCACGTCAGTGGTTGATGTGGCCATCCCCAACGATCGCAGCCAGGAGATCTTTTGCGATGATCGACGTCTACACCTGGGCCACGCCCAACGGCCACAAAGTCCACATCATGCTGGAAGAATGCGGCCTGGAGTACAAGGTCCATCCGATCAATATCGGCGCCGGCGACCAGTTCGGCGAGGACTTCCTGAAGATCAGCCCCAACAACAAGATCCCCGCCATCGTCGACCCCGACGGCCCGGACGGCAAGCCGATCTCGCTGTTCGAATCGGGCGCCATCCTGCTCTACCTGGCCGGCAAGACCGGCAAGTTCCTGCCCGAGGACGTGCGCGGCAAGTACGAGGCGCTGCAGTGGCTGATGTTCCAGATGGGCGGCGTGGGCCCGATGCTGGGCCAGGCGCACCACTTCCGCATGTACGCGCCCGAGAAGATCGAGTACGCGGTCAACCGCTACACCAACGAGGCCAGGCGCCTGTACGGAGTGATCGACACGCAGTTGTCAAAGCACGCCTACCTGGCCGGCGAGCAGTACACCATCGCCGACATCGCCACCTTCCCGTGGCTGCGCAGCTGGCAGAACCAGGGCGTGGACCTGGACGACTACCCGCACCTGAAGCGCTGGTTCAACGAGATCGCAGAGCGCCCCGCGGTCAAGCGCGGCGTGGAGGTGCTGGCCAGCGCGCGCAAGGCGCTGCAGGACGACAAGGCACGCGAGGTGCTGTTCGGCGCCACGCAATACAAGCGGCACTGAGCCTGGTATTGCAGCAGCCGGGACCCTGGCCCCGGCTGCCCCGCCTGGCATCAGGCCGGCGCCAGCGCGTGGCACGCAACGGCATATCCGTCCGCGCGCCGGCCGCCGCGGGCCGCAACGCCAAGGTCCGCGTCATCGCCCGGTCCGAAGCAGCACAGCAGGCCGGTGCCCGGCAACAGCCGGCATGACTCGTGCGGGTCCGGCGCGTAGAGCGTGCCGGGCTGCAGGAAGGCCATGTCCCCGCCGGCCCGCACCAGCGCGCCATGCCAGTGCAGGCCGATGGCGCCGCGGTAGCACAGCGCCCAGCGCAGCCCGCGCGCCTGCAGCCGCTGCGCCCAGTCTTCGCCTGACTGGTCGAGCCGGATGAACTCCGGCCGCATGCCCTGCTCCGGCTGCGGGTCCTGTGCCCGCACCACCTCGGCTGGCAATACGTCCATGCCGGCCATCCCCTCTGCGCCATTGGCCTCGACCGCGGCAATGCCGCCCAGCGCGCAGTGCCATCCGCCCGCAGGCAGCGCCACCGGCCGCGAGGCATCGGCAGGCCCTTGCGGCACGGTGCGCACCAGGATGGTGTCGACCATTGCCTGCACCTGCATCGGCACGCCTGGCGCCGGCGCAAACAGCTCGCCGCCGCCCAGCAGCAGGCAGCCGCGCCCGGGCGACCACAGCCGCAGGCCCCCGCGCAGGCAGCCCCACCATTCATGGCGGTCCGCGGCAAATTCAGCCTGGGTCTCGCCTGCGCAGAGAAAGAAGACGCCAGCCAGCTGCAGGTGGAACAATCGCGCGCGCCCTTCGGCAACCGCCAGCGCGCGGCGATCGAGGCCACCGTGCGCCATATGGCGGAGCTGACCGAGCCCGAGCTGAACCTGATGGCCGCGGTGGCACGGGCGCTGGCGGGCAAGGGCAGCTTCCGCCCGTCGCTGACTCACACCCCCAGCGCCGCATCCGATGCCAAGGGCGACAACAAAGACTAGACGCCCAGCATGCCCTGCCGTTCGATAAAGCGGATCACCTCGTCCAGGCCCTGCCCGGACTTGACGCTGCCCATCACGAACGGCCGGGCGCCGCGCATCTTGCGTGCATCGCTCTCCATCACTTCCAGCGATGCCCCGACGTATGGCGCCAGGTCCGTCTTGTTGATCACCAGCAAGTCGGACTTGGTGATGCCCGGCCCACCCTTTCTCGGAATCTTCTCACCGCCGGCTACGTCGATGACGTAGATCGTCAAATCAGAAAGTTCTGGACTGAAGGTGGCGGCGAGGTTGTCGCCGCCGGACTCGATGAAGACCACGTCAGCATCCGGGAAGCGCGCCAGCATGCGGTCCACCGCCTCCAGGTTGATCGAGGCGTCTTCGCGGATCGCGGTGTGCGGACAGCCGCCCGTTTCCACGCCCATGATGCGTTCCGCCGGCAGCGCGCCGGAGATCGTCAGGAGGCGCTGGTCTTCCTTGGTGTAGATGTCGTTGGTGATGGCGACCAGGTCATAGCGGTCGCGCATCGCCTTGCACAGCATCTCCAGCAGCGTGGTCTTGCCGGAGCCAACCGGGCCGCCGACGCCGACGCGCAGCGGAGGGTTCTTCTTGGTACGGGCCTGGGTCATGGTGCGGTATGAGTTCAGGATCGGAACAGCCGGGAGTACTGCGTTTCGTGGCGCGCGGAAAGCAGGCCCAGCATCGGGGAAAAGGTGGAGAGTTGCGGCGGCGTGGCTTCGGCGCGGCGCGCGGCTTCATCGACCGTGTCGAGCACCGCGCCGTGCAGGCGCCGCAGCATGTGCTGCCCCGCCACCTGGCCCAGCGGCACCGCCTTGATCGCCGCGGCGACCTGGTTCTCGGCCCAGTTGAAGCAGTAGGCGGCGAGGCCATCGCGCGCCTCGACCTGAAGCGCCACGCATGCCGCAGTGAACGCCGTCGGCAGGCAGACCGGTGACAGCGCCGCCAGCGTCTCGCGTAGCACCGGCGCGCCCCACTCCATCTGCGCAATCAGCCTGGACAGCGACCAGCCCATCTGCTCGGTCTCAAGCCGCAACTCGGAAGTCTCGCGCGTGGCGCGGAACCAGTCGTTCCACGTCCGTACTTGCCCAGCGTCGCCGGCCAGCCAGTGACGATGCAGCAGCAGCCACAGTGGCGCTTCGCATTGCGCCTGCACATGCAGCAGGTTGTCGCGAATCCAGCGTTCGGCGCTCGGCGCATCGTGCACGCTGCCACAATCGATCGCAGCTTCCAGTCCTTGTGAATAGCTGAAGCCGCCGATCGGCAGGGATGGCGATGCCAGATGTAGCAGCGAGATCAGTTGGGGCAGGCCGGTCATGGCACGCAATCAATGCTTGTGTCCGCAATGCTCATCGTGGACATGGTGCGGATCACCGTGATCGTGGGAATGACCATGTCCGTGCGAAGGTCCATGCGAATGCCCGTGGTCGTGCCCATGATGCTCATGAAACACCGCCTGCGCCGCCGCATAGTCCTCCGCAAACGTCGCATCGTGCCCATGCTTGTGCCCGCCGCCATAGGCCCCCGCCTCCGGCTCGAACGGCAGCTCGGCACGCTCGGCGCGCACGCCCAGGCGCTGCAGCATGTCGGCAAGCACCGGGTCGTATTCCAGCCGCAGGTAGTCGCGCCCGATCTCCACCGGCGTATGGCGGTTGCCGAGGTGATAGGCCGCACGCATCAGCGCATGCGGGTCTTGCGCGCGCACTTCCAGCACTGCCTCGGTAGCGGCCTGCACTTCCACGAAGCTGCCGTCTTCAGTCACCAGCAGGTCGCCGCCGCGCAGCACGGTGCCGCGCGGCAGGAACAGCGCGGCTTCGTCGCCGTTGTCGAGCACCGCGCGCAGGCGGCTCTTGCTGCGTTCGGCGAAGGGCAGGACCAGCTTGGGCGCGCGGCGCACCAGCACGGGCGCGATGCCGTGCGGGGCGCTCAGGAGTTTGTCGATCTTCAGCATGGGCGATGCGGGGCGCGGGCGCCGGCCAGTCAGAACAGGAAATAGCGCTGCGCCATGGGCAGCTCGGTGGCGGGCTCGCAGGTCAGCAACTGGCCGTCGGCAACGACCTGGTAGGTCTCCGGATCGACCGTGACATGCGGCTGCCAGTCATTGTGCACCATGTCGCGCTTGCTTACCGTGCGCGTGCCGCGCACCGCCGACAGCGTCTTGGCCAGCCCGTAGCGCTCGCCGATGCCGGCCGCCAGCGCCGCCTGCGACACAAAGGTCAACGACGAACGGTGCAGCGCCCCGCCGGCCGAAGCAAACATCGGCCGGTAGTGCACCGGCTGCGGTGTCGGGATCGACGCATTGGGATCGCCCATCGCGGCCGCGGCAATCATGCCGCCCTTCAGGATCAGGCTGGGCTTGACGCCGAAGAACGCCGGACGCCACAACACCAGGTCGGCCCACTTGCCGACTTCAACCGAGCCCACTTCATGGGCGATGCCGTGCGTCAGCGCCGGGTTGATGGTGTACTTGGCGACATAGCGCTTGACGCGGAAATTGTCGTGCCCGCCGCGCGCATCGTTGGGATCGCCCGGCAGCTTGCCGCGCTGCAGCGCCATCTTGTGCGCGGTCTGCCACGTGCGGATGATGACCTCGCCGACGCGCCCCATGGCCTGCGAGTCGCTGGAGATCATCGAGAACGCGCCCAGGTCGTGCAGGATGTCTTCGGCGGCGATGGTTTCGCGGCGGATGCGGCTTTCGGCAAAGGCAATGTCCTCGGCAATCGACGGGTCCAGGTGGTGGCACACCATCAGCATGTCGAGGTGCTCGTCCAGCGTATTGACCGTGTACGGGCGCGTCGGGTTGGTCGACGACGGCAGCACGTTGGCCTCGCCGCACACCTTGATGATGTCGGGCGCATGGCCGCCGCCCGCGCCTTCGGTGTGGTACGTATGGATGGTGCGGCCCTTGAACGCGGCGATGGTGGCCTCGACAAAGCCGGCTTCGTTGAGCGTGTCGGTATGGATCGCCACCTGGGTGTCGGTCGCGTCCGCCACCGACAGGCAGGTGTCGATCGCCGCCGGCGTGGTGCCCCAGTCCTCGTGCAGTTTCAGGCCGATGGCGCCGGCTTCCACTTGCTCCAGGAGCGGCCCCTGCTGGCTGGCGTTGCCCTTGCCCAGCAGGCCGATATTCATTGGATAGGCATCGGCCGCCTGCAGCATGCGCTCCATATACCACGGCCCCGGCGTCACGGTGGTGGCGAAGGTGCCGGTGGCCGGCCCGGTGCCGCCGCCGATCATGGTGGTGACGCCGCTCATCAGCGCCTCTTCGATCTGCTGCGGGCAGATAAAGTGGATATGGCTGTCGATGCCGCCGGCGGTGACGATCATGCCCTCGCCCGCGATCACCTCGGTGCCCGGTCCGACCACGATGGTCACGCCCGGCTGGATATCCGGATTGCCGGCCTTGCCGATCGCCGCGATGCGCCCGCCCTTCAGGCCGATATCGGCCTTGACAATACCCCAGTGGTCAACGATCAGCGCATTGGTGATGACGGTGTCGACGCAGTCCTTCGCCATGCGCTGGCTCTGCCCCATGCCGTCGCGGATCACCTTGCCGCCGCCGAACTTCACTTCCTCGCCATAGATGGTGAAGTCTTTCTCGACCTCGATGATAAGCCCAGTATCGGCCAGCCGCAGGCGGTCGCCGGTGGTCGGGCCGAACATCTCGGCATAGGCCTGCCTGGAGATCTTTGCCATCACAGCGCTCCCATGATCTTGCCGTTGAAGCCGTAGACGATGCGGTCGCCGTCCAGTGCCACCAGTTCCACCGTGCGCGTCTGGCCGGGCTCGAAGCGCACCGCGGTGCCGGCGGCAATATTCAGCCGGAAGCCGCGTGCGGCTTCGCGGTCGAACGCGAGCGCGGTGTTGGTCTCGTAGAAATGGAAGTGCGAGCCGACCTGGATTGGCCGGTCGCCGGTATTGGCCACCGTCACGCTGACCGTGGTGCGGCCGGCATTCAGTTCGATCTCGCCGTCGGCGGGCATCAGTTCACCGGGGATCATGGCGATTCTCCTCAGGCCACCAGCAGGCTGGCGCCGTACAGCGCCACGCCGGCACCGGCCGCGCGGGCCAGCCAGCCGGCATGGCGGCGCAACAGCGTGCCGGCGCCGATGCCCAGCAGGTGCAGCGCCATGGTGGCGGCGGCAAACCCGCCTACGTATGCGAGTACCGCAGGCAGCGCGCCAGCGGTGGCGGGAAGTTCGGCCCCGTGGGCATAGCCGTGGAACACGGCAAAGCTGCCGACCAGCAGCGTACCGGCCCACGCCGGCAGCTTCGCGCGCAGCGCCAGCAGCAACCCGATCACCAGCAATGAGGCCGCGATCATCGGTTCGACTGCGGGCAGCGCCACACCGGACAGGCCGATTGCAGCCCCCACCAGCATCAGCGCCACGAAGGCCAGCGGCAGGCGCAGCGTATCGGCAGCCGAGCGGGCAATCAAGGCGCTCCACACGCCCACCGCCGCCATCGCCAGCAAATGGTCGGCGCCGGTGAAGGGGTGCGCCAGGCCGGCCCACAGGCTGGCACTGACGGTGGCGGCATCGTGGCCTGGATGTGCCAGGGCGGCGCCGGCGGCAACGGTCAGGGAAGTGCCCAGGGCAAGACGCAGGCAGGCGGTACGGTTCATGTCGGCTCTCGGGTTGGTCTTGTTATCGTGGTCAAAATCGGGGAACGGTCATGTTCAGACAATGGGATGGTGGACGGTCACCAGCTTGGTGCCGTCCGGAAAAGTGGCCTCCACCTGGATCTCGGGGATCATCTCGGCCACGCCATCCATCACGTCCTCGCGGCTCAGCACGGTGGTGCCCTCATGCATCAACTCGGCCACGGTGCGGCCATCGCGCGCGCCTTCCATGATGGCGGCGGTGATCAGCGCCACCGCTTCCGGGTAGTTCAGCTTCAGCCCGCGTGCCTTGCGCCGCTCGGCCAGCAGAGCGGCGGTGAAGATCAGCAGCTTGTCTTTCTCTCGCGGCGTCAGTTCCATCTCTTGTTCCTGGTTCTTGGGTTCGATTGTCTCTGTTGGCGGCCTACGTGGCCCACAGCCGCAGCGGCCGCGCCGCGACACCGTGGATCGGCATGCGCAGCGCCTGCCAGCTGTCGACCATGACGTGGCGCACGGCTTCCATCTGCCGGCCCAGCACGCGCAGCAGCAGCATCGACTGGCCGTTGGCGGCCAGGCAGGTCACGCCGGCGCGCAGCTCCGGCCGATAGGGCAGCTGTTCGGCCAGCGCTTCGGCCAGTTCCTGCGTCGCGCCCTCGCCTACCGCCCACAGCGTGCCCAGCACATTGAGTCCGTCGAGCCCGGCCACCGCGGTGCGCAGTGGCGACGCGGCCTCAAGATGCGATTGTTCGATCCACAGCGCGCGTTCACCGGCGCCGATGCGGGTATCCAGCCACAGCGCGCCGCTGGCCCACTGCTCGCCAGATGCCTGCCGGCCCAGCACCACCGCATCCCAGCCGATCGCGCTGCCGCCGGGCGCGACGTCGAGCACGGTCGAAATCCGCGCACGGGCGTCGTCGAAGACGATGTTCTCCTGCGGCAGCCAGTCCAGCCGCGCGCCTGCGCCCACCGACAGGCGCACATGCTGCGCCGCCTCGCGGCCAAGCGACTTGTACCACTTGGTGGCGCCCGGCGTGGCCAGCACGGCGTGCGCGCCAGCCTCCACTGTCACGTCGATATCCAGGCTGTCGCCGCCTGCCACGCCCGCTGGCGGATGCAGGATCACCGCATGGCAGATGCCTCCTTCCGGGTACAGCGGCTTCTGCACCAGCAGCGGCCCCTGGTGGCGCCGCTCGGTCAGCGCGGTGCGTTCGCCGCGCTGCGCAAAGCGCAGCCGCAGGGTGGCCTGCCATGCGGCGGGCACGGCGAGGGCGGAAGGAAAATCGGGATGGCGCATGGCAAGGACAGCCGGCGGTGGGGACGCGCGCGAGGGCGGGAGTTGCAAGCAATCATAGCGCGCTGTCCGCCTTGGCGGAAGCAGCGTATGGCCCACAAATCCCGGCGCTGCCGCGCAGCCGCCCTACACGGCGATCAGCTCCCGCACGCCGTCCTGCTCCATGCTGGCGCCGGCACCCCGCGCCACCACTTCGCCGCGGCTCATCACCACGTAGTGGTCGGCAATATGCCGCGCGAACTCGTAGTACTGCTCGACCAGCAGCACTGTCATGCCGAACTCGTCAACCAGCAGGCGCAGCGCCCGGCCGATGTCCTGGATGATGGAAGGCTGGATGCCCTCGGTGGGCTCGTCCAGGATCAGCAGGCCCGGCTCGCTCATCAGCGCGCGCCCGATCGCCAGTTGCTGCTGCTGGCCGCCGGACAGGTCGCCGCCGCGGCGCAGCCGCATGGTGCGCAGCACCGGGAACAACTGGTAGATCCGGTCCGGCACGCCGGACGGCCGCGCCCGGCTGGCGGCGCCGATCAGCAGGTTTTCTTCCACCGTCAGCCGCGGGAAGATCTCCCGGCCCTGCGGCACATAGGCCAGCCCGGCAGACACGCGTTCATACGGCGCCTTCTTCTCCAGCGCCTGCCCTTCCCATTGGATGCTGCCGCTGCGCGTGGGCACCACGCCCATCAGGCACTTGAGCAGCGTGCTCTTGCCCACGCCATTGCGGCCCAGCAGCGTGGTCAGCTTGCCGGCGGGCACGTCGAAGCTGACATTGCGCAGGATATGGCTGCCGCCGTAGAACTGGTTCAGTGCATTGACCTGCAGCATGCTTATCTTCCCAGGTAGGATTCGATCACGCGCTCGTCGCGCTTGACGCTGTCGAGCGTGCCTTCGGCCAGCACGCTGCCCTCGGCCAGCACCGTGACCTGGCCGGCATCGCCTGCGAGCGCGGCGACGAACTCCATGTCGTGCTCGACCACCATCATCGAGCAGCTGCCGCGCAGGCCGTTGAGCAGCGCCGCCAGCTGCATGGTCTCTTCATCGGTCATGCCGGCCACCGGCTCGTCCAGCAACAGCAGCTGCGGCTGCTGCATCAGCAGCATGCCGATCTCCAGGCGCTGCTTCTGCCCGTGCGACAGCAGCCCGGCGGGCCGGTAGGCCTCGGCCTCCAGTCCGGTCAGCGCCAGCGTTTCCTCGATGCGGCGATGCCCCTCTGCCGTCAGCCGCGCGCGCAGCGACGACCACCAGCGCTTGTCGGCCTTCATCGCCAGTTCCAGGTTCTCCCACACCGCGTGCTGCTCGAATACCGTCGGCTTCTGGAACTTGCGGCCGATGCCCACCTGCGCGATGCGCGGCTCGGTCATCCGCATCAGGTCGATGGTCTGGCCCAGGAACACGCGCCCGCTGACATTGGCATTGCGCGGCCCGGTCTTGCCGGTGATGACATCCATCATCGTGGTCTTGCCGGCACCGTTGGGGCCGATCACGCAGCGCAGCTCGCCATGGTCGATCGACAAGGTCAGCTTGTTCAGCGCGCGGAAGCCGTCGAACTGCACCGTCAGGTCTTCCAGGTACAGGATCGGCCCGTGCGAGACATCGATGGTGCCAGGCTCGACAATGCGGCCCAGGCCGGTGGCATCGCCACTTTCGGCCTGGCCGTGCTGGAGTGCGGCATTCATGCTTCACCTCCGGTGCGGCCTGCCACGGCAGGCGCGGAAACAGGGTCTGCAGCGGCTGGCGGTGCGGCCGCACGCCGCTCGCGCAGCCGGTTCCACAGCCCGGTCACGCCATCGGGCAGGTACAAGGTCACCAGCACGAACATCGCACCCAGCAGGAACAGCCAGTATTCGGCGAAGTGGGCGGTGAACAGGGTCTTGGCGCCATTGACCAGGAATGCGCCGATCACCGGCCCGATCAGCGTGCCGCGCCCGCCCACGGCAACCCACACCGCCATCTCGATCGAGTTGCCGGGCGACATCTCGCCAGGGTTGATGATGCCCACCTGCGGCACATACAGCGCACCCGCGATGCCGCACAGCACTGCCGAGAAAGTCCACACGAACAGCTTGTAGCCCAGCGGGTTGTAGCCGGAGAACATCACCCGCATCTCGGCATCGCGCACTGCGGTGACCACGCGCCCGAGCTTGGACGTGACGATGTAGCGGCAGGCGATGAAGCCCGCCAGCAGCGCCAGGAAGGTCAGCACGAACAGCGCCGTGCGCGTCTGCGGCGCCGCAATCGCAAAGCCGGCAATGCGCTTGAAGTCCGTGAAGCCGTTGTTGCCGCCGAAACCGGTCTCGTTGCGGAAGAACAGCAGCATCGCCGCATACGTCATCGCCTGCGTGATGATCGACAGGTACACGCCCTTGATGCGCGAGCGGAAGGCAAAGAAGCCGAACAGCCACGCCAGCACGCCCGGCACCAGCACCACCAGCAGCAGCGCGTAGCCCAGGTGCTCAGTGCCGTGCCAGAACCAGGGCAGCTCCTTCCAGTCGAGAAACACCATGAAGTCCGGCAGCTCGCTCTTGTACACGCCCTCGCGCCCGATCGCCCGCATCAGGTACATGCCCATGGCGTAGCCGCCCAGCGCGAAGAACAGCCCGTGGCCCAGGCTCAGGATGCCGCAGTAGCCCCACACCAGGTCCAGCGCGATCGCGGCCAGCGCAAAGCACATGATCTTGCCGACCAGCGTCAGCGCATAGGCCGACAGGTGCAGCGGATGGCCCTCCGGCAACACCAGCGCGCACACCGGCACGCCGATGCCGACGATCACCGCCAGCGCCGCCAGCGCCATCCAGCCGCGCCGCGAGAACAGCGCCTGGCGCTCAGGCACGCCAAGCCGGAACGGGGTAGCGGAAGAATTCGATTGGAATCGCTGCATCATGCCTCCGCGCTGCGCCCCTTGAGCGCGAAAAGTCCCTGCGGCCGCTTCTGGATAAACAGCACGATCAGCACCAGGACAAAGATCTTGGCCAGCACCGCGCCATAGAAGGGCTCGATGAACTTGTTGATGATGCCCAGCCCGAAAGCGCCGACGATGGTGCCCGCCAGCTGCCCCACCCCGCCCAGCACCACCACCATGAAGGAATCGATGATGTAGGCCTGGCCCAGGTCGGGACCGACATTGCCGATCTGCGACAGCGCGCAGCCGCCCAGCCCGGCAATGCCGGCGCCAAAGGCAAAGGCGTAGCTGTCGACCTTCCAGGTGCGCACGCCGACGCAGGCCGCCATGGTGCGGTTCTGCGTGGTGGCGCGCACGAACAGCCCGAGCCGCGTGCGGTTCAGCACCGCCCACGCCACCGCCACCACCGCCAGCGCGAACAGGATGATGACGATGCGGTTGTAGGGAATCACCAGGCCCGGCATCCACTCGATGCCGCCGCTCATCCACGCCGGGTTGGCCACTTCCACGTTCTGCGCGCCGAACAGCGTGCGCACTGCCTGCATCAGCAGCAGGCTCACGCCGAAGGTGGCCAGCAGCGTTTCCAGCGGGCGGCCGTACAGGTGGCGCAGCACCAGCCGCTCCAGCACGAAGCCCACCACGGCTGCCGCCAGGAACGAGGCCGGCAGCGCCGCCGGCAGGTACCAGTCGAACGCACCCGGCGCGTAGGCGCGGAACAGCGACTGCACCACGTAGGTGGCATAGGCGCCGATCATCAGGAATTCACCGTGCGCCATGTTGATGACGCCGATCAGGCCATAGGTAATGGCCAGCCCCAGCGCGGCCAGCAGCAGCACGCTGCCCAGGCTCAGCCCGGCGAACAGGTTGCCGATCAGCTCGGCGCGGCGCTGGTCGCTGCGCAGCGTGTCCAGCACCTGCTGCGCGGCCAGGCGCACGTCGGCATCGGGCTCGCGGTAGTTGCCGGCACTGTCGCGCTCCACCAGCGGCGCCAGCTTCTGGCGGCTCTGCGGGTTGCTGTCGCTGCCGAGGATGCGGATGGCTTCAAGCCGCGCGTCATGCGCTGCCGGATCGGCCGGCTCGGCCAGCACCAGGTTGGCCCAGATCACGTCCAGGCTGGTGCGCAGGCCGGCATCGGCCTCGTTCTTGCGCGCGGCTTCGACCGCGGCGCGCGAGGCGCTTTCCGGCTGGGCGCGCAGCGTGGCGACCGCCTGCGCACGCACCGCGATGTCGGGTGACTGCAGCAGCAGGCTGCTGGCGGCGCTGTCGACCAGCGCACGCAGGCTGTTGTTCAGGGTCAGGGACTCCAGTTCGTCGGCTTTCACCGCGACCGGCTTGCCGGTAATGGCATCGACGGTCTTGTCGCCGTCCTGGCGCACCATGCCGACCGATGGTGCATATTGCAGCGCGTCGTCCTGCAAGGCTTTCAGGATCGGGCCGGCTTCCGCCGGGGGTGCCTTGGCTAGTGCGGCCAGCGCGGCGGTCTTGGCATCGAAATCGTCTTCGGCCAGCGGCTTCAGGTCGGCCTGCGTCAGCGCCGCGGCCCACGGCGCAGCCGCCAGCAGCAGCGCCGCCAGCAAGGCGCGCAGCCATGGCATGGCCATTGTCGGAAGTAGTTTGGGCATAGTGGCTGGCGCAGTGGCGGCGCTTCAGCGCCTTGTTGTTCTGGGTGTGCGAAAGGGGGCGATGCGCTCCCCTCCCCCGCCTTGCGGGAGAAGGAAGCCATCGTCAGGGGCCGGACTGGCGTCCGCTTACATCACCTTGTCCGGCTTGCCTTCATTACCCGCGATGAACGGGCTCCACGGCTGCGCACGCACCGCCTTCGGCGTCTTCCACACCACCGAGAACTGGCCATCACCCTTCACTTCGCCGATCATCACCGGCTTGTACAGGTGGTGGTTCTCGCCCATGGTCAGGGTGAAGCCGTCCGGTGCCTTGAAGGTCTGGCCGTACATGGCGGCGCGCACCTTGTCGGTGTCGGTGGTGCCGGCCTTCTTCACGGCCTGCGCCCACATGTGAATGCCGACGTAGGTGGCTTCCATCGGATCGTTGGTCACGCGTTTGTCGCCGCCGGGCAGATTGTTGGCCTTGACCCATGCCGCCCACTGCTTGCGGAAGGCATCGTTCTCGGGGTTCTTGACCGACATGAAGTAGTTCCATGCGGCCAGGTGGCCCACCAGCGGCTTGGTATCGATGCCGCGCAGTTCCTCTTCACCCACCGAGAACGCCACCACCGGCACGTCCTTGGCCTTCAGCCCGGCGTTGCCCAGCTCCTTGTAGAACGGCACGTTGGAGTCGCCGTTGATAGTGGAGATCACCGCGGTCTTGCCGCCCTGCGAGAACTTCTTGATATTGGCGACGATGGTCTGGTAGTCGCTGTGGCCGAACGGGGTGTAGACCTCTTCGATGTCCTTGTCGGCCACGCCCTTGCTCTTCAGGAAGGCGCGCAGGATCTTGTTGGTGGTGCGCGGGTAGACGTAGTCCGTGCCCAGCAGGTAGAAGCGCTTGGCGCCGCCGCCTTCCTTACTCATCAGGTATTCCACCGCCGGGATCGCCTGCTGGTTGGGCGCTGCACCGGTGTAGAAGACGTTCTTCGACATCTCTTCGCCTTCATACTGCACCGGGTAGAACAGCAGCGAGTTCAGTTCCTCATAGACCGGGAGCACCGACTTGCGCGACACCGAGGTCCAGCAGCCGAAGGTCACTGCGACCTTGTCCTTGGTGATCAGCTGGCGCGCCTTTTCCGCGAACAGCGGCCAGTTCGAGGCCGGGTCCACCACCACCGGCTCCAGCTTGCGTCCCAGCACGCCGCCGCTCTTGTTGATCTCATCAATGGTCATCAGGGCCACGTCCTTCAGCGACGTCTCCGAAATGGCCATGGTGCCGGACAGCGAATGCAGGATGCCGACCTTGATCGGCTCCTTGGACTGCGCCAGCGCCAGCGGGCTGGTACCGATCATCGCCGCGGCGGCTATCGCCGACAGCTTCAGCATGTCACGTCGTTGCATTTTGCAGCTCCCGTTTATGGTGTTGGTCAGGGACTACGCTCCCCGGGTGATGCTTCTGCAACTAGCGTGCCATGGAGGCAAACGGCCTGATACCCACCGCGCCGGCGGCAGACGGCCTGCTGGCGCGGCGCGCAGGCGCTACCGCTGCCGGCGATCGCGTATCCGCACCAGGGCAGTGCGGGCGGCGCGCGCACCACTCCCGTGCATCGGTGCAATTCCGTGCGGGCGGCATGCGAAAGGCGCCAGGCGCTGCGCGCCCCGCACCAGGGCCGGGCACCATGCCCCAAGGCTGGCATGGGCAAAAAAAAGGGCCCCTTCCGGGGCCCCGCTTTCGATGCCAGGACGCTGGGTCCTTACATCACCATCATGTTGGCGTTCAGGTTGTGCATGATCCACAGCGAACCCGCCACCACGATCACCAGGATCAGCGCGGTGAACAGCAGCGCGATCACGTTGCTGCGCTGCTCAGACGACGTGTCCAGGTGCAGGAAGTACTTCAGGTGGACCAGCATCTGGACCACGGCCATGCCGAGGATGATCCAGAGGATGGTGCCCTTGTCCATGCTGCCGTCCATCACAAGCTTAAACGGGATCACGGTCAGGATCACGGCCAGGATGAAGCCGATCGCGTACGACTTGAAGCTGGCGTGGGTGTCGTGGCCCGCGTGCGAATCGTGCGAGTCGTGGGCGCCGTGCGCCGCCGGTGCGTTGTGTTGTGCCATCACAGATGTCCCATCAGGTAGACCACGGTAAACACGCCGATCCAGACCACGTCCAGGAAGTGCCAGAACAGCGACAGGCAGGTCAGGCGCTTGGTCAGGGTCGGGGTGATGCCCTTCTTCGACAGTTGCCACATCAGCACGATCATCCACAGCATGCCGCTGGCAACGTGCAGGCCGTGGGTGCCGACCAGGGTGAAGAATGACGACAGGAACGCGCTGCGGCCCGGGCCGGCACCTTCGGCGATCAGGTGATGGAACTCGTTGATTTCCATCGCCATGAAGGCCAGGCCCAGCAGGAACGTGACGCCGAGCCACACCTGCACGCGGCTCAGGCTGCGGTTCTGCAGCGAGATCATCGCCATGCCGTACGTGATCGAGGAGAACAGCAGGATGAAGGTCTCCACCAGCACGTAGTTGAGCTCGAACAGCTCCTTCGCCGACGGGCCGCCTGCCAGCTCGCCGCGCAGCACGGCGAAAGCCGCGAACAGTCCGGCGAAGATGATGCAGTCGCTCATCAGGTAGATCCAGAAGCCATACACCGTATTGGCACTGGTATCGTGGTGCGCATGGTCATGGCCGTGCGCGTCGGCGTGAGCCGAGGCGCCTGCCTGCGCGGGGATGCGGTCTAGAACTTGAGTCGACATGGTTCTCAGGCTTGCGAAGCAATGCGCTGCAGTTGGCGCGTTTCGATCTGCTCGACCTCGGTGGCCGGCACGTAGTAGTCGATGTGGTCGTCGTTGCTGCGGTGGATGAACGCCCAGATCATGCCCACCAGGCCAACCGCGGCCATCCACCAGATATGCCAGGTCAGGGCAAAGCCGAACACCAGGCTGAAGGCGCCGATGATGAAGCCCGCGCCCGTGTTCTTGGGCATGTGGATCTTCTCGTAGCCTTCGGTCGGCAGGGTCTCGCCGCGGGCCTTCATGTCGGCGAACGCGTCCAGGTCACGCACCACAGGGGTGTGCGCGAAGTTGTAGAACGGCGGCGGCGACGAGGTGGCCCACTCCAGGGTGCGGCCGCCCCACGGGTCGCCGGTCACGTCGGCCAGCTTCTTGCGGTCGCGGATCGACACCACGATCTGCAGCACCTGGAAGAAGATGCCCAGCGCCACGAACACCACGCCGACCACGGCCAGGTACAGCCACGGCGTCCAGGCCGGGTTGTCGGTGTGGTTCAGGCGGCGGGTCATGCCCATCAGGCCCAGCACGTACAGCGGCATGAAGGCGAAGTAGAAGCCCACCAGCCAGCACCAGAAGGCGTACTTGCCCAGGCGCTCGTTCAGCTTGAAGCCGAACGCCTTCGGCCACCAGTAGGTGATGCCGGCCAGGTAGCCGAACAGCACGCCGCCGATGATCACGTTGTGGAAGTGGGCGATCAGGAACAGGCTGTTGTGCAGCACGAAGTCAGCAGCCGGCACGGCCATCAGCACGCCGGTCATGCCGCCGATCACGAAGGTGATCATGAAGCCCAGCGTCCACAGCACCGGCGTGGTCATCTGGACCCGGCCGCGGTACATGGTGAACAGCCAGTTGAAGATCTTCACCCCGGTCGGGATGGAGATGATCATGGTGGTGATGCCGAAGAACGCGTTGACGTTGGCGCCCGAACCCATCGTGAAGAAGTGGTGCAGCCACACGATGAACGACAGCACCATGATGGCGGCGGTCGCGTACACCATGCCCTTGTAGCCGAACAGCTTCTTGCCCGAGAACGTGGCGATCACTTCAGAGAAGATGCCGAACGCCGGCAGGATCAGGATGTACACCTCGGGGTGGCCCCAGATCCAGATCAGGTTCACGTACATCATGGCATTGCCGCCACCATCGTTCGTGAAGAAGTGCATGCCGAGGTAGCGGTCCAGGCCCAGCAGCGCCAGGGTCACGGTCAGCACCGGGAAGGCGGCCACGATCAGCACGTTGGTGCACAGCGCGGTCCAGGTGAACACCGGCATGCGCATCAGGGTCATGCCCGGGGCGCGCATGCGCAGGATCGTCACCAGGAAGTTCACGCCGGTCAGCAGCGTGCCCAGGCCTGAGATCTGCAAGCTCCACAGGTAGTAGTCCACGCCCACGCCCGGGCTGAAGTCCAGGCCCGACAGCGGCGGGTAGGCCAGCCAGCCGGTCTTGGCGAATTCACCGACGCCCAGCGAGATATTGACCAGCATGGCGCCCGCGACGAACAGCCAGAACGAGAGCGTGTTCAGGAACGGGAAGGCCACGTCGCGCGCGCCGATCTGCAGCGGCACGACCAGGTTCATCAGGCCGGTCATGAGCGGCATGGCCACGAAGAAGATCATGATCACGCCGTGGGCGGTGAAGATCTGGTCGTAGTGCTCAGGCGGCAGCACGCCGGTCGCGCCATTGGTGGCGAGCGCCAGCTGGGCGCGCATCATGATCGCGTCGGAAAAGCCGCGCAGCAGCATGATCAGGGCGACCAGGCAGTACATCACGCCGATCTTCTTGTGGTCGACCGAGGTGAACCACTCGTTCCAGAGGTAGCCCCACTTCTTGAAATAGGTGATCGCGCCTAGCAGCGCGGCCCCGCCCACGGCGACGCCGGCCAGAACGACCATGATGATCGGCTCATGAAACGGAATCGCCGACAAACTCAACTTGCCAAACATCATTGCTCCTAGGATTGCGCGCCCAGCGCCAGCTTGGCCGGCGTGGTCATCGACAGCTGCTCTTCACCGAGGGTGTTGCGCGACGTGCAGATCGGGCCGCCCTTGAACCCGTCGGCGGCGACAGCCGTGCCGCTGTGGTCCATGTACTTGTGCAGGATGTTGCGGAAGAGCTGGTCTTCCACCTTGCCGTAGTACGTGACCGGCTCCTTCTCGCTGGGTTGTGCCAGCGTCTTGTAGCCTTCAACGCCCAGTTCGGTGGACGAGGCGCGAACCTTGGCGACCCACTGGTCGAACTCGTAGTTCGACATGGCCATCGCCTTGAACTTCATGCCCGAAAAACCGCCGCCGCTGTAGTTGGCCGACACGCCGTCGTAAGAACCGGCTTCGTTGGCGATCAGGTGGAGCTTGGTCTCCATCCCTGCCATGGCGTACACCTGGCTGCCCAGTTGCGGGATGAAGAACGAATTCATGATCGAATCCGAGGTGATCTTGAAGTTCACCGGGGTGTCGACCGGGAAGGCGATCTGGTTGACCGTGGCGATCTTCAGTTCCGGATAGATGAACAGCCACTTCCAGTTCAGCGCCACCACCTCGACGGTGACCGGCTTCTTGCTGGATTCAAGCGGCTTGTACGGGTCCAGATCGTGCGAGGACTTCCAGGTGATGATGCCCAGCGCAATGATGATCAGGCAGGGGATCAGCCATACCACCACTTCGATCGCGGTGGAGTGCGACCAGTCCGGCTCATAGCGCGCCGAGGTATTGGACGCGCGGTACTTCCAGGCGAACACCAGCGTGAGCACGATCACCGGCAGCACCACCAGCAGCATGAGCCACGTAGCGATCAGGATGATGTTCTTGATGTCGACGCCGACCTGCCCTTTCGGGTCGAGCAGTGTCATGTTGCAGCCGGCGAGCAGGAGCAGGCCAAGGCAAGGCAGGAACCGCGTCCAACGCGGCAGTATGGGTTTCTTCATGTCACGACTGGTTTGGTTACACCGCGCTTCGGGCAAAAGCGCGGCTAAACCGCCTGATGCTCGCGCAAGAGGCGTGGGGCTGAGGGAAAACCGGAAGGACGTGTCCTTAGCTGGCGTTGCGGTCGGGCGGCGGATCGATCGCCGAGGGACCATGCGGCCTTGCAACGCCATGAACACGGAAGGACAACTGACTGCGTGCGCTGCAGGCCCTGTAGGACCTTGCCGGCGCTGCGGCACCTGGCCGAAACCGCGAACGGTCCCGGCTCAGTACAGCGGCCGGGTAGCGTTGGAATACGAGGTTTTTGCACTTCCCGACGGACTTGCCTTCATGGCAAGCGCGGTTTTCGGCCGGGGAGCGCAACACGTAAAACATCGTGGGCGCGACTGTACCGCAACGCAACATTAGGGGTAAACCCAACGGCACAAAACACAGTGTCCGTTTTATCGGACAATCGACCTCGAGAATGGCTTTCCGTGCATTGACCGGCGTCAAGCGCACAAATTCGGCTTTGAATATGCAGAAAGCCGCGCATGCGCGGCTTTTCGGGGTGCGACAACACTATGTGGCATATTGTCGCACTGCGTCAGAACCCTTGGCGCGGATCAAGCCGCAGTTCATCCATATCGGCGCGAAATCGACTCCGCCACGCACACCGGACGGTCGCTGCCCTCGCGCTCGATCGTCACTTCCCAGGTGGACTGAGCGCCCACCAGTTCAGGAGACTTCGGCAGCGGATCGAGCCGATCGACCTTGAGCAGCTTGATTCGTGCCCGCAGTTTGCTGCCTACCGGCACAGGCGCCGTGAAGCGCACGCGGTTCAGGCCGTAGTTGACGCCGATCTTCGATGGCATGTGCAGCGCGTTGTGCATGAACTTGGGCAGCAGCGACAGCGTCAGGAAGCCGTGGGCGATCGGGCCGCCATAGGGCGACTCCTTCTTTGCGCGCTCCACGTCGATGTGGATCCACTGGTGGTCGCCGGTGGCATCGGCAAACTGGTTGACCTGCTGCTGGGTCACCTCGATCCAGTCGCTGACCGCGACTTCCTGGCCCTGCAGGCCTTCCAGTTCTTCAAGCGATGCGATGGTGCGCATGTCGGTTGTCTCCTCGATGGTGGGTTGAGTGTTCTCAGGCGGGCCGGCGGCCGTACATGCCCATGCCCTTGACGGTGCAGACCAGTTCACCGCGCTGGTTGGTGGCTTCCCACTGGGTGTGGACCACGCCGCGGTCCGGCTTGGACTGCGACGGCCGGGTATCGAGCACATTCAGCACGACGCTGAGCGTGTCGCCGGCATAGACGGGCTTGAGCCAGCGAATCTCATCCACACCAGGCGAGCCCATGCTGGCTGACTTGCCGGTGCTGCTCAGCACCAGCAGCCGCATCATGATCGAGCACGTCATCCAGCCGCTCGATATCACGCCGCCATAGATGCTCCTGGCAGCGGCCTCCTTGTCGATATGGAACGGCTGCGGATCGTACTGGCGCGCAAAAGCCAGGATCTCTTCCTCGGTGACGAGGTACGAACCCAGTTCGCGGCGGCTGCCGACTTCAAAGTCCTCGAAATACAGCATCGGTTGTCTCTCTGTAGTGATTGGCGCCAGGGCACTTTGTCCAGGCAATGATCGCATGGCCGCCGGGGGCTGGCGTCCGTATTTGCCGAACCCGCCCCTAACGGTCTCCAAAGAAAAAAACCGCGCCTGGACTACAGCGCGGTTTTGACTGGACGGGCAGGATCAGGCAGCTTCCTGGAACCCGGGCTGGGCAGCAAACCTGCCCAGGTGGTGATCCACGTCACCGAAGGTCGTGTTGATCAGCGTCAGCCGCTTGAACATGTGCGCGGCCGGCAGTTCGTTGGTCACGCCCATGCCGCCGTGGATCTGCACCGCCTCCTGGCCGACCGTGCGCGCTGCCTGCCCCACGCGCGCCTTGGCGGCGGAGACATAGCGGCGCCGCTCTTCCGGCGTTACTTCTTCGAAGCGGGCAGCGGCCAGCAGCGTTATCGAACGCGACTGCTCGGCGTGGATGAACATCTCGACCATGCGGTGCTGCAGCGCCTGGAAGCGCGCGATCGGCTGGCCGAACTGCTGGCGCGTCTTGGCATATTCCAAAGTGGCGGCATTGAGCGTATCCATCACGCCCACGGCCTCGGCGCACAGCAGCACGGCGGCGTAGTCGGCCACTTGCTCGATCACCGGGAAGGCCTTGCCGGCTTCGCCCAGCAGTTGCGCGGGGGCATCCTGGAAGGTGATGTCGGCCGCGCGCAGGTTGTCGATGGTGCGGTAGTCCTTGATGCTGACGCCGGCGCCCTTCGCATCCACCAGGAACAGCGAGATGCCATCCCGGTCGGCTTCGGCACCGCTGCTGCGGGCCGACACGATCAGCTTGTCGGCCTGGCCGCCATGCACCACCACGACCTTGCGGCCGCTGAGCTTGCCGTCGCGGGCGGTGACGCGCACGTTGTTCAGCTCGTAGCGCGCCTGCGGCTCGTTGAAGGCCACGGCCAGCTTCAGTTCGCCGCCGGCGACCTGCTCCAGCAGTGCATCCTGGCCACCGGCCAGGCCCAGGGCGTAGGCGCCGACCACCGTGGCCAGGTACGGCTCCACGATCAGGCCGCGGCCCAGTTCCTGCTGCACCACCATCATGTCCAGGGCCTTGCCCGCGAAACCGCCCTGCGCTTCCGGCACCGGCAGCGCGGTCAGGCCGAGCTCGACCAGCGAGCCCCAGGCGGCGCCGCCGTAGCCGGCGGCGCTTTCGTAGTTCTTCTTGCGGGACTCGAAGCCGTAGTCCTTGTCGATGAAACGGCGGACGGCGTCGGCCAGCTGCTTCTGTTCGTCGCTGAGATTGAAGTTCATGTTGCGTGTCTCCTCACAGCCCCAGAATCATCTGGCTGATGATGTTCTTCTGAATTTCGTTGGACCCGCCATAGATGGAGGTCTTGCGATAGTTGAAGTAGTACGCGGCCAACGGCGCGGCGTCGTCGTAGCCGGTCACGGCGTGCTCGGTCTCGCACTCCAGGTAGGCGGTGTCGAACGGCTGGGCGTACGGGCCGACGGCCTCGACCATCAGCTCGGTCAGCAACTGCTGGATCTCGGTGCCCTTGATCTTGAGCATCGAGGCCTCGGGGCCGGGGCCCTTGCCTGCCGCTTCGCTCGAGACCACGCGCAGCACGGTGATTTCCAGCGCCATCAGTTCGATTTCCAGCGCGGCCACCTTGGCGCCGAACACCGGGTCTTCCAGCAGCGGCTTGCCGTTCTTCTGCTGCTGGCGCGCCACGCGCTTGAGGAAGCCCAGCTCGCGCTTGGAGTTGCCCACGCGGGCAATGCCGGTGCGCTCATGGCCCAGCAGGTACTTGGCGTAGGTCCAGCCGCGGTTCTCGTCGCCGACGCGGTTCTCGACCGGCACCTTGACGTTGTCGAAGAAGACTTCGTTCACCTCATGCTCTTCGTCGAGCATGATGATCGGGCGCACGGTGATGCCCGGGGTCTTCATGTCGATCAGCAGGAACGAGATGCCCTCTTGCTTCTTGGCTTCGGGATCGGTGCGCACCAGGCAGAAGATCATGTCGGCGTGCTGGCCGAGCGTGGTCCAGGTCTTCTGGCCGTTAACGATGTAGTGCTTGCCGTCCGAAGTCAGCTCGGCGCGGGTCTTCAGCGAGGCCAGGTCCGAACCCGAGCCCGGCTCCGAATAGCCCTGGCACCACCAGTCGGTGCAGTCCAGGATGCGTGGCAGGTAATACGACTTTTGCGCCTCGCTGCCGTACTTCATGATTACCGGCGCGACCATCGCCACGCCGAACGGCAGCACGCCGGGCGCGCCAACGCGGGCATTCTCTTCATCCCAGATATGGCGCTGGGTGGCGTTCCAGCCGGTGCCGCCATACTGGACGGGCCAGTGCGGTGCCGACCAGCCCTTGCCGGCCAGGGTCTTGTGCCAGCGCACCAGGTCGTCGCGGTTCGGACGCCGGTGGTTGAGAATCTTGCTGCGGATGTCCGCCGGCAAGTTCGCTTCGAGCCAGCTACGCACTTCCTCGCGGAAGGCGTTGTCGGACGCCGAGTAGTTGAGATCCATGCCCGTCTCCAGTGGTGCCGGCTTGGCGTGGGGCCGCCGGCGGTTGTTCTGCCTGCACGTCAAGCGCCGACAGCAACGGGCACAAGACGCAATTCAGTGAGCCGTCTGCTTCAGCGCATCCGGCACCACGAGCGGGAAAGTCTCGATGCCCTCTTCGGCCAGCGCCTGCACCTCCTCCGCCGAGGCCGAACCGCGAATGCCGCGTTCCGGCGCCTCGTCATAGTGCATGCGCCTTGCCTCTTCGGCAAAGCGCTCGCCAACGTCCTCGGTCTGTGCCAGCACCTGCTTCACTGCCTTCATATAGAGCGCTTGCAGTGTCGCCGGTGCGGCAGCCGGCTGCGCCGGCCTGGCGCCGCCTTCGCGTGCGGTCGCGCCCGACAGGTTCAGGCGCGGCGCGCTGGGCAGCCGCGTCACGGCGTGGTCGCCACAGACCGGGCATTGGACGAGGTCACGCGAGATTTGCGACTGCGCATCTTCCTCCGAGGCAAACCAGCCCTCGAAACCATGGTCATGCGCGCAGCGCAGGTCGAGCACCTTCATGATCTTTCCAGCCCGTCAAAAGCTATATTATCCGCGAATCGAAATTTTGTGAACGGTCGTGCTAAATTTTTTAGAACGACCGTTCGTGAACAACCGCATGGCGCAGAATCCACGCGGCTCACTACTCACTATATGGCGTAATGCGGCAGCGGCTGTTCGCCCGGTTGCCAGGCACCCGAGATCACTTTTTCCAGCCAGAACGCGCCAATGATGGTTTTTACGTCGGTGATGCGGCCGCTGCGGACCCAGTCGATCACCTGCCCCACCGGTGTGATGAAGGTTTCCAGGAACTCGCCGTCGTCGAGCTGCGCCTCGCCGTGCGTCAGGTCGCGCGCCAGGAAGACGTCGATGAACTCGGTGGAATAAGAGATAACCGGGTGGATGCGCGTCAGGTAATCCCAGCGCGCCGCGCTGTAGCCCGTCTCCTCCAGCAGCTCGCGTTCGCCGCAGCGCTGCGCGCCCTCTTCCGGATCGAGCTTGCCGGCAGGGAATTCCAGCATCACTTCGCCGATCGGATAGCGGAACTGGCGCTCCATCAGCACGGTGCCGTCATTGAACAGCGGGATCATCATCACCGCGCCCGGATGGACTACGTACTCGCGCCCGGTCTGCTTGCCGTCCGGCAGCCTGACGATGTCTTGCTTGAGGGTAAGGAACTTGCCGCGATGGACCGTGGCCGAGGCGACGCACACTTCCTTCAGTGCGTCGTCGTTCCCGGTAGGTTCATCGGTAGACGAGGTGCCGCGTTGGATCTTGTCGGTCATGGACGCTCCGGATCAGGCAGGGCCCGGCGCCGACAAGACCGGCTTCAGGCCGTGCGGTGTTTGACGAGGTATTGCCAGGTGAAGCCCGGGAAGGCAAACACCAGCATCATGCAGGCGGTGATGGCGTAGAACTGCCAGCCCTGCGGGAAGGCATTGCCAAGGCTGGCCTCCACAGCAAAGCCGGCGGCGCCGGCCACCGCGAACCAGACGATCAGTTCCAGCAGGCGCAGCCACAGCGGCTTGCGCGCCTGCCGCAGGGGGATCAGCGCGAACAGGCGCTGGTTCACAAACGGCAGGTTCGCACTGATCAGTGCCAGCAGGATGACAAACCAGCCGCTTGCGGATGCGCTCATGGGGTGTGGCGGATCAGGAACCCAGCGTCGAGCGGATGGCCTGGTAGCACAGGTTCATCAGCGCGGCCGGGAAAATGCCCAGCAGGATGACCGCGGCGCCATTCACACTCAGCATCGAGCGCAGGCCAAAGGTCGCTTCCAGCTGCTCTTCGCCCACCGGTGCATCGAAGTACATCAGCTTGACGATGCGCAGGTAGTAGAACGCGCCGATCAGCGAGAACATCACGGCCACCACGGCCAGCCAGGTCATGCCTGACTTGACCACCGCATCCAGCACCGCCAGCTTGGCATAGAAGCCCACGGTCGGCGGGATGCCGGCCAGCGAGAACATCATCACCAGCATCAGGAAGGCAAACCACGGGTTGCGGCGCGACATGCCCTTCAGGTCTTCCAGGGTCTCGGCCTCGAAGCCCTTACTGGTGCGCAGCAGGATGATGCCGAAGGTGCCGAGCGTGGTCAGCAGGTAGGTCACCGAGTAGAACATCGCCGAGCTGTACGCATCGGCGGCGCCGTCAGCCTTGTTGGCCACCACGCCCGACAGCAGGCCCAGCAGCACGAAGCCCATGTGCGAGATGGTCGAGTACGCCAGCATCCGCTTCAGGTTGCTCTGCACGATGGCGGTCAGGTTGCCGATGGCCAGCGAGATGATCGACAGCACCACCAGCATCATTTGCCAGTCGCTCGCCAGCGGGAGCAGGCCTTCCACCAGCACGCGGATGAACAGCGCGAAAGCAGCAACCTTGGGGCCGCCGGCGATCAGCAGCGTCACCGCGGTCGGCGAACCCTGGTAGATGTCCGGGATCCACATGTGGAACGGCGCAGCGCCCAGCTTGAACGACAGGCCGGCAACGATAAAGACCACGCCAAAGGCCAGCATGGTGGTGTTGACGCGGCCCGACTCGACCACGCGGAACACCTCGCCCAGGTTCAGCGAACCGGTGGCGCCATACATCATCGAGATGCCGTACAGCAGGAAGCCCGAAGCCAGCGCGCCCAGCACGAAGTACTTCATCGCCGATTCCGAGGTCACGCGCGATTCGCGGCGCAGTGCCACCAGTGCGTACGACGACAGCGACAGCAGTTCCAGGCCCAGGTACAGGGTCAGGAAGTTGTTGCCGGTGATCATCACGATCTGGCCGCCCAGCGTGAACAGGGCCAGCATGTAGAACTCGCCGGCGAACATGTCGCGCTCAGCCAGGTAGCGGCGCGTGTACACCAGCGTGACGAACAGGCCCGCCGCGCAGAACGCCGACAGCACGTTGGCCATCGGGTCGATCACGACCAGGTTGGCGAACGCGTAGTGCGTCTCGCCGGCGGCGGCGTTCAGGCCGAACCACACCGTCAGCACCAGGGTGGTCAGCAGCGACAGCGGATAGGCAACGCTTTGCTTGCCCTTGCCGCGCGCAAGGTCGACCCAGTTGATCGCAGCGATGGCGATCGCCAGGAAAATGATCGGCGCCACAGGGCCGAGTGTCGAGGACGGTTGCATGTTGATTTCTCTCCCCGATTACAGCTTGGACTGTGCCGCGTGGGACAGCAGGTTCACCACGGACGCGTGCATCACGTCGGTAAAGGGCTTCGGGTGCAGGCCCATGTACAGCGTCATGATGGCCAGAAGGCCGAGCATGACGAACTCACGCTTGTTCAGGTCGGCCAGCTCGCGCACGTGCTGGTGGACGACGTCGCCGAAGATCACGCGCTTGACCATCCACAGCGAGTAGGCGGCGCCGAAGATCAGGGCGGTGGCAGCCAGCAGGCCGATCCAGAAGTCGAACTTGACCGCGCCCAGGATCACCATGAATTCGCCGACGAAGCCCGAGGTGGCCGGCAGGCCGCAGTTGGCCATGGCGAAGAACACTGCCAGCGCGGCGAACTTGGGCATGGTGTTGACCACGCCGCCGTAGTCGGCGATCTGGCGCGAGTGAACGCGGTCGTACAGCACGCCGATGCAAAGGAACATCGCGCCGGAGATAAAGCCGTGCGAGATCATCTGCACGATGCCGCCCTCCACGCCGATGTCGCTGAAGATGAAGAAGCCCAGCGTGACGAAGCCCATGTGGGCGATCGACGAGTACGCCACCAGCTTCTTCATGTCGGCCTGCACCAGGGCGACCAGGCCGATGTAGATCACCGCGATCAGCGAGATGGTGATGATGAACGGGGCCAGGTAGTGGCTGGCGTCAGGCGCGATCGGCAGCGAGAACCGCAGGAAACCGTAGGCGCCCAGCTTCAGCATGATGGCGGCCAGCACCACCGAACCGCCAGTCGGCGCTTCCACGTGGGCGTCGGGCAGCCAGGTGTGCACCGGCCACATCGGCACCTTGACGGCGAAGGCGACGAAGAAGGCAATGAACAGTGCGATCTGCTCGTTCATCGACAGCTTGGCCTGGTGCCATTGCAGGATGTCGAAGGTGCCGGTCTTGTTGTACAGGTACAGCAGTGCGATCAGCGTCAGCAGCGAGCCAGCCAGCGTGTACAGGAAGAACTTGAACGCGGCATAGACACGGTTCGGGCCGCCCCAGACGCCGATGATGATGTACATCGGGATCAGCGTGGCCTCGAAGAACACGTAGAACAGCATGCCGTCCAGCGTGCAGAACACGCCGACCATCAGGCCCGACAGGATCAGGAACGAGGCCATGTATTCCGCCACACGCTCGGTGATCACTTCCCAGGCCGAGATCACCACGATCACCGTGATGAAGGCGGTCAGCACCACGAACCACATCGAGATGCCGTCAACCCCAAGCAGGTAGTTGATATTGAATCGCTCGATCCAGTTCGCCTTCTCGACGAACTGCATGGCCGCGGTGGTGCGGTCGAAGCGGAAGACCAGCGGCAGCGTGACGACGAAGCTCGCGATCGAGCCGAACAGCGACATCCACCGCACGAAGCCCGGACTCCGGTCCGAGCCGAAGGCGAGGATCAGCAGGCCGAAAAAGATAGGCAGCCAGATTGAGAAAGACAGAACCATTTCTATGTATTCCTTACTTGGTGCCTATCACTTGGTGCCGATCACGCCCGTGACCGTCAGCGTCAGCAGCACCAGCATGCCGACGATCATCGCGAATGCGTAGTGGTAGATATAGCCCGACTGCAGGTAGCGGCTTGCCGAAGCAAACGAAGCCACCACGCGCGCCGCGCCGTTGACGAACAGGCCGTCGATCAGGCTCTGGTCGCCGCCCTTCCACAGGCCGGTACCGAGCAAGCGTGCGCCGCGGGCGAACACGGCCTGGTTGATGGCGTCCATGTAGTACTTGTTGTCGAGCAGCTTGTACAGGCCCGAGAAGCGGTTCTTGATGGCCTCGGGGATGTCCGGGCGCTTCATGTAGAAGAACCACGACAGCACGACCCCGGCGATGGCCAGCCACAGCACGGGCGTGGTCAGCGAGTGCAGCGCCATCGGCACCCAGCCGTGGAAGGCTTCCTCCAGCTCGGCCATGGCGTGGTGGTTCTCGCCGACGAAGATCACGTCCTTGAAGGCGATGCCGTGCTTGAAGAAGTTGCCGAACAGCATCGGCTCGATCGCGATCGCGCCGATGATCACCGACGGGATCGCCAGCAGCACCAGCGGCAGGGTCACCACCCACGGCGACTCGTGCGGCTTCTCGCCGGCGGCCAGGCCATGGTGGTGGTCGAGCGTGACTTCCTCGTCCTCGTGGTCGCCCTCATGGTGCTGGTGGGCATGGTTCTGGCCCCAGCGCTCCTTGCCGTGGAAGACCAGGAAGTACATGCGGAACGAGTAGAACGCGGTGACGAACACGCCGGCCAGCACGGCGAAGTAGGCAAAGCCCGAACCGGCGATATGCGACTCGGCCACGGCCTCGATGATCGAGTCCTTGGAGTAGAAGCCCGCGAAGAACGGCGTGCCGATCAGCGCCAGCGAACCCACCAGCGAGGTGATCCAGGTGATCGGCATGTACTTGCGCAGGCCGCCCATATTGCGGATGTCCTGGTCGTGGTGCATGCCGATGATGACCGAACCGGCGCCCAGGAACAGCAGTGCCTTGAAGAACGCGTGCGTCATCAGGTGGAACACGGCCACCGAGTAGGCCGAAGCGCCCAGCGCCACAGTCATGTAGCCCAGCTGCGACAGGGTCGAATACGCGACCACGCGCTTGATGTCGTTCTGGATGATGCCCAGGAAGCCCATGAACAGCGCCGTGATGGCACCGATCACCAGCACGAAGGACAGTGCGGTATCCGACAGCTCGAACAGCGGCGACATGCGCGCGACCATGAAGATGCCGGCGGTCACCATGGTTGCCGCGTGGATCAGTGCCGAGATCGGGGTCGGGCCTTCCATCGAGTCAGGCAGCCAGACGTGCAGCGGGAACTGCGCCGACTTGCCCATCGCGCCGATGAACAGGCAGATGCAGGCCACGGTGATCATCAGCCAGTCGGTGCCCGGGAAGATCACGGTCGCCAGCTGGTCGCGCGCGGCGAACACTTCGGTGTAGTTCATGCTGCCGGCGTAGGCCAGCAGCAGGCCGATGCCCAGGATAAAGCCGAAATCGCCGACGCGGTTGACCAGGAAGGCCTTCAGGTTGGCGAAGATGGCCGTCGGGCGGGTGTACCAGAAGCCGATCAGCAGGTACGACACCAGGCCCACCGCTTCCCAGCCGAAGAACAGCTGCAGGAAGTTGTTGCTCATCACCAGCATCAGCATCGAGAAGGTGAACAGCGAGATGTAGGCGAAGAAGCGGTTGTAGCCGGGGTCCCCGTCCATGTAGCCGACGGTGTAGATGTGCACCATCAGCGAGACGAAGGTCACCACGACCATCATCATCGCGGTCAGCGAGTCGACCAGGAAGCCGACCTCCATCTTCAGGCTGCCGATGGCCATCCACTCGTAGACGGTGCCGTTGTAGCCGGCGCCGTTCATCACGTCGAGCAGCACCATCACCGACAGCACGAAGGAAATGGCAACGCCCAGGATCGTGGCCGTATGCGCCACGATCCGGCCGCCGCGCGACTCCGAGGAAAACAGGTCGAAGAACTTGGTACCGAACAGGCCGGCGATCGCGGAGCCGACTAGCGGCGCCAGCGCAATCGCAAGCAGCAGGTTGGGGTTGAGCGTGGTTGCCATAGGACGCTTAGTGGTGTGCGGTCGGTGAGTCTTGGGTATCTACGTAGTGCGCCACGGATCAGCCCTTGAGGGTATCCATGTCGTCCACGTTGATCGTATCCAGGTTGCGGAACAGCACAACCAGGATGGCGAGACCGATTGCCGACTCGGCGGCGGCCACCGTGAGGATGAAGAAAACAAAAACCTGACCAGCCAGGTCGCCCAGGTAATGCGAGAAGGCGACGAAGTTGATGTTCACCGCAAGCAGCATCAGTTCGATCGCCATCAGCAGCACGATCACGTTCTTGCGGTTCAGGAAGATGCCGACGATGCTGATCGCGAACAGGATCGCAGCGAGGACGAGGTAGTGAGCGAGAGAGAGCACAGCGTTTCTCCGGGCTTTAGTTCTTATTGGCGGCAGCCGCGGCTTCCGTCTGCTGGGTCTGGCCTTCGGACTGCATCGGCACCAGGCGCACGCGGTCGTCGCGGCGGGTGCGCAGCTGCGCCGATACGTCCTGGGCCTTGACGTCCTTGCGGCGGCGCAGGGTCAGCGCCACGGCGGCGATGATCGCCACCAGAAGGATGATGCCGGCCACTTCGAAGGCGTAGATATAGTCGGTGTAGATCAGCTTGCCGAGCGCGGCGGAGTTCGAGTAGCCCGGGTCCTGCGAACCGCTGGCGGCCACCGGCGTGGTGGTGCCGATGAAGTTGCGCACCAGCACGATCGCCATCTCGGCGATGATCAGCGCGCCCACCACCGAGGCCATCGGCACGTAGGTCCAGAAATCCCGCCGCAGGTGCTCGATGTCGATATCGATCATCATCACCACGAACAGGAACAGCACCATCACCGCGCCGACATAGACCAGCACCAGCAGGATGGCGAGGAATTCCGCCTTGAGCAGCATCCAGATCGCCGCGGCCGTGAAGAACGACAGCACGAGGAACAGTGCGGAATGCACCGGGTTCTTCGCAGTGATGACTTTCAGTGCGGAGAGCACCAGCACCAGCGCAAAGACGTAGAAGATGGTGGTCGTGAGTTCCATGGTCCCTATCGGATCCTCTCTGGGCCGTCCGGCACAAGCCATCCCCTCGGGTGGCCCGCTCCTGCGGCATCCTTGCATTGGCCCCTTGCATTGCAGGGACCGCATTCAAATTCGGTGGCGGCGGCTGCCAGGTCTGCTGCTTGCGGCAGCCGCCAACCGGCGTTACTTCTGGCCGAGACTTCCGGCCGGTGATTCAGCTTAGCGGTACTTCGCGTCGGCAGCCTTGGCTGCGGCGATCTGCGGCTCGTAGCGGTCGCCCACTGCCAGCAGCATGTCCTTGGTGAAGTACAGGTCGCCGCGCTTCTCGCCGTGGTACTCCAGGATCTGCGTTTCCACGATGGCGTCGACCGGGCAGGCCTCTTCGCAGAAACCGCAGAAGATGCACTTGGTCAGGTCGATGTCATAGCGGGTCGTGCGGCGCGTGCCGTCGGCGCGCGCGTCGGACTCGATCGTGATGGCCAGCGCCGGGCACACCGCCTCGCACAGCTTGCAGGCGATGCAGCGCTCTTCCCCGTTCGGGTAGCGGCGCAGCGCGTGCAGGCCACGGAAGCGCGGCGAGATCGGCGTTTTCTCTTCCGGGAACTGGACGGTGATCTTGCGCGCGAAGAGATAGCGGCCGGTCACGGCCATGCCCTTGAAGAGTTCCTTCAGGAGCAGGCTGTTGAAGAAGTCCTTGATGGCGAGCAGCATGATGCTTCCTAGTATTTCCACACGGTGCGCGCCACGGCGCGCACCGTCGTTTGGCCGTTCAGTGCCAGATGTTCCAGGGCGACTTGATCCAGATCGCCACGATGATCAGCCACGCCACCGTCAGGGGGATGAACACCTTCCAGCCCAGGCGCATGATCTGGTCATAGCGGTAGCGCGGGAACGAGGCACGGATCCAGATGAAGACGGACAGCAGCAGGAATACCTTGATCACCAGCCAGAAGAAGCCCGGGATCGCGTTGGTCAGCACGCTATCGACCGGCGGCGCCCAGCCGCCCAGGAACATCAGCGCGGTCATCGTCGAGATGATGATCATGTTGATGTACTCGGCCAGGAAGAACAGCGCGAAGCCCATGCCCGAATACTCGATCATGTGGCCGGCCACGATTTCCGACTCCCCTTCCACCACGTCGAACGGGTGGCGGTTGGTTTCGGCCACGCCCGAGATGAAGTAGACGGCGAACATCGGCAGCAGCGGCAGCCAGTTCCACGACAGGATGTTGATGCCCATGTCGGCAAAGTAGCCGGTGTTCTGGCCGTTGACGATGGCCGACAGGTTCAGGCTGCCGGCAACCATCAGCACCGTCACCAGCGCAAAGCCCATGGCGATTTCATACGACACCATCTGGGCCGCGGCACGCATGGCGCCGATGAAGGCGTACTTGGAGTTCGAGGCCCAGCCGGCCAGGATCACGCCGTACACGCCCACCGAGCTGATCGCCATCACGTACAGCAGGCCGGCGTTCACATCCGCCAGCACCACTTCGGCCTGGAACGGAATCACGGCCCAGACCGCCACGGCGGGCATCAGCACCATCAGCGGGGCAATCAGGTACATGCCCCGGCTGACCTGCGTGGGCATCATGACTTCCTTGAGCAGCAGCTTCAGCACGTCGGCGATCGGCTGCAGCAGGCCCAGCGGGCCCACGCGGTTCGGGCCGATACGGACGTGCATCCAGCCGATCAGCTTGCGCTCCCACAGGATCAGGTAAGCCACGCACAGCAGCAGCGGCACCACGATGATCACGGCGCGAATCAGGATCCACAGCGGTGTCCAGTAGGCACCCAGCAGGCCCTGTCCTTGCGAGGTAATCCAGTCAATCATGTCTTGTTCTCGCTGTTGTTCTTACGCCGTGGCCACGGTGCCGGTGGCCGGCGCCAGGTCAATGGCCTTCTCTACGGTGACCGTGCCGTACATCGCGCCCAGGCTCATGGCCGCCGGCGTTGCCGCCGGCACGCGCACGGTGTTGGCCGGGAGCGTGGCTTCGAGCACGGCCGGCAGCACCACGCTGCCCTGCCCTTGCGTGACCCGCACCGGATCGCCGGACTGGATGCCAAGGCTGGCGAACAGGTCGGCCGGCAGCGCGATCTGCATGGCGCGGCGCGCGGCAGCGCTCAGCTGCAGCGACTCGGCGCGGCGCACGATCGGGTCGGCGTGGTAGATCGGCACATCGGCAATGCGTTCGATGCCGTTGGCGGCAGCGGCGGCCACGCGGATCGGCGCGTCGGTGGTGTTGTCCAGCTGCGCGTCGACCGGGGCCGACAGCACTTCGACACGCACCGACTCGGCGGTTTCATAGTCGAAGCCAACCACGTCCAGCAGGTTGCCCAGCACGCGCAGTACCTTCCAGCCCGGACGCGATTCGCCCAGGGCGCGCACCACACCGTTGAAGCTCTGCGGCTTGCCTTCGCAGTTGACGAAGGTGCCGGCGGTTTCCGTGAACGGCGTCACCGGCAGGATCACGTCGGCGTACTGCATGGCCGCTTCCGAACGGAACGGCGACAGCACCACCACCGTGCCGGCCTGGGCCAGCGCGGCCAGCGCCTTGCGCGGGTCGGCGGCGTCGAACTCGGGTTCGGTGTTCAGCAGGATGTAGGCCTTGCGCGGCGTGTCCAGCATCGCCTGCGCATTGGCGCCGCCCTGCTTGGGCAGCGCGCCGGCGACATAGCCGCCGACGGTGTTGGCGGCTTCGGTCAGGAAGCCCAGGGTCGCACCGGTTTCGGTGGCGATCCACTGTGCCAGCGCGTGCAGCGCCGAGAACTGCGGATGGCGCACCGCCTCGTTGCCGAGGAACACCGCACGGCGCTCGCCCGACAGCAGCGCTTCGGCCACTTTGCCAGCGGCTTCGCCGCCGTCGAATCCTTCAGTGCCGGCCGGGGCAGCAACGCCCTTGGCGGCAGCCACGGCACGGGCCACGCCGGCGAGCGCCGCGGTCCAGCCGGACGGCGCCACGTCGATGCGGGCGGCCAGCGGCATCAGCAGGTCTTCACCGCCGGCACCCAGCACGGCCACGCGGGCACCCTTCTTGGTGGCCTGGCGCAGGCGCGAGGCCAGCAGCGGATGATCCTTGCGCAGCGACGAGCCGATCACGAGCACGCGTTGCAGGGTGGTCACGTCGGCCACCGGCATGCCCAGCCACGGCGCGCCCTTCAGTGCGGCCGAGAAGTCGGTCTGGCGCAGGCGGAAGTCGACGTTGTCGCTGCCCAGGCCGCGCATCAGCTTGCCCAGCAGGAACAGCTCTTCCAGCGTGCTGTGCGGGCTGGCCAGCGCGGCGATCTGGTCGGCGCCATGATCGCGCTTGATGCTGGCGAGGCCGTTGGCCACGTATTCCAGCGCGGTCTGCCAGTCGGTTTCCATCCATTCGCCGCCCTGCTTCAGCAGCGGGCGGGTCAGGCGGTCGGCGCTGTTCAGGCCTTCATACGAGAAGCGGTCCTTGTCGGAGATCCAGCACTCGTTGATGTCTTCGTTTTCCAGCGGCAGCACGCGCATCACGCGCTGGTTCTTGGTCTGCACCACCAGGTTCGCGCCCAGGCCATCGTGCGGCGACACCGACTTGCGGCGTGCCAGCTCCCAGGTACGGGCCGAGTAACGGAACGGCTTGCTGGTCAGCGCGCCGACCGGGCACAGGTCGATCATGTTGCCCGACAGCTCCGAATCGACGGTCTTGCCGACGAAGGTGGTGATTTCCGAATGCTCGCCGCGGCCCAGCATGCCCAGCTCCATCACGCCGGCCACTTCCTGGCCGAAGCGCACGCAGCGGGTGCAATGGATGCAGCGGGTCATCTCCTCCATGGAGATCAGCGGGCCCACGTTCTTGTGGAACACCACGCGCTTCTCTTCCTTGTAGCGCGACTCCGAGGCACCGTAGCCCACGGCCAGATCCTGCAGCTGGCATTCGCCGCCCTGATCGCAGATCGGGCAGTCGAGCGGGTGGTTGATCAGCAGGAATTCCATCACGGACTTCTGCGCCTTGACCGCCTTCTCCGAATTGGTGAAGACCTTCATGCCAGGGGTCACGGGCGTGGCGCAGGCGGGCAGCGCCTTGGGCGCCTTCTCGACCTCGACCAGGCACATGCGGCAGTTGGCCGCGATGGACAGTTTGCGGTGGTAGCAGAAGTGCGGGATGTAGGTGCCCAGCTTGCGGGCTGCTTCCATCACCAGGCTGCCTTCAGCAACCTCAACCTTCTTGCCGTCGATCTCTAGTTCAACCATGTTCTGCCACGCTTAGATGTAGGCCGGAACCATGCACTGCTTGTGTTCGACGTGATATTCGAACTCTTTCCAGTAGTGCTTGAGCATGCCGCGGACCGGCATCGCCGCGGCATCGCCGAGCGCGCAGATGGTGCGGCCCATGATGTTTTCCGCGACGTTGTTGAGCAGGTCCAGGTCTTCCTGGCGCCCCTCTCCGTGTTCGATGCGATTGACCATGCGGTAGAGCCAGCCGGTGCCTTCGCGGCACGGCGTGCACTGGCCGCACGATTCCTCAAAATAGAAGTACGACAGGCGCAGCAGCGAGCGGACCATGCAGCGCGTCTCGTCCATCACGATCACCGCGCCCGAGCCCAGCATCGAGCCGGCCTTGGCGATCGAGTCGTAGTCCATGTCGGACGCCATCATCAGGTCGCCCGGCACCACCGGCGCGGACGAGCCGCCCGGGATCACCGCCTTGATGCGCTTGCCGCCGCGCATGCCGCCGGCGAGTTCCAGCAGCTTGGCGAACGGCGTGCCCAGCGGGATCTCGTAGTTGCCGGGACGCTCGACGTCGCCCGAGATCGAGAAGATCTTGGTGCCGCCATTGTTCGGCTTGCCCAGCTTCAGGTAGTTCTCGGGGCCGACGGCCAGCAGGAACGGCACCGCGGCGAAGGTCTCGGTGTTGTTGATGGTGGTCGGCTTGCCGTACAGGCCGAAGCTGGCCGGGAACGGCGGCTTGAAGCGCGGCTGGCCTTTCTTGCCTTCCAGCGATTCGAGCAGCGCGGTTTCCTCGCCGCAGATGTAGGCGCCGTAGCCGTGGTGCGCGTGCAGTTGGAAATCAAAGCCCGAACCCAGGATGTTGTCACCCAGGAAGCCGGCAGCGCGCGCCTCTTCGAGGGCTTCCTCGAAGATCTTGTATTCGTTCCAGATCTCGCCGTGGATGTAGTTGTAGCCCACGGTGATGCCCATCGCATACGCGCCGATGGCCATGCCCTCGATGAGCGAATGCGGGTTGTAGCGGATGATGTCGCGGTCCTTGAACGTGCCGGGCTCGCCTTCATCGGTGTTGCAGACCAGGTATTTCTGACCCGGGAAGGTGCGCGGCATGAAGCTCCACTTCAGGCCGGTCGGGAAGCCCGCACCGCCACGGCCGCGCAGGCCGGAGGCCTTGACGTCGGCGATCACCTGCTCGGGCGGGATCTTCTCGGTCAGGATGCGCTTGAGTTGCTGGTAGCCGCCACGCTTGACGTAGTCTTCCAGGTGCCAGTTCTTGCCGTCCAGGCCGGCCAGGATCAGCGGCTGGATATGGCGGTCGTGCAGACAGGTCATGTTACTTGCCCCCCTTGGCAGCCTCGGCCTTGAGCTCGTCGACCAGTGCGTCGAGCTTGTCGTCGCTCATCCAGCTGCACATGCGGGTATTGTTGACGATCATCACCGGCGCATCGCCGCAAGCGCCCATGCACTCGCCCTCTTTCAGGGTGAAGCAGCCGTCAGCGGTGGTCTCGTTGTAGTCGATCCCGAGCTTGCGCTTCAGGTACTCGCCGGCCCGCTCGCCGCCCGACAGGGCGCACGGCAGGTTGGTGCAGACGGCGAGCTTGAATTTGCCCACCGGCTTGGTGTCATACATGTTGTAGAAGGTCGCCACCTCTTCCACCCACACGGGCGGCATCTCGAGGTAGTTGGCGACGAACTGCATGACTTCGGGTGAAACCCAGCCCACCTCGCCCTGCGCCACGGCAAGCGCCGCCATCACGGCCGACTGCTTCTGGTCGGCCGGATACTTCGCGATCGCGCGATCGATTTCCTTGAGAGCTTCTGCTGATAGCATGGTCATTGCAGTAAAACGGCGTCAGGCAGCGCCACTGGGCGTTCCCTTCCGCAGGTTTGCAGCCGTCGCTGCCCGTTCCGCCGGCAGGCCTGAGGCCCTGCCGGTCCGCCGCGGGTTTTCCACCCGCTCCCCTGGGGAGCGCCGCGGAAAGCGCCCGGATCGTCGTCCGGGCCGGCGGTCCGTGATTAACGGTCGATCTCGCCGAAGACGATGTCTTGCGTGCCGATGATCGTTACCGCGTCAGCAATCATGTGTCCCTTGGCCATTTCGTCGAGCGCGGCCAGGTGGGGGAAGCCAGGTGCACGGATCTTCAGGCGGTACGGCTTGTTCGCGCCGTCCGAGATCGCGTAGATGCCGAACTCGCCCTTCGGGTGTTCCACCGCTGCATACGCTTCGCCTTCGGGCACGTGCATGCCTTCGGTGAAGAGCTTGAAGTGGTGGATCAGTTCTTCCATGTTGGACTTCATGTCCACGCGCGAGGGCGGCGCCACCTTGTGGTTCTCGGTGATCACCGGGCCCGGGTTGCGGCGCAGCCATTCCACGCACTGTTTGATAATGCGGTTGGACTGGCGCATCTCTTCCACGCGCACCAGGTAGCGCGCGTAGCAGTCGCCGCCCACGCCTACCGGGATGTCGAAGTCCAGCTTGTCGTACACCTCGTACGGCTGCTTCTTGCGCAGGTCCCACTCGATGCCGGAGCCGCGCAGCATCGGGCCGGTAAAGCCCATCTGCAGCGCCCGCTCCGGGCTGACCACGCCGATGTCCACCAGGCGCTGCTTCCAGATCCGGTTGTCGGTCAGCAGCGTCTCGTATTCGTCAACGTACTTCGGGAACCGGTTGGTGAAGTCCTCGATGAAGTCCAGCAGCGAGCCCGAACGCGCCTCGTTCATGGCCTTGATGGCGCGCTCGTTGTGTACCTTGGACGCGCGATATTGCGGCATCGTGTCAGGCAGGTCGCGATAGACGCCGCCCGGACGGTAGTAGGCCGCGTGCATGCGCGCGCCCGACACCGCCTCGTACATATCGAACATGTCCTCGCGCTCGCGGAAGGCGTACAGGAACACCGCCATCGCGCCCACGTCCAGCGCGTGCGAGCCGATCCACATCAGGTGGTTCAGCAGGCGGGTGATCTCGTCGAACATCACGCGGATGTACTGCGCGCGCACCGGCACCTCGAGGCCCAGCAGGCGCTCGATTGCCATCACGTAGGCATGCTCGTTGACCATCATCGACACATAGTCGAGGCGGTCCATGTACGGCACGTTCTGGATCCAGGTCTTCTGCTCGGCCAGCTTTTCAGTGGCACGGTGCAGCAGGCCGATATGGGGGTCGGCGCGCTGGATGACTTCGCCGTCCAGCTCCAGCACCAGGCGCAGCACGCCGTGCGCTGCCGGGTGTTGCGGGCCGAAGTTCAGGGTGTAGTTCTTGATGTCTGCCATGGCGCGTTATCAGTGCAAGCCGCCGTAGTTGTCCTCGCGGATCACGCGCGGGGTGATTTCGCGCGGCTCGATCGTGACCGGCTGGTAGATGACCCGCTTCTGTTCCGGGTCGTAGCGCATCTCGACGAAGCCCGAAACCGGGAAATCCTTGCGGAACGGATGGCCGACGAAACCGTAGTCGGTCAGGATGCGGCGCAGGTCAGGATGGCCGTCGAAGACGATGCCGTAGAAATCAAAAGCTTCGCGCTCGAACCAGTTGACGCCGTTCCACACGTCGATCACCGACGGCAGCACCGGAAAATCATCGTCCGGGGCAAACACGCGCACGCGCAGGCGCCAGTTGTGGGTAATCGACAGCAGCTGCGAGACCGCGGCAAAGCGCAGGCCGTCCCAGGCACCGTCGCCGTACTCGGAATAGTCCACGCCGCACAGGTCGATCAGCTGCTCGAAGCGCAGCGACGGATCGTCACGCAGGATGCGGGCAACTTCGAGGTAGTCGTCGGCCTTGACGATCAGCGTCAGTTCGCCGGTCGCCTCGATCAGATTCTGCACGCGCTTGCCGAGAGCTTTCTCGAGCGCGGCCTTGAGGATGTCGAGCTTCGCCATTTCAGCCCTTGCGCGCGATGGTGTTGGTACGCTTGATCTTGTTCTGCAGCTGGATCACGCCGTAGATCAGCGCTTCGGCCGTCGGCGGGCAGCCCGGCACGTAGATATCCACCGGCACGATGCGATCGCAGCCACGCACCACCGAATACGAGTAGTGGTAGTAGCCGCCGCCATTGGCGCACGAGCCCATCGAGATCACCCAGCGCGGTTCCGCCATCTGGTCGTAGACCTTGCGCAGCGCGGGGGCCATCTTGTTGCACAGCGTGCCGGCCACAATCATCACGTCCGACTGGCGCGGCGACGGGCGGAAAATCACACCGAAGCGGTCCATGTCGTAGCGCGCGGCGCCGGCATGCATCATTTCCACGGCACAGCAGGCCAAGCCGAAAGTCATCGGCCACAGCGACCCGGTGCGGGTCCAGTTGATCAGCTTGTCAGCGGTAGTCGTGACGAAGCCTTCATTGAGAACGCCTTCGATTGCCATTTCACATCACTCCCAATCGAGCGCGCCCTTTTTCCAGATGTAGACGAAGCCCACGATGAATTCCAGCAGAAACACGCCCATGGCGATGAACCCCGGCCAGCCGATATCCCGCAGGGCGACACCCCACGGAAACAGGAAGGCGGTTTCGAGATCGAACAGGATAAACAGGATGGCGATGAGGTAGTAGCGCACATCGAACTTCATGCGCGCGTCCTCAAACGCTTCGAAGCCGCACTCGTACGGCGACAGCTTCGCGGGATCGGGCTTGTTCGGACCGAGGATCCGACCGATCGACATCAGTGCCACGCCAAGCACGACACCGAAGATGATGAAGATGAGAACGGGGAAGTAGGCTTCGAGATTCAAGGTACGGCCAGCCTTATCTGGAATGTTGTCAACAGCACCAGCTGAAGCGGCGTCCTGTTGCCCACCCCAGGCGCTAAGCCATAAGCCTCATGGCGCGCCGCCTTGCGGACTGCCGGAGCCCCACGCTCGGGTGCATTGCCCGGCCAGGGACTCCGATCAAGTTGTTTGGTGCCGACGGCGAGACTCGAACTCGCACAGCTTTCGCCACTACCCCCTCAAGATAGCGTGTCTACCAATTTCACCACGTCGGCTGGGGGAGAAACAATATTGCCTGGCGCCGGGTTTTCAGGCCCTTCAGGTCCGTTGCAGAGGCTTTCGTCTTCGCTCGGAACCCATCGCTGGGGAATCGTTTCAAGCCTTGCATTCTAACCTAGATTTCTTGCTTTGTTCAACGCACAACTGCAAAAAAACTCAGGAATCCGCCGCAAGGCTTACGGATTATTTCGGAACAGCGGGGGCTGCCGGCGCCGACGCGTCAGCGGCCGCGGCTGCAGCGGGAGCCGAAGCACCTGCCACTGCGGGCGCCGAAGCCGGCGCCGCGCCCATCACGCCCAGCGACGCAGCCGGCTTGTAGTTGCCCAGCAGCGTCAGTGCCAACGTGCAGACGAAGAACAGCGTGGCCAGCACGGCGGTGGTGCGCGACAGGAAGTTTGCCGAGCCAGTGGCACCGAACAGGCTGCCTGAGGCGCCCGAACCGAATGCCGCGCCGACATCGGCGCCCTTGCCATGCTGGATCAGCACCAGGCCAATCACGCCCAGCGCCGACAACACCTGCAGCACCACCAACAAAGTCTTGAAGATTGCCATTTGATTTAAATAAGCCTTACTGGCTGGTTACTTGCCTGATCGGTCGATCGGAACGGCCGGCATTCAGGCGTTGCCGATCGCGAGAAAATCTTCCGACTTCAGCGAGGCGCCGCCAATCAGGCCCCCGTCGATATCGGTCATGGAAAACAGTTCGGCCGCATTGTCCGGCTTGACGCTGCCGCCGTACAGGATGGCCATGCGCTCGGCCACGCCCGCATCGCGCGCAACAACCTGGCCGCGCAGGAACGCGTGCACCGCCTGCGCCTGTTCGCTGGTGGCGGTCTTGCCGGTGCCGATCGCCCAGACCGGCTCATAGGCCAGCACCACGCGGCTCAGCTGCTCCACCGTCAGCGCGTCCAGCACGGCCTGCAGTTGCCTGCCGACCACCGCCTCGGTTTCGCCCGCCTCGCGCTGGGCCAGCGTTTCACCCACGCAGACCACCGGGACGATGCCGAATTCCAGCGCGCGCAGCGCCTTGGCCGCGACGGTCTGGTCGGTTTCGCCATGATAGGTGCGGCGCTCCGAGTGGCCGACCAGCACATAAGTGCAACCAAATTCACCGACCATCGATGCCGCGACTTCACCGGTGAAGGCGCCACGCGCCTCCGCCGACACATCTTGTGCGCCCCAGGCCACCTGCGAGCCATTCAGCAACGCCTGGCATTGTGCAAGATAGGGGAACGGCGCGCAGACCGCCAGCGTCGCCTTGGCCGCGCCAGCCTTGATACCCTCCAGCAGCGCCGCGTTTGCAGCCAGGCTGCCGTGCATCTTCCAATTGCCGATGACGAGCTTTTGTCTCACGAAGTGCCCCTCCCAAATCAAACCCGGTATTGTAGCTTGTGGCGGGGGCACGGCGCTACCGCCGCCCGATGGCGGGGGGCGGCAGCATTGGCCACATGCAACGGTCGATGTGACTTACCAGGTCAGCACGATCTTGCCGATATGCTCGCTCGACTCCATCAGGCGATGCGCATCGGCCGCCTGCGCGGCCGGGAACACCTGGTGGATCACCGGCTTGATGTTGCCGGCAGCCAGCAGCGGCCACACCTGCTCATGCAGTGCCGCGGCGATCTTGCCCTTGAACGATGCCGGGCGCGGACGCAGCGTGGAGCCGGTCACGGTGATGCGCCGGCGCAGGATATCGCCCAGCGGGATCTCGGCCTTGGCGCCGCCCAGCAGCGCAATGATGACGATGCGGCCATCGTCGGCAATGCACTTCAGCTCGCGCGCCAGGTACGGGCCGGCAACCATGTCGAGAATCACGTCGACACCCTTGCCGCCGGTCAGCGCGGCCACCTCGGCGACGAAGTCCTGCGTCTTGTAGTTGATCGCGCGATCCGCGCCCAGGTCTTCGCAGGCCTTGCATTTCTCATCGGTCCCGGCGGTGACGAACACCTTGTAGCCCAGCGCCTTGGCGATCTGGATCGCGGTCGTGCCGATGCCGCTGGAGCCGCCCTGGATCAGCAGGGTCTCATCCTTGCCGCGCGGGCCCTGGCCCAGGTAGCCGCGGTCGAACACATTGCTCCAGACGGTGAAGAAGGTTTCCGGCAGCGCGGCGGCCTCGACATCGCTCAGGCCTTGCGGCGCGGGCAGGACCTGCGCCAGCGGCGCCGTGCACAGCTGTGCGTAACCGCCGCCCTGCACCAGCGCGCAGACGCGGTCGCCCACCTTCAGGCCGAAGCGGTTGTCGGCATGCGACAGGTCGCCGCCCACCACCACGCCCGCCACTTCCAGGCCGGGCAGGTCCGAAGCGCCCGGCGGCACCGGGTAGTTGCCGGTGCGCTGGAATACGTCCGGACGGTTGACGCCGGCCGCAGCCACGCGGATCAGGACCTCGCCCGCACCCGCGACCGGATCGGGACGCTCGGTCAGCTGGAGGACTTCGGGGGCACCGTATTCGCGGATCTCGATGGCTTGCATGCTGCTCTGCTCCTTGTACTTGTCTTGGCGCGGCTCGACGATGCGTCGCGCCAGGGTCGGTGTGAGCCGTGGCTCGATAGGGTTGCCGGCAGTGTAAACAAAAAAACGGCTGGACAACGTCCAGCCGTTTTTTCGGCGGCGCCACCTTGCGGCGGCACCTGCGGGCAATCCGGCCCCGCTGACTTTACTGCTGTTCCGAGCCTTCGGCCGGAGCGGCCGGCGCGGCGGCTTCGCCAGCGTTGATCGGGCTGATGCTGCCGCCCTCTTCGGCCAGCGCGGCCTTCAGCGACAGGCGCAGGCGGCCCTTCTCGTCAGCCTGGATCAGCTTGACGCGGACATGCTGGCCTTCCTTCAGCCAGTCCTTGATGTCCTTGACACGCTCGTTGACGATTTCCGAGATGTGCAGCAGGCCATCCTTGCCCGGCAGGATGTTGACGATGGCGCCGAAGTCCAGCAGCTTCAGCACGGTACCGGCGTAGATCTTGCCCACTTCGGCTTCCGCGGTGATGCCCTCGATGCGGCGCTTGGCTTCGGCCATGCCGTCGGTCGAGGTCGACGCGATCGTGATCGTGCCGTCTTCCTGGATGTCGATGGTGGTGCCGGTTTCCTTGGTCAGCGCCTGGATGGTCGAGCCGCCCTTGCCGATCACTTCGCGGATCTTGTCCGGATGGATCTTCATGGTGATCATGCGCGGTGCGTGCGCCGACAGCTCGGTGCGTGCGTGGCCCATCGCTTCCTGCATCTTGTGCAGGATGTGCAGGCGGCCTTCACGGGCCTGCGCCAGCGCAACCTGCATGATCTCCTTGGTGATGCCCTGGACCTTGATGTCCATCTGCAGCGCGGTGATGCCGTTGTCGGTACCCGCCACCTTGAAGTCCATGTCGCCCAGGTGATCTTCATCGCCCAGGATGTCGGTCAGCACGGCGAACTTGTTGCCTTCCAGGATCAGGCCCATGGCCACGCCGGCCACGTGCGCCTTGACCGGAACGCCGGCGTCCATCAGAGCCAGGCAGCCGCCGCAGACCGAAGCCATCGACGACGAGCCGTTGGACTCGGTGATTTCCGAAACCAGGCGGATGGTGTAGGCGAATTCATCGTCCTTCGGCAGCACCGGGATCAGTGCGCGCTTGGCCAGGCGGCCGTGGCCGATTTCGCGGCGCTTCGGGCTGCCCACGCGGCCGGTTTCACCGGTGGCGAACGGGGGCATGTTGTAGTGGAGCATGAAGCGGTCGCGGTATTCGCCGGCCAGCGCGTCGATGATCTGCTCGTCGCTCTTGGTGCCGAGCGTGGCCACCACCAGCGCCTGCGTTTCACCACGGGTGAACAGCGCCGAGCCGTGCGCGCGCGGCAGCACCGACGAACGGATCTCGATCGGGCGCACCGTGCGGGTGTCGCGGCCGTCGATACGCGGCTCGCCAGCCAGCACCTGGCCGCGCACGATCTTGGCTTCGAGGTCGAACATGATGTTGCCGACTTCCACCTTGTCGGCTTCCACGCCGGCGGCTGCCAGTGCGGCCGCCACGTTGGCGTTCACTTCCTTCAGCTTCTGGCTGCGGGCCGACTTCTGGCGCAGTTGATAAGCTTCCTGCAGCAGCGGCAGTGCCACTTCGGTGACCTTGCCGATCAACGGCTCGTTCTTGGCGGCCGGGGCCCAGTCCCACTCGGGCTTGCCGCCTTCGCGCACCAGCTCATGGATGGCGTTGATCGCGATCTGCATTTGCTCGTGGCCATAGACCACGGCGCCCAGCATCACTTCTTCCGACAGCTGGTTGGCTTCCGATTCCACCATCAGCACGGCGCGCTCGGTGCCGGCGACCACCAGGTCCAGGTCCGAGGTGGCGAGCTGCGAGCGGGTCGGGTTCAGCAGGTACTGGCCATCCTTGTAGCCCACGCGCGCGGCGCCAACCGGGCCGTTGAACGGGATGCCCGACACGGCCAGCGCGGCCGACGCGCCGATCAGCGCGGGAATGTCAGCGGGCACTTCCGGGTTCAGCGACACCACGTGGATCACCACCTGGACGTCGTTGTAGAAGCCTTCCGGGAACAGCGGGCGCAGCGGACGGTCGATCAGGCGCGAGGTCAGGGTCTCGTTTTCCGACGGACGGCCTTCACGCTTGAAGAAGCCGCCGGGGATCTTGCCGGCCGCGTAGGTCTTCTCGATGTAGTCGACGGTCAGCGGGAAGAAGTCCTGGCCCGGCTTCGGGCTCTTGGCGGCGACCACGGTCGCCAGCACCACGGTGTCTTCCACATCGACCAGCACGGCACCGCCGGCCTGGCGGGCGATTTCGCCGGTTTCCATGCGGACCGTGTGCTGGCCCCACTGGAATTCCTTGACGATCTTGTTGAACATGGACATGTGCATTCCTTGGCTTGCGTGCAGGCCGCGCCATCACGCAATAACACGCGCACGGCCTGCGACGCCTGCGTTCTCAGCCGCAGGCAAACTGCCGGGTTGCCGGTCGCAGTCGCAGGGAAGTGCTATGCCATTCCAGCGCGGCACTGGCGTTGCCGATGCCGCGCTGGAATGACACAAAGCCCTGTTTCCTTGGCCGGTCCGGGGTATTGAAAACAGAAAAAAGAACAACTTACTCCGTTGCGCAGCTTGCTGCAACGGGCGCCCGGGAATCAGAATGTCCGCCGGACGGCGTGAAGCGAAAATCACTCCATCAACTGCCTGCATCCCTGGGCAAAGCGGATTCACCCCGCCAGAAATGCAAAATGCCTGCCCCAGCATTGCTGAAGCAGGCATCGAGGCCTCACGCGAAACCGTGCAAACCCTGGAATCGCGCTGCCATCGGGCGCAACCTTACTTGCGCAGGCCCAGCTTTTCGATCAGGGCGCGGTAACGGTCGGCGTCGTTGGACTTGAGGTAGTCCAGCAGGCGGCGACGGCGGCTCACCATGCGCAGCAGACCGCGGCGGCTGTGGTGATCCTTCATGTTGGCCTTGAAGTGCGGGGTCAGTTCGTTGATGCGGGTGGTCAGCAGGGCCACTTGCACCTCGGGGCTGCCAGTGTCGTTGGCGCCACGTGCGAACTGCTTGATGACTTCGGACTTGTTGATATCGGCAACTGCCATGATGATTTCCTTTCACTTGCGAACGCTACAGCGCGGGATGCGCCGCATGCGTCGTGCCATGTTTTGACTGGCTACCGCCGCCGCCCGACCAACGGCCAGACAACGACAGCCGCGGATTATAGCCGAAAAGCCGCGGCAGGAGTACCACGGGGCCCGTGCGAGCGCGCTGGCGCTCAGGGGCGCTCCATCCGGCATGTGGTCGGCAGCGTGGTCTGCGCGGCCTTGAGCCTGCGCACGGTACGGAAGCCATAACCCGAGCCCTCGTTGTCGAAGCGCACTGCCCCGCCCTGGCGCTCCATCACCGACACGTACAGCGGCTGCAGCACCTGGTGGTCGTCGGCACGCACGGTGGCCTCATGGAACTGGTTGACGTAGCGCATGTTCTCCAGCGCGCGCGCCACCTTGACCGCATCGGTGGAGCCGGCCTGCTCGATCGCGCGCGCCAGCATTTCCACCATCATCTGCATGCGCAGGTGCACGTAGTCGTCCTTCGGCTCCGGATAGCGCGCGCGGAACTGCTGGTAGAAGGCGTCCGATGCCGCCCCGCCCACGTTCGGGTGCCACTCGGCCACCGCCAGCACGCGGCCCACGCCGGCGTCGCCCATCGCCGCGGGCGCGCCCAGGCCATTGCCGTAGAAGGTGTAGAACTTGGCCTGCAGGCCGCCTTCGCGCGCGGCCTTGACCATCAGCGTCAGGTCGTTGCCCCAGTTGCCGGTGATGACCGCGTCCGCCCCGCTCGCCTTGATCTTGGCGATATAGGGCGCAAAGTCCTTGATCTTGCCGATCGGGTGGAACTCGTCGCCCACGATCTGGATATCCGGCCGGCGCGCCGCCAGCATCTCGCGCGCCGAGCGCGACACCTGGTGGCCGAAGCTGTAGTCCTGGTCGATCAGGTAGACGCGGCGCACCGCCTGATCCTGACGGATCACCTCGGTCAGCGCCTGCATGCGCATGTCGGCGCTGGCGTCGAAGCGGAAATGCCAGAAGCTGCAATTCTCGTTGGTCAGGCTGGGATCGACCGCCGAGTAGTTCAGGAACAGCACGCGCGCGTCGGGCTGGCGCGCGTTGTGGCGGTTGATGGCCGACACCAGCGCGCCGGCCACGGCCGAACTGTTGCCCTGCAGGACAAAGGGAATGCGCTTGTCGGTCAGGGCCCGCAACTGGATCAGGCTCTCGTCGACATTGCCCTTGCTGTCGAAGGTGACCAGCTCCATGGGCCGTGCGCCCTCTGCGGTCTTTACGCCGCCGCGCGCGTTGATGCGCTCGATCGCCAGGCGCAGGTTGCGCGTCACGGCTTCGCCCGCGTTGGCAAACGGGCCGGACAGCCCGTCGATCATGCCCAGCCGGATCGGCTCTTGTGCCGACGCGCCCGCCGCTGCCACCAGCAACAACCCGCCCAGCCATCCACGCCACCGTGCTGCAACCTTCATGTTCTCTCCCGGAAAGCGCTGGATAGTACGGCAGCGACCGGTTGCGGGCAAATGCCACCGGGGCACGATCATAGGCCGCCAGTTCCGCGAGGAAACCGCCAGGTTGCTGGAAGATCCGTCAATAAGCAGCGCCCGGCGCACACAAGGCCGGAGGCCGCACTACACTTGCGGTATCCACTATCCACGCATCGACCGAGGTCTGCCATGAATCCTGTCATCGCCAACGGCGCGCGCCGGCTAATGCTGGCGCTGGGCGTCGCCATGCTGTCTGCCTGCACCACGCTGATGCCGGTACAGGAAGGCACCAAGCTGGTGGGCCAGCCGCAGGCCGCGGTACAGGCCGCGTTCGGGCCGCCCACCGATGTGTTCCAGTTGCGCGACGGCACCTCGCGCTGGATCTACACCAAGCAGCCGCTGGGCCAGTATGCCTATGGCGCGGACTTCGACCGCAACGGCAACCTGACCCGCTTCAGCAATGTGCTGTCTACGCCGGAACTGTACAAGGCGCAGGTCGGCACCTGGACCAGGCAGGATGTGGCCGAGCATTTTGGCAGGACGCGCCTGCCGGTCGAGTACTACCCGCTGATGCGGCGCGAGGTCTGGTCCTACCGCTTCCGCCATGAAGACGTGTGGCCATCGTTGTACAACTTCTATTTCGACGACACCGGCATCCTGCGCCAGACCCAGATCACGCCCGACCCGATGTACGATCCCGACGATCGCCGCCACTGAGCCATAAAAAAAAGCCCGCCATCCCCGGGTCGGGAATGGCGGGCTTGGTCCGTACGCTCAGGCCGGGTAAGCCTTCCGCCGTCTACGCAGAGGCCTGGGTCAGATCTGCGGATTGATCTTTTGCACAGCCTTGTCGTGCAGCTTGTTCAGCGCGGCCAGGTAGGCCTTGGCCGAGGCGGCGACGATATCCGGGTCGGTGCCCACGCCGTTGACGATGCGGCCGGCCTTGGACAGGCGCACGGTGACTTCGCCCTGGGCCTCGGTGCCGCCGGTGATGGCGTTCACCGAATAGAGCACCATCTCGGCGCCGCTGGACACGCGCGATTCAATCGCATGCAGGGTGGCGTCGACTGGGCCGTTGCCCTCGCCCTCGCCGCTCTGCTCCTGGCCGTCCATGCTGAACACCACGCGCGCGTGCGGGCGCTCGCCGGTCTCGGAGCGCTGCGACAGCGAGATAAAGCGGAAGTGCTCGTTGGCATCGTGCTGGGCTTCGTTCGAGACGATGGCGACGATGTCCTCGTCGAAGATCTCGGCCTTCTGGTCGGCCAGTTCCTTGAAGCGGGTGAAGGCGGCATTGACTTCGGTCTCGCTCTCGAGCTCGATGCCCAGTTCCTGCAGGCGCTGCTTGAAGGCATTGCGGCCCGACAGCTTGCCCAGCACGATCTTGTTGGCGCTCCAGCCCACGTCTTCCGCACGCATGATCTCGTAGGTGTCGCGCGCCTTGAGCACGCCATCCTGGTGGATGCCCGAGGCATGCGCGAAGGCGTTGGCGCCCACCACGGCCTTGTTCGGCTGCACCACGAAACCGGTGATCTGCGACACCAACTTCGAGGCCGGCACGATCTGGGTGGTATCCACGCCGACATCCAGGTCGAAATAGTCGCGGCGGGTCTTCACCGCCATCACCACTTCTTCCAGGCTGGTGTTGCCGGCGCGCTCGCCCAGGCCATTGATGGTGCATTCGATCTGGCGCGCGCCGGCCATCTTGACCGCGGCGAGCGAGTTGGCCACGGCCATGCCCAGGTCGTTGTGGCAGTGCACCGACCAGATCGCCTTGTCCGAGTTGGGAATGCGCTCGCGCACCGAGCGGATCAGTGCGGCGTAGCCTTCCGGCACCGCATAGCCCACGGTATCCGGCAGGTTGATGGTGGTCGCGCCCTCGGCAATCACGCCTTCCAGCACGCGGCACAGGAAGTCCATGTCCGAGCGGCTGCCGTCTTCCGGCGAGAACTCGATATCGTCGGTGAACTGGCGCGCAAAGCGCACCGCCAGGCGGGCCTGCTGATACACCTCGTCCGGCGTCATGCGCAGTTTCTTCTCCATGTGCAGCGCGGACGTGGCGATGAAGGTGTGGATGCGGAACGAATTGGCAGGCTTGAGCGCCTCGGCGGCGCGGGCAATGTCCTTGTCATTGGCACGAGCCAGCGAGCAGATGGTCGAGTCCTTGACTACCTGCGCGATCGAGCGGATCGCCTCGAAGTCGCCGTTGGAGCTCGCCGCGAAACCGGCCTCGATCACATCGACCTTCAGGCGTTCCAGCTGGCGTGCGATGCGGATCTTTTCCTCGCGGGTCATCGAGGCGCCGGGCGACTGCTCGCCGTCACGCAAGGTGGTGTCGAAAATGATGAGTTTGTCAGACATTTTGTGGAGCTCCTGATTGCTTATCGTGTGCTGTCCCCGGCATGCTGCGTCCGGGGCCTACCGCCTGTTCCGCGCTCCACGGCTGTGGAATGCAAAACGCCCCGGCGTGCATGGAGCAGGCCGGGGCGTTGGAAAAATTCCTTGCGGATTTCGCGCTAAGGGGTGAGTCCGTCCTTAGCGCGCGCGCGTCCCGACCTGATGGCCTAGTAGGCCACCTAGGGTGGTGCGGGCGAATAGGACTTGGCGCGAAATCATGGCACCGACTATAGCCGAGTTGGCGCGCCCATGCAATACAGGGTTTAGCCCATTTTGCCCGGACGCGCCAGCGGCGGATCAGCCCTTGGGCGGAATGCGCAGTTTCTGGCCCGGGTAGATCTTGTCCGGGTGGCTCAGCATCGGCTTGTTGGCCTCGAAGATCTTGTTGTATTCGGCGCCGTTGCCGTAAGCAGCCTGGGAGATCGCCCACAGCGTGTCGCCCTTGACCACGGTATGCCAGCTCGATTCCGCGGACTCGACGTTGACGGACATCTTGTCCTCGACCTTGTCCACGCCCTCGACGTTGCCGGCGCACAGGATGATCTTCTCGCGCGTGGCCTGGTCCGGCGCCACGCCAAACACGGTGACCAGCCCCTGCGAGCCGTCCACCTGCACCATCAGCCCGGTGGCATCAAGGCCCATCTTCCTGATGTAGCCCTCGATCGCATCGCCCGCGGCGCGATTGGCGGCATCGACCTTCTCCGCCGACGCATCGGCGGCGGCGGCCTCTTGCGCGGCCTTGGCCTCGCCAGTGCCGAACAGCTTTTCTCCCGCTTCCTTGATGAAGTCGAACATGCCCATGACATCCTCCTGACGGTGAGTGGAAAACACTGCAGAGTGCCACGGCTTGATGGCCGCGGCATGAAAACAATTGTGAATCCGGAAAAGCATGAAGGGCGCCTGAGCGCCCTTCTGCCTGAAACGTCTACGAAGCCTTGCCGCCGTTCTCGCGCTGCTTCTTCTCGATGGCCGGCTTGCCGTGCATCGCCCGCCAGGCCCATAGCACATAGCCCGAGATCGCATAGGCCACGAACAGCCCGAACAGCGCCACCGGCGGATCGGTGGACACCACCACGAACAGCACCAGGACCAGCACCATCATGCCGAACGGCACGCGGTAGCGCACGTCCAGCGCCTTGCCGCTGTAGAACGGCGCGTTGGACACCATCGACAGGCCGGCGTACAGCGTAATGCCGAACGCCACCCACGGCATCCACAGCTCCTTGACCGGCAGCTTGTTGTCGATCACCAGCCAGACGAAGCCTGCGACCAGCGCGGCGGCGGCCGGGCTGGGCAGGCCCTGGAAGAAGCGTTTGTCGACAACGCCAATATTGGCATTGAAGCGCGCCAGGCGCAGCGCTGCGCAGGTGCAGTAGACAAAGGCTGCTATCCAGCCCCACTTGCCCAGGTCATGCAGGATCCACTCATACATCACCAGCGCCGGCGCAACGCCAAACGAGGTCATGTCCGACAGCGAGTCATACTGCTCGCCAAACGCACTCTGCGTATTGGTAATACGCGCCACGCGCCCGTCCATGCCGTCCAGCACCATCGCCGCGAAGATGGCGATGGCCGCCGCGTCGAAGCGCATGTTCATGGCCTGGACGATGGCGAAGAAACCCGCAAACAGCGCCGCGGTGGTGAATGCGTTGGGCAGCAGGTAGATGCCGCGCCGGCGCGGACGCTGGTAGACGATATCGTGGTCGTCGGTGGCTTCGTCGTCGAAGTCGTCGTCGGCCCCGCGCAGCTGGTTATGGCGGAACGGCCGCAGGTGGGTCACGTTGCCGTTGCTGCTGCGCTTGTTACGTCGATGGAAGGCAACCATCACAGTCCTCCGGTCAGGCTGTCGCTCACTTCACGTCGAGTTCGGCGAGGATGGTCGACGAGGCCGATACCTTCTCGCCGATGGTCACGCGCGGGCGCGCATCGAGCGGCAGGTAGACGTCCACGCGCGAGCCGAAGCGGATAAAGCCGTAGCGCTGGCCGCGCGAGAGGTTGTCGCCCACCTTGGTGTAGCACAGGATGCGGCGGGCCACCAGGCCAGCCACCTGCACCAGCGTCACCAGCTGGCCGTCCGCAACACGCCGGATCAGCACGGCGTTGCGCTCGTTCTCGACCGAGGCCTTGTCCAGGTCGGCGTTGACGAACTTGCCGGGGAAATATTCGACCTTCTCGACCGCGCCATCGACCGAGACACGGTTCGAGTGCACGTTGAAGACGTTCATGAAGACGCTGATCTTCAGCGCCTCGCGGCCGGCGTACGGATCCTGGGTCTTCTCGACCACGACGATGCGGCCGTCTGCGGGGGCCAGCACCGCGTTGGGCTGCGACGGGATCGGGCGCGGCGGATCGCGGAAGAACTGGAGCACGAATACCGTGATGATCCACAACGGCAACGCCCACCAGAAGCCCGCGCTGGCGTGCACCAGCAGCGAGATGACAAAGGCGCCGGCCAGGAATGGCCAGCCTTCACGGGCGATCAGCGGATGAGGATAGTTCATGCAGTACAGGTGTCGGTGGATACAAGACCATGGCAAGGCAGCGCGGCGGCGGCGATAGCCACCATCGGGCGGCGCCCCGTGGTCGCGGAGCAGGATAATGCACGCCTTGCCCAAAGTCTGACAAGCATAACAAAAAGCCGTTCAGGTCCCGCGCCTCCCCTCTGATGATAGAAGGGCGTGGCACGGAACGCTGAACGGCTGTGCGGCCCGCCGCCGTGCGGCGCGGGCCATCAGACAGCGATGCAGCTTAGTTCTTCGACTGGTCGACCATCTTGTTCTTGGCGATCCACGGCATCATTGCGCGCAGCTTGGCACCCACTTCCTCGATCTGGTGCTCGGCCGTCAGGCGGCGGCGCGAGATCAGCGTCGGGGCGCCGGCCTTGTTTTCCAGCAGGAAGCTCTTGGCGTATTCGCCGGTCTGGATGTCGGTCAGGCACTGCTTCATCGCCTTCTTGGTCTCTTCGGTCACCACGCGCGGGCCGGTGACGTACTCACCATATTCCGCGTTGTTGGAGATCGAGTAGTTCATGTTGGCGATGCCGCCTTCGTAGATCAGGTCGACGATCAGCTTCAGTTCGTGCAGGCACTCGAAGTAGGCCATTTCCGGCGCGTAGCCGGCTTCCACCAGGGTTTCGAAGCCAGCCTTGATCAGCTCGACGGTACCGCCGCACAGCACGGCCTGCTCGCCGAACAGGTCGGTTTCGGTTTCTTCGCGGAAGTTGGTCTCGATGATGCCGGCACGGCCGCCGCCGTTGGCAGTGGCGTACGACAGCGCGATGTCACGGGCAGCGCCGGACTTGTTCTGGTGCACGGCGATCAGGTGCGGCACGCCGCCGCCTTGTGCGTACGTGGCGCGCACGGTGTGGCCCGGGGCCTTCGGCGCGATCATGATCACGTCCAGGTCGGCGCGCGGGATCACGGCACCGTAGTGCACGTTGAAGCCGTGGGCAAAGGCCAGCGCTGCGCCTTCCTTGATGTTGGCGTGCACTTCGTTGTTGTACACGTCGGCGATCTGCTCGTCCGGCAGCAGGATCATGACCACGTCCGCACCCTTGACGGCCTCGGCCACTTCCTTCACTTGCAGGCCGGCGTTGACGGCCTTGTTCCACGACGCGCCGCTCTTGCGCAGGCCGACCGTCACATTGACGCCCGAATCCTTCAGGTTCAGCGCGTGGGCATGGCCCTGCGAGCCATAGCCGATGATGGTGACGTTCTTGCCCTTGATCAGGGAGAGGTCGGCGTCCTTGTCGTAAAACACTTTCATGATGATTCCTTCAATCTCTGTCTTTTGTATGAGGGGGGCGGCATCCTCGGACGCATCGTGTGCGCCCGGATCGCGCCGCCCCGGGGATACTGCGTGAAGCCGTGCGGGTGAACCGGGGCCCGATCAGACCTTCAGGATGCGCTCGCCGCGGCCGATGCCCGAGCCGCCGGTACGGACGGTCTCCAGGATGGCGGTGCGGTCGATGGCGTCCAGGAACGCATCGAGCTTGACGCCGTTGCCGGTCAGCTCGATGGTGTAGGTCTTCTCGGTAACATCGATGATGCGGCCGCGGAAGATGTCGGCGGTGCGCTTCATTTCCTCGCGCTCCTTGCCCACCGCGCGCACCTTGACGAGCATCAGCTCGCGTTCGATGTGCGCGCCTTCGGTCAGGTCGACCACCTTGACCACTTCCACCAGGCGGTTCAGGTGCTTGGTGATCTGTTCGATCACGTCATCCGAGCCGGAGGTGACAATGGTCATGCGCGACAGCGAGGCATCCTCGGTGGGTGCCACGGTCAGCGTCTCGATGTTATAGCCGCGGGCCGAGAACAGGCCCACCACGCGCGACAGCGCGCCCGGTTCGTTTTCCAGCAGGACCGAAATGATGTGTCGCATTACAGGTCCTCCGCGCCGAGCAGCATTTCCGAAATGCCCTTGCCCGCCTGGACCATCGGCCAGACGTTTTCGGTGGGATCGGTCTGGAAGTCCAGGAACACGGTACGGTCCTTCAGGCGGAACGCTTCGCGCAGCGCCGGCTCGACGTCGGCCGTCTTCTCGACGCGCATGCCGATGTGCCCGTAGGCCTCGGCCAGCTTGACGAAATCGGGCAGCGCGTCCATGTAGGAGTGCGAGTAGCGGTTGTCGTACTCGATCTCCTGCCACTGGCGCACCATGCCCAGGTAGCCATTGTTCAGCGAGCAGATTTTCACCGGAGTGTCGTACTGCAGGCAGGTCGACAGTTCCTGGATGCACATCTGGATCGAGCCTTCACCGGTGATGGTGACGACTTCCTTCTCCGGGAACGCCTTCTTGATGCCCATTGCGTACGGCAGGCCCACGCCCATCGTGCCCAGGCCGCCGGAGTTGATCCAGCGGCGCGGCTCGTCGAACTTGTAGAACTGCGCGGCCCACATCTGGTGCTGGCCGACATCGGAGCAGATGAAGGCATCGCCGTGAGTCAGTTCCCAGATCTTTTCCACCACGTACTGCGGCTTGATGATCTCGGAGCTGCGGTCGTACTTCAGGCAGTCCACCGAGCGCCATTGCTCGATCTGCTCCCACCATTTGGCAAGCGCCTCGCGCTTGGGCTTGACGTCGCTGGCCTTGATCTGGGCGATCAGTTCCTGCAGCACGTCCTTGACGTTGCCGACGATAGGGATGTCGACCTTGACGCGCTTCGAGATCGACGACGGGTCGATATCGATATGGATGATCTTGCGCGCCTGCGAGGTGAAGTGCGCCGGGTTGCCGATCACGCGGTCGTCGAAACGGGCACCGATGGCGATCAGCACGTCGCAGTTCTGCATGGCCATATTGGCTTCATACGTGCCGTGCATGCCAAGCATGCCGACGAACTGCTTGCTGGTGCCGGGGAACGCGCCCAGGCCCATCAGCGTGTTGGTCACCGGGTGGCCGGTCAGCGCCGCCAGCTGGCGCAGCTCATCGCTGGCATTGGCCAGCACCACGCCGCCGCCGCTGTAGATGTACGGACGCTCGGCGCCCTGCAGCAGCGCCACGGCCTTGCGGATCTGGCCCGAGTGACCCTTGTTCACCGGGTTGTACGAGCGCATGTCGATCGACTTGGGGTACTCGTACTTGCAGGCATTGCGCGAGACATCCTTGGGGATGTCCACCACCACCGGGCCCGGACGGCCGGTCGAGGCAATGAAGAACGCCTTCTTGATGGTCGCGGCGAGGTCGCGCACGTCCTTCACCAGGAAGTTGTGCTTGACGATCGGGCGGGTAATGCCGACGGTGTCGCACTCCTGGAAGGCGTCCTGGCCAATGGCGTGGGTCGGCACGTTGCCGGTGATCACCACCATCGGGATCGAGTCAAGGTACGCGGTGGCAATGCCGGTGACGGCATTGGTCACGCCGGGACCGGAGGTCACCAGCGCCACGCCCACCTTGCCGGTTGCCCGTGCATAGCCGTCTGCGGCATGGACCGCGGCCTGCTCGTGGCGCACCAGGATGTGCTCGAACTTGGTTTGCTTGTGGAGCTCGTCGTAGATATACAGCACTGCGCCGCCGGGGTAGCCCCAGACGTACTCGACGCCTTCTTCGGCAAGTGCGTGAACGAGAATCTCCGCCCCGATCATTTCGGGTGCGGCAGATGAATTGCTGTCTGCGTGGGAGAATTCCGCGCTGGGCATGTTCATTTCAGTCCTTTGCAATTTTCGGCAAAAAATTGTTTGGATGCTCTCTGCCGGGCTTGTGGCACGGGTTCAAGCGTTGCGCGTCTACATGGAAGACCGCCTCATAAGCGGCCGGATGAGACAACCACTGATGTCGTGTGAACCGGCGATGATACTGCAATGCACCAGCGCGGTCTACGGTTGTTTTTGGCCTGCGCGTAAGGGATTTTCCGGAGTTGCGGCGGGTCTTTTGCGCACCTCAATGTATTTGCTGCAATACAAGGTGGTACAGGGGGTCGTTTTTTTGCTAGCATCGCAGCACCTTGAATGTGCCACGGGTCGTACGCAGCACATTCACCAGAACCGGGCATTTGTCCCGCAGCAACGAGCCGCAACCGCCTGAATGGCCACCGACCAGGAACTGTCCGATTTTCTTACCAGCGTCGAGCGCCGCGCCTTCAAGCAGGCCGTATTTGCGGTCCGCGACGACGAGGCCGCGCTGGATATTGTCCAGGACGCCATGATCAAGCTGGCCGAGAAGTACGGCGACAAAGGCGCCGCCGAGCTGGCGCCGCTGTTCCAGCGCATCCTACAGAACACTATCCACGACTGGTTCCGCCGCCAGAAGGTGCGCAACACCTGGGTCTCGCTGTTTTCCAGCCTGCGCACCGACCGCGACGGCGACGACAATGACCTGCTGGAGACGCTGGAGGCACAGGCCGGCTCTGAATCGGCCGAAAGCAGCGCCGACAAGGTCGAGCGCGCCCAGGTCATGCATATCATCGAGCAGGAAATCCAGCGCCTGCCGACGCGTCAACGCGAGGCGTTCCTGATGCGTTACTGGGAAGATATGGACGTCGCCGAAACCGCCGCCGTAATGGGCTGCTCCGAAGGCAGCGTCAAGACGCACTGTTCCCGTGCCACGCATACCCTTGCGCAGGCCCTGCGCGCACGGGGGGTCCGACTATGAGCAGAAACGACAAAGAAATCCACGAACGCCGGTTTGCCCATGAGATTCGGGCGGCACTTGATGCCGGCACCGACGACCTGCCGACCGACATCACCGAACGGCTCGCCGCTGCGCGCCGGATGGCGGTCGCCCGCAAGAAGGCCGAGGCACCCGTGCTGGTCCCGCAGCTGGCCATGCCTGGCATGCACGCCCCGCTGTTCGATGAAGACAGCTCGCCGCTGCACCGTGCCGGCGCCTGGCTGCGCCGCCTTAGCCTGATCTGGACGCTGGTGGCGCTGGCCGCCGGCCTGATGGGCATCTATCACTGGCAGGAGCAGAAGCGCATCGAGGAACTGGCCGATATCGACGCCGCCATGCTGCTCGACGACCTGCCGCCCACGGCCTACGCCGACGAGGGCTTCCACGTATTCCTGAAGCGCGGGCAATAGCATGGCGCGTGCAATGTTCCACCCCGACGCCTTGCGCCGCCGGCTGGCCGCGCTGCTGGCCGGCGCCGGCGCAGCCGCCTGCTGGGGCCTGCTGCCGCCCGCGGCGCATGCGCAGGGGGCTTCCGCGGTGACAGCGCCTGCCGCCGCGCAGGCAACCAATGCCCGGCCAGCCTGGGCCGACCTGAGCCCGGTCAACCAGCGCATCCTGGCCCCACTGCAGCCGCTGTGGGACAGCCTGCCGGAGCTGAACCGCCACAAATGGCTGCGCATCGCCGAGCGCTACCCGAAGTTCTCCCCGGCCGAGCAGGCCCGGCTGCAGGCGCGCATGTCGGAATGGGTCAAGATGACCCCGCAACAACGCCGGCTGGCGCGCGAGAACTACCAGATCACCCGCTCGCTGCCGGCCGAGAAAAAGGCCGAGGCCTGGGACAAGTACCAGCAGCTGCCTGAAGAGCAGAAAAAGAAGCTGGCCGCCACCGATCACGTGCCGCGCCGGCCTGGCGCTGTCAGTGCGCTGCCCAGCGGCAAGCGCCTGCCCAGCGACACCAGCCGCCAGCTCCACCGCGAGCCGAAAACGGCCAGCGCCGCAGCGGGCCACAGTGGCCACACTGCCGGCAAGCCCGCCAGCGAAGCCCAGGCGCAACCTGCCTCCGCGCCCGCTGCCGTGACCGCCGCCCCGGCCCCGGCCGCCTCGGCGCCTGCGGCGCTCGGCGTACCCGCCTCCGCAGCCGAGGTCGCCACCGAAGCGGCAGCCGCAGCTTCTGACCCCACCATGCGCCAGTAATCCCCAAGTCATTTGGCATAATGGCCGTCTCACGCCGGCCAGCGAAGCAAGGCCGGCCCCGACTGACCAGCGCCAGCACCACCATGCCCCCGTGCGCCAGCCCAGCTTTCTTCGCCTTCCATGCCCGCTGCCACCCTCGATCCCAAGCCCGCCGCAGCCGCCCGCCCCGCCGCCCCGCCCTTGCGCCGCCGCATCGCCTGCATGCTCTATGAAGGCGTGCTGCTGTTCGGCGTGCTGAGCGCCTCGACCGCGGCCTACCTGCTGGTGCGGCCGCTGCTGCAGAAGCTTGGCGTGGACGGGCCGCTCGTGATCCAGGTGTGGAGCTTCCTGGTGATGGGCCTGTATTTCACCTGGTTCTGGCAACGCAACGGCCAGACCCTGGCCATGCAGACCTGGCGCATGCGCGTCGAAAACGCTGCCGGCGTGCCGCCGCGCTGGCCACAGGCGGCGCTGCGCTACGTGCTGGCATGGCTGTGGCTGCCGCCATCGGCGGCGGTCGGCCATCTGCTGGGGCTGGTCAAGGGGCCGTTCGTAGGGGTGCTGTGCGCCGGCCTGCTGGTCTGGGTCCTGCTGGCGTGGCTGGATCCGCGCCGCCAGTTCCTGCACGACCGCCTGGCCGGCACGCGGCTGACCGACCTGCGCCCGCCCAAGCCATGAGCCTGTCGGCTGCCGGCATCCGCCGCCTTGCGGTGACCTTGCAGGCAGCCGCCGCGCTGGGCATCGCCGCCGGGCTGGTGCGGCTGGGCGGCTGGCCATGGCCCGGCGCGGTCGCCGCCGGCGTGGCGGCCATCCTCGGCAGCTTCGCCTGCGGCATTGCCTTCGCTTTCGCCCTGAGCGGGCGCGGTCTGTGGGTCGGGCGCGGCAATCACCCGCCCGCACCACCGGTTGAACTCGCCGCCACGCGCCGGCCGCTGCGCCTGCCTGAGGCGTTGCGCTGCTTTGCGGCCGAGTGCGTGGCCGTCCTGCGCATGTTCGACTGGCTGCAGCCATTCCGCGCGCACGCGCCCTTTGCCGCACCGCTTGACGCCCTGCCTGGCCGCGACGCCCCGCCGGTGCTGCTGGTGCATGGCTACGCCTGCGGGCAGGCCATCTGGCTCGACATGCAGCCGGCGCTGGCCGCCGCCGGCTACCGCTGCGAAGGGATCGAGCTCAAGCCGGTGTTCGGCGATATCGACGACTACGCACGCGCGCTGCTGGCCGCCATGCGGCGCATCACAGCCGAAGCCGGGCGCCCGCCGCTGCTGGTCTGCCACAGCATGGGCGGCCTGGCCGCGCGCGCCGCGCTGCAGCTGGCGGGCGACGAAGACGTCTGCGCCGGCGTGGTGACGCTGGGCAGCCCCCACCACGGCAGCGCGCTGGCGCGCTTTGGCGGCGGCCCCAATGCGCGCCAGATGCGTTGCGGCAGCGCCTGGCTGCGCGCGCTCGCCGCCGCGGAAACCCCGCGCCGCCGCGCGCGCATGATCTCGATCTTCAGCTGGCATGACTCGATCGCCGGGCCGCCCTGCACCGGCTGGCTCGATGGCGCCGGGCATATCCCGCTGGCCGGCATTGGCCACGTCACGCTGCTGCGCCATCCCGCGGCCGTGCGTGCGGTACTCGACGCCCTCGCAGAGCTGTCCGCCCGCGGGCACTGACACTAGCCCGGGCTGTTCCACTTCCGCCACGATTCATATGTCAGTCATGTTTCCGTCACGGCACCGTCATCGCAGGCTGGCTGAATGCAGCCATCGCCGCAACCGGGACTGCCATGGTGCAAGCAATCCGATCTGCCCGCGGGTATCTGTCGAAGACCGCGCAACTGACGCAATGGCTGCGCCGCAGCCCTGAGAGCGGCAGCGCCGCGCCGCTGACCGCCTTTATGGCGCCGGCCCTCGATGCCGCCGCGCTGGCGCCCCAGCGCGAACAGCAGCAGACCTACCCGCCCGAGCCGCACCCGATCCAGCGCTACCGCGCCATCTGGCTGTCGGACATCCACTTGGGCACGCCCGGATGCCAGGCCAACTACCTGCTGGACTTCCTCAAGCACAACGAGTCCGAGCAGCTCTACCTGGTCGGCGACATCATCGACGGCTGGCAGCTGCGCCGCGGCTGGTACTGGCCGCAAAGCCACAACGACGTGGTGCAGAAGCTGCTGCGCAAGGCGCGCAAGGGCACTGAAGTGATCTACGTGCCCGGCAACCACGACGAGGCCGCGCGCCAGTTCGACGGCATGGCCTTCGGCGACATCACCGTGCGCGAAGAAGCGGTGCACGTCACCGCCACCGGGCGCCGGCTGTGGGTGGTGCACGGCGACCTGTTCGACGGCGTGGTGCAGCACGCGCGCTGGCTGGCCTACCTGGGCGATTCGCTGTACACGGTGATCCTGGCGTTGAACCGCCACTTCAACCGGCTGCGCGCGCGCCTGGGCTTCCCGTACTGGTCGCTGTCGCAGTTCCTCAAGCACCAGGTCAAGAACGCGGTCAACTACATCGGCGCCTTCGAGAGCGCGATGGTCGATGAAGCGCGCCGCCGCGGCTGCGACGGCGTGGTCTGCGGCCATATCCACAAGGCCGAGATCCGCGAGGTCAACGGTCAGCTCTACTGCAACGACGGCGACTGGGTCGAAAGCCTGTCGGCGCTCGTCGAGACCATCGAAGGCGAGCTGAAGATCGTCTACTGGACCACGCTGCTGGACGCGCCGGCCCCGGCCACGCGCCGCCGTCGCCGCGCCGCTGTGGCGGGCTGATTCCGGCCTGCCACCCTTTGCCCCATCCGCATTGCCCTTCCACCGCGCCCGAGGAGGCTGCATGAAGATCCTGATCGTCACCGATGCCTGGGAACCGCAGGTCAACGGCGTGGTGCGCACGCTCAAGTCCACCCGCCGCGAACTGGAGGCCATGGGCCACACGGTCGACATGATCACGCCGCTGGAATTCCGCACCGTGCCGTGCCCGACCTACCCCGAGATCCGCCTGTCGCTGTTGCCGGCGGCGCGCGTGCAGCGCCGCATCGAAGCCTTCGCTCCGGACGCCCTGCATATCGCCACCGAAGGGCCGCTGGGCCTGGCCGCGCGGCGCCACGCGATCCGCCGCCGGCTGCCCTTCACCACGGCCTACCACACGCGCTTTCCGGAATATGTGCAGGCACGCTTCGGCATCCCGCTGGCATGGACGTACCGCTTCCTGCGCTGGTTCCACGGCCCGGCCCGGGCAGTGATGGCGCCCACCCCGGTGGTGCTGGACGACCTGCGGCACTATGGCATCACCAACGCCGTGCTGTGGACGCGCGGCGTGGACCTGGACGTGTTCACGCTGCAGCGTCCCAATGTGCTCAACACCGCCCACCCGATCTTCCTCTACGTGGGCCGCGTGGCGGTGGAAAAGAACGTCGAGGCCTTCCTGGCGCTGGACCTGCCCGGCTCCAAGTGGGTGGTCGGCGACGGCCCGGCGCTGTCGGGGCTGCGCGCGCGCTATCCGGGCGCCAACTACCTGGGCGTGCTGAGCCAGCCCGAACTGGCCCGGGTGTATGCTTCGGCTGATGTGTTCGTGTTCCCGAGCCGCACCGACACCTTCGGGCTGGTGCTGCTGGAAGCGCTGGCCAGCGGGCTGCCCGTGGCCGCCTATCCGGTCACCGGCCCGATCGATGTGCTGGGCGACAGCCCCGCCGGCGTGATGCACGAAGACCTGCGCGAAGCCTGCCTGGAAGCGCTGCGCATCGACCGCGCCACGGCCCGTGCCCACGCCGAGCGGTTCTCCTGGCGCGCCGCCTCCGAGCAGTTCCTGGCCCATCTTCGGCCGTTCGCTCCCGGCAATCCAGGCCGGGACAGCGCAGCGGCCCAATCCGCCCCGCAAAACCATGTCCAAACCCCATCCGGAACTGCCGTCCGACCCGCCTCTACAGAGGCCGCCGCAGGCAGTCCAGAGCGCTGAGTATTCGATCGAGCAGAATCCCCACAAGGGCAATCGCGGCCTGACGCGCGCCTGGCATGCGGCCATCAATTCGCTGTCGGGCCTGCGCTATGCGGTGCTCGAGGAAAGCGCATTCCGCCAGGAGCTGACGCTGGTGGCAATCCTGGCGCCGTGGGCGTTCCTGCTGCCGGTGGGGGTGGTCGAGCGCATCCTGCTGCTGGCCACGCTGCTGGTGGTGCTGATCGTGGAGCTGCTCAACTCCAGCGTCGAGGCGGCGATCGACCGCATTTCGCTGGAGCGGCACAACCTGTCCAAGCGCGCCAAGGATTTCGGCAGCGCCGCGGTGATGCTGGCGCTGGTGCTGTGCGGTGGCACCTGGGCCGCCATCGCCGGGCCGCACGTGGTGCACTGGGTGCGGACGCTGGCGGGCTGATCCGTCACTCGCCGGGGATGCCGGACGGGGTGGCCGGGCCGATTGCTTATAATCGCTACCCTGCCCCCCCGACTTACCGATCGCACCGATCGCCCGGACGCCCATGGAACCGAAACCGCAAACCGGCCCCCGCCGCACCAGGGACCGCATCCTCGACGTCTCGCTGCGCCTGTTCAACGAAGTCGGCGAACCCAACGTCACCACCACGACGATTGCGGAAGCCATGGAGATCAGCCCCGGCAATCTCTACTACCACTTCCGCAACAAGGACGACATCATCAACTCCATCTTCGTGCGCTTCGAGCAGGAGATGGAGCGGCGCCTGAAGATGCCGGACGACCACAAGGCCACGCTGGACGAAAGCTGGGGCTACCTGCAGTACATGTCCGAGTTCCTGTGGAACTACCGCTTCCTGTACCGCGACATCAACGACCTGCTGGCGCGCAACCGGATGCTGGAGACCAACTTCAAGCGCATCGTCGAGCAGAAGAAGCGCTTTGCGCACGAGATCTGCCGGCAGTTCATCGAAGACGGCGAGATGGAAGCCACGCCCGATCAGGTCGAGGCCATCTGCACCAACATGGTGGTGATCGCCACCTACTGGCTGTCGTTCCAGTTCGTGCAGCATCCGCGCCAGTACAACGACCCCGAGCAGATCCGCGGTTACCTGCACGGATCGAGCTACCACATCTTCTCGATCCTGGCGCCCTACCTGCGCGGCCGGGCCCGGGATGCATTCGACCAGCTGGCGCGCGACTACGCGGCAGCCAAGGCCGCAGCCGACGCGGCAAAGGAAGCAAAGTGAAATCTGTCTGCGTGTATTGCGGGTCCAGCCCCGGCAACCGTCCTGAATACGCCGAAGGCGCGCGCATGCTCGGCCGCACCCTGGCCGAAAGCGGCCTGGCGCTGGTGTACGGCGGCGGCAAGGTGGGCCTGATGGGCATCGTCGCCGACGCCGTGATGGAACACGGCGGCAGCGCCATCGGCATCATCCCCGACGCGCTGATGCAGAAGGAAGTCGGCCACCGCGGCCTGACCGAGCTGCACGTGGTGCGCAACATGCACGAGCGCAAGCAGATGATGGCCGACCGTGCCGATGCCTTTATCGCCATGCCGGGCGGCGTGGGCACCTTCGAAGAGCTGTTCGAGACTTTCACCTGGCTGCAGCTGGGCTACCACGACAAGCCGGTGGGCCTGCTGAATGTCGCCGGGTTCTACGACGGCCTGCTGGGTTTCCTTGCGCACGCGGTGCAGGAAGGCTTCATGAAGCAGGTGCATGCCGACCTGCTGCATGTGGCAGACACGCCCGCCGGCCTGCTCGGCCAGTTGGCGGCCGCGCCGCGCGTGCGCGTCGACAAGTGGCAAGAGGCGCGCGACAAGACCTGAGCGCGCCCCTGCTGCCGGCCTGGTTCAGAACGACGAGCCCGGCTGCCGCAGGAACGCCAGTTCCTGCTCAGTGCTCTGCCTGCCCAGCACCGCATTGCGGTGCGGGAAGCGGCCAAAGCGCGCGATGATCGCGCGGTGCTTCCCGGCCCACTCCACCACATCCACCACCCCGCCGCTGGCCTCGCGCAGCTGCGTCATCAGGCGCACCGCCTCATCCTGGTCCTCCAGCGCCTCGGAATGCTCGAACGGCATGTAGCAGAACATGCGGTGGTAGTCCGTCGGCAGCTTGCGGTCCATGCCGGTGGCGACGATGCGCCTGGCCAGTGCCAGCGCCAGCGCATCGCTGCCAAAGCTGCACGGATCGTTGCGGAACATGTTGCGCGGGAACTGGTCCAGCAGCACCACGCGCGCGCAGGCGCCTTCGGGCGTGACCGACCAGTCGTCCGGGGCCCCGTCGCAGGCGACCTGCCAGTCGGACAGGAAGTTCGTGCGGATCTGCGCATCGAAGGTGTCCGACTTGGTGAACCATTGCGGGCGCTCGGTATTCCAGGCGGCGGAACCGGGCTGTCCGAACCAGAAATCGAGCAAGCGCAGGGCGTCTTCAGGCAGTTGGTCTGTCATGGGCTGGAAAACCTTTCGGTGGAAGGAAAGGAGCAGCGGCGCCTCAGCGCGCCACGTTGCGCATCCAGTCGGCGGTCTGGAAGAAGGCCTGCATCAGGCGCAGCTGCAGGTCTTCAGACAGGCCGATATCCTGCATCGCCAGCGCCATGCAGCGCATCCACTGGTCGCGCTCGCTCACGCCGATCTCGAACGGCATATGGCGCGCGCGCAGGCGCGGATGGCCGAAGCGCTCGATAAAGTGGTTGGGGCCGCCCAGCCAGCCGCACAGGAACCAGAACAGCTTGTCGCGCGAGCCCTCCAGCGAGGGCGGGTGCAGCGCGCGCAGCCCGGCGAACTGGGTCTCCAGGTCCATCAGGTCGTAGAAGCGGTCGACCAGCTCGCGCACGCGCGCTTCGCCGCCCACCAGTTCAAATGCAGTCACCTCGGCCGTGCCGGGCTTGTCGTTGGATTCAGTACTCATCACACACTCAAACAGCGTAGCCACTCAGGCATCACGCAAAGTCGCCAGCGCGGGCTGGCGCAGCACTTCGCGCAGGCCCAGCCAGCCGCCGGCAAAAGCGCACAGCATGCCAGAAACCACGCCCACCGGCACGATCCAGGCATTGAAGCGGTACGGGAAATCGAAGACGAACTGCGACAGGCCCCAGCCCACCGCGATCGCGCCCAGGCTGGCCAGGAATCCGGCCAGGCCGCCCACCACCAGGAACTCGGCGTACTGGGTCTCGCGCACCAGCGCGGCCGAGGCGCCCAGCGCCTTGAGCAGGCCCGCGTCGCGCATGCGCTCGTCACGCGCGCCGGACAGCGCCGCGTACAGCACGGTCACGCCGGCGGCCAGCGTGAACACAAAGAGGAACTCCACCGCCGCGATCACCTGGTCCAGGATGTCCTGGATCTGGCGCAGGATCAGGTCGGTATTGACCACGGTGATGTTGGGGAAGGCCGCGATCAGCCGGTTGCCCAGCGCCGCGCTGGCGGGCGGCAGGTGGAACGACGTGATGTAGGTCTCCGGCAGCCCCTGCATCGCCTGCGGCGGCAGGATCACGAAGAAATTGACGCGCATCGAGCCCCAGTCCAGCTTGCGCAGCGAGGTCACGCGGGCCTGCACCGCCTGGCCGGCCACGTCAAAGCGCAGCGTGTCGCCAAGCCGGATGCCTAGCGTCTTGGCGATGCCCTCTTCCACCGAAGCGCCGGCGTCCGGGCCGTTGGACCAGCGCCCGGCAATCACGCGGTTGCCCTCGGGCAGCGCATCGGTATAGGACAGGTTGAATTCGCGCTCGACCAGGTTGCGCGCGCGCCCGTCCTCGAAGCTGTCGCCGCGGATGGCGCGCTCGCCGATATGGGTCAGGCGCCCGCGCACCATCGGGTAGAGCAGGTCGTTGATGCCGGCGCCGGCCAGCATCTGGCGCAGCGGCTCGCGCTGGTCCGGCTGGATATTGATGATGAAGCGGTTGGGCGCATCAGCCGGCGTGGCTTTGCGCCAGGAATCGACCAGGTCGTTGCGGGTCATGCCGAGCAGCAGCAGCGCCATCAGCCCCACCGCCAGCGCCACGGTCTGCAGCACCGTGACCGCCCGGCGACGTTCCAGCACCGCCAGCGCAAAGCGCCAGCCCATCGCCGCGCGCCCGCGCAGGCGCCCCCGCAGCAGGCGCGACAGCAGCGTCAGCAGCCCCAGCGCCAGCACCGCGAAGACCACGCCCGCGGCGACAAAGCCGCCCGCCGTGGTCAGCCCCAGCCGCAGGTCGCGCGCCGCCACCAGCAGCAGCGCGACAAAGGCGCCCAGGCCCAGCGCATAGGCCACCCAGGCCGACACCGGCGGCAGCCCGATATCGCGGCGCAGCACCCGCAGCGGCGCCACCCGTGTCAGCGCCAGCAGCGGCGGCAGCGCAAACCCGGCCAGCAGCACCAGCCCGGCCAGCACGCCCACCAGTGCCGGCAGCAACGACGGCTGCGGCAGCGACACCCGCAGCAGCCCGCCCAGCGACAGCAGCAGGCCATAGTGCGCCAGGTACCCGAGCAGCACCCCGACGAGCGCGCCCGCCGCCCCCACCACCAGGAACTCCAGGCCGAAGGTGCGCAGGATCTGCCCGCGCGACAGCCCCAGGCACTTGTAGACCGCGCAGGCATCGGTGTGGCGCTGCATATAGCGGCGCGCCGACATGGCAATGGCCACCGCCGCGATCATCGACGACAGCACCGCCACCAGCGACAGGAAGCGCTCGGCGCGGTCCAGCGTGGCGCGCATCTGCGGCTGGCCCGATTCCAGCGACTCGACCCGGGTATTGCGCAGCTTGCGGCGACCGATCTCGTCCTGCGCCCATTTCTGGAAGGCAGCGCCGGCGGCGTCGGGGCCGGCCACCAGCAGCCGGTAGGTCACGCGGCTGCCCCAGCCGATCAGCCCGGTGCTGTCCAGGTCTGACAGCGGCATCAGCACGCGCGGCGCGAAGTTCATAAAACCGGTGCCGCGATCAAGCTCCTGCGTGATGATGCGGTCGATGCGGAAGCTGCGGCTGCCCAGTTGCAGGGTGTCGCCCACGGCAACCCCCAGTGCGCCCAGCAGCGCCTCGTCGACCCAAACGGTGCCCGGCGCGGGAATGCCTTCGGCGGGCGCATCCGGTACCCCCGCCGCACTGGCCACCTTGAGCTTGCCCCGCAGCGGGTAGCCGTCGGTCACCGCCTTGAGCGCGGCCAGCTGGCTGGGGGCGTCACCGCCGGACGGCGCCTTGCCATTGGCGGTAGCCATGCTCGGGAAGGTGACGGTCTGCGCCACGGCCAGCCCGGCCGCTTGCGCACGCTGCGCAAAGGCGGCATCGAAGGGCTGGTCAGCCACCAGCAGCACGTCGGACGCGATCATCTGGCGCGCGTCGCGCTCCAGGCCCAGCCGCATGCGGTCGGCCATGAAGCCCACGCTGGTCAGCGCGGCCACGGCCAGCACCAGCGCAAAAAGCAGCAAGTAGAGCTCGCCGGCAATCCAGTCGCGCCGCGCCATGCGCAGCGCCTGGCGCCAGGCGGAGAAGCGGCCGCCGTGCGCGGGGCGCGTGCCCGCGGGGTTGGCGGCCGTGGCCGGGGCTTCGATGGCGGACTCGGGAGGCATCGGTTGGTTTGGTTCCTGGTTTCTGGCGGCGGCGCGCCTCGGGTCAGTCGAAAGCAAAGCAGGAATTGCCGGGAAGCTAGCGGGGTGTGCCAGGCCGCTCAGTCCTGCCGCGCAGGCTCGCATGCAGCCGGCGCACGCCGCGCCACAATTTCGGCAGCAGCCACACCGACACCAGCAGGAAGACCACCAGCAGCACCAGGAACACCACCGGCAGGAAAAACGCCAGCAGCAGGCTGCCGGTCGCGGTCACGTCTTCCGTGAATGAGGCCGTCCAATTGGAGAACGGTTCCGGCGAGACATTGATCAGCGCGCGCGTGCCGGCCTTGACCGCATGCGCGGTGCCGGCCAGCGTGCCGCCGATCAGCCCTGCCGCCACCATCCACTGCGGATCCAGCTGGCCGAAGGCGGCGGCGGCCAGGATCGCGCCCGCGGGAATGCGGATGAAGGTATGGATGCCGTCCCAGACGGTATCGAATGCGGGCACCTTGTCGGCGACGAATTCGGCCACGGCCAGCACGGCGGCCACGCCGATGACCCACCAGGATTCCAGCGGCTGCAGCCCGGGCGGCAGGTCCAGCCAGCCCAGGCGCGCCAGCACGCCGGCGGCCAGCACCGCAAGGTAGAGGCGAAAGCCGCTGGCCCAGGACATGCCCGCGGCCAGCGCGGCGGTTTCCAGCATGGCGCTCCTTGCAAGAGTCTGGCGCAAGCCGATGCAAACCACGGCGCGCCTGGCAGGGAGTGTAATACGGACCGGGCCGCGCAGCCGCGCGCCCGTCGGCGTCATGCCGCCTGGCTCGCCCTCAGTTGTCTTCCTTGCCGTCCGGCCCGAACCACGGCAACGCCTCCTGCGGCATCAGGATGCCGGCCGGCTCGGCCATGGTGTAGCCGGGCAGCGCCTCGATGCGCCGGGCAAAGGCCGGGTCGGCCAGCAGCGCCAGCAGTGCTGCCATCCAGCCGGCGGTCTGGTCGTTCTTGCGCAGCGCCAGGTAGTAGGCCTCGCGCGTCAGCGGCACGAAGGCCAGCCCGTGGGCTTCGGCATTCATGCGCAGCCCGAAGCCCACCTGCGCGCGGCCGCCGTGCACGGCCTCGGCCACCTTCTCGTTGCTGAACTCGGTCTCGTCGTAGCCGGCGATCTGGTCCGGGTACAGGCCCTGCGCGGCCAGCAGCTGGTCGAACAGCATGCGCGTGCCCGAACTGCGCTGCCGGTTGACGAAGCGCGCCTGGGTGCGCGCCAGGTCGCGCAGGTCATGCACCTCGCGCGCCACCTCCGGCGCCAGGATCAGGCCCTGCTCGCGCCAGGCCAGCCGCAGCAGCCGAACCGCGGCCGGCCGCAGCCACTTGCGCAGCGTCACATGCGCGACCGAGCCCGCGGTCTGCACCGGCGAGACATAGAAGCCGGCCAATTCCGACTGCCGCTCCTGCAGGCAGATCAGCCCCTCCACGCTGCCGCAGAACACCGTATCGAGCTGCAGCGGGGTTCTTGCCACGCCCAACGCGGCGGCCAGCACCTCCACCGCGGGGTCATGGCTGCCGGTGAAATGCACCTGCGACTGCGGCTGCTGGGCATCGTCCAGCTCGGCAATGAAATCCGCCATGGCCTTCTGCACCACCGGCTCGATCGATTCGCGCAGCCGCAGTTCGGCGCGCAGCAGGCGTTCGCCAAAGCGCGTCAGCGAGGCGCCGCGGCCGCGCTCCATATCGAGCATGCTGCGCCCGAGCATTTCCTCCCAGGTCCGCATCACGCCCCAGGCGTGCCGGTACGACAGGCCGATCTCGCGCGCCGCGCGGTGCAGCGAGCCGGTCTCGCGCACGGCCTTGAGCAACTGGAAGACCTTCCCGTTGGCGCGCGGATTGTCGTCAGGCGCGATCACGGGAAACAGGTCAAAGCGGAAGGTCATATGTCCTCCGCAGCATATTTACTTGTCGATCTCGGCTGGACCACAATGAATACCCCATTTTTACGTTCTTTTGCCGCATTCTCCATGAGATCCAAAGGCAAAAGCAATTATGTCCAACAGAACATAATACAAAGGAGCCCACTGCATGTCGCCTCGCCTTGCCCAACGTCTGCGCCGCCCTGTGCGCCATCTCGTCGCGATTGCCTGCGTAGGCCTGCTGTCGGCGGCCCATGGCGGGGAACTGAAGCTGGCCACCACCACCAGCACCGAGAACTCGGGCCTGCTGAAGTACCTGCTGCCGCGCTTCGAGCAAAAGGCAGGCGTCAGCGTCAAGGTGATCGCGGTCGGCTCGGGCAAGGCCATGAAGATGGGCGAGATGGGCGACGTCGACGTGCTGCTGGTGCACGCGCGCAAGATGGAAGACGCTTTTGTCGCGGCCGGCTACGGCGTGAACCGCCGCGACGTGATGTACAACGATTTCATTGTGGTTGGCCCGGCCACCGACCCGGCAGGCCTCAGGAGCACTCAGGGCGGCAAGGACGTGCTGGCGGGGTTCCGCAAGCTTGCCGGCAGCGGCAGCAAGTTCATCTCGCGCGGCGACAACTCCGGCACCGACGTTATGGAGAAGGACTACTGGAAGCAGCTCGGCATCGAGCCCAAGGGCCAGCCGTGGTACGTCAACGCCGGCCTGGGCATGGGCGAGGTGCTGACCATGGCCGCGCAGATGCCGGCCTATACGTTGTCGGACCGCGCCACCTATGGCGCCTATCGCGCCAAGACCGGCCTGGCCATCGCCATCGAAGGCGATCCGAAGATGTTCAACCCGTACGGGATCATCGCGGTCAATCCCGCCAGGCATGCGGGCATCAACCATACGGATGCGATGAAGCTGGTGGAGTGGATCACGTCAAAGGAAGGACAGGACGCGATTGCCGGGTACAAGGTGGAAGGCGAGCAGCTGTTCTTCCCAAGCTACAAGGCAAAGTAAGCCCCTCGCCTGCTGCCCCGGCCTGCTCAGCCGGCCTCTGCCTCCAGCCGCGGCAGCTGCGGCAGATCCGCCGCCACCTCGGCGATCATCCGCCGGATCCACATCACATCCGGCGCCGCGTGGCAGCGCTCATGCCACAGCTGGTAGAAGCGCATGCGCGGGAACGACACCGGCGACGGCACCATGCGGATCGGCAGGTACTGCGCGTAGTGCGCGGCAAACTGCCGGCCGGTGGTAAAGACCATATCGGTCTTCATCAGCACATATGGCACCAAGCCGAAATACGGCAGCGTGACCTGGATATTGCGCTTATAGCCCTGCTCGGCCAGCGCCTGGTCGATCATGCTGCGCTGCATCGACGCATAGGGCGCCGGGGCCAGGTGCGGCATCTCCAGGTAATGCTTGAGCGTTAGCCCCTTGCGCGCCAGCGGATGCTGCGCGCCCAGCATGCACACCACCTCGTCGTCGAAGAGCGGCGAGATATGCAGGTGCTCCGGCGGCGACAGCCAGTTGCCGACTACGATATCCAGCTGCCCCTGCTCCAGGTCGTCCAGGAAGTCCGACGACGACGTCATCGGATGCACGAACAGCTTGGCGCCCGGCGCCAGCCGGCGCACGCGCTCGACGATATTGGGCAGGAAGAAGGCATCCAGGTAGTCCGGCGCGCCCAGGTGGAAGGTGCGTGTAGTGGTGGCCGGGTCGAACTGCTGCGGCGGGCGCGCGATGCGGTCCATCGCCGCCAAGCTCTGCTCGGCCAGCGCCAGCAGTTCGCGGCCGCGCTCGGTCGGCACCATGCCGTTTTTGCCCCGCACCAAAATGGCATCGCCGGTGATCTCCCGCAGGCGCTTCAGGGTATTGCTGATGGCGGGCTGGGACTGGCCTAAACGCACGGCCGTGCGGGTCACGCTCTGCTCGGTCAGCAGGGTGTGAAGCACCCGCAGCAAATATGTATCGAGATGGTCGCGTCCGTGCATGGCGATGGCGGCCCTCCGGCGGGGGCCGGATGGGTGGCGTGGGGGATGGGAACGGCGCATAGTGTATGACAGGCGCCCCACAAACGGTCAAATCACCTCCTCCAGGGGGGCGCCCGCCGGTGCGGCGGGGCACCAATCGGGGCCGCGCGCTGATGGGGCATATCACCTGGGCCGAATATTGCATGAAAGCCCAGGGTGCTATGTTTCCGCCATCACCAAGAGAGAGAAGACCATGGAGACGCAAACCATCCGCTTTTTCCACCGCGGCCAGGTCACGGAAGTATCCGACGCCCCCATTACCCGCACCGTGCTGCAGTACCTGCGTGAAGACGCGCGCTGCACCGGCACCAAGGAAGGCTGCGCCGAAGGCGACTGCGGCGCCTGCACCGTCGTGGTCGGCGAGCTGCAGGACGGCGGCGATGTCGAATTCAAGGCGGTCAACGCCTGCATCCAGTTTCTGCCCACGCTCGACGGCAAGGCCCTGATCACGGTCGAAGACCTGCGCCAGGCCGACGGCAACCTGCACCCGGTGCAGGAAGCCATGGTCGAGTGCCACGGCTCGCAGTGCGGCTTCTGCACCCCCGGCTTCGTGATGTCGCTGTGGGCCCTGTACCAGCAGCACACCCCGGGCGGCGAAGCGCCCCCGCGCCAGACCATCTGTGACGCGCTGACCGGCAACCTGTGCCGCTGCACCGGCTATCGCCCGATCATCGACGCCGGCGAGCGCATGATGGCCCTGCCCGCCCCCACCGCGGACAAGCTCAACCCGAAGCAGATCGCCGACACCCTGCGCAACCTCAAGCGCGGCGAGACCTTCCGATACCGCGCCCAGGGCCAGGAATTCTTTGCCCCGCGCACCGCGGCCGAGTTCGGCGCGATCAAGGCGGCACAGCCCGATATCCGTATCCTGGCCGGCAGCACCGACGTGGGCCTGTGGGTGACCAAGCAGTTCCGCGAGCTGGGCAACCTGCTCTACGTGGGCCAGGTGGAAGACCTGAACCACATTGAGGAGCGCGACGGCATGGTCGAGATTGGCGCCGCCGTGACGCTGGAAAAGGCCTACGCCGCACTCAACACCGCGCACCCCGAGCTGGAAGAGATGTGGAAGCGCTTTGCCTCGCTGCCGATCCGCAATGCCGGCACGCTGGGCGGCAATATCGCCAACGGTTCGCCGATCGGCGATTCGATGCCGGCGCTGATCGCGCTGGGCACGGAAGTGGTGCTGCAGCACGGCGAAACGCGCCGCACGCTGCCGCTGGAAGACCTGTACCTGGCCTACCAGAAGACCGCGATGCAGCCGGGCGAATTCGTCGCCGCGCTGCGCGTGCCGGTGGCCGGCCCGCAGCACTTCCGCACCTACAAGCTGTCCAAACGCTTTGATGAGGATATTTCCGCCGTGTGTGCTGCATTCGGCATCACCGTGCAGGACGGCATCGTCACGCAGGCCCGCATCGCCTTCGGCGGCATGGCCGCCACGCCCAAGCGCGCCGCCGCCACCGAGGCGGCCCTGACCGGCCAGCCGTGGAATGAAGCCACCGCCCGCGCCGGCATGGCCGCGCTGGCGCAGGACTACACGCCGCTGTCCGACATGCGCGCGACCGCGTCGTACCGCAGCCGCGGTGCCGCCAACCTGCTGTACCGCTTCTGGCTGGAGACCCGCGCCGAAGCGCTACCCGCGGCAGCCGTCAACGTCCGCGCCATCGGCGCCGGCGCCACTGAAACCGCCACGGCCTGAGCCAGAGAAATAGGAAAGCATCGGCATGAACAAGCAAACCGAACCCTTCCTGCTCGACGCCACCGCCGAACAGGTCCCGCAGGTCGGCATCTCGCGTCCGCATGAATCCGCCCACCTGCACGTGGCCGGCACCGCCACCTACACGGATGACATCCCCGAGCTGGCCGGCACGCTGCACGCCGCGCTCGGCATGAGCACCCGCGCGCACGCCCGCATCAAGTCGGTCTCGCTCGACAAGGTGCGCGCCGCGCCTGGCGTGGTCGACGTGCTGACGGTGGACGACATCCCGGGCACCAACGACTGCGGCCCGATCATCCACGACGACCCGATCCTGGCACGCGACGTGGTCCAGTTCATCGGCCAGCCGATCTTTATCGTGGTGGCGACCTCGCATGACGCCGCCCGCCGCGCCGCCCGCCTGGGCGAGATCGACTACGAAGACCTGCCCCCGGTGCTGTCGCCGCAAGCGGCGCACGAGGCCGGCAGCTATGTGCTGCCGCCGATGCACCTGACGCGCGGCGAGCCCGCCGCGCGCATTGCCGGCGCGGCCCACCAGGACAGCGGCAAGATCCACCTGGGCGGCCAGGAGCAGTTCTACCTGGAAGGCCAGATCTCGTACGCCGCGCCGCGCGAGAACGACGGCATGCAAGTGTGGTGCTCGACCCAGCACCCGACCGAGATGCAGCACGCGGTGTGCCATATGCTCGGCTGGCAAGCGCACCAGGTGCTGGTCGAATGCCGCCGCATGGGCGGCGGCTTTGGCGGCAAGGAGTCGCAGTCGGCGCTGTTCGCCTGCTGCGCGGCGCTGGCCGCCTGGAAGCTGATGTGCCCGGTCAAGCTCCGCCCGGACCGAGACGACGACATGATGATCACCGGCAAGCGCCATGACTTCGTGTTCGACTACACCGTGGGCCACGACGACGAAGGCCATATCGAGGGCGTGAAGGTCGAAATGGTGTCGCGCGCCGGCTTCTCGGCCGACCTGTCGGGCCCGGTGATGACCCGCGCCATCTGCCACTTCGACAATGCCTACTGGCTGCCGAACGTGCAGATCGACGGCTACTGCGGCAAGACCAACACGCAGAGCAACACCGCCTTCCGCGGCTTCGGCGGCCCGCAGGGCGCGTTCGCGGTCGAGTACATCCTGGACAATGTCGCCCGCACGGTCGGCAAGGATTCGCTGGACGTGCGCCGCGCCAATTTCTACGGCAAGACCGAGAACAACGTCACGCCCTACGGCCAGACCGTTGAAGACAACGTCATCCACGAGCTGATCGACGAACTGGTGGCCAGCAGCGAATACCGCTCCCGCCGCGAAGCCACGCGCGCCTTCAACGCCACCAGCCCGGTACTGAAGAAGGGCATCGCCATCACCCCGGTGAAGTTCGGCATCTCGTTCAACGTGGCCCACTTCAACCAGGCCGGCGCGCTGGTGCACGTCTACAACGACGGCTCGGTGCTGGTGAACCACGGCGGCACCGAGATGGGCCAGGGCCTGAACACCAAGGTGGCGATGGTGGTGGCGCATGAGCTGGGCATCCGCATGGAACGCGTGCGCGTGACCGCGACCGATACCAGCAAGGTGGCCAATACCTCGGCCACCGCAGCTTCCACCGGTGCCGACCTGAACGGCAAGGCCGCGCAGGACGCCGCCCGCCAGATCCGCGAGCGCCTGGCCGTGTTTGCCGCGCGCAAGGCCGGCGTGGAGCCGTCCGAGGTGCGCTTCAACGATGACCTGGTCAGCGCCGGCGAGCTGCGCCTGGCGTTCGGCGAGCTGGCGCGCGAAGCCTACGTGGCGCGCGTGCAGCTGTGGTCCGACGGCTTCTACACCACGCCCAAGCTGCACTGGGACCAGAGCAAGCTGCAAGGCCGCCCGTTCTACTACTTCGCCTACGGTGCCGCGTGCTCCGAGGTGCTGGTCGACACGCTCACCGGCGAATGGAAGCTGCTGCGCGCCGACGCGCTGCACGACGCCGGCCGCTCGCTGAACCCGGCGATCGACATCGGCCAGGTCGAAGGCGCCTTTATCCAGGGAATGGGCTGGCTGACCACCGAGGAACTGTGGTGGAACAAGGACGGCAAGCTGATGACGTACGCCCCGTCCACGTACAAGATCCCGACGGTCAACGACTGCCCGGAGGAATTCAACGTGCGCCTGTTCCAGAACCGCAACGTCGAGGACAGCATCCACCGCTCCAAGGCCGTGGGCGAGCCGCCGCTGCTGCTGCCGTTCTCGGTGTTCTTCGCGATCCGCGACGCCGTGGCTGCCGTTGGCGACTACCGCATCAACCCGCCGCTGAAGGCCCCGGCCACCAGCGAGGCGATCCTGGATGCCGTCGACGCCGTGCGCGAAGCCGCGGCACAGCCAGCCTGAGCCGGCTGAACGATCGCAGGAAGCGCGCGCCTGCTGGCGCCCCCGGACTTTCCCCCCTTGCCCGCATTGACGGGCAAGGGGCCGGTGGAAGAAGCAGGCGCGCGCCACCCTTGCGATGACATGGCGCAGGCAGCACCACAGCATCAAGCAGCAACCAGGCAATACCGACAAGGCCCCCGACATGCAGGACGCACCGCTCAAACCCTTCCGCTTCGCCGACGCCGCCCGCATGGTGCGCGCCGGCGTGCCGGTGGCAATGGTCACCATCGTCGAGGTCAAGGGCTCGGCCCCGCGCGAGGCCGGCATCCGCATGCTGGTCAGCGCCGACGACCTGGTCGGCACCATCGGCGGCGGCCACCTGGAGTGGCGCGGCATGGATATCGGGCGCGAGATGCTGGTGCGCGGTGAACAACGCCGGATCGAGCGCATTCCGCTCGGGCCGGCGCTGGGCCAGTGCTGCGGCGGCGTGGTGCAGCTGGCGTTCGAGGTCCTTGGCAAAACCGACCTGCACTGGCTTGACGCGGTCGAACGCAATTTCACTGCCGGCAAGGCACTGCAGCGGCAGGTGCCGGCCACCGGCGCGATCACCCATGGCGACAGCCATGCCGTGATCCCAGGCGTAACGCTGCACGCCGACGGCAGCTGGACCGATACGCTGGTGCCCGACACCATGCACGTGGTGCTGTTCGGCGCCGGCCATGTCGGTCATGCGCTGGTCAAGGTGCTGGCCACGCTGCCGTGCCGCGTGCACTGGGTCGACGAGCGCGACACGCTCTTCCCCGGCGGGCTGCCCGACAATGTCGAGGCCGAGGCCAGCGACACGCCCGAGGCGGTAGTGGCGCAGGCGCCCGCGGGCAGCTACTTCCTGGTCATGACGCACAGCCACGCGCTGGACCAGACCCTGTGCGAGGAAATCCTCAAGCGCACCGACTTCGCCTACTTCGGGCTGATCGGTTCCAAGACCAAGCGCGCGCGCTTTGAACACCGCATGGCCGAGCACGGCATCGACCCGGCCCGGTTTGCGGAAATGACATGCCCCATGGGGGTTCCCGGGATTACCGACAAGGCTCCGGCTATGATTGCGGTAGCCATCGTCGCCCAGCTGCTCCAGGTCCGCGAACAGCGCCTTGCCGCGCTGCGTCTGGGCCGCCCGGAGGCGGTGCATCCCTGAACCCGTGCCGCCGGCCCCGCCGGCAGGCACAGAAATGCCCAGAAACGAGGCCCCCATGACCATCGATGCCGCGCTCGCGGAACAGATCCGCCGCACTCCCAAGGCCGAACTGCATGTGCATATCGAAGGCACGCTTGAACCGGAACTGATCTTCCGGCTGGCGCAGCGCAACCAGGTGGCGCTGCCCTACCCCAGCGTCGAGGCGCTGCGCGCCGCCTACGCCTTTACCGACCTGCAGTCGTTCCTGGACATCTACTACGCCGGCGCCAGCGTGCTGCTGACCGAGGAAGATTTCTTCGACATGACCATGGACTACGTCAAGCGCGCCGTCGCCGACAACGTCCGCCACGCCGAGATCTTCTTCGATCCGCAGACCCATACCGCGCGCGGCGTTCCCATCGGCGTGGTGATCGACGGCATCGCCGATGCCCTGGCCCAGGCGCGCACCGAATATGACTTCTCCAGCAGCCTGATCCTGTGCTTCCTGCGCCATCTGCCGGAGGAAGACGCCTTCGCGACGCTGGAAGCGGCGCTGCCCTACCGCGACCGCTTTGTCGGCGTGGGCCTGGATTCGTCCGAGCAAGGCAATCCGCCCGAGAAGTTCGCGCGCGTATTCGCCAAGGCGCGCGAGCTGGGCCTGCACCTGGTGGCCCACGCGGGCGAGGAAGGTCCGGCGCAATACGTCACCGACGCCCTCGACATCCTCAAGGTACAGCGCATCGACCACGGCGTGCGCGCCATCGACGATCCGGCGCTGGTGGAACGCCTGGCGCGCGAGCGCGTGGCGCTGACCGTGTGCCCGCTGTCCAACGTCAAGCTCAAGGTCTACCCGGACCTGCGCGACCACCCGCTCAAGCGCATGCTCGATGCCGGCGTGGTGATCACGCTGCATTCGGACGATCCGGCCTACTTCGGCGGCTATATGAACGCCAACTGGGAAGCCACCTTCGACGCGCTGCCGCTGGACGCGGCCGATGCCCACAAGCTTGCCCGCAACAGCTTTGAAGCGGCCTTCCTGCCTGCCATGCAGAAGGCCGAATTCCTGGCGGAAGTCGACCAATTCTGGTCGAGCCCGCCCAAGTCCCCGCCCGCAACGGCCCCAGCGGCCTGAGCGCGGCGCATGCCAATAGCCCGGCCCGCTGCTTGAACCATGCCGTTCCGCGCGGGCCGGCCACAAGAGACAAACCATGACGACCAACCCCAAGACTGACTCCCTCACCCGTGCCATTCGCGGCCGCGTGCTGCATTTCCTGCGCGATCCGCAATTCCATGAGGACGCGTATCAGTATTGGGACGACGGGGTGCTGATCGTCACCAACGGGCGCATCGCCGCCGCAGGCGACTACACGCAACTGGCTGCGCGCATTCCGGCCGACGTCGAGATCGTCGACCACCGCGGCAAACTGATCGTGCCCGGCTTTATCGACACCCACGTGCACTACCCGCAGACCGACATGATCGCGTCGCCGTCGCCGGGCCTGCTGCACTGGCTCGACACCTACACCTTCCCCGAAGAGCGCCGCTTTGCCGACCCCGACTACGCGCGCGGCGTGGCCGGCTTCTTCACCGAGGAACTGCTGCGCAACGGCACCACCAGCGCGGTGGTCTGGAGCACGGTGCACAAGGCCTCGGCCGAGGCCCTCTTTGCCGAAAGCGAGGCGCGCAACCTGCGCATGGTCACGGGCAAGGTGATGATGGACCGCAACTGCCCGGAATTCCTGCGCGATACGGCCGAGACCGGCGCCCGGGACTCCGCCGACCTGCTGTCGCGCTGGCATAACAAGGGACGCCTGGCCTACGCCATCACGCCGCGCTTTGCCCCGACCTCGACCGAGGCGCAGCTGGCCGCCTGCGGCGAGCTGGCGCGCGCCTACCCGGACGCCTTTATCCAGACCCACGTGGCCGAGAACCGCGACGAGGTCAAATGGGTCGCCGAGCTGTTCCCGGACGCGCGCAGCTACCTGGACGTGTACGACCGCTACGGCCTGCTGCGCCCGGGCGCGATGTACGGCCACGCCATCTACCTGGACCAGGACGACCGCCGGCGCCTGGCCGACAGCGGTGCCGCGGTGGCGCATTGCCCCACCTCCAACCTGTTCCTGGGCAGCGGCTTCTATGACTTCCACCAGTCCGACGCCAACCGCCTGAATGTGACGCTGGCCACCGACGTCGGCGGCGGCACTTCGTTCTCGATGTTCCGCACCATGAACGCCGCGCACAAGGTGGCGCGCATGGGCGGCTACTACCTGACCGCCCTGCGCATGTTCTACCTGGCCACGCGCGCCGCGGCCGAGGCGCTGGGCTGGACCGACCGCGTCGGCAGCTTTGGCGTTGGCTGCGAGGCCGACTTCATCGTGCTGGACCCCAAGGCCACGCCGCTGATCGCCCGCCGCAGCAACCGCTCGGAAACGCTGGAAGAGGAGCTGTTCGCCTTTGCCATGCTGGGCGACGACCGCCTCATCGACAGCGTCTATGTGATGGGCGAGGCCGCCCACGTGCCGGCCGCCTGATCCGTCACCTGGCCAGCAGCCGCCCGCCGCCATGCGGCGGGCGCGCTTTTACCCTTTTACCGCTTCGCCCCCGCCTCCGGCTTGACGAGCGTCAAGACCGTCTCCGACAAAGCCTTCTAACCTTGCGGTTCCGCCGCGGCCGTTCTGCGTGCCGTGCGCCCATACCCATCCGACCGCAATCAGAAGGTTCTGCATGACCGCATCCCAATCCGCCGCTCACGCCCCTGAGCGCGCCCATGGCCCGCATGACGTGCCCCATGCCGCGCGCAAGGGTGCGCCCAACCACGCCCCGCTTCCGGCGCCGATCGCACCGGACGCCCCGCTGCCCTCGCGCAAGATCATCCGCGGCTGGCTGATCCCGCTGGGCCAGCGCAGTACCCCGCGCGCACTGCTGCTGTTCGCCTTCGACTACCTGCTGTTCGGCGCCGTGCTGGCCGGCGTGGTGCTGGCGCAGCACTGGGCCGCCAAGCTGGCGCTGGGCGTGCTGGCCGGGCTGATCATCGCGCGCCTGTTTATCATCGGCCACGATGCCTGCCACCAGAGCCTGACCCCGCGCCGCGGCCTGAACAAGTGGCTGGGCCGGCTCACCTTCCTGCCCTCGCTGACGCCCTACAGCCTGTGGGAAGTCGGCCACAACGTGGTGCACCACGGCTACACCAACCTGAAGGGCTTCGACTTCGTCTGGGCGCCCTACTCGCTGGAAGAATTCAACGCGCTGCCGCGCTGGCGCCGCGTGATGGAGCGCATCTACCGCACCGGCTTCGGCCCGGGCCTGTACTACCTGGTGGAAATCTGGTGGTGCAAGATGTTCTTCCCGAGCAAGCGCCAGATGGCCACGCGCCGCCCGATCTTCACCGGCGACTGTGTGCTGGTAGCCGCCTTCGGGCTGGCCTGGATCGGCGCGCTGGCTGGCCTGGCACTGGCCACGGACCAGTCCGTCTGGATGCTCATCGGTGCCGGCTTCGTGCTGCCCTTCCTGGTCTGGAACGTCACCGTCGGCTTCGTGCTGTACGTGCACCACACCCATACCAGCGTGGCCTGGTATGACACCAAGGCCATGTGGGCCAAGGCGCAGCCCTTTGTTTCGACCACCGTGCACCTGCGCTTCCGCCACGGCATCGGCGCCGCGCTGCACCACATCATGGAACACACCGCGCACCACGTCGACATGAGCGTGCCGCTGTACCGCCTCAAGCGCGCCCAGGCGCTGCTGGAGCATGCGCTGCCGGGCCGCATCATCATCGAGAACTTCTCCTGGCGCTGGTATTTCGACACCGCGCGCCGCTGCAAGCTCTATGACTTCAAGGCCCTGTGCTGGACCGATTTCCGCGGCCGCCAGACCAGCGACAACGCGCCTGTACCCGCCTGAGGATGCAGGCCATGTGGCGGGGGCCAGGTGGACGCCTGCCCCCGCTGCCGTTATAATTGGCGCCCCCATTGGGGAGTAGCCGCCCTGCTCTCACCGCGCCGCGCAATGCGGATTCCGGGGGACAGGGGCGCACGTCAACAGACTTGACCGCTTGCGGTTATGGCGTGCGCAGCTCCGGACCCGCCCGGCCGTGTACTGATACGGACCCGGCAGCGTCCAGCCTGGCGAGACCGATGACCATACCTTTCTGGCCGGGCCGGGAAAGGTGTGCGTCATTGGCATCTCGCGATGCATTGCGGCCCGGTTACCCCACAAGACCAATATGGAAGCCTTCCTCGTCTCCACAGGCATCGTCGCCCTAGCTGAAATGGGCGACAAGACGCAATTGCTGTCGCTGGTGCTGGCCGCGCGCTACCGCAAGCCCGTTCCCATCATCCTTGGCATCCTGATCGCCACGCTGTTCAACCATGGCTTTGCCGGCGCGCTCGGCGGCTGGATCACGCATGTGCTGGGCGAAAGCCTGCTGCGCTGGATCCTGGGCCTGGGCTTTATCGCGATGGCGGGATGGATGCTGATCCCCGACAAGCTCGACGACGCCGAACAGGCCAAGCCGGTCAAGGGCGCCCTCGGCATCCTCGGCACCACCATCGTGGCGTTCTTCTTTGCCGAGATGGGCGACAAGACCCAGATCGCCACCGTGGCGCTGGCCGCGCGCTTCAGCGATGCGGTGATTGCCGTGGTGGCCGGCACCACCTTCGGCATGATGGTCGCCAATGCGCCGGCGGTCCTGCTTGGCGACAAGTTTGCCAACAAGATGCCGATCGCGCTGGTGCACAAGATCGCGGCAGGGATTTTCCTGGTGCTGGGGGTGTTGGCGTTGCTAAATATCGGCGGATAAGTCGCCGAAAAAAAACGGGGCGCAAGGCCCCGTTCAAACCCTCGCCGGTCCGGTACTGACGGTTGCCAACTGCACAACCCTCCGGACCGTCGATCACCGATGCTCGGATTTCACGGGCCGGCTGCACGCGCCGGCCCTGATGCTTTTCAGATCAAGCCACCCTTAGTTAGTGGTCTTGGCACCGCCTTCGAACCACTGGCCCAGCAGGGCGCGTTCGTCGTCGGTGATCTGCGTCACGTTGCCCAGCGGCATCGCCTTCTGCTGCACGGCCTGCTGGTAGATCAGCTGGGCGTGGGCCTTGATGTCTTCCGCGGTGTCGAGCTTGATGCCCTTGGCTGCGGTCGGCATCATCTTCGGCTGCGCGGCGTGGCACTGCACGCAGCGCGCGTTCAGCACTTCCTGCACCTTGGCAAAGCTGACGGTGGCAGCGGCGGCGTCACCGCCTTCTGCCTTGGCCACGGCCGGGCGCGGTTGCGGCGCGATCAGCACGGCGACCACGGCCAGCACGGCAACGCCGGCTGCGGGCCAGGCCACGTTGATCTTGCCCTTGTGCTTGAGGATGAAGAACTGGCGGATCAGCACACCGGCCAGCATGATCAGGATCAGCGCGGCCCAGTTGTACTTGTAGCTGTAGGTCATGCTGTAGTGGTTCGACAGCATCGCGAACAGCACCGGCAGCGTGAAGTACGTGTTGTGCACGCTGCGCTGCTTGGCGTTCTTGCCATGGACCGGATCGACCGGCTGGCCTGCGCGCAGCGCGGCAACCACCTTGCGCTGGCCCGGGATGATCCATACCAGCACGTTGGCGCTCATGATGGTGGCGATCATCGCACCGGTCAGCAGGAACGCCGCACGGCCCGAGAACAGGTGGCACGCCACGTAGGCAGCCACGGCCACGTAGATCGCCACCAGCACGCCCACGGTCTTGTCGCTCTTGCCGAACACGCGGCAGATCACGTCATAGACCACCCAGCCCGCGGCCAGGTAGGACAGCGCCAGGCCGACCGCCGCGCCAGGCGACATGTCGTAGACGTTCTTGTCGATCAGGAACGTGCTGGCGTTGAACAGGTACAGCACCACCAGCAGGCCGAAGCCGGTCATCCAGGTGGAATACGACTCCCAGTAGAACCAGTGCAGGTTCTCAGGCAGCGTCTTGGGCGCGGTCAGGTATTTCTGCGGGTTGTAGAAACCGCCGCCGTGCACGGCCCACAGCTCGCCGCCGACACCCTTCTCCTGCAGGTCAGGATCGGTGGGACGGGTCAGGCTGTTGTCGAGCCAGACAAAATAAAACGAGGAGCCGATCCACGCGATCGCCGTGATGACGTGCACCCAGCGCAGCAGCAGATTGGCCCAGTCGAGAATGTAGCCTTCCATGTCTTGTCTCCTGTTTCCCTATGCCACCGCTTCAGCTGCCGCGGTAGGTCGAGTACGACCAGGGCGAAACCAGGAGGGGCACGTGGTAGTGCGCGTTGACATCGGCAATACCGAAGCGCAGGGGCACCACGTCCAGGAAAGCCGGCTCGGGCAGCTGCGTGCCTTGCGCGCGGAAGTAGTCGCCCGCAGCGAATTCCAGCTCATACACGCCAACGGCGAAGTCCGCGCCTTCCAGTAGCGGCTGGTCGCAACGGCCGTCGTGGTTGGTCATGACTGTCTTCAGGGTTTCGCGACGATTGTCGACAATCTTATGAAGAGTAACCGACATGCCCTTGCCGGGCGTGCCGGCAGCGGTGTCGAGTACGTGTGTGGTCAAGCGTCCCATCGTGTTTTTCCTTAGGCGATTGGGTTGTGAGGGGCGCCGCTGCCTTCACTAGCACCATTTGTGGGAATGGTGCCCGCTCGGTACGTCTGGTAACGCATCCCGGCGCTGGGTGGTGCGTGGCGACAATGCGCCTGCACTACCCGGTTGGCAATTCAGGGATTTCCCTAAGTTGTCGAAAACCTGAGTCTGTTTTGTTGACAATATTGAAGCAGTAACCAAATAATTGTCAACAATTTTTGGATCACCGCTGCCTGATGTCCAGGATTTGCGGTGCCCCGCCTGACTGCTGGTGCCACGATGTCCAAGAGCCTGAAGCTGATTGCCGCCAACGCCGAAACCAAGGCCGACGCCGAGCCGACCGAAATCCAGGCGGGCAAGCCCGCCAAGCCCGCACGCAAGGGCTCGGTCGAAGAGCGCATGTATCACGAGATCTACGACGCGATCATGGAGCACCGGCTGCCGCCGCGCACCAAGCTGACCGAGCATTCCCTTTGCGAGATCTATGCCACCGCGCGACACACGGTGCGCAAGGTGCTGTCGCACCTGGCCGCCGACGGCATGGTCGATCTCGAACCCAACCGCGGCGCCTTTATCGCCAGCCCCTCCACCGACGAAGCGCACGACATGTTCGAGCTGCGCCAGATGCTGGAACGCGCGGTGCTGGAAAAGCTTGCCGGCATGCCCGACGTCAAGACCGTGATCGCGCCGCTGCGCCAGATGGTGGCCAGCGAGCGCCAGGCCTTCCTCACGCATGACCGGCCCAAATGGATCCGCCTGTCCGCCGAGTTCCATACGGCCCTGGCGGAACTGTCGGGCAACGCGCTGCTCGTCAACATGATGCGCCGGCTGGTGTCGCGCACCACGCTGATGATCGCCAGCGTGGAAGCCCCGGGCAACAACGCCTGCTCGTTCGATGAACACGAAGAGATCCTCGACGCACTCGAACAGGGCAATGCCGCGCTGGCCCAGTCGCGCATGGCGCACCACCTTGGCGCCTGCGCCGACCGCGTGCAGCCGGACGAGCCGGGCAACTTTGATCTTCGCAGCGTGCTAGGCCGCTCTACCTAGCACGGTGTTCCCGCCCCTGCCCCCAAATACAAGGCCAGACCCGGTCGGCAAACAGCACCCGGCTCACCGACGAGAGTGCTGACACGACCGGCAGATAACGGTCCGGAGACCTTCCGGGATCCAGAACCGGGGCCATGGCAGTGGTGTTCCCATCAAACCAAAGGAGAGGAGACGCACCCATGAATTCCGCAAGCACCACGGTCCCGACGGACCTCACCAACGAGCGTTTGCCTTCCGGGCGCCTGCTCGCGCTCGGGTTGCAGCACGTTCTGGTGATGTACGCCGGCACGGTTGCCGTGCCCCTGATCGTGGGTGGCGCGCTCAAGCTGCCCAAGGACCAGCTGGCGTTCCTGATCAACGCCGACCTGTTCGCCGCGGGCCTGGCCACGCTGATCCAGGCCTTTGGTTTCTGGAAGTTCGGCATCCGCCTGCCGGTGATGATGGGCGTGACCTTCGCCTCGGTGGCGCCGATGATCGCCATCGGCACCGATCCCAATGTCGGCCTGCTCGGCATCTATGGCGCGGTGATTGCGTCGGGGATTTTCGGCATCCTGATTGCGCCGATGATGGGGCGCATGCTGGGGCTGTTCCCGCCGGTGGTGACCGGCACGGTGATCACGCTGATCGGCGTGTCGCTGATGCGCGTGGGCATCAACTGGGCGGCCGGCGGCCAGCCCACCACCCGTGCCGTGATCGACGGCGTGGTCAAGGAGGTGCCCAACCTCGCCTACGGTGACCTGGCCAACCTCGGCATTGCCGGCCTGACGCTGCTGATCATCCTGCTGCTGACCAAGTACGGCCGCGGCCTGGTGGCCAACTGCGCAGTGCTGCTGGGCATCATCGCCGGCACGCTGGTGGCGATGGCGATGGGCAAGGTGTCATTCGAAGGCCTGGATGAAGCCAGCTTCATGGCTGTCATCACCCCGCTGCACTTCGGCATCCCGACCTTCGAAGTGACCGCCATCCTGTCGATGTGCATCGTCATGCTGATCACGCTGGTGGAATCCACCGGCATGTTCCTGGCGCTGTCGGACATCACCGGCAAGAAGCTGAGCAACGAGGACCTGACCCGCGGCCTGCGCGCCGACGGCCTGGGCACCGTGATCGGCGGCATCTTCAACACCTTCCCGTACACCTCGTTCTCGCAGAACGTAGGCCTGGTGACAGTGACCGGCGTGCGCTCGCGCTACGTGGCGGCTGCCGGCGGCATCATCCTGATCGCGTTCGGCCTGTTCCCCAAGATGGCCCACGTGGTGGCCTCGGTGCCGCAGTTCGTGCTGGGCGGCGCCGGCATCGTGATGTTCGGCATGGTGGCCGCCACCGGCATCCGCATCCTGGGCTCGTGCGATTTCAACCGCAACCGTTACAACCTGTTCATCGTCGCCATCTCAATCGGCGCCGGCATGATCCCGACGCTGGCACCGACCTTCTTCCAGTACCTGCCGAAGTGGACCGGTCCGTTCACCCACAGCGGCATCGTGCTGGGCACCATCGTGGCCGTGGCGCTGAACCTGTTCTACAACGGCATCCAGTCGCGCGAGGAGGCCATGCGCAACGCCGCCGCCAACTCGCACGGCACCGAGTAACCGAAGCAACGGTATCGAAGTATCCGGCACCGCCGCCGGCACGACTGGCACGTACATTGCGTGATGGTCGGCGCTTGCGGGCGGCGCGGCGGTGCCGGAAGTTTTCCTGAAGCAAGCAAAGACACATGATCAAAGATAACTATCCACGCGATCTCATCGGATACGGTGCCCGGCCGCCGCACGCCCGCTGGCCGGGCGGCGCGCGCGTTGCGGTGCAGTTCGTCCTCAACTACGAAGAAGGCGGCGAAAACTGCGTGCTGCACGGCGACGCCGCCTCCGAGCAGTTCCTCTCCGAGATCGTCGGCGCCGCGGCCTACCCCGACCGCCACATGAGCATGGAGGGCATCTACGAATACGGCTCGCGTGCCGGCGTCTGGCGCCTGCTGCGCGAGTTCGAGAAGCGTGGCCTGCCGCTGACCATCTTCGGCGTGTCGATGGCGCTGCAGCGCCATCCTGAACTGACCCGCGCCTTTGTCGAACTGGGCCATGAGATCGCCTGCCACGGCTGGCGCTGGATCCACTACCAGGGCATCGACGAAGCCACCGAGCGTGAGCATATGCGCATCGGCATGCAGATCATCAAGGACCTGACCGGCGAGTTGCCGCTGGGCTGGTACACCGGCCGCGACAGCCCCAACACGCGCCGCCTGGTGGTGGAGCATGGCGGCCTGCTGTACGACTCCGACTACTACGGCGACGACCTGCCCTTCTGGACCGAAGTCGAAGTCACCGGCGGCGAGAAGAAGCCGCACCTGGTGGTGCCGTACACGCTCGACTCCAACGACATGCGCTTTGCCACGCCGCAGGGCTTCAATACCGGCGAACAATTCTTCCAGTACCTCAAGGACGCGTTCGACGTGCTGTACGAGGAAGGCGACCCGAGCGGACAGGACAGCCCCAAGATGCTGTCGGTCGGCATGCACTGCCGCCTGCTCGGCCGCCCGGGCCGCTTCCGCGCGCTGCAGCGCTTCCTCGACTATGTGCAGGGACACGACAAGGTGTGGATCTGCCGCCGTGTCGACATCGCCCGCCACTGGGCCGATACCCACCCCTACACCCCCCGGAACCAAGCATGAGCCAGACCTACACCATCGCCCAACTCAACACCATGCCTGTCGCGGAGTTCGTGCAGGTGCTGGGCGGCATCTACGAACATTCGCCGTGGTTTGCCGAGGCCGCTGCCGCGCAACGGCCCTTCGCCGACGGTGCCGCGCTGGCGCAGGCACTGCGCAAGGCCGTCGATGAAGCCGGCGAGGCGGCCCAGCTCAAGCTGGTGCGCGCTCACCCGGAGCTGGCCGGCAAGGCCGCCGTGCGCGGCGAGCTGACCGCCGAATCCACGCGCGAGCAAAGCGGCGCCGGCCTGAACCTGTGCACGCCAGAGGAGTTCGACCGCCTGCAGTCGCTCAACGCGGCCTACAACCAGAAATTCGGCTTCCCGTTCATCCTGGCCGTGCGCGGCTACGACCGCCACGGGATCATCGCGGAGTTTGCGCGCCGCCTGGAAAACACGCCGCAGCACGAGTTGCAAACTTGCATCAACCAGATCCATCACATTGCGCAGTTCCGGCTTGACGACTTAGTATCCGCCTGAGCAAAAAAGCGTCACCTGTATAACAAAAAACGCTGTACCCGATGCCGCCGGCACCCCATGCACCACCCACCACCGAGCCAGGCCAGGCGGCACGAATAAAAGCACCAAGACATTAGAAGAACCCGACAGGGACCCAGTACACAACGTTCCAAGCAGGATCGATCAAACCACGGAGGTCTAACAATGCAGAAGCAGTACAAGCCGGCACTAAAGCTGGCGGTAGCGGCTACCCTTTTTTCCGGCGCGGCCATGGCCCAGTCCAGCGTCACGCTGTACGGCCAGGCTGACATGTTCGTCGGCGGCGTCAAGAGCCCGGGTTCGGGCGAGCGCGCATGGGTGGCCAACTCGGGCGGTATGCAGACGTCCTACTGGGGCATCAAGGGCACCGAAGACCTGGGCGGCGGCACCAAGGCCATCTTCGACCTGAACGGGTTCTTCCGCACGGACAGCGGCAACAGCGGCCGCTTCAACGGGGATTCGATGTTCAGCCGCAATGCGTACGTCGGCCTGCAGAATGACAAGCTGGGCACGTTGAAGCTGGGCCGCAACACGACCCCGTACTTCATCTCGACCATCCTGTTCAACCCGCTGGTCGACTCGTACGTGTTCTCGCCGACCATCTTCCACACCTACTTCGGTGCCGCCAGCAATGGCGTGGTGGACCCGGGCATCATCGGCGACTCGGGCTGGAACAACTCGGTGCTGTACTCCACCCCGAACTTCGGCGGCCTGAGCGCGAACCTGATCTACTCGGCAGGCGAGAAGGCAGGTGCCGCGGGCCAGAACAAGTGGGGCGGCAACCTGATGTATTTCAACGGGCCGTTCGCCGCGACCGTCGCGTACCAGCAGGTCCGCTTCAACGCGGTTCCCGACGACCTGTCGAGCGCGGGCTTCAGCCGCCAGGACGCCGTCCTGGGCGGCATCACATACGACTTCAAGGTGGTCAAGCTGTTCGCCCAGGGCCAGTACATCAAGACCAAGGCCAGCACGGCCGCCAGCGGCGACATCAAGCACACCAACGGTCAGGTCGGCGCCTCGGTGCCGATCGGTGCCGGCAACGTGCTGGCGTCCTACGCCTATGGCAAGACCGAGAACGCAATCGGTGACTTCAAGCGCAACACGTTTGCCGTCGCCTACGACTACAACCTGTCCAAGCGCACCGACGTGTACGCCGCCTACTACTACGACAAGATCACCGGCATCGAGCACGGCGATACCTTCGGCGTGGGCGTGCGTCACAAGTTCTGATGACGTAACCGTCTCACCGGCAGTCCTGCAGCCCGCCCTTCCGGCGGGCTTTTTCATTGCCGCGTTCGCATCACACTGTGCGGAAATCTGCCACCGCAATGCTGCGCCGCGCCATCGCATGCCGTCAGGCAATACGGATCGAAAGCCAGCATTTCATAGATGGATTCAATTGGAAGCCCCCCTTCACGCTTCCTAGATTGGTGTTCCGGACCCTCAAAACGACATTGAGAGAGGTGATTCATGCGGCGCTACCCGAAGACCCGTTCCGAACTGATGGCCATCCTGAACCAGTGCCTCGACAACAACCCCGAGTGCGGCGAATGCGAACTGCACGCGGTGCGAATGCACCAGCCTGACCATACCGGATGCAACTGGAGCGCCGAGGTCGATTTCCCGCAGGAATATGTTGAAAACCTCGACACGCAGTTGGCCGCGGCCAAGTCGATCATCGTCGTGATGCGCGAGCAGTACAACGTGCTGCAATAGCAACCACGTCAAGTGCCTTCCCCCCGCAATTGCCGCGGGGCAGCATCAAACAAAAAGCCGGGTCGGACGACCCGGCTTTTTGCATTCTTGCTGACTTCGTTTTCAGCGCATCAGCGCACCGCGCCGCTCTCCGCCACGGCCACCGCCGTCATGTTGACGATACGGCGTGTGGTCGCCTGCGGGTTCAGGATGTGCACCGGCCTGGCCGCGCCCAGCAGGATCGGGCCCACCGTCACGCCCTGCCCGCCCGTGATCTTGAGCAGGTTGAAGGCGATATTGGCCGCGTCCAGCGTCGGCATCACCAGCAGGTTGGCGCTGCCGGCCAGCTTGGTCGACGGCAGGAAGTGGCGGCGCACGTCTTCGTCCAGTGCTGCGTCGCCCTGCATCTCGCCTTCCACTTCCAGGTGCGGTGCCACCTTGGCCAGGATAGCCGCAGCCTCGCGCATCTTGCGCGCCGACGGACGGGTCGAGGAACCGAACATCGAATGCGACATCAACGCGGCCTTGGGGACCAGGCCGAAACGCGCGATTTCCTCAGCGGCCAGTTGTGCGATCGCGGCCAGTTCCTCGGCGGAGGGATCGTCATTGACGAAGGTGTCAGTGATAAACAGCGTGTGCTTCTCCAACATCAGCGCGTTCATCGCGGCGAACACCTTGGCGCCAGGCGCCAGGCCGATCACGTCACGCACGTGCTCGAGGTGAGCCTCGAAGCGGCCGACCGTGCCGCACAGCAGCGCATCGGCATCGCCCATGTGCATCAGCATCGTGCCGATCAGCGTGTTGGAGCGGCGCAGCGCCACCTTGGCCATGTCCGGCGTCACGCCGTCGCGACCGCGCAGCGCGTGGTAGGCCTCGTGGTAGGCGCGGTAGCGCGGGTCTTCTTCCGGATTGACCAGGTCGAAGTCCACCCCGGCCTTGAGGCGCAGGCCGGCCTTCTCGATGCGCATCTGGATCACGTGCGGGCGGCCGATCAGGGTGGGGCGCGCCAGCCCTTCGTCCACCACGGTCTGCACGGCACGCAGCACGCGCTCTTCCTCGCCCTCGGCGTAGGCCACGCGCTTGGGCGCGGCCTTGGCGGCCGAGAACACCGGCTTCATGATCAGGCCGGTGTGATAGACATAGGTGGACAGCTGCTGGCGATACGCTTCGAGGTCCTTGATCGGGCGCGTGGCCACACCGGATTCCTCCGCGGCCTTGGCCACCGCCGGCGCGATCTTCTCGATCAGGCGCTGGTCGAACGGGGTCGGGATGATGTAGTCCGGGCCGAACTTCAGCTCACGGCCGCCGTAGGCGGCGGCAACGGCGTCGTTCAGCTCGGCCTCGGCCAGCTCGGCGATGGCCTTGACGCAGGCCAGTTTCATCGCTTCCGTGATCTTGGTCGCGCCGCAATCCAGTGCGCCGCGGAAGATGTACGGGAAGCACAGCACGTTGTTGACCTGGTTCGGGTAGTCCGAACGGCCGGTGGCGATGATGCAGTCCGGGCGCGCGGCCTTGGCCACTTCCGGGCGGATTTCCGGCTCGGGGTTGGCCAGCGCCAGGATGATGGGCTTGTCGGCCATGGTCTTGACCATCTCGGCGGTCAGCACGCCGGCGGTCGAGCAACCCAGGAAGACGTCGGCGTCCTTGACGATGTCAGCCAGCGTGCGCGCCGAGGTGTCCTGTGCGTAGCGCGCCTTGTTGGCTTCCATGTTGACGTCGCGGCCAACGTAGATCACGCCCTTGGAGTCCACCACCGAGATGTTCTCGCGCTTCACGCCCAGGCTGACCATGGTGTCCAGACAGGCAATGGCAGCCGCGCCGGCGCCGGACACGGCCAGTTTCACCTTGCCGACGTCCTTGCCGACCACCTTCAGGCCATTGAGCAGCGCCGCGGTCGAAATGATGGCGGTGCCGTGCTGGTCGTCGTGGAAGACGGGGATGTTCATGCGCTCGCGCAGCTTCTGCTCGATGTAGAAGCATTCCGGCGCCTTGATGTCTTCCAGGTTCACGCCGCCCAGCGTGGGCTCGAGCGCGGCAACGATCTCGACGATCTTGTCCGGGTCGCGCGCGTCGAGCTCGATGTCGAACACGTCGATGCCGGCGAACTTCTTGAACAGGCAGCCCTTGCCCTCCATCACCGGCTTGCCGGCCAGCGGGCCGATATCGCCCAGGCCCAGCACGGCGGTGCCGTTGGTGATCACGGCCACCAGGTTGGCGCGCGAGGTGTACTCGGCGGCGGTAGCGGGGTCCTTGGCGATTTCCTCGCAGGCATAGGCCACGCCCGGCGAGTAGGCCAGCGACAGGTCGCGCTGGTTGGACAGCGCCTTGGTCGCGGTTACCTGGATCTTTCCCTTGGTGGGGCTGCGGTGGTATTCCAGCGCAGCGAGGCGCAGCTGCGCTTCAGGACTGTTCGGGGCATGTTGCGGTGCATCACCGCTAATCTTGCTGCTCATTGGCTCGTCCGGAAAATGGCCCGGACCGGAAGCGCCCCTCTCCCGCCAAGAACCGGCTCGGGCCCGATCGAGAAGTCTCAGGATACGGGCCGGCAGCGAATGACAACGCCTGGCAGCGAAACTGGCGATTCCGGCAGACAGGCCGGAAAAATCGAGCAACCATTCTAGCCCACGTGTCCGCGCAAAGTACCACCACAGCCCGCCTGCAGGCCGTTTTTTGAGTGGATTATTCCAGTTAAACAGCTTTTACCATTGCGTATGCAATGCAGGTGCAGACGCATGCCCCTGCATGCATCCGCACGCATCGCCTGGCCAGGACCGCGCGGCCGGCCCCCGGCTGCCCTACTTTGCGTTTTTCTCGACCTCCAGCGTCACCCGGCGCGGACGGCCGCTCTCGGCCGGGAAGTCGGTAAAGGCGCTGCGGATCAGGTAGGGCATGACCGCCGGCAGGCTGCCGTTTTCGGTCTGGTTCTGCGCGGTGACCTGGTAGATCCGCTTGCCGCTGGCCGCATCCCTGAAATACACCCGCAGGCTGGAGAACGTCACCGGCACGTCGCGCACCACGGTCTGCGGCGGCCAGTAGCCCGGCCCCCATGGGCCCCACGGACCCCAGGGCCCGTAGGGGCGGTAGTAGCCGGGCCCCCAGTATGGGCCCCACGGGCCGTACCACGGGTCCGAGTAGACGGTCTCGGCCACGCGCACGATGCCGGGCGCGGCATCGAAGTCCATGCTGACGCGATAGCGCGCCTGTTTCGCCGGCACCTGCTCGAAGCCGATCCCCGCCAGCGCCGCGGCCAGCCACTGCTCATAGGTCTGGTGGTCCAGCTGCGCCGCCTGCTCGGCGCTGCGCTCGAAGCTGTAGGTGCGCGGCGCATCGTTCTGCCACCCGGGCTGGCGGAACGCCGTGACATCGGTCACCACCGTGCTGGCGCACCCTGACAGCAACAGCGCCGCCAGCAACGCCATCGCCCCCCACCACCTGCGCGGCCCCGCCGCTCCTGCATTGCCGACACCGCCTGCGCGCTGCCACATAGTGCTACCTCGCTTTCCTCTGAATACCCACGTGTCTCTGAGACCACGCCGCCGGCGCGGAATTCCCCGCAGCATGCCGATGCCGTGCTGCGCCGGGCCGCGCCCCGACCCCTTGGCTACAATGAGGACTTCAGCGCCATGCTTCGCTGCCGCGCGCATGGCCCGCCCCCTTTCCTAACGGTCTTCCGAAGACAGGATCTTTCCATGCTGCGCACCGACACGCCCGTTACCGTCTATCGCAAGGACTATACCCCGCCGCCGTTCGCCATCGACCACGCCGAGCTGGTGCTGGACCTCGATCCCCAGCGCACCGTGGTCACCAGCACGCTGCGCTTCGCGCGCCAGGCCGGCGCGCCCGACGCACCGCTGGTGCTGGCCGGCGAGGAACTCGAACTGATCGGCGTCAGCCTGGAGGGCAAGCCGGTCGCCAACGCGACCCAGGATGCCGGCACGCTGACCATCCCCGGCCTGCCGGCGCAGGGCACGCTGGAGATCACCACGGCGTGCCAGCCCGCGGCCAATACCACGCTGTCGGGCCTGTACGTGTCCAACGGCAACTTCTTCACCCAGTGCGAAGCCGAGGGCTTTCGCCGCATCACCTACTTCCTGGACCGCCCCGACGTGATGGCGACCTACCGCGTCACGCTGCGCGCCGACCGCGCCGCCTATCCGGTGCTGCTGTCCAACGGCAACCTGGTGAGCCAGCTCGAACTGCCCGACGGCCGCCACGAAGCCGTGTGGGAAGACCCCTTCCGCAAGCCGGCCTACCTGTTCGCGCTGGTCGCGGGCAAGCTCGAATGCATCGAGGAACGGATCCAGTCCGCCTCCGGCAAGGACAAGCTGCTGCAGGTCTGGGTCGAGGCGCGCGACCTCGACAAGACCCGCCACGCCATGGATTCGCTGATCCATTCGATCCGCTGGGACGAGCGCCGCTTCGGGCTGGAACTTGACCTGGATCGCTTCATGATCGTCGCCGTGGGCGACTTCAACATGGGCGCGATGGAGAACAAGGGCCTGAACATCTTCAACACCAAGTACGTGCTGGCCAACGCGCAGACCGCCACCGACACGGACTTCGCCAATATCGAGGCGGTGGTCGGCCATGAGTACTTCCACAACTGGACCGGCAACCGCGTGACCTGCCGCGACTGGTTCCAGCTTTCGCTCAAGGAAGGCCTGACGGTGTTCCGCGACCAGGAGTTCTCGGCCGACATGATGGGCTCGGAATCCGGCCGCGCGGTCAAGCGCATCGAGGACGTGCGCGTGCTGCGCCAGGTGCAGTTCCCCGAGGACGCCGGCCCGATGGCGCACCCGGTGCGCCCCGACAGCTATGAAGAGATCAACAACTTCTACACGGTCACCGTGTACGAGAAAGGCGCCGAAGTCGTGCGCATGTACCAGACCCTGCTCGGCCGCGAGGGCTTCCGCAAGGGCATGGACCTGTACTTCCAGCGCCATGACGGCCAGGCCGTCACCTGCGACGACTTCCGTGCGGCAATGGCCGATGCCAACGGCCGCGACCTGAGCCAGTTCGGCCTGTGGTACAGCCAGGCCGGCACCCCGGTGGTGACGGCGCGCACGGACTGGAACGGCGACGACGGCAGCCTGACGCTGACGCTGTCGCAGCGCTGCCCCAAGGTCGGCATCGAGACCCGCGCCGGCACGCCCGAGAAGCAGCCCTTCCATATCCCGTTCGCGCTCGGACTGCTTGGCGCAGACGGCAAGGACCTGCCGCTGCAGCTCGAAGGCGAAAGCACGCCCGGAGCGACCACGCGCGTGCTCGACTTCACGCAGGCCGAGCAGCGCTTCCGCTTCATCAACCTGCCGCGCGGCGCCAGTGCCCCGCTGCCCTCGCTGCTGCGCAACTTCTCGGCGCCGGTGATCGTCGATGCCGAGTACACCGACGCACAGCTGACCTTCCAGCTGTCGCACGACAGCGACGCCTTCAACCGCTGGGAAGCCGGCCAGCGCCTGGCCACGCGCGCGCTGCTGCAGATGGTGGCAGACGTGCAGGCCGGGCGCGAGCTCAAGCTCGAGCCCGCGCTGGTGCAGGCCATGGGCGCCGTGCTGACCGACGACACGCTCAATCCCGCCTTCCGCGAACAGGCGCTGGTGCTGCCCGCCGAGGCCTACCTGGCTGAGCGCATGGGCGTGGCCGATCCCGCCGCCATCCACCGCGCCCGCCAGTTCATGCGCGAAGGCCTGGCGCGCGCGCTGCAGGCCGACTGGCTCGCCGCCTACGAGGGCAACGCCACGCCGGGCAACTACTCGCCCGATGCCACATCCGCCGCCAGGCGCGCACTGCGCAACCTTGCGCTCGGCTACCTGGCCGACAGCGGCGACGCCGCGATGCAGGCGGTGGCCGAGCAGCAGTACCAGAACGCCGACAACATGACTGACCGCTTCGCCGCGCTGTCGGCGCTGGTCAACAGTTTCGCCCCCGGGCGCGAGCATGCGCTGGCGGACTTCTACGAGCGCTTCGAGGACGACCCGCTGGTGATCGACAAATGGTTCTCGCTGCAAGGCATGCAGCGCGGTGAAGTCGGCCCGCACGCCGGCAAGCGCACCATCGACACCGTGCTCGCGCTGATGGAGCACCCCGCCTTCAACCTGCGCAACCCCAACCGCGCGCGTTCGCTGATCTTCAGCTTCTGCTCCGGCAACCCGGCGCAGTTCCACGCCCAGGACGGCTCGGGCTACCGTTTCTGGGCCGACCAGGTGCTGGCGCTCGATGCCATCAACCCGCAAGTGGCCGCGCGCCTGGCGCGGGTGATGGACCGCTGGCAGAAATACGAACTGGCGCTGCGCGACCGCATGCGCGCCGAACTGGAACGCGTCGCCGCCAGCAGCACGCTGTCGCGCGACGTGCGCGAGATCGTCGGCAAGGCGCTCGCCGCCTGAGCGGCGGGAACGACACAGGGAGGCCCGCCCACGCCCCCTTTGCCCGGCCAAGCGCGGCCGGGCATGTAGAATTGCGGCCATCCAAGGAGAACCAACCATGACTCGCATCAGCCTCACCCGCTACCTGGTCGAGGAGCAGCGCAAGCACAACACGATCCAGCCCGAACTGCGGCTGCTGATCGAAGTGGTCGCGCGCGCCTGCAAGGCCATTTCCAACGCCGTCAGCAAGGGCGCCCTCGCCGGCGTGCTGGGCTCGGCCGGCACCGGCAACGTCCAGGGCGAAACCCAGCAGAAGCTGGACGTGATCGCCAATGAAGTGCTGCTCGACGCCAACGAATGGGGCGGCCACCTCGCCGCCATGGCGTCGGAAGAAATGGAATCGTTCTACGAGATTCCCAACCGCTACCCGAAGGGCGAATACCTGCTGATGTTCGACCCGCTGGACGGCTCGTCGAACATTGACGTCAATGTCTCGATCGGCACCATCTTCTCGGTGCTGCACATGCCCAAGCCGGGCCAGACCGTGACCGAGGCCGACTTCATGCAGCCCGGCACCCACCAGGTCGCCGCCGGCTACGCCGTATACGGCCCGCAGACCACGCTGGTGCTGACCGTCGGCAACGGCGTGCACATGTTCACGCTCGACCGCGAGGCAGGCAGCTTCGTGCTGACGCACTCCAACGTGACGATCCCGGACGACACCAAGGAATTCGCCATCAACATGTCGAACATGCGCCACTGGGCCCCGCCCGTGCGCCGCTATATCGACGAATGCCTGGCCGGCGAAGAAGGACCGCGCGGCAAGAACTTCAACATGCGCTGGGTCGCCTCGATGGTTGCGGACGTGCACCGCATCCTGACCCGCGGCGGCGTCTTCATGTACCCGTGGGACAAGCGCGAGCCGGAAAAACCGGGCAAGCTGCGCCTGATGTACGAAGCCAACCCGATGGCCATGCTGGTCGAACAGGCCGGCGGCGCCGCCACCAACGGCCACCAGCGCATCATGGACGTGCAGCCAGAAAAACTGCACCAGCGCGTCTCCGTGATCCTGGGCTCCAAGAACGAAGTGGAACGCGTCACCCGCTACCACCTGGAAGCCGAAGGCAAGGCCTGATTCCGGACGTGCCGCAATAGCACGGGGCGCCCAGGTGGCGCTCCGTTTTCTTTTGGCCCCGGCCGGATGGCACGGGCGACACAAAAGGGGTTCACAAGGCGGAAAAACGCTGCTACTATTGCGGGCTGTTCCAGTTCACCGGAACATGTTGCCGAAGTAGCTCAGTCGGTAGAGCAGCTCATTCGTAATGAGAAGGTCGGGGGTTCGATTCCTCTCTTCGGCACCACAGAATTCCAGGGCATCGCCCACGCAAGCCAACCCGGACAGCGTCACGCTCTCCGGGTTTTTTGTTGCCTGTGATCGGGCAAAGCCGGCGGTGGCAGCGGGCGCCCCAGCCGTTGCGCCCACCAGTAGCGGAAGGGATGATCGAGATCGGGATAAAGCACGGGCTGGCTGAAGCAGCCGGCACGCTTCATCAGAAGGTAGGCAGCAAGCATGGCCGCCCAAAAAACTAGCAGTTCCACGATAACGGCCACCCTTGGATTTACAGGTGGCTGTTTTCATTATAGGTAGCCGTCTACCGCAGGGGGACGATGGCGCACCCGTGCAAACCCTAGGGTCTGATTCCTCAATACACATCCGGCACGATCATCTCCTTCGGCACCGGTTGCCGCACATAGTCCTCATGCCGTTCGCGCCCCGGCAGCACCACGCTGGGCGCCTCTACCTCCGCATAGGGCACCTGGCTCAGCAGGTGATGGATGCAGTTCAGCCGTGCGCGCTTCTTGTCGTCGGCCTGCACTACCCACCACGGCGCTTCGGCAATATGCGTGCGCTCGAGCATGATTTCCTTAGCCTTGGTGTAGTCCTCCCAGCGGCGCTGCGATTCCAGGTCCATCGGGCTCAGCTTCCACTGCTTGAGCGGATCGTGGATGCGGCTCAGGAAGCGCAGGCGCTGTTCGTCGTGCGTGATCGAGAACCAGTACTTGATCACCTGGATGCCGGAGCGCACCAGCATCTTCTCGAACTCGGGCACGGAGCGGAAGAACTCTTCGTACTGCTCGTCGGAGCAGAAGCCCATCACGCGCTCGACGCCGGCGCGGTTGTACCAGCTGCGATCGAACAGCACGATCTCGCCGGCGGCGGGCAAGTGCGCCACGTAGCGCTGGAAGTACCACTGGGTGCGTTCGCGGTCGTTGGGCGCGGGCAGCGCCGCCACGCGGCAGACGCGCGGGTTCAGGCGCTGCGTGATGCGCTTGATCACGCCGCCTTTGCCGGCGGCGTCGCGTCCTTCGAAGATGATGACGATCTTGTGCCCGGTGGCGGCCACCCAGCTCTGCAGCCGCACCAGTTCGCCCTGCAGGCGGAACAGCTCGCGGAAATAGTGGCGGCGGCTGTCCTGCTCGGCCTCGTCGTCCAGGTGCACCGGATCGCCGAAGGCCTCGCTGGCTTCGCGGTCGTCCAGTTCCAGTTCGATCTCTTCGTCGTAGTAGTCGGCCACCTCGTTGTGGATGCGCCGCACCAACTCTGCTTCGCCCGGTCTCATCTGATCTGCCCTCCCTGTCGATACAACGCGGTCGCGGCGATACTCGCATGCCAGTATTGCAGCCGCGTGAAAACGGGGCAGGCCACCCGCCCTGCCCCGCCTTCCTGCCTGTTCCTGCAGGTTACGCCAGTTACGCCGCTGGATTGATGTTGTGGTTGTGGCGGAACAGGTTGCCCGGATCGTAGCGCCGCTTCACCTCGACCAGCCGGTCGTAGTTGGGCCCGTAGGCCGCGCCAATGCGGTCGGTTTCTTCCTGCGTCAGGAAGTTCACATAGACGCTGCCCAGCGCGAAGGGTGCTGCTGCACGGAAGACTTCACGGGCCCAGCTGATGCATTTGTCGTCGTCAGCGGGCGCGTCCCAGCGCCCGTGCAGGTTCATGATGAAGTTGGCATCGCGGCTGGCGTAGGCAGTCGCGTCAGGCGCGACGCGGTTGGTCTGCCCGCCCATGGCGCCGATAAAGACCTCGCATTGCGGCGAGGGCAGCTTGCCGATCTGCTCGATCAGCATCGTGATCAGGCCGTCGTCCAGCCCGGCGAAGTTGTGCGATTTCCAGTAATTGCGCGCGCCCGGCGTCAGCAAGGGATCGAACGCCTGCTGCCATGCCGTGAGCGGCATGGGACCGACATGCTCGCCATAGGGCGTGCCGAGCTTGCGCAACGGCTCGACCAGTTCGGGGCCTTTGTCAGGCGGGCCGATATAGCAGATTGCCAGTGCCGCGATCGGCTTGCCATGCGCCTCGGGCGGCAGGAACGGCAGCGGCGGCGCCTGGCGCAGCACCACCCAGACGGTCAGTTCGTCCGGCATCGACTTGAACAGCTCGCGGTAGGCCGGCAGCACCGCGGCTGCCTGTTCGAGCGGATAGACGATCAGCCCGCCATAGACCTCGGGGCCGACCGGGTGCAGCCGGAACTCGAACATCGTCACCACGCCGAAGTTGCCGCCGCCGCCGCGTAGCGCCCAGAACAGGTCGGCGTTCTCGTCGGCGCTGGCGCGCACCAGCTTGCCGTCGGCAGTCACGACCTGTGCCGACACCAGGTTGTCGACGGTGGTGCCGAACTTGCGGCTGAGCCAGCCGAAGCCGCCGCCGAGCGTCAGCCCGGCCACGCCGGTGGTGGAGTTGATGCCCAGTGGCGTGGCGAGGCCAAAGGCCTGCGCTTCATGGTCGAAATCGCGCAGTGTGGCGCCAGGCTCCACGAAGCCACGTTGCGCGTGGGGATCGATGCGCACGGATTTCATCTGCGACAGGTCCAGCACCATGCCATCCTCGCAGATTGCCAGCCCGCCGATATTGTGGCCGCCGCCGCGTATCGACAGCAGCACGCCATGGTCGCGCGCGAAGTTGACCGCGGCGATCACGTCGGCGGCGCCCGCGGCCTGCACGATCAGCGGCGGACGGCGGTCGATCATCGCGTTCCAGATGCGGCGCGCTTCGTCGTAGCCGCTGTCGTTCGGCTGCAGCAGGCGCCCGCGCAGTTGCGCCTTGAGTGCCTCAATGTGTTCCTGCGATGGCTGGGCCATAGTGTGCCTCCCGATGCTGGTTGGAAACATCGGACGGCGCGCGGCGTCTGGGTGCAGGGAAATGGCCACGAGGACCGATGACTACATCATTTAAGGCAGGCACCGCCCGAATGTAAATGGGCCTCTGGCCCCACGCGCACAATCTCCATGGCAAGTGCCGCAACGCGATCATGCCGCGCCGCCACCCTGCCGGCCTATCATGAATGAACAGCCGGCACGGCGCCCTCGCGCCGTCCGTCTGCGCCATGAACACAGCCAGCCACCCTCCCCTGTTCCTGTGCGGCGACGTAATGACCGGGCGCGGCATCGACCAGATCCTGGCGCATCCCAGCCTGCCGCTGCTGCATGAATCGTATGTGCATTCCGCGCTCGACTACGTGCGCCTGGCCGAGCACAAGGCCGGCCCGATCGCGCGCCCCGCCTCGCCGGAATACCCGTGGGGCGATGCCCTGGCCGAACTGGAAAGCCGCGCTGCGCGGCCGCGCATCGTCAACCTGGAAACCGCCATCACCACCAGCGACGATGCCTGGCCCGGCAAGGCGGTGCACTATCGCATGCATCCGGGCAATATCGCCTGCCTGCAGGCCGCCGGCATCGACTGTGCGGTGCTGGCCAACAACCATGTGATGGACTGGGGCCGCGCGGGCCTGACGGATACGCTGGCGGCGCTCGACGGCGCGCATATCGCGCATGCCGGCGCCGGCCCCGACGAGGCGAGCGCGGCGCACGCCGTACAGCTGCCGCTGCCCGGCGGCGGCCGCGTGCTGGTGCTGGCCCTCGCCATGGAAAATGCCGGCACCCCGGCGGCGTGGCGCGCCAGCGCCGGACATTCCGGCGTGAACCTGCTGGAAGACTGGTCCGTTGCCTCGCGCGAACGCATTGCCGCACAGGTGCGCAAGCTCAGGCGTGCCAGCGACGTCGTGGTGGTATCGATCCACTGGGGCCCGAACTGGGGCTACCACATCGACCCCGCGCAACGCGCCTTTGCCCGCGAGCTGGTGGAAAGCGGCGGAATCGACATCGTGCACGGACATTCCTCGCATCATCCGCTGGGGATTGAGCTGCATGCCGGCAAGCCGATCCTGTATGGCTGCGGCGATTTCATCAACGATTACGAAGGCATCGGTGGCTACGACGAATACCGGCCGGACCTGGCGCTGATGGCCTTCGTCAGCTTCGATGCCGGCGGCAGCGCCGACCTGCGGCTGGTGCCGTTGCGGCGCAGCCATTTCCGTCTGGCCTACGCGCGCGAAGTGGATATGACGTGGCTGCAGGCCATGTTTGAAGACGAGGGACGGGCACTCGGCACCCGGGTGGAGCGCAGCGGATTGCATGAACTGCGCTTGTGGGCCGCATGAGCCTCAGTCCATGAAAAAGCCCGCCGTGGCGGCGGGCTGCACGAAATCGAATCGCCAGGCGTCAGTGGCGATGGATCATGTGATCAAACCATGTGCGCACTGACTGCTCCTGCTGCTGCAGCAGCGTCGGGTTCTTTTCCCGCAACATCCAGATGGTAAATGCGGCGCACGCAACAAGGGCGATCAGGACCAGCGCGGTAATCAAGGTGGCGGCCATAGCAACCTCCTTTGGATAATGGTTGCACCTTCAGTGTAGTTCGCCTGGCAGCCATCACGGAAAACAGAAAGGCCAGCCTTGATGGCTGGCCTTCCGGTTATTCCAGTGCCACGTGAGTTGGTTCCGTGTAACGCTTCCGCAGAGTGCTGATCCGCTTCTTCATTCACTGCCCGACTCTAGCTCTCTCGCCCATCCTGCGGCACCCCAGGACATAACTGCAGCATAGTACAAATCCCCGCGGATAACAGCGCGCGTTCAGCTGACGACGATGCGGTCGTCGACCAGGCGGATCTGGCCGCCAGGCTTGTCTTCCATCACTTTGAGCACGCGGCTGCCTACTTGCAGCGTGACGCCGCCATGGATGCGGCGCGCGGCGTCGATCACGGCCTCGGCGGCCGGCTGCATCTGCTGCCCCAGTTCGGTCAGGCGTGCCTCCAGCTCGAACAGGTCGCGCGACAGCTTGAACAGTGTCGCGCGCGCCTTTTCGCGCAGGTCACCCACGGCCTTCTCGGGATGCTTGGCAAAGAAATCCACCAGCTGTTTGACCTTGTTCTGCTCTGCCAGCATGCGGCGGCGCTCGGCTTCCAGCGCGGCGCGCTGTGCGTCGGCAAATGGATTCAGGCCGACCTGGATGCTGGTGGCGGTGCCGGCCGGTGCGCCCAGCACCGCGGCGCGCACCGCCAGCAAGGCACGGCTGCGGCCGCCGCTGATGCTACCCTGCGCGCCGGTGCCGCCCACCACGATGCGCTCGCCGGCAGCAACATCGCTCTGCCGGATGCCGCTTTCGACGTTGACCGCGGTGCCGGCCTCGACCACGGCGTTCTCGATAAAGCGTGCCTTCACCGCGCCCTTGCAGCGCACGCTGGCACGGCTGATGCCGCCTTCGGCGCGGCCGGTGTCGGCCTTGCCGATGATGCCGCCCTTGACGATGACATTGCCGCCGGCCTCGACGTTGGCGGCTTCGATGGTGCCCTCGACCACCACGTCGCCGCTGACATTGACCGACATGCCGGTGCGGATATCGCCCGACACGCGCAGCGTGCCGTCGAACGCCACGTTGCCTGAGTGCAGGTCGACCGAGTCCACCTGCACCACCGGGCTGACCGAGATGCCGTGCACGCCCACCACCGGCGATCCTGCGATCACCGCGCGCAGCAGCTCCGGATCGTCGGCATCGGCGGCAGCGCCGGTCAGGCCTTCGGCAAAGGGCGGATCATCGACCGGATCGGCGGCGACGGGCTTGCCGAATACGTCGATGCCGTCATTGCCATGCACTGCCGGGATGCGCCGCATCAGCGGCGTGCCGGGGCTGACCAGCAGCAGGTTGCCCAGGTCGCGCAGGTCGACCTTGCCGGCCTCGTCGTCAGGCTGCGCCGGCTTGCGCGGTTCGAGCAGGTTGATAAAGCGCGCCGGCTCACCCTGGCGCGGCGCGACGCCGGCGGCAATGGTGCGCAGCTCGCAACGGCCTTCGGCCAGCGCGGCGTCCAATGCCAGGGTCTGGACCGGTGCCACCACGCCGCGTTCGGCCACGGCGCGACGGATGTCCTCCGCGCTGACCGGGCGGCCGCCTTCGGCTGGCAGCAGCGTCAGCCGCACGGCCAGGCCGTCGGCGGTGATGTCGAGCTCGAAGGCGCCGTCGATCAGCGCACCGATGGTGGCATCGATCTCATGCTCGGCCCGCTGGCATTGCGCCAGGAACTGCGCCACCGCGCGCGCATCCAGCCGCGCGCCGGCCCAGCCCAGGCTGTCCAGGCATTGGCGCAGGCTGGCCTGGTCCGGCGGCAGCCTGCCCGGCTGCGGCGTGTAGCGCGCATGCACCTGCTCGCCTGGCTCGGCAAGTTCCAGGCGCAAACCCGACTCATGCGTCATGCGTCCCCTGAATCGTCTTGTGGAGCCGCGCGGCGGGTGCCGGCGCTCCGCTTGTTATCGATCCATAACCAACGGCAGCCGCGCGGAGAACTTTAGCGCACAGCACCCCGCGTGGGGGGATGATCCGGACGATGCCCGGGTTATCTGACCGAGACCACCTCGATGGTGCCGGTCTGGCCGTTCTGCACGACCTCCTGCTTCATGACCAGGCCCATGTCGGGGCAGTACCAGTCCGTGACGCTGGCGGTCGCCGGCGGCACCGACACGGTGTGGCCCGCCACGGTGACCGGCGCCATGGTCGTGCTGCGCTCGTAGCGGACCGGCCAGCAGGATTTCTGGCCGAGGCGGGTGGGAATGGTCGCGCGCTTGCCGACGACCTTGCCGCCGATGGTGACCTTGGCGGACGGGATCTTGGCCTGGCCGGCGCTCTGGCCGGCGGCGGTCATCTGCAGGTCCATGCGCACGGTCTGCGACTCGCCCGGCAGCCGCTGCCCTTCCGCTTCAATGACGCCGCCGTAGGCCAGCGTGCCGACCGCGCTGCTGTCGAGCATGCCCGATGCCGTGCCGGCGGCGCTCTTGCCCTCGACCTTGCCCGGCGCGCCGCCGCGCGAGATGGTCAGGCGGTCTTCGATCACCGCCATGGTGTAGTCCAGCCGCGTCTCGTTGGCTGAGCCGGCCGCGGCCACATTCGACACGACGCTGATATTGGCATTGCACTGGCCCTTGCCCGACTTGCGCACGCCGGACACGGACATGGTCGCCGTGCCCGGCGCACCGCCCTGCATGGTCATGCGGATCTCGCCGCCGTCATGCATCCACGGCGCATCGCAGACGCCGGCCGCAGCGGCTGCCGGGAGCAGCAGCGCAGCCAGGGCCAGGCTTGCGCCAAGCGCCGTGCGGCGGTCGAGGGATTGACGCGCGGTCGCGCGGTCGGATTTCTTCGGCATCTGTCGCCTCTCCATTAGATACTATGGAAGGGCTGGACAGATAAGCCCCCTGGAGTAAAACGAAGCTTCACGAACCCGTTTTACGAAAGGAGCCTGCAAATGAATGCGCCTGACACAGCCCTTCAAGGACAGGATAGGGCAGTTATTGGTCGACTGTATATGGCCTTCGAACTGGGCGAGAAGAGTTGGAAGCTGTCGCTTGGCGACGGCGTACGCGGGCCGAGCCGGTATACGGTGGCGGCCGGTGACAAGGACGCGGTCCTGCGAGCGATTGCCAAGGCCAAAGCACGCTGCGGACTGACATCGCAGGTGCCGGTCCGCAGCTGTTACGAGGCTGGCCGCGATGGCTTCTGGCTGCACCGCTGGCTGACCGAACAAGGCATTGATAACCTGGTGGTGGACTCGTCCAGTATCGAAGTCAACCGGCGTGCACGACGTGCCAAGACCGACCGGCTCGACGGCGACAAGCTGCTCTCGATGCTGCTGCGTTATCACGCGGGGGAGCGACGCGTGTGGGGCGTCGCGCGGGTTCCCACCCCGGAGCAAGAAGACGAGCGGCGGTTGCACCGGGAACTGGGGCGACTCAGGCAGGAACGCACCGCCCTCAGCAACCGAATTCGCTCGCTGCTGGTATTGCACAACCTGCGGGTCGCCCACGTCGGCGGCCGTTCCTGGGCGCACTGGTGGAACGATCATGGCGCGCAACTGCCTGTGGGGCTGCGCGCCGAGATCGAGCGCAGTGTCGCGCGACTGTCACTGGCGGTTACGCAGATCAGGACGATCGAAGCCCAGCAGCACGCGACCGTAAAGACCGGCGCGCAGCCGGCGATCGCCCTGCTCGCGCGGCTGCGCGGGATTGGCGTCGGCAGTGCCTGGATCCTGGTCAAGGAACTGTTTGGCTGGCGGAACTTTCACAACCGACGCGAAGTCGCCAGCTCCCTGGGCTTGGCGCCGACGCCCTACAGCAGCGGCGAAAGCCAGGTCGAGCAAGGCATCAGCAAGGCTGGCAACAAACGAGCCCGCTGGCTGATGATTGAACTGGCGTGGAGCTGGTTACGCTACCAGCCTGCAAGTCAGCTCACCCAATGGTTCAATGAGCGCTTTGCGCCAGGTGGCAAGCGCATGCGGCGCATCGGTATTGTGGCACTGGCACGGCGATTGGCTATTGGCCTGTGGCGCTATCTCGAGTACGGCGAGATTCCAGTCCAGGCCAGCTTCAAACCAGTCGCAACGTGATGCCGCCTGAGTATGGAAGGCTAAGCGGTAACGATCGCAGGTCAGCGCGCCCGTAACAGACTCGGGCTGCCCCCAGCGGGTAGCCGTTCTTCTAGATGGGGCGCGCGCAGGTAACAGGGGTGTTCCAGCGCTTCGCGCATGCGGTATGTGGTGACCCGGCCTTGCGCCGGGCACGGATAGAAGGTAGACCGGGGCTGGGTCCCGGCCTTAAGTAACCCCGACCTCGGTTTCACGCCGTGTCAGCCCACGAAGATTCGAGGCTTGCAAGGAGAAAGCATCGCGCCAGTCATGTCTATGGAAATTCAATCCCGGAGGAGCTTGACATCCTCGCCCTCATAGAAGGGTCTGTTCAACAAGGCGCCGGCACGCTGGCGCTGCGGCGGACAGGCGTCAATCCTTGCACTGCGGCATGTCGCGGAAGCTGTCGCGCACCGTCGCACAGGACTGCGCCAGGCCATCCTTGTCGGAGACGCCGGCCCAGCGCGTGCGGATCGATTCCAGCTCGCCGGGCAGCCCGTCGCGCAGGGTCTGGGCGGCCGCGGCCTGCCCCGACTTGTCGAGCTTGGCCGCCATGTTCTCGGTGCAGGCGCGTTGCGCGGCCTCGACTTCCTGGCAGGCTTTCGGCAAGGCATCGCTGGCCGCGGCGGAACGCCCTTCTTCCTTGCCACAGCTGGCAACGGCCAGCGCCAGCATGACCGGCAGGCAGGCACGCGGGATCCAGTACGACTTCATGATTTCTCCTTTTTCTTCACCACGGAGGCGGGGGTTTTCTGGAACGAGACAATGACCAGGCCGCTTCGCTGCGCCGGCGCCGCCGGCTGGCGCAAGGGCGCTGCAGCGCTGTCGTCCTGGCCGCTGCGCAAGCGCGCATAGCGACCCAGCACCTGCGGCACGTAGGCCTGGGTCTCGGCAAACGGAGGGATGCGCGACCCGTGGCGCAGCACCGCGCCTTCGCCCGCGTTGTAGGCCGCCAGGGCCAGGCTGGTGTCGCCGTTGAAGCGCGACAACAAGCCGCCCAGGTAGGACGCACCGCCCTGCAGGTTCTGGGCCGGATCATAGGCATCGGTCACGCCCAGCATGCGTGCCGTGGCCGGCATCAGCTGCCTCAGGCCGATGGCACCCTTGACGGAAGTAGCTTGCGGGTTCCAGCCTGACTCCACCTCCACCATGGCCATCAGCAGATGCGGGTCCACTGCCGCGGCCTGCGCCGCGCGATGCGCGAGGGCAACCAGCTCAGAGGGTGGGGATTTGCCAGCGACGACGGCAGCCTTTGCCACCGGCTGCGTCGGCAGCCCAATAAACGCCCGCGCCGGCAACGCAGCGGGCGCCGCAGTGGGAGCCACTTCTGCCGTCCCGGCGCTGCGCGACGTGAGGAAGGTCACGCCGCTGCCGCGGTCGGCATGCATGACGATCTCGGCGCCGGCCGGCACCGCGCCCGCCAGCAGCATTGCCGCCACCACACCGCGCGCCGGCGCGGCCACAAGCGCTGGCATCACTGCTTGGCCAGCTCCACGCGGCGGTTCTGCGCGCGGCCGAATGGCGTGTCGTTGGGCATTAGCGGATGGGTGGCGCCATAGCCCTTGGCATCGAGGCGGTCGGCGGGCACGCCGGCGCTTTCCAGGTAGCGCTTGACGGCGGCGGCGCGGCGCTCGGACAGCGGCTGGTTGCGCGCGTCGCCACCGGTGCTGTCGGTATGCCCCTCCACGCGCAGGCGCCAGTCGGGATGCGCCAGCACCGCCTTGGCGGCACGGTCCAGCAGCGGCCGGGCCGCCGCGCTCAGCACGTCGGAATCGGTTTCGAAGTTGACGCCGTAGAGTTGCACGCGGCCTGCGCCTTCAAGGGCCTGGCCGATGGGATCGGGGGCGGCCTCGGCCTTCGGGAAGCACGGCGGCGCCTGGTCCGCCAGGCGCCAGCCGCCGGCTTCGCGCACGCTGTCGAAGGTGCGCGCATCGCCCTTCACCAGCGCGGCGTAGGCATGGCTGCCGTCCGGGCTGAATGCCATTGCGCCCTTCTCCGGCGCGCCCTCGGTGGTGCGCCGGAAGGCCAGCAGGGCGCCGTTTTCCAGCCCGCCGGAAATCGTGCCCAGCACCTGCGTGATCTTCATCTGCTTGTTGCTGTAGTCGCCTTCCACATAGCAGCCTTCCACCGCCGCGCCGTCCTGGTGAAGCAGCACGTAGCCGGACGAACCGAATTCCACCGGGAACTGGTAGATGCCGCCCACCTGGCGCACCTTGTCGGCCGCGGCCTCGGGCTTGCCATAGGCCATGAACTGCTGCAGGCCGATCTGGCCCTCGTCCTGGTCGCCCGACCAGCGGTTGCCGGTAAGCGTCAGGCGCAGTGCCCCGGCCTTGACGGGCTGAGCCAGCGGCACGCGGGTATCGTAGCCATCCTGCCCCGGCAGGTCCGCATCGTAGATCACGGTCCAGGGGCCTTGCGTGCCGCCGGCGGAGGCTTCGACGCGGGCATGGCGCGCATTGCTGCGCGCCCCGGCATCGGACAGGCCGCGAAAGCGCAGCACGTCGACAGATGACGCCTGCGCCAGCGCAATCACCAGCTCCTGCCGGCTGCCGTTGCGCATAAAGCCGGCATGGTCCGGAATCTCATTGAGCAGCGGATACCACGAGCGGTCTTCCTTGTCGCGGTTGACCACGAATGCACCGGACCACAGGCCGGCAACGTTGGTTTGCGCGGGCGTCGCCGGCGCCGATGCCGCGGGTTGGGCCGAGGCCGCTGCGGGCGCGGGCTGCGCATCGCCTTGCGCAGCGGCGCTGTCAGCGGGCTTCTTCTTGCAACCGGCCATGGCCAGCAAGGCCACGACGCCCAGGCCGATGGCGGCCTTGCGGGTCGTCAGTCCAAACGTCATTCCCTTCAAGGTACTTCCCCTTCTTCTTTTTGTGATGCCGGCCTATCCGGTGCGCGCCTCAATGCGGGGCGCGCATCAGCATGTCGATCTTCTGCAGCCGCGCGCGGACTTCGCGCTCGAGCGGCGCCAGCGTTTCCGGGCTGGCACCGGCCTTGCTGGCGCGCGCGTAATTCGCGATCGCCTCGTTCATGCCGCGCTGCTCTTCGGCCAGCGCACGCTTGACCAGCTCGCGCTCATCGCTGGCCGCCACGCTCGGAATCGCCGCCTGCGCGGCACCCGCGACGGCGGCCTGCGCGAGGTCGGGCGCGTTGCCGCGTCCGGACAGCGCCGACGCCTGTGGCGCGGAAGCCGGCACGGCGCTGCTTGCGGCCGGCGGCGCACGTCGCGTGGTGATGATCTGCACGCCTTCGGAGCGCGACACCTCCATCGCCGCCAGCGCCGGTTGCGGCACGAACCCGAGGTTACACAACAACAGCAACGCCAAACAACCCGCTTCGGCAATTTTGTCGACCTTGTCGATTCTGGCATCGGTGTCTTCGGGCTTATCCCGGCAAATTTTCGTCTCCGGCACCGGCGCGCAATTTCGCTCAAGCCCACCCGTGCTGGCGATGCCGACGACTCCGCTGCACCACGCCCGAGCCGGTGAGGTCCACGTCACTCAGGGGCCCTTGGGGACTTTTCGGTAAACTGTCGGCATTCCGGGACGCGCCGCGTCCCGCAGCCTGTGCAGTCCCCCCTCATGTCAAATACCCACGAAATCCGCCCCGGCCAGTCCGTCGAACTGCTCAAGGAACTCCATATCCTGACGCGCGACGGCAAGATGAACCAGGACAGCCGGCGCAAGCTCAAGCAGGTCTATCACCTGTTCCAGTTCATCGAACCGCTGCTGCAGGAGGTCAAGGCCGAGCGCGGCCGCGTCACGCTGGTGGACCACGGCGCCGGCAAGTCGTACCTGGGCTTTATCCTGTACGACCTGTTCTTCAAGGCGCTGCAGGACGATTCGCACATCTTCGGCATCGAAACCCGTGAAGAACTGGTGAAGACCTCGCAGGCGCTGGCCGCGCGGCTGGGTTTTCCGGGGATGTCGTTCCTGAACCTGTCGGTGGCGGATTCGATCACCTCGCCGCAGTTGCCGCCCACTGTCGACGTCGTCACCGCGCTGCATGCGTGCAATACCGCCACCGACGATGCGATCCGCTTTGCGCTGGCCAAGGAGGCCCGCCATATCGTGCTGGTGCCGTGCTGCCAGGCCGAAGTGGCCAGCGTGCTGCGCAAGCACAAGGGCAAGCTGCTGGCGGGCAATCCGCTGACGGAGATCTGGCGCCACCCGCTGCACACGCGCGAGTTCGGCAGCCAGGTGACCAATGTGCTGCGCTGCCTGCAGCTGGAGGCGCATGGCTACCAGGTCAACGTGACCGAGCTGGTGGGCTGGGAACACTCGATGAAGAACGAGCTGATCATCGCGCAGTACAAGGACCTGCCGCGCCGCCGCCCGGCCGAGCGGCTGGAAGAGGTGCTGGAAAGACTGGGGCTGGAAGAGATGCGCGAACGCTTCTTTACCGCGCCGGCGCCGGCTGCGTAATCAGCCTTTTTCGGGTTCGTCCTCGCCCGCAATCCAGCGCTGCCAGCCGTCGTGGCCCAGGCGGCGCATGGTGGCCTGGTTGCGCTCATAGATATCCGCCGCATCCGGGAACGCCGCCGCCGCGCGGGCGATGGAATCCTCGCGCAGCAGGTGCAGGATCGGATACGGCGCGCGGTTGGTGTAGTTCTCGATATCGTTCGGCTCGGTCCCGGCAAACTGGTACTGCGGATGGAAGCTGGCGATCTGCAGCGTGCCTTCCAGGCCGAGGCTGCCGAGCAGGCGCTCGGAAAAATACAGCAGGTCGTTGAAGTCGAGGAAGTCCGCCACCGCATCCGGCAGGATCAGCAGCGTGGTGTCGATCTGATCGGGGTCGGCATCGGCCAGCAGGCGCAGTTCGCGCTCCAGGTCGTCCATCACGTCCGGCGCCTCGGTGACGGTGCTGACCACGTAGCGCACCTGCTCCTTCACATACACGCTCTTGGCGAACGGGCACAGGTTGAGCCCGATCACGGCGCGCTCCAGCCAGTGGCGGGTGGCGGCGATGACGGTGTCTGCGGAGTGGGTGGCGGAGGTCATGATGGCAAGGCGCGGCAAACCGTCATTCTAGCGCTGCCGCAGGCTCTATAATCCGCGGCGGAAACACCCTGCCCCCTGCCGAGCCTCCTGATGCCCTCTTCCGCCACTTCCTCCCCTTCTCAAGCCAGCCTAGACGTTGCCGTCATCGGCGGCGGCCCGGCCGGGCTGATGGCGGCCGAAGTGCTGGCGGCACAGGGTGCCAGTGTGGCCGTCTACGACGCGATGCCGTCGGTCGGGCGCAAGTTCCTGATGGCCGGCAAGGGCGGCATGAACCTGACCCATGCGGAGCCGCAGCCGGCCTTCCTGGGCCGCTATGGCGCCCGCACCGCACAGATCGCGCCGATGCTGGCGGGCTTCGGCCCGCAGGCCCTGCGCGAGTGGGTGCACGGGCTTGGCATCGAAACCTTCATCGGCAGTTCCGGCCGCGTCTTCCCGACCGACATGAAGGCCGCGCCGATGCTGCGCGCGTGGCTGCACCGCCTGCGCGAATCCGGCGTGCAGTTCCATATGCGCCACCGCTGGCTGGGCTGGGACGAGAGCGCGCAGCATGCGCTGCGCTTTGCCACGCCGCACGGTGAAACGGTCGTGCAGGCACGCGCGGTGGTGCTGGCGCTGGGCGGCGCCAGCTGGGCACGGCTGGGATCGGATGGCACATGGGTGCCGCGGCTGGCCGAGCGCGGCGTCGAGATTGCGCCGCTGCGGCCCGCCAACTGCGGCTTCGATGTAGCGTGGAGCGAGGCATTTGCCGAGCGCTTTGCCGGTGAGCCGGTCAAGCCCGTCGCGATCGCCCTAGCCGATCGCGATGAACACGCGCACTACCGCCAGGGCGAGTTCGTCATCAGCGCAACCGGCATCGAAGGCAGCCTGGTCTACGCGCTGTCCGCGCCGATCCGCGACCGCATCGAAGCCGATGGCGACGCCACCATCCACCTTGACCTGCTGCCGGCGCACAGCGCCGAGCACGTCAGCGCGCAGGTAAAGCATCCGCGCGGCGCGCGCTCGCTGTCGAGCCACCTACAAAGCCGGCTCGGCCTCACCGGCGTCAAGGCCGGGCTGCTGCGCGAATGCCTGTCCAGGGAAGCGATGCATGATGCCGACACGCTCGCCGCATCGATCAAGGCGCTGCCGCTGCGGCTGCTGCGCCCGCGGCCCATCGACGAAGTGATCAGCAGCGCTGGCGGCGTGCGCTTCGAAGCGATGGATGAAGGGTTGATGCTGCGCGCGCTGCCCGGCGTGTTCTGCGCGGGCGAGATGCTGGACTGGGAAGCGCCCACCGGCGGCTACCTGCTGACGGCGTGCTTTGCCAGCGGGCGCACCGCGGCGCTCGGCGCCGCGGCTTACCTGCAGCAGGCTTAGGCGGCCTTGCCGCCGACGATGCTTAGCGCCACGGCCTCGGCCACTTCGATGCCGTCGATCGCCGCGGAGTAGATGCCGCCGGCATAACCCGCGCCTTCGCCCGCCGGGTACAGGCCCTTCACATTGATGCTCTGGTAGTCATCGTTGTTGCGGCGGATGCGCAGCGGCGACGAGGTGCGCGTTTCCACCCCGGTCAGCACGGCATCATGCAGGGCAAAGCCAGGCAGCTTCTTGTCGATCTCGGGAATGCCCTCGCGGATCGCCGTGATCACGTAGTCAGGCAGCGACGTGCTCAGGTCGGTCGGCGTCACGCCGGGCTTGTACGAAGGCTCGACCGAGCCCAGCGCGGTCGATGCCCGGCCCGCGATGAAATCACCCACCAGCTGGCCCGGCGCGCAGTAGTTGCTGCCGCCCAGTTCGAACGCGCGCGCTTCCCACTTGCGCTGGAATTCGATGCCGGCGAGCGGGCCGCCGGGATAGTCCTCGGGCGTGATGCCCACCACGATGCCGGCATTGGCGTTGCGCTCGGCGCGCTTGTACTGGCTCATGCCATTGGTCACCACGCGGCCCGGCTCGGAAGCAGCCGCCACGACCGTGCCGCCCGGACACATGCAGAAGCTGTACACCGAACGCCCGTTGCTGCAGTGATGCACGACCTTGTAGTCGGCCGCGCCCAGCAGCTTGTTGCCGGCGAACTTGCCGAAGCGGCTGCGGTTGATCAGCCCCTGCGGATGCTCGATGCGGAAACCCAGCGAGAACGGCTTGGCCTCCATGAACACGCCGCGCTCATGCAGCATCTCGAAGGTGTCGCGCGCGCTGTGGCCCACCGCCATGATGACGTGGTCGGCTTCCAGGTATTCGCCGGTGGACAGCTTCAGGCCGCGCACCTGGCCGCCGTCGATGTCGATATCGTCCACGCGCGTCTCGAAGCGGATCTCGCCACCGAGCTCGGTGATCTCGGCGCGCATCTTCTCGACCATGCTCACGAGCCGGAAGGTGCCGATATGCGGGCGTGCCTTGTACAGGATGTCTTCCGGCGCACCGGCGCGCACGAACTCGTTGAGCACCTTGCGGCCATAGTGCTTCGGGTCCTTGATCTGGCTGTACAACTTGCCGTCCGAGAACGTGCCCGCACCGCCCTCGCCGAACTGCACGTTCGATTCGGGGTTGAGCACGCTCTTGCGCCACAGGCCAAAGGTGTCCCTGGTGCGCTCGCGCACTGCCTTGCCGCGCTCCAGGATGATGGGGCGGAAGCCCGACTGCGCCAGGATCAACCCGGCCAGCAGGCCACACGGGCCCATGCCGATCACCACCGGGCGCGGATGCGTGCTGCCTGCCTGGGCACGCGCGACGAAGTGGTACGCCATGTCGGGCGTCACGCTCCAGTGCGGCTTGCCGGCCATGCGCTGGATGGCAGCGGCCTCGTCCCGCACCTCGATATCGATGATGTAGGTCAGCTTGATATCCGAGCGCTTACGCGCATCGTGGGCACGGCGGAACACGGTATAGCCGATCAGGCCGTCTCCCTTGACGCCGATCTGCGCGGCGCTGGTGCGCACGGCGGCGTCCAGGTCGCTTTCGGTATGGTCGAGCGGGAGTTTGACTTCACTTAGACGTAGCATGGGGAACCCGAGAACTGCGGCCGGGGGGTTGGGCACACCAATGTGCCAGGCCGGCCGGAGCGCAATTTTATAGTCTTTCGGGCGCGGAGTCGGGAATCGGGCGGGATACGGGCTGGCGAGCCGGGCCGGTGCGGCGCCAGGACCACGCCAGCCAGGCTCGCAGCCGGGGCAGCCAGCCCGGCGGGGCTGTGACCAAGAGCGCGCCGGCACGGCTGGCCGACACCGCCAGCCAGCCGCGCGCGGGCACGATCCACATGTCGCCCGCGCGCAGGCGCCGCCGCGGTACATAGCAGGTATCGGCCAGCCATTGCGGCGGCCCAGCAACCTCCAGCTCACCCACGCCGGCACGCAGCACGGTGCCCGCCGCCACGCGCACGCGCAGGCACTGGCCGGCCGAAAGCGGCATTACGGTTGAAGTGTCGTTGAGATCGCTTTGCATGACAGGACTCCGGTAACAGGCACAGGACTCCAGCCTATCGACCGGCCAGCGCATGCGGCAGGCACACCGGTGCAGCACCTGAACCGGAACAGCAACCAGGATTTCGGGCTGTTACGATACAGGGGCCCCGCTTCTGTATCTGTACCGATGCGGCCGACCACGCCACGATCCCCCCATGGACACCACCCCGCTCTACCGCCAGGTTGCCGGCCACTACCGCCGCGCCATTGAATCCGGCACGCTCGCCGCCGGCGACCGCATGCCGTCGGTGCGTGCGCTGATGGCGTTGCACAGCGTGAGCCTGTCCACCGCGCTGCAGGCATGCCGGCAACTGGAAGGCGACGGCCTGCTGGAAGCGCGCCCACGCTCGGGCTACTTTGTTGCCGCGCCGCTGCGCGGCCCGCTGGCCGGACTGTCAGAGCCCGCCGCCGCGCTGCCGGACCCGGCCCAGTACGTTGGCATCCACCAGCGCATTTCAGGCTTGCTGGCACGCAGCCAGCATGAGCACGTGCATACCGATCTGGGCGGCGCCTATTGCGCGCCGTCGCTCTACCCGACCGAGGCCCTGCGCAGTGCCGCGGCGCGTGCGCTGCGCCGGCATCCGCAGCTGTTCGGCGAGGCGGTCGAGTCCGATGGCTACCAGCCGCTGCGCGCCGCGATTGCGCGCCAGGCGCTGCGCAATCGCGTGCAGCTGGCACCGGAAGAGATTGTCATCACGCACGGCTGCACCGAGGCGCTCAACCTCGCGCTGCGCGCGGTGGCTGGCCCGGGCGACGTGATTGCGGTGGAGTCCCCGACCTACTATGGCCTGCTGCAGATCCTGGAAAGCCTGGGCATGCGCGCGCTGGAAATCCCGTGCAGCCCCCAGACCGGCATCTCGCTGGAGGCGCTGGAGCTGGCCGCGCAGCACTACGACAACATCCGCGCGGTGGCGGTGGTGCCCAACCTGCAGAACCCGCTCGGCTGCATCATGCCGGACGCGCACAAGGCGCGGCTGGTGCAGTGGTGCGAAGCGCGCGGCATCGCGCTGATCGAGGACGACTGCTTCTCGGCCACCGCCGACAGCGATGCGCCGCCCGCCGCGGCCAAGGCCTGGGATGGCAGCGGCAACGTGATCCACTGCGCCTCGCTGCACAAGGTGCTGGCGCCCGGCATGCGCCTGGGCTGGATCGCCGCCGGCAAATGGCAGGCGCGGGTGGAGATGCTCAAGTTCGGCCTGTCGCGGCCCAACGAGATGCTGTCGCAGATGGCGGCCGCTGACTTCCTGGCTTCCGGCGCGCACGACCGCCACCTGCGCCGGCTGCGCACCCGGCTGCGCGCGCAGCGCGAATGGTTCGCGCAGGCCATCGCCGCCAGCTTTCCCGCCGGCACGCGGCTGGGCTCGCCGCGCGGCGGCATGCACCTGTGGGTGGAGCTGCCCGCGCAGGTGTCGTCCGAAGCGGTATTCGACCAGGCGCTGCAGGCCGGCATCCGCGTGATGCCGGGCGTGATGTTCTCCAACGCCGGGCGCTTCGACCACTGCCTGCGCGTCAACTGCGGCACGCCGCGCTCGGCGCAGATCGAGCGGGCGCTGGGCACGCTGGCCGCCATCGTGCAGCGGCTGGCAGGCTAGCCCTGGCGCCTGCCTGCAATATCCCTCCCCTTTTGCCGGTGCCTCGCCTATCCTAATGCGCTGGTGCGCAGGGGCTGCCCGGCTGGTCTCCGGGTGCGAAGACCGACCACGGGCGCCGTGCACCACGGGAAAAAGAAAAAGGAGAAAAGCCTTGAGCAGTGCATCCGCGGCAACGTCCGTCGGCAAGGGTGTCGGCAACCCTGCCGGCAACAACCTGGACGACTATCAAACCCTGTTCCAACTAGCACCTGTCTCGCTGTGGCTGGAAGACTTCAGCGCCGTGCGCGAGTATTTTGCGCAACTGCGCAAGGAAGGTGTCGCCGACCTGCGCGCCCACCTGCGCGCGAACCCGCAGCAAGCGGCGCAATGCTCGGCGCTGATCCGCGTGATCGACGTGAACCGGCGCACGCTTGAGCTGTTCCGCGCGGCCGATCTCGACGACCTGGTGGCCAACCTCGACACCGTGTTCCGCGACGACATGCTCGATCAGCATGTCGAGGAACTCGGCCAGCTGTGGGACGGCGGCAATCGCTTCGCCAGCCAGACCGTCAACTACACGCTGGATGGCGAGCGGCTCGACATCCAGCTTGAGGCCACGGTGATGCCGGGCCACGAAGACACCTGGGAGCGCGTGCTGCTGTCGATCAAGGACATCACCGCGCGCATGCGCACCGAGCGCGAGCTGCGCCGCAGCGAGCAATATGCGCTGGGGCTGTTCGAGCATTCGCCGGTGTCGTTGTGGGTGGAGGACTTCAGCGCGGTCAAGGTGCTGCTCGATGAGGTCCGCGGCGCCGGCATTACCGACTTCCGCACCTTCCTCAACGTGCATCCGGACTTTGTCTCGCGCTGCATGCAGGAGATTCGTGTGCTCGATGTCAACCAGCAGACGCTGCAGATGTTCGGCGCGGACAGCAAGCAAGTCCTGCTGTCGCGGCTGGGCGATGTGTTCCGCGACGACATGCGCATCCATTTTGCCGAGCAGCTGATCGACCTCTGGCACGAGAAGCTGTGGCAGCAGCGCGAAGTCATCAACTACGCGCTCGATGGCCGCGCCGTGGACGTCTTCATGCAGTGGTCGGTGTTCCCCGGGCGGGAAGCGGACTGGGACCAGGTGCTCGTGTCGCTGACCGATATCACGGCGCGCAAGAAGGCCGAGGCCTATGTCGAGTTCCTGGGCAAGCACGACGTGCTGACCAAGCTCTACAACCGTGCCTACTATGAGGACGAGCTGGCGCGGCTGGGCCGCAAGGGCCCGTGGCCGGTCAGCGTGGTGGCGGTGGACCTGAACGGCCTCAAGGTGGTCAACGACCAGTTCGGCCATGCCGACGGCGACGGGCTGCTGCGCCGCACCGGCGAGGTGTTGAAGAAGGCGGTGGGCGAGCAGGCCTGCGTGGCGCGCATCGGCGGCGACGAGTTCATGATCCTGCTGCCCGGGCGCGACGAGCGCGGCGCTGCCACGGTGATCGAGCAGATCGGCAAGGTGGTGGAGCTGAACAACCAGTTCTACCCGGGAGCACGCCTAAGCTTTTCCATCGGCCACGCCACCTGCCTGCAAGGCGACCGGCTGAACGAGATCGTCAAGCTGGCCGACAGCCGCATGTATCAGGCCAAGCGCGACTACTACACTACGCTGGCCAACGAACGCCGCCGCGATTGAAGCCTGGCGGCTCAGCCCGGCGTGCATTGGCCGCGCATCAGCGCCCACTCCTCGCATTGCTTGCCGGACGGGAAGGTGCAGATGCCGGACTGGCCGGCCGGTGTCGACACGATCTGCAGCTTGCCGCCGCGCTGCGTGCAGTTGATGGAGGCGGGGTTGGGCTTGCCGACGGCAGCGGCGCTGCTGGCGGCTCGTTCTTCAGGTGTCGTGGTGCAAGCGGCGGCGCCAAGGGCGGCGGCCAGCCACAGTGCGGAGCGGACGCGCATCGGGATCTCCGGAACAGGGTCGCAATGCGGGATGTGAACGGCGCTCGCTGCCCGCCCAAGGCAAAGAGCCGGCTTGCGCCGGCTCTCTTGCTGCTTACAGGAAGACGATCAGCCCCACGCCCAGCACGATCAGGCCAAACTTGGTGACGTAGTAAAGCTGGCGGTTCCAGGCCTTGAAGCGGCGGCGATACTGGCCGCCCAGCCAGACAAAGCGGAACAGCCGGTTGATCATGCCGGTCTGGTCGTGCTCGTCATTGGGCGAGCTGGCCGCGGTCATGACCTTGCGGCCCATCCAGTGGTTGAACTTCGCAGCCCAGCCGTAGCGCATCGGACGCTCGATATCGCAGAACAGGATCAGCCGGTTGGCATCGCTGCGGTTCTCGGCCCAGTGCAGGTAGGTTTCGTCGAAGACCACGCCCTCACCGTCGCGCCAGCTGTGGCGCTCGCCGTCGACCTCGATAAAGCAGCGGTCGTCGTTCGGCGTGGCCAGGCCCAGGTGGTAGCGCAGCGAGCCGGCAAACGGGTCGCGGTGCGGGTTGAGCTTGCCGCCCGGCGGCAGCTCGGCAAACATCGCTGCCTTCACCGTGGGCAGCTCGCGCAGCAGCGCCACAGTCTTGGGGCAGAGCTGCTCGGCCGACGGGTGCTGGGCCTCGTACCACTTCAGGTAGAAGCGCTTCCAGCCGTACTTGAAGAAGGAATTGAAGCCGGCGTCGTCGTTCTTGTCCGCGGCCTTGATCTTGCGCATCGCGGCCAGCGCCAGCCCTTCATCGCGGATCTCGGGCCAGGCGGCGCGCAGCTTTTCCAGGTCGGGGAAGTTGTCGACCGGGATGTACGGCGTGCGAGGCACGCCCGAGAACGCATACATGAAGCAGTTGATTGGAGCCACCAGGGCCGAATGGTCCAGCAGCTGGCGCCAGATGCGCAGGCGCACCTTGCCGCGGAAGTGCACATACAGGACGGCACCGAGGTAGCCCGCGACGATTATCCACTTGATCACCGAAATCCTCCTGGTCAGCCGCCTCCGCCGCGTGTCAGTCACAGCGCGGACCGGCTGGGTGAAAACGCGTATTTTAGCGAAACGGCAGAGCCGCCGCAGCTTGAGATGATTGCGGCACATTGCCCGGGGTGCGGGCCGCGCAGTCAGGCTGGCGCGTTCAGGCCCCGCCGCGCGACTGGCGCGCGATGCGCTCGATCAGCGCCTGGGCGTCGTCGGGCAGGCCCTGCAGCGTCAGCAGGCGCGCGTTGAGCACCAGGTTCTCCAGCACCAGCTTGGCGGTCGAGGCCCACATCGTGGCCAGCAGTGCTTCCACCGGCAGGCCGGACGCCTCCATCTCGCTGGAACGCTCGGCGATCAGGCGGCACGCCAGCCGGCGCAGCGCGGCGTCGTCGAATGGCAGGTCGGCGTAGTCGATGGGGTCTTCCTTCTCGACTTCCGTCATCAGTTGCAGCAGGGTGTCTTCTGTCATGGGCAGACTCCTGGCCAGGCAAGACGCGTGGGCTACACGCGGAAATCAGCAGCCATGTCGGCATCGGTGCGCGCCTCGAGGCGCCCCGAGCGGCACGCGGCGACAAACTGATCGTAGTCGCGCTCGACCTGGTCGGCATAGCCATTGGCATAGCCTACCATCACGTCGGCCATGCGGTTGCTGCGGCCCAGGTAACCGCTGACCTCGGCGGCCAGGCCGCTGGCCTTGGCGTGCGCCCGCGCCAGCACCCAGCCACACAGCGAGGCATAGCGGCCGAGCAGGTCGCCATCCATCAGCTCGATCTGTGCCGACAGCTTCACGTCGCGCAGCTGCCGCATATAGAAGTGCCGCCCGAACGGCCCCTTGGTCCAGCCGAGGAACAGGTCGCTCGCGGCCTGCATCAGGCGCTGGCCCTCGACCACGCGGCGGCCCTCGTGCGCGCTCGGCGCGCTCTTGAAGTAACGCGCCACCACTGACCTGGTGGCCTCCTTGACCTGCAGGAATACAGCGGCTTCTCATGCTGGTCCACCATCAGCTGTACCAGGCAGCGCGTGCCCACGCTGCCTGCGCCGACCACCTTGAAGGCCACGTCATGGCGCGTGAAATGGCCGAGCAGCTGGCGCCGGTCGGGAGCCAGCGTGGACAGGTAGTCCTTGTAGGCCTGGTCCAGCGCCAGATCCGCGTCGCTGGCGGCCAGCCAGTCGTTGCCCGTCCCGAACAGCGTCTGCTCGCCGCGCACGCGGAAGATAGCCGGCGGCGTATCGAGTATCGACCAGCGGTCGCCGATGCGCTCGGCCAGCTTGGGCAGCAGCGACTCGTGGGTGCGGTCGGCGGCGCGCTCCATGCCGCGCCGGATGCGTTTCTGGACTTCGGGCAAGGTTTCTTCTTCGAGCAGCCGCTCGAAGGTGATGCGGTCGTACCATATTTGGCATCCTCCCCGTCCTCAGCCTTCGGCTGCCGCTACGGCGGAAAGGACGAGGATTCCTACGGCGCTACGTGATGCTCTACGTAGTCACTTCGGTGGGTTCCTGCTTCGTAGAGCGGCTTGACTACGCCGACTCTCCACAGGCTGCAACGCGGTGCCCCCGCGCCAAAATGTTGATCGCGCCGACCACGTCGGCGTGATTCGCATAGCCGCATGCCACACAGGCGAAGCTCGCCTGGCTCTGCCGGTTCTCGGCAGATACATGCCCGCAGCAAGGGCACGTGCGACTGGTGTGCTGTGGCGGCACAGCTATTAGCCAGCCGCCATTCCACGCTAGCTTGTATTCCAGTTGACGCCCGAACTCGTACCAACCCTGATCGAGGATGGCCTTGTTCAGGCCGGACTTGGCCCTGACGTTCTTGCCCGGTTGCCCGCTTGAACCGGCCGCTGACTTGGACATGTTCCGTACCTTCAGGTCCTCGATACACACCATCGCTTGATTTTCGCTGATCGTGGTCGTGGCTTTGTGCAGGTAGTCGAGGCGGGCGTTACCGATGCGTGCGTGGATACGCTGGATTCGGGCCTTGGACTTCTTCCAGTTGTTGCTGAATTTCGTCTTGCGGCTCATCGCCCGCTGCGCACGGCGCAGTCTGGCTTCGTGCTTCCTAAAGCTGTTGAGCGGCGCGAGGAAAGTGCCATCGCTCATGGTGGCAAAGCGAGCGATGCCCATGTCGATGCCGATGGCGCTGGTGGCTTTCGGCACAGGTCGCTCGACCTTCCGCTCAGTCTGGATCGAAACAAACCACTTGCCGCCCGAAAGCCTGACGCAGGCATTGCGTACCTCACCGAGTACGTCGCGGCTGTTCCTGTATCGCAGCCAGCCCAGCTTGGGCAAAAAGATACGCGAGTTGGTCTGATCAAGCTTGATTTGCTTCTGGTCGGGATAGCGGAAACTGTCGCCCAGACCCTTCTTCTTGAAACGCGGGAAGTCGGCCCGTTTTGCGAAGAAATTTGTGTAGGCCCGCTCCAAGTCCTTGAGCGTCTGTTGAAGAGGATGGACTGGTGCATCGGCCAGCCATGCTGTTTCCGTGCTGTTGCGCCACTCCGTGAGTTGCTTACACAGACCGGCATAGCTGAGCTTCTTTTCGCCTTGATCGTAACGCTGTTTCTGCAACGCCAGCGCCTTGTTATAGGCGAACCGGCACGATCCGGCATAACGGCGCATGTTGCGCTGCTGCTCGCCGTTCGGCATCAATTCGTATTTGAAGGCTTGAAGACGCTGCATGGCCCAATCATACTCTTGGCCTATGAGCGACGACAATGACATTCGGCAGAGGACCTGCGCGACATATTTACCGGCGTTTGCGCAGATTTCGAAGCTGAACTGGTGGAGTTCGATGGGGAGGACGATCACGTTCACCTTCTTGTGAACTACCCGCCAAAGGTCGCGGTGTCCGCACTGGTAAACAGCTTGAAAGGGGTATCCAGCCGTATGATCCGAAAGAAGAACTACCCGAGCATCAGCAAGAAGCTATGGGGCGGTGCGCTGTGGTCGCCGTCTTACTTCGCAGGGAGCTGCGGCGGTGCGCCCATCGAGATCATCCGCCAATACATTGAGCAACAACAGACGCCGCATTAGCCCCCGAAAGGACGCCGACGGCGTCCGCGCTATCCTTCTCCGGCCTAAAGGCCGAGGCTTGCCGCGCACCTGGTCAAGCATGCCCATTTCGGCATAGGCCAGCATGCGGCGCTGGTAGCTGCCCACCGCCTCGCGCACCACGGCTTCGGCCACGCCGGCCTTGTGCTGCAGGTGGCGTGCCGCCACCACGAAGCTTGCGCACAGGCGCTTGAGGTCCCATTCCCACGGGCCGGGGCTGGTTTCGTCGAAATCGTTGAGGTCGAACAGCAGCGCGCGCTCGGGCGTGGCAAAGCCGCCGAAGTTGGCCAGGTGGCAGTCGCCGCAGATCTGCATATGCAGCCCGGAATCCGCGGTGCCGGCCAGGTCGTGCGCCTGGATGATGGCGCTGCCGCGGTAGAAGGCGAACGGCGACTGGATCACGCGGCCATAGCGCAGCGGCACCAGCCGCTCCACCCGGCCGTGGCTGCTGATTTCCAGCAGTTCGACGGGGTCGCGGTCGACGTTGCCGATGGCTTCATGCGCACCGCGCGGCACCTTCTGGCGTGCGGCCCTGCCGCGCTCGCGCCGGGCCTCGACGGTACCCTCGGCCCCGGCTTCGCCGCCCTCCTGACGTATCGCCACCATGCCCCCGATGCCGGCGCCGCCGGCGGTTGCCATTTGTGCAGCATCTGCAACAGAAGCTCATGCACTGCGCCGCGGCTTGTCAATCGGCAGGCCGCGGCAGGGGTCAGGCTGGGGTCAGGCGAATGTGCGCCGTGGCTCAGAGCGCCGGTGGCTGGCGCCGGAAACCGACGCCAAAGCGGTTCCATGCATTGATGGCCGAGATCAGCAAGGTCAGGTCGGCCATTTCCTTTTCCGAGAATTGCTCGCGCAAGGCCTGGTAGTCCGCATCCGGCGCCTGGCTTTGCGGCAGCAGCGTGAGCGCCTCGGTCCACGCCAGCGCGGCGCGCTCGCGTGGGGTGAACCAACTCACTTCACGCCAGGCCGGCAGCAGGTTCAAGCGGCGCTCGCTGTCGCCATGCTTGCGCGCATCGGTGATGTGCATGTCCAGGCAGAACGCGCAGCCGTTGATCTGCGAGGCGCGGATCTTCACCAGTTCCTTCAACGTGGTCTCCAGCGAGCAGCGCGCCAGGTAGACCTCCAGGCCGATCATTGCCTTGTACGCGTCAGGGGCCACGTCTTGCCAGTTCATCCGTTCTTCCATGATCGATCTCCGATTTGACAGGTTGGATTCGGCGGGCACTGCGTCGCGCCCGTTGGGATGAAAGATAGACGCATCGATTGGCCCCGTACACTGCCAATTTCCGGCAGAATCAGTAGACCAATTTTGATCGACGCGTACCCTCATGGAACTGCATCTCGCGCTGGACCAAGCCAGCGACCTGACCGCGCAGATCGTCCACCAGATCCGCGACGCAATCCAGGGCGGACGGCTCGGGGCCGGCGCACGCATGCCGCCTACGCGCCTGCTTGGCACGCAGCTGGGCGTGGCGCGCAAGACGGTGACCATGGCGTATGAACGGCTGGTGGCCGAGGGCTGGCTGCACGCGCGCGTCGGCGACGGCACCTATGTGGCCGAGGGGCTGTCCCGCCCGGCCGTGCGCATGGCGGCTGCGCCGGTGCTGCCGCCCGCCGTGCAGCGCTGGATGGCGGTGCCGACGCCGTTCCTGGACGCCGCCGGCGGCGCGCGCTATGCGTTCCAGCCGGGGCAGGCCGACACCACGCGCTTTCCGCATGAAGCCTGGTCGCGCTGCGTGCGCGCGGCGCTGGCCGCCGAGCGCCAGCGTCCGCCCGGCGCCGCCGATCCGGCCGGTGAGATGGTGCTGCGCCAGGCCATTGCCCGCCATATCGCATTCACGCGCGGCGTGCAGAGCATGCCGACTGACATCCTGGTCACAGGCGGCGCGCAACAGGGCATCGACCTGCTGGCCCGGCTGGTGCTCGGGCCCGGCGCCGTGGTGGCGATGGAGGATCCCGGCTACCCGATGGCGCGTTCGTTGTTCCAGGGGCTGGGCGCACGGGTGGTGCCAGTGCCGGTCGATGGCGAAGGGCTGGTGGTGGACGCACTGCCGAACGATGCCACGCTGGTCTATGTCACCCCCTCGCACCAGTCGCCGCTGGGCGTGCCGATGAGCCTGGCGCGGCGCCAGGCGCTGCTGGACTGGGCGGCGCGCCGCCACGCGGTGATCCTGGAAGACGACTACGACAGCGAATTCCGCTACGGCGGCCAGGCACTGGACGCGCTGCAGACGCTGGACCGGCATGGCCGCGTGGTCTACCTCGGCACCTTCTCGAAGACGCTGGTGGCGAACCTGCGCGGCGGCTACCTGGTGGTGCCGCCCTGGCTGATGCCGACCGCGCGCAAGGTCAAGCACCTGATGGACTGGTACACGCCGACGCTGATCCAGCAGGCGCTGGCGCGCTTCCTGTCCGAGGGGCACCTGCTGCGCCATATCCGGCGCTCGCACGCGCGCCACGCCCAGCGCCGCGCCCGCCTGCTGGCGCGGCTGCAGGGCGACCTGTCGCCGTGGCTGGAGCCGCTGCCGGCAATGGCGGGCTTCCACCTGGCGGCACGGCTGCGCGTGCCGGTGGCGTCCGAGGCGCTGGTCTCGATGGCGCGCCTGGCCGACCTGGCGCTTGCCACGCTCGATCCCTGCTATGCCTCGCCCCCTGCTACCTGCGCGGGGCTGCTGCTGGGCTTCGGCGCCATCGACCTGCTGGATATCGATCCTGCCCTGGACCGGCTGGCAATGGTACTCTCTGCACTGGTACCTGAGCCGCCGCACGCCACGTGACGCGAGCGGCACAGGAGCGATATCAGGTGACGCATCCCGCGCGCATGCCATCCCGGCGAGATGGCGCCGCAGTCATGCTGGTATTTCGCAAACTGCCGTGAACAAATCGGAAGCGTGCGGGTCTCATTCGCACTTTCCACACAACCAGAGTCGCGTTCATGACCAAGCGTTTGTTGTCCGCCATGCGTCAGTACGCATGGTTTGCCGGGGTGAAGCACCATGTCGTGCAGGGCGTCGAAGCCCTGGCGGAGCTGCTCAAGTCCCCTTCCGCCGCGGCGCGCGCCGTCGCGGCCATCATTGCCGAAACCGAGCAAGGCGTACAGGTCTGGGTCTCGTACTTCGGCAAGCCGCTGGATCCGCACACCAACTACGTGCTGTGGCCCAACCGCGCGCTGCGTCCGGCGCGGCGGCGTATCCAGCCCTCTCCGATCGAACTGTTGCAGATGCAGCGACGGCGCGACGAATAGTCGCGCCTGCTTGCTGGCTGACGTGATGCAGCGCCCTTGAGAGGGCGCCGCCGGCGTTCAGGCGTCCGCCCAGCGGCGCAGCAGGTTGTGATAGACCCCGGTCAGGCCGATCACCGATTCATGCGCCTGGCCGAGCTCCTGCGCCACCAAGCGGATACGTGCGTCCAGCTCGAACAGCAGCGCGCGCTGGCCATCGTCGCGCACCATGCTCTGGATCCAGAAGAACGATGACACCCGCGCCCCGCGCGTGACCGGCGTCACGTGGTGGATGCTGGTGGCCGGGTACAGCACCATATGCCCGGCCGGCAGCTTCACGCGCTGCTGGCCGTAGGTGTCCTCGATCACCAGTTCGCCGCCGTCGTATTCCTCCGGCTCGGTCAGGAACAGTGTCGCCGACAGGTCGCTGCGGATGCGGAAGCTGGTGCCGCGCAGGTAGCGGATCGCGTTGTCGACGTGATTGGCAAAGGTATGCCCGCCCTCATAGCGGTTGAACAGCGGCGGATAGACCTTCAGCGGCAGCGCCGCCGAGAAGAACAGCGCATTGTTGCCGAGCGCGTCCTGGATCAGGTCGCCCACCTGGCGCGCCGCCGGCGAGCCCTCCGGTAACTGCAGGTTGCGCTTGGCCAGCGCCGACTGGTAACCCGAGGTCTCATTGCCGTCGGCCCACGCCGCCGCGTCGATGACTTGCCGGACTTGCGCCACCTGGGCCTTGGACAGTACGTCGGGAATCTGCAGCATCATGATGGCAATAACATCGGGATAAATTGGGCAGGTGCACATTGTATGGGAAGCGCGGCAAGGACAAGAACAAGAATCATTACTGTTTGATCCCGTGCGGGCGGCGGCTTCACTACAATGGGTTTGTATCCCCGTCACCGACAAGGAGCCGACATGTCCGAACCGCTACACGATGAAGCGCTGGTCAATCTCTACCTGGAACGCATCTCGGCTCTCTCGGTGAGCGCCTTCGATGGTGCCGATGTCAGCGGCGAGCTCGATGCGGTGATGCGCGAAGCGGTAACCAAGTGCCAGGCCGCGGGCGGGCCGCAGGCGCAAGGCACACTGACGGTGCTGGCCATGCGGCTGCGTGAGCATGCCGACGCCGCGGAGCGTGAAGACCAGCCGCTGGTGCGCGATACGTTCAGGCGTGCGGCGGAACTGGTGCGCACCTAGCGAGCAGGCGCACGAACGCTGCAAGGCCATGCCTTTGGGTTGCGCGGAATCACATCGGAGCAGTGGGTGAGTCAGGCCGGACGGCCTTGAGAACAACGCCTTGAAGGACTGCGGCGAATGCCGCTGGATACTGAGATAAGGCGTTGGTTGCGGGGGCAGGACTTGAACCTGCGACCTTCGGGTTATGAGCCCGACGAGCTGCCAACTGCTCCACCCCGCGTCTGAAGGAGACGGATTATGGGCGATTCACCCGCGCATGGCAAGCGCTATTTTGCCGTGCGCATGAAATCGTTCATTCGTGCCTCGCGCCGTCATGCAATGCGCCTGGCTTTGCCGTCCGGTTCATGGACCGAGCGAGACTTCGCTCGCTTCATTTCCAGCGTAGGAATGCCGGGCCGGATCAAAAATGATCCGCGTCAATAGCAATAGATCACGGCATGATATAAGCCGTTGCGCCAATCACAATGACGCACAGCCCTTATTCGGCGGGCCCCAGCAGCCGGTCCACCAGGGCATAGCCCGCGCCGAAGGCAGCCACCTCTGCCGCATGGCGCGTGGCGAACTGCTGCGGGCCGCTGGCAAGCAACTCGGTATCGCCCGCGTCGGCCGGGTCGGCGCCTTCCTGCGACACGCGGACTTCATAGCCCCAACGGCCGATGCTGTCCTGCCCTTGCGGCGATACCAGGACATAGACATCCATGCCGCGGTACTCTTCAACGCGCCACTCTGCGTTTTCCATGCGCTCAGCTCCCAGGGTCGAGGTTGTGCCTGATTCGAGCCTAGGAGGCCGCACGCGCGACCGCAAGGCGTGACGCAGCAATCGCAGGCGACGCGTTGGGTGCAGGTGGAAAGCGGGAACGGTCGCCGCAGCGCACAGGTCGAACGGCACGACGGCGAGAGGACGGAAACGAAAAAGGGCTTCCGTTTCCGGAAGCCCTTTTCTTTCTGCATAGGTGGCGCGGCTGGCAGGATTCGAACCCACGACCCCTTGGTTCGTAGCCAAGTACTCTATCCAACTGAGCTACAGCCGCACGCGAGAAAAAGATTATAACCCAGTTTTTATTTTTGGGAAGCCCCTTCGCAACTTTTTTGTGATCTTTCCTTGGAAGGGGCGCAGCAGATGCCCGCCGGCGAGGTTCGCCTGTGGCGTTTTCCTATAATGACAGACCCAAGAAGTGATCCGGAACATGAACAAGGCATTTGTCAAAGAGTCGTCCGGCGACGAGGACGACGATCTCCCCGAAGGCGCAACGCCGCTACCTCCCGGCACCAAGAACTACATCACCGCCGATGGCTACAACCGCCTGCGCAATGAGCTGATGCAGCTGATCGACGTCGACCGGCCCGATGTGGTGCAGATCGTGTCGTGGGCAGCCTCCAATGGCGACCGCTCGGAGAATGGCGACTATCTCTATGGCAAGAAGCGGCTGCGCGAGATCGACCGCCGCATCCGCTTCCTGACGCGCCGCCTCGACAAGGCGGAAGTGGTCGACGCGTCCCTGCAGGGCGACAACGACCAGATTTTCTTCGGCGCCACCGTCACCTACGCCAATCGCGCCGGCGAAGAAACCACCATCACCATCGTCGGCATGGATGAAGTCGACCTGGACAGCAACCACGTGAGCTGGATCTCGCCGATCGCCAAGGCGCTGATCAAGGCGCGCGAAGGCGACACCGTGGCGTTGCGCACGCCGGCCGGGGTCGAGCAGATCGATATCCTGGAAGTCCGCTACCCGTCGCCGCGCGGCGCCGAGTAATCCCACGCTGCCGAGCGGCGCTCAGCCGTCGTTGCGGTCGCGGAAGATGCGGATGACGTCGGGGTTGCGGCGCAGCCCGCGCATCACGTTGGCCAGGTGCAGGCGGTTCTGTACCTGGATGATGAACTGCATATAGGTGGCTTCCTGGTGGCCGGCGTCCTGCTGCTCCATGGCCACGTGCGCCACGTTGGCATCGGCGGCGGTCAGGTCGGCCGCCACGCGCGCGACGATGCCCTTGACGTTGCGCACCATCACCTTGATCGATACATCGAAGGCGCGCGTGGTCTTCTTGGCCCACATCACGTCGATCCAGTGCTCAGGATCCTTGCTGTGCAGGCGCTTGGCGATCTTGCAGTCCTGCACGTGGATCTGCAGCCCTTCGCCCTTGCCCAGGTAGCCGACGATCGAATCGCCCGGGATCGGGCGGCAGCACGCCGAGAAGATCATCGACATGCCTTCGTCGCCGGTGATCGGCACCGCGGGCGCTTCTTCGCCGGCAAAGGTCTGCACCGCCGCCAGCAGCGCGCTGTCGACATCGCCGGACAGCTCCTGCAGCAGGATCTCCATGCGCTTGGCCACCACCGCCGGCACACGCCGGCCCAGTGCCAGGTCGGCAAAGATGTCTTCGCGCTGCTTGTTGCCGGTCCACTGGACCATGCGGTCCCACACCGACTGCGGCACCGCCTTGAGCTCGAAGCCGAGCTGGCGCGCCGACTGTTCCAGCAGGCGCTCGCCGAGCTGGATGGCTTCGTCGAGCTTGGTGGTCTTCAGGTAGTGGCGGATCGCCGCGCGCGCCTTGCCGGTGCGCACGAACGACAGCCACGCCGGATTGGGCTTGGAGTATGGCGCCGTCACCACCTCGACGATATCGCCGCTCTTGAGCTCGGTGCGCAGCGGCAACATCTCGTTGTTGATCTTGACCGCAACGCACTGGTTGCCCAGATCGCTGTGCACCGCGTAGGCAAAGTCCAGCGCGGTGGCGCCGCGCGGCAGCGCGCGGATATGGCCCTTGGGCGTGAACACGTAGACCGCATCCGGGAACAGGTCGATCTTGACGTGCTCCAGGAATTCCTGCGAATCGCCGGTCTGGCTCTGGATATCGAGCAGCGACTGCAGCCACTGGTGCGCCTGCTGCTGAATATCGTTGGCGTGGTCGGCCTGGTGCTTGTACATCCAGTGCGCAGCCACGCCGGCCTCGGCGATCTGGTGCATGTCGCGCGTGCGGATCTGGAACTCCACCGGCGTGCCAAACGGGCCCACCAGCGTGGTGTGCAGCGACTGGTAGCCGTTGATCTTGGGGATGGCGATGTAGTCCTTGAACTTGCCGGGCATGGGCTTGTACAGCCCGTGCAGCGCGCCCATCGCCATGTAGCAGTGCATCTGCGTTTCCACCACCACGCGGAAACCATATACGTCCAGCACCTGCGAGAACGACAGCTGCTTGTCGTGCATCTTGCGGTAGATGCTGTAGAGCGTTTTCTCGCGCCCGGACAGTTCGGCCACGATGCCGGCATCGGCCAGCCCCTTCTGCGCGGCTTCCAGGATACGCTTGACCACCTCGCGGCGGTTGCCGCGCGCGGCCTTGACGGCTTTCTCCAGCGTGGCGTAGCGGAACGGCGAGCCGACCTTGAAGGACAACTCCTGCAGTTCGCGGTAGATCGTGTTGAGACCGAGACGGTGCGCGATCGGCGCATAGATCTCCATCGTCTCCAACGCGATACGGCGGCGTTTCTCCGGCGGCACGAAGTCGAGCGTGCGCATGTTGTGCGTACGGTCGGCCAGCTTCACCAGGATCACGCGCACGTCGCGCGCCATCGCCAGCAGCATCTTGCGGAAGCTCTCCGCCTGCGCCTGCTCGCGGCTCTGGAATTCGAGCTTGTCCAATTTGGTCAGGCCATCGACCAGTTCGGCGACCTTGGGGCCGAATTTCTCGGCCAGCTCGCTCTTGGTGATGCCCTGGTCTTCCATCACGTCGTGCAGCAGCGCCGCCATGATGGACTGCACATCCAGCTTCCAGTCCGCGCACAGCTCGGCCACCGCCACCGGATGGGTGATGTAGGGCTCACCACTCTGGCGGTACTGGCCCAGATGGGCTTCGTCGGAAAACTGGAAGGCCTCGCGCACGCGCGCCAGGTCGGGCGCCTTCAGGTACGCGAGTTTCTCCATCAGCCGGGTGATGGAGATGACCTGCTGGCGCGGCGGCACCGCCGGCTGCGAGGTCGGGCCGAAGAAGTGACGGTATGACTGCGCCAGCACTGCGTCGATAAACAGGCTGTCAGCCGCCGGCGCCACATCCTGCATCGCGGCCAGCTCGTCCTGCAGTGCCGCGCCCCTGGCCTTGCCCGGCGCCAGCGCGGGCGCGACGGCACGTTCGCCGACGACATCGCCGCCGAGCGGATCGGGAAGATTGGGAGCGCCGGTGCGCGCGTTCACGGAGGGTTGGCCCGGAATGGTGCGCTTACGCGCCGTAGGCGGGGCCGCATCGCCAAGCGCCGGCGCCACGGCAGTCGGCGACGGCTGGGAGGGAGGCTTGGAGGGCGAATGCGGCGAAGGCATGGCGGCGGCCCCTGGAATCCGGCTGGATACGTGCTGGCACGATGCGAGGATAAGCCATGGGCCGCCTGACCAATCAGGTCGGGACCTTCTTCAGCATCTCGATGCCGACCTGGCCCGACGCGATCTCGCGCAGTGCCACCACAGTCGGCTTGTCCTTTGCTTCGACTTTGGGCGTGTGGCCCTGCACCAGCTGACGGGCACGATACGTGGCCGCCAGCGCGAGCTCGAAGCGATTCGGAATGTGTTTCAGACAATCTTCGACGGTAATACGCGCCATATCAAATCCACCTTGGGACAAAACCTTACGTTGGGTTGCTATTTTACAGCACGCGGCGGAAAACGCCGGCGGCGCCTCGCGCGGCTGTCATCGGCAGGCATCGGCTCAGTGGATGCCCAACTCGATAAACAGCTCCGTATGCCGCGCTTTCTGCGAGGAAAACCGCAGCCGCGTGGCGCTGATCACGTTGCGCAACTGCTCCAGAGCATCGTCGAAGACCTCGTTGATGATGACGTAGTCCGACTCCGAGGCGTGGGCCATTTCACTGCCCGCCGCCAGCAGCCGGCGCACGATCACATTGGGCTCGTCCTGGCCGCGCTTTTTCAGGCGCTCTTCCAGAGCCGTCAGCGACGGCGGCAGGATGAAGATCTCGACCGCGTTGGAAAAGCGCTGGTGCACCTGCTGCGCGCCCTGCCAGTCGATCTCGAGCAGCACGTCGTTGCCTTGCGCCATCTGCTGCTCGATCCACACGCGCGAGGTCGCGTAGTAGTTGCCGTGGACCTCGGCCCATTCCAGGAAGTCGCCGCGATCGCGCGCAGCGCGGAACGCGTCGACCGTGACGAAGTGGTATTCGCGCCCGTCCTGCTCGCCCGGGCGCGGCGCGCGCGTGGTGTGCGAGATCGACAGGCGGATGGCCGGGTCCTGCGACAGCAGCTTGTTGACCAGCGTCGACTTGCCGGCTCCGGACGGCGCCACCACCATGAAGAGGTTGCCGGGGTAGACGGTATCGATGGCAGTGTGGGGCGCGGATTGAGGCGTTGGGCTCATGATGATTCTTTGGTGATTCCTGGAACTGTCTTTATTCGAGATTCTGGACCTGCTCGCGCATCTGTTCGATCAGCAGCTTGAGCTCCATCGAGGCGTCGGCCAGTTCCTTGGCGGCGGCCTTGGAGCCAAGCGTGTTGGCCTCGCGGTTGAGCTCCTGCATCATGAAGTCCAGGCGCTTGCCGGCCTGGCCGCCCTTCTTCAGGATATGCCGGGTCTCGTTCAGGTGCGCCTGCAGCCGCGACAGCTCTTCGGCGATGTCGATGCGGATGCCGTAGACGGTGGCTTCCTGGCGGATGCGCTCGGCGATCTCGTCGCGGCTCATCGACGGCATGCCGGCAGGCGCGGCCAGGTTGAAGGCCTCCTGGAGGCGCTCGGTCAGCTTGTCCTGGTGATGGGCGATCAGCTGCGGGATGGTCGGCGTCAGGCGCTCGACGATCGCCAGCATGGCGTCGATGCGCTCCATCAGCGTCGCCTTGAGCGCGTCGCCTTCGCGGCGGCGGGCTTCCAGCAGCTGGTCCAGCGCCTCGCGCGCGGCGCCCAGCACCGCCTCGCGCAGTGCCTCCTGCGACAGTTCCGGCTCGACCAGCACGCCCGGCCAGCGCAGGATCTCGCCCATGCGCAGGGTGCCGGCACTGGCGAAGGTGGCGGCGACGGTGGTTTCCAGCGCGCGGATCTGCGCCAGCAGCCCTTCATTGAGGGCCAGGGTGGCGCCGCCGGCGTCGGTGCGCTGCAGGTTGATGCGGCACTCCAGCTTGCCTCGCGACAGCTCGGCCATCAGCATCTCGCGCAGGGCCGGCTCGAAGGCGCGGCACTCTTCCGGGGCCCGGAACAACAGGTCGAGGAAACGCGAATTGACAGTGCGGAATTCCACCGAAACGGACGCGGAGCGCCCGCTGGGCTCGCCTTGCGCGTTGGTCAATGGCGCCTGGCGCGTCGCCAGGCCATAGCCTGTCATGCTGTGGATCATTGGATGTTCTCGTGAATGGCGGCGGCCCCGGGCTGCTGGCGGCCCGCGTACGTCCGCCTCGAGCGCCCCGCATGGGAGCCCGGGGACGCTCTCAATACGTTGAAAGGAGGGCAACAATGCCCTTATTTGTGTTCTTTACAAGTGACCGATTAGCCCGGACAATCCGGAGGCAAATCAGGTCCCTATTCCCATGACAGAGCCAAAGGGCACGACACAACCGAAGAGTGCACCGCTGCCCGTCGGCACGCTGTTGTCCAACTATCGTATTGTAAAGAAGTTGGCCAGCGGGGGGTTCAGTTTCGTCTACCTGGCCACCGACGATACCGGCGCGCCGGTTGCCATCAAGGAATACCTGCCGGCGTCGCTGGCGCGGCGCAACCCGGGCGAACTCATCCCCGTGGTGCCCGAGGAAAACGCCGCCGCGTTCCGGCTGGGCCTGAAATACTTCTTTGAAGAGGGCCGCTCGCTGGCCCGCATCTCCCATCCCAGCGTAGTGCGCGTAGTGAATTTCTTCCGCGAGAATTCCACCGTCTACATGGTGATGAACTACGAGCTGGGCAAGACGCTGCAGGAGCACGTGCTGGCCGCCCGGCAGCAAGGCGGCCCCAAGGTGCTGCGCGAGCATTTCATGCGCAAGGTCTTCCACGACCTGATGAGCGGCCTGCGCGAGGTCCATATCCACAAGCTGCTGCACCTGGACATCAAGCCCGGCAACATCTACCTGCGCGAGGACGAATCCCCGATCCTGCTGGATTTTGGCGCCGCGCGGCAGACCCTGACGATGGAAGCGGCCCGCTTCCAGCCGATGTACACCCCCGGCTTTGCCGCGCCCGAGCTCTATGGCAAGCACTCCGACCTGGGCCCGTGGACCGATGTCTACAGCCTGGGCGCCACGCTCTACGCCTGCATGGCCGGCATGCCGCCGCAGGAAGCCAACCAGCGCGAAAAGGAAGACCGCATGGGCGAAGCCCTGGCGCGGCTGCGCAGCAGCTACACCAACGGGCTGGTGGACCTGGTCGAATGGTGCCTGCGGCTGACGCCGGCCGAGCGCCCGCAGAGCGTGTTCCGGCTGCAAAAGGAGTTGCGCGAGCAGACCAACGCCCTGGGCGAGCAGACGCTGGCGCCGCAGACGCAAGCCCCGGCCATGGCACCGGCGGAGCGGCCCGCGGCGACATCGCGCTTCCTGACCCTGCTGCGCCGGCGTGACGAACCCGTCCCCGGCGCGGGCGTCGACTGAATCACAAATCTGGCGCCCCGGTTGCGGCCAGTCCACTGAATTCCCTGAAAGCCAACATGCGATTCTCTGTCTACCAGGAAAGCAGGAAAGGCGGCCGCCGCGTCAACCAGGACCGCATGGGCTATTGCTTCACGCGCGACGCGCTGCTGATGGTGCTGGCCGACGGCCTGGGCGGCCATGCGCACGGCGAAGTCGCCGCGCAGCAGGCGCTGCAGACGCTGGCGCGCCAGTTCCAGGTGCAGGCGCGGCCCACGGTGCGCAACCCGGCCGAGTTCCTGCAGGACACCATCATGCTGGCCCACCGCGAGATCCACCGCTATGCCGAAGCCAACCAGATGGCGGACGTGCCGCGCACCACGGTGGTCTGCTGCCTGGTGCAGCAGGGCCAGATCTACTGGGCCCACGCCGGCGACTCGCGCTATTACCTGCTGCGCAAGGGCCGGCTGCTGACGCGCACGCGCGACCACTCCAAGATCGAGAACCTGCTGCAGCAGGAGCGCGTGCTGCCGATGCACGTGGCCAACCACCCGGAGCGCAACAAGCTCTACAACTGCCTGGGCTCGCCCAACCTGCCGCTGATCGACCTGGGCGGCCCGGTGCGGCTGGAGCCGGGCGACGTGGCCCTGCTCTGCTCCGACGGCCTGTGGGGCGCACTGGAAGAGCCCGCGCTGGTGGACAAGCTGTCGCGCCTGTCGGTGGTGCAGGCGGTGCCGGCGCTGATCGAGCAGGCGCTGCAGAACGCCGGCGAAGGTGCCGACAACACCACCGGCATCGCCATGATGTGGGAACTGGACAGCAATGCGGCGGGACAGGATTCGGTCATGACCGACACCCTGCCGCTGAACGCCTTCACCACCTCGATCCTGGAGCGCACCGGCACTGATAGCGACCTGCTGTCCGAAGAGGAGATCGAGCGCTCGATCGCCGAGATCCGCGCCGCCATCGACAAGACCAGCAACCTGATGCGGTAATGCCCTTCCCGGGCGCACGCCGGGGAGGCTATGCAGCGTTTTAGAACCCATTTCATGATGAAGAAGGGGCGCGAAGGCTGCTGCCGGGCCGCAGGGCTAGGCGTGGCCGACGCCGCGTGGTCACTCCACGCAAGGAGGCCACAACAACGCCATGCGGCCCGGCAGCAGCCTTCCCTGTGGGTTCAAGCCAGGCGTGGCGCATGCGTTGTTGCGGGCCTTGACCTTGGAATAACCAAGGCCGGCGGCCCGCGCCTAGCCTGCGCCGCGCCTGGCTTGAACGCGTCCCCTTTCATCATGAAATGGGTTCTTTGGGCTGGCGGCGTTAGAATCGCGGTCTCTCCCCGATTCGGACAAACCATCCCATGCGACCCAGCGGCCGCGCAGCCGATGCGCTGCGTTCCATCAGCCTTACCCGCCACTACACCCGCCACGCTGAGGGCTCCGTCCTGTGTGCCTTTGGCGACACCAAGGTGCTTTGCACCGCCAGCGTGCTGGCCAAGGTGCCGCCGCACAAGAAAGGCAGCGGCGAAGGCTGGGTCACGGCCGAATACGGCATGCTGCCGCGCGCCACGCACACCCGCTCGGACCGCGAAGCCGCGCGCGGCAAGCAGACCGGCCGCACCCAGGAAATCCAGCGCCTGATCGGCCGCGCCATGCGCTCGGTGTTCGACCTGGCGGCGCTGGGCGAATACACCATCCACCTGGACTGCGACGTGCTGCAGGCCGACGGCGGCACCCGCACCGCGGCCATCACCGGCGCCTTCGTCGCCGCCCATGACGCGGTTTCGACCATGCTGCGCGACGACCTGATCGCCGCCAGCCCGATCCGCGACCATGTTGCCGCGGTCTCGGTCGGCATGGTCGACGGCGTGCCGGTGCTGGACCTGGACTACGCCGAGGACAGCAACTGCGACACCGACATGAACGTGGTCATGACCGGCAGCGGCGGCTTTGTCGAGGTGCAGGGCACCGCCGAAGGCGTGCCCTTCAGCCGCGCCGACCTGGACGCCATGACGCGCCTGGCCGAAGCCGGCATCGCCCGCCTGGTGCAGCACCAGCGCGAAGCGCTCGACCTGGCCTGAGCAGCGGGACACGCGATGCAACGCCTGGTACTGGCTTCCAACAACGCCGGCAAGCTGCGCGAATTCGGCGCGCTGCTGGCTCCGCTCGGCTTTGACGTGGTGCCCCAGGGCGAACTGGGCATTCCCGAGGCCGAAGAGCCCTTTGCCACCTTCGTCGAGAACGCGCTGGCCAAGGCCCGCCACGCCAGCCGGCTGGCCGGGCTGCCCGCGCTGGCCGACGATTCCGGCATCTGCGTGCAGGCGCTGGACGGCGCGCCCGGCGTCTATTCCGCGCGCTATGCGCAGATGGCCGGGCAGGCCAGGTCGGATGCCGCCAACAATGCGCACCTGGTCTCGCAACTGGCCGGCAAGCTGAACCGCCACGCACACTACTACTGCGTGCTGGTGTTCGTGCGCCACGCCGAAGACCCCTGCCCGATCATTGCCGAAGGCCTCTGGCACGGCGAGGTCGTCGACGCGCCGCGCGGCGCGGGCGGCTTTGGCTACGACCCGCACTTCCTGCTGCCGCGCCTGGGCAAGACAGCCGCCGAGCTGTCACCCGAAGAGAAGAACACGGTCAGCCACCGGGCCCAGGCGCTGCGCGCGCTGGTGGCACGGCTGCAGGCCGATGCCGCGGAAACCACCACCCGATGATCCCGATCGTACCGGTCTCCGCGTCCGTGCCCGTGGACAGCAAGCAGCTCTGGCTCAAGCCCGGGCAGATCAGCCTGCCCGGCTCGCCACCGCTGTCGCTGTACGTGCATATCCCGTGGTGCGTGCGCAAGTGCCCGTATTGCGATTTCAACTCGCACGCCGCGCCCGGCGCCGACAACCACGAGATCCCGGAAGACATCTACCTGGACGCGCTGCGCGCGGACCTGGAGCAATCGCTGCCGCTGGTGTGGGGCCGGCCGGTGCATACGGTCTTTATCGGCGGCGGCACGCCCAGCCTGCTGTCGGCAGCGGGTATGGACCGGCTACTGTCGGATATCCGCGCGCTGCTGCCGCTGGACGCCGACGCCGAGATCACGATGGAGGCCAACCCCGGCACCTTCGAGGCCGACAAGTTCGCCAGCTACCGCGCCAGCGGCATCAACCGGCTGTCGATCGGCATCCAGAGCTTCAACGACCGGCACCTGCAGGCGCTCGGCCGCATCCACGGCGGTGCCGAGGCGCGCAAGGCGATCGACATCGCCCAGGCCAGCTTCGACAACATCAACCTGGACCTGATGTACGCCCTGCCCGGCCAGACGCTGGATGAATGCCGGCAGGATGTGGAAACCGCGCTGTCGTACGGCACCACGCACCTGTCGCTGTACCACCTGACGCTGGAGCCCAACACGCTGTTCGCCAGGTTCCCGCCCGCGCTGCCGGACGACGACAGCGCGTACGAGATGCAGGACTGGATTGAAGCGCGCACGGCCGAGGCCGGCTACCGGCACTACGAAACTTCGGCGTACGCAAAGCCGCATCGCGAGGCGCGCCACAACCTGAACTACTGGCGCTTCGGCGACTACCTCGGCATCGGCGCCGGCGCGCACGGCAAGCTGTCGTTCCCGCATCGGATACTGCGCCAGATGCGGCACAAGCATCCGGCCACCTACATGGAGCGGGCACTGGCCGGCAATGCCGTGCAGGAAGCGCGCGATGTCGGCGCCGACGAATTGCCGTTCGAGTTCATGCTCAACGCCCTGCGCCTGACCGACGGCGTGCCGGCATCAAGCTTCCACGACTACACCGGGCTGCCGCTGCATACCATCAGCAAGCAGCTGGCCGAGGCGGAAAAGAAAGGGCTGCTGGAAGCGGACCTGACCACCATCCGCCCCACCGAGCTGGGCCGGCGCTTCCTCAACGACCTGCAGGAGATGTTCCTGAAGGACTGAGCGCCGCCGTGCGCCGGCAACAAAAAAAGGCCACGCAATGCGTGGCCTTTTACATGCTGGCAAACGTCAGGCTGGCCTTATCAGTACGGCGTTGCCATGTCGTTGGCCACGCGCGCCCGCGTGCCCACCTGCAGGTTGCCCAGGCTCGACTGGGTCACCGTGGCCACGCGGCCATCATCCAGGCGCACGTTGACGCGGTACGCGGTCTGCGTGTTGCTGCCCGCGCGCTTCTCGATCTGGTTGCCGGCCACGGCGCCGACCACGGCACCGCCGATGGTCGCCGCGGTCTGCCCGCGCCCGCCGCCGATCTGGTGGCCCAGCAGGCCGCCGGCCGCACCGCCGATCACGGTGCCAAGCAGGCCCGAGCTGTTTTGCGTGTTGGTGATCGGTTCGATCGATTCCACACGGCCGTAGTACACCGCGCCAGCCGGGGCCTGCGAGGTGTTGGGAGTCTGGTACCCCGGAGGCGGGGCGTTGTAGCCGGTGTTGTAGCCGCTGTCATACGGCGGCGCGGCACAACCGGCCAGCACAGCCGCTGCGGCCACCGGAACGATCAGCCATTTCTTGCTATGGATTCGCATTTTGAGTTCTCCTCTGTTGCCAGGCGAAAGCCGGGGATGCGGCACACACCGCGCCACCCGGCACGACAATATGAGCGATGCCGGCGTGTGAAGGTTCCGTAATGTCAGACAGACGCCGACATCCGCGGCGGTGGATGTGGCAGGAAGTTTACGCGCGCTTGCGTGCCGCAACACAAGACCACCATCGATCCACGCGAGCCTTGTATAATGCGCGGCCTGACCGTCAGGTCTGCAGGCGGCAGCGCGCGGGGCCCGTGTCCTTTCGCGCTACAATGCCCGCACTTTCCAGGAAGCGTGGCCGAGTGGTTTAAGGCAGCAGTCTTGAAAACTGCCGATGGGGTGACCCATCCGTGAGTTCGAATCTCACCGCTTCCGCCAGACAAGAGAAACAGCCCGCGCCAGTGACTGGTGCGGGCCGTTTTCATTGGGCATCGCCGTGCGGGTCTTGCGTCAGCAGCCGGTACGCCTCGGCTTCTGAAATCCTGAGCCGGTACTTGCACGCCAGCACGCGCGCCAGCCCATGCGCCGCGCCCGGCGGGCTGTACCGCAGCTGCACGCGGTAGGCCTCCACTTCATAGCGCAGGCGCCAGCGCCGGCTGGCCAGGTAGAGCACGCCCATCAGGCCCCAGCTGCGCCAGAACTGGCGCACATGCACCTTCTCGTGCTCGATCAGCGCATGGCTGGCGCCGGGGCGCAGTAGGATCAGCGGACCGGGCGTGAAGCCGTCAAACCCGCGCGGGATCAGCCAGCGGGTTTCGACGACCAGGCACAGGGGCGAGCGGCAATAGCGAAGCATGCACCTAGCATAGCGCGGAAGCCGCCGCCCTGCTGCTGGCTCAGGCCGCCGCTCGCAGCGGCGCGGGAGCGGAGGCGGCCAGCGCCCCGGCCTGCCCGCGCGAACGTCCCGAACTCAGGTACCCCGCGATCGATTCCTGCGTGACCTCGCCCAGGTAGGCACCGTCAGCGCCCATCACCGGCAGCCAGCTGGTGTTGTGCTGGTACATGCGCGACAGCACGATGCGCAAGTGCTCGTCGAAGGCCGCGGTCACGGCGAACGGACGCATTACATCACTGCACTGCCCCTTGCCGGAGCGCGCATCGCGGCGCGTGACGTAGCCCAGCGCGACTTGGGCGTCGTCCACCACCGGCAGGTGGCGCACGTCGGCGTCGTCCATCACGGCCAGCGCCTCGGCCAGCGGCATGTCGGGGCGGCAGCTCGGCGGCATGGTGGCGGCGTCGCCGGCGCGCACCAGCAGCAGGCGCTTGAGCGTGTTGTCATGGCCGACGAAGGCCTGCACGAACTCATCGGCCGGATGTGCCAGCAGCGCGTCGGGGTGGTCGAACTGCACCAGCTTGCCGCGGCGGAACACCGCCACCTTGTCGGCCAGCTTGATGGCCTCATCGATGTCGTGCGAGACCATGATCACGGTCTTGCCGAGCTGGCGCTGCATCTGCAGGAATTCGTTCTGGATGCTCTCGCGGTTGATCGGGTCGACCGCACCGAAGGGCTCGTCCATCAGCAGCAGCGGCGCGTCGGCCGCCAGCGCGCGGATCACGCCGATGCGCTGCTGCTGGCCTCCGGAGAGCTCGCGCGGATAGCGCGTCAGCAGCCGGTTGGGGTCGAGCTGCACCATCGCCATCAGCTCGCGCGCGCGCTCGCGGCATTGCTTCTTGTCCCAGCCCAGCAGGCGCGGCACCACCATTATGTTCTCTTCGATGGTCATGTTGGGGAACAGGCCGATCTGCTGGATCACGTAGCCGATCTTGCGGCGCAGGGTCACGCCGTCAAGGCCGCGCGTGTCCTCGCCCTCGATGCGCACCGTGCCCGAGGTCGGCTCGATCAGCCGGTTGATCATCTTCAGCGTGGTGGTCTTGCCGCAGCCCGAGGGGCCGAGGAAGACGCAGATCTCGCCGCGCGGCACCGTCAGCGACACGGCGTCGACGGCGCGCGTTTCGGTGCCGTCTTTCTGCGGGAAGGACTTGGTGAGTTGGTCGAGTTCGATCATAGCCGGATTCCTTTCGGCGTTAGCGCGCGCTGCAGCCACTGCAGGAAGGCGTCCGCCACGATGGCGAGCAGGCTGACCAGGACCGCGCCCACGGCCAGCTTGCTCATGTTGCTCTGGCTGATCGCCTGCAGGATCAGCACTCCAAGGCCACCCGCGCCGATGATGGCGGCAATTGTGGCAACCCCGACATTCATCACCACGGCGGTACGCACGCCGCCAAGGATCACCGGCACCGCCAGCGGCAGGTCCACCAGCCGCATGCGCTGCCAGGTGGTCATGCCGATGCCGCGCCCCGCTTCCTGGATGCCGGGGTCGACATTGGCCAGCGCGGTGTAGGTGTTGCGCATGATCGGCAGCAGCGAGTACAGGAACACCGCCGTCACCGCGGGCACGTAGCCCAGCGCATGGCCGAAGCGCGCGAAGATCGGGATCATCAGCCCGAACAGCGCGATCGACGGCAGCGTCAGCACGATCGTCGCCAGCGCCAGCAGCGGCGTGGCGAGCGCGCGGAAGCGCGTGATCACAATGCCCAGCGGTACGCCGATCAGGATGGCCAGCCCCACTGCCGAACCCACCAGCGCCAGGTGCTCGCCGGTCATTTTCAGCAGCGTGGGCCAGCTGTGTTGCAGGTACGAGATCAAGTCCATGCAGCCCTCCTCAGATCAGTCCGTGGCGGCGCAGGAAATCCTCCGCGACCTTGTCCACCGGCTGCTGGCCGATGTCCACCTTGTAGTTCATGTCGGTCATGCTCTCGTTGTCGAGCTTGGCCGCCAGCGCGTTGAGCAGGCCCGCGAGCTCCGGGTGCTGGTCAAGCACCGGCTTGCGCACCACCGGCACGGCGTTGTAAGGCGGGAAGAAGTGCAGGTCGTCTTCCAGCAGCACCAGGTCGAAACCCTTGACGCGGCCGTCAGTGGCATAGACCAGGCCCAGTTCCACCTGGTTGTTCTTCAGTGCGGTGTAGACCAGGCCCGGGTCGAGCTGGATCACGTCGCGGCGCGAGAACGGCAGCTTGTACAGCGCCTTGAGCGGCTCCAGGCCGTCCGGGCGCGCAGCGAATTCCATGTCGACCGCGAACGGGTGGCTGGCGTCGGGACCGGCGCGGCGCATCTGCTCGGCAAAGCCCGACAGCGTGGTCACGCCGCTGGCCGCGCGTTCCTTCGGCATCGCCAGCGCATAGGTGTTGTTGATGTTCGAGGCATCGAGCCACACCAGCCCGCGCGCACTATCCATCTGCTTGACGCGCTCGTAGCTTTCCCTGGCGCCCAGTTTTTCCTGGACCTTGTTGAACACGATCAGCGCGGTGCCGGTGTAGTCCCACACCACGTCGAGCTGGTTGCTCTCCATTGCCTGGCGCATCAGCGTGCTGCCCAGGCCGGCGGTCAGTTCGGTGGTGAGGCCCTTGGCGCGCAGGTACTTCGACGTCATCGACGACAGCAGCAGCTGCTCTGTGAAGTTCTTGCCGCCCACGCGGATCGGCGTGGCCTCGGCATGCGCTTCAGGCGCAGTGGCCAGCGCCAGGCCCGCCGCAAAGGCGGTGACGGCAGCCACCACCAGGGCGACACGCCGGGCACGGCGGCGAATGAATTGCATCTGGTTTTCCATTTCGGTCCCCATGTTCAGCGCGCCAGGCCGCGGCGGCGCAGGTACAGCTGGCCGGCGGCGGCAAAGAGCGCGTCCAGGGCCAGCGCCAGCAGCGCCGTGGCGGCCGCGCCAAGCAGCAGCAGCGGCTGGTTGTTCAGATAGATGCCCGGGAAGATCAGCTCGCCCAGGCTGTTGGCGCCGATCAGGAACGACAGCGGCACCGTGCCCACGTTGATGACCAGGGCGATGCGGATGCCGGCCAGCATCACCGGCAATGCGTTGGGCAGTTCCACGCGCACCAGGCGCTGCACCGGGGTCATGCCGATGCCACGCGCCGCTTCCAGCAGCGTGGGCGAGACATTGCGCAGGCCTTCGTAGGTATTGCGCACGATCGGCAGCAGCGAGGCCAGCCACAGCGCCAGGATGGCGGGCCGCTCGCCGATGCCGAGCACGGCCAGGGCCAGAGCCAGCACCGCCAGCGACGGCACGGTATTGCCCACGTTGAAGACCTGCATCAGGCGGTCGGCCCAGCGGCGCATGCACGGGCGGCTCAGCGCGATGCCGGCCGGGATGCCGGTGGCCAGCGCCAGCGTCATGGACAGCACCACCAGGCGCAAGTGGTCGGCCACGTCGTAGAGCAGGCGCTCCTGGTACTGGCGGATCACATCGACGCCGATCCATGCCACCAGTGCGGCCAGCGCGGCAAGCGTCAGTCCTGCCCAGGCGAAGACCCGTGCCGATTCCTTTGACATACTCTCCCCTTTTCCGAAACCGGAAAGCGCGCAGCACGCCACTTCCCGGCGATGGAAAACAATATGGGCTGGTGCGTGCGGAGATGGGGCGCCACCAGTCCCGGTTCAGATTGCATTGCCGCCATGACCGGCACGATTGCCGGCGGACGGTCTGTGGATTCCTCCGCCGTGGGCGGGAAGTCCGATTGACGGGATGCCGGGTTGGATGGCAGTCCCTGAAGCGGCGCAACCGGCGACGCAAGCATGTTGCGATCGGTTGGCCAGTGGCAGCGCAAGTATTGAAGTTTTCCGACGCGCCGCCGGTACATCGGCCGTTGACTGGCAAGGGCTAGCGAGGTTTTTCCACCCCCGCATCTCGCTTCAACGGATGACAAAGAGAGCGCTATTATAGCGATCTTCATCGATCCTGTCATCTTCCCGCATTCTTCCGGCCTTCCTGCGCCGATCTGGCGCGAATTGGCAGCACTGGGACGGCAGTTTCGGCCGTGCATTAGTCAGCACATCGCGATCACTCGGATCGTTCTGAATTCGCGGAGACCGACGCAGGTAATTGGTACGCCAGCAGAACAATCTGTTGCCCGGCGACCCTCTACTCTTTCCGCGCCAAACCACTAAATTGACGAGGTAGCTGAAACGACGGGAACCCGGCCTGGCCATTGCCGCGCGGGACCCGCCCACAGGAGAAAGACATGGACACCCTTACCACCACCCTCGCCACCGTTCCCGCCGCCGCTGCCGAAACCGTGCAACGTTCGCGCGCCGTGGATCGCGTCGTGCGGGGCATCGCCACCTCGGACGGCGCCGGCGTCAAGCTGACCCGCGTGCTGACGCAGAACCTGCAGCGCCGGCTGGACCCGTTCCTGATGCTCGATGCCTTCGGTACCGACAGCAAGGACGACTACATCGGCGGCTTCCCCGATCACCCGCACCGCGGCTTCGAGACCATCACCTACATGCTGGCCGGGCGCATGCGCCATCGCGACAGCGCCGGCAACGAGGGCCTGCTGCAGAACGGCGGCGCGCAGTGGATGGTGGCGGGCGCCGGCGTGGTCCACTCGGAAATGCCCGAGCAGGAAGACGGCCGCATGGAGGGCTTCCAGCTGTGGCTGAACCTGCCGGCCGCGGACAAGATGACCGCGCCGTGGTACCGCGACCTGCCCGCCGCCGAGATCCCGACGGTGGCATTGGACAACGGCGGCACGGTGCGCGTGCTGGCGGGCGCCACGCACGGCGTGGCCGGCGCGATCACGCGCCCGGTGACCGAGCCGGTCTACCTGGACGTGCACCTGCCGGCCGGCCAGACCTTTGCGCAGGCGCTGCCGGTCGGGCACAACGCGTTCGTCTACGTGTACCGGGGCGAGGTCTCGATCGGCAACGGCGACGACCGCGCCGTGATCGAGGCCCAGCGCATGGGCGTGCTGGACAACGCCGGCCAGTCTGACGGCGTCATCGTCAGGGCCGAGGCCGACGCGCGCTTCCTGCTGATCGCGGGCCAGCCGCTGAACGAGCCGATCGCGCAGTACGGGCCGTTCGTGATGAACACGCAGGAGCAGATCTACCAGACCCTGGCGGACTTCCGCGACGGGCGCTTCGCCACCAGCGCCGCCGCCATCGACGCCTGAGCCCTGCCAGCGAGCGGCCGCCCTGGCCGCCCGCCGCTGCCGCGCCAGCCCAGCCGCTGGCTCCGCAAGGAGCCGGCGGTTTTTTCGGCTGTAGCCGGCACGCGACTTGCAACCGCCCCCAAACCGTTGCAGGGACTGGATTGACGCCGGAATCGGCCCGCCCGGTCCCCGCTCACTTATATAATCCATCACCAATATCGGGCATCACCAGACCATGATGAATGCTGCAATGCGTCGCGGCGATGCTGCGCCACGCACTGCCGCGCCGTTGACTCATCCCACGTTGCTGCCACCACAACAACCCGAGCCGCCTCAGTGACATCACAACTCCCTCCCAGGCTGGCGCTGGCCCATATCAGCAAGCGCTACCCGGGCGTCGTCGCCAACGACGACGTCAGCCTAAGCGTCGCTCCCGGCGAGATCCATGCCGTGCTGGGTGAAAACGGCGCAGGCAAGTCCACCCTGATGAAGATTATCTTTGGCGCGGTCCGTCCGGATGCCGGCGAGATGCACTTCAACGGCGCGCAGGTCACGATCAACAGCCCGCACGACGCCCGCAACCTGGGCATCGCCATGGTGTTCCAGCATTTCTCGCTGTTCGACACGCTGACCGTGACCGAGAACATCGCGCTCGGCCTGCCCGCCGGGCAGCAAGGCAACATGAAGCAGCTGGCCGAGCGCATCCGCACCACCGCCGAGCGCTATGGCCTGCCGCTGGAGCCGAACCGCCATGTGCATACGCTGTCGGTCGGCGAGCGCCAGCGCGTGGAGATCGTGCGCGCGCTGCTGGCCAATCCGCAGCTGCTGATCCTGGACGAACCCACCTCGGTGCTGACGCCGCAAGCGGTGGATACACTCTTCGTCACGCTGCGCCAGCTGGCCGCCGAGGGCACCAGCATCCTCTATATCAGCCACAAGCTCGACGAGATCCGCGCGCTGTGCCATCAGGCCACCGTGATGCGCATGGGCAAGGTCACCGGCGTGTGCGATCCGCGCCAGGAAACCGCGGCCTCGCTGTCGCGCCTGATGATCGGCGGCGAGCCCCCGCGCGAGACGCGCGTGGCTGCCTTTCGCGGCCCGGTGCAGCTGAGCGTGCAGGAGCTGTCGCTGCCGCGTGCGCATGCCTTCGCCACCGAGCTGAACCGGATTTCGCTGGACGTGCATGCGGGCGAAATCGTCGGCATTGCGGGGGTCTCCGGTAACGGCCAGCAGGAACTGCTGGCAGCGCTGTCGGGCGAAGACACGCGCGCGGCCAACGTATCGGTGCAGCTCGGCGGCAGGCTGGTGGGCAAGCGCGATGCACGCCAGCGCCGCCGCGCCGGCCTGGCCTTCGTGCCGGAAGAACGCCTGGGCCGCGGCGCCGTGCCGGGCATGAGCTTGGCCACCAATATCCTGTTGTCGCACCAGACGCGGCCCTACGTGCGGCGGGGCATGATCTCGCCCAAGGCCGCCACCGGGCTGGCCGCGGCGGTGATCAGCCGATTCCGCGTCAAGGCCAGCGGCCCCGAGGCGCTGGCGCGCAGCCTCTCCGGCGGCAACCTGCAGAAATTCATTGTCGGCCGCGAGATCGAAAGCGGCCCGAAGGTACTGATCGTGGCCCAACCGACCTGGGGCGTGGACGTGGGCGCAGCGGCGCAGATCCACAACGAGATCCTGGCGCTGAAGGCCACCGGCTGCGCCATCCTGGTGGTGTCGGAGGAGCTCGATGAGCTGTTCGCGATCTGCGACCGGCTGCACGTGATCGCCAAGGGCCGCTTGTCGCCCTCGGTGCCGACCGAGACCGCCACGCGCGAGCAGGTCGGCCTGTGGATGAGCGGACTGTGGCAAGGCGGACCCGCCCAGGCGCAATCCGGCGCGGAGGTGGCAAGCCATGACTGATGTGCGACAACTGCTGCCCCGCTCCCCCCTCTCGCTGACGCCGCGTGGCCTGCCCTCGCGCACCATGGCCTATGCCTCGCCGGTGATCGCACTGGCGCTGACGCTCCTGTTCGGCGCGCTGCTGTTCCTGGTGCTCGGCAAGGACCCCGTGGCCGCGCTCAAGGTCTTCCTGGCCGATCCGCTGCGCGACCAGCGCGCCATCGGCGAGGTGCTGCTCAAGACCGTGCCGCTGGTGCTGTGCGCGCTCGGCCTGTCGGTGTGCTACCGCGCCAACGTGTGGAATATCGGCGCCGACGGGCAGCTGATTGCCGGCGGCATCTGCGCCGGCGCCACCGTGCTTTACTTCGATGTGCCGGGCCAGGCCATGAACGGCACCGTGGTGCTGGTGCTGGCCTCACTGGCCGGCATGATCGGCGGCATGCTGTGGGCCTCGCTCACGGCGGTGCTCAAGGACAGGTTCAACGCCAACGAGATCCTGGTCTCGCTGATGCTCACCTATATCGCGCAGCAACTGCTGCTGTGGGTGGTCAATGGGCCGCTGAAGGATCCCAACGGCATGAACTTCCCGCAGTCTAAGGTGTTCTCGTCCGCGTACCTGCTGCCCAACCTGATGTCGGGCTCGCGCCTGCATGTCGGCTTTGTGGTGATGCTGGTGCTGGTGGCGGTGATGACCGTGTTCGTGTTCCGCAGCTTTGCGGGCTACCGCCTGCAGGTGGGCGGCACCGCGCCGGCGGCGGCGCGCTACGCGGGCTTCTCGGCGCGCAGCGCGCTGTGGAGCGCGCTGCTGATCTCGGGCGCCACCGCAGGCCTGGCGGGCGCGTTCGAAGTAACCGGCCCGATCGGCCAGCTGCTGCCGTCGATCTCGCCGGGCTACGGCTTCACCGCCATCATCGTTGCCTTCATCGGCCGGCTGCATCCGGTCGGCACCGTGTTCGGCGGCATCATGATGTCGCTGTTCTATATCGGCGGCGAGATGGCGCAATCGCGCCTGGGCCTGCCGTCGGCCATAGGCTGGGTGTTCCAGGGCATGCTGCTGTTCTTCCTGCTGGCCTGCGACACGCTGATCGAAAACCGCCTGCGCTGGCGCGCCACCACGGCCTGAGCGGAGCTACCGAACAATATGGAACAACTCGCTCCCCTCATCGCCACCGCCATCAACGCCGGCACGCCGCTGCTGCTGGCCGCGCTGGGCCTGCTGATCAACGAACGCTCGGGCGTGCTCAACCTGGGCGCCGAAGGCATGATGCTGGTGGCCGCGGTGGCCGGCTTCATGGTCGGCTACCAGACCCAGTCGCCGCTGCTCGGCTTTGCCGCCGGCGCGCTCGCCGGCATGCTGATGGCCACGCTGTTCTCGTGGCTGGCGCTGGTGCTGGCCACCAACCAGGTCGCCACCGGCCTGGCGCTGTCGATCTTCGGCACCGGCCTGTCGGCCTTCATGGGCCAGCGCTTTGTCGGCCACGCCATGCCGGCGCAGGCCAAGGCCGTGCCCGGCCTGGCCGACCTGCCCTTCTTCGGGCCGGCCTTGTTCCAGCATCACTGGATGGTGTATTTCAGCCTGCTGCTGTGCTTCGCCATCATGTGGTTCCTGTTCCGCACGCGCGCGGGGCTGACGCTGCGCGCGATCGGCGAAGCGCCGGAATCGGCGCACGCGCTGGGCTACCCGGTGCGCACCATCCGCTTTGGCGCACTGCTGTTCGGCGGCGCCTGCTGCGGGCTGGCCGGCGCCTACCTGTCGCTGGTGTACACGCCGATGTGGGTCGAGAACCTGGTCGCCGGCCGCGGCTGGATCGCGCTGGCGCTGACCACCTTTGCCACCTGGCGTCCGGGCCGGGTGCTGGTGGGGGCGTGGCTGTTCGGCGGCGTGACCATCCTGCAGTTCTACCTGCAAGGGATCGGCGTATCGGTGCCATCGCAGTTCCTGTCGATGCTGCCGTACGCCGCCACCATCGTGGTGCTGGCGCTGATCTCGCGCAATCCGGCCTGGATCCGGCTGAACATGCCGGCCTCGCTGGGCAAGCCCTTCCGGCCCGGCAATGCCTGAGCCTCATTTTTTTTGACGGAAATCCCTGAGCTACCAACAATTCATCACAAGGAGAAATCATGATCGTCACGCGCAGGAAGACCCTGGCGGCCCTGGCCGCCACCGCCGTGCTGGCCCTCGCGGGCTGCGGCAAGAAAGAGGCCGACAAGCCTGCCGAGACGGCAGGCGCGGCCTCCGCGCCCGCGGCCGGGCAGAAGGCCGAGCCGCTCAAGGTCGCCTTCGTCTATATCGGGCCGGTCGGCGATGCCGGCTGGACCTTCGCGCATGACACCGGCCGCAAGGCCGTGGAAGAGAAGTTCGGCGACAAGGTCAAGACCACCTTCGTCGAGAACGTGCCCGAATCCGCCGCCGACGCCGAGCGCGTGTTCCGCGACCTGGCCAGCCAGGGTAACAAGCTGATCTTCGGCACCACCTTCGGCTACATGGAGTCGATGCTCAAGGTCGCCAAGGAATTCCCAGACGTGAAGTTCGAGCACGCCACCGGCTTCAAGACCGCCGAGAACCTGGCGCAGTACGACGTGCGCACCTATGAGGGCGCCTACCTGGCGGGCGTGGTCGCCGGCAAGATGAGCAAGACCGGCAAGATGGGCGTGGTGGCATCGGTGCCCATCCCCGAGGTGATCCGCAATATCGACTCGTTCACACTGGGCGCGCGCAGCGTCAACCCCAAGGCCACGGTCAAGGTGGTGTGGGTCAACAAGTGGTTCGATCCGGGCAAGGAGCGCGAAGCCGCCACCACGCTGATCGGCCAGGGCGTCGACATGCTGATGCAGAACACCGACTCCGCCGCCGTGGTGCAGACCGCGCAGGAAAAGGGCGTGCACGCCTTTGGCTGGGACAGCGACATGAGCAAGTTCGGCGACAAGGCCCACCTGGCCGCGTCGGTGATCTCGTGGGGCGTCTACTACAACAAGGTGGTGGAAGACGTGCTGAACAAGCAGTGGAAGAACGGCACCACGTGGTGGGGCCTGAAGGAAGGCATGATCGACCTGAAGGGCTTCAACGCGGACGTGCCGGCTGACGTCAAGGCGCTGGTCGAAGAGCGCAAGAAGGGCATCGCCGACGGCAGCGCGCCGATCTGGAAGGGTCCGATCAAGGACAACACTGGCAAGGAACAGCTGGCCAAGGACCAGGTGGCCGACGATGGCTTCCTGCACGGCGTGAAGTTCTATGTCGAAGGCGTGGAAGGCAAGATCCCGGGCTGATCGCCGGTGCTCCTGAGCCGTCCGAGCTTGCCTAAGCAAGGTGTTCTCCCTCTCCCATCAGCGGGAGAGAGGGTCGGGGAGAGCGGTGGTTTAGCTAGGAGCCACACCAAGCGGGGCCAACGGTTTTCACCCACCGCCCTCAGCCTTTGACGCTCCTGCCCTCTCCCCCGCCCCTCTCCCGCAAGCGGGAGAGGGGCGCAAACCGCCAGCCTTGGCTATACCCAAGGCATCTCCCTGCACCTCCGGAACTTGAAGCCGCCGATAACGGCCCAAGCTATCTGTGCATGCGCCAGTGACCGGCGCCCGCAATGTGAAGGAGGCCTCTCATGTGGAAGCGATTTTCGGCCCTGTGGACGCTGGTTCGTAGCGACGGCCGCCTGTTCTGGTACGCGCTGCGCCATCCGGACGCGCCGGCCTGGCTCAAGCCCGCCGCCATCGGGCTGCTGCTCTACGCAATCTCGCCGATCGACCTGATCCCCGATGTGGTCGCGGGCCTGGGCATCGTCGATGACGTGGTGCTGATTCCGCTGGCGGTGCACCTGATCCTGAAGCGCCTGCCGCCGCATATCCTGCGCCAGGCGCAGACGCGCGCCACCGCCACCACGGTCCGGCCGCACTGACCGCATCGCTGAATGACAAAGCCCCGGCGCGGCACCTGCCGCCCCGGGGCTTTTGCTTGCCTGGCTGGTGCTCAGTTCGGCAGCAGGATGGTCGAGCCGGTGGTCTTGCGCGATTCCAGGTCGCGGTGCGCCTGCGCCACCTCGGACAGCGCGTAACGCTGGCGGATGTCGATCTTCACCTTGCCGGTGGCCACGGCGTCGAACAGGTCGGCCACCATCGGCTCCAGCAGCTCGCGATTCACCACGTAGGTCATCAGCGTCGGGCGCGTCAGCCGCAGCGACCCCTTGCTGCTCAGCACCGACAGATCGAACGGCGGCACCGGGCCCGAGGCATTGCCGAAGCTGACCATGGTGCCGCGCGGCGCCAGGCAGTCGAGCGAGCCCTCGAAAGTGTCCTTGCCGATCGAGTCATAGACCGCCGCCACACCCTTGCCGTTGGTGATTTCCTTGACGCGGTCCACGAAGGATTCGCGCGTGTAGACGATGGTATGGGCGCAGCCATTGGCGCGCGCAAGTTCGGCCTTCTCGTCGCTGCCCACGGTGCCGATCACGGTCACGCCGAGCGCCTTGAGCCACTGGCTGGCAATCAGGCCAACGCCGCCGGCGGCCGCATGCAGCAGCACCGTGTCGCCCGGCTGCACCTTGTAGCTGTCGCGGATCAGGTACTGCGCGGTCAGGCCCTGCAGCATCATCGCCGCGGCGGTGTCGAACGGGATCGCATCGGGCAGCCGCACCACGATATCGGCCGGCATCACGCGCACCTGCGCGTAGGCGCCGGTGGGACGGCCGGCGTAGGCCACGCGGTCGCCCACGGCGACGTGGCGCACGCCCTCGCCCACCGCTTCGACCACGCCGGCGCCTTCCATGCCCAGCCCGCCCGGCAGCGGCTGCTTGTACAGCCCGGTGCGGAAATAGACATCGATGTAGTTCAGGCCCACCGCCTCATGGCGCACGCGCACTTCGCCGGGGCCGGGATCGCCCACTTCGACATCGACCCACTGCATGACTTCGGGACCGCCGGTCTGCTCGATCCGGATGGCTTTGCTCATCTGTGTCGCTCCTCGTTATGGTGATGCATCGATGGGAATTCAGTTGCCGGCTTCAGCCTCGCGCGTCAGCCCGGCGATCAACAGCTCGGCAGTGGCCACGTTGGTCGCGCACGGCACGTTGTGCACGTCGCAGGCGCGCACCAGCGCGTTGATATCGGGTTCATGCGGCTGCGGCGTCATCGGGTCGCGCAGGAACACCACGGCGCGCACCAGGCCTTCTGCCAGTTGCGCGCCGATCTGCAGGTCGCCGCCCCACGGGCCCGACAGCATGCGCGTCACCTCCAGCCCGACCTCGTCGATCAGGCGCCCGCCGGTGGTGCCGGTGGCCAGCAGCTCGCACTGCGAAAGGAAGGCGCGGTGGCGCGTGGCGAAGGCGACGATATCGTCCTTCTTGTGGTCGTGGGCGATCAGCGCGATGCGGGGGCGAGTCATCAGGGGTTCCTTGTTGCGGGGTCGGTGAACGTCAGGAAACAGGAGAAAGCAACGGAATCAGAAGGTGCCCGGGTAGGCGCCGCCATCGAGCAGGATGTTCTGCCCGGTGATGTAGCCGGCATGGCGGCTGCACAGGAAGGCGCAGGTGGCACCGAACTCGGCCGGCTCGCCGAAGCGGCGCGACGGGTTCGCCGCGGCGCGGCGTTGCGCCACCTCATCGACGCTCAGGCCAGCCTTCTTGGCCCCGCCTTCCATGGTCTTGAGCAGGCGGTCGGTGTTGAACGGACCCGGCAGCAGGTTGTTGATGGTCACGCCATGCTGCGCCACTTCGCGCGCCACGCCCGCGACAAAGCCGGTCAGGCCCGAGCGCGCGCCATTGGACAGGCCCAGCACATCGATCGGCGCCTTGACCGCGCCGCTGGTGATATTGATGATGCGGCCCCACTTGCGCGCGATCATGCCGTCGACGGTGGCCTTGATCAGCTCGATCGGGGTCAGCATGTTGGCGTCCAGTGCGGCCAGCCAGTCGCTGCGCTCCCAGTCACGGAAGTTGCCCGGCGGCGGACCGCCGGCGTTGTTAACCAGGATGTCGAGGTCGCCCAGCTTGGCCACGGCGTCCAGCGCCGCCTTGCGGCCTTCGGGCGTGGTGATGTCGGTCGCCACCGCGATCACGCGGCGGCCATGGCGCGCGCGCAAGCCGGCAGCGGCCTTCTCCAGCGCCTCGGCGCCGCGCGCCACGATCACCACGTCAACACCCTCGGCCGCCAGCGCATCGGCGCAGGCAAAGCCCAGGCCCTTGCTGGCGCCGCATACCAGCGCATGCTTGCCGCGCAGTCCCAGATCCATGTCTTTCTCCTTTGTCTGTTGTCTTTGACGGGCCAGCTCCGCGGCCGGCCTGGAATCACGTTTTTCTTGCCGACAGCAAATACATGCCGCCCATCACCAGCGCGCTGCCGGCGAGCTGCACGCCGCTGACGGGTTCGCCCAGCAGCCAGAAGGCCAGTAACAGCGTCGACACCGGGCCGATCATGCCCGCCTGCGACGCCATCGGCGCGCCGATGCGCGACACCGCCACCATGGTCAGCGACACCGGCAGCACGGTACAGAACACCGCATTGACGAGTGACAGCCACATCACCGGCGCCGGCTGCGCCAGTTCCGACACCGGCCGGCCCAGCACCAGGTACTGGATCACGCAGCAGGCGGTCGAGACGCACATCGCATACGCCACCAGCCGCAGCGAGCCGATGCGCCGCACCAGCTCGCCGCTCAGGATCAGGTAGATACCATATGTCAAGGCGCTGCCCAGCACCAGCGCGCCGCCCAGCCACACCTGGCTGCCGCTGACGTCCAGGTCATGCGCGAATACCAGCACGATGCCGGCGTAGGCCAGCAGCAGCGACAGCCACTGGCGCATGGCGATCGGCCGGCGGAAGACCAGCGCGGTGGCCAGCAGCACGAACGACGGCGTCAGGAACAGGATCAGCCGCTCCAGCCCGGCGGTGATGTATTGCAGCCCGATGAAATCGAGGAAGCTCGACAGGTAGTAGCCGATAAATCCGAGAAACACCACGCGGCCCCGATCCGCCCACGACAGCGGCGCCAGCCGGCGCGACTGCCACCAGCCGATCGCCATGAACAGCGGCACCGCGAACAGCATGCGCAGCGTGATCACCATCACCGCATCGACGTTGTAGCGGTACATCAGCTTGGCGACGATCGCCTTGGCGGAGAACAGCACCGCTCCGACGGCGGCGATGACAAGCCCCGAGCGCTGCGGCGACGGCAGCGCGGCAGGTGCGGCGAGAGACTTCTGGGAGGCTGGCACGGGGAATACAGGGGGAAAGCGGGCGGGCACGTCGGCCCCGCGAAACGACCCGACGATTGTATTCGAAAAGACGCAATGGCATCGGCCATCGCCGCGGCGGCCCCGGCCACCTTCCCGGCCCCTTCCTCGGTATACTCTGAGTCACCTTACCCACTGCACCAGGTTCGTGCCCCAGCCCTCCGACACGCCTTCCGGCAAGACCGCCGCCGACTACGATTTCACCGAGCAGGTGGGCCACCTGCTGCGGCGCGCCTACCAGCGCCATGTGGCGATCTTCCAGCAGACCATCCCGGATTCGCAGCTGACCGCGGCGCAGTTCGTGGTGCTGTGCGCGGTCAGGGACCGCCAGCCGTGTTCGATGAACGAGGTGGTGCGCGCCACCGCCATCGACCAGGCCACGGTGCGGGGCATCATCGACCGGCTGAAGTCGCGCGAGCTGATTGCGGTGTCGCACGATCCCAATGACCGGCGCAAGGTGGTGGTAACGGTCACGCCCGCCGGGCTGGCACTGATCGATGAGACCGTGCCGTTTGCGAAGGAGATCTCGGAGCAGACCTTCGGCGGCCTGAACCCGGCCGAGCGCGTGGCGGTGACCTATCTGCTGCGCAAGATGAGTGAGATTGACGAGGGGAATGGCGGCGCCTGAGCAGGCGCCGCTTTGAGTTTGGGGGCCTCAGCGGGCCTGCAACCCTGCCAGCACCGTCTCCGGCACGAAAGGCGGCCGGCGCAGCCGCACCCCCAGCGCATCGAACAAGGCATTGGCGATCGCCGGCGCACCCGGCAGCGAGGCCGATTCGCCGGCGCCCAGCGGCGGCTCCGACTGCCGCGGCATCAGCACCACTTCAATCGGCGGGACTTCCGGGAAGGTCAGCAGCGGATAGCTGCCCCATTCGCGGCTGGCGACACCCTCCGCATCGAAGCGCACCTGCTCCTTCAGCACCCGGCTGAGCGTCTGCACCACGTTGCCGTGGATCTGATGGCGCACGCCGTCGGGGTTGACCATCATGCCCGTGTCCTGCCCGACCACCACCTTTTCGATGGTGATGCGGCCGCTGCCGGCATCCACCGCCAGGTCCACCACCCAGGCAGACCACGCTGCGCCGAACCCCGGGAAACGGCTGTGGATATAGCGGGCATAGGCCACGCCCCGGCCGCGCAGCCAGCCTTCGGCATCCGCGATACCCCGCGATCCGGCCACGCCCCGCTGCCAGCCAGCCGCTTCGGCCACGGCGCGCAGCAAAGCCGCGGCACGTTCATCCGGCAGGTGCCGCAGCCGGAAATCCACGGGATCGGCACCCGCCTCTGCTGCCAGCTCATCGATCACGCACTCATGCGCAAACGCATTGGGCAGCGCCGACACGCCACGCAGCCAGGACGCGCGCACGATCGCGGGCGTGTCGTCGCAACCGATGCGGCGCGCGCCATACGCGTACGGTGGCACGGCGGTGCGATCGCCCATCTCCAGCGTGCGCGGCGCGTTGGGCACGGCACCGGTCAGCACCAGCGCCAGCGTGGGCGCATCGTTGGACGGATAGCGGCTGGTGAAGTCATAGCCAAGCAGCGCGCCGTCCGGCCCCAGCGTGGCGCTGACGTCCATCAGCTGGGCCGCGCCCTTGGGCTCCCACAGGTGTTCCTGCTCGCGCGAGAGCTGCACGCGCACGGGCCGCCCGACCGCGCGCGACAGCAGTGCCGCGTCGGCGCCTACATCGTCGGCGCAGTTGCGCCCGTAGCAGCCGGCAGCCTCCATGCGCACGATCTCGATGCGGTCCTCGCCGAGCCCGCACAACTTTGCCAGATCGATGCGCAGCACATGCGGGTTCTGCGTGCCGGACCAGACTGTCAGGCCATCGTCATGCCAGTCGGCCACGGCGCATGACGGGCCGATCGAGCCATGCATCTGGTACGGCCAGACGAAGCGCCGCTGCAATGCCATGCCGGCGCCGTTTGCCGGCAGTTCGCCGTCGGCCAGCAACTCGCGCCGCGTGGCCGGGTTGGCGCGCAGCGCGGGCTCCGGATCGTCCAGCGCCGGCAGTGGCGGGATGGGTTTCCAGCGCACGCGCAGCCGGCGCGCGGCCTGCACCGCGTATTCCTCGCGCTCGGCCACCACGCCGACAAAGTCGCCCTGCACCACCACATCGACCACGCCCGGCACGTCGCGCACGGAGTCGCGATCGACTTCCAGCAGGCTGTTGCCGACAAAGTGGCCGCTGTCGCGCCCCGCATACGGCGGTCGCACCACGCGGCCATGCAGCATGCCGGGCACGCGCACGTCGTGGACAAAGGTCAGTGCGCCGCGCACCTTGCCGGGAATATCGACGCGGCCCGCGGCACGGCCGACGATGCGGTAGGACTCGACCGGCTTGGTCGGTATGTCGTCGGCCAGCGGCAGTTCCAGGTGCTCGCCGGCAAGCAGCGCGCCATAGCCGACGCTGGCCTGCGTGCCGGGAACCCGGAAGACGCCGTCCTCTGCCTCCAGCCCGCCGGCTTCCACGCCGAGGTGCTGCGCGGCACGCGCCTGCAGCCACGCACGCGCCTGGGCGGCGGCGCGGCGCAACGGCAGCGCCGAGATCTGGATCGATGCGCTGGCAATGGTGGGGCCCTGGTTGGGAGTGGCTTCGGTATGGCCAAGCACCATGCGTACGCGTTCGAGCGGCACGTCGAGTTCTTCCGCCACGATCTGCGCCAGTGCCGTGCGGATGCCGGTGCCCAGGTCGACGTGGCCGTTGAAGGCCAGCACCTCGCCGCTGTCGCGCAAGGCAATGAAGATGTCCGGCAGTGCCGGCACGTAGTCCGACGCCGCGCCGGGCTGGCCGGGCGCGGGCCGTGCCGCCGCCTGCGGGGCGCGCGTCACCAGCAGCACGCCGGTGGCCTGCAGCAGCGCCAGCCGCAGCGTGCGCGGCGTGTCGGCGTCGGCCTGTGCCGCGGCTTGCAGATTGGTTGCCGTCATCGTTCTGCCATCTCCTTCACCGGCTGCGCCCCGGGGCGCCCGTTATACTGCAAGCCAACAGTGGAATAGCCCAAGCATCGACCATGACGATCACGACCGCGCCCAAGCCAACCGCAAAGCGGGCGCCAGCCGGCACGCGGGCCAGGCAAGCGCAGGACAGCCGCGACCGCATCCTGAATGCTGCGATCAAGGTCTTCGCCCAGCGCGGCTACGACGGGGGCCGCATCGAACGCATCTCGTCGCTGGCCAAGACCTACGACCGGATGATCTATTACTACTTCGGCAGCAAGGAAAAGCTGTTTGTCGAAGTGCTCGAGACCATCTACCTGCAGCTCAATGAAGCCGAGCAGCAGCTGGAACATGAGCTCGACGCCGCCGACCCCGTGCGTGCGCTGTCGCAACTGATCGATTTCATCTGGCAGTACTACCTGGATCATCCGGAGTTCGTCGCCATCCTGACCAGCGAGAACATGAGCCAGGGCAAGCACGCGAAGAAGTCGGTGCGGCTGCGCGAGATCTCCAGCTACGCGCTGTCGGTGCTCGACGGCATCCTCGCGCGCGGCAAGGCCGCGGGGCTGTTCCGGCCGGACGCGGCCGCACGCGATGTCTATATGGTGATCGCTTCGCTTGGCTACTTCTACAACTCCAACCATCATACGCTCAGCGCCTTCCTGGGCGAACCCATGATGAGCCCGCCGGCGCTGGCGCACTGGCGCGATGTGATCCAGCAGACGGTGCTGCGCGCCGTGGCCGTGCCCGGCGCTGTGCCGGATGCGGATGTGGCGCCGCCGGCCGCGCCGCGCAAGACGGCCCGCGGCCGGCGCGCGGCGGCAGGCTGACGCCAGGCCCGGCCGCATCGCCACGCCTCAGGCGGCGGCGCGCACGCCGGCAACCTGCGCCAGCGCCTCGTCGCGCGTCAGCACGGTGGCGTACTTCTGCGCCATGTCGAACAGGTTGGCGTCATGCGGGCCCAGCGCGCGGTCGCCCACGCAATCCGACACCACCAGCGGGCGGAAGCCCAGCGACATCGCGTCGACCACGCTGGCGCGCACGCAGCCGCTGGTGACGCAACCCGCCACCAGCAGCGTCTGCACGCCACGCTGCGTCAGCCACGCCGCCAGCGAGGTGCCGAAGAACGCTGACGGCACCGTCTTGCGCACCACCAGTTCGCCCGGCGCGGGCGCCAGCTCCGGCACGATCTTGCTGTTGTGGCCATCCTCCTTCAGCGTCAGCATGCCCGGCACCTTCAGCGTGAAGATATTGTGGTCGCTGTCGTCGTCGGCAAACACGATGCGGCTGTGCGCCACCGGCCAGCCCTGCTCGCGCGCGGTGCGCAGCAGCGGCTGCGTGTTGCGGATCGCCTCGGGGATATTGCCGCCGCCAAACACCGCCGGATCGGCGAAGCCGTTGACGAAGTCGATGATCAGCAGGCCGTACGGCGCTCTCAGTTCCATGGCTGCGCCAAAGCCCTGGCGTTGGTAAGTCTGCACGGCGTCATCCATGGCGCGCGTCCTTGTAGAGAGAAGCGGCCGGCGCGTGGTGGCCGTCCATCACCTTGCCGCGCACCACCACGGGCTCGCCATCCAGACTGACGGTGCAGTGGCGCACCGGGATGTCGATATGGCAGGCGGTGGTGCGGCTGCCGCCGGCTTCGTTGTTGGGGCCGAACGAGCACAGGAAGTTGCCCTCGTAGGCGCGCGCGTCCATGCCGATGGTGGCCTCACGGTCATACATCGCCAGCGCCGACCAGCTGGCGCGCGGCTGCAGCCCCCAGCCGATATGGGACATGGCATAGGCTTCGGGGTCGTTGAACGAGGCCATGTAGTCGGCCAGCAACTCCGCGTCCACGCCGCCTTCGATGCGGCGCACGTAGCCGGCTTCGACCGTAATGCGGATCGGCGCCTGGAGATAGGACTTCATCGGCAGCAGGATGTCGCCGCGGTCCAGCACGATGGTGCCGTTGGTGCCGCCCTCGTCCGGCCAGGTCAGCACGAAGCCGCTCGGCCAGTGGTCCCAGCGGCCGGGCTCGTCGACAAAGCCGTACTCGCTGATCGCCGGGAACTCGCCCAGGCGGCAGCGCAGGTCCATGCCGGCGTCGGACACGATATGCATCTCGCGCGCCTTGCCCAGCCGCGCGGCCGCGGCCTTGACGCGGGCGCGGTCGGCTTCGGTCGGCACCAGCCGCGCCAGCACTTCGGGCGGCTCCACAGCCAGCAGGATCCTGGTGCCTTGCGCCAGGATCTCGTGCTGCTCGGGCGAGAACAGCAGCGTCATCAGGTCCAGCACCAGGTCGCTGGCCTTGAGTGCGGCAATGGCGGCCGGGTTGCCGGTCAGCGGCGTGGTCCCCAGATAGGCCAGCGCGTCGCGGCTGAGCGCCTTTTCGCCATTGACCGGCGGCAAGTCGAGCCGGTTGACGATGGCGCCCATCGATGCCGCCGCCACCATCGCGGTGCGCAGCGTCTGCGGATGCGTGGCGGCGCCGGTCAGCACGGTGACGGTCTGCCCCGGCTCAAGCTTCGACAGCGTCAGCACCTGCTTCCACGCCGCGGTCAGGTCGTAATCGCTTACGGGCATGTTCGCTCCTCGTTTAGTTCAGCGCCGCACCCAGGAAGTCGCCAAAGGCGCGGTAGAAGCCGGCCTCGTCGTCCCACGGGATCATGTGGCCGGCGTTGGCGACATGCGCAAGCAGCAGTGCGGGCAGCAGCTTGCGCATCTCTTGCACGTCTTCCTCGCGGATCACGTCGCCACGGCCCGCGGTCATCAGCAGGACCGGCACGGCGACGTGCGGCAGGTCGGCGTGGATATCGTCCTCATGAAAGCCATTGAAGCTGGCCAGGATCGCGCGCTCGTCGCAGGTATGCAGCCATTGCGCGCGCAGGCGCAACTGGTCCTCGGTCCAGGTCGGGCAGAAGCGGCGCATGCCTTCCACGTCGATGCCCTGCTGCGCCAGCCGGATCGAATCGATGTACCACGGCAGTTGCGACGGGTACGGGCGGCGGCCCGGCCCCGACACCGGCGGATCGATCAGCACCAGGCGCGTCAGGCCCGCCGGCTTGCTGCCCGCGGCGCGGATGCCGATGCGCGCGCCCATCGAATGACCGACGATGGCGTAGCGCTGCAAGCCAAGCGCTTGCGCAAACGCGATCACATCGGCAGCCTGCGCATCGAGGCTGTAGTCCAACTCAGCGCCGGCCTGCGACAGGCCGCGGCCGCGCACGTCGAGCACATAGGTATCGAACTGCTGCCCGAATTGCTCGCCGACAAAGCCCCAGGTCACCGCCGGGCTGGTGATGCCCGGCACGATGATGACGGCATCGCGCTGCGCACGCGCACCGCCCTGCCCGCCATAGCGCAGGTAGTGCTGGCGGATGCCGTTGGCGTTCACGTTGGCGCCGTAGAGAAAGGTGCTGTCTGCCATGGCCGCCCCCTTCAGTACGCGCCCGACAGCAGCGCGCCGGCGCCCGGCACCACCGGCTCCAGCCCGAGCCGCTTCAGCAGCGCATAGGTGGTGGCGACGGCGGCGGTGACCACCGGCTTGCCGGTCATCGCCTCGACCTTGGCCACGGCTGGCAGCGACGGCATCTGCACGCACGCCGACAGCACGATGACATCGGCGTCGGCCGTATTCATCTGCGCGACGATCTCCGGCAGCCGTGCCGGGTCGTGGCGCCCCACCTCAAGGTTGTCGGGGATTTCCAGCGCGCGGTAGTCGACCACCTCATAGCCTTCATTGCGGATGTAGTCGACCACCAGCTCGGTCAGCGGCTTCATATAGGGCGCCACCACGGCGATGCGCTTCGCGCCCATCACCTTGAGCGCATCGACCAGCGCGCCGGCGCTGGTGATCACCGGCGCGTCGCCGCCGTTCTCGGCGGTATGCGCCTGCAGGCGCTGCTCGGACACCCGGTGGTAGCCGTGGCCCATGGCCATGATGGCCACCAGGCAGGCATAGCCGAGCACGTCGACGCGGGCGTCGCTCAGTTCCACCGCGCAGCGGTCGGATTCGGCATCCATGGCCGCCAGTTCCTCCTTGACCACCTTCTTCATCCGCATCCGGCTTGAGTGGAAGGTGAAGCGTTCCGGGCGCACCAGCTGGCGCGCAGCCAGCATCGCCGGGATCTCGGTTTCCATGGTGGTGTTGGAGCTCGGCACGATCTGGCCGATTCGGAAAACTTTCTGCACTGTCGACTCCGTCATCTGTTTGTCTGTCTACCCGCCTGCCTCGGCCTGGCGGCCCTGCATGCTGTGATTGATTGTAGTGTACACACTTTATCTAAGCAAACAGAATCTGCGCGCCCGCGAATTCACTCGTTCAGTGCATACTTAACTAATCAATCCCTGTATTTGCGCATCAATTCACCGATATAACGCGATGCGTGAGCGTCATCACATTTCCGTAAGGGTTTTCCATAGGTTCATAATTTTCTTCTTTTACTTTGATGTTTTGAGTGTGTACACTCGTTTTCAACGGTCGGCCGAGTGGCCGCCCCAGCCCCCATCGACCTTGTGTCATTGCCAGGAGAAAGAACGTGCAAGGCAAACCGCGAATCGCAGTTGTCGGCGCCGGACTCGGAGGAACGGCCGCGGCCGCCCTGCTGCAGCGAGCCGGCTTCCAAGTCAGGCTGTATGAACAGGCACCGGCGTTCTCGCGCCTGGGCGCGGGCATCCATGTGGGGCCCAACGTGACGAAGATCATGCGGCGCATCGGCATCGAGGACGCGCTCAACGACATGGGCTGCCACCCCGACTACTGGTACAGCCGCGACGGCCTGACCGGCGAGGTGATCGCGCAGATCCCGCTGGGCGACTACGCAGAGCGCCACTACGGTGCCAGCTACCTGACCGTGCACCGCGGCGACTTCCACAAGCTGCTGACCGACGCCGTGGCGCCCGACACGCTGTTCTTCAACAAGAAGCTGGAAAGCGTCACCGACCAGGGCGACGTGGTGCAGTTGCGCTTCACCGACGGCACGGTCGAAGAGGCCGACATCGTGATCGGCGCGGACGGTGTCAACTCGCGCATCCGCGAGACGCTGCTGGGCGCCGAGCCGCCCAAGTACACGGGCTACGTGGCACACCGCGCGGTGTTCCCGATCGCGCGCGTCAAGGGCTTCACGCATGAGCGCTGCACCAAGTGGTGGACCGACGACCGCCACATGATGGTCTACTTCGATACCAGCAAGCTCGACGAGATCTACTACGTCACCGGCGTGCCCGAGCCCGAGTGGGACATGAGCAAGAGCTGGGTGCCGAGCAGCATCGAGGAAATGCGCGCCGCGTTCGACGGCTGGCATGAGGGCGTGCAGTCGCTGATCGAAGGCACCGTTGAAGTGACCAAGTGGCCGCTGCTGGAGCGCGACCCGCTGCCGCTGTGGAGCCGGGGCCGCCTGGTGCTGCTCGGCGACGCCTGCCACCCGATGAAGCCGCACATGGCACAAGGCGCCGCGATGGCGATCGAGGATGCGGCCATGCTCACGCGCTGCTTCACCGAGACCGGCGTGGACGACTTCGCCTCGGCATTCGCGCTGTATGAAGCGAACCGCAACGAGCGCGCAAGCAAGGTCCAGCTGGTCTCGCACAACAACACCTGGCTGCGCGGCAACGAGAACCCCGACTGGTGTTTCGGCTACGATGTCTTCAACGTGCCGCTGGTGTCGGCCGGGACCGGGACGCTGTCCGCAGCGGCCTGACGCCTGACCAACCCTGCCCGCCGCAGCCCCTCATCGAAGGGGCGCGGCGCAGCGATGCGTGATGTTCAAACCGCCCCCAGTCCCCGATGAACACGCCCCGCCCCCTGACATTGCAAGTCAACCACGCCGAGCACACGCTGAGCGTGGCCCCTGACACGCCGCTGCTCTACATCCTGCGCAACGACCTGTGCTGCAACGGGCCCAAGTATGGCTGCGGTCTGGGCCAGTGCGGCGCCTGCACGGTGCTGGTGGACGGCATGCCCGCACGCGCCTGCGTGCTGCCGGTCAGGGCCGTGGTCGGGCACGCCGTCACCACGCTGGAGGGACTGGGCACCGACGCGCAGCCCGACCCTGTGCAGCAAGCATTTATCGATGAGCAGGCCGCGCAATGCGGCTATTGCCTGAATGGCATGATCATGACCGCCAAGGCGCTGCTCGCGCAGAACCCCGATCCCGACGAGGCCCAGATCCGCGAGGCGCTGCGCTTCAACCTGTGCCGCTGCGGCACCCACGTGGAAATCGTGCGCGCGGTGCAACGGGCCGCGGTGCTGCAACGGCAGGCGGCCGAGGGGTCGGCATCGTGAACGAAGGGCTCGTGCCACAGGCCACCCCGACCGCGGTCGCGGGCAGCATGCCGCCGCCCGCCGCCGACTGCCTGGTTGCCCGGGTGCTGACACCGCCAGGCCTGCGCTGGATCGACGGCAAGCCGCTGACGGCGCGCCTGCTGGGCGCGGAGCGCGAGGCAGCGCTGGCGCTGCCGGGCGTGCGCGCGGTCGTCATCCGCAACAATTTCGCCGGCATGGCAACGGCTTCCGGCGCACAGGCCACCACCGCAACCCATGCGCTGCAGGCACGATGGTCCGCCCCGCCCCGCGCGGACGACGCGCCGGTAGCGCGCCTCACGCTGGCCCAGCGCGGCAATGCCGATGCGGTGCTGGCCGGCGCCGATGCGCGCCACACGCAGCACTACCAGTGGCCCCTGGCCGGCACCCACGCTGAGGCGTATTGCACGGCCGTCGCCGACTGGCGCGACGGCAAGCTGACCGTGTGGCTGCCAAGCACGCGCCCTGGCGCGCTGCGCGCCGAGCTTGCCGCGTTGCTGGGCATCGCGCCGCAACAGGTGGTGCTGGCCTGCTGGCAATCGCCCGACGACCGCGCGGACCCCGCGCTGCTCGCGCCGCACGCCGCCGCCGACGCGGCGCTGCTGGCCCACGCCGCCGGACTGCCCGTGATGCGTCGGCTGTGTGCGGCCGATGTAGGCCTTGCCGATGCCGTGCTCGATGTGCGCGTCGACACCGCGCTGGCCGGCACCGCCGTCGAAGCCTACGCCGCAACACTGGCGGGCACCGCAGCCCCGGCCGTGCCGCTGGCGCTGTGGCTGACGCATACGGCATCGCCCGTGGCGAACAGCATCGCTGCCGGCCACGCAGGCGACACCGCCATGCCGCCCTATCGCATCCCGCATGTCGACCTGGTCTCGACAGGCAGCGCCGCCGCGTCCGATGCGGCGCCACTGGCGGCAGCCCGGGCCCAGGTGTTCGCCCGGGAATCCCATCTCGACGAGCTTGCCGCCGACTCCGGCACCGACCCGGTCGCGCTGCGGATGGCGCATCTCGACGATGCGCGCGGCACAGCCCTGGTACGCCAAGTGTCCGAGCGTGCCGGCTGGACGTCGGCCGCGCCCCGCGCCAACACAGCGGCCGGCAACGTGCAGCGCGGCCGCGGCTTTGCCTATGCCAACACCGTCGATCACGAAGCCGGGCAGACCTGGTCGGCATGGGTGGCCGAGGTCGAGGTCGACGGCACCACCGGCGAGCTGGCGGTCACGCGCGTGACGGTGGGGCATGACAGTGAATCGCTGCCGCGCGCACAAGCCGCGCCGTCCGCGCGCTCGCTGGAGCAGGCCGTGGCCGATGCCGCCCTGCAGCTGACGTCGGCCACGCCCGCCTTCGACACCTGGCCGGCCGAAGCGCCACCTGCCAGCCAGACGCTGCCAGCCGTGCCGGGCAGCACCCTGCCGGAAATCCGCCTGGCCGGCACGCTCGCCACGCATGACGCGCTGGCTGCCAGCCCGACCGACACCATGCCCGCCGCCGCGGCCGTGGCCAATGCCATCTACGACGCCACCGGCGTGCGCCTGCGCGCGCCGCCCTTCAGCGCCGATCGCATCCGCCTGGCGCTGGCCGAGGCCAGGCCCGGCAACCAGCGCAGCAAGCGCGGCTGGATCGCCGCTGCCGCCGCAGCCGCTGCCGGCGTGTGCGCCACGCTGCTGCCCTGGCGCGCGCCGATCGCACCGGTGGCGCCGCCCGAGGCCGGCTTCTATTCCGCCGCCACGCTCGAACGCGGCCGGCTGGTGGCCGCCGCGGGAGACTGTGCGGTCTGCCATACCGCGCCGGGCGGCGTGAAGAACGCCGGCGGCCTGCCGCTGGAGACGCCCTTCGGTACCGTCTACAGCACCAATATCACCCCGGACGTGCAGACCGGCATCGGCAACTGGTCCTTCGCCGCGTTCGAGCGCGCCATGCGCGAGGGCATCCACCGCGACGGACGGCGCCTGTATCCCGCGTTCCCATACACCGCATTCGCGAAGATCAGCGATGGCGACATGCAGGCGCTATACGGGTACCTGATGTCGGCAGAGCCGGTGAAATCCGAAGTCCCGCAGACGCAGCTTGCGTTCCCCTTCAACGTGCGCCCGCTGCTGGCCGGCTGGAACCTGGTGTTCCATCGCAACGAGCGCTTCACGCCGGACCCGTCGCGCTCCGCGCAATGGAATCGCGGCGCGTACCTGGCCGAAGGACTGGGCCACTGCAGCGCCTGCCATTCGCCGCGCAACGCGCTCGGTGCCGAGCAAGGCGGCCGCCAGTACCTGACCGGCGGCAGCGCCGAAGGCTGGGAAGCGCCACCGCTGAGCGCACTGTCGCACGCACCGCTGCCCTGGACCGAAGCAGCGCTGTTCACCTACCTGCGCGGCGGCTATGCGCCGCACCATGGCGCCGCGGCCGGACCGATGGCACCGGTGGTCGAAGAACTGGCGCAACTGCCTGAGTCCGACGTGCGCGCGATCGCGCACTACGTGGCCTCGTTCGGCACGCCACCGCCCTCGCCTACCGTACTGGCCGCACAGGCCGCGCAGATCGAGCAGCGCAGCGCGCAGGCCGCGCGCACCCTGGGCGGTCCCGGCGAACGCCTGTACCAAAGCGCATGTGCGGTCTGCCACCAGTCGGACCAGGGCATCGCCCAGTTCGGCGTCAAGCCTTCGCTGGCGCTCAATACGAACCTGCACAGCAAGCTGCCGGACAACGTGATCCAGGTGCTGCTGCAAGGCATGCCGGCACCGCCCAACAGCGAACTGGGTGCGATGCCGGCCTATGCCGACACCCTCGACGACCAGCAGATCACGCAGCTGGCGCAGTACCTGCGCGCGCGCTTTGCGCCCGACAAACCCGCATGGCAGGACCTGGAGAACACCGTCGCGCGCCTGCGCGCGATGCCTGCCCACTAGGACCAACGCAGACGCCGCGGGGCCGGCTCGCCGCGCCTTCCGCATCCACGCTGACCGCACCTACGCCGTGCCTGGCAAGGCGCTTCGCCACCGGGCAGGGAGACGTGCATTCCCGCGCCGGCGCCATGCGCGCCACGCGCGGGAAAACCCCAAGGAGGGAAAACGCAATTCGGCCTTGCCCGCCAGTTTCATGTAGCTTACGCTGAACGATCATGTAGTGCGCACTACATGAGTGCCGCTAGGCCCGCAGCGGTGCCTCCCCGCACAAGGACGGCGCGCCGCAAGCGGCAGACGAGACAACAAAACTAAAAGATTGGCCCTTTACATCACCGGAAGCGCTGGCCCGGGGCTTGCATAGTTCCCCGCAGCGCCGACCGGGAGGCCGGGCCTGGACCAACCAAGGGTAGACAACAAGGAGTGACTATGTCGTATCAGAACCAAGCAGGTGTTGCGAGCGTGCTACCGGGTTAGTTCCAGCCTCGCCAATTGGAGTACTCACCACGTTTCGTTGCAATTCGGTGCGGTTGCCCCGGTGTGATCATCACGCATTAGTCAGTACCGTCTGGCCCTGCTTCGATAAACGTGTGCGTCCGAGTTCAAGAACCAGCCTATAAAGACAGGTAGACAACATGTCGTCATCAATTTCATCCATGGCAACCACGACCATCCCGGAAGTCACGCTAGGCTCGGCCCCACAGCCCAGCGCGCGGGGAGCATCGCCTCAAACCATCACGATCGAGCAAGGCATCCGCGCGGCCGGCGTCGGCCGGTTCCAGTATCGGCTCTTTGTCATCTTCGGCCTGGTCTGGCTGGCTGACGCGATGCAGGTGCTGTCGATCGGCTTCACCGCGCCGTCGATTGCGGCGACCTTCGGCATTCCCGTACCGACCGCTCTGCAGACCGGGACGATGTTCTTTGTCGGCATGCTGATCGGCGCATTCGTGTTCGGCCGACTGGCTGACAGGATCGGCCGCCGGCCCGTGCTGATGATGGCGGTGGTCATCGACGCCATCTGCGGTGTCGCTTCCGCTTTCGCACCGGACTTCCAGTGGCTGCTGCTGCTGCGCTTCCTGACCGGCATCGGCGTGGGCGGCACGCTGCCCGTGGACTACACCATGATGGCCGAGTTCCTGCCCTCGGACCGGCGCGGTCGCTGGCTGGTGCTGCTGGAGTCGTTCTGGGCCGTCGGCACGATCCTGCTCGCCATTCTTGCGCTGATCGCCGTGTCGCGAGGCGATGATGCCTGGCGGCTGATCTTCCTCGTCACGGGCATCCCCGCCCTGGTCGGCGTGGTCTTCCGGTTCTTTGTTCCCGAGTCTCCGCTCTACCTGAATAAATCGGGACGCTCGGCCGAGGCACGCGCGGTGCTGCAGCGTGTCGCCACCGCCAATCGCGTGTCCGTGGAAATCGGCAACCTGGAGCCGCAGCCGATGGAGCGCAAGTCGGTCTTTGCGCTGTTCGCGCGCGGATGCCGGCGCCGCACCATCTGCCTGCTTGCCGCCTGGGCGCTGATCTCGATCGCCTACTACGGCGTCTTCGTCTATCTGCCGGTCAAGCTGGCGGGCCAGGGCTTTGGCTTCATGCGTGGCCAGGTCTTCCTGATTGTGCTCGCGCTGGTGCAGCTTCCCGGGTTCGCGCTGGCCGCGCACGGCGTCGAGCGCTGGGGCCGCAAGCCGACGCTGATCGGCTTCCTGCTGCTCAGCGCGGCAGGTTGCATGCTCTATAGCCTGGGCCAGTCCACCGCGCTTATCGTCGGCTCGACCCTGCTGATGAGCTTCTCGCTCCTCGGTACCTGGGGCGCGCTCTACGCCTTCACGCCCGAGGTGTACCCGACCGACCTGCGCGCCAGCGGGATGGGCACTGCAGGCGCGATGGCGCGCTTTGGCGGCCTGTTTGCGCCTTCGATCATTGCACCGATCATGGCCAGCCAGTTCACCCTTGCCCTGGCGCTGCTTTCGTCATTTCTTGCCGTGGCGGCAATCGCCATCTACATGGTGGATATCGAGTCGAAGAATCGCGCGCTTGACTAGCGCAAGGCACCGCCGGCCGCTCCCGGCAGTTCAGGGAGCCCGCCGGCGGCTGGCGTGGGCGGGTCTCGAAAGCGAAGCCACGGGCAGGGCGGCCCGCTTCCATTACAATCCGGCTGCAACGGCGCGGCGCGCTGGTCCATCCGATCTCGCCGCCCGCTTCACCTGCTTGTCCCTACCCCGCCGAGCCCTCGCCGCCAGCCATGAAACAAGATCCGCGCTTTCCCAACCTGTTCATCCTCGACCACCCGCTGATCCAGCACAAGCTTTCGCACATGCGCGACAAGGAAACGTCGACGCGCACCTTCCGCGAACTGCTGCGCGAGATCACGCTGCTGATGGGCTACGAGATCACCCGCAACCTGCCCTTGACCACACGCCGCATCGAAACGCCGCTGGTAGAGCTGGAGGCGCCGGTGATCGCCGGCAAGAAGCTGACCATCGTGCCGGTGCTGCGCGCGGGCGTGGGCATGAGCGACGGCCTGGTCGAGCTGATCCCGTCGGCGCGCATCGGCCACATCGGCGTGTACCGCGACGAGCAGCACCGCCCGGTGGAATACCTGGTGCGTCTGCCTGACCTGGAAGACCGCAGCTTCATCCTGTGCGACCCGATGGTGGCCACGGGCTACTCCGCCGCGCACGCGGTGGAGGTGCTCAAGCGCCGCGGGGTCAAGGACGAGGCCATCACCTTCGTTGCGCTGGTGGCGGCCCCGGAGGGCGTGGAAGTGTTCCAGAAGGCGCATCCGGGGGTGAAGCTGTTCGTCGCCTCGCTGGACAGCCACCTGGACGGCGATGCCTATATCGTGCCGGGCCTGGGCGATGCGGGCGACCGCCTGTTCGGCACCAAGAACTGAGTGGTGCGGCGGCGGGCTGGCTTGCGCTTGACCGGCCTCAATAGTCCGCGCCACAGGGCTCCCTACACTGGCGGCAAGCGCCGGCGAGACCTCGCCGGCCGCCATCGCCAACGCAAAGGGAGCCAAGCATGGAAGCCTTCAAGATCCTGTTCAGTACCAGCACCGGCCTGATGAGCCTGGGCGTGATCGTCTTCATCATCGGCATGGGGTGGTTCTTTGCGCGGATGTTCGCGCGCAAGATGCGCGAGGACGCGGCAGCGGCCAAGGCGCAGCAACAGGCGCAGCGCCACTAAGGGAAAGGGCCGCATCGCGCGGTAATGCCGTTCAGTTAAGTCTGAACGGCATTTTTCTTTGCAGGGGTTGTAAACAAGGTGTCGAGCTGTTAACTTGCCGTTCCGATGCTATCGGAACAAGTCCACACCGCCCTTGAGCTTAGTGAGCCGGCCAGTTTTGCCCGGCTCAGCGAGCATCTGCCGATGGCATGGATCGAGCAGGCGCTGGCCGCCACGGGAACAGCGTCCGTTCGCCGGCGCCGACTGCCAGCAGAGCAGGTGGTCTGGCTGGTCATCGCGCTGGCGCTCTATCGGCACCAATCGATTCCCGATGTGCTGGAGACGCTGGACCTGGCACTGCCCAACGATGCCAGCGCCTGTGTCAGCAAGAGCGGCATCGCCCAAGCCCGCGAGCGGCTTGGAGACAAGCCTTTGTTGTGGCTGTTCGAGCAGACCGCACGGGCGTGGGTGGCTCAGGATGCTGCGCACTACAAATGGAAGGGCTTGGCGCTTTACGCCATGATGGCACCACCTTCCGCACTGCCGATAGCCCTGAGAATCGCCTGTACTTTGGCGCCCAGAGCTATGCCAGTGGCAAGGTCGCCAGCTATCCACAAGTCCGCGGTGTCTCGCTCACGGCTGTTCCTACCCATCTTGTTGCTGATATCGCCTTTGGCCGTTACGGCTGCAATGAGATGCTCTATGCCAAGCCGCTTATTGAGCGGATCCCGGATGATTCGCTGACGATCTTTGATAAAGGCTTTCTGGCCGCAGAGATCCTGTGGGGATTGCGCATGGGCGGCAGCGAGCGCCACTTCCTGATCCCAGCGAAAAAGAATCTGCAGTGGGAGCTGCTCTCAGGCAGTGCGGATGATGGCATCGTTCAGATGAAGGTCTCCCCTCAGGCTCGCCGCAAGAATCCAGCCTTGCCAGAGACCTGGACAGCTCGCGCGATCCGGGACGAGGAGTCAGAGCGCGTTCTGTTGACCTCGTTGACGGACCGTCGGCGCTTCAAGGCCGCCGATATCCTTGCGTGCTACCGGCGCCGTTGGGAAATCGAAACCAGCTATCGGGAACTGAAGCAGACGATGCTCGGGGCCGAACTGACCTTGCGCAGCCGCCAGCCTGAGGGCGTGCATCAGGAAATCTGGGGGGCACTGATTGCGTACAACCTGGTACGTCTGGAGATGGCCAAGGCTGCGCTCGAGGCTCGCGTCGAGCCTACCGACCTGAGCTTTGTGCTGGCCTTGCGCCTGATACAGGGCGAACTGACCTGGGCAGCCGGCATGGCCCCAGGCAAGCTGCCGGCCCATCTGCAGCGCATGCGGGCCAAACTTCAGTTGGCGATCGTCCAAAAACGACGGGGGCGTAAGTGCCCCCGTGTGGTCAAAGCCCTGCCTAAGCGCTACACCGTTCGGTTCCTCAGAAAGGACCTTAACTGAACGGCATTAACGCATCGCGCGGCCCTTTCCGTCATTCCGTCAGTCCGTCTTTACTTCTTCTTACCCAGCAGGCTGCCCAGCACACCGCGGATCAGTTCGCGGCCGACCTGCGACCCCACCGTGCGCGCGGCCGACTTGGCCATCGACTCCAGGATCGAATCGCCGCGGCCGGTCTTGCCGGTGCCCTTGGTCAGCGTGCCGAAGATCTCGCCGGCCGTACCGAGCCAGCCGCTGTCCTGCTCACCAGCGGGCTGCCCCGCCGGCGCGCCGCCAGCGCCCTTGCCGTTGCCATTGCCGGCCGTCGCCACGCTGCCGCGCAGCTTTTCATAGGCGGATTCGCGGTCCACGGTCTTCTCGTAGGTGCCCGCCACCAGCGAACTGGCGATCAGCTGCTTGCGCTCTTCCTCCGTCGCCGGGCCGATGCGGCTGCCCGGTGCCAGCACCCAGGCACGCTCGGTCACGCAGGGCGTGCCCTTGGCGTCCAGGAACGACACCAGCGCTTCGCCCACGCCCAGTTCGCTGATCGCGGTTTCCAGGTCCAGCCTGGGATTGGCGCGCATGGTGGTGGCAGCCACCTTGACCGCCTTCTGGTCGCGCGGGGTAAAGGCGCGCAGCGCATGCTGCACGCGGTTGCCCAGCTGGCCCAGCACGGTGTCGGGGATGTCGATCGGGTTCTGCGTGACGAAGTACACGCCCACGCCCTTGGAGCGCACCAGCCGCACCACCTGCTCGATCTTGTCGAGCAGCGCCTTGGGCGCATCGTTGAACAGCAGGTGGGCCTCGTCGAAGAAGAACACCAGCTTGGGCTTGTCCAGGTCGCCGGCCTCGGGCAGCTTCTCGAACAGCTCGGACAGCATCCACAGCAGGAAAGTGGCGTACAGGCGCGGCGCGTTCATCAGCTTGTCGGCGGCCAGGATATTGACCACGCCCTGGCCCTTCTCGGTCTGGATGAAGTCTTCCAGGTTCAGCATCGGCTCGCCGAAGAAGACATCCCCGCCCTGCGATTCCAGCGCGATCAGCCCGCGCTGGATGGCGCCGATCGAGGCGGCCGAGATATTGCCGTACTCGGTGGTGAACTGGCCGGCGTTGTCGCCGACGTACTGCAGCATGGCGCGCAGGTCCTTGGCGTCGAGCAGCAACAGGCCGTTGGCGTCGGCAATGCGGAACACCAGGTTCAGCACGCCCTGCTGGGTGTCGTTCAGCTCCAGCATGCGCGACAGCAGCAGCGGGCCCATATGCGAGACCGTGGCGCGCACCGGATGGCCCTTCTCGCCGAACACGTCCCACAGCGTGGTCGGGCACGCGCCCCATGCCGGCTCCGGCAGGTTCAGGTCGGCCAGGCGCTGCTTGAGCTTGTCGGACGGCTGGCCGGCCTGCGAGATGCCGGTCAGATCACCTTTGACGTCCGCCATGAAGACCGGCACGCCCAGGCGCGAGAAGCCCTGAGCCAGCGTCTGCAGCGTGACGGTCTTGCCGGTGCCGGTGGCGCCGGTGATCAACCCGTGCCGGTTGCCCATCTGCGGCAGCAGCACCAGTTCATGTTCGGCGTTCTTGGCGATGAGGATGGGGTCGGCCATGATGTTCCTGGGTTCCGTAAGCGTCTGATAGCGTCTGATGGGATCTGGTGGATCCGGGCGGCGCGGGCAGGCCCGCGTGATAAAATCCTGGGCTGATTATAGCCAGCCGCCAGGCATATCCGTCACCTGGCGCGCGCTGTCCGAGGGCTTTGCCACCCCGGTCACGGCGTGCATGGCGACCCCGCACAACATCACCGCAGATCACCGCATTCCGCTTCGGAGAGAATCATGGCCGGTCACTCGAAATGGGCCAATATCAAACACAAGAAGGCCGCCGCTGACGCCAAGCGCGGCAAGATCTGGACCCGCCTGATCAAGGAAATCACCGTTGCCGCCAAGCTCGGCGGCGGCGATGTCGACTCCAACCCGCGCCTGCGCCTGTCGATTGACAAGGCCATGGACGCGAACATGCCCAAGGACAACATCCAGCGCGCCATCCAGCGCGGCGTGGGCGGCATGGAAGGCGCCAACTACGAAGAAATCCGCTACGAGGGCTATGGCCTGGCCGGCGCGGCCATCATCGTCGACTGCCTGACCGACAACCGCACCCGCACCGTGGCCGAAGTGCGCCATGCGTTCTCCAAGCACGGCGGCAACATGGGCACCGAAGGTTCGGTGGCGTTCATGTTCACCCACTGCGGCCAGTTCCTGTATGCCCCCGGCACGCCGGAAGACAAGCTGATGGAAGCCGCGCTCGAAGCCGGCGCCGACGACGTCGTCACCAACGACGACGGCTCGATCGAAGTCACCTGCCCGCCCAACGACTTCTCGGCGGTCAAGGCCGCGCTGGAAGCCGCCGGCTTCAAGGCGGAAGTGGCCGACGTGGTGATGAAGCCGCAGAACGAAGTCAGCTTCAGCGGCGACGACGCGCTCAAGATGCAGAAACTGCTCGACGCCCTGGAAAACCTGGACGACGTGCAGGAAGTCTTCACCAACGCGGTAATCGAAGACTAAGCTGCAACAAGCCCCCATCGGCGGCGACCCGGACACAGCCCAGGCCGCCGCCTCTTAGTATGTGTTTCTTTTCTGGCAGTGATCATGAAAGTATTGGTTGTCGGCTCGGGTGGACGTGAACACGCGCTGGCCTGGAAATTGGCCCAGTCCCCCAAGGTGCAGGTGGTGTATGTCGCGCCGGGCAACGGCGGGACCGCGCTCGACAAGCGCCTGCAGAATGTTCCGCTGACCGACCCCGAGGTCATCGCCGCCTTTGCCGAGCGCGAGGGCGTGGCCTTCACCGTGGTCGGCCCCGAGGCCCCGCTGGCCGCCGGCATCGTCGATATCTTCCGCGCCAAGGGCCTGCGCATCTTCGGGCCCACCCAGGCTGCCGCGCAGCTGGAATCGTCCAAGGACTTCGCCAAGGCGTTCATGGAGCGCCACGGCATCCCGACCGCCGCCTACCAGACCTTCTCCGACGCCACCCAGGCGCACGCCTACATTGACGCCCAGGGCGCTCCGATCGTGATCAAGGCCGACGGCCTGGCCGCGGGCAAGGGCGTGGTGGTGGCGATGTCGCTGGAAGAAGCGCACACCGCGGTCGACATGATGCTGGCCGACAACAAGCTCGGCGACGCCGGCGCGCGCGTGGTGATCGAAGAGTTCCTGGACGGCGAGGAAGCCAGCTTTATCGTGCTGGTCGACGGCAAGAACGTGCTGGCGCTGGCCACCAGCCAAGACCACAAGCGCCTGCTGGACGCCGACGCCGGCCCCAACACCGGCGGCATGGGCGCGTATTCCCCCGCCCCGGTGGTCACGCCCGCGCTGCATGCGCGCGCGCTGCGCGAGATCATCCTGCCGACCGTGCGCGGCATGGAAAAGGACGGCATTCCGTACACGGGCTTCCTGTACGCCGGTCTGATGATCGACAAGGACGGCAACCTGAAGACGCTGGAATTCAACTGCCGCATGGGCGACCCCGAAACCCAGCCGATCCTGGCGCGCCTGAAGACCGACCTGGTCGATGTGATGGAGCACGCCGTCAACGGCAAGCTCGACAGCATCGAGCTGGACTGGGACCGCCGCACCGCGCTGGGCGTGGTGATGGCCGCCTACGGCTATCCCGACAGCCCGCGCAAGGGCGATGCCATCACCGGCATCCCGGCCGAGACCGACGACAGCGTGACCTTCCACGCTGGCACCACCCTCAAGGACGGCACCCTGCTGACCTCGGGCGGGCGCGTGCTGTGCGTGGTGGGCCTGGCCGACACCGTCAAGGCAGCGCAGCGCGCCGCCTATGCCGCGGTCGAGCAGATCCGCTTCGACGGCATGCAGTACCGGACCGACATCGGCTACCGCGCCATCAAGCGCTGATCCTTCCCGGCAAACGCCGTTCCGGCCGGCATGGCTGATCCGCCTTGCCGGCCAGCTTTGGACCCGCGCGCCCGGCCAGCGGCCCCAGCCGGTACAATCGTGACAACGTTGTGACGCACCCGGCAGCCGCCAGCGCTGCCGGACGCCGAGCCCGGTCCATCCGCTTTCCGCCAATCATGATCGATTCCCAGGCAGTCCGTGCCTATCTGCTCGGTCTGCAAGACCGCATCACCGATGCCATCGGTGCCATCGACGGCCAGCCGTTCCTGACCGACGCCTGGGAGAAACCGCCCACCGAACGCCTGCGCGGCAGCGGCCGCACCCGCATCCTGGAAGGCGGCGCGGTGATGGAGCGCGCCGGCGTGGGCTTCTCGCACGTGAGCGGCGACACCCTGCCGCCGTCGGCCACCGCCAACCGGCCGGAACTGGCCGGTCGCAGCTTCGAGGCCATGGGCGTGTCGCTGGTGTTCCACCCGCGCAATCCCTATGTGCCCACAGTCCATATGAACGTGCGCTGCTTCCTGGCGGTCAAGCCGGGGGCCGAGCCGGTATGGTGGTTCGGCGGCGGCATGGACCTGACGCCCTACTACGGCGACGCCGGCGACTGCGCGCACTTCCACCGCACCTGCCAGCAGGCGCTGGCCCCCTATGGCGACGACCTGTACCCGCGCTTCAAACAGTGGTGCGACGAGTATTTCTTCCTGCGCCACCGCAACGAGGCGCGCGGCGTGGGCGGGATCTTCTTCGACGACTTCTCCGCGCTGGGCTTCGAGCGCAGCTTCGCCATGATGCAATCGGTCGGCGACGCCTTCCTGGACGCCTACCTGCCCATCCTGCAGGCGCGCAAGGACACGCCCTACGGCGAGCGCGAGCGCGGCTTCCAGGCCTTCCGGCGCGGGCGCTACGTCGAATTCAACCTCGTGTTCGACCGCGGCACGCTGTTCGGCCTGCAGTCGGGCGGACGCGCCGAATCCATCCTGATGTCGATGCCGCCGCTGGTGACCTGGCGCTATGACTGGCAACCGGAACCGGGCAGCCCCGAAGCGGCGCTGTACACCGATTTCCTGCCAGCGCGCGACTGGGCCTGACGCCTGACCTATGGCCAATCCAGCGCAACACCGCAAGCCCGCCGCCGACGCGGGAGAACCGCCGCAACCGTCCGCCCGCCCCTATCGCCTGGGTATCCTTGGCGGCACTTTTGATCCCCCCCATGTCGGCCACCTGGCACTGGCGCGGCTGTGCATCGAACACCTCGGGCTGGATGAGCTGGTGTGGATTCCCACCGGCCAGTCGTGGCAAAAAGGCGACGACGTGACCCCTGCCGCCGACCGCCTGGCGATGACCGAACTGGCCGCCGCGGCGCTTGGCGACAGCGGCGCCAAAGTCCGCGTGAGCCGCATGGAAGTGGACCGCGCCGGCCCCAGCTACACCATCGACACGGTACGCCAGCTGCGCGCCGAATACGGCCCCGAAGCCTCGCTGTGCTGGCTGATGGGCGCCGACCAGCTGCTGCGCCTGCACACCTGGCACGGCTGGCAGGCCCTGTTCGAACATGTGCACCTGTGCACCGCCACGCGGCCGCGTTTTGAGCTGGCGGCACTGGAGGGTCCGGTGCTGGCGGCACTGGCCGAACGCCAGGCTGACACGCACCTGATACAATGCACGCCCTCCGGCCGGATGTGGATCGACCAGACGCTCGCCGTCGACCTGTCTTCCACCCACCTGCGCCAGCGGCTGGCAGCCGGCCAGCCGGCAGATGACCAACTGCCGCCCGGCGTGGCACACTACATTGCCAACCACGGGCTGTACCGCAACGCCCCGGCCAGGGCATGACCGGGGTTGCACCAATCCCGGCGCCCACCCCCAACCGATCTCAGCTGAACAAGAAGACACCATGGATATTCGTAAACTGCAACGCGCCATCGTCGACGGCCTCGAGGATGTCAAAGCGCAGGACATCAAGGTGTACGACACCAGCCACCTGACCGAACTGTTCGACCGGGTGGTGATTGCCAGCGGGACATCCAACCGCCAGACCAAGGCGCTGGCAGCGTCGGTGCGGGATACGGTGAAGGGAGCCGGCGGCCATATCGTGGCGGTCGAGGGCCTGGAAACCGGCGAATGGGTGCTGGTCGACTGCGGCGACGCCGTGGTCCACATCCTGCAGCCGCAGTTGCGCCTGTACTACAACCTGGAAGAGATCTGGGGCGACAAGCCGGTGCGCATGAAGCTGGCCACCGGCGGCCGCGGCCTGGCCAAGGCCAGCGAGCCGATGGACGAGGACGAGGACGAAGCCCCGGTGCGCACCGTGCGCCGCGCCAGCAACCTGCGCCCCGCGCTGGCCCGCCTGCCCGAAGGCATGAAGGAGCCGTCGCCGCCGATGGGCCATGAGGACACCGACGCGGACGCCATCGCCACCATCCGCAAGCCGGCCCGCAAGACCGCCACCAAGTCGGCAGCGACCAAGACCGCCGGCACCCGCGCCGCCGCGCCGCGCAAGACCGCTGCCGGCACCACCGCGCGCAAGACCGCGACCAAGACCGCGGTCAAGAAGGCCCCGAGCAAGACCGCTGCCAGCAAGACCGCAGCAGCCAAGCCGGCCGCGCGCAAGCGCACCACCCGCTCGGCCTGAGCCCCGGCGCACGGCCGCCAGGCGGCCGCGCAGCATGACCCGTCCTCTGCCCCATGCAACTGGTGATCGTGGCCGTCGGCCACAAGATGCCCGGCTGGATCGAAACCGGCTTCAGCGAGTACGCCAAGCGCATGCCGCCCGAGCTGCGCATCGAACTGCGCGAGGTCAAGCCTGAAACCCGCTCGTCCAGCAACAACGCCGCCACCGTGATGCAGCGCGAAGCCGCGCGCATCGAGGCGGTGCTGGGCTCGCTGTCGAAGCAGTGCCGCATCGTCGCACTGGATGAGCGCGGGCGCGACTTCACCACCGTGCAACTGGCCGCGCAGCTGACCGACTGGCAGCGCGAGGGCGGCGACGTGGCCTTCCTGATCGGCGGCGCCGACGGGCTCGACCCGGCCCTGAAAGCCCGCGCCAGCACCCTGATCCGGCTGTCCAGCCTGACCCTGCCGCACGGCATGGTGCGCGTGCTGCTGGCCGAGCAGCTGTACCGCGCCTGGTCCGTCACGCAGAACCACCCCTATCATCGGGCCTGATCCCGGCTGTCGCCGGAAGGCCCCTCCGCCGCGATGTCCGACACCCTGCACGACTATCTTTACCTCGCCTCGCAGAGCCCGCGCCGCCGCGAGCTGCTGACCCAGCTCGGCGTGCGCTACGAACTGCTGCTGGCCGATGACGACGAGGATGCCGAAGCGCTCGAGGCGGTCCAGCCCGGCGAAACCCCCGACGACTACGTCCAGCGCGTCTGCGCGCTGAAGGCAGAAGCCGCGCTGCGCCGCCGCGAACGCCGCGCGCTGCCCGATGCGCCGGTGCTGACCTCGGACACCACGGTCTGCCTGGGCGGCCGCATCCTGGGCAAACCCGCCGACGGCGCCGATGCCGCGGCCATGCTGGGCGCGCTCTCGGGCAGCACCCACCGCGTCCTGACCGCCGTGACGATCGTGTCGACCACGGGCATGCGGCATGCGCTGTCGATCTCCGAAGTCACCTTCCGCCAGATGCAGCCCGCCGAGATCGAGCGCTACGTCGCCAGCGGCGAGCCGCTCGGCAAGGCCGGTGCCTACGGCATCCAGGGCCGGGCGGCGGAGTTCGTGGAGCGGATCGCGGGCAGCTATTCAGGTATCATGGGCTTACCTTTGTTTGAGACGGCGGCGTTACTTCGCCAGGCTCATCTGCAGTTCTGAGCCGCGCCCTCCGTGCCCAGACAAGACCCGGCCCCCGCGCCGGGCCACCCTATACAGCCGGACCACCGGCGACGCGTTTCACCCGCTATGACTGAAGACATCCTCGTCAACATCACGCCCCAAGAGACCCGCGTCGCCATCGTGCAGCAGGCCGCCGTGCAGGAACTGCATGTCGAACGCACGCTGACGCGCGGGCTGGTCGGCAATATCTACCTGGGCAAGGTGGTGCGCGTGCTGCCCGGCATGCAATCGGCCTTTATCGACATCGGGCTGGAGCGCGCCGCCTTCCTGCACGTGGCCGATATCTGGCATCCACGCGACGCCGACCGCAACAATTCCACCCCGCAGCTGGCCATCGAGAAGACCCTGTTCGAAGGCCAGGCGCTGATGGTGCAGGTGATCAAGGACCCGATCGGCACCAAGGGCGCGCGGCTGTCCACGCAAGTGAGCATCGCCGGGCGCACCCTGGTGTACCTGCCGCAGGACCCGCATATCGGCATCTCGCAGCGCATCGAGGGCGAAGTGGACCGCGAGGCGCTGCGCAGCCGCGTGCAGGGCCTGGTGCCCGCCGACGAGCGCGGCGGCTTTATCGTGCGCACCATCGCCGAGGAAGCGACCGACGAGGAACTCGGCAACGATATTGCCTACCTGCGCAAGATCTGGGGCACGATCCGCCAGAACGCCACCACCCTGCCCGCGCCCAGCCTGCTCTACCAGGACCTGAACCTGGCCCAGCGCGTGCTGCGCGACTTCATCAACGACGCCACCGGCGTGATCCAGATCGACTCGCGCGAGAACTACCAGATGCTGCTGGAGTTCGCCAAGGAATACACCCCGGCGGTACTGCCGCGGTTGTCGCACTACACCGGCGAGCGCCCGATCTTCGACCTGTTCAATATCGACGCGGAGATCGAGAAGGCGCTGTCGCGCCGGGTGGACCTGAAGTCGGGCGGCTACCTGATGATCGATCAGACCGAGGCGATGACGACCATCGACGTCAACACCGGCGGCTACGTGGGCGCGCGCAACTTCGACGACACCATCTTCAAGACCAACCTGGAGGCGGCCCACACCATCGCGCGGCAGCTGCGCCTGCGCAACCTCGGCGGCATCATCATCATCGACTTCATCGATATGGAGAACGCCGAGCACCGCGACGCGGTGCTGTCCGAGCTGAAGCGAGCGCTCGCACGCGACCGCACCCGCATCACGGTCAACAGCTTCTCGCAACTGGGCCTGGTCGAGATGACGCGCAAGCGCACGCGCGAGTCGCTGGCGCATGTGCTGTGCGAGCAATGCCCGGTCTGCCAGGGCAAGGGCCAGGTCAAGACGCCGCGCACGGCCTGCTACGACATCCTGCGCGAGATCATGCGCGAATCGCGCCAGTTCAACCCGCGCGAATTCCGCATCCTGGCCTCGCAGGAAGTGATCGACCTGTTCCTGGAAGAAGAAAGCCAGCATCTGGCGATGCTGGGCGACTTCATCGGCAAGCCGATCTCGCTGCAGGTGGAATCGACGTTCCACCAGGAGCAATACGACATCATCCTGATGTGAAGATGCCGGCGCAGGCATGGAAAGGCCCGCTCACTGGCGGGCCTTTCTGCATTCTGGCCTAGGGCCGGATCACGACTTGCGGACTCACCACGAAGGCGGGTTCGGGCTGGTAGTACACAGCCGGCGGCGGCTGGTACACGACCGGCCGGTCCTTGCACTTGCGCTCTTCCTTGTACTCGCCGTTGTCTTTCCACTTGCGCTTGATCTTGCAGTTGCCGACCCAGAACTCTTCCTTGTAGTCGCCGCCCTTGTAGCGGCGCGCGTAGTGGTGATCGTCGTCCCAGTCGTCGTCGGCATGCGCGGCGGCGGAGATGGTGCCAAGGAGCACGGGCAATACAACGAGGGCAACAAGGGCGCGGGGCTTCATTCTGGGGGCGGCGAGCGATGGTTGAGGAAGGCTAGCACGCCGCATCCCGCATCTGTGTATCAAGCTGTTTACGAACGTAACCGCGTTGCAGCGCATTCGTCTGTCCGCTTGCGTCCGCCTCCTCACGGGCTCGGGGATGGTCCTACTCCAATTCCGTTTGCCATCCGCTATAACTAAGCTAGGGTAGTCAGCGGCATCCGCACGGATGCCGCGCCCGGCCTGCCGCCCCGATGCAAGGCGCGGCCCGGCCGGCAAGCAAGCGAGGAGTCCGGCATGAACGCCACGAACCATGGGGCCTGTCTGCTGGCCCTTCTGTTGTCGGTGGCGTGCGCGCCATTGCCGATCACCAAGCGCGCGCCCCTACCGCCGCCCGAGGCGAAGGGCGAAGCGGTCGCCGCTGCGCCCAAGGAGCGCGCCACCCCTATCGCGAACAAGACCATCAACATTGCCGCCGCCTGCAAGCGCACCGAGGAAGATGGCTTCCGCGAAGACGCGCTGATGGACGTCAGGGCCAACGAGGTGCGCGCACTGAAATGGAAGTTGTGGGTATCGCGGCGCGGCAGTTGCGAATTCAACCTGGCCGAGTTCCGCCAGGTCCGCGAGAGCCCGCACATCGAACTGCAGGCCATCGACGGCAGCCAGTGCAAGCTGCTGGTGTGGCAGGACCCGCGCCGCGTGACGCTGGCCCATAACCGCTGCGAGAAGCACTGCACGCCCGGCATCTACGAGCAGGCGTGGCCGGTGCTGTTCGATCCCAAGAGCGGTGCCTGCGCCGAGGTGCGCTGAGCCCCTGCGGCGTTACTTCGCTTTCGGCACCCGGCCCATCAGGTAGAACTCGTCGTTCGGGCGCATGCTGATCGTGTTCGCCATCCGGTTCGACAGGCCGAAGAACGCCGTGATGGCGGCAATATCCCAGGCATCCTCCTCGGAAAAACCGTGCTCGCGCAGCGCAGCAAAGTCGGCATCGCCCACTTCATGCGACGCCTTGCACACCTTCATCGCAAAGTCGAGCATCGCGCGCTGGCGCGGCGGAATATCCGCCTTCAGGTAGTTCACCGCCACCTGGTCCGCCACCAGCGGCTTCTTCTCATAGATGCGCAGGATTGCCCCATGCGCCACCACGCAGTACAGGCACTGGTTGGCACCGGAGGTCGCCACCACGATCATCTCGCGCTCGCCCTTGGTCAGGCCGCCCTCCTTGAGCATCAGCGCGTCGTGGTAGGCGAAGAACGCGCGGAACTCGTCGGGACGGTGCGCCAGCGCCAGGAAGACGTTGGGGACGAAGCCGGCTTTTTCCTGGACTTCCAGGATGCGGGCGCGGATGTCGTCGGGAAGGTTGGTCAGCGCGGGGATGGGGTAGCGGCTGATGGGGAATGACGTGTCGGACATGGTGGTCTCCTGTTGGATATGCGTCATCGATCGTGAGCTTCTGATGCAGATACTAACGGATCGGCATGGGTGTAGCGGGCGCCATGTCGCCCATGCATCGCACGGACACTTGTCTCCTGGATAAGGCATACTACGCACCTTCCGAACCAGGCGGGGCACACTGCCCGCCCTACTGTTCCTGATGAAACGTATTCTCATCGTCAAGCTGACCTCCCTCGGCGACATGGTGTTCACCCAGCCGCTCGTCGCGGACCTGCAGCGGGCCTTTCCCGGCGTCAAGATCGACTGGATCGCCGACTCATATTGCGCCGACGTGCCGCGCTGGAATCCGAATATCGAGCGTGTGATTTCCGCGCCGCTGCGCGGCTTCAAGAAGTCGCGCAATTGGGCTGGCTTGCGTGCGATCTTCAGTGCGCTGCGTGAACTGCGCCGCGAGAAGTACGATGCGGTGCTGGACGTCCACGGCGTCTACAAGAGCGCCATCGTGACCTTCCTGGCACGCACGCGCAATCGCTATGGCTACCCCGTGGCAGAGTTGGGCGAGAGCGGCGCTCGCTTCGCCTACAACCATGTGTTCCAGCCATTTGTCGAAGAAGATTGCGCGCGGCAGCGGATGCGCCGCGCCGTCAGCCGCGCCCTGAGCTATGAGCTGACCCGGGACATGGACTACGGCCTGGAGATGCCCGCAGACACGCCGGCGCCGGCCGCCAAGGGTCCGTACGCGATGCTGTTCCATGCCACCTCTAGCGAAGAAAAGAAGTGGCCGGTCGCCGACTGGATCAGCGTGGGCAGCGCGATCTCGGCGCGCGGGCTGCGCGTGCTGGTGCCCTGGGGCAACGACGCGGAGCGCAAGGAAGCCGAGACCATCGCCGCCAGCGTGCCCAACGCCGAAGTGATGCCGCGCCTGAGCATCACCGGCGTGGCGCAGATGGTAGGCAAGGCATCGCTGGTGGTTGGCATGGACACCGGCTTCGTGCATATCGCCGATGCGCTGCGCCGCCCGACCGTGATCCTGTTCACGACCACGTCGCGCCACCTGTACGGCGTCGATGCGCCGGGCCGCGCGGTCTCGCTGGGCGGCGGCGGCGTGGTGCCGCGGCGCGATCAGGTGCTGGCTGCCATCGATGAAGTGCTGGGCGTGCAGCCGCCCGTCACCTCGCCAAACTGAGCACGCAGGAAACGACAAAGGCCGGCGCAAGCGCCGGCCTTTGTCGTTGGTACGTCCGTTACCGTTGCTGCGTCGCGAACTGGATCCGGTGCAGCCCGGCGTACAGGCCGTTGGCCGCCAGCAGCTGCGCGTGCGTGCCCTGCTCCGCCACGCGGCCGTGGTCCAGCACGGCGATGCGGTCGGCGTTCTCGATGGTGGACAACCGGTGCGCAATCACCAGCGTGGTCCGGCCCCTCATCAGTTCCTCCAGCGCCGCCTGCACCTGGCGCTCCGACTCCGAATCCAGTGCCGAAGTGGCCTCGTCCAGGATCAGGATCGGTGCGTCCTTGTACAGCGCCCGGGCAATCGCCAGCCGCTGGCGCTGGCCACCGGACAGCTTCATGCCGTTGTCGCCGATATTGGTGTTCCGGCCCTCCGGCAGCCCCTTGACCGTTTCCGTCAGGTAGGCGGCCGCCAGCGCGCGCTCAACGCGGGCCATGTCGATCTCGCTATCGGATTGCGCGCCATATGCCACATTGGCGGCGACGGTGTCGTTGAACAGCACCACGTCCTGGCTGACGAAGGCAATCTGGTTGCGCAGGTCCTTCAGCGACAACTCAGTCAGCGGCGCGCCATCCAGCAAGATGCGCCCGGCAGTGGGGTCGAAGAAGCGCGGCACCAGGTTGACCAGCGTGGTCTTGCCGCTGCCCGACGGGCCCACCAGCGCCACCACCTCGCCCGGACTGACGCGCAGGTCAATGCCCTCCAGCGCTGCGCGGGACGCTTCACCGTAGCGGAAGCCGACTTGCTCGAAGGCCAGCTCGCCACGGGCACGACCCAGCATCTTGCCACCGTCCTGCGGCTCGATCGGTTCATCGATCAGCCGGAAAATCATCTCGGCTGCGGTGATGCCGCGCGTCAGCGGCTGGTTGATGTCGGTCAGGTGCTTGAGCGGCGAGATCAGCAGCAGCATCGCCATCACAAAGCCGGTAAAACCGCCCACCGTGGTCTGGTTGGCCTGCGCCTGCACCATCGCAATGGTGATGATCACCGACAGCGCCAGCGCAGCCAGGAAGGCCGTGACCGGCTGGTTCAACCCGCCGGCAACCGCCATGCGCATCGAGTAGTTCTTGAGCCGCTCGGCCACGGTGCGGAAGCGGCCCATCTCGTAGGCTTCGCCGCCATGCAGCTTGACCACCTTGTAGCCGCCCACGGCCTCTTCCACGACATAGGCAGCGTTGTTGGTAAAGGCCTGGTGATCGCGGTTGAGCTTGCGCAGCCGGCGGTTGATCTTCGACATCAGGTAGCCGATCACCGGCAGGATCACCGCCACGATCAGCGTCAGGCGCCAGTTGGTATAGAAGAGATAGATCAGCAGCGCGACAACCGTCAGCGAGTCCCGCACCAGCGTGATAAAGACGCTAGTCAGGATCTGCAGCACCTGGTTGACCTCGAAGATCACGGCATTGATCAGCGAAGCCGCCGTGTTGCGGTGGAAGAACGACGCCGGCGCCTGCAGCAGGCGCTCGAACATCTGCAGGCGCATCTTCAGCAGCACGCGGTTCGAGATCAGGTTCAACAGGTAGCCCGAGGCAAACTGCGCCACGCCGCGGATCAGGGCCACGCCGGTCAGGATCGCGGGGACATGCCACAGCGTGCCGGCGTAGTCGCCGCCGAAGCCCTTGTCGAGCAGGTCATTGACGACCTTGGGGATCACCCCTTCGCTGCCCGCGACCACGGCCATGGCGAGGATAGCGCCGATGAAGATACGTAACTCGGGGCGCAGGTAAGACCAGAGCCGGCTGGCCATGCTGGACGGCACGGCGGCACCTGGCGAAATGGGCGGTTTGGATGTGGTCACTGATATTTCTTGTGTGTGGAGGCGACGTGCCGGCCCGGCGCTAGCCCGGCCGCTTCTGCCGGGCTACCCGAAGGAAGGGCCTGACGATGAGCTGGAACAGGAAGCGCTGATAGACGTAGCGGCGCAGATAATAGCCGATGCTGCGCTGAGCCTTGTCGGTGGCGTCCAGGTCGGCGCGATGCGTTTCGAGCGACGAGGTCTCGGCCAGCTCGGTCAGGCCAATGCAATATGGCACCACCGCACTGACCGACACCAGACCCTGTTTTTCAAAGGCCGACCAATAGTCGGCCGCGCACCACAGCGGCTGCAGGCCGGCCAGCAGCCGCTGCGCTGCGGCGCGCGTCACCACGTAGCCGTGCGCGAGCCACCATTCGCCGTAGCGCCTGACCAGGCGTCGCTCGCCGCCAAGCCTGCGCGCACCCCAGCGGGTGTACTTGTCGACATGGGACAGCAGCACCACCTCGGCCCGGTCCGGATCCAGGCGTGACTCGAGGTCGGCCAGCACGCTTGCGAGGTCGGGGCCGAGCGATGCATCGTCCTCCAGCACCAGCGCGAAGGCGGCGCCGTCGTCCAGCATCTTGCGGTACACGCCAAGGTGGCTCAATCCGCACCCCACCTCGCCCCGGCTCATGGGGCGGTAACGCGCGGCGGCGGCGGCGGCATCGTACTTGCTGGCCACTTCCTCCTCCGCCAGCACGCGGCCATCCACGGCCCGGAACACCTGGAACGGGATACCAAGGCCCGCCAGCTGGCCGGAGATGCGCTCCCGGCGCTCCCGCGCGGTGTCGAGATTGATGACGTAGGCGCCGATCATACGGCTAGCGCCTGCGCGTCCGGTCTTGCCCGGATTGCAGCCGGCAAGAGAGAGGCCAATGCTGCACGCGCAGGCAGAAAGAAGACTTCTTCCATCCCGGCAGAACGGGACAATTGTGCTCGTATCATCAATTTGAGAATCAGGAAACGGCCCGCGAGCCGACTCGATCGCATCAGGGTGCGCGAAGGGCGCCATGCGCCAGTGCGGTAGAATACGCGGTCTCGATCCAGCGCGTGGCGCCGTGGGCGACTCCGGCGGCCCGTCGGTCTTGTCCGACCTGCGTGCCTCCCCTATGTTCCATGAGAGTCTCGGCCGTCATCATTACCAGGAATGAAGCTCACAATATCGGGCCATGCCTCGAAAGCGTGTCCTGGTGCGAAGAGGCGATTATAGTGGATTGGGCCAGCACGGATGACACGGTGGCGATTGCGCGTGCTGCCGGCGCCACTGTCATCCAGACCGACGACTGGCCTGGCTTCGGACCGCAGAAGAACCGTGCGGTTGACGCCGCCACGGGCGACTGGATCCTGAGCCTCGATGCTGATGAACGTGTCACCCCCGCCCTGCGCGACGAGATCCGGGGCCATCTGAAGCGGGCCGACGCCCACGCGCTTGCGCTGCCGCGCCTTTCAGCGTTCTGCGGCACCTTCGTGCGCCACGCAGGCTGGTATCCGGACTATGTGACCCGCGTCTTCCGCAAGGGCCGCGGCCGCTTCACGGATGACCTGGTCCACGAACACCTGAAGGTGGACGACCCGGTCACTCATCTGCGCGAGCCGCTGATCCATTACAGCTACCGCACACTATCAGACGTGCTGCGCAAGATCGACAGCTACTCCAGCGCAGGCGCGCAGCAGGCCTACGCGCGGGGCAAGCGTAGTTCGGTGGCGTCCGCCGCGGGCCACGGCCTGTGGGCCTTCATCCGGACCTACCTGCTCAAGCGAGGCTTCCTGGACGGCAGCGCAGGCTTCGGCGTGGCGCTGATGAATGCGCAGGCAAGCTACTACAAGTACGCCAAGCTGGCGCAGTTGCAGGCCGAAACCGATCTCAAGGCAGCCGCCCCCGAGGTCACCCGTTGAAGCGGCCGGCCGCCCCTCCCCTTTATTCCATGCATCGATGAAAGTTGGCATCTCCTGCAATCGCTTCGGCGCAGGCGGCGGCCTGGAACGCTACGCGCTCGACATCAGCCGCGCGATGGCCGCCCGCGCCGGCACCGAGGTGTCGGTCTACGCGCGCCGCTTCGACACCGGCGTGGCGCAGGCGGCCGGCGTCACGCCGCATCGCATCCTGGTCTCGTGGCTGCCCGGCAAGCTGCGCGACCGCTATTTCTCGTGGCGCCTGCAAGCGCGCCTGCCAGCGGATGAAGTGCTGATCGGCTGCAACCGCGTGCGCGGCTCGGACATCGCCATTTGCGGCGGCACCCACCGCGGCTATCTCGGCGCGCGCGGCACGGAAGCGCGCCGCTCCGACCAGTGGCAGATCGACCTGGAGAGTGCGCAGTATGCTGGCGCGCATCGCGTGGTGGCGCATTCGGCGCTGATGCGCCGCGAGGTGATCGAGCTGTACGGGATGCCGCCGGACCGCGTGGAACTGATCTATCCGCCGGTCGACACGCAGCGCTTCACGCCGGTCGACGCCGACGCGCGCGCCGCGTTGCGCCGTGAGTTCGGTTTCGGTGACGATGAGGTCGTGTTCCTGTTCCCGTCTTCGGGCCATGCCCGCAAGGGTTTCGACCTGCTTGCCGACTATTTCTCTGAATCGGACCTGCCGATCACGCTTGCCGTGGCCGGCCGTCCGGTCGGGCGCACCATCCCGCGGGTACGGGAACTGGGCTACAGCAGCCGCATCGACGCGCTCTACCGCGCCGCGGACTTCACCATCCTGGCTTCGGGCTATGAACCGTTCGGACTGGTCGGCGTGGAATCGGTGCTGTGCGGCACACCGCTGGTCTTTGCCGACAATATTGCCTGCCTGGAGGTGATCCGGCCGCAGGCCGTGCATGCCTTCGCACGCGATCGCGCCGAGACGCTCGACCGCGCGATTCGCGCCGCGGTCGACGCGGCACGCAGCGGCCAGGGCCGGCTGGCGGACCCGATGGCGATGCTCAACTACGATCCGGGCATCGAGGCCCACGTCGACGCGCTGCTAACGCTGGCGGCCAGCGCGCGTGCCGCCCGGCAGGCGGCCTGAGACCGCCGCTGCCGTCGGTTTATTCGTAGAGGGTGCTGACGCTGTCCGGCGACAGTGCCAGCCGCAACGCGGTCAGCGCCTCGTCGGAGGGCACCACCTTCCAGTCCGCTCCGAGCATGGCCTCGCACGAAGCCGCCGCCGACTGGTAGTGGATGCGCACCGGCAAACCCTGCCCGCCGCTGGCGCGGGCCAGGTGCGGCATCAGCAGTTCGCGCAGCATCCCGGTCGAGGAATTGCCATTCATCGCCAGCCGCACCGCGCTGGCGAACTTGAGGCGCGCGGCCACCAGGTCCATCACCGATTCCGCCGTGAACCTCACCCCACCGGTAAACGTATCGTGCCGCGCATTCCCCGTGGCAATCAGCAGCTCGTCCTCGCGGAACATGTGCCGGTTGGCGTCGAACAGCTCGTTGAACACCGTCATCTCGACCAGCCCGGTGCCGTCGTCGAGCGTCACGATCAGCATCTTGCCGCGCTGGGTCATCTGCGTGCGGACGCCGGAGATCACGCCGGCGATGGCCTTGCCGCGCACATCGCGGCCGAAGCCGCCGCCGTTGCCCTGCACTTCCTTTTCCAGCGCGGCCAGCGTGCCCTTGTTGAAGCGGCGCACCTCGTCGCGATAGGCATCGAACAGATGGCCTGAGAAGTAGTAGCCAAGCGCCTGCTTCTCTTCCTGCAGCGCGCGCTTCGGGCTCCAGCGCGGCTCGTCCAGCAACTCTGGGCGGTGCGCTTCGCCGGCATCGCCCATCAGGTCGAACAGCGACACCTGGTTGGCGGACTCCGCCTTCTGCTCGGCGGCCTCCATCGCGATCGGCACCGATGCCAGCAGCTGTGCGCGGTTGTCGTTCAGGCTGTCGAAAGCGCCGGCGCGGATCAATGCCTCAATAGTGCGGCGGTTGACCTGGCGGCGGTCGACGCGTTCGCAGAAGTCGAACAGATCGGTGAAGGGCCGTTCCTCGCGCGCGCGCAGGATGTCTTCGATCGCGCCCTGGCCGCTGCCCTTGATGCCACCCAGGCCATAGCGGATGGTCTTGGAGTCGGTCGGCGCGAAGCGGTATTCGCTGGCGTTGACGTCGGGCGGCAGCACCGCGAGCTTGTTGAGCTTGCAGTCCTCGTAGAGGATCTTGACCTTGTCGGTGTCATCCATGGCCAGCGACATGTTGGCTGCCATGAATTCGGCCGGATGGTGGGCCTTGAGCCAGGCGGTGTAGTACGCCAGCAGTGCGTACGCGGCCGCGTGCGACTTGTTGAAGCCGTAGCCCGCGAACTTCTCCATCAAGTCGAAGATATCGTCGGCCTGCTGCGCGGAGAGACCATTCTTGTCGGCACCTTCGCGGAACATCACGCGGTGCTGCGCCATTTCCTCGGGCTTCTTCTTGCCCATGGCGCGGCGCAGCAGGTCGGCGCCGCCGAGCGAGTAGCCGCCGATGATCTGCGCCATCTGCATCACCTGCTCCTGGTAGACCATGATGCCGTAGGTCTCTTTCAGGACGGGTTCGACGCGCGGATCGGGATACTCCACCTTCTCGCGGCCGTGCTTGCGCGCGCAGAAGCTGGGGATCAGGTCCATCGGGCCCGGGCGGTACAGTGCCACCAGCGCGATGATGTCCTCAAAGCGGTCAGGCTTGGCGTCCTTGAGCATGCCCTGCATGCCGCGGCTTTCCAGCTGGAACACGGCGACGGTGTTGGCAGTCTTCAGGATATCGAAGGCGGGACTGTCGTCGAGCGGGATATGGCTGCAGTTCCAGTCGGCCTTGCTCGGATCGAGGCGGCGGATGTAGCGCTCGGCCCAGTCCAGGATGGTCAGCGTGGTCAGGCCCAGAAAGTCGAACTTCACCAGGCCGGCGGCCTCGACGTCGTCCTTGTCGTACTGGCTGACCACGCCGCTCATGCCGTCGTTCTGCGCGCCCTGCGTGTACAGCGGGCAGAAGTCGGTCAGCCTGCCGGGCGCGATCAGCACTCCGCCGGCGTGCATGCCGACGTTACGCGTCATGCCTTCCACGCGCTGCGCCAGTTCCAGCAACTGGCGAACTTCTTCCTCGTTATTCTCGCGCTCGGTCAGCAGTGGCTCTTCCTTCTTGGCCTCCTCGATGGTGACCAGCTTGCCCGGCTTGAACGGGATCAGCTTGGCGATGCCGTCGACAAAGCCGTAGCCGAGGTCGAGCACGCGGCCCACGTCGCGCACCGCGGCCTTGGCCGCCATGGTGCCGAAGGTGGCGATCTGCGATACCGCGTCCTTGCCGTACTTCTCCTTCACGTAGGTGATCACGCGATCGCGGCCGTGCTGGCAGAAGTCGATGTCGAAGTCAGGCATCGACACCCGTTCTGGGTTCAGGAATCGCTCGAACAGCAGCGCGTACTTGAGCGGATCCAGGTCGGTAATGCCGAGCGCATACGCGACCAGCGAACCGGCGCCCGAACCGCGGCCCGGACCCACCGGCACGCCGTTGTTCTTGGCCCAGTTGATAAAGTCCGCCACGATCAGGAAGTAGCCGGGGAAGCCCATCTTGATGATCGTGCCGGTCTCGAACTCCAGCCGTGCGTAGTATTCCGGGCGCTTCGATTCGCGCACCGCCTCGTCGGGGAACAGCACCGCCAGGCGCTTCTCCAGCCCGTCCTTGGCCATGAAGACCAGGTAGTCGTCCAGCGACATGCCGTCGGGCGTCGGGAACAGCGGCAGGCGCGGCTTGCCCAGCTCCAGCGTCAGGTTGCAGCGGCGCGCGATCTCGACCGCATTCTCCAGTGCCGAGGGGATGTCCGCGAACAGCGCGCACATCTCGTCCTGGGTCTTGAAGTACTGGTCGGTGGTAAAGCGCCGGGTGCGGCGCGGATTGGCCAGCAGCTCGCCCTCGGCGATGCACACGCGCGCCTCGTGCGCGGTGTAGTCGTCCGGCGTCATGAACTGCACCGGATGCGTGGCCACCACCGGCAGTTGCAGTTCAGCCGCCAGCTGCACGGCCTGCTGCACGTAGGCATCGGTGCCGGCATTGCCGGCACGCTGCAGTTCGATGTAGAAGCGCTGCGCGAATACCGTGGACCAATGCTGTGCCGCGCGGCGCGCACCGTCGGCATTGCCGTTGGCCAGCGCCATGCCGATATCGCCACCCATTGCGCCCGACAGGGCGATCAGGCCGGTGGCCAGCGGCAGGTCGTCCTCGCCGGGTTCCAGGAACCAGGCCGGATCGATCTCGGCGCGCCCGCGGTGCTGGTTGCCCAGCCACGCGCGCGACAGCAGCATGCACAGGTTCAGGTAGCCGCGGCGGTCCTGCACCAGCAGCAGCAGGCGCGACGGCTTGTCGCGGTCCTCGGCGTTGGTGAGCCAGACGTCGGCACCGACCACGGGCTTCACGCCGCCGCCGCGCGCCTCCTTGTAGTAACGGATCAGCCCGAAGGCGTTGGCAAGGTCCGTCAGGGCGAGCGCGCCCATGCCATCGGCGGCGGCGGCCTTGACGGCGTCTTCCAGGCGGACGATGCCGTCCACGATGGAATATTCGGAATGCAGGCGGAGGTGTACGAAGCGGGGTGCGGACATGGGCGACATTGTACCGGCTCAGTCCGCTGGCATGCCTCCGATATTGCGTGCAGGCGGCCTCGCGCGAGGGCCCGGCATAGCTGATCGGCGTGCTTGGGAATGCGCGGCGCCGGCGCCCGCACGCGTTATAATTTCGCCTTTCCAATCAGGTAGTTATCGCAAGCCGTCGGCGCCCCTCCCGGACGCGGCCGTGCAGGCGCAGTCTCTCATGCAGATCGTCAATATTTCCGCTTACAAATTCGTCTCGCTGGACGACATCGAGACCCTGCGCCCGGCCATGCGCGAGCGCTGCGAAGCGGCCGGCCTGAAAGGCACGATCCTGCTCGCGCCCGAGGGCATCAACATGTTCCTGGCGGGCCCGCGCGCTGCCATCGACGGCTTCATGGCCTGGCTGCATGCCGATGCGCGCTTTGCCGATATCGTGCCCAAGGAAAGCCTGTCGGAAAACCAGCCCTTCAAGCGCATGCTGGTGCGCGCCAAGAAGGAAATCATCACCATGAAGATGCCGCTGATCCGCCCCGAGGAAGGCCGCGCGCCGTCAGTGCGGCCGGCCGACCTGAAGCGCTGGCTGGACCAGGGGCACGACGACGAAGGCCGTCCGGTGGTGATGCTGGACACGCGCAATGATTTCGAAGTCGCGGTTGGCACGTTCGAAGACGCCGTCGAATACGACATCGCCAAGTTCAGCGAATTTCCCGAGGCAGTGGCGGCCCACAAGGGTGAGCTGGAAGGCAAGACCGTGGTGTCGTTCTGCACCGGCGGCATCCGCTGCGAGAAGGCGGCGATCCATATGCAGGAAGCCGGCATCGAGCGCGTGTACCAGCTCGAGGGCGGCATCCTGAAGTACTTCGAGGAGGTCGGCGGCAGCCACTATCGCGGCGACTGCTTCGTCTTTGACTACCGCACCGCGCTGAACCCCAACCTGGAGCCTGCCGGCCCCAAGCAATGCTTTGCCTGCCGCGCGGTGGTCACGCCGCAGGAGCAGCAAAGCCCGCACTACGTGGTCGGCAAGAGCTGCCCCCACTGCATCGGCAGCAAGGACCAGGCCGCAGCCTAAGAACCCGGCAGCTCAGGCCGCCAGCAGGTGGTAAAGATTGCGCAGCATGCCCGCGGTGGCGCCCCAGATAAAGCGGTGGCCGCCTGTCTCGCGCGGATAGGGCATGGCGTAGAACACCCGTTCGCCATCGACCCAGCGGAACAGGCGCCGTTCATGGTGGGACGGGTCCATCAGGAACGCGAGCGGCACTTCGAAGACGTCGGCGACTTCCGAGGCATCGGGGCGCAGCGTGAAACCGTCACGCACCAGCCCTACCACGGGGCTCACGTGGAAACCGGTGCCGGTGATGTAGTCCGGCAGCGCACCCAGCACTTCCACATAGTCGCGCGCCAGGCCCACCTCTTCTTCCGTCTCGCGCAGCGCCGTGTCGATTCGGTTGACATCCCATGACTCCTGCCTCCCGCCCGGGAAGCTGATCTGCCCGGCATGCGCGCTCAGGTTGGCATTGCGCTGCGTCAGCAGCACCGTCAGGCCGTCATGGCGCTCCACCAGCGGCACCAGCACGGCGGCGTCGCGCAGCCCGCGGCTGCGGTCATAGACACGCGATTCATCGGTCAGCTCCGGCGCCCAGGCCGGCGGCACCTGGAAGCGGTGCCGGATAAAGTCCACCTGCAACCGCGGCGCGCTCAGGGCGCTGTTGCGCAGGTCGGTGTCGATGACGGGAAGGGATTCGGGATCGAAAGCAGGACGCATAAGATCGCAAGTATGACAGAAGCGCGCATTCTCGCGCCGCAGCAAAAATGCCCGCCGCTTCCAACGTTTGCGCCGCGCCAATGCAAAAAGGGCACCCTGGGGTGCCCTTCCTGAGGAAACGCTGGCCGGGCTGCCCCGGCCGGCATGCCCAGCTTACTGCGCAGCCTTGGCAGCGACAGCAGCCTTCGACACCAGCTTTTCCTTGATACGTGCGGACTTGCCCGAACGCTGGCGCAGGTAGTACAGCTTCGCACGACGCACGTCGCCGCGACGCTTCACTTCGATGCCGGCAATCAGCGGCGAGTACAGCTGGAACGTACGTTCCACGCCTTCACCCGACGAGATCTTGCGCACGATGAAGGACGAATTCAGGCCGCGGTTGCGCTTGGCAATCACGACGCCTTCGTAGGCCTGCACGCGCTTGCGGGTACCTTCCACCACGTTCACGTTGACGATCACGGTGTCGCCAGGTGCGAATGCGGGGATGGTCTTGTTCGCGGTCAGACGCGCGATCTCTTCCTTCTCGATCTGCTCGATGATGTTCATCGTTTTTTCTCCGTAACCATCGTGCCGGCGTTGTATGCCCCAGGCATTGCCCGGGCCCCGGCAGAGGATGGGGTTTTACCTGGCGGGGGTCTCCCCCCGCCCTTCCTTCGCCGCCCATTCCGACAAGAATTTCTCGTCGGCGCGGGTCAGCAAACCTTGTTCGCGAGCGGCCTCGATCAGGTCGGGGCGCTTGCTCGCGGTATTGGCCAGCGCCTGCTGGCGCCGCCATTTCTCGATCTCGGCGTGATGGCCCCCGAGCAGGATCTCGGGAACCCGCACGCCTTCATATTCTTCCGGCCGCGTGTAGTGCGGACAATCCAGCAGGCCATTGACGAAACTGTCCTGCACGGCGGACTGCGCATCGCCCAGCACGCCGGGCAAGTGCCGCACCACGGCGTCGATCAGCGCCATCGCCGGCAGCTCGCCGCCCGACAGCACAAAGTCGCCGAGGCTGATTTCCTCGTCCACGCGGCGGTCGATCAGCCGCTGGTCGATGGCCTCATACCTGCCGCACAGCAAGACCAGGCCCGGCCGTTCGGCCAGCTCCATCACCCTGGCATGCGACAGCGTCTTGCCCTGCGGCGACATCAGCACCACATGCGGCTTCGGCACGCCGGCCTGCGCCTGCGCCGCCACCGCGGCATCGATCGCATCATCCAGCGGCTTGGCCAGCATCACCATGCCGGGACCGCCGCCGTAAGGACGATCATCGATGGTGCGGTAGTTGTCGACCGTGAAATCACGCGGATTCCAAGTGCGCAAGCCATAGCGCTGCTGCTTGGCCGCCCGGCTGGTGATACCCCAGTCGGTCAGCGCGCGAAACATGTCGGGAAACAGCGTGATCACATCGAACTGCATCCGCTCTCTCCCAATCCCAATCCTGCGCCAATCCCGCACCATCGCGGGCACAGGCTCAGTAGTCGAGCCCCCAGTCCACCACGATGCGCCTGCCCGCGGTATCCACCGAGCGCAGGAACGCATCGACAAACGGAATCAGCCGTTCACCGGCTTTGCCGTCAGGGAGCACGCAGGCCACCTGCAGGATCTGGTGGGCACCGTTGTCGATCAGCCCGGACACCTCGCCCAGCAACTCGCCTTGCTCGTTGCTGACGGTGCAGCCGATCAGGTCGACCCAGTAGAACTCATCTTCTTCCGGCGCGGGAAAATCCGCACGCCGGATCCACACGCGACGGCCCTTGAGCGCTTCCGCAAGATTGCGGTCGGCCACGCCGGACGCTTGCGCCACGACGGTGCCGCTGTGCTCGCGCGACTGCGCGATCTTTACGCAGACGGGCTGGGCACGCGACGCATCGGCCACCACCAGCCCCGCCTGCGGCGGTGCCAGCAGCCACCAGCGGCGGGCATGCAGCAGGGCCGAAGCATCATCGGCATGCGGCAAGACCTTGATCCAGCCGCGGATGCCGTATGCAGCGCCAATATAGCCGACCTCTACCAGGTCTTCCGGCAGGGGGTCGGCATACAGGAGCGCCGCGGGCAGTTTGCAAGCCTTTTGCGGCTCGCCCTGGGGCTGAACCAGCGGTCGGTTCAGCGGCCGGGCGGCGCCCTGCTTTCGTTCAGTCACGTGTGCAATAAGAACACGCCCCGCCGGCCGTAAAAACGGTTCGACGGGGCGCGCTGCAGGCGACTATCAGGCAGCAGCCTTGGCGGCGCCTTGCTTGACCAAGCGGGCAACGGTCGGCGACAGCTGGGCGCCAACGCCTTGCCAGTAGGCCAGGCGGTCTTGCGCCAGGCGCAGGCCTTCTTCACCTTCCGTAGCCAGCGGGTTGTAGAAACCAACGCGCTCAATGAAACGACCATCGCGACGGTTGCGCGAGTCGGTGGCGACGATGTTGAAGAACGGGCGCTTCTTGCTGCCGCCGCGAGCCAGACGGATAACGACCATGGAATGATTCCTCAGAAAACGGGGTGTTCGAAACGGGGTGTTCGAGGACGTTCGAACACGAAACGCAAGAGTATAGCCCAGTTACCGAGGCCAAACAAACACTTAGGTGAACTTAGGCGATTGACGCGCGCCTGCCGTGCAGGCATCGTGGCAAAAACCGCGACAGGAGGCCCGACATGCGCCCGGCTCTGCACTTCATGGCACGCACCGTGCAGCCCGCGGCCCTGCTCGCCATTGTACTGCTGGCAGGCACCGGGTCCGCGCCGGCCGCCCTGCCGCTGGACCAGGTCCGGCTGCCGCCTGGTTTCCGCATCGAGGTGCTGACGCAGGACGTGCCAGGCGCGCGCGCCATGGCGATGTCGCCGTCGGGCACGCTCTTCGTCGGCTCGCGCGGCGAAGGCAAGGTCTACGCGGTGACCGACGCGCTGGGGGCCCGGCCGCGCGTGCGCACGGTCGCCACCGGGCTGCGCATGCCGGCCGGCGTGGCCTTGCACGACGGCAGCCTGTACGCGTCCTCGGTGTCGAAGATCGTGCGGATCGACCATATCGAGGCCAGCCTCGACAAGCCGCCGGCACCAACGGTGGTGAGCGACCGCTTCCCCACGGACGGGCACCATGGCTGGAAATTCATCGCCTTCGGTCCCGACGGCTATCTCTACGTGCCGGTCGGCGCGCCATGCAACATCTGCGCGCCCGACGAGAACCGCTACGCCAACATCATGAAGATGAAGCCCGACGGCAGCGACCTGCAGGTGGTGGCACGCGGCGTGCGCAACACCGTCGGCTTCGACTGGCACCCGGCCACGCGCGAACTGTGGTTCACCGACAACGGCCGCGACCGCATGGGCGACGATCTGCCCGACGACGAACTCAACCGCGCCACCGCTGCCGGCCAGCATTTCGGCTACCCGTACTGCCATGCCGGCAAGGTTGCCGATCCCGAATATGGCAGCCAGCGCTCCTGCGCCGAGTTCGTGCCGCCGGTGGCCCTGCTGGGTGCGCACGTGGCGGCCCTGGGCATGCGCTTCTATACCGGCACGCAATTCCCGGCGCCCTACCGCAACAACGTCTTCATTGCCGAGCACGGCAGCTGGGACCGCAGCGAGCCGTCCGGCTACCGCGTGGTCCGGGTGGTGCTCGACGATGCCGGCAAGGCGGTGCACCAGGAGGTGTTCGCGCAGGGCTGGCTGCGCGGTGGCAGGCCGTGGGGCCGCCCGGTCGACGTCCTGGTTGCACCGGACGGTTCGCTGCTGGTCAGCGACGACCTTGCCGGGGCCATTTACCGCATCCGCTACCGGCCCTGAACCCCGCTGAAAACCCCACGGAAAGGGGGCCCGGGTGGCCGAAACAATCCGTTACACCGGTAACGGGATTGGCATAGGCGCCCCGATGGCCCATGCGTACCATGAACCCATCTTCCAACAGCAACACAGCGCGTCAGGAACCTGGGAATCCGCATGCTCACCCGCTCTCTCCTGCGCGACCTGGTGGCTGGCATCCTGGTGGCCTCGGGCCTGGTCGGCGCGGTTGCCGCCAGCCATGCCCAGGTCGCGTTCTGGCAACAAGTACGGCCCGATGGCCGCTCCGCTCGGATGCAGCCGCAGCCCCGCGACGGCTGGCAGATGGCCAGCGTGCGCGCCGAGAGCCGCGAGCACGTGCAAGCCCAGATCGACCGCATGGAAGCACGCGCCCGTGCCGACGACCGCCTGAGCGGGCGCCGCGCCGCGCTGGCTGGTGCCCGCGACGATAACCGCGGCCGGGGCCAGGAACGCGACAACCCCAATGAAGCCCGCAACGACTCCCGGCCAGGCAACGTCGGCCCCGGCTGGCAGGCACGCGGCCGCGACAATGGCCGATAAAGGTCGCTGCTGACGGCTGTCGGCGCAACCCCGCCCATTGCCGCACGGCCCAACGGTCTTTCGGCTGTTCACGGAACTCCTCCCCCGCTCCCCCTGTCTCTATTTAAGTGTGTGCCCCGCTTTCCGGGTGCCACGCACAGGCTGCCGCCCGGCGCTGTCCGGGGCTCACAGCGTGCCGTCCAGTGCAGACGGCAATCGAACTGACCTGCCTCTGCCCGACACCTCCTGCCGGACCCGATCAAGACGGCCCGGGCGCAGCCTCCAGAAAGACAATAACAATAATTCTGTGAGGTTTATCATGTCATCCCTTCTTAGCGACCTGGCCGAACACGCCGGCCAGTTATCGCTGTCAATCCTGTTCATGGGCATCCTGACCCTGGTCCTCTACGGCGAAACCCATATCAGCGAGCACGCGGTGGCCTTCCTGGACGGCCTGCAGTCAGGCTGGCATTAGCGCCGTCCTGCGCGTCTTCTGACGCACTTCCCTTTCTTGCGCTGACTGCCGGCGTACAATGTGGGCCGGCCGGTACCCGTGTGCCGCCGTTCCTGTGCCGGTGCATTGCCGGCCCGCAACCGCCGGATATCCGACCATGCCAGCAGCCACGCCAGCCCGCCATGCCTCCACGCTCGCCTCGCCGCCCGCGCGCGGCAAATCGAAGCTGCTGACCGTGGCGCTGGCGTTCCTGTTCGGCAGCCTGGGCGCGCATCGCTTCTACCTGGGCGGCCTGCGCGACCCGTATGGCTGGACGCACCTGCTGGCGCTGCTGGCGGGCGCGATCGGCGTGGCCTCGATGGCGGCCGGCGCGGGCACCCCGGTCCTGAACTGGACCTTCGCCGTCGCCGGCGGAGCCTCCGTCATCAGCGCCTTCTTGGCGGCCATCGTCTATGGGCTGCGCCCGGACGACAAATGGGATGCACGCTTCAACCAGCTCGGCAAACCTACGCGCTCCGGCTGGCCGGTGGTGATTCTGGTGATCCTGTCGCTGCTGATCGGCACCGGCCTGCTGATGGCCGGGCTGGCGATCAGCTTCCAGACCTTCTTCGAATCGCAGGTCGAGGCCGCCCGCGCGTTGTCGCAATAACGGCCGCGGCGGCATTGGCGCCGTGCATTTCGACCTGCTCGACATTGCCGTCTTCGTCCGCGCCGCGGCGCTGGGCAACCTGTCGGCCGCCGCGCGCGACCTGGGCTTGTCCACCTCTACCGCCAGCGCCCGCCTGGGCCGGCTGGAACAGTCCCTGGGCAGCCGCCTGTTGCATCGCACCACACGCCGGCTGGCACTCACCGCCGACGGCGAACGCTTCCTGCCGCATGCGGAGCAGTTGCTTGCCACCGCGGATCTGGCCAGCGAATCGGTCGGCACCAGCGCCGAGCACCCGCGCGGGCAGTTGCGCGTGACCGCGCCGGCGTCCTTCGGGCGCCAGCATGTCTCGCCGGCGCTGCCGGAATTCCTTGCCGCTTATCCCGACATCACGCTTGACTTGCGCCTGACCGACCAGGTGATCGGACTGGTCGATGCCAGCATCGACGTGGCGCTGCGCATGGGCGTGCTGCCCGATTCCACGCTGGTGGCACGCGCGCTCGCACCCAGCCACCGCGTGATCTGCGCCTCACCCGCCTACCTGCACCGCCATGGCGTGCCGCGCCACCCGGACGACCTGCGCCAGCACAACTGCCTGGTGCTGGCCGACCAGTCGGCGTGGCGCTTCAATACGCCGCTGGGCGAGACCGTGGTGAACGTCCGCGGCAACCTGCGCGTGGATAACGGCGAAGTGCTGCGCGACGCGGTGGTGGCCGGCGTCGGCATCTCGCTCAAGTCGACTTGGGATGTGGGCCCGCTGTTGCGCAGCGGCGCGCTGGAGACAGTGCTGGACGAATACCCAGTGGTGCCGGCAGTGTCGATCTGGGCAGTGTTTCCCAGCCGGCACCTGGTACCGCCCAAGACACGCGCCTTCGTGGACTTCTTCGCCGAGCGCTTCGGCAACCCGCCCTATTGGGACCGGCCCGATACCTAGAGCGCACTGCGCGCTTGCGCACGATCAAGGCCGGCGCAAACGGCGGCTCTCCTTTCCGCCAATTCGCCCATACTGGTAGAGCCGTCCGATCCCGGCGGTGTCACGCGCGGCGGGGCCACACCCTGGCGCAAAGGAGCAAGCATCGACATGCCAACCTATGAGGAAGGACGCCTGGCGGCGATCGCTGTCAGGCTGGCGCTGTCCTCGGGACTGCCGCCATCGAGCGCGAAGGCCGCGCTGGAACTCGCCAGCAGCATGATCGGCGACCAGCTGGCCACCGAGCGCGCTCAGAAGACTCAGAACAGCGAACCCTGCGGATCGTCCTTGCCGCGGGGCCCCCTGACTGGCGGGCGGAAACGCGACGTATCCAGCTCGAACCGGTTGTAACGAAACCCTAGCCGTTCGGCGGCCTTGTAGAAACGCTGGCGCAGCAAGTCCGCCCACACGCCCGTACCGCGCATGCGCGAGGCAAAGCTGGCATCGTAGGCTTTGCCCTCGCGCATGTCGCGCACGCGGTTCATCACCCGTTCCGCGCGGTCGGGAAAATGCGCCAGCAGCCATTCCTCGAACAGCGGCCGCACTTCCCAGGGCAGCCGCAGCACGATGTAGTTTGCATAGACGGCGCCCGCTTCGTGCGCCGCTTCCAATACACGCTCCAGGTCGGGTTCCGTGATGAACGGGATCACCGGGGCGATGCTCACACCCACCGGGATGCCGGCGTCGGTCAGCGTGCGGATGGTGCGCAGCCGGCGTGACGGCGTGGCCGCGCGCGGCTCCAGCGTGCGCGCGATGCCGGCATCCAGCGTGGTGATGGTGACCGCCGCCACCGCCAGCCGCTTCGCCGCCATCGGCGCGAGCAGGTCGATATCGCGCTCGATCAGCGACGACTTGGTAATCAGCGCCACCGGGTGGCCCCCGGCGTCAGAATTGTTGTCGTGTCACCTGATTTCGATTGACCCAGTCTGGGGGCGGTAGAGTCAGAGTGAATGAGAGCCTATTCAGCAGAGAGAAAGGAAGCGCTGTTGCGTCGCATGATGCCCCCCGAGAACGCGTTGGTGTCGGCGTTGGCAAGGGAGACGGGAGTTGCGGAGCAGACGTTGTATGCTTGGCGTCGACAGATGAAAGCGCAAGGAGTCCCGGTGCCGGGAGATGGAAAGAACCCCGAGGCGTGGTCCTCGGAGGACAAGTTTGCGGTGGTACTGGAAACCGCGCCGCTCAATGAAGCGGAATTGGCGGAGTATTGCCGCCGCAAGGGTCTTTACGCGGAGCAGATCGCTGCCTGGCGGGAGGCCTGTCGCTCGGCCAATGCCAACGCCGGTGAACAGGCGCGAGAACAACGACTTCAGTCCAAGGGTGACAAGAAGCGCATCCAGCAGCTTGAGAAGGAATTACAGCGAAAGGAGAAGGCGCTGGCGGAGGCGGCCGCATTGCTCATCCTGAGAAAAAAAGCCCAGGCGATTTGGGGAGAAAAAGAGGACGACTGATCAACGTCCCAGATCGCCGATTGTGTATATCGTTGATTCGTGAGGCAGAACGCTCTGGCTGCCGACTGGCACAGGCTTGCGACGAGTTGGGTCTGAGCTTGCGCACCTTCCAGCGCTGGGTTCGAGAAGGCGACGAGGTGGTCGCAGATGCTCGCACCACCACTGTGCGGCCAGCGCCAGCCAACAAGCTAAGCAAGGCGGAACGCCAGCAGATTCTTGCGGTGGCCAACAGCGTGGAGTTTGCCAGTTTGCCGCCCAGCCAGATCGTACCGACGCTGGCGGACCGCGGCCAGTACGTGGCCTCGGAGTCGAGCTTCTATCGTGTCTTGCGTAGCGCGTCGCAGCAGCATCACCGCGGTCGTGCGCGCAAGCCCTCGGCGCGGGTGGTGACCAGCCATTGCGCCACCGGACCCAATCAGGTGTGGAGCTGGGACATTACCTGGATGCCGGCAGCAATCAAGGGCCAGTATTACTACTGGTACATGATGCTGGACGTGTTCAGCCGCAAGATCGTCGGTCATGAAGTGCATCGGGCGGAGTCGGCGGAGTTGGCGGCGTTGCTCATGCGGCGAGCCAGTTTGGCCGAAGGTCTGGCTGGACGTCCTCTGGTTCTGCACTCGGATAACGGCAGTCCAATGAAGGGCGCGACGATGCTCGCCACCCTGGAAAACCTGGGGGTGGTCGCTTCGTTCAGCCGGCCGCGCGTGAGCAATGACAACCCCTACGCCGAGTCGCTGTTCCGGACCTGCAAGTATCGGCCGGACTACCCGCGCCAAGCATTCGGCAGCGTGGACGAGGCGCGTGCATGGACGCAGCGATTTGTGCGTTGGTACAACCACGTGCACAAGCATAGTGGGCTGAAATTCGTGACACCGGCGCAGCGCCACGGTGGCGTAGCCGCGGCGGTGCTGGCGCACCGTGAAGCAGTCTATGCTGAGGCTAAGGCCAGAACGCCCAAGCGTTGGTCCGGGCCGACACGGAACTGGAGTTTGGCAGACGAAGTCTGGCTCAATCCGGAACGGATTGAGCCAGCAGAACTAAAGCAGGTTGCGTGAGGTGACGTGACAACTACGTTGACAATCGCCGGTGGTCACACTCGCTCAGAACCTCAAGCAGGCCGCGCGTGATGCGCTGTTCGCGCTCGATCGGCTGGTAGGCGTCGGTGTTGACGCCCAGCGCGATGGTCTCGCAGCGGTACGACGGCCGTGCCAGCGCCTCGCGCAGCCGCTCGGCGGCATTGGTTTTGGCATAAAGCTGCGTTTCAAAGTCCAGCCCCGGCGACAGGTCCAGGTAGGCGTGCGTCGGCCGGGCGAAGCAGTAGATGCAGCCGTGCTCGCAACCGCGGTAGGGGTTGAGCGAGACATCGAACGGGATGTCGGGCGATGCATTGCGCGTCAGGACAGAACGGGCGCGCTCGATATGGACTTCCGTGCGCAGCGGCGGCAGCGGGGCGGCTTCCGGCGACGGGGCGGCCTCGATGGTATGCGGTGCCTCTTCCGGTGCACTGCCCCAGCCATCGTCGAACGCTTCGCGCAGGTCGCGCTCGAAACGTCCCTGCAGGTTGCTCACGGCGCCCCGGCCCTTGCGCGCCACGGGCGGCCGCGGGCCTGCCTGCGGCGCGAGTGCATCCGGGTCGGCATCGGGCCGCGTCGGGCGGCCGCTGGCGGGCTTGGGTTTTTGCGGAGGGCGCTCCATGCTGGCCTTGGTCACACTGCCTGGCTCTTCTCCTCGACGGAAATCGCCAGTGTCTCCTTGATCTCTTCCATCACCACATAGCTCTTCGACTGCGCTGCGCCGGGCAGCTGCAGCAGGATATCGCCCAGCAGCCGGCGGTATTCGCCGATCTCGCGGATGCGCGCCTTGATCAGGTAGTCGAAATCGCCCGAGACCAGGTGGCATTCCAGCACTTCCGGGATGCGCAGCACCTCGCGCCGGAACTGCTCGAACATATTGCCCGACTTGTTGCCCAGCGAGATCTCGACGAACACCAGTAGCGCGCTGCCCAGCAGTGCCGGGTTCAGCCGTGCGTAGTAGCCCATGATGACACCATCGCGCTCCAGGCGCTTAACGCGCTCGATGCAGGGCGTGATGGTCAGCCCGACCGCTTCGGCGAGGTCCTTCATCGACATCCTGCCGTCGCTTTGCAGCGCCATCAGGATCTTGCGGTCGAGCCGGTCGAGGGTGCGCATGGGCTGGCGACTCGTTCTCATGAGTTTTTCCTGTTTTCCGGAGAAATTCGATAACAATGACTGGATTGGATTCAATAGTATAGAGATAAATCCTCTATCAACTTGTCATTGCAGTTGGAGCTTCCGGACATGCGCGTTCTCGTACTCGGCAGTGGTGTTATTGGCGTCACCAGCGCGTGGTACCTGGCCAAGGCCGGTCACGAAGTGACCGTCGTCGACCGCGAGGCAGGTCCCGCGCTCGGCACCAGCTTTGCCAACGCGGGGCAGATCTCGCCCGGCTATGCGTCGCCATGGGCCGCGCCCGGCGTGCCGCTCAAGGCGATCAAGTGGATGTTCCAGGAACACGCGCCGCTCAGCATCCGTCCGGACGGCACCCTGTTCCAGCTGCAATGGATGTGGCAGATGCTGCTGAACTGCAGCGCCGGGCGCTACGCCGTCAACAAGGAACGCATGGTGCGGCTGGCCGAGTACAGCCGCGACTGCATCCGCGCGCTGCGCGCGGAAACCGGCATCGCTTACGAAGGCCGCCAGCAAGGCACGCTGCAGGTGTTCCGCACCGAAGAGCAGCTGCAAGGCGCGGCCAAGGACATCGCCGTGCTGGAAGAAGCCGGGGTGCCCTACCAGTTGCTTTCGCGCGAGGAACTCGCCGCGAGCGAACCGGCGCTGGCCGCCGTCCGCCACAAGCTGGCCGGCGGCCTGCGCCTCCCCAACGATGAAACCGGCGACTGCGCGCTGTTTACGCAACGGCTCGCAGGCATGGCCGAGATGCTGGGCGTGAAATTCCTGTACAACCGCTCGATCGACAGCCTGATGACCCAGGGCGATGCCGTCACCGGCGCCGTGGTCAACGGCGAGCCGATGGCCGCCGACCTGGTGGTGGTGGCGCTGGGCAGCTGGTCGACGCAGCTGGTCAAGCCGTTCCTGTCGGGCATGTCCAAACTGCCGGTGTACCCGCTCAAGGGCTTCTCGATCACGGTGCCGCTGAACGATCCGTCGCGCAGCCCGGTGTCCACCGTGCTGGACGAAACCTACAAGGTCGCCATCACCCGCTTCGAAGACCGCATCCGCGTGGGCGGCATGGCCCAGATCGTCGGCTATGACCGCAGCCTCGATCCGGCCAAGCGCCGCACGCTCGAACACGTGGTGACCGACCTGTTCCCGGGCGCCGGTGATGTCAGCCGCGCCACCTTCTGGACCGGCCTGCGCCCGATGACCCCAGACGGCACGCCCATCGTCGGCCCGACCCAGGTGCGCGGCCTGTGGCTGAACACCGGCCACGGCACGCTGGGCTGGACCATGGCCTGCGGCTCGGGCAAGCTGCTGTCGGACCTGGTCTCGGGCAAGTCGCCCGCGATCCGCGCCGACGACCTGTCGGTGGGCCGCTACCTGAAGCCCGCGCGCCAGCACCTGGCGCCGCGCCCGGCTGCCGCCTGATCCAGGTACCGTCCCGACCAGCAAAAAGGGCGACCCTTCGGGGTCGCCCTTTTCACATCTGCGCGCAGCGCTTGCCGGTCAGAACTGCTCGGCGGTCAGCGCATTGACCGGCGCCCCGCCGCTGACGACGGCATCACGCAATGCCGACGCCTGCGACAGGATGTGCTCGGCGAAGAAATGCGCGGTCGCGATCTTGGCATCGTGGAAGGCAGGATCCTCGGCGCGCCTGGCATCGGCAGCCAGCATCGCGCGGCCGAACTGCCAGCCGGAGAACACGATGCCGCACAGCTTCAGGTAAGGCACGCTGCCGGCAAAGACGGCGTTCGGGTCGGACTTGGCATTGGCCACGACAAACGCCACTACATCTTCCAGCGCCGCGCGGCCCTTGGCCAGTTGCGCCTGCATCGCGGTGAACGCAGTGCAGCCATGCTTGCCCAGCGCAGCCTCGGTCTCGGCGATCTGCGCGCAGATCGCGCGTGCCACGGCGCCGCCGTCGCGCACGGTCTTGCGGCCGATCAGGTCGTTGGCCTGGATTGCCGTGGTGCCTTCGTAGATCGGCAGGATGCGCGCATCGCGGTAGTGCTGCGCCGCGCCGGTTTCCTCGATAAAGCCCATGCCGCCGTGCACCTGCACGCCCAGGCTGGTGACATCGATCGACAGCTCGGTGCTCCACCCCTTCACCACCGGCACCAGGAACTCGTAGAAGGCCTGGTTCTGCCTGCGCACGGCCTCGTCGAGATGCTGGTGCGCCGCGTCGCTGGCGGCCGCGGCCACGTAGGCCACGGCGCGTGCGCCTTCGGTCAGCGCGCGCATGGTCATCAGCATGCGCTTGACGTCCGGGTGGTGGATGATGGTCACCGCCTCGCGCGCCGAACCATCGACCGGGCGGCTCTGCACGCGTTCGCGCGCAAAGGCCACCGCCTGCTGGTAGGCGCGTTCGGACACGGCGATGCCCTGCATGCCGACCGAGAAGCGTGCCGAGTTCATCATGATGAACATGTACTCAAGGCCGCGGTTCTCTTCGCCGACCAGCGTGCCGATGGCGCCGCCATGGTCGCCGAACTGCAGCACGGCCGTGGGGCTGGCCTTGATGCCCAGCTTGTGCTCGATCGATACGCAATGCACGTCGTTGCGCTCACCGGTGCTGCCGTCGGCGTTGACCATGAACTTCGGCACGATGAACAGCGAGATGCCCTTGACGCCCTCGGGCGCGGTGGGCGTGCGGGCCAGCACGAGATGGACGATGTTCTTCGCCATGTCGTGCTCGCCGTAGGTGATGAAGATCTTGGTGCCGAACACCTTGTAGGTGCCGTCGCCCTGCGGCTCGGCACGGGTGCGCACCGCGGCCAGGTCCGAGCCGGCCTGCGGCTCGGTCAGGTTCATGGTGCCGGTCCACTCGCCCGAGATCAGCTTCGGCAGGAAGGTCGCCTTCTGCTCATCCGTGCCGGCCGTCAGCAGCGCCTCGATGGCCCCATCGGTCAGCAGCGGGCACAGCGCGAACGACAGGTTCGCGCTGTTCAGCATCTCGTTGCAGGCGGTGGCGATCAGCTTGGGCAGGCCCTGGCCGCCAAACTCCTGCGGATGCAGCACGCCCTGCCAGCCGCCCTCGCCGAACTGGCGGAACGCGTCCTTGAAGCCGGGTGTGGTGGAGACCACGCCGTCCTTCCAGCTGCTCGGGTCCAGGTCGCCGGCGCGGTTCAGCGGCGCGACCACCTGCTCGTTGAACTTGGCGGCCTCGTCCAGCACGGCCTCGGCCGTTTCCGGCGTGGCTTCTTCGAAGCCCGGCAGTTTGCTGACGGCCTCAAGCCCGGCCAGCTCGTTCATGACGAACAGCATGTCCTTGATCGGCGCACGGTAAGTCATCGATGTCTCCCAACATGTATGAAAAAGCCGTTCGCGGGTCACCCCCGGAACGGCTCGTTACTTGCTACCTGCGGCTACCCGTGCCGGCCGCCGGGCGGCCGGCGAGGCATCAGCCCAGTGCTGCCACCAGCTCCGGCACCACGGTGTTCAGGTCGCCCACCAGGCCGTAGTCAGCCACGGAGAAGATCGGCGCTTCGGCATCCTTGTTGATCGCGACGATCACCTTGGAGTCCTTCATGCCGGCCAGGTGCTGGATCGCGCCGGAGATACCGACGGCGATGTACAGCTGCGGCGCGACGATCTTGCCGGTCTGGCCGACCTGGTAGTCGTTCGGCACGAAGCCGGCGTCCACGGCAGCGCGCGAGGCACCCAGCGCGGCGCCCAGCTTGTCGGCCAGCGGCGTCAGCACCTTGGTGTAGTTCTCACCCGAACCTACGCCACGGCCACCCGAGACGATGATCTTGGCGGCGGTCAGTTCCGGACGGTCGCTCTTGGCCACTTCGCGCGAAACAAACTGCGAAACGCCTGCGTCGGCCACGGCCGGCAGGGTTTCAACGGCGGCCGAGCCACCTTCGGCGGCAGCGGCGTCAAAGGCGGTGCCGCGCACGGTGATGACCTTGATCTTGTCTTCCGACTTGACCGTGGCAATGGCGTTGCCCGCGTAGATCGGGCGCTCGAACGTGTCCGGGGCGTCGACCTTGGAGATTTCCGAGATCTGGGCCACGTCCAGCTTGGCAGCCACGCGCGGCAGGATGTTCTTGCCGTACGGGGTGGCCGGAGCCAGGATGTGCGAGTAGTCGTTGGCGATGGCCAGCGCCTGCTCGGCCACGTTCTCGGCCAGGCCGTCACCGAAGTACGGTGCGTCGGCCAGCAGGACCTTGGTCACGCCGGCGATCTTGGCGGCGGCGTCAGCCGCGGCCTTGGCGTTGGAACCAGCCACCAGCACGTGCACGTCGCCGCCGCACTGGGCAGCGGCGGTCACGGTGTTCAGCGTGGCGGCCTTGATGGATTGATTGTCGTGTTCAGCAATGACGAGTGCAGTCATGTTATTTCTCCCCCGCGCTCAGATAACCTTGGCTTCGTTCTTCAGCTTCTGCACCAGCGTCGCGACGTCCGGCACCATCACACCCGCGCTGCGCTTGGCAGGCTCGACCACCTTCAGGGTCGACAGGCGCGGCTTGACGTCGACACCGAGGTCTTCCGGCTTGACGATATCGAGCTGCTTCTTCTTGGCCTTCATGATGTTGGGCAGCGTGACGTAGCGCGGCTCGTTCAGGCGCAGGTCGGTCGTGACCACGGCCGGCAGCTTGAGCGACAGCGTTTCCAGGCCGCCATCGACTTCACGCGTCACCGAGGCCTTGCCGTCGGCAACCACCACCTTGGAGGCGAACGTGGCTTGCGGCAGGCCAGCCAGCGCGGCCACCATCTGGCCGGTCTGGTTGGAGTCGTCGTCGATGGCCTGCTTGCCCAGGATCACCAGTTGCGGCTGTTCCTTGTCGATCAGCGCCTTCAGCAGCTTGGCCACGGCCAGCGGTTGCAGGTCTTCGTTCGATTCCACCAGGATGCCGCGGTCGGCACCGATGGCCATCGCGGTGCGCAGGGTTTCCTGGCACTGCGTGACACCGCACGAGACGGCGATCACTTCGGTGGCAACGCCCGCTTCCTTCAGGCGCACGGCCTCTTCCACGGCGATTTCGTCGAAGGGGTTCATGCTCATCTTCACATTGGCCAGATCGACGCCACTGCCGTCCGCCTTGACGCGGACCTTGACGTTGTAATCCACCACCCGCTTGACTGCGACGAGTACTTTCATGCGCTCACTCCACTGATAGCTGATAGTCAGAAATTTTGTTCGCTCGTCATTATAACCACCGGGTTGGCGGCTCTCCTGTTTTTCGAACGATCGTACTATTTTATCGGCAAAATGATGCCGGGCATAGCCCGGCAGATCCCAGCCGTCCAGCGATTGTGCCGCAAACCGGGGCTTGCGGGCATCGTCTGATTGGATGAAAACCTCAAAGTGACGTCGGGCTTACCAGGCGGTAATGACCGAGTCCTTGAAGGTCGATGTGACGTATTGCTTAATTTCCGGCGAGTGATAGGCCTTCACCAGCTTGGCCACCCAGGGCTTGTTCTTGTCGGCCTCGCGGATCGCGATCAGGTTGGCGTACGGACCCTTCGGGCCTTCGATGGCGATGGCGTCCTTGACGGGCGACAGGCCGGCCGATTCCGCGTAGTTGCCGTTGATGGCGGCGGCATCCAGGTCATCCAGCGAGCGCGGCAGCTGCGCGGCGTCCAGCTCGACGATGCGGATCTTCTTCGGGTTCTCGACGATGTCCAGCGGCGTGGCCTTCAGGCCGGCGTTGGGCTTGAGCTTGATCACGCCCTTGCTCTGCAGCAGCAACAGGCCGCGCCCGCCGTTGGTGGGATCGTTGGGCACGCCCACGCGCGCACCCTGCTTGAGCTGGTCGAGCGACTTGATCTTCTTGGAGTACACGCCCATCGGGAACGTCACCGTATAGGCGATATGCGTGAACTTGTAGCCGCGGTCCTTGATCTGGGCTTCCAGGTACGGCAGGTGCTGGTAGCTGTTGGCGTCCAGGTCGCCGGCAGCCAGCGCGGCGTTGGGCTGGATGTAGTCGCTGAACTCGACCACCTGGATGTTCAAGCCGTCCTTGGCGGCGACCTTCTTCACCTGTTCCATGATCTGGGCGTGCGGGCCGCCGGTCACGCCGATCTTGATCGGCTTTTCCTGGGCGACGGCGCCGGTGGCCAGCGTTGCGCCGATCGCGGCGCCGAGAATCCATTGCAGCAGGTTGCGACGTTGCATGATATGCGTTCCTGTTTCAGAAAATAATTGGCTTGGCGTTGACGGATTAGCGGTGGCTGATACGGCGGACAAGCCAGTCGCCGAAGCTCTGCACGGCCTGCACGAACACGATCAGGATCACCACCACCGCCACCATGACCTCGGTGATATAGCGCTGGTAGCCGTAGCGGATGCCCAGGTCGCCCAGGCCGCCGCCGCCGATCGCGCCCGCCATGGCCGAATAGCCGACCAGGCTGACAAAGGTGATGGTCAGGCCGGCGACGATGCCGGGCATTGCCTCGGGCAGCAGCACCTTCCACACGATCTGGCGGGTGGTGGCGCCCATCGACTGGGCGGCCTCGACCAGGCCCTTGTCGACCTCGCGCAGCGCGCTTTCCACCAGGCGCGCGATAAACGGGATCGCCGCGATGGTCAGCGGCACGATTGCCGCGGTGGTGCCGATCGACGAGCCGACGATAAAGCGCGTGAACGGGATCACCACCACCAGCAGGATGATGAACGGGATCGAGCGCGCCGCGTTGACCACCACGCCGATGCTGCGGTTGAACAACGGGTGCGACAGCACGCCGCCGCGGTTGGTCAGGTGCAGCAGCACGCCCAGCGGCACGCCCAGCAGCGAGCCGACCACGCCCGAGATCGCCACCATCACCAGGGTCTCGTTGAACGAGGTCAGGAACAGGTCAAACATTTCAGACCACATGCTCGAACTCCTCCACCACGACGCCTTGCGCCTGCAGGTATTCCATCGCCGCCTTCACGTCGGCCAGTTCGCCCGTGGCCATGATCGCCAGCGAGCCGAAGGCCTGGCCCTGGATCTCGTCGATATGGCCGTGCAAGATATTGAAGTCCAGCCCGTAGCGGCGGATTGCCTGGGCCAGCACCGGCTGGTCCACGCCCTCGCCGGTGAAGGCCAGGCGGTAGACGTGGTCGCGCCCGTTGCCCAGCCGGCTCTCCACGCGCTTGAGCACGCTGGCCGGCAGCTCCTGCGAGATGACGTCGCCGATCATGGCGCGCGTGACGTCGTGCTGCGGGCGCAGGAATACGTCGATCACGCGCCCGGTCTCCACCACCTGGCCGGCTTCAAGCACGGCCACGCGGTCGCAGACCTGCTTGATGACTTCCATCTGGTGCGTGATCATCACGATGGTCAGGCCCAGGTCGCGGTTGATCTGCTTGAGCAGTTCCAGGATGGAGCGGGTGGTTTCCGGGTCCAGCGCGGAAGTGGCCTCGTCCGACAGCAGCACCTTGGGCTTGCTGGCAAGAGCGCGTGCAATGCCCACGCGCTGCTTCTGCCCGCCGCTGATCTGCGCCGGATAGCGGTCCTTCAGCTCCGACAGGCCCACCAGGTCCAGCAGCGGCAGCACCGTCGCGGCGATCTCGGCCTTGGGCTTGCCGGCCAGTTCCAGCGGCAGCGCCACGTTCTCATACACCGTGCGCGACGACAGCAGGTTGAAGTGCTGGAAGATCATGCCGATCTCGCGGCGTGCCAGGCGCAGCGCGCCCGTGTCCAGCGCTGTCAGTTCCTGGCCCGCGACAATCACGCGGCCGCTCGAGGGCCGGTTCAGCAGATTGATGGCGCGTACCAGGGTGCTCTTGCCGGCGCCGCTGCGGCCGATAATGCCGAAGACTTCGCCCGCCGCTATCGACAGGCTGACGTCCCGCAATGCATGCACGTCGCCAGACGCGCCCGGGAAGCGCTGCGACAGTCCTTGCAGTTCGATCATGGAAAGGTGACCAAAAGAAAACGGCAACAGGCGAGGGATCTCCAGCGCTGTTGCCGCTCGTTATTTTTCTGAAGCGCGTATTTTATGCGATTCGCTTCATACCATAAACGACTTTTTGCCGATGTCTTTATACGTTCCCGGCATATAAGAAGCGAGAAAGTCGACTATGAGCCACGCCAGGACGGCGAACGCTTGTCAATGAAGGCCTGCACCCCCTCCAGCGCCGACTCGTCCATCATGTTGCAGGCCATGGTCTGGCCGGCGAGCTGGTAGGCGGCCTCGATGCCCATTTCCAGCTGGCGGTAGAACAGGCCCTTGCCCGCGGCCACCGCGGCGGCCGGCTTGGCGCAGATGCTGGCGGCCAGGCGCGCCACCTCTTGGTCCAGCTGCCCAGCGGGCACCACCCGGTTCACCAGCCCGCGCTCACGGGCGGTTTCGGCGTCGATCATGTCGCCGGTCAGCAGCATCTCCATTGCCTGCTTGCGGTGCAGGTTGCGCGACAACGCCACCCCGGGCGTCGAGCAGAACAGGCCCAGGTTGACGCCGGATACCGCAAAGCGCGCATCGTCGGCGGCCACCGCAAGGTCGCACATGGCCACCAGCTGGCAGCCCGCCGCCGTGGCGATGCCCTGCACGCGCGCAAGCACCGGCTGCGGCATCTTCTGGATCACCATCATCATGCGGGTGCAGCGGTCGAACAGGCGCCGGTAGTAGTCGTGCGACGGCGAGGCCCGCATCTCGCGCAGGTCGTGCCCGGCGCAGAAGGCCTTGCCGGCGCCGGCCAGCACCACCACGCGCACGGTGTGGTCCGACGCCAGCCGGCCGAGGGCCTCGGTCAGCGCGTCGAGCAGCCCTTCTGACAGCGCATTGAACGCCTGCGGCCGATTCATGGTCAGTCGCACCACGCCCGCGGTGTCGCGCACTTCGGTCAGCAGCGGCGCGTCCACGCGCGCATCGTTCTCGGCCATGGCCATGCTCTCCTATCGTTCCAGCAGCACCTTCAGGTGCGCCAGCACGCTGCGGCCCAGCGCGCTCAGGTTGTAGCCCCCCTCCAGGCAGCTGACGATGCGGCCCTGCGCATGGACGCGCGCAAGGTCCACCAACTGGCCGGTAATCCAGGCGTAGTCCTGCTCCACCAGGCCCATCTGGCCCAGGTCGTCCTCGCGGTGCGCATCAAAGCCGGCGGAGATAAACAGCATCTGCGGGCGGAATTCATTGAGCCGCGGCAGCCAGATGGTCTCGACCACTTCACGCACGGCCACGCCGTTGGTATAGGCCGGCAGCGGGATGTTGACCATATTGGGCGCGAGATGCTCGGTGCCGCTGTACGGATAGAACGGGTGCTGGAAGATGCTGCACATCATCACCTGCTCGTCGCCGCGGAACGCCGCTTCGGTGCCGTTGCCGTGGTGCACGTCGAAATCGATGATGGCCACGCGCTCCAGGCCGTGCGCCCGCAGCGCGTGGCGCGCGGCAATGGCGACGTTGTTGTAGAAGCAGAAGCCCATGGCGCGGTCAGGCTCGGCGTGGTGGCCGGGCGGGCGCACGCAGCAGAACGCGTTCTCGAACTCGCCCGCGATCACCGCATCGGTGGCCGCCACCGCCGCGCCCGCGGCCAGCGTGGCGGCGGCAAGCGTGTGCGAGTTCATCGAGGTATCCGGATCGATCGCGTGATAGCCGCTGGCCGGGCTGGCGCGTTCGAGCGAATCGACATAGTCGGGACGGTGCACGCGCTCCAGCTGCTCGCGCGTGGCGGGCGGGGCTTCGCGGCGCTCCAGCAGCCCGTCCAGGCCGTGCGAAATCAGGTGATCCTCGATCGCCTGCAGGCGTTCCGGGCACTCAGGATGGAAATGCCCCATCTCGTGCCGCTGGAACTCGGGGTGCGTGTAATAGCCTGTCGGCATCTCTTATCGTCGCAATGTTGTCTCCAATCGCTACGTTAGCACACGCCAGCCCATGCCACCCAGCGGCACTGGCGCGCCATGCCGTGACGGCTTGCCCGTAGTTGCCGCAGTGGCATCCGCTATACTCGGTGCGACTTGCAAAGGACATCATGACCGACACCCAGCGCTCACTGCGACGCCCCCTGCTGGGCGCCGCGCTTTCCGCTGCCGCACTCGGACTCTGCGGCCTCTCCCCCAGCCTGCTCGCCGCGGGCAAGCGCCGCGTCAGCATGCGCGAGGAAGAGATCGAACCCGGCCGCTACCGCGACAATCCGCAGACCCGCGCGTTTATCGACGAGATGGTGGCCCGCCACCGCCTTGACCGCGGGATGCTGCAGGAGTGGTTTAGCCAGGCGGTCTATTCGGCCACCGTGGTGCGGCTGATCATGCCGCCCGCCACCACCGGCCGCAAAAGCTGGCGCACCTACCGCTCGCGCTTTATCGAGCCGATCCGCATCAACGCGGGCGTGCGCTTCTGGCAGGACAACCGCGACACGCTGCGCCGTGCCGAAGCCGAGTTCGGCGTACCGGCCTCGGTCATCGTCGGCATCATCGGCGTGGAAACCATCTACGGCCGCGACATGGGCACCTTCCGCGTGCTCGACTCGCTGTCCACGCTCGCCTTCGACTACCCGGACACGCCCAACCGCGAAGCCCGCAGCACGCTGTTCCGCAACCAGCTGGCCGACTACCTGCTGTGGTGCCGCGACACCCGCACCGACGTGTACTCGGTGCTGGGCTCCTTCGCGGGCGCGATCGGCATCCCGCAGTTCATGCCGACCAGCCTGCGCGAATACGCCATCGACTACGACAACAACGGTCGCATCGACCTGCGCAACAGCCCTACCGATGCCATCGGCAGTGTCGCGCGCTTCCTGCAGCTGCACGGCTGGGAGCCGGGCCGCCCGGTGGTGTGGCGCATTGCCGGCGACGCCGGCAGCCTGGGTGTCGCCACGGCGGCGGCCGACGGCGAGCCATGGCCCACGCGCACGCTCAACCAGCTGACCCGCGCCGGCTTGCGCGTGGACGAGCCGATCGACCCCGTGCGCGAAGGCGAGACCGGCGTGCTGGTGGTGGACCTGCCCACCCCCGACCAACCGACCGAATACCTGCTCGGCCTGCGCAACTTCTACGTGCTGACACGCTACAACCGCAGCTTCTTCTATGCGCTGGCGGTGTACCAGCTGGGCGAGGCGGTCAAGGCGGCGATGGGTTGATGCCAGCTGCCCGCCAAAGCAAAAAGGCCTCGCAATTTGCGAGGCCTTTCTTGTTGGCACCGGTTCAGGTCACGCCGGGAACACGCCGGTCGACAGGTAGCGGTCGCCGCGGTCGCACACCACGAAGACGATGGTGGCGTTCTCCACTTCCTCGGCAATGCGCAGCGCAACACAGAGCGCGCCGGCCGCCGAAATGCCGCAGAAGATGCCCTCTTCGGATGCCATGCGCCGCGCCATGTGCTCGGCGTCGCCCTGGCTCACCGGCTCGGTGCGGTCGATGTAGCTGGCATCGTAGATCTTGGGCAGATACGCCTCGGGCCACTTGCGGATGCCCGGGATGCGCGAGCCGTCGGCCGGCTGCGCGCCGATGACCTGGATCTCCGGGTTCTGTTCCTTCAGGTAGCGCGACACGCCGGTAATGGTGCCGGTGGTGCCCATCGCAGAAACGAAGTGGGTGATGCGGCCGTCGGTATCGCGCCAGATCTCCGGCCCGGTGCCCTCGTAGTGGGCCTGCGGGTTGTCCGGGTTGGCGAACTGGTCGAGGATCACGCCCTTGCCGTCGCGCTCCATCGAATCCGCCAGGTCGCGGGCGTACTCCATGCCGCCCTTGACCGGGGTCAGGATGATCTCGGCACCGTAGGCCGCCATGCTCTGGCGGCGCTCGAGGCTCAGGTCCTCGGGCATGATCAGCACCATCTTGTAGCCGCGGATGGCGGCTGCCATGGCCAGCGCGATGCCGGTATTGCCGGAAGTCGCCTCGATCAGGGTGTCGCCCGGCTTGATGCGCCCGCGCGCCTCGGCCCGGGCGATCATCGACACCGCGGGGCGGTCCTTGACCGAACCGGCCGGGTTGTTGCCTTCGAGCTTGCCGAGGATCACATTGCCGCGCGCGTCGTTGGCGGCACCGGGGATGCGCTGCAGTCTGACCAGCGGCGTGTTGCCGATGGTGTCTTCAATTGTCTTGTAGGCCATGGGGCGAGGGGTCGCGAAAGAGGGTCGCAAACGGGGGATTCCAATTCGCCGGCCATTGTAATCCAGACACCTATCCCTCGCCGGCAGGCGGGATTTACGCTGCCTCCCGCCCGCCTGCGCCCATCCTGCCGTGGCTCAGCCTTCTTCGTGGTTGCCTTCGCCCAGCAGGTGGTACAGCAGGATGCAGCCGAAGGTGGCAGTACCGATGCCGCCCAGCGTCATGCCGCCCAGCTTCAGCGTCAGGTCGCCGGCTGCCACCGTCAGCGTGGCGCCAACCGTGATCAGGTTGCGCGAGCTGGAGAAGTCCACCTTGTTCTGCACCCAGATCCGGCCCGCTGTCGCTGCGATCAGGCCGAACACGACGATGGTCAACCCGCCGATCACCGGACCCGGGATGGTCAGGATCAGCGCACCGAACTTGGGCGAGAAGCCCAGCAGGATAGCCACCGCGGCCGCCACCACGAAGATCAGCGTCGAGTAGATCTTGGTGACCGCCATCACGCCCATGTTCTCGGCATAAGTGGTCACGCCGGTGCCGCCGCCGCTGGCCGACAGCATGGTCGCGATGCCGTCGCCGATAAAGGCACGGCCGATATACGGGTCCAGGTTGCGCCCGGTCATCACGCCGATGGCCTTGATATGGCCCAGGTTCTCCGCCACCAGCACAATCGCCACCGGCGCGATCAGCAGCATGGCGCTGAACTCGAAGGTCGGTGCGGTGAACGCCGGCAGCCCGAACCAGCTGGCCGCTGCCACGCCCGAGAAGTCGATCGGCTTGCCCAGCCCCATCACGTTGGTGCCCAGGTAGTAGGCGAGGTAGCCGGCCAGGCCGCCGATCAGCACCGGCAGACGCCCGATCATGCCGGGCGCGCGCACCGCCACCAGCCCCACGGCCACCACCGTCAGCAGGCCCACCCAGGTATCGAGGGCCGCGCCGCTGACCGCCTTGACCGCCACCGGGGCCAGGTTCAGCCCGATCGCCGCGACGATCGCCCCGGTCACCACCGGCGGCATCAGCTTTTCGACCCAGGCGTAGCCCACCGCCTGCACGATCAGGCCGATCACCGTGTACAGCGCACCGGCGGCGATGATGCCGCCCAGCGCCACCGGGATATTGAGGTTGGGGCCGCTGCCCGCGTAGCCAGTGGCAGCGATCACCACGGCGATGAAGGCGAAGCTGGAGCCAAGGTAGCTCGGCACCCGCCCGCGCACGCACAGGAAGAAGATCAGCGTGCCGATGCCGGAAAACAGGATGGCGATATTCGGGTTGAAACCCATCAGGATCGGTGCAATGGCGGTCGAGCCGAACATCGCCACCACGTGCTGGATGCCGGCCAGCAGCGTCTGTCCGGCGGGCAGCCGCTCATCCGGCCCGATCACGCCTTCGGTCTTGAGCCGCCATTGCGGCAGGAATCCCGCGTCCTCGCCATTCGCCATATTGTTCTGCTCCCTGTGGTCCGGGCTGGCCGCCTGGTCGGCAGCCGCCGCGTTTGTGCCTGGTTGTCTGGTAGATGCGTGCCTGTCGGCAGCCGCGCGCGGCAGATCCTGCCGGCGCGGCGTCCGCATGATACTCCGCCGCCACGGGGCGTGCGAAGCGGCAAGGGTCTAGCACAACCCATACCAGCACGGAGAGCGTCCGGCCGCTGCGCGGCCGGACGCCGGACCGTGACCCTGTCAGCGCGCTGGCTTGGCGGCGCCAGCGGGCGCTGCCTTGGCTGTCTTGGCCGGGGTGGCGGCCGCAGGCGGCGCCGCTGCTGCGGTTCCCTTCGTGCCGATGGCAAGGCCAGCGTCCTGCAGCTTCGCCACGGACTTCGGCCCGATGCCACTGACGCGCTCGGCCAGGTCCGCGGCGTCCTTGTAGGGCCCACGCTTGTTGCGTTCGTCGATGATGTTGCGGGCGGTGGCTGGTCCCACGCCCTTGACCGAGGTCAGGGCCGCCTCGTCCGCCGTATTGACATCGATGGCGGCATGCGCGGCACCGCCCGCGAACAGGCAGATGGTTGCAGCGAGGGAAACCAGGGAAAAACGCCGGGCAAGTTGCCGGACCCAATGCTTGAAAATGAAGGCTCTCCTTTCCTGTGGATGGTCTGAGGTACCACCCCCCGCCGGGGCGGCGAGGTCAGGTCAGGATAGGGGCGGGCCGCAGCGGCGGCCCATGCAGCAACAAAAGTTGACACCGGCCGCACGAAAGCGTGTCAGCCGGTTGCGCGCCGGTATCAGCCGGCGCGTTCGATCAGCCAGCGGCAGTAGCGCGCCACGCCTTCCTCGACGGACAGGAAGGGCTCGCTGTAGCCGGCGCTGCGCAGCTTCGACACATCCGACTGCGTAAAGCACTGGTACTTGCCGCGCAGCGCATCGGGGAACTTGACGTACTCGAGCAGGCCTTCCTGCACCAGTTCTTCCAGCGACAGGCGCGGCTTGCCTTCGGCCTCGCGCAGGGTGTTGACCACGGTGGCGGCGATGTCGTTGAACGGCTGCGCGCGGCCGGTGCCGAGGTTGAAGATGCCGGACTTGTCCGGATGGTCAAAGAAGTGCAGGTTGACCTTGACCACGTCCTCGACCGAGACGAAGTCGCGGCTCTGCATGCCGGGGGCATAGCCGCCGTACTCGCCGAACAGCTTCACCGTGCCGTCGGCGCGGAACTGGTTGAAGTTGTGGTAGGCAACCGAGGCCATGCGGCCCTTGTGCGTTTCACGCGGGCCGTACACGTTGAAGTAGCGGAAGCCCACGATCTGCGACAGCGCCGACGGCAGCCGGCGCCGCACGATCTGGTCGAACAGGAACTTGGAGTAGCCGTACACGTTCAGCGGGCGCTCGAACTCGCGGTCTTCGCGGAACACCTGCGAGGCGCCGTAGGTGGCCGCCGACGACGCGTACAGGAACTGCGTGCCTTGTTCCAGGCAGCTCTCCATCAGCGACAGCGTGTAACGGTAGTTGTTCTCCATCATGTAGCGGCCGTCGGTCTCCATGGTGTCGGAGCACGCGCCTTCATGGAATACCGCCCGCACCTTGCCGAACTCGCCGCGGGCTAAGCGCGCGAGGAAGTCCTGCTTGTCAAGGTAGTCGGAGATCTCGCAGTCGACCAGGTTGTGGAACTTGTCGGCACGGGTCAGGTTATCGACGGCGATGACGTTGGTCTCGCCGCGGTCGTTCAGACCCTTGACGAGGTTGCTGCCGATAAAGCCAGCGGCGCCGGTGACGATGATGGTCATGGTCGGATCAGGATGGGGGCGCCACGCCTCACGGGGCGGCGCCGAACAATTCAGAATAGGAGACGACGGCGGTACCAAGCTTGCCCACCACGATGGCGCCGGCACGATTGGCAAGCTGCACGGCTTCCTTGAGCGGCACGCCGGCACCCAGCATGGTGGCGAGCGTGGCAATCACGGTATCGCCAGCACCCGATACATCATAGACCTCGCGCGCCTGGGCGGAGACGTGCAGCACTTCGGCCTCGGTGTAGAGCGTCATGCCCTCTTCCGAGCGCGTCAGCAGCAGTGCCTCCAACTGCAGCCCGCGGCGCAGGTTCTGCGCGCGGATGGTCAGGTCGGCCTCGGTCTTCCAGGCGCCGACCACGGCACGCATCTCGGCCCGGTTGGGGGTGATCAGGGTGGCGCCGCGGTAGCGCGAGTAGTCGTCTCCCTTGGGGTCGATCAGCACCTTGCGCCCGGCTGCGCGGCTGGCGTCGATCATGCGCGTGACGTGGGTCAGGCCGCCTTTGCCGTAATCGGAAAGCACCAGCACCTGGTAGTCGTTGATCAGGGCCAGGAAGCGGTCCTGTACCGCGGCCAGCACTTCATGCGCCGGCGCGCTCTCGAAATCCACGCGCAGCAACTGCTGCTGGTGCGCCACCACGCGCAGCTTGATGGTGGTGTTGAGCTTGGGATCGCGGTGCAGATAGGGCTGCACGTGGCTCTCGCCCAGCAACGTTTCGAGCGTTCGGGCCGGCTCGTCGTCGCCGACCACGCCCAGCATGCCCACGCGTGCGCCCAATGCCGCGGCATTGCGGGCCACGTTGGCGGCGCCGCCCAGGCGCTCGTCGCTGCGCTTGACCTGCACCACCGGCACCGGCGCTTCCGGCGAGATCCGTTCCACATCGCCGAACCAGTAGCGGTCCAGCATCATGTCGCCGACCACCAGGATATGGGACTGCCGGATCTGCTCCTGCGGAATGACGGTCTTGTTCATGAAGATCCTTGGCAATATCGCGACGGCCGCAGCCGTCGCGCTAGCTTATCGGTTGATGAGTCCGTTGACCCGCCGGCGCCTCATTCGTTCACGGCCGGCCGGGTCGGGCGGCCGATGGCGTGGTACTCCACGCCGTTCTCGACCATGGCCTCGGGCTCATACAGGTTGCGCCCGTCGAAGATCACCGGGGTCTTCAGGCGCCGCTTGATCTGGCCGAAGTCGGGGCTGCGGAACACCTTCCATTCGGTCACGATCACCAGCGCGTCGGCGCCGTCCAGCGCATCCATCTGGTTCTCATGGAAACTCACGCGCGCGGCGCCGCCCGGCAGGTCGGCCAGGTCGGCATCCAGCACGCGCCGGGCTTCGGCCATCGACACCGGGTCGTGCATGCGCAGCGACGCGCCGCGCGACACCAGTTCGCGCGCCAGCACCCGCGACGGCGCCTCGCGCATGTCGTCGGTGTTGGGCTTGAAGGCCAGGCCCCACACGGCAAAGGTGCGGCCGGTCAGGTCATCGCCGAAGCGGCGCACGACCTTGTCGCCCAGCACGCGCTTCTGCGCGCCGTTGACCGATTCCACCGCCTCCAGCACGCGCATTGGCTTGCCATGGTCGGCGGCAGTGCGCATCAGCGCCTGCACGTCCTTGGGAAAGCATGAACCGCCATAGCCAGCACCGGCATACAGGAAGCTGTAGCCGATGCGCGGGTCCGAACCGATGCCCATGCGCACCAGTTCGATATCGGCGCCAACCTCGTCGGCCAGGTTGGCCAGCTCGTTCATGAACGAGATGCGCGTGGCCAGCATCGAATTGGCCGCGTACTTGGTGAACTCGGCCGAGCGCACGTCCATGTAGAAGGTGCGCTCGTGGTGCCGGTTGAACGGCGCGTAAAGCTGGCGCATGGTGGCCTGCGCGTGGCGGCCGGCGACGTCGGCGTTGCAGCCCAGCACGATGCGGTCCGGGCGCATGAAGTCCTCGACCGCGGCGCCCTCCTTCAGGAACTCGGGGTTCGACACCACTGAGAACTGCAGGTCTTCCAGGCTGCGCGCGACCAGCTCCTCGCGGATCGCGGCGGCCACGCGGTCGCCGGTGCCGACCGGTACGGTGGACTTGTCGACCACGACCTTGAATCCGGTCATATGGCGGCCGATATTGCGCGCCGCCGCCAACACGTACTTCAGGTCGGCAGAGCCGTCTTCGTCCGGGGGCGTGCCCACGGCGATGAACTGCACGTCGGCGTGCTCGACACTGGCCGCCACGTCGGTGGAAAAGGTCAGCCGCCCGGCGGCACGGTTGCGCTGGATCAGCTCCAGCAGGCCCGGCTCGTAGATTGGCACGCCGCCTGCGTTAAGCAGCGCGATCTTCTGCTCGTCCAGGTCCAGGCAGAACACGTCATTGCCAAGTTCCGCCAGGCAGGCGCCGGTGACAAGGCCGACATAGCCGCTGCCGATGATGGTGACTTTCATAGCGTTAATTCAATTCTGTTGCACAGGACCGCCCGGGATCAGCCGAGCGTCTCGGAGCGCCGCGGGGCATAGGTTTCCCAACGGTTGCATCCCGGGCATTGCCAATAGAAAAGCCGGGCGCGGAAGCCGCACTCGCGGCAGGTGTAGCGCGCGAGGTTGCGCGTGCGCAGCTGCAGCAGGTCACGGATGGCCGTGGTTTCCTGCGCTTGCTCGTTGTTGCCGTCGGCGCCCTCTGCCGGGGCATCGGCACCCGCCGGCTGCGCGGACGGGGCGCCGGCCGCGACCACCGCCGCCTGCGCCTCGAAATACTTGGTCAGCGCCAGCAGCGTGGGCTGGCGGCGCAGCTGCTCGCGCATCAGGCGCGCGGCGGCTTCCGGGCCGTTCACGTCCAGTTCTGCCTGGTAGGCGGTATCGAGCACCTCAGGCGCCAGCTTACCCTTGAGCAGGCCGCGCAGCCATTCCAGCGCGGCGCCCTCCTCCTGCAGGCTGGCGTAGGCCTTGACCACGCGGTCCGCCACCAGCGGCAGGAAAGATGCATCCTGCCGTTCGATGCCAAGCCAGTGGCCAAGCGCCGCGCGGGCGTCGCCCGCGGCCGCGGCCACGTCGCCCAGCAGGATCGGGGCGCGCACGTTGGCAGGATTCTCGGCAACGGCCTGGTTCAGCCACTTCACCGCATCTTCGGGACGCTTGCGCTGCAGCGCGTCCTGCGCCAGCTCGCAGCAGAACTGGGCAATCTGCAGGCTGTAGCTCGTCTGCTCCAGCGTCTGCAGCTCGCGCGCGGCCTCGATCGCCTTCTGCCACTCCTTTTCCACTTCATAGAGCTCAAGCAGCACGCGCTTGGCCGACGCCGCGTACGGGCCCGACATCAGCCGGCGCAGCGATTCCTCGGCACGGTCCAGCAGGCCGGCGCGCAGGAAGTCCTCGCCCAGTTCAAACAAGGCATGCTCGCGCTCGGGCTCGGGCAGGTCGGGGCGGGTCGCCAGGTTCTGATGCACGCGGATGGCGCGCTCGGTTTCGCCGCGGCGGCGGAACAGCGCGCCCAGCGCAAAGTGCAGCTCGGTGGTTTCCGGGTCCAGCCGGGCCACCTCGATAAAGGCATCGATGGCCTGGTCGGGTTGCTCGTTGAGCAGGAAATTGAGGCCCTTGAAGTACGAGCGCGGCAAGGCGCCCTGTTCGCTGATGAGCTGGCGCACGTCGAAGCGCGCCGCCATCCAGCCAAGGCCAAAGACAAGTGGCAGCGCCAGCAGCCACCAGGTTTCAAACATCATGGATCAGACTTTCGGGCCGACTACGTTATAGGGAACAGGCTTGCCGTCACGCGGCGCGGATGCGGCCGCCGACGACGCTGCTGCGGCGGCGGACGCCGGTGCCTGCGCCTCCGCGGCCACGCGGCGCAGTTTCGCCACCTCCATGCGCTGGCGCATCAGCCCGGGCGCGACCGATGCCAGTGCCGCCACCGCGCCCAGCACGAAGGCGGCGAACAGGATCAGGATCAGCGGCGCATGCCAGACGGCATTGAAGAACAGCTGCAGCGAGGCTTCGGCGGTATTGCGCAGCGCCAGCACGAACAGCAGCACGAATACGACGATACGGACGATCCAGGCGAACAGTTTCATGCAGGTAGGCAGCGAGTCAGCGTGACATTGGGACGGGGCAAGCGACAGGCGAGGCGTACTGGCGCAAGGCCCGGCAAGGACCCCGGCATTGTAACGGAATCACTTCCCGGATTCGGTAACGTGGCGGTAACGGGGTGCGAACCCGCTGCGGCGATCGACCCCTGGCATCGACTTGCGCACGATGCAGCACCTGGCATGGCGTCATCTCAGAAGCATCAAACGAAAAAAAGCGCCCCAACGGGGCGCTTTCTTACCAACAACACAGCAGTAGGCAAAGCCCGGGCAATCAGGAGCGGACAAAATTCAGCCCGCTCTCATGCAATCCCGCCGGTGTGACGGGAGCGGCACCCTGGCCAGCCTTGCCCGGCGCGGCTTGCACCGCGCCGCCGGAATGGCCGTTGCCATTGACGCCCGCAGGCACCGGCTGGCTACGGTCAACCCGTTCGCGCAATTCCTTGCCCGCCTTAAAGTGCGGCACCCGTTTCTCGGGCACCAGCACACGCTCGCCGGACTTGGGATTGCGCCCCACGCGAGGCGGACGCTTGTTCAGACCAAAACTGCCGAATCCGCGGATCTCGATGCGATGGCCGTCGGCCAGCGCCTCGGACATCGCGTCGAGTATCGTTTTGACCGAGATGTCCGCGTCCCGCAGCAACAGCTGGGGGAAGCGGGCAGCCAGTTTTTCGACGAGCTCCGACTTGGTCATGGGCATACGCGCAAGCGCGGGGGCCTGCGATTACTGGTTGTCCTGGCCGAGCTTGGCCTTCAGCAGGGCGCCGAGGTTGGTCGTGCCAGCCGTGCCGGTGTCAGCCTGGAACTTTTGCATCGCTTCTTGCTGCTCTGCGCTGTCCTTGGCCTTGATCGACAGGTTGATATTGCGCGACTTGCGGTCGACGTTCACCACCAGGGCGGTGATCTGCTCGCCTTCCTTCAGCACGTTGCGGGCGTCTTCCACGCGGTCAGCGGAGATTTCCGATGCACGCAGGTAGCCTTCCACATCGTCAGCCAGCTGGACCACGGCGCCCTTGGCATCAACGGCCTTGATGGTGCCCTGAACCAGCGAACCCTTGTCGTTGGCCGAGATGAAGTTGTTGAACGGATCGCCCGACAGCTGCTTGATGCCCAGCGAGATGCGTTCCTTGTCGACGTCGATGCCCAGGACCACGGCTTCGACTTCGTCGCCCTTCTTGTACTTGCGCACGGCTTCTTCGCCAGTCTCTTGCCACGACAGGTCGGACAGGTGCACCAAGCCGTCGATGCCGCCCGGCAGGCCGATGAACACGCCGAAGTCGGTGATCGACTTGATCTGGCCGGCCAGCTTGTCGCCCTTCTTGTGGTTACGCGAGAAATCGTCCCACGGATTGGCCTTGCACTGCTTCATGCCCAGGCTGATACGACGCTTGTCTTCGTCGATATCCAGCACCATGACTTCGACTTCGTCGCCCAGCTGGACAACCTTGGACGGCGCAACGTTCTTGTTGGTCCAGTCCATTTCCGACACGTGCACCAGGCCTTCGATGCCGGCTTCGATCTCGACGAACGCGCCGTAGTCGGTCAGGTTGGTCACCTTGCCGAACAGGCGGGTGCCTTGCGGGTAGCGGCGCGAGATGCCGACCCACGGATCTTCGCCCAGCTGCTTCACGCCCAGCGAGACGCGGTTCTTTTCCTGGTCGAACTTGAGGATCTTGGCGGTGATTTCCTGGCCAACCGACAGCACTTCGCTCGGGTGGCGGACACGGCGCCAGGCCAGGTCGGTGATGTGCAGCAGGCCGTCAATGCCACCCAGGTCCACGAACGCGCCGTAGTCGGTGATGTTCTTGACGATACCGTTGACGATGGCGCCTTCCTTCAGGGTTTCCATCAGCTTCTGGCGCTCTTCGCCCAGGGTCGCTTCGACCACGGCGCGGCGCGACAGCACCACGTTGTTGCGCTTGCGATCCAGCTTGATGACCTTGAATTCCAGGGTCTTGCCTTCGTACGGGGTGGTGTCCTTGATCGGGCGCACGTCAACCAGCGAACCCGGCAGGAACGCACGGATGCCGTTGACCATCACCGTCAGGCCGCCCTTGACCTTGCCGGTCACGGTACCCGAGATGATTTCGCCGTCTTCCAGCGCCTTCTCGAGGTTCAGCCACGATGCCAGGCGCTTGGCCTTGTCGCGGGAGAGGATGGTGTCGCCATAGCCGTTCTCGAGCGCATCGATGGCCACGGAGACGTAGTCGCCGGCCTGCACTTCGAGTTCGCCCTGGTCGTTCAGGAACTCCTCCACCGGCACGAATGCCTCGGACTTGAGGCCGGCATTGACGACCACGAAATTGTGGTCGATGCGCACGACTTCAGCGGAGATCACTTCGCCAGCCTTCATATTGGAGCGGGCGACGGATTCCTCGAACAGTGCGGCAAAGGATTCGTTAGTTTGCAGGTCGGACATAAACGTAAGGTGAAATCCGCAATACGCTGGCCGGCGCGACTATCGCGCTCAGTCTGCCAGGGCAGCGGGGTCAGGTTTGACACAAGCCAGCCACAAGTCTTGCCCGGGCTGGCGCCATCTGGTGCCGTCGGGGTACGCCGCTTCTACTGATGCGCCCGCATGCATCTCATGCACCGGGCCGCACAGCGGCAAACCACTCCAGCACCTGCGCCACTGCCTGGTCCACCGTCATATCGGAGGTATCCAGCAGCTTTGCATCCTCGGCGGGACGAAGCGGCGCGGCGGTGCGGGTGCGATCCCGTACATCGCGCGCTTCAAGGTCACGCAAAAGGTCTTCAATATTAGCAGAAATTCCCTTATCAATCAATTGTTTATAGCGCCTGCGAGCGCGCGCCTCAACACTTGCGGTCAGGAACACCTTGAGCGGCGCATCCGGGAAGATCACGGTGCCCATGTCGCGGCCGTCGGCCACCAGCCCCGGCAGCTTGCGGAAGCTGCGCTGCAGCTGGGTCAGCGCGTCGCGCACCGGCTGGTGCACCGCAATGGCCGAGGCCCGGTTGCCGATCGCCTCGGCGCGGATTGCCAGGCTGACTTCCTCGCCTTGCAGCCAGACGCGGTCAGGGCCGAACTTCACATCGAGGCGGGAAGCGATCTTTGCAAGGGCGTCCACGTCCGCCAGGTCAATCCCGGCGCGGTCGCTGGCCAGCGCCACGAGCCGGTACAGGGCGCCGCTGTCGAGCAGGTGAAAGCCCACGGCATCCGCAACCTTGTGCGCGACAGTGCCCTTGCCCGAGGCAGTCGGCCCGTCAATGGCGATGACGTTGACGATAGTCATTATTTATAAAACCAAGAGAAACGATTGATTGTGAATTCAATTGAGAATCATTATCATTTGATTCATGACACTTCGCCGCAGCCGCGGCACGGTGCCCTTTCCGTCCAGTCGCGAGGCAATCTACCATGGCAAAAACCCTGACGTTCGGCATCATGCACCTTGGCATCGCGTTCAGCGTGACGTATGCGCTGACCGGCAGCCTCGCCATCAGCGGCGCCATCACCTTCATCGAACCGGCCGTCAATACCGTGGCCCACTACTTCTTCGACCGCTACTGGGAGAAGCGCGAGCGCCGCCAGGCCGGGGCTGCCCGCGACCACGCCAACCTGGCCAGCGCTTAGCCGGTCACGCCCGCAAACACGGTGAAGTAATCCGGGAACGTCTTCGCCACACAGCCCGGATCATTGATCCGCACCGGCAGCGGCCCGAAGGCCGCCAGCGAGAAGCACATCGCCATGCGATGGTCATCATAGGTGCCAATGCCTTCGGCCGGAGTCTGCCAGGGCTGCGGCGGCGTCACACGCAGGTAGTCCGCCCCTTCTTCCACGACTGCGCCGAGCTTGCGCAGTTCCGTCGCCATCGCCGCGATACGGTCCGTCTCCTTGACGCGCCAGCTGGCGATATTGGTCAGCGTGGTCGTGCCTTCGGCAAACAGCGCCGCCACCGCCAGCGTCATCGCCGCATCGGGGATATGGTTGCAGTCCAGTTCGATGCCGTGCAGGCACCCGTCGTCGCGTTCCGTGCCGCGCACTTCGATCCAGTTGTCGCCGGCCATCACATTGGCGCCCATGCGGTTGAGCGCCTCGGCGAAGCGCACATCGCCCTGGATGCTGGCCATGCCCACGCCTTCCACCCGGACCGGGCCGCCGCCGATTGCGCCTGCCGCCAGGAAATAGGAAGCGGACGACGCATCGCCCTCGACGAAGATCTCGCCCGGCGAGCGGTAAGCCGCGCCTGCCGGCAGCACGAAGCGTTCCCAGCCCTGGCGCTCGACCTGGATGCCGAAGCGCGCCAGCAGATTCAGCGTGATCTCGATATACGGCTTGGAGATCAGCTCGCCCACCACCTCGATCTCGATGCGGCCGCTGTCGGATTGCGCCATCGGCAGGCTCATCAGCAGCGCGGTCAGGAACTGGCTCGACACATCGCCGCGCACGCGGATCGGCGCATCGATGCGAATGCCGGCCGGCTGGATATGCAGCGGCGGAAAGCCTTCATTGTCCAGGTAGTCGATCACGGCGCCCACTTGGCGCAGGCCGTCGACCAGGTCGCCGATCGGCCGCTCGTGCATGCGCGGCACGCCCGACAGCTTGTAGCTTCCGCCCTGCAGCGCGAGCGCGGCAGTCAGCGGGCGGATCGCGGTGCCGGCATTGCCCATGAAGAGCTCGGCCGACTTGTTCGGGAAATTGCCCCCGGCGCCGGTGACGATGTAGTCGTCGCCTTCCTGCCGCCACGCCACGCCGAGCGTGCGCAACGCTTGCAGCATCACACGGGTGTCATCGGAATCGAGCAGGTCGCGCACGCGGGTTTCGCCCGTGGCCAGTGCGGCCAGCAGCAGCACGCGGTTGGAGATGCTCTTCGAGCCCGGCAGCCGGACGGTGCCGTTGGCGCGGGTCAGGGGGCCTAGCGTCAGGTGTTCCATGGTTCTCGTGGGCGCCGGGGCGCCGCGGTCAGGCGATTGGTTCAGGGTTCGGTATGGTTGCCCGCGGCACGCTCTGCGCCCCAGGCCAGCCGGGTCTTGCTGGCGCGCGCGAAGATGCGTTCGAGCGCGTCGCCGTCGCCCTTCTCGATCTGCGCCTTCAGGTGCGCCAGCACCGACTGGTAGGTATTCAGCTCACGCAGCAGCGCGTCGCGGTTGGCCACGCAGATATCGCGCCACATCTCCGGCGACGAGGCCGCGATGCGCGTGAAATCGCGGAAGCCGCCGCCGGCGAAGCCCAGCTTCAGCGCCGCATCTTCCGCATTGGCGACCTGCGCCACCAGCGCGTACGACAGCACGTGCGGCAGGTGGCTGACCGCGGCGAACACCGCGTCGTGCTGCACCGCCGACATCACGTGGCATTCTGCGCCGGCGCTTTCCCACATGGCGCGCACCGCGGCGACATCTGCGCGCGAATTTTCCTGCAGCGGGCACAGCACGGTCTTCTTGCCAACGTACAGGTCCGGCAGCGCCGCCTCCACGCCGTTGAGCTCGCGTCCGGCGATCGGGTGTGCCGGCACGAACTGCGCGACCTTGTCGCCCAGCGCCGTCTTGGCCGCCATGATCACGTCCGACTTGGTGCTGCCGGCATCGGTGACGATGGTGCCTGGCTGCAGATGCGGCTCCAGCGCGTGCAGCAGCGCAAAGTTCTGCGCCACCGGCGCGCACAGCACGATCACGCTGGCGCCGCGCGCGGCATCCGCCAGCGTCGCGGCCTCGTCGATCACCCCAAGATCCAGCGCCTTCTGCAGCGACGCCGGCGAGCGCCCCACCCCGACCACCGTGCCCACCACGCCGGCGCGCTTGAGCGCCAACGCGAGCGAGCCGCCGATCAGGCCGACACCGACAATGACAACACGGGAAAAATGCAATGCACTCACAATCTCAGGCCGCTAGGGGCAGTGGCTCGGACCAGGCCGAGGTAAATCGATGATTGGCAAAGCGGCAGGCAAGCAGCCCGCCGCTACACGCTGCAAAACGCCGCGATTGTAGCCGCGCTCACGCCAGCGCCCGCTCCAGCGCCGCGATGAAGGCTGCGTTCTCCTCGGCCAGGCCAATGGTCACGCGCAGCCAGCGCGGCAGGTTGTAGTTGCCCACCGGCCGCACGATCACACCCTGCTTCAGCAACGCCAGGTTGACGCGCGCGCCGGCGCCGTCGTCATCGCCCACGCGCACCATCACGAAGTTGCCGGACGACGGCACATATTCCAGCCCGAGCCGGTTGAAGGCATCAGTCAGCTGGCGCTTGCCGGCACGGTTCAGCTCGGCGCTGCGGCGCAGGAAGTCGGCATCGCCCAGCGCGGCGATGGCCGCGGCCTGCGCCACGCTGTTGACGTTGAACGGCTGGCGGATGCGGTTCAGCAGGTCCGAAAGCTCCGGCTGCGCCACCGCGTAGCCGATGCGCAGGCCCGCCAGGCCATAGGCCTTGGAGAACGTGCGCGACACCATGAGGTTCGGGTAGCGGCGCACCCAGGCAAGCGAATCGTATTGCTGGTCCGCATCCAGGTATTCGTTGTACGCCTCGTCCAGCACCACCACCACGCTGGCCGGCACCCGCTGCAGGAAGGCTTCGATCTGCGCGGCCGGCACGAACGTGCCGGTCGGGTTGTTCGGGTTGGCGATAAAGACCAGGCGCGTATCCGGCGCGATCGCCGCGGCCATCGCCTCGAGGTCATGGCCGTAGTCGCGCGCGGGCACTTCGATGGCGCGTGCGCCGATCTCCTGCGTGGCCAGCGCGTAGACCGCGAACGAGTACTCGGCATAGACGATCGACTGGCCCGGCTCCACCAGCGCATGCGCGGCCAGCTCCAGGATGTCGTTGCTGCCATTGCCCAGCGTCAGCCAGTCGGCGGGCACGCCGAGGCGCGCCGACAGCGCGCCCTTCAGCGCAAAGCCGTTGGAATCCGGGTAGCGGCCGAGTTCAGCCACCGCATCGGCCACCGCGCGTCGGGCCGACTCGGGCATGCCGAGCGGATTCTCATTGGAGGCGAGCTTGACGATGCCGGCCTCGTCCAGGCCGAACTCGCGCGCGACTTCCGAAATCGGCTTCCCGGCCACGTAAGGCGAAATCGCCCGCACATAGCCGGGTCCAAACACCGTGCCGCCTCGCTTACCCTGCTCTGCCATCTCGTCTCCTTGTTCTTGCCTGGCTGCCTTACTTGCTCGACGGATACGAGCCCAGCACCTTCAGGTAGGCCGCATTGCGGCGCAGCTCTTCGATGGCGCGCGCCACTGCCGGCTCATGCTGGTGCCCTTCCACGTCGACGTAGAAGTAGTACTCCCACGCGCCGCTGCGCGCCGGGCGCGACTCGAAGCGGCACATCGACACGCCGTTCTCCGCCAGCGGCGCCAGCAACTGGTACACCGCGCCAGCCTTGTTGGGCACCGACAGGATCATCGAGGTCTGGTCGCTGCCCGACGGCTCGGTCTCATAGCGGCCGATCACGGCAAAGCGCGTGCGGTTGTGCGGATCGTCCTGGATATGCGTGCGCACGATATGCAGGTGATAGCGGTTGGCGGCGGACTCGCCGGCAATCGCAGCCACGGTCGGGTCTTCGCTGGCCATGCGCGCGGCCTCGGCATTGCTTGATACCGCCTGACGCTCCAGGTGCGGGTAGTTGGCGGTCAGCCAGTGCTGGCACTGCGCCAGTGCCTGCGCATGCGCGCGCACCACTGTTACGCCCTGCATGTCGGGCGTGGATGCCATCAGGTTGTGATGCACCTTGAGCGCAATCTCGCCGCTGATCTTCAGCGAAGTCTGCAGGAACAGGTCGAGCGTGCGCGACACCGCGCCCTCGGTGGAATTCTCGACCGGCACCACGCCGTACTCGACCGTGCCGGCCTCGACGGCACGGAACACCTCGTCGATGCTCGGGCAAGGCACGCCCGACACCTCATGGCCGAAGTGCGCATACAGCGCCTGCTCGGAGAACGTGCCGGCCGGGCCGAGGAAAGCCACTTCCAGCGGCTTTTCCAGCCCGCGGCAGGCGGACATCACCTCGCGCCAGATCGCCGCCACGCTTTCGCCCAGCAGCGGGCCGGGGTTGGCGCCCTGCACCTTGCGGATCACCTGCAGCTCACGCTCCGGGCGGAACACCGGCGCGCCGTACTTCTTCTTGACCTCGCCGACCTCGAGCGCCAGTTTGGCGCGGCGGTTCAGCATCGCCAGCAGTTCGCGGTCAACGGTGTCGATCTGCTCGCGCAGCGGGCTCAGCTCGACCGACAGCTTGCGCTCGGCTTCGCTCAGGTGGCTGTCGTTCTGCTGCTCGTTCGGCGGCGTCTCCTCGCGCGCGGGGGTGCGGTCTTGGCTTGTCATTTTGTATGAATCCGGTGGGCCGCCGGGGCGCGGCGGCCGGAGAAAAACTGACCGCTGCCTGCCGGCGCACTGTGCCTGACGTGCGCGGGCAGCCAGCAGGAATGCGCGTCAGGCGGACGTACGCTCGAACTCGCGCATGAAATCGACCAGCGCCATCACGCCTTCCAGCGACATCGCGTTATAGATGCTGGCGCGCATGCCGCCCACAGTCTTGTGTCCCTTGAGCTGCACCAGGCCGTTGGCCCGCGCCTGCTGCAGGAAGGCCTCATTGCGCGATTCGTCGCCCAGGAAGAACGGCACGTTCATGCGCGAGCGGCAGCTCGGATGGATCTCGTTGCGATAGAAATCGCTCTGGTCCAGGTAGTTGTACAGCGCCGACGCCTTGGCGATATTGCGCTGCTCGATCGCGGGCACGCCGCCCTGGCGCTTGAGCCATTTGAAGACCAGGCCGGCGATATAGATCGCATAGGTCGGCGGCGTGTTGTACATCGAGTTGTGCTCGGCCACCAGGCGCCAGTTGAATGCCGACGGGCACAGCGGGTGGGCATGGCCGATCAGGTCATCGCGCACGATCACGATGGTGACGCCGGCCGGGCCGATATTCTTCTGCGCGCCGCCGTAGACCACCTGCACGCGCGACCAGTCGATCGGGCGCGACAGGATATGGCTGGAAGCGTCCGCCACCACGATGCGGTCGCCCTTGACCTGGCCGATATCGGGAATGTTCTGGAACTCCACACCGACGATGGTCTCGTTGGTGCACAGGTGCACGTAGCCGGCATCGTCCGACAGCTTCCAGTCCGCGACGTCGGGGATGCGGTGGAATTTCTGCGCCTCGCTGGTGGCCGCGATATTGACCGCGCCATAGCGGCGGGCTTCCTGCTCGGTCTTGACCGACCAGGTGCCGGTGACGACGAAGTCAGCCTTGGGCGCGTCGGCGCTGCGCAGGCGCATCAGGTTCAGCGGCACGATGCCGTTCTCGCCGATGGCGCCGCCCTGCAGGAACAGCACATGGAAGTTGGAGGGAATATGCAGCAGTTCGCGCAGGTCCGCGATCGCTTCGGCCTGAATGCCCTCGAACTCGCGGCTGCGGTGGCTCATCTCCATCACCGAGACCCCCGTCCCGCGCCAGGACAGCATCTCCTCCGCAGCCTGTTGCAGCACTTCGGCAGGCAGGACAGCCGGGCCGGGCGAGAAGTTGTAGACGCGTTCGGCCAATGCACGCTGCATCATGCCGGCAAGAGCGGGATTCTGGGGATCGTTCATGAGACGGAGAATGGAAAAATGGCTGCCGGTGTTACCCAAGCAGCCATTATCCCTCAAAACCCGCGCCCCGTTGGGCACCCGGGGCCCGGCCCCGGTGCCGCACCGGCCTGCAAGGCTGCAGGTGGGCGGCGGTCTGAGTCAGTCGCGGATCACGCCAGCATCACTTCGAAGCGGCGGTGATTTCCTTCTCGGCGGCGTCGCGCATCGACTTGCCGACCTGCGGGCCGTACTTCTGCATCATCGAGCCCCAGATCTCCTGGGTCGCTTTGCCCTGGTTGGCCATGAACTTCTGGCCGGTCGGCGACTTCAGGAAGGTGGTCAGGTCCTTGAGTTCCGCCGTCGAGTAGTACTTACCAAAGGCATCGTAGTGCGCCTGGATCGCGTCCTTGCGGAAGCCATCGGTGCTGAACGCCGAACCGGCGCCATCAACCATGCGCTGGACCGCGCCGTTCTTCTTCAGCTTTTCGACAGCGGCCTGCTTCTGCTTGTCGTTCAGGGTCTTGTTCTCGACCAGCACTTGTTCCAGCACCAGCGGAGCTTCCTGCTTGGCGCCTTGCTGCCAGTTTTCGGCCTGGCCCTTGACGGCCTGGTCTGCCTGCATGACGGAAAGCAGTTCCTTGATGGCTGCTGTCTTTTCCGCATCCTGCGCGTGTGCATGCTGCGCCATCATGAAGGTCGGAACGAAAGCAGCCAGAACAGCGATACGTCGATAGGTTTTGAGCATTGTGACTCCCTGGTAAATACGTCCGTTTTAGTCCGGACAGCCGCGAGGCGAGTTCCGGCTGGCGTCCTATTGTTGCAACAATTTACGATTTGTCTTACGGATTGGCGTCCGCGTCGGCCCCGGCAGCACCTTCTGCGCCGTCGGCGTCTTCAGTCTCTTCGCCACCGGCGCCGTTGTCGGCATCGCTTTCGACGATGCGCTGCAGTCCGGACAACTTGGTGCCTTCGTCAACGTTGATCAGCGTGACACCCTGCGTGGCGCGGCCCATTTCTCGGATTTCGGCCACGCGGGTACGGATCAGCACGCCACCGGTGGTGATCAGCATGATCTCGTCCTCGGGCGAAACCAGTGCTGCCGCCACCACACGGCCATTGCGCTCGCTCGTCTGGATCGCAATCATGCCCTTGGTGCCGCGGCCGTGTCGAGTGTACTCAGCAATGGGGGTACGCTTGCCATAGCCGTTCTCGGTCGCGGTCAGCACGCTGCCGCGCACGCCCGCCTCAGCCTCTTCGGCGGTCTCGGCCGGCGCCACCAGCATGGCGATCACGGTCTGGCCGTCTTCAAGGTTCATGCCGCGCACGCCGCGCGCCTGGCGGCCCATCGGACGCACGTCGTTCTCGTCAAAGCGCACCGCCTTGCCGGCGTCGGAGAACAGCATCACATCATGCTGGCCATCGGTCACGGCCGCGCCGATCAGGTAGTCGCCATCGTCCAGGTCGACCGCGATGATGCCGGCCTTGCGCGGATTGGAGAACTCGGTCAGCGCGGTCTTCTTGACCGTGCCGCGAGCGGTGGCCATGAAGATGAAGTGCTCAGCGTCAAACTGCTTGACCGGCAGGATCACATTGATCTTCTCGCCTTCTGACAGCGGGAACATGTTGACGATCGGGCGCCCGCGCGAGTTGCGCGAACCCTGCGGCACCTCGTACACCTTCAGCCAGTAGAGCCGGCCGCGGTTGGAGAAGCACAGGATGTAATCGTGGGTATTGGCCACGAACAGCGTGTCAATCCAGTCGTCTTCCTTGGTCGCTGTCGCCTGCTTACCGCGTCCGCCACGCTTTTGCGCACGGTACTCGGAGATCGGCTGGCTCTTCATATAGCCGCTGTGCGACAGCGTGACCACCATATCCTGCGGGGTGATCAGGTCTTCGGTATCCAGCTCGGTCGCGTTCAGCTCGATCTGCGAACGGCGTTCATCGCCAAATTCGGCGCGGATCGCGGTGAGTTCGTCGACGATGATGGTAGTAATACGCTCCGGCCGCGCCAGGATGTCCAGCAGGTCGGCAATTACCGCCATGATGTCGCGATATTCCTGGACGATCTTGTCCTGTTCCAGCCCGGTGAGGCGTTGCAGGCGCATTTGCAGGATTTCCTGCGCCTGGCCATCGGACAGCCGGTACAGGCCGTCCGCCTGCATGCCGAAAAGGGGCGGCAGCCCGTCCGGACGATAGGAGGCGCGCCCGCCCGGCGTCTCGCCTTCGGCGCGTGCAAGCATGTCGCGGACCAGGGCCGAATCCCATGCCTTCGCCATCAGTTCCTGCTTGGCGATCGGCGGAGTCGGTGCGGCCTTGATGATGGCGATGAATTCGTCGATGTTCGCCAGCGCCACGGCCAGGCCTTCCAGCACATGGCCGCGCTCGCGCGCCTTGCGCAGCTCGAACACCGTGCGGCGGGTGACGACTTCGCGCCGGTGCGCCAGGAAGTACTCCAGCATCTGGCGCAGGTTCAGCAGGCGCGGCTGACGATCGACCAGCGCCACCATGTTCATGCCGAAGGTGTCCTGCAGCTGGGTGTTCTTATATAGGTTGTTGAGGACAACCTCAGGCACCTCGTTGCGCTTGAGCTCGATCACCACGCGCATGCCAGACTTGTCCGACTCGTCGCGGATGTCGGAGATGCCCTCGACCTTCTTTTCAGTGACCAGTTCGGCAATGCGCTCAAGCAGGGTGCGCTTGTTGACCTGGTAGGGCAGCTCGTCGACGATGATGGCCTGGCGCTGGCCGCGATCGATGTCCTCGAAGTGCGTCTTGGCCCGCATTACCACGCGGCCGCGGCCGGTGCGATAGCCTTCGCGAACGCCCTGGATGCCATAGATAATCCCGGCGGTCGGAAAATCCGGCGCGGGAATCAATTCAATCAGTTCATCCACCGTGGCCTGCGGGTTGCGCAACAGGTGCAGGCAGCCGTCAACGATTTCATTCAGGTTATGCGGCGGGATATTGGTGGCCATGCCCACCGCAATACCGGACGAACCGTTGATTAGCAGATTGGGAATACGCGCCGGCAGAATCGAAGGCTCTTTTTCAGAGCCGTCGTAGTTGCTGTCGAAATCGACGGTTTCCTTGTCGATGTCGAACAGCATCTCGTGGGCGATTTTCGCCAGGCGGATTTCGGTATAACGCATGGCCGCGGCGTTATCGCCGTCGACCGAACCGAAATTGCCCTGGCCGTCGACCAGCATGTAGCGCAGCGAGAAATTCTGCGCCATGCGGACGATGGTGTCGTAGACTGCGGTATCGCCGTGCGGGTGATACTTACCGATCACATCGCCGACGATACGGGCCGACTTCTTGTAGGCCCGGTTCCAGTCGTTGTTGAGCTCGTGCATCGCAAACAGCACGCGCCGGTGCACCGGTTTCAGGCCGTCCCGCACATCAGGAAGCGCCCGGCCCACGATCACGCTCATGGCGTAATCAAGATAGGAGCGGCGCATTTCCTCTTCGAGGGAGACCGGAAGGGTTTCTTTTGCGAATGGATCCATTGCGGCGTGGTTTATGCGGCAGGTTTAAGCGAATGACAGGCCCTTTAGCGCGCGGCACAGTGGGCGCCTGACGGCTGGGCAACGTGCCATTCTAACATGCCGCCACCCCCCGCCTCCCGCTCTCCGGACAGCCCTTACGCGCACCTCCCGAGGCCCTGACTGAAACCCGGAATCCCTGATGCCACAAGGCTTTGCGGGCGACACAAGACCCGTGTTGCACAAACACCACAGGCCCAAAACCCATGCGGCGAATCGAATATATTTACTTCTTAGGAAACGACCCTTGTGGCACAATTCCCCAGCGAAGAGCCAGACATTGTTCGAAGTGGAGCATCCACCACATCGAGAATGTTATACTCCGAAGAATGTATGACTTGTTTTCGTCCATTTGCTCGCAGTAACCCTGCGGTGATCTCATCCTGAGAGGAGAAATATGAAAAAATTTGCCAAGCTCGCGCTCGTTGCAGCTACCGCAGTAATGGCTGCATCCGCTCAAGCTCAGTCCGTCCCTTATGAAAAGAAGGCAGTGAACGACAACTGGGGCAACGGTACGAGCGAGTACGTGTGGAAGAATGGCACGAACGAGCTCTGCTGGCGCGACAGCTCCTGGACCCCGGCCACGGCCAACGCGCTGTGCGACGGCGCCCTGGCCCCGGCCGTAGCGGCACCGGCACCGGCTCCGGTGGCCCCGCCGGTCGTCTCGAGCGAGAAGGTCACTTTCGCTGCTGACACCCTGTTCGACTTCGACAAGGCTGTCCTGAAGCCGGAAGGCAAGGCCAAGCTGGACGACCTGGTCTCGAAGCTGCAAGGCATCACCCTGGAAGTCATCATCGCCGTTGGCCACACCGACTCGTTCGGTTCGGACAAGTACAACGATCGCCTGTCGATCCGCCGTGCTGAATCGGTCAAGGCTTACCTGGTGAGCAAGGGCGTCGAAGCCAACCGTGTCTACACCGAAGGCAAGGGCAAGCGCCAGCTGAAGGTCGATCCGAAGTCGTGCAAGGGCAACCGCAAGTCCCAGATCGCCTGCCAGCAGCCGAACCGCCGCGTGGAAGTCGAAGTGGTCGGCACCCGCAGCGCACGTTAATCGGATCCCTTCCGATGAAGAAAGCCCAGCGCAAGCTGGGCTTTTTTTTTGGTACAGTTGCCCGGACTGTCCCCCTCTTCTCTTCCCTTCACACCGCCGGTGCGGCTAGTGCCGCCGGCCCCGCATACGATGACGTTGCAATCGCAAACCCTTTCCGCAGCCGACGCCGCCAATCAGGACCAGCCGCGCCGCAATGCCGATCCGAAGGAAATCGACAAGTTCAGCGAACTGGCCCATCGCTGGTGGGACCCGGAAAGCGAGTTCAAGCCGCTGCATGAGCTGAACCCGCTGCGCTTGGGCTGGATCGACGGCATCGCCGGCCTGGCCGGCAAGCGCGTGGTCGACGTGGGTTGCGGCGGCGGCATCCTTTCCGAAAGCATGGCGCGCCTGGGCGCCACGGTGCGCGGTATCGATCTCTCGACCAAGGCACTGAAGGTGGCAGACCTGCACAGCCTGGAGTCCGGCGTTGCCGTGACCTACGAGGAGATCGCCGCAGAAGCGCTGGCCGAGCGTGAACCGGCCAGCGTGGATGTGGTGACTTGCATGGAGATGCTGGAACACGTGCCCGATCCGGCGTCGATCGTGCAAGCCTGTGCCAGGCTGGTCAAGCCCGGCGGCTATGTGTTCTTCTCGACTATCAACCGCAACCTGAAGGCCTACCTGCTGGCCATCGTTGGCGCGGAATATGTGCTCAACATGCTGCCGCGCGGCACGCACGACTACGACAAGTTCATCACGCCGTCCGAACTGGCGCGCTTTGCCCGCCGGGCCAGCCTGGACCTGGTGGAAATGCGCGGCATGACCTATAACCCGCTGTCGCAGGTGTATGCGCTGGGCCGCGACACCGATGTGAACTACATGATGGCGTTCCGCCGGGTGGCAGCATGACGGCCGGCATCGCAGGGGTCTTCTTCGACCTGGACGGCACGCTGGCAGACACCGCGCCGGACCTTGCGGCTGCCGCCAACCGGCTGGTCATCGAACGCGGCCATCCGCCGGTGGCCTATGAGAAACTGCGTCCCGTCGCCTCGCACGGCGCGCGCGGACTATTGGGTGCAGCCTTCGGCCTGCGCCCGGAGGATGCTGAGTTCCCGGCCCTGCGCGACGTCTTCCTCGACTACTACGAGGCCGACATCGCGGTCCACACGCGCCTGTTCGACGGCATGCCGCAAGTGTTGGCCGCGCTCGAGGCAGCGGGCATCCCGTGGGGCATCGTCACCAACAAGATCGCACGCTTCACCGTTCCGCTGGTCGCCGCGATCGGCCTGGCCCCGCGCGCCAGCGCCGTGGTCAGCGGCGACACCACGCCCCACGCAAAGCCGCACCCCGCCCCGCTGCTGCATGCCGCGGCAAGCGCCGGCGTCGACCCGCGCCAGTGCGTCTACGTGGGCGATGACCTGCGCGACATCCAGGCCGGCAAGGCCGCCGGCATGATCACCGTCACCGCCGCCTATGGCTATTGCGGCGACGCCGAGCCGCCCGAGACCTGGGGCGCCGACCACCTGATCCGCCACCCGGCCGAGCTGATCCCGCTGCTGGTGCCCGCCGCGGTCGCCTGACTGTGTCGCAGGGGTATCCTGGCCGTGCCAGGAACTCCCCGCGACAGCTTGCGTCCAACCGGGTACAATCCATCTTCCTCACTGGGGCCGACCTGGTTTCGACGTGGGTTACAAAGCAGTGGAGGGCATACCGAGGACCCGTCACCTCGTTAATCAATGGGAATGCAATAACTGCTAACGACGAACGTTACGCACTGGCCGCTTAATTGCGGCCGTCCTCGCACTGGCTCGCTGACGGGCTAGGGTCGCAAGACCACGCGAGGTCATTTACGTCAGATAAGCTCCGGAAGGGTCACGAAGCCGGGGACGAAAATTTAGTGACTCGCCGTCGTAGAGCGTGTTCGTCCGCGATGCGCCGGTTAAATCAAATGACAGAACTAAGTATGTAGAACTCTCTGTGGAGGGCTTACGGACGCGGGTTCGATTCCCGCCGGCTCCACCAGTATTCAGTCCGATGCAGTACCAGCAGGTCTAGAAACCCGCGATAGCCAAAGGCTTCGCGGGTTTTTTCTTTGGCCGCCGGATCCCCCGCTATCTGTTTCCCAGGACGCCGCCTTTGCAGTTGTTTGCAGTCATGTCCCCAGCCCTGGCCTACGCTGGAATTGCTGCAGGCCGGGCCACGCACGGCGTCAGCATCACAGTGCTCCACAGGCGGACTGGCCTGGCACCGGCTCCCCCGTTGCCAGGCCCTTTCTCCACGCCCGCGCGACCGCACATCGTCCACAAGAAACGGAGTTGGCGATGCCAATCAAGTCCATCGAGATCATCCTCACGCGAGACGCGCAGTGGGCCCTGGAATACGACCCCGATAACCCGGGACCGGTCTACCCGTCCCGCGATGCCGCGATTGCCGCAGGCCTGCAGCTGGCGATGACCCACGATGCCGTGCTGACGATTCATGGCATCAATGACAAATCGGACGCGTTCGATTTCAGGGAATTGCACACCCCTTTGCTCCATTGATGGTGGTGCTATCAGCGCGCAGTGGAAAGCAACATCCCCAGAATTGGGGATGCCCGGATCGCGTAGCGGCACCATCATGGCATGCGGGCGTACTGCGACTCGCCCGCTACCACTTGTGGCCCTCGTCCTCCCTGGCCGAGGGCTTTTTCTTGGATGACGCACCGGTACAGCGCAGCGTCACCAGGAAAGCGCCGCGCGCTATACCCCCAGCGCCCGGCCATCGCTGCGCGGGTCGTGCGCGCCGCTAAGCTGCCCGCCGGCATCGATCCGGATCGCGCCCGGATGGCCGGCCAGCTGGCTTTGCGCAGGAATCGGGCTCAGCTGATGGCCGCGCGCGGCAAGCTCGCTGAACACCGGCAGGCCGGCATCCTGTTCCAGCTTGAGGCTGTCGCGGCTGTCCGAGAAGGTCTTGCCCAGCAGGAAGCGCGGGCGGCGCAGTGCCGTCAGCGGATCCATGCCGTAGTCGATCATCCGTGTCAGCACCGCGGCCAGTGTCTGCGGCTGGCCATCGGCGCCTTGCGTGCCGTACAGCAGGTGCGGCCGGCCCTGCTTCAGGTAGATGCCGGGATTGAGGGTATGGAATGGCCGCTTGCCGCCGCGCAGCACGTTGGGGCTGGCGGGATCGAGGCTGAACGATGCGCCGCGGTTGTGCCAGAGCACCCCCGTGTCGCCGACGACCAGGCCGCTGCCCCAGTCGAAATAGACGGTCTGCAGCATGCTCACGCAGCGGCCCGCGCGGTCGGCGGCGCCGATGTAGACCGTGTCGCCGGGCCTGAACACATGCGGCCACGCCATGGCGCGGTCCATGCGGATGCGGCGCGCGTGGGCATCGAGATTGGACTTCGACAGCAGCCGGTCCAGCGGCACGTCGACAAAATCGGGATCGGCGACGTAGCGGTTGCGGTCCAGGAACGCCAGCTTCACCGCCTCGACCAGCAGGTGGTAATAGTCCGCGCTGCCTTCCGGGATACTGGACAGATCGAACCGGTCGAGGATGCCCATGATCTCCAGCGTGGTCACGCCTTGCGTGGGCGGCCGCAGGCCGAGCAGTTCGCCATCGCGGTAGGCGACACGCAGCGGCACTTCTTCGCGCGCCTGGCATCGCGCCAGGTCATGTTCGCGCAACGGCGAGCCGGCCTTGGCCAGCCCGGCGGCAAGGCGACCTGCGAGGTCGCCCTCATAGAATTCGCGCCCGCCCTGTGTCGCCACCCGGTCCAGGGTGCGGGCCAGCTCAGGCTGGCGGAACATTTCTCCGGGCCTGGGCATGCGCCCGTCTGGCATGAAGACCTGTTCGAAGCCATCCCAGCCTGACAGGTCCGCCGAGCGGAACTCCTGCCAGAAGCACTGCGACGGCGTGACCGGGAATCCGTTTGCGGCGTACTCGGTGGCCCGCGCCAGCAACGACGACCACGACTGCGTGCCGCCCCACTGGTCCCGGCTGAAGGCAAAGGCTCGGTCCCAGATCGCAACGGTAGCGGCGGCAGTGAGCGCCGCTGCCGGGCCCCGCAGCGGAATGGTGCCGGCATAGCCCGAGGTCTCGGACGCGGCCTGGCCGATGCCGGAGAACGTGCGCACATTACCGCCGCGGTCGCTGACCACCAGGAAGGCGTCGCCCCCCAGGCCGGTAAAGTGGGGATAGGTCACGCTCAGCACCGCGCCGATGGCAATCGCCGCCTCGATGGCGTTGCCCCCGGCCTTCAATACCTCCAGCCCCGCCTGGCTGGCCAGTCCATGCGGGCTCGTGACCATGCCCGCGGACGAATGCGCCAGCCCCGCACGTCCGGATTGCGCCGGCTCCTGTGCCAGTTCCTGCCCGACTGCAGGCAATACCGTGCTGCCCGCCAGCGCGGCCGACCCGGCCAGGAATGCCCGGCGCGACGTGCCGGTGCCGCAAGGATCCACTTCACCCAGAAATTCCATACCCACTTCCCCCGGATACGCGGCGGCCGGCCGACGCTGGCCTTCCCTGCGCGCCGGCAGCCGCGATAATGATTCGATGATGACGCCGGGTCACGCTGCGCCTGGCACGCAAACCCGGCAGGACGCGTCGGCTCAGGCCTCCGTCTTCCAGCCCTGCCATGGGCGTTCGGCAACGGAGTCCGGCGCGGCGTAGTGATGCTTGATCCAGGCATAGGCCGGTCCGAGCGCATTCATGGCGATCACCGCGCCGAGCGCGGCAACGGGATCGCCCGGCACCGGGCCGAAGCCGCCGAACAGCGTTGCAAAATACGAGGCAAAGCCAAAGAACATGCCAGGGATGAAGCGCAGCGTGACGAACACGCGTGCGAGGTACATCATCGAAGCGTTGAGCGTGAACAGGATCACCATCTCCGCCACGATCAGCGCAGGCCCGGAGAACTGCTCGGCCGCCTGGCGGAAGCAAAGCACAATGACAAAGGCAAAGAGCGAGCCCACCGGCAGCGTCGGCCAGATCTTCTTCAGGTTCTCCGGCGTGGGACCGCCCATGGCAAAGGTCGCGGCCCAGCTGATGAAGATGGCCCATGGCGGCAGGTGCGAGGCATGCGCGGCGATGGGAACGGTGGTGATGGCAAGCAGTGAGGCCACGACTTCGGCAGGCAGCTTTCTCATGATCGACTCCTTGATGGACGGGGAACGGGCATTGCTGTCAGTGCGGGCAGCACCGGTGCCGATGGATCTCGCAGCGATGCTGCGTGACGACGGTGATCCTGCCGCGCTTGACCACCCACAGCCGCGGCGGGATGTCGATCAGCGCATCGGCCACCTGGAAGGTATCGAGCACGACCAGGTCCGCCTGGCGCCCTACCTTGAGGCCATAGGTGTCGTGCAGGCCGATCGCGCGCGCGGCGTTGTGCGTGCCCATGTCGAGCACCGCGAGCTGGTGCTCGGGCACGCCGAACTGGGCCACGTGCGCCAGCATGTTGCCGATCTGCAGCATGTCGGCCTTGCCGAACGGCGTGAAGGCATTGCGGATATTGTTCGAGGAATACGCCACGTTGACCCCGCCGCTGTGCAGGGCCTTCACCGGCGCCAGCCCGCGGCGCTGGTTCTGGACGTCCGTGCGGCCGCCGAGATAGAGATCGGTGGCGGGCAGCGTGACGATGCTGATGCCGGCCTCGCGGATTTGCTCGATCAGCGGCTGCAGCTGCGCCGCGTCAAGCGCGCCCAGGCTCGTGACATGGCCCAGCGACACGCGTCCCTGGTAGCCGGCTTCGATGGTCTTCTCCGCGATATATGACACTGCGGCAAAGCGCTGGTCGCCGGTGTCGTCGGCAAAATCGGCATGCATGTCGACCGGCGCGTCATAGCGTTGCGCCAGTTCGAAGACCATGTCGATATGGCGCATGGTGTCGACCCAGCTCAGCTCGTTGTACGGGCAGCCGCCGACCACATCGGCGCCCATGTCCATGGCCTCTGTCATCAGCTCGCGGGTGCCCTGCGATTTCAGGATGCCCTCTTGCGGGAAGGCCACGATCTGCAGGTCGAGCAGATCGTGGTACTCCGATTTCAGCTCAAGCAGCGTCTCCACTCCGATCAGCCCCTGGATCAGGTCGACATCGGGATGCGCGCGGATCGCCACCGTGCCGTTCCTGACCGCCATCTCCAGCACCTGGCGCGAGCGGTCCAGCACATCCTGGCGCTGCTGCTTGCTTTTCAGGATGCCGGTGACGCGGATGGCTTCGTCCAGCGTGCCGAAGCGCGCCGGCAGGCGGCGGTGCAGCAGGGCCTTGTCCAGGTGCAGGTGCGCTTCGACCAGCCCCGGGATGACCGCGCGGCCGCCGGCCTCGATCACTTCATGCGCCGGCACGTCGATGCCGGGCTCGATGGCGGCGATGCGGCCGTCGAGGATGGCGATATCGGTCAGGGGCGCGTCGTCGCGAACGCAGGCGTCCCGGATCAGCAGATCCAGCTGCATGGCTTGTCTCCTCAGGTCTTGTTATGCAGGCGAAGTCAGGGCTTCGCTACCTGAAGCGTAGGTGCCGGGGCGGCATCACGGCATCAGGATTGGCTGAATTCGACCTAAGGATTTTCCTAGACGCACCGCAGCAGATCCGCAGCAGGCTAGGCGGCGTCCCCGGCTTCGGCGAGCAGGCCGTGGCGGATGGCGTAGTGCACCAGCCCGGCAGTCGAAGCGATATCCATCTTGCCGAGGATATTGGCCTTGTGGGTGCTCACGGTCTTGGCGCTGAGCGACAGCGCCGCGGCGATCTCGTTGATGCCCTGCCCCTCGGCCAGCATCTGGAACACCTGCAGTTCACGCGCCGTCAGGCGTGCATGCGGCAACATGGCATCCGGCTGCCGAGCCTGGCTGACAAGCTTGTCGGCAATCGCCGGCGAGACCGCGGTACCGCCGCGCGCTACCTTGCGGATGGCACCGAGCAGCTGGTCGGACTCGACATTCTTGGTCAGGTAGCCCGCCGCGCCTGCGCGGATGGCCTGCACCGCATATTGCGACTCGCGGTACATGCTCAGCACCAGGATCGGCAGCGCCGGATGGCTGGCCCGTATCTGCTGGATCAGCAGGATGCCGCTGCGCCCCGGCATCGACATGTCCAGCAGCAGCACGTCCGGCGCCTGCGCGCGCAGCAGCGCCAACACTTCGCAGCCGTCGGCGGCTTCGGCCACCACCTGCATGTCGGGCACGGTGGAGAAGATCTTCTTGAGCCCGTCGCGGATGATGGTGTGGTCGTCGGCAAGCATCAGGCGGATCATCTTGCGCCTCCGTTACCGGCAGCGCCGGCATTGGGGATCTGCGCCTCGACCCGGGTGCCGCCGCCCTTCTCGCTGGTTACCGTCAGCTTGCCGCCCAGCATCAGCGCACGCTCGCGCATCCCCAGCAAACCCAGGCTGCGGCGATGCCCGGCCCTGGACGCATCGATGCCGCGGCCGTTGTCGGCAACCACCAGCCGCAAGGTTCCGCCGGCCTCGCTCAGTTCCACCCGCACGCGATCGGCGCGGCCATGGCGGCAGGCATTGGTCAGCGCTTCCTGCGCGATGCGAAAGACCGCGGTGCTGAGTTCGGCGCTGAGCTCGCCGACGGGCTGCAGCGCGAGCTCGCAGGCGATGCCGCCGCGCTCGGAAAAAGACTCGGCCAGCCACTCGATCGCAGCAGTCAGCCCCAGCTCATCCAGCAGCGGCGGGCGCAGGTCTGCCGCGATGCGCTGCACCGCATCCACCGTCGAATCCGCGATCTGCTTGAGCATCTGCAAATGCTTGCGGCACGCGTCGTCGGCATCGGGGCCCTGCTGCGCTTCGATAAAACTGAGGCCCAGGCGCAATGCCGTCAGGGACTGGCCCAGCTCATCGTGCAGCTCGCGCGAGATCCGGGTGCGCTCCGCCTCGCGCACGGACTGCAGGTAGGCGGACAGCTCACGCAACTGCGCGCGCGAATCCAGCAACTCCTGCTCGGAGCGCTTGCGGTCGGTAATGTCGCGCGAGATGCCGACCGTGCCGACGACCGCGCCGTCCTGGCCCCGAATCGGCATCTTGATGGTATCGAACCAGCGCAGGCTGCCGTCCTGGCCGTGACGGCATTCCTCATAGCGCCGGCGGATGCCGCTGGCCACCACGGCCTTGTCGGTGCCCAGGTAGACCCGTCCCCATTCCTCCGACCATACCTTGTCCGGCGTGCTGCCCAGGATCTCGGCCTCGGACCGCCCGCATGCGGCCATGAAGGCGTCATTGACCAGCACGTAGCGGGAGCCGGCGTCCTTCAGCCAGGCCTGGTCGGGTATGTTGTTCAGGATGGCCCGCTGCAGGTCGACATACGTATCCATGACTTCTCCTTGTCGGGCCTGTGCCTTGTCGGCAGGTGCCCGATTCATGACAGACAAGAATCGATTCATGCCTTGTCCGCATCAGACGGCATGGCCTGCCTGCAGCCCCTCGCAGACTATAGCCAGCCACCGGCGGCAATGCGCTTGTCGTTTTCCTCAATGGCTCGACGAAAGCGAACGGAGGTCCGGATCACAGCGCCTTGCGGCATGGTGTGGGATCAAGGGGCAGTTGGGCAGCCCTTCGTTCCGGTGGCATGAAATCTCTGACCCAGGTTTAAGGCAAGCCTTATGGTTGCCGGAATGCGCCAAACCGATCGTAGTAGGCGTAACTTCAGCCGGCATGCCGGAAAGCCGGAGGGCCGGCCCACAACCTGGCCGTTTGTGCACGCTGCGCATGCCATCACGGCGATCCCTGCCATGAACGGAAAACAACTTATCAGCACCCTGCGCCATTGGCTGGTGGTACTTGCTCTTCTTGCTGTCCCGCATTTCGCTCAAGCGGCCTGCACTTCCACGCCGGCGATGCCATATCTGCAGGCGCTCAGCAACATGGCAGTCGCCGCCAACCTTGCCGTTGGCAGCACCATTCCCGGAACGGTGCATTACTACTCATTCAGCGGCACCTGTGCCTACGTGCCGCCGTATGTGGTGGCCGGCGCTCCCATCATCTCCTGCTACTACCGCAGCGGCACTGAAGTCATGCCTGGCGTCTACTCCACCGGTGTCGCCGGTATCGGCATCCCGCTGCGCAATGCAGCGGGCCAGCCCATGACCAACGCAGCCGGCGTGAACTGCAATACCCTCAGTGCAAACCTTGGCAACCTCGACTCCAACCTGAACTATTCGGCATCGGTATCGGTGGAGTTCGTGAAGACCGGGCCGATCACCTCAGGCAATCTTGATCCCACCCAGACCCGGTTCGGCTTCGGCGTCTACAAGGGCAGCACGGCAGGGGACTGGGTGGCGTCAACAACTACATCGGCTTCAGCGGCAACGTGACACCGCGGGAAATTGCCTGCAACACTGGTCAACCTGCCTGCTATCAGCGCCAAGACGCTCGCAAACCAGGGGCAATGCCGGAACGGGCGGCATGGCCAGCGGCGCCGGCGTCCAGATCGTCAATGCGAGCGGCACCGCGCCCGTTCCGTTGCAGGTGCGCAAAGCGATGAGCAACATCACGGCCAACGTCCCCGCCACATATCGCTTCGGCGCGCACTACATCGGCCTGGGCGGCACGCCCTCACCGGGGACGGTATCAAGCGCGATGATCTTTACCATGGATTATCAGTAGCGCGCAGGGAAGCCGCACGGCGAAGGACTACAATAGGCGGTTGCAGTCCTTGAAGGCTTTCGCCATGTCTGACCATCCCCGCTTCACCATCAACCGTTCCATGGTCGCCCTGGTCCCGGAACAGCCGTTCCTGGACTGGATCCAGGCGGTCGATCCCCAGCCGGTGGCCGGCCTCACGTTAGAGCAGGTGCGCGAGGACCAGAGCGTGTTCCTGCTGCCGGAAGAACTGGCCGATACGCACGACAATGCCATGCGCTGGGTCGAGAAGCGCTGGCAGGAGTTCTTTGAATTCATGCTGGGCGAGTGGTTCGACGACTCGATGTGGCCCGAGGAACTGTCGCTGCAGATGTTCCGCGAGTGGTTCAGCGTGCGCTACCACTCGATGGTGTTCGACATGGCGCCTGACGTGCCGGTCATGCACGATGACTGGGACGACGAAGACGACGCGTCCGAGATGCTGCACTAGGACACGGAACAAGAACCCAGCCGGCAGAGCTCCGGCCAGGGTTCCAGCGTCGCCAGCGACGCCTCAGAGGAAGCGGTCGAGGATCTTTCGGCTGTGCTTGTCCAGCGCCATCAGGTCGCGGATCAGGTAGTGGATGCCGTGCGTGTCCGATACCAGCAGCGTGCTGCCGGCCAGGCGCCGGATCGCCTCTTCGCCGCGCAGCACCAACTCGGTCTGGCCGCGATCGGTCTGCACCGTCCACACGCTGGGCGTGGCGTAGGTCGACACGCTGACGATACGCTCGATCTCCGGCATGAACTCGCGCGAGGCGAGTTCCGCTTCGATCATGTCGCGCTCTGCCTGCGGCACATCCTCCAGCCGCGGAATCCACACCACCTCATGCCCGTCGGTGCTCATCAGGCCGATGCCGCCCTGCGGCGCGGAAATCGGGAAGGCGCGTACCGGCACCACGCCTTCGTGGACGGTGCCGTCCTCGGCGATCAGGACCAGGCGGCCGAACGGATTGCGATCTAGCGTAAACATGGGCGTCGGCGTGGTGGCGGGGATGTCATTGGGCATTGGCGGCCTCCAGCGTTTCAACGGCTTCGTCCTCGCCGTCTCCGTCCTCGGTGTCGACATTGCGCGCCTGCGCCTGGTACAGCTTGTAGTACGCGCCTTCGCGCAACAGCAGTTCGTCATGGCTGCCGACTTCGACGATCTGGCCGCGGTCCATCACCACCAGCCGGTCGGCCTTGCGCAGTGTCGACAGGCGGTGCGCGATGGCGATGGTGGTGCGGCCCTGCACCAGGTTGTCGAGCGCCTTCTGGATTTCCTTCTCCGTGGCGGTGTCGACCGACGAGGTGGCCTCGTCCATGATCAGGATGCGCGGATTAATCAGCAGCGCGCGCGCGATCGAGATGCGCTGGCGCTCGCCGCCCGACAGCGCCTGGCCACGTTCACCGACCAGGGAGTCATAGCCATGCGGCAGGCGCAGGATGAACTCGTGCGCATGCGCGGCGCGCGCGGCGGCGATGATCTCTTCGCGCGTGGCGTCGGGCTTGCCGTAGGCAATGTTGTCGGCAATCGTGCCGAAGAACAGGAACGGCTCCTGCAGCACCAGGCCGATATGGCGGCGGTACTCCGACACCGGCAGCGAGCGGATATCGACGCCGTCGACGCGGATCGCGCCCTCGGAAACATCGTAGAAACGGCAGATCAGGTTGACCAGCGTGCTCTTGCCCGAGCCACTGTGTCCCACCAGGCCAATCATCTCGCCCGGCTCGATCGACAGGTTCAGTCCGCGGATCACCGCGCGGTTGCCGTAGCGGAAGCCCAGGTCGCTCATGTCGATGGCGCCCTCGACCTTGTCCAGCTTCGCCGGGCGCACCGGCTCCGGCACGCTCGACACATGGTCGAGGATGTCGAAGATGCGCTTGGCGCCGGCGGCGGCCTTCTGCGTCACCGAGACGATCCGGCTCATCGAATCCAGCCGGGTGTAGAAGCGGCTGATATAGGTCAGGAACGCCACCAGCACGCCCACCGTGATGGCGCTGTGCGACACCTGCCAGATGCCGAACACCCACACGATCAGCAGGCCGATCTCGGTCAGCAGCGTGACCGTAGGCGTGAACAGCGACCATACCGCGTTGACGCGGTCGTTGATCGCCAGGTTGTGCTTGTTGGCCTCGCGGAAGCGCGACACCTCACGCTTTTCCTGGGCAAAGGCCTTGACCACGCGGATGCCGGGGATGGTATCGGCCAGCACATTGGTGATCTCGGACCAGATCCGGTCGATCTTCTCGAAGCCGTGGCGCAGGCGGTCGCGCACCAGGTGGATCATCCAGGCGATGAACGGCAGCGGCACCAGTGTGACCAATGCCAGCCACGGGTTGATCGACACTAGGATCACCGCCGTCATGACGATCATCAGCACGTCGGTGGCAAAGTCCAGCAGGTGCAGCGACAGGAAAACGCAGATGCGGTCACTTTCCGAACCAATGCGCGCCATCAGGTCGCCGGTGCGCTTGCCGCCGAAATATTCCAGCGACAGCTTTAGCAGGTGTTCGTATGTTGTTGTACGCAGATCGGCACCAATGCGCTCCGATACGCGCGCCAGCAGGTAGGTGCGCGCCCACCCAAGCGACCAGGCCACCAGCGCCGCGCCCAGCAATCCCGCCAAGTACAGGCGCACGAGGCCGTAGTCGATCGGCACGCCGTTCTGGAACGGGATCAGCACCTTGTCCATCAGCGGCATGGTCAGGTACGGCGGCACCAGCGTGGCCGCGGTGGACAGCAGCGTCAGCAGGAAGCCCGCCAGCAGTTGCCACTGGTAGGGCCGGGCAAAGCGCCACAGGCGCAGCAGCGCCCAGGTCGAGGGCGGGGTTTCCAGCTCCCGACTGCATTGAGGGCACTGCTCCTCGTCAGGGGGCAGCGGCGCCTTGCAGGTCGGGCACAGCACCTCGCCCGCCTCGCCGGCCGGGCGCGCGCCGGCGGCGTCGCGCTGGGCTTCGAACTGGTCAGCCAGCCGCAGCGCGGCCGGATTGTAACCAAGCGTATATCGCCAGCTGGCCAGCCGGCCCTCCGGACCGCTCAGTTCCAGCGCGCCCACGCCCGCGTGGTCGGTGTGCGACAGGCGCAGGGTGGGCGCGATGTTCCATTCCCGCACATTTTTTTCACCGGGAGCCCGGGCAACGATGCGCTGGTCGGTCACAACCAGCCACCCTTGGGTAAAATGCAGCTTCGCGTCGAGGTCCAGAGCCAGTCCGGCCAGGACGGTCTCGCCGGGTCGGAGCCACGATCCGGATTCAGCCCGCCAGGGCTCGTCGGCAGCAGGGGCGGTAGGGACAGGCAGGGAGGACTGGGTCATGGATGGCGCGGCGTGCGTCCAGGGGTACGGACATAACTTGAAACAAATTTAGGCCGGGCACGCTCTGGCGGCCCGCGAATTCGCCCGCAGTATACATAACGACGAACGCGCGGGTACTCCTGATGCACTGCACAATCACTTTTACACGAAGAAAGTCAACCCGCTCTGTGCTGTAACGTTACTGAAAGGTTAGGCTTCCATTTCTCGGGCGGTTCCGCCCACTGCCTCAAGCTAATTCAATGAAAAAGAAGGACATTGAGATTTTCGATGTCATGTCGCTGCGCGGCCCGAATATGTGGACATATCGGCCCGTACTGGAGGCATGGGTCGATATCGGGGAACTGGAGGACTTTCCCTCCAACACGATTCCGGGGTTCTACGAGCGCCTGTCGGCCTGGCTGCCGTCGCTGATCGAGCATCGCTGCAGCATCGGCGAGCGCGGCGGCTTCCTGCAGCGCCTGAAGGAAGGCACCTGGCCCGGCCATATCCTGGAACACGTGACGCTTGAGTTGCAGAACCTGGCAGGCATGCCCGGCGGCTTCGGCAAGGCGCGCGAGACCCCGGTGCGCGGCGTCTACAAGGTGATCGTGCGCGCCTGGCACGAGGAAGTCACCCGCGTCGCCCTGTTCACCGCCCGCGACCTGGTCATGGCCGCGATCGAGGACCGTCCCTTCGACGTCCCCGCCGCCGTGGACAACCTGCGCCGCCTGGTGGACGAGCATTGCCTGGGCCCCAGCACCGCCTGCATCGTCGATGCCGCGGACGACCGCGACATCCCGGCGATCCGCCTGTCGGACGGCAACCTGGTGCAGCTCGGCTACGGCGCGCGCCAGCGCCGCATCTGGACCGCCGAGACCGACCGCACCAGCGCCATCGGCGAAAGCATTTCGCGCGACAAGGACCTGACCAAGAGCTTGCTGGAATCCTGCGGCGTGCCGGTCCCTGAGGGCCGCATGGTCGATTCCCCGGCCGACGCCTGGGACGCCGCCGAGGACATCGGCGTGCCGGTGGTGGTCAAGCCCTATGACGGCAACCACGGCCGCGGCGTGTTCACCAACCTGATGACCCGCGAGGAAGTCGAGACCGCTTACGGCGTGGCCATCGACGAAGGCAACGGCGTCATCGTCGAGCGCTTCATCCCCGGCAACGAGCACCGCCTGCTGGTGGTGGGCGGCCGCCTAGTGGCCGCCGCCATGGGCGAGACCGCGAGCGTGGTCGGCGACGGCAAGTCCACCATCGACGAGCTGATCGAGCTGCAGATCAATTCCGATCCGCGCCGCGGCACCACCGAGGACCATCCGCTGAACCGTGTGCGGCTGGACTCGGCCGCGCGCCTGGAACTGAAGCGCCAGGGCATGGACGCCAGCACGGTCCCGCCCGAAGGCCGCTCGGTGCTGATCCAGCGCAACGGCAACGTCGCCTTCGACGTCACCGACCGCGTGCACCCGAGCGTCGCCGCGCATGCGGCGCTGGCCGCGCGCGTGGTCGGGCTGGACATCGCCGGCGTGGACCTGGTGGCCGAGGACATCTCGCGCCCGCTGGCCGAGCAACGCGGCGCCATCGTCGAAGTCAACGCCGGCCCCGGCCTGCTGATGCATATCAAGCCGGCCGAAGGCACGCCGCGCCCGGTGGGCCGCGCCATCGTCAACCACCTGTTCCCTGAGTCCGATGACGACCAGGGCCGCATCCCGGTGGTGGGCGTGACCGGCACCAATGGCAAGACCGTGGTGGCGCGCCTGGTGGCGCGCCTGCTGCAGCTGTCGGGCAAGCATACCGGCCTGGCCTGCAGCGACGGGCTGTTCCTGGACCGCCGCCAGGTGGAAAGCGGCGACCGCGCCAACTGGGAATCTGGCCATCGCATCCTGATGAACCGCGCGGTCGAGGCCGCCGTGTTCGAGAACGACAGCGGCAGCATCCTCTCCGAAGGCCTGGTCTACGACCGCTGCCAGGTCGGCGTGGTCACCAATTTCGACCAGCCCGACCACCTCGGCGACTACTACGTCGAGGACGAGGACCGCATGTACAACGTGCTGCGCACGCAGGTCGACGTGGTGCTGGAGACAGGTGCGGCCGTGCTCAACGCGCGCGACGAACGCCTGGTGGAGATGGCCGGGCTGTGCGACGGCGACGTGATCTTCTTCGGCCTGACGCCGGAGCTGCCCGCGATCGTGTCGCACCGCGCCGCCGGCAAGCGCGCGGTGTACCTGCGCGAAGGCAAGATCGTGCTGGCCATCGGCAGCAGTGAAACCGCGCTGGTGGACGTGGCCGCGGTGCCGCTGACCTACGCCGGACGCGTCGCGTTCCAAGTCGAGAACGTGCTGGCGGCCGTGGCCGCGGGCTGGGCGCTGGGCATTTCCAACGACCTGATCCGCGCCGGCGTGGTGACCTTCGATGTCGGCCAGGTCGACGTGCCGGGCCGCTTCACGCTGTTCGAGCGCAACGGCGCCACCGTGGTGATCGACGACGCCCACAACGCGCCCGCGCTGGAAGCACTGGCGACCGCGCTGGACCGCTTTCCGGCCGAGCGCCGCATGGTGGTCTACGGCGCCGGCGTGCAGCGCCGCGACGAAGACCTGGTGCGCCAGGGCAAGGCACTGGGCCAGCATTTCGACCGCGTCTTCCTGTGCGAGGACCGCAGCGTCAAGCGCGCCCTGCCCGATGCCGAGGCGCGCGTGCTGCTCAAGCAGGGCCTGTACGAAGGCCGGCGCGTGACCAAGATCATCGACGAAGGCACGCGTGCCAGCGCCATTGAAACCGCCCTGAGCCAGTTGGTGCCGGGCGACCTGCTGGTACTGCAGTGCGACGAGGCCGCCACCGGCGCCACCGTCGACCTGGTGCACCACTGGATGGGCCAGCCTGCGCGCCGCGGCTGACGCGGCCCCAAGCTCAACCGCGCATAGAAGACACGGAAACCGTTCTATGGAAGTCTCACGTATCCGGGCCCTGCGGGGCCCGAACCTGTGGTGCCGCCACACCGCCATCGAGGCGATCGTGGCCTGCCAGGATGCCACCAACATGCTGTCGGCGCTGCCCGGTTTTGAAGACCGGCTGCGCGCCCGTTTCCCTGAGATCGGGCCGCTGCGCCCGGACGAGGAATCGGGCGAGCTGTCGCTGGCCCACGTGCTGGAAGTGACGGCGCTGCGCCTGCAGGCCGCCGCCGGCTGCCCGGTCACCTTCAGCCGCACCGCGCAGACGGTCGAGCCCGGCACCTACCAGGTGATCGTGCAATACAGCGAGGAAGAAGTCGGCCGGCTTGCATTCGAGCTGGCCGAGGCCCTGTGCCGCGCCGCGCGCAACGACACCCCATTCGACCTCGCCGACGCGCTGCACCGCCTGCGCGAGCTGGACGAGGACGTGCGCCTGGGACCGAGCACCGGCTCCATCGTCTACGCCGCCGTGGCGCGCGGCATTCCCTACCGGCGACTGACGCAGGGCTCGATGGTGCAGTTTGGCTGGGGCAGCAAGCAGCGCCGCATCCAGGCCGCCGAGACCGACCGCACCAGCGCCGTGGCCGAATCGATCGCGCAGGACAAGGACCTGACCAAGACCCTGCTGCACGCCGCCGGCGTGCCGGTGCCGCTGGGCCGCTCGGTGCGCAGCGCCGAAGAGGCCTGGGCCGCCGCGCAGGAAATCGACGCCCCGGTGGTGGTCAAGCCGCGCGACGGCAACCAGGGCAAGGGCGTGGCGGTGCGCATCCGCACCCGCGAGGAAGTGATGACGGCCTATGAGGTCGCCTCGGACATCAGCTCGGACGTGATCGTCGAGCGCTATATCCCGGGCCATGACTTCCGCCTGCTGGTGGTCGGCAAGCAACTGGTGGCGGCCGCGCGCCGCGATCCGCCGCAGGTCATCGGCGACGGCGTGCATACCGTGCGCCAGCTGGTCGAGGAAGTGAACCGCGACCCGCGCCGCGGCGAAGGCCATGCGACCTCGCTGACCAAGATCCGCTTTGACGATATCGCGCTGGCCACGCTGGCCAAGCAGAACCTGACCGCCGATTCCGTGCCGGCCAAGGGCACGCGCGTGGTGTTGCGCAACAACGCCAACCTGTCCACCGGCGGCAGCGCCACCGACGTGACCGACGACGTCCACCCGGACATCGCCGCGCGCGCCGTGGCGGCGGCGCAGATGGTAGGCCTGGACATCGCCGGCGTCGACGCCGTGTGCGAGACCATGCTCAAGCCGTTCGAGGAACAGGCCGGCGGCATCGTCGAGGTCAACGCCGCGCCGGGCCTGCGCATGCACCTGCAACCGTCGTACGGCAAGGGCCGCGCGGTCGGCGAAGCCATTGTCTCGACCATGTTCTCCGATGGCGACGATGGCCGCATTCCGGTGGTGGCCGTGTCCGGCACCAACGGCAAGACCACCACGGTCCGGCTGATCACCCACATCATGGCCACCAGCGGCCTGCGCATGGGCATGACCGGCACCGACGGCGTGTATGTCCAGGGCGAGCGCATCGACACCGGCGACTGCAGCGGCCCGCGCAGCGCGCGCAACGTGCTGCTGCACCCGGACGTGGACGCCGCCGTGTTTGAAACCGCGCGCGGCGGCCTGCTGCGTGAAGGCCTGGCATTCGACCGCTGCGACGTGGCGGTGGTGACCAACGTGGGCGAAGGCGACCACCTGGGCCTGTCCTTCATCAACTCGGTGGAAGACCTGGCGGTGCTCAAGAGCGTGATCGTGCAGAACGTCGCGCCGCACGGCATGGCGGTCCTGAACGCGGCCGACCCGATGGTGGTGCGCATGGCCGACGCCTGCCCCGGCAGTGTCACCTTCTTCGCGCACGACCCCAACCAGCCGGCCATGGCCACGCACCGTGCGCAGGGCAAGCGCGTGGTGTTCGTGGACGGCGCCGACATCGTCGTATCCGAAGGCGATACCGAAGTGCGCATCGCACTGGCCGAGATCCCGCTGACGCGCAACGGCACCATCGGCTTCCAGGTCGATAACGCGATGTCGTCGATCGCCGCCGCGTGGGCGCTGGGCATCGACTGGTCGACTATCCGCCGCGGCCTGGCCACCTTCGTCAACGACGCGCAGACCGCCCCGGGACGCTTCAACGTGTTCGACTACCGCGGCGCCACGCTGATCGCCGACTACGGCCACAACCCGGATGCCATCCTGGCACTGTGCAGCGCTGTCGAGACCATCCCCGCCAAACGGCGCGTGGTGGTGATCAGCGGCGCGGGCGACCGCCGCGACGACGACATCCGCCGCCAGACCCAGATCCTGGGCGGCGTGTTCGATGAAGTCATCCTGTACCAGGACCAGTGCCAGCGCGGGCGCGCCGACGGCGAGGTGCTGGCGCTGCTGCGCGAAGGCCTGCAGGGCGCGCAACGCGCCGGCCAGGTCGAGGAGATCCGTGGCGAGTTCCTCGCCATCGATACCGCGCTGTCGCACCTGCAGCCGGGCGACCTGTGCCTGGTCCTGGTGGACCAGGTGGAAGAGGCGCTGGGGCATATCGCCAGCCGCATCGCGCAGGGCTGACCGGCCCGGCGATAAAAAAAGCCAGCTCCGCGGAGCTGGCTTTTTACTTTGTGGCACCGATCAGTGGCGCCCGGGCAGCGACAAGCGCCGCTCCAGCATATGCTGCACGCCCGACAGCCCCGTGCTCAGCACCCAGTAGATGGCCGCCACTGCCAGGTACAGCGGCAACGGCTGGTAGGTGGCCGCGATGACCTCCTGCGCCGTGCGCAGCAGCTCGGTCACGGTGATGACCGATACCAGCGAGGTGTCCTTGATCAGGCTGATCAGGCTGTTGGACAGGCTCGGCACCGCCAGCCGCAGCGCCTGCGGGCCGACCACGTAGCGCAGTGCCTGCACCGGCGTCAGGCCCAGGCTGTAGGCTGCCAGCCATTGGCCGCGCGACACGCCCAGGATGGCCCCGCGCATGCTCTCGGACAGGTAGGCGCCGACATTCAGGCTCAGCGTCAGCACGCCCGCGGGCGTGGGCTCCAGCGCGATGCCGATGCCCGGCAGCCCGTAGTAGACGACAAAGATCTGCACCAGTAGCGGCGTGCCGCGCATGATGCTGACGTAGGTGCGCGCCACCGCCTTGAGCACGCGGCTATGGCTGATGCCCATCAGCGCCACCACCGTGCCTAGCATCAGCCCGAACACCATCGACCATAACGCGAATTTGATGGTCAGCAGCGTGCCCTGCAGCAGTACGGGCAGAGAATCGGTGACAAGCTGGAGAGCGGACATGGGCGTGGCGGCGGCAGAAGAATGAAAAAGAAAGCGGCGCGGCAGCCATGCAGGCCGCGGCGCCGCGACATGATACCGCCCGGCTTGCTGGCCGGCTTACCTGACTGTTTTACTTGATTGGCTTACCGGCGGGCCTGGTCACGTCGGTGCCGAACCACTTCACCGAGAGCTTGCCAAGCGTGCCGTCCTTGGCCAGGTCATCTAGCGCGTGGTTGATGGCCTGCGCGAACTTGGGGTTGTCCTTGCGGAACGGGATGGCCACCTGCGTGGTGGCACCCGCCACGATTGCGCCCTGCCGCAGCGGCAGGTTGGCGGTCTTGACCAGGTAGGCGACCATCAGCCGGTCGTTCAGCGCGGCGTCGACGCGCTGTGCCGCCAGGTCGCGCAGGTACTCAGGCGCGCCGGGATAGGTCTTGACGTCGATGCCCGGCACCGACTTGGCCAGGTCGTTGAAATTGCTGCCCAGGCTGACGCCGAGCTTGTGCCCCTTCAGGTCTTCCAGCGACTTGAACTGGCGGTTGTCGTCCTTGCGCTGGATCAGCTGCGCATCCGAGTAAACGTAGGGCGTGGAGAAGTCCAGCACTTGCTGGCGCTGAGGCGTGACGTTGACCTGGTTGACGATCACGTCGAACTTGCCAGCCTGCAGGCCGGCAATGATGCCGCTCCACTCGGTGGTGACGAACTCCGGCTTCACGCCCAGCTTGCCCGCCACCGCACGCGCCACGTCCACGTCAAACCCTTCCAGCTCGTTCTTCGCGCCGCGGAAGCCGAACGGCGGATACGTGCCCTCCAGGCCGATCTTGAGCACGCCGGCCTGCTTGACGGTATCGAGCAGGTCGGCGGCTTGCGCCGCGGTGGACGCCAGCCCGGCGCCGGCAAGCAGCGAGGCAGCCAGCAGGGATTTGAGCCAGCCAGTACGAATCGATCGCATATGTTCTCCAGTGGATGCGGATAAGCAGTGTGGGGTCAGACAGCGCCGGAGGCCGCTTGTGAGGGCCGCCGGCCAGTTGTGCTGCTATGAGCCTTCTATGAGGGCGAGGGTGTCAACCCCCGATCCAGTATTGGATTTCAGTATAGGGATGTCTGGCGCGATACTCTCTCCTTGCAAGCCCAATACTTTTCGTTTGCGGGGACTGAAGCGGCGCGAAATCGAGGTCGGGGTCTTTCAGTGTCGGGCTTGCTGCCCGGACAACCTTCTATCCGTGCCGGCGCAAAGGCCGGGCACCACATACCACGTGCGCAAAGCGCTGGAACTACCCCTGTTACCTTGGCGCGCCCCATCTATAAGGACGGCTACCCGCAGGGGGTAGCCCGGCTCACTTACGGGCGCGCTGACCTGCTATCGTACCGCTTCGCTCTCCATGCTTAGATCGGAATTACCTCAGTGTACTGATTTGAGGCTTGCCCCGTGGGGAATCTCGCCGTACTCGAGATAGCGCCATAGGGCAATTGCCAATCGTCGGGCAACTGCGACAATACCGACGCGACGCATGCGCTTGCTGCCTCGCGCGAAGCGCTCATTGAACCATTGCGTGAGCTGACTCGTTGGCTGGTAGCGTAACCAGGCCCATGCCAGTTCGATCATGAGCCAGCGCGATCGTTTGTTGCCCGCTTTGCTGATGCCTTGCTCGACCTGGCTTTCGCCACTGCTGTAAGGCGTCGGTGCAAGTCCGAGGCAGCCTGCGACTTCGCGGCGGTTGTGAAAGCGCCGCCAGCCAAACAGTTCGTTGATCAGGAGCCAGGAGCTGCCCAGGCCGATCCCCCTGAGCCGCGCGAGCAGCGCGATGGCTGGCTGCGTGCCAGCCTTCACGGCGTCGCGCTGCTGGGTTTCGATCGTTTTGATCTGCGTTTCGACCAGCGCCAGTCTTGCGACTTCACGCTCGATCTCGGCACTCAAGCCAGCGGGCAGTTGCGAGCCATGGGCGTTCCACCAGTGCTTCCAGGATCGGTCCCCGATGTGGGCGACCCGCAGGTTGTGCAGTACGAGCAGCGAACGAATCCGGTTGCTGTGGGCCGCACGTTCGAGCCTGAGTCGCCCGAGCTCGCGGTGCAAACGCCGCTCATCTTCCTGCTGTGGTGTCGGGACTCGCGCGACTGCCCACAGGCGCCGCTCGCCGGCGTAGTAACGCATCAACATCGAGAGCAGCTTGTCGCCGTCGACCCGGTCGGTCTTGGCGCGTCGGGCGCGGCGGTTGACTTCAATGCTGGCCGAATCCACGACCAGGTTAGCGATGCCTTGTTCGATCAACCAGCGGTGCAGCCAGAAGCCATCGCGGCCGGCCTCGTAGCAACTGCGCACCGGGGCTTGCGGCGCCAGGCCGCAGCGAGCCTTGGCCTTGGCGATCACTTGCAGGACTGCATTCAGGTCACCAGCGCCCAAGGTATGCCGGCTCGGTCCAAGCACGCCGTCGCCTAGCGACAGCTTCCAGCTCTTGTCGCCCAGTTCGAAAGCCATGTACAGCCAGCCGGTGATCGTCGTATTCTGCCCGTGAAGGGCTGTGTTAGGCGTCGTGTTCATTTGCGTGCTCCTTCGGAGAAACGAGACTGCGAATCTTCGTTTTACTCCAGGGGCTTAACCTCCCGCGGCCCTTCATAGTATCTATATCGGGCTCAACACTACCGCAAACACTATCGAGTGCTAAATATTGATTCATTATGGCTAAATAACCGCCGGGCCTGATGCCGTCCCGGCGGTGGCGCCCTGCTCTTACTGGTAGGCCTTGTCGTTCGGCGCCGCGAACAGCGCCTTCATGTCGGCCGACAGCGGGTAGTTCATGTTGATGCCGCGCGGCGGGATCGGCGACATGAACCACTTGTTATACAGCTTCTCGGCACGGCCGCTGGTCTGCAGGTCTGCGATCACGCCGTCGGCCAGCTTCTTGAACGAGGGATCGTCCTTGCGGAACATGCAGGCGTAGTTCTCGGTCTGCAGCGGCGCGCCGACCACCACCCAGTCGCCCGCGCTCTTGGCCTTGGTGCGCTCGCCATACAGCAGCGGCTCGTCCATGACGAAGGCAGCGGCGCGGCCGGTCTCCAGGATCAGGAAGGACTGGCCGTGGTCCTTGGCGCTGATCAGGTTCATGTTCATGGCCTTCTCGCCGTTCATCTTGACCAGCAGGCGCTCGCCGGTGGTGCCGGCGGTGGTGACCACGTTGCGCTCCTTCAGGTCGGCGAACTCCTTCACGCCCGAATCCTTTTTGGTCAGCATCTTGATGCCGTAGACGAACAGGCTGTTGGAGAACGCCACCTGCTTCTGGCGCTCCAGGTTGTTGGTGGTGCTGCCGCATTCGATGTCGATCGTGCCGTTCTGCACCAGCGGGATGCGGTTCTGCGAGGTGATCGGGGTCAGTCGCACCTGCAAGCCGGGCATCTTCAGTTCGCTCTTCACCTTGTCGACGATCTGCAGCAGGATCTCGTGCGAATAGCCCATGACCTCCTTGCCGTCGGTGTATGAGAACGGGATCGACGATTCGCGATAGCCAAGCGAGATCACGCCGCTGTCCTTGATCTTCTTCAGCGTGTCGCCATCGGCGGCCTGGGCGGCGCCGGCGGCCAGCAGCAGCGTGGCGGCCGCAAGCGCGTGGCGGGTGGCGGATCGGTGGGTGTGCAGTGATTTCATGTTCGCTCCTTGTGGTGGGGCTTGGTCATTGAGGCATGTTTCGTGAACAGCGTCGTGGATTGCGGACGCACGGGTACGGCATGAAGCAATACTTGCCTGCGGCTATGCGCGCGCAGCATCAAAATCCTCTGCTTCGATGGCCGGACGGCGCCCTGCCAGCCGGTCGGCCAGCAGGCCGGCGCTGCCCATCGCCAGCGTAAAACCGAGCGCGCCGTGGCCCAGGTTCAGCCATAGCCCGGACACCCGCGACGGCCCCACCAGCGGCAGGCCGTCCGGCGTGGCCGGGCGCAGCCCGGCCCACGGCTGCAGCTGCGCCAGCGGCAGCTCGGGCACGATGCCCTCGAACAGCGCGCGCGTCTGTGCCACCAGCGTGCCGACCCGCTCCGGGTCGATGCGGGTGCCGCCGCGCACCAGGTCGGCCATTCCCGCCACCCGCAGTGTATTGCCGATGCGCGCGTAGACGATCTTGTTGGCAAAGTCCGTCACGCTGATATGCGGCGCGCGCGCGCCGCTGGCCAGCGGCACCGTGATGCTGTAACCCTTGAGCGGCCACAGCATCGGCCGCACGCCCAGCGGGCGCAGCAGCGGCACGCTGCCGATGCCTCCGGCCACGATCACCACGTCGGCCGGCATCACGCCGCTGGCGGTCCGCACGCCGGTCACGCGCCCGCCCTGCTGCAACAGTTCTTGCACGACGGTGCCGAAGCGCATCGACACGCCGGCGTGCGCCCCGTCTTGCAGCAACCGTGCCAGCGACAGGCAGAAGCGGTGGCAGTCGCCCACCTCCTCGCTCGGCGTGTAGATGGCGCCGGCAATCTCGTTGCGGATGCCGGCCAGCGCGGGCTCCAGCGCCACGCAGGCATCGCGGTCCAGCGCCTGCTGCTCGCAACCCAGGCTGGCCTGGTATTCCAGCAACTGGCAGGCCGCGTCGAGCGCCGCTGCATCGCGGTGCACAACCAGTTTGCCGCGCCGCGCAAAATCGAAGCCGGCGCCCACATCATCATGCTGGTGCCGGGCCACGAAGGCCTGCATCAGGTCGCGTGAATAGAACCCCAGCCGCAGCAGCTTGCGCGTGGTGGCTTCACTGGTGGCGGCATTGCAGGCGCCCATGAAGGCTGCCAGCCAGCGCCACTGCGCCGGGTCGGCAGCGGGCCGGAAGCGCATCGGCGAATCGCGCCGCAGCAGCCAGCCCGGCACCTTGGCCATCACGCCCGGCCCGGCCAGCGGCGCCACATAGCTGTAGCTGAGTTGCCCGCCATTGGCAAAGCTGGTCTCCTCGGCCGGCCCGTCGTGGCGCTCCAGCACCGTCACCTGGTGGCCGTCCTCGGCCAGGCGCCATGCCGTCGTCATGCCGACCACACCGGCGCCCACGATCACTACCTGCATTGCCATCCCTTGATTGCTTCGTCCTGATCCGGCAAAGCGTAGTGCAGGCGGCGCGGATTGCCCAATGCGAATACGTGCCAGAATATGTCATCAGGCTATGGATGCCTGCCCGCTTCCCGGATTGCCATGCGCTTGCGCCAGATCGAAGTCTTCCGCGCCGTGATGCTGACCGGCACCGTCAGCGAGGCCGCGCGCCTGCTGCATGTGTCCCAGCCGGTGGTCACGCGCGTGCTGCAGCATGCCGAGGCCTCGCTCGGCTTCCGCCTGTTCGAACGGGTGCGCGGCCGGCTGCAGGCCACGCCCGAGGCCAATGCGCTCTATGGCGATGTCGAAAGGCTATATGGCGAGATCGAGCGCGTGCGCCGGGTCTCGGAAAGCCTGCGTCACAAGGGCGCCGGGCGGCTGCGCGTGGCCGCCACCCCCAGCCTGGCCAACCCGCTGCTGGTGCCGGCAGTGCGGCGTTTCTGCGCGCGCCACCCGGACACGCAGGTGCAGGTGCTGACCCACCATACCGACGAGATCGTCGGGGCGCTGCTGGCCAACCAGATCGACCTGGGCTTTGCCTTTGCGCCGCCGGGCCACGAGGCCATCTCCTGCGAGCCGGTGGCCAGCGGCCGCATGCTGCTGGCGGTGCCGCGCGGCCAGCCGCTGCCTGCCGGCGGGCGCCGCCAGGTGGTGCCGATGCAGCGGCTGATGGAGCGCGCCTTCATCGGCTATGACGACAACAGCTCGCTCGGGCTGCTGGTGCGCCAGACCCTGGCCCGGCATGCGCTGGAGCCGCGCTCGACGCTGGAGGTGCAGACCTATTCGCTGGCGCTGGCCCTGGTCGATGCCGGACTGGGCGTGACCCTGCTGGACCAGTACACCGCGCTCAGCGCCAGCCCGGAGCGGGTCGCGCTGCATGACGTGGCGCCGGTGCTGCCGTTCGAGATCCAGATGCTGCGCGCCAGCCACCGCGCCGGCTCCAGCCTGGCCGACGACCTGCGCGCGCAGTTTGCGCTGGCCGCCGGGGAACTGGCCGCGACGCTGCCGCAGCGGCTGGAAGCGCCGGCCGCCAGCTTTGACGCGGTGCCTCGGAGCCGCGATCGAGGTCTGTCTGATGCCTGATTGACATCCGCGCGCGCCGTGCACCATCATCAAGCCGCCTGCAGGCACAAGCTGCAGGCGCCAAACCGCCTATGTTCGTCCTGATCCTGATCGCCCTTGTCCTTGTCAGCGCCTTTTTCTCGGTCTCCGAGATCGCGCTGACGGCCGCCCGCCGCACCAAGCTGCAAGTCCTGTCGGAGCGCGGCGATGGCCGCGCCACGCGCGTGCTGCGGCTCAAGGAGGAGCCCGGGAATTTCTTCACGATCGTGCAGATCGGCGTCAACAGCGTGGCCATCCTGGCCGGTATCCTCGGCGAGAAGCATGTGTCGGACCTGCTGCTGGAAGCGCTGTCGCCCTATATGCAGGTGGTCCACGCCCAGCGCGCGGCCAATATCGGCTCGTTCCTGATCGTGACGCTGCTGTTTATCCAGTTTGCCGACCTGATCCCCAAGCGCATCGCCATGACCTTCCCCGAGCGGTGCGCGGTGGCGGTGATCGACCCGATGCTGACGCTGCTGCGCGTGCTCAAGCCGCTGGTGTGGATCTTCAACGCCGCCGCCGATGCCACGCTGCGGCTGCTGCGCCTGCCGACAAAGCCGGTCGACCAGATCACCACCGAGGACATCGCCGCGATGGTCGATGCCGGCGCCGAAGCCGGCGTGCTGCACAAGCATGAACTCCACCTGATCGAGAACGTGTTCGAGCTCGAGTTCAAGAGCATTACTGCGATCATGACGCCGCGCGACGACGTGGTCTACCTGAGTCTCGACGAACCCGCCGACAGCGTGCGCCGCAAGCTGGTCAGCCAGCCGCACGCGCAATACCCGGTGTGCGGGCACGACCTCGACGACGTGCAGGGCTATATCGATTCCAAGGACATCCTGCAGTTGCTGCTCGCCGATGAAAGCGCCGCTGCGATCGGCAATATCGGCCGCCACCACGACAAGAACGTGCTGGTGATCCCCGACACGCTGACCCTGTCCGAGGCGCTCACGCGCTTCCGCGAGATGCACCAGAACTTTGCCGTGGTGATGAACGAGTACGGGCTGGTGGTAGGCATAGTCACGCTGGACGATATCGTCGGCGCGCTGATGGGAGACATCCTGTATTCCAGCGAGGACGAGCAGATCGTACGGCGCGATGACAGCTCCTGGCTGGTCGACGGCCTCACCCCGCTGGTGGACCTGAAGAAGGCGCTGGATCTCGACACCCTGCCCGGCGAGGACTATGTCGACACTGCGGCCGGGCTGGTGATCTACGCGCTCAAGCGCATCCCGAAGAAATCCGAGTCGATCACCGTCGCGGGCTATCGCTTCGAAGTGCTGGACATCGACCATCACAAGATCGATCAGCTGCTGGTGTCGCGCCTGCCGCAAGCGCCGGAGGCTGAAGCGCCAGCGCCGCTGGCTTAGGGGCGCCAGCCTGCCGGTAGCGCTCCAGCGCATCCGGCAGCCGGAACCACGCCACATAGCTGAACGCCACCACCACCGCTGCCGCAGCCACCACGCCCAGCCGCCATGGCGCCACCGATTCCCTCGGCGCCGGCACATGCAGCGTGCGGTAAGCCGTACCGAGCAGCGCGATCCATGCTAGCCCCAGCGCATAGCCTGCCGCGACATCCGACAGCCAGTGCATGCCCAGGTACAGCCGCGAGATCCCGATCGCCGCCACCGCCACCACGGTCAGCGCCAGCACCGGAATGCGCACGCGCCACGGCTGGCGCAGGCACATCAGGAACGCCAGGAAGCCATAGGTGACCATGCTGCTGGTGGCGTGGCCGCTGGGAAAGGAATACGATTCCAGGCCGCTGTAGATGCTGGCCGGGCGCACGCGCGCCATGCCCAGCTTGAGCGCCATCACGCAGGCGCGCGCACCCAGCAGCGCGGCGGCCCAGTACAGCGCCACGGTCCAGGCGCGCCGCCAGCACAGCCACGCGAACACCGCCACGCCCACCACCACGGAAATGCGCGCGCCGCCCAGTTCGGTCACGGCCACCATCGCGATATCGAGCCAGTCGGTGCGCAAGGCACGCAGCCAAGCAAACACGATCTGGTCGATGCGCACCACGCCCCCGCTTTCGGCGACCTCGCCGGCCAGCCAGAACAGGGCACTGCCGCAGGCCAGCAGCACGGCGCCGGCCAGCAGCACCAGCAGCAGCTCGGCCATGTCGCGCTCGAGCACGCGCAGCGTGAGCGTGCTCAGGCGGCGCGGCTGTGCGGCGACTCGCGCGGACAGTGCGCCGGCCCCCCACACGCGCCACCGGTCCAGCCAGCGCACCACCGGCCGCAACAGCGCGACCAGCAGCGGCACCAGGCTCAGCAGCAGCACCGTCACCAGCGTGAACAGCGCCAGCAGCCCCAGCGCCGTGCCCCGCGTGAGCCCGGCCTCGGCGAAGGCGCTCGCGCGTGCCGGCACGTCAATCACGGGACGCGCCCGCCGCGCCGACGATGCGGGCGATATTGGCGCGCGCCGGCGCCTCGCAGTCGGCAAAAGCTTCGGTCAGGAAAAGTTGCGGGCGCTGCGCCAGCTTGCCCAGGAACGCCGCGCGGCGGCGCATGAATTCCGTCTCCAGCGCCTCCCCCTGGAGACCGGTGCGCGCGGCCAGCAAGGCGCGGTTCTCGGCGAACACGTCCAGGCTATGGGCATCGAACCTTTCCGGCGTCGCGGCCAGCCTGAGCAGGTCGAGATCGAGCACAGTTTCGGCGCCGGCAATGCTCGGGCCATGGCCGCGCGTATCGAGCACGATCTGCGCGGCACGGTCCAGCACCGCGCGGTCTTCGCCGGGCGCCACCGTTTCGATCAGCGCCGCCGACGCCGCCTCGTTGTGCTCGCACCCCGCCACATAGATCGCGTCGTGGCACAGCACCGCCAGCGCCTGCGCGCGGTCCAGCGCAATGCCGCGCGCGTGAGCGGTCTCGAACATCTCCAGGATATGGCGGCGGTCGTGGTAGTGCCGGTAAGGCGTGTCGTGCAGCGCCAGCACATCGAGCACCGCCTGACGCGGCAGGAAGTCCAGGCAGGCCAGCGCCGCGGGCCAGGCGGGCGCAAAACGCGGCACCTCGCCGTGCGGCGTGGCCACCGGTTCGCTGAACACATCGGCGCGGCGCACCCACAGCAATGAGGGATCGCGCATCGCGCGATAGACCACCACCGGCGCGAGATCGGCCTCGAAGCGGCCGATGCCGACCGCCGTGTAGGCGCCGCCCTTGTAGTGCAGGTACGGCATGCCGGCGACCAGGTTGGGGTCGGCCGGCAGTTCGGCCGGATCGCCGTGGAAGACCGGTGCTGGGGGTTGGGTGGCGGGTGGCTGTGTCATGGTGCGGCATCCTGCGTTGCGGATCGCCATGATAGTGCACCCGGCAGCGCGTCCGGTACGCAGGCCAGTGCGGCGGCCCATGCCCGCCGCATGAAAAACCGGCCGCGGAAAAAACAAAACCGACGCGCACTTTCGTGGGCGTCGGCCTGAGTTTTACTACACTGTTTTTGCCTGTCCGGTGGTCGAGCCGGGCAGCTTCTTGTTTTGGCGGAGAGGGTGGGATTCGAACCCACGGTACCGTCGCCGGTACGCCTGATTTCGAGTCAGGTACATTCGACCACTCTGCCACCTCTCCGGTAACTTGTTGCCGTGTGGCAAAACCAAGATTATAGCCATGTCCAGCCAGCCGATGCAAGAGGCTGGCTGCGGATTTTTTCAGTTCGCTTTACAGCTCCGACTCCAGGCGGGTGATGCCGCCCATGTACGGCTGCAGCGCGGTCGGCACCGTGACCGAGCCGTCTGCGTTCTGATAGTTCTCAAGGATCGCCACCAGCGTGCGGCCCACGGCCAGGCCTGAGCCGTTGAGGGTGTGCACCAGCTCCGGCTTGCCCTGCCCCGTGCGCATGCGCGCCTGCATGCGGCGCGCCTGGAAGTCGCCCATGTTCGAGCACGAGCTGATCTCGCGGTAGGTGTTCTGCGCGGGGATCCACACCTCCAGGTCGTAGGTCTTGGTGCTGCCAAAGCCCATGTCGCCGGTGCACAGCACGATGGTGCGGAACGGCAGATCCAGCTTCTTCAGGATCGCCTCGGCGTGGCCGGTCAGTTGCTCCAGCGCATCGAACGACTGCCCGGCCGGCACCACCTGCACCAACTCGACCTTGTCGAACTGGTGCTGGCGGATCATGCCGCGCGTGTCCTTGCCGTACGAGCCGGCTTCCGAGCGGAAGCACGGCGTATGCGCGACAAAGCGCAGCGGCAGCTTCTCGCCCGCGACGATGGCATCGCGCACGATATTGGTCAGCGGCACCTCGGCGGTCGGGATCAGATAGAAGTTCTCGATGCGCTCGCCTTCCTCGCTGCCGACCTTGCGCGGCACCTTGAACAGGTCTTCCTCGAACTTGGGCAACTGGCCGGTGCCGCGCATCGAGGCGGCGTTGACCATGTACGGCACGTACATCTCGGTGTAGCCGTGTTCCTGCGTATGGGTGTCGAGCATCAGCTGCACCAGCGCGCGGTTCATGCGCGCCAGGCCGCCGCGCAGCATCGAGAAGCGCGAACCGGTGACCTTGACCGCGGTGTCGAAGTCCAGGCCCAGCTTCTCGCCCACGTCGACGTGGTCGCGCACGGCGAAATCGAACTGGCGCGGCTCGCCCACGCGGCGCACTTCGACGTTCTGGGTTTCGTCATTGCCCACCGGCACGCTTTCATGCGGCAGGTTGGGGATAGCCAGCATCAGTTCAGCCAGGTGCGCCTGGATCTCGTCCAGCCGCGCGGCCGAGGCCTTGAGCGTGTCGCCGATGCCGCCCACTTCTGCCATCACGGCCGAGGCGTCCTCGCCCTTGCCCTTGAGCATGCCGATCTGCTTGGACAGGCTGTTGCGGCGGGCCTGCAGTTCCTCGGTCTGGGTCTGCAGTTGCTTGCGTTCGGCCTCAAGTGCCTGGAACGCCGCAATGTCGAGTTGGTAGCCGCGCGTGGCAAGGCGTTGCGCCACGGCGTCGATGTCTTTGCGGAACAGCTGGATGTCGAGCATGTTGCTTTGGTGAAGTGCAGGGCCAGCGACATGCCGGCGGACCCGCCATTTTACTGCACCGGCCCAGTCCGGCGCGAACCGGGCGAGGCCAGGCCGCCGCCGTGTTGCCGGCTCACGCCACCGCTCACTCCCCGCCCTTGCCGCCGTCCTTTGACTTGGCCACGCGCTGCTCGCGATGCCAGGCGGCATCCAGCTCGCGCAGGTGGCGCAGCTTCTCGGCGATCTTGCCCTCCAGCCCGCGCGGCACCGGCTGGTACCAGCCCTGGGCCTTCAGGTCGTCCGGGAAGTAGTGCTCGCCGGCGGCGTAGGCCTCGGGCTCGTCGTGCGCGTAGCGGTAGGCGTGGCCGTGGCCAAGCTCCTTCATCAACTTGGTCGGCGCGTTGCGCAGGTGCACCGGCACCGCGCGCGACTTGTCCTTGCCGACGAAGGCTCGCGCCGCGTTGTAGGCGTTGTAGCCGGCGTTGGACTTGGGCGCCACGGCCAGGTAGATCAGGGCCTGGCCCAGCGCCAGTTCGCCCTCGGGCGAGCCCAGGCGCTCATAGGTCTCGGCCGCGTCCAGCGTGATGCGGGCGGCACGGGGATCGGCCAGGCCGATATCCTCCCACGCCATGCGTACGATGCGCCGCGCCAGGTAGCGCGGGTCGGCGCCGCCGTCGATCATGCGGCAGAACCAGTACAGCGCGGCGTCCGGGTCCGATCCGCGCACGGACTTGTGCAGCGCGCTGATCTGGTCGTAGAAGGCGTCGCCGCCCTTGTCGAAGCGGCGCAGGTTTTCCGACAGCGCGCTGCCAAGCAGCGCGGTATCGATCTGCGCGGCGCCGGCGGTGCGCGCGGCGCGCGCCACGATCTCGATATTGTTCAGCAGCTTGCGCCCGTCGCCATCGGCCGAGGCCACGATCAGCTGCAGCGCTTCGTCCTGCCAGCTCAGGTCGCCCCCCTGTCCGCCGAGTTCTTCGCTGGCGCGCAGCGCCAGCTGCGTCAGCTCGGCATCGTCCAGGCTCTTGAGCACATAGACCGCCGCGCGCGACAGCAAGGCGCCGTTGACTTCGAACGAGGGATTCTCGGTGGTGGCGCCGATAAAGGTGAAGAGCCCGCTTTCCACATGCGGCAGGAAGGCATCCTGCTGGCTCTTGTTGAAGCGGTGGACTTCGTCGACGAACACCAGCGTGCGCCGCCCGTGCGCGCGGAACTGCTCGGCGCGCTCGACCGCCTCGCGGATGTCCTTGACGCCCGACAGCACCGCCGACAGCGCGATGAACTCGGCGTCGAAGGCGCTGGCCATCAGCCGCGCCAGCGTGGTCTTGCCCACGCCCGGCGGGCCCCACAGGATCATCGAATGCGGCTCGCCGGACTCGAACGCCACGCGCAGCGGCTTGCCCGCACCGAGCAGGTGCTGTTGCCCGATCACCTCGTCGATGGTGCGCGGGCGCAGGCGCTCGGCCAGCGGTTGCCGGGAACGGTCGGGAGTATCGGAAAACAGCGTGTCCGCCACGGTATTCAAGCCTTGTGAATGCAGAACGCCACAGTGTAGACCATCGGCGCCCTGCCCTTGCGTGGCAGGCTACGCGGCAAATGCCACCACGTCCTCGATCTCGACACGGATGCCGATACGCTCGCCCACGGCATGGTTGTGGTGGGACGGCACCAGCGCCAGCACGCGGCTGCCGCTGGCCAGGCGCAGCGTGTACAGGATCTCGGCGCCGCGGAAGGCCTTGTGGACCACTTCGGCGCGCATCGGGCTGGCGTCGTCGTGGATGATGTCGTCGGGGCGCACCAGCACGTCGACGGCGGCGCCCGCGGGCAGCGCCAGCGGCGCCGCGGGGCGCAGCAGGCCCAGTTCCAGTTCAATCTCCGCAGTCCCGCGCAGCCGCCCCGCCATCAGCACGCCCTGCCCGATAAAGCCCGCGACAAAGCGCGATGTCGGCCGGTGGTAGAGGTCGTGCGCGCTGCCCCACTGCTCGATCACCCCGTCGTGCATGACGCCGATCTCGTCGGCCATGGCAAAGGCCTCGTGCTGGTCGTGCGTGACCAGGATCGCGGTGGTGCCCTGCGCCTTCAGGATCGCGCGCACCTCCAGGCTCAGGCGTTCGCGCAGGTCGACGTCGAGGTTGGAGAACGGCTCGTCGAGCAGCAGCAGTTCCGGGCGCGGTGCCAGCGCGCGCGCCAGCGCCACGCGCTGCTGCTGGCCGCCGGACAGCTCATGCGGATACTTGCGGCCCGCACCGGCCAGCCCGACCAGCTGCAGCACCTCGTCCACGCGCGCCGCGCGCCCGGCGCGGCTGGCCCGCACCAGGCCGAAACCCACGTTGGCCGCCACGTCCAGGTGCGGGAACAGCGCATAGTCCTGGAACACCATGCCGATGCGGCGCTGCTCCGGCGCCAGCATCGCCCCGGAAGACGACACGACCTGCCCGTCCAGCACGATGCGGCCGTCCTGCAGCGGCTCGAAACCGGCGATGGCGCGCAGCACCGTGGTCTTGCCGCAGCCGCTGGGCCCCAGCAGGCAGGCGATATTGCCGCGCGCCACCGAGAACGACAGTCCCTTGACCACCGCATGGCGGCCGAAGGCGTGACGGATATGGTCCACCTCGATGACAGCGGCGCCGGCGCCAGTGACGTCAGCAACGCCTGCGCGGGTCGCCGGCCGGCTGCGGGCCTGGGCGCCGGGTAAGCGTGAATAGGAATCGGTTCGCATGTGCGCATTATAAAGACGCAGCCGGGGGCCGGGACCGACTTTCGGGGCGAAAGGGTGCCCCACATTGCTAGAATGCGGCAGCCCGCACGCTGCGCGCGGCACTTCCGCCCACTTTCCGACGCATGCTCCTGTCCAGCCGCCGCCGCTTCCATCCCCTTACCCTGGCCACCCTGGTGATGGCGCTGCTGATCGCCGTGCCGGTGCTGGTGATCGCCTCGGCCGTGCTGCTGCCCGCCGGCGACACCTGGCGCCACCTGATCGACACGGTGCTGGCGGAATACGTGCTCAATACCGTCTGGCTGCTGTGCGGCGTCGCCGTGGGGGTATTGCTACTGGGGGTGACCACCGCCTGGCTGGTATCGACCTACCGTTTCCCGGGGCACACCGTGATGGAATGGGCGCTGGTCTTGCCGATGGCGATGCCCGCCTACGTCATCGCCTATGCCTACACCGATGCGCTGCAGTTTGCCGGGCCGGTACAGGGCTGGCTGCGCGAGCTGACCGGCTGGAAGGCGCGCGAGTACTGGTTCCCCGATATCCGCTCGCTGGGCGGCGCCATCGCGCTGTTCTCGCTGGTGCTGTACCCCTACGTCTACCTGACCGCGCGCGCCGCCTTCCTGCAGCAGACCCAGAACACGCTGGAGGCCGCGCGCCTGCTCGGCCACGGCACCTGGAGCCGGCTCTGGCGCGTGGTGCTGCCGCTGGCGCGCCCCGGCATCGTTGCCGGCACCGCGCTGGCGATGATGGAAACGCTGGCCGACTTCGGCACCGTCGCCTACTTTGCCATCCCGACTTTCTCCACCGGCATCTTCCGCGCCTGGTTTTCGCTTGGCGACAAGAACGCCGCGGCGCAGCTGTCGGCATGCATGCTGCTGTTCGTCGCCGCGATCCTGCTGATGGAGCGCGCCAGCCGCGGCCGCGCGCAGGTCTACGGCAACCAGCGCCGCGCCGTGGCCTGGACGCTGGACGGCGCGCGCGGCTGGCTGGCGCTGGCCGTATGCATGGTGCCGGTGCTGCTGGGCTTCCTGATTCCCGCGCTGATGTTGTGCCGCATGGCCTTCTCCGACGGCGATGCGCAGTTCGGCCCGCGCTTTGTCGGGCTGGTGCGCAACAGCTTCCTGCTGGCCAGCGCCACCGCGCTGGCCGCGGTGGCGGTCGCGCTGGCGGTGGGCTACGCCGCGCGCGCGGTCAACGGCAAGCGCAGCTGGCTGATGCGCGGCCTGACGCGGCTGTGCGGCATGGGTTATGCGCTGCCGGGTTCGGTCATTGCCGTGGGCGTGCTGGTGCCGGTGGCGCGGCTCGACAACGCGCTGTCGGCCTGGCTGCAGCAACAGTTCGGGCTCTCAGTGGGGCTGCTGCTGACCGGCGGCATCGCCGCGCTGGTCTATGCGTTGCTGGTGCGCTTCCTGGGCGTGGCGCTGCAAACCGTCAATGCCGGGCTGGGCAAGATCACGCCCAGCATGGACGCCGCCGCGCGCAGCCTGGGCCACGGCCCCGGCGCCACGCTGCGGCGCGTGCATTTCCCGATGCTGCGCGGCAGCCTGCTGACGGCGGCACTGATCGTCTTTGTCGACGTGATGAAGGAGCTGCCGGCCACCTTCGTGATGCGCCCGTTCAATTTCGACACGCTGGCCGTGCAGGCCTACAACCTCGCTGCCGACGAGCGCCTGGCCGAGGCCGCCACCGCCTCGCTGGTGATCGTGGCCGTGGGCCTGCTGCCGGTGATCGTGCTGTCGCGCACGATCCGGCGCGAAGCGCAGCACTGAACTTACGCCCCTTGCCGTTCCTGCGCTAAAGTCGCACCGCTGCGCGCCGATAGCCTTTTATGGCCCGGCGTTCGCCCGGGAGCGAACAGCGGCATGCCTGCCGCGCAAGAACCTATGCTGCGATATCACATCCTGCTGTTCAAGTTGAACCGGCTCAGCCGCAACAAGCTGAGCGGCGTGGAAGAAGTCTCGCTGGCCGGCCAGCTGGCGGAGATGGTCGATTCGGCCGACACGGCCGCGCGCGTCATCGCTGACCTGTTCGATCACGCCAACCCGCAGGTGCGCCGCATCGCGCTCAACGCGATCCGCCGCGCGCGGCAGTTCTCGTCGCCCGAGCTGCAGCCCGCGCTGGTGCGCCGCATGGCCGATGCCGAAGCGGTGCTGCGCCATGACGCCGTCTGGATCGTGCAGGAAACCCGGATGGATGGCGCCGAACTGCGCGCCGCGCTGCGGCGCCTTGCCGGCAAAGTGCAGCTGCCGTGGGATGCCGAGCGCGCCCGCGCCAATCCAGGCGACACCGCGCTGGCGGCGCAGGTGCGCGCACGCATGGCATTGGACAAGCTGCTGGAAAAGAGTGCGGCCGAACGCAACCAGGCACTGGCCGCGATGGCGCTGGGCGGGACCTCGGACCAGCCCTATGCCGAAGGCACGGTCGGCCACAAGGGCCTGCTGCACCGGGCACTGGTGCGGCAACAGGCGGGGCGGCGGCTCAACAGCAGCGTGAAGCTGACGTTCCGCAAGCTGGAGCCGACGCAGGTGACGGGGAACAAGCGGTTCCTGCTGTAGCAGGAACCGCCCTGCTGCAAAGGCCGTGGCGGCTTACTTGAAGCCGGCGCGGTCCACCAGCTTCTGTGCCTGCGGCTGGTACTTGCCCAGTTCGGCCACGTTGATGGTGTCGGACTTGAACGTGCCCAGCGCTTCCAGCGCCGGATTGCTGACCTTCACGCCCTGCACCACCGGCCATTCGTTATTGCCGTCGGCAAAGTAGCGCTGGGCCTCGTCGCTGGCCAGGTACTCCAGGAACTTGACCGCCGCTTCCTTGTTGGGCGCATGCTTGAGCATGCCGCCGCCCGAGACATTCATGTGCACGCCCTGGCTCGACTGGTTCGGCCACAGCACGCCCAGCTTGTCGGCCACGGCCTTGTCTTCCGGCTTGGTCGACTTCAGCAGGCGCGCGATGTAGTAGGTGTTGGCAATGGCCACGTCGCATTCGCCGGCGGCAACCGCCTTGAGCTGGTCGGTGTCGCCGCCCTTGGGCACGCGCGCCAGGTTGGCGGCCACGCCGCGCGCCCATTGCTCGGTGCGTGCCTCGCCATCGTGGGCGATCAGGCTGGAAACCAGCGACAGGTTGTAGACATGGCCGCTGGAACGCGTGCAGACCTTGCCTTTCCACTTGGGATCGGCCAGGTCTTCATAGCTGGCGATATCGCCGGCCTTGACCGCGGTCTTGTTGTAGGCGATCACGCGGCCGCGCGCCGAGAAGCCGAACCATTCGCCATTGGCGTCCCGGTAGTTGGCCGGGATGCGCGATTCCAGCACCTTCGACTTTACCGGCGCAAACACGCCAGCCTGCTGGGCGCGCCACAGGCGGCCGATATCCACCGTGATGAACACGTCCGCCGGGCTGTTGGCGCCTTCATTGCGGATGCGCTCCAGCAGCGGGTCTTCCTGGCCTTCGATGCGGTTGATCTTGATGCCGGTCTGCTTGGTGAAGTTGGTGTACAGCGCTTCGTCCGTCTGGTAGTGCCGCGCGGTGTAGAGGTTGAGCACCTTTTCCTGCGCCGCCGCGGCGAGCGGCAGGATCAGCAGGGCCAGCGCCGCAGCGCGCGGCAGCAAGGTTCGGATAGTGGTCTTCACGCGGATGGCTCCCCAGCATGGTTTGGGCAGCCGCCGGGCACCCCGGGGCCGCCCGGTTATTGGATTCCGGTCAGCGGGAAACAATATTGATTCTTGTTCAGACCGTCAAATTACAATTCCGTCATGTTGGCGGCAGTTGACAGATCAATGCCAGCAGGATGCGCGCCCGGCCTCAGCCGCGGCGCACCCAGACTACCTTGCCGGCCTTGACGCCCAGGGTGCGGCGCTGCGGGTTGTAGTCCATGGTGCCGGGGAACTGCTGGCCGTCGCGCTCGCCCAGGCGCCACGCGCAGCCCTGCAGCAGGCCGATGACCTCGGCCTCGGTCTTGCCGACCAGGGCATCGTCGGCCAGCTTGTCGGCGGCACAACCCTCGGGCGTGCCACGCGCGCCTTGCGGGCCGGTCGGCGCGGGCGCCGGCGGCTGCGCCGCGCAAGCTGCCAGCAGGACCCCGCCCGCCGCCAGCGTGGCGGCCTGGCGCGTCCAGCAGAGGATAGTTCGCATCGCAATCATGTTGTTCTCCTGATGGGTATGGCGAGTATGAGGACGCTGGGACCCGCGGCATACCGCAGCGTTCAGCTTCCTTGCACACCGATATGAAACTTTTGCCGGATTGCCATGTATTGTGCACATTTTCCGTGTGGCCTCGGCTTGATCTGGATAAACCGGGCTATAACCCATGCGTGCTATCAGTGAGTAAGCGGACCGGCAACATCCCGCCCCACTCCACCCACCGCGCATCCCCTTGCGCCTTCCCTGGGAGCAACGCGTGACCGCAATGATGAAAGCCGCCGTTTTTGTCGAGCCTGGCCGGATCGAACTGGCAGACAAGCCCATCCCGGATATCGGCCCCAACGATGCCCTGGTGCGTATCACCACCACCACCATCTGCGGCACCGACGTGCACATCCTCAAGGGTGAGTACCCGGTGGCGAAGGGCCTGACCGTGGGCCATGAACCCGTCGGCATCATCGAAAAGCTCGGCAGCGCGGTTACGGGATACCGCGAAGGCCAGCGCGTGATCGCCGGCGCAATCTGCCCCAACTTCAACTCCTACGCGGCGCAGGACGGCGTGGCCTCGCAGGATGGCAGCTACCTGATGGCCAGCGGGCAGTGCGGCTGCCACGGCTACAAGGCGACCGCCGGCTGGCGCTTCGGCAACATGATCGACGGTACCCAGGCGGAATATGTGCTGGTGCCCGACGCCCAGGCCAACCTGGCGCAGATCCCCGATGGCCTCACCGACGAGCAGGTGCTGATGTGCCCCGACATCATGTCCACCGGCTTCAAGGGCGCGGAAAACGCCAATATCCGCATCGGCGACACCGTGGCCGTGTTCGCGCAGGGCCCGATCGGGCTATGCGCGACCGCCGGCGCGCGGCTGTGCGGCGCCACCACCATCATCGCCATCGACGGCAACGACCACCGGCTGGAGATCGCGCGCAAGATGGGCGCGGACGTGGTCCTGAACTTCCGCAACTGCGACGTGGTGGACGAGGTCATGAAGCTGACCGGCGGGCGCGGCGTGGATGCCTCGATCGAGGCGCTGGGTACGCAGGCAACCTTCGAGCAGTCGCTGCGCGTGCTCAAGCCCGGCGGCACGCTGTCCAGCCTGGGGGTCTACTCAAGCGACCTGACCATTCCGCTGTCGGCCTTCGCTGCAGGGCTGGGCGACCACAAGATCAACACCGCGCTGTGCCCCGGCGGCAAGGAGCGCATGCGGCGGCTGATCAATGTGATCGAGTCGGGCCGCGTCGACCTGGGCGCGCTGGTGACGCACCAGTACAAGCTGGACGACATCGTCGCGGCCTACGACCTGTTCGCCAACCAGCGCGACGGCGTGCTGAAGATCGCCATCAAGCCGCACTGACGGCGGCGCCCCAGGTTCAGCCCTTGGCCCGGGCGGCCAGCGCCTGCATGGCGTCGGCCGGCAACGGGCCGTGGCAGGTGCGCTCGCCGCCGGACTCGCTGACCACCAGCCATACCTCGCCGGGCTTGTCCTTCGGGTGCAACAGCCAGGCCGGGCCGCGCGCGCTGCTGCTCGGCGGCAGGTCTTCCAGTACGCCGGTGCTGGCCGATTGCAGCATCACCGCGCAGTCGGTGGCAGGCACGCGCGTGGCCTTGAGGAAGGCCCCATTGCCCAGTACTTCGGGCAACGCCGAGTCCGATGCGCGCAGGAAGGAATCGACATCGAACTTGCTGGCGCCGCCGCCGCTGCTGGCGCATGCCGCCAACAGCAGCGCGCCGGCACTGGCCAGCAGCACGGCGCGCTGGCGGCGCCGGGAACGGATGGTGACTGCGGGACCTTCCTGCGGATCGTTCATGGCGGGCCTCACTGCTTCATCACATCGGCGCCCTTGGGCACCGTGAACCGGAATGCATCAGCCGCCAGCGGCGGGTTCTTCTGCATGCCCGTGAAGGTCAGCAGGGTGGTGTTGCCGAACGCGTCGCGCAGCTCCATGGCCTCAAGATTGCCGGCCTTGAAGCCGATGCCGATGCGCTCGAACTGCGTGTCCTTGGCCTTGGGCGTCAGCTCCAGCCACTCTACGCCATCGCGCGTCGGGCCGTTCTTGACCACGAAGTTCTTTTCCAGGTCATTGCTGCCGAACAGGATCGCCGCCGGGCTGGAGCCGAGCGCGCCGTCGAGCTTGCGCTCGGTGACCTGGTTCAGGTCCTTGTCGTAGATATACAGGGTCTGGCCGTCGGCCTGCAGCAGCTGGTCGTAAGGCTTGGTATAGCGCCAGGTGAACTTGCCCGGGCGCGAGAACACAAAGGTGCCGCTGGAGGTGCCGGTCACCTTGCCGTTGGCGCCCTGCCCCTTGACCTGGCGCTGCGTGAACTCGCCGCGCGCGCTCTTCACGCCGGTGACAAAACTCTGCAACTGGTCGGTGGCGGCGGCATGGGCCGGCGCCTGGAGGGCAAACATCGCCAGCGCGGCGCAAGCCGACACGAGGATGCGGTTTCGCATGGTTCGGGTCCTGGTAGTTGTAGGTGCGTTGCCTGCGCCGCGTCGGGCACGGGCAACCTCTCCTTTTAGAGCCGCCGGCGGCCCGGGGATTCCGCGCACCGCACGTCGGCGGGTAACCGGATATTACGAGGGCTGCGCGAGCGGCGCTCAGTCATCTTCGCGGGCAGCACCCGCGCCCTGCACCAGGATGTCGCGGTTGCCGTTGCCCGACATGGCCGAGACCATGCCGGCCTTTTCCATGTCTTCGAGAAGCCGCGCGGCGCGGTTGTAGCCGATGCGCAGGTGGCGCTGCACCAGCGAGATCGACGCGCGCCGGTTCTTCAGCACCACCTCGACTGCCTGGTCGTACAGCGGATCGGCCTCGCCGCCGCCACCGCCAATGCCGGCACCGCCGCCAAACCCGTCGCCGCCGCCGGCGTCATCGGTCAGGCCGCCTTCGAGGATGCCCTCGATGTAGTTGGCCTCGCCGGATTCCTTGAGCTTTTCCACCACGCGGTGGACTTCCTCATCCGAGACAAAGGCGCCGTGCACGCGCACCGGCAAGCCGGTGCCCGGCGCCAGGTAGAGCATGTCGCCCATGCCCAGCAGGGCTTCGGCACCCTGCTGGTCGAGGATGGTGCGCGAGTCGATCTTGCTGCTGACCTGGAACGCGATCCGGGTCGGCACGTTGGCCTTGATCAGGCCGGTGATCACGTCCACCGACGGGCGCTGCGTGGCCAGCACCAGGTGCAGGCCGGCCGCGCGCGCCTTCTGCGCGATGCGGGCGATCAGCTCTTCCACCTTCTTGCCGACCACCATCATCAGGTCGGCCAGCTCGTCGATGACGATGACGATGGTGGGCAGCCGGTCCAGCGGCTCCGGGGCGTCCGGGGTCAGGCTGAACGGGTTGGGGATCTTCTCTTCGCGGGCCGCGGCCTCGTCGATCTTCTTGTTGTAGCCGGCCAGGTTGCGCACGCCCAGCTTGCTCATCAGCTTGTAGCGGCGCTCCATCTCGCCGACGGCCCAGTTCAGGGCATTGCCGGCCTGGCGCATGTCGGTCACCACCGGGCACAGCAGGTGCGGGATGCCCTCGTAGACGCTCATTTCAAGCATCTTCGGGTCGATCAGGATCAGGCGTACGCTTTCCGCCTTGGCCTTGTACAGCAGCGACAGGATCATCGCGTTGATGCCGACCGACTTGCCCGAGCCGGTGGTGCCGGCCACCATGCAGTGCGGCATGCGGGCCAGGTCGGCCACCATCGGCTTGCCGGCGATGTCCTTGCCCAACGCCATGGTCAGGCTGGACGCGCTCTCGTTGTAGACCTGCGAACCAAGGATTTCCGACAGGCGCACGGTCTGGCGCTTCGGGTTGGGCAGCTCCAGCCCCATGTAGTTCTTGCCCGGGATGGTCTCAACCACGCGGATCGACACCAGCGACAGCGAGCGCGCCAGGTCGCGCGCCAGGTTCACCACCTGGCTGCCCTTGACGCCGGTGGCGGGCTCGATCTCATACCGTGTGATGACCGGGCCCGGGTAGGCCGCCACCACCTTGACCTCGACGCCGAAGTCCTTGAGCTTCTTCTCGATCAGGCGCGAGGTGAATTCCAGGGTCTCGGCGCTGACGGTTTCCTGGTGCGGCGGGATCGGGTCCAGCAGCGACAGCGGCGGCAGGTCAGAGTCCTGAATATCGGCGAACAGCGGCTGCTGCTTCTCGCGCTCGACTCGCTCATGCTTGGGCACCGCCTGCGGGCGCACGATCTGCACCGGCGCTGCTTCTTCGATGCGCACGCGTTGCACCTCGACGGTTTCCTTGCGCTCGGTCTTGGCGGCCTCGCCGATAATGCGGTCCTGCTTGCTCTCGCGGCGGGCCTTGAAGCCCAGGAACAGGGTCTCGACAAAGCCGCCGACGTGCTCGGCCACGGTCAGCCAGGAGAAATGGAAGAACAGTGACAGCCCGATCGCCAGCAGCAGCAACAGCAGCAGGGTCGCGCCGGTGAAACCCAGCGCCACCTGCAGCCAGCCGCCCAGCAGGTCGCCCAGCACCCCGCCCGGCGCGCGCGGCAGCGCGGCGCGCAGCGGGTACATGCGGATCGCCTCCAGGCCCATGCTGGAGAACAGGGTCAGCCCGAAGCCGATCCAGCTGACGGTCACGCCCTGACGGTGCAGGCCGTGGTCCGCTCGCTCGGGCAGCTCGGCGGTCAGCGTGCGCCAGCCGCGCCAGCAGCGGCGCACCAGCAGCACCGCCAGCCAGTAGGCGGAAAAGCCGAAGATAAAAAACAGCACGTCGGCCACCCAGGCGCCGACGCGGCCGCCCAGGTTGTGGATATCGGCAACCTGGTTGGCATGTGACCAGCCGGGATCGGTCTTGCTGTAGCTGGCCAGCACGCACAGGAAGCCCAGCGTGACGGCCAGCAGCAGGAACCAGCGGACCTCGCCCAGCAGTTTGCCGATGCGGGATGGCAAGGCTGAGGGATCGGTGCGGGTGGTCGTGGTAGCTCGGGCCATGCCTGGTTAAGACTCGCGTGTAAGGTGATTCCGGATGCGTTTCGGGCCGATGCCGGCATCGGTCAGTGGTCACTCACCGGGTGACTGACGGTCATCGTGGCGGCCATTTTAACGTGGCCCGAGACTATCGCACTCATTGGAATTTGCAACAGTGAGCAAATGCGGCTCCTCTTATAATGTCGCTTTCGAGCAATGCCGGTGGGCAGCATGCCGCACCGGCCACAGGAACGCATCATGGCAAAACACGCAAAAGTGCTGATTCTCGGTTCTGGTCCCGCCGGCTACACCGCCGCGGTCTACGCGGCCCGCGCTAACCTGGAGCCGGTGCTGATCACCGGCCTGGCACAGGGCGGCCAGCTGATGACCACCACGGACGTCGAGAACTGGCCGGGCGATGCCAAGGGCGTCCAGGGTCCTGAACTGATGCAGCGCCTGCTGGCGCACGCCGAGGAATTCAAGACCGAAATCATCTTCGATCACATCCACACCGCCAAGCTGGTGGACGACAACGGCCAGCCGGCCCGCCCCTTCCGCCTGATCGGCGACGCCGGTGAATATACGTGCGACGCGCTGATCATCGCCACCGGCGCCTCGGCGCAGTACCTGGGCCTGCCGTCCGAAGAGTCCTTTATGGGCCGCGGCGTGTCGGCCTGCGCCACCTGCGACGGCTTCTTCTACAAGAACCAGGAAGTGGCCGTGGTCGGCGGCGGCAACACCGCCGTGGAAGAGGCGCTGTACCTGTCGCATATCGCCAGCAAGGTCACCGTGATCCACCGCCGCGACAGCTTCCGCGCCGAGCCGATCCTGGTCGACCGCCTGCTGCAGCGTGAAAAGGAAGGCCGCGTGGTGATCCGCTACGACAGCGTGCTGGACGAGGTGCTGGGCGATGAATCGGGCGTGACCGGCATCCGCGTCCGCGGCACCAAGACCGGCCAGGCCGAGGACCTGAAGCTGGCCGGCGTGTTCATCGCCATCGGCCACAAGCCCAACACCGACCTGTTCGAAGGCCAGCTGGCCATGGAGAACGGCTACCTGGTGACCAAATCAGGCCTGCAGGGCGACGCCACCGCCACCAGCGTGCCGGGCGTGTTTGCCGCCGGCGACGTGCAGGACCATGTCTACCGCCAGGCCATCACCAGCGCCGGCACGGGCTGCATGGCCGCGCTGGACGCCCAGCGCTTTGTCGAAGCTCTGAAGTAAGCACAGCTCCCTCCGCCGGCCGGGCCGTCACGGCCCGCCGGCGCGTCCCCCTCGGCACCTCGTGCCGCCCTCCTGCTGCCCCGCCAGTCGATATAATCGGCGCCGAGCCCCCGGAGATTCTCAATGACGCACGGCGCCCGCAAACCCGACCGACCGCCCCAACGATTCGGCCTGAACGACCTTGCCAGGCTGCGCGACACCCTCAAGGCCGATACCGAGCGCCGAGAAACCGAGCGCGTGGCCGCCGAGCAGGCCGCCCAGCGCGCCCGCGAGGAGGCCGACGTCTTCCGCACCAGCGTGGGCCAGGTCAGCCAGCTGCGCGACCGCAACCGCGCCCCCGTGCCCGCCAGCAAGCCCGCCCCGGTGCCGGTGCAGTCGCGCCGCAACGACGAAGCGGTGCTGGCGGCCTCGCTGTCCGATGATTTCGACGTGGAAAGCCTGCTGGAAACCGACGAGACCCTGTCGTTCCGTCGGCCCGGCATCGGCATGGACGTGATCCGCAAGCTGCGCCGCGGCGAATGGGTGCCGCAGGACAAGGTCGACCTGCACGGCCTGCGCAGCGACGAGGCGCGCGAGGCGCTGGCCGAGTTCCTGCGCCGCTCGGTGCGCAACGGCGTGCGCTGCGTGCGCGTGATCCACGGCAAGGGCCTGGGCTCGCCCGACAAGCAGCCGGTGCTCAAGGGCAAGGTGCGCAGCTGGCTGGTGCAGAAGGAAGAAGTGCTCGCCTTCGTGCAGGCGCGCGAGGCCGAAGGCGGCGCCGGCGCACTGATGGTGCTGCTGCGCCAGCCGCGCACCTGACGCCTCGCCACGGATGCACGTTCCGCTTGATTTGCTGATGGGGCGGCTGCCCCTGATCCTCCACATCATGGAGGTGATCGGCGTGCTCGCCTTTGCGGTTTCGGGCGTGGTTGACGCGCGCAAGCAGCGCCTGGACGTGGTCGGCACCTTCGTGGTGGCGTTTGCCACCGCCTTTGGCGGCGGCACCGTGCGCGACGTGCTGCTGGACCGGCGCCCGTTCTACTGGGTCGACCACGAAGGCTACGTGCTGCTGATCTTCGTGATGTCGTTCGGCGCCTCGTTCGTGCTGCGCGTGGTCAGCCGCGTGGCCTCGGACCGGGCCATGATCGTGGCCGACGCGATCGGGCTGGGGCTGTTCTCGGTGACCGGCGCCTCGCTGGCGCTGGTGGCGCAGATGACGCCCACCGTGGCGGTGATGATGGGCATCATCTCGGCCGTGTTCGGCGGCGTGGTGCGCGACGTGCTGTGCAATGAGGTGCCGATGATCCTGCGCGACCGCTCGCCCTACGCCACCTGCTCCTTTATCGGCTGCTGGATCTATGTCGGCATGAGCTGGCTGGCGGTGCAGCAGGAAGCGGCGCTGCTGACCGGGGCAGTGGCGATCATCGCCATGCGGCTGGTGTCGGTGCGCTACGGGTGGAAGCTGCCCAGCTGAACGCCACCCCGCCAACAAAAACGCCGCCTCGCAAGGCGGCGTCTTTCTGTCCTGGCCCCGTGGCTCAGACCGCGGCTTCGTCCTGCTCGCCGGTGCGGATGCGGATCACGCGCTCGATCTCGGTGACGAAGATCTTGCCGTCGCCGATCTTGCCGGTGTGGGCGGCCTTGACGATGGCGTCCAGCACGGTGTCCAGCTGGTTCTCGGCCACCACCACTTCGATCTTGATCTTGGGCAGGAAGTCGACCACATACTCGGCGCCACGGTAGAGCTCGGTATGCCCTTTCTGGCGGCCAAATCCCTTCACTTCGGTCACCGTCAGCCCGGTCACGCCGACGTCGGCCAGGGCTTCACGCACCTCGTCGAGCTTGAACGGTTTGATGATGGCGGTAATCTGCTTCATGACTGGCCCCTGTTTATCGTTTGTTCACACGCCTGGCGGCGCATCGCCGCGGTCGCGGCGCTCTCCGGCTGGCATTTTACCAGTCATTGGCGCCACGTATTCCCCGCTATCCCTCGCCCGGCGCGGCCAGAACGTTCGCCAGCGCGCACCGCGTGGCGGCCCGCCGGCGCCCAAGGCTGTGGACAACCCTGTGGATACCAGACCGGAAAACCTGTGCAAAGCCTGTGCAAGCCCTGTGCACAGCACTTGCTCAGGTCTCGCCGCGAAAGCGGCGCCGGTAGTCCGACGGTGCCACCCCGACCCGGCGCAAAAAGGCGCGGCGCAGGTTGTTCGGATCGCTGAAGCCGGCCAGCGCCGCCACGCGCTTGAGCGGATGGCGCGAGCCCTCCAGCAGCCGACGCGCGGCATCGATGCGCGCGGCCTCGACAAAATCCGCCGGCGTCACCTGGCATTCCTGCTTGAAGATGCGGGCAAAGTTGCGCGCGCTCATGCCGGCATGCACCGCCAGCGCCTCCACCGACAGGTTGCCCGCCAGGTTCTCGACCACCCAGCCCTGCACCTCACGGATCGCGTTGCGCTCGGCGGTCTGCGCCGCCAGGTGGGCACTGAACTGCGACTGCCCGCCCGGACGCTTGAGGAACATCACCAGCTCGCGCGCCACGCGCAGCGCCACGGCGCGGCCGAAATCCTCCTCGACCAGAGCCAGCGCCAGGTCCAGGCCCGCGGTCACGCCGGCCGAGGTGTACAGGTTGCCGTCCTTGACATAGATCCGGTCCGGTTCGACCTGGACGCCCGGAAACAAGCGCGCCAGGCGGTCGGTGGTGTTCCAGTGCGTGGTGACGCTGCGCCCGTCAAGCAGGCCCGCATGCGCCAGCACCATCGCGCCGGAGCAGACCGACCCCATCCGCCGCACGGTCCGGGCCTGCCGTGCCAGCCAGGCGCTGACGGTCTCGTCCTGCTGCTGCTGCCGCAACCCCGGGCCGCCTGCGACCAGCAGCGTGTCGATATCGTCACTGCAAGTATCGAGCGTCGCGTCCGGCTCGACGCGCATGCCGTTGGAGGCAGTCAGCAGGCCCGGGACCGGCGCGATGATCTCGAACTGGTAGGCGTCAGGCTGCCCGGCCTGGCGGGCACCTTCGTGGAACACGTCAATGGGGCCGGCGAGGTCCAGCATCTGGAAGCCGGGGAAGGCAACGACGGCAATCTTCATGGCAGCAAGGCAGGGGACCGGGGCGGTGGCCGGCGGTTGGCTGGCGCGTGGCTGATATTGGCAGTCTAGGCAGATTCCGCCAGCGCGGAGGGTCAGCGGTAACGCACGATGGTGATCTCGACGATGCGCTGCGACTCCGCCAGCGCGGTGTGACTGCCGGCGCGCTGCAGCGCGACCACTCGGCTGCGCTGGTCGCCGAGCAGCGCAGCGTCGCCGCCCGCTTCGCGCACGCGGCTGGCCACCCGCTTCAGCAGGAAGCGTTCGCCGATCCAGCCTTCCGGCGTTTCCACGCTGGTGTAGGCCAGCACCTCGTAGGGCCGCGGCGGTTCGCCGCGCATCCAGATATCAACCCCGTCGACATGCTCGCGTGCGCCGCCCTGCCCGTGCCGCAGCACGGGTTCGCCTTCGTGGCGCCGGATCGGCGCCTGGATGCAGGCCGCGAGGCCCAGGCAGCACGCCAGCAGCAATCCAGCCATGCTGGCTCTTTTCATGTTTCGTCTAGTCATTCCTGTCTTTCCTCTCACTCCGGATCAGAACCGGGGCGCAGTCTAGGCAGGAATTCCGGCGCTGCGCGGGCGCTGGCAGACATCGCGATTGGTTTGGCTGGATTTGACGTGTCTAGCGCCTTTCGGCCAGCAAGAGCGGCAACCATAATTCCTTTCACCAGGCCCCGTCCGATCCAGGACGCGGCCCCGGCAACCCTCCCGCCAGGCACGCCAAGCCGGCGCCCCCACTGAAAAGCAGACCCACCCCTATGACTCTTGCAGCCCATCCCGCGGCCACCCTGCCGGCGCCGCGCAGCTCTGTGAAACACCTTCCGGTCAACCTGTTTGGCGCCGTCATGGGCCTGTCTGGCCTGTCCATGGCATGGCGCGGCGCCGGCTCCGCATTCGGCGTCAGCCCCGTCATTGGCAACGCGGTTGGCGTGGTCGCGGTGCTCGCCTTCCTGGCGCTGGCCGCCGGCTACCTGGCCAAGTGGCTGCGCTACCCGGACGCGGTCAGGGCCGAGTTCAGCCACCCCGTCGCCGGCAACTTCTTCGGCACCATCGCGATTGCGATCCTGCTGCTGTCGTCGGTGGTCAGCGCGCATCACGAGACTCTGGGCCAGATGATCTGGACGCTCGGTACCGTGATCACCGTGGGGCTGACTTTTGTCATCGCCGGGCGGCTGCTGCACGGCCGGACCGAGGCGGCGAACGTGGTGCCGGCGTGGCTGATCCCCGGCGTGGCCACGCTGGACATCGCCGTGGCCGGCGGCACCATGCCGATGGCCTGGGCGCATGAAGTCAACCTGCTCGCCGTCGGCGTCGGCACCGTGATCGCGCTGGTGTTCTTCACCATGATCATCTCGCGCCTGATCCACCACGATCCGCTACCGGCCGGCATGGTGCCGTCGCTGATCATCCTGATCGCGCCGTTCGAGGTGGGCTTCCTGGCCTACGTCAATATGACCGGCAGCGTCGACATGTTCGCCGGCATGCTGTTCTACTTCGGCCTGTTCCTGTTCCTGCTGTTGTCGTGGCGCGTGTTCCGCCGCCCGGCGCCGTTCGCGCCGTCGTGGTGGGCCATCAGCTTCCCGATGGCGGCGCTATCGAACGCGGCGCTGAAGTACGCCGGGCACGAGCAGTCCGCCGTGCTGGCCTGGCTGGCGGGACTGATCCTGCTGGTGCTGACGACCGCGATCGTGGTGCTGTTCGTGCGCACGCTGCACAGCCTGTTCACGCATCGCCTGCTGGCCGCCTGAGAGATGTCCTGGACCCTGTTGGCCGTTGCCGGCCTGCTTGAAATCGCCTTCGCCTTCGGCATGAAATGGTCGGCCGGCTTCAGCCGGTTCTGGCCCAGCGTCTATGCGGTCGCCACCGGGATGGCCAGCATCCTGCTTCTGACGCTGTCGCTGCGCGTGCTGCCGGTGGGCACGGCCTATGCGGTGTGGACCGGTATCGGCGCGGCGGGCACCGCGATGCTCGGGATGCTTTGGCTGGGCGAGCCCGCGTCGCTGGCGCGCATGGGCTGCATCGCGCTGATCCTGGGTGGCGTGGTGGGGCTGAAACTGGTTTCCGGCCCGGCGCCATGACAATCACGCAGTCAGAAAAATGGCCCGCACGATGCGGGCCATTTTTCTTATCGGCAAGAAACGGTCATCAATCCGGCACCTTCTCCAGGTCCGCCAGCCACACCACCGACTCTGAATCGCTCGGCGCACGCCAGTCACCGCGCGGCGACAGCGATCCGCCCGAGCCCACCTTGGGCGCGTTCGGGATGCACGAGCGCTTGAACTGGCTGGTGCGGAAGAAGCGGTCCAGGAAGATCGCCAGGTTGCGCTTGATCTCCGGCAGCCCGTACTGGTTGCGCACCACATGCGGGCCGTTGGGCCATACGCCGCGCTCGCGGTCGCCCCAGGCGTGCAGCGCCAGGAAGGCGATCTTGGACGGCGTGAAGCCGAAGCGCAGCGTGTAGTAGAGGTTGAAGTCCTGCAGCTCATACGGGCCGATGGTGCTCTCGGTCTTCTGCTCGGGGCCGTGGTTGCTGTCGCCCGGAACCAGCTCGGGGCTGATGTCGGTGTCGAGCACGGCCAGCAGCACGTCGGAACCGCCCTCGCCCACCTGCCCGGTCTCAGCCACCCAGCGCACCAGGTGCGAGATCAGCGTCTTGGGCACGCTGGCGTTGACGTTGTAGTGCGACATGTGGTCGCCCACGCCATAGGTGCACCAGCCCAGCGCCAGTTCACTCAGGTCGCCGGTGCCGATCACGATGGCATGGTGGAAGTTGGCCAGCCGGAACAGGTGGTTGGTGCGCTCGCCGGCCTGCACGTTCTCGAAGGTCACGTCATAGACCTTCTCGCCGGCGGCGTACGGGTGGCCCAGGTCCTTCAGCATGGCCAGGCACGACGGGCGGATATCGATCTCGGTCGCGGTGCAGCCCACCATCTGCATCAGCTGGCGCGCCTGCAGCAGCGTGCGGTCGCTGGTGGCAAAGCCCGGCATGGTGTAGGCCAGGATATTGGCGCGCGGCAGGCCCAGGCGGTCCATCGCCTTGGCGCAGACCAGCAACGCGTGAGTGGAATCCAGCCCGCCCGAGACGCCGATCACCACCTTGCTGATCTTGCTCGCCGACAGGCGCTGCACCAGCGCCTGCACCTGAATGTTGTAGACCTCCATGCAGCGTTCGTCGCGCTGGCGCGGATCGGCCGGCACGTACGGGAAGCGCGCCACGTTGCGCGCCAGCGGCAGCGATTTTTCCAGGGTCAGGTCGAGCGGGAAGCGCACCACACGGAACTTGTCCACTTCTGCCTTGTGCCGGCGCACCGAGTGGCCGAAGGTCACCTGGTGCATGCGCTCGCGCGACAGCCGCTCGACGTCGATATCGGCGCAGAGCAGGTGCGAGGTATCGGCAAAGCGCTCGGATTCGGCCAGCAGCTCGCCGTTCTCGCAGATCAGCGCCTGGCCGTCCCAGGCCAGGTCGGTGGAGGACTCGCCCTTGCCGGCCGAGGTGTACAGGTAGGCCGCCAGGCATCGCGCCGACTGCTGCGAGACCAGCTGGTGCCGGTAGCCGGCCTTGCCGACCACGATATTCGAGGCCGACAGGTTGACCAGCACCGTGGCCCCGGCCAGCGCCGCGAACGACGACGGCGGGATCGGCACCCAGACGTCTTCGCAGATTTCCGCATGGAAGCGGAAGTCGGGGATGTCTTCGACATCGAACAGCAACCCGGCGCCGAACGGCACGTCCTGGCCCAGCAGCCGGATGGACTCGACCGCGGCGTTGTCGGCGGCGCTGAACTGGCGCGCCTCATAGAACTCCCAGTAGTTCGGCAGGTAGGACTTGGGCACCACGCCCTGGATACGCCCGCGCGCCACCACCACGGCGCAGTTGAACAACTGGTGCTCGACCCGCAGCGGCATGCCGACGATCAGCGCCGCCGGCAGCTTGCGCGAGGCCTCGACGATGGTGGCCAGCGCCGCCTCGCAGGCGTCCAGCAGCGCGCGCTGGTGGAACAGGTCGTCGCAGGTATAGGCGGAGATGCCCAGTTCCGGGAACGCCACCAGCACGGCGCCCTGCTGTGCCGCCTGCGCCGCCAGGGCAATGGTCTCGGCCGCGTTGAAGGCCGGGTCGGCCACCCGGCAGACGGGCACGCCCACCGCGACACGCGCAAAGCCGTGGGAATACAGGTTGAAAAACGGGTTCTTCATATCGGGCCTTGGTTATCGGACGGACCATGCCGCGCGCAGGCGGGCCGCCTGAAGCATCCCGGGATGCCTCGGCAGCACTGGTGACGAGGATGCTCCATTTTACGACGGCCGCCCCGCGCCTGCCGCGGGCACAGCAACGGCGCATCGTTTCCGGTAGACTCGCTCGATCCACAGACGGAAACTGGTGCAATGCAGTCTGAATCATGCGTGCCTGGCAAGGACCAGCGCCAGCCGGCACAGCACAAGCGCAAGGCGGCGGGCGACCCTGCGCAGGAATACCGTACCGAGATCATCTCCGACCTGGGCGAGATCGATGCCGCCGCCTGGGACGCCCTGGTGGCGCACCACGCGGATGCCACGCCGTTCCTGAAGCACGCCTTCCTGCATGCCCTGCACGCCAGCGGCAGCGCCTGCGCCGAAACCGGGTGGAACCCGCGCTACCTGACGTTATGGGCTCCGGCCAAGGACGGCCACCCGGAACGGCTGGCCGCGGCCATGCCGCTCTACGCCAAGGCGCATTCCTATGGCGAGTATGTCTTCGACTGGGCCTGGGCCGACGCCTATGCCCGCAACGGGCTCGAGTACTACCCCAAATGGCTGGCGGCAATTCCCTTCACGCCGGTGCGCGGCGCGCGGCTGCTGGCCGAAGACGCCCATGCGCGCCGCCTGCTGCTGCAGATGGCGCTGGCGCTGGCCGCCGAAAGCCAGATGTCGTCGCTGCACATCCTGTTCCCCGACGAGGCCGAGGCCGCCCTGATGCAGCAGGCCGGCATGCTGATGCGGCACGGCGTGCAGTTCCACTGGACCAACGACGGCTACGGCAGCTTCGACGACTTCCTCGCCACGCTGTCGCAGAAAAAGCGCAAGAACATCCGCGCCGAGCGCCGCCAGGTGGCGCAGGCCGGCATCACTTTCCGGCGTTTGCGTGGCGCGCAGATCGACGACGATGCGTGGAAGTTCTTCAACCGGTGCTATCGCCAGACCTACCGCGAGCACCATTCCACGCCCTACCTGAACCTGGATTTCTTCCGGCGCATCGGCGCCGCCATGCCGCAGCACCTGCTGCTGGTGATCGCCGAGCGCGAGGGCCAGCCCATCGCCAGCTCGCTGCTGGTCTATGACGATACGCCCGAAGTCAGCACGCTCTACGGGCGCTACTGGGGCGCGCTGGAGTACCACGCCTGCCTGCACTTCGAAACCGCGTACTACCAGCCGCTGGAATTCTGCATCGAGCAAGGCATACGCACCTTCGAAGGCGGCGCCCAGGGCGAGCACAAGATGGCGCGCGGCTTCCTGCCGGTGGCCACGCGCTCGGCCCACTGGCTGGCGCATCCCGCTTTTGCCGATGCCGTCGAGCGCTTCCTGGAACGCGAGCGCCAGGGCATCGACGCCTACCTGGACGAGCTGGGCGAGCGCAACCCGTTCGCCCGCGCCTGAACACGCGAGCCGGCGCTCAGCGCCACATCCGCCGTAGCGTATTGTCGCCCAGCATGTAGTGGTGGAACAGCGACGCCATCGCATGCAGCCCGATCACCAGGTAGAAGGCGGTGCCCAGGGTCTCGTGGATTGCCTTGACGGTGTCCTTCAGCGCCGGGTCGGCTGCCACCAGCGCTGGCACTTCTATCCCCAGCGAAGGCAGCACCAGCAGGTGGCCGCCAGCGTTCATCGCCAGCAGCCCCAGCAGCGGCTGGGCCAGGATATACAGGTAAAACACCCAGTGCATGGCCTCGCCGACCAACTGCATCCAGCGCGCGCCCGGCTCCGGCGCGGGCGCGCCGTGCACCAGGCGCCACAGCAGGCGCGGCACCGCCAGCACCAGCACCAGAGCGCCTGCCCATTCATGGACCGTCATCGCCAGCGCGCGCGGCGGCGTGCCCTTGGCAAAACTGCCCTTCAGCTCGATCGCGGCATAGGCCAGCGCCACCAGCAGGAATACCGCCCAGTGGAAGCACACCGCCAGCCGGTCATAGCGGCGCGACGGCGACAAGGCCTGCGGCGATGCCTGGATTTCGGTGATGGAATGCATGGGGACTCCTCTTGTCAGCACCCGCACAGCGTAGCGCAAGGCACTTGCCCAGGTACTGCGGTGCGTCAAGCGCGCGGCAACAAAAAACCCCGCCGGAGCGGGGCTTCTTCAGCGGCGGTTCAGCTTACTTCTTGTAGTTGGCCACGCCGTCGGTGATTTCCTTGTGGGCTTCCTCGATGCCGGCCCAGCCTTCGACCTTGACCCACTTGCCGGCTTCCAGTGCCTTGTAGTGCTCAAAGAAGTGCTTGATCTGGTCCAGCTGATTCTGCGGCACGTCCGACAGGCCCTTCATGTAGGCGGTGGCCGGCGACAGCTTATCCAGGGGTACAGCCACCAGCTTGGCGTCCACGCCCGACTCGTCGGTCATCTTCAGCATCCCGAGTGCACGGCAGCGCACCACGGCGCCGGCCAGGATCGGGAACGGCGACAGCACCAGCACATCCACCGGGTCGCCATCGCCCGACAGCGTCTGCGGGATGTAGCCATAGTTGGCCGGATAGCGCATGCCGGTGCCGATAAAGCGGTCGACGAACAGCAGGCCGGTTTCCTTGTCTGCCTCGTACTTCACCGGATCGCTCTGGGCCGAGATCTCGATGATGACGTTGAAATCGTTGGGGATGTCCTTGCCCGGGGACACGAGATTGAAGCTCATGCGATTCTCCAGATGCCTGCGGTGTGTTGTTGGATGGCGGGCATTATAGCGGCTCGTGCCTGACCGCAGGCTGACAACTGGGCCAGGCACGGCGCATTGCACGCTGGCCGGTGTCGGCGATAATGGCGCATTCTTCAGCCGTCACTGAATAGTGCAGCCGCCGTGCTGCCCCCCCTGTTGCACCTGCTGCCCCGGAGCCACCCATGCACGCCCAGCACTTCGTCGCCAACCGCCTGATCGCGCCCGACAACGGCCTGCGCATCAAGGTCTTCGATCCGTCCAACGGCGAGCCGTTCGCCGAGATCGCACGCGGCAACGCCACCGATATCAACGTCGCCGTCCATGCGGCCCGCCAGGCCGCCGAAGGCGCCTGGGGCCAGATGGCGCCAGCCGAGCGGGTGCGCCTGCTCAACCGCGTCGCCGTGGCGCTGATCGCCCACGAGGACGAGCTGGCCGCGCTCGAGGCCCGCGACACCGGCAAGCCGCTGCGCCAGGCGCGCGCCGATGCCCGCGCCGTGGCCCGCTATTTCGAGTTCTACGCCGGCGCGGTCGACAAGCTGCACGGCCAGACCATCCCCTACAACCCCGGCTACACCGTGCTGACCGTGCGCGAGCCGCACGGTGTGACCGGCCACATCATCCCTTGGAACTACCCGCTGCAGATCTTCGGGCGCAGCGTGGGCGCGGCGCTGGCCACCGGCAACGCCTGCGTGGTCAAGCCGGCCGAGGACGCCTGCCTGTCGCTGCTGCGCGTGGCCGAGATCGCCGCCGAGGCCGGTCTGCCCGAAGGTGCGCTCAATATCATCACCGGCTACGGCCATGAAGCCGGCGCCGCGCTGGCGCGCCACCCGGGCATCAACCATATCTCGTTCACCGGCTCGCCCCAGACCGGCAAGCAGGTGGCCCAGCTGGCCGCCGAGAACCACGTGCCGGTCACGCTGGAGCTGGGCGGCAAGTCGCCGCAGCTCGTCTTTGCCGATGCCGACCTGGATACGCTGGTGCCGGTGGTAGTCAACGGCATCGTGCAGAATGCCGGCCAGACCTGCTCGGCCGGCAGCCGCCTGCTGGTGGAGCGGCCAGTCTATGACGCACTGCTCGACCGACTGGCGTCGGTGTTCGAGTCGCTGCGCGTGGGCCCGTCAGAGCTGGACCTGGAATGCGGCCCGCTGATCAGCCGCAAGCAGCAGCAGCGCGTGTGGGATTTCGTTTCCGATGCGCAGCACGCCGGCGTGTCGGTGATGGCTCAGGGCCAGATCGTGGCCGAGGCGCCGGAGGCCGGCTACTACCAGGTGCCGATGCTGTTCCGCGACGTGCCGCCGGCGCACCGGCTGGCGCAGGAAGAAGTGTTCGGCCCGCTGCTGGCCGCCATGCCGTTCGACACCGAGGCCGAAGCCATCGCACTGGCCAACGGCACGCCCTACGGGCTCGTGGCCGGGGTCTGGACGCGCGACGGCGGGCGCCAGCTGCGCCTGGCGCACAAGTTGCGCGCGGGCCAGGTCTTTATCAACAACTACGGTGCCGGCGGCGGCGTGGAGCTGCCCTTCGGCGGCACCGGCCAGTCCGGCTACGGCCGCGAGAAGGGCTTCGAGGCCCTGTACGGATTCACCACCCTGAAAACCATCGCCATCCAACATGGGTAACATCAATTTCCTGTCCGTCGCCTTTGCCATCTTCTTCTTCTGGATGGCGTGGCATGTGCGGAACAAGCGCGCCACCAATCCTTCCGGCATGCCGCGGCTGCAGGTCTTCAAGCGCAAGTGGGGCGACGTCGTCGGCGACCGCGTGCACTGGTGCCTGTATGTGGCACTGCCCTTCCTGCTGGCACTGATGATGGTTGCCAATGCACTGCGCGGCCAGGGGCCGTTCTCGCATTAGGCATTGAGACCCCTCGCAGCACTGATCACCAGAACATAACCACAACACCAGGAGACAAGCCATGAGACTGGCCAACAAGGTAGCGATCGTCACCGGCGGCGGTTCCGGGTTCGGCGAAGGCATTGCCCACACCTTCGCGCGCGAAGGCGCCAACGTGGTGGTCGCCGACCTGCGCGAGGAAGCCGCCGAACGCGTCGCCGCCGCGATCCGCGACGCCGGCGGCCGGGCCCGCGCGGTGCGCGCCGACGTCTCGCGCGAAGCCGACACCGAAGCCATGCGCGAAGCCGCGCTGGCCACCTTCGGCGACGTGCATATCGTGGTCAACAACGCCGGCACGACCCATCGCAACAAGCCCATCCTCGAAGTCACCGAGGAGGAGTTCGACCGCGTCTACGCCGTCAACCTCAAGAGCATCTACTGGTCGGCGCGCGCCTTTATCCCGCACTTCCGCCAGCGCGGCGGCGGCGTGTTCGTCAATATCGCCTCCACCGCCGGCATCCGGCCGCGCCCAGGCCTGGTCTGGTACAACGGCAGCAAGGGCGCGGTGATCACCGCCAGCAAGGCCATGGCCGCGGAACTCGGCAAGGACAATATCCGCGTCAACTGCGTCAACCCGGTGATCGGCGCCACCGCACTGCTCGAAGAATTCATGGGCATGCCCGATACGCCCGAGAACCGCGCCAAGTTCCTTGCCACCATCCCGATGGGCCGCATGTCGACCCCGCAGGACGTGGCCAACGCCTGCCTGTACCTGGCCTCGGACGAAGCGGCCTTTATCACCGGCACCTGCATCGAAGTGGACGGCGGCCGCTGCGTCTGAGCCGGTCGTACCGTAGCTGTAAAACGCGTCACACAGAAGCGCCATATCCTCAGGAGACAGCATGACAACGACCGCAGTGAGCCCCGGCGTCAGCGACGCCGCCTTTGAAGACGCCACCTACCGCAAGGTCAGCTGGCGCCTGGTGCCCTTCCTCTTGATGTGCTACGTGGTGGCCTACCTGGACCGCGTCAACGTGGGCTTTGCCAAGCTGCAGATGCTCAACGACCTGCAGTTCAGCGAGACCATCTATGGCTTGGGCGCCGGCATCTTCTTTATCGGCTACTTCCTGTTCGAAGTGCCCAGCAACGTGATCCTGCACAAGGTGGGCGCGCGCATCTGGATCGCGCGCATCATGATCACCTGGGGCGCGATCTCGGCGGCGATGATGTTCGTCACCACGCCGACCATGTTCTACGTGCTGCGCTTCCTGCTGGGCATTGCCGAGGCAGGCTTCTTCCCCGGCATCATCCTGTACCTGACCTACTGGTACCCGGCCAACCGGCGCGGGCGCACCACCACCTACTTCATGACCGCGGTCGCGCTGGCAGGCGTAATCGGCGGGCCGCTGTCAGGCTGGATCATGCAGTCCTTCCACGGCCACAACGGCTGGTCCGGCTGGCAATGGATGTTCCTGCTCGAGGGCATTCCGTCGATCCTGGTGGGCCTGTGGGTGCTGGCCTACCTGGACGACCGCATCGCCCACGCCAAGTGGCTGTCGCCGGAAGAGAAGGCGCTGCTGGAGCGCAATATCGCCAGCGAGGATGCGCACAAGGAAGACCCGCCGATCCGCACCGTGATGTCCAGCCCGCGCGTCTGGCTGATGAGCGCGATCTACTTCTGCTTCGTGATGGGCCTGTACGGCGTCAGCTTCTGGCTGCCGACCATCATCAAGCAGACCGGCGTCAAGGGCGCGCTCGATATCGGCCTGCTGACCGCCATCCCCTATGGCTGCGCGGTGGTCGGCATGGTGCTGGTGGCCTACAGCGCAGACCGCAGCGGCGAGCGCCGCTGGCATATCGCGCTGCCCGCGCTGGCCGGTTCGCTGGGCCTGCTGCTGTCGGTGCAATGGCATAGCGACACCACGCTGGCAATGGTGGCGCTGACGCTGGCCACCATCGGCATCCTGACCACGCTGCCGCTGTTCTGGAGCCTGCCGACTTCCTTTCTGGCCGGCACTGGCGCGGCCGCGGGCATCGCGCTGATCAACTCGCTGGGCAACCTTGCTGGTTTCCTCAGCCCCTATGCGGTGGGCTGGCTCAAGGACCTGACCCACAGCACCGATTCGGGCATGTACCTGCTGGCCGCGTGCCTGGTGGTGGGCGCGGCGCTGACGCTGTCGGTGCCCAAGCGGCTGGTGAGCCAGAAATAACCCGCCCGCCAGGATCACGCGCCGTCAACGGCCCTTCCCCTGCGGGAAGGGCCGTTTTTCTTCCGGTACCTGCGAAGTCGCTCGCACGCCGCCTGCGGGCCACAATGCGCCGTCGGCTGACGCGGATGTAGGACCAACCCCGGCACTGTCGCCCACCCTTGAGCCCTAGGATAGAAAAGAGAGACCCGAAGTGATCCCACGGGGTCCTCCGGGGCATCTGATTCCGAAGCTCGCCCAAGGAGGCCACGATGCCGCAACTGCTCCCGTTTGCCCCTACCCGTTCGCTGGAAATTGTCGAAGCGCGCCTGGCACGCCGCTCGCGCGTCAAGCGCCTGGTGATCGCGCTCAGCGCCGGCGTGGTCGCGCTGCTGGCCCTGGTGCCGGCTGCCAGCCATGCGCAGGCGCCGGTGGTAGACACCAACCCTGCACCTGCCGCCCTGGCGCCAGTTGCCCCGGGCAGCACCATGGCCCCGACCCCGGGTGCCACGATGCCGGCCGCGCCGCCGGCCGACACCATGCCCCCTGCCACACAGCCCGCACCGGGCATAGCGGCCCCTGCCACGGCAGCACCGCCGCCGATGGCATCCCCGGCACCCGCACCCACCGGCACGCCACCAACTGCGCCGGCGCCACCGCCGATGGCAGCGCCCGCGCAGCCACGCCCGCCGCTGACCACGCCGCCCCCGCCGCCGCCGCGTGAAGCCATGGTCCAGCGTACGGCCGGCTCGGTCGCCTATATCTGTGGCGGTGTCGCCGAAGACGAGCAGGTCGCGCTGCAATCGCAGGCGCGCAAGTACAACATGAGCCTGCTGTTCACGCAGGGCGCGCGCGGCGAGTACCTGTCCGACGTGGACGTCAAGCTGATGCGCGGCGGCAAGGAGGTCGCCAGCTTTATCGCCGACGGTCCGCGCTGCTTGCTGAAGGCGCCGTCGGGCACGTACAACGTGCGGGCGACTTACCAGGGCCGGACCAAGACCGCGACGGTCAGCACCGGCGGCAAGAACGCGCAGATGCGCTGGTAATCAGCCGGGACGGCGCCGGTGGAGGGAAAAAAGGCTCGGCATCTTGCGATGTCGAGCCTTTTGCATGGCAGACCCTTGAGCGCGCCGCTGCCCTTTGCATGCCAACTGCATGCTCCCTCTCCCGCAAGCGGTAAAGGGGAGCAAACCGTCAGCCCGCCTGGCCGTCCCCCAGCATCTGCGCCACCGACCCTGCCGTACCGGCCGCCCGCTCACCCAGCAACCGATGCAGCGTGCCCAGCAGTTCATCCTCGTTGTACGGCTTGCCCAGGTACACGTTGACGCCGATCTCCTCGGCATAGCGGCGGTGCTTGTCGGCCGTGCGCGAGGTGATCATCACCAGCGGCATATGCGCGGTGCGCGCGTCGGAGCGCACGTTGCGCGTCAGGTCGAAGCCGTCCATGTGCGGCATCTCGATGTCGACCAGCATGGCGTCCGGCATGACATCCTGCAGTTGCTTGAGCGCATCCACACCGTCGCGCGCCAGCACCACCTGGTATCCGGCGCGGCCCAGCAGGCGCTGGGTGGCCTTGCGCACGGTCAGCGAGTCATCCACCACCATCACGGTCGGCTGCACGGCCAGGCCACGCACCGGCTCGGTGGTGCCGTCGCTCGCCAGTTCCGCGACCGCGCCCATCTGCGCCTGCACGGCAGGTAGCGCCGGCGTCTGCGGCAAGGCCTGCGGCACCAGCTGGCCGCGTTCGCGCACCAAGCGCTGCGCCAGCACCACCGGGTTGTAGATCAGCACGATCTCGCCATCGCCCAGCGTGGTCGCGCCGGCAATGCCTTCCAGCCGCGCCAGGTGCGGGCCGATGTGCTTGACCACCACTTCGCGGTTGCCGACCACATCGTCCACATGCACCGCCACGCGCTCGGCGCCGCTGCGCACCAACACCACCGGCGAATACTTGCGCCCGGCCGCGACCGCGTTGCCTTCCTCCAGCAGCGCGCCGAAGTAGAAGAACGGCACCTCGGCGCCAGCCACAGTGAGGCGGCCCTGGTTGTAGGCATCCAGCAGCGCCGGGGCGCGCAGCTGCTGGACCTGGTCGATCATGCCACTGGGCACGGCATAGCGCCGTGCGCCCAGCGAGATCACCAGCACCTGCGTGATTGCCGTGGTCAGCGGCAGGTGTACGGTGAAGGTGGTGCCCTGCCCCGGCTTCGACTCCAGCGTGATGCGTCCGCCCAGCGCCACGGTCTCGGCGCGCACCACGTCCATGCCCACGCCGCGGCCGGCCAGCTCCGACACCGCGTCGGCAGTGGAGAAGCCCGGCGCAAAGATCAGCTCGGTCAGGCGCGCTTCGCTGGCGTCGTCGTCCGGCGCCAGCAGGCAGCGCTCGACCGCGCGCGCGCGGATGCGCGCCAGGTCCAGCCCGCCGCCGTCATCGACGAAATGCAGCACCACCTCGTTGCCTTCCTGCTGCACCTCCAGCGTCAGCGCGCCGGTGGCGGCCTTGCCCGCGGCGCGGCGCGGCGCGGCGGCTTCGATGCCGTGCACCACCGCATTGCGGATCAGGTGCTCGATCGGGCCGGCCATGCGGTCCAGCACCGAGCGGTCGATTTCCACGGTGCCGCCCTTGATCAACAGGCGCACTTCCTTGCCGGTCTCGGCCGCGGCCTGGCGTGCCACGCGATAGAGGCGCTCGGCCAGCGCGTCGAACTGCACCATGCGCGCCTGCATCAGCCCGCGCTGCATGCCGCGCGTCAGGCGCGCCTGCGCGGCCAAGTCGCCGGCGGCGCGGTCAAAGCCGCGCTGCAGGTTCTGCTCGACGGTGGCCACGTCGTTGACCGACTCAGCCATCATCCGCGTCAGCTCCTGGAAGCGCGTGAAGCGGTCGAACTCGAGCGGATCGAATTCCTGCTTGTGCTGCGCGTCGGCAATGCGCGATGCCATCTGCGATTCCGCCTGGATCTCGATTTCGCGCAACTGCCCGCGCAGGCGCGCGACGTTGTCGTTCAGTTCGCCCAGGTAGGCGCGCATCGCCTCCAGTTCGCTGTCCAGGCGTGCGCGCGTGGCGCCGACCTCGCCGGCTTCATTGATCAGCGTGTCGAGCGCGCGCGCCTGCACACGCACCAGCGCGCGTTGCGGCTCGGCAGGCACGGCCGGCGGCATCGCCACCATCACGTCTGCCGGCCCCGGCATGGCGGGCAGGCTGGCGGCGGGCACCGCCTCGACCACGGCATCTGCCTGCGGCAGCGGCGCATCGGCCTGCGCGTCCTCCGGCACCTCGGCCAGGCCGTTGACCACGTCCGGGTCGTCCGCGGGCAGCAGGCGGCCGGACGGCAGCGCCTCGACATGCGCCAGGATGCGGTCGTACCAAGCGTAGAGCCGCTCGAACAGCTTCGGCCCGACGGCCTGCTGTCCCTGCCCGCGCAGGCTGGCGTCGAGCAGCGTCTCCATTTCATGCGCGGCCTGGCCCAGTGCCATGGCACCTGCCATGCGCGCACTGCCCTTGAGCGTATGCAGCGCGCGCAGCACCAGGCCGCCGTGGCGCGAGTCTTCCGGCGCGGCTTCCCAGCCGCGCAGCAGCTTGCCCAGCTCGGGCAGCGTGCCTTGTGCCTCTTCCAGGAAGATCTGGACCAGCGCCGGATCCGGCGCGCCGCCCTCGTCCGATACCGGCGCAAGGGGCGCCCGGTGCGGGGTCGGCAGCGCGATAACGACCGCGTCATGCGGCGTGGCCAGTGGCTGTGCGGCCTCCGGCCCGGGCAATGCCGGCGGCTCCGGCTGGTCTTCCTGCGCCGGCGACAACTGGCCCAGCAGCTGCGCCACCGAGCCATCCGGCTCGGCCGGCGCCTGCGGCGCGGGCACCGCCACGCGCGGACGCAGCAGCGCGCGCTCGCCAAACTCAACCAGGCTGCGGCGCAGGCCGGCATCGGCATCCGGCCAGACGCCCGCGGCAAACTGGTGCAGCATGCCACGCAGGCGCTCGACCGCCTGCTCCAGCAGGCGGAAATCGCCCGGGTGCATCGCCACCGGGTGCGAGCCCAGCTGCAGCAGCAGGGCCTCCAGCGCCTCGGCGATCTCACGCACGGGTTCCAGTCCGACGGTGGACGCACTGCCCTGCAGCGTGTGGGCGACGCGCAGCCCCAGTTCGCTCGGGCACGGATGGCCTTCATGCCGCCATTCGGAGATATCGGTGGCGAACTGGCGCAGCAGGTCGTCGGCCTCCTGCAGGTAGACGTTGTAGAGCGCCAGGCCGATGCGCACCGGTCCGATGACCTTGTAGTGGTCGTCCTCGTCCGACAGGCCGCCGGACAGGCGGAACGGGATCACATTGTCTTCGCCGTGCCCGACGGCATCGGCGCCGGTGTGATCGGCAGTCTCGGCGGCCGGCTCGGGCAGCGCTTCAGCAGCCGCTCCGGGCAACACTGGCAGTTCGTCCGCGGCCTGCGCGGCGGCCGGGTCGCGCACCGCCTCGGCGGCTGCCACCAGCGGCGCGATGTCGTGCCAGGTCGCCGCATCGCGATGCAGCTGTGCGACCCACGCCGACAGCTCGGCATGCGCGCGGCGCAGCAGCGACAGCAGCGCCGGCACCGGCTCGCGCGCCTCGGCAATCCATAGGTTCATGACCTGCTCGACCGCCCAGGCCGCTTCGCCATAGCGATGCAGGCCGACCATGCGGCTGGAGCCCTTGAGCGTATGGAAGGCGCGCCGCACGCGGCTGAGCGTATCGGCATCGTGCAGCGCCTCTACGCCCGAGCCGAGGTCGCCTGCGATGCCACTCAGCACCTCGTCGGCTTCGTTCAGGAAGATGTCGAGCAGTTCGGCGTCCAGCGCCGCCTTGTCACCGGCAGCCGGCAGGCCTTGCGCTGCGGCCGGCGCGGCCGCGGGTGCCGCAGCCCCTGCCGGCTCGGCCAGTGCCAGTGCCAGCCTGCCTGCGGCATCATCGCTGCCGGCCAGCCAGGCATTGCATTGCATGGTGGCTTCGGCGGCCTGGCGGCGCAGCGCGGCATCGTCGTCGATGGTGGCCTGGTCGGCCAGCGCCTGCAGCGCGGCACGCAGGCGCTGCACGGGCGGCGCATCGGGCACGGGGCCGGCCTGGATCGCCTCGGCCGCGGCGGCGCGCGCGGCGGCCAGCGGATGCTGCGCGGCGCGCGGCGCATCGGGCTCGCCGGCGTCGGCAAGCGTATCGGCCCGCCGCACGCGGCCGAATTCCAGCGCATCCGCAAAGGCATGGACCGCGCCCAGCTCTGCCGCGACTTCGCCCAGCAGCGCGGCGCGCGCACTGGCATCGGCGAGTTCGCCCGGATCGGCCAGCCGCGCATTGACGGAATGCACCGCGGCGGCGGCCTGCGCGGCATCGTCCACCAGCGCTGCAGGCAGCGCGGCGGACGACTGCAAGTGCGCCAGCGTGGCGCCAAGCGCGGCAAAGGCCTGGCACGCATCGCGCAGGTGGCCGACGCCTTCGGCGCGGGCCGCGTTGCGGTCGAAGCTGTCCAGCCACGATTCGCCGCTGTCCAGCTGCGCCCGCAGCTGCGTCACGGCCTCGCTGCGCAGCGCCTGGGCGCGCGCCTCGTCGACCATGCCCGCAAGCCACGCGGGCGCGCTCGCGGCGGGATCGGCCAGGCATGTCGCCAGCGCCTCGCACTGCGCGGCAAAACGCGCCGCCGCCGGATGGGCGGATTGCCCGTGCACGCGCCACGGCAACGCCAGCGCGCGCGCCAGAAACAACGCGATGCCGGAGGCGCCGAGTGCCTCGCCACGGTGATGCTGCCCGCCGTGCATGGCCGCCTGCGCCAGGCAGCGCTGCAGCGCCGGCTGCCCAAGCGGCTGCGCGGCTTCGGCCAGCGCGGCCAGCGCGGTTTCCCAGCCGGTCGGTTCGCCGGCGGCGGCGTGCTCCAGCCCGGCGGCGGCCTGCTGCAGGTTGCGCGTGTCGATCGGGTCGAGCCAGCCGTAATAGCGCTGGCGGAAGTCCGCATTGGCAAGCGCGTGTGCCGGGTCGAGGCGGAACGCCGCGAGCGTGCGCGCAATATCGGCACGCAATACGGCACGCGGCGCAGCCAGGCCATCGCCGTCACCGGCCCCGTCGCGGGCCAGGCCGGTGCAGACCAGCAGGAACACCGCGTCGTTGAGCAGCGCCTGCGGCACGCGCACATGGCCCTGCAGGTACTGGCGCAGCAGCAGGTTGGCGCGGCCGGCAAAGCGCTTGGCCAGCAGGTCGGAAGGCAACAGGCCAAGGCCCAGTGCGCGGAACGCCAGCCCCAGCACATGCCAGACCCCGCGATCCGGATGATCCGCCGCGCGGCGCGCCTCCTGCTCATTGGCGCGCACCTCGTCCAGCGCCGCGCACAGCGGCAGCCAGGCTTCGCGCAGCAGCGCCGCGTCGGGGCACGGCGCAGGCAGGCGCAATGCCTTGAGCAAGGCTGACTCAAACTGCTGGCGCGCACGCATGACCGCCGCCGGACCTCTCGCCGGCAGCAGCATGCCAGGCAGCATCTGCAGCTCATCGAGCCACAGGTCGGCCGGATGCACGCGCTCTTCGCCCAGGTGCGCCAGCACGCCCGCATAGGGCTGGAACAGGCGCAACGGCGCTTCATCGTCGCCGGCCATCAGGTCGTCGACATACTCGGCCAGCGCCTGCACGCCGGCGCGGAATACCGCCAGCGCCTCGGGGCCGGCGGCAACGGTGCCGGCGTCGATGGCTTCGAGCAGGCGGCGCAGGGCCTGGCAATACGGGTCGGTGCCGCGCAGCCCGACGATATGCACCGCGCCGGCGGCCTGGTGCAGGTGCTGGCCGGCCAGCCGCAGTGAGGTGGTATCGCGCGCGCCCAGCGCTTCGGGCGCCTGGCGGACCTCGTCGACATAGTGGCCAAGCTCGGCGGCGGCGTCTTCCAGCGCGCTGCGCAGGCTCGGCGCAAGCCACGCCAGGCCGGACAGGTCGCGCGCGGGGGCGCCTGGATCGGAAACAGCTGGCGCGCTCGCGGACGGCGGCGCGGGAGCCGGCTCAGGCACGGCGCAGGCGTCAGCCGGTGCGCCGGCTGCGGCGCCATCGCGCGGGACAGGGAAATTCAGGGACATGACGGCTTCCAGTGCGGCGCCCGGAAGGCGGCCGCGGGCGACCTGCCGCAACAGGCGGCAGGCGCGGAGTTGGCATGGAGCGCGTGGCCGCTAAGCCCGGTAAGGCCGCGGTGCGCGGAAGCGGTCGCAGGCGTCATCCGGCCACTCAGGCGATCTTGAATCGCGACACGGAGTTGCGCAGCTCTTCGGTCAGCAGCGTCAGCTGGCGCACCGACTGCGCGGTCTGGCGCGTGCCGGTGGTGGTCTGCTCGGTAACCTGCAGGATGCGCTCGATATGGCGGGCCACGGTGGTGGCCAGGTCAGCCTCGTGTGAGGTGGACTGCGAGATCTGCTCGATCAGCTCGGCCAGCTGGCGCGACACGCGCCCAATCTCGACCAGTGCGGCACCGGCGTTGTCCGACAGCCGCGCCCCCTCCACCACGCCCTGCGTGCTGCGCTCCATGGCGTGCACCGCGTCCTGGGTATCGGTCTGGATGGTGCGGATCAGCGCGCCGATCTGCTTGGTGGCCTCGCCGGAGCGTTCGGCCAGCCGCTGCACTTCTTCGGCCACCACCGAGAAGCCGCGCCCGGCTTCGCCCGCGGACGCGGCCTGGATGGCGGCGTTCAGTGCCAGCACGTTGGTCTGCTCGGTAATGTCCGAGATCAGCTCGACGATTTCACCGATCTCCTGCGACGACTCGCCCAGGCGCTTGATGCGCTTGGAGGTTTCCTGGATCTGCTCGCGGATATCGTTCATGCCGGCGATGGCGTTTTGCACCGCCTGCTGGCCCTGCTCCGCGGCAGACAGCGAGGCGCGCGCCACGTTGGCGGACTCGGCCGCGCCGCGCGACACCTGCGTGATGCGGTCGGCCATGTCCACCACCGATTCGCCGGTCTGCCGGATCTGGCGCGACTGCTCTTCGGTGGTTGACACCAGCTGGGTCGAGGTGGACTGCACCTGCCCCGACGCCTGCGTCACCTCGCCGGCGGTCTGCTGCACCCGGCCGACCAGCTCGCGCAGTTCTTCCACGGTGTAGTTGACCGAGTCGGCAATGGCGCCGGTGATGTCCTCGGTCACCGTGGCCTGGCGCGTCAGGTCGCCGTCGGCGATGTCCTGCAGCTCGTTCATCAGCTGCAGAATCGCCTTCTGGGTGTTGTCGTTGTTGCGCTTTTCGTCCAGGCGGCGGGACTCGGCCTCGCGCTCGCGCGCCTCGGCTTCCAGCGCGCGCATGCGTGAATCGCGCAGGTACAGGGCCGCCAGGCCCACCAGGCACAGCAGCGTCATGGCCGCCGACACCACGGTCGCGCCCAGCGTCACCGGGCGGACGCGCGCCGACTGCGCGTAGGCACGCTGCAGCGCCGAGAGCTCGCCGCGCAGCGCCTCGTTGTCGTTGAAGATCTGCTGTTGCGCGCGCTTGGCGGCAATCAGGCCCGGCAGATTCTGCAGGATGGTCTGCGTGGTCTTCTGCACCGCTTCAAAGCGCTGCGACAGCTGCTTCAGGTAGCCGCGCGTTTCTTCGTCGGCGGCCGCCGACAGGCGCAGCGCCTCGCTGCCGTTGAGCAGGCCGTCCAGCGTTTCGCGGAAGGTGTTGGTGTCCTTGCCCAGCAGGAACGCGGTTTCGGGGTTGACGCCTTCGCCGGCCAGGAACTCGTTCAGGTTCTTGCCCAGGCGCTGCGTCAGCATCACCAGCTGCGCCGAGGCCGCCACCTCGCGCGCGTTGGCGCCGGACTGCAGCTTGATTGCCGCGACCTGTTCGGCGGATTCCAGCAGCTCAGGGTTGGAGGCGTTGAAGATCTGCAGCGTCTGGCCAATGGTGTTCAGCACCGGCTGCTGCGCCAGCACGTCGGCGGCGCTTTTCTCGGAGCGCTTCCACGATTGCATCGCGGTCTCGAGCAGCGGTTCGGCCGCGCCGCTGGTGGCGCGCACGCGCTTCTCGTCGCTGCCTTCCTGCAGCGCCTTCAGGTCGCCTGCCAGCGCGTCTTTCGACTGGCGCAGCTGCGTGAAGGCCTGCGCATTGCCTAGCAGCGCCACCGGCACCGCCTTGCCCAGGCGCTGCGAGTGCATCAGCATGTCGCCGGCGATCTCGATCTGCGCGGCGGCGTTGTTGGCGATGCGGTTGTCCAGGTACACCGAGCCAAGCAGTGCCACCAGCGACACCACCACGCCCACCGTCAGCAGCCGCTGCTGCGACGAGAACGGCATGCGCCCAAGCCAGCGCGTGACATGCTCCATTGGCGTGGCGCCCAGGCCGTCGGCGGATGGGGGTGCCGGTGCGGATTCCGGGCCGCCGGCATAGGCCATGCCGGGCCCGCCCGCCAGGCCGCTGGCTGCTTCGGCTGCCGGCGTGCGCCGGCCCAGGCTGAATTTCTTGAAACCCATGGCACCCTCTTCCGTTTTTTTTCGTTGTCATGCCCGGCGGCTCGTGCCGGGTGCCGCAGGCCGTGGCCTGCGCGTCATTCTTGTATCTTGTAATTGGCGGCGGGCCTCAGGCCGCAACCCGTCCCACCTGCAGGAAGGCCGGCGCGTCCAGCAGCGCGCGCACGTCCAGCACCTGCCAGTCACGCCCGTCGCGGTCGGCAAAGCGTTGCCCTTCCCATGCCGGCGTGCCGGCCGGTGGTGGCGCATCGCCGTGCGGCAGGCTCAGGTCGGCGGCATGGCGCAAACCCGCCACGCGCGTGGCCAGGATTGCGCAGGCGCGCTCCACCTGGCGCGACAGCACCACGATCTTGCTGCCGGGCTGCAGCGGCGTTGGCGCGCCGCCGCAGAACAGGCTGAAATCGATCACGCCCAGCAGGCTGCCGCGCGCATTGACCAGGCCGCTGTACCACGGCTGCGTCAGCGGCACCGGGCTGGGCGGGCGCATGTCGAGCACCTCACCGGTATCGGCCAGCGGCAGCAGCCAGTTGCGCGCGCCCACCTGCAGCGCCAGGTAGCTGTCGGCCGCGGGCAGGCTGCGCGCCTCGCGCAGGCGCCGGGCCAGCATGGCCTGGTAGTCCTGCAGGCGGGTCTGGCGGGCGCGGAGGTCTTGGCGTGGCGCATTCATCTGGCGGTCCCCGGAACAGGTGGCAGTGGCTTCCCGTACGGCCTGCGCTGGCAGCTCAGTGCGCCAGCGCGGCGATCTTGCCCAGCAGCTCTTCGCCGTCGACGGGCTTGACGATGTAGTCAGACGCGCCCTGGCGCATGCCCCAGATGCGGTCGGTGTCCAGGCCCTTGCTGGTGCACATGATCACGGGGATGTCCTTGAAGCGGTCGTCGCGCTTGATCGCGCGGGTGGCCTGGTAGCCGTTCTGGCCGGGCATCACCACGTCCATCAGGATCAGGTCGAAGCTCTCGGCCTGCAGGCGCGCGAAGGCCTGGTCGCTGTTGCTGGCAACCGAGACCTTGAAGCCGCGCTTGCCGAGCAGGTCGGACATGAACAGGGCTTCGGTGGGGGAGTCGTCGACGATCAGGATCTTGTTGATGGCAGTCATGAGGTTTTCCTTCGATTCGTACATGGCGTCGCGTGCATGCGCTTCAGGCAGGCAGCACGTGGCCCGCGGCCTGGCATGGCAGGCAGGCCTGCACGGCGTGCAGCAGCGCTTCGCGGGTAAAAGGCTTGGCTAGATGGTCGTGCGCGCCGACCAGGCGGCCGCGCGAGCGGTCGAACACGCCGTCGCGCGAGGACAGCATGATCACGGGGATGGCGTGAAAGCGCGGACTCTTCTTGATCAGGGAGCAGGTCTGGTACCCGTCCAGGCGGGGCATCAGGATGTCGCAGAAGACCAGGTCCGGGTGCAGCTCGCCCACCTTGGCCAGCGCCTCGAAGCCGTCTTCGGCCAGCACCACCTGGTATCCCGCCTGCGACAGGAAGATCTCCGCGGTGCGGCGGATGGTGCTGGAATCATCGATGACCAGCACCTTGTGGCGCGGCGGCGCCGTGGTGTCCGGAATGGAAACGCCAGGCGCCACACCCTGGGCGCCGGCGGTATTGACCCGCTGGTTTTCTTCTGTTTGAGCGACCCGCATTGTTGTTCCCGCGACCGGCTGCCCCTTGTGGAGCGCCGGCAAGCACTAGAGAACACCCGTGCGGAGCAGCGCGACCCCATGCGCGCCCCGACGGACCCCCGACAATTTTTGTTTCCCTTCCAAGGCCGGGCTGTGCCCGGCAGCGGCGGTGCGTGGAACCCGCACCTGCCTACCGTCCTCCCAGCCAGAGGCAGAGGGACGGGCAGTCATTTTGCAACAGAGTGTGACAAGACGCCGGGGGGCCGTCAATCCGGTCCGGCCGCGGCCGGCCGGCGTTCTGTCGCATCGGCGCGACGCGCGCCCGGTAATTGTTCTTCTGGGGGACGCTGCCTCAGATGGCAACCATCTCGAAATCTTCCTTGCGCGCACCGCATTCCGGGCAGGTCCAGTTGATGGGCACGTCTTCCCACCGGGTTCCGGGGGCGATGCCGTCTTCCGGCGCGCCTGCGGCTTCATCGTAGATCCAGCCGCAGATCAGGCACATCCAAGTCTTGTATTCCATAACAGGCTCTGGCCACTCTCCATTAAAATTCAGCGCAGATGGTACCGAAACCGTGCCGCCGGCGCCAGCCGGCGGCCGCCAGAATCGTGCCAGATCCGCCGTGTTCGCGCATGTTAGCGCCTGATTGGCCGGCAATTGCAGCGAATTTCCGCTGTTTTTGCTGCATGTCAACGATAAGGCCCGGGCCCGCCGCACACGATCCCTGCAGTCCTTGTCCTCACCTCAACGCCATGTCCCGTAATCAGCAGCTCTTCGACCGCGCCCAGCAGACCATTCCCGGGGGCGTCAACTCGCCCGTGCGCGCCTTCCGCTCGGTGGGCGGCACGCCGCGCTTCATCACGCGTGCCGAAGGCGCCTATATGTGGGACGCCGACGGGCAGCGCTATATCGACTACATCGGCTCCTGGGGCCCGATGATCGTGGGCCACGCCCACCCGGAAGTGGTGCGTGCGGTACAGGAAACCGCCGCGCACAGCTTCTCGTTCGGCGCCCCGACCGAGGCCGAGATCACCATGGCCGAGGAAATCTGCAAGCTGGTGCCGTCGATCGAGCAGGTGCGGCTGGTCTCCTCTGGCACCGAAGCCACCATGAGCGCACTGCGGCTGGCGCGCGGCTTCACCGGCCGCGACCTGATCATCAAGTTCGAAGGCTGCTACCACGGCCACGCCGACAGCCTGCTGGTCAAGGCCGGCTCCGGCCTGCTGACCTTTGCCGACACCACCCAGAACGCGCCGTCGTCAGCCGGCGTGCCGGCCGACGTGACGCGCCACACCATGGTGCTGGAGTACAACAACGTCGAGCAGCTGGAACAGGCCTTCGCCAGGCATGCCGGCGAGATCGCCGCGGTGATCGTCGAGCCGGTGGCCGGCAACATGAACCTGGTGCGCGCCACCGATGCCTTCCTGAAGGCCATGCGCGACCTGTGCACCCGCGACGGCGCGGTGCTGATCCTGGACGAGGTCATGACCGGCTTCCGCGTGGCGCTGGGCGGCGCGCAGGCGCACTACGGCATCCGGCCCGACCTGACCTGCCTGGGCAAGGTGATCGGCGGCGGCATGCCGGCGGCGGCCTTTGGCGGGCGCCGCGACATCATGGCCAAGCTGGCGCCGCTGGGCGGCGTCTACCAGGCCGGCACGCTCTCGGGCAACCCGCTGGCGGTGGCCGCGGGCCTGGCCACGCTCAAGCTGATCCAGGCACCCGGCTTCTATGAGCGCCTGGCCACCCAGACCCGCAAGCTGGCCGACGGCCTGGCCGAGGCCGCCAAGGCCGCGGGCGTGCCGTTCGCGGCGGATGCCATCGGCGGCATGTTCGGGATCTACTTCCGCGACGGCGTGCCGTGCAGCTTCGCCGAGGTAACCAGGAGCGACACCGCGCGCTTCAACCGCTTCTTCCACGCCATGCTGGATCACGGCGTCTACCTGGCGCCGTCGGCCTTCGAGGCCGGCTTTGTCTCGGCGCAGCACGACGACGCCATCCTGGCGGCCACGCTCGACGCCGCGCGCAAGGCGTTCGCGGCGGGCTGAGGCCATGCCAGGCAGGCGGCGCCCCGGTGCGCCGCCTGCCCCTCTGGCGACAGGGGCGGTGCGCTACACTTGGGTTTTCGTCCAACCCGCGGAGTCTCTGATGCGCGCTTCTTCGTCCCCCTCCTTGTCCAGCAGCTCGCCGATGCCTGTCTTGCGCTGGCTGCTGCTGGCGGTTATGGCCAGCCTGCTGTCCGCCTGCGGCTACAACGACTTCCAGACCAAGGACGAGGCGGTCAAGGCAGCCTGGAGCGAAGTCATCAACCAGTACCAGCGCCGCGCCGACCTGATCCCCAACCTGGTCAACACGGTCAAGGGCTACGCCACGCACGAGCGTGAGACGCTTGAGGCCGTGACCAAGGCGCGCGCCGCCGCCACCAGCATCCAGGTCTCGCCCGAAACCCTGAACGACCCCGAAGCCTTCAAGCGCTTCCAGCAGGCCCAGGGCGAGCTGTCCGGCGCGCTGTCGCGCCTGCTGGCGGTGTCCGAGAACTACCCGCAACTGAAGGCCGACGCCTCGTTCCGCGACCTGCAGTCGCAGCTTGAGGGCACCGAGAACCGCATCACCGTGGCCCGCCAGCGCTATATCGCCGCCGTGCAGCAGTACAACGTGCTGGCGCGCAGCTTCCCGACCAACCTGACGGCGATGGTCTTCAAGTACCCGGTCAAGCCGTCGTTCACGGTGGACAACGAGAAAGCCATCTCCACGCCGCCCGCAGTCAAGTTCTGAGACGGACCACACCATGGGCCACACCCTGCGCTCGCCCTGGCGGCACGCCTGGCTGGCGGCCGCCCTGCTATGGCTGGCGGCGTTGCTGGCCGGCCCCGCGCTGGCGGCAGACGGCTTTGTCGCGGTGCCGCCGCTGACCCAGCGCGTCACCGACCTGACCGGCACGCTGACGCCGCAGCAGCGCGGCGCGCTCGAGAACGTGCTGGCGGAATACGAGCAGCAGCGCGGCAGCCAGATCTTCGTGCTGATGGTGCCCACCACCGATCCCGAGCCGATCGATGCCTACAGCATCCGCGTGGCCGACGCCTGGCGCGCCGGGCGCAAGGGCATCGACGACGGCGTGATCGTGCTGATCGCCAAGGACAACCCGCCCGGGCTGCGCAAGATGCGGCTGGAGGTCGGGCGCGGCGTGCAGGGGTCGCTGACCGATGCCATGTCCAAGCGCATCTTGCAGGACGTGATGGCCCCCCACTTCCGCCAGAACGACTTCTACGGCGGGCTGGCGGCGGGAATCTCGGCCATCCAGGCCACCATCGACAAGGAAGGCCTGGCGGCACCGCAGCGCAAGGCGCAGCAATCGTCCGGGCTGGCCGAGTGGCTGCCGGCACTGCTGCCGCTGGCGATCATCGTGTTCTTCTTCCTGAGTGCCATCCTGCGCCGACGCGGCCCGCAGATCGTCACCACCCGGCGCGGTCGCGACGTGATCGCCGGTGGGCTGGGCGGCCTGGGTGGCTACACCATGGGGCAGGACTGGGGCCGGCGCAGCGGCGGCTGGGGTGGTGGCGGCTTTGGCGGAGGCGGCGGTGACAGCGGCGGCGGCTTTGGTGGCGGGGGCGGCGGCGGCTTCGACGGCGGCGGCGCCTCGGGCAACTGGTGACAGCAAGGAACGACGACAATGCCGAATCTCCGACGTGCCCTGCACCATATCGCCACCACGGCCGGCGCAGCCCGCAAGCACTTTCCGGCCGAAGCCCAGCAACAGCTGCATGAAGCCGTGCACGCCGGCGAAGCCAGCCACCGCGGCGAGATCCGCGTGGTGATCGAAGCCAGCCTGCCGGTGGGCCATGCCTGGGCCGGCGTCACGCCGCGCGAGCGCGCCCGCTTCCTGTTTAGCGCGCTCGAGGTCTGGAACACCGCGGACCATACCGGCGTGCTGCTCTATATCAACCTGGCCGACCATGCGGTCGAGCTGCTGGCCGACCGCGGCATCGACGCCTGCGTGGGGCCCGCCACCTGGCGCGAGCTGTGCGACGAACTGGCGCGGGGACTCAGGCAGGACCTGTCGGTACGGCCGGTGCTGGCCACGGTGGCGCGCATCCATGCATTGTTGGCCACGCACTTCCCGTCTGACGGCGGGCCCAACCCGAACGAGCTGGACGACCGTCCGGTCATGCTCTAAGGTCTGTTCACATCGCCAGGTCTGGCTCCATCGCAATGGCCAACGACGTAACGGCCAGATAGCGATGCGCAAGCTCGTTGCCGGTTTCCTTCTGGCCTTCCCCTTGGCCTGCGCCATCGACCAGGCAATGCGCGGCTTTCATCGGCGAAACATCCTTTTGCCCGATATGACGTCTGGCGTTCACGGGCTACGCTTGGTCAACAACTGCACGACAGCCAGTGAGGCGGAGCGCCAAGACTCCGCCAGGACAAGGGGAAGCCATGCCAGAATGCCCAACGGACGAGGATCGAGGGGGCCCTGCGCCCAGAACAGACCTTCGGGAATTCCTTTTGGAGGCAAGTCTCAGAAGTGCCAGCGCCATCATGTTTGCTGCGTTCGCTTACGCGGCAATTCGGCACTGGCTCGCGGACCCGACGCGAATCACCTTGCTGCTGCTCGTGCTGGCAAACTGCCTGACCCTTGGCCTGTCCCTGTTTGTCCGGGTTCCGAAGCGACGAGACTGGAATCCGGTCACAGTCATCTGCTCGTTGGGCGCCTCATACTATTTCGTGGCAATTCAGCTGGCGCCAGGGGAGCATCTGGTACCGGAAATACTTGGCGCTGGCCTCCAGGTCATAGGAATCACCTGGCAGATCTACGCAAAGATCTCGCTCCGGTTCTCGTTCGGAATACTGCCTGCCAATCGCGGAATCGTGTCGAGCGGGGCTTACCGATTCGTGCGGCATCCGATCTACCTTGGCTACCTCATCACCGACGTCGGCTTCCTGCTCACAAATTTCGGGCCGCAGAACTTGCTGGTCTATGCCGGGCTGTACGCGCTGCAGGCTGTGCGGATAAATCGCGAAGAAAAGCTGCTCTCCGACGACCCCGAATACTGTCGGTATCGCGAAAAAGTGCGATTCCGCGCGTTGCCAGGTGTTTACTGAGCGTGCCGAACCCGTCATTGGGATTGGGATAGCCCGCCAACCGGGGGCGACGACGCGAGGGAAATTCAGGTCGGGCCAGTCATCGTCAGCGCGGGCGGCGCGCACCCATCAGGTACCACACGGCCGCGAATATTTGCAGCGCCACCAGTCCGCCCCACGCCGTCAGGTGTGCAGCCTTGGGATAGTGTCCGGCCGTGGCAGGCCACAGATCCAGCACCAGTCCCACACCCACCTGGCAGGCAAAGGTGGACAGGAACACCGTCAGCGTCAGCGCCGTGGTAGCCCTTCCGATCAGCGCATCCGGGAAGCTGCGCGCCAGCACCGCATAGGTCAGGATGCCGCTGGAGCCGAACACGCCATAAGCCACCCACAGCAGCACCGGCGGCAGCGGGACCTGCGCCATCAGCAGCAGCTGGACCACAATAAAGGCGGTCATGCCAGTGCCGGCAAAGGCATACAGGCTCACGCCGATACGCTCCAGGTGGCGCGCGGCCCAGCCCGCGCCGACGCAGCCGGCCATCATGGCAAAGCCGATCACCGAGACCAGTTGTGCGCTGCTGGCCGGATCGAAGCCGGCCACGTCGCGCAGGAAAGCACCCACCCATAGCGTCTGCACCGCCATGAACACGCCCTGGTTGAGCAGTGTCAGCGGTACCACGCGCCAGAAACGTTCGCTGGCCAGGATCTGGCGCGTGCCGCGCAGTTGTTCGCGCAGGCTTTCCTTGCCGGCGCGTGGCTTGTCGGGCACGCCGAACCACAGCAGCACCGCCATCGCCAGCGATATGCAGGTCAGCCCCATGCTGACCGTGCGCCAGTCAGTCAATGACAGCAGCCACGACAGCGGCGCGCCGACCAGCACCGCGCCCAGGCCGCCGATGGCCATCACCACGCCGTTGAGCAATGGCATGCGCGACAGCGGGAACCACATCGACAGCGCCTGGATGGTGGCGCCCAGGCACACCGACACGCCCACCCCGATCAGCAGCCGGCCGGCGGCCAGCCCGGCCATGCCGGGCGCCAGCGCGAACACCATCGAACCGGCCACGGCCACCAGCAGCATCACCGCCTCGGTGCGGCGCGGGCCGTAGCGGTCCAGCAGGATGCCCGCCGGCAGCTGGGCGCAGGCAAAGCCAAGGAAGTAGAAGCTGGTGAGCAGGCCCAGGTCGCCGGCATTGAGCCCGAGTTCGCGCGTCAGGTGCGGCGCAAAGCCCAGGTTGACGCCGCGGAACAGATAGGACACCAGGAAGCCCAGCGAGAATACCGCCAGCACGCGCCAGCGGGCGCCGGCAGCAGCACCAGTGGCGAGTCGCGCTTGCGAGGGCGCAGAAGACAAGTTTGAAGTCGTAGTCGTCATGATGGCCCGAATTGTCGTTCCTCAGGCAATTCAAGGCCAACGAAAGATACCCGCCGCAATTGTGAGTAGAATTTGACGGCCATGGCCAAATCCCCCGCCAAACCCGCCCAACGCCCGGTCCACCTGCCGCCGCTGCAAGCGCTGCGTGCGCTCGAGGCCGCCACGCGCCACCGTAGCTTCTCGCGCGCGGCCGAGGAACTGGCCCTGACGCACAGCGCCATCAGCCACCATATCCGCGCGCTGGAGACCAGCCTGGGCACCAAGCTGTTCCAGCGCAGCGGCAGCCAGATGATCCCCACCAGCGTGGGCGCGCGGCTGGCCGAACAGGTGCGCGGCGCGCTCGACAGCATCGAAAGCGCGCTGCGTGAGGCCGGCAACAGCGCCGGGCCGCCGGTCGTCCAGCTGCAGGTCAGCGTGATGGCCGACCTGGCCAATGCCTGGCTGATCCGGCGCCTGCCCAGCCTGCACGCCCAGGTGCCGTCGCTGGACCTGCACCTGCGGCTGCATGCAGAAATCACGCCGCCCGACCCGTACAGCGTCGATGTCGGCATCTGGCACCAGCGCATCGACCTGCCCGGCTTTGAATGCCACAACCTGATCGAGGACCATGTGATCGCGGTGGCCAGCCCGGCGCTGCTGGCGCGCTACCCCGGCTTCACGCTGGCCGACGTGCCGCGCATGCCGATGCTGCGCTTTGCGCTGCGCCCCTGGCGCGACTGGCTCGACGCCGCCGGCCTGCCCGGCGACGAGCCCGAACGCGGCCCGATCTTCCAGGATGCCGGCCTGATGCTGCAGTCCGCCGTCGCCGGGCTGGGCGTAGCCACTGCGCGCGCCCAGCTGGCGCACGACTACCTGGCCAGCGGCGAACTGGTGCAGATCGGGCCCGCCCGCATCCCGTCCAGCCTCCACTACTGGGTCACCTGGCGCGAAGGCAATCCGCGCGAGAAGGCCATCCAGCAGTTCCATGCATGGCTGCAGGACCAGGTCCGGCAGGAAGCCGGCCACGTCCACCCTGCCGCCGACGGCGGCACGCCCGCCGAGCGGTTTCATGCATGAAATCGTTTGAAGCGTGGATGTTGGCAATACGAATCATTTTCGTCTAGGCCAGTGAAATCAAGGGCTTGGCGAATGGCGCAAGCCGTCCGATGACCCGCCATACGTGTGCGCCGCGGCCTTGCCGGAACTGCCCGAGTTTCACCAATGCAACCAATCGGCGCACGGTGCCAGCAACCGTGAAAAATCTACCCGGCCCATCCAAAGAGATGAGAAACGGCCGGGCCGGCCTTGGCCAGCATCGGGCAAACGCTTGTCAACGCGTCGATTCCCTCCACCCAAGCGCTCCCGCACGGCGCGCGCAGCGCCAAAAGGCTGAGGCCAGCCACGGCGCGCCGGGGTGGCTACCGATGTACAGAGTTCAAATCGTTGTAACGGAAATGAAACTACCTGGCAGCTTCACTCGCGTGCTGCATCCGAGCCCTGACGCCTGTCCATTTGAAATTTCGCTCTCCCTCCTTCGGATGGGAATTGCCGCCAAAAAGTAGGTCTTTCGCCACCCTTCTGCCGCGCGGCGTGATGCCTGTGTCTCATTACCAGCTCACCAAATATTGCATCGCAGCATAAAAATCCGGCCGCATGTATCAGACGCGGAACATTATTGATCGCCAATAACGGGCAAATGCCAGCCGAAAATTCCCCTTTCCTTTTGTTATCAAAGAGTTAACCATATCTGGCACGTTCGTCGCACATATGTCCGCGCGAACAGAAGCCCGGAACAGGGGGACGTCTGAAACCGAAGCGGCAACACACTGGCACGCGTTCGCCGAAGATCAGTTTCAGGACGACCCCGCATCCCAGGGCGGGAATCGCACTGGCGCTGTAAGCGTGGGCCACGCGGCAGGAACTGGCCCGCATCGGCAGGCCAGGTTGCAGGGGTCGTCGACAAGATTAGCGGAGGTCGTTCAGGAACACGGGCCGCAAGCGGACGAAAAGCGGCCCGTGGTACCTGGACTATGCGGCACGCCACGGCTAAACGGGGCGGCACGCAGACAACAACGGACGCATCGGCCGAACCGGCGCATCCAGACAAGAAACGGGGTGAAGCAACAGTCTGCCTTGCAGGCGAAGCGAAGCGGCAGCCGCCGTGACCGATACCAGGGGGGTAAGGTCACGGCGGCGGCGAAAACGGGTCCACCGGCCAGCGCAACGCAGCGCCGCAGGCAGCAATTTTGGGAGAGCGCCAGGCCGCGGCATTGACATGCTGCGGCAGGCGCAAGCCTTAGCGCCAACGAAACCAGTGACCCGCGACAGCAGGCCGCCGGCTTTGTAAAAACAAAAGATCCGGGGAAATTTTATGAGCGCGTACACCAACCGCCCGCTGCTGTACCTGTCGCAGCACCACGACGCCATGCTCTGCAGGATGCTCGCACAGCGTGGCTGGAAGATCAGCTTCGCCTCCAACCTGCAAGACCTCCACGCGCTGCCCCCGGGCAACCAGCCGCTTGCGGCGATGCTCGACCTGCAAGGCGGCTTCAGCGACGCCGACCTGGAATCGTTCGAGTCCTGGCTCTCGCTGCCGCATATCGGCTGGATCGGCATCATCGCCGGCCAGGAGTCCCTGACCGAATCCGCGCGCCGGCTGCTGGGCCTGTACTTCGTCGACTATTACACCGCACCGATCGAGCACTCTCGCCTGGCGGAATCGCTCGGCCACGCGCTCGGCATGGCGCAACTGCGCCCGGGCGCGCAGCATGCCCGCCCCGGCACCGCACGCCCGGACGGCATGATCGGCAGCTGCCCGGCCATGCAATCACTCTTCCGCGGCATCGAGAAGGTGTCGCGCTGGGACACGCCCGTGCTGATCTCCGGCGAGTCCGGCACCGGCAAGGAACTGGCCGCTCATGCCATCCACCGCTCCTCGGAGCGGGCCCCGCGCCCCTTCGTCGCGGTCAACTGCGCCGCCATCCCGCCCACGCTGCTGATGTCAGAGCTGTTCGGCTATGAGCGCGGCGCCTTCACCGGCGCAACCAAGCGCAAGCCCGGCCGCATCGAGATGGCACAGGGCGGCACCCTGTTCCTCGATGAAATCGGCGACATGCCGATCGAAAGCCAGACCAGCCTGCTGCGCTTCCTGGAAACCGGCCGCATCGAGCGGCTGGGCGGCACCGAATCGGTGGAGGTGGATGTGCGCATCATCTCCGCCACCCACGTCGACCTGGAAGCCGCGATCGCCGCCGAACGCTTCCGCGGCGACCTCTACCACCGGCTGTGCGTGCTGCGCGTGCGCCAGCCACCGCTGCGCGAACGCGGCAGCGACATCCTGCTGATCGCCGAACACGTGCTGGACAACGTGCGCAAGCAGTCGCCGGCACGCATCCGCGGCTTCTCGCCGATGGCGCTGCGCGCGATCCAGCAGCACAACTGGCCCGGCAACGTGCGCGAGCTGATCAACCGCATCCGCCACGCCGCCGCCATGTGCGAAGACGGCGTGATCCAGCCCGACGACCTGGAGCTGGCCACCCCCGCCGACGACCGCCCGCTCACGCTCGCGGCCATCCGCGAAGCGGCCGAGCAGACCGCGATCGTCGAGGCGCTGCAGCGGCATCATGAACGGCTGATTGACGTGGCCGCAGAGCTGGGGATTTCGCGGGTGACGTTGTTCAGGTTGATGCGGGATTACAAGCTGCAGGTGAAGAAGGGGGATCTGGGGTTGATCTGCGTGCAGGGCTAGCCGATCCATCGCGGAGGAACCGACCGATGTCACCTGATGCCTACCTTGAAATGGCAGAAATGGAAGCCTGCCACTGGTGGTTCCGGGGGCGGCGCGAAATCGTCGGCACGATCCTGTCCGGCCTGGCGTTGCCGCGCGACGCATCCATCCTGGAGATCGGCGCGGGCACCGGCGGAAACCTTGAGATGCTCTCGCGGTTCGGCAACGTCAGCGCCGTGGAAATGGATGGCACCGCCCTGCGGCTGGCGCGGGAGAAGACCCTGGGGGCCTACGATATCCGCAGTGGCAGGTGCCCCGACGACATGCCGTTCCCGGACCACAGCTTCGACCTGGTCTGCCTGCTCGATTGCCTGGAACACATCGCCGACGATGCCGGGGCACTGGCCTGTACGGCAAGGATGCTGAAAGCCGGCGGCGCCGCACTCATTACCGTGCCCGCCTACCAATGGCTATGGAGTTCCCACGACGTCTTCCTGCATCACCAGCGCCGCTATAGCAAGCGGTCGCTGCATGCGCTCGTCACCCGGTGTCACATGCGCGTGGAACGGATGTCCTATTTCAACACGCTGCTGTTTCCGCTTGCGGTGGCGGCCCGCATCAGCGACCGGCTGAGCGGCAGCCAGAAGGCAACGGGAGCGGGGCTCCCGCCCCAACCCCTCAACCAGGCATTGCACCGCCTGTTCAGCACGGAACGCCATTGGCTGGCACACGGATCGCTGCCGTTCGGCATTTCCCTGATGGCGATCGTGCGCGCATCGTGAACGCCGGCATCACCACGCCCGAACTTCGCCGGGTCACGCGCTTTCTGGTATCGGGCGCCACCTCGACGGGCGTGCATGTCGCCATCACCGCGACGCTGATCACCACGCTGGCGGCCTCACCGGTCGCGGCGAACTGCGCGGCCTTCGTGTGCGCGACCGCCTGCTCCTATCTGCTCAACACCTTGTGGAGCTTCTCGTCGCGGCTGCGCCACCGGACCCTGGGCCGCTTTGCCGGCGTATCCCTGCTGGGACTGGGCCTGACCATGGGCATTTCCTGGACGGCCCAATTTCTGGGGGCCAGCTATTGGGCGGGCCTGGCCGGCGTGGTCCTGACGGTGCCGGTCTTCACCTACCTTGCGCACCGGGCCTGGACCTATCGGGACTAGGGCCAGGCCGGGCACGCATCAGCGGCCACCGCTCACATGCCCGCGGTCGATCCGGATCACGCGCCTTCCCGAGGCGATGAGCTTGTCCTGGCCGGTCTCCTGGTAACGGCGCCGCACCAGATAGATCGGCCGCCCCTTGGCTTCATCATAGATGCGGCCGACATACTCGCCGACCACCCCCAGCCCGATCAGCTGGATGCCCCCCAGGAACAGCAGCACCGACAGCAGCGACGCATAGCCGGGGACATCGATCCCCAGGACCAGGGTTCGCGCCACGATGAAGGTGCCGTAGCAGAACGCGCCAAGCGCGATCAGGACGCCGATATATGTCCAGCTGCGCAGCGGGATGGTGCTGAAGCTGGTAATACCCTCAAGCGCGAGGTTCCACAGACGCCAGCCGGAAAACTTGGAACGACCGGCACTGCGCATCTCGCGCTCATAGCGGACGATCGCGGTCTTGTAGCCCACCCACGCGAACAACCCCTTCATGAAGCGGCGTCGCTCCGGCATCTGCTTGAGCGCATTGATCACCACTCGGTCCATCAGCCGGAAATCCCCGACGTTCACGGGCAGCTTCTGGTCGGACAGCTTGTTGTGGATGCGGTAGTACGCGCCCGCGGTCACGCGCTTGAGCCACGAGTCGCACACGCGGCTGCTGCGCTGGGCAAGCACCACCTCTGCCCCTTCCCGCCAGCGCATGACCAGCTCGGGGATCAGTGAGGGCGGGTCCTGCAAATCGGCGTCCATGGGAATCACCGCGTCGCCAAGGGCCTCGTCGAGTCCCGCGGTCAAGGCAGCTTCCTTGCCAAAATTCCGCGTCAGGTCCACGACTCGCACGCGTGCGTCCCGGCGTGAATACGCAATGAGCTTGTCCAGCGTGTCGTCCGAGCTGCCGTCGTTCACCAGCACGATCTCGAAGCGGATCGCATCGATGGACTCGAGCACGGGAATGACGCTATCGAAGAAGTGGCCAATGCCTTCTGACTCGTTGTAGCAGGGCACAACCAGAGAAAGCAGCCTGACGTCGTATGGGCCTGACATGATCCCCTCCCGAGACGGGGTGGCTTGTGCGCACACCGCCATGATTGCGCTGTCATGCGCCTTGTTATTTACCGGGTGCGAACCGCTCCCCGGTCCGCACCCGGCGCAGGATTGCCATCAGCAGCAACAGCGTCACCAGCGGCCCGACCTGCGGGAAATGGCCCGCGTGATTCGCGCTCAGGACAATCGGCAGCAGCCATGCCACCACCAGGATCTCCCGCTCCCATTCCCTCCAGCCACGCGTCACCCCCTCGACCGCCAGACCCGCAATCGCGAGCCCCATCCAGGTAAGCTCGTAGTACCAGACGTATGGGCTCACAAGCAGGGTGGCCGCCGCCACTGCGGCAATACGCAGCGCAGTCGAATTCCGGCCGCGCCAGACCTTGATCAGAGCCCAGATCGCGAAGCCCGCGCCCAGGCCGTGGGCCAGGTACGCAATCGCCACCGGCGCCCCGGCGCGGCGCATCATGGCAAAGAGCGTCGGGCAATAGCGCCATCCAAACTCCCCCTGCTCCAGCACCGTCTGCCTGAAGTGCGTGCCGATATCCAGGAACGTGGGTACGATCTGCCATCCCCATAGGGCGATGCTGCAGGCAGCCATTGCCGCAGCGGTCGCGGCAGCGGTAAAGAAGGTCTTCCATGCACGGTCTGCCACCAATGCCAGCGGCAGCATCAGCGCCAGCTGCGGCTTGATGCACAGCAAGCCGATCAGCAGGCCAGACAGGACTGGCCGGGTTTTCAACTGGATCAGCGCCCACGCCGCCACGCCCGCGGTCAGCAATGAGTTCTGCCCGATCATGGCAGCCTCGTGGATTCCCGGAAAAGCCAGCACGGGCAGCCACACCACATGGCGCGGCACGCCTGGCAAGGACAGGATCCTGAGCACCGCGGCGATATACATGACGGCCGTGCCGCCGATGAAGAGCAGATAGCTCGCTGCAAACGGCAGCAAGGACAGTGGCATCACAAACAACAGGAAAGTCGGGGGATAGACCCATGGCAGGAAGAACTGCCCCTCTCTCTCAACTGCGCCGAAAGCCGCAATGACAGGTGCCAGCTTGTGGTAGTCATAGACCGCGGCGGCCTGCCCCTTGATGGCCAGGTACGACGCACTCCAGAACGCCGAGAAATCCACGCCGGGGCGGCCCATCGCATCCGTGGTGAAGCCGTGCGTCCTGAAGGCCCATATCACGATCAGCGCGCCGTATACGATCAGCATGGCAACGCTGTAGGCCCTGAGACGCTCCAGGTCCAGCCAATGCCGCGACATCACTGACCCCGGCGTTGCTGCCGGGCTATGGTCCAGGCTCATCGCTCCCCAACCCCCTGATATTCTGTGGCAGCGCCGGCCTGTGTTCTTCTTGGCAATGCAGCGGCGATGCATCGATGTACTGGCTCCATTCTGGTCAGGCGCCCACCGATGTACAAGCAGAACCACGGCCCAGGGCGAGGCGCTGGAATCTGGCTTGTGCAAGCGTTTCCAAACTGAATCACGACCCGCTTCGACCGCAATCCCGCGTGCCATTCCGGTTCTCCCTGCATTGACACCGGCGCAGCTGGTCCGCGGCGACGGCGCGCGTTTCCCCGCTGAAACGTTGGCCATCGGATGGCTTACTCCCTGCGACGCCTCGCGCGCGGAGGCCCGGCGGCGGCATTGCGTGTCGGTCTCAGCCAAATGCACTGTGTGCCGCGCGCTCCGACTCATACTTTTGGCGCAAGGATGGCCGCACGTGCGCGCTGCCTCGCATGCAAGCGCGAGCTTCAGAGAATTAAGCACGATTCGTCGTGGAAACGGGAGCACCGGCACGTTGTCGCCAGCCCGGCAAGGCGCGCACCCAGCCGGCGCCATCTCCCCGGGGAACAAGGGCATTTTCGGCAATGGCGCGGTTATTGCGACTGCCCGTCAACTGCGCCCCCGGCGGCGCCAGGCCAGCCGCGCGCCTTTCCTGCCTGATCCGGATGGGTAACCACTACAGCCACCGCGAGACGCCATGAAAACCATCACGACCTGGGTGGAGACGACCAGCAGGGAAAGCCTGCTCCAGCGGCTCGCCGCGAAGCAGTGGTTCTGGCTCGCCCTCTTCGGACTCAGCCTGTTCTCGATCCTCTCATTTATCGGTGGCCGGTTGCTGGTGGATGCCGACACCTTCTGGCACATCGCCGCCGGCAAATGGATCCTTGCCAACCATGCAGTGCCAGCGACCGATCCCTTCTCGTTCTCTTTTCATGGCGCGAAATGGGTTCCGCATGAGTGGCTGGCCGAAGTCATCCTTGGCGCATCCCATGCCTGGCTCGGCTGGACCGGGCCGGTGCTGGTCACCGCGCTGGCGACCGCCGTCGCGCTGACCATGCTGTTGCGGTTCCTGCTGCGCTATATCGAGCCGCTGCATGCGTTCGCCGGGACCGCCCTGGCCTTCCTGACGCTGGCCCAGCATCTGCTCGCCCGCCCGCATGCGCTGGCCTGGCCGCTGATGGTGATCTGGGCCGCCCAGCTTGTGCTGGCGCGTGAGCAAGGCAAGCGACCCAGCCTGTGGCTGCCGGTCGTCATGCTGGCCTGGGCCAACCTGCATGGCAGCTTCCTGCTCGGTATCGGGCTGGCCGGCGCACTGGCCGTCGAGGCCATCCTGGCTGAAGGGCATCCACGCCGGAGCGCGCAGGCATGGGCACCGTTCCTGGCACTGACCGTGCTCGCGGGCCTGCTGACACCGAACGGCGTGGACGGCCTGCTCTTCCCCTTCCACGTTTCCGGCATGGGCTTTTCGCTCAGCATCATCAGCGAATGGAAGGCACCGGACTTCCGCCTGATCCAGCCAATCGAGCTGTGGCTTGGCTTTGTGCTGTTCGGCGCGCTCTACTTCGGGTTCCGCCTGCCTGCGACCCGGATCCTGATGTGCTTCGGGCTGGTTCACCTTGCCCTGGCCTTCGCGCGCTATGCCGAACTGCCGGGGCTGCTGGCCCCGCTGTTGCTGATGCCCAGCGTCGGCCCCCAGCTACGCGCAGCCATCCGTCCGGAAATCAAGCCGCGCCTGTCATCACGAAGTATTCGAATCATTACCGCGTTGTGCATGGCACTGTTCATGGCCAGCATCGCCTTCCTTGCCAAAGGCATCCAGCACGACCAGGGCCGGATACAGCCCCGTGAGGCCGTCGACGCGGCCATGGCGGCAGGTGCCGCCGGGCCGGTCTTCAATAGCTACAACTTCGGGGGCTACCTCATATTCTCCGGCATTGCGCCGCTCATCGACGGCCGCGCCGACCTCTATGGGGACGATTTCGTGCGAAGGTATATGGCAGCCTATTCCGGCGATGCCAAGATCCTGCAGGCCCTGATGCAGGAGTACAAGGTCCGATGGGCCGTTCTTGAGCCCACAAGCCCTGCATCAAAGCTGATCAATGGCTTACCGAGCTGGCGAAAAGTGCATGAGGATGCCAATGCCGTCGCCTACGTCCGCGAACAATAGGGCCGTCACCCGCACGCCCGTGCCCGTTCCCGTGCCCGTGCCCGGCTAGCAGGCAGCGCGCGCCGCACCTTGCGGCATGGCAGGCGTCCCGGTGCCCTGCCTGGCCGTGGCGGGCCACGCCATGGCGCGCTGCATGGCCGCAGGCAGCGTTGGCCTGAACTTCCGTGCTCATGCAATGCCCCGGTCCGCAGGGCGCGTCGCTACACAACCTATAGCGCAGCCCCAGCGGCCATCGGCAGCGAGAGCTGCCCTGATCCCCCCACACCTGCCACGGCTCTCATCCTCGCGAACTCCAATCGCGATGCACACCCAATCCCCGCAGCGTCGCCCCCCCCCGCAGGCCGTCGACAAGACGCGAAGCCTGCGTGAACCGCAAGCCTCGTCGCGCAGCTCCCCTTCGCAAGTCAGTTGCGCGCACACGTCTGCGATTGCAGCGAAGAACGGCCATCTCACATGCCATGTTTCGAAGGTGAATCACGCGGCCGCGCGAGCCTGCAGCCCCCTGCACACAAGGGTTTGCAGGGACTCCCTGTGGAACCTGCCGGCACTCCCGCGGCCCTGGCGTACTTCGCAATGTTTCGATCCGGAAACGTCGCCTCGGCAGAAGACGCTCTCATCCGTCAGTCTGGCCGTCACCGGAAAAAGGGAGCGAAGCAGCCAGGAGGACTACCGACTGCGACGAATGCCGAACCTCGGCGCGAACGCTGCCTCATGCTTTTGGATGAAGTTTTTGCCCTGTTTCGCCAGCGCGGCCCACGTGAGCACGTCCCGCGATCTAGAACATCCGTAGCGGGGTCCGGAATGGCTTGCAAGACCCGCGTTTCCACCCAGCAACGAAGCGTGGCCGAAAAGCCGCCTGCAGGCCCGCCGAGTCTGCGGCCAGCGCGCATCGCTACCCGCAAACCCTTGTGGCACAACGATTTTCGCTGGCCTGGCCTGGCGTTTGCCTATGTCAGGCACGCGGCACCGCAGTCCTGACTGCCGCGATGCTGGCGCAACGTTCGCCGGCATCAGATTCAAAAATACGGGGAGCCTCACCATGCCAGTCGCACGCCAACCTGCGATGCCACACCGGAATATCGGCCACGCTGCTGCTGCCAGGGGCACCAGCAGCGCGCCGTTCCGTTGCATGGCTCGCGCAGGCCATGTGCAGCACGCCGCGCGGTGCATGCATGCGTCGGCACAACGCCGGCTGCAGTCACGCAACCCGCGCGGTGTGCACGGCGGGCCCGGCCAGTGGCCGTTCCATGCATGCGCTATCTGCGCACCGCCCTGCTTCCGGACTTCCAGGCATTGATATCCGGTGCCAGTGTTGCCTTATCCGCAGTTCGTAGTCCTGCAGTGCCTGTTCCCAACCCAAGGAGTTAGTCATGCAAAACCTGACCACCATGCTGAAGCAATTCATCCGTGATGAAGACGGTGTGACCGCCATTGAATACGGCCTCATTGCCGCGCTCATCGCGGTTGTCATCATCGTGTCGGTTCAGACGATCGGCACGAAGCTGAACATCATCTTCAAGTACATCGGCGACACCCTCACCAACGCCGCACCGGCCTGATAGTCGCCCCGCACGCATGGCCGCCCTGTTCCGGGTCGGCCATGCGGCACGCACTCCCGCCCGACAAACAAACACAGACACCGGAGACGCCAAATGCCAAAGCTCTTCGCCAGGTCAAGAGATTTTCTGCGCGACGACCAGGGTGTTTCCGCTATCGAATACGCCTTGCTCGGCAGTCTGATCGCCATGGCAATTGTCTTTTCCGTGGCCACGCTCGGCGATGCCGTGGAGGCCTTGTACGAGTTGGTTGCCTCCAAGTTGCCTTGATCCATCCGGCCAGCGCACGCCCCGGACACCACCCAAGCCACCAGCCACTAACGCCATGCAAGCCGCCTCCGCCCTCGCCCCCCTCGTCGGCCCCGCCACGATCGGCATCGTGCTGACAGCCGCGGCCATCGACCTGGATCGGCGCCGCATTCCCAACTGGCTGACCTTCGGCGCGTGGATTGCTGCGCTGCCCGCAATGGCTGCCATTCATGGCCTGGCCGCCGGCTCGCTGGCGTGGCTCTATGGCTGGACGGTGGGCCTGACGCTGTTTTTGCCCTTCTACCTGATGCGCGGCATGGCGGCCGGCGACGTCAAGCTGATGGCAGCCGTGGGCGCCTGGCTCGGCGTCAGCATGGTGCTGAAGATCGCGTTGGCAACCTGCGTGATTGGCGGGATCTGGGCACTGATACAGGTGCTTGTCACAGGGCAGGGGCGCTCGACCCTCGCCCGAGTGGGCCACATGCTGATCGCCGCCCTGGTGCCTGGTTCACGGCCGGTGCAACCTGAAGCCGGGGCCTCCGCCGGCTCCATGCCTTACGGCGTGGCGATTGCCGCCGGGACGCTGACCATGCTCTTTGCCAGCACATGACGCAAGCCACAAGCGACACAACGCGCCGACCAGTCACGGGCGCCTGCAGGAACGAGAACACACTGAACAGCGAACAGGGGACGGCAATGAACGAGCATCACGACTCAGGCCACGCACCACGGCTCCTCGAGCCCGTCGCGACCGGCAGGAATGGCCATGCCGAGCATGGCACGCTGCCGATGCCGCCCTGGCACGTGCTGCCGCGCACGATTGCCGATACCGGCCTGGAGATCGCACAGTTGCTCGGGCTTCTGATGAAGGCCGCCTACCAGCACCGCACCGTCACGCTGGCAGTACTGACCGAAACGCTCAAGCTGCCGGCACTGGTGGTCAATGACATTGCGGCCGTCGCCGTGCGCGAGCGCCTGCTGGAGATCGCGCACCGCGGCGCCAGCGACCTGGATGTGCGCTTCCGGCTCACTGACGCCGGCTATACCCGCGCGGCGGAAGCCTCGGCACGCTGCAGCTATGTCGGCACGGCGCCGGTCACGCTGGATGCGTACCTCGATGCCGTCAAGCGCCACTCGGTCAACCACGCTTCCGTGACCAAGGCGGACGTTACCGCCGCCTTCCATGACCTGGTGATCCCGGTCCATCTGCTCGACGCCATCGGCATGGCGCTGAACACCTGCCGCGCGCTGATGATCTACGGCCCGCCCGGCAGTGGCAAGACTTTCCTGGCTCAGCGCCTGGGCACGCTGCTGCCTGGCGCGGTACCGGTGCCGCATGCCATCACCGTGGCCGGCGAAATCATCCAGGTGTTCGATCCGCTGGTCCATGTGCCGTTCGACGACAGCGAAGCATCGCTGGCGCGCCGCTCGCTGGACCGCCGCTGGGTCCTGTGCCATCGCCCGGTAGTGCTGTCTGGCGGCGAGCTGACGCTGTCCATGCTGGACCTGCGCTATGACCGCATCTCGGGCTTCTACCAGGCGCCCCCTCACATGAAGGCCAACAACGGCATCTACATCATCGATGACCTGGGCCGCCAGCTGGTCGGCGTCAGCGACCTGCTGAACCGCTGGATCGTGCCGCTGGATCGCAGCATTGACATGTTCACGCTGCAGACCGGCGTGCGCTTCTCGGTTCCGTTCGATGTCTGGCCAGTGTTCTCGACCAACCTGGAGCCGTCGGAGCTGGGCGACGACGCCTTCCTGCGCCGGCTCGGCAGCAAGCTCTATGTGGGCCCGCTGTCGGTGGACGACTACCGCGAGGTCTACCAGCGCACCGCCGCTGACTTCGGGCTGGCCAGCACGGATGCGATGTTCGATTTCCTGGTCGACAGCCTGCACTACGCCAGCGATACGCCGCTGCTGGCCTGCATCCCGCGCGACCTGCTGCGCCTGGTGGACTCGGGCGTGCGCTACCACGGCCATGCCGCACAGGTTACCGAGGCAGGCCTGCTGTCTGCATGGCAAGGCTACTACGGGCTGCGCGCTTCGGCCGAAGCCATGCCAACACTGGGCGCTGGCCATCGATGGGCGGATGACCATCGCGCCGCAAGCTGAGCTGCACCACCGAATCATCGGACCACTGTAGGGGGAGAATCATCATGAAAAACACACGCGCAATCCTGATGCTGCTGATTGCCCTCGTCGCCGGCGTGGCGGCAGTGGTATCAGCGTCGCGATGGCTGGTCCAGCAGTCGTCCAGCTCGGTCAGGCAGGTGGTCGTCGCCGCCAACGACCTCAACCTCGGCCAGCCGCTCAACGGCAGCCAGCTGCGCATGGTCAGCTGGCCGACCGGCAGCGTGCCGCCCGGCGCGTTTGAAGACATGAAGGCGCTGGAGGGCCGCGTGGTCCGCACCAGCCTCCAGCGCGGCGAGCCCGTCATCGACGCCAAGCTGGCGCCGGTGGGCACCAAGGGTGGCTTGTCCGCCGTGATCAATGACGGCAAGCGTGCCATCACGGTCCGCGTCAACGACGTGGTAGGCGTGGCCGGCTTCGCGCTGCCGGGCAACTATGTCGACGTGATCGTCAATACCAACGAAGAAGCCAAGACCGCGCAGAGCGGCAGCATCTCGAAGATCGTGCTCGAGAAGATCCTGGTGCTGGCGGTAGCGCAACAGGTCAGCCGCGACGACACCCAGCCCAAGGTGGTCAATGCGGTGACGCTGGAAGTCACGCCCGAACAGGCCGAGAAGCTCGACGTGGCACGCAGCGTGGGCACCCTGTCGCTGGTGCTGCGCAACCAGCTGGATGTGGCCGACATCAACACCGGCGGCGCCACCAAGGGAACACTGCTTGGCAAGACACCGGAGGCACCGGCCAAGGTGGTGACCAAGACCGAGACGCGCACCGTAGTCAAGACTCGCACGGTGGCGGCGGCGCCCGCACGCTCGGGCAACTGCATCGGCGTGCTGGCAGGCATGCAGGGCGGCGTCGAGTGCTTCTGAGAAACCTACGCCAGGCATCCAACGAATTCTGAGCTGCAACACAGCCTCTCCGGGGGGAGATTCAAAATGAACCAGAAACGATCCGACGCTGCTGGCGGCACCCGCATCCTGGTGCTTGCCGCCATCCTCTGCACACCGCTGGCCGCCGCAGCACAGGCCGCCATCGAGGCGGGCAACCTGACCAAGGCGACCGCACCGGCTGCCGCCAAGGCCCCGCAGGGTCCGATGCAGATGACCATCAGCATGACGCCCGGAGCCGCCGCGCCGGCCCCGTCGGCGCCGCCCGTGACGTCCGGGGACGCACGCGGGCCCAACTGCACCGGCGCGATCCGCAGCGAATCCAGCGTGATGGTGGCAGTCGGCAAGTCACAGCTGATCACGCTGCAGGAGCCGGTGCGCAACCGCACGCTGGGCAATCCCAACGTCGTGCAGGCCACCATGGTGTCGCCGCAGACGCTCTACGTACTGGGCCGCGCGGTGGGCACCACCAACATGATCGTGCAGGGCCGCAGCGGCTCTTGCAGCATCATCAACGTGGTGGTGAATGCCGACGCTGGCGGGCTGCAGACTTCGCTAGGGCAGCTGTTGCCCGGCGAGCCCGGCATCCGCGTGATGACGGCGGCGGACAACCTGGTGCTAACCGGCAGCGTCACCAACGCCCAGGCGGCGCAGCAGGCCATGGATATCGCCCAGGCATACGCCAACGCCGCACAGGGCGACGCCGCCAAGAAGGGCGGCGTGCTGAACATGCTGTCGGTGGATACGCCGCAGCAGGTCATGCTGGAAGTGAAGGTGGCAGAAGTTTCCAAGACGCTGCTGAACCAGCTCGGCTCAGCGGTGAACCTGCAGGGCGGCTTCGGCTCCTGGACCGGCGGGCTGGTGACATCACTGCTGACCGGCGCCTCGGCGGCGTTCTTCGGCAGCAAGGCCAACAACCGGCCGTTCGACATCGCCATCGATGCCCAGAAGAACGACAGCCTGGTCAAGATCCTGGCCGAGCCGAACCTGGTCACCATCAGCGGCCAGGAAGCCAGCTTCCTCGCCGGCGGCAAGATCTATATCCCGGTGGCGCAAGCCAATGTGCTGAACGGGGCTGGCACGGTCACCCTGCAGGAGGAAGAGTTCGGTGTCGGGCTGAAGTTCACGCCCACAGTGTTGGCCAACGGCCGCATCCACCTGAAGGTAGCGCCGGAAGTGTCCGAACTGTCGCCCACCGGCGCCACCGTGCGCGGCGGCTCCCTGGCGGGACAGACCGTGCTGCCGGTGATCACCACTCGCCGCGCCTCCACCACCGTGCAGATGCGCGACGGCGAGAGCTTTGCCATTGGCGGCCTGCTGACGGACAGCGCGCGCGGCTCGCTCAAGGCGGTGCCGGGTGCCGGCGAGGTGCCGGTGCTGGGCACGCTGTTCCGCAGCACGCAGTACCAGCAGGACCTGACCGAACTGGTATTCATCATCACGCCGCGCCTGGTCAAGCCGATGCAGAACAACAACTATCCGCTGCCGACCGACAGCTTCTCCACGCCCAACCCGCTGTCGGTGTACTTCATGGGCAATATGGAAGGCGACGGCAAGCGTGTGCCGCAACCCGCGCCGGCACCGTCGCAGCCCGCCGCACCGGCCGCGGCGCCCGCCACGCCGCCCTCGGCACCGCGCAGCGAGGGCACGCCCAACACCTCGGTCTCGGCCGTGCCGAATGGCAAACCGCTGGATGAGCCTGCGCCGGGTACGCGGGAACCAGTTGCCGGCGCCAGCAAGCGCCCTGCCCTGCCAGCCCCGGCACCCGCCCGCAACACGGCGGCCGCGCCGCCGGCCGAGGACACCACCGCGCGCATCGCCCGCATCGAGGCCACCGCCGCCCGCCTGGCCCAGGCCAGGGCCGCGGCTACGGCCGGCCGCACCGCATCGGGCGGCAACTGATCCGCCGCGCCACCAGCAGAACTGGAGAACGACCATGAACAAGACACTGAAGCTTTCGCGCGGCGCCGCCGTCCTGGTGCTCGGCAGCCTGACCTGCCTGGGACTATCGGCCTGCATGACCTCGACGCCGGTGTGGGACGGCCAGCGCGGCGTAGCGCTGGCCACCGTCATGCAGCTGCAGATCATCAATCCCGACGCGCCTGCCGGGCTGCCCACTGTCACCGGTACCGATGGCAAGACGGCTGTGGCAGCGATGAAGAACTTCGACCGTTCGCTGTCAGGGAGCCAGCAAGGCGGCGCACCCTCCATGACGATCGACTTCGGCGCCGGCGGCTATGGCGGCGTGGGCATGGGTGGCAACGGCCGCTGAGCACCAGAACCGCGGGAGACCATCATGTCTACATCGGGCTTCACACGATCCAGGCTGACGCGGCGCGCGCATCAGCGTGGCGCGGTTGCCATCATCGTGGGACTGTCGCTGGCTGTGCTGATCGGCTTTGTCGGGCTGGCGCTCGATCTGGGCAAGCTCTATGTCACCAAGAGCGAGCTGCAGAACAGCGTCGATGCCTGCGCGCTGGCTGCCGCGCGCGATGTCACCGGGGCCACGCCGCTGCTCGTGTCCGAGGCGGCCGGCCTGGCCACCGGCACGAGCAACGCTGCCCTGTTCCAGGGCAAGCCAGTGGAAATGTTCGAGAACCTCAACGTCTCATATAGCGATACATCTGGCAGCACCTTCTACACCAAGAACAACGTTCCGTTCTCGCTCGACAAAGTGAAGTACGTGAAATGCACCGCCGAGCGCAAGGATATTGCCCACTGGTTCATCCAGATGCTCAACATGCTGCCAGGGATCGATATCAAGGCCAGTACCGTCAATGCCATGGCCGTCGCCACCACCACCAGCGCGCAGACCGCCTGTGCCATCCCGGTCTATGTCTGCACGCCGTCAACGGCGAATCCGGCGAAAACCGCGTACAACCGGGGCGACTGGATCAAGTCCAGGGTCGATCCGAGCAGCGACCCATACGGTCCCGGCAGCTTTGGCTGGGCCGACCTTTCGCCTCCGGGAGGCGGCGCTTCCGAGCTGGCCGACCTGCTTGCCGGCAGCGGACAGTGCGACCTGCCGGTAGTGGGCTCCAAGGTGGGCGAGCCAGGCAGCATCGCATCGCTGATCGCAGCGTGGAATACCCGCTTCGGGATCTATACCGGCTCTTACAAGGGACCGAACGATGGGGCACCCGACTTTACTGGCTATGCCTACACCCTGACCACATGGAATGCGCCGAACGGTGGCAACGCCTACGCTGACTTCATTCAGAAGCGGGGCACCAACAATCCCTACCAGACTGATGCGAACAGTGGCTTGCAAACCAAGGGCACGCCATCAACCAAGGCAGTGCATCAGGCCGGCGCCGACCGCAGGCTGGTACAGGTGCCGATAGTGGACTGCACTGAGCTCGCCACGGCCAAACAAGCTGCGGTGGTCTCCTGGGCCTGCATGCTGATGGTCGAGCCAATGCAGGAACAGAGCGCAAAGGCTGCAACCAGTCTCGAATATCTGGGGGACTCGAAGGACCCCACCAGTCCGTGCGCGACCCAGGGTGTGCCCGGGTCCAGTACGGGTGTGGGCCCTCGTGTGCCGGTGCTGGTGCAATAGGAGCGAATCATGGCGCAATGCAGGCAGCGCAGGAGCAGGGCGCGCGGGGCGGTCGCGGTGGAGTTCGCACTGGTCCTGGTGCCCTTGCTGATGCTGGTGACCGGGGTGGCTGAGTACGGGCGCGCCATCTACCAGTACAACGCCCTGACCAAGGCCACGCGCGATGCGGCACGCTTCCTGTCGCAATATGCGCCCAGCGAGCCGAATTACCCAGTGGATAAGGCCAAATGCATCGCCGTCTATGGCAAGACCACCTGCGGCGGCGCGGCAATCGTGAACGGCCTCAGCCCGTCAATGGTAGTCGTCTGTGACCGCGTTGACTCGAGCGGCTGCGGCAGCAAGCAGTTTGGCAACGTCGCCATCTACGAGGGCGGCAACAGTTCAAACCCGCCGGCAGGCACCATCAATCTGGTTGAGGTGAAGATCTCGGGCTTTACCTACTCGCCCATGCAGTCCTACCTCAATGTGGGAGCCCTGGCGTTCTCCGATATCGCAACGGTAATGAGGCAGGTGCTATGACTCCGATCCGTGCCATGCGCCCGCGTTCACGCCAGGTCGGCGCAACCGCCGTCGAATTCGCCCTGGTTGCCAGCATCTTCTTCATGCTGCTGATCGGCATTGCCGAGTTCTCCCGCGTGCTGTTTTACTGGAACACCGCCGGTGAGGCCACCCGGCTGGGTGCACGCATCGCGGTGGTGTGCGACACCACGGACACCGCCATCAAGACCAAGATGACCAAACTGATGCCCCTTCTGCAGGACACCAATATTCAGGTCGCCTACGAACCAAGCGGCTGCGACGCCGACCCCGACAGCGCGCGCAATTCCTGCCGCTCGGTCACCGTCAGCGTGGCCAACGTCTCGGTCAAGACCTTTATTCCGGTCGTTCCGATAACGGTGTCGATGCCTTCGTTCTCCACCACGCTGCCGCGGGAGAGCCTGGACTCTTCCACCAGCGGCCCGATCTGCAACTAGCGCGCATGAACCAGGAGCACACCATGCTCAGAATTCTGATCGTTTCCGAAGACGCCGAGCGGCTGGCCGAGATCAACCGGCTCAGCACCGTGGTCGGCAACTTCCAGGCCATGACGCTGCAGGAGGGCCTGGCGCGTTTCCCGTTCCATGCCAGCCGGCTGCGCATGGCCGACCTGCTCATCCTGGAACTGCCTACCATCAATGCCCCGCAGATGCAGGCCATCGAGAGCCTACGCCAGCAGCACCCTGAACTGCCCTGCATCCTGATCACGCAGGCGCCCAGTTCCGAGGTGCTGATCAAGGCCATGCGTGCCGGCATCCGCGATGTGCTGTCGTGGCCGCTGGACAAGGGGCAACTGGCCGAGGCGCTCAAGCGCGTGGAATCCGGCCACGTGCCGCGTGCGCAAGAGACCGCACAGGTAATTTCGGTGATCTCGTGCAAGGGCGGCGCGGGCACCAGCTTCGTGGCGGCCAACCTGGGCGACGCACTGGCCCGGCACCTTGACAAGCGCGTGCTGGTGGTGGACCTGAACCGGCACTTCGGCGACCTGACCTATATCGTCAGCGACAAGACCCCGCCCTCCACGCTGCCCGATATCTGCAGCCAGATCGACCGCATGGATGCCGCCTTCCTGGAAGCCTGCCTGGTGCATGTGGACAACGGCTTCGACGTGCTGGCGGGTGCGGCCGATCCCATCAAGGCCAGCCAGATCCAGAAGGACAAGCTGGAGTGGATCCTGTCGGTGGTGCAGCCGGCCTATGACTTCGTGATCTTCGACCTGGGCCAGAGCATCGACCCCTTGTCGATCGGCATGCTGGACCACAGCGACCGCATCTGCGTGGTGGCCGAACCAACCATCTCTTTCGGGCGGCCGGGCCGTCGTCTGCTCGATATCCTGCGTGCGCTGCACTACCCCACCGACAAGGTCCGCCTGGTGCTGAACCGCACCGGCCGCAAGAACGAGATGCCGCGCGCAACGATGGAGGAGATCTTCGGCATGAAGGTCGCCTTTACCCTGCCCGACGACCCCGCCGCCGTGGATGAGGCCGTCAGCCACGGCGAGCCAGTCGCCAAGCTGAGCCGGCGCAGCGCCATGGCGCGCGCGCTGCAGGCCATGGCCACGCAGCTGTGCACCACACCGGAAGCCGAGCGGCGCAACCGCGCCGAAGCGGTATCACCGCTGCGCAGGCTGATGCTGCGCGCGCGGAGCACCTGAATACCCTGACGACGGCCAGCCAGGGCGGCGGCCAACCGAAGCCGATAACGAGGAGTTGATCATGTCCATTCGCGAACAGCTGGCCAATGCCGGGCCCGCCTTCACTGCCAACGGCCACGCCGCAATCCAGTTTGCGACCTCGGCAGCCTCCGTGTCGGGTGGCTACCACCAGCTCAAGCGCGACGTGCACGAGACCGTGCTGGACCGCGTGGAGCTGGAGCGGCTGGCGCGCTATCCGCAGGAGCAGGTGCGGCAGGAGATCGCCGCGCTGGTCAACCTGATCATCGACGAACAGAAAGTGTTGCTCAACGACAACGAGCGGCGCCAGCTGACGGTGGAAATCTACGACGAGATGTTCGGTTTCGGCCCGCTCGAGCCCCTGCTGCAGGACCCCACCGTGTCGGACATCCTGGTCAACACCGCACGCCAGACTTATGTGGAGCGGCGCGGCAAGCTGGAACTGACCGACGTGGTGTTCTACGACGACGCACACCTGATGAAGGTGATCGAGAAGATCGTGTCGCGCGTGGGGCGCCGCATCGACGAGACCAGCCCGATGGTCGACGCACGCCTGCCCGACGGCTCGCGCGTCAACGCCATCATCCCGCCCTCTGCCATCGACGGGCCGCTGCTGTCGATCCGCCGCTTTTCCGTGAATCCGCTGCAGGTGTCCGACCTGGTGAACCTGCGCAGCCTGACGCCGCCGATGGCGCAGCTGTTGCAGGCGCTCTCGCAGGCCAAGGTCAACGTGCTGGTGTCGGGCGGCACCGGCAGCGGCAAGACCACGCTGCTGAACATCCTGTCGGGCTTTATCCCGGAAGACGAGCGCGTGGTTACCATCGAGGATGCGGCCGAACTGCAGCTGCGCCAGCCCCATGTGCTGCGGCTGGAAACGCGCCCGCCCAATATCGAAGGCAAGGGCGAGATCACCCAGCGCGCCCTGGTGCGCAACGCGCTGCGCATGCGCCCCGACCGCATCATCCTGGGCGAAGTGCGCGGCGGCGAGGCGCTGGACATGCTCAACGCGATGAACACCGGCCACGAGGGCTCGCTCACCACCATTCACGCCAACACCCCGCGCGACGCGCTGACGCGCCTGGAGAACATGGTCAGCATGGCCGGCCTGACCATGCCGGCCAAGGCCATGCGCCAGCAGATCTCCTCGGCCATCACGGTGATCGTGCAGGCGGCGCGCATGACCGACGGCCGGCGCAAGATCATCAGCATCCAGGAGATCACCGGCATGGAGGGCGACATCATCAACATGCAGGAGATCTTCACCTTCCAGCGCACGGGCGTGGACAAGGATGGCACGGTCCGCGGCAATTTCCGGGCCACCGGGGTGTATCCCAAGTTCGCCGAGCGGCTGCGCGTGTTCGGCGTGGGGCTGCCGGACGAGACCTATGACCCGGCCAAACGCTTCGAAGTCTGATCCGCCTGGCGCGATACAACAACAAGCAATCCCGGGGAGCTACACATGAGCACGATCTTCTACGCCTTCGGCATCCTGCTGTTCGTGGCCGTGGTGCTCTGCGTCGAGGGCATCTACCTGTGGTGGAGCAACGCCCATGGCCCCGCGGCCAGGCGCATCGAGGCGCGGCTGCGGGCGCTGTCGGCAGGCGGACATGTCAGCGCGGAACAGCTGTCGATCCTGAAGAAGCGCATGCTGGCGGGCTCGCCGCGCTTGCAGAAGTGGCTGATGAGCGTGCCCCGCGTGGGCAGGCTGGACCGGTGGCTGGAGCAATCCGGCAGCACCTGGTCGGTGGCGCAGCTGCTGGGCTACTGCGCGATGGTGGCGCTGTGCACGGTGGCACTGATTCCGCTGCTGCCGATACCGGTACCGCTGGTGCTCGCCGGCGCGGCGCTGGCCGCCATGCTGCCGGTGCTGCATGTGATGCGCCTGCGCGGCAAGCGGATCAAGCAGATGGAGGCACAGCTGGCTGATGCCGTCGACATGATCAGCCGTGCCCTGCGCGCCGGGCACTCGTTCAGTGGCGCGCTCGGCATGGTCGGGCAGGAAATGAAGGCCCCGATCGGGCCGGAGTTCCGCACCACCTTCGAGGAAATCAATTACGGCGTGGCGCTGGACGAGGCCATGACCAACCTTGCCATCCGGGTACCGGTGGGCGACCTGCGCTATTTCGTCATCGCGGTGCTGATCCAGCGTGAAAGCGGCGGCAACCTGGCGGAGATCCTCGACACCATCGGCACGATGGTGCGCGAACGGCTGAAGCTGTTCGACAAGATCCGCGTGCTTTCGGCGGAAGGCAAGCTGTCCGCGTGGGTGCTGGGCCTGCTGCCCTTTTGCACTGCCGGACTGATCCTGGTGGTCAATCCGGGCTTCATGAACGTGCTGTGGGAGGACCCGCTCGGCTTGCGCATGATCGGCGGCGCAGTGGTATCGATGACCTTCGGCGTGCTGTGGATGCGCAAGATCATCCGAATCCGGGTCTGAAGGCGCAACGCACGGTACCGGTACATGCAGTGCTCGAAGAAGCAGGGCTTGGACAGCCATCCTGACGGGAGTCCATCATGCAAGGCATTATCCAGGGGTTTCAGGCAGACCAGTTTGTCGTGCTCGCGCTGATCTTCGTGGCGGCGTTCGGCACGGTGTTCGGGGTGCTCTACGTGTTCTCGCCCAACCGCCTGCGCGGGCGGGCGGAGCAGATCGCAGGCCAGGCGGGCCAGCTCGGGGCTGATCCTGGCAAGCGGAATGCGCTACTCGAAAAGCTGGTGCAATGGGCGCAACCGGTATCGCGACTGTCACTGCCCAAGGAAGGCTGGGAGGGCTCGCAGCTGCGCGTGCGCTTCATGAACGCCGGCTGGCGCAATGCCAGTGCCGCACCGCTGTACTTTGCGGCCAAGACCGCTCTGGCCGTCGCCCTGCCGATGATCGGGCTGCTGGCAGCCGCCGGCCAGTCGGGGCTGCAAGACCGGAACATCATGTTCGCGTTGTTGGCAGTACTTGGTGCAATCGGCTACTACCTGCCCAACGTCGTTCTCGCACGCAAGGTCGCGCAACGCCAGCGTACGGTGTTTGAAGAGTTCCCGGACGTGATCGACCTGCTGACCGTCTGCGTGGAAGCCGGCCTCGGGCTCGATGCGGCATTGATGCGTGTGGCCGACGAGCTGGCGCTGCGCTGCCCCGTGCTGGCCGATGAGCTCCAGCTGATGCTGCTGGAGCTGCGCTCGGGCTTCTCAAAGGAAAAGGCGCTGTCGAACCTGTCGCTGCGCACCGGCGTGGACGACGTGGACAAGTTCGCCTCCATGCTGATCCAGGCCGACCGCTTCGGCACCAGCCTGGGCGAGTCCCTGCGCGTGTTGTCCGACATGCTGCGCACCAAGCGCCGCATGCGGGCCGAGGAGCAAGCCGCCAAGATCGCGCTCAAGCTGCTGTTCCCGCTGATCTTCACCATCTTCCCGTCGCTGCTGCTGGTGCTGCTCGGGCCAGCCTTTATCCAGATCTATCGCGTTCTCCTGCCGACCATGGCCGGACAAGGAGGGTAATACTTCCGGGAAACCGCGATCGTTTCCCCCGGCTGTCTCCCGGTGCAATGCCGGCTAGACAGTCACTTGCCCGGACCTGGTTCCGGGCTTTTTTGCTTTTCGGCGGGATCCGCGGGACTTGACCAGACGGGCTGGCTTCTTAAGAATGCAGGCAACCGCCCGCCGCCGTAGCGGCCCATGCAGCGAGCCCCATGCGCCTCCGGAGTCTCCATGAAGCTACGCATCCTGAGCGACCTCCACATCGAGCACAACATGCCGCAGGCCGTGCCCGCCTGCGATGCCGACGTCGTGGTGCTGGCCGGCGACATCGCCAACGGGCGCGACGGCATCGACTGGGCCGCGCGCACCTTCAGCCAGCCGGTGGTCTACGTGCCCGGCAATCACGAATACTACGAAAGCAACTTCGATACCGTGGATCGCCTGATGGCCGAAGCCACCGAGGCGCACCCAGGCATACAGGTGCTCAATGGCACAGTGGCCGAATTCAACGGCGCCCACGGACGGGTACGCATCATCGGCACCACCTGGTGGACTGACTACACCCTGTTCGGGACTGACCGGCGCGATGACGCGATGCAGGCTTGCGCGGCGGTGATGCTGGACCACCGGCTGATCGAACTCCACGGCGACGACGGCCGTGCGCGCCATTTCACACCCCAGGACGCGCTGGCGCGCCACCAGGCCGCGTCGGCCTGGCTGGCGGCGCAGCTGGCGCTGCCCTACGATGGCAAGACCGTGGTGGTTACGCACCACGGCCCTGACCTGGGCAGCCTGGACCCGCGCTACTCGCACGACCTGGTCTCCGGCGGCTTCCTGTCGCGCCGGCCCGACCTGGTAGCAAAGGCGGACCTGTGGATCCACGGACATACCCACACCAGCTTCGACTACTGCATCGACGATTCGCGCGTGGTCTGCAACCCCCGCGGCTACGTCAGCCGCCGCACCGGCGAGCTGGAAAACAAGCGCTTCGACTGGTGCTGCGTGGTCGAGGTCTGACCTGGCGGCTCGAGCGCGAGACCGCTGCGGCGCCCCAAAGAAAAACCCCCGCGGGCTCGCGCCCGCGGGGGTTTTTCAAGACAGCCTGCCCGTGAGGGCAGTCGGTCGGCAATGATTTACATCATGCCTTCCATGCCGCCCATGCCGCCCATGCCGCCCGGCATTGCCGGAGCCGACTCTTCCTTCGGCGATTCGGCAACTGCGCAGTCCGTGGTCAGCATCAGCGAAGCCACCGAAGCGGCGTTCTGCAGTGCGGTGCGGGTGACCTTGGTCGGGTCCAGCACGCCCATTTCCACCAGGTCGCCGTACTCGCCCGAAGCCGCGTTGTAGCCGTAGTTGCCCTTGCCTTCGATAACCTTGGCAACGACCACCGAAGCTTCTTCACCGGCGTTCAGCACGATCTGGCGCAGCGGCTCTTCCATGGCACGCAGCACGATCTTGATACCGGCGTTCTGGTCGGCGTTTTCGCCGGTCAGTGCCGAGATCGCAGCGCGGGCACGCAGCAGGGCCACACCACCGCCGGGGACGATGCCTTCTTCCACCGCAGCGCGGGTGGCGTGCAGGGCGTCTTCCACGCGGGCCTTCTTTTCCTTCATTTCGACTTCGGTGGCAGCGCCAACCTTGATCACGGCAACACCGCCGGCCAGCTTGGCCACGCGCTCTTGCAGCTTCTCACGGTCGTAGTCCGAGGTCGCTTCTTCGATCTGGGCGCGGATTTGCTTGACGCGGCCTTCGATCGCACCTGCGTCGCCGGCGCCGTCGATGATGATGGTGTTTTCCTTGCCGATCTCGATGCGCTTGGCCTGGCCCAGGTCGTTCAGGCCAGCCTTTTCCAGCGTCAGGCCGATTTCTTCAGCGATGACGGTGCCGCCGGTCAGGATGGCGATGTCTTCCAGCATGGCCTTGCGGCGGTCGCCGAAGCCCGGGGCCTTGACGGCGGCGGTCTTCAGGATGCCACGGATGTTGTTCACCACCAGGGTCGCCAGGGCTTCGCCCTCGACGTCTTCAGCGATGATCAGCAGCGGGCGGCCGGCCTTGGCCACTTGCTCCAGCACCGGCAGCAGGTCGCGGATGTTCGAGACCTTCTTGTCGAACAGCAGCACGAACGGGTTGTCCAGCTGGACAACCTGCTTTTCCGGGTTGTTGATGAAGTACGGCGACAGGTAGCCGCGGTCGAACTGCATGCCTTCCACGACTTCCAGCTCGTCGGCCAGCGACTTGCCGTCTTCAACCGTGATCACGCCTTCCTTGCCGACCTTGTCCATGGCTTCGGCAATGCGCTCACCGATCGAGGTGTCGCTGTTGGCCGAGATCGCGCCAACCTGGGCGATTTCCTTGCTGGTGGTGGTGGGCTTGCTGACCTTCTTCAGCTCTTCCACGGCGGCGGCAACAGCCTTGTCGATGCCGCGCTTCAGGTCCATCGGGTTCATGCCGGCGGCAACGAACTTCATGCCTTCGCGCACGATCGACTGGGCCAGCACGGTTGCGGTGGTGGTACCGTCACCGGCGTTGTCGCTGGTCTTGGAAGCGACTTCCTTGACCATCTGGGCGCCCATGTTCTGCAGCTTGTCCTTCAGCTCGATTTCCTTGGCCACGGACACGCCGTCCTTGGTCACGGTCGGGCCGCCGAAGCTGCGCTCCAGCACCACATTGCGGCCCTTCGGGCCCAGGGTCACCTTGACTGCGTTGGCGAGGATGTTCACGCCTTCGACCATCTTGGCACGTGCGGCGTCGCCGAACACTACGTCTTTAGCTGCCATTCTTGAATCTCCTGAAATCTGTACGGGTGGCGGTCAGTCGGTGAATTACTTGTTCACCACGGCCATGATGTCTTCTTCGCGCATGACCAGCAGTTCCTGGCCTTCCACCTTCACTGCCTGGCCGGCGTACTTGCCGAACAGCACGCGGTCGCCGACCTTGACGTCGAGGGCGATGTTGTTGCCCTTGTCATCCTTCTTGCCAGGACCGATTGCCAGTACTTCGCCTTGATCGGGCTTCTCGGCAGCGTTGTCGGGAATCACGATACCGGACGCGGTCTTGGTTTCGTTGTCCAGACGCTTCACGATCACGCGGTCGTGCAAAGGACGCAGATTCATACGGACTCCTAGATGCAAAGTGAGTTTTTAATCACAAATCGGCCGGCTACCGAGGCGACGGCCGTCTGAAATGTTCAGGTGCCGCAAGGGGCGCTTTCATGCTGTTAGCACTCACCCCCGGCGAGTGCTAATTATAGGGACGGGGTATGGTCATTTCAAGACAGGGACTTAATACGGGTTTTCCCTCGGACGTGAAATTCTCGTGGGATATGGCCTTGGAGAACTCCTGAAAGAGGAGCTTTAGCCACTTAATGTGCATTTGCCGCTCCGTGTAATTTCGACCAAACTGTACATGGGTCGCCGCACGACAACGACAAACATCAAGCCCGCCGCCCGGATCACCCTCCATGAACGTGGAATCCCACTCCCGTCGCCGCAACCGCGCCGGTGGCGATCCCTGCCGCACCTTGCGCAACTCGGCCGGCGTGCTTGCATTGCCGTGGCCCGAGTGGCTGCGTCACTACCACCGCGACTGGCTGAAGCCCGATGTCATGGCCGGGCTGACCGTTGCGGCAGTCGTCATCCCAAAGGCTCTCGCCTACGCCACCATCGCGGGCCTGCCGGTCGAGGTCGGACTCTATACGGTATTCGCGCCGATGCTGATCTACGCCATGCTGGGAACCTCGCGCCCGCTCAGCGTCAGCACCACGACCACGCTGGCGATCCTGGCAGCAGCCGCGCTTAGCGATACGACGACGGCAGGCGGTACCGCGAGCTTGCTGACGGCTTCGGCCACGCTCACCTGCCTCGTGGGCATCATCCTGGTCGCCGCGCGCTTGCTGCGCCTGGGCTTTGTTGCCGATTTCATCTCCGAGCCCGTCCTGGTCGGCTTCAAGGCCGGGATCGGGCTGGTGATCGTGGTGGACCAGCTTCCGAAGCTGCTCGGCATCCATTTCCAGAAGGGCGCGTTTTTCCACAACCTCGCAGCCATGGTCCAGGGCGTTCCCCACGCTTCGCTGGCAACCATGGCCGTTGGGGTCACGGTCCTGGCGCTGCTGATCGGCATGGAACGCCTGGTGCCGCGCGCGCCGGCACCGCTGATCGCGGTGGGGATCGGGATTGCGGCAGTCGGCCTGCTCGGGTTGCAGTCCCATGGCGTTGAAACCGTTGGCCATGTCCCGACTGGCCTGCCGCCCCTCACGCTGCCGGATCCCGATCTGATTATGCAGCTCCTGGTGCCGGCCATGGGCATTGCCCTGATGAGCTTTACGGAAACCATCGCAGCCGGACGCGCCTTCGTGCAGAGCGGCGAACCCGCGCCGGACCCGAACCGCGAGCTGCTGGCCACGGGGTTCGCCTGCCTGGGTGGCGCATTCCTCGGCGCGATGGCTGCCGGCGGCGGAACCACGCAGACCGCGGTGAACCGCCGCTGCGGCGCCAGATCGCAGCTGGCGGGACTGATCACCGCGGCCGTCGCGCTGGGCGCGATGCTGGTGCTGGCACCGCTGATCGGCCTGATGCCGGAGGCCGCGCTGGCGGCAGTGGTCATCGCCTATTCGGTGGGACTGATCCAGCCGGCGGAGTTTCGCGCCATCCTTGGCATCCGGCGCACGGAGTTCCTCTGGGCAGTGGTAGCCTGTGCCGGCGTCGTGCTGCTAGGGACGTTGAACGGCATTGCCGCCGCCATCATTGTTTCGCTGCTGGCGCTGGCCTACCAGACTTCCGATCCGCCAGTCTATGTCCTGGCACGCAAGCCCGGCACCAATGTATTCCGGCCGCAGTCCGCCGAGCATCCCGCCGACGTGACCTATCCCGGCATGGTGATGCTGAGGCCGGAGGGCCGCGTTTACTTCGCCAATGCGAGACACATCGGGCACAAGATGCGGCCCATCATTGCTGCAGCGAATCCCCGGGTGGTGGTGCTCGACCTTGTCGGCGTCTTTGACCTCGAGTACACGGCGCTGCGGATGCTAACGGAAGCCGAAAAGAAGATGCGCGAAGGCGGCGTGATGCTCTGGCTGGTGGAACTGAATCCCAATGTGCTGGAGATGGTTCGGCGGTCGTCCCTTGGGGACACACTCGGGCGCGAGCGCTTGTTCCAAAGCATGGATCTTGCGGTCGACCACTACCTTGCAAACCAGACCGCTACGCCCACCTGAAGCGCGATGGCGCTGGGCCAGCCATCGTACTGGCGCAAGGCGACATCGCCGAGCGCGAACCGTGGCGACGGATGGCGTGCGGCGTTGGCTCCGCTGTCGCAAGTGCGCAACATCTTCGTCACTGCGCGCTTGTAGGAGTATTCCGCCCCCGCTTCGGCGCTTGCCCGACAGCGCAACACCGCCTCGCTGCCTAGACTGAGGGCACCGTTGCATTCCCGTTTCGGCAGGGATGTGCGGCCTACGCCGCGCCGGCGCATCCGTCGCCGGCGTCTCGGACAACGACTCCGGAGGTTCTCCATGGATCTGAAACAGCCCGCTCGCCTTCCCAAGATCGTCGGCGCGATTGCCGCAGGACTGGCAGGCCTCACTTGCGCCACGGCGATTGCCCAGACACCGGCCAGCCCGGCCACGCCGGCAACTCCGGCCGCCGAGGGCATGCCGGCCACCCCGGCAACCCCAGCCGTCCCTGCCGCCGCGGCAGGCTCCCAAAGCGCATCGCCTGGCATGACCCAGGTTCAACCACCCAAGGATCCACTGGTCGAGCGCCGAGAGGCACGCCAGAAGGCCTCGGCCGAGTACAAGGCCAAGAAGAAGGCGGCCAAGGGCGAGTACAAGCAGGACGTCGGCGCTGCCAAGCAGGAGCGCAAGGTCGAGAACAAGGCTGCGGACGCAGTGGCCAAGGACCAGATGGCCGCGCCTAAGCAATAGCGCCAGCCGGCGCAGAACGAGGTGGCCGGGATCAGCCGGCCACCTTCATTTTTTTTGCCTGTCGTCTTCCCTCCTTTTGCCCGCGGGAACATCGGGGGTTGGCGGCTTGTAACAAGCCGGATCGCGCCTAGACTCGATAAGAGCAAGTCGCGCGCTTTTTCGCCCGGCTTGCCATCTGCGCCATGCCCGCTCTCCGTCCGCACCACTGGTTTACAGGCCTGCTCCTGTCAGGCCTGATGGCCGCGTTCAGCCTGGGCAGCACGTTTGCCGTAGCACAGCAGAAGCCGGCGCCGGCGTCGGCACCCGCGGCGGCGCCGGCTGCGAAAGCCGCGGCCGGCACGGCAGCGCCCGCGAAGCCGCGCGGGCTGAACCTGGCCAACAAGCCGCGCACCGGCGACTTCGACGTGATGGTCAACAGTCGCGTCATCCGCGTGCTGGTGCCTTACAGCCGCACCCTCTACTTCAGCGACAAGGGCCACGAGCGCGGAATTACCGCGGAACTGGTGCGGGAATTCGAGCGCTACCTGAACAAGACCTACACCAGTCGACTTGGCAAGCGCCCGCTCACCATCATCATCATCCCCACCACGCGCGACCGCCTGCTGCCCGACCTGGCGGCGGGCCTGGGCGATATCGCCGCCGGCAACCTGACCGAGACCGAGGCACGGCTGAAGATGGTCGACTTTGCCGCGCCGCGCGACCGCAAGCCAGTGCGCGAGCTGATCGTGACCGGCCCCAAGTCGCCGGCGCTGAAGAGCCTGGACGACCTGGCAGGCAAGACCGTCCACGTGCGCCGCGCAAGCAGCTACTACGAAAGCCTGACCGCGCTGAACGAGCGCCTGCGCCAGTCCGGCAAGGCGCCGATGCACCTGGTGCTGCTGCCCGATGCCCTCGAAGACGAAGACGTGCTCGAGATGGTCAATGCGGGCCTGCTGGCGATCGTGGTGGTCGATGACTGGAAGGCGGCGATGTGGGCGCAGATCCTGCCTGACATCAAGGTGCGGCAGGACCTGGCGGTGCGCGAAGGCGGCTATATCGGCTGGGCCTTCCGCAAGAACAGCCCGCAGTTGCGGCAGGCAATCGACGATTTCTATATCAACCACGTCAAGAAGCAGGGCGTGGCGGAATACCTGATCAAGCAATCCATGCGCCGGGTCAAGCAGATCAAGAACAACACCGAGGACGCCGAATACAAGCGCTTCCAGCAGACCGTTGCCTTCTTCGAGAAGTACGGCAAGGACTATGGCTTCGACCCGCTGATGCTGGCGGCACAGGGCTTCCAGGAGTCGCAGCTCAACCAGCAGGCGCGCAGCCGCGTGGGCGCCGTCGGCATCATGCAGATCATGCCCGCCACCGGCAAGGAACTGAATGTGGGCAATATCAAGATGGTCGAGTCCAACATCCACGCCGGCGCCAAGTACATGGACCGGCTGATGACCAAGTACTTCCCCGACGCGCACTTCTCGGAATCGAACCGGCCGCTGTTCGCCTTCGCCAGCTACAACGCCGGGCCCGGCAATATCGCCAAGATGCGCAAGGAGGCTGCGGCGCGCGGGCTGGACCCCGACAAGTGGTTCAACAATGTCGAGATCGTGGTGGCGGAGAAGATCGGCATCGAAACCACCACTTATGTGCGCAACATCTTCAAGTACTACGCGGCCTACCGGCTCATGGAGGACAGGGAAGCCGCGCGTGAGCGGGCACTGAAGGAAGTCCGGAAGTAGCCTGCCGCCGGCGCCCGCGCTGGCGGGACGGCGGTGGAACCGGGCCGCGCCGACCTGCGCCCGGCCACACAGCAAGGATCAGTCGGCCAGGCCGCTGCTGTCGATATAGCCCAGCGCATCACGCACCGCGCGCCGGGCCTTGAGCACATAGCAGACCTGGCGCTCGCGGATGGACAGTGCCACCACTTCCGCCTGCAGCAGTTCCTGGAACATGTGTGCGGCACGCGGCAGGCTCAGCCCGGCCAGTTGCGCCAGAGCGGGGGCGGGCAGCCCGTCCTCGCCGGCTTCCAGCAGCGCGCGGCAGATCCTGGCCCGCGCGGGTTCGGTCATCAGGGCAAGCGTCAGCGCGCTCTCTTGGGTCTCCATGGCCACACCTCGATCCTCTGGCGTTGTGCTCCGCCGCCCACCACGAGCGGCTGCCGGCCCTCTCCGGGTGCCGTTTCCCAACGTTCTACGCGGCTCGCAGGGCAAAGGCAATAGGGCCGCCCACGGGCTGCGCGATTACAACACCAGCCGTCACGCCCGCGGGCTCGCCAGGGATCCGGCGGGCGGCGCCTACATGACCTCGATCACGCCGTTCATGGTCTCGTGCCCCGATCCGCAGAAGATGTCGCACAGGAAGCCGTAGTTGCCGCTGCCGCGCGCCGTTGCAGGCAAACGCACGGTCGCGCCTGGCGGCACGTCGGCACGCACACCGAAATCCGGCACGCTGAAGCCCATGATCACGTCCTGTGCCGTCAGTTCGAATACGACCGACTCGCCGGCACGCAGCGGGATGTGATTCGGGGTAAAGACGAACTTGCGCGCGTGGACGCGAATGACGCGCGGCGCCGCCGCATCGCCCCGGCCGGTGCCGGCCAGCACCGCCGCCCCGAGGCCAAGCATCCAGGCCAGCGCCGTGCGCCGCCCGACCATCGATGACATTCTCATGGCTGGCTCCGGTCAGGTCGCGATCGGCTGCTCGGCCAGCGCGAACGCGCCGGGCGCCGCTTTCGCTTCGACCTCGCGCCAGCCCAGCCCGCGATAGGGCTGCGCGGCATCCCACGGCACCGGCAGGCGCTGCGGCTGCGAGCCCGGCGGCGGCAGCGGGAACATCAGCGAGCGTGCGGCGTGATGCGCAATGTGGCCGGTCGTGTGGTGATGCTCCTGGTGGATGTGGCCGTAGAACACGGTCACGTTTGGATAGGGCATCAGGGTGTCGATCACCTGCGCGCCGTCGCGCGTGGCCCAGTCCCATTGCGGATACAGGTCGAACAGCGGGCGGTGCGTGAACACCACGATGCGCGCGCCCTTTGGTTGCCGCGCGAGGTCCGCGCCCAGCCATGCGCGCTGCGCATCCCCGACCCGCCCCGCCGGATCGGACACGTTGTCGAGCACGACAAAATGCACGCCTTTGTGATCGAAGGTGTAGTGCGTCGGCCCGAACAGCTCCTGGTAGGCCGCGCCCGCGTCGAGGCTGGCGTCGTGCTCGCCCGGCATCAGGTGGATCGTCCTGACGCCCAGGCCGGCAATCACGGACTGGAACTCGCGCAGGCGCCGGCGCCGCTCCTGCGGATCGTCGGTGGTGTGGGTGAGATCGCCGGTGAACATGATGAAGTCGGGCGGCTGCCGCAGCGCATTGACGGCGGCGATGGCCTTGGGCAGCGTGCCGCGCGCATCGGGATTGGCCGGCCCCTGGAAGCCCCAGTGTGCGTCCGACAACTGCACAAAATAGAAGTCCTCATCGCGCCCGAAGGCCCAGCCCGGCAGCCCGGAGGCAAATACCGCGCCGCCGGCGGCGCCCGCCAGCCTCAGGAAATCGCGTCGCTTCAGTGTGTCCATGGTGCCTCCGTCTGGTTGCAGGGATGTGCCTGTCATACCGGCTTGCGGGAAGCTTTATTCCCGGCAATGCGGAACCGCAGAAAATCCGCGCGCAGCGGGAATAGACTGCATGGAACGCCGGTATACACAGGACGTGCGCCACCGGCGCCGGCGCACAAACCGACCAAGGCACGCATGGATCACGCATCCGACGAACGCCGCCGCTTCGATGAGCTGGTGCTCCCGCAACTGGACGCCGCCTACAACCTCGCGCGCTGGTTGTCGGGCAGCGCCAGCGAGGCCGACGACGTGGTCCAGGAAGCCTTCCTGCGCGCTTACCGGCACTTTGGCAGTTTCCACGGCGAGCAGCCGCGGCCGTGGCTGCTCGCCATCGTGCGCAATACGTGGTTCACCACCTGCCAGAAGCGCAAATCGGCCGGCGAGGTGTGCAGCTATGACGACTTGCACGAGAACCAGCCACTGCCGGCCTGGCACGATGGCCAGGACAGCCCCGAGCAGTGGTTGCTGCGGCAGGAAGACGTGCGTCTGGTGCACCGTGCGCTGGAGCAGCTTCCGGTGGCCTATCGGGAAGTGCTGGTGCTGCGTGAACTGGAGGAACTGCCCTACCGCGACATTGCCCGTGTCGCGGATATCGCCATTGGCACGGTCATGTCGCGGCTCGCGCGCGGGCGGCGCATGCTGGCGGCGGCGGTGACGGCGCTGCAGCAGCAGGGCACGGCGCAAGAGCCGGCACACGCTCGCCCGCCATCCGGCGCGCTGGCGCCGGCACCGCACCCCGCCGGGGAGACAGGTCATGGACTGCAATGAGGTTTGCGAACTGCTTCCCGCCTGCGCCGACGACGAACTCGGCGCGGCGGAAAGCCTGCGCCTGGAGCAGCACCTGGCGCAATGTGCCGCGTGCACGGCCGAACTGGGACGCCTGCGCGCGCTGCGCACGGCGGTACGGGAAGGCGCGACTTATCATCGCGCAAGTCCCGCCCTGCGCGCGCGGATCGCTGCCGCGCTGCCCGCGGCCCGCATGCCGGCAGGCGGTGAGGCATCGCACCCGCGCTGGATCGAGTGGTTTGCCTGGCGCCCGGCCGTCAACGCCGCGCTAGCGGCACTGACCGTGGCCTCGATGGCGTTCGGGTTGACGTTGTTCATGTTGCGGGATTCCCCGCAAGACGCCATGGCGCGGGAGGTGGTCAGCAGTCACGTGCGTGCGCTGATCGCCGACCACGCCATCGACGTGGCATCGACGGATCGGCACACGGTCAAGCCGTGGTTCAACGGGCGGCTCGACTACGCGCCGCCGGTCCATGATATGGCGGCTGAAGGCTTCCCTCTCGTCGGCGGACGGCTCGACTACCTGCACGGGCAGCGGGTGGCGGTGCTGGTCTATCGACGCAACCAACATCCGATCGATGTGTTCGTGCTGCGCGGCGCGGGCGCGCGCAAGGCGGCGCCGGGCTTCGACAGCACCCTGACCCGGCAGGGCTACCAGATCACGCACTGGCAGGCAGGCGGCATGGACTACTGGGCCGTGACCGATGCCTCGGCGGCCGACCTGCAACGCTTCAGCAAGGCATGGCGCATGGCCGGCGGCGGCACGCCATAGCGCTCGCGCCGCCGCCGGTCATCGTGCCAGGCCCGTCTACGCCATCACGAACGGCAACTGCCGCTGGCGCTTGCCGGTCAGCGTGAACAGCGCATTGGCTACCGCCGGCGCGATCGGCGGCACGCCCGGCTCACCCAGGCCGGTGGGGTTCTCCTGCGAGGGCACGAAGAACACGTCCACGACCGGCGCATCGGTGATGCGCGGCGGCGGGAAGTCCGTAAAGTTGCTGTTCTTCACGGCGCCGTTCTCGATCTCGATGGCAAACCCCGGCTTCGTCATCGCTAGCCCGAAGATGCACGCGCCCTGGATCTGGGCCTCGGCCGACATCGGATTGACCACGCGGTTGGCATGCACGCCGGCGGTGACGCGATGCACGCGCGGCTCGCCCTTCACCACCGAGACGTCGACCACATACGCCACCACGGTGTTGAACGACTCGTGCACGGCCACGCCCCAGGCATGGCCCTTGGGCAGCTTGCGCTTGCCGTAGCCGGACTTGTCCACCGCCAGCTGCAGCGCGGCGCGGTGGCGCGCGTGCTTCTTCTCGTCGAGCCGGGCCAGGCGGAATGCCACCGGGTCCTGCTTCGAGGCCGCGGCCATTTCATCGGCCAGGGTTTCCTTGACGAAGGCGGTATGCGTATTGCCCACCGAGCGCCACCACAGCACCGGCACGTCCACCTGCGGATGGTGCACAGACATCTGCAGCGGCAGGTCATAGTCGTTCTCGACGATGCCCTCGGTCATGGTAGCGTCCACGCCGTTCTTGACCATGAAGGGCTCGAATGGCGTGCCCTTCAGGATCGACTGGCCGACGATGGTGTGCTGCCAGCCCACCACCTTGCCCTGCGCATCCAGCCCGATGCGGGCGCGGTGCAGGTGCAGCGGGCGGTAGTAGCCGCCGCGGATATCGTCCTCGCGGCTCCAGACCACCTTGAGCGGCTCGGTGTGGCCGGCGGCCACCCAGGCCTTGAGCACATTGGCCGCCTCCACGATGTAGTCCGAGGTCGGCACCGCGCGCCGGCCGAAGCCGCCGCCGGCCATCATGGTGTTGAGCACCACCTTGTCCGGCGCCAGCCCCAGCGTGCGCGCCACCGCGGCCTGGTCCACGGTCTGGAACTGCGAGCCCACCCAGACCTTGACCGACTGCACCTTGCCGCCGGCCACTTCCGGCTGCAGCGTGCAGTTCAGCGGCTCCATCGGCGCGTGCGCCAGGTACGGGAAGCGGAAGTCGGCATCGATCTTGCGCGCGGCACCGTTGATGGCCGAGCCGATATCCCCGCTCCCCGCGCGCGCCACCGTGCCGGGCTGGCCGGCCAGCTTTGCGTACTCATCGAACAACGCCTGCGACGACACCTTCGAGCCCGCGTCTTCCCACTGGATGTCGAGCGCATCGCGGCCCATCTTGGCCGGCCAGTAGCCGCTGGCAATCACCGCCACGCCGCTGCCGCCGCGGTCGACCGGCACCTGCAGCACGCCGCGCACGCCCTGCACCGCGCGCGCCTTGTCGGCGCTGAAGCTCTTGACCTTGCCGCCAAAGCGCGGCGGGCGCGCCACCACGGCCACCACCATGCCCTTCAGGTGCGTGTCGATGCCGAACGGCGTGGTCGCTTCCATCTTGCCGCGCGCATCCAGCCGCGGCGTGGGCTTGCCGACGATGCGGAACTGCGACGGGTCTTTCAGAGTGACCCGCTGCGGCACGGGCAGCTCCATCGCCGCGGGCGCCAGTTCGCCGAAGGTGGCACGATGGCTGCCGGACGTGATCACGCCCTGCTCCACCTTGCAGCTGGCCGGATCGACCTTCCACTGCTGCGCGGCCGCCGCCACCAGCATCGCGCGGGCGCGCGCGCCCAGTTCACGGTATTGCTCGAACGAGTGGTTCAGCGCCGTGGAGCCGCCGGTCATCTGCATGCCGAAGGCGGGGTCCTTGTACGGGTCGCCAGCCGGCGCCAGCGTGGCGCGCACGTTGCGCCAGTCGGCGTCCAGCTCTTCGGCCAGCGCCATCGGCAGCGCGGTGTGCACGCCCTGGCCGAACTCGAGCCGGTTCACGGCCACGGTTACGGTGTTGTCCGGCGCGATGATCAGGAATGCTTGCGGCGCCGGCGGCGGCGCCTTGGGCTTGGCGCCCTCCTGTGCCTGCGCCAGCGGGGCCACGCCCAGCGCCAGGCCGCCGCCGGCCAGGCCGGTCAGCTTCAGGAAACTGCGGCGGTCCAGCGTGGCCACGCCGGTGTTCGGGCGGGCTTCGCCGCTATTGCCGGCCTGGCCGCCCGCCAGGGCTTCGATGCCTCGGATACGCATATTGGTTTCCTCCCGCTCAGGCCAGCGCGCGGGCGGCGTCTTTGATCGCCGCGCGGATGCGCTGGTAGGTGCCGCAGCGGCACAGGTTGCCGGCCATGGCCTGGTCGATGTCGGCGTCGGTAGGCCGCGGCTTGGTGCGCAGCAGGCCGATGGCGCTCATCACCTGGCCGTTCTGGCAGTAACCGCATTGCGCCACGTCGTGCTTGAGCCAGGCGTCCATCACCGCGCGCCCGACCTTGTCAGTGCCGATGCCTTCGATGGTGGTGATGCGCGCGCCGGCAGCGGCGGATACCGGCGTCACGCAGCTGCGCGTGGCCTGGCCGTTGACGTGCACGGTGCAGGCACCGCATGCGGCCATGCCGCAGCCGAACTTGGTGCCGGTCATTTCAAGGTTGTCACGCAGCGCCCACAGCAGCGGCGTGGACGGGTCCACGTCGACTTCACGGGTCTTGCCGTTGACGTTGATATTGAGGGTGGTCATGGGGGGACACTCCTTGGGTACGTTGCCCGCTGGTTCTTTCCAGTGCCCCCCCGCCGGGCGCAATCGTGCGGCGCGCGGGCACTGCCCATGCGCCGCAGCCTGGCGCAAGGGACAAGTGAGGATAGTGCAATTTCGGTCACCTTGCCGAACACCATGCGCACTAGCCTGCCCCCGGATCGACTTTGCACGAACTTTGGGCATGCGGCGGCTGTCCCTCATGAATCCCTTCGCTTTCAGATTCCTGTCGCTGAAACAGTGCCATCGACTATTCCAGATCACACTTATCCCGGCGCCTCCGCGGCACCGGTCCCGCACGCCACCGCTGCCACGCGCGTGCCGGCGGCCCAGTCCCCGTCAGTCGCGCGGCTCGACAGCATCCAGGCCCTGCGCGGGCTGGCCGCCGCGTTCGTGGTGGTCTACCACTCCGGCCTGGCGCTGGGCGGCGCCGATGCGCCGGCGCTCAGTTGGCTGACCGACAACGTGATCAAGCGCGGCCATGTCGGCGTGGACGTGTTCTTTGTCATCAGCGGCTTCATCATCGCCTGGGTCGCGGTGCTGGCCCGGCCCCAGCCCGAACGCCCGCTCAGCTTCATGATCCGGCGCTGCTGCCGGCTGGCACCGCCGTACTGGACCATGTCGGCCATCCATGCACTGCTGCTCAATCCGGTCACACCAGCGGTGTTCGCGGCGTCGCTGGCATTCCTGCCGACTGCCACCGGCCACGCGCCGTACTACGGCTATCCGGCGCTGTACGTGGGCTGGTCGCTCAACTATGAGCTGGCGTTCTACGCCGCCTTCGCGCTGGGCCTGCTGCTGGCCGGGCGGCGCGCGCTGCTGGTGGTGCTGGCGGCCTTTGCGTTGACCACGCTGGTGCTGCCGTGGTGGCGCTTCGGCGCGCTGGCGGCCGATCCCGCGCAGAGCTACCCGTTCGCCACGCCGTGGCTGGCCATGGCCAGCAATCCACTGGTGCTGGAATTCCTGCTGGGTTGCGGGCTGGCGTGGGCCTACGCGCGCTGGCGCCACCTGCTGACGCCGGCCATGGCAGTGGGCATGCTGGCAACCGGTTGCGCCGCGTTCGCGCTGTCGCTGCCGCTGGTCGGGCCCGACTTCAGCCTGGCCGGGCGCGGGCTGCCCGCGGCGCTGCTGCTGGCCGGCGCCGTGGCGGCCGAGCACACCGGCGTGCTGCGCGTGCCGCGCGCGCTGGTCTGGCTGGGCGAGCTGTCGTATGCGCTCTACCTGACGCACCCCACCGTGATCGAGGGCGTCAAGCGCCTGATGCCTGAACTGGCGCCCGACCAGACTGCGCTGCAGCTGCTGCGCTTTGCCATCGATGCCGGCCTGGCGCTGGCGCTGGCCCTGCTGCTGCACCGCTGGGTCGAGCTGCCCGGCATCGCCGCCGGCCGGCGGCTGGCGCGGCGCTGACGCGCGCGCTCAGCGCTGCGGCATGCCGGTCAGGAACAGATAGAGCGCGGTCAGGTCGGTATCGTTCATGCGTCCGAACGAATCGAACGGCATCACGCGGCTCACTGCGCTGCCATCGGGCCGCTTGCCGCTGCGCATCATCGCGATAAAGGCCGAAGCCTGGCCGTAGCGCGACATGGCGCCGCCCGGCACGGGGCGCAGGTCCGCCGCGGGCGGCCAGTCGGGCGGCCCGCCCGGGATCTTGCCGCCGCGGAAGTCCGGCCCGTGACACCCCAGGCAGGCATTGGCGACGTAGCCGCCATAGCTGGCCGTGGGCGCCGGCACCATTGCAGGCTGCACCGGCAAGCTGTGGTCGATCTTGGCGGCCGCGTCCTGCACGATGCCCACACCGTACAACGCCCGCACCAGCCATGGCATGCGGATCTCCGCGGGCGCCCCCATCGCCGGCGGCAGGCTGCGCAGGTAGCCCACCAGCGCGCCCAGGTCCTCGTCGCTCAGGCGGTTGTAATCCTCGCTGGGCATGATCAGCAGCGGCCGGTGCGAGGGCGCCACGCCATGGCGGATGCTCCGCACCCAGTCAACCGGCTGGTAGGCGGCAATGGCCGGATTGGCTTGCGTCAGGTCCGGCGCGCGCACGCGCAGGCCGCCGGGATCGTCGATCACCTGCTTGCCGCCGGCGCCGGCGCCGTGGCACTCCATGCAGCCGCGCGATTCGAACAGGTACTTGCCGTGGGCAATGCCGGCGGCGTCTTCACGGATGGCGATGGGTGAAACCTTGACCGCGACAATGCGCGCCGCCTTGCGCTCGCCAACCCATACCGCGGCATAGGCCGCCACGGCCACGACAACAACCGTGCCGGCCAGCCCCCATGCCGCCACCCGCAGAAATCGCGCCATTTGCTCTCCCCTGTCCGCCGCACTGGATGCAGCAGCTTGCGGCCAGTGGGCGGGGGGCTGTCGGTGGGGCAGGCCACATAGCGGCGGCGCGCGCCCCGGTCAGGCCAGCCCGGCCGGGGCCCGGTCGATGAAGCCGGTCATGCGCGCGAGCCGGCCATCGGCGGAAATCGTGGCGAAGTCGGTGCCGACCACCAGCGCCGGCTCTCCCGCCGGGCCCAGTTCCCAGGTAAAGCGCAGGTGTTCGCCGTGCGCATCGACCGGGCTCACGCGGGTAAAGCGGAACCCGGGGAATTTCCCCTGTACCGCGGCGATCATTGCGTCAATGCCAGCATGGCCGTCGCCGCGCATCAGCGGATCGGCATAGCTTGCCGATTCCGTCCACGCCAGCGCGATCAGCTCGCGCCGGCGCGCGGCGTCGGTCTCGTTCCAGGCGGCAAGGTAGCGGTCGGCAAGGGCGGCGGGATCGGCAGTGACTTGGGCTTGGATGGCGGCAGACATGGCGTACTCCTGGTCTTGGTTGGGAATCCGAGAAGGGCCTGGGGTCAGGCCATGTCTGCATGATGGGCGCGGCGGGGCCGCGGCGCGATTACCGGGGAGGTTATCGGCGGGGTTATCGGGGCTGTGCTGGAACTGCCGCCCCTAAGCAGGCGAAGGGTGCCTCCTAACCGCTTGCACGCGGTGGAGGCGTTTTGCTCAGTTGCAGCAAAGCTCGAAGCCGAGCTTTCGGAATAGCTGCTGCGAGACATCGTTGCCTGGGGAAATCCTGGCCCGGCAAATGGAAAAACCCTCAAGCGCCGGCGCTCGGATGCAGCGGCACAACAAGTAGAAGCCCAAACCCCTTTGCTGTGCGCCCGGGGCAACCGCGATCAACGCGATGACGGGAGCCTTGTACAGAAGAAAATCCGTGGCTAGAACCGTCCCGGCCAGCTGAGCGGTGTTCATATAAGGATGTCAAGAAACCTCGTACCGGAAGATCGCAAGATCCAGGATCGAGCCTGGCGCAAGCGCGTTCCCAAAGAGGTTCTGCGGACTTGTCTGTTGATTGAATGCTGGCACGCATGGCCGTTTGTCCTTCCCTCATCGAGTAGCCCGCACTGCCTCTTGCGTCGGACAGCTGCCAGGCTCCGCTTCCACCTCCTACCAAAAAATCGCCCCAAACACCAGTGGCAACAAGGCCCCGAACCTGCCCGCTGTCCTGCCGATGGCCGGCCCGCCATCCCCCCTACAGTGCCCTCTACGCTGGGCGGCAGTCCGTCCGCGCTTCCGGGGCCGTGCCGCCCCGGGCGCGCCGGGCAAGCCGCCTCCTTCCCACCCAGACGCACCGCCTTTTTTGCATCGTTCTCGTCCATGACGCCCGACACGGCCCCGCCGAGCCACCAGGCCGCTCCAGGCCCTTCCGCCCCGCAGCGCCGCTGGCTGCCCTTGCTGCTGGCCGGCGCCGGCTATTTCGTGCTGGCGGCGGCTGCGCTGTGGCTGGCGCGGCTGCCCGGTACCGTGGAGGCGGTGTGGCTGCCCAACGCCTTCGGGCTGGGCCTGCTGCTGCACCGACCGCGCGCGGAGGGGCCATGGTTGCTGGCGGGCATGATGGGCGCCAGCGTGCTGGCCAACTACGCGGCCGGCGACAGCGTCGCCACCGCGCTGATGCTGACCGGCGCCAACCTTGCCGAGATGCTGTTCGCGCTCGGGCTCCTGCGCCTGCTGGACCGGCATGCCGTCCTGGGGCGGCACGGTCCGCTGGCCGCGTTCGCGGTGATGCTGGCGGTGGGCGGCATCCTGGCGCCGGCACTGGGGGCCACTGCCGGCGCCATGGCCATCGCCACGACCCATGGCACCAGCTTCGCCTCGGTCTGGTGGACGTGGTGGCAGGCCGACGCGCTCGGCGTGGCGCTGTTGCTGCCGATGATGTTGTCGATGACGGCGGTGCGCGTGCGCGCTGCCATCGCGCGGCCGCTGCTGGCGCCGCAGGCGGGCGCGCTGGCGCTGTGCTTGGCCATCGGCGCCTTCGCGCAGTGGCAGGGCCATGACCCGTTTGCCGCGATGTCGCTGCCGCTGGTGCTGGTGGCACTGGCCGGCAATCCGTTTGCCACCGCGCTGCTGACGCTGGTTGCCACGCTCTGCCTGCAGGCGCTGATGCTGCTCGCGCACCGCCATGAAGCGGTGCCGCTGTCGGCGGCGGTAATCATGGTGTTCCCGGTCTGCATCGCCTACCTGACCGAGCAGAACCGGCACGGCCGCGCCAGCCTGCGCAGCAGCGACAAGCGCTTTCGCCAGGCCATGGAGCATTCGGCCATCGGCATGGCGCTGGTCAGCATGGACGGCCGCTGGCAGACGGTGAACCGTGCCATGACCGAGCTGCTGGGCTACGGCGCGGCCGAGCTGCGCGAGTTGAGCTACCAGCAGCTGACCCATCCCGACGACCTGACCGGCGACCTGTTCCAGGTCGACAACCTGCTGTCCGGCAAGATCGAGTCCTACCGCCTGGAAAAGCGCTACCGCCACAAGGACGGCCATTACCGCTGGGTCCTGCTGGCGGTATCGCTGGTGCGCGACGAACAGACCGGCGAGCCGCAGCACTTCATCACCCAGGTGGAAGACGTCCACGCGCGCAAGCTGGCGCAGCAAGAGCTGGAACGGCTGTCGCGCCGCATCCAGCTGGCGGCTGAAGCCGGCGGCGTGGGCATCTGGGAGTGGGACTTCACCAGCGCCGGCATCACCTGGGACGCGCGCATGCACGCGCTGCACAGCACCGACCCCGCGGGCGGTGCGCCAGTGGTGGAGCAATGGATCGCGATGCTGCATCCGGACGACGTCAGCCGTGTCAGCGGCGAGATGCGCCAGGCCATCCGCGGCGAGGCGCGGTTCGATACCGAATACCGCATCGCGCGTCCCGACGGCAATGTGCGCCACGTGCGCGCGATGGCCATGGTCACGCGCACCGACGATGGCACCGCGAAGGCCCTGGTCGGCACCAACTGGGACATCACCGAGCAGCGGCGCCTGACCGAGGCACTGTTCGAAGAGAAGGAACGCCTGCACATCACGCTGCGTTCGATCGGCGATGCCGTGATCTGCACCGATGCGGCCATGCACGTGACCTTCATGAACCCGATTGCCGAACAGCTGACCGGCTGGACCATGGCCAGCGCCAACGGCCTGCCGCTGGAGCGGGTCTTCCGCATCGTCGACGAAGCCACCGGCGACCCCATCCCCAGCCCGGTCGAAGCCTGCCTGCGCACGCTCGCGCCCGCCTACCTGCAGGACGGTGCGGTACTGCAGAGCCTGACCGGCGAGCGCCACGACGTGCAAGACTCGGCCGCGCCCGTGCTGACCGCGCGCGGCGAGGTGCTGGGCGCGGTGCTGGTGTTCCAGGACATCACCACCGCGCGCGCGCTGCAGCGCGAGCTGGCGCGTTCAGCCATGCACGATGCCTTGACCGGGCTGCCCAACCGCACCTGGTTCGAGAAGCGCCTGCGCGAAGCCTGCGACGCGGCGCGGCTGCACGGCCACCGCGCCGCGCTCTGCTTCATCGACCTGGACCGCTTCAAGATCGTCAACGACACCGCCGGCCACGGCGCCGGCGACGTGCTGCTGCGCGAACTGGGCTATATGATCCGCAACCACGTGCGCCCCGACGACGTGCTGGCGCGCCTGGGCGGCGACGAGTTCGCGCTACTGCTCAAGGACTGCACCGTCGACCAGGCCGAGCAGGTCTGCCAGGGCGTGATCGATGCCATCCGCGGCCGCCGCTTCCCGTGGGAAGGACGCGTGTACGACGTCGGCGCCAGCATCGGCATCGCCGCCATCGACCTGGACGTGCCTCCGGTCAGCGAACTGATGAGCCGTGCCGACGTGGCCTGCTACGCCGCCAAGGCCGCCGGCCGCAGCCGCGTCTCGGTCTACCGCCGCGACGAGAGCGATGCCCGCCGCCACCACCGCGAACTGGAAGTTGCCGCCGGCATCCATTCGGCGCTTGAAGCCAACCGCTTCCGCTTGTTCGCGCAGGAGATCCGCGCACTGCAGCCCGAGCAGAACGAAGACGGCGCCGAACACCGCCATATCGAGATCCTGGTGCGCATGGTCGATGAGCACGGCGAGCTGATCATGCCCGGCGCCTTCATTCCCGCCGCCGAGCGCTACGACCTGATGGGCCACGTCGACCGCTGGGTCATCCGCAACGTGCTGCGCGGCTACGGCGAACGCCTGGGCGCCGTGCCCGGGCTATCGGTATCGATCAACCTGTCGGCCAACTCGCTCGGCGAGCCCTTCCTGCTGCCCTTCCTGCATGCCGAGCTGGAGGCCAGCGCCCTGCCCGCCAGCCGCATCCGGCTGGAGATCACGGAAACCGCGCTGATCAACAACATGGCCGCGGCCAACCGGCTGGTGGCGGAGATGCGGCGCGCCGGCTGCACCGTGTCGCTGGACGACTTTGGCTCGGGCCTGTCGTCGTTCGCCTACCTGAAGCAGTTCCCGGTGGACTTCCTGAAGATTGACGGCAGCTTTATCCGGCAACTAGCCGACAACGCGGTCGACCGCGAGATCGTCAGTTCGATCAACGACATCGGGCACCGGCTGGGGGTGCGCACGGTGGCGGAGTGGGTGGAGGATGAACGCACCCTCGACGCGCTGCGCGCGATCGGGGTGGACTATGCACAGGGGTATGTGATCGGGCGGCCGGTGGCGCTGGACGTGTTCCTGGCCGGATGCCAGCAGCGCGACGCGCAGGCATCGTAGCCAGGGTGCCGGGCCATGATAAATTCGGCGCCTGTCGCATGGCCGAATGGCCAAACCCAAGGGGAACCCGTTGTCGCTCGTGTCCGACTCTATGCCGGCGCCGCTCTATGCGCGCGTCAAGCAGCACATCAGCAGCAGGATCGCTGACGGCAGCTGGCCGCCGCATCACCGCGTGCCGTCCGAGACCGAACTGGTCGAGTCTCTGGGCGTGAGCCGCATGACCGTGCATCGCGCGCTGCGCGAGCTGACCGCGGAAGGCATGCTGGTGCGGCTGCAGGGCGTCGGCACCTTCGTCGCCGAACCCAAACGGCGGACCGCGCTGTATGCGGTCAACAATATTGCCGAAGACATCGCTTCACGCGGACACCGGCATCACGCGCAGGTCATCAGCCTGGAGGCGGAACGCGCCGGCCCGGCACAGGCCGCGGCACTGGAGGTGGCGCTGGAGGAACGGGTCTTCCATTCCGTGATCGTGCATTACGAGGACGATGTGGCGATCCAGCTTGAGGACCGCTATGTCAATGCCGCGGTGGCGCCGGACTACCTGGCGCAGGACTTCACCAGCGAAACCCCCTACCAATACCTGTCCCGCATCGCGCCGCTGACCGAAGGCGAGCACGTGGTCGAGGCCGTGCTGGCGCTGCCGGAAGAGTGCGGGCTGCTGGCCATCCAGCGGGGCGAGCCGTGCCTGCTGATCCGGCGCCGCACCTGGTCCGCGGGCCGGGTGGTGACGTCGGTGCGGCTGGTGCATCCCGGCTCGCTGCATCGCCTGGAAGGCCGGTTCACGTCCTAGGCCCGGAGCTGGCCGCCCGCGAGGGCACAAGGGACTCCGACATCATTTGTGATTAAAGCGCCGCGCTGGCGCTGACCAATCTACGGGATTACCCCGATTTATACGTACTTGTATATACAGGAATATACATGCCTATGCGTCGCCCGAAAAAGCGAGCGTTCCAGACCAGCACGACCGAAGGAGTTCCCGTGACCAAGACCACCACCACCACGCGTTTCCGCGACACCGAAATCCGCGCCCCCCGCGGCACCACGCTGACGGCCAAGAGCTGGCTCACGGAAGCCCCGCTGCGCATGCTGATGAACAACCTCGACCCCGAGGTGGCGGAGAACCCGAAGGAGCTGGTGGTCTATGGCGGCATCGGCCGCGCCGCCCGGAACTGGGAATGCTATGACCGCATCGTCGAGGCCCTGACCCGCCTGGAAGACGACCAGACCCTGCTGGTGCAGTCGGGCAAGCCCGTGGGCGTGTTCCGCACCCATCGCGACGCGCCGCGCGTGCTGATCGCCAACTCCAACCTGGTGCCGCACTGGGCCAACTGGGAACACTTCAACGAACTCGACGCCAAGGGCCTGGCCATGTACGGCCAGATGACCGCCGGCAGCTGGATCTACATCGGCAGCCAGGGCATCGTGCAGGGCACCTATGAGACCTTCGTCGAGGCCGGCCGCCAGCACTTCGGCGGCAACCTGAAGGGCCGCTGGGTGCTGACCGCCGGCCTGGGCGGCATGGGCGGCGCGCAGCCGCTGGCCGCCACGCTGGCCGGCGCCTGTTCGCTCAATATCGAATGCCAGCAGAGCCGCATCGACTTCCGCCTGAAGACCCGCTACGTCGACGAGCAGGCCACCGACCTGGACGACGCGCTGGCCCGCATCGACCGCTATACCTCGCAAGGCAAGGCCATCTCGATCGCGCTGTGCGCCAACGCCGCCGAGGTGCTGCCCGAGCTGGTGCGCCGCGGCGTGCGCCCGGACATGGTCACCGACCAGACCAGCGCGCATGACCCGCTCAACGGCTACCTGCCGGCCGGCTGGAGCTGGGACGAATACCGCGAACGCGCGCAGCGCGAGCCGGCGGTGGTGGTCAAGGCCGCCAAGGCCTCGATGGCCGCGCATGTGCGCGCCATGCTGGCGTTCCAGCAGATGGGCGTGCCGACCTTCGACTACGGCAACAATATCCGCCAGATGGCCAAGGAAGAAGGCGTGGCCAACGCCTTCGACTTCCCCGGCTTCGTGCCCGCCTATATCCGTCCGCTGTTCTGCCGCGGCATCGGGCCGTTCCGCTGGGCCGCGCTGTCGGGCGACCCGCAGGACATCTACAAGACCGACGCCAAGGTCAAGGAACTGATCCCCGATGACGAGCACCTGCACCGCTGGCTCGACATGGCGCGCGAGCGCATCAGCTTCCAGGGCCTGCCGGCGCGGATCTGCTGGGTGGGCCTGGGCCTGCGCGCCAAGCTTGGCCTGGCCTTCAACGAGATGGTGCGCAGCGGCGAGCTGTCGGCGCCGGTCGTGATCGGCCGCGACCACCTGGACTCGGGCTCGGTCGCCAGCCCCAACCGCGAGACCGAAGCCATGCAGGACGGCTCGGATGCGGTGTCGGACTGGCCGCTGCTGAACGCGCTGCTCAACACCGCCAGCGGCGCCACCTGGGTCTCGCTGCACCACGGCGGCGGCGTGGGCATGGGCTTCTCGCAGCATTCCGGCGTGGTGATCGTGTGCGACGGCACCGATGAAGCCGCCGCCCGCATCGCCCGCGTGCTGCACAACGACCCCGCCACCGGCGTGATGCGCCATGCCGACGCCGGCTACCAGATCGCCGTCGACTGCGCGCGCGAGCAGGGCCTGGACCTGCCGATGCTGAACCACGCATCGCGCGACTAACCCCGCGGCCAGCAAGAGCCGTTCTGCCGCCGGGGCCGCCACGTGCGCCCCGGTCGGCGCCTTATCGTTTTACGGAGACACCCATGTCCATCGACACCACCGCCGGCGTGGCGGTCGCTGCGCCCCAGGCGCAGCTGTCACGCACGCGCGCCATTGCCGCCATCACCATCGGCAATGGCCTGGAGTTCTACGATTTCGTCGTCTACAGCTTCTTTGCCACGCTGATCGGCCGGCTCTATTTCCCGGTCGACAACCCTACCGGGCAACTGCTGATGTCGTTCGCCACCTTTGGCGTCGGCTTCCTGATGCGCCCGCTGGGCGGCCTGCTGATCGGCATGTACGCCGACCGCGCCGGGCGCAAGCCGGCGGTGGCGCTGACGCTGTGGCTGATGGGGCTGAGCTCGCTGATCTTCGTGGTGACGCCGCCGTACGCGCAGATCGGCATCCTGGCGCCGGTGCTGGTGGTGGTGGCGCGGCTGGTGCAGGGCTTTGCCATCGGCGGCGAGATGGGCGCATCGACCGCGCTGCTGCTGGAATACGCCGATGACCGCACGCGCGGCTTCTATACTGCATGGCAGCCGTTCAGCCAGGGCCTGGCGGCGCTGCTAGGCGCGATCACCGGCCTGGTGCTAAGCAACGTGCTGGCGCCGTCAGACCTGGAAGCCTGGGGCTGGCGCCTCGCCTTCATGATCGGCATCCTGGTGATCCCGGTCGGCCTGGTGATCCGCCGCCGGCTGGAAGAAACCGCCACGCCCGTGCGCCATGGCGAGCACGCCGCGCAATGGCCGCTGCTGCGCCGCCATGGCCGCGAGGTGATCGCCAGCATCCTGCTGATGATCGGCCTGGCTTCGTCGACCTATATCGTCGTGTACTACCTCAGCAACTACGCGGTCAGCGTGCTGAAGATGCCGCTGTCGCTGGGGATCTGGGCCGCGTGCGTGGCGGCGCTGGTGCAGGTGGCGCTGTCGCCGTTCGCGGGCTGGCTGGCTGACCGCATCGGCCGCAAGACCGTGGTGCTGTGGTCGCGCGTGGCGCTGCTGGCAATGGTCTACCCGGCCTTCGTGCTGATCAACGCCGAGCCGTCGCTCACGCGCCTGCTGGTGGTGGTGGGCTGCCTGTCGGTGCCGATGTCGATGACCGCGCCGGCCTCGATGGTGCTGGTCAGCGAAGTGCTGCCGCAGCGGCTGCGCGCCACCGGGCTGTCGATCGCCTATTGCGTGGCGATCGCGATCTTCGGCGGCTTTGCGCAGTATTTTTCGACCCGGCTGATCCAGGTCACCGGTAATGTCAATGCGCCCGCGCTGTACGTGATCGGCTGCGGCCTGGTGTCGCTGATCGGCCTGGCGATGGTGCCGGAAACGTTGGGACGGCGGCTGAAATGAGTTCCCTGGCGCCGGCGCAGACCGCTCGCGCAGGGTGCGCCAACGCCACCCAAGCTTGTCTGGGCCTTGCTCTCCCTGTCCCGCGTGCGGGAGCGGGGAGCCTGCCGCCAGCCCCTTAAAACCGCGGGTTAACACCTACAACGCCGTTCGGATTCCCGAACGGCGTTGTCGCATTCCGGTCCGGATTCCCGAACCGTGCGCCGGAATCACATCCTTTTCCCCTTTGTATTCAATAAGTTGTGCAACGCCTGCAGCCCCTTCGGCCTGGCACGGCGCGTGCAATATAGGCCGCCGCCCACAGCGCCAGACGGGTATGCCGGCACGCCGCCCGGCGTCCCGGCCGATGCCAAAAACAAAGGAGGACACACATGACCGACCCCGCCTTGCCCACCCCCTACGCCACCCCGGCGAGCCCCCGGCACCTGTTGCCGCGCTGAACCACGACAAGGCCGGCCCGGCGCCCCGACATCGCCGCCCAGCCTTCCCGCAATACACAGACGCCCGTCCCTGCCACAGGAGACGGACGCAGAGGCCTGATCCACGATGAAACTGAATCGACTGCCCACCCTGATCTTCATTGCGATGCTGCTAGGCGTGCTGGTCGGCACCGCCGCGCACAACATGGCGCCGGACGCCGCCACCGCCAAATCGATTGCGGACCACCTGTCCATCCTGACCGATGTATTCCTGCGGATGATCAAGATGATCATCGGCCCGCTGGTGTTCGCCACGCTGGTGGCCGGCATCGCCAGCATGGGCGATGGCCGCGCCGTGGGCCGCATCGGCCTGAAGGCGATGATGTGGTTCGTTGGCGCCTCGATCACCTCGCTGCTGCTGGGCCTGGTGATGGCCAACCTGCTGGAGCCCGGCCACGGCATGAACCTGCCGCTGCCGCCGGCTGACGCCGCCTCGAACCTGAAGACCGGCGCGCTGAACCTGCGCGACTTCATCGCCCACATGTTCCCCAAGAGCTTTGTCGAGGCCATGGCGAACAACGAGATCCTGCAGATCGTGGTGTTCTCGCTGTTCTTCGGCTTTGCGCTGGGCACGGTCAAGGACGGCGTGGGCAAGCCCGTGCTGCAAGGCATCGAAGGCCTCGCCACGGTGATGCTGAAGGTCACCAACTACGTGATGGCATTTGCCCCGGTGGGCGTGTTCGGCGCGATCGCCGCGGTGATCACCGCGCAGGGCCTGGGCGTGCTGGTGGTGTACGCCAAGCTGCTGGGCAGCCTGTACCTGGCGCTGTCGCTGCTGTGGGTGGCGCTGATCGCCGGCGGCTACTTCTTCCTGGGCCGCGACGTGTTCCGCCTGCTCAAGATGATGCGCGCGCCGCTGATGATCGGCTTCGCCACCGCCAGCAGCGAATCGGCCTACCCGAAGGTGATCGACCAGCTGACCCACTTCGGCGTCAAGGAGCGCATCACCAACTTCGTGCTGCCGCTGGGCTACTCGTTCAACCTGGATGGCTCGATCATGTACACCTCGTTTGCCGCGCTGTTCGTGGCGCAGGTGTACGGCATCCAGCTGTCGCTGACCCAGCAGATCACCATGCTGCTGGTCCTGCTTGTCACCAGCAAGGGCATCGCGGGCGTGCCGCGCGCCTCGCTGGTGGTGGTCGCCGCCGTGCTGCCGATGTTCGGCCTGCCGGAGGCCGGCATCCTGCTGGTGCTGGGCATCGACCACGTACTCGACATGGGTCGCACCGTGACCAATGTGCTTGGCAATGCGATTGCCACCGCCGTCGTCGCCAAAAGCGAAGGCGCCATTGGCGCGCCGGTACCGTCCGAGGAGGATGAACCCGCCGCGGATACCACCACCGGCCTGGCACCTGCCCAGGTCCTCGCGGGCAAGTAATACCGTCCGCCAGGCGTGCCAGGGCCCGGTTGCCGATACGGCAACCGGGCCTTTTTGCATTCTGGCGCGGCACTGCCCCCCTGGTGTGGTAAAAGTAGGCACCCGCGCCGGCCCCCGCCCGTCCTGCCCGCGCGGCGGCTTTGCCACCTGCCTCACCCAACACCTGATGACCGGTCCGCTACATCCTCCCGGCGATACCACCCGCGCCACCGCACCTGCGTCCGCCGCACCCGCCAGCTCGCGCCTGCCCCACGGCCTGCGCGGCCTTGCGCCGCTGCTCGCACTGCTGGCGCTGGCCGTGCTGGTGGGCCTGGCCGGCTCGCTCGGCTACCGCTACAGCTACGACACCGCGCTGGCGCGCCAGGCCGAACGCGGCCAGGTGCAGTTGCGGCTGTACACGCAGGCACTGGAAAGCGAGCTGGCCCACTACGACTACGTGCCCGGCCTGCTGTCGCTGGACGAGCGCATCGCCGCGCTGCTGCTGCGCCCGGACGACGCCGCCCGCGCGGCACGCGCCAATGACTACCTGAGCGCCCTCAATACCCGCGCCGGCACGCGCGTGATCTATGTGCTGGATGCGCACGGCAAGGTGCTGGCCAGCAGCAACTGGCAGCGCCCGGACAGCTACCTGGGCGAAGCGCTGAGTTTCCGCCCGTACTTCCAGTCGGCCATGGACGGCCAGCTGGGCCGCTTCTACGGCGTGGGCACCACCCGCAGCGAATCGGGCTACTACCTGTCGGCGCCGCTGGGCGAGCGCGACAACCCGGTCGGCGTGGCGGTGGTCAAGATCGGTCTGGAGCCGCTGGAGAACCGCTGGCAGGGCGCCGACAGCCAGATGCTGCTGACCGACGAGAACGGCGTGGTGATCCTGGCCTCGGACCCGTCGTGGAAGCTGGCTGCGCTGCGCCCCCTGTCACCCGAGGCGCGCGAGCGGCTGACGCGCAGCCTGCAGTACAATCGCGCCCCGCTGCCGCAGTTGCCGCTGACCCTGGTGCGCAAGCTGAACAACGGCAACGGCGGCAGCAGCGACGAACTGGTGCGCCTGCGCAGCGGCCCGCCGATGCTGGCGCAGCATGCCGCGCTGCCCGGCACCGACTGGCAGCTGACGCTGCTGACCAATACCTCGCAGGCGCGCGTGGCCGCGCTCAACACGGCGGCGCTGGCCGGCGTGCTGAGCGCCTTCGTGCTGCTGCTGGGGGCGGCGTGGAACGTGCGCCGGCGCATCGTCAACGAGCGCCTGGCGGCGCGCGCCGCGCTGGAGGCGGCCAACAGCGAGCTGGAGCGCAAGGTGGCCGATCGCACCGCCGACCTGTCCACCTCCAACCAGCGCCTGCAGGCCGAGGTAGCCGAACGCATCCGTGCCGAGACCGTGCTGCGCCAGGCCCAGGACGGGCTGCTGCAGGCAGGCAAGCTGGCCGCCGTGGGCCAGATGTCGACCGGCATCGCGCATGAACTGAACCAGCCGCTGGCGGCGCTGCGCACCATCTCCGGCAACACCGGCAAGTTCCTCGAGCGCGGCGACTACGCCACCGTGCGCACCAACCTCGACACCATCATCGGGCTGGTCGAGCGCATGGGCCGCATCACCGGCGCGCTCAAGTCGTTTGCACGCAAGTCCGGCAACGGCCGCCGCCAGGCCAGGCTGGCCGAAGCGGTGGACAACGCGCTGTTCCTGCTGCAGACACGCGTGGACGCGGTCCAGCCCGCGCTCCAGCGCGATATCGATCCGACGCTGGCGGTGGTGTGCGATCCCAACCGCCTGGAACAGGTGCTGGTGAACCTGCTCGGCAACGCGCTCGATGCCGTCGCCGGCCAGTCCGCGCCGCGCATTGCGCTGCACGCGCACGTGGCGGGCGCCATGGTCCACCTGACCGTGCGCGACAACGGCGCCGGCTTGTCCGAGGAAGCCTTCGCACGGCTGTTCGAGCCCTTCTTCACCACCAAGCCCGCCGGGCAAGGCCTGGGGCTCGGCCTCACGCTGTCGGCCGGCATCCTCAATGAAAACGGCGGCAGCCTGTCCGCCGCCAACCACCCGGACGGCGGCGCCTGCTTCACGCTGGTGCTGCCGCTGGCACGGCACGACGCCAACCCACAGGATGCAAAGCATGCCGGCTGACCTGACCGTACTGATCGTCGAGGACGATGCCGATGTGCGCCTGGGCTGCGAGCAGGCGCTGCGCCTGGAGGGCATCGCCACGCGCGGCGTGGGCAGCGCTGAGGCCGCGCTGCGCGAGGCCGGACCGGGCTATGCGGGCGTGGTCGTCAGCGACATTCGCCTGCCGGGCCAGGACGGCATGGCGCTGCTCGCGCAACTGCGCGAGCGCGACCCGGCCCTGCCGGTGATCATGATCACCGGCCACGGCGACGTGGGGCTGGCGGTGCAGGCGATGAAGCAAGGCGCCTACGACTTCCTGGAAAAGCCGTTCTCGCCCGAGCAACTGGTAGACGCCACGCGCCGCGCGCTGGAGCAGCGCCGGCTGGCGCTGGAAGTGTCAGAACTGCGAGAACGGCTGGCGGGACGCCAGAAGCTGGAAGCCCACCTGATCGGCCATTCGCCCACGGTCGAGCGGCTGCGCCGCCTGATCGCCGACCTGGGCGACACCGACGCCAATGTGCTGATCCACGGCGAGACCGGCACCGGCAAGGAGCTGGTGGCGCGCTGCCTGCATGAGGCCAGCCAGCGCCACGCGCGCAACTTTGTTGCCATCAACTGCGGGGGCCTGCCAGAGCAGTTGTTCGAGAGCGAGATCTTCGGCCATGAAGCCGGCTCGTTCACCGGTGCCGCGCGCCGCCGCATCGGAAAGATCGAGCACGCCGAAGGCGGCACGCTGTTTCTCGACGAGATCGAGAGCATGCCGATGCCGCTGCAGATCAAGCTGCTGCGGGTGCTGCAGGAACGCGTGGTGGAACGGCTTGGCTCCAACCTGCCGGTGCCGGTCAACACGCGCGTGGTGGCCGCCACCAAGGCCGACCTGCGCGCGCTCTCCGATGCCGGGCAGTTCCGCGCTGACCTGTACTACCGCCTGAACGTGATCACGCTGGAGCTGCCGCCGCTGCGCGAGCGGCGCGAAGACGTGCCGGCATTGTTCGAACATTTCGTCGCGCAGGCCGCGTTGCGCTTCAGCCGCGAGGCTGTTCCCGCCACCCCGGCCGAGCTGGCCGCGCTGGTAGCCTACCCATGGCCCGGCAATGTGCGCGAGTTGCGCAACCTGGCCGAGCGCCACGTGCTGGGGCTGGGCTGCATCCCCGGCCACGGCACCACCGCGCCAGAAGCCCTGCCGCTGGCGCAGGCAGTCGAGCAATTCGAGCGCGCACTGATTGCCGATGCCATGCGCCGCCACGACGGCAACCTGAGCCGCGCCAGCGAAGCCCTGGGCGTGGCCAAGACCACGCTGTTCGACAAGGTGCGCAAGCACGGGCTGTGAAGTGCCGCGGTGAAGCGCGGACCGTGAACCGAGGGCAGCAGCGCGGGCCATGCCACGCGATCTGTCACGTCACGACAGGACTCTGAAGCGGCCGCTGTATTCAGCGGATGCTTCAGACGCTGTGTCCAGCCATGGGGAACCACCCCTGCAAATCCATGTCTGCGTTACTGTCGTGTCTGCCTGCAAGCACCAATGTGCGTTAAACAACCAATACGCGATGGAATTATGTTTTTTCTTACAGATCGATTGGCGTTTGCGGCATATTATTGGCTTCCAGCAGATCAGAGTCCCAGACATTCAATATGTCCAGAAAGTCGCTGATCGGCTGGAAATGAAAGAAATAACAAATTTATAACGAAAGCCGTCCGGCCGGCGGGGGAGCGGGCCAGGACACAGGGTCAGTCAACCATTGGCAGTGACTACCGCGCGGCGCTTGTGCCTGGCGCCGCGGGCGCCGTCCCGGCGCGGCTGCCTTCAGGACCACGGGTGATGGGATGAAACTGGATCCGGCACTGGCTGAAAAGCCTTATTACAGCACGCGTACAGCGGCAAAACTGCTTAACGTCTCTCTGGGCACCGTCCAGAAGATGGTCGAACGCGGCGAACTTGGCGCCTGGAAGACCAACGGCGGCCATCGGCGCATCCACAAGGAAACCGTGCACCGCCTGCTGGCGACGCGCATCGGGCCGGAATCGGCGTCGCCGCACGGCCTGGACCTGGTGGTGTTCCACCCCAACCACCAGGAAGCGCAGCGCATCCACGCCCAGCTTGCCAAGTGGGGGCTGCCGCTCAAGAGCGTGGTGGTCGACGATGTGCTGGATACCGTCATCACCTCGGTCAGCGAGCATCCGCGCGTGGTGCTGTACTACGTCGACGAACTGAACGACGCCGAGTCGGCCACCATCGAGAAGCTGCAGAATTTCTTTGCCAGCCAGCACGTGATCTTTGCCGTGATCACCAACCGCCAGGCCTATGAAGGCGTGGCCGATGCCCTGCAGCACTGGGGCATCATGGTGTTCCTGAAGACGCCGTCGCTGGAAGAGGTCAAGGGCTTCCTGCGCGCCCAGCTGATGATGGGCCGCACCGCCTGAGCACGGCTGCATACCGGGGCCATGCCGGCCCCGGTATCGCCTGCGGCCTCAGGCCACTGCCGCCTGCCGGGGCGTTGCCAGCCCGGCTTCGTCGCCGTCGGCCTGCGCCATCATCCACCCGTACAGGTTGCGCGGATCCGGCGGCATCGCCACCAGTTCAACCGCCCTGCCCGCCCGGTGCGCCTGCGCTGCGGCGTAGAGCCAGCGCAGCGCGGCGTAGTCTTCCAGCGCAAACCCAACCGAATCGAATACGGTCACCTCGTCCGCCGCCGCGCGGCCGGGCGCGTGGCCGGCCAGCACCTGCCACAGCTCGGTCACCGGCGCGTCGGCGGGCAACTGCTGGATCTCGCCTTCGATGCGCGTCTGGGCTTCGTACTCCACCACGATGCGCGCGCGGCGCAGGATATCGGGATGCAGTTCAGTCTTACCGGGGCAGTCGCCGCCTACCGCATTAAGGTGCATGCCAGGCCGCACCATTTCCGGCGTGAGGATGGTGGCGCGAGTCTTGTCGGCGGTGACCGTTGAGACAATGTCCGCCCCGGCCAGGGCGGCCTCGATCGATCCGGCGCGGCGGATCGAAAGACCGGGTACGCCAGCAAGGTTGCGCATCAGCCGGGTGGTGGCGGCCGGATCGATGTCATAGGCGGCGATCTCGCGCACGCCCAGCATCGCCTGAAAGGCCAGCACCTGGAACTCGGCCTGCGCGCCGTTGCCGATCAGCGCCATGGTCGCCGCACCGGGCCGCGCCATGGCGCGTGCCGCCAGCGCCGAGGTGGCCGCGGTGCGCAGCGCGGTGGCCAGCGTCAGGTCGGCCAGCATCAGCGGGAAGCCGGTTTCCACTTCGGCCAGCAAGCCGCAGGCCATCACCGTCGGCATGCCGTGCAGCGCATTGCGCGGATGGCCGTTCACATACTTGAATGCATACTGGACGCCGTCGCTGACCGGCATCAGCTCGATCACGCCACGCGCGGAATGGCTGGCCAGCCGCGCGGACTTGTCGAAATCGTGCCAGCGCAGGAAGGCCTGCCGGACCTGCCCGGCCAGATCCACGATAGCGGCCTGCGGGCCGATGGCGGCCACCAGGCGGGCCACGTCGCTGGCGTCCAGGAACAGGGATCGGGCGGTGCTTTTCATCAGACTTGCTCCGAGAAACCCCGACCTTCAGGGCGGGGAGTGAAAGGAGTGCTGCCGGCAGCAAGCAATCCCAATTTAGAATGACCGGCATGCTTCTCGTCTATCGCTACCGGGTAAAGTCGCTGAACGGCCTGCTCAATCAGCAGAGCCGCGCGGTGAACTACGTTTGGAACTTCTGCAATGACACACAGAAGCACGCGCTGAAATGGGGCAAGAAATGGCCCACGGGTTTCGATCTGAACGTGTTGACCACCGGCAGCAGCAAGGAACTCCGTATCCATTCCGGCACCGTCAACGCGGTTTGCGAGCAGTACGCCAAGTCGCGTAGCCAGCATCGCCGGCCGTACCTGCGCTATCGCGGCCGCAGATCCCTCGGCTGGGTGCCGCTCAAGGGGCGGGATCTCAAGCGCTCGGGCGACGCATTCCGCTTTGCCGGCAACACGTTTCGCGTGTTCAACTGCAGGTCTCTTCCCGAAGGCAAGATCAAGGACGGCACGAATTTCTCTCGCGACGCGCGAGGCAACTGGTTCCTGAACATCGTGATCGAAGTTGCCGATACTCACGCCCGGTCCCCGGCCCGCGGTGTCGGCATCGATCTGGGCTTGAAGGACCTTGCCACGCTTTCCACGGGCGAGAAGATCGAGAATCCGCGTCACCTTGGCCAACTCGAGCAAGCCCTTGCCAAGGCGCAACGGGCGCGCAAGAAACGACAGGCCACGAACCTCCACGCGCGCATCGCCAATGCGCGGCGCGACTTCCTGCACAAGCTCTCGCATCGCATCGTGCGGGACTTCGACTACATCGCGGTGGGTAATGTGAATGCCGCCGGCCTCGCCAGGACCAGCATGGCGAAGTCCGTCCTCGATGCGGGCTGGTCGTCCTTCCGCACAATGCTCGCGTACAAGGCGATTGCGCATGGCGCGTGGTATGAGGAAATCGACGAACGTTTCACCACCCAGGTTTGTTCTTCGTGCGACGCGATGCCGCCGGAGAGGCCGAAAGGTATCGCAGACCTTGGAATAAGGCAGTGGGTATGCAGTGAATGCGGTGCTGTACATGATCGCGATGTGAACGCTGCGCTAAATATCCTTGCCCGATCGGGACATCGATCGCCTGCAGAGGGAATCCCCTCCCTTCAGGGAGGGGCGGATGTCAAGACCGTCTCCTTTGTTGTCGGTGCGGTGCCTGCGCTCAGGCCGCCACCGCGGCGATGCCCGGCCCGCTGCGGCGATCCAGGCGCAGCGTCATGCAATAGGCGCCGCCGCCGGACAGCATGAAGGGCGACAGGTCGACCTCATGCAGCTGGTAGCCGCGCCGGCCCAGCTCGGTGCGCAGGTGCGGCGTGGTGCGGGTCATTACCACCTGGTCGTCGAGATTGACGGCATTGACGCTGAAGTGGCGCAGATCGTCGGCGCTGGCCTCGATACGCAGCCGCGCCGGCACACGCGCGCGCAGCTCGCGCAGCGCCGCCTCGCTGAAGGCCGGCGGGTAGTACAGCACCTCGCCGCCGGAAAGCGGGCAGAAGCAGACGTCGAGGTGGTAGCTCTGCTCGGTGGCCAGCTCCAGCGCCACCACGTCCTTGCCGAAGTAGTCCGACACCGCCACGGCCGCCTCATGCGACGAGCGCGGACCGAACCCGGCCCAGAAGTGGCCGCGGCCCGCATCCCAGATGCAGTCGCCCGCGCCTTCCTGGAAGCAGCCCTCGGGCAGCAGCGCGACTTCGTCGAGCAGGCCGCGCTCGCGCAGCGTGCCGAAGATGTCGGCGAACGGCGCCTCTTCACCACGGCGTTGCGGGTAGCGGAAGCGCGCCAGCAGCGCGCGGCCATCGAGCACCACCGCGGCGTTGGCCGGGAACACCATGTCGGGCAGCCCCGGCGCGCCGGGGGCCACCTCCACCGCAAAGCCGGCCCGGCCCAGCGCCTCGCGCAGCGCGTCGAAAGACTGCATGGCGCTGCGGTGCATGCCGCGCGGGTCGCGCGCCCAGGCAGCCGGATCCATCCACGGATTGATGCTGTACGACACGTCGTAGAAGGTCGGCTCGACCAGCAGGATCGTGGGGGTGTGGGTCACGGGGGCTCCTTTTTTAATGGCAGGCGTTGGGAAAGCAATCGGTTGATTGAATTCTCGGGCAAGCTGGTGTTAACTAATAGCCAGCAACTTGCACAATTTGCGCGAGCCATTTATCAAAATGCCAGCCTATGCTGGCGCTTTGCAAAGGCCTTTTGCCCACCCCATGGATGCCACCGATCACCAGCTGATTTCCCTCCTGCGCGACAACGCGCGCATGCCGGTCACGGCGCTGGCGCAGGCGCTGCGCGTGTCGCGCGCGACCGTGCAGAACCGCATCGACAAGCTGGAACAGGAAGGCGTGATCGTTGGCTACACGGTGCGCCTGCGGCCCGAGGCCGAAGCGCACCGCATCCGCGCCTGGATGACGATTGCCGTGGAAGGCAACAAGGCCCGCGCCGTGCTGCAGGCGCTGCGCGGCGAACCCAATGTGCAGGCGCTGCACACCACCAATGGCCGCTGGGACATCATTGCCGAGCTGCGCGCCGATACGCTGGAAGCGTTCGACCGCACGCTGGACCGGATCCGGCTGATCGACGGCATCAGCGCCACCGAGACCAGCATCCTGCTGTCGACCTACAAATAGGAATCCGTTCAGGCTGCGGCGCGGCCGCGCAGGCGCTCGCGCCGCGATTCCTCGTGGAACACGCTGCCGCTGGGACGCAGCAGGTCGCGCAGCGACAGGATGCCGGCCAGGCGCATGGTCTCGGCGCTTTCCACCACCGGCAGGCGCGCCACGCTCAGCGCGGCCATGCGGCCCGCGGCGGCGCGTGCGGTCTGGCCAGGCAACAGCACATGCGCCGGCGCATTCAACAGGTCGCGGCAACGCATGCCGGGCGGGATCTCACCAGCTGCCAGGCCCCGGATCGCAGCGCGCTCCAGCATGCCCAGCACGCGCCCTTCGGCTACCACCGGGTAGGCGCGATGGGCCGCATGCTCGCCAAAGTAGCGCACCATTGCCTCGGCCACCGGCAGCTCGGCGTCGATGGCAACCACCTCGCGTGTCATCAGCTCGTCCACATGGGCGCGCTCGAGCGGATCCACACCGTATTCGCGATAGATATGCAGGCCGCGCCGGGCGATCTTCTCGGTCATGATCGAACGCTTCATGGTCAGCACCGAAAAGCCATAGGCCACTGCCGTGGTCAGCAGCAACGGCAGCAGCGCCTGCGTGTCGTGCGTGAGCCCGAAGGCAAATACGATCGCCGTCAGCGGCGCGCCCAGCACGCTGCCCAGCACGCCGGCCATGCACACCAGCGACCACAACTGCGGCGAGCCGCCCGGCAGCCACGGCGCCAGCACCACGCCCAGGCCCGCGCCCAGCATCAGCAGCGGCGCCAGCACGCCGCCCGAGGTGCCCGAACCCAGCGCCGCAATCCAGATCACGGCCTTGACCGCCAGCAGCGCCAGCGCAATCTCGATGGCGATGCGGTTGTTCAGCAGGTCGCCGATCACGTCATAGCCCACCCCCAGCGCGCGCGGCTCGAAGTAGCCGCCGATGCCGACCACCAGCCCGCCCAGCGCCGGCCACCACATCCAGTGCAGCGGCAGGCGCGAGAACGCGTCTTCGGTGCGGTACAGCGCCAGCGTCAGCCCTGCTCCCAGCACGCCACAGAGCAGGCCGGCCAGCACGCAGGACAGCAGCGCCGGCGTGCCCGCCGCGGCCGTCTGCAGCGGAAACAGCGGACCGGCCTCGAAGAACAGCGGCCGCAGGAACCCCGCCACCGCGCAGGCCAGCGCTACCGGCAGCAGGCTGCGCGGGCGCAGCTCGAACAGCAGCAGCTCGACCGCTAGCAGCACCGCCGCCACCGGCGTGCCGAAGATCGCGGTCATGCCCGCGCACGCGCCCGCCACCAGCAGCGCCTTGCGCTCGCCCGCGGTCAGGTGCAGGTACTGCGCCAGCAGCGACGCCAGCGAGCCGCCGGTCATGATGATCGGCCCCTCGGCGCCAAACGGCCCGCCGCTGCCGATCACGATGCCCGACGACAGCGGCTTGAGCACCGCCACTCGCGGCGACATCGTGCTCTTGCCGAACAGCACCGCCTCGATCGCCTCGGGAATGCCATGGCCACGGATCTTGTCGCTGCCGTAGCGCGCCATCAATCCGACGATCAGCCCCCCGATGACCGGCATCGCGATCACCCACGCACCCAATGCATGATTGGCAGGCGAGCGCTCGGCCAGCGACAGTGTCTGGTAGAAAAACAGGTTGGTGAAGAAACGGATCAGGTTCACCAGCACATCCGCCGCCACGGTGCTGAGCGCACCGATGCCCAGCGCGATCACGGACAGCATCAGCAGGCGACGATTGACGGCATAGTCGCGTTTCTCGACCGGCAAAACAGACGACATTGGGGGCTCCTTGCTCTTATGCGCTCTTGTGCGGTGCGCCATGCCCCACGATTGGGATGCACTGCACCAAAGGCGGCCAAATATATCACCCCGTGATATATTACGCGCACCATTCCAAAGCGCCCCCGTCACAAGAATGCCAACCGCCCCCGCCGTCTCCGCCCTGGCGCAGAATGCCCGTGCATGGCTGCGCACATTCGTTCCGCTGCCCGTCCCCGCCAGCCGCAAGGAGCGCTTCAAAAGCTGCCTGGGCGCCCTGCTGGGCCTGATCTGCACTGAATGGATCAGCCACCAGACCCTGGGCGGCTTCAATCCCTGGTTTGTCGCGCCGATGGGTGCCTCCGCGGTGCTGCTGTTCGCCGTGCCGTCATCGCCGCTGGCACAGCCCTGGTCAATCATTGGCGGCAACCTGATTGCCGCGGTGATCGGCGTGGCGTGCGCGCGCTGGATCCCAGATCCTGGCCTGGCCGCAGCGGTCGCCGTGGCCGTCGCCATCGCCCTGATGTTCCAGTTCCACTGCGTGCACCCGCCCAGCGGCGCCGTGGCCATCACCGCCGTATTCGGCGGGCCGGCGGTCAGTGCGCTGGGCTTCGGCTTTGTTGCGGTGCCGGTGCTGTTTAATTCGATGCTGCTGCTGATGATGGCGCTTGCCTTCAACAACCTGTCGCGGCGGCGCTACCCGCACCGCCCGCCCGAGCCTGCCATGCAGCACGGGACCAAGGACGTGCCGCCATCCCAGCGCGTGGGCGTCACCCGCGCCGACCTCGATGCTGCGCTGAAGGTGCGCGGCGAATTCCTGGATATTGAAGAAGACGACCTCGAACAGATCCTGGTGGCCGCGCAGTTGCGCGCCTACCGGCGCCACTTCGGCAACGTGCTGTGCGGCGAGATCATGTCGCGCGACGTGATCATGGTGACCCCGGACCAGCCTGCGCATGAGGCCGGACACCTGCTGTCGCGGCACCGCATCAAGGCCCTGCCGGTGGTGGACGCCACCCGGCGGCTGGTGGGGATCGTTACCCAGAGCGACTTTTTCGCGGCGCAGCGTGATACCGGTGCGCGCCGGCTGGCTGGTACCGTGCGCAACCTGATGACACGGGCGGTAGTGACAGCCCGTGCCGACCAGCCGATGGTGGAACTGGCACAGGCCTTTTCCGACGGCGGGTTGCACCACGCGCCGGTGATTGATGATCAGCGGCGCGTGGTGGGGATGGTGACGCAGTCTGATCTTGTTGCTGCACTGCTCAAGAGTGGGGTGATGGCGGTGCCAGATTGATGGCATTCCACGGACATCGCATCAACACCTCCGCTGCCGCGCAAGCACCCAATGACCGCCAGCGCACTTTGAGCCTGCGCAGCAGTCGTAGGCGTCCCCGCGATGCCGTTTGCAGCAGGCGGCCTATGCCCTGCATGGGGATCGTTCAATAGTGGGTTAACGCAGGCACTGCCCCACACTCACATGGCGTAGCAGGGTCGAACGGGCACTCACGCCCAAACGGCAAGCACCACCGCTCGAACCACCAGCGCCGTGGAATTGATTGCCAGCCGCATAGGCGACGCGTTTTTTGGTTACTTTTTGTCGCTCGGACAAGAAGTGACTCCCGGCTACGCCGGCGAAACAGCCCACGCCCACCAAGCGCCACATACCGCCCCCTGTCGAAAAGCCAAACACCCCACCCGCTATCCACCTTCACAAACCTATGGCACTGTGCCCCCATCAGGGGGAACACGCCGCACCCAGCGGCCCACCGCCATAGTGACGACTAACCCACCTTCCCCCTTCCGCATCGCCCCACCCAACGTAAGCTATATTTACGCCGTTCCCGTCACACCGGCGGGTCCAAGGGAGAGCCATCCATGAGTTCAGGCCAGTTAATTGAGAAAATCGCAGCCGTCTTCGCGCTGATCGTGCTGATCGGCGGCTCACTGCTGGTGCTGGCGCCGTTCACCACCGCGCTGCTGTGGGGCGCGATCCTGGCCTTCAGCTCGTGGTACCCCTACACGGTACTGTCGCGCTGGCTGGGCAACCGGCGCAGCCTGGCGGCGCTGATCTGCGTGCTGCTCGCCACCGTGGTGGTGCTGGGTCCGTTCGTCTACGCCGGCGCCAGCTTCTCGGCGCACCTGGACGAGCTGTCCGCGCTGGTCGACCGCTATATGGAACACGGCATCCCGCAGTTACCCGCCTGGCTGAGCAGCCTGCCCTATGTCGGCTCCTACCTGCAGAATTCCTGGAACAGCGTCATCAATGCCGATTCCGAGATGGTCGCCAACCTGCGCAAGCTGATCGCCCCGGTTGGCCACGTGGTGCTGGGCGCCGGGCTGTCGATCGGCGCCGGGCTGGGCCAGCTGGCGCTGTCCATCATCCTGGCGTTCTTCTTCTACACCGGCGGCGAGTTCGCCATTGCCTGGCTGCGCGCGGGCATGCACCGCATCGCCGGCGAGCGCGCCGACCACCTGCTGGAGCTGGCCGGCAGCACCGTCAAGGGTGTGGTCTACGGCGTGCTGGGCACCGCCTTCATCCAGGCGGTGCTGGCCGGCGTCGGCCTGTGGATTGCGGGCGTGCCGGGCGCGGCCATCCTGGGCTTCGTGACCTTCTTCCTGTCGGTGATCCCGGTCGGCCCGCCGCTGGTGTGGCTGCCGGCCGCGCTGTGGCTGTACCACACCGGCGCCACCGGCTGGGCCGTCTTCCTGGTGATATGGGGCGTGGGCGTGGTCAGCATGGCTGACAACATCGTCAAGCCGCTGCTGATCAGCAAGGGCACCGGCATGCCGCTGATCTGGATCATGCTGGGGGTACTCGGCGGCGCGCTGGCGTTCGGCTTCCTGGGCGTGTTCATCGGCCCGACGCTGCTGGCCGTGGCCTATGCGCTGCTGCGCGACTGGACCATCGGCTCGCAGGCAGAGCTAAAGCAGGACCTGAAGCAGGGCGAGGCAGTGGCGGCCCCGCCGCCGGCGCCGGCCGTGGTCGACAACCCCGACGTCCCGCCGGCCTCGACCGGCAAGCACCCCGGCTGATGGCAGGACACGACGCGCCAGGCGCGCCCGCCACCCCCGACCTATCGCCGGCCATGCTGCACCGGCTGGTGGCGTGCGAATACTGTGACGCGGTCTACGAACGCACGCCGATCTCGCCCGGCGAGCGCGCGCTGTGCCTGCGCTGCGGCGGCGAGCTCTACCGCGAAAGCCGCCGCCAGTATCAACGGCTGCTGCCGCTGGTGATCACCGCGCTGATCCTGTTCCTGGTCTCCAACGCCTACCCGATCGTCGAGATGGACCTGCAGGGGGTCCGCACCCAGACCACGCTGCTGGGCGCCGTGCAGGCCCTGTACACCGACAAGATGGGGCTGGTGGCGGCACTGGTGTTCGCCACCACCATCCTGTTCCCGCTGGCTGAAATGCTGATGATGGCCTACCTGCTGGTGCCGATGGCGCAGCACCGCATGCCCGCAGGCTTCGACCGCATCGTGCGCGGCATCCGCCAGACCCGGCCCTGGGGCATGATCGAAGTCTTCATGATCGGCGTGCTGGTGACGCTGGTGAAGCTGTCCAGCATGGCGCGCGTGCTGCCCGGCATCGCGCTGTGGTCGTTCGCGGCGCTGGTGATCGTGCTGGCGGCAATGCTGTCGTTCGATCCGCGCGACCTGTGGCGCCAGCTGGAAACACCCGATGACAATGCCACGGCCGCGAGCGAGGAAGGCCGATGACAGACCAGACGCAACGGCCGACGCAGCGTCCCCGCCAGCCGGGCGGCCGCCTGGCCCGCCCGCGCCAGCTGGCGCGCGAGGTGGTGGCCGAACTCACCGACGACGACGAGCGCAACCCGCTGCCGCAGGTCCCGACCGCCAGCCGGCTGGGCCTGCTGTCGTGCCACGCCTGTGACCTGGTCAGCCCGCGCACACTGGAGGGCGAGCCCTGCCCGCGCTGCGGCGCCACCCTGCACCATCGCAAGCCCGACAGCCTGGCGCGTACCTGGGCCTTCCTGCTCGCCGCCTTTATCCTCTATATTCCGGCCAATGTGCTGCCGGTGATGGTGACTCAGTCCATCCTCGGCACGCAGCAGGACACCATCCTGTCCGGCGTGATCTACCTGTGGCTGTCCGGCTCGCACATGCTCGCCGGGCTGGTGCTGATCGCCAGCATCATCGTGCCGCTGCTGAAGATGGTGATCCTCACCTTCCTGCTGCTGTCCGTGCATTTCCGCTCGACCTGGCGGATCCGGCAGCAGACCCGGCTGTACGGGCTGGTAGAGGTGATCGGCCGCTGGTCGATGCTCGATATTTTCGTGGTGGCGCTGCTGGCCTCGCTGGTGCGGGCCGGGGCGCTGGCCACCATCATCCCCGGCGGCGGCGCCATGGCCTTCGGCGCGGTCGTGGTCATGACCATGCTGGCCTCGCTCAGCTTCGATCCGCGCCTGCTGTGGGATTCGCTGGAAGACGACAATGCCCGACACTGACAACCAAGCCACCACGCCGGCGGGTTCGCCCCCGCCGGCACCGCCGGGCCTGCCGCGGCCCGAACGCCGGCGCCGCGCGCGCTGGCTGCCCTCGCTGGTGTGGCTAATCCCGATCGTGGCCGCGGTGGTCGGCATCTCGCTGCTGGTGCATACGCTGACCTCGCGCGGGCCGGAGATCACCGTCACCTTCCGCACCGCCGAAGGCCTGACGCCCGGCAAGACGGCGGTGCGCTACAAGGACGTCGACATCGGGCTGGTCAAGTCAGTGCGGCTGGCGCGCGACCGCTCGCACGTGGTGGCGTCGATTGACCTGACCAAGGACGCCGAGAACTTCGCCGTGGCCGACACCCGCTTCTGGGTGGTGCGTCCGCGCTTTGCGGCCAGTGGCGTGTCCGGGCTGGAGACGCTGCTGTCGGGCGCCTATATCGGCGTGGACGCGGGCAAGTCGCAGGAATCCGCGCGCGACTTCAAGGGGCTGGAAGTGCCGCCGGCGGTCACCACCGATGCCTCCGGCAAGCAGTTCGTGCTGCGCGCCTCCGAGCTGGGCTCGCTCGATATCGGTTCGCCGGTCTACTACCGGCGCGTGCTGGTGGGCCAGGTGGTGGCTTACCAGCTTGATCCCAACGGGCGCGACCTCACGCTGCGCGTGTTCGTCAACAAACCCTATGACAAGCTGGTCACCGCCGACACGCGCTTCTGGCATGCCAGCGGCGTCGACCTGAAGCTCGATGCCGGCGGGCTCAAGCTGTCGACGCAGTCGCTGGTGACGGTGCTGCTGGGCGGCGTCGCCTTCCAGGCGCCGGACCACACCACCGCCACCGACGCCGCGGCCGAGAACACGCAGTTCCTACTGGCCAACGACCAGGCCGAGGCGATGAAGGAGCCGGAGGAACTGGCGCCCACGCTGGCGGTGCTCAATTTCGACCAGTCCGTGCGCGGGCTGTCGCCGGGTGCGCCGGTGGACTTCCGCGGCGTGATCGTGGGCCAGGTGCGTTCGATCGGCATCGAATACCAGCGCGACAAGAAGGCGTTCCGCATGCCCGTGGTGGTGGAGCTGTACCCGTCGCGCATGGGCTTCCGCGAACGCGATGTCGAAGACCGCGAGCGCGCGCGCAAGATCATCCAGGGGCTGCTGCAGCGTGGCATGCGCGCGCAGCTGCGCACCGGCAACCTGCTCACCGGCCAGCTCTACGTGGCGCTCGACTTCTTCCCGAAGGCGCCGCCGGCCAAGGTCGACCTGGACGCGCCGATTCCTGAGTTCGCCACTACCCCAGGCACCTTCGATCAGATACAGGCGCAGGTCGGCGACATCGTCAACCGCATCGACAAGGTGCCATTCGATCAGATCGGCCAGGACCTGCGCAGCACGGTGGCTAGCCTGAACAAGACGCTGGCAACCGCCGACAAGCTGGTGCAGCAGCTCAACGGCGACGTTGCACCACAGGTGCTGGCCGCGCTGCAGGACGCGCGCAAGACGCTGACCGCGGCCAACGGCACGCTGGCCTCGGACGCGCCGCTGCAGCAGGACACGCGCCGCATGCTGCAGGAGCTGACGCGCACCGCCACGTCGCTGCGCACGCTGACCGATTACCTCGAACGCCACCCTGAAGCGCTGCTGCGCGGCAAGCCGGAGCAAGAATGATGAAGCGCCTTACTCTCACCAGCCTCCTCGCCGGCGCGCTGGTCGCGGCCGTGCTGGCCGGGTGCGCCTCGCCCGAGCCGCGCTACTACACGCTGGCGCAGGGCGCGGTCGCGCCGCTGCCGGCCACGACGACACCGGCATCGACCAACACGCTATGGCTGGAAGTCGCGCCGGTGCGCGTGCCGGAGCGGCTCAACCGCCCGCAACTGGTGGTGCGCGATGGCGGCGACGCGGGCCTGCGCCTGCTGGACCTAGCGCGCTGGTCCGCGCCGCTGCCCGACGAGCTGCGCGACGCGCTGTCGCAACGCCTGCAGGCCACGCTGGGCGCGGTCGACACCTATCAGCAGGGGATGTCGGACGTGCAGCCGCTGTACCGGATCACCACGGAAGTGCTGCGCCTGGATGCCGACCTGGGCCAGCGTGCCGGCGCCACCATCAACTGGACCGTGCGGCGGCTGCCAGACGGCAAGGTTGTCAGCGGCCGCACCCAGGCAGAGCTGCCCGCGCCCGGCGCGGTCGATGGCGTCGTGGCGGCGTACCGCGAGATCGTCGCCAGCACGGCGGCCGATATCGCGGCCGGGGTGCAGTCGCTGCGGCCCTAGATACTCCGTTGTCAATCGGATTGGTTCGGTTTCTGGTCAGTGCATTTGATCTGAATTTCCTGAGGGCGACGTAGCAGTAATTCTCGACGGTGGATCACACTGATATTCGCGGGTTGGCTACCGCATTACAGAGGTCCGTCCAACGAGCCTGCCGCTACCTATGGTCGCAAATCGGATGACATTCCTTGCGTAGTATCTTCGCGGGTTACTCGGATGCCCGGGCTACGCCGCCTTCAGGAAACTCTTCCAGTGGGTTGCCGGGTGGTTGACGAAGCGCTGTGTTACACGGCGGGCGCCTCTTCCGATACGGCCAACGACATGGACAGCCGGCTGATGTCCCAGATGAAGCCGGCCAGCTCGCGAGCCGTCGCGACTACCGCGATGTTCGCGTTTTTGCCTCGCGCGGCCAGCTTGCGATAGCGCCGGCATAGCCGGACCTGCGCGTCCCAGGCCTGTTCACAGGCTCTAGTCGTCGCCCCACACCGCGGTGTCGCGCTCGCGGCGCGCGGCGGCTTCAGCGGCGCGCCGGTGAATCGCCTCGGCCATCGCCGCCAGGCACTCGGCCGCACCACCGTGCACCAGCTTCGCCGCACACGCCAGCATCAGGTTCTTGCCCAGCCCGAAATCCTCCACCACGAAGCCGCGCGCATCCAGCGGCGTGCCATCCTCGTCGGTGGCCACGGTGACGCGCGCGCGCAGCGTTCCCGCGTCCGCGCTGTAGGCCCAGACCGGCTTCTGCAGCGCCACCGCAAAGCCCACCTCGAACGCCGTGCCGGAATCCGGCTCGCCCGGTCCGCGGAAATCGTCAAGGTTGGCCATCACCATGTCGGCGCGCCGCAGCAGCGCGAGATTGGCGTCATAGATCCAGCGCGCGGTGTCGGCACCCGACAGGCCTTCGGGCGCGGATTTGTCGAGTGGATACAGGCCACTGAAGCCATGCGCTGCGCATAGCGCCTTGAGGTGCTCGCCCCAGGCGCGCGCATCCTTGCGAAAGACATCGAAGCCAGCCAGGTAGATGGTTTTCATGGCACGTGAAGTAGTGCAACAGGGATCAGGATCGCAGCATAACCCGCCGCCCGCGGGCGCGATACCACCGGCCTGCACGAACATCGCACAACTTGCGCGCGCACGATTTACCCGCTTCCTGCGCATGGGGGACCCTTGCGCTACCATTGCCCGTCCCCTCCTTGCATCCCGCATCCCATGCCTGCTCCCCAGATCCTCCAGGTCGGCCCGCTCGCGCCGCAGACCAACGCCACCCTGCAGCAACAATACGGCGCCGCCGCGCTGTGGCAGCAGGCCGATCCGATCGCGTGGGCGCGCAGCGAGGGCCAGCAGGTGCGCGTGGTGGTGACCTCGGCGCGCCACGGCTGCAGCGTGGCGCTGATCGATGCGCTGCCGCGCCTGGAAGCCATCGTCAGCTTCGGCGTCGGCTATGACGCGATCGCGCTGGACGCGGCCCGCGCGCGCGGCATCCAGGTCAGCAACACGCCCGACGTGCTCAACGACTGTGTTGCCGACCTGGCCTTCGGGCTGCTGCTGGATGCGGCGCGTGGCATCGCCCATGGCGACCGCTTCGTGCGCGCCGGGCGCTGGCCGCAGGGCGGCTTCCCGCTGACCACGCGCGTGTCGGGCAAGAAGCTCGGCATCCTGGGGCTGGGCCGCATCGGCGAGATCGTCGCGCGCCGCGCGCAGGGCTTCGACATGGAGATCGCGTACAACAACCGCCGCCTGCGCGAGGGCGCGCCGTGGCGCTTCGAGCCTGACCTGAAGGCGCTGGCGACGTGGGCCGACTTCCTGGTGGTGGCCACCGTCGGCGGGCCGTCGACGGCCGGGCTGGTATCGCGCGAGGTCATCGACGCCCTCGGCCCCAGGGGCATCCTGGTCAATGTGTCGCGCGGCAGCGTGATCGACGAGGCGGCAATGGTCGCGGCGCTGGTTGACGGGCGCCTGGGCGGCGCCGGCCTGGATGTGTTCCAGGACGAGCCCAACGTGCCGCCCGCGCTGCTGGCGCTGGACAATGTCGTGCTGGCGCCGCACATGGCCAGCGGCACGCATGAAACGCGCGCCGCGATGACCGCGCTGACGCTGCAGAACCTGGATGCGTTCCTGGCTGACGGCAGGGTACTGACGCCAGTGCTGTAGAAGGCTACCCGCGTGCCTATACTGGATGCACCGGCCCCAGCCCACTCTGCGGGCCGGCGTCAGGAGGCATCATGGCACGCAAGTTTATCGATTGCCGCGAGTTCCCGAGCGACACCCACTGCACGGTGGCAATGAGCGCCGACAGCGAAGACGAACTGCTCGAAGCCGCGGTCCAGCACGCGGTAGCGGTGCACCAGCATCAGGACACCCCTGAGTTGCGCACCCAGTTGAAGTCATTGTTCAAGGAAGGCATGCCGCCGGCGTGAAACCGGCACGGCTGGCGCCCGGGGGCGCCGGCCCCCACCCCTGGGGCTCATTCGCAGTCCCTGATACAGCACTTAAACCACTTCGAATACCCATGACGGCCGTCATGGCACATCATTGACGCAGCGCTATATACAGACGTATATTGCGCCTGACAGCCCACCCGCACAGGCCTTGCCGCACACGCCGGCTGGCCGAATCCCGAGGATTCCGATGTCTGCCCTCCGTTCCTGCCGCCGCGGGTTCCTGCTGGCCGCCTCCGTCGCCACGCTGGCGCTGGCCGCGCCGCCCGCCTTTGCCGCCGACCTGGTGGTGTCCGCGGCATCCAGCCTGACCAACGCCTTCAAGTCGCTGGCCGAGTCGTTCGAGCGCGCCCATCCTGGCACGCACGTGGTGCTGAACTTCGGCGCGTCCGACGTGCTGATGCAGCAGATCATCAAGGGCGCGCCGGCCGACGTGTTCGCCTCGGCCGACCAGGAAGCGATGAACAAGGCCGAGGCCGAGAAGGTGATCGCGCCGGCCTCGCGCCGCAACTTCGCCGCCAACCAGGTGGTGCTGATCGTACCCGCGGACAGCAAGCTGGCCATCGCCTCGCTGCAGGACCTGACGCGCCCGGAAGTGAAGCGCATCGCCTACGGCAACCCGGCCTCGGTGCCGGTGGGCCGCTACACCCGCGGCGCGCTGGAAGCGGCCGGGCTGTGGGACGCCGTCGCCGCCAAGGGCGTGCCGGCGCAGAACGTGCGCCAGAGCCTAGACTACGTCGCGCGCGGCGAGGTCGAGGCCGGCTTCGTCTTTGCCACCGATGCCGCGGTGATGCCGGATAAGGTCAAGGTGGCCGTGCGCGTGCCAAGCCGCACGCCGGTGACCTACCCCATCGCCATCACCAGCCTGACGCGCCAGCAGAAGGAAGCGGCGCAGTTCGTCGACTACGTCGCCTCGCCGGAAGGCCAGGCGGTCCTGTCACGATTCGGCTTCCAGAAGCCCTGACGGAGCGTTGCGCGCACCATGGACGCCGTCTGGGTACCGCTGCTGCTGTCGCTGAAGGTGGCCGGCTGGGCCACCGCGCTGAATGCCGTGCTCGGCGTCGGCGCGGCCTGGGCGCTGGCGCGCTGGCGCTCGCCCCTGCGCGACGTGGTCGATGCGGTGCTGACGCTGCCGCTGGTGCTGCCGCCCACGGTGCTGGGCTACTACCTGCTGGTGCTGGTCGGGCGCCGTGGCGTATTCGGCGAGTGGCTGGCGCGCCTGGGCATCGAACTGGTCTTTACCTGGCAGGGCGCAGTGCTGGCCTCCACCATCGTCGCCTTCCCGCTGGTGCTCAAGTCCGCGCGCGCCGCCTTTGAAGGCGTGGATCATCAACTGGAAAACGCCGCCCGCGTGCTGGGCGTGCCAGAAGCCGGCATCTTCTTCCGCGTCACGCTGCCGCTGGCCGCGCGCGGCATCATCGCCGGCGTGCTGCTGGCCTTTGCCCGCGCACTGGGCGAGTTCGGCGCCACGCTGATGATCGCCGGCAACCTGCCAGGGCGCACGCAGACGCTGTCAGTCGCCATCTATGAGGCGGTGCAGGCCGGCGACGACAACACCGCCAACCTGCTGGTATTGGTGACCTCCGTCACCTGCGTGCTGCTGCTGGTGGTCGCCGGGCGCCTTGTGCCGGCCGCCACGCGCAACCCCGCTGAACTCTATGAACGCCGGCGCCTGCGCCCGCGCATCCGCTAAGCCGAGTCGCCATGAGCATGCACGTCAGCATCCGCAAGCAGATGGTCTCGGCCGACCGCCACTTTGCACTGGATATCGATTTCGATTCGGCCAGCCGGCGCATTGCGCTGTTCGGGCCCTCGGGCGCCGGCAAGAGCCTGACGCTGCGCGCCATCGCCGGCCTGCTCGCGCCAGACAGCGGCCGCATCGTGCTGAACGGCCGCACGCTGTTCAATGCCGACGCCGGTATCGACGTGCGCCCGCAAGAGCGCCGTGTGGCCTACCTGTTCCAGGAATACGCGCTGTTCCCGCACCTGAACGTGGGCCAGAACATCGGCTTCGGCCTGTCGCGCGGCTGGCGCAACCCGCGCCGCGGTGCCGTGCATCCGGAAGCGCAGCGCTGGATCGACGCCTTCGGCCTGGCCGACATCGTCGGCAACTACCCGGCCGAGATCTCCGGTGGCCAGAAGCAGCGCGTGGCACTGGCGCGCGCGCTGGTGGCGCAGCCCGACATCGTCTTGCTGGATGAACCCTTCTCCGCGCTGGATCCCGCGCTGCGCGCGCGCATGCGCGCGGAGTTGCGCGCGCTGCAGGCCAGCCTGGATGTGCCGATGTTGGTAATCTCGCACGATCCCGCCGATGTCGAGGCACTGGGCGACCACGTGCTGGAAATCCGCGAGGGCCGCATCTTCGGCAGCGGCACCAGCCGCCACCATCCGCCGGTCTACGCGCCGGTGTCGGCGCGGGTGGCCTGAGCCGAGCGCAGCAGGTCGACGTAGGCGCCTTCAATCAGGTTCGACGCGGGAATGCCCAGCCGCGCCAGCAATGCGTGGGCTTCGGCCACGCCGTCCTCCAGGCGCTCGCCGTCGGCCAGCACCACTTCCAGTTCCAGGAAATCGCCCAGCGCCTCGACCCGGTCCAGGTGCACGCGCGTGCGGCCAGCCAGGTACAGCGTGCGCAGCTTGCGCACCCGCCCGCCCTCGCCATGCGCCGCGGCCAGCGCCGCGCGCAAGGTATCCGGCGATTGCGTCGGCGACAGGATGTAGAAGCTCTCCTTCGGCCCCGCCTCGTCGGCACGCGCATAGAAGATCAGCTCGCCGCGGTCGGGGGCGAACTCGCGCAGCTTGAGCCGGCCGTTGGCGCAGGGGAAGAAGGTATCGTCCTGGCGGATGTATTCGGGACCGCTGTCGGCCAGTGCTGCCGCATGCGGCAGCAAGGCTTCTATACTGTCAATGCGAGCCTTGATCTCGATGTTTCTTGGCATGCGTCTCTCTCCTGCGCTCAGCCCAGCAGCAGCCGCGCGGCAATCACCCACATGGTGATGCCGATCACCACTTCCAGCACCTGCCACGCGCGCGGCCGCGCAAACACCGGCCGCAGCAGCGCCGCGCCATAGCCCAGCGAAAAGAAGAACAGGAACGACGCGGTCATGGCACCCGCGGCGAACTCGCGCGCGTTCCCTGCGAACTGCGTCGACACCGAACCGATCAGCATCACCGTATCGAGATACACATGCGGATTGAGCCAGGTGAACGCCAGGCACACCGCCAGCGTGGCTCCAAGCGGCCGCGGCGCGGCGTCGCTGGGATCCAGCACCGCGTTCGAGCGCCACGCGGCCAGGAAGCTGCGTGCGCCATACCAGATCAGGAAAGCCGCGCCGCCATAGCGCATCGCCGCACCCAGCCAGGGCAGCTCGCGGATCATCACGGCAAAGCCGGAAACACCCAGCAGGATCAGCAGCGCATCGGAAAGCGCGCACACCAGGCAGACCCAGAACACATGCTCGCGCCGCAACCCTTGTCGCAGCACGAAAGCATTCTGGGAACCGATGGCAAGAATCAGGGAAAGACCGAGGGAGAAGCCGGCGAGAGCGGCGTGCATTTGTTGTGGAACGGCTGTTTTTTTTGGGTGGCTATTATTGCACGCCGGGGGCAGCCGATGCCCGCCCATCTTCCCATTCCTGCCGCAGGACTACCTCACGCCACTACACCCAGGATTACACTTGACGCCTTGAACACCGCCACCGCAGCCACCCCCACTTCCAGCCCCAGCGCTTCCACACTCCCATTGGTCACGATCGCCGCAACCGTACCGCCGCCGTCGAGTTCGATCACCACTTCGGCGTTCACCGCGCCAGGCATCACGCGCGACACCACCCCCGGCAACTGGTTGCGCGCCGACAGCCGCATCCCCGGATCGGGCAGCCCCACCAGCACCGACGATGCCTTGATCAGCGCAAACGCCTCGGTGCCCTCGGCCAACGCCAGCGTTTCGACGCTTTCATGCGTGATGGTGGCCACGATCTGCTGCCCGCCGGGCAGTGCCAGCACGACCTCGTCATTGACCGCGCCGCCGCGCACACTGGCCACGCGCCCGAACAGCTTGTTGCGTGCACTGGTCTTGATCATCATTCGCCTCATCAGGTGGATATCGTCGGCCGCCCCCTCGCCCAGGCGCGACAGCTGCGCGACAAAGCGCTGGTGTTCGTCTTCCAGCGCACGATAGGTGCGGATCAGTTGCTCGCCGCGCGCAGTCAGGTGCGTGCCGCCGCCGCCCTTGCCGCCGGCGGCGCGCACCACCAGCGGCTCGCCCGCGCTGTTGTTCATGGCATCGATGGCGTCCCACGCGGCCTTGTAGCTGATGCCGACCGCGCGCGCGGCCGCGGTGATCGAGCCGTGTTCGCCGATGGCGGCGAGCAGCGCGATGCGGTCCTTGCCGCCCCAGTCTTGTGAGCCGGAGCGGAACCAGATGGCTCCCTGGAGTTCAAGCATGGATGTCGGGTGCCGGTGGCCGGCACCGCAATGGAGTTCGAGACGCGGCTATGGTAATCCGAATTGCGGATCGGTCCAGCACATGACAACTAGGCCATAATGTGCACGCCGCCATCCACATAGACCGTATTGCCCGAGATGCGCCGCGCATACGGCGTGGCAAGGTAGGCGGTGGCAAAGCCCACGTCCATGATGTCGACCACCTCGCCCAGCGGCGCGCGCCCGGCGGCGTCGGCCAGCAGCAGGTCGAAGTCCTTCAGGCCCGAGGCCGCGCGCGTCTTCAGCGGCCCGGGCGAGATCGCGTGGACGCGGATACCCAGCGGCCCCAGCTCGTGCGCCAGGTAGCGGCAGCTGGCTTCCAGCGCCGCCTTGACCGGGCCCATCAGGTCATAGTTGGGCACGACGCGGTTGGCGCCCTCATAGCTCATCGCGAACAGCGTGCCGCCCTGCGGCATCAGCGGCACGGCCAGGCGCGCCATGCGCACGAAGGAGTGGCATGAGATGTCCATGGCGCGCCCAAACCCCTCTGCCGACGAATTGAGCAGGCCGCCCTGCAGGTCGGCCTTGGGCGCGAACGCAATCGAATGGACTATCGAATCGAGACCGCCCCACACGCTCTCGATACGCGCAAAGAGCGCCGTCATCTGCTGCGCGTCTTCCACGTCCAGCGGCATCAGGATGGGCGCCTGAATGGCTTCGGCCAGCGGCGCCACGTGCGGGTAAGCCTTGTCGTTCAGGTAGGTCATGGCGACCTGTGCGCCCAGTTCATGGAACGCCCTGGCACAGCCCCACGCAATCGAATCGGCATTGGCCACGCCGGCCACCAGCACACGGGCGCCGGCAAGCGGCGGATTGGATACGTTGACCATGGCGGCTCCTGTTGGACCAAACCCGATGCGGTGCGCAAGCCTCAGCTGCGCGGCCGCGTGGCGCGCGGCGCGGCCTTGCGCTTGCCGGTGGCGCGCGCGGCCTGCGGCTTGCCGTTCCCGGCATGGCTGAGGGCAGACGCGGTATCGGCCGCGTCCACCGGCGCAACTGCGTCGGCAGCCTCGGGCGGATGACCCGTGCCCATTACTTCGGCGACTTCGCGATAGCGCCCCAGCCGCTCGCCTGACAGCGGGCCGCCGACCGTCATCACGCGATGCGCCGCCACCATCAGCTTGCGGCGGGTCTCGCGGGCCGGCACCAGGGCCGGCAGCGCCCGGATCGCGCGCTGCGGATCCAGCCTGACGATAAAGCTCTGCTGGCGCACTGCGGTCTTGAAGGCGGCCAGGTCGGCCTGGCCGCCGGATTGCTCGGTGGCTTGCTGCTGTTCGCGCGCAATGCGGCGCAGCAGGTTGAACGGCCGCTCCTCGATGGCGCTGGGGCGATCGGCCACGTAGGCCAGCACGCGCACAAACGCCTCCAGCGTGCCGCCCTGCCCGATCGCCGCCTCGGCATCGTGCAGGCGCCGCTGCGCCAGCTCCTTGCGCAACGCCACGGTGACGGGCGACTCCACGTTGGCCGGCGGCGCCTGCCCGCTCATGCCCACCAGTGCCGCCATCGCCGGCGAGCCGTAGATTGCCTCGAAGGTCCGCTCGTACCACGCGTCGCGTACATCGCGATACTGGTCGAGCGCGCTGACGATCTGCGCCGACGCGGCCTTTTCCATGGTCAGGAACGGATTGTCCGGCGCCACCGGCGCGCGATGCGCGCGCACCATCGGCGCCATCGCCCCGATCCACGCCATCCACGGATTCATGTCGGTCGCCAGCGAGCGCTCCAGCCGCGCCGGGTGCAGCGTGCGCATCCACTGCGCGCCCAGTTCATTGGACATCGCGCGCACCCATGGCGAGACGAAGGTGTCGTACATGTGCTGGTTGATCTCGGCCACGCGCCGCACCACCTCGAACGGGCGTTCGTCCTCGCGGCCGTCGTCCAGCGCCAGGATGTCGTTGACGCTGCGGCGCTCGAAGCGCACTAGGTAGCGCCCTTCGATCAGGTCCCGGTGTGGCAGGTCAGGCGCCACGTCCTCGATCTTGGCCTCGTACAGGCCCGGCGGCAGCACATCGATCAGGTCCAGCGCGCAGAACAGTTCGCTGTGTTCGCGGTTGGCGACGCCGGCGGAAACAAAGATGCCCAGGTGCCCCACGGTCTCGTGCAGGCAGTAGACGATCACCTGGTCGTTGGCGACCAGTTCCTCATCGGTGGAGTACAGGTCCGGGATCCAGTTCAGCGCCTGCTGCGGCGGCGTGATGTTGTCCCCCCAGGACGCGAAGACGACCACCGGCGAACGGATGTTGCGCAGGTCCACCACGGTCTTGCCGTCGCTGCTGCGCACCTCGCCCGCGGTCAGCCGGTTGCCGACGAACAGGTTCTGCACAATCCAGTCGATCTCCGCGCGGTTCATCAGGAAGTGGCCGCCCCACCAGCGCTCGAACTCCAGGAAGCGCGGGCCTTCCGTGTCCGCCTTGGCGTAGACGTCGTAGAGCTTCTTCCACAGCGTGTTGGCCGGATTGAGCTGCTCGAAGTTCTGCACCAGCCAGGCACCGTCGAAGCGGCCATTGCCCATGTCGGCGGTCAGCGAGGCCAGAAACGAGCCGCCCAGCAGCCCGCCGCTGTAGCGCATCGGGTTGCGCCCGCGCACGCCCGACCAGTACGCCAGCGGTGCGCCGGCCACCAGCAGCGGCCCGGTGCGCTCGGGCGCGACCGCGGCCAGGATCATCAGTGCCCAGCCGGCCTGGCAGTTGCCGATGACAAAGGGCTTGCCGGGTGCGTCCGGGTGCCGCTCGCCGACGATCTTGAGGAAGTCGGCCTCGGCGCGCGCCACCGATTCGATCGTCTGCCCCGGGCAGGGCTCCTGGAAGAAGGTGACGAAATAGCACGGATGCCCGGTGCGCAGCGCGATGCCGATCTCGCTGTCGGCCTTGAAGCCACCGATGCCGGGGCCGTGGCCCGCGCGCGGGTCAATCACCACGAAGGGGCGCTTGGCAGGGTCGGTCGGGCTGTTGGCCGGCGGCACGATGCGCAGCAGCGCGTAGTTGACGGGTTCGGGCAGTTCGCGGCCGTCGGCCAGCAGTTCCTGCTCGAACACGAGCACAGGCGGCATGCCCTCGCGCTCATGCTCGGCGGTCTCGTTGCCGCGCTCGCGCAGGATGTCGAACAGCAGCACGGTGCGCTGCCAGGCGTCGGTGAAGTATTCCAACGCCGGCTGGCCGAGCGCCGCGAACGGATTGGCTGCTTCTGGGGCCTGCGTGGTGGAGGGTGATGGGCCGGAACTGCCTTGCGGCGGCCTGGCGGGTATGCGTGCGGTCATTCCACTTTCCCCTGATTGGCGCCGCTGCCGGGCGCTGGCGCACTGTCAGCGCCACTGGAGTGACGCTTGTTGCATTGCAGCTAAAACAAGCCTAGCAGCCGCGGCGATGCCGTGCAACCCGCTGACCGGCACCCCCCAAAGCCTCGCCGCGCGCAGCATCCATCGGTCATCAACCCGACAAATTCGTCGCCTATACTGGCGCAGTGCGCTTGCGCACTGCAGCAAGGCGGTGCGCGGAGCACCCGGTGCGAGACCGACGGCCATCCCTCGACGCCACCGCGCCGGACCAGTATCCTCGCCCAGCATCCGCTCTCGGAACATCGCCATGACCGATGCCTCGACTGCCACGTCTGCCATGTCCGGACTTGCCGCGCCCGCCGCCGAGGCGCCGGACAAGTACGCCGCGCTGCTCGCGCGCTGCGCTGGGCTGCCGCCCATCCCCACCGCGGTGGCGCACCCATGCGATGTCTCATCGCTGAGCGGCGCGCTCGAGGCCGCGAAGCTGGGCCTGATCGTACCGATCCTGGTCGGGCCCGCCGCGCGCATCCGGCAGGTCGCCGCCGAGCATGGACTTGCGCTGGGCGACACCCGGATCATCGACACCGCGCACAGCCATGCCTCGGCCGAGCGCGCGGTCGAAGCCGTGCGGGCCGGCGAGGCCGAGCTGCTGATGAAGGGCAGCCTGCACACCGACGAGTTGCTGCATGCGGTCACCGCCTCGGCCAGTGGCCTGCGCACCGGGCGGCGCCTGTCGCATGTATTCGCCATGAGCGTGCCGCGCTACCACAAGCCGCTGTTCATCACCGATGCAGCGGTCAACATCTTCCCCACGCTCAACGAGAAGGCAGATATCTGCCGCAATGCCATCGACCTGGTGCGCATGCTGGGCATCGAGCAGCCCAAGGTGGCAATCCTGTCGGCAGTGGAAACCGTCACCGACAAGATCCCCTCCACCATCGACGCCGCGGCGCTGTGCACCATGGCACGGCGCGGCCAGATCACCGGCGGCATGCTGGACGGCCCGCTCGCCTTCGACAACGCCATCAGCCGCGAAGCCGCCATCACCAAGGGCATCGACTCGGACGTGGCCGGCGACCCCGACATCCTGCTGGTGCCGGACCTGGAAGCCGGCAATATGCTGGCCAAGCAGCTGACCTTCCTGGCGGGCGCCGAAGCCGCCGGCATCGTGCTGGGCGCGCGCGTGCCCATCATCCTCACCAGCCGGGCCGACAGCGTGCGCGCGCGCATCGGCAGCTGCGCCATTGCCGTGCTGCTGGCGCACGCACGCCGCAACGCCGCAGCCGCGGCGCAGGTCTGAGCCGTGCCCATGCAGCCCTTGCGCAACCACTTGGGAGTCCATCCAGCGTGACCGCCATCCATCCTGCCGTGCATCCCGTCATCCTCGTTGTCAACGCCGGCTCGTCCAGCGTCAAGGTCTCGGTCTACGCCGTGCCCGACGCCGCGCATGGCAATGCCGACATCAACCCGGTGCTGAGCGCGCACGGCCAGATCGAGGGCATCGGCGTGGCGCCGCGCCTGACCGCGCGCATGGCCGACGGGCGCGTGGTCGCCGACGAGGCCTTCCCGCAGGCCCAGGTGGCCGACCACGACGCCGCCTTCCGCCTGGTGCGCCTGGTGTTGAGCGTGGGCCTGCGCGACAACCCGCCGGTGGCGATCGGCCATCGCGTGGTGCATGGCGGCGCCGACTATGCGCAGGCCGTGCGCATCGACGACGAGGTGATCGCAAAGCTGGAGGTGCTGGTGCCGCTGGCGCCGCTGCACCAGCCGCACAACCTGACTGCCATCCGCGCGGTGCGCGAGGCCGTGCCGGACCTGCTGCAGGTGGCCTGCTTCGACACCGCCTTCCATGCCGGCCACGACGTGCTGGCGCAGCTGATGGCGCTGCCCTACGCATACTACGAGCGCGGCATCCGGCGCTATGGCTTCCACGGGCTGTCGTACGAGTACATTGCGCGCCGGCTGCGCCAGGTCGCGCCCGACCTGGCCGAGGGCCGCGTGATCGTGGCGCACCTGGGCAACGGTGCCAGCCTGTGCGCGATGCGCGACGGCCGCAGCGTGGAAAGCACCATGGGCCTGACCGCGCTCGACGGCCTGCCCATGGGCACGCGCTGCGGCTCGGTCGATCCCGGCGCGCTGCTGTGGCTGGCGCAGCAGGGCATGAAGCCGGCCGAGATCCAGGCGATGCTGTACCAGGAATCCGGGCTGAAGGGACTGTCAGGCGTGAGCAGCGACATGCGCGCGCTGCTGGCCAGCGATTCACCGCGCGCGCGGCTGGCGGTGGACTTCTACACCTACCGCGCCGCGCAGGAGATCGGCAAGCTCGCCACCACGCTGGGCGGCCTTGACGCGCTGGTGTTCACCGCGGGCATCGGCGCCAACTCGCCGCCGGTGCGCGCACGCATCTGCGAACACCTGGCGGGCCTGTTCGGCATCGCGCTCGACGGCGGCGCCAACGGCCAGAACAGCCAGCGCATCAGCCGGGACGACAGCCGCGTGCCGGTGCTGGTGCTGCCGACCGATGAAGAAGGAATGATTGCGCTGAACACCGCCCGCATCCTGCGCGAATGCGGGCAGCTTTGAGTCAGCCTGCCAGGTAGTGCCCGCGCAGCTGCGCGACGTCCACTTCGAGCGCGTCGCGCAGGTAGTTGTCGACACTGCCCCAGCCTGCATCGATGGCCTGCATCGACGCATCGAGGTAGCTGGCGCGGACTTCCAGCAGCGGCGTCATCACCGCGGGGGCCACGCCAAGCCCGGCCATGCGCGCCAGCGCAGACTGGTTGAACTGCGCATTGCGCTGGTTCGATTCCAGGTAGTTGGTCAGAATATCGTCCTGCGCCACGCCCAGCGCCGCCAGCAGCAGCAGTGCGGCAAAGCCAGTGCGGTCCTTGCCGGCGGTGCAGTGGAACAGCAGCGTCTTGCCGGCCTGCGCGGTGCGCATGAAGCCGGCGAAGGCCTCGCGGTAGCGCACCGGGAAGTCGCCATAGACCTCCAGCATGAAGGCATCCATCTGTGCCGGCGTGCTGGCGCGCAGGCGCGGCATCAGCACGTCCATCGCCATGCTGCCCTCCAGCACCGGCGCCGCCACCCAGTGGAAGCGCTGGCCGAAGGCGGCCTCTTCAGGTGACTTCTCGCCGGGCGAACGGAAATCCACCACCACGTCGAGCCCGAGCGTCTGCAGCCGCTTCAGGTCCGCCGCGCTGGCCAGCGCGGGGTTGCCGCTGCGGTACAGGCGCCCCTGGCGCACGCGGCGTCCGCCCGCGCCGGCCAGGCCGCCAAGGTCGCGCGCATTGCTGATGGTGTCGAAGGCCAGGTCATGCCGGCCCTGGTCGCTGGCCGCGGCCGGAGCCTGCGGCACGACGGCATGCGCTGGCAGGCAGCCTGCGCGTTGAAGCCACTTGATCATTGTTCTTTCCTGATTGTCCTTGCGATACGGGCCGATGCCGTGCCGGCGCTTCAGCGCTCGCGGTACGCCGGCACATGCCAGCGCAGGTGGCAGCCGGCGATATAGCGCCGGTCCAGCCGCGCCACCAGCTTCCACACCGTCAGCGCACTGGCATCGATATCGACCCACGCCCACGGGTGCTTCGGGTCGCCCGCTTCCACCAGTTCCACCGAACGGATCTTCGCATACCGCGCCAGCGCCTCGCGCAGCGCCGCAGCGTCCAGCCCTGCTTTCAGTCCACGTACCAAAACCTTCATGGTCGGCTCCAATTATTTCAGATCACTTCCGCTCATGCATCACCCGGCCGGGGCCATGGTGGCGCGCTTGCGCACACACACCGCCGCCAGACCTTATGTGGCGAGCTTCTCACTGGTATGACGCCTGTGGCGGCCCGAGTATCCATTGATCACGCGTGGACTTGATCTTGCTCATGGCGGGCGGAAATAGCACGGAGTTGCCCTCGACAGGGCCGGCTGCCAGTCGGAAAATTCCTATCATGTCGAACGCGGCGGCCACGCCAGCAGCGAGGCCGCTCCGGACACACCGCACACGGATGCCGTCTCGCGACCGACACTTGCCTGTCCTGCCGTCCGTGCTGTCCCAGCGCCGGCGCGCCGCACTGTCCGCCGAGAGCCGTCCGAGCCAGGTGTCCCCGGGTACCGACCAGGATCACCAACCAACAGGATGCCGGCGATGACAGAGACTTCCGCCTCCCCCCCTTCCGCCCCCTCCGCCGCGGCTGCACAGGCTGTCGTGCCGACACCGAAACTCACGCTGCACTGGGGCCTGTTCGCCGCCGTCGCTGCGCTGCTCGTGGTGCTGGCGATCCCGCAGCCCGAGGGGCTGACCGTCGCCGGCCAGCGCATGCTGGCGATCCTCGCGTTCGCCATCGTGGTGTGGATCACTGAGGCGGTGTCATATGAGACCAGTGCCATCATGATCACCTCGCTGATGGCGGGGCTGATCGGCTTTGCGCCGACCGTCAGCGACCCCTCGGTGCAGTACGGCACCTCGAAAGCGCTCGGCATGGCACTGGCGGGGTTCTCCAACACCGCGCTGGCACTGGTCGCCGCGGCGCTGTTTATCTCCGCAGCGATGACCGTGACCGGGCTAGACCGGCGCATCGCGCTGGTGACGCTGTCTGCCATCGGCACCAGCACGCGCCGCATCCTGATCGGCACGATCGCCGTCACCATCGCGCTGAGCCTGGTGGTGCCCAGCGCCACCGCACGCAGCGCCTGCGTGGTGCCGATCATGATGGGCGTGATCGCCGCCTTCGGCGTCGACAAAAAGTCCAATATCGCCGCCGGCATCATGATCACGGTGGCGCAGGCCACCAGCATCTGGAACGTCGGCATCCAGACCGCCGCGGCGCAGAACCTGCTGACGGTGGGCTTCATGGACAAGCTGCTGGGCGAGCGCATCACCTGGCTGCAATGGCTGATCGCCGGCGCGCCTTGGGCCATCGCGATGTCGGTGGTGCTGTATTTCCTGGTGCGCTTCCTGCTGCCCGCCGAGACCGACGCCATCCCCGGCGGCAAGGAAGCCGTGCAGCGCGAGCTGTCGGCCCTCGGCCCGATGAGCGCGCCGCAGAAGCGGCTGGCCGCGGTATCGCTAGGACTGCTGCTGTTCTGGGCCACCGAAGGCAAGCTGCACAGCTTCGATACCGCCACCGTGACCTTCGTCGGCCTGGTGATCCTGATGATGCCGCGCATCGGCGTGATGGACTGGAAGACCATGCAGCAACGCACGCCCTGGGGCACGCTGATCGTGTTCGGCGTCGGCATCAGCCTGGGCACGGCGCTGCTGTCCACCAACGCCGGCCAGTGGCTGGGGCAGTTCGTGGTCACGCATTCCGGGCTGGCGACGCACGGCGCGCTGCTGGTGTTTGCGATCCTGTCGGCCTTCCTGATCCTGATCCACCTGGGCTTTGCCAGCGCCACCGCGCTGACCGCGGCGCTGCTGCCGATCCTGATCGCGGTGCTGCAGACGCTGCCCGGCGACATCAACCGCGTGGGCATGACCATGCTGCTGGGCTTTACCGTCAGCTTCGGCTTTATCTTGCCGATCAACGCGCCGCAGAACATGGTGTGCCTCGGCACGGAAACCTTCAACGGCCGCCAGTTCGCGCGCATCGGCATCCCCGTGACGATCATCGGCTACGCCATGATGCTGCTGTTCGCGGCCACCTACTGGCGCTGGCTCGGCTGGATCTGAGGAGATGGCTGCCATGAAGGTCTCCCTCACCAGCGCCCGCCAGCTTGCCCGCGACATCCTCGCCGCGCAGCAGGTACCCGCCGACATCGCCGACGACGTGGCCGAGCACCTGGTCGAAGCCGACCGCTGCGGCTATATCAGCCACGGCTTGTCGATCCTGCCCAACTACCGCACGGCCCTCGACAGCCACAGCGTCAACCCGCAAGGCCGCGCCAAATGCGTGCTGGACCAGGGCACGCTGATGGTGTTCGACGGCGACGGCGGCTTCGGCCAGCACGTGGGCAAGTCCGTGATGCAGGCAGCGATCGAGCGCGTGCGCCAGCATGGCCACTGCATCGTCACGCTGCGCCGCTCGCACCATCTCGGCCGCATGGGCCACTACGGCGAGATGGTGGCAGCCGCCGGCTTTGTGCTGCTGAGCTTCACCAACGTGATCAACCGCGCGCCTGTGGTGGCCCCGTTCGGCGGCCGCGTGGCGCGGCTCACCACCAACCCGCTGTGCTTTGCCGGGCCGATGCCCAACGGGCGGCCGCCGTTGGTGATGGACATCGCCACCAGCGCGATTGCGATCAACAAGGCCCGTGTGCTGGCCGAGAAAGGCGAGGCGGCGCCAGAGCGCAGCATCATCGACGCCGACGGCAACCCCACCACCGACGCCTCCACCATGTTCGGCGAACACCCCGGCGCGCTGCTGCCCTTCGGCGGCCACAAGGGCTATGGGCTGGGCGTGGTGGCCGAGTTGCTGGCGGGCGTGCTGTCCGGCGGCGGGACCATCCAGCCGGACAACCCGCGCGGCGGCGTGGCCACCAACAACCTGTTCGCGGTGCTGCTCAATCCTGCGCTGGACCTGGGCCTGGACTGGCAGAGCGCCGAGGTCGAGGCGTTCATCCGCTACCTGCACGACACGCCGCCGGCGCCGGGCGTCGACCGCGTGCAGTACCCCGGCGAGTACGAGGCCGCCAACCGGGCGCAGGCCGGCGACACGCTGGACATCAACCCGGCCATCTGGCGTAACCTCGAGCGCCTGGCACAGTCGCTCAACGTAGCCGTCCCCACGGCCTGAAGGCGCCGCCCGCGGCGGGGCTCGCGCCCTGCCGCGCGCGGCTGGCACAATACGTGCCATGAAAAGCCTCTGGTCCGCCTTCATCAAGCTGCTGGTGCTCGCCGTGATCGGCGGCGCGCTACTGGCCGTCATCGCCATCCTGGCCGCCAACCGGCAGCTGCCGTCGCTCGACGCGCTTACCGCCTTCCGCCATACGCCCGACTATGTGCCCATCGGCAAGATCCCGCGCGAGCTGACCGACGCCGTGGTGGCGATCGAGGATGAGCGCTTCTACGTGCATGACGGCATCGACTACATCGGCGTCGTCCGTGCCGGCGTTGCCAACTTGTCGGACGAGCTGTCGCAGGGGGCATCGACCATCACCATGCAGGTGGCACGCAATTTCTACCTGTCGCGGGACAAGACCTATACCCGCAAGCTGTACGAGGTGCTGCTGTCCTACCGGATTGAAAAGGCGCTGACCAAGGACGAGATCCTGGAGCTGTATATGAACAAGATCTACCTGGGACAGGGGGCGTACGGCTTTGCCGATGCGGCGCGGGCTTACTTCGGCAAGCGGTTGGATCAGTTGACGCTGGCTGAGTGTGCGATGCTGGCCGGGTTGCCCAAGGCGCCTTCGGCTAACAATCCGGTGGCGAATCCCAGGCGGGCGCGGCAGCGGCAGGTTTATATCCTGCAGCGAATGCTGGAGCTTGGGCGGATCTCGCGGGGGGAGTATGACGGGGCGTTGCTGGAGCCGTTGAGGTTGAGGTGAGGTGGTGTTTCTGCTTGGCACCGGAGGTGCCTGGCACCAAGCCCAACGCCTCCCTTACTCCAGCATCGCCCGATGCCGCCCCAGCGCCTCGCGCACGATATCCAACAGCCCGTTCCCTGCTTCGGCATCCACATGCCCCAGCAGCGCCTTGCGCATCCGCGGCTCCCAGAACCGCTTGATATGCCCCGCAATATCCGAGACAGCCTCTTCCCGATCCGGCATGGCCTCGAAGAAGCTGCCGATCTGGTTGGCCATGGTGATGAGGTTGTCGATCTTCATGCCAGACTCGCTTCGTGCTGCAAACGTTGGGGATGGGCATAGACCACGTGCGCGCCGGCGCGCACGAAGCCGGCCAGGGTGATGTTGGCCTGCTCGGCGAGGCGCACGGCCAGCGCCGTCGGTGCGGACACTGCGGCCAGCACGCCGGCGCCGATGGCGGCGGTCTTCAGCACCATTTCATAGCTCGCGCGACTGGTCACCAGCACCGCGCCGCTGGAGATGTCCTCGCCGCTGCGGGCAAGCGCGCCCGCCAGCTTGTCCAGCGCGTTGTGGCGGCCCACGTCTTCGCGCACCAGCGATACATGGCCATCGGCACGCAGCCATGCGGCAGCGTGCGTCGCACCCGTGTGTTGCTGCAGCTCCTGTCGCAGTTGCAGTTGCACGAAGGCGGCCTGAATCACGTCGGTATGGAAGCTGGCTTCGCTGCGCACAGGTGCCGGCAGGCGCATCACCTGCTCCAGCGATTCAGTGCCGCACAGCCCGCAGCCGGTGCGCCCGGCCAGCGAGCGGCGGCGATCCTTGAGCCGCATGAAGGCTTCGGAGGCGATCTCCAGCTGCACGGCGATGCCGTGCTCGCGCATATCGATCTCGATGTCATAGACGTCGCTGGCACGGGTAACGATGCCCTCGCTCAGGCTGAACCCGAGCGCAAAGTCCTCCAGGTCGGCCGGCGTCGCCAGCATCACCGCGTGCGAGATGCCGTTGTACACCAGCGCGACCGGCACTTCCTCGGCCACTTCATCGGGGCTCAGCATCAGCTCGCCGCGGCGCCAGCGGCTGACGGCGAAGGTGCTGTGGGTGGCGGGCACGGCGTCTTCCGCCGCGTCCGGATCAATTTCCGGTGACTGCATGCAGCGCATCATGGCGTAACCCTCCGCTCACCCTGCGGCCTGCGCCGGATCGGCGCTCGCTGCTTCCAGCAGTTGCAGCTGCTGGGTGTTGAACTCCTGGTACTCCCGCTGCCACGCCGAAGGCTGCGCCACCGGCAGCACCTGCACCGCGGTCACCTTGTATTCCGGGCAGTTGGTGGCCCAGTCGGAATTGTCGGTGGTGATCACATTGGCGCCGGATTCCGGGAAGTGGAAGGTGGTGTAGACCACACCCGGCTGCATGCGCTCGCTGACAATCGCGCGCAGCACGGTGTCCCCTGCCCGGCTCTGCACCCCGACCCAGTCGCCGTCCTTGATGCCGCGCTCCTCGGCATCGTGCGGATGGATCTCGAGCCGGTCCTCGGCATGCCAGTAGACGTTGTCGGTGCGGCGCGTCTGCGCGCCGACGTTGTATTGCGACAGGATGCGGCCAGTGGTCAGGATCAGCGGGAAGGCGCGCGTGATCTTCTCGGTGGTGGGCACGTACTTGGTGATGATGAATTTGCCCTTGCCACGCACGAAGGCGTCGATATGCATGGTCGGCGTGCCTTCCGGCGCGTCGGCGTTGCACGGCCACTGGATGCTGCCCAGCTGGTCCAGGCGCTTGTAGCTGACGCCCGCGAAGGTCGGCGTCAGGCGCGCGATCTCGTCCATGATCTCCGACGGATGCTTGTACTCCATCGGATAGCCGAGCGCATTGGCCAGCAGGATGGTCGCTTCCCAGTCGGCATAGCGCGCCTTGGGCGGCATCACCTTGCGCACGCGCGAGATGCGGCGCTCGGCGTTGGTGAAGGTGCCGTCCTTTTCCAGGAAGGACGAGCCCGGCAGGAACACGTGCGCGTACTTGGCGGTCTCGTTGAGGAAGATGTCCTGCACCACAATGCATTCCATCGACGACAGCGCCTCGGACACGTGCTGCGTATTCGGGTCGGACTGGACGATGTCCTCGCCCTGGCAGTACAGGCCCTTGAAGCTGCCAGCCAGCGCGGCTTCGAACATATTGGGAATGCGCAGGCCCGGCTCGGGGCTGATCTCGACGTTCCACGCAGCTTCGAACAGGCCACGCGTGGTCGAGTCCGACACGTGGCGGTAGCCCGGCAGCTCATGCGGGAACGAGCCGATATCGCACGAGCCCTGCACGTTGTTCTGCCCGCGCAGCGGGTTCACGCCCACGCCTTCGCGACCGATATTGCCGGTGGCCATGGCCAAGTTGGCAATGCCCATCACGGTGGTGGAGCCTTGCGCATGCTCGGTCACGCCCAGGCCGTAGTAGATCGCTGCATTGCCGCCGGTAGCGTACAGGCGCGCGGCGCCGCGCAGCTGTTCCGCCGGAATGCCGGTGACGCTTTCCATGGCCTCGGGCGAGTTCTCCGCCAACGAGACGAAATCGCGCCATTGCTGGAAGGCGCGGTCCTCGCAGCGCTCAGCGATGAAGGCTTCGTTGAGCAGGCCTTCGGTGACGATCACGTGGGCCAGCGAGGTCACCAGTGCCACGTTGGTGCCCGGGCGCAGCTGCAGGTGATAGTCGGCACGGATATGCGGCGAGTCGACCAGGTCGATGCGGCGCGGATCGACCACAATCAGCTTCGCACCGGCGCGCAGGCGCTTCTTCATGCGCGAGGCAAAGACCGGGTGTCCGTCGGTCGGGTTGGCGCCGATCACCATGATCACGTCGGCCTTCTCGACCGACTTGAAGGTCTGCGTGCCGGCCGATTCACCCAGCGTCTGCTTCAGGCCATAGCCGGTCGGCGAATGGCACACGCGCGCGCAGGTGTCGACGTTGTTGTTGCCGAAGGCGGCGCGCACCAGTTTCTGGACCAGATAGCCCTCTTCATTGGTGCAGCGCGACGACACGATGCCGCCGATCGAATCCTTGCCGTGCTCGGCCTGGATACGTTTGAACTGCGACGCGGCGTAGTCGATCGCCTCTTCCCACGACACCTCGCGCCACGGATCGGTGATCTTGGCGCGGATCATCGGCTTGAGAATGCGGTCCTTGTGCGTGGCGTAGCCCCAGGCAAAGCGGCCCTTGACGCAGGCGTGACCTTCATTGGCCTTGCCGTCCTTGTACGGCACCATGCGCACCACTTCATTGCCCTTCATCTCGGCCTTGAACGAACAGCCCACGCCGCAATAGGCACAGGTAGTCACGGTGCTGTGCGAGGGCTGGCCGAACTTGATCACCGAGGTCTCGGTCAGCGTCGCGGTCGGGCACGCCTGCACGCAGGCGCCGCACGAGACGCAGTCCGATTCCATGAACGACTGGCTGGTGCCGGGCGAGACGCGGGAATCGAAGCCGCGGCCGCTGATGGTCAGGGCGAAGGTACCCTGCGTTTCCTCGCAGGCACGCACGCAGCGGTTGCAGACGATGCACTTGGAGGGGTCATAGGTGAAGTAAGGATTGGATTCGTCCTTCTTCATCTGCGTGTGCGTCGCGATCGGCGCAGCTTCCGGGCCGCCGTCGTTGTAGCGCACTTCACGCAGGCCGACCACGCCGGCCATGTCCTGCAGTTCGCAATTGCCGTTGGTCGGGCAGGTCAGGCAATCGAGCGGGTGGTCGGAGATATACAGCTCCATCACGCCGCGACGCAGGTCGGCCAGCTTGTCGCTCTGGGTCTTGACCTTCATGCCGGCTTCGACCGGCGTGGTGCACGATGCCGGATAGCCGCGGCGCCCTTCGATCTCGACCAGGCACAGCCGGCACGAGCCGAAGGCTTCGAGGCTGTCGGTGGCGCACAGCTTGGGGACGGCGATCTGCGCTTCCATCGCGGCGCGCATCACTGAGGTGCCGGCGGGCACGGTGACGCTGACGCCATCGACCTCCAGGGTGACCAGTTCAGTGGATGGGCTGGCAGGCGTGCCGAAATCGATCTCGTTGCGGGCGTTCATGGCGGTTTGTCTCCCGTGTCTCTGCTGGACCTGGCTCAGGCGGCCTTGGCTGGGTTGGAGGCGAGGCCGAAGTCCTCGGGGAATTCATTCAGCGCGGACAGCACCGGGTACGGTGTCATGCCGCCCATCGCGCACAGCGAGCCGTTAAGCATGGTGTCGCACAGGTCGCGCACCAGTGCGACATGCTTGACCGGCTGCTCGCCGGCAATGATGCGGTCCATCACTTCGACCCCGCGGGTCGAGCCGATCCGGCACGGGGTGCACTTGCCGCACGATTCGATCGCACAGAACTCCATCGCGTAGCGGGCCTGCTTTGCCATGTCGACGGTTTCATCGAACACCACGATGCCGCCGTGGCCGACCACGCCGCCGAACGCGGCATAGGCTTCATAGTCCAGCGGCACGTCGAAGCGCGACTCGGGCAGGTAGGCGCCCAGCGGCCCGCCCACCTGCACCGCGCGGATGGCGCGGCCGCTGCGCGTGCCGCCGCCGTAGTCGACCAGCAGCTCGCGCAGCGTGACGCCGAACGCTTTCTCCACCAGTCCGCCCCGCTTGATGTTTCCGGCCAGCTGGAACGGCAGCGTGCCGCGCGAACGGCCCATGCCGTAGTCGCGGTAGTACTGCGCGCCGCGCGCCAGGATCACCGGCACGGTGGCCAGCGAGATCACGTTGTTGATCACCGTGGGCTTGCCGAACAGCCCCTGCAGCGCCGGCAGCGGCGGCTTGGCGCGCACCACGCCGCGCCGTCCTTCCAGGCTTTCCAGCAGCGCGGTTTCCTCGCCGCAGACATAGGCGCCGGCGCCCTTGCGCACTTCCAGGTGGAAGCGCTTGCCGCTGCCGCGGATGTCGTCGCCGAGCCAGCCGGCGGCGTTGGCGATGCCGATCGCGCTTTCCAGCACGGCAATCGCGTGCGGGTATTCGGAACGGCAGTAGATGTAGCCCTGCTCAGCACCCACCGCCAGGGCGGCAATGGTCATGCCTTCGATCAGCATGAACGGGTCGTCTTCCATCACCATGCGGTCAGAGAACGTGCCCGAGTCGCCTTCGTCGGCATTGCAGACGATGTACTTGACCGCGGACTGCGCGCCCAGCACGGTCTTCCACTTGATGCCGGTCGGGAATGCCGCGCCGCCGCGGCCGCGCAGGCCGGAGTCGGCGACCTCCTGCACGATCTCGGCGGGCTGCATCGCCAGCGCGCGCTCCAGGCCGGCAAAGCCCTCATGCGCGCGGTAGTCGTCCAGCGACAGCGGATCGGTGATGCCGACGCGGGCGAAGGTCAGGCGCTCCTGCTGCTTCAGGAAGGGGATCTCTTCGGTCACGCCCTGCGACAGCGCGTGCTCGCCGCCTTGCAGCAGGCCAGCGTCGAACAATTCCGGCACGTCTGCGGCGCTGACCGGGCCATAGGCCACGCGGCCGGCTCCGGTCTGCACCTCGACCAGCGGCTCCAGCCAGAACATGCCGCGCGAGCCGTTGCGGACAATGCGCACGTGCTGGTTGCGCGCGGCGGCTTCGCGCGCAATGGCGCGCGCCACATCGTCGGCGCCCAGCGCCAGCGCGGTGGAGTCGCGCGGCACGAAGATGGTGGTGACCGTGATCATGCCTGTGCCTCCGCCGCTTCCGGGGTTTCTTTCGAAGACTCGCGCAGCGAGCGCACCAGCGCGTCGAAGCGCTTCGCGTCGACATAGCCGTGCAGTTGCTCGCCGACCATCACCGCCGGGCCGCAGGCGCACTGGCCCAGGCAATAAACCGGCTCCAGCGTCACCTGCCCGTCCGCGCTGGTTTCATGGAAGCCACAGCCAAGTGCGCGCTGCGCATGCTCGGCCAGCGCTTCGGCACCGACCGACTGGCAGGCTTCGGCGCGGCAGACCTGTACCACGTGGCGCCCGGCCGGCTGCTGGCGGAAGTGGTGGTAGAAGGTGATCACGCCATGCACCTCGGCGCGCGACAGGTTCAGCGCGCGGGCAATCACGGGCACGGCGGCGTCGGGAATATAGCCCTGTGTGTCCTGGATCTCATGCAGGATCGGCAGCAAGGCGCCCGGCATTTCCTGGCGTGCCGCCACGATGGCGGCGATGCGCGTGGCATCGGCGGATGCCGCTGCGTGGGGGGCAATTTCTGGCATAGCGTCTCCTGTGAGGCGTCGCACAGATCGGCAGCGCGGCCTCTTATATGCTATTTTTTTCCTATTTACGGGCTGTGGCGTCGCCGTTTTTCCCGTTGGAAGGACTATATGGGAGTGACAGCGCCCCTTCAATAAGCTATTTTCTACATATGATCCGCATCTCGATTCACCCGCACCTGCAGATCCGGGACGAAGCCAGCCCCGGTGGCGAGGCCCTGGACGTGTCCCGGCTTGTCGCCCTACTCGGTCATATCGAGGAATCCGGCAGCATCAGCCACTCGGCACAGGCGGTATCGCTGTCCTACCGCTACGCCTGGGGCATCCTGCGCGATGCCGAGGCGCTGTTCGGCGGCCCGCTGATCGACAAGACTCGCGGGCGCGGCAGCGCGCTGACGCCGCTGGCGCAGCAGCTGGTGTGGGCCAGCAAGCGGATCGGGGCGCGGCTGTCACCGACGCTGGACAGCCTGGCGTCCGAGCTGGAGATCGAGTTGAAGAAGCTGATGGACCAGCCCGAAGCCACGGCGCGGCTGCATGCCAGCCACGGCTTCGCGGTGGCGGCGCTGCGCGACTTCCTCGACGAGCAGCAGGTGCGGCACGACCTGAAGTACTGCGGCAGCGTCGAGGCCGTGGCGGCCCTGGCCGAAGGCGCCTGCGATATCGCCGGCTTCCATGTGCCGGTGGGCGAGTTCGAGCACGGCATGTGGCGGCATTTCACCACCTGGCTCAAACCGGACACCCACTGCCTGGTGCACCTGGCGGTGCGCAGCCAGGGGCTGTTCGTGCGGCCGGGCAACCCGCTTGGCATCCACACGCTGGAAGACCTGACCCGGCGCGAGGTGCGCTTCGTCAACCGCCAAGTGGGCTCGGGCACGCGCCTGCTGCTGGACCTGATGCTGGCCGCGCGCGGCATCGACACAGCCCGCATCGAGGGCTACAGCAATGGCGAGTTCACCCACGCCGCGGTGGCCGCGTATATTGGCAGCGGCATGGCCGACGTGGGCTTTGGCGTGGAAACCGCGGCGCGGCGCTTCGGGCTGGCGTTCGTGCCAGTGATCAAGGAGCGCTACTTCTTTGCGATCGAGCGTGCCAAGCTGCGCAGCGCGGCACTGGCCGGCGCGGTGGACGCGCTCACCAGCGAAGCCTTCCGCCAGCGCGTCAATGCACTGCCCGGCTACGACGGCACGCTGACCGGCACCGTGCTGACGCTGGAAGAAGCGTTCCCGGACTACACCGCGGGGCGCTAGCGCTCCAGCAACGACAGGCGGTCAGGATGACCGGCCCATTGCTCATGGCCGGGGATCGGCCCCTTGGCCTTGAGCAACGGCAGCCAGTCCGCGCGCCGCGACAGTTCGGCATTGAGGGCAATGAACTGGCGCTGGTCCTCGGGCAGGTCATGCTCCGAGTAGATCGCGCCGACCGGGCACAGCGGCACGCACATCGAGCAATCGATGCACTGGTCGGGGTCGATGGCGAGGAAGTTGGGCCCTTCGTGGAAGCACGACATCGGGCAGACTTCGACGCAATCGGTATGGCGACACTGGATGCAGGCATCCGTCACGACAAAGGTCATGGGGCAGTTGCGGTACGGCAGGTGATGACCGCATCATCGTAGCGTCCCGCCCGCGGGCGCGGGACGCGTCCCATTGTGCGACTCCTTCAAATCCGCTGAAGAGCCGCACCCGGCCTGGCCCGGGCGCAGGCGCGTCAGGCGGTCTCGCGCATCAGTTCTTCCTTGCGCGCCGCCATGGCCTGCGCCACGTCGCGCAGGTTGACCAGGTGCGCGGCAAGCCTCGGCCTTTAGGCAGCCTTTAGGCCGGGGAAGGATAGCGCGGACGCCGTCGGCGTCCTTTCGGCGGCTAATGCGGCGTCTGTTGTTGTTCAATGTATTGGCGGATAATCTCGATGGGCGCACCGCCGCAGCTCCCTGCGAAGTAAGACGGCGACCACAGCGCACCGCCCCATAGCTTCTTGCTGATGCTCGGGTAGTTCTTCTTTCGGATCATACGGCTGGATACCCCTTTCAAGCTGTTTACCAGTGCGGACACCGCGACCTTTGGCGGGTAGTTCACAAGAAGGTGAACGTGATCGTCCTCCCCATCGAACTCCACCAGTTCAGCTTCGAAATCTGCGCAAACGCCGGTAAATATGTCGCGCAGGTCCTCTGCCGAATGTCATTGTCGTCGCTCATAGGCCAAGAGTATGATTGGGCCATGCAGCGTCTTCAAGCCTTCAAATACGAATTGATGCCGAACGGCGAGCAGCAGCGCAACATGCGCCGTTATGCCGGATCGTGCCGGTTCGTCTATAACAAGGCGCTGGCGTTGCAGAAACAGCGTTACGATCAAGGCGAAAAGAAGCTCAGCTATGCCGGTCTGTGTAAGCAACTCACGGAGTGGCGCAACAGCACGGAAACAGCATGGCTGGCCGATGCACCAGTCCATCCTCTTCAACAGACGCTCAAGGACTTGGAGCGGGCCTACACAAATTTCTTCGCAAAACGGGCCGACTTCCCGCGTTTCAAGAAGAAGGGTCTGGGCGACAGTTTCCGCTATCCCGACCAGAAGCAAATCAAGCTTGATCAGACCAACTCGCGTATCTTTTTGCCCAAGCTGGGCTGGCTGCGATACAGGAACAGCCGCGACGTACTCGGTGAGGTACGCAATGCCTGCGTCAGGCTTTCGGGCGGCAAGTGGTTTGTTTCGATCCAGACTGAGCGGAAGGTCGAGCGACCTGTGCCGAAAGCCACCAGCGCCATCGGCATCGACATGGGCATCGCTCGCTTTGCCACCATGAGCGATGGCACTTTCCTCGCGCCGCTCAACAGCTTTAGGAAGCACGAAGCCAGACTGCGCCGTGCGCAGCGGGCGATGAGCCGCAAGACGAAATTCAGCAACAACTGGAAGAAGTCCAAGGCCCGAATCCAGCGTATCCACGCACGCATCGGTAACGCCCGCCTCGACTACCTGCACAAAGCCACGACCACGATCAGCGAAAATCAAGCGATGGTGTGTATCGAGGACCTGAAGGTACGGAACATGTCCAAGTCAGCGGCCGGTTCAAGCGGGCAACCGGGCAAGAACGTCAGGGCCAAGTCCGGCCTGAACAAGGCCATCCTCGATCAGGGTTGGTACGAGTTCGGGCGTCAACTGGAATACAAGCTAGCGTGGAATGGCGGCTGGCTAATAGCTGTGCCGCCACAGCACACCAGTCGCACGTGCCCTTGCTGCGGGCATGTATCTGCCGAGAACCGGCAGAGCCAGGCGAGCTTCGCCTGTGTGGCATGCGGCTATGCGAATCACGCCGACGTGGTCGGCGCGATCAACATTTTGGCGCGGGGGCACCGCGTTGCAGCCTGTGGAGAGTCGGCGTAGTCAAGCCGCTCTACGAAGCAGGAACCCACCGAAGTGACTACGTAGAGCATCACGTAGCGCCGTAGGAATCCTCGTCCTTTCCGCCGTAAGGCGGCAGCCGAAGGCTGAGGACGGAGAGGATGTCAACTTTTCCTTGATCGCGTTCTTGAACAGCTCGCCCTCCTCTTCCTCGATATGGTGGGCGACGTATTCTGACAGCACCGTGTAATTGGCTTCGAGCTTGTCGCCGGCAGGATCCTCCTCGATCGCCGCGATCAGGTCCTTCGCCACCTGGTGCTCGACCTCAGCCTCGTCCAGCAGGTCGTCGATCTCGTCGCTGATGCCGCGTAGCGCCGGATAGAAGATCTCTTCCTCGATGGTGGCGTGCACCGTGAGCTGTTTATCGCTTCCTTCCTGCTGGCCGCACACGCGCACAGTGTTGCCACGACACCGCAGGCGGCACTGGCGCGCCACGCCAGGTTCGTGCGCTCGCACTTCGGCATCGGCGACGACCGGAAGATGATCTGCACCATTTCGTTTGGCTACGCCGACCCCGGTCATGCAGCGAACAGCTTCAGGACGAGCCGGGCGCCCGACGAAGAAATCATGCGCCTGGTGTAACACACTGCTGTTCGCCGGCATTCCCCACCTCACCACGCGGTGGTTTGCCGATGGCCAGGTCACATTCGATCCGATCATGAACTTCGTGCCGCTTGCCAGGGTCAGCAGTTCCGCGCTGTGCATCGTGGTCGGGGCCGACTCGCCTTACAAGACTTTGGGCGACCTGGTCGAGGCCATGAAGCGCAAGCCTGGCGAGATCACGTTTTCATCCGGGGGCGCGGGCAGCACCTCGCATCTTTGCGCCGTGATGCTGAACGACCTGACCAGGACACGCGCCAAGCATATCCCTTACAAGGGGAACGGGCCCGCGGTGACAGACGTCATTGCCGGCCAGGTGGATTTCACATGCCAGGGTGCACCGAGCGTGGTGCTGATGGTCAAGGCGGGGAAACTGCGCGGCCTCGCTGTCACCAGCCCCGCGCGATTGGGCGAGATCCCGGAGGTCCCGACCGCGGCACAAGCCGGCGTTGCGGGCTACCAGGTCTCGTCGTGGATCGGAGCCCTGGCACCGGTGGCGACGGCGGCAGCGGTTGTGGAGCGCCTGTCCGACGAACTGATCCGCATCGCCCAATCGCCCGCGTTCAAGGCGTTCTGCGCGCAGCAGTCGATGTACGTCGACATCGCGGATCGCCGCCAGTTTCTTGCCGAGCTGCCGAAGGAGGATGCGCGCTGGAAGCGGATCTCGCACCTGGCGAAAGAATCCTGACTTCGCTCCCGATCGGAACGAAGCCAATTCCACGCCATCGATCTTCCATCGTGGATGGCATGCGAGGGTGGCTTTCCGAGGGATACTGCTCCACCCGACTGACGCCATCCGCACTGGTTCGTCCTCGAGTCGGTGGGTGCCTTGCAACCGGAAAATCAAGGACAATCTCGAAACGCGCCTTCTGCTGCTGCGGCGGCGCCTGGATGAACGAAATCTGCCGGTCAGGCTGATCCATGCGGGCCGTGGCCAGGTCAGTCGAACTCCCGAAAAGGAAAATGATGCAAGCGATCGATCCAGCCGCTGAACCGGTGAAGATCCGTGCCGTCGAGCCGGACGACTTCCCTGCGTGGAAAGTCCTCTGGGACGGCTATAACGCATTCTACGGTCGGCACGGTGCCACTGCCTTGCCGGCGGAAATCACGCTCACGACCTGGTCACGCTTTTTCGACGCCTACGAGCCGATGTACGCGTTAGTTGCAGAGCAAGCGGGCGAGTTGATCGGGCTGGCGCATTTTCTGCTGCATCGAAGCACCATTCAACTCAGTCCGAACTGCTATTTGCAGGACCTCTTCACTGCCGAGGAAGCAAGGGGAAAAGGCGTCGCGCGTCGACTCATAGATCAGGTCTATGCACGTGCCAAAGCACTGGGCGTGGCAAGGGTGTACTGGCAGACCCACGAAACGAACACCACCGCCATGCGCCTTTACGACACCGTCGCTGAGAAGTCCGGATTCGTGGTGTACCGCAAGCAGCTTTGAACCGCGGCTGATGGAAATCAGGGATTGCGGTGCATGCATTCATGCGCCGCATGGCGCCCGCCGCATCAGAACGTATAGCCGAGTGCCAGGTAGAGAAAGCGCGTGTTGTGTCCGCCAACGGCCTTCAGCGTCCGGCTCTCGTCCACGTACACGGCGCCGCCATTGACCAGCACATGCCGGCTCGCCTGCCACGCAACATCCACGGAGAGCTGGCTGCTGCTGTACTGGCCGGAGCGGCCCGCGGTGCCGGGAACCGGGATGCCCGCCGAGGTGTAGACCGCGTCGTGCGTGGTTGCCCGCCAGATGAAGTCACAGGCGAAGGTCAGCTTGATGCCGTCCGAGGGAATCAGCGTCAGCGACGGCTGGATATCCAGCACGTTGGAAGCGCCGATCAGGCCGGCCTGGTTGAAGTAGGCCAGCTTCGGAAACAAGCCGTTGTAGGTGCCGATGGTGCCGTCGTGCGGATTGCGGTCACCGCTGCCCATGGTCGCCTTGATGCCTGCGCGCGGGTGCCAGGCCGACGCCGCAAAGGTGTACCCGGTATCGGTCGAAAAGCCCCATGCGCGGATCTGTTGCGAGGCCAGGCTGCCGAACTGGAACAGCGCCTCCCAGTCCCAGTCCCAGCGGCCCTGACGGCCGAACAGACGGCCCCCGAGCGAATGCCGCCGCTCCGCGCCGCTGCCATCGCTGAACAGCGCGCGGTCATTCTCGAAACCGAGGTAGTAGAGATCGGCGGAGGTTGTCGGCAGGAAAGCCGCCGGCATCGTCGCATAGACGCCCCAAAAGCCCTGCGCCTGATTGGGCCGGTCGTCGAAGCTGCCGTCCTTGAGCAGCACCGGACGCGTGGTGAAGGCATCCACCCGTGCGCCGCCCAGGCTTGAGCCAAGCCTCAGTCCGTCGAAGGCGCGCCGCACATTGGGGGCATCGCGGATCGAAACCAGGCGCTGCGCGCCGAACGCCATCTCCTGCCGGCCCACGCGCACCAGCAGCGGGTCCTGCGCGGGCGCCGGGAGCGGCACGCGCAGGTCGACGAATGCCTGCTGCACATCGAGCTGGTCGACATAGGGCGGCGTGGTGACGTCCTTGCCCATGGCCAGCTGGTTGCCCAGCTGCACGAACGCGCGCAGGGATTCGCCGGCATGCAGGTCGGCGTGCAGCAGCGCCCGGTGCATCAGGTAGCCATCGCCACGCGGACCCGGCACGGCGAAATTGCTGGCCGAGTAGTCCTCAAAGCGCTCGCGGATCTCTCCGCCGAGGCTCAGGAACCAGCCAGGACTGCCGAGCGGCACATACTTGACCGGGCCCCAGAAATCCGTGCGCATGGCCGGATCGCGCAGGTAGCGATAGTCCTCGTCATAGCGCAACAGCTTGAACGGGGGCGGCACGCCCGGCGGGGACGGCAGCGGCTGCGCGCTCGCACCGCCGACGGCGGTGACCAGCAAGAGCGTGACAGCCAGAGCAGCCCACGGACGGCGCGCGCGACAGGCACCGGCGTGGCTGCAAGGGGAACATGCCTTCCATCGGGCCATCGGGCACCTGGCTGTGGGAAACGGCCGGCCTGCGAAGTGCACGATGACACGGAGCGCGCGCGGGCGCACCGGAAGCTGGTGGCCGGATACGGACAAATATGGACGATCCCGCAGGCAGATTCAAACCCAATCCCGCCCCGTGCGCGCCCAAAAACAAAAAAGGGCCAGATGGCCCCTTCTTGCTGCAAGGATGATCCGCGGATCAGCCAGCGAAGTTCTTGCCGGCGAAGTCCCAGTTCACGACATTCCAGAATGCCTCGACGTACTTCGGGCGGGCATTGCGGTAGTCGATGTAGTAGGCGTGTTCCCACACGTCGCAGGTCAGCAGCGCCTTGGCGTCGGTGGTCAGCGGGGTGGCGGCGTTGGAGGTCGAGACCAGGTCCAGCGAGCCGTCGGTCTTCTTGACCAGCCAGGCCCAGCCCGAACCGAAGGTGCCCACGGCGGTCTTGGTGAACTCTTCCTTGAACTTGTCGAACGAGCCCCACTTGGCGTTGATGGCATCAGCCAGCGCGCCGGTCGGCTGGCCGCCGCCGTTGGGCTTCATCGAGTCCCAGTAGAAGGTGTGGTTCCACACCTGGGCAGCGTTGTTGAAGATGCCGCCCGACGACTTCTTGACGATCTCTTCCAGGGTCGAGTTCTCGAACTCGGTGCCCTTGATGAGGTTGTTCAGGTTGGTGACGTAGGTCTGGTGGTGCTTGTCATGATGGAACTCCAGCGTCTCCTTGGAGATGTGCGGAGCCAGGGCATCATGCGCGTACGGGAGCGGGGGGAGCTTGTGTTCCATTGTTCTGTCTCTGTGGGTTGGGGTTGTGGGTCCGGAATTGCCGATTGTAGGGGACTTGCAAGACCCGCGCAAACCGCGGGACAAAGCCCCCTGCTCCGATGTTAGTTTGTCCGGGCAGGGGTTTCCGGGGGGATTTCGGCCCGGCTTCCCGGAACGCTTCGGGCCCGCCGCGGCATCGCGAATGGGAGGCGTTCCCGGGCCGCGCAGGCGCTCAGAAATCCGGCAGCTTGGCCTGCACGCCGGCAATCGCCAGGTCGGCCACGCCCTCGGCCAGGTGCGCTTCGAGCACGCTGCCGGCGCGGATCTCGGCGGGCGAGCGCAGCGCGCGTCCGCGCTGGTCCAGCAGCACCGCATAGCCGCGTTCCAGCGTACGCTGCGGCGCCAGCAGCTCCAGCGCGCCGGCGCTGCGCGCCAGGCGCTGGCCGGCGCGCTCGTGCTGGCGTGCGGCGGCGGCCTGCAGGCGTTGCCACAGGCGGGCCACGTCGGCATGAGCGGCGCTGGCATCGGGGCGGCACGCGCTCCAGCGCATCGCCAGCAATTGGTGGCGGTGGCGCTGCGACACCACCGTGTCGCGCAATGCCGACCGCAAATGTCGGGCCAGATTGTCGACGCGCGCGCGCCGCTCCTGCAGTTGCGCCTGCGGGCTGCGCACGCGCCGCGCCAGCCAGTCCAGGTGCTGCGCGCGCAGGTCCAGCCCGCGCCGCATGCACTGCGTGAGCGCGTCGCGCGCACGCATCGCCTGCGCCAGCAGGTGCGCGCGATCCGGGCTGACCAGCTCGGCCGCGCCGGTCGGCGTGGGCGCACGCACGTCGGCGACAAAGTCGGCGATGGTGAAGTCGGTTTCGTGGCCCACGCCGGAGATGACCGGCAGCACGCAGCGCGCAATCGCCTGCGCCACCACCTCTTCGTTGAACGACCACAGGTCTTCGATGCTGCCCCCGCCGCGGCAAAGGATCAGCACGTCGCACTCGCGCCGCGCGCTGGCCGCATCGAGCATGTCGGCGATCTTCTGCGCCGCGCCAGCGCCCTGCACCGGTACCGGATAGACCACCACCGGCACATGCGGCGCACGCCGGCGCAAGGTGGTCAGCACATCGCGCAGTGCCGCCGCCTGCAGCGAGGTGACCACGCCGATGGTGCGCGGATGCGCCGGCACCGGGCGCTTGCGCTCCGGCGCGAACAGCCCCGCCTGCGCCAGCTTTTCCTTCAGGCGCAGGAAGGCTTCGTACAGGTTGCCCAGCCCCGCCCGGCGCATGGCCTCTACGCCCAGCTGCACCTCGCCGCGCGCCTCATACATGGTGACCACGGCGCGCACCTCCACCGCCTCGCCCTCGCGCGGCTGGAAGTCGACATGCTGGTTGCGCCCGCGGAACATCACGCAGCGGATCTGCGCGCGTGCATCCTTGAGCGAGAAATACCAGTGCCCACTGGCGGCGCGCGTGAAATTGGAAATCTCGCCGCGCACCCAGGCCAGCGGAAAACTGCGTTCCAGCAGCCTGGCGATGGTGTGGTTCAGCTCACCGACAGGAATGACGTCGCGGCCGCTGCGCGGCGCGGTGGAGGAAGGGTCACGCGAAAGGTTCGGCAAGTCTGGCATGGCGCACTGATGGCAAGCGGCGTGAATGGGACATGTCCACAGCATAACCGCTATGTCAAGGGGGTAGCATTGATGCCGGCGCCCTGCCCCGAAAGGCGCATGGGTTCGTCCAACCCTTTGATTCTTATGAGTTTTACGAGCAAAACAAAAATTAGGCAATATAACCAATTCTCTTTTGCATCAATCACTTACATAGCCCCTGGCAGGCTTGTTCACAAAGTTATCCACAGCTTCTCTGGATAAAAGGCGTCGTAACCCACACTTTTCTGGCATAAGTGGCCCAAAAACCACTTTCTGCCCGATGGAAAGCGGCCGACCCGGCGCGTGGCGTATCAGAGCGCCGCGGGCCGTCCGGGGCGCAGCGTCCATGCTGCATTTGCACAAATTCTGGGCAGGACGATGGGAGGCCATATAAATCAATGGGTTAACCTGCTTCTCCCGGATTTGTCCACAGGCCGTCCACAATGCTCTCCCTGCGGAATGTGGAAAAACCCGGTTTCTGCCCTGCCTGACGCCACATCGGCCGCGGGCCGCACGGATACACCCGTTTGCCTGTTTTTTGAGCAGCCGATGGTGCCACCTTATAAATCAAAGACTTAGGTGACCTCTCAGGCAGCTTTCCACAAGCGCTCCACAATCCTGTCCCGGCGCTGTGTGGAAAGCCGCACAGGAATGCGTGCCAGCACACCGACGCGCCCGGCCAGCTTGTGGAAAGCGGTGCCTGGCGGCGTGCACCATGCACCGCAGGGCCTGCGTGAGGCTTTTGCACAAAATTTAAGCAGTGATGTTTTTGCCCTTAAAGATCAATGTGTTAGCACGCTTGTCAGGTAGCTTTCCACAATCGATCCACAACACTGTCCCGCTTTGCTGTGGAAATGGGCGATGCGTGGCCGAGACAGCGTCGGGTGCCGTCTTGCCGTGCGACAGGGCGCAGGTTAGAGTGGCGCCTGATTTTTCAGAGCAATGCCGGAGCGCGCGCCGCCAGCGGCCAGACGCGCATCAAGGCATGCCGTCCAGGTGGTTTGGGGTTTTGTTATTCGGTTGTCGATCCCGGGGGTCCAATTGTTTTCCATCATTCAAGCGGCCGGCTGGCCGATCTGGCCGCTGTTGCTCGCCTCGGTCATCGCGCTGGCGCTGATCGTCGAACGTTTTCTCACTCTCAAGCGCAGCAAGGTCCTGCCCGCCAGGCTCTATGAAGAGGCGCTGGCGGCCGCGCAGCAACGCCGCGCGACGCCGGAAGTCGTCAACACGATTGAGCAGAACTCGCCGCTGGGCCGGGTGCTGGCCGCCGGGCTGCGCCACGTGGTGCTGCAGCCGCATACCTCGCGCGATGCCGCCAAAGACGTGGTCGAGGAAGCCGGCCGCGTGGTCGCGCATGAGCTGGAGCGCTACCTGAACGCGCTCGGCACGATCGCCTCGGTGGCGCCGCTGATGGGCCTGCTGGGCACGGTGATCGGCATGATCGAGATCTTCGGCAGCCAGGGCGGCACCGGCGCCAGCCCTGAACAACTGGCGCACGGCATCTCGGTGGCGCTGTACAACACTGCCTTCGGCCTGATCGTGGCAATCCCGGCGCTGATCTTCTGGCGCTACTTCCGCCGCCGCGTGGATGACTACGTGGCCGAGCTGGAATTTCGCGCCACGTCGTTCCTCGACGCGATCCTGCCGCAACGCCGCGCCTGATCGCCGAACAGAACGAACGCCATGCAATTCCGTTCCCGTCAGCGGCGCGAAGAGCCGGAGATCAACCTGATCCCGCTGATCGACGTGCTGCTCGTGATCCTGATCTTCCTGATGATCACGACCACCTACTCGCGCTTTACCGAGCTGCAGATCCAGCTGCCCACCGCCGACGCCGAGCGCGCCCAGCAGCGGCCGCGGGAGATCGTGGTGTCGGTGTCATCGCGCGGGGTCTACTCCGTCAACAAGCAGGTGATGGAGCAGAAGGACGTCACCAGCCTGGCCGACCAGCTGCGCGCCGCCTCGGGCACCGGTGCCGGCGGCCAGCCGCCGGTGGTGATCGTCAATGCCGACGCGCAGGCCAGCCACCAGGCCGTGATCAACGTGATGGAGGCCGCGCGGCTGGCCGGGCTGTCGCGCCTGACCTTCGCCACGCAGAGCGCACAGCCGCGCTGACTCCGGGCGCCCTGGCGCATGCGGCCGACGGGCTTGCCGCATGCGCTGTGCAATGCCCATAATGGTTGAGCCACCCGCGCCCCCAGGGGGCGAAGCCGCGGGCGCACTACAATCCCATCCCAACCACCGACTCCACCGCCCGCCGCGCCCATGCCCGTTCCCCGACATGCCCTTGCCGACTTCGTGACCGCCCAGTGGCAACGCCGCGGCTGGTTCGCGTGGGTGATGCTGCCGTTCTCGCTGCTGTTCGGGCTGATCGCGCGGGTGCGCCGCTATGGCTACCAGCGTGGCTGGTTCAAGTCGACGCGCCTGCCGATGCCGGTGGTGGTGGTCGGCAACGTGACCGTGGGCGGCACCGGCAAGACGCCGGCGGTGATCGCGCTGGCACAAGCGCTGACCGAGGCGGGGCTGCGCCCCGGCGTGGTGTCGCGCGGCTACGGCGTGGAACTCAAGCACCCGCGCCGCGTGAAGCCGACCTCGAAGGCGTCCGACGTAGGCGATGAGCCGCTCCTGATCGCGCGCGCCACCGACGTGCCGGTCTGGGTCTTCCCCGACCGGGCGCTGTGCGCGCAGACCATGCTGGTATCGCACCCGGGCGTCAATGTGCTGCTGCTCGACGACGGCCTGCAGCACTACAAGCTGCAGCGCGACTTCGAGATCGTGATGTTCGACTCACGCATGGGCGGCAACGGCCTGCTGCTGCCGGCCGGCCCGCTGCGCGAGCCGCTTTCGCGCCCGCGCGACGCCACGCTGATCAACGACCCCACCTTCCGCGCCACGCCCGACCGCCCCGGCGTGTACGGCATGCGGCTGGAGCTGGACGACGCCTGGCAGCTGGCAGATCCCACCATGGCCCGGCCGGTCAGCGCCTTCACCGGCCGGCGCGTGCTGGCCGCCGCCGGCATCGGCAACCCCGAACGCTTCTTCGCCAGCCTGCGTGGCGCTGGGCTGTCGCCGAAGACACTGCCGCTGCCCGACCACTATGACTTTGTCGCCGACCCGTTCGTCGACAATGCCGATGCGCTCGACGCCGACGTGATCCTGATCACCGAGAAGGATGCCGTAAAATGCGAGCGCTTCGACGACCCGCGCATCTGGGTCGTCCCCACCAGGCCCGTGATCGATACCGGCCTGATCGAAAAAATCCGCCGCGCCGTGCTGGCGCAAGTCAAACCCGCGCCGACCGCGCCGGCAACCACGCCGGGCGCCGCAGGGCGCAACGAGGAACACCGAGATGGACAACCGGCTGCTTGAAATCCTGGTCTGCCCGCTGTGCAAGGGCAAGCTGGAATACGACCGCGCCGCGCAGGAGCTGATCTGCCACGCCGACAAGCTGGCGTACCCGATCCGCGACGGCATCCCCGTGATGCTGGCCGACGAGGCCCGCCAGTCGGTGCCGGGCCGCGTGGTCAACCCGGACGCCCCTGCCGCCGGCAACTGAGCGCGCGCCATGACCGTCCCCGCGTTCACCGTCGTCATTCCCGCGCGGCTCGCCTCGACGCGCCTGCCTGACAAGCCCCTGGCCGATATCGGCGGGCGCCCGATGATCGTGCGCGTGGCCGAACGCGCGCATGCGTCGTCGGCGCGGCGCACCGTGGTCGCCACCGATGCGCCCGCGGTGGCGCAGGCCTGCGCCGCGCACGGCATCGAAGCCGTGCTGACCCGCGCCGACCACCCTTCCGGCACCGACCGCCTGTCCGAAGTGGCCGCCCAACTGGGCCTGGCCGACGACGCCATCGTGGTCAATGTGCAGGGCGACGAGCCGCTGATCGAACCGTCGCTGATCGACGAGGTGGCACTGCATCTGGCGCACCACGCCGACTGTGCCATCGCCACCGCGGCGCATCCGCTGCAGGACATCGCCGAAGTCTTCAACCCCAATGTGGTCAAGGTGGTGTGCGACGCCGCCGGCCGCGCACTGTATTTCTCGCGCGCGCCGATCCCGTGGGCGCGCGATGCCTGGTCGGGCGTGCCGGCCGTGCCCGCGGCGCTGGCCCAGGTGCCGCTGCCCGGCATGCCGGTGCTGCGCCATATCGGGCTGTACGCCTATCGGGCGGGCTTTTTGCGCCGCTTCCCGACGCTGGCGGTGGCGCCGCTGGAGCAGACCGAGGCGCTGGAGCAACTGCGCGCCATGTGGCATGGCGAGCGCATTGCGGTGCTGCAGACCAGCGCCGCGCCGGCCCCCGGCGTCGACACCCCGGCCGACCTGGAACGGGTGCGCGCACTGTGGGCGCAGTCGATGGCCCAGGAAGGGCCCTGACAAAACCGCCGGAAAATGACCCGCGCGGGCGCCTGCCCGTCCAGGTTCATACTGCTGCAACCTGAACCGGGGGGCGGATTTCGGGCCGATTTTGCGCCGCCTCATGGCATAATGCTTGCCGATACAGAGCCGCCCGGCCGGCATGCGCAAGTGTGCCGCCGGCCAAGGCTCGGTGGGGAGATAAAGATAGAGCCCGTCCGGTGTGCCGCGCCGCCATCCCCCTGGCAGCCGCCGCCGGCCGTACGCGTGGGTACGCCTGAGCAGTGCCCGCGCTGAACGCAGTCAGAACGCATCAGGACCGCAGTAAGTCCTGCGTCAAGTTACGGCGTTACCCTCCTTCTGATCTCCCGCCATACAGATTAAATACTCTGAGGACCCGTAAATGCGTTTGATCCTGTTGGGCGCGCCTGGCGCCGGCAAAGGCACGCAAGCCAAGTTCATCTGCGAGAAGTTCGGCATTCCGCAAATCTCCACGGGCGACATGCTGCGCGCCGCAGTGAAGGCCGGCACCCCCTTGGGGGTGGAAGCCAAGAAGGTCATGGACGCGGGCGGACTGGTGTCGGACGACATCATCATCGGCCTAGTGAAGGACCGTCTGAAGGAAGACGACTGCAAGAACGGCTACCTGTTCGACGGCTTCCCGCGCACCATTCCGCAGGCCGAGGCGATGAAGGAAGCGGGCGTGGCAATCGACTACGTGCTGGAAATCGACGTGCCGTTCGACGCCATCATCGAGCGTATGAGCGGCCGCCGCGTGCACGTGGCCTCGGGCCGCACCTACCACGTCAAGTACAACCCGCCCAAGACCGAGGGCGTGGACGACGAGACCGGCGAGGCGCTGATCCAGCGTGACGATGACAAGGAAGAGACGGTCAAGAAGCGTCTTGATGTCTATTCGCAGCAGACGCGTCCGCTGGTGGATTACTACTCGGACTGGGCTGTCAAGGGGGATGCTTCCGCCAAGGTGGCGCCGCCGAAGTACCGCAAGATCCTGGGCGTGGGCAATGTCGATGACATTACTGCGCGGGTGTTTGAGGCGCTGAAGTAATTCTTTCGCCTGCTCTGCCTGGTGTTGTGAAAGCGGCCTTTGGGCCGCTTTTGTTTTATGGGCGAATAGGTGGGGTGTGGCCCCCTTGCACATCCCCCACCACCCCGTAAAATACCGCCAATGAATTGACGTTTACGTAAACGGCAACAAAAAACCTCAATCCCAAGGAGACAACCCCAAATGCAAATCCAAGGCAACGTATTCATCGTCACCGGCGGCGCCTCAGGCCTGGGTGCAGGCACCGCCCGCATGCTGTCCGAAGCCGGCGCCAAGGTCGTGATCGCCGACCTGAACGAGGCCACCGGCCAGGCCCTGGCAACAGAACTGGGCGGCCAGTTTATCCGCTGCGACGTCACCTCCGAAGCCGACGGCCAGGCGGTGGTGGCCGCCGCCCAGGCACTGGGCCGGCTCTCGGGTATCGTCAACTGCGCCGGCATCGCCACCGCCAACAAGACCGTCGGCAAGAACGGCCCCCATCCGCTCGACGCCTTCGACAAGACCATCCGCATCAACCTGGTCGGCACCTTCAACATGATCCGCCTGGCCGCCGCGGCCATGGTGCAAAACACCCCCGACAGCGAAGGCGAGCGCGGCGTGATCATCAATACTGCGTCGGTGGCGGCCTTTGACGGCCAGATCGGGCAGGCCGCCTATGCCGCGTCCAAGGGCGGCGTGGTGGCAATGACGCTGGCGATCGCGCGCGACCTGTCGCGCGACGGCGTGCGCTGCATGACCATCGCCCCGGGCATCTTCGAAACGCCGATGCTGCTGGGCATGCCGCAGGAGGTGCAGGACGCGCTCGGCAAGATGGTGCCGTTCCCGCCGCGCCTTGGCCGCCCGGCGGAGTACGCCAAGCTGGCGCGCTCGATTATCGAGAACACCATGCTCAACGGCGAAGTGATCCGCCTGGACGGCGCGATCCGGATGCAGCCCAAGTAATGCCCAGGCACTGCCCGCTCAGCCGGGCAGCAGCATCACCAGCATCAAACCCGGCGCCGCCGCCGGCACCAGCGTCAGCTGCTCGAACTGCAGCGCGCCCAGCATCGGGTGGCGAAAGCCGCGGCGGCCGCCCTCGCGGTCTTCCACGTCCTGCGACAGCCAGGCATCGCGGAAGGCCGCGCTCTCTGCCATCAGCCCCTCGATCAACGCACGCGTCGGCACCTCGTCCGCATGGCGGATGCTGTGCGCACGGAATTCCGCCACCAGCCGTGCCGCGCGGTGCGGCCAGTCTTCCACCAGCGCCATCAGCCCCGGCGACAGGAACATCGCGCGCAGCAGGTTGCGCTCGGCGCCGGCGGCATCGAGCCAGCCGATAAACAGGTCCGCGGCGGCATCGTTCCAGGCCAGCGCGGTCCATTGCCGGTCGAGCAGGTAGGCCGGCCCGCCGATGGCATGCACGCTGGCCAGCACCACCGGCGGCACGGTTTCGTCCGGGGCCTGCTGCGGGTCGCGGCGGCCCGCCAGTTCGAACAGGTAGGCGCGCTCTGCGCGCGACAGCCGCAGCGCGGCAGCCAGGCTGGCGAGCGCACGTGCCGACAGCGATACCGGCCGCCCCTGCTCCAGCCACGTCACCCAGGTCGCGCTTAAGCCCGCCAGTTGCGCAACTTCCTCGCGGCGCAGGCCGGGGGTGCGGCGGCGCCGGCCCGGTGCGAGCCCGACATCGGCCGGCGCCAGCCGTTCGCGGTGCGCGCGCAGGAAAGCGCCCAGCACGGATTCACGCGACGATGGCGATGCAGACTGGGCAACAGGGGGATCGGCAGATAAAGGCATGACAGGCTGGTGTCGCTTATACCAGGATAAATCGGTAACTTGTACCGGGAAAACTGCCCGCCTACAGTATGCCGAACCCGCCTCGCGGGCAAGTCCCCTCCCCCACAAGAAGGCCGCCCACGACCTGGGCGTGGCCCAAGGAGCCCAGCACCATGCAACAGCAGGAACTCGTCGCCGCCCAGTTCGGCGCCACCGCCAGCGCCTACCTCACCAGCACCGTCCACGCCAGCGGCGCGGACCTGCAGCAACTGAAAGACGAACTGGCCGCGCTGATCCCCGCGGCCAACCGCCCGCGCAGCCGCGTGCTGGACCTGGGCTGCGGCGCCGGCCATGCCAGCTTTGCCGCGGCAGCGGTTGCGGGCGAAGTGACGGCTTACGACCTGTCGGCGGACATGCTGGCCGTGGTCGAGGCCGCAGCGCGCGAGCGCGGGCTGGCCAATATCCGCACGCGCCAGGGCGCGGCCGAGCAGCTGCCGTTCGACGATGCAAGCTTCTGCGCGGTGGTCTCGCGCATGAGTGCGCACCACTGGCGCGACGTGCCGGCGGCGCTGGCGGAGATCCGCCGGGTGCTCAGGCCCGGCGGCAAAGTGGTGCTGATCGATATTGCCGGTGCGCCGGACCCGCTGCGCGATACCTGGCTGCAATCGGTGGAACTGCTGCGCGATCCCTCGCATGTGCGCGATTACACGCCGGCGGGCTGGCGGGCGATGTTCGAGGCGGCGGGCTTTGGCGCCGATGGCATCGCCATATCGGACATCTGGCGCATCGGCATCGAGTTCGACAGCTGGGTCAGGCGCATGCGCACGGCACCGGTGGCCGTGGAGGCCATCCGCCACCTGTGGCAGATGGCGCCCGTGGAAGTTCGCGAGCACTATCGCGTGCAGGCCGACGGCAGCTTTGAACTGGAAGCGGTGATGGTCACCGCGCGTTGACCCGGTGCGCGGCAAGCCCCGTCTCTTCAGCGCCGAACAACCAGGAAAGCAGGTTCGGGCCAAGTCTGGCCTGAACAAGTCCATCCTCGATCAAGGCTGGTTCGAGTTTCGCCGCCAACTGGACTACAAGCTGGCGTGGAACGGCGGCTGGCTCATCGCTGTGCCACCGCAGAACACGAGCCGCACCTGTCCGTGCTGCGGCCATGTGTCGAAAGACAACCGGCAGACGCAAGCCCGGTTCGAGTGCGTGGGGTGTGGCTTCGAGGAAAACGCCGATGTGGTTGGCGCAATCAATGTTCTAAGGGCGGGACACGCCCGGTTCGCCTGTGAAGTGAGCGCTGCAGCAATGCCGCCAGCAGCAGGAACCCACCGAAGCGACTCAATACGGCTCGATGCCTGATTGAGCGCCGTAGGAATCCGCCGCCTTTAGGCGGGGCAGGATGTCAAAGAGTGTGACCGGGTCAGGCCGCGGCGCTCATCGCGGGCGCCTCGGCGCGCACGGTCAGGCGGCGCACCAGGTCCCATACCGCCGCCGCGGCCGGCGACAGTGAACGGTCCTCGCGCCGGACCATGACGATGCTGCGCTCCTCGCGCGGCACCAGCGGCCGCCACACCAGCGGCGACGCCGCCGGCAGCGGCAGCGAGAACGACGGCAGCACCGAGGCGCCGATGCCGGCCTCGACCATGCCGAACACGCTGGCCGAGTGGCCCAGTTCCTGCACCACCAGGGGCACCACGCCATGCCGGCCGAACACGCGGTCGATCAGCGGCCGGCTGCCGGAGGCAAAGTCCAGCAGCACCAGCTGCATCCCATGCAGTGCCGACCACGGCACCGAGGCCGACTGCGCCAGCGGATGGTCGCGCCGGCAGACAAAGCAGAACGGGTCGGTCGCCACCGGCTCTACCACCAGCCCGTCGCGCACCAGCGGATCGATCAGCACGCCAAAGTCCACGGCGCCGGCGCGCACCTGCTCCAGGCCGTCGGCCTGCACGTTGTCACGCACGATCAGGCGGATCTCAGGGTATTGGGCGGCGCAGGCGGCCACGTACAGCGGCATCAGTCGGGCCGAGATCGTCGGCGCACCGGCTATCACTACACGTCCGCGATAGCGTTCGCCGAGCTGGCGCGTCTCTTCCAGGGTGTCGTCGAGCTGCCCGAGCAGCCGCTCCAACGCCGGCGCTAGCGCGTGGCCGGCCTCGGTCAGCACCACCTCGCGCGTGGTGCGGTCGAGCAGGCGCACGCCAAGTGCCTCTTCCAGCTCAGCCACGCCGCGGCTGACCGCAGGCTGGGTCAGGCCGACCACATCGGCGGCCCGGCTGAAGCCGCCGGTATTGGCCACGGCCAGGAAGACGCGCAACTGGCGCAGTGTGTAATTCATGCAACGACCGGATAAATCGATTCTATAAATGAATTTGCATTCTAGACTTGGCTGACGTCCAATACTAGGCAAAACCCTAACATTGCAGGATCCACCAGCAGTCATGTCTCGTATTGTCCGCAAGCTCAAGAAACTCTATGACCTGATCGACGGCTTCGTTCTCGTCATGTTGACGGCCATCGCCATTGCGCTGGTCGCCCCTGAAATCGGCGCCGGCAACGGCCCGCTGCACCTGGGCGTGGTGACCAGCCTGGGCGTGGCGCTGGTGTTCTTCCTGCACGGCGCGGCGCTCTCGCGCGACAAGCTGGTGTCGGGCGCCAAGCACTGGCGCCTGCATGTCTTCGTGCAGACCTTCACCTACGTGGTGTTCCCGCTGGTGGGCGCGCTGCTGATGCTGTCGCTGCGCAATACGCTGCCGCCGGACCTGCTGCTGGGCGTGTTCTTCCTGTGCGCGCTGCCGTCGACGGTATCGTCGTCGGTGGCCATGACCTCGATGGCGCGCGGCAATGTGTCCGGCGCGATCTTCAACGCCACCATCTCGGGCCTGATCGGCATGCTGGTCACGCCGCTGCTGATGGGGCTGGTGATCAGCGCCAGCGGCGCCTCGATGCCGCTGGGCAAGGCGCTCACCGGCGTGGCGCTGCAACTGCTGCTGCCGTTCGCGCTGGGCCAGTTGCTGCGCCCGCTGATCGGCAACTGGCTGACAAAGAAGAAGAACATCACCAACAAGATCGACCGTGGCGTGATCGTGCTGATCGTCTATTCCTCATTCTGCGACGCCACCGCAAAGGGCCTGTGGCACCAGTACCAGTGGCAGACCATCGGCGCAGTGATGCTGATCGCCGCGGTGCTGCTGTTCGTGGTGCTGGGCTTTACCACGCTGACCGCGCGCCGCCTTGGCTTCTCTGTCGAGGACGAGATCACGGCAGTGTTCTGCGGCTCCAAGAAGAGCCTGGCCAACGGCATCCCGATGGCCAAGATCCTGTTTGCCGGCCATCCGGCGCTGGGCCTACTGGTGCTGCCACTGATGGTCTATCACCAGCTGCAGCTGATCGTGTGCTCGGTGATTGCATCGCGCTATGCCGACCGCGATGCCTTGCTGGAAGACCAGGCCGCCGCGCGCGCCTGAGGCAGGCAGCCATGAAAAAAACCGGGGCATGCCCCGGTTTCTTTGTGCCCGCCAGATTCACACGGACGGATTTTTCGACAGCGGTGGATTGCGCGCGAAGTAGGACCGGATCCCCTTCAGGATCGCATTGGCCAGCTGCTCCTGGTGTGCGTTGTCGTTGAGCTTGCGCTCTTCTTCCGGATTGCTGATGAAGGCCGTCTCGATCAGGATCGACGGAATATCCGGGGCCTTCAGCACCGCAAACCCGGCCTGCTCCACGCTGCCCTTGTGCAGCTTGTTGATGCCACCGATCTCGCCCAGCACGGCCTTGCCGACCTGCAGGCTGTCGTTGATCTGCGCGGTGGTGGACAGGTCCAGCAGCACGCGCGCGACCTGCGCATCCTTGTTGCCCATATTGGCGCCGCCGATCAGGTCGGCTGCGTTTTCCTTGTTGGCCAGCCAGCGTGCCGCGGTACTGGACGCACCGCGCTCGGACAGCGCGAACACTGACGCACCGCGCGCCTCGGGCGAGAGGAAGGCATCGGCGTGGATCGATACAAACAGGTCGGCCTGCACCCGGCGCGCCTTCTGCACGCGCACGTTCAGCGGCACGAAGAAGTCGGCGTCGCGCGTCATCATCGCGCGCATATTGGGCTGCGCATCGATCTTGGCGCGCAGGCGGTGCGCGATCTGCAGCACCACGTCCTTCTCGCGCGAGCCGGCGGCGCCGATCGCGCCGGGGTCTTCGCCGCCGTGGCCGGGATCGATCGCCACGGTCAGCAGGCGGCGCATCTTGAAGGGCCGTTCGGCGGTGGGATTGTCGCGTGCGACCGGCGGCACCACCGGGGCATTGGGGCTCGGCACCGGCGGTGCGGACGGCCTGGGCCGGGCCGAGGCCACCGGCGGCGGCAGCGGCGCGGTGGTGGGCGGCACCTCGCCCTTCTCGTCAAAGCGGCGCACCAGCGCGCCGATCGCGTCTTCCTCGGCACCAGCCGGCGCGCCGGCGATGCCATCGTTGCCCGGCGCCGGATCCGAGGTGGCGAAGCGGCGCTGCTTTTCCTCGGTGTCGCGCACCAGCTTCCACAGCGGATCGGGCGGATTGACCGGGTACAGGTCAAACACCAGCCGGTTGCGGTAGGTGCCGATCGGCGCCAGCGTGAACACCTGCGGCGCCACGTTTTCCTTCAGGTCGAACACCATGCGGACCACGCGCGGGCGGTTCTGGCCGACGCGCACGGTCTGGATATAGGGGTCGTTCGGGGTGATCTTGGCCACCAGCTCGCGCAGCGTGGGCGACAGGTCCAGGCCGTCGATGTCCACCACCAGCCGGTCGGGGTCGCGGATCATCTGGTGCACGGCGGCCAGCGGGGCATCGGATTCGATGGTGACGCGGGTGTAGTCCTCGGCCGGCCACACGCGCACCGCGACGATGCCGGCGCCAAACGCGATCTGCGGGCCGACCAGGGTCAGCACGGCCGTGCCCGCGCCCAGCTTCAGTGCCTGCGCCATCCATTTGCGGCGCGCCTGCAGCAGGCCGTCGGGTCCATCGGGGCGGTCAGTGGCAAGTCGCTTGATCAGCATGCGTTCAGCAGGGTAAGTCCAGTGTGAGTATAGGCGCGCATCGTCGCGATCCGCCGCTCGCCGGCGTCATCCGCCCCGGCCATGTCCGATTGGAGCAACATATGGAGATCCGGTTCCCCGAGCAGGCGGCCGGCCTTCTCCGGCCACTCGACCAGGTTGAAAGCCGGTTCGGCGAAGCAGTCGCGAAAACCCGCGTCGATCCACTCTTCGGGGTCGGCAAAGCGGTACAGGTCGAAGTGGTAGACGGTCAGCGGCGAGCCGTCGGCGCGGGCCACCTCGTAGGGCTCGCACAGCGTGTAGGTGGGGCTGCGGACCTTGCCCGCATGGCCGAGTGCGCGCAGGATCGCGCGCGTCAGCGTGGTCTTGCCGGCGCCCAGGTCGCCGGACAGCTGCACATGCACCGTGTGCGGCGGCATGGCCTGCACGGTGGCGGCCAGCGCGGCGCCCAGGCGCGCGGTGGCGGCTTCGTCGGGCAGCGTCAGGGTGCGTTCTTCGAGCAAGGGCATTGCGTACAATTCAGGGATGATCGACCGAGTCGCCCCAGGGCAGGCAGATGCGCCACCTACCCCCGTTTCCGGCACCCCCGGCCACCTGGCCGCGGGACCCGGGGAACTTGCGGCACTGGCCGCGTCGATCCGCACATGGGGCGCGGAACTGGGCTTTGCCTCCGTGCGCATCGCCGATGTCGACCTCAGTCATGCCGAGCCGGGGCTGATGGCGTGGCTGGCGCAGGGCTACCACGGCGACATGGATTATATGGCGAACCACGGCCTGCGGCGCGCCCGGCCGGCCGAACTGGTGCCCGGCACCGTGCGCGCGATCGTGGCGCGGATGCCTTACATTCCGGCCGCCGGCGCCCAGGCCGGCGCCACAGACTGGCGCCGCCACGAGCTGGCGCGGCTGGACGATCCGGCCACCGCGGTGGTGTCGCTGTATGCGCGCGGACGCGATTATCACAAGGTGCTGCGCAGCCGCCTGCAGCAACTGGCCAGCCGGATCGAAGCCGAAATCGGAAAATTCGGCTACCGCGTCTTTACCGATTCCGCACCCGTCATGGAAGTGGCGCTGGCCAGCCAGGGCGGGCTCGGCTGGCGCGGCAAGCATACGCTGCTGCTGGACCGCGACGGCGGCTCGATGTTCTTCCTGGGCGAGATCCTGGTCGACATCCCGCTGCCGGCCGACGCGCCCGAGTCCGGCCACTGCGGCAACTGCCACCGCTGCCTGGACATCTGCCCCACGCGTGCCATCCTGGCGCCGTACCGGCTGGATGCGCGCCGCTGCATCTCCTACCTGACCATCGAGCACAAGGGCCCGATCCCGGTGGAGTTCCGCGCGCCCATGGGCAACCGCGTCTATGGCTGCGACGACTGCCAGCTCGCCTGCCCGTGGAACAAGTTCGCGCATGTGGCCATGGTGCCGGACTTCGACGTGCGCAACGGGTTGGACGCGCCAGACATGGTGGCGCTGTTCCAGTGGACCGAAGCGGAATTCAACCAGCGGCTCGAAGGCAGCCCGATCCGCCGCATCGGCCATGAGCGCTGGCTGCGCAACCTGGCGGTGGGGCTGGGCAACAGCCTGCGCGCGGCGCGGTCGGGCACGCGCGCCGAAGATGCTGCCCTGGCCGCGCGCATCCGCGCAGCGCTGCTGGAGCGGCGCGAGAGCGCCACGCCGCTGGTGCGCGAGCATATCGACTGGGCCCTTGCCCAGGACGGCCCGCCGCCAGGCGCTAGCTGACCAGCGCCAGCCACAGCGGCGTGGTCACGATCGCCGCCACCGTCATCAGCGAAATCGTCGCTGCCACCATCGGCCCGTTACCGCCCATGCGCACCGCCAGGATATAGGCGCTGGAGGCCGTGGGCAGCGAGGCATACAGCACCACGATCTGGTACTGCAGCGCGGTCAGCGGCAGGTGACGCCCCACCAGCCAGGCCACGCACGGCATCGCCAGCAGCTTGACCCCGGTCCACCAGGCCACCGGCCCCGCAGTGCCGGTGGCGCCGCTCATCTGCAGCCCGGCGCCCACCGTCATCAGCCCCAGCGCGGTCGAGGCCGAGCCCAGTCGGTTCAGTGTCATGCCCAGCACCTCGGGCGCATGCAGCCCCATCAGGTTGGTGAGCAGGCCGCCGGCGGTGGCCAGGATCAGCGGGTTGCGCGCCAGCTCCTTCCACAGCGCGGTCTGGCCGTGCCGCGCCAGCGCCCACACCGCCGCCACGTTGCACAGCGGCACCGTGCAGCCGACGATCACCGCCATCAGCGCCAGCCCCTCGGAGCCGCCCAGGCGCGATGCCAGCGCCAGCCCGATATAGGAATTGAAGCGGAACGCGGTCTGCAGGCCCGAGGCAAAGCTCAGCGCGTCCGGGCGCAACACCCATTTAACGGCGTAGCCGCCGGCCATGCCGGTGGCCATCACCAGCAGCGCCAGCCCCAGCATGGCCGAGGTCGAGGAGAAATCCAGCACCGCGGTATTGGTCGACTGCAGCAGCAGCGCCGGGAACAGCACGAAGTAGACCAGGCGCTCCACGCCGCCCCAGAAGGCACGGTCGAACGGGGTATAGCGCACCAGCAGCCAGCCGATGAGGATCAGGCTGAAGTCCGGGACCAGCAGGAGAGCAGAAGACATTTATCGTTGTTGTAGTGGCGGTGGCATGACGCGGCAGCTGCCCTGCGGGCCGTCGCGCGGGATTGCAGCGGCGGCGGCGGGGGTGGATAACGGCAAAAAACCGGAATGTGCAGACTAGGGCAGATACGGATAGGTATTTTTCCAGATTTAGGCCAGCATGGCATGCCAAGTTGTACGCCTGCCGCCATGTTGTCCCGCACCCGGTCCGCGCCGCCGCGCCCGGACACCCACCTCCGAGCCCCCTTCCGCCCTGGTCTGCACCCGGGCCGCTGCCTGCGCCTGGCCGCCGTGCTGGTGGCGCTGTGCGCCGCCACGGCCGCGGGCGCCGTGCCCATGCCGGCGCGCTCGGTGGAGATCGAAGGGATACGTTTTGACGATGCGGCACGCGTGGGCGGCAAGGAACTGCAGCTCAACGGCACCGCCCTGCGCGCGGGCTTCCTGGCCAAGGGCTACGTGGCCGCCCTGTACCTGCAGGAGAGGGCCCGCAACGCGGCCCTGGTGCTGGGCACGCCCGGCACCAAGCGGCTGCAGTTGCGCATGCTGCGCGAGGCCGAACCGCCGGCCCTCATGCGCGCCATCCGCCAGGGCATCCGCAACAACCACAGCGAGCAGCAGATGCAGGAACTGGCCACGCGGCTGGTACAGTTCGAGCGCACCCTGGGCGAGGTCGGCACCGCGCACAAGGGCGACGTGATCAACCTGGATTTTTCCCCGCAGACGGGGACCGTCGTCGCCATCAACGGCACACCTCGCGGCCGGCCGATCCCTGGCGAAGACTTCTACCAGGCCGTGCTGCGGGTCTTCCTGGGCGAGCGCCCGGTCGACGCCGAGGTCAAGCGCGGGCTGCTGGGCGGCTGACACAATTACGCTGCCGGCGCACGGCCCCACCTGTGGCACTGCGACGGTTTTTTTGCTTCCGGGCGGCATCCTGCCCGGATTTCCTGACGGGAGACATGATCTCATGCAAGCTGGCAAACTCGCACTGACCCTGGCCCTGGCCGCCGCCGCCACCGCGGCGCAGGCGCAGAGCTACCCCACCAAGCCGATCCGACTGATCATTCCGTTCGCACCCGGCGGCACCACCGACATCGTCGGCCGCGGCGCCGCGGACCAGATGAGCCGCATCCTGGGCCAGCCCGTAGTGGTGGAGAACCGCGCCGGCGGGGGTGGTTCGATCGGTGCCGACGCGATCGCCAAGGCCGCGCCGGACGGCTACACCATCGGCATCTCCACGGTCTCGACCATGGCCGTGAACCCGGCCTGCAACCCCAAGCTGTCGTACGACCCGATCAAGGACTTCAAGCCCATCACCAACCTGGCCAACGTGGCCAACGTGATCGCCGTGAACCCGAACTTCCCGGCCAAGGACTACAAGGAGTTCCTGGCCGTGCTGAAGGCCAACCCGGGCAAGTATTCGTACGCCTCGTCGGGCACCTGCGGCTTCGGCCACATGCTGGGCGAGCAGTTCAAGGTCTCGACCAAGACCTTCATGGTCCATATCCCGTACCGCGGCGCGGGCCCGGCGCTGAACGACGTGCTGGCCGGCCAGGTGCCGATCATGGTCGACAACCTGCCCTCTTCGATCCCCTACATCAAGGCCGGCAAGCTGCGCCCGATCGTGGTGGCCTGGAACAAGCGCCTGGAATCCATGCCCAACGTGCCGACCTTCGGCGAAATGGGCCTGAAGGAGCCGAACGACCCGGCCTGGTACGGCCTGGTGGCACCGGCCGGCACGCCTGACGACGTCATCAAGAAGCTCAACGAAGCCGCCGTCAAGGCCCTGCAGGACAAGGACTTCCAGCAGCGCCTGCGCACTGCCGGCGCCGAGCCGTCGGGCAACACGCCGGCGCAGCATGCGGCCGAGATCAAGAAGGAATTCGACAAGATGAAGAATCTTGTGAAGGTGCAGAACATCAAGCTGGAGCAATGATCCGGCTGGTGTGACGCCACCCGCAAAGGGCCGCCGCGAGGCGGCCCTTTTTTCTTGCCCGCGCCAAAAAGCACTAAAATCCAGCATTCGCCCCAGCCTGACCGCCATGCCCGCCACCTATGACGCCATCCTCACCGCCCCCTTCGGCAAGATCGGGGTGCGCACGGACGGCGCGCGCATCCGGGCCATCGTGTATCTTCCCGAGCACGTCGAGACGCGCGCCCCGGCGGACGCGCTGACGCAACAGCTCGCGCAGCAGCTGGAGGCCTACTACGCCAATCCCGACGCCGCCTTCGACCTGCCGCTGGCCCCGGCCGGCAGCGATTTCCAGCAGCGCGTGTGGCAGGCCATCAGCGCAGTGCCGCGCGGCGCGGTGACCACCTATGGCACCATCGCCGAGGCCATCGGCGCGATGCCGCGGGCCGTGGGCCAAGCCTGCGGGCAGAACCCTTTCCCGATCGTGATCCCCTGCCATCGCGTGGTCTCGGCGCGCGGCATCGGCGGCTTCTCGCACCATGCCGAAGACGGCTTCTACCTCGACGTCAAACGCTGGCTGCTGCGCCATGAGGGCGCCATGCTGATATGAGCGGCGCCGCCCAGCCACCTGACATCGCCGCCGCGCCCAGCGACGCCGACGTGGCACTGGTCAGCCGCTTCTGCGACGCGCTATGGCTGGAAGACGGCCTCTCGCGCAACACCATCGATGCCTACCGGCGCGACCTGACACTGCTGGCGCGCTGGCTGCAGCATGAGCACCGCGGCGAGTTGCTGGGCGCGGACGACGGCGCGCTGTCGGCCTACTTCAACGCGCGCCACACGCAGACCCGCGCCTCGTCGGCCAACCGGCGCCTGGCGGTGTTCCGCCGCTTCTACCAGTGGGCGCTGCGCGAACACCTGGTCGAAGCCGACCCCTGCCTGCTGCTGCGCCCCGCCAAGCAGCCGCCGCGCTACCCCAAGACCCTGACCGAGTCCCAGGTCGACGCGCTGCTCGAAGCGCCCGACACCAACACGCCGCTGGGGCTGCGCGACCGCACCATGCTGGAGCTGATGTACGCCAGCGGGCTGCGCGTGTCGGAGCTCACGCAGATGAAGACCATCGAGATCGGCCTGAACGAAGGCGTGGCGCGCGTGGTCGGCGGCAAGGGCGACAAGGAGCGGCTGGTGCCGTTCGGCCAGCAGGCCGGCGACTGGCTGCGCCGTTACCTGGCCAGTGCGCGCCCCGCGCTGCTGGCCGGGCGCGCCTGCGACGCGCTCTTTGTCACGCAGCGCGGCGAAGGCATGACGCGGCAGGCGTTCTGGCACCTGATCAAGCGCCATGCGCGCGATGCCGGCGTGCACGCGCCGCTGTCGCCGCACACGCTGCGCCACGCCTTTGCCACGCACCTGCTCAACCACGGCGCCGACCTGCGCGTGGTGCAGCTGCTGCTGGGCCACGCCGATATTTCCACCACCCAGATCTATACGCACGTCGCCCGCGAACGCTTGCGCGAGCTGCACCAGCAGCACCATCCGCGCGGCTGAGCAAGCGGGCAGCGACCACTGTCATGAGCAAGACCAGGCACGTATCAGAAACCCCCGCCACGCAGTACCTGCGCAAGCATGGCGTCGCCTTCGGCGAGCATCCGTATGACTATTTCGAGCACGGCGGCACCGGCGAATCGGCGCGCCAGCTGGGCGTTCCCGAGCACGATGTGATCAAGACCCTGATCATGGAAGACGAGCGCGCGCAGCCGCTGGTGGTGCTGATGCACGGCGACTGCTCGGTCTCGACCAAGAACCTGGCGCGCCAGGCCGGCCGCAAGAGCGTGCAGCCGTGCAAGCCCGAGGTGGCGCAGCGCCACAGCGGCTACATGGTGGGCGGCACCTCGCCCTTCGGCACGCGCAAGCGCATGCCGGTCTACGTGGAAGCGACCGTGCTGGAGCTGGCGCGCATCTATATCAACGGCGGGCGCCGCGGCTACCTGGTCAGCCTGGACCCGACGCTGCTGGCCACGCTGGTGGACGCCCAGCCGGTGCAATGCGCACTGCCTGACTGAGCACATGACCGGGCGCCCCCGCGCAAACCGAGGGACGCTTCGATGCCAATCCGGGAAGTCACGGACGTAGCGAGGCCCCTGCCGCGCTACAATCGCGCCAGCCTGAAAACACCCCACTACACATGGCCAATCTGCTTTTCGCCCTTGCCGCCTACCTGATCGGCTCCGTTTCCTTCGCTGTAGTCGTCAGCAAGCTGATGGGATTGCCGGACCCGCACTCCTATGGCTCCGGCAATCCCGGCGCCACCAACGTGCTGCGCACCGGCAACAAGAAGGCCGCCATCCTGACGCTGATCGGCGATGCCCTGAAGGGCTGGCTGGCGGTATGGCTGGCCGCGCGCTTCGGGCCGGCCTACGGGCTGAACGAAACCGGACTGGCCATGGTGGCGCTGGCAGTCTTCCTGGGACACCTGTTCCCGGTGTACCACCGCTTTGCCGGCGGCAAGGGCGTGGCCACTGCGGCCGGGATCCTGCTGGCCATCGACCCGATCCTGGGCCTGGGCACGCTGGCCACGTGGCTGGTCATCGCGTTCTTCTTCCGCTACTCGTCGCTGGCGGCGCTGGTGGCGGCGATCTTCGCGCCGTTCTTCCATGTGCTGATGAACGGCGTGGATGTGATGACGGGGGCGATCTTCGTGATCAGCGTGCTGCTGATTGCGCGGCACCGGCAGAATATTGCGAAGCTGCTGGCCGGCAAGGAAAGCCGGATCGGCGAGAAGAAGAAGGTCTGAAAACAGCCTGGGCAGCCCTGACGCCGGCTCAGGCCTCGGCTGCCCCAAACAGCATCTCCACCCGGAACCCGCCGCCGTCGGCATTCACCAGGTTCAGCTTCCCGCCCGCCTGCCGCACCAGCCGGTCCACGATCGCCAGCCCCAGCCCGGAATGCGCATTGCCGCCCCGAGCCGGGTCCAGCCGCACAAAGGGCAGCGTGGCGCGATCCTTGTCATCCTCGGGAATGCCGGCGCCCTGGTCCTCCACCACCAGCAGGTAACCCTCCGGCGTGCGCGCGGTCGCAATGCACACCGGCGGCTTGCCATAGGCGTAGGCGTTGTCGACCAGGTTGCCGACGATGCGGTCCAGCTGCGTGGCGATCATGCGGAAGCCCTCGCCCGCGCCCAGCGACAGCACCACCTGGCGCTCCTGCTCGGCCAGCGACGCGGCCAGCTCATTGACGCGCCGGTCCACCGGCACCGGCCGCGCGGTCGACTCGCTGGTCTGCGCGAAGCTCAGGAACTGTTCGACGATGGCCGACATGGACTCCACGTCGCGCGTCACACCCGCGGCGGCCTTGGGATCGGCCAGCATCTCGGCGCGCAGGCGCAGCCGCGCCAGCGGTGTCTTCAGGTCATGCGCGATGCCGGCCAGCATGGTGTTGCGCTCCTGGTCGATGCGCGCCAGGTCGGCCACCATGCGGTTGAAACGCTCGATCAGCTGGCGCAGCTCATGCGGGCCGCGCTCGCGCAGCGGCGGCACGGCGTGCTGGCGCGACAGCAGCTCTGCCGCATTGGCCATGTCGCGCACCGGCCGCTGAATCTGCCAGGCGATCAGCACGGCAAAGATGATGGCCACGCCCACCACCAGCATCACCCCAGGCACCAGCCGGTTGTCGGGCGGCGGATTGTGGACCCACAGGATCGGCATGGCGATCCAGCGGGCGCGGCTGGGCAGCTTGATCCAGATGCGCGGCGTAGTTTCGTCCTCCAGCCGGATCTCGGTGCCCTGCGGCAGCCTGCCGATGAACTGCTCGACCAGCCGGCGCGAGCGCCCGCCCTTGGGCACGGTGGCATGCTCTTCGGCGTCGGCCGTGTTGGCCGTCTCCACCAGGCTGGGCAGCTTCGCCGGCGGACGCGCGTCGAGCGCGCGCTCGATGCTGTCGAGCTGGAACAGCATCTGCTCGACGGAATAGTCCACCTGCTGCTGGCGGCGGTCCATGCGCAGGATGGCCAGCCATGAGAAATGGCTGATCACAAGCACGGCGGCGATCAGCAGCGCAATGCGGCCGAACAGGGTGTCGATACGTCGCAACTTCATCGCAAAGCAGGATCTGGTGGCAAGCGGCGCCAGGGGACGGGCGCCGCGGCCATTATTCGGGGAGCCCCGCGGACATCTCTTCCGCTTCGTCGGGCACGAAGGTATAGCCGCGTCCGCGCACCGTCTGGATATAGCGCGGGCGCTGCGCGTCTTCATCGAGCAGCCGGCGCAAGCGCCAGATCTGCACGTCGATGCCGCGGTCGCTAATGCCGCTGGCGCTGCCGTACATCAGTTCGACGATGCGCTCGCGCGACAGCACTTCGAGCGGATGCATCAGCAGCAGCTTGAGCAGCGCAAACTCGGTATCGCTGATCGACAGCGTCTGGCCGGCACGGGTCAGCGTGCGCTGGCGGAAATTGACGCGGAACGGGCCGAAGGCGACCGATTCGCGGTCTTCGGGCGCCGCCGCCGGGCGCGCCAGCTTGCGCCGCAGCACGGCATTGATGCGCGCCAGCAGTTCGCGCGGCGAAAACGGCTTGCCAAGGTAGTCGTCGGCGCCGATCTCAAGCCCGACGATGCGGTCGATCTCGTCGCTGCGGGCCGTGAGCAGGATCACCGGGATATCGTCGTTCTTGGCGCGCAGGTTGCGCAGCGCGGTCAGGCCGTCGACCTTGGGCATCATCAGGTCCAGCACGATCAGCGCGGGGCGCTCGCGCTCCAGGCGCGCCTGCAGGCCGTCGCCGTCATGCATCACCGAGACGGCAAAACCCTGCTGGGTCAGGTACTCGCGCAGCAGGTCGCGAAGTTCGGGATCGTCGTCGACGACGAGGATCTGGGTAGGCTGGTTCGTTCGCATAGGCACATGATAGTCAGCCCCGGCGCCACACATGCCGGTTTGGCCGGGCGGTTTTGTTTCCGGAGGTTACACCCGGGGCGCTGGTAATCCGCTGTAATAAAAGCGCCGGGCGCCGAAATACGGGCGTCCGGGCCCGCACATTATCCTTGCGGCATGACGTGCCACCGGCGCCGCCGCATTGCGCGCCACACGGCACTTGCCGGCCTGCCGGCCACCCCGCGGCGTGCCCTCCCACGCGGCAGGCCGGCGCCCGTGGCGTTGCGGCATACTGCTGCATCGTCACTTGCCAGACCGAACATTGCCGGCGCGCCGCGCGCGCCGCCCCCAGGATTTGCGGACATGTCCAACCCCGAACAAGGCCAGCCTACCCCCACCCCGACTCCGTCTTCGCGTCCGCCCGAGGGCACTCCGCCGCGGCGCACCGGCCGGCGCCGGCTGACCGCCGGCGTGCTGGTGGTGCTGCTCGCGGGGGGCGCCTGGTACTGGTATGCCCATCGCGGCCAGGCGCCGCAGGAGGCGACCGGGGCGGCAGGCGCGCAGCGGGGTGCCAGCGGCCCGGGCGCGCGGGGTGGCGCCGGTGGCCCCGGCATGCCGCGCTCGCCCGTGGTGGTCGCCACCGTGGCGAAGCGCGATATGGACGTGGTGCTCAATGGCCTGGGCAATGTGACCCCGGTGTCCAACGTCACCGTGCGCGCGCAGGTGTCCGGCCCGCTGCTCAAGGTGCTGTTCAAGGAAGGCCAGATGGTCAGGGCCGGCGACGTGCTGGCCGAGATCGACCCGCGCCCGTTCCAGGCCGCGCTGGACCAGGCCGTGGGCCAGCTGGCGCGCGACCAGGCGCTGCTGCAGAACGCCAGGCTGGACCAGCAGCGCTACCGCACCCTGCTGGGCCAGGACTCGATCTCCAAGCAGCAGGTCGATACCCAGGACGCGCTGGTGCGCCAGTACGAGGGCGTGGTCAAGACCGACCAGGGCAATGTCGCCAACGCGCGCCTGCAGCTGGGCTACACCAGGATCGTGGCGCCGGTGTCGGGCCGCATCGGCCTGCGCCAGGTCGACCCGGGCAATATCGTCAATACCGGCGACACCAACGGCATCGCGCTGATCACGCAGATCCAGCCGATTGCCGTGATGTACACCATCCCCGAGGACAACCTGCCCTCGGTGCTGAAGAAGCTCAACGCCGGCGAAAAGCTGCCGGTGCAGGCCTGGGACCGCCAGGTGCGCAACCAGCTGGGCGAAGGCACGCTGCTGACCATCGACAACCAGATCGACACCACCACCGGCACGGTCAAGCTCAAGGCGGTCTTCCCCAATGAAGACGGCATGCTGTTCCCCAACCAGTTCGTCAACGTGCGCACGCGCGTCGATACCCTCAGGGACGCCACCGTGATCCCGGTGGCCGCAATCCAGCGCGGCCAGCAGGGTACCTTTGTCTACACCGTGGACGAGGCCAGCAAGGTCAAGGTGCAGGTGGTCACGCTCGGCCCGGGCGACGGCAGCCGCAACGCCGTGCTCAAGGGCCTGGAGCCCGGCCAGCGCGTGGTGGTGGACGGCGCCGACCGCCTCAAGGAAGGCATGACGGTGGAGGCCGTCGATCCGGCCGCGCGCGCCGCCGCGGTGGTGCCGGCCAGCCAGCCGCGCGGGCGCGGCCGACGCAACCGGGACGGCGGCGGTGCCAGCGGCGCGCACGCCGACGCCAGCGGGCCGCAGCTTCCGGCGCGGCCGGCGAACATCGCCGCCACCGCGACGCCGGCGCCAGCGCCCCGCCCGCCAGCGGCGCGCAGCAGTAAGGACACCGCATGAACCCCTCACGCCTCTTCATCGAGCGCCCGGTCGCCACGGCGCTGCTGATGCTGGCCATCCTGCTGTCCGGGCTGGTGGCGTACCGGCTGCTGCCACTGTCGGCGCTGCCCGAGGTCGACTACCCGACCATCCAGGTCACCACGCTCTACCCCGGCGCCAGCCCGGACGTGATGACCTCGTCGGTGACCGCGCCGCTGGAGCGCCAGTTCGGCCAGATGCCGGGCCTGAAGCAGATGTCGTCGTCCTCGTCGGGCGGCGCCTCGGTGATCACGCTGCAGTTCGAGCTGACGCTGCCGCTGGACGTGGCCGAGCAGGAGGTGCAGGCCGCCATCAACGCCGGCAGCAACCTGCTGCCATCCGACCTGCCGATGCCGCCGGTCTACAGCAAGGTCAACCCGGCCGACGCGCCGATCATGACCATCGCCATGACCTCGGACACCATGCCGCTGCCCAAGCTGCAGGACATGGTCGACACGCGCGTGGCGCAGAGAATCTCGCAGATCCAGGGCGTGGGCCTGGTCACCATCAGCGGCGGCCAGCGCCCCGCGGTGCGCATCCAGGCCAACCCGACCGCGCTGGCCTCGCTGGGCATGTCGATCGACGACCTGCGCACCGCCATCGGCGCCTCCAACGTGAACGGCGCCAAGGGCAGCTTCGATGGCCCGGCACGCGCCTCCACCATCGATGCCAACGACCAGCTGCGCTCGGCCGACGAATATCGCCAGATCATCCTGGGCTACAAGAACGGCGCGCCGATCCGCATCACCGACGTGGCCGAGATCGTCGACGGCCCCGAGAACAGCCGCCTGGCGGCCTGGGCCAATGACAAGCCCGCGATCGTGCTGAACATCCAGCGCCAGCCGGGCGCCAACGTGATCGAAGTGGTGGACCGCATCAAGGCGCTGCTGCCGCAGCTGCAGAACGCGCTGCCGGCCTCGGTCCACGTGCAGCTACTGACCGACCGCACCACCACCATCCGCGCCTCGGTCGAGGATGTGCAGTTCGAGCTGCTGCTGGCGATCGCGCTGGTGGTGCTGGTGATCTTCCTTTTCCTGCGCAATATACCGGCGACCATCATCCCGGGCGTGGCGGTGCCGCTGTCGCTGGTGGGCACCTTCGGCGTGATGTACCTGGCCGGGTTCTCGATCAACAACCTAACGCTGATGGCGCTGACGATTGCCACCGGCTTCGTGGTTGACGATGCGATCGTGATGATCGAGAACATCATGCGCTACATCGAGAAAGGCGATTCGCCGATGGCGGCGGCGCTCAAGGGTTCCAAGCAGATTGGCTTCACCATCATCTCGCTGACCTTCTCGCTGGTGGCGGTGCTGATCCCGCTGCTGTTCATGGGCGATGTGGTCGGGCGCCTGTTCCGCGAGTTCGCGATCACGCTTGCTGTGTCGATCCTGATCTCGGCGGTGGTGTCGCTGACGCTCACGCCGATGATGTGCGCGCGCCTGCTGCACCATGTGCCGGAAGAGAAGCTGTCGCGCTTTCACCGCGCCAGCGGCCGCTTCTTCGACAACGTGATCGACCGCTACGGCCGCGCGCTGGAGTGGGTGCTGGACCGCCAGAAGGCCACGCTGGTGGTGGCCGTAGCCACGCTGGTGCTGACCGTGCTGCTGTACCTGCTGGTACCCAAGGGCTTCTTCCCGGTGCAGGACACCGGCGTTATCCAGGGTATTACGGAAGCCGCCCAGACCACCTCGTTCGACGCCATGGCGCGCCGGCAGCAGGCCGTGGCCAAGGTGGTGATGCAGGACCCGGCCGTGGCAAGCCTGTCGTCGTTTATCGGCGTGGACGGCACCAACACCACGCTCAACGCCGGGCGCATGCTGATCAACCTCAAACCCAAGGGCGAACGCGATCCGATCGAGGTGGTCACGCAGCGGCTGCAGCAGGCGGTGCATGACCTCGGCGGCGTGTCGCTGTTCACCCAGCCGGTGCAGGACCTGACCATCGAGGACAAGGTCTCGCGCACGCAGTACCAGTTCACCGTGGAGGATCCGGATCCCGAGACGCTGGCGACATGGGTGCCGAAACTGGTGGAACGCCTGCGCCAGGAACCCGAGCTGCGCGATGTCACCAGCGACCAGCAGAACAACGGCCTGCGCGCCTATGTCGATATCGACCGCGACGCCGCGGCGCGCTTCGGCATCACCACCGCGGTGATCGACAGCGCGCTGTACAGCGCCTTCGGCCAGCGGCTGGTGTCGACCATCTTCACGCAGGCGAGCCAGTACCGCGTGGTGCTGGAGACCATGCCGGAATTCCGCAAGAACCCGCAGTCGCTGGCCGACCTGCGCCTGCCCTCCTCTTCCGGCGGGCAAGTGCCGCTGGGCTCGTTTGCGCGCATCACGGAGCGCACCGGCCCGCTGGTGGTCAACCACCAGGGCCAGTTCCCGGCGGCGACGATCTCGTTCAACCTCGCGCACGGCGAATCGCTGGGCGCCGCGGTCGACAAGATCACCAAGGTGGAACACGAACTGGGCCTGCCGATCTCGATGCAGACCAGCTTCCAGGGCGCCGCGTTGGCCTTCCGCGCGTCGCTGTCGAACACGCTGTGGCTGATCCTGGCCGCGGTGGTGACGATGTATATCGTGCTGGGCGTGCTGTATGAAAGCACCATCCACCCGGTCACCATCCTGTCGACACTGCCGTCTGCCGGCGTGGGCGCGCTGCTGGCGCTGCTGGTGGCGGGCCAGGACCTGGGCATCATCGCGATCATCGGCATCATCCTGCTGATCGGCATCGTCAAGAAGAACGCGATCATGATGATCGACTTCGCGCTCGAGGCTGAGCGCGAGGGCGGCATGAAGCCGCGCGACGCGATCTTCCAGGCCTGCCTGCTGCGCTTCCGCCCGATCCTGATGACCACCATGGCGGCCCTGCTGGCGGCGCTGCCGCTGATGCTGGGCTCGGGCATCGGCAGCGAGCTGCGCCGGCCGCTGGGCGTGACCATGGTGGGCGGCCTGCTGGTCAGCCAGGTGCTGACGCTGTTCACCACGCCGGTGATCTACCTGGCCTTCGACCGCATCGCCACGCGCGTGAAGGGCTGGCGCAAGCGGCGCTTCGGCGATCCGGAGGAAGGCGGTACCGGCGAGGAGCCGGTGTAACGATGAATCTCTCGGCTGCCTTCATCCACCGCCCCGTCGCGACCGCGCTGCTGACGCTCGGCATCCTGCTGGCGGGACTGGCCGCGCTGCGGCTGCTGCCGGTGTCGCCGCTGCCGCAGGTGGATTTCCCGACCATCTCGGTATCGGCGTCGCTGCCGGGTGCGAGCCCGGAAACGATGGCCGCCACCGTGGCCACGCCGCTCGAGCGCGCGCTCGGCACCATCGCCGGCGTGACCGAGATCACGTCGAGCAGCTCACTCGGCTCCACCCGCGTGACGCTGCAGTTCGACCTGTCGCGCAATATCGACGGCGCCGCGCGCGACGTGCAGGCGGCAATCAACGCCTCGCGCGCGACGCTGCCGACCAGCCTGCCCAACAACCCGACCTACCGCAAGGTCAACCCGGCCGACGCGCCGATCATGATCATCGCGCTGACGTCGCCGACCATGACGCGCGGGCAGCTCTATGACGCGGCCTCGACCATCCTGGCGCAGAAGCTGTCACAGGTCGATGGCGTGGGCCAGGTCACCATCGGCGGGGCCTCGCTGCCGGCGGTGCGGGTGGAGCTGAACCCGACCGCGCTGAACCACTACGGCATCTCGCTGGAGGACGTGCGCAACACCATCAGCGCTACCAATGCCAACCGGCCGCTGGGCACGCTGGAGAACGCCGCCAACAACTGGCAGGTCTATGCCAACGACCAGGCGATGAAGGCGGAAGACTACATGCCGCTGATCATCCGCTATGCCACGCCAGGAACCTTCTCGTCGACGTCGGCGGGCGCGCTGATTGCCAGCACCGCCAACGCCGCCGCCAGCGGCGGCGTCAGCACCAAGGTGATCAACGGCGTCACCGTGACCACGCTGACCACCAGCAGCGGCACCACCACCATCACCAGCGGCGCCACCGGCGGCACCAGTGCCACTAGCGGCCCCAACTCGTTCGCGGTGCCGGTGCGGCTGCACGACGTGGCCAATGTGGTCGACTCGGTGCAGGACATCCGCAACGCCGGTTCGGCCAACGGCAAGCCGTCGGTGCTGCTGGTGCTGAACCGCTCGCCCGGCGCCAACATCATCGAGACCGTCGACCGCGTCAACGAGATGCTGCCGAACCTGCAGAAGATGATCCCGGCGGCAATCTCGATGAACGTGATGATGGACCGCACGCCCACCATCCGCGCCTCGCTGCGCGAGGTCGAGCACACGCTGATGATCTCAGTGGCGCTGGTGATCATGGTGGTGTTCGTGTTCCTGCGCAATGTGCGCGCCACCTTGATCCCCAGCGTGGCGGTGCCGGTGTCGCTGATCGGCACGTTCTCGGTGATGTACCTGGCCGGGTTCTCGCTGAACAACCTGTCGCTGATGGCGCTGACGATTGCCACCGGCTTTGTGGTCGACGATGCCATCGTGGTGCTGGAAAACATCTCGCGCCATATCGAGGAAGGCATGAAGCCGCTCGCCGCCGCGCTGCGCGGTGCGCGCGAAGTGGGCTTCACGGTGCTGTCGATGAGCCTGTCGCTGATCGCAGTATTCATCCCGCTGCTGATGATGGGCGGCATTGTCGGCCGCCTGTTCCAGGAGTTCGCGATCACGCTGTCAGTGGCGATCCTGGTATCGCTGGTGGTGTCGCTGACCACCACGCCGATGATGTGCGCGCGCCTGCTGCGCCCGCCCGAGCCGGAGAAGCAGAGCCGCTTCTTCCGCGCCACCGAGCGCATGTTCCAGTGGCTGCACGACGGCTATGCGCGCTCGCTGTCCACGGCGCTGCGCTTCAGCCCGCTGGTGTGGCTGGTGCTGATCGCCACCATCGCGCTGAACGTGTACCTGTACGTGATCGTGCCCAAGGGCTTCTTCCCGCAGCAGGACACCGGCCGGCTGATCGGCTTTATCCGCGCCGACCAGGCCACCTCATTCCAGGCCATGCGCGGCAAGCTCGACAACTTCATCACCATCGTGCGGTCGGATCCGGCGGTGGAGAACGTGACCGGCTTTACCGGCGGCTCGCAGCGCAATACCGGGCAGATGTTCGTCACGCTCAAGCCGCTGTCGGAGCGCAAGGAATCGGCCGACGCGATCATCGCGAGGCTGCGCGGCAAGCTGGCCAAGGAGCCAGGCGCGAGCCTGTTCCTGCAGTCGGTGCAGGACATCCGCATCGGCGGGCGGCAGAGCAGTTCGCAATACCAGTTCACGCTGCAGTCAGACGACCTGGAGGTGCTGCGCGCGTGGGAGCCCAAGGTGCGCGCCGCGTTGTCGAACCTGAAGGGGCTGGAGGATATCGACACCGATACCAACGACAAGGGCCTGCAGACCTCGGTGATCATCGACCGCGACGCGGCCTCGCGCCTGGGCGTGACCGCGCAGCAGGTGGATGCGGTGCTCAACGATGCCTTCGGCCAGCGGCTGGTGTCCACCATCTACCATCCGCTGAACCAGTACCGCGTGGTGATGGAGCTGAGCCAGGAGTACCTGCAGGGGCCCGATGCGCTCAAGGACATCTACGTGGTCACCGGCAACGGCAACCGCGTGCCGCTGGCGGCCTTCGCGCGCGTAACCCCGACCAGCACGCCGCTGGGCGTGAACCACCAGGGCCAGTTCGCGGCCTCGACGATCTCGTTCAACCTGGCCGAGGGCATATCGCTGTCGCAGGCGACCGACGCTATAACGCGCGAGATGGCGCGCATCGGCGTGCCGGAGACGCTGCGCGCCAACTTCCAGGGCGGCGCCAAGGCGTTCCAGGACTCGCTAAAGAGCCAGCCGATCCTGATCCTGGCGGCGCTGATCACGATCTATATCGTGCTGGGCGTGCTGTATGAAAGCTACGTGCACCCGCTGACGATCCTGTCGACGCTGCCCTCGGCGGGCGTGGGCGCGCTGCTGGCGTTGCTGGCATCGAAGACCGACTTCAGCATCATCGCGCTGATCGGCGTGATCCTGCTGATCGGCATCGTCAAGAAGAACGCGATCATGATGATCGACTTTGCCATCGATGCCGAACGGCGCGAGGGGCTGTCGCCGCGCGACGCGATCTACCGCGCCTGCCTGCTGCGTTTCCGCCCGATCCTGATGACCACCATGGCCGCGCTGCTGGGCGCGGTGCCGCTGGCGATCGGCCGCGGCGACGGCGCCGAGCTGCGCGCGCCGCTGGGCATCTCCATTGTCGGCGGGCTGGTGGTAAGCCAGCTGCTGACGCTGTACACCACGCCGGTGGTCTACCTGACGCTGGACCGCTGGCGCCTGAAGGTCAAGGCCTGGCGCCAGCGCCGCCGTGGTACTGGCACGCCGGACCAGCCGGCTGCCGTCTAGATTTGCAGAGACTCTTTATGACTGTTTTTACCCGTCTGCTGATTCATGCCCTGCCGTTGCCGCTGGCCTGCGCGCTGCTGCTGGCCGGCTGCGCGGTGGGCCCCGACTACAAGCGCCCGGACGCACCCGTGTCGGAAGCGTTCAAGGAAGCCGATGGCACGGCGGGCACGGCCGACGCTACCGCCTGGAGCGGCGACTGGAAGCCCGCCGAGCCGCAGGATGCGCTGGCACGCGCCGACTGGTGGACCGTGTTCGGCGATGCGCAGCTCGACGCGCTAATGTCCGAGGTGCAGATCTCGAACCAGAACATCAAGGCCGCCGAGGCGCAGTACCGTCAGGCCGTGGCCGCGCTGCAGGCGGCGCGCGCCGGCTTCTTCCCGATCGTCGACGCGCAGGCCGGGGCGTCGCGCGCGCGCGGCGCCAGCGGCAATACGCTCAACGGGCAGAGCGTGACGCTGGGCGCAACCTGGGAAATCGACGTCTGGGGCCGCGTGCGGCGCCAGGTGGAAAGCAGCGAGGCCAGTGCACAGGCCAGCCAGGCCGACCTGGCCTCGACGCTGCTATCGACCCAGGCGACGCTGGCGCAGAGCTACTTCCTGCTGCGCGTGGCCGATGCGCAGAAGGCCCTGCTGGACCGCACCGTGGCCGATTACCAGAAGTCGCTGCAGCTGGTGCAGAACCAGTATGCGGCGGGCACCGCGCAGCGCTCGGACGTGCTGCAGTCAGAGACCCAGCTCAAGAGCGCGCAGGCGCAGCAGATCGACATCCAGATCACGCGCGCGCAGCTGGAGCACGCCATCGCCGTGCTGGTGGGCAAGCCCCCTGCGGCGCTGACGCTGGGCGCCGACGACTTCCGCACAGCGCCGCCGCGCGTGCCGGCCGCGGTGCCGTCGCAACTGTTGGAGCGCCGCCCCGACATCGGCGCGGCCGAGCGCCGCATGGCCTCGGCTAATGCGCAGATCGGCGTGGCGCAGGCAGCCTACTACCCGACCCTGTCGCTGTCGGCCAGCGGCGGCTTGACCGCCAGCACGCTGGCGCGCTGGATGTCGCTGCCGGACCGGATCTGGTCGATCGGCGGCGGGCTGGCCGGCACGCTGTTCGACGGCGGCCTGCGCAGCGCGGCCAAGGCGCAGGCGGTGGCGGCCTACGACCAGACCGTGGCCAACTACCGCCAGACCGTGCTGGGCGCGTTCCAGGAAGTCGAGGACAACCTCGCCGCGCAGCGGCTGTTGGAACAGGAAGCGGTGGTGCAGAACGACGCGCTGCGCTCGGCGCGCGAGGCGCTGGCGCTGGTGAACAACCGCTACCGCGCCGGCACCGCTGGCCTGCTCGACGTGCTGACGGCGCAGACCAGCGCCTACACCGCCGAGCGCACCGCACTGTCGATCGCCGGCCGCCAGTACACGGCGGCGGTGGTGCTGATCAAGGCGATGGGCGGCGGCTGGCATGCGCCCGGCGCGGAGGCTACGCCGGCACAGGCCGGTACGAACCAGGCCGTCAGCCAGCGCTAGCCGCCGGGGCGCGCGGCAGCGGCTGTTGGCAAATGCGCTCGCGCAGCCAGGTGGCGGCCTTGCCCAGCGGCCGCTGCTTGTGCCAGACCAGTTCCATCGCCACCGGCCAGTCCTGTTGCTGGAATGCCAGCGGCGGCGTCACCAGCCGCGCCGCGGCCGGTGAATTGGCCACCACGTGCCACGGCACGAAGGCCCAGCCTAGCCCGCGCTTGACCAGCTCCACGATCACCCACTGGCTTTCCACCCACCACACGTCCGCGGCCACGCGCAGGCGCATCTTCTCTTCGCTGTCTGAGCGGGTTGCGACCATCAGCTGGCGGTAGCGCTTCAGTTCCTCCCAGTCCACGCGCTGGCCGGCCAGCGGATGCTCGGGCGCGCACAGGATCTGCATCGGCACCCAGCCCAGCGCATGGAAGCCCAGCGCCGGCGGCAGCACCTCCTGCCGCCACATGATGCCGAGGTCGGCGCCGCCTTCCAGCACCAGTCGGCTGACGTCCTCCATCAACGGAAACAGCAGCTCAAGCTCCACCGCCGGGAAGCGGCTGGAAAATTCTTCCAGCAGCATGCCCAGCGTCTCTTCCGGATAAAGCTCGTCCACCGCCAGCACCAGCCGCGTCTCCACGCCCTCGCCCAGGCTCTTGGCCACGCCGCGGAAGTGTTCGCAGCGCTCCAGGATCACGCGCGCCTCGGCCAGCAGCCGCTCGCCCGCGGGAGTCAGTACCGGGTAACGGCCGGCGCGGTCGAACAGCGCGTTGCCGGCGTCGATTTCCAGGTTGGACACCGCCGCGCTGACCACCGACTGCGCCTTGCCCAGCCGGCGCGCGGCGGCCGAGAACGAACCGGTGTCAGCCGCCGCGACGAATGCCTGCAATTGCTCGATGGAGAGGCTCATAAATAACTTTCAATGTTTATCCATCTGTTTTGCAGATAGTATCCAACTTGGCAATCCCTACCCAGCAGATAGACTAGCTCCCATCGCGTTTGACACGCAAGGAGAACAACGATGCGCAAGACCTGGGACCGGATTCGCCACGCCATCGGCTTCGAGGTGGTCGGCCTGCTGATTTTCGCGCCGGTGGCCAGCTGGGCCTTCGGCTATGAACTGCATGAGATGGGCGTGATCGGCGCGGTCGCCTCGCTGATCGCCACCGGCTGGAACTACCTGTACAACGTGCTGTTCGACAAGGGCATGCTGCGGTTCACCGGCCAGCTGCGCAAGTCGCTGCCGGTGCGCGTGCTGCACGCCGTGCTGTTCGAACTGGGCCTGCTGGTGGTGTTCCTGCCGTCGGTGGCCTGGTACCTGGGCATCAGCCTGTTCGACGCGCTCATCATGGACCTCGCCGTGGCCGGCTTCTACATGGTCTACGCGCTCGTGTACAACTGGCTGTACGACCTTGTCTTCCCGGTGCCTTCGCTGCAGGCACAAGCCAAGCCGGAAGGCGCCGCGCTCGGCTGAGCGCGGGTTTTTCCTGACCCCGGAGGCGTCACTCCGGGGACTTCCCCGTCTTGCCGCGACCGGTCAAATTGTTATACTCCATAACAAATCCAATTCGACCGGGGGCAGCGCGCCCGCGCTTGCGTACCGGCGCATCCTGCACGCGGGGGAGACAACATGAAGATCGCAATCGCCGGTGGCGGCATCGGCGGACTGACGCTGGCGCTGCTGTGCCAACGCCACGGCATCGAGGCCGAGGTCTGGGAGGCCAGCGAAACGCTGCGCCCGCTGGGCGTGGGCATCAACCTGCTGCCGCACGCCGTGCGCATCCTGTCCGAGCTGGGACTGCGCGACGCGCTGGCGGATATCGCCATCGAGACCTCGTCGCTCTCCTACTACAACAAGCGCGGCCAGCGCATCTGGCATGAGCCACGCGGGCTGGCGGCCGGTTATGACTGGCCGCAGTTCTCGATCCATCGCGGCGAATTCCAGATGCTGCTGCACCGTACCGTGGTGGAGCGCCTGGGCGCCAGCGCCGTGCATACCGGCCATAGCTTCGAGACCGTGCTGGACACCGGCGCGGGCGGACAGGCGCGCTTTGGCCTGCGCCGCCGCAGCGACAATGCCGAGGTCGAAGCCAGCGCCGATGTGCTGGTCGGCGCCGATGGCATCCACTCGGCTGTGCGCCGCCACTTCTACCCCACAGGCGACCTGCCGCGTTTTTCGCGCCGCCTGCTGTGGCGCGCGGTCACCGAGGCGCCGCCCTACCTGGACGGGCGCTCGATGTTCATGGCCGGGCACCAGGACCAGAAGTTCGTGGCCTATCCGATCTCGGAACCACTGCGCCGCCAGGGCCGCTCGCTGGTCAACTGGATCGCCGAGCTGCGCGTGCCCGACAGCGTTCCCGACACCCCGCCGCGCAGCGACTGGAACAAGCAGGTCGACAAATCCGTGTTCTGCGCCGCGTTTGCCGACTGGAAGTGGGACTGGATCGACATCCCCGCGCTGATCGACGGTGCCCAGGCGATCTACGAATTCCCGATGGTCGACAAGGACCCGCTGCCGCGCTGGACCTTCGACCGCGTCACGCTGCTGGGCGACGCCGCGCACCCGATGTACCCGATCGGCTCGAACGGCAGCGCCCAGGCCATCCTGGACGCGCGCTACCTGGTCGACAGCCTGCTCGGCACGCCCGACACCGGCTACGCGCTGCGCGAATACGAGGCCGAGCGCCTGCCGCGCACCGCCGGCATCGTGCTGCGCAACCGCATGAACGGGCCCGAGCAAGTGATGCAGCTGGCCGAGGAACGTGCGCCGCAGGGCTTTGCCGACATCGACCAGGTGATCCCGCGCGCCGAACTGGAGGCGATTTCGCTGCGGTACAAGCAGCTGGCGGGATTCGACCGGCAGTCGATGCAAGGCAACCGGTAGGATCCGGCAGGTTTGACATGCAGAACAAGACCATCGAGAGAGGAGACACCATGGCGCCCCTGACCACCACCAAGCTGGCCCGCCTCGCGCTGGCCGCGGCCCTCGCCTTCAGCGCCGGCAGCGCGCTGGCCGACATCACCGTCGGCGTCAGCCTGTCCACCACCGGCCCGTCGGCGTCGCTGGGCATCCCGCAGAAGAACTCGCTGGCCTACCTGCCGCAGAAGATCGGCGGCGAGGCGGTGCGCTACATCGTGCTGGACGATGCGTCGGACCCCACGCAGGGCGCCAAGGTGGCGCGCCGCTTTGTCTCCGAGGACAAGGTCGACATCGTCCTGGGCTCGTCCGCGGTGGCGCCGTCGATCGCCATTGCCGAGGTGGCCGATGAAGCCCAGACCGTGCAGCTGGCGTTCTCGCCGATTGAGCTCAAGCCCGGGCGCGGCGCCTGGACCTTCCGGCTGGCGCAGCCGGTGCGGCTGATGGCCAATGCCGTGGCCGCCACCGCCAAGACCAACGGCGTCAAGACCATCGGCTTTATCGGCTTTGCCGATGCCTACGGCGAGACCTGGCTGAAGGACTTCACCGCCGCCGCCAGTGCCAACGGCATCCGCCTGATCGCCACCGAGCGCTACGGCCGCGCCGATACCAGCGTGACCGCGCAGGCCATCAAGCTGATTGCCGCCAAACCCGACGCCATCCTGATCGCCGGCGCCGGCACCGGCGCCGCGCTGCCGCACACCACGCTGCGCGAGCGCGGCTACGGCGGCACCATCTACCACACCCACGGCGCGGCCACCAAGGACCTGATCCGCATCGGCGGGCGCATGGTCAATGGCGCAATCCTGCCGGCCGGGCCGGTGATCGTGCCGGAGCAATTGCCCGCGGGCGACCCGGTGCGCAAGCCGGGGCTGGACTACGTCACCCGCTATGAGAAGCAGTACGGCGCCGACAGCCGCACCCAGTTCGGCGCCCATGCCTACGACGCCGGGCTGGTGCTGGAGCGCATCGTGCCCGTGGCGCTCAAGCATGCCAAGCCGGGGACGCCGGCGTTCCGCCAGGCGCTGCGGCAGGCGCTGGAGACCGAGCGCGACATCGTGGTCTCGCACGGCGTGCTGAATTACAGTGGGCAAGACCACTATGGCTTCGACCAGCGCGGGCGGGTTATGCTGACCATCGACAACGGCAACTGGAAACTGCTGAAATGAATCCCGACGCATCCGGCACACCGCCCGCCGCGCCCCCGCGCCCGCGCAGCACCACCGCCGCGTCCGCGCGGCGCAAGGCGCGGGACCCGCTCGCGCCGGATCCGGCCGCAAGCGCCGGTGCCGATGCCGGTTTCGACCCGCATGTGCCGAATATCGACTATGGCGTGCTCGACAACCTGATCGGCTACGCCATCCGCCGCGCGCAGATCCGCATCTATGAAGACTTCGTGCTGTCACTGGCGCAGTGGCAGATCACGCCACCGCGCTTTTCCGCGCTGATCATCATCTCGCGCAACCCGCACCTGAAGCTGACCGAGCTGGCGCAGATCCTCGGCATCGCCCGCTCCGGGGCGGTGCTTCTGGTCGACGCGCTGGAAGAGATGAACCTAGTGGCGCGCCGCCCGGCAGCCGGGGATCGCCGCGCCTACAGCCTGGTGCTGACGGCAGCCGGCCGCCGCACGCTGGAAGCCGCCACGCAGGCGGTGGTGGCGCATGACGCGCACGTCGGCTCGGCGCTGACCGATACCGAGCAGGTCACGCTGAAGTCGCTGCTGGCACGGCTGGCGCCGCCGCGCGCCGGCTGAGGGCAGCCGGCAAGACTGTCATCCGCCTGCCAGCGGCCATGCGTTAACATGGCCGCCATGCCAAGAACAATCGCCGCGCCTACCGCATCGCGACCCGGCGCCCTGCTGCGCCGCCTGTCGCCACTGCTCTCGCCCATTCTTGCCGCCGTGCTGCTGGCCGGCGGTCCCGCACTCACCCCGGCGCAAGCCAAAGCCCCCGCCAAGGCGGCCAAGGCAGCCAAGACTGCCACCGCCGCAAAAGCCGCTGCCGATCCCGCACTGGTGAGCGCCGGCGTGCCGGCCCCGGTGGCCGCGGCGCTGCGCCGCGCCGGCGTGCCGGCCTCGGCCGCCAGCTTCTACGTGGTCAGGCTGGGCGCGGGCACCGCCCGCGCCAGCTGGAATGCGCAGCAGCCGATGAATCCGGCCTCGACCATGAAGCTGGTCACCACCTTTGCCGGGCTGCAGCTGCTGGGGCCCGACTACCGCTGGCAGACCTCGCTCTACGCCGATGCCCAGCCCGGCTTCGACGGCACCGTCAACGGCAATGTCTACCTGCGCGGCCACGGCGACCCCAAGCTGGTGCCCGAGGAAATGGCTAAGCTGGTGGCGAAGGCACGCGCCGCGGGCGCCACAGGCATCAACGGCGACCTGGTGCTGGACCGCAGCTACTTTGCCGATGGCCTGGACGGCAACGGCACCATCGACGGCGAGGTGCAGCGCGCCTACAACGTCGGCCCGGATGCACTGCTCTATGCGTTCAAGACGCTGTCATTCACGCTGACGCCGGACCCGGCCAGCCAGACCGTGGCAGTCAGCGTCACGCCCGAGCTGGCCCAGCTCAAGCTGGACAACCGGCTGACGCTGACCAACGGCCGCTGCGGCGACTGGCAGTCCAGCGCCAGCCCGAGCGTGCTGCCGCAGGCGGACGGCACCGTGCTGGCGTCGTTCTCGGGCAACTATGCCAGCGACTGCGGCGAGCACGTGCTCAATATCGCCACGCTGTCGCACGCGGAATTCACCTGGGGCGGCTTCGTCGCCGAGTGGCAGCGCGCCGGCGGGCGCTTTGCCCATCTGCCCGGGCTGCGCAGCGGCAAGGTGCCGCGCGGCGCGGTGCTGCTGGCGCGCCACTACGGCCTGCCGCTGGCGGACATCGTGCGCGACATCAACAAGTTCTCGAACAACGTGATGGCACGCCAGCTGTTCCTGACCATCGGCGCCGAAATGGACCGCGGCGGCCCGGCCAGCACGGCCCGCTCGACCCGCGTGGTGCAGCGCTGGCTGGCGCGCCAGGGGCTGGACATGCCCGGCCTGGTGCTGGACAACGGCTCGGGCCTGTCGCGCGAGGAACGCATCAGCGCCTATGACATGGCGCGCCTGCTGCAGCAGGCCGCGGCCAGCAATGTGGGGCCGGTGCTGATCGATTCGCTGCCGGTGCTGGGCGTCGACGGCACGCTGCGCAACCGCCTGACGCGCGCCAACGCGGCCGGCAACGGCTACCTGAAGACCGGCACGCTGGCCGACGTGCGCGCGCTGGCCGGCTATGTGGATGCTGCCGACGGCGGCCGCTACGTGGTGGTCAGCATGATCAACCATCCCAACGCCGCGCAGGCGCTGGAAGCACACGACGCCCTGCTGCAATGGGTGTACCGCGGCGCACCCTGAGTCCGCGCCGGGCGGGCTGCGGCGCGGCACCGTGGCCTGGCGCCAACGCCGCGGCCGCATTTTGTTAAGCGGACACTTACCAGCGCCCGATCCGCCCCCTATAATGCCAAGGTGCCGGCCGCGTCCTGCGGCGGCAGCCTTCCGGGCCGGCCCTCGGCCCCGGGCCTGCATTGCCCCCTCGCCCTCTGACATGACTTCCCGACAACCCCCGGTGTGGTTGCGCCTCTGGCATCGCTTCGCACCCGCCGAACGCGCCGGCTTTATCGACGGCGCGCGCTACTTTGCCCCGTCCCTGCCCGCGGTCTTCTCCTGGGGCCTGGTGACCGGCGTGGCGATGAGCAAATCCGTGATGACCGTGCCCGAAGCCATCGGCATGTCGCTGCTGGTCTACGCCGGCTCGGCGCAGTTGGCGGTGCTGCCGCTGTTCGCCGCGGGCCTGCCGCTGTGGACCATCTGGCTGACCGCGGCCGTGGTCAACCTGCGCTTCGTGATCTTCAGCGCCGGCATGCAGCCGCACTTCAGCTACATGCCGCTATGGCGGCGCACCATCCTGGGTTCTTTCAACGGCGACCTGCACTTCGTCTACTTCCTGCAGAAATACAGCACGCCCGGCTACGAGCCCGGCAAGGAAGGCTATTTCTGGGGCATGGCGCTGACCAACTTCTGCATGTGGCAGCTGTCGTCGATCATCGGCATCGTGCTGGCCAGCCTGTTCCCAGACAGCTGGGGCCTGGGGCTGGCGGGCACCATGGCGCTGATCCCGGTGATGATCGCCACCATCAACTCGCGCTCGACGCTGCTGGCAGTGGTGGTGTCGGCGGTGCTGGCACTGCTGTGCTTCGACTTGCCGTACCGCCTCAGCCTGGTGGTGGCGGTGGTGGGCGCGATCGCGGCCGGCATGGCCAGCGACGACCTGGCCGCGCGCGCGGCGCTGCGCGGCATCCGCCGGCGCAAGCCCAAGGTCCCCGAGATCACCAACGCCGCCGCGCCGGAAACGCCGCCGGGAGACCGCGCATGAGCCATCTTGAAATCTGGATTGCCATCCTTGGCATGGCGGTCGTCACCATCGTCACGCGCGCGCTGTTCCTGATGGCCGGCGAGCATGTCACCGTGCCGGACCGCATCGCGCGGGCGCTGCGCTATGCGCCGGCCGCGGCGCTGGCGGCAATCATCCTGCCGGACCTGATGACCTGGCAGGGGCATTTCACGGTGGCGTTTTCCAACGACAAGCTGATGGCCGGGATTGCGGCCACGTTGTTCTACCTGCTGACCCGGAAGATGGTGGGGATGATTATGGTGGGGATGGCCGTGTATACGGCGTTGCGCTTGCTGGGGGGGTAAGGGACCCTCACCCCTCGAACGCCGCCGCCGCCCGCTCCAGCCGATCCCGCACCCCGGCCCAATCCTGCCCTACAGGCAGCACCTCGAACATCAGCTGCGTATAGCCCTGCTTGTCGAGCTTGCGCAGCAAGCGGTAAAGCTCACGCGCGTAAGCCGCCGCATCCGCAGGCGCCTGCACCCAGGTGCACCGCTGGTCCACCAGCGGCGCCCGGCCGACCCACACCACGCGTGCATCGTCCGGCAGCGAGGCCAGCTGCGCCGAAGCCGCTTGCGCATCGGCCAGTAGCAGCGGTGTGTGCGGCGCGTAGTGGGCCTTGAGCGTGCCTGAGGCCCGCGGCGCAGCCGCATCAGGCGGCAGCGGGGCCGCGCCCAGTACCTGCGCCATCATCGCCGCGGTAATCGCGCCCGGCCGCAACAGCACCGGACCGATGCCCTGGTCCAGCCGCGACAGGTCGACGATGGTCGATTCGATACCGACCTCCACGCCATCGCCTTCCAGCACATAGACCGCATCGCCGAATTCATCGCGCACATGCTGCGCGGTGGTCGGGCTGACCTGGCCGAACTTGTTGGCCGACGGCGCGGCAATGCCGCCGCGGCCGCGCTTGAAGCGCGCCAGCAGCGCCTGCGCCACGGGGTGAGACGGGCAACGCACGCCGATGCTGTCCTGGCCGCCGGCGACGGCCGAATGGATATGCGCGGCGCGCTTCAGGATCAGCGTCAGCGGGCCGGGCCAGAAGGCGTCGATCAACTGCTGCGCGGCCTCGGGGACCTCGTCGGTCCAGTAGCCGATATCGGCACCGTCCACCACGTGGACAATCACCGGATGGTTCGACGGCCGGCCCTTCAGCGCGAAGATGCGGGCGACCGCCTCGGGGTTCTCGGCGTCCGCACCGAGCCCGTAGACGGTTTCGGTGGGAAAGGCGACCAGTTGCCCGGCCTCGAGCAGGCGGACGGCTTCGTCCAGTTCAGCGGCCGTGGGCATGCGCGGCGACATCGTGTTCCTTGGAGCTATGGCTTCAGAGCGGGATATGCAGCGCCTGCGCGGCGGCGGCAAAGGCGGCGGCAGCCGCTTCGGCATGCTCGCCCACGCAGTTGACGTGGCCCATCTTGCGCGACGGGCGCGCATCGCCCTTGCCGTAAAGGTGCAGCTTGGCACCAGGTTGCGCCACCACCTCGTCCCAGGACGGCGTGCGCTCCAGGCCGAACTCGAACCACACGTCGCCCAGCAGGTTCAGCATCTTGCCGGCCGAGTGCTGGCGCGTGCTGCCCAGCGGCAGCCGCGCCATGGCGCGCACCTGCTGTTCGAACTGGCTGGTCTCGCACGCATCCATGGTGATATGGCCGGAGTTGTGCGGGCGCGGCGCCATCTCGTTGGCGACCAGCGAGCCGTCGGTCAGCACGAAGAACTCGATGCACAGCACGCCGACGTAGCCCATTTCCGTGGCGATGGCAGCGGCTGCGGCACGCGCGCGGTCGGCGATCTCAGGCGACACGCTGGTCGACGGCATTTCCGTCGAGAACAGGATGCCGTCGCGGTGCACGTTCTCGGCCAGCGGCCAGGTGGCAGTGGAGCCGTTCGCGGCACGCGCGGCCAGCACCGAGACCTCATAGGCCAGCGGCAGCATCTGCTCCAGCACGCACGGCACGTGCTGCATGGCGTTCCAGGCGGCGCGCACGTCGTCGCGCGTCTTCACGCGCGCCTGGCCCTTGCCGTCATAGCCCATGCGCGCGGTCTTGAGGATGCCGGGCAGCACGTGGTCGGGCAGCTGGTCGACATCGGCATCGTGCTGGATTACCCAGTGCGGGGCCGGCGACACGCCGGTGCGCTCGGCGCACGCGGCAAAGAACTTCTTCTCGCCGATGCGGTTCTGCGCAATCGACACGCAGTAGCCGCGCGGCGCGACAAAGGCGCCGAGTTGCTCGAGCCGGTCCAGCGACAGCGACGGCACGTTCTCGAACTCGGTGCTTACCGCCTGGCACAGCTTGCCCATCTCGGCGAGCGCGGCCTCGTCGGTGTATTGCGCACAGATATGCTTGTCCGCCACCGAGCCGGCCGGGCTGTCCTGGTCCGGATCGAGCACGCATACGCGATAGCCCATCGCCTGCGCCGCATGCGTGAACATGCGGCCGAGCTGGCCGCCGCCCAGCATGCCGAGCCACGCGCCGGGCAGGATGGGCGCGTCGGGACGGTCGACGCCGAACTCGGCGCGCGATTCCGGCGTGTGGGCTTCGGAGAGGTAGGGATGGATATCGGTAGGCATTGCTAGGTTCCGTGGGATGTCCGGATGATTACAGCGGCAGCGTCATCGCGCGCGCGGCTTCGGTCTGCTTCGCGCGGAACGCTTCCAGCGCGCCGGCCAGCGCCTCGTCGGTGGTGGCCAGCGTGGCGATCGCGTGCAGCGCGGCGTTGGCGGCGCCGGCCTCGCCGATGGCGAAGGTGGCCACCGGCACGCCCTTGGGCATCTGCACGATCGACAGCAGCGAATCCTCGCCGCGCAGGTACTTGGACGGCACCGGCACGCCGAACACCGGCACGATGGTCTTGGCGGCGATCATGCCGGGCAGGTGCGCGGCCCCGCCGGCACCGGCGATGATGGCGCGGATGCCGCGGCTGCGTGCGCGCTCGGCATAGCGGAACATGTCGTCCGCCATGCGGTGCGCGGACACCACCTGGGCTTCGAACGGCACGCCGAAATCCTTCAGCATGGCCACTGCGTGCTGCATCACGTCCCAGTCGGAACTGCTGCCCATCACCACGCCGACCAGCGGCTTGTCTTGCTTGCTCACTTTGTCTGTTCCTTCGTTGGCCGTTCCCGCACGCGCGGGAACGGCGCCCTGCATTACTGCAGTTCTTCGCCCGTCAGGCGCGTCAGCGCTTCACGGTACTTGGCGGCGGTCTTTTCGATCACGTCGTCCGGCAGTTGCGGCGCCGGCGCGGTCTTGGGCCAGGGCTTGCCGTCGATGCGCACGGCTTCCAGCCAGTCGCGCACGAACTGCTTGTCGAACGACGGCGGGTTGGTGCCCACCTGGTACGAATCGGCCGGCCAGAAGCGCGACGAATCGGCGGTCAGCACTTCGTCCATCAGCGTCAGCACGCCATTGTCGTCCAGGCCGAACTCGAACTTGGTATCGGCGATGATGATGCCGCGCGTGGCGGCAAACTCGGCCGCTTCCTTGTACAGGCGGATCGAGATCTCGCGCATCTGGCGCGCCAGCGCGATGCCGATGCGGGCCTCGACTTCGCCGAACGAGATGTTCTCGTCGTGCTCGCCCATCTCGGCCTTGGCGGCCGGGGTGAAGATCGGCTCGGGCAGCTTCTGCGCGTTCTGCAGGCCGGCGGGCAGTTCGATCCCGCACACCTTGCCGGTGGCCTGGTAGTCCTTCCAGCCGCTGCCGGCGAGGTAGCCGCGCACCACGGCTTCGACCAGGATCGGCTTCAGGCGCTTGACCACCACGGCGCGGCCCTTGACCTGCTCCACTTCCTCCGGCGCGACCACGGTTTCGGGCGCGATGCCGGTCTCGTGGTTCGGCACGATGTGCGCGAGCTTGCGGAACCAGAAGTTCGCCATCTGGTTCAGCACGCGGCCCTTGTCAGGGATCGGCTCGCCCATGATGACGTCGAACGCCGACAGGCGGTCGGTGGTGACGATCAGCAGCTTGTCGTTGCCGACGGCATAGTTGTCGCGCACTTTGCCGTGGCCCAGCAGCGGCAGCGAATTGATGGAGGACTGGTAGAGAGCGTTGGACATGATGGTTCCGATAAAACGGCGAAGCCGCCGGGCGCTGGATGCATGCCGCGGCGGCCGGAACTGCAATCCGCCTTCCCCTTGCGCGGAAGGCGGACTAGGGACATTTACTGCACGACCTGCGACAGCTTGCCCGCCTTGTACTGCTGCGCGATGTCGGTCAGGCCGATCGGCTTGATCTTGCCGGCCTGGCCTTCGCAGCCAAAGGCGATGTAGCGCGCCTTGCACACCTGCTTGGCGGCTTCGCGGGCCGGCTTCAGGTATTCGCGCGGGTCGAACTTGCTCGGGTTCTCGGCGAAGAAGCGGCGGATCGCGCCGGTCATGGCCAGGCGGATGTCAGTGTCGATGTTGATCTTGCGCACACCGTACTTGATCGCTTCCTGGATTTCCTCGACCGGCACGCCGTAGGTTTCCTTCATGTCGCCGCCGAACTTGCGGATCTCTTCCAGCAGTTCCTGCGGAACCGACGACGAGCCGTGCATCACCAGGTGGGTGTTGGGGATGCGGGCGTGGATTTCCTTGATGCGGCTGATCGCCAGGATGTCGCCGGTGGGCTTGCGCGTGAACTTGTAGGCGCCGTGCGAGGTGCCGATGGCGATGGCCAGGGCGTCCAGCTGGGTGGCCTTGACGAAGTCGGCGGCCTGCTCCGGATCGGTCAGCAGCATGGAGTGGTCCAGCACGCCGACGGCGCCGATGCCGTCTTCTTCGCCGGCTTCACCGGTTTCCAGCGAGCCCAGGCAGCCCAGTTCGCCTTCCACGGTCACGCCGACGGCGTGGGCCAGCTGCACCACCTTGCGGGTGACGTCAATGTTGTAGTCGTACTCGGCCGGGGTCTTGCCGTCTTCGCGCAGCGAGCCGTCCATCATCACCGACGAGAAGCCCAGGTCGATCGCGCCCTGGCAGATTGCCGGCGACTGGCCGTGGTCCTGGTGCATCACGACCGGGATATGGGGATAAGCCTCGACCGCGGCTTCGATCAGGTGGCGCAGGAAATGCTCACCGGCGTATTTGCGCGCGCCGGCCGAGGCTTGCATGATCACCGGGGCGTTGACCTCGTCGGCAGCCTGCATGATGGCCTGCACTTGCTCGAGGTTGTTGACGTTGAAGGCCGGCAGGCCGTAGCTGTTCTCGGCCGCGTGGTCCAGCAGCTGGCGCATCGATACGAGTGGCATGTCTAACTCCTAATAAAAAATGGGGTGTCTTCCGCGTATTCTTCTAGTCGGCGCTTACGCAGTGCATCGACTTACGTAGCGCATCGCCCGTGCCTGCCGGCGCCGTCAGCCTTGCGCATTCCGCGCTGGCGCTCCGTCCGGCAAGGCACGCATTGCCTCATCTCACCTTCAGCTGCCCACCCTGACGATCTTCAAGGTGTTGGTGCCGCCCGGCTGGCCCATCGGCTCGCCAATGGTCAGCACGATGAAATCGCCGCGCTGCACCACGCCCTGCGCCAGCAGCAGTTCTTCTGCCTGCTCCAGCGCGGTGTCGCGGTCGGCGCTGGACTGCAGCGGCAGCGGCACCACGTTGCGGTACAGCTGCATCTTGCGCTGCGAGGCCAGGTTGGGCGTCATCGCATAGATCGGCACATGGATGCGGTGACGGCTCATCCACAAGGCGGTGGCGCCGGAATCGGTCAGCGCGGCAATCGCCTTCACCTGCAAATGATAGGCCGTGAACAGCGCACCCATCGCCACCGACTGGTCGATGCGCGAAAAGGTCTGGTTCAGGAAATCGGTGTCGAGCTGCACCACCTCGGACTTCTCGGCTTCGACGCAGACCGCGGCCATGGCCTCGACCGTCTCCACGGGGTAGCGGCCGGCGGCGGTCTCGGCCGAGAGCATCACCGCGTCGGTGCCGTCCAGCACGGCGTTGGCCACGTCCGAGACCTCGGCGCGCGTGGGCACCGGGTTGACGATCATGCTCTCCATCATCTGGGTGGCAGTGATGGTCAGCTTGTTGGCCTCGCGCGCCAGCTTGATCATGCGCTTCTGCAGCGCCGGCACGGCGGCATTGCCCACTTCCACGGCCAGGTCGCCGCGCGCCACCATGATGCCGTCGGACGCCTGCAGGATTTCTTCCAGCACGCCCGGACGGATCGCCTCGGCGCGTTCGATCTTGGCGATCATGCGGGCCTTGTGGCCGTGCGGCTGGCCGGCCACGGCGGTCAGCTGGCGGGCCATTTCCATGTCGGTGGCGTTCTTGGGGAAGCTGACGGCGACGTAGTCGGCGCCCAGGGCCATGGCGGTCTTGATATCGTCCATGTCCTTGGCGGTCAGCGCCGGCGCCGACAGCCCGCCGCCCTGGCGGTTGATACCCTTGTTGTTGGACAGCTCGCCGCCCACGCGCACGGTGGTGAAGATCTCGCTGCCGAACACGCGGTCCACCACCAGCACGATCAGGCCGTCGTTGAGCAGCAGCAGGTCGCCCGGGCCGACGTCGCGCGGCAGGTCCTGGTAGTCCAGGCCGGCGCGCTGCTCGTTGCCGAGCTGGCAGTTCGAATCCAGGATGAACGGATCGCCCGGCTTGAGTGTGATCTTGCCGTGCTCGAACTTGCCGACGCGGATCTTGGGGCCCTGCAGGTCGGCCATGATGGCGACCTCGCGCCCGCATGCCTGCGCGGCTTCGCGCACCAGGCGGGCGCGGTCGAGATGGTCCTGGGCGGTACCGTGCGAAAAATTCAGCCGCACCACGTCGACCCCCGCCGCGATCATGCGGGTCAGGATTTCCAGCGAGCTGGAGGCGGGGCCGATGGTGGCGACGATCTTGGTGGAACGAGTCATGCGCGGATTTCCTGGTTCAGGGCCCCGGCAACACCGCCGGGCCCGGCGGATGCGTCAGCCTGCGGCGCGCTGCTCCAGCACTTCGAATGCGGGCAGCTTCTTGCCTTCCAGGAACTCCAGGAACGCGCCGCCGCCCGTGGAGATATAGCCCACTCGGTCGGCGATGCCGTACTTGGCAATGGCCGCCAGCGTGTCGCCACCGCCGGCGATCGAGAACGCCTTCGATTCAGCGATGGCCTGGGCCAGCACCTTGGTGCCGTTGCCGAACTGGTCGAATTCGAACACGCCCACCGGGCCGTTCCAGACAATGGTGCCGGCGGCCTTGAGCTGCTCGGCCAGCATCGCGGCGGTCTTGGGGCCGATGTCCAGGATCATGTCGTCGTCGGCCACGTCCTTGACGTCCTTGACGGTGGCCGCGGCGGTGGCGCTGAATTCCTTGGCGCACACCACGTCGACCGGGATCGGCACCGAGGCGCCGCGGGCGGCCATGATGTCGATGATGGTCTTGGCGTCGCCGACCAGGTCGGCTTCAGCCAGCGACTTGCCGATCTTCAGGCCGGCTGCCAGCATGAAGGTATTGGCAATGCCGCCGCCGACGACCAGGTTGTCGACCTTGTCGGCCAGCGACTTCAGGATGGTCAGCTTGGTCGAGACCTTGGAGCCGGCCACGATTGCCACCAGCGGACGCGCCGGCTGGCCCAGCGCCTTGCCCAGCGCGTCGATCTCGGCGGCCAGCAGCGGGCCGGCGCAGGCGATCGGGGCGTACTTGGCGATGCCATGCGTGGTGGCTTCGGCGCGGTGGGCGGTGCCGAAGGCATCGTTCACGTAGACGTCACACAGCTTGGCCATCTTCTGGGCCAGTTCGTCGCTGTTCTTCTTTTCGCCCTTGTTCACGCGGCAGTTTTCCAGCAGCACCACCTGGCCCGGCGCCACCTCGACGCCGTCGACCCAGTTCTGCACCAGCTTGACCGGCTTACCCAGCAGCTCGGACAGGCGCGTGGCGATCGGCGCCAGCGAGTCTTCGGGCTTGAACTCGCCCTCGGTCGGGCGGCCCAGGTGGGAGGTGACCATCACCGCGGCGCCGCCAGCCAGGCAGGCCTCGATGGCCGGCACCGAGGCGCGGATGCGGGTGTCCTCGGTGATGTTGCCGGCGTCGTCCTGCGGCACGTTCAGGTCGGCGCGGATAAACACCCGCTTGCCGGAGATTTTGCCTTGGGAAATCAGGTCGGAAAGACGCAGGACAGAGGTCATGGCGATGGATGGCGCGAGATTTCGCTGGAATTCGGGGAAACGGGCATTTTACCTGATCGTGGTCAACGCTTTGCCGATTCCGGACCGTTACGCACTTGTGATATGGCCCTTGCATCACATTCAGTGCAACCCCACAGGGAGCTGGTGACATACTTCCCCACGAAAGAAGGGTCAGCTCCATGCCCCTCTTGACCCCCGAGTGCGGTAATGTATGCAACGTCTGCTACAACAGACACGCAAAAAGCGCCAGAGCCGGTCTTGAAACGGCCATGACAACAGGCGGCCAAAATAACAAGCAGCCAAAAAGAATGCAGCCGGTGTGCGATCAGACGCACCGCCGGCGCCGCGCATTTCCTTGTCGCGAATGCAGGGGGTGAGTCAGATGAAAGAAGCCGACATGCACGGAGCGATCCGTGGCTTGTACGAGGGCATTCTCGATCCCGGTGCCTGGCAGCAGAGCCTGCGCACCCTGACGGAACTGGCGGGCACGGCACATGCCTCGATGATGGTCTGGGACACCGTCCGCGACCAGGTCACCGTCAATGAGATCGTCAATCCGGTGGTGGAACTGTTTTCCGAGTACGAATCGGACTACCAGGCCATCGATCCGGCCAAGCAGTTCGCGCCGCGCCTGCGGCCGGGCGACTGGTATATCGACGCGCGCGAACTGGGCGAAGGCACCATGGCCCGCCATCCGTTCTACCGCGACTTCTTCCACCGCTATGACCTGCGCTCCTACGTGGCCTGCCTGGTCGAGCGCCAGCCCCACTACGAAGTCTATTTCTCGATGCAGCGCGCGCGCACGCAGCCGCTGTTCTCGCCCGACGACACCCGCGGCATGGACTGGATCATCCCGCATATGCGCAGCGCCATGGCCATGCGCGACCGCACCCTGGGGCTGACGGTGCTGGCGCGGCTGTCGACGCAGCTGGTGGAACGGCTCAATTTTGCGCTGCTGGTGTTCTCGCCGCAGCGCCACGTGCTGCTCAGCAACCGCGCCGGCGAGCGCTGGGCGCGGCGCCTGGACCCGGCCGGCAAGGTGTCGGACTGGACCCTGTCGCGCCCGTTCGCCGACATGGTGCAGGCCGCCTGCGACCCGCAACGCGCGGTCGCGGCGCAGGCCGCCCGCGCCACCGACGGCAGCGGCGCCGGCGCGCAGGTGATCGTGCTGCCGCTGCCGCCCTCGCACGCCTTTGCCGCGCAATGGCAGGAACCGGCGGCGCTGGTGATCGTGCATGAGCAGGACAGCGCGCCGCTGTTGCTGGCGCCGGTGCTGCGCGACCTGTACGGACTCACCCCGGCGGAGACCCGGCTGACCAACCAGCTGGCCACCGGCCAGGGCCTGCCAGAAGCCAGCCAGCAGCTGAACATCCGCCACGAAACCGCGCGCACCCAGCTCAAGGCCGTGTTCCACAAGACCGGCTGCAACAGCCAGGCCCAGCTGACGCATCTGCTCTCGCGCCTCGGCGCAGCGCTGGACGAGGCCTGAACACCACCGCGCCCGGCATCGGGCCAGCGCCGCGCCTGCGGCCCGCCCGTTGCCCCGCGAAGAAAGTGCTAAAAATACAAGAAGTAAAAAGAAGGGAAGCCATGAGCGATACACAGATGCACGACACCATTCGCGCGCTGTACGAGGGGATCTTCGATGCCGACGCCTGGCAGCGCAGCCTGGGCGCGCTGTGCCAGGCCAGCGGCAGCACGCATGCCCATCTGCTGGTGCTCGACACGGTCAACGAGCGCGTGCTGGTGAACCAGGAGGTCAACCCCATGCCGGAGGCGGTGGCCGCCTACAGCGAACAGTACGTGGCCATCGACCCGGCCCTGCCGTTCGCCAGGCGCATGTCGGTGGGCAACTGGTATATCGATTCACGCGAGCTGGGCGTGCCGGCGATGCGCAGGTCGCCCTTCTATGGCGAGTTCCTGCGGGAATTCGAGCAGTCGTCGGTGATGGCCTGCCTGATCGAGCGCCAGCCGCACTACGACGTGTTCCTGTCGCTGCAGCGCCCGCATGGCCACGACCACTATTCGCCCGAAGACGCGCGCGCGCTCGACTGGGCCATCCCGCACGTGCGCCAAGCGATGGCGCTGCGCGACCGCACCCACCAGGTGTCGGCACTGGCGCATGCGTCGGCGCAGCTGATGGAGCGGCTGCCGTTCGGCGTGATCGTGTTCCGCGATGACGGCAAGCCGCTGCTGGCCAACAGCATCGGCGAGGCCTGGGTGCGCCGGCTGCTGCCGGCGGCGTCGATCGAAACCAGCGCCGTGGCGTCGCCTGCCGCGGCCGTGCGCGAGGAAGCCGACTGGCAGCTGTCGCGCCCATTTGCCGAAGCGCTGCGGGCGGCATGCAACCCCGCCAACCCGCAGCCGGCACAGGCGCTGCGCGCCGCCGACAGCGCCGGCCGCCAGGCCCAGGTCGTCCTGCTGCCGCTGCCACCCGCGCACCATCTGGCGATGGACTGGCAGCGCCCCAGCGTGCTGGTGGCGATCCACGAGCCCGGCACCGCGCCGATGACACTGCCGGCGGTTCTGCGCGACCTCTACGGCCTCACGCCGGCCGAGACCCGGCTGGCCTTGCAGCTGTCATCGGGCATCGGCCTGCCCGAGGCGTGCGAGCTGATCGGCATCCGGCGCGAGACTGGGCGCACGCAGTTGAAGGCTATTTTTACCAAGACGGCTACGGGGACGCAGGCGCAGTTGGCGCATTTGTTGACTCGGTTGGGGGTAAGAGCTTAGGGGCGGGGCTTGGGGGGCGCTTGCCGCTTCTCGTGGATGCAGGCTCTGCGATAGCCAACCATCCCCCAACCACCCTCAATCCACCGACGCCCCCACAGTCTTAACCACCCCCGCCCACTTCTGCCGATCCCCCTTCACCGTCGCCTTGAACTGATCCACAGTCTCGACCCGCGGCGTGTTGCCCGCATCGATCAGCTTCTGCCGGATCGCCGGCGTTTCCAGCGCCACCTTCACCGCATCGTTGACCTTGCGCGCGATCTTCGGATCCAGCCCCTTCGGCCCGAAGAAGCCGAACCAGATGGTGCTGTTGAAGCCGGGCAGGCCGCTCTCGGCAATGGTCGGCACGTCGGGAATCACTTGCACCCGCTGCCTGGTGGTCACGCCCAGCAGGCGCACCTTGCCGGCGCGGTACTGCGGCAGCACGCTCTGCACTTGGTTGAAGATGCAGCAGACCTCTCCCTTCACCACCGCCTGTAGCGCGTCCGGGCCGCCCTTGTAGGGCACGTGGACCATGTCCAGGCCGGCGCGCGCATTGAACTCGGCAAAGGCCAGGTGCGTGCCGGTGCCGTTGCCGGTGGACGCGAAGTTGTACTTGCCCGGGTTGGCCTTGACCTTCTCGATAAACTCCTTGACCGACTTCACGTCGATCACCGCCGGGTTGACGGTCAGCACGTTGGAGACCTCGACCAGCGGCGCGATCGGGGTGAAATCGGCCTCGGCGTCGAACGGCAGGCTCTTGTACAGCGCCGGGTTGATGCCGTGCGTGGCGGCGGTGCCCAGCAGCAGCGTGTAGCCATCCGGCCTGGCATGCGCCACTGCTTCGGAGGCGACGTTGCCGCCGGCGCCCGGCCGGTAGTCGTAGATGATGGTGGTCTTCAGCGACTTCTGCAGCGATTCCTGCAGCGTGCGGCCGACGATGTCGACGCCGGAGCCGGCGGTGAAGCCCATCAGGATCGTCACCGGCTGCGTCGGCCACTCCCCTTGCGCGCGGGCGGGCATGCTGACCGTGCTGATGGCAGCGGCGGCGCACAGCACGGCCAGGCCGGTCGCGGGACGGAAGGACAAGCGCGGAAGCAGGCGGGACGAAGTAGGCATGGGGGCACCGTCGGTAAGTTTAATGACCGGGATCTGAGCCCCGGGCCAGCGCCACACGATAGCAAGGTTCCTGCCAAAACCAAACGACCGAGTTGGTTTGAAGGTATGCCGTGCGGGCATATGGTGCTGCCCGGTGCCGCTCAGCGCCGCAGCAGGCCCACCAGTTCATCCACGTCCGGCAGCGGCGCGCCGGTTCCCGCGGTGCTGTCGTCGTCGGCCTCCAGCAGCCCGTCGGCCAGCGCGCGCTTGTCGCGGTGCAGGTCGACGATGCGCTCTTCGATGGTGCCCGCATTGATCAGTCGGTACACCGTCACGGGGCGCTGCTGGCCGATGCGGTGCGCGCGGCCCATGGCCTGGTCTTCGGCGGCGGGGTTCCACCAGGGGTCGGCAATGATCACGTAGTCGGCCGCGGTCAGGTTCAGGCCGAAGCCGCCGGCCTTCAGGCTGATCAGGAAGACATCGCCCTCGCCCGCCTGGAAGGCGGCCACGCGGCGAGTGCGCTCGGCCGCGGGGGTGGCGCCGTCCAGGTACTGCAGCGCCAGCCCGGCCCGCTCCAGCCCCTGGCGCAGCAGCTGCAGGAAATCGACAAACTGGCTGAACACCAGGGTCTTGTGGCCGCTCGCGGCAAGCTCGCTGGCCAGCTCGACAAAGGCGCGCACCTTGGCGCCTTCGGACAGCTGGCCGCTGAGTTCCGGCGTGACCAGGCGCGGATCGCACGCGGCGCGCCGCAGCCGCATCAGCTGCGCCAGCACGTGGATGCGCGCCTGCGCCTGGTGCTGGGCCTGCGCCAGGGCGCGCGCACGGGCCCCGGCAGGCGCGCCTTTGGTGGCCTTGCGTGCCGCTTCCAAGCGCGCCAGCGCGGCCTCGGCCTCGGTCTGGGCCTGGCGGCGCAGGGCCTCGTAGTGCGCGGCTTCGACCGGCTCGGGCTCGACCCGGATCACCAGCTCCGTGCGCGGCGGCAGTTCGTCCAGCACCTGCGCCTTGGTCCGGCGCAGCACGAACGGCGCGATCATGCGGCGCAGCCGCTGGCGCGCCTCACGCACGCCGCCGCGCTCGATCGGGTTGGCAAAGTGTTCGTTGAAGCGGGCCAGCGAGCCCAGCAAGCCCGGATTGCAGAACCGCATCACCGACCAGAGTTCCGCCAGCCGGTTCTCCACCGGCGTGCCGGTCAGCGCCATGCGGAAGCCCGACGGCAGCGCGAACATCGCCTGCGCCCGCCGCGTGACCGCGTTCTTGAAGGCCTGCGCCTCGTCCGCGACCACGGTATGCCATTCGCGCGCGCAGAACGCCTTGCTGGCCTGCTGCAGCAGCGTGTACGAGACGATCACCAGGTCATGCGGCCCGGCCTGCGCCAGCAGCGTCTCACGATCGCCCTCGGCATAGACATGGACGTTGAGCGTGGGCGCAAAGCGCCGCGCCTCGGCCGCCCAGTTGCCGCACACCGAGGTCGGCGCGATCACCAGCGCGCCGCCGCCGCCGGCGCGCGCCACCAGCACCGCCAGCGCCTGCAGGGTCTTGCCCAAGCCCATGTCGTCGGCCAAGCAGGCGCCCAGGCCCGAGGCCGCCAGCGTCATGGCCCAGCGGTAGCCGGCCTCCTGGTAGGGCCGCAGCTCAGCCGCCAGCGTGGCAGGCAGCGCGATGTCAGCCTCGCGCGCGGCGCGCAGCCGGGCGATGCGCTGGCGGAAATGCGCGTCGGGATCGACGCCCGCGCCGGCCAGCACGTCGTCCAGCCACGGCGTGGCCATCTGCGGGACGCGAATGCCGTCGGGCACATGCTCACCGACGCCGGCCAGGTCGCGCAGCCGGCCGCGCAGCGCGCGCGTCAGCGCCACGTAGACGCCCTGCCCCATCGGCACGAAGCGCCCGGCGTGGCTGCCGGTCCAGTCGATCAGCTTGCCCAGCTCCAGCACCAGCCCCTCGGCCACGCGCAGTTCGCCGGCCAGCCGGTACCACGCGCCGCGGCTCTCGATCTGCACCCCCAGCTGCGGCAGGTCGGCCGGCAGCACGCGGATCTCCTTGCCGCGCGGCCATTCCACGGCCTGCACGGCGGGCAGGCCGGGCAGTGCCTCGACCACGGCGAGCGCGTCCTCCGGATCGTCCAGTGTCCAGGTGTAATCGCCGCCCGGCGGCGACAGCGCCACCAACTGCGGCAATGCCGCGAAGACCTCGGCCACGCTGGCCAGCTCGGCATCCAGGTCGCGCTGCGTGGCCAGGGTCTCGCCGCGCACGGCGGCCATCAGGCGCTCGCGCCCGGCGCCAGGCGCCAGCCGCGGCCCGAGCGGCCCCAGCGGCGTCACCACCAGCCGCAGCGAAATGCCGCGGGCCACCGGCGCCACCTCGGCGCGCAGCCGTGTCTCGGCCTCCACCGCGCGTGTGCCGACGGCCTGGTCGGCATGGACCTGGAAGTGGCCGGCCAGCGCGCGCAGGGTCTGGTCGAGCTGCGCCTGGCCGTCCTCCGGGATCGCCAGACCGTCGCCGAGCAGCCGCGCGGCATCGAACTGGGCGGGCGTGTAGCGGATCACCCGCAGCCGGTGCGGGCCATCGCGCACCACCGTGAGCTGGCGCAGCGCCTCGGCCTCCTGGCGTGCGGCGGCGGGCAGCAAGGCTTCCATCGCCGGCGCCTCGCGCACCGGCGGGAAGATGCGCAGCACATAACGGCCGGCGCTGTGGACCGCTTCCAGCGCGGGGGCGTCCTCGACCACCTCCAGCGTCTGCGATGGCGCATGCGCCAGCACCACGCCCGGGTGGCCCACCAACGCCATCACCGCGGCGGCGCGGTCCAGCACGCAGCGCCGGTTATGCGACTGGTCGCGGCGGATGGTGCGCGCCACGCGGGCATCCCACGGCTCGAGCCGGTCGTCCTCGGCGACCCGGGCCAGTGGCACCGGCTTCGGCTTGCCCCAGCCGCGCGCGCCGCGCACCTGCTCGAGCGGCTCGATCGTGCCCGGCACACCGTCGGCGTCCAGCGTCAGCGCCCACAGCAGGCGCCGGGCCTCGGCGCCGGCGGCGGGTTCGGCGCCGGCCAGTGCACGCAGTGCTGCCAGCGCCTGCTGCCAGTCCGGGCCCGGCGCGGGGCTGGCGCCGTCCTCGCCGGGTTCAGGCAGGTCGTCATGGCCGGGATGTGTGGTCAAAGGCACGGCGGTTCTGGGATAGGGAAACGTGCAACAACGGGGGAATAGCAGGAAATGACGTCCGAAATTCGGCAAACGCCCGGAAAAGAGGATTCTAGACCGCCGCAACGCCTGCATCGCGTTGTGACCCATGCCCCCGCGGCTTACAATGTCGTTTTTGCTAATTTGACGGCGCTGGGAGAAAAGACATGTCGATGGCTGATCGCGACGGCAAGATTTGGATGGACGGCAAGCTGATCGAATGGCGCGACGCCAAGATCCATGTGCTGACGCATACGCTGCACTACGGCATGGGCGTGTTCGAAGGCGTGCGCGCCTACAAGACGCCCGAAGGCACCGCCATCTTCCGCCTGCACGAGCACACCCGGCGCCTGTTCAACTCGGCCAAGATCTTCCAGATGGTCATGCCTTTCGACGAGGCCACGCTGGAAGCGGCGCAGCGCGAAGTGGTGCGCGCCAACAAGCTGGAATCCTGCTACATCCGCCCGATCGTGTGGGTCGGCGACGAGAAACTGGGCGTCTCGGCCAAGGGCAACACCATCCACGTGGCGATCGCGGCCTGGCCGTGGGGCGCCTACCTGGGCGAGGAAGGCATGGAGCGCGGCATCCGCGTGAAGACCTCGTCGTTCACGCGCCACCACGTCAACGTGTCGCTGGTGCGCGCCAAGGCCAGCGGCTACTACATCAACTCGATCCTGGCCAACCAGGAAGCCACCGGCCTGGGCTACGACGAAGCGCTGCTGCTGGATACCGAAGGCTATGTCAGCGAAGGCTCGGGCGAGAACGTCTTCATCGTGCGCAACGGCGTGATCTACACGCCGGACCTGGCCTCCTGCCTGGACGGCATCACCCGCGACGCCACCCTGGCCATCGCCCGCGACCTGGGCATCGAGGTGCGTGAAAAGCGCATCACCCGCGACGAGATGTACTGCGCCGACGAAGCCTTCTTCACCGGCACCGCCGCCGAAGTCACGCCGATCCGCGAACTGGACGACCGCGTCATCGGCGAAGGCCGCCGCGGCCCGGTGACCAAGCAGATCCAGGACACGTTCTTTGCCGCCGTGGGTGGCACCAACGAAAAGTACAAGAAGTGGCTGACGCTGGTCTGAGCACTGGCTGCCAGCCCCTTCTGCGCGCGCCCGGTACTGCCGGGCGCGGCACACCCGCTGTTTTCATCGAACAATAAGCATCACTCCCTGCAACACCATGACGCAAACCGCCACCATCATCGAAATCGGCGCTGAAGACATTCCGCTGCACTGCCCGACCGCCAGCACCCCGGCATGGAACTACCATCCGCGCGTGTTCCTCGACGTGGCAGACACCGGCGAAGCCAAGTGCCCCTACTGCGGCACCGTCTACAAGCTCAAGCCGGGCACCGTGCTGAAGGGCCACCACTGACCCGAGCCGCCCGCATTCGCACGATCCTGACGCTCCGGGCCGCTTGCAGGCGCCCCGGAGCGTCGGCGTTCCCGGCGTCCGCGCCGGCGTGCCGGCTCCAAGCGCCCCGCCCATGAAGAAAGCCCTCGTCATCGCCCCCAACTGGATCGGCGACGCCCTGATGGCGCAGCCGCTCTTTGCGCTGCTCAAGGCGCGCCATCCGCGCCTGGTCATCGACGCACTCGCGCCCAAGTGGGTCGCGCCCGTGCTCGCGCGCATGCCGGAGATCGGCCGCGTGTTCCCGTCCGACCTCGCGCACGGCAAGCTGCAGCTGTCGGCACGGCTGATGTTCGCGCAGCAGCTCAAGAACGAAGGCTACGACCTCGCCTACGTGCTGCCGAACTCGCTCAAGTCGGCACTGGTCCCCTGGCTGGCCGGCATCCCGCTGCGCATCGGCTACCGCGGCGAAGCCCGCTTCGGCCTGCTCAACGTGCGCCACGCCAACCCGCCGCGCGACAAGCGCCCGCCGATGGTGGAGCACTACGCCCGCCTGGCGCTCAGGCCCGGCGCGCGCCTGCCCGAAGACCTGCCAGAGCCGCGTCTGCGCGTCGACCCGACGCGCATGGCGGCCACCGCCGAGCGCTTTGGCATCGCCCCGCACACGCGCGTGATCGCGTTCTGCCCGGGTGCCGAGTTCGGCCCGGCCAAGCGCTGGCCGGCCGGACATTTCGCCAGGCTCGCGCAGATGCTCCGGCGTTCCTACCCGTATGCGCAGATGATCACGCTGGGCTCGGCCAAGGACGCCGAGATCGCCGCCGAGATCGTCAGCGAGGCCCCGTTCGTGCGCAACCTGTGCGGCCAGACCTCGCTGGATGACGCCGTGGACCTGCTGGCGCTGTCCGAAGCCGCGGTCTGCAACGACTCCGGCCTGATGCACGTCACCGCGGCGCTGAACCGGCCCCAGGTGGCGGTGTTTGGCTCGAGCGACCCGCGCCACACGCCGCCCCTGTCACAGGCAGCGAGTATCATGTGGCTGCAGCTGGAGTGCAGTCCCTGCTTCAAGCGCGAGTGCCCGCTGGGCCACCTGCGCTGCCTGAAAGAGATCGAACCTGAAATGGTGTTCGTCGAGCTGCGCAAGCTGCTGCACCGGCCCTGATTTCACCGCCCTCGCCACTTCTACTGCCACCATGCCTCGCTTTGCCCGCCTGTTCGATTCCGCCGAAGACATCGTCGAAGCCTTTCGCGAAGCACTGAAGCTGCGCGACGCCGACGGCGCGCTGCGCCTGTGGCTAGACGAAGACTCGATCACCTGCGTGCTGCCCGACGGCCAGCGCCTGATCGGCCACGAACAGCTGCGCCAGGCCTTCCTGCAGTTGCTGGAAGAACAACCGGTGCTGGTCGATGCGATCGAGACCAGCAGTCATGCGTCGATGGCCGTGGCGATCTTCGACGTGACCGAGGCACTGCGCTTCGGCGGCGACCGCGTCGAGGCCGACCTGTACGTGCACACCACCTATGTGCTGATGCAGAACCACGAAGGCTGGCGCCTGGCACATATCCACTGCAGCCCGGCCAACGCGGTGCAGGTTGCCGCCGTGGCCGCCGCGCCGGGGCAGGCGCTGCACTGAACCCCGCATGGCCGCGCCGCGGCCTGCTGCAACACCACGCCGGCATGACGCAGCTTCCGCACCACCGCCTTCCCCAGGTCGTCAACGCCGCCCAGGCTGATCCCGCCACGGCACCCGGCCATGGCTACGGCGAAGGCGTGCCGATGCCCTGGTGGCTGCGCGGCGGCCATGCCCAGACCATCATCCCCGCGCGCTTCACGCGCCGCCCGCCGCGCGTGAGCTTCCGCCGCGAACGCTGGGACACCCCCGACCAGGACTTCATCGACCTCGACTGGACCACCCACCCGGTGCGCCCGGACACGCCGCTGGTGGTGATGTTCCACGGCCTGGAGGGCGATTCCGGCAGCCATTACGCGCAGGCGCTGATGCATGCGCTGTCCCTGCGCGGCTGGCAGGGCGTGGTCCCGCATTTCCGCGGCTGCTCGGGCGAGCTCAACCTGGCCCCGCGCTTCTACCATTCGGGCGATTCGGCCGAGATCCGCTGGGTGCTGGAGCGCATGCGCCAGCGCCATTGCGCCAACGGGCGCAAGCTGCTGGTGGTGGGGATCTCGCTGGGCGGCAACGCGCTGCTGCGCTTCCTGGGCGAAGACGGCGCCGGCGCCGGCCACGTGCATGCGGCCGCGGCGATCTCCGCGCCGCTGGACCTGGCTGCCGGCGGCGCGGCGCTGTCGGCCGGCTTCAACCTGGTCTACACGCGCATGTTCCTGCAGACGCTCAAGCGCAAGTCGCTGGCCAAGCTGGGGCAGTTCCCGGGGCTGTTCGACCGCGACACGATGCTGGCCAGCCGCGACCTGTACGCCTTCGACAACGTCGTCACCGCGCCGCTGCATGGCTTTGTCGATACCGACGACTACTGGCGCCGCGCCGCCAGCAAACCCGTGCTGCGCGACATCGCCGTGCCCACGCTGGTGCTCAATGCGCGCAACGATCCCTTCCTGCCGGCCCGGCACCTGCCCGGCCCGGCCGACGCCAGCCCCCAGGTATGGCTGGAACAGCCCGAGCACGGTGGCCATGTCGGCTTCATGACCCCGCCCGAGGGCTGGCGCCGGCACCTGCCGCTGCTGCCCGACGGGCGCTTCAGCGGAGATATCGAATGGCTGCCGGCACGGATCCTGGGATTTTTTGACCGCATGATGTAGGGCGGGTGCAGCGGCACGATAAGCCACCGCCCCCCCCGAGGAGACAGACATGGACGAGATCGTCAGGCAAGCCATGGCACGCTGGCCCAACGTGCCCAATGCCTACGGCTGGCTGGCACTGGACCGCCGCGGGCAGTGGCGCCTGCGCAATGAATACGCCCAGCAGCACGGGCTGTCGGGCGACCCCATCCGCCATGAAGCGCTGATCGGCTTTATCGAACGCAACTACCTGTGCGACGAGCGCGGCGCCTGGTACTTCCAGAACGGTCCGCAACGGGTGTTCGTATCGCTGGGCTATGCGCCGTGGGTCGTGCGGCTGCATGAAGGCGCGTTGCGCACCACCACGCAGCAGCCCTTCACGCTGCAGGCCTGCTTCGCCGACGAGCACGGCAATGTGGTGCTGGCCGGCACGGTCGAAGGCATGGCGCAAGGCAGCCTGCCGGCACAGCAGGGCGCCCTGCTGCACGACCACGACCTGGAACTGTTCAGCGGCGCCAGCACCTGGCATGGCGAAGCCTGCGGCACGGACCTGGGCGTATTCCATCACGATGGCCGCGACATCCCGATCGAGCCGATTGCCGAGAGCGAGGTGCCCAAGCGCTTTGGCTTCGTGCGCCAGCCGGCGGCCTGACGAAACCGCCCCCTTGACATCCTTATATGAACACCGCCCGGATGCCAAGGTAAATTGAAGGGCTTTGGCTTGTAGGTATGGGTTGCTGTCTTATATCCGACCTTGCTGCAGGAACGTGCCTGCGGGCCTTGATGGAATCAGCCGGGAACGTCCCTATCTCCCACGACGGGCTGTAAGCCGCTTGGATGTCATCGGGTTTGCGTTCCCGCGGTCCGACCTAGTTTGCCATCACACCTTATCTCCTTACCCTGTGCAACCCTGAAGGTATTCGTTTGTGCCCTACTGTGGTCGTGCTTTCGCTACGCAGGCCGTGCGCTGACATAGCCGGGTTCATAGACGCGGCGATGGGCAAGCAATGCCCAGGCGGTGCGCGCCATCTTGTTGGCTAGCGCGACGATGGCAACATTGGTCGGGCGCCTGACCAGCAGGGCCTCAGCCCAGCACGGGCGCCGCTTCGAGCGGGTCAGCACGATGCGTGCGCCATGGATCAGCAGTTTGCGCAAATAGGGATCGCCACGTTTGCTGATATGGCCGAGGTGAACCTTGCCGCCGGTGCCACTCTGGGTTGGTACCAGGCCCAGGCTGGCCGCGAAGGCTCTGCCTGAGCGGTAAGCCTGGGGAGATCCTATGGTGGCAACCAGGGCCGTGGCGGTGATCGGGCCAATTCCCGGAATCGCATCCACACATTGGGCGGCAGGCTCGGTTTTTAGCCATGCAGCGATCTCTTGCTCGGCCGCGAGGATTTCAGCGTCCAACTGCCTGAGTCGCTGTAACTGGCGCGACAACAGTCGCCACAAGGGAGCCGGGATGGTTTGCTCGATCTCGCTCAGTCGGGTGACAAACTGCGCCATGGCAGCCTTGCGACCAAGCACGAAGTGCAGGCCGTATTCGCCCAGCAAGCCGCGAATCTGATTCACTTGCCGCGTGCGGCTGTCGACTAGTTCCGAGCGAATTCGGTGCAATCCAAGTAAGGCTTGCTGTGCCTCAGTCTTTACCGGTATCGGTCGCATCCCAGGTTGCTGCGCGGCTGTCCAGATCGCGCGCGCGTCGGCCGCATCGGTCTTGTTGGTCCGCACGAACGGTCGCACGTACTTTGGGTGGAGCAGGATGGCTTCATGGCCCAGGCTGATAATCTTTCTTGCCCACCAGTGCGCGCCGCCACACGCCTCCAGTACGAACTTGCCGGGGGTGCGATTGCTCAGAAAGGAAATCAGTTGGGTCTTGCTGAGGCGCCGGCTGTGCGTCTCGCCCGTCTCTGGGTCGACCCAGTAGAGTTGGAAGATCGACTTTGCAAGATCCAGCCCATATGTCGTAGCATTCATTTGGGCTCTCCTTACCTCAAGTGATGGTTCGGATCTTCACTTTGGCACATCGATGCCGTCGGTCAAGCGAGAGCCCCTCATCGTGGAACCCCCGCTAGCGTTACTGACGGGCGGTGTTCATTCCATCTCCCCGTCCTCAGCCTTCGGCTGCCGCCTTACGGCGGAAAGGACGAGGATTCCTACGGCGCTACGTGATGCTCTACGTAGTCACTTCGGTGGGTTCCTGCTTCGTAGAGCGGCTTGACTACGCCGACTCTCCACAGGCTGCAACGCGGTGCCCCCGCGCCAAAATGTTGATCGCGCCGACCACGTCGGCGTGATTCGCATAGCCGCATGCCACACAGGCGAAGCTCGCCTGGCTCTGCCGGTTCTCGGCAGATACATGCCCGCAGCAAGGGCACGTGCGACTGGTGTGCTGTGGCGGCACAGCTATTAGCCAGCCGCCATTCCACGCTAGCTTGTATTCCAGTTGACGCCCGAACTCGTACCAACCCTGATCGAGGATGGCCTTGTTCAGGCCGGACTTGGCCCTGACGTTCTTGCCCGGTTGCCCGCTTGAACCGGCCGCTGACTTGGACATGTTCCGTACCTTCAGGTCCTCGATACACACCATCGCTTGATTTTCGCTGATCGTGGTCGTGGCTTTGTGCAGGTAGTCGAGGCGGGCGTTACCGATGCGTGCGTGGATACGCTGGATTCGGGCCTTGGACTTCTTCCAGTTGTTGCTGAATTTCGTCTTGCGGCTCATCGCCCGCTGCGCACGGCGCAGCCTGGCTTCGTGCTTCCTAAAGCTGTTGAGCGGCGCGAGGAAAGTGCCATCGCTCATGGTGGCAAAGCGAGCGATGCCCATGTCGATGCCGATGGCGCTGGTGGCTTTCGGCACAGGTCGCTCGACCTTCCGCTCAGTCTGGATCGAAACAAACCACTTGCCGCCCGAAAGACTGACGCAGGCATTGCGTACCTCACCGAGTACGTCGCGGCTGTTCCTGTATCGCAGCCAGCCCAGCTTGGGCAAATAGATACGCGAGTTGGTCTGATCAAGCTTGATTTGCTTCTGGTCGGGATAGCGGAAACTGTCGCCCAGACCCTTCTTCTTGAAACGCGGGAAGTCGGCCCGTTTTGCGAAGAAATTTGTGTAGGCCCGCTCCAAGTCCTTGAGCGTCTGTTGAAGAGGATGGACTGGTGCATCGGCCAGCCATGCTGTTTCCGTGCTGTTGCGCCACTCCGTGAGTTGCTTACACAGACCGGCATAGCTGAGCTTCTTTTCGCCTTGATCGTAACGCTGTTTCTGCAACGCCAGCGCCTTGTTATAGACGAACCGGCACGATCCGGCATAACGGCGCATGTTGCGCTGCTGCTCGCCGTTCGGCATCAATTCGTATTTGAAGGCTTGAAGACGCTGCATGGCCCAATCATACTCTTGGCCTATGAGCGACGACAATGACATTGGGCATGGAAGACACTGCGTTTTCCTCCTGCACGTGCATTTGGTCTTTGTGACCAAATACCGAAAAGCGTCGACGCAGCGGCGGGACATCGAGCTGCCACGCATGTTCGCCACCGCGGACAGCTCGATGATCCGGCCCATGCCGCTCTTGCCGCCCCAGTGATTCTGGCTGTCGACATCGTCGCAGTCGCCACCATTGCTGCCTCTCACATCGAGCGTCACGGCGGTGCCAGCCGCCTTGATGTTCAGGCCCGACTGGGTCAGCACCAGGTCGCTTCTGCCGTCTGCGCCGGCGCAGCCATTGCTGCCAGCGCAGTGGCCGCCGTCGGCCCCGCGCAAGTCCTGCACCACCGGTCCCGATTGCGCAAAGACTGGTGTGCCGAGCGTCAGGTGGGGGACGCCGAGCGCCAACGCGAGCGGCAGGGGGGAAATCCGTGGCTTCATGACGCGCAGGCCGGTGCGTCAGGCCTGGGCGGCCTTTGCCGCTTCGCCCAGCACGTCGGCCGCGGCGCGGATGAACTCGCCGGTGCGTTCGGTGCTCAGCGGTCCGCCGTTCCAGTTCAGCGTCAGGCAGAAGGTCACCGGCACCGCGCCCACCAGCATCTGCCCGGCGAAGCACAGGCAATGGAAGCTCTCCCAGTCGATGCTGCCACCCTTGCCGAAGCCCTGCGCACCGGCCGGCACGGCCATCCACACCGCATCGGCCATGGCCTGGATGCGCCTGAACTCCGTCAGCGTCGCCGGCTGCGCGAAGAACTTGCCCGCCAGCGCTTGCCGGTACCAGTTCACCATTTCGGTCGCGGTGCTCAGCATCGCCTGCTTGTCGTTGATGACATTGGTGCGCGACGTGAGGCCAAGATCCTCGCCATTGTCCATCCTGACCATGCCGTCCCAGCCGAGGTCGACGCCGGATTCCGCCCCGGCCAGGTAGGAGAACAGCTTGCGGGTCGAATCCGGGATGCGGGTCTGGGCCAGGCCCGCTTCGGCGATCAGCGCGCGCACGCGGTCGGGGCCGACGGCGGCGAGCGCGATATCGGTACCGGTGTTGTCGCTGTGCGTGATCATGGCCTCCAGCGCATTGCGGTACGGCGTCTTGCCGGTCAGCCCCAGGAACACCGGACTGCCGGGGGAACGGAAGGTATCGCTGACGTCGCAGGCCTGGTTCTCGCTCAGCCCGCCGCGGCCGGCTTCGGCGTCGCGCAGGAACTGCGCCAGGATGAAAGTCTTGACCGCACTGCCGACGAACAGCTGGCGGTCCGGATTGTAGCCAGCCGACCATGCATTGGCGCCGCCGCCAGCCGGCTCCGCGCGCACCAGGCAGTTGGCGGTATCCGGCGCCAGCGCGGCAAAGCGCGCGATCGCGCCTTCCACGTTCGGCGGCGCCGCAGCTTCGGCACTGCCGCCGCAGGCAGCAATGGCGGGCAATACCAGGGACGTGGCGGCGAGCTTGAGCGTGCGCCGCTTGGCGGGCTGGAAGGCAGACATGCGAAGGTTCCCGTACTGAAAAGACTGGCCGGCGCGCCGGCACGTTGAGTTGGCCTGTGTCGGCACGGTGTTGCCGCGCTGCACAAGCTGGCTGATTTTGCGGCGAGTTTATGCCAGAATCAGCCATCAAAAGTAGTCAACGGGTCTCGAAGTCTGGTCAAAGCGTCGCAAGGGCATGCAAGGCAAGCGCCACCGCTGCATGGGTTGCCACGCCATGGTGGTTTCTTGTTTCGGGGGCAGGGTCATGACAACAACAAGCCGCGACGCGCATGCCGTCATGCCGAAGCCACGCGCAGGCACGGAAGCCACGTTCCGCAGTTTCTCCACCAGCGACCTGGCCGAGTCCGACCGTCTCGACTTCTGGATGGCCAATGCCTATCGCTCGGTCGAGGCGCGCCCCGACCCGGACGTCGCGCTGTACGGCAGCGTCGCGAGCTGCGAAGGCGCCGGCGCCGGCGCCCAGTTTATCCACTGCACCAGCTCGGCCGTTCGCACCTGGCTGACACCGCAGCGCGTGCGCAGCACCGACGAGCACATCGCCATCTGCCTGCTTGACCGCGGCGAGTACCGGGTGGAGCAGCAGGACGGCATGCGCACCGTCGTGCGTGCCGGCGAACTCTTCATGTTCGATTGCGGCCAGCCGATGTCATCGGACTGGACCGAGTCCTCCACCTGCTACCTGCGCCTGCCGCGCGAGACCGTGCGCCAGGCGCTTGGCCACGATCCCGCGAATCCGGGCCGTATCGCCACGCTGCTGACGGCGTCCTCGCTTGCCCCGTTTGTTTCCATGCAGCTGCGCATGCTTGCCGCTCACGGTCCCCGGCTTGACCGCGCCGCCCTTGGCGTGGTCATGGAGAGTACAGTCGGCATGGCGTTGCAGCTTATCGCCACGCATCCGGACATCGCCAGAGCGGATGCCGGGAATGCCCGGTGGCGCTCCGGCAAGCTGCAACTGCAGGCCGCGTATCGCTTCATGGAGCAGCATGCGCACGAGCACGACCTCACGCCCGACCGGATTGCCGCGTTCCTGCACTGCTCGCGCGCACAGTTGTACCGGCTGTTCGAGGGAGAGCCCCTGCGCGTCATGGCGGCCCTGCGCGAGATTCGCCTGCGCCGCAGCCGCGAATACCTGGAGCGGGCCGGCCAGTCCGCGCACATCGGCGCGATCGCGCATGCCTGCGGCTTTGCCGATCCGTCGGCGTTCGGCAAATTGTTCCGGGAGCGTTTCGGCATGACACCGCGGCAGGCACTGGCCGGAGACATCGGGCCGGCCAGGCTTGCAGAGTGAATGGAAGAGGGAGTCCCCGGCTGCATGCGGGGACGACGCTGGTACTCTCGATGACTTCGTGACAACAAGTGCAGCGTGCCTCAGTTAGGCATGCCCTTGCTGTCCTGCTTGTCCTCGCGGTACTGGCGCTCCAGCTGGTGCAGGCGCGCATCGACCTCGGACAGCGTGTAGAAGTCGCCGTCGCCGGCCTTGCGCGCGATCTGCAGTTGCTCGATCGCGGCCTGGTAGGCGCCGTCCATCGCATACTTTTCGGCCAGCGCCTGGTGCTGCTGCAAGCGCTTGCCCTGGCCCGCGTAGGCGCGCGCCAGCAGCTCCCACCAATCGCTGCGGCTGGTCTCCTGGCGCGTGCGGTCGCGCAGGAAGCGCACGGCCTCTTCATAGCGGCCTGAGCCGACCAGGGTATCGGCATAGGCAATCGCCACCGCATGCGACAGCGGGAACGCCTTCATCGAGGCAGTGGCCTGGGACAGCGCCTCGGGCACGCGGCCCTGGGCGCGCGCCAGTTCCACTGTCATCACGTCCAGCATGGGGCTGCCCGAGGTGGCGCCGGGGATATTGCCGTAGAGGCGGCGCGCCTCGGCCAGTTCCTGCTCGGCGGCCGGGTAGCGGCCCAGCCGCTGCTCGGTAAAGGCAAGGCCGTAGTGCAGCGCCGGAGCGCGCAGTACCGTTGCTCCCGGCAGTTGCGTGCGCAGCGCCGCGCGCAGGTTCTGCAGGTCGCTGGGCGACGATTCCTGGATCACGCGGGCCCGCATCCGCGCAAACTCGTATTCGGGCGTATTGGCGACCTTGCGCTTGCTGGCATGGCTGACGCGATCCTGCATGTCGGCAATCCGCTCGGAGGTCAGCGGGTGGGTCCGCACATAGGACGGCACCGAGTTTTCCGCAGTCCCCGATGTGCGCTGCAGCCGCATGAAGAAATCGGGCATGCCCTGCGGGTCAAACCCCGCCGCGGTCAGGATCTGAAAGCCGACCCGGTCGGCCTCGCGTTCGGCGCCGCGCGAGAACGACAGCTGGTTGGCGATGGCCGCGCCCTGCCCGCCCATCGCCAGCGCCGCCGCCGCATCCGGGCTGCGCGTGGCGGCCAGGCCCGCCAGCACCATCGAGGCCAGCGCGATCCACATCGACTGGTCCTGCGAGGTGATGCCGCGCGCGATATGCCGCTGCATCACGTGGCCGATTTCATGGCCCAGCACCGAGGCCAGCTCCGATTCCGTATCGGACTGCACCAGCAGCCCGGTATGCACGCCGATATAGCCGCCCGGCAGCGCAAACGCGTTGATGCTGCGGTCACGCACCGCGAACAGGTCGAAGCCGGTGGCAAAGGTGCCCGCGCCGGTCGAACCGGAGATGCTCTGGCGCCGCGCCGCCTGCACCAGCCCGTAGCCCAGCGCGTTCAGGTAATCGGACAGCAGCGGATCCGGCACGTATAGCGGGTCGCGGCGGATATCGCGCATGATGCGGTCGCCCAGGCGCTTTTCCATGTCGGGCGACAGCGACGCCGTGGACGGGTCGCCCAGGTCCGGCAGTTGCACGCCGCCGGCCTCCACCACCGCGTTGTTGGTGCGCAGGCCGAACTCGGACTTCTGGCCCGCCTTCACGCTGCGGTTCAGGTTGTCATAGACCTGGTCGCTGGCCTCGCCGGAGATGGCGGGCACCGGCTGCGGCGGCTTGGCCGCGGGCGTGGCCGCCACCGGCGTGGCTGGCGCCGTGGTCGTGCGCGGCGTACCCTGGGGCCAGGCCGGCGCCGCCAACGTCAGCGCCAGCAGCGCCGCCAGCGGCCGCCGCCATGGCGTCCATGCGCCGCCAGCGCGGCAATGGCTGTCGTCGCCGCGATGTGACGCGGAACCGGCAGGAACAGCGTCCGCCACGGCACCAGGGCCGCGAGCGGCAGACCTGCGAAGCGATGGGTGTTTTGGCATGTTGCTATCATAGCGGCCTCCCGTGGCCGTTCCCATCGGATGCTTCCCAGGGACGCTGGCGGCCACCTGCACGCAGTTCGCACTGAAGCTCACGATCATGACCCAGCTCACCCATTTCGATACCGCCGGACAGGCCCACATGGTCGACGTCGGCGACAAGGCCAGCACCCACCGCGTCGCCGTGGCCACGGGCACCATAACCATGGAGCCCGCCACCTTCGCGCTGGTGCGCGACGGCAGCGCAAAAAAAGGCGACGTGATCGGCATCGCCCGCGTGGCGGCGATCATGGCCACCAAGCGCACCGCCGACCTGATCCCGCTATGCCACCCGATCGGCCTGACCAAGGTGGCGGTCGAGTTCGCACTGGACGAGGCCACCGCCACCGTCGCCTGCACCGTGCGCACCGAAACCCGCGGCCAGACCGGCGTGGAGATGGAAGCGCTGACCGGCGTGCAGGTGGCGCTGCTGACGATCTACGACATGTGCAAGGCAGTGGACCGCGGCATGGTAATCGGCAATGTGAAGTTGCTGGAAAAGCATGGGGGCAAGTCGGGGGATTGGGTGGCGGCCGGCTGACCTCCCCACGTGACGCCTGCAACACGCGCCGCGATGGGCTGGGTCACGACGTCTTACGCCAACGTCGTTCCTCGGTAATAAAGGTAACGCCGCATTTCCAGCCGCACCGCCGTGGCGCCGGCACGGGACAATTTGGTATTCAATATGATTGCAGGCCCGCGCTAGTTGCGGCCTGCTGACCCTGTCCGTGGCGTGCCATGCGGTGCGCGCGGGGAAGAGGTGGATACCATGAACGGGCGCATGCTCTGCCAGATCGCCCTGGCACTGGCGGCCACGGCCGCAAGCGGCGCCGCCCTCGCCGGGCGGGCGGATCTCCACGATGCCGCTTTGCACGATAGCGACGCACGCGGCGGCTTTATCAAGACGCGCACAAGCGTCGGCGTGGGCCTCTATTTCGGGCCCGGCGTGTTCTACGGCGGCTACCCGTATGGCTACCCCGCCCCGTACTACTACCCGCCCGCCGTGGTCACCGCACCCGCGGCGCCGCCGCAGTACATCGAACAGGGACCGAACGGCCCCGTGCCGGTACCCGGCCCGGACGGCGTAGCGCCGCAGCAGGGCTGGTGGTACCACTGCGACCAGCCCGAAGGCTACTACCCCTATGTGCAGTCCTGTCCCGGCGGCTGGCAGCGCATACCGGCGCAGCCGCCGGCCAACTCCTGATGCGGGGTGACACCATGCATGCCCTGACCCGCGCCACGCTGGCCGTGGCCACCCTGACCCTCGGCGCGTGCGCCGTGATGCCTGCCGGCCCCAGCGTGATGGTGCTGCCGGGCACCGGCAAGAGCTTCGACCAGTTCCGCGCCGACGACTACAACTGTCGCCAGTTCGCCTTCGGGCGGGTGGGCGGTGTCTCATCCTCGCAGGCCGCCAACAATGCCGCCGTCGGCAGCGCCGTGGTCGGCACCGCGCTGGGCGCAGCGGCGGGCGCGGCCTTTAATGGCGGATCGGGTGCGGCGGTGGGTGCAGGCGTCGGCCTGCTGACTGGCGCGGCGGTCGGCGCGGGCAATGCCCAGTACGCCGGTTACGGCACGCAGCAGCAATACGATGCGGCCTATGTCCAGTGCATGTACGCCAGCGGCAACCGGGTGCCCGCTCCCGGACGCGTCGCCGCTACGCCGCAGCCGGCACCGCGGTACTACTACAATCCGCCGCCTCCGCCACCGGCCTATTACAGCCCGTATCCGTACTATTAGGTCAGCCCCGGGGCCATTCGGAGTACCGACGCGAACGGTCGCCAACCCATGCGCAGAATGCCTGCGGGCGTTCATCTGGCGTCAGGTCGCGGCATGCCTTCGCAATCTCAGCGTATTGCGCGACTTCATCGCCAAGGTAGTACCAGCGCAGCCGTTCCATCCACTGGCGACCTTGCGCAGGATCGCCGGTCAGCGCCAGCAGCCATGCGGTGCGCGCGATCATGGTCGGCGTAGGCAGCAGGTGCACGGCGGCGATGTGGGCGGGCAACAAATCTGCCGCATTAGCCGGCGTAATGGTGGCCAGGCCGGCAGCGTCGGCCTGCGCGTGCTGGCGGAACCAGAAGCGCGGCATCGGCAAGGCATTGCGGTGGCCTTCGCTGCTGGCGTATTCGCGGGCTTCGGCGCGGCGGTAGTCTTGCCACATGGTGGCCAGCACGGCCGCGGCCACCACGACAAACGCGATCGCCAGCGCCCGTGCCACTGGCATCGGCACGCGCCAACGCCCGAAGCCTGACGGCTCCAGCCAACCGAGCATGAAGCAGAACGGCAGGAAGAAATAGAGGTAATGCAGCGGGTATTCGAGCATCGAATGCGCGCACAGCATCGCCAGCCAGGTAAGAACCAGCACGGTCTGCTTGCGCTCTTCGCTATCGCCGTGCCACAGGCGAACCCGAACCACGCGCCATAGCCACGCCAGCAGGATCAGGCCTACGCCGGCGGTGCCGACGATGCCCGTCTTCGCAAGCAGGTCGAGGATGGCGTTGTGGGCGTGCAGGGACATCTCCACCTTCACGCCGACTTGCTGCATTTGCTGGAATTGCGCCCAGCCGAACTCGCCCCAGCCGACACCGAACCAGGGGTGGGAGCGGAACATTGCCAGCGCGTGGGTCCACAGCGCGCCGCGCGCGGACATCTGGTCTTCTGCTTCGAGTTGGGCGATGGTGTCGAACAGGCGCCAGTCGAAGGCTTGCCCTGCCGCGCGGATCGCGGGCTGCAGGATCAGCAGCATCGCCACCATTGCTACTGCTGCGACGAGCAGACCGACTGGTCGCTGCATTGGATCCGAGTCGCTCCGCCCGCCTCGTGCGAGCCACGCTGCGACCAGTGCATAGACCGCAGCCAGGCCAACATGCAGCACGCCGGTGCGCGAACCGGACAGCACGATGCCGCTTTCCAGCAAGACCACGGCGGCGAGCCACATCGGGAAACGCAAGCGGCCACGCGAAGCCAGCCACACTGACGCCACCAACGCCAGGCCTTCAACGGTGGCCTGGTGGTTGGGTTGGTTCAGGTTGCCCCAGAGGCGGCGATTGTTGTCGTAGAAGTAGGTGGAGACGAGGCCGAAGGCGCGGGGTTCGAGGTGGAAGAGCTGCACCCATTGCGTGAGCGTACCGAGCGACCCCGCAATGAGAAAGGCCGTGGCGAAGGCATCGCCGATGTCCTGCGTGGTTGTTGCTGGCGCGCGTCGATACCACCATCCAGCGCAAGTCACTGCGGCTCCAAGGATCAGCGTGAGAATCGTGATCAGCCGGCTGCCAGTGATGTCAGCGTGACCGAGGGCGCCGAGTAAAAGGCTGACAAGGCTTAGCCAGACAAACAGCAGGCAGCCCCACGGAAGCCACATATGGGTTTCCGAACTCGCTGCTGGGGACTTGTGGATCGCATGGAAGGCGAAGACGGTAATGGCACAGAATGCGGCGGTCCATTCGCCATAGAACGTCGCCAGCGGCAGCGTGTGCCGGGAGACTAGCAGCGGGATGACGATTGCTGCGATGAGGGCGGCCGACGGTAGGAAGGGCCTGGACGGCTGCATCGGGGCGCCTGTTTATAGGGAAACGCGCATGATAGCTTGGTGGCTGGGCAAAGAAAAAGCGCCCGAAGGCGCTTTTTCTTTGCTTAGCATTCAGACAAGCCGAGAATTAGATTCCCGTTTTTGCTTTGGTGCAAGGCGCGGCACCAGTGTTGGTGGCAGCCCATTGGATCGCGTTCGCGTTGGTAGTATTGTCCGGCGTCAGCGTGACTTCACAACCGGCCAGTGCAGCCTTGCCCGTCATCACAACTGCGCCGGTCTTGGCCGTCAAGGTTACAGTGGCATTGGTCGGCGCCGGAAGTGTCGGATAGCCAGTGGCCGCCTTCAGAAGTACGTCAGTATCGCATTTGGCATCGATTACACCGTTGTTGACTTGGCTGCACTCAGCAATCGCCATCTTCAGAGGCGCAACCTGCGAATAGACGTCCGACCAGCGCGAGCGCGTCACATAATCCTGATACTGCGGAATCGCAATCGCCGCCAAAATACCAATGATCGCAACCACGATCATCAGTTCGATCAGCGTAAAGCCCTTCTGGACACGACGGCCCAGTTTCTTCAGTTGTTGTACCCGTTGCATGATTTGACCCCTCGAAGAGATTTTGGTTAAGCGTTGCACGTCTTCGGTTTCGTGACGCGGGGACCATTGAGCAGTAAGCGTGCCAGGGGCATCCCCCATCCGTCGGGGGTAAAAAGCGACAAATTTCGTCACCCGTCAGGGGGATGCTTGCCGGATGCGCCAAAATTTGTCACTTGCGCCCGCTACCACCGCGCGAAGCGACAAAATGTGCGATCACTCACATGAGTTAGTTGGCCAAGGCACCGACGACCGCCTTGCCGGCGCGCCAACGAAAAAGGGCGGCCAGCTGGCCGCCCTTCTCGCCTGGGCGGAACCTCGTCAGGCGGTCTGTGCCGACCGGCGGCTCAGCAGCTTGCCCATAAGCACCACCAGGATCGCGCCGGCGGCGCCGAATACCAGGTGGGCGTGCGGCACGTGGACTTCGAACCAGGCGGCGTCGACCGGGTCGCTGACCAGCATCTCACCCGCCAGGTAGCCCAGCAGCGCGGCACCCAGCACGATGATGACCGGGAAGCGCTCCATGACCTTGAGCAGCAGCGTGCTGCCAAACACGATCAGCGGGATCGACAGGCCCAGGCCGATGATCAGCAGCATCAGCTGGCTGCCTTCGGGGCCTTTCTGCGCAGCGGCGGCCACGGCCACCACATTGTCGAGCGACATCACCAGGTCGGCGATCAGGATGGTGCGGATGGCGGCCCAGATATTGTCCTTGCCATCGTGCCCTTCCTCGTCGTCATCGCCGGTCAGCAGCTGCACGCCGATGTAGACCAGCAGAACGGCGCCGACGATCTTCAGGTACGGCAGGCTCAGCAGCTTGACCGCGGCCACGGTCAGCACCACGCGCATGATGATGGCGGCGGCGCTGCCCCAGAAGATGGCCTTCTTCTGCTGGGCGGGCGGCAGGTTGCGCGAGGCGAGCGCGATCACCACCGCGTTGTCGCCGGACAGGACGATATTGGTCAGGATGATCGATCCCAACGCAATCCAGAAAGTGGTGGAAGACAGCAGTTCCACGGGGAGGCTCCTCGAGTTCTATCTATAGGTCCGACCCGTCATATGACGGCAATTCGGATGTCTGAAAACACAGACATGACTGTTTAACGCACGAACCTTACGATTCGGTTTCAATTCCGGCTGGTGCCGCTTGGGAGATACCCTAGTAAGTGTCCCACCAGAATGACATTGCCCCCGCACGCGGCGGGGGCAATGTCTTATCATTTCCGCGCAGGCGGAAACGACGTACTGAACATCGTCAGCAAATTACAGCATTGCCTTCAGCAGGCGGCCCATCTCCGACGGGTTCTTGGTCACCTTGATGCCGCAGGCTTCCATGATTTCCAGCTTGGCCTGGGCGGTATCGGCACCGCCCGAGATCAGCGCGCCGGCGTGGCCCATGCGCTTGCCCGGAGGCGCGGTCACGCCAGCGATGAAGCCAACCACCGGCTTCTTCATGTTTTCCTTGATCCAGTAAGCCGCGTTGGCCTCGTCCGGACCGCCGATCTCACCGATCATGACCACGGCGTCCGTTTCCGGATCGTCGTTGAACATCTTCATCACGTCGATGTGCTTCAGGCCGTTGATGGGGTCGCCACCAATGCCGACAGCCGACGACTGGCCCAGGCCCAGCGCGGTCAGCTGGCCCACGGCTTCGTACGTCAGCGTGCCCGAGCGCGACACCACGCCGATGCGGCCCTTCTTGTGGATGTGGCCCGGCATGATGCCGATCTTGATTTCGTCCGGCGTGATCAGGCCTGGGCAGTTCGGTCCCAGCAGCAGGGTCTTCTTCTTCTCACGGCGCATGCGGTCCTTGACTTCCATCATGTCGCGCACGGGGATGCCTTCGGTAATGCAGACCACCAGGTCCAGGTCGGCGTCAACGGCTTCCCAGATCGCGGCAGCGGCACCTGCGGGCGGCACATAGATGACCGACACGGTGGCGCCGGTCTGGGCCTTGGCGTCCTTGACGCTGGCGTAGATGGGAATGCCTTCGAAGTCTTCACCGGCCTTCTTCGGGTTCACGCCCGCGACGAAGCAGTTCTTGCCGTTGGCGTAGTCGCGGCAGCCACGGGTGTGGAACTGGCCGGTCTTGCCGGTGATGCCCTGGGTGATGACCTTGGTGTCTTTGTTGATCAGAATCGACATGCTGTAATCCTTTGCTTGGCTACGAGCGACGCGCGCGAGGGCGCATCAAAGCGCCTGCGCACCGCCCGCGTTCGCGTATGGTTGCGTTCGTGCGACGGCTTACTTGCCAGCGGCAGCGGCCACCACCTTCTGGGCGGCTTCTTCCATCGTGTCGGCCGAGATGATGGGCAGGCCCGAGTCGGCCAGCATCTTCTTGCCGAGGTCTTCGTTGGTGCCCTTCATGCGCACGACCAGCGGCACCGTCAGGTGCACGGCCTTGGAAGCGGAGATCACGCCTTCGGCGATCACGTCGCAACGCATGATGCCGCCGAAGATGTTGACCAGGATGGCCTCCACGTTCGGGTTGCTCAGCATCAGCTTGAAGGCTTCGGTCACCTTCTCGGTGGTGGCACCGCCGCCCACGTCGAGGAAGTTGGCCGGCTCGCCGCCGAACAGCTTGATGGTGTCCATGGTGGCCATGGCCAGGCCGGCGCCGTTCACCAGGCAGCCGATGTTGCCGTCCAGCGAGATGTAGGCCAGGTCGAACTTCGAGGCTTCGATTTCGTTGGCGTCTTCTTCATCCAGGTCCCGGTAGGCAACGATTTCCGGGTGACGGAACAGCGCGTTCGAGTCGAAGTTGAACTTGGCGTCCAGCGCGATGACCTTGCCGTCGCCGGTCAGGATCAGCGGGTTGATTTCAGCCAGCGAAGCGTCGGTTTCATAGAACGCCTTGTACAGGCCTTGCAGCGCCTGGCGGGCTTGCGCCACGCTCGCGTCGGGCACGCCGATCTTGCGGGCGATGTCGTCGGCTTCAGCGTCGGTCAGGCCGACCGACGGCTCGATGATCAGGGTGTGGATCTTTTCCGGGCTGTGGGCAGCGACTTCTTCGATGTCCATGCCGCCTTCGCTCGAGGCCATCAGCGCGACCTTCTGCGAAACACGGTCCACCACCAGCGAAACGTACAGTTCCTTCTTGATGTCGGCGCCTTCTTCGATCAGCAGGCGGTTGACCTTCTTGCCTTCCGGACCGGTCTGGTGCGTGACCAGCTGCATGCCCAGGATGTTCGAGGCGTAGGTCTTGACGTCGTCGATGCTCTTGGCAACCTTCACGCCGCCGCCCTTGCCGCGGCCACCCGCATGAATCTGGGCCTTGACGACCCACACCGGTCCGCCGAGCGTTTCTGCGGCCTTCAGGGCCTCGTCAACCGAGAACGCGGGGATGCCGCGCGGAACCGGCACATTGTATTTGCGCAGGATTTCCTTGCCTTGATACTCATGGATATTCATGCGTGTTTCCTTTCGGGTAGGCGTAAAAGGTAGAAGGGAAGAATCTGAAAGAAGACGAACTCTCTCGTCAGGCTGGCCAATCCTGAGAATCAGCCGGAGGTGCCGGTCGGCCGCTCGGCCGGGACAGCGTCGTTGCCATCATTGCCGCGGTCGCCATTGGCCGCGGGCGGCGCCTGAGGCGCAGTCGCGACGGCAGGTGCTGCCTCGGCCCGTACCTTGGGCGTCGGCTGGTGACCATACCAGCGCGGGTAAAACTGACGAACCACCTCGCCATCGAAACGCAGGGCGTGGCAGCCGTTCAACTGATAGGGCGGCTCCGGATTCGGGTCGTCCTCGCCGTTGTCGCGGATATTGATGACTTCACCGGCAAAGGCCTGGATCGCCGTGCTGGGCAGCACGCCCGCGGCCTCGGTCAGGTGCGAGCAGCCGTGCATGCCGCCCAGGCGCTCACGCACGGCCTTGCGAAAGCCCTTGCGCAGGTTCAGGCCGATCAGCTTGCGGTAAGCCGGGCCGATCGTGTCGCAATGGGACGGATACGGCACCCAGTCCGAGCAGGCCTCGGCATCCAGCACCGTCATTTCCTCATTGATCGTGACGCGCAGCCACAGGTCGTGCAGGGGCTGGCCTACCGGCCGGACGCGGTCGCCGGCCAGTTCGATGTCGCGAGGTTTGGTGTCGGTCAGGCGCACCTCGATATCCCACAAGCCGTCCTCTCTCTGGTACGCCTCGGCCGTAATGGCGCGACGGTGACGCTGGGAGCGGTTGACGGGCTGGGACAGAGGCATGGCCAGGCTGGAAATACGGGGGGCTGGGGAACGGCGGTGCCGGAGCACCGAATAACCCGGGGAGTTTAACATGCCGCGCCGCGTTGGCCGGGAACATCCTTGCGCAGCAACTGTCGCGGCGGGATTGTCGGCCGACCATGGTACCCGGCGTGGCACGGCGGCTTGGCGCAACGCACCAGCAAACACGGGCTCAGCGATGGCAACAAAATCGTCTGCAGTCCGATCGGGAGATGACGCAATGCAGCGAATTTACCCTGATGGCAGTGCAGGTACTCCGGGGGGAAATGGCGCATGCGCCATACATCCTACTTAACCCTCGTCGCCGTAGTCTTCGTCCGCACCCTGGATGATCTTGCTGACGACCGAACGCGAAAACCCGCGCGCGACCATGAAGCGGATCTGCTTGGCCCGCGCCTCGGGTGTGTCGGGCGGAGTGCCGAAGCGCTTGCGCCAGACCTCACGGGCGCGCTCCACTTCCGTGGCGCGCAGCCGCTCTTGTAGATCACCCAGCTGCTCACTGCCGAGCTTGTGGGTCTTGGCCTCCTGCATCACGCGCGCGGTGCCGTAGCGGGCGCCGCGGCGGTGCACAAGGCTGTCGGCAAAGCGCTGGTTCGACAGCCAGTTCTCGCGCTCAAGCGCGTCCAGCAACTGCTCCAGCTGCTCGGCCGACTCGGCATGCGGCGCCAGCTTGCGCGCCAGTTCGGCACGGCTGTGCTCGCGGCGCGACAGGTAGCCGACGGCGCGGGCCTTCAGCGAGAGCGGGGGACGTGCCATGGGTTACCGAATTCTGTGGATGGAGGGGTCCGCGCCAAGCAAAAAGGCCGGGGCATCGGCGATGCCCCGGCCTTCCGGATGGCGCAATGGCCGCTGGCGCGGTCAGTCTTCGACCGCTACCGGCGTGGCAGCCGCCGTGGGGTTCATGGCCACCACGCCCAGCGCCGCGCGCACCTTGTTTTCAATCTCGTCGGCAATGTCCGGGTTCTCGCGCAGGTATTCGCGCGCGTTGTCCTTCCCCTGGCCGATCTTGTCGCCGTTGTAGCTGTACCAGGCGCCGGACTTCTCGACGATCTTGGCGTCCACGCCCAGGTCGATGATCTCGCCCTGGCGCGAGATGCCCTGGCCGTAGAGGATGTCGAAGAAGGCTTCGCGGAACGGCGGCGACACCTTGTTCTTGACCACCTTGACCTTGGTCTCGTTGCCGATCACGTCGTCGCCCTTCTTGATCGAGCCGATGCGGCGGATATCCAGGCGCACCGAGGCGTAGAACTTCAGCGCATTGCCGCCGGTGGTGGTTTCCGGCGAGCCGAACATCACGCCGATCTTCATGCGGATCTGGTTGATGAAGATCACCAGGCAGTTGGTGCGCTTGATGGTGCCGGTCAGCTTGCGCAGCGCCTGGCTCATCAGGCGGGCCTGCAGGCCCGGCAGCGAATCGCCCATTTCGCCTTCGATTTCGGCCTTGGGCACCAGCGCCGCCACCGAGTCGATCACGATCAGGTCGATCGAGCCCGAGCGCACCAGCGCGTCGGTGATTTCCAGCGCCTGCTCACCGGTGTCCGGCTGTGAGATCAGCAGGTCGCCGACATTGACGCCCAGCTTGTTGGCGTAGCTGACGTCCAGCGCGTGCTCGGCGTCGATAAAGGCGCAGGTGCCGCCCAGCTTCTGCATCTCGGCCACGACCTGCAGCGTCAGCGTGGTCTTGCCCGACGATTCCGGACCATAGATCTCGACCACGCGGCCGCGCGGCAGGCCGCCGACGCCAAGCGCGATGTCCAGGCCGAGCGAACCGGTGGATACCACCTGGATGTCCTTCTCGACCTCGCCGTCGCCCAGGCGCATGATCGAGCCCTTGCCGAACTGCTTCTCGATCTGGGAGAGCGCGGCGGCAAGCGCCTTCTGCTTCTCGGCGCTCACGCCGGCACCTGCCTTCTTGTCGTCCATGGTCGTCCTTGAATCAATGGTGTATAAATAGGCCGCATGTGGCGCGGCACCGGCATTTTCTGGCGCCAGCGCCGGCCCGGCTGTCTGCGCGGCCGCTCTCCAGGGGGTCTCCCCGGGCAGCCCCAGCGGAACGTGCGGGTACTGTATAAAAAAACAGTATGCTTGGCAAGCCCCATCGCGCCTCATTCCGCCGGCGCCGGCTATGCCGGCCAGGGTGGAGACAACCATGCGCATTCTGATCGCCGAAGATGACGACGTGCTGGCCGACGGCCTGACGCGCTCGCTACGCCACTCGGGCTATGCCGTCGACCACGTCACCAATGGCCTGGAAGCCGATTCCGCGCTGTCGACCCAGACCTTCGACCTGCTGATCCTGGACCTGGGCCTGCCGCGCATGTCCGGGCTGGAAGTGCTCAAGCGCCTGCGCGCGCGCGGCGCCATGCTGCCGGTGCTGATCCTGACCGCCGCCGACAGCGTCGACGAGCGCGTCAAGGGCCTGGACCTTGGGGCCGACGACTATATGGCCAAGCCCTTTGCCCTGTCCGAACTGGAAGCGCGCGTACGCGCGCTGGTGCGGCGCGGCGCCGGCGGCGGCGCCACGCTGATGCGGCACGGGCCGCTGGCCTACGACCAGGTCGGGCGCATCGCCTATATCAACGACCAGATGCTGGACCTGTCCGCGCGCGAGATCGGGTTGCTGGAGATCCTGCTGACACGCAGCGGCCGCCTGGTATCGAAAGAGCAGTTGGTGGACCACCTGTGCGAGTGGGGCGAGGAAGTCAGCAACAACGCCATCGAGGTCTACGTGCACCGACTGCGCAAGAAGATCGAAGTCGGCGGCATCCGCATCGCCACTGTACGCGGGCTTGGCTACTGCCTGGAGAAATTCCAGCCGGCGGTGGCCACGCACCACTGATCCCCACCCGACGCAACCGCAGGCCAAGCGACCGACCTGAGCGCAAACCGCCGAGATGAGCCTGCTGCGACTGCCCTGGCGGCGCGCGCCCCGCGCCGCGCCACCCCCTCCTTCCACCGCCCCGGCCCCGGACGCCGCCGACCAGGACCTGGCCGACGCACTGCCGCACCTGGAGGAAAGCACCGCGCATCCGTCGCCGCGCTCATTGTTCGGCGAGATCCTCGACTGGATGCTGGCGCCGCTGCTGCTGCTCTGGCCGATGAGCATCGCGGTGACCTACCTGGTGGCCAAGTCGATCGCCAACGGGCCCTTCGACCGCGCGCTGGAAGCCAGCGCCATCGTGCTGTCGCAGCAGGTGCGCGAGGTCAACGGGCGCATCACGCTGCAGCTGCCGCTGTCGGCGCGCGAGATCCTGCGCGCCGACGAGACCGACAACATCTATTACCAGGTGGTCGGCAAGCGCGGCGAGTATATCGCCGGCGACCACGACCTGCCGCTGCCGTCCGAGGAAGACCAGGGCCATGCGGGCCTGGTGTCCCTGCGCGATGACCACGTGGCCGGCAACGACGTGCGCGTGGCCTACACCTATATTGACCTGAAGCAGGTCAGCGGCACCCAGCCGGTGCTGGTGCAGGTGGCCGAGACCCTGGACAAGCGCGCGCGCCTGGCCAACGAAATCATCAAGGGCGTGATCCTGCCGCAGTTCGTGATCCTGCCGCTGGCGGTGGTGCTGGTGTGGTTCGGGCTGTCGCGCGGGCTGGCGCCGCTGACCGCGATCCAGCAGCGCATCCGCGCGCGCAACCCCGGCGATACCAGCCCGATCGACGAACGCGCCGCACCGCAGGAAATCACGCCGCTGGTGGGTTCGTTCAACGACCTGCTGGCGCGCCTGGACCAGTCGGTGCAGACCCAGAAGCGCTTTATCGCCGATGCCGCGCACCAGATGAAGACACCACTGGCGGGCCTGCGCATGCAGGCCGAGCTGGCGCAGCGCGAGCAGTCGCCGGAAGAGCTGCGGCGCTCGCTGGCGCAGATCGCCGGCAGCTCTGAGCGCACCGCGCACCTGGTCACGCAGCTGCTGTCGCTTGCGCGCATGGAAAACCTGGCGGGCACCGGCGGCATGGCGGCGCTGGACCTGGCGGCGCTCGCGCGCGAGGTGGTCAAGGACTGGCTGCCGCAGGCCTGGGCGCGCGACATCGACCTGGGACTGGATGCGGACGACCATCCGGTGATGGTGCAGGGCAACCGCCTGATGCTGACCGAGATGCTGAACAACCTGCTCGACAACGCCATCCGCTACACGCCGCGCGGCGGGCATGCCACGGTGCGCGTCAGCGCCGATGCCTTCGAGCCGTTCGCCTACCTGGATGTGGAAGACACCGGCCCGGGCATTGCGCCGGCCGAGCGCGAGCGCGTGATGGAGCGCTTCTACCGCGTGCTCGGCACCAATACCGAAGGCAGCGGCCTGGGCCTGGCGATCGTGCGCGAGATCGTGCAGCAGCACGGCGGCGACGTCCAGATTTCCGACCATGTGTACCAGCAATCGCCACGGCTGGCCGGCGCGCATTTCCGCGTGACGCTGCGCCGGCCCGACTACCTCCCGCCCGCATGAACGACAGCCCCGCCCCCGATAGTGCCGAAGCCCGCCAGCGCCAGGCCTGGCGGCGCAACCTGCGCTGGATCTGCGGACTGCTCGCGATCTGGTTCATCGTCACCTTCGTGGTGGCATGGTTTGCGCGCGACCTGCGCTTCGACTTCTTCGGCTGGCCGTTCTCGTTCTGGGTCGGCGCGCAAGGCGCGCTGGTGGTGTACGTGCTGATGGCCGCGCTCTACGCCTGGCGCATGAACCGCGCCGACGGCGAAACCGACACCGACAGCCTGGCCGCGCCCGCCCCGGCGCCTTCGCAGGGCGCGTCGCGCGGCACGGGCGCCGATGCTGCATAGCCGCACCCCTGCAACGCGCGCCATTGCGCCACACAAGCACATCGCCCCCCCGCAGCGCAGCATCCAGCCGCCCGCCGGCGGCTAGCGTATACCCCGACATTCTTTGACGATTCCGTGCCCGGTTCTGTCAGAACGCAGTAAGTTTCGCCACCCACAATCCTCTGCAACTCAGGCATAGCGGCCAGCCGCGCGGTCTTTTCCGCGCCACGCCCACCCGAGATCCATTCCAGACGGAGGAGACGATATGGCAAACGTGCAAAACGTTGCGGTGCCCGGAGGGGGCGCGCAGAACGCACCGATGACAGCCGAAGAGCGCAAGGTGATCTTTGCCTCATCGCTTGGCACGGTGTTCGAGTGGTACGATTTTTATCTCTACGGCTCGCTGGCGGCGATCATTGCCAAGCAGTTCTTCGCCGGACTGGATCCCACCTCGGCCTTCATCTTCGCGCTGCTCGCATTCGCCGCCGGCTTTATCGTGCGGCCGTTCGGCGCGCTGGTGTTCGGCCGCCTGGGGGACATGATCGGGCGCAAGTACACCTTCCTGGTGACGATCCTGATCATGGGCCTGTCGACCTTCATCGTCGGCCTGCTGCCGGGCTATGCCACCATCGGCTGGGCTGCGCCGATCATCCTGATCGCACTGCGCATGCTGCAGGGCCTGGCGCTCGGCGGCGAGTACGGCGGTGCCGCCACCTACGTGGCCGAGCACGCACCGCACGGCAAGCGCGGCGCCTATACCTCGTGGATCCAGACCACGGCCACGCTGGGCCTGTTCCTGTCGCTGATCGTGATCCTGCTGTGCCGCGAAATGACCGGGCCCAACTTCGAGACCTGGGGCTGGCGCATCCCGTTCCTGGTGTCGATCCTGCTGCTGGGCGTGTCGGTGTATATCCGCCTGTCGATGAGCGAATCCCCGGCGTTCCAGCGCATGAAGGCAGAGGGCAAGACCTCCAAGGCCCCGCTGACCGAATCCTTCGGCCAGTGGCGCAACCTGAAGATCGTGATCCTGGCGCTGGTCGGCCTGACCGCCGGGCAGGCCGTGGTGTGGTACACCGGCCAGTTCTACACGCTATTCTTCCTCACCCAGGTGCTGAAGGTCGACGCCAAGACCGCCAACCTGCTGATCGCCGGCGCGCTGGTGCTGGGCACCCCCTTCTTCGTGTTCTTCGGTTCGCTGTCCGACAAGATCGGCCGCAAGTGGATCATCATGGCCGGTTGCGCGCTGGCAGTGCTGACCTACTTCCCCATCTTCAAGGGCCTGACCCACTACGCCAACCCCTCGCTCGAGCGCGCCCAGCAAAGCGCACAGATCGTCGTCACCGCCGATCCGAAGCAGTGCTCCTTCCAGGGCAGCCCGATCGCCCGCGAGATCGACTTCCGCAGCTCGTGCGACATCGTCAAGCGCACCCTGGCCCAGGCATCGGCCAGCTATGAAGTCGTCGACGCGCCCGCCGGCACCACCGCCACGGTAAAGATCGGCGACACGGAGATCCCCTCCTTCAACGCCAGCCTGGTCCCCGCCGGCCATAGCTTCGACGACGCCAGCAAGAAGCAGATTGCCAGCTTCAAGAAGCAAGTGGCGGACTCCATGGCCGCCGCCGGCTACCCCACCAAGGCGGACCCGGCACAGATGAACACGATCATGGTGCTGGTGCTGCTGACCATCCTGGTGATCTACGTCACCATGGTCTACGGCCCGATCGCCGCCATGCTGGTGGAACTGTTCCCGACCCGCATCCGCTACACCTCGATGTCGCTGCCCTACCATATCGGCAACGGCTGGTTCGGCGGCCTGCTGCCCACCATCTCGTTTGCGCTGGTGGCCCAGAACGGCAACATCTACTACGGGCTCTGGTATCCGATCATCATCGCAGCCATCACCTTCGTGATCGGCGCGCTGTTCATCCGCGAGACCAAGGACGTGAACATCTACGCCAACGACTGAGCGGTCGCCCGGCACTAACGGAAACGGCAGGCCATCCGGCCTGCCGTTTTTTTATGCATGGGCCCTTCATGCAAAATCTTCGCAGCAAGGTGTTGACAGCCTCGAAAGCCCAGGTATAATCTCAGTCTTCGTTGGCGAATTAGCTCAGTCGGTTAGAGCGACGGAATCATAATCCGCAGGTCCGGGGTTCGAGTCCCTGATTCGCCACCATCTATTTTAAAAGCCGCGATCCCGCATGGGTTCGCGGCTTTTTTCTTTGGGTCGTTACCAGGGCGCAAGCGAGCCGCCCATCATGGGCGGCCACAGACAACGCTTACCAGTAACGCACGCGCCCGGTATCGATGTGCACGAACTGGTCAGACTCATAGAAGCCGACACCCCCGCCCTGCAATGACTTGGCCGCGTCGCGCACGTCCGCCAGCGGCACGCCGGCCAGGCGGATGTCGATGGCCTTGCCGTCCATGTGCAGGCTGTGCCTGGCCACGCCGCCGCCGCGCGTGTTGCGCAGGCGCGAGTTGGTGGCGGGGCTGCGGTAGCCGGAAATGACCTGGAACGGCTGGTCGGTGCCAAGCTCGCGGCGGACCTGGAACAGCAGGTCGAACAGCTGCGGGTCGATCATGCCGACCTTGCCGGAGTAGTGGTCGCGCAGGAAGCCGTTGAGCGTCGTCAGCGCTTCGGGCAAGAAGCGGTCGCCAACAGCATAGACCAACGACACGCGTTCGCCGGTGTGGGTGTGGTCGAAGGCCAGCGTGCGGGCGTCCGGCAGGCCTGCCAGGGCCTGGTTTGCAGGCAGGCTGGCCAGCGCCTGGCGCGGCGTCAGCGGCATCAGGCCGGCGGCAAGGGCCAGGCCTCCGGTGGTATGAAGAAAGCGGCGGCGTGCCTTGCGCGTCGCGTCAGTCATGGTACTTCCTCTGAATGTGCCAGTGGCGCCTCAGTGGGTGGTGCCGGAGGCGCTCGCAATAGCTGGTTGCTGGGGCCGTCCGTTGCGTTGCCGCAGTGCCTTGTCCAGCAATTTGTCGTGACCGTAGATGTCAGGCAAGAAGGATACACGACCATCGGCGCGCGCAATGACCGTGCCGTAGGCCAGCACCACCGGCAAGGGCTGCTGCAGGCGCACCGTATTGGACTTGCCACGCGTCATCGCTTCGCGGATCCGGGTCTCGTTCCAGTCCGGCATATCCTGCAACACGAACTGGGCCAATGCTACTGGGGCTTCCACGCGGATGCAGCCATGGCTGAAGTCGCGCCGGTCGCGCTTGAACAGCTGCGGCGAGGGCGTGTGATGCAGGTAGATGTTCTCGTTGTTGGGAAACACGAACTTGATATCGCCCAGCGCGTTCAGCGGGCCCGGCCGCTGGCGGATGCGCATGCGGCCGTTCAGCACGGCGTCGAGATTCTCGTCGGACAGCGTGGTCACGGCCTTGCCGTCGCCGCTGACGAACTCCAGGCCCTGCCGGTTGAAGTAAGCCGGATCGCTGCGCAGGTGCGGCACGGTCTCGCGGCGCGCGATCGAGGGCGGGATGTTCCAGTACGGGCTGAACTCGATGTAGCGCATATCCTCCTCGAACAGCGGCGTGCGCGTATCCAGTGCCTTGCCGACGATCACCTTCATCTCGAGCTTGATGTCGAGCTTGCCGTCGCGGATCTCATAGGCGCGCAGCATGAACTCCGGCACATTGACCACGATCATGCGCGGACCGTCCAGCGGCGTCCAGCGCAGCCGCTCCATGGTCAGTTCGATTTGCCGCACACGGCTGGCGATGGGCAGGTTGAGTTGTGCCAGCGTGCCCGCGCCGATCACGCCGTCGGCCTCCAGGCCGTGGCGCGACTGGAACGCCTTGACGCCGCCGACCAGGGCGCCTTCGTAGCGGGCCGGCGCCTGGGCGCCGGCGGGCAAGTCGCCCAGCGCAACCAGGCGTGCATTCAGCGCCGCGGCACCGGCCCAGGGCTGGCCCGGCGTCAGCTTGCTCCCCGGCAACGGTGGCAGCGGCTGCCCCCAGGCCGGCTGCTTCGCGATCTCGCGGTACCGCGCCAGGGCCTCCCGCAGCGTGCCATAGAGCGGGAAGGTGGGCGCTGCCTGGCGGATGGCGTCGGGCAGCCGCTGCTGCGTGACGGCATCGCGCAGCCAGGTGGCGGCATCGAAGGGCCGTTCCGCCTGCGGGGCAAAGTTGGCATGGACCGCGCGCGGGTTGACGCGTCCGCCGTGCAGGTCTGCCAGCATCCGCTCCATCGCGGCGCTCAGCGCGGCATCCACGCGTGCGGCCGCGTCCGGCGGCAGGGCTGGCCCGCTGGCGGCCTGGACCACCGCCTGGCGCAAGGCGTCGGCATCGTAGTCGCGTGGATCGAGGCCGTCGGCCGCGGCCGCGGCCAGCGCATCGACGGCCTGGCGCGCAGCCGGCACCGGACGGCCCTGCGCAAACCACATCGGCTCATTGGCGAAGGCAGGCATGGCCAGGCACGCGGCGGCACAGGCAAGCACGACAGCGCCTAGGCGGCGCGCGGCGGCATTCAGGGTCGGAGGCATCGGGCGGAAAGCTCGGATTCGTCACACACGCCCACAGTCTACCCGCGATGGCGGCATGGTGCGGCAAGCCGCCCCAGGGTGCGCGTCACCACACCAGCTGATGCCGGCGCGCGTAGTCCGCCATTTCGACCAGGGAGCCGACATTGAGCTTGGCCATGATGTTGGCCTTGTGGGTGCTGACCGTCTTGCTGCTGATTACCAGTTGCTCCGCGATCGACTTGTTGGAATGGCCGCGCGCCAGATACTGCAGGACGGTGATTTCGCGGTTGCTCAGCCGCGCGAAGCCCGATTCCCGCTGCGCGCCGATCTGGCGCACGGTCTCCAGCGTATGCATGGGAAATACCAGGTAGCCGCACAGCGCGCCGCGCACCGCGTGCATCACCTCGGCCAGCCCACGCTGCTTGACCACAAAGCCACGGGCGCCCGCGCGCAGCGCCCGCACCAACGCCAGCGTGGCGTCGGTGTCGGACAGTACCAGCAAGGGCACGGCGGGCAGCGTCGCCGAGACGCGCCGGACAAAGTCGATGCCGGGATTGCCGAAGCGGTCGACATCGACCAGCACCAGCCCCGGCCGGTGCTCGCGGACCAGCCGGAACGCTTCCTGCATGCCGTCCATTTCCAGTACTTCACCGGCGCCCAGCTCAGCGCCGAGTTCAGCGGACAGCGTGGTGTGGAACTGGGAAGGTTCGTCGACGATCAGCGTGAGATGCAATTTGAGGCTCCTTAATGACTGGCATGGCTTGGCCTGCTGCCAAAGTTAAGGAGCCGGAGAGGTCCTGACGCGCCGAATCCTCTCCGCGCAGATGCAGCAGAATCTGCATCAGAGTCAGTCTTTTCTGCGTCGCGCTGTTTTCGTATCGATGCCGCGGTCAGCGTTACCCGTTGGCAGCGTCGAGGACTTCAGTCAGCTTGCGGCTGGCATCCAGCGCCGCGGGGAACCCGCAGTAGACCGCGCTGTGCACCATCAGCTCGCGCAGTTCATGCGGCGTCACGCCGTTGGCGAGCGCGCCGCGCAGGTGCCCGGCCAGCTCCTGCGGCCGGTTCAGCGCAATCAGCATCGACACCGTGGCCAGGCTGCGCTGCTTGCGGTCCAGGCCGTCGCGGGTCCAGACCGTGCCCCAGGCGAACTCCGTCACCAGTTGCTGCAGGCTGGTGTCGCCCTGCTGCGCGGCGGCGTCCAGCGCGCGCCGGACGTGCTCGGGGCCGAGCACTTCGGTGCGCACCTCAAGACCGGCCTCGAAGGCCGGCGTGGAGGTATAGGCGGGGGCTTGGCTGGGTTCGGCCATGGCTTGGGTCTCCGGTTTGGGTCGATGCCGCATGGTAGCCGAACCGATCAGACAGATTCGAGAGGCCGCGGCATCTGTGCCGCGGCCCCAGGTCATTCCGTGCCGGCGGGCAGGAAGCGCGGCGCCGGCGCCGAACGCGGCACCTCGCGCTCGCCCTGCTGGTACAGCCGATATGTGCCGCGTGCCTGGTTGTGCGGATGGCGCGCGGCCTCGTCCAGGGTCAGCACGCGCGCAAAGCACACGTCGGTGCCGCCCAGCACCGACTCCCAGTGGGTGCTGGGCTTGCCTGCGATGCATGCGGCAATGCGCGCCTTCACCGCGGGCCACTGGGCGCGGTCATACTGCGCGGCGGGGTCGATGTCGGTCAGTTCGAGCCGCTCGAGCAGCTCGCGGTAGAACTGCGGCTCAAGCGCGCCCAGCGTGATGGCGCGACCGTCGGCACAAGGGAAGACGTCATAGAACGGCGAATCGTGGAAGGGGCTGGGTTGCGGGCCGCCCAGCGTGCCGGCTGCACGCGACACCTGCACCAGCGAGCCCAGCATGGCGACGATATCGGTGATGGCGGCATCCACCACGCAGCCCTCGCCGCTGGCGCGCGCGCTCAGGATGGCGCTGGTGATGCCGAATGCCAGGCCAAGCGCGCCGGTGGCATCGCCCACCACGGTCGGCGGCACCATCGGCAGTGAGCCTTCGCGCGCGGCCATCGACAAGAGGCCGGTCAGCGCGATGTAGTTAAGGTCGTGGCCGGCGCTCTGCGACAGCGGGCCGGTCTGGCCCCAGCCGGTCATGCGGCCGTAGACCAGGCGCGGATTGCGTGCATGGCACACCTTCGGGCCCAGGCCGAGGCGCTCCATCGCGCCCGGGCGCAACCCTTCGATCAGCGCGTCGGCGCCGGCCACCAGGTCCAGCGCGACGGCCACGTCTTGCGGCGACTTCAGGTTCAGTTGCACCACGCGCTTGCCGTGCTCCAGCTCCATCTCAGGCGGCACGGGCTGGCCGCGCAGGATGCGGCGGGCATCCGGCGCGACCGGGCGGGTCACCAGCGTGACCTCGGCGCCAAGGCCGGCCAGCATCGCGCCGCACAACGGGCCGGGGCCGATGCCTTCGAATTCCACTACCTTGATACCGCGCAGGGGCAGCAGGTTGCCACGCTCACTCATGATCGTCGTCTCCGGAATCGCCGCCCGCCCGCGCCATGGCCGGGGGCAGCTGCATTGAATTAGTCTGGGATGGGCCGTGCCTGCGGCAGCGCGGGCGTGCCAATGCCTGCCACGGGGCTCGGGAGCATGCTACGCGCCACCGCGTTGACGAGGCAATGGCCAAATGCTTCAGCCGGATTGACGGAATCCGTCGGCCGGCCGGCTATCGCACGGTCGGATCGGATAAATCCGATCCGACTTGATCTAAATCGGGTCCCGGCAGGACACTAGGTGCCATGATGGTTCCAGTGGCGGTGCCGCCTCATGGCGCACCGTCTGCCGACAGCCCCCACCCAGGAGATTCCCAACATGACCAATATCGTGCTCGCCACCGACGGCTCGGCCTTCAGCGACGCCGCGGCTCGTTTTATCGCCGAAGGCAAGCTGCTGCAGAGCGGCTTCACCGTGCATGTCGTGCATGTGGCGCCGGAAGTGAGCGGCCAGGTGCGCGCCTTTGTCAGCAAGGAAACCATCGACGACTGGCACAAGGAGGCCAGCGACAAGGCCATGGCGGCGGTCTGCGACATCCTGTCCGCAGCCAAGGTGCCATTCGAGCGGCACCCGCTGCACGGCTTCGCGCCGGAGCGCATCGTCGCCTGTGCGCGCTCGGTCGACGCCGCGGCCATCGTGATGGGCACGCATGGCCGGGGTTCGTTCTTCGATGCGGTGATCGGTTCAGTCGCGGGCCGCGTACTGGCGCAGGCCGAGTGCCCGGTGCTGCTGGTCAAGGCGCCGGAAAAGAAGAGCTGACCAAAGCAGCGGAATACCGGCGCCCTGGCGGCGCCGTCCGGTAGACCTCAGGCGCCCCACAGGGGCGCTTCGTCCATCAGCGCCACCTGTTCGCGCAGTTCCAGGATGCGGTCCTGCCAGTAGCGCGCGGTGCCGAACCACGGGAACGCGGCCGGAAAGGCCGGGTCGGCCCAGCGGCTGGCCAGCCAGGCGCTGTAGTGCAGCAGCCGCAGCGTGCGCAGCGCTTCCACCAGCCACAGTTCGCGCGGCTGGAATTCGGAGAAGTCTTCATAGCCGGCAACGATGTCGGCCAGCTGGTCCTGCATGGCCGCGCGATCGCCCTCCAGCAGCATCCAGATGTCCTGGATCGCCGGCGCCATGCGGCTGTCGTCGAAATCCACGAAGTGCGGGCCCGGCGCGCCATGGGTGCCGCCGCGCGCGTCGTCCTCGTCAATCCACAGCACATTGCCGCGATGGCAGTCGCCATGGGTGCGCAGCAGGCGCACCTCGCCGGCGCGCTCATAGCAGCGGCGCACGCCGTCCAGCGCCAGGTCCGTCACCGATTGCCACGCGGGCAGCAGGTCGGCCGGAATGCAGCCGCTGGCGAGCAGCCAGTCGCGCGGGGCAACGCCGAAGGTTTCCAGATCCAGTGCCGGGCGGGCCTGGTAGGGCTGCGTCGCCCCCAGCGCGTGGATGCGGCCGATAAAGCGGCCGAGCCAGGTCAGCGTGTCGGAACGGTCCAGCGCGGGCTCGCGGCCGCCGCAGCGGGGGAATACCGCGAAGCGGAAGCCGGCGTGATGCAGCAGCGTGCCAGACTCGCCCGGTGCCAGCACCATGGCCGGCACGGCCGGGATCTCGGCATCGGCCAGCTGCTGCACAAAGGCGTGTTCTTCCAGGATGGCCGCGTCGGTCCAGCGGCCCGGACGGTAGAACTTGGCGATGACGGGCGGGGCATCCTCGATGCCCAGCTGCCAGACGCGGTTCTCATAGCTGTTGAGCGCCAGCAGGCGCCCGTCGGGGCGCAGGCCGGCGCCTTCCAGCGCGTCCAGCATCAGCTCCGGCGTCAGGCCGGCGTAGGGAACGCCGGGGTCGGCCGGGGCGTCGGACGCGTGCATGGTGTCAGCCCTGATCCGCTCAGCGCGCCGGCTTGCGGTTGCCGCCGAGCAGCGCGGCCTGCGGCGCCGGACGGCGATTGCGCGCCGGTGCCGGTGCCGGTGCCGCGTCGTGCGGCTGGCGTGCGGGTTGCGCCGCAGTCCGCTGCTGGCGCGCCGGCTCCTGGCCGTCGCGGCGCGGTGCGGGATTGCGCGCGCCGCCGGCGGGCTGGCCGCCACGGTTGCCGTTGGCCGCGCCGTTGCCGCGCTGGCCGCCTTCGGCAGCGCGCGTGCGCGGCTGGCCGCCCTGGGCTTGCCGCGGCGCAGCCTGCGCTTCGCGCGCCGGGCGCTGGCGCTGGGCGCCCTCGCCTTCGTTGCCGGCCGGACGCGCCTGGGCGCGTCCGCGGCCCTGGCCTTGTCCTTGCCCCTGGCCACCACCGCCACGCTGTTGGCGGCCCTTCTGGATCGGCTCGGGCGCAATGCTCGGGTCGACCTCGAAGCCCGGCAGCACGGTCTGTTCGAGCTTGCGCTTGATCAGGCGTTCGATATCGCGCAGCAGCGCAATCTCGTCCACGCAGACCAGCGAGATCGCTTCGCCCTCGGCGCCGGCGCGGCCGGTACGGCCGATGCGGTGCACATAGTCCTCGGGCACGTTGGGCAGGTCGAAGTTGACCACGTGCGGCAGCTGGTCGATGTCGATGCCGCGCGCGGCGATATCGGTTGCCACCAGCAGCCGCAGCGTGCCCGACTTGAATTCCGACAGCGCGCGCGTGCGCGCCGACTGGCTCTTGTTGCCATGGATCGCCAGTGCCGACAGGCCGTCCTTGGTCAGTTGCTCGGCCAGGCGGTTGGCGCCGTGCTTGGTTCGCGTAAATACCAGCACCTGGTGCCAGTCATGCTGGCGCACCAGGTGGGCCAGCAGCTCACGCTTGCGCTCGCGGTCCACCGGGTAGACGCGCTGGTCCACGGTCTCGGCCGTGGTATTGCGCCGCGCCACCTCGATCGAGGCCGGGTTGTTCAGCAGGCGGTCGGCCAGCGCGCGGATATCGTCCGAGAACGTCGCCGAGAACAGCAGGTTCTGGCGCTTGGCCGGCAGCACGTTGAGGATCTTGCGGATATCGTGGATGAAGCCCATGTCGAGCATGCGGTCGGCTTCATCGAGCACCAGCAGTTCCACCTGCGACAGGTCGATGGTGCGCTGGGACACGTGGTCCAGCAGGCGGCCGGGCGTGGCCACGACGATCTCGACGCCGCGCTTGAGCTGCTCGATCTGCGGGTTGATGCCGACGCCGCCGAACATCACCATGGAACGCAGGCGCAGGTACTTGCCGTAGTTGCGCACGCTCTCTTCGACCTGGGCGGCCAGTTCGCGCGTGGGCGTCAGCACCAGTGCGCGCACCGGCAGGCGGGCCGGACGCTGCGCGCCATTGGCGCCGCGCGCCGCGGAGTCGGACAACATCTGCAGCATCGGCAGCGTAAAGCCGGCGGTCTTGCCGGTGCCGGTCTGCGCGCCGGCGAGCAGGTCACCGCCCTTGAGAATGGCGGGGATTGCCTGGGCCTGGATGGGAGTCGGCGTGGTGTAGCCCTGTTCGGCCACGGCACGCACAATCTTGTCGGACAAGCCGAGTTCAGAAAAAGACATGTATTGCTGCTTGGGCCATCGCTGCGCACGCGGTGCGCCAAACGCCGGATGGCTCCTGGTAATCGGATCGGAATCGGAACGCGAACGCCGGGAAGCCGGCATGGCAGGGCACCGGCCCGCCCGCGAAGGAAAGAGCGGTAGTGTACCAGTCCGTGACAAGCGGGTTCTGCACCGGGCGCGGCCCCGCATGCGCGCCGGCGCACATCGGGTCTGCGCGGGTGGCGCTGCGCTATCATGACAGCCTCTGCCCGCCCCCTCTCCGGCTCCGCACCCGCGCCACATGTGCCCCGGAAAGCCGCCATGCGCTTGCGTTTCCTCGAAGACCAGGAAGTCACCCTGTTCGCGGCCATCCCGGTCGGGATCGTCGCGGCCATTGCCACCACACTGTTCAAGGAAGCGCTGGAGGGCGCCGGCGTCGTGCTGTTTTCCAGCCATGCCGACGTGGTGGCCGTATTCGCCACGCTGGCGCTGGCGTGGCGCGTGGTGGTGCCGGCCGCGGGCGGCGCGCTGGCGGGCGGCCTGCTGGTGCTGGCCAATCGCCTGGCCGGCAGCCACAGCGGCGCCACCGACTACATGGAAGCGGTGGCCAACGGCAGCGGCCGCCTGCCGGTGCGGATCACCTTGCTGCGCGCGCTCTCATCGTTTTTCTCGATCGTCAGCGGCAGCTCGGTCGGCAAGGAAGGCGCAATGATCCAGCTGGCGGCGCTGTGCGGCTCGCTGTTCCCGTCGACCCGGCTGGAACGCGGCGGCGGCTCGAACATGCGCCGCATGCTGACCGCCTGCGGGGCCGCGGCCGGCCTTGCCACCGTCTATCACACCCCCTTCTCCGCCGCCGTCTTCGTTGCCGAAGTGGTGTTCGGGGCGCTCGCGGTGCAGCGCCTGATGCCGCTCTTCCTGGCTTCGGTGGCCGGCGCCATGGTCAGCCAGTGGCACGGCGGCCTGCAGCCGCTCTACCCGGGCCTGGATATCGCCCCCGACCTGCGCCCGCACATCCTGCTGGCCGCGGCGGCGCTGGGCGTGGCCGCCGGCATCGCGGGCGCACTGTTCATGCGCGCGGCCGGCTTTGCGCGCAGCCGCTTTGCCGCCGTGCCGGGCGGGCCAGTGGCACGGCTCACGCTGGGCGGCGCGCTGGTCGGCGTGCTGGCGATGGCGGTGCCCGAGGTGGTTGGCAACGGCTATTCGACCATCCAGACCATCCTGCAGGAACAGCCGCTGAGCGTGCCGGTGGCCGGCGTGCTGCTGGCCAAGCTGGTGGCAACGGTGATCAGCATGGGCTCGGGGGCGGTCGGCGGCGTGTTCACGCCGTCGCTGTTCGTGGGGGCGGCGCTCGGGCAGTTGCTGGCCATCGGCATGCAGGGCACGGCGGCCGGTGCGGCGCCGCTGCTGCCGCTGGTGGGCATGAGTGCGTTCCTGGCGGCCACCAGTCAGGCGCCGCTGATGTCGGTGCTGATGGTGTTCGAGATGACGCTGGCACCCGCGCTGCTGCTGCCGTCGATGATCGGCGCGGTGGCGGCGTACTACACGGCGTCACGCTGCCAGACGCTGTCGCTGTACAGCGTGATCGCCGAGCGCGCGCAGGCCTCGGCCGCGGCCGAACATGCCCGCACGCTGACGCTGGCGGGCCTGTGCGACCCGACCGATACCGTGCTCGACCCGAACGCTACCCTGGCGGTGGCAGCCGACAAGTTTGCCGAGACCGGCACACGCTACCTCTATCTGGTCGAAGCAGATGGCCGCCTGCTGGGCGCGCTGTCGATCCACGCGCTGCAGCGCGCCCAGCGCGAGGGCGCCGCGGACGACGTGCTGGCGCTGGCCGAGCGCGACTTCCCCGCACTGACCCCGGATTCGCGCCTGCGCGATGCCCTGGCGGTGTTTGCCGAGCACGGCATCAACCGCATCCCGCTGGTGCGCGACAGCGCCGGCCGCGAACTGATGGGCACGGTGTCCAAGCAGCGTGTGCTGCAAGAAGCATCCTGCCTGTTCTGAGCCCGGCCGCATCGCCGACCCTGCCAGGCCGCCAGCGGGGTAAAATGCCGGGTTGCGCCCGCCTTTGGGCCATTCCCGCCAACGCGTCGTCCCATTTGTCGGAGTCCTCCCCCATGCCAGCAGGTCGTGATGCGCGCCGCGAGGCGCCGGAGTCTGTCCAACCCAGGCGTGCCCGCAGGCTGTTGCCAACGCTGGCCTGCGCCGCCGCCCTGCTGCTCGGTGCGGCAAGCGCGATGGCCCAGCCGGTGCGGGTGATCCCGGACGATGCGCAGGCGGCCAGGCTCGTTATCGCCACGCCGTCTGCCGGTGCGCCCCAAACGGCCACGCTCGATGGCAAGACCGTCGGCGTGGCACCGGGCCTGCGCCTGTTCGGCACCGACAACCAGCTGCTGGCAAGCGCCGCGGTGGCGGGCCAGAAGCTGCCGGTGCGGTACAAGCTGGACCTGTATGGCCAGCTGCTGACCGCCTGGGTGCTGAGCGAGCCGGAACAGAAGGCGCTGAAGAAGAAATCGTAGTCCCCCGGAAGTGCGACCGGCGTGCCCCACGCGCCGGCCGTGTTGTTGCAACACCCTGATGCCCCCAGGTCAACCACTGAGATCGGCATATGAAGAAAGTTTTCGTCAAGACGTACGGCTGCCAGATGAACGAGTACGACTCGGGCAAGATGGTCGACGTCCTCAACGCCAGCCAGGGGCTGGAACCCACCGACAACGTCGAAGACGCCGACGTGATCCTGTTCAACACCTGCTCGGTGCGCGAGAAGGCGCAGGAGAAGGTGTTCTCGGAACTGGGCCGGATGAAGGCACTCAAGGCCGTCAAACCCGACTTGGTGATCGGCGTGGGCGGCTGCGTGGCCAGCCAGGAAGGCGCCAGCATCGTCTCGCGCGCGCCGTATGTCGACGTGGTGTTCGGCCCGCAGACGCTGCACCGCCTGCCCGACCTGATCGCGCGCCGCCAGCGCACCGGCCAGTCGCAGGTGGACATCTCCTTCCCCGAGATCGAGAAGTTCGACCACCTGCCGCCGGCGCGCGTGGAAGGCCCGAGTGCCTTCGTCTCGATCATGGAGGGCTGCTCCAAGTACTGCAGCTATTGCGTGGTGCCCTACACCCGCGGCGAGGAAGTGTCGCGCCCGTTCGAGGACGTGCTGGCCGAAGTTGCCGGCCTGGCCGAACAGGGCGTGCGTGAAGTCACGCTGCTGGGCCAGAACGTCAACGCCTACCGCGGCAAGATGGGCGACACCACCGAGATCGCCGACTTTGCGCTGCTGATCGAGTACGTGGCCGAGATCCCCGGCATCGAGCGCATCCGCTACACCACCAGCCACCCGAAGGAATTCACCTCGCGCCTGGTCGAGCTGTACGGCCGCTGCGACAAACTGGTGAACCACCTGCACCTGCCGGTGCAGCATGCGTCCGACCGCATCCTGATGGCGATGAAGCGCGGCTACAGCGTGCTGGAGTACAAGAGCATCATCCGCAAGCTGCGCGTGCTGCGCCCGGACATGTCGATGTCGTCGGACTTTATCGTGGGCTTCCCCGGCGAGACCGATGCCGACTTCGAGAAGCTGATGGCGATGATCGAGGAGATCGGCTACGACACCTCGTTCTCGTTCATCTTCAGCCCGCGCCCGGGCACGCCCGCTGCCAACCTGCACGACGACACCCCGCACGAGGTCAAGCTGCGCCGGCTGCAGCGCCTGCAGGCCACCATCGAGGAAAACGTGCAGCGCATCAGCCAGAACATGGTCGGCACGGTGCAGCGCATCCTGGTGGAAGGCCCTGCGCGCAAGGATCCGACCGAGCTGCACGGCCGCACCGAGAACAACCGCGTGGTCAACTTCGCGCTGCCGGGCGTGCCCCAGGCAGGCCGCGACCGGCTGGTCGGCCAACTGGTCGACGTCAGCATCACGCAGGCGTTCCCGCACTCGCTGCGCGGCGAGATCGTGGTTCGGCAGTAACCAGGCACTATCCAGCGAGGCCATCGCCAACTGATGAAAGTCCCATCCGCAGAATTCGTCGCCCCCAAGGACGACAACACCCGGCTGCAGAACCTGTGCGGGCCGCTCGACGAAAACCTGCGCCAGATCGAGCAGGCGCTGGACGTGAACATCCAGCGTCGCGGCCACCGCATGACGGTGCGCGGCGGCAACGCGCAGGATGCGGCAACGGCGCTGGAGCGCTTCTACAACCAGGCGCGTACGCCGCTGTCGATCGACGACGTGCAGCTGGGCCTGGTGGAAACGCGCCAGCTGTCCGCGCATGGCAGCTACCTGCCTGGCAACGGCGGCGATGTCGAGGATCGCGAGATCGGCGACGAATCGCCGGTGCTGCACACGCGCCGCACCGGCCTGCAGGGCCGCACCGTGGCGCAGCGCGACTACCTGCGCAATATCCTGTCGCACGACCTGACCATGGGCATCGGCCCGGCCGGCACCGGCAAGACCTACCTGGCGGTGGCGTGCGCGGTCGATGCGCTGGAGCGCGATGCGGTCAAGCGCATCGTGCTGACGCGCCCGGCGGTGGAGGCCGGCGAGCGCCTGGGCTTCCTGCCCGGCGACCTGGCGCAGAAGGTCGACCCTTACCTGCGCCCGCTGTACGACGCCCTGTATGACCTGCTCGGCTTCGACCGCACGCAGAAGATGTTCGATCGGCAGATGATCGAGATCGCGCCGCTCGCCTACATGCGCGGGCGCACGCTGAACCACGCCTTCATCATCCTGGACGAGGCGCAGAACACCACGCCCGAGCAGATGAAGATGTTCCTCACACGCATCGGCTTCGGCTCGAAGGCGGTGATCACCGGCGACATCACCCAGATCGACCTGCCCCGCGGGCAGAAGAGCGGCCTGGTGGAAGCGCAGCTCGTGCTGCGCGACGTGCGCGGCATTGCCTGCACCCGCTTTACCAGCATCGACGTGGTGCGCCATCCGCTGGTGGCCCGCATCGTCGATGCCTATGACGAATACCACGCCCAGCACAAGGACGCTTAATTGAAATCCCAGAAATCCAAGTCTTCCGCCGTGAGCCTGACCCTGTTCGACGGCGACGGCCGCGCGCGCAAGAGCGCCGCGCACGCGCTGCGCGTGCAACTGCCCGACGGCCGCAGCCTGACGCTGGACCTGTCGCAGGCCGCCGACGGCGTGGTGGCGCTGCTGGCCGAGCACACCGACACCAACCAGCAGGCCGGCCTGCTGGTGCGCCCGGACAACCATGACTCGCTGTCGGTGGCCGTGACCGCCACGCCGGTGGTCACCACCACCGGCACGCCGGCCACGCCGCCCGGACTCGAGCTCGAGATCCAGAACGGCGACGGCGTCGGCAAGCGCGCCGGCCTGCCGCCGCGCCGCAAGATCGAAACCTGGGTCAAGTCGGCACTGTATGCCGATGCGGCGCTGACTATCCGGTTTGTCGGCGAGGAAGAAGGCCGCACGCTGAACCGCACCTACCGCGGCAAGGACTACGCCACCAACGTGCTGACCTTTGCCTATGCGGAAAACGAAGCCGATCCGGTCACGGGCGATATCGTGCTGTGCTGCCCGGTGGTGGAAGCCGAGGCGCGCGAGCAGCGCAAGCCGCTGGAAGCGCACTATGCGCATCTGATCGTGCACGGCGTGCTGCACGCGCAAGGCTACGAGCACGAGGAAGACGCCGAGGCCGAGGAAATGGAAGCGATCGAGACCGAGACGCTGCAGGCGCTGGGCTACGCCGATCCCTACCAGGGCGACCGTACCGCGTGATTTCCGCGTGATCCCTCTCTCACACGCGGCGCCGGTCGGGCGCCGCCTGCTGCACATATGGTCTCAGGCCACCGCCCGCCGTCACGGGACGGTCAGGCTTTTAGTGTATCCTTCAGACGATCTCCACCACGCGCTCGCCGCGAAATGAACGACCCTTATCCCAGTTCGAAGCCCGCTTACCTGAAGCAGGCCGATCGGCCCAGATCGCTTCTCGAACGCCTGTCAGACCTGATTTCCCCTGAGCCGGACACCCGCGCGGAATTGCTCGAAGTGCTCCAGGAAGCGCATGAGCGCAACCTGATCGACGCCGACTCGCTGTCGATGATCGAGGGCGTGTTCCAGGTCTCCGAACTGACCGCGAGCGACATCATGGTGCCGCGCGCGCAGATGGATATGGTCAATATCGCGGACGCCCCGGAGGCGTTCATCCCCTTCATGCAGCAGACCGCGCACTCGCGCTTCCCGGTCTACGAAGGCAGCCGTGACAACATCATCGGCATCCTGCTGGCCAAGGACCTGCTGCGCTACTACACCGACCCCGCCTTCGACCTGCGCGAGACCCTGCGCCCGGCGGTGTTCATCCCCGAGTCCAAGCGCCTGAACATCCTGCTGCGCGACTTCCGCATCAACCGCAACCATATCGCCATGGTCGTCGACGAGTACGGCGGCGTGGCCGGCCTGGTGACGATCGAGGACGTGCTGGAGCAGATCGTGGGCGACATCGAGGATGAGTTCGACCTGGACGAAGACCAGGACAATATCCTGCCAATGCCCGACGGCAGCTGGCGCGTGCACGGCCTGACCGAGATCGCCCAGTTCAACGAGGCCTTCGGCACCGCCTTTTCCGACCACGATGTCGATACCGTGGGCGGGCTGCTGTCCAACCACGTGGGCCACGTGCCCCACCGCGGCGAGGTCATCACCCTGCCGCCGATCCGCTTCGAGGTGCTGCGCGCCGACGCGCGGCAGGTGCACCTGCTGCAGGTGCACCGCGAATCCAACGGCGACAACGCGGGCACGGCCGGCGCATGAAGCGTTCCGCCCCGGTCCTCAACGGCGCCGCCGCTGCCGACGCCGCCCCGACGGGCGTGCCTGGCACGCGCGCGCATTCGCGCGCAGCGACCATGGTGCGGCTGCTGCTGGCCGGCGTGCTCGGCATCGCCCATACGCAAGCCTTTGCCCCCCATGACTGGTGGTGGCTGCAGATCCTGTCGCTGGCCGGCCTGGCCGCACTGATGGCCGACGCGCCGCGCGCGCGCCTGGCCGCCGCCACTGGCTATGCCTTCGGGCTGGGCTGGTTCCTGTCCGGCATCTGGTGGCTCTATATCAGCATGCACGTCTACGGCGAGATGCCGGCGTGGATGGCCGCGCTGGCGGTGGTGCTGTTCTCGGGCTTCCTGTCGCTCTACCCGGCGCTGGCCGGCGCGCTGTGGCATCGGCTGACGGCACGCCTGCCGGGGGCCACGCCGCTGGCGCCGCTGGCCTTCGGCGCTGCCTGGGGTCTCGCCGAATGGCTGCGCGGCGTGGTGTTTACCGGCTTCCCGTGGCTGTCGGGCGGGTATGCCCATGCCGATGGCCCGCTGGCCGGCTTCGCGCCGCTCGTTGGCGTGTACGGCATCGGCGCACTGGCCGCCGCGGTGGCGGCACTGCTGGCGGCTGCCGTACGCGGACTGGGCCGCGGTGAACGCGGCCGGGCGCTGGGCGCGCTGGCACTGGCACTGGCCCTGCCCGCTGCGGGCGCAGCGCTGGCGCCGCTGGCCTGGACCACGCCCGCCGGCAAGCCGCTGTCGGTGCGGCTGCTGCAAGGCAACGTGGCCCAGGACATCAAGTTCGAGCCCGCCGGCATCCAGCGCTCGATCGAGCTGTACCGCGACATGATCACCACCGCGCCGGCCGACCTGGTGGTCACGCCGGAAACCGCGTTCCCGGTCATCCTGCAAGAGCTGCCGGTCGACGTGGCCGTGGCGGTGCGCGACTACGCGCTGGCCAGCGGCACCACGGTGCTGTTCGGCGCCGCCGGCGCCGACTCCCCGGTGGACTTCACCAACAGCGTCTTCGGCCTGGGCCCCGAGACCGAACGCCTGTACCGCTACAACAAGCACCACCTGGTGCCGTTCGGCGAATTTATCCCGCTGGGGTTCCGCTGGTTCGTCGACATGATGAAGATGCCGCTGGGCGACTTCCGCCGCGGCGGGCTCGACCAGGCCTCGCTGCCGGTGCGCGGCGTGCGCGTGGCGCCCAATATCTGCTACGAGGATCTGTTCGGCGAGGAAATCGCGCAGACGCTGCGCCAGCAGCCGGCGCCGGCCAATGTCCTGGCCAACCTGACCAACCTGGCGTGGTTCGGCGACACCATCGCGCTGGACCAGCATCTGCAGATCTCGCGCATGCGCGCGCTGGAAACGCGCCGGCCGATGCTGCGCTCGACCAATACCGGCATGACCGCGGTGGTACGCCCGGATGGCTCGGTGCAGCAACGCCTGCCGACCTTCACGGTCGGCACGCTGGCGGCCGAGGTGCAGGGCATGCAGGGGCTGACGCCCTATATCCGCTGGGGGAACGCGCCGGTGCTGGCGCTGTTTGCGCTGGTGCTGGGGATGGCTGCCTGGCGTGCGCGCAAGCGGCGCGGCACAAGCTGAAGGCACAGGCAGAAGCAGGCACCGGACGCGGCGGGATCGCCGCCGCCGTCCGGCGCTTGATTGCGGTGCCGGTTGTGGCGCCTCAGGTGAGCGCCAGCCGGTTCAGCCCAGCAGCCCGGTCGCCACGGACACGGTGGCCGCGGCGATCATGACCGCGATTGCGACCAGGTAAGGTTTGCGAGAAAGAAGTGCCATGATGCCAAGTCCCCATCAATATCAGTTACCGACAAACGGCTACTGCGGTGCCAGCCAGCAGCCGCCGTGCCCGCCATGCCGGCACGGACTGTCAACCGCAACGCTCTGAAACGGGTTGCTTACTCATACTGTATACAAAAACACTATCGGCTAGCAGCGGCCAAACCTGAAATCCGCCTCAGTATTTTCCCGATGCGTTGCGTAGGGCCGACATTGGCAAGCGTCCTCAGCCATCGGTGCGTGTCCTAGCCGGCCCCGCCAAACGGGGCGCCTTGCCAAAAAGCCGATAGAATTCAGGGTTTGGCAAAATCCGCATGCGCCGGCTCCGGCACGCGCTGCGGGGCCTGCATGCCGGGCGGCGCAACCGCGCCCGGGTGCCTCTACCTAGTCTTCATATGCTGACCTTCCAACAAATGATTCTGACCCTGCAGGCCTATTGGGACCGGCAGGGCTGCGCGCTGTTGCAACCCATCGATCTGGAGGTCGGCGCCGGCACATCCCACGTACACACCTTCCTGCGCGCGCTCGGCCCCGAGCCGTGGCGCGCCGCCTACGTGCAGCCGTCGCGCCGCCCCAAGGACGGCCGCTATGGCGAGAACCCCAACCGCCTGCAGCACTACTACCAGTACCAGGTGGTGCTCAAGCCCGCGCCCGAGAACATTCTGGAGCTGTACCTGGGCTCGCTCGAGGCGCTCGGCCTGGACCTCAAGCAGAACGACATCCGCTTCGTCGAGGACGACTGGGAGAACCCCACGCTGGGCGCCTGGGGCCTGGGCTGGGAAGTCTGGCTCAACGGCATGGAAGTGACGCAGTTCACCTACTTCCAGCAGGTGGGCGGGATCGACTGCAAGCCCATCACCGGCGAGATCACCTACGGCATCGAACGCCTGGCGATGTACCTGCAGAAGGTCGAGAACGTCTTTGACCTGATCTGGACCGAGTGGGTCGAGAACGGCGAGACGCGCCGCCTGACCTATGGCGACGTGTACCACCAGAATGAAGTCGAGCAGTCGACCTACAACTTCGAGCACAGCAACACCGAGATCCTGTTCCGCCATTTCGCCGAGCACGAAGGCGAGGCCAAGCGGCTGATGGGCAATGGCGACGGCGCCGAGGAAGGCCAGGCCGCCGGCACGCGCCTGGCGCTGCCCGCCTACGAGCAGGTGCTCAAGGCCGCCCACACTTTCAACCTGCTGGACGCGCGCGGCGCGATCTCGGTGACCGAGCGCGCGGCGTATATCGGCCGCATCCGCAACCTGTCGCGCCAGGTGGCACAGGCTTACTACGACTCGCGCGAGGCCCTCGGCTTCCCGATGTGCGGCAACGGCGGAGCCCGGGCATGACGCAACTGGCGCGCAGCGCCTTGTGCTGCGCCATGGCGACCGCCGCGCTCGCCGCCGCCGGCAATGCCATCGGCGCGCGCGCGCAGGCGGCACCCAGCGCGCAGGCGCTGATGCTGCCGGCGGAGCTGAGCAATGTGTGCGAGGCCGACCCGCAGGCGCTGCAGCTGGCCATGGCGCGCCAATGGCGCCCGTCGCTGAACGCGCTCGACCAGTGGACGCAGCTGGTGCGCTCGTTCTCGTGCGACCTGTCCGGCCAGCGCGACCTGGGATGGCACCGCGTGCCGCTGCGCGCCTATGAAAGCGCGATCCGCTATCCGCTGACGTGGGTGGAGATGGAGACCCACAACGGCCGCACCCGCCGCACCGTCAAGACCTACCACTCGGCGGCGCAGCTGCCGCCGAAGATCGATTTCTGGGTGGGCGGGCGCATCGACGAGATCCGCTACGACAAGCGCCTGCGCCGCATCGACGCGCGCTTCCCGGCTGCAGGCAGCCGCGGCGGCAGCAACGGCGCGGCCAGCGCCGCAGCGGCCGCGCAATGCGCCTACACCACGCTGCAATTCCGGCAACAGAACGGCCTGTGGCTGCTGTCCGGAGTAGAACCTAATCTTTCGCCGCGCTGCTGATAAGCGGCGCGCGCTACAACTTGCTGGATACGATTCATGTCGCAACCCATGACCGACTCGCTGCTGATCGAACTGTTCACCGAAGAACTGCCACCCAAGGCGCTGGGGCGCCTGGGCGACGCCTTCGCGCAGGGCCTGTTCGCCGGCCTGGGCGAGCGCGACCTGCTTGAGCCGGGCGCCACCGTGACGCCGTTCGCCACCCCGCGCCGCCTGGCCGCGCTGGTGTCGGGCGTGCGCCGCAGCGCGCCGGACCGCGAGCAGCGCGAGAAGGTCCTGCCGCTGTCGGTGGCGCTGGACGCCAACGGCGAGCCCACCGCGCCGCTGGCCAAGAAGCTGGCCGCGCTGGCCAAGTCGGTCGGCGTCGCCGAGATCGACTGGCAGTCGCTGGAGCGCGCCTCCGACGGCAAGGCCGAGGCCTTCTTCTACCGCTATATCGCACGCGGCGCCGAACTGGCTGCCGCGGTGCAGGCAGCGCTGGAAGACACCATTGCGAAGCTGCCGATCCCCAAGGTCATGAGCTACCAGCGTCCGGACGGCAGCACGGTGCATTTCGTGCGCCCGGCGCACAGCCTGATCGCACTGTTCGGCGCCGAGATCCTGCCGGTGACGCTGCTGGGGCTGCAGGCCAGCAACCTGACCCAGGGCCACCGCTTCCTGTCGCACGGCAGGATCGAGATCGCACATGCCAACGACTATGCGCAGCAGCTGGAGTCCGCCGGCCACGTGGTGGCCAGCTATGCCGAGCGCCGCGAGCGCATGCGCGCCGCGCTGCTCAAGGAAGCCGGCGCCGACCAGGTGATCATGCCCGATTCGCTGCTCGATGAAGTCAACTCGCTGGTGGAATGGCCGGTGGTCTATGCCTGCCATTTCGAGGAAGCCTTCCTGGCGGTGCCGCAGGAATGCCTGATCCTGACCATGCAGACCAACCAGAAGTACTTTGCGCTGACCGATGCCGACGGCCACCTGCGCAACCGCTTCCTGATCGTGTCGAACCTGGCCACCGAGACGCCGCAGTCGATCATCACCGGCAACGAGCGCGTGGTGCGCCCGCGCCTGGCCGATGCCAAGTTCTTCTTCGACCAGGACCGCAAGAAGACGCTGGCGTCGCGCGTGCCGCAGCTGGCCAGCGTGGTCTACCACAACAAGATCGGCACCCAGCTGGACCGCGTGCAGCGCCTGCAGCAGATCGCCGGCCATATCGCCGACGCGCTCAACGACAGCGGCGTGCCCACCGACAAGGCCGCCGCGATGCGCGGCGCCGAACTGGCCAAGGCCGACCTGCTGACCGACATGGTCGGCGAGTTCCCCGAGCTGCAGGGCACCATGGGCACGTACTACGCCCGTCACGATGACGAGGCCGAAGACGTGGCACTGGCCTGCTCCGAACACTACCGTCCGCGCTTTGCCGGCGATGCGCTGCCCGCAGGCGCGGTCAGCACCGCCGTGGCGCTGGCCGACAAGCTCGAGACCCTGGTCGGGATCTGGGGCATCGGCCTGCAGCCCACCGGCGAGAAGGACCCGTTCGCGCTGCGCCGCCATGCGCTTGGCATCCTGCGCATGCTGATCGAAAAGCCGCTGGCGCTGTCGCTGTCGTCGCTGCTGGCGCTGACGCAGCACGCCTTTGCCGGCATCGCTGCAGTCAAGCCGGCACCCGAGGCAATCGCCGACTTCCTGTACGACCGCGTGCGCGGCTACCTGAAGGACAAGGGCTACACCACCAACGAAGTCGAGGCCGTGGTCAGCCTGCGCCCGGACCAGCTGCATGACATCCTGGGCCGCATGGAGGCAGTGCGCACCTTTGCCGCGCTGCCCGAGGCCGAGGCCCTGGCCGCCGCCAACAAGCGCATCACCAACATCCTGCGCAAGAACACCGAGCCGGTCGGCGCGGTCGATCCGGCGCTGTTCCAGGAAGAGGCAGAAGGCGCGCTGCACGCCGCCATCGAGCGCGTGCGCCCGGCCGTGGAAGCAGCCTTCGCCAGCGGCGATTTCACCGCCGCGCTGCGCGACCTGGCCCAGCTGCGCGATGCCGTCGACCGCTTCTTCAATGATGTGATGGTGATGGCCGAGGACGCGCAGCTGCGCGCCAACCGCCTGGCGCTGCTGGCTTCGCTGCATGCGATGGCCAACCGCGTGGCCGACATCTCCAAGCTGGCCGCCTAATCTCAGCCACCGGAGCCGCACATGCCGCAGACGCCGCCCAAGTTTGTCATCCTGGACCGCGACGGGGTGGTCAACCTCGACAGCGACCAGTTCATCAAGACGCCCGATGAATGGGTGCCGATCGACGGCAGCCTGGAGGCCATCGCCGCGCTGAACCAGGCCGGCTACCGCGTGATCCTCGCCAGCAACCAGTCCGGCATCGGCCGCGGGCTGTTCGAGATGAGCGCGCTCAACGCCATGCACGAGAAGATGCACACGTTGCTCGCGCGCCTGGGCGGGCGCGTCGACGCGGTGTTCTTCTGCCCGCATACCGCCGCAGACGGTTGCGACTGCCGCAAGCCCAAGCCGGGCATGCTGGAGCAGATCAGCGAGCGCTTCGGCATCGAGCTCCGCGGCGTGCCCATCGTTGGCGATTCGTTGCGCGACCTGGAAGCCGGCGTGGCGGTTGGCTGCGCGCCGCACCTGGTGCGCAGCGGCAAAGGCCAGAAGACCTTCGACCAGGGTGGCCTGCCGCCGGGCACGCAGGTACACGACGACCTGCGCGCGTTTGCACGCTGGCTGACCGGCAACGGCGGCGCACAGCGCCCGCCCGCTCATAGCGCCGGCTGACCGCCCGCATCCATTCCCTATTCGCACCCCCGCGCGCCCCCCGCATGACGTTTCTTCGTTCCCTGTTGTTTGCGCTGTACCTGCTGGTGCTGACGCCACCCTACGCCTGCGCCTGCTTCCTGGTGTTCCCGTTCATGAATGCCGACCAGCGCTTCCGCTTCGTGCGCGGCTGGCCTCTGCTGGTGATCTGGGCCGCGCGCGGCATCTGCGGCATCCAGTACCGCATCGAAGGCCATGAGCATATGGACGTGATGCTCGACAAGCCGGTGGTGCTGCTGTCCAAGCACCAGTCGGCCTGGGAAACCGTGGCCTACGTGGCGCTGATGCCCAAGCCGCTGTGCTTCGTGTTCAAGCGCGAGCTGCTGCTGGTGCCGTTCTTCGGCTGGGCGCTGGGCATGCTGAAGATGGTCCATATCAACCGCAAGGAAGGCACCCGCGCCTTTGCCTCGGCCGCGCGCCAGGGCCGCGAGCGGCTGGCCGAAGGCGCCTGGATCATCATGTTCCCGGAAGGCACGCGCACGCCTTCGGGCCTGGAGAAGGCGCGCTACAAGAGCGGCGGCGCGCGCCTGGCGGTGGAAACCGGCGCCTGGGTGCTGCCGATGGCGGTCAACTCGGGCCGGGTGTGGCCGCGCAATTCGTTCCTGAAGCACCCGGGCATGGTGACGATCTCGGTCGGCCCGGCAATCGCCTCGGCCAACAAGACCGCGGACCAGCTCAACCAGGAGGTGGCGGAATGGATCGAGCGTGACATGCGCCGCATTGATCCGCAGAGCTACCGGAGCGCGGCTCCGGGCGGGCCCGCCGCATGAAGCTGCTGCGACCTGACGCCGACGGCGCGCAGCTGGAGCTGCCGCTGGCGGAGTCCGCCCAGGCACCGCAGCCAGCCCCGCTTGCGCAGGAGCCCCCGCAGCAGCCCGCATGGCCGGTGCCGCAACCCAATGCTCGCCTGCTGCGCATCGGCGAACGGCCGCTGCATTACACGCTCAAGCGCTCGGCGCGCCGCACCATCGGCTTCACCATCGACGACCGCGGCCTGTCGATCACGGCGCCGCGCTGGGTCACGCTGGCGGACATCGAGTTGGCCATCCTGGAAAAACAGCGCTGGATCTTCAACAAGCTGGGCGAGTGGCGCCACCGCGAGTCGCGCCGCATCCTGCCCACGGTGCAATGGCGCGACGGCGCCAGCCTGCCCTTCCTGGGGCAGCCGCTGACGCTGTCGCTGGAGTCGCCGCTCGGCGCGCTGCTGTTCGATGCCGACCGCCGCGTGCTGCACCTGGCGCTGCCGGGCCATGCCGACGAGCAGCAGATCAAGGACCGAGTGCAAGGCTGGCTGCAGCAGCAGGCGCGCCGGCTGCTGGCCGAGCGGCTCGATATCTACGCCGATAAGCTGGGCGTGCGCCACACCGGCTTTGCGCTGACCTCGGCCGCCACGCGCTGGGGCAGCTGCACCGCCGACGGCAAGATCCGGCTGAACTGGCGCCTGATGCATTTCCCGCTGTCGATGATCGACTATGTCGCCGCGCACGAGCTGGCGCACCTGAAGGAAATGAACCACGGCCCGCGCTTCTGGCAGACCGTGGAATCGATCTTCCCCGAGTTCCGCGATGCGCGCGCGCAACTGCGGGCACACCCGCCCGAGCTGTTGCCGACCTTCTGAGCGGGCGGAAGCGGGCCGGTAGGTTTCGGCCAAACGCACTAAAATGGCGCCTTCCTATACCTAAAACAGTTGAAGGCCCTCAAATGCGACTCCTCCACACCATGCTGCGCGTCGGCGACATGCAGCGCTCCATCGATTTCTACACGCGCGTGCTCGGCATGCAGCTGCTGCGCCAGAGCGACAACCCTGAATACAAGTACCGCCTCGCCTTTGTCGGCTACGGCCCCGAGAGCGAGACCGCGGTGCTGGAGCTGACCTACAACTACGGCGTCGACCAATATGACCTGGGCACGGCCTACGGCCATATCGCGCTGGAAACCGACGATGCCGCGGCCGCGTGCGAGCGCATCCGCACCGCCGGGGGCAAGGTTGTGCGCGAAGCCGGCCCGGTCAAGGGCGGCACCACCGTGATCGCCTTTGTCGAAGACCCGGACGGCTACAAGATCGAGCTGATCGAGCGCCATTCCACCCGCGACGCCAGCCGTCCCTGACGCACGCTCGCCATGAGCACGCAAAGCCTGGCCCGGCAGCCGCTCGACGGCTTCGCCGTGGGCCTGATGGTGGTGCTGTGCGCCGCCTGGGGCCTGCAGCAGGTGGTGATCAAGGTCACCGCGCCGCTGATGGGCGCAGTGCTGCAGGCGGGCGTGCGCTCGGCAGTGGCGGCGTTGCTGGTGTTCAGCTTTGCCGCCTGGCGCGGCACGCCGCTGTGGCGGCGCGACGGCACGCTGAACGCCGGCTTGCTGGCCGGGCTGCTGTTCGGCGCGGAGTTCTTCTGCATCTTCGTCGGGCTGGGCCACACCACCGCCTCGCGCATGGCGGTGTTCCTGTACACCGCGCCGATCTTCACCGCGCTGGGACTGCATTTCGTGGTGCTGGGCGAGCGGTTGCAAACCGGGCAATGGCTGGGCGTGGCACTCGCGTTCGCGGGCATGGCGCTGGCCTTTGCCGATGGCATTGCCGCGCCGTCGGCGCAGGGCAGCACGCTGCTGGGCGATGCGCTTGGCATCCTCGCCGGCGCACTGTGGGCCGCCACCACCGTGGTGGTGCGCGCCAGCCCGCTGGCCAGCGCCCCGGCCAGCAAGACCCTGCTGTACCAGTTGGGGGTGTCCGCGGTGATGCTGCTGGCGATGGCGGTGGCCGCCGGCCAGACCGCAACCGTGCAGATCGACGGGGTGGTGCTGGCGAGCCTGTTCTACCAGTCAGTGCTGATCGCGTTTGCCAGCTACCTGACCTGGTTCTGGCTGTTGCGGCGCTACCTGGCGTCGCGGCTGTCGGTGTTTTCCTTCCTGACGCCGCTGTTCGGGGTCGCCTTCGGCGTGGTGCTGATGCACGACGCGGTGGGCCCGCGCTTTGCCGTGGCGGCACTCCTGGTGCTGGCCGGCATCGTGCTGGTCAATCGCCGCGCCTGAGCGGCGCAGCTAGCGTAATACGGCGGCGACCGGAGCCGCCGCTGCCTGACGCTCAGCGGCGTGCCTCGAACGAGAACATGCCGAGCGCGTCGCGCACTTCGTCCAGCGTCTGCTGGGTCAGTGCGCGCGCCTTCGCGGTGCCCTGGCGCAGGATGTCGAACACATAGTCCGGATCCTTGGCCAGTTCTTCACGGCGCGCGCGGATCGGGGCCAGCATGTCCTGCAGGACGCCCTCGACGCGGCGCTTGAGCACCATGTCGCCCAGGCCGCCCTTCTGGTAGTGCTCCTTCAGCGCTTTGACTTCCTCGGTGTTGGGGTCGAACGCATCCAGGTAGGTGAACACCACGTTGCCCTCGACCTGGCCCGGGTCCGACACGCGCAGGTGATTGGGGTCGGTGTACATGCTGTGCACGGCGGCCTTGATCTGCTCGGGTGAGGCCCCCAGCGCGATCGCGTTGCCCAGCGACTTGCTCATCTTGGCCTTGCCGTCCACGCCAGGCAGGCGGCCGAACTCGGGGATCAGGGCCTTGCATTCGGGCAGCACTTCGCGACCGACCTGGTGATTGATACGGCGCACGATCTCGTTGGTCTGCTCGATCAGCGGCGCCTGGTCTTCGCCCACCGGCACAACGTGGGCCTTGAAGGCGGTGATGTCCGCGGCCTGCGATGCCGGGTAGCACAGGAAGCCCGCCGGGATGTCGCGGCCAAAGCCACGCGCCTGGATCTCTTCCTTGATGGTCGGGTTACGCTCAAGCCGCGCCACCGTGACAAAGTTCAGGTACATCAGCGTCAGCTCGGCCAGCGCCGGCAGGTGCGACTGCACGGTGATGGTGGTCTTGGCCGGGTCGATGCCCACTGCCAGATAGTCCAGCGCGACTTCCAGCACGTTGCGGCGCACCTTGTCGGGATCGTGCGCGTTGTCGGTCATGGCCTGGGTGTCGGCCAGCAGCACGTATTGCTCATGCGAGTCCTGCAGCACCACGCGGCTCTTCAGCGAGCCGACATAGTGGCCAAGGTGCAGCGGGCCGGTGGGACGGTCGCCGGTCAGGATCACGGGACGCCGGTTGGTTTGGGTCTGGGCTGTCATGGGACGGTCTTGCACGAAATAGTCGCGGGAAATTCGGGAATCGGGATGCGCGGGCCTCAGGCGGCCTGTCCGGCCTGGCCGGATGGTGTACCACCCAGGAGCCGGGCCAGTTCGACATACTCGCCAACGGGCACTTCCTCGGCGCGGCGGCCAAGATCGAAGCCCATCGCATCGAAGTCGACCTGGTCGCGCAGGAACGAGAGCGTGTTGCGCAGCACCTTGCGCCGCTGCGAGAACGCCGCAGTGACCACGTCGCCCAGCACGGTGATGTCGCAATCGGCATGCGGCGAACGCAGCCGGCCATCGAGGTGGCGCGGCCAGGGGATCATACGCACCACGGCGGAATCGACCTTGGGCGGCGGGTTGAAGCTGCCTGGCGGCACGTCGAGCACATGCTCCATGTAGTAGCGGACCTGCAGCATGATCGACAGCCGGCCGAAGGCCTTGCTGCCAGGCTCGGCCACCATGCGCTCCACCACTTCCTTCTGCAGCATGAAGTGCTGGTCGCGCACCTGGTCGGCGAAGTCCATCAGGTGGAACAGCAGCGGGCTGGAAATGTTGTACGGCAGGTTGCCGACGATGCGCAGCGGCCGCCCCGGCACCTCCAGCTTGCCGAAGTCGAAGTCCAGCGCGTCTCCGGCGTGGACCTGCAGACGCTCGCCGTAGCGGCGGCGCAGGCGCTCGACCAGGTCACGGTCGAGTTCCACCACCTGCATCTGCGGGATCCGTTCGAGCAGCGGGGTGGTCAGGGCACCCAGGCCGGGCCCGATCTCGACCAGCACGTCGTCGGCCTGCGGGCTGATGGCATTGACGATGCCGTGGATGATGGTGTCGTCGACCAGGAAGTTCTGCCCGAATCGTTTGCGGGCCACATGGCCCTGGTGCACGTTTGAACGCATGGGTTATTCGTCCAGCTTCAGCATGGCGGCTGCGGGCCGGAATGGGTGTGGCCAGGATGGCTGCCCGTGGCACCGTTGCTGCCAGGGCGCCGGCCATTGGCGTGGCCGGCCATGATGACCGCACTGCGGATGGCCTCGATCATGCTGCCGTGTTCGGCCTGGCCGGTGCCGGCAAGGTCGAGCGCGGTGCCATGGTCCACCGAGGTGCGGATAAAGGGCAGCCCCAGCGTGATATTCACGCCGTGGCCGAAGGTGCCGTATTTCAGTGGCGCCAGCCCCTGGTCATGGTACATCGCCAGCACGCAGTCGGCATCGCGCAGGTGGCGCGGCTGGAACAGCGTGTCGGCCGGAAAGGGCCCGCGCGCGTCGATGCCGGCATCTTTTGCCTGCGCCAGCGCGGGCATGATGATGTCGATCTCTTCGCGGCCCATATGGCCGCTTTCGCCGGCGTGCGGGTTCAGGCCCGTGACCAGGATGCGCGGCCGCGAGATGCCGAAGTAGCGGCGCAGGTCGGCATCGATGATCGACAGCGTCTGCACCAGCAGCGGCACGGACAGCGCATCGGGCACCGCGCGCAGCGGCAGGTGGGTGGTGGCCAGCGCCACGCGCAGCATGGCCCCGTCGTGCGCGGGCTGCGGGCCGGCCAGCATCATCACCACGCGCGGCACGCGGGCGCTGTCGGCCAGGTATTCGGTATGGCCGGTGAAGGGCACGCCGGCGTCGTTGATGGTGCTCTTCTGCACCGGCGCCGTGATCATTGCGGCATACCGGGGCGCGGCCCTGCCGCGCGCGCGGCAGCCGCGGATGGCGGCATCGAGCAGCTTCAGCACATAGGGGCCGTTGCGCGCATCGAGCCGCCCGGCCTCGCACGCGACCGCCAGCGGGATGTCCTCGACGACCACGTCGCCGTCGGCAATGCGCCGCTCCCAGGCGTGCGTGGCGCCCAGCGCCGCGGCGCGATCGGCCAGCAGGCGGGCATCGCCCAGCACATGAAAGCGGTATTGCCCGCCACCGACGCCATTGTTGGCGCCCGCCAGCTGCAGCAACGCCCCGATGGTGATATCGGGACCGATGCCGGCGGGTTCTCCGGTCGAGATGGCTAGGGCTAGCGGGTCGGGCATGTCAGGTCAGCGGATCGGGGCCGGCGCTTCAGCGCTGCCGGTTGATCCGGTACTCCACATACGCCTGCGAACGCAGCTGGCGCACCCAGTCATCATAGGCTGCGCGCAGCTTCTGTTCGCGGACTTCGGCACGGGCGAAGTCGCGCTGCTTCTCGGACGACATCTCGGTCTCGCGCCGGTTGAGCACCTGGATCAGGTGCACGCCGAACTGCGTGACCACCGGCTCCGAGATCTCGTTCGGGCGCAGGCGGCTCATGGCCTGCTCGAACTCGGGCACTAGCTCGCCCGGCGACACCCAGCCGAGGTCGCCGCCGTTCTGCGCCGAGCCGTCCTGCGAGAAGCGCTTGGCCGCGTCCGCAAAATCGCCGCCGTGGGTGATGCGATCGCGCAGCGTGCTGAGCTGGCGGCGCGCCTCGGCCTCGGGCATGTTGGGGCCGGTGCGGATCAGGATGTGGCGCACCTGGGTCTGGGTGATCTTCGAGGCCGCGGCCGGACTCGATGCCGGCGCCGCGCGCTTGGCCACCAGCTTGATGACATGGAAGCCCGCGGCGCTTTCCACCACCTGCGGCGCCACCGCGCCAGCTTGCAGGTCGACCACGGCGTTGGCGAACTGTACCGGCAGGCGGCCGATCTCGCGGAAGCCCATGGCACCGCCCTGGGCCGCCTCGGCGCCCTCGGAATTGGCCTGCGCCAGCTGCGCGAAGTCGGCGCCGCCCTGGGCCTGCTTGAGCAGCCCTTCAGCCTTGGCGCGCTGCGCCTGCTTCTGTGCGTCCGAGGCATTCTCGGGCACGCGCACGAGGATCTGCGCCACGTTGTATTCGGTCGGGCCGCGGGCGGCGCCCTGGCCGCCGCGGGCCGCCAGGTAGTTGTCGATCTCGCCGTCGTAGACCTGCACCTTGGAGTCGACCTCGCGCTCGCGCAGGCGAATCACCTGCACCTGCTTGCGCAGTTCCTCGCGGTACTTGGTCCAGGTCATGCCACTGGCCTCGACGCGGCGACGCAGCTCGGTCGCGTTCAGCCGGTTCTGCTGCGCCACCGATTCAATGGCGCGGTCGATTTCCTGGTCGGTCACGCGGATGCCGGCATCCTGTGCGGCCTGGGTCTGCACGCGCTCCATGACCAGGCGCTCGAGCACCTCGCCCAACAGGTCGGCGCGCGCGGGCACCGGGCGGCCGGCGGTACGCAGCTGGCCCTCGATTTCGTCGGCACGGTCGAGCAGCTCGCGCCGCGTGATCACGCTGTTGTTGACGACCGCAACCACTTCGTCGACCAGTTGCGAACGCTTCTGGCCGCCGGCCGGCGGCACGCCCAGCTTGGGCTGGCTCGACGGCGCCGCGACGTCAGACGCCTGCGGCACGAAGATGCCGCTGGAGCGCGGCGCCGTCCCGGGCGCCTTGAGCTGCGCGGCAGCCGGCACCGCCATGGCGGCCAGCACGGCCGGCAGCAGCAAGCGGTGCCAGGACGTCAGGAGAAAGGAAAACACGGCGAATTCTTGACGTTTCATCGTAATCCGTCATTCATAGTGATCGAACTGGGTCGTCGGCACCGGCTTGGCCGATACGGGCTCATAGCCCGGTACGTTCAGGCGCAGGATGTTCAACGGGTTGGAACCGATCTTGGAAAGGCCACGGAACTCCACCTGCAGGAAGACCCGCCCGGTGTAGCCATTCGTGGTGTTGCGGAAGCGCTGGTAGACCACGCGGCCAACCCAGCAGTCGGCGGCGTACTCGACACCGGCCAGCGCGTCGACCATCTGGCTCGCGGTCAGGTCGAAGGCAAAGCGTGCGATGCCATAGGCACGGCGCGTGATCGGCCACTGGCTCGACACCTCGAACTGGTCGATCGCGGTGTTGTCGGTCACCGAGGTCGGGCGGCGGTAGCGGTAGCCTGCGTTAATCACCTTGCGCGACTCGGGCCGGTAAGAGAGCGCCACGTTGCCGTAGTTGATCCGGTCGCTGTCCGGGTTGTACTGCACGCCAGCGTCCAGGTAATAGCCGCGGAACATCTGGATGGTGGTGGCCGCCAGCAGGTCCGAGAAACCCGCCTTGGGATCCGCCAGCGTGCTGTTGATCTGCACGCGCTGGCCGGTGAAGTCATAGCGCTGCGCGATGGTGCCGCGGAAGCGCTCGATGCCAGTGTCGGCTTCGATCAGGCGCGTGGTCAGGCCGCCGGTCAGCTTGTTGTTGTCGGCAATGCGGTCGTAGCCGGTGAACGGGTTCTCGCTGAAGATCTGCCCGTAGCCGAAGTCGGACTGCACCGTGTCGAACAGCGGGAACTGGCTCTGGTCGCGGAACGGGGTGTACACGTAGAACAGGCGCGGCTCCAGCGTCTGCACATAGTTCACGCCGAACAGGCGACTGACCGTCGGTGCCTCGCGCTCGAACGTCATGCCCGAATCCAGGCTCATGGTCGGCAGCACGCGCGAGAAGTTATTCTGCGCCGTAGGCGTGTTGGAAGCCGCCTCCATCTGGTACTGCGCCGCGTTGAAGGTGACCTTCGGCGTCACGTACCAGCCCGCCCGCACGATCGGGTAGCTGATGCTCGGCTGGATATACATGCGCTCGCCCTGTGGCTGCTGAAGGCCGGTGGACGTCAGCGGAATGCGGAAGCGCGTGTAGTCCGCTTCCACCTGCACGTCGAAGCCACCCAGGTCATAGCGGATGTACTTGCCGTTGAGCTGCGGCACGCGCTCGTACGACGGCTCGCTGGGGCGCAGCGTCTGGAACTTCTGCACCCGCGCCAGCACCGTGAAATCCTGCCAGTTGTAGGTAACGCCGCCTTCCTGCAGGTACTGGCGTTGCGCGGACTGCGCAACGCTGCGATTGAAGTCGTCCGGGTATTGGTCGTCCGATACCCGGTTCACGTTCAGGTAGGCATTGAGACCCTTGGCCAGGTTCTGGTTATGCTGGACCGAGTAGGCCCAGCGGTTTGAATTGGTCTTCTTGTCGTCCGGCAGAAACTCGGCGCGCAGGCGCCCGTTGTAGCCCTGGCCAAGGTAACGGTACTCACCGCCGAGCTGCAGGCCACGCTCCGTCATCAGACGCGGATAGATGGTCAGGTCGCGGTTCGGCGCAATGTTGACGTAGTACGGCGTGGTCAGGTCGAAGCCCGAACGCGAGCTGTAGCCCATCAGCGGCGCCAGGAACCCGCTGCGGCGCTCGTCGTTCAGCGGAAAGCTGAACGCCGGCGCCGCCGCGATCGGCACGCCGAAGAAGTTCAGCACGCCGCCGTAGGCCACGCCCACCTGGCGGTCGTTGTCCAGGTCGATCCGGTTCGCGCTGAAGTACCAGTCGGCGTTGTCGGGCGAACAGGTGGTGTACGACGCGTGCCTGGCGGTGCTGCGGTCCTTGTCCAGGAAGTCGATGCGCTCGGCCTTGCCCGTGCCGCCGGTCTGCTGGAAATAATAGTCCGGCGACAGCATGTAGCCTTCGTTGGCCTCGACTTTCATCCGCGCCTCGGGGCCGACCGCCAGCGTGCCGCTGCGCGACATCCGTACATTGCCCTGCGCGAAGGCTTCGTCGGTGTCCTGGTCGTAGGTCAGCTTGTCGCCCTTGATCGCACCGCCGTCACGGCGCAGCTCGGCATGGCCTTCCAGCTCGACGCCACGCTCGCTGTAGCCGGTCATGCGGTCGGCCTCGATAAAGGTCGGGCCGCCGGGGCCGGCGTCTGACTGTTTGCCGGGTTCGGCAAGCCGCGGCACCAGTTCGCCGGACTCCACCGGAAGCTGCGGCGCTTTCGGCGCGGCTTCGAACACTGGCTCGACCTGGTCGAGATCGGGGATCGCCGAACCGGACATCTGGGCGTGTGCGCCGGCCGACAGGCTGGCCATGGCCAGCACCAGCGGCCGCAGCGCGCCCGCGTGCAGGCCGCCGGCGCGCCTGGCTCGGGCAGGAACGCTGGTTGGGGCAGGCGAAGGCAAGGCCCTGTTGTTCGGTGATCGTTGTTGTTCGGTCATTCGCACGGGTTGTCAGTCTCGGCGTCGGCTGCGGCCCGCCTGCAAGCCGCCAGCCCCTGCCGGAGCAGGCTGCGGGGCACCGAATGGCCCCTCCCGGGGGCCACCCGGCGCCCGGGTCTGGTCGGGTATTATACGGGGCAACCTAGGGTCCCCTTCCCGCTTACTTTCGGTTTCATTTCCACTCTGCGCCCGTTCCCCACACGTATCTGTATGGCAGCTCTCTCCCACGACCCGCGCCTGGACCAGCTCAAGGCCTGGGTATCCGGACTCGGCCCGGCATGGTCCGCCGATCCCGATTCCTGCGCCCCCGCCTCGGCCGACGCCAGCTTCCGGCGCTATTTCCGCGTCAGCACCGGCCATCCGGCGCATCCCACGGCCATCGTGATGGACGCCCCGCCGGCGCACGAGGACTGCCGCCCGTTCATCCATGTGTGCGGGCTGTTCGGCGCGGCCGGCGTGACCGTGCCGACCGTGCTGGCGCAGGACCTGGAGCAGGGTTTCCTGCTGCTGGCCGACCTCGGCAACCAGACCTACCTGTCGCGGCTCGATGATTCCACCGCCCACGGCATGTACGCCGACGCGGCCGCCACGCTGGTCCGCATCCAGGCCGCCACCCGCCCCGGCGAGCTTCCGGCCTACGACCGCGCGCTGCTGCAGCGCGAGCTCGACCTGTTCCCGCAGTGGTACGTGGCCAAGCAACTGGGAGCCAGCCTGACCGAGGCCCAGCAGGCTGATCTGCACGAAGTGACTGAAACGCTACTCGCCAATAATCTTGCGCAGCCGCAGGTCTACGTACACCGCGATTTCCACTCGCGCAACCTGATGGTGCTCGACGGCGGCGCCAACCCGGGCGTGCTCGACTTCCAGGACGCGGTGATCGGCCCGATCACCTACGACGCGGTCTCGCTGTGGCGCGACGCCTATATCGAATGGGACGAGGAGCAGCAGCTGGACTGGCTGATCCGCTACTGGGAGCGCGCGCGCAAGGCCGGGCTGCCGGTCAATGCCGACTTTGGCGAGTTCTATCGCGATTTTGAGTGGATGGGCCTGCAGCGCCACCTTAAGGTGCTGGGCATCTTCGCCCGCCTGTACCACCGCGACGGCAAGGACGGCTACCTGGCCAACCTGCCGCTGGTGATGAAGTACACCCGCCAGGTGGCCGGCCGCTACACCGAACTGCGCAAGCTGATCCGGCTGCTGGACGCGCTCGAAGGCGTGGCCAGCCCCGCCGGCTACACGTTCTGACGCCGTGCCCGACAACGAGCCGGTTCTGCCCGACCACCACGCCCCCGCCATCACCGCCGCCGGCGAATGGCTGGCCGGCGCGCGCGCGCTCGCGCCGATGCTGCTGGGCGTGGTGCCGTTCGGCCTGATCTATGGCGTGCTGGCCGTCGGCGCCGGCATGCCGGCGTGGCTGGCCTGCGCGATGAGCGTGGTCGTGTTCGGCGGCGCCTCGCAGATGATCCTGACCCAGTTGTGGACCGCCGGCACCCCGGCAGTGGTGATCACGCTGACGGTGGCCATGGTCAACCTGCGCCACGCGCTGTATTCCGCCACCATCGCGCCCACGCTCGCGCACCTGCCGCGGCGCTGGAAGGCGCTGATCGCCTACCTGCTGACCGACGAAGCCTTTGCCGCGATGACGCACCGGCTTGGCGACAGCGGCCCGCGCGCCCGCTACCGCCACTGGTACTACTTCGGCGGCGGCTTCGCCCTGTGGGCCAGCTGGCAGCTGTCGACGCTGGCCGGCGTGCTGGTCGGCGCCCAGGTGCCGCGCGACTGGCCGCTCGATTTCTTCCTGCCGCTGACCTTCATCGGCATCATCGTGCCGGGCCTGAAGCACCGCTCGCACGTGGCCGCGGCGTTGGCCGCCAGCGTGCTGGCGGTGGCCTGCTACAGCCTGCCGCACAAGCTCGGGCTGATGGTGGCGGCGCTCGGCGGCATTGCCGCGGGCATGCTGGTGCTGGGCCGCGGCAACCGCCCCGGGCCACGCCCGGCCAGCCGTGGCGCCGATGCCGCGCCAGGCGGACCGGCCGGCAAGGGGGCCGCATGAGTGCGATGACCCTGCTGTGGGTCTTCCTTGCCGCGGGCCTGGCGACCTTCCTGATCCGCCTGTCGTTCATCGCCGTGGAAGGCCGCGTGCGGCTGCCGTCGTGGTTCCGCACCGCGCTGCAGTTCGTGCCGGCAGCGATGCTGTCGGCGCTGATCGCCCCTGACCTGCTGATGCAGCATGGCGAGCTTGCCCTCACCCCCGCCAACGCGCGGCTGGTGGCCGGCGTGGTGGCCATCCTGATCGCCGCTCGAACCCGCAGCGTGGGCTGGACCATCGCCGGTGGCATGGCCGCGCTGCTTGCCCTGGAGGCTCTGTTCTGATGAAGGCCATGATCTTCGCCGCCGGCCGCGGCGACCGCATGCGTCCGTTGACCGATACCTGCCCCAAGCCGCTGCTGGCGGTGGGCGGCAAGCCACTGATCGTCTGGAAGATCGAGGCGCTGGCGCGTGCCGGCCTGCGCGACATCGTCATCAACCATGCCTGGCTGGGCGCACAGATCGAAGCCGCGCTGGGAGACGGCAGCCGTTTCGGCGTGCGGCTGGCCTATTCTGCCGAGGGCACTGCGCTGGAAACCGCCGGCGGCATAGCACAGGCCCTGCCGCTGCTGTCCGCGCACCCGGAGCGCGGCGAGATCTTCCTGGCCGTGTCGGGCGACATTTTCTGCGACTACGACTTCCGCAGGCTGTTGCCTCGCGCGCACGACATGGCCGGCGCGCCCGCCCCGCGCATGCACCTGGTGATGGTGCCCAACCCGGATTTTCACCCGAACGGCGACTTCACCTTGGAACCGAACGGCCTCCTGACGCTCGACGGGACACTGGCCAACGGTGGCGAACGGCTGACATTCGGCAATATCGGCCTGTACGACACGCGCCTCTTCACCGCCATCGAACCTGGCACCAAAATGCCGATGACACCCTACTACTGGGAGGCCATCGAGGCTGGCGCTGCTACCGGCGAACGCTTCGACGGACGCTGGGAGAACGTGGGCACGCCGGCGCAGCTGGCTGAGCTGGATGCGGCGCTTGCGGCAGCAGCGCCTGTGGCGGCGCACGGGCGCTAAGTCGACTGACTGGGCAGGCTGCCCGGAAGATCCCGCGGCCAGCAAGGCGCCAGCGGCGGTAGAATCGCCCTGATCCTCCTCATCCCAGGCCCTACCATGTCCTCACCCGACAACGCCCTCCTCGCCGCCTGCCGCGACCGCCGCGCCCGTGTGCTGCAGCACCTGCGCGCCGGCGGCGGCGGCGTGGCGATCCTGCCCACGGCGCCGGAAGCCATGCGCAACCGCGACAGCGACTACCCGTACCGGCACGACAGCTATTTCTATTATCTGAGCGGCTTTACCGAGCCTGATGCCGTGCTGGTGCTGGTGGCCGGCGCGCCGGGCGACCCCGCCGATGCCGACCGCAGCATCCTGTTCTGCCGCCCCAAGCATGAAGAGCGCGAAATCTGGGACGGTTTCCGTTTCGGCCCGGAAGGCGCGCGCGCCGCCTTTGGCTTTGACGAAGCGCATTCGGTCGAAGAGATCAATGCCGCGCTGCCGCCGCTGCTGGCCAACCGCGCGCAGATTGCCTACCCGCTGGCCGACTCGACCCGCACCGACGTGCAGATGCGACGCTGGCTGGACGCCGTGCGCATGCAGGGCCGCGCCGGGGTGGCCGCGCCGTCGGTTGCGCTCGACATCCGCACCGTGCTCGATGAAATGCGCCTGTTCAAGGATGCGGGCGAACTGGCCACCATGCGCCGCGCGGCGCAGATCTCCGCCGGGGCCCATGTGCGCGCCATGCAGGCCACCCGCGCCGGGCTGCGCGAATACCACCTGGAAGCAGAACTGCTCTATGAATTCCGCCGCCATGGCGCGCAGAGCGTGGCCTATAACTCGATCGTCGCGGCCGGCCCCAACGCCTGCGTGCTGCACTACCGCGCCGGCCCCGCCGAACTGCGGGACGGCGACCTTTGCCTGATCGATGCCGGATGTGAGTTCGACGGCTACGCCTCGGACATCACCCGCACCTTCCCGGTCTCGGGCCGCTTCTCGCCGGCGCAGCGAGAGCTGTACGACCTGGTGGTGGCCGCGCAGGACGCCGCCATTGCCGAGACCCGCGCCGGCGTGCCCTACAACGTGCCGCATGACGCCGCCGTGCGCGTGCTGGCCCAGGGCATGCTCGATACCGGCCTGCTCGACCGCAACAAGGAAGGCACGCTCGACGACGTGCTGGCCAGCGGCAGCTACCGCCGCTTCTACATGCACCGCACCGGCCACTGGCTTGGCATGGATGTCCATGACGTGGGCGAATACCGCGTGGCCAGCCACGGCGGCGAGGGCGAGCGCCCGTGGCGGCCGCTGCAGCCGGGCATGGTGCTGACCATCGAGCCCGGCATCTATGTGCGCCCGGCCGAGGACGTGCCCGAGCGCTACTGGCATATCGGCATCCGCATCGAGGACGACGCCGTGGTCACCGACGGCGACTGCGAGCTGATCACGCGCGGCGTGCCGGTGCTGGCCGACGAGATCGAGGCGCTGATGCGCGATAACGCAAATGCTGCCGGAGGTCTGCGATGATCGGCTGGCTGCGCAGGATCTTTCCGGGCCAGGCCCGCAGCGGCAGCAATGCTGGCAGTACCCGCCGGCCCGATCCGTCCGAACCCTTCATCATCAACCTGTACGACGACCGCGTGGTGGTGCACCGCCCCGACGGCCAGCGCGAGGAAGTCGCCTGGGACGCGCTCGAGCGCGTGGTGGTGCGGGTGTCCGACCGCGCGCCCTGGGCCGGCACGGCCTGGCTGATCCTGATCGGCACGCCCGATTCGGGCCAGGGCTGCGTGGCGCCGCTCAATGCCGCCAACCATGTGGCACTGCTGGAGCAGCTGCGCGCACTGCCGGGTTTCAATCACCAGAAGCTCGAGAACGCGCTGCGCGACGCCGCGGCGGGCAAGTCGCGCTCGGATGCGATCTGCTGGAAGCGCGATACGGCAGCACAAGCGGAGGCGGATGCGGGTCATGCAGGAGGCAGCGACGATGCCGGCCGCGCAGCCTGATTTCCACGGCCTTCGCGACATCGCCATCGTCGGCGGCGGCCCGGTCGGGCTGGCGCTGGCCTGCCAGCTGCTGCGCACGACCGGCTGGCGCCTGACGCTAGTCGATGCCGCCACCCCGGCGCGCGCCGCGCGCGATCCGCGCGCGATCGCGCTGTCGCATGGCAGCCGCCAGCTGCTGGAGCAGATCGGCGCCTGGCCGGTGCCCGGCAGCCCGATCGAGCACATCCATGTCTCGCAGCGCGGCCGCTTCGGCCATGTCCGGCTGCACCATGACGACTACGGCGTGCCGGCGCTCGGCTACGTGGTGCGCTACGGCGACTTGTGCGAGGCACTCGAGCGCGCGCTCGCCCATGCCGCGCAGGCGGCGGGCGAAGGCCGGCTGCAGCGCGTGTTCGAGACCCGCATCGACCAGATCGCACAGGATCCCGCGCCGCGCGCCGCGGACGACCCCGATGCCGGCACCGTGCAGCTGGCCGGCACCGGCCACGACGGCGAGGTAGCGCACCTGGCCGCGCGCCTGGTGGTGCAGGCCGAGGGCGGGCTGTTCCACCAGCAGGCCGCCCACCAGGGGCGCGGCGCGCGCACGCGCGACTACCGCCAGACCGCGGTGATCGCCCATGTGACCTGCTCGCGCCCGCAGCCGGGCTGGGCCTGGGAGCGCTTTACCGAGGAAGGCCCGCTGGCGCTGCTGCCGCACGAGGAGCACGGCGTTTCGGGCTATGCGCTGGTGTGGTGCTGCCCGCCGGACCAGGCCGCGCGGCGCATCGCGTTGCCGGAAGCCGAGTTCGCGGCGGAACTGGGCCGGGCCTTTGGCGACCGCATGGGCCATTTCACGCTGGCCGGCAAGCGCCATGCCTTCCCGCTCGGCCTGAATGCCGCACCGGTGACCGTCAACGGCCGCGTGGCGGCGGTCGGCAATGCCGCGCAAACGCTGCACCCGGTGGCCGGCCAGGGGCTCAACCTGGGCCTGCGCGACGCCTTCGCGCTGGCCGATTCGCTGCGCAGCGCCTGCACGCCGCAGGCGCTGCAAGCCTTCGCCAGCCGCCACCGGTTCGACCGCGCCGTCACCATCGGCGTGACCGACCTGCTGCCGCGCGTGTTCGGCATCGCCTACCCGCTGGCCGCGCACGCGCGGGGCGCGTCGCTGGCCGCGCTGGCCTGCCTGCCGCCGCTGCGGCATGCGCTGGCGCGCCACATGATGTTCGGAATGCGCCACTGACCTCAGGCAGTGGCGCAAGCGCCACGCGCATGGCGGCGTTTGCGCCACGGCCCCTGCCCGGATGCGCTCCGGATGCTCAAATCTTGGGCAATGGCGACGGTTTGGCGGTAGAATCCTGCCCTCGCACATGTCCCGATCCAACGCCGGCAGCAGTTTCGGCAGGGGCATGTTTTTCCGTTTCGTCTTCCGTCTCAGAGCAGGCCGTCCCGATCCCTTCCCTGGCGCCATCCGCGCCGCGAAGGCGCTACGGTCACCGGGACAGCCTCTCAGAACCGCCGCCCAATCGTGCAGATCGGACCTCACCAACTCCGCAACAACCTGTTTGTCGCCCCGATGGCGGGCGTGACGGACCGGCCCTTCCGCCAACTGTGCAAGCAGCTCGGCGCAGGCTATGCGGTGTCGGAAATGGTGGCGTCCAACGCACAGCTGTGGAAGAGCGAGAAGACCATGCGCCGCGCCAACCATGCCGGCGAGGTCGAGCCCATCGCCGTGCAGATCGCCGGCGCCGAGCCGTCGATGATGGCCGAGGCCGCGCGCTACAACGTGGACCGCGGCGCGCAGATCATCGACATCAACATGGGCTGCCCGGCCAAGAAGGTGTGCAACGTCGCCGCCGGCTCGGCCCTGCTGCAGAACGAGCCGCTGGTGGTGCGCATCGTCCAGGCCGTGGTCGGCGCCGTGGGCGACCGGGTACCGGTCACGCTGAAGATCCGCACTGGCTGGAACCGCGAGAACCGCAATGCGCTGCGCATCGCGCACATGGTCGAGGACGCGGGCATCAGCATGCTGACCATCCACGGCCGCACCCGCGCCGACCTGTACCATGGCGACGCCGAGTACGAGACCATTGCCGCGGTCAAGGCAGCGGTCTCGATCCCGGTGGTCGCCAACGGCGACATCACCACGCCGCAGAAGGCAAAGCAAGTACTGGCGCTGACCGGCGCGGACGCGATCATGATCGGCCGCGCGGCGCAGGGCCGGCCCTGGCTGTTCCGTGAGATCGAGCACTTCCTGAAGACCGGCGAGATGCTGCCGTCGCCGGAAGTGGCCGAGATCCGCGCCATCATGAATGCGCACCTGGAAGACCACTACGACTTCTATGGCGAATTCACCGGCGTGCGCACCGCGCGCAAGCATATTGCCTGGTACACGCGCGGGCTGCGCGGCGCCAACCTGTTCCGCCACCGCATGAACACGCTGGAGAGCACCGCCGAACAACTGGCGGCGGTCAATGCGTTCTTCGACGAGCAGGCGCAGATCTCTGACCGGCTGGTGTACGTGGACGACGCAGCACAAGACCAAGACGAAGCGAACAACAACAAAAACGGGGAGTTGCTTGCCGCATGAGCCGCAACGCTATCGACCAGTGCATCCGGGAAAGCCTGGATACGTACTTTCGCGACCTGGACGGCGAAGAGCCGTCCAATATGTACAACATGGTGCTCGAGGCCGTCGAACGGCCGCTGCTGGAAGCCGTGATGGTGCGCGCCGAGCGCAACCAGTCGCTGGCGGCCGCATACCTGGGCATCAATCGCAATACGCTGCGCAAAAAGCTGCAGCAGCACGGTTTACTTTGAATTTGAAGCATCTCCCACAGCCATGATCAAGCAAGCCCTACTCTCCGTTTCCGACAAGACCGGCATCGTCGATTTCGCGCGCGAACTGAACGCGCTCGGCGTCACGCTGCTTTCCACCGGCGGCACCGCCAAGCTGCTGGCCGACAGCGGCCTGCCCGTGACGGAGGTGGCCGACTACACCGGCTTCCCGGAAATGCTCGACGGCCGCGTCAAGACGCTGCACCCGAAGGTGCACGGCGGCATCCTGGCGCGCCGCGACCTGCCCGAGCACATGGCCGCGCTGGCCGAGCACGACATCCCGACGATCGACCTGCTGGTGGTGAACCTGTACCCGTTCCAGCAGACCGTGGCCAAGGATGACTGCACCCTGCCCGACGCGATCGAGAACATCGACATCGGCGGCCCGACCATGCTGCGTTCGGCGGCCAAGAACCATCGCGACGTGACCGTGATCGTCGACCCGGCCGACTACGCCGTGGTGCTCGATGAAATGCGCGCCAACGCCAACAGCGTCGGCTACGACACCAATTTCCGCCTGGCCACCAAGGTGTTCGCGCACACCGCGCAGTACGACGGCGCCATCACCAACTACCTGACCAGCCTGGGTGCCGACAAGTCGCACCAGGCCCGCAGCGCCTACCCGCAGACGCTGAACCTGGCCTTCGACAAGGTGCAGGAAATGCGCTACGGCGAGAACCCGCACCAGTCCGCCGCGTTCTACCGCGACCTGAAGGCCGTGGACGGCGCGCTGGCCAACTACGTGCAGCTGCAGGGCAAGGAACTGTCGTACAACAACATCGCCGATGCCGACGCGGCCTGGGAATGCGTCAAATCGTTCGACGCCGCCAACGGCGCCGCCTGCGTCATCATCAAGCATGCCAACCCGTGCGGCGTGGCGCTGGGCGCGAATGCGCTGGAAGCGTATGACAAGGCCTTCAAGACCGATTCGACCTCGGCCTTCGGCGGCATCATCGCCTTCAATGTCGAGCTGGACGAAGCCGCCGCTCAGGCCGTGGCCAAGCAGTTCGTCGAAGTGCTGATCGCCCCGTCGTTCAGCGCCGGCGCGCGTGCCGTATTCGCGGCCAAGCAGAACGTGCGCCTGCTGGAAATCCCGCTGGGCAAGGGCATCAACCAGTATGACTTCAAGCGTGTCGGCGGCGGCCTGCTGGTGCAGAGCCCGGACGCCAGGAACGTGCAGCCGTCCGAGCTGCGCGTGGTGACGCGCCGCCACCCGACCCCGAAGGAAATGGACGACCTGATGTTCGCCTGGCGCGTGGCCAAGTTCGTCAAGTCCAACGCCATCGTGTTCTGCGGCGGCGGCATGACGCTGGGCGTTGGCGCCGGCCAGATGAGCCGCGTGGATTCGGCCCGCATCGCCAGCATCAAGGCGCAGAACGCCGGCCTGACGCTGGCCGGCTCGGCCGTGGCCTCTGACGCGTTCTTCCCGTTCCGTGATGGCCTGGACGTGGTGGTCGACGCGGGCGCGACCTGCGTGATCCAGCCGGGCGGCTCGATGCGCGACGACGAAGTGATCGCCGCCGCCGACGAGCGCGGCATCGCCATGGTGGTGACCGGCACGCGCCACTTCCGCCACTAAGCACTGGCAGGCTTGCGGTCTTGCCTGGCAAGACCGCCGGCTCCCGAAGCGGTTTCGTTCTCCTGCAAGGGAAAGCGAAACCGCTTTTTGCATTAGGTGCCGGCGCAAAAGGCAATACACTAGCGACGGTATCCCACCCTACCCAGTTCATGCGAATCCTAGGCATCGACCCCGGCCTGCGCACCACCGGCTTCGGCGTGATCGAGAAGCACGGCAACAAGCTTGCCTACGTGGCCTCGGGCACGATCACGAGCGACGGCAATTCAACCCTGCCGGAACGGCTGAAGACGCTCTACGACGGCATCAGCGAAGTGTCGCGCACCTATGCACCCGACTGCGCGGCGATCGAGAAGGTCTTCGTCAACGTCAACCCGCAGTCCACGCTGCTGCTCGGCCAGGCCCGCGGCGCGGCAATCTGCGGGCTGGTGGGCTACGGCTTGCCGGTGTTCGAGTACACCGCGCTGCAACTCAAGGTGGCGGTGGTCGGCTACGGCCGCGCCAACAAGGCGCAGGTGCAGGAAATGGTGACGCGGCTGCTGATGCTGCCCGGCCAGCCCGGCAGCGATGCGGCCGATGCGCTCGGCGTGGCGATCTGCCATGCCAACGGCAGCGATACCCTGGGCACGCTGTCGGGCCTGGCGCCCGACCTGGTGCGCAAGGGCATGCGCGTGCGGCGCGGGCGGCTGGTCGGCTGAGCACGGCCAGCGGCTGGCGCTTGCTGTGCCCGCTCCCCCATCTTTTACAATCGGGCCTTGGTCTCACCACAGGAACGCTGCATGCCTAGCCAGTCCCGATTGAGCGCGCCGCGTTGGCGCGCAGCCAGCCTCTTCCCTGTTCTTGCCTTCCGGCGACGGCTGTTCCCGGCCGCTGCGGCCTGCGCCGTGCTGGTCGCCGGCTGCGCCACCGCGCCGCGCCCTAAGCCCGTGTCCGCGGCTCCGGTGCCGGCACCCGCCGCGAGCGCTCCGCCTGCGGCCGCCGCCACCCAGCCTCCCAGGCCGCTGGTGATCGCCCACCGCGGCGCCAGCGCGCTGCGCCCGGAACATACGCTTGCCGCCTACGCCAAGGCCATCGAGGACGGCGCCGACGCCATCGAGCCCGACCTGGTCATGACACGCGACGGCGTGCTGGTGGCGCGCCACGAGAACGACATCACCGGCACCACCAACGTGGCCGAACTGCCGCAGTTCGCCGAGCGCAAGCGCACCAAGGTGATCGACGGCGAGCGCCTGAGCGGCTGGTTCACCGAAGACTTCACGCTGGCCGAGCTCAAGACACTGCGCGCGCGTGAGCGCATCCCGCGCCTGCGGCCGGCCAATGCGCGGTTGAACGACCAGTTCGAGGTGCCGACCTTCGACGAGATCGTGCGGCTGGCCGAGCAGGCCTCGCTGCGCACCGGCAAACCCATCGGCATCTATCCCGAACTGAAGCATCCGAGCTATTTTCGCGGCATCGGCCTGCCACTTGAAGACAAGCTGGCAGCGGCCTTGCGCGCGCAGCCCTACTTGCGCCAGGCGCCGGTGTTTATCCAGTGCTTCGAGAGCGGCAGCCTGCGCGCGATGCGACGCACGCTGGGCCGCGGGCTGCCCAACGTGAAGCTGGTGCAACTCATCGGCAACCCGCGCAAAGGCCCCGCGGACTGGAAGCTTGCCGGCGACCCGCGCACCTTCGACGACATGCTGAGCACGACCGGCCTGCGCGAAGTGGCGGCCTACGCCGACGGCATCGGCCCGGAGAAGAGCAGCGTGGTGCCACGCGATGCGCAGGGCGCGCTGGCTGCGCCGACGCCGGTGGTGCGCCAGGCGCATGCTGCCGGGCTGTTCGTCCATCCCTACACCTTCCGCCCGGAAAACAGCTTCCTGCCCAAGGCGCTGCAGACCGGCGGCGACGACGCCACGCGCAGCCCGTCCGGCATGGAGCGGGAGGTGCAGGCCTTTATCGCGGCCGGCATCGACGGCTTCTTCACCGACGACCCGGCGCTGGGCCGCCGCGCGGTGGATACGCCGGCGCGCTGATCCGGCCGGGCGGCCGCTGGGCTACACTTGCGGCCGCCTCCTCCCTGACACCCCACCTTCCATTCCCTCCTCCGCACCATGATCGGACGCATCGCCGGCACCCTTATCGAGAAGAATCCCCCGCACCTGCTGGTCGATTGCCACGGCGTCGGCTACGAGGTGGACGTGCCGATGAGCACCTTCTACAACCTGCCCGCGGTGGGCCAGCCGGTGACGCTGCTGACGCAGCTGATCGTGCGCGAGGACGCGCACCTGCTGTACGGCTTCGGCACCGCATCGGAACGCAACACCTTTCGCGAGCTGATCAAGATCACCGGCATCGGCGCGCGCATGGCGCTGGCGGTGCTGTCGGGCATGTCGGTCCCCGAGCTGGCGCAGGCCATCACGCTGCAGGAAGCCGGCCGCCTCACGCGCATTCCCGGCATCGGCAAGAAGACCGCGGAGCGGCTGCTGCTGGAGCTCAAGGGCAAGCTGGGCGCGGAGCTGGGCCATGCGCCGGGCACGCCGGCGGTGCCGGACAGCGCCGTCGACGTGCTCAATGCGCTGCTGGCGCTGGGCTACTCGGAGAAGGAAGCCGCCGCGGCGATCAAGCAGGTGCCGGCGGGGACCGGCGTGTCGGAGGGCATCAAGCTGGCGCTCAAGGCATTGTCCAAGGGTTGAGAGCTGCATAGGCGCGTAGAATGGCGGCTTGTTGCCGCTGTCCGGGCCCCTGACCATCATGATCGAAACTGACAAGCTTGCCGCCCCCGCCCGCGTGATCGCCGCCACCCCCGCCTCGTCGCAGGAGGAGGCGTTCGAGCGCGCGCTGCGGCCCAAGCTGCTGGACGAATATGTCGGCCAGGAAAAGGTGCGTGGGCAGCTCGATATCTTCATGCACGCCGCGCGCAACCGGCGCGAGGCGCTGGACCACGTGCTGCTGTTCGGCCCGCCGGGCCTGGGCAAGACCACGCTGGCCCACATCATCGCGCGCGAGATGGGGGTCAACCTGCGCCAGACCTCGGGCCCCGTGCTGGAGCGCCCGGGCGACCTGGCCGCGCTGCTGACCAACCTGGAAGCCAATGACGTGCTGTTCATCGACGAGATCCACCGGCTCTCGCCGGTCGTCGAGGAAATCCTGTACCCGGCGCTCGAGGACTACCAGATCGACATCATGATCGGCGAAGGCCCGGCGGCGCGCTCGGTCAAGCTCGACCTGCAGCCGTTCACGCTGGTGGGCGCCACCACGCGTGCCGGCATGCTGACCAACCCGCTGCGCGACCGCTTCGGCATCGTGGCGCGGCTGGAGTTCTATACCGCCGATGAGCTGGCCCGCATCGTCACGCGCTCGGCGCAGCTGCTGCATGCCCGCATCGACCCGCAGGGCGCGCTGGAGATCGCCCGGCGCGCGCGCGGCACGCCCCGTATCGCCAACCGGCTGCTGCGCCGCGTGCGCGACTACGCCGAGGTCAAGGGTGACGGGAACATCACCCGCGCTATGGCCGACGCAGCGCTGGCCATGCTGGACGTGGACAGCGTCGGCTTCGACCTGATGGACCGCAAGCTGCTCGAAGCCGTGCTGCTCAAGTTCGGCGGCGGCCCGGTGGGCGTTGACAACCTGGCCGCGGCCATCGGTGAGGAGCGCGACACCATCGAGGACGTGCTCGAGCCCTACCTGATCCAGCAAGGTTATCTGCAGCGCACGCCGCGCGGGCGCGTGGCCACGGCTGCCGCCTATCGGCATTTCGGCCTGGCCAACCCGCAAGGCAGCGGCGCGACCGAGCTGTTCGGCGACGCCTGACAGCGCGCTGCAGTGCAGCAATAGCGCCTTGGCAGGGCCCGGCGCAGCACCAATTAAATGTTTTAATTTCGCGCTCCAAATTTTTTCGAAGTGGATTGCTGGCCCGTGGCCGATTGTCCACAATGGCTTTATCGGCACCGGCCCGGTGCTGCGATGGCCGCGCCCCGCCAGGCACGGCACCTTCACAAATACGTCAAGGAAAGCCAATGATTCGCCATTCGTCCAGCCTGCTCGCCGCAGCCCTCGCCGCCACCGCGTTCGCCGCCGGCAGTGCCAACGCCCAGCGCCCGCCGGCGCCGGTCGGCGTGGCCGAAGAAGCGGTCATCAGCGGCAAGATCGTCGATATCGATCCCGAATCCAAGGCCGTGCTGGTCCAGGGCCCGCGCGGCAACGTGGTCGAACTGGTCGCTGGCGACGAAGCCCGCAACTTTGGCCAGATCCGCAAGGGCGACATCCTGACCGTAGCGCGTGGCGCCGCGCTGGTCGCCGCGCTTGAGCCGGTCGACAGCAAGGCCACCGCACTGGCCGAATCGGTCGACCGCACCACGCGCGCCGCCGAGGGCGGCAAGCCCGGCATCATGCGCGAGATCACCACCACGGTGACCGCACAGATCACCAAGGTCGACCCGGCCAAGCGCCTGATCACCTTCCGCGGTCCGCGCGAGACGCTGCGCACCGTGAAAGTGCAGGACCCGGCCATCGACCTGAACGGCATCAAGCAGGGCCAGATGGCCAAGATCGTCTACCGTGAAGTCGTGGCCATTACGGTCAAGGCACCCGCGGCAGCCGCAGCCAACTGAGCCACTGAGCCAGACGCGGTACTTTTCCCATCAGGAGGTTACCTATGAATCGTCGCCACTTTGTTACCCGGGTTGCCGGATCGGGCCTGCTCGTCGCCACGGTGATGGCTGCGGGCTGCAGCACTACCGGCACCAGCGCCTCGAAGGACCCGGTCGCCAAGAAGCAGGAAATCGATGCAGGGGTGGACGGAGCGCTGAACCGGCTGTTCTCCACCAACGCCGGCGCACGCGACCTGGCGCAGCGTGCGCAAGGGGTCCTGGTGTTCCCGCGCGTGATCTCGGCCGGCCTGGTGGTAGGCGGCGAGTACGGCGAGGGTGCGCTGCGATCGAAGGGCGCGACGGTCGGCTACTACAGCACGACGCAGGCCTCGGTCGGGCTGACCGCCGGCGGGCAGTCCAAGGCCGTCATCATCATGTTCATGACCCCGGAGGCCTACAACAAGTTTGTTTCCAGCAAGGGCTGGACCGCCGGCGCCGATGCCAACGTGGCGGTGGCCAAGATCGGCGCGGACGGCAGGCTCGACACCCTGACCAGCCAGCAGCCGGTGATTGCCTTCGTGCAGACCAATGCCGGCCTGATGTTCGACGTCTCGGTGAACGGCGCCAAGATCAGCAAGCTGGAAATCTGACGCGGCCACCCGGCTGCGCCGCTCTACCTGAAGTTCCCGGCTTCGGCCGGGAATTTTTATTTCAGGCGGCCACAGCAACGCTTGCGCACGCCGCGGCAGGCGCGGCGCAATCCGGGGCCCGCTGGCATAATCGCGCCCAAAACACCGCGCGCCAGCGCGTCCGACCGGGAGCCCCCATGTCCGCCGTCCCCGCCAGCACGACCCAACCGGGCCGTGTCTACCGCTACTATGACTTAGTCATGGTGGCCTTTGTCACCGTGCTGCTGTGCTCGAACCTGATCGGCGCGGCCAAGGCGGCGCAGGTGACGTTGCCGGTGATCGGCACGGTGACCTTCGGCGCCGGGGTGCTGTTCTTCCCGATCTCCTACATCTTCGGCGACGTGTTGACCGAGGTCTACGGCTACGGCCGCGACCGGCGCGTGGTCTGGGCCGGCTTTGCCGCGCTGGCGTTCGCCACCTTCATGAGCCTGGTGGTGTTGAACATGCCGGTCGCGCCCTTCATGGCGGACTACCAGAAAAGCCTGCAGGAGGTGTTCGGCAACACCTGGCGGATTGCGCTCGGCTCGCTGATCGCCTTCTGCTGCGGCAGCTTCACCAACAGCTACGTACTGGCCAAGATGAAGCTGTGGACGTCGGGGCGGTGGCTGTGGACGCGCACGATCGGCTCCACGCTGGCCGGGGAGCTAGTCGACTCGTCGCTGTTCTACGTGATCGCCTTCTACGGCATCTGGCCGCTGGAGAAGGTGATCCAGGTGGCGGTGGCGCAGTACGTGCTGAAGACCGGCTGGGAAGTGGTAATGACACCGGTGACGTACAAGGTGGTGGGGTTCCTGAAGCGGGCCGAGAACGAGGATTACTTCGACCGCAATACCGACTTCACCCCGTTCCGCGTCCGCGTGTAGCGCTACGGCACGCGCCGGTCCACCTCGTCCAGCGCCAGGTTTTCCAGGTGGCTGACATCGCCCCACTGCGCCAGCGTCAGGTGGGTGCTGTCGCTGCGTAGACGGTTGACGCTGGCATTGAGCAGTTCATGCTGGCGCGGCGCTTCCAGCGTCATGCCGGTGGCCTCGCGGTACAGGCAGTCGAGCACGCCGCCGTGCGCCACCAGCGCGATGCGCTCGCCGGGATGCCGGCGCGACAGCGCCAGCACCACCTCGACCGCGCGCTCATGGAAGCCCAGCAGCGACTCGCCTTCAGGCGGCGCGTAGTCCGGCACGCGCGCCTGCCAGCGGGCAAAATCCTCGGGCAGGTGCTCGGCCACTTCGGCGTAGGTCTTGCCCTGCAGTGTGCCGTAGCTACGCTCGCGCAGGCGCACATCGGGGCGCACCTGCAGCCCCAGCACCTCGGCCAGCGGCGCAGCGGTTTCCATCGCACGCGACAGGTCGCTGGCATATACCGCATCGATCGGCTCGCCCGCCAGCGCAGTGGCCAGCGCGCGCGCCTGGGCGCGGCCGGTCTCGTTCAGGGGAATGTCGAGCTGGCCCTGCAGCCGGCGCTCCCGGTTCCAGGCCGTTTCGCCGTGGCGGATCACGATCAGGTGGGTATAGGCCAGCGAATGCGGCCCGGGGCTTTGCGACATGCCGTTTCCTTCGGGATTTCCTTGAGGCCGGGCACCGCGCGGCTGGCGCGGCGCCGGCCAGGCGTTATTTCGCCAGCTTCGGGTTCAGCGTATAGGTTCCGGTGAGGCTGGCCTGCGCCAGCACATGGCCCTGGATCGCGTCGCGCACCTGCGCGCCGGTGAACGTGCCATCCAGCGGCAGCCGGTCGACGTCCAGCGCATACAGCGTGAACACGTAGTGGTGCAGCAGCGTGTCGTTCCACGGGGGGCACGGGCCGTCATAGCCGTAGTAGTCGCCCTTCATGTCGGCATCGCCGGCGAACCAGCCGGTGTAGTCGTTGATGCCGTGGCGCAGGCCGCCCGCGGTGGCGGTGCCGCCGGCGGCTTCGGGGCCCGGCTTGCCGCGCGCGATCACACCGTCGCTGTGCGAGCCCGCCGCGATCGAGGTCAGGCCCGGCGGGATGTCGACCAGCACCCAGTGGAAGAAGTCCACGCGCGGCAGCGAGGCCGGCACTTCGCGGCCTTCCTGGTTGACGTCGTCGCCCTTGCTGGGGACGTCGCGGTCGTGGCAGATCAGCACGAACGAGCGCGTCTCGGCCGGGGCGTCTTCCCAGTGCAGGTCGGGATTGCGGTTGTTCGACAGGGCCACGTGGGCGGTGGCGTCGGGCACGCAGAAGGCGAACTCGCCGGGAATCGGCGCGTTGTCGTTGAAGGACTTGCTCCAGAGTTTCATTTGTCTCTCCTGTCTTGGTGCCGCGCCGGGGCGCGGCAGCTTGGAATCTGTTCAGGCCGGCGGCACCCGCAGCCAGAAGGTGACCGGGCCGTCGTTGACCAGGCTGACCTGCATCATCGCGCCGAACTCGCCGGTCTGCACCTGCGGATGGGCGGCGCGCGCCTGCGCCACGAAATGCTCGTACAGGCGCCGGCCGTCCTCGGGCGAGGCAGCGGGCGTGAAACTCGGCCGCGTGCCGCTGTTGGTATCGGCCGCCAGCGTGAACTGCGACACCACCAGCAGCCCGCCGGCGTTGCCGTTGCCGTCCATGTTCTGCACCGGCAGGTTCATCTTGCCGGCCGCATCGGAAAACACCCGGTACGACAGCATCTTGGCCAGCAGCCGCTCGGCCTGCGCCTCGGTGTCGCCGCGCTCGGCACAGACCAGCGCCAGCAGGCCGGCGCCGATTTCACCGGTGGTGCGGCCTTCTACCGTGACGCGGGCCTGGGCCACCCGCTGGATCAGCGCGATCATCCCGGCCGCCTCAGGCCAGCGTCACGCGCGCGAAGCGGCGCTTGCCGACCTGCACGACATAGGTGCCGGCGGCCACCCTGGTGGCCTTGTCGCTGACCGTGGCGCCGTCGATCTTGACGCCGCCCTGCTCGATATTGCGGTTGGCTTCCGAGGTGGACGGCACCAGGTTGGCCTGCTTGAGCAGCTGCGCGATGCCCAGCGGCGCGCCGCTCAGGCTGACTGCCGGGATATCGTCCGGCACGCCGCCGCGGGCGCGGTGGTTGAAATCTTCCAGTGCCTTCTCGGCATCGGCCTGGCTGTGGAAGCGCGCCACGATCTCCTGCGCCAGCAGCACCTTGCAGTCGCGCGGATTGCGGCCCAGCGCGATTTCCTGCTTCATCAGCTCGATCTCGGCCAGCGGGCGGAACGACAGCAGCGTGTAGTACTGCCACATCAGGTCGTCCGAGATGCTCATCAGCTTGCCGAACATCTCGTTGGGCGCCTCGGTCACGCCGACATAGTTGCCCTTGGACTTGGACATCTTCTCGACGCCGTCCAGGCCCACCAGCAGCGGCATGGTCAGGATGCACTGCGGCTCCTGGCCGTATTCCTTCTGCAGCTCGCGCCCGACCAGCAGGTTGAACTTCTGGTCGGTGCCGCCGAGCTCCAGGTCTGACTTGAGCGCGACCGAGTCATAGCCCTGCATCAACGGGTAGAGGAACTCGTGCACGGAAATCGGAATCCCGGAGCGGAAGCGCTTGGTGAAATCGTCGCGCTCCATCATGCGCGCCACGGTGTACTTTGCCGCCAGCTGGATCATGCCGCGCGCGCCCAGCGGATCGCACCACTCGCTGTTGTAGCGGATCTCGGTGCGGGCCGGGTCCAGCACCAGGCTGGCCTGGCGGTAGTAGGTCTGCGCGTTGGCCTCGATCTGCTCGCGCGTGAGCGGCGGGCGCGTGCTGTTGCGGCCCGACGGATCGCCGATGGTCGAGGTGAAGTCGCCGATCAGGAAGATCACCTGGTGGCCGAGGTCCTGCAGCTGGCGCAGCTTGTTCAGCACCACGGTATGGCCGATATGGATGTCGGGCGCGGTCGGATCCAGGCCCAGCTTGATGCGCAGCGGCACGCCGGTGGCCTCGCTGCGCGCCAGCTTCTGCGCCCACTCGGATTCGATCAGCAGCTCGTCGCAGCCTCGCTTGGAGACTTCCAGGGCCTGCATCACCGACGGCGTCAGGGGGTATTTGGCCGTGGGGCCCGTGGCAACTTCAGTCATGACGTAAGTCTTTGAAATACTTGAAATTTTAGGAAATTTCCTGACAGCCGCCAGGGCCGGATTTTGGTATAATCCGCGATTCCCGGCGCCTACGGAAGCCTTTCCAGTGCGCTACCCGCCACTTTGTGCAGCAATGCTGGCGGCCAAATAACAGTGAAGAGCCCGCGCCGCACCTCGGGGGAGGAAGGCAGACGAGACACATCGTCCCCGGCAGTGGTGCTCAGACCAAGGTTGAATTTTACGTGATGTGGTCCAGACTCCGCGAAGTTTTCGCGCGTGAGCTGGTGGTTCTTGTCGATCCGACCAACCCCCAGCACGCGCGGCGGCGCAAACAACTGACGGCCTCGGTGGGCGCAATCTTCACGCTCGGCATGGCCGCGGCGATGGGCGTTGCGCCGCGCAGCGCCTTTGACGATCCGCTCGCACCGCGCACGCAGCAGGCGCTGCGCATGCCCGACGTGCGCGAGCAACTTGAACAGCTTACCGACAACCAGGCCGTCTACGTACGCGAAGAGCGCATGCAGCGCGGCGACACCATCGCCAGCCTGCTCAAGCGGCTGGGCGTGGACGATGCCGACGCGCAGGCGTTCATCGTCAAGAACCCGACCGCGCGCGGCCTGTTCAACCTGAACCCGGGCCAGGCGGTGCAGGCGGAGATCGACGAAAGCAACACGCTGGTGTCGCTGCAGGCCAACCTGGGCGGCGATGCAGCCGCCTCGCGCGAGCTGGTGATCGAGCGCGTGCGCGCGGCCAGCGACGATACCGCCGCCACCTACAAGGCCAAGGTGCAGCGCGTCGACAACGACGTGCACTACGAGATGGCCTCGGGCGCGATTTCCGCGGGCGGCTTCTTCAAGGCCATGGACGCGGCCAACGTGCCCGACGAAGTCGTGCAGCAGATGCTGTCGATCTTCTCCGGCGTGATCGACTTCCACCACGACATCGCCAGCGGCGACCGCTTCCGCATCATCTACGAAGCGGGCTTCCGCGACGGCACCTTCGTGCGCAACGGCCGCGTGGTCGCATTGGAGCTGATCAACCGCAACCAGCTGCACCAGGCGCTGTGGTTCGCGCCCGAGGACAGCAAAGACGGCGGCGCCTACTACACCTTCGACGGGCGCAGCATGAAGCGGCCGTTCCTGCGTTCGCCGGTGGAATTCTCGCGCGTGTCGTCGGGCTTCGGCGGCCGCGAGCACCCTCTGCATCATGACTGGGCGCAGCACAAGGGCGTGGACTTCGCCGCCCCGACCGGCACCAAGGTGCTGGCCACCGGCGACGGCGTGGTCGAGTTCGTGGGCCAGCAGAACGGCTACGGCAATATCGTCATCCTGAACCACGCCAACGGCTACTCGACCTACTATGCGCACCTGTCCGGCTTTGCCGGCATGCGCCAGGGCCAGCCGGTGCGCCAGGGCCAGCTGATCGGCTATGTCGGCTCGACCGGCTGGGCCACCGGCCCGCACCTGCACTATGAGTTCCGCTTCAACGACGTGCCGCAGAACCCGCTGACCATCACGCTGATGGAATCGCCGACGCTGACCGGCAAGTCGCGCCAGGAATTCCTGACCTACACCAGCGGGCTGCTCAGCCGCATCAATGCGCTGCGCACCTACAACGTGCTGACCGCCTCCAACTGACCGCGCCCATCGTGACCCAGCCCGTGCCTGGCAGCGAACGCTATATCGGCATCATGTCCGGCACCAGCATGGACGGTGCCGACGCGGTGCTGGTGGATTTCAGCGGCGCGCGGCCCGCCGTGCTGGCGGCCGCCAGCCAGCCCTTCCCCGACACGCTGCGCGCGGCATTCTCTGCCCTGCAGCAACCGGGCGAGGACGAGATCCATCGCGAGGCGCTGGCAGCCAATGCGCTGGCGCAGGTCTACGCCGACTGCGTGGCCGCACTGCTGGGCGAGGCACAGGTCGACGCGGCCGCAGTGGCCGCGATCGGCGCCCACGGCCAGACCATCCGCCACCGGCCGGGCCTGTATGACGGCATCGGCTACACCCGCCAGAGCCAGCATCCGGCGCGTCTGGCCGAGCTGGCCGGCATCGACGTGGTGGCGGACTTCCGCAGCCGCGACCTCGCCGCCGGCGGCCAGGGCGCGCCGCTGGTGCCGGCGCTGCACCATGCGCTGTTCGGCAGCGACGCCGAAACCCGCGTTGCCTGCAATATCGGGGGCATCTCCAATATCAGCATCCTGCCCGCGGCGGGCGGCGCCGTCAGCGGCTTCGACTGCGGCCCGGGCAATGCGCTGCTCGACTACTGGATCGGCCGCCACCGCGGGCTTCCCTTTGACAGCAACGGCGACTGGGCCGCGAGCGGGCGTGTCGACGCCGCACTGCTGGCGCAGTGCCTGGATGAGCCCTACTTCAGCGCAGCGCCGCCCAAGAGCACCGGGCGCGACCTGTTCCATCCGGGCTGGCTCGAAGCCCGTCTCGCCTCGTTCCAGCACCTCGCACCTGTCGATGTGCAGGCGACGCTGGCCGCGCTGACGGCCGAGGCCATCGCGCGCGACGTGCGCACCCACGCGCCCGATGCGCGCCGCCTGATTGTCTGCGGCGGCGGCGCCCGCAATGCGTTCGTGATGGCACGGCTGGTGCAGGCATTGCCCTGCGTGGCCATCGAGACCTCGGAAGACTACGGCGTGCCGGTGTCGCAGGTCGAAGCCATCGCCTTTGCCTGGCTGGCACGCCAGTGCCTGCTGCGCCAGCCCGGCAACGTGCCCACCGTGACCGGCGCCGCCGGGCCGCGCGTGCTGGGCGCAATCTATCCGCGCTAAGCGCTAGGGCAGGCGCATCGCGCCGCCCGCTTCCACCCAATCCATGAACACCTGCGCCAGCGGCGAGGCCCGCATGGCCGGCGAGCGCGCCAGCACCACGCGCTGCGGCGTCACCGGCTCGCGCAGCGGCAGGCAGGCGATCGGCACGCCGTCGTAGCTGTGGTCGCCGGCCGGGCGCGTGCACGACAGCGCCACGCCATAGCCGTGCGCCACCAGTCCGCGCTGCATCTCGAAGGTCTGCGTGTACTGGTGCAACACCGGGTGCAGGCCATGCGCCCAGAACAGCGACAGGAAGTACTCGCGCGTCTGCGGGATGTCCTCGAGGATCAGCCGTTCGCCTGCCAGGTCGGCCAGGCTCACATCGGTGCCGCTTGCCAGCGGATGGCCGGCGGGCAGCAGCGCATAGGGTGCCAGTTCCGCCAGCGTGCGGCGCTCGGTGCGGGCATCGAGCCCCAGTTCATAGGTCAGCGCCAGTTCGGCCTTGCCCGCCTGCAGCGTGCGGTGGACGGTCGCCAGGTCGGCCTCGAACAAGGTCACCGAGATGCCCGGATGGTGCCGGCGCAGCCCCGCCAGCAGACGTGGCACAAAATACGGCCCGAGGTCCTGGAAGCAGGTCAGCGAGAGCTGGCCGGTCAACCCCCGGCCGGTGGCGTCGTCCACGGTGAGGCCGGCCGCCAGCGCGAGGATGTCTCGTGCCCGCCCCAGCAGGCGCTGCCCGGCGGGCGTCAGGGACAACCCACGGCTGACCTGGCGCCTGAAGAGAGGCTCGCCCAGCGTGTCTTCCAGCTGCGCGATCGCGGTGGAGACAGACGGCTGCGACACATGGCGCGCCCGAGCCGCCGCGCTGATGCTGCCATGCTCGGCTGCGGCGACAAAGTATTCGAGCTGGCGGAAAGAGAAGGGGATCATGATTTCCTATATCGCAACATAGGAAATATATGCTTTTCCTATCCCCAACGCATGGCGATACTGGGCACATCGCCCCCATACAACATCGCCATGAACATCACCCAGGAACAGATCGACACCTACCAGCGCGACGGCGTGCTGGTGCTGCGCGGCGCCTTCACCGACTGGGTCGAACGGCTGCGCGACGGCTTTGCGCAGAACTTGGCCGAGCCCGGCCCCTTTGCCATCGAGAACGTACGGCCCGGCGAAAGCGGGCGCTTCTTCGAGGACTACTGCAACTGGCAGCGCATTACGCCGTTCGATGACTTTATCCGTCAGTCGCCGGCGGCTGCCATTGCCGGGCGCATCATGCAGTCGCAGGCGGTGCAGGTGTTCCACGAACACATCCTGGTCAAGGAGCCCGGCACGGCCAAGCCCACGCCGTGGCACCAGGACCTGCCCTACTACTGTGTCGACGGCACCCAGACCGCGAGCTACTGGATCCCGCTGGATCCGGTGACGCAGGCCAATACCCTGCGCGTGGTGGCCGGCTCGCACCGCTGGCCGCGGCTGGTGCGGCCCAAGCGCTGGGCCAGCAACGAGAACTTCTATGGAGGTGACGACGCCTTCATGGAGATGCCGGACGTGGAAGACGGTAGCTACACCCTGCTCACACCGGAACTGGAGCCGGGCGATGCCGTGGTGTTCGACTTCCGTACCGTGCACGGCGCTGCCGGCAATACCGGCAGCGGGCGCCGGCGCGCGTTCTCGGCGCGTTTCCTGGGCGATGACGTGCGCTTCATGCAGCGGCCCGGGCGCACCTCGCCGCCCTTCCCCGGCATCGATCAGCAGACCGGCGAGCGCATGCGCGAAGATTGGTTTCCCGTGGTCTGGCGCGCCGCCCGGTAAGCCATCGCGGAAAAGAAAAAACGCACCCGAAGGTGCGTTTTTTTGGGACCGGTGTCGGTCAGACCGAGAACGACGAGCCGCAACCGCAGGTGGTCGAGGCATTCGGGTTCTTGATCACGAACTGCGCGCCGTTGATGTCTTCCTTGTAATCGATCTCGGCGCCGACCAGGTACTGGTAGCTCATCGAGTCGATCAGCAGCGTGACGCCGTTCTTGACCATGGTGGTGTCGTCTTCGTTGACTTCCTCATCGAAGGTGAAGCCATACTGGAAGCCGGAGCAGCCGCCGCCCTGCACGAACACGCGCAGTTTCAGCTCGGCATTGCCCTCTTCCTCGATCAACTGCTTGACCTTGTCGGCGGCGCTGTCGGTAAAGACGAACGGTGCCGGCACGTCCTCGGTAACGGGTGCCTCTGCGACTGCGTTCATGGGGTGTTCTCCTGTTTAGATACGCCTGTATTCTAAGCGCTACTGGAAGATCGTGCCGAAACCCTGTGTTTTCAAGGGGTTCCCGGCATGGCGGGTGCCGCTCAGGCGGCTTTTTCAGTGGGATGCGCGTCGCCAGCGGGCACTGCGCGGTCCGTGGCGGCAGCCTCGTCCGCCGCTTCCGTCACTTCAGCCGCCGGCGCCGCCTCGAGCAGGTTCGGCAGCGCCTTGATCTCGCCTTGCACCAGCGGCATCAGGCGGCCTTCGACCAGCGCGCCCTGGTGCATTTCCAGCGCCGCATAGCGCACGTCGCCCAGCACGCGGGCATGCGGCTGCAGTTCGAGCAGGTCGGTGGCCTGCACCGGACCCTTGACAGTGCCGTTGAGCACCAGGTGGCCGACGCTGATCTCGCCCTCGACCATGCCTTTTTCGCTGACCACCAGCATGCTCGGCTTGCCCGGCGCCGCGGTGACGTTGCCGCGCACGCGGCCGTCCAGGCGCAGGCCGCCGGCAAAGACCAGGTCGCCGTCGATAGCGGTGTCTTCGCCGATCAGCGTATCGATCGAAAGGCCCTTCTTTTTCGAAAACAGCATCACTCTCACTCCTCTCTCGTTCGTGCCGAACCCTCCGGCCGTGGCGCATTCGCGCCGGCAAGCAGCACTTGCCGATGGCGACAGGGCGTGATTGTAGCCGCGCGCAGCCCATACCCCACAAAAGTATGGCTGCCCAATCGCTTTTTCGGCAGGCCAGAGTATTTCCGTACCCTGCAGGCGAAAAAAAACCGCACGGCCAGCGTGCGGTTTTTTTGGTCTCGCAAGATCCGGCAGCACCGGACCTGCGAAAACGCATCAGCGCTTCGAGAACTGCTTGCGACGACGCGCCTTGTGGAAGCCGACCTTCTTACGCTCGACTTCACGTGCATCGCGCGTGACGTAGCCAGCCTTCGACAGGGCCGACTTCAGGGTCGCATCGTAGTCGATCAGGGCGCGGGTGATGCCGTGGCGCACTGCGCCGGCCTGGCCGGTTTCGCCACCGCCGGTCACGTTGACCTTGATGTCGAACGTTTCAGCGTGAGCGGTCAGTTCCAGGGGCTGGCGCACGATCATCAGCGAGGTTTCGCGAGCGAAATACTCTTTGATGGGCTTGCCGTTGACGATGATATCGCCCTTGCCCGACTTGATGAAGACACGAGCCACAGCGCTCTTGCGGCGGCCAGTACCGTAATTCCAGTTACCGATCATGGATTGGCCTCCTTAGATTTCCAGCGCCTTGGGCTGCTGCGCTTCATGCGGATGCTCGGCTTCGGCGTAAACCTTCAGCTTCTTGATCATCGCGTAGCCCAGCGGACCCTTCGGCAGCATGCCCTTGACAGCCTTTTCCAGGGCACGGCCCGGGAAACGCTGCTGCATCTTGCCGAACGTCGTTTCGTAGATACCGCCCGGGTAGCCCGAATGGCGATAGTACTTCTTGTCCGTTTCCTTGGTACCCGTGACACGCAGCTTGGCTGCATTGACGATGATGATGTAATCACCCGTGTCGACGTGCGGAGTGAATTCCGGCTTGTGCTTGCCGCGCAGACGGCGTGCCACTTCGCTGGCGACACGGCCGAGGACTTTGTCCGTCGCGTCAATCACGTACCAGTCGCGCTTTACCTCATGAGGCTTGGCGGAAAAGGTCTTCATGATTTTTCCTGACTATTAGTTCGTACCCGAAATCCGACTCGCGAAGGCTTGTACTCGCCCCTGCAAGTCTTGTGGCTGGCCCGTGAAGGCTGGCCTGGTCCTGCTCTTTCTTTCCGCGGGTATGACGGAAAGCCTTCCATTATACTGGTGGGCACCAGAACCGCACAAGCAAAGACTGATCTTTTCGTCAAGGTCGCCGCCATGGCGGGACCAAGCCAGCGCAGCCGCGCGCACTTTGCCGTGCACGGCGCACCAGGACGCGGGGCGAAAAAAAACCCAAGCTGTTGAGCTTGGGTTTGAATCCACCAAAGGAGGAGGGTGGAGGAGACACTGGGAGATCGACGGAGGGACTGGCGGGCGGTGCGGCGGGCTTGCCCTGGGGCTTCGCTTTCGCACTCTGGCGCGCTGTCGGTGCCGTCGTTCAATGATTCAAATTATACATGGGGTTTTCCCCAGTGCAAGAGAAATTTGTACTGCGAAACGTCATTTCGTATTGCGGAAAGAAAGACGTGACGCGCCAGACAGGTAATTTCAATTCGAAATCAATGACTTATGCAACATCCAGCTATGTCATTGAACTGTCATACTAGAGGAAACCCTCAGATTTCATACGGGTATGGGCATCAGCAGCCCAAGCTTGACGATGCCATATACTGAGAATTGCAAGATTCGAGATCATGCGTTTGTGATCGGAAACACACAAAATAAACGACAGGAACGAACAAAATGGAATGCAAAGTGACATGGATGGGCGCGGACGGCATGAGCTTCGTGGCCCAGACCGGCAGCGGCCATATCGTGGCGATGGACGGCGCGCCTGAGGGCGGCGGCCACAACCTGGCACCGCGGCCGATGGAGATGGTGCTGCTCGGCACGGGTGGCTGCACCGCCTATGACGTGGTGCTGATCCTCAAGCGCGGCCGCCAGGACGTTTCCGGCTGCAGCGTCCAGCTGCAGGCCGAGCGCGCCGGCGAGGACCCCAAGGTCTTCACCCGCATCAACTTCCATTTTGTGGTGACCGGCAAGAATCTCAACCCCGCCACGGTCGAGCGTGCCATCAAGCTGTCGCACGAAAAGTACTGCTCGGCGTCGATCATGCTGGCCAAGACGGCCGAGATCACGCACACGCTGGAAATCGTCGAAGCCTGAAGGGAAGATGCAGACCCGGTACACCGTGGTGGCGCCGGGTCATGCCATAAGAAGAAGCAAAGCAGGCCGATAAGCCGGATTCTGTGCGCCCCGCCCGCCTTGCGGCAAACGGTGCGTGACAACCATTCCTCTAGGCCGGCTGTTACCAGCCGGCTCCAGCTCCCTACCCGCAGACTCAGCGGGCCGCTTCATCGCCTGCCTATTTGGGATTGCTCCAGGTGGAGGTTACCGCGTTTCACCCTTCCCGCCGGGCGAACCCGGCGGCAAGACTCGTCTCTGTGGCCCTATTCCGCACGTTGCCGTGGATGGCTGTTAGCCAACACCCTGCCCTGTGGAGTCCGGACTTTCCTCCCCCTGCACCTTGCGGTGCAGGCAGCGGTTGCCTGGCCTGCTTTGCGGCCCGCAGTCTAACACCGATTGGCGGCGCCTTCAGCCGGCGCGCCGTCCCGGGCGGAACACCGCGGTATCGGCGTAGAAGCCAGGTTCGGCATTATCGTCGCACCAGCCCGGGATGCCCAGCACCGGCAGCGGCGCAAAACTGCGCCCGCCGCGCAGCGCGCCAGCCTGGGCCGCAGCGGCAAGGGATTGCGCCAGCATGGCGTCCAGCGATGGGCCTGCCGCCTGCTGCGGCGCCAGCGGCAGCACCCACGCATGCGCAGTGACCGACTTGTACGGCTGCACCAGCTTTTCGAGCAGCGCGTGGCCGAACGGCACCACCGTGCAGGCCCTGCCCCACGCCGGCCTGGATTCGACCAACAGCCGCTGCCACGCAAACCCCTTGAGCGCATCCACCAAGCCCTGATCGGCGCTGACAAACAGCACCGCATTCTCGTCGAACAGGGTCGCCGCATCGCGCACGCCGCCGCGCGTGGTCTGCACGCCTTCGCGCGCGATGACCTCGGCCTGGATCTGGTTGAGCACGCGCTTGGCCCGCGGGAAATGCAGCCAGGTCAGCGCGTTGAAGAAATCGTGGAGATTGTCGCGGGTCGGGATCTCGCCCGTGGCATGGATATGCGCCTCATAGGCGCTGCCTTCGGGCAAGGCATGCTGGGCGATAAAACGCAGGGGCAGGCCGCGGGCGTTGCGCAGGCGAAGTTGCGCTGCATACGCGTTTAGCAGCGCGCGCAAATCGGCGCCGCCCTGCACCGCCGCAGCGAGCGCGGCACCCCGCGCCGCAAACGGCTGGAACCACGGCCGGGACCAGTCGATCCCGGCCAGCGCGGCGACGAAAGGCTCGTCGGCCGCGGGCACCTGCATGGCCAAGGCCCCAGCAGGGTTTAGCGGGCCTTCCAGCGCAGCGTCTCGCCGCCCCGCAGCGGCACCAGCGTGGTGTCGCCATAGGGCAGCTCGGCCGGCAGTTCCCAGTCCTCTCGCTCCAGCGTCAGGGTACCGGTGTTGCGCGGCAGGCCGTAGAAGGCCGGACCGTTGAAGCTGGCAAAGGCTTCCAGCTTGTCCAGCGCGCCGGCGGCGTCGAAGGCCTCGGCATACAGCTCCATCGCATGCAGCGCGGTATAGCAGCCGGCGCAGCCGCAGGCGTGTTCCTTCAGCCCGCGCGCGTGCGGCGCGCTGTCGGTGCCCAGGAAGAAGCGCGGGCTGCCCGAGACCGCGGCCGCCACCAGGGCCTCGCGATGGGTCTCGCGCTTGAGCACCGGCAGGCAGTAGTAGTGCGGACGGATACCGCCGGTGAAGATGGCGTTGCGGTTGTAGAGCAGGTGGTGCGCGGTGATGGTGGCGCCCACCGGGCCGCTGGCGTCGCGCACGTATTCGGCCGCGTCCTTGGTGGTGATGTGCTCGAACACCACCTTCAGCTCGGGCATGTCGCGGCGCAGCGGCGTCATCACGCGGTCGATAAAGACGGCTTCGCGATCGAAGATGTCGATGCTGGGGTCGGTCACCTCGCCGTGCACCAGCAGCGGCAGGCCCGCGCGCTGCATCGCTTCCAGCGCCGGGTAGCAGCGGCGGATATCGGTCACGCCGGCGTCGCTGTTGGTGGTGGCGCCGGCCGGGTACAGCTTGACGCCGTGCACGAAGCCGCTGGCCTTGGCCGCGGCGATTTCTTCGGCCGTGGTGTTGTCGGTCAGGTACAGCGTCATCAGCGGCTCGAACTGCAGGCCGGCCGGCAGCGCCGCCAGGATGCGGGCACGGTAAGCCTGCGCCTGCGCCACCGTGGTCACGGGCGGTTTCAGGTTGGGCATGATGATGGCGCGTGCGAACTGGCGCGCGGTGTCGGGCAGCACGGCGGCCAGGGCCGCGCCGTCGCGCAGGTGCAGGTGCCAGTCGTCCGGGCGGGTGATGGTGAGCTTCTGGGTCATGGCTAGCTTGGGCCTGCCGCGGCGGCGGCGGGCGTTCGTCGAAATCAGAGAATCAGGATGGCGCGGTAGTCGTTCACATTGGTGCGCGTCGGGCCGGTGACCACCAGGTCGCCGATGGCATCGAACAGGCCCCAGGCGTCGTGCGCGTCCAGCTGGCGCAGTCCCGGCAGGCCGGCGGCCGCGGCACGCGCCAGCGTGGTCGGATCGGCCAGCGCACCGGCATTGTCCTCCGAACCGTCGATGCCGTCGGTGTCGGCCGCGATCGCGTGCACGCCAGGCATGCCGTCAAGCTCGACCGCCAGCGACAGCAGGAATTCGGAGCAACGCCCGCCCCGTGCCTTTGCAGCGCCACCGCCGGCAGGCAAAGTGACCGTGCACTCACCTCCGGAAATCAGCACCACGGGCGCGGCGAACGGCGCATTGTACGCGCGAATCTCGCGCACCAGCGCAGCGTAGACGCGGGCCACTTCGCGCGCTTCGCCGGTCACGGTATCGCCCAGCACCACCGGCGTGATGCCGCGTTCGCGGAACAGCGCCGCAGCCGCCTGCAGGCTGCCATGGGCGGTGGCGATCATGCGGTTGTCGACCTGGGCGAACAGCGCGTCGCCCGGCTTGGGCGTCTCCGGCACCTCGCCGCGGGCGCCGCGCTCCAGGTGGGCCTGCACGCTGGCCGGCACCTGCGCGCCCCAGCGGCGCAGGATCTCCAGCGCATCGGCAAAGGTGCTCGGGTCGGCCACGGTCGGGCCCGAGGCGATCGCGCTGGGATCGTCGCCGGCCACGTCCGAGACGATCAGCGTGGTCACCGGCGCACGGCTTGCCTGCGCCAGCCGCCCGCCCTGGATGCGCGAGACATGCTTGCGCACGATATTCATCTCGGTGATCGGCGCGCCACAGCGCAGCAGTTCCCGGGTGGTGGCCTTAAGGTCAGCCATGGGGATGCCTTCGGCCGGCAGCGACAGCAGGCTGGAGCCGCCGCCCGACACCAGCACCAGCAGCCGGTCCTGCGGCGTCAGCGACTGCACGCTGGCCAGGATATCGGCGGCGGCCTGCTCGCCGGCCTCGTCGGGCACGGGGTGGCCGGCCTCGATCACGCGGATATGGTCGGTCGGCAGCCCGTGGGCGTAGCGCGTGACCACCAGCCCTTCCAGCGTGGCCTTGCCCGCATAGGCACGCTCGACCGCCGCGGCCATCGACGCCGCGGCCTTGCCCGCGCCCACCACCAGCGTGCGGCCGCCCGCGTGCGGGGGCGGCAGGTGCTGCGCTACGATCTGCAGCGGATCGGCGGCCGCCACGGCGGCGTGGAAGCTGTCCAGCAGGAGTACGCGCGGCTCGCCCGCGCCCGCCGTGCTCACAGCGCCTCCGCGATAGCCTGGCCCAGGTCGGCCGTGCCGGCCTTGCCGCCGATGTCGCGCGTCAGCGGCGCGTGTTCGGGGCCCGCGGCCAGCACCTTCTCGATCGCACCCAGCACGGCAGCGCCGGCGGCTTCATGGCCCAGGTGCTCCAGCATCATGGCGCCGCACCAGATCTGGCCGATCGGGTTGGCCACGCCGCGCCCGGCAATATCCGGGGCCGAGCCGTGCACCGGCTCAAACAGGCTGGGGAAGGTGCGGTCCGGGTTGATATTGCCCGACGGCGCGATGCCGATGGTGCCAGTGCAGGCTGGCCCCAGGTCGGACAGGATGTCGCCGAACAGGTTGCTGGCCACCACCACGTCGAACCAGTCCGGATGCTGGACGAAATGCGCGGTCAGGATGTCGATGTGGTACTTGTCGACCTTGATGCCGGGGTAGCTGGCCGCCATCGCCTCGACGCGCTCGTCCCAGTACGGCATGGTGATCGAGATGCCATTGGACTTGGTCGCCGATGTCAGGTGCTTCCTGGGCCGCTTCTGCGCCAGCTCGAAGGCAAACTTCAGGATGCGGTCGACGCCGGTGCGGCTCATCACGGTTTCCTGCACCACGATCTCGCGCTCGGTGCCCGGAAACATGCGCCCGCCGATGCTGGAGTATTCACCCTCGGTGTTCTCGCGCACCACATAAAAGTCGATATCGCCAGGCTTGCGGCCGGCCAGCGGGCTCCTGATGCCGGGCATCAGCCGCACCGGGCGCAGGTTCACGTACTGGTCGAACGAGCGCCGGAACTGCAGCAGCGAGCCCCACAGCGAGACGTGGTCAGGCACGGCATCAGGCCAGCCCACCGCGCCGAAGTAGATGGCGTCGTACTTGACCAGCGTGTCGAACCAGTCGTCCGGCAGCATCTTGCCGTGGCGGGCGTAGTAGTCGCAGCTGGAAAAGTCGAAGTGGTCCCACTGGAAGTCGATGCCGAAGCGCCGCGCCGCGGCGTCCATCACGCGGATGCCCTCGGGCATGACTTCCGTGCCGATTCCGTCTCCGGGAATCACGGCGATCTTGTATTGGCGCATGGTTATTGGGGAGATACGTGCAGGATGGCCGGTCGCCGCGCGCGGCCCGGCCAACGCTGCTTGGCAGCGGCCCGGGTGCGCGGGATAATGTCTGCATTCTATTGCAAAGCGGCAGCCTCCTGCCGACCGGTGCCCCGATATGTGCCAGCTGCTAGGCATGAACTGCGCCACGCCGACCGACGTGACGTTCTCCTTCACCGGCTTTGCCGCGCGCGGTGGCCTGACCGACCATCACGCCGACGGCTTCGGTGTCGCCTTCTTCGAGGACAAGGCCTGCCGCCTGTTTATCGACAACCAGTCCGCCGGCACCTCGCCGGTGGCAGACCTGATCAAGCGCTACCCGATCAAGTCCAAGAACGTCATCTCGCATATCCGCAAGGCCACGCAAGGCACCGTGCTGCTGGAAAACTGCCACCCCTTCATGCGCGAACTGTGGGGCCGCCACTGGATCTTTGCCCATAACGGCGACCTGAAGGGCTTCACCCCGTTCCTGTCCGGCGTCTACCAGCCGGTGGGCGACACCGACAGCGAACTGGCCTTCTGCACGCTGATGCAGGGCCTGCGCAAGCGCTTCCCGGGCTCGCAGCCGCCGCTGAACGAGCTGTGCCATGCGCTGGCCGACATCACCCGCGAGATCACGCTGCATGGCGTGTTCAACTACCTGCTGTGCAACGGCCAGGCCCAGTTCGCGCACTGTTCCACGCACCTGTACTACATCGTGCGGCAATGGCCGTTCTCAACCGCGCACCTGATCGATGCCGACCTGTCGATCGACTTCGCCCAGGTCACCACGCCGGACGACCGCGTGGCGGTGATCGCCACCCAGCCGCTGACCGACAACGAGACCTGGACCCGCTTCGCCCCGGGCGAGCTGATCATGTTCGAGGACGGGCGCCCGACCATGACGCTGACGGTGCCGATCCCGCCGGAAGTGCAGGCGAAGAACGCGGCCAACACGACCTGCACCTGAGACATCAGAACGAAAAAAAAGGGACGCCGAGGCGTCCCTTCTTGCTTGCCCTGCCAGGCCGATCAGTGATGCAAAATCTTCGACAGGAACTGGCGCGCGCGCTCGGAGCGGTGTTCGATATTGCCGAAGAACTCCTCCTTCTCGCAGTCTTCGACAATCTTGCCCTGGTCCATGAAGATCACGCGGTTGGCCACCTTGCGCGCGAAGCCCATTTCGTGGGTCACGCACATCATGGTCATGCCTTCCTGGGCCAGCTGCACCATCACGTCCAGCACTTCGTTGACCATCTCCGGGTCCAGCGCCGAGGTCGGCTCGTCGAACAGCATGCAGATCGGATCCATCGACAGTGCGCGCGCGATCGCCACGCGCTGCTGCTGGCCGCCCGACAGCTGGCCGGGGTACTTCTCCGCCTGGCTCTTCAGGCCCACGCGGTCCAGGTACTTCAGGCCCTTGGCCAGCGCTTCTTCCTTGGAGCGGCCGAGCACCTTCATCTGCGCGATGGTCAGGTTCTCGGTGATCGACAGGTGCGGGAACAGCTCGAAGTTCTGGAACACCATGCCCACGCGCGAGCGCAGCTTGGGCAGGTTGGTCTTGGGATTGCCCACCGAGGTGCCGTCGACCAGGATATCGCCCTTCTGGAACGGCTCAAGCGCATTGACGGTCTTGATCAGCGTGGACTTGCCCGACCCGGACGGGCCGCACACCACCACCACTTCACCCTTGGCGACCTTGGTGGTGCAGTCGGTCAGCACCTGGAAGGCACCGTACCACTTGGAGACATTGTTGATTTCGATCATACAGCCACCTTTTTCTGGTAACGCTTGACCAGCAGCGAAGCGGAGAAGCAGATAACGAAGTACACCAGGCCGGCGAACAGCAGCATCTCGACGATGCGGCCGTCACGTTCGCCGATGCCATAGGCCTGGCCAAAGAAGTCGGCCAGCGCGCTGACGTAGACCAGCGACGTATCCTGGAACAGGATGATCCCTTGCGTCAGCAGCAGCGGCACCATGTTGCGGAACGCCTGCGGCAGGATCACCAGCCGCATCGACTGGCCATAGGTCATGCCCATCGCCTGCGCCGCGAACATCTGCCCGCGCGACACGCTCTGGATGCCCGCGCGGATGATTTCCGAGTAGTACGCGGCCTCGAACAGCGCAAAGGCCACCAGCGCGGACGTCATGCGCAGGTCGGTCGCCGGCGACAGGTTGAACAGGTTCTGCAGCACCTGCGGGATGATCAGGAAGAACCACAGCAGCACCATCACCAGCGGGATGGAACGGAAGATGGTCACATACCCCTGCGCAAACCAGTTCAGCAGCTTGAACGACGACAGCCGCATCATCGCCAGGATGGTGCCCCAGACAATGCCCACCACCACCGCGGTGACGGTGATCTTGAGAGAGACCATCATGCCCTCACCCAGGACATGAAGCGTGGCAGGGGTGATGGAGGTGAAATCGAAGGAATAAGCCATGGCGCCCCCTTACTTGCCGCCGATGAAGCCGGGCACGCGCGTGCGGGCTTCCACCCAGCGCATGATCAGCATCACCGTCACGTTGATCAGCGCGTACATCAGCGTGACCGCGATGAACGATTCATACGGGCGCGCGGTGTAGTCCACCAGTTGCCGGCCCTGCGCCGCCAGTTCCAGCAGGCCGATGGTCGACGCCACCGCCGAGTTCTTGAAGATGTTCAGGAACTCGGAAGTCAGCGGCGGCACGATCACGCGGAACGCCATCGGCAGCAGCACGTGGCGGTACGTCTGCGGCAGCGTGAAGCCCATCGCCAGGCCGGCGTTCATCTGCCCGCGCGCCAGCGAGTTGATGCCCGAGCGCACCTGCTCGCAGACCCGCGCGGCGGTGAAGGTGCCCAGGCACAGCATGGCGGCCAGGAACTGCTGCGCGAACGGGTTCATCTGCTTGATCGCCTCGCCGCCGGGCAGCAGCTCGGGCGCGACGAAATACCAGATGAACAGCTGCACCAGCAGCGGGATGTTGCGGAAGATTTCCACATAGGTGGCGGCGATGCCCGCCAGCCACTTGTTGGGCACGGTGCGCAGCACGCCAAGCACCGAGCCGATGACCAGGGCGATGACCCAGGACGAGAGCCCCAGCGCGAGCGTCACCTTCAGGCCCGAGATCATCCAGTCCAGGTAGGTCTCGTTCTGGGCGGCCTGTTCGAGGAAGACTCCCCAATGCCAGTTGTAGTTCATGTTGCGTCCTCAAAAAGAAACGGAAGGACATGCCTTCCGTTTCACACTGCTGTCAACGGCAGGTCAGTCCAGCGCCTTGTCGTTCGGCGCCTTGATCAGCGCCTTCATGTCTTCAGACAGCGGGAAGTCCAGGTTGAGGCCCTTCGGCGGCACCGGTTGCATGAACCACTTGGTGTACAGGGTGTTGACCGAACCGTCCTTCATCATGCCGGTGATCACGGTATCGGACAGCTTCTTGAACTGCGGATCGTCCTTGCGGATCATGCAGCCATAGGACTCGCGCGATTGCGGCTTGCCCACCACGATCCAGTCGGCCGGGTTCTTCGCCTTGGCACGCTCGCCGTACAGCAGCGCGTCGTCCATCATGAACGCGACCGCGCGGCCCGATTCCAGCGTCAGGAACGACTGGCCGTGGTCCTTGGTGCTGATGATGTTCATGCCCAGCTTCTGGTCATCGTTCATCTTGCGCAGCAGGCGCTCCGACGTGGTGCCGGCGGTGGTGACGATGTTCTTGCCCTTCAGGTCGGCCCAGTCCTTGATGCCGGCATCCTTCTTCACCATGATGCGCGTGCCGATGATGAAGATGGAGTTGGTGAACGCAACCTGCTTCTGGCGTTCCAGGTTGTTGGTGGTGGAGCCGCACTCGATGTCGATGGTGCCGTTCTGCAGCAGCGTGATGCGGTTCTGCGACGTGATCGGGATTTCCTTGACCTGCAGGTTCGGCAGCTTCAACTGGTCCTTGATGGCTTCCACGATCTTCATGTTGATATCGTAGGAATAGCCGACTTGCCGCACGCCGCCCAGGTTGTAGTTGAACGGAATCGACGACTCGCGCACGCCCAGCGTGATGACGCCGGTGTCCTTGATCTTCTTCAGCGTGCCCGTCAGTTGTTCAGCTGCCTGTGCCGTCCCGCACATCACGCCCGCGGCAATCATCAGGGCAGCCAACTTGGCAAAATTCATAACATCTCCTTGACCATGAAGAGAAAGCGGGATTCTAGAGACAAAACCCCCACTGATGAAACAGTATTGCGCAGCATCCGCCGCAATACAACTGGGTTTTCTCCTAGAAGCCCACTTCAGGGCAATCACTGCGCACGGCATCCGGAAACGACAACGCGGTCTCCGGCGCTAGCCGGAGACCGCGTCTGGCGGTCATGACCAGGGGTGCCGGGACGATTGCTGCGTTGCACCATGGCAGTGCCTCGTCCCGGCTTTCCTGTGCCTGCCGATCAGGGATACAGGCCGCGCATCTCGCGCGCCTGCAGGATCCGCGTACAGGCCACGATAAACGCCGCCGTGCGTAGGGTCACCTTGTTGTCCTGTGCCACTTGCCAGATTGCCCGGAAGGCTTCTTGCATGATCCGTACCAGGCGCTGGTTGATCTCTTCCTCGGTCCAGAAGAAGCTCGAGAAATCCTGCACCCATTCGAAGTAGGACACGGTCACGCCGCCGGCGTTGGCGATCACGTCCGGGGCCACCAGGATATTGCGCTCGCGCAGGATGTCGTCCGCTTCCGGGGTGGTCGGGCCGTTGGCCCCCTCGATCACCAGGCGGGCCTTGATCTGCGGCGCGTTCTCGGCCGTGATCTGGCCTTCCAGCGCGGCCGGGATCAGGATGTCGCAGTCGACTTCCCAGAACTGCGCGGTACGCAGGACTTCGCCGCGGAAGCCTTCGATGGTGCCGCTGTGCGAGGCGTATTCCATCATCGCCGGCACGTCCAGGCCGGCCGGGTCGAACAGCGTGGTGCGGTGGTCCTGCACCGCCACCACCTTGGCGCCGGCCTCATGGAACAGCTTGGCGGCCACGGCACCCACGTTGCCGAAGCCCTGCACGGCCACGCGCGCGCCCTTGATTTCCAGGCCGATATTGCGCGCGGCTTCGGAGCCGACCACGAACACGCCGCGGCCGGTGGCTTCGTGACGGCCGAGCGAGCCGCCCAGCGAGATCGGCTTGCCGGTCACCACGCCGGTGGCCGTGCTGCCGGAGTTCATCGAGTACGTGTCCATCATCCAGGCCATGACCTGGGCGTTGGTGTTCACGTCCGGCGCCGGAATATCCTTGCTCGGCCCGATGATGATGTTGATTTCGCTGGTGTAGCGGCGCGTCAGGCGTTCCAGTTCGGCGTGCGAGAGCGTGCGCGGATCGACGCGGATGCCGCCCTTGGCACCGCCGTAGGGCACGTTGACCGCGGCATTCTTCACCGACATCCAGGCCGACAGCGCCATCACTTCGGACAGGGTCACGTCCTGGTGGAAGCGCACGCCGCCCTTGCCCGGGCCGCGCGACAGGTTGTGCTGCACGCGATAGCCCTCGAAATGGGCAATGGTGCCATTATCCAGTTCGATGGGAACGTCGACGATCATCGCGCGCTTGGGGCGCTTGAGGGTTTCGACCCAGCGTGCCAGCGAGCCCAGGTAAGGCGTGACACGGTCGACCTGCTGCAGGTAGATGCCCCAGGGGCCGAGATTGTCGGCATTGAGGTAAGACGGGAGTGCGTGCTTTTGGCCAGCAATATTGGTCGGTGCTGCGGAAGACATCGGTTGGTTCCGGTGTGAAGAATGCCCGCAAGCTTAGGGGTGGCGCCCCGCCCGAATCCAATGCCGTTTGCTCATCCGGTCATGCAAAACCTGCATAACCTTGTCATCTGGCGGAAACCGGGGCACCGGCCGGCTGGGCGGACTGGGCCGCTGACAAGGTCGACCACACCTGATCGACCAGCTGGCGCTTGCGCCGTGCCCCGGCGCGGCGTTCGTTGCCGTTCTCGCCCGGGCGCTCGCGGTACAGCCGGATTTCCATGTCGATCGACAGCGGCAGCCCGCGCGCCGACTCGGCCCGCACCAGCCGGCCCGCCGCCACGTCCTCGCGTACCGCGCTTTCGGGCAGGAAGGCCATGCCGTGGCCGGCCAGCGCCATCACCTTGAGCGCCTCGGCCATGTCGGTCTCGTAGCATTTGTCGAGCTTGAGCGCCTCGGAGGTGTCGGCCAGCAGCAGGTCGACCATGCGGCCGAGGAAGGCGTTGGGCGTGTAGCTGAGGAAGGGCACCGGCTTCTTGTCGGTGCCGGGCAGCCGGAACTGCGGCTTGCCGGCGGCGTCCGGCACGCTGTAGGGCGACAGCCGCTCGGTACCAAGCACCAGCATGTCGTACCGTGCCGGATCCAGCTGGATGGCCTGGCGCGCGTGGTGGTAGACCATCACCAGGTCGCAGCCGCCCTCTACCAGCATCAGCACCGCATCATGGACGTTGAGGGCGCGCAGCCGGCAGGGCAGCGTGCCGATCCGGCGCTCCAGCGCCTTGAGCCATTCCGGGAAGAAGGTCAGCGACAGCGTATGCGGCACCGCGAACTCCAGCACCTGGGCGTTGGCCGAGCGCTGGCCGCGCATCAGCGCGCGGGTCTCGCTGACCTGCGCCAGCATGGCCAGCGCCTGCTCGTAGAACACCTTGCCGGCCGGGGTCAGGCTGGTGGGGTAGCTCGAGCGGTCGATCAGCTCGGTGCCGACCCACGCCTCCAGCGACTGGATGCGGCGCGAGAACGCGGGCTGCGTGACGTGGCGCAGCTCGGCCGAGCGCGAGAAGCTGTGCGTCTCGGCCAGGCTGACGAAGTCTTCAAGCCATTTGATTTCCATGACGCGGATTATCCACCCGCGCCGGGCTGTCCGTCACCTGCGCGTCACCTGCCCGGCAGCAAGCCGTCAGCCGCGATGCGCCCAGCCCGTCATGCGCTTCTCGACCACCGCAAACAGCTCGTACATCGCCATCGCCATCACCGCGATTACCACCAGCCCGGCAAAGGCCAGCGGCATCTTCATGGCCGAGCCGGCCGACACCAGCAGGTAGCCGATGCCTTCGTTGGCGGCGTTCATCTCCGACACCGTGGTGCCGACAAAGGCCAGCGTGATCGCCACCTTCAGCGAGGCGAAGAAATACGGCATCGCGCGCGGCAGCCCGACCTTGAACAGCACGTCGCGCCGTTTGGCGCCCAGCACGCGCAGCACGTCTTCCAGCTCCGGCTCCAGCGTGGCCAGCCCGGTGGCGATATTGACCATGATCGGGAAGAACGAGATCAGGAACGCGGTCAGGATCGCCGGGCCGGCGCCCAAGCCGAACCACACCACCAGGATCGGCACGAAGGCGGCCTTGGGCAGCGCGTTGAAGGCCGTCATCAGCGGATAGCTGGCGGCATAGAGCAGCCGCGACGAGCCCATTGCCAGCCCCAGCAGCACGCCCACGGCGATGGCCACGCCGAAGCCCACCATGGTGGTCCAGAAGGTGCGCCACGCATGGCCGGCGATCACGCCGGCATATTCCACCAGCGAGGCCACGATCGCCGACGGCGTCGGCAGGATGAAGTCGGACACGCCGAAGGCCATGCACGCGCCCTGCCACAGCAACAGCACCGCGGCCAGCAGCAGCCAGGGCGCCACGCGCTGCACGCGGCGCTCTTGCGCGGAAGTCAGAGTCATCATCGTTGGGTTGCCTTAGTGTTGCCGCACATGGCCGATCTTTTCGCGCAACACGTGCACCAGGTCGGCAAAGGGCTCGGTATAGGTCAGTTCCAGGTCGCGCGGGCGCGGCAGGTCAATCTCCTTGCGCATCAGGATGCGGCCCGGGCGCTGGCTCATCACGTAGACGGTGTCGGCCAGGAACACGGCCTCGCGCAGGTCGTGCGTGACCAGGATCACGTTGAAGCGCTGCGCCTGCCACAGGTCGCGCAGCACGCACCAGAGCTCCTCGCGGGTAAAGGCGTCGAGCGCGCCGAAGGGCTCGTCCAGCAGCAGCATGCGCGGCTCGTGGATCAGCGCGCGGCAGATCGAGGCGCGCTGCTGCATGCCGCCGGACAGCTGCCACGGGTATTTGTCCTCGTAGCCGGCCAGGCCCACCGTATGCAGCAGCTTGCGGGCGCGCTCGATGTACTCGTCGCGACGTGCGCGCAGGGTGGAGCGATACGGCTCGACGATCTCCAGCGGCAGCATCACGTTGTCCAGCGTGGTGCGCCACGGCAGCAGCGTGGGCGCCTGGAAGGCCATGCCGACCTGCTTGAGCGGGCCGGTCACCTTCTGGCCGGCGATTTTCACGATGCCGCGCGTGGCCGGCTTGAGCCCCGTCGCCAGCTTCATGAAGGTGGACTTGCCGCAGCCGGACGGGCCGACGATGGCAATGAACTCACCCGGCGCCACCTGCAGTGAGATGTCCTCGACCGCGAACTCGCCCTTGTGCGCGAGCTCGTCGTTATAGGCCAGCCAGACCCGGTTGAAATCGACAAAGGGTTCCGCGCCCGGGGGCGCGGCGGGCGCGGCACTGCCGCCGGACGCGGGCATGAAGGCAGCCTGGCGCGTCATCATCGCAGCACATCCAGTTCGGCCGCGCTGGGCAGGAACGCGTCGGTCCACAGCGCATCGGGGTTGATGCGGCCCTTGGTGCCGAAGGCATCGGCCACCTGCGAGGCCATCAGCGACAGGCGCGGCTTGCTGATGCGCCCGAAACCCTCGGCCTTCGCGTCCGGCGACTTGACCACGCTGTCCAGCGCAAGCTTGAGCCGGCGCACTTCCAGCTTTTCGTCGATGATGCCGTCGCGCGCCTTGACCGCCTTGATGCCCTCTTCCGGCCGCGCGATCACGTCGCGCGCCGACTTGCTGAAGGCGCGCAGGAAGGCCTTCACCGCCTCGGGGTTCTTCTTAATGAACTCCTCGGAGGCGATCACCGCGTTGCCGTACAGCTTCACGCCGAACTGCGGGTACGGCAGCACCACCATGTCTTCATCCTTCACGCCGCGCGCGTTCAGGTTCAGGATCGAGGTGAACGAGAACCCGGTGATGGCATCGAGGTCGCCGCGCGTGAGCATGGTCTCGCGCAGCGTCGGGTCCATCGCCTGCCAGTTGAACGAGGACGGCTGCAGGCCGTTGGCCTTGGCGAAGATCGGGAAGGCGCGGCGGCCGGCGTCGAACACCGGCGCGCCCATGCGCTTGCCGGCGAGGTCCTTCGGCGCGCGTATGCCGGACTTCTTCAGCGCCAGGACGGCCGCGGGCGTGTTGTTGTAGACCATCATCACGGCCACCGGCTTGTTCTTGGCATCGGGGTTGTTGCCGTAGAACTCCATCACCGACGACATGTCGGCGAAGCCCATGTCGTACGTGCCCGAGGCCACGCGGTTGACCACGTTGCCCGAGCCGTTGCCGGCGTCGATCGAGACATCGAGCTTCTCGGCCTTGTAGTAGCCCTTCTGCTCGCCTAGCAGGAACAGCGCCGCCGGCCCTTCGAAGCGCCAGTCGAGCTGGAAGCGGACCTTGGTTGGTGCAGCCTGCGCGTGGGCCGCGCCGGTGAATTGTGTCGACAGCACCAGGCTGGTGCCGATCATCACGCCGAGCTTCAGCAGGCGGCGCCGTGCCGTGATGCGGGCCGCGCGCGTGCCGGCATTGTCAGTGTTCCCGGCGGCAGCGGCACAAACACCGGGGGACACTGGCGCAGCGTGGATATGAGGCATGGAATCTCTCCGTGGATCGTGATCTCGGAGGGATTCGTCCGCAAGGGACGTGCCAGGTTTTGAAGCTCCGTTTCAGGGCGTGCCCGCAAGCGATTGCCGAACCAAAATCGTGCGAGGCGATTGCCGCATCGGCATCGTCGGCAATGATTGTCGACAATGCCCGCCGCCCCTTGGTGCACGCGGATGCAGGAGAATGCAGTCCCGTCAGGCGTCCTGCGTGGCGTCGCCAACGTCGAGTGCCAGCGCATCCGCGCCCACGGCTTCGCCGCCCTTGGCGGCGGCGCGCGCCTGGATGTCCCACATCTCGGCGTAGCGGCCACGCGCGCGCATCAGCTCGGCATGGGTGCCGCGCTCGACGATGCGGCCGTGGTCCATCACCAGGATCTGGTCGGCATGCACGACGGTGGACAGCCGGTGCGCGATCAGCAGCGTGGTGCGGTTCTGCGCCAGCCGCATCAGCTCGGCCTGGATCGCCTGCTCGGTGCGTGAATCCAGTGCCGAGGTGGCTTCGTCGAAGACCAGCACCGGCGGGTTCTTCAGCAACGTGCGCGCGATCGCCACGCGCTGCTTCTCGCCGCCGGACAGCTTCAGGCCGCGCTCGCCCACCGGGGTGTCGTAGCCCTGCGGCAGCTCGCGGATGAAGCTGTCGATCTGCGCGGCGCGCGCGGCGGCGATGACCTCGTCGCGGCTGGCGTCGGGCCGGCCGTAGGCGATGTTGTAGAAGATGCTGTCGTTGAACAGCACCGTGTCCTGCGGCACGATACCGATGGCGCGGCGCAGGCTGTCCTGCGTGATCGCGCGGATATCCTGGCCGTCGATCTCGATGGCGCCGCCGTTGACGTCGTAGAAGCGGAACAACAGCCGCGCCAGCGTCGACTTGCCCGAGCCGCTGTGCCCGACCACCGCGGTGGTGGTGCCCGCCGCGATGGTGAAATCCACGCCGTCCAGGATCAGCCGGTCCGGCTCATAGCTGAAGCGCACGCCGCTGAAGCGCACCTGCGCGCCGTTGACCTGCAGCGGCTTCGCATCAGGCGCGTCGGCCACCTCCTGGTTGGTGCCCAGCAGCACGAACATGCGGTCCATGTCGGTGGTGGCCTGCTTGATCTCGCGGTAGATCACGCCGAGGAAGTTCAGCGGGATATAGAGCTGGATCATCAGCGTATTGACCAGGACCAGGTCGCCCAGCGTGAGCTTGCCGTCGACCACGCCCACGGTGGCGCGCCACAGGATCAGGATCAGCCCCAATGCGATGATGGTCTGCTGGCCGAAGTTCAGGAACGACAGCGAATTCTGCGAGCGGATCGCCGCGGTGCGGTACTTGCGCAGGTTCTCGTCGTAGCGCTGCGCCTCATACTCTTCATTGCCGAAGTACTTGACCGTCTCGAAGTTGAGCAGGGAATCGATCGCCTTCTGGTTGGCGCGCGAATCCAGCTCGTTCATGCGGCGGCGGAAATGCGTGCGCCATTCCGTCACCACAATGGTGAAGACGATATAGCCCACCAGCGCGCAACCGGTGATGGCCGCGAACCAGATGTCGTAGTGCAGGATAAAGAAGCCGATCACCAGCCCCATCTCCACCAGCGTGGGCAGGATGCTGTACAGCGAATACGAGATCAGCGACTGGATGCCGCGGGTGCCGCGCTCGATGTCGCGGCTCATGCCGCCGGTCTGCCGGTCCAGGTGGAAGCGCAGCGACAGCGCGTGCAAGTGCCGGAACACCTGCAGCGCGATCTCGCGCACCGCGCTCTGCGTGACCTTGGAAAAGAGCATCTCCCGCAACTCGGTGAACAGCGTCGCCGACAGCCGCAGCAGCCCGTAGGCGACGATCAGCCCGACCGGCACGGCCAGCAGCGCGCGCGGGTCGCCCGGCTGCAGGTTCATGCTGTCGATCAGCTGCTTCATCAGCACCGGCACGCCCAGGTTGGCCACCTTGGCCGACACCAGGCACGCCAGCGCCAGCATCACGCGCCACTTGTAGTGCCAGACATAGGGCAGCAGGTTGCGCACCGTCTGCCAGTCGCTGCGGGGCGCGCGCTGACCGGGAAAGAGCGTGTTTGAAGCAGGAGCGGGGGCCGGCTCAGCGGTCGTGGAATAGCGGCGCATACGTTAGAATTCGGGCCAATGCGCGATTGTCGCAGAGTTCGCATTACGTGGCAGGCGAAGGGTCTTTCGCCGCGCCCCGCCCCTTCCGCAGTCCACCACACACCGTCATGAACGCTCCCCACACCGTCCCAGCCCTGCCCGCCGGCAAGAATCCCGCTCTGCGCGTAGTGCCCATGCCCGCCGACGCCAATGTGCACGGCGACGTTTTCGGCGGCTGGATCATGGCGCAGGTGGATATCGCCGGCTCGATCCCGGCAGTGGAACGCGCCCAGGGCCGCGTGGCCACCGTCGCGGTCAACTCCTTCCTGTTCAAGCATCCGGTGTTCGTTGGCGACCTGGTCAGCTTTTATGCGGACATCGTCAAGACCGGCCGTACCTCGATCACGGTGTCGGTCGAGGTCTATGCGCAACGGATGCGCCACAGCAATGAGATCGTCAAGGTTACGGAGGCCACGCTGACGTATGTGGCGACAGATGAATCGCGGCAGCCGCGGGTGTTGCCGTCGGCTTGAGCGCCTCGGCCCCGAATGCAAAAAGCCGTCTGCGCGTAACGCAGGCGGCTTCTTTTATTCCTTTCCGGGGCTCCGACCGGCTTACTCAAACTTCGTAAAATCCGGCTTGCGCTTCTGGAAGAAGGCAGCAAACGCCTCTTTCGCCTCCGGCGCCACCAGCATCTTCCGGAACACCGCGCCCTCCTCGGCCATCTGCTTTTCCACGGCCGCCACATCGCCCGCCTTCATCAGCCGCTTGGTCTCGCGCAGTGAAGACGCCGGCAGGGCCGCCAGCTTGCGCGCCTGCTGCAGCGCAAAATCGTGCAGCTCGGCCACTGGCAGCACCCGCGTCACCAGCCCGATCTCCAGCGCCTCCTGCGCGCTGAAAGCCTCGCCCAGCAGCAGCTTCTCGGCCGCGCGCTGGTAGCCGACCAGCCGCGGCAGCAGCAGGCTCGAGGCCGCCTCGGGGCACAGGCCCAGCTGCACGAACGGCAGCGACAGCTTGGCCGTATCGGACGCATAGACCAGGTCGCAATGCAGCAGCATGGTGGTGCCCACCCCGACCGCGGCACCGCTGACGGCTGCCACGATCGGCTTGGTGGCGTGGCTGATCTGGTAGAGGAACTGGAACACCGGCGCCTGCTCGGCGCCATCGCCCGCGCTAGGCGGGCGCTGCATGAAGTCTTCCAGGTCGTTGCCGGCGGTAAAGATCTCGGGCTTGCCGCGCAGCAGGATGGCGCGCACGTTGCGGTCGGTCTCGGCCGCGCGCAGCGCGTCGGCCATGGCCTGGTACATCGCCGCGGTGATGGCGTTCTTCTTGTCGATGCGGTCGAACTCGATGGTCAGGATGCCCTGCTCGATGCCGGTGCGGATGCTCATGGTGTCCTCGTCTGTGGATGCATTGCTTGGAGGGTTATTCAAAAGGCGGCGGCGATTCGGAAAGATAGCTCAGCCCGAACGCGCGCGCGCCGACATTCAGCGCCACCGTCAGGCTCATCGGCGCCAGCATCAGTTCCACGCCCTGGCTGCGCGCGGTGCGCTCCAGCGACTGGAAGGCCGGCATCGCGCGCACGGCGTCGAGCGGGCCGGCATAGCAGACGGAGATCGCCGGCACCATCAGGTCGCCGCCGCGGATGCACTGCTCGGCATGCTGCAGCACGCGGCGCGCGCCCTCCTCGGAGCCGCGCGCCCTGGCGATGGCGCCGGTGTGCCCGCGGTGCATGCGCACCACCGGGCGGATATTGAAGGCGCTGCCCATCACATAGCGCCCCCAGGTGATGCTGCCCTCGCCCTTCTGGCGCGCGCGCGTGTACATGTAGAGCAGCTCGTCGGGCACCAGGAACATATGGGCGGCGTCGCGCAGGCGCGTCTCGACCGCTTCCCGCACCGCCTGCGGGCTGGCGCCGGCGGCGGCCATGCGCGCGGCTTCGCGCACGATCAGCGCCTGGCCCGGCCCGATCGCGCCGGTGTCGACCACGGTCAGGTCGAACAGGCCGGTGCGCCCGGCTTCCTTGCGCAGGCGCACGCTGCGCGCCACGGTACCGATCACCGCGCCGGTGGCATGCGCATACAGCTTACTGCGCGAACTGGCGATGGTGAACAGGATGGCGCGGTCGCAATGGGCCACTACATTGCGCAGCAGGTGTTCTTCCAGCTCGCGCTCGAGCAGCGGGATCGATTCGGCGTAGTGGTCCTGGCGGCCGACCAGGTATTGATGGTAGAGCATGGGCAGCGCGTCTTCATCGCGCGTATCGGCGACGAAATGCTCGCCCGCGCGGATGCGGAACGGAATGGTATGGATCTTCAGCTGGGCCATGACGTCGCGCGGCAGATCGCACGCGGCATCGGCCAGGATGGCTGTCTCCTGCATATTATTGTCTCCTCCCTACCTGGTGACCCGCATGGCGGGCGGCAGCCCCGGTACTGCTTTCTTCACCTGACAGAAGGGCGGGACAGTCCCGAGGGACCGTCCCGCAGGCGCGTTCAGACGCGCTCGAAGATGCCTGCGGCGCCCATGCCCGTGCCGACGCACATGGTCACCATGCCGTACTTCAGGTTGTGGCGGCGCAGCGCGTGCACCACCGTGGCCGAACGGATCGCACCGGTGGCACCCAGCGGGTGGCCCAGCGCAATCGCGCCGCCCATGCGGTTGACCTTGGCCGGGTCCAGTTGCAGATCGCGCATCACCGCCAGCGACTGCGCGGCAAAGGCCTCGTTCAGTTCGATCCAGTCGAGCTGGTCCTGGGTCAGGCCCGCGGCCTTCAGCGCCGCCGGAATCGCTTCCTTGGGGCCGATGCCCATGATCTCGGGCGGCACGCCGCGCACCGCGAACGAGACGAAGCGCGCCAGCGGCACCAGGTTGAACTGCTTGAGGATCTTTTCCGAGACCAGGATCAGCGCGCCGGCGCCGTCAGAGGTCTGCGAGCTGTTGCCGGCGGTGACGCTGCCCTTGTTGGCAAACACCGGGCGCAGCTTGCCCAGGCCTTCCAGCGAGGTCTCCGGGCGCGGGCCTTCGTCCAGCGAGATCGTGCGCGTCTTCACGTTGACCTGGCCGCTGGCGAGGTCGGGGAAGCGCTCGACGATCTCGATCGGCGTGATCTCGTCCTTGAACTCGCCGGCCTGCTGCGCGGCGATGGCCTTCTGATGCGAGGCCAGCGAGAACGCATCCTGGTCCTCGCGGCTGACCTGCCATTGCTGCGCCACCTTCTCGGCGGTCAAGCCCATGCCGTAGGCGATGCCCACGTTCTCGTCGCGGGTGAAGATTTCCGGCGACATCGACGGCGAGTTGCCCATCATCGGCACCATGCTCATCGATTCCACGCCGGCGGCGATCATGACGTCGGACTCGCCCACGCGGATGCGGTCGGCCGCCATCGCCACCGCGCTCACGCCCGAGGCGCAGAAGCGGTTGACGGTGATGCCGCCCACGGTATTGGGCAGGCCCGACAGCAGCGCGCCGATGCGCGCCACGTTCAGGCCCTGCTGCGCCTCAGGAATCGCGCAGCCGACGATGGCGTCTTCGATCAGCTTCGGGTCCAGGTTCGGCACCTGCGCCACGGCAGCCTTCAGGATGGTGGCCAGCAGGTCGTCCGGGCGCGTGTTCTTGAACGCGCCCTTCGGGGCCTTGCCGATCGGCGAGCGGGTGGCCGCAACGATATATGCGTCTTGCAGTTGTTTCATGATGTCGGTTCCTCGCTTGCCCTGTTAGTTACGCACCGGCTTGCCGGTCTGCAGCATGCCCATGATGCGCTCCTGCGTCTTGCCGGTGCCGAGCAGGTCGACAAAGGCCTTGCGCTCCAGCGCCAGGAGCCAGTCCTCGCTCACCAGCGAGCCGGCCTCGACGTCGCCGCCGCACACCGCTTCGGCAATGCGGCTGGCGATCAGGAAGTCGTGTGCGGAGATAAAGCCGCCGTCGCGCATATTGACCAGCGATGCCTTGATGGTGGCAACGCCCGAGCGGCCGGCCACCGGGACCAGCGTCGGCAGCGGCGCGCGGTAGCCCGCGTTGGCCAGCGCGCGCACTTCGTTCTGCGCCACGTACAGCAGCTCATGCACGTTGAAGACGATCTTGTCGGACGGCTGCAGGTAGCCCATCTGGCGCGCTTCCAGCGCCGAAGCCGAGACCTTGGCCATGGCCGCGCTCTGGAAGCGGCTGGTCAGGAACTGCAGGATGTTGGTACTGCCCGCGGCCTGCGCCGCACGCGCGGCTGCCAGCGCGGCTTCCTTCAGGCCGCCGCCGGCCGGCACCAGGCCCACGCCCACTTCGACCAGGCCGATATACGTCTCCAGTGCGGCCACGCGCGAAGCCGAGTGCAGCATCAGCTCGCAGCCGCCGCCCAGCGCAATGCCGGACGCCGCGGAGACCACCGGCACCGAGGCGTACTTCACGCGCATCATGCCGTCCTGGAACTTCTTCACGAACGGCTCGATGCCCTTGGCGCCGCCCATCATGAAGGCGGGCATGGCCGCTTCCAGATTGGCGCCGGCGGAGAACGGGCCACCCGGCGCGCCCAGTTGCAGCGAAGTCGGCTGCCATACCACCAGGCCCTTGTAACCGGCTTCGGCCAGGTCGATGGCGCGGGTCAGGCCGTCGATCACGTCCGGCCCGATGGTGTTCATCTTGCTCTTGAACGAGACGACCAGCACGTCGTCCTGGCCTTCGCTCACCCAGATGCGCACGGCGTCGTTCTCTTCGACGGTGCGGCCGGCCTTGCGCGGATCGGCCGCGGCAGTGCCCTTGATCGCGGCACGGAATGCCTGGCGCTGGTACGCCGGCAGCGTGCTGCGCACGACGAACGACTGCGTCGCCGGCGACCACGAACCGGCGGCGGCGTGCACGCCCTGGTTCTCTGCCACCGGACCCTCGAATACCCATGCCGGCAGCGGCGCCGCCGACAGCGCCTTGCAGGCTTCCACGTCTTCCTTGACCCACTCGGCCACCTGCTTCCAGCCGGCCGACTGCCAGTCCTCGAACGGACCCGAGGTCCAGCCGAAGCCCCAGCGGATCGCCAGGTCGATATCGGCGGCGGAACCGGCGATCTGCTCCAGGTACACGGCGATGTAGTGGAACACGTCGCGGAACACCGCCCACAGGAACTGCGCCTGCGGGTTGGTCGACTCGCGCAGCAGCTTGATGCGCTCGGCCGCATCCTTCTTCAGCATGCGCACCACGATCTCGTCGGCCTTCTTGCCGGCATCGACATACTGGCCGGTCTTGGCGTCGAGCACCTTGATGGCCTTGCCTTCCTTCTTGTAGAAGCCGGCGCCGGTCTTCTGGCCCAGCGCGCCCGCGTCGACCAGGCTCTTGAGCACGGCCGGGGTCTTGTACACCGGCGCGAACGGGTCGTCGTGCAGGGTGTCCTGCATGGTCTTGATTACGTGCGCCATGGTGTCCAGGCCGACCACGTCCGCGGTGCGGAAGGTGGCGGACTTAGCGCGGCCCAGCTTGGAGCCGGTCAGGTCATCGACCACGTCGAACGGGATGCCGAACTTCTCGGCTTCGGCAAACACCGCCAGGATCGAGAAGATGCCGACGCGGTTGGCGATGAAGTTGGGCGTGTCCTTGGCGCGCACCACGCCCTTGCCGAGCGTGGTGGTCAGGAACGCTTCAAGCTGGTCGAGGATCTGCGGCTGCGTGGTCGCGGTCGGGATCAGCTCGACCAGGTGCATGTAGCGCGGCGGGTTGAAGAAGTGCACGCCGCAGAAGCGTGACTTCAGGTCGGCATCAAACCCGTCGGACAGCGCGGTGATCGACAGGCCCGAGGTGTTGGTCGCGAAGATCGCGTGCGAGGCCAGGTGCGGCGCGACCTTCTTGTACAGGTCGTGCTTCCAGTCCATGCGCTCGGCGATCGCCTCGATCACCAGGTCGCATTCCTTGAGCAGCGCGATGTCGTCCTCGTAGTTGGTCGCCTGGATCAGGCCGGCCTCTTCCTTGATGCCCAGCGGCGCGGGCGAGAGCTTCTTCAGGTTCTCGATGGCGCGCAGCGCGATGCCGTTCTTGGGGCCTTCCTTGGCCGGCAGGTCGAACAGCACCACGGGCACGCGTGCATTGATCAGGTGGGCGGCGATCTGCGCCCCCATGACGCCGGCACCCAGCACGGCGACTTTCTTGACGATGAAATTGGACATGCTCGCTCCTGGATTAGTGAGCGTTAGACAGATGCGAAGCCGTCGTTCCCGGCCGGGAACGACGGGTAGAGTCGACTCAGAACAGGTCTGCGTCCAGCGCCATCAGCGTGGCCGAACCGGCGCGCGCCTTGCGGATCTCGGCGGCGGTTTCCGGCAGCAGCTTGGCAAAATAGAAGCGTGCCGTGGCCAGCTTGGCGGTGTAGAACTTGTCGCCGCTGCCTTCCTTCTCCAGCGCGATCTTGGCCATGCGGGCCCAGAAGTACGAGAACACCAGGTGGCCCACCACGCGCAGGTACGGCACCGCGGCGGCACCCACCTCGTCGGCATTGCCCATCGCCTTCATGCCGATTTCCATGGTGAGCTTCTGCACCTTGTCGCCAATGTCGGCGAGCGGGTTGATGAACTCCTGCATGGCTTCGTTGGTGCCTTCGGCTTCAACGAACTCCTGCACGATCTTGCCGAAGGCCTTCATCCTGGCGCCCATGTCGCCCAGGATCTTGCGGCCCAGCAGGTCCAGCGCCTGGATGGTGTTGGTGCCTTCGTAGATCATGTTGATGCGCGCATCGCGCACATACTGTTCCATGCCCCACTCGGCGATATAGCCGTGGCCGCCGAACACCTGCATGCCCTCGTTGGTGGACGTGAAAGCGTTGTCGGTCAGGAAGGCCTTGATCACCGGCGTGAGCAGCGCGACCAGGTCGCCGGCCTGCTTGCGCACGGCTTCGTCAGGGTGCGACAGCTCGCGGTCGATCTGCAGCGCGGTCCAGTAGCTGAAGGCGCGGCCGCCTTCGGCGTAGGCCTTCTGCGTCAGCAGCATGCGGCGCACGTCCGGGTGCACGATGATCGGGTCGGCGGGCTTGTCCGGCGCCTTCGGGCCGGTCAGCGCGCGCATTTGCAGGCGGTCCTTAGCGTAGGCCAGCGAGTTCTGGTACGCCACTTCGGTCAGGCCCAGGCCCTGTGCGCCCACGCCCAGGCGCGCGGCGTTCATCATCACGAACATGGCGTTCAGGCCCTTGTTGGGCTCGCCGACCATCCAGCCGCGCGCGCCGTCCAGGTTCATCACGCAGGTGGCGTTGCCGTGGATGCCCATCTTGTGCTCGATCGAGCCGCATTTGATGCCGTTGCGCTCGCCCGGGTTGCCGTTGGCATCGGGGATGAACTTGGGCACCACGAACAGCGAGATGCCCTTGGTACCGCCCGGCGCGTCCGGCAGGCGTGCCAGCACTAGGTGGATGATGTTCTCGGCCATGTCGTGCTCGCCGGCCGAGATGAAGATCTTGGTGCCCGAGATCAGGTACGAACCGTCGGCCTGCGGCTCTGCCTTGGAACGCAGGATGCCGAGGTCGGTGCCGCAGTGCGGCTCGGTCAGGCACATGGTGCCGGTCCACACGCCCGAGACCAGCTTGGGCAGGTAGGTCTGCTGCAGTTCGGGCGTGCCGTGCGCGTGCAGCGCCTCGTACGCGCCGTGCGACAGGCCCGGGTACATGGTCCAGGCCTGGCCGGCCGAGTTCAGCATCTCGTAGACCACATTGTTGATCACGATCGGCAGGCCCTGGCCGCCGAATTCGGGATCGCAGGCGAGCGCCGGCCAGCCGGCTTCGACGTACTGCTGGTAGGCTTCCTTGAAGCCGGTGGGGGCCTTCACCACGCCGTCGCCGACGTAGGTGCAGCCTTCGCGGTCGCCCACCTGGTTGAGCGGGAATACCACGTCCGAGCAGAACTTGCCGGCTTCTTCGATGACCTGGTTGATGGTGTCCGCGTCGATGTCCGCGTGCGGCGGCATCGCCTTGAGTTCGGCTTCGGCGCCGAGCAGTTCATGGAGCACGAACTGCATGTCGCGCAACGGTGCGGTGTACTGGCCCATCTGAGACTCCTTGGAGTTGTGCGATGCCGCCACGCCGCCCGTCCCGCTTGCGCGATACGGTCCGACTGGGGCGACCTCAGGTACGGTAAGACTGAATCAGTTTGTTGAGCGCGACCATGGCAAGCTCGGCACTGTCAGGCAGGCGCAGGAAACGGGCGTCATGATGCAAGCCTAGTTCAAGGCTGTACATCTCGAACAGCATCAGGCGCGGATCGCAGTCCGCGCGCAGGTGCCCTTCCTCCCGCGCCTGGTTGATGGCGCGCGTGAGCGCTGCCCGCCAGATGGTGACGCTCTTGACCAGTTCGTCACGCACCAGGCTGCCGGCACGGTCGTCGTACTCCACGGCGCCGCTGATGTAGATGCATCCAGTCGTCACTTCCTGGATGCGCTTCTCCATCCAGCGCCGCACCATCGACCACAGCCGGGGCAGTCCGCGCGGCTCCTGCAGCGAGGGATAGAACACCTCCTGCTCGAACCGGCGGTGATACTCCCGCACCACCTCCACCTGCAGGTCTTCGCGCGAACCGAAATGCGCGAAGACACCGCTCTTGCTCATCTGCATGCGTTCCGCGAGCAGCCCGATGGTCAGACCTTCGAGCCCGTCGCGGGACGACAATTCCAGTGCGGCATCCAGAATCGCCACGCGCGTCATTTCACCCTTGCGCATTGGCGCGGGGGAGGCGGCGGCGGATTCGAGACGGGCTGACTGGTGTCGCATGTTTTTTCTCCGTTCTGCGATGCCCTGCTGCGGCATCGCGTATGACCCTGACGTTGCATTTCTGCTTGCGGCCGAACCGGCGGATTTGCCGGTGCATACCGCGAATGCACGCAGTCTAAGCCAAAAAAGAACGGTCGTTCAGATTATTCTGGCGCAGCAGCCGACCATCAAGCTTTTAATTAGACCGCTGTTTCTAAACGGACTGCAATGCAGCATGTCCTTCATGTCGGCCATGGCTGGCGTTGCAACCGGTTGCAGCCAGCGCCCTGCCGCATGGCAGCAAACGTACATCGCGCTCGCGGCTGCCGTTCAGTAGCGCCCTGTGACACCAGCAATGACGACACCCAGGCGCAGCACCATATAGGCCGTCCAGTTGGCGAGCCGGTGCAGCGGCGAGCGGCGCGCATGCACCTCCGGCATCACGCGCACGCTGCGGTGCGCAATGGCGTATTCCAGTGCGGTACGCAGTTCAGCGGCGAAGGCCGCATCATAAACGGCGACATTGGCTTCGCGTGCAAGCAGCAGGCTGAACGGGTCCATATTGCTCGACCCGACCGTGGCCCAGGCCTCGTCCACCACGCCCACCTTGGCATGCAGGAAGCTCTCGGCATACTCGTAGATCTCGACGCCGGCCTCCAGCAGCGAGGCGTACAGCGCATGGGTGGCGTAGTGCTGCAGCCGGTATTCGACCCGGCCCTGCAGCAGCAGCCGCACGCGCACGCCGCGCGCGCGGCAGGCCAGCAGCGCGCGCCGCATCCTGTGGCCAGGCAGGAAGTAGGCGTTGGCCAGGATCACGTCGTGGCGCGCGGCGCCCAGCGCGCGCAGGTATTCGCGCTCGATGGTGCGGCGGTTGCGCAGGTTGTCGCGCAGCAGCAGCGCGGCGCGTACGCCGCCCGCGGCTTCCGGGCGCGGCGGCAGGTCGGTGACCAGCGGGTAGTCGGCCACCGCGGCGGCGCGTTCGGCGCCGTGCATATCGCGCAGCGACAAGCGCCACCAGAGCCGCTCGGCGGACAGCGCAATGCCGTCCACCAGCGGGCCGCTGACCTGCACCGCGAAGTCATAGCGCGGCCCCAGGTTGGCGCCCTCGAACGGGCCGTGGTTGTGGTCGTCGATGATATTGATGCCGCCGACGAAGGCGACGCGCCGGTCGATCACCGCCAGCTTGCGGTGCAGCCTGCGCAGGTGGCGCCGCGCCAGCCGGAAGCCGCGCAGCATGCGGAACACGCGCAGTTGCACGCCGCCGGCGCGCAGCCGCGCGGCCAGCTCGGCGGGCATGTCGCCGGCGCCGAATCCGTCCACCGTCACGCGCACGGTCACGCCGCGCGCGGCGGCGCGGATCAGCGCGTCGCTGACCGCGCGGCCGACCTCGTCATCGGCATAGATGTAGGTTTCCAGCATCACCTGGAACGCGGCCTGGTCGATGGCGGCGATCAGCGCGGGGAAGAAGTCCTGGCCGCCGTGCAGCAGCCGCACCGCATTGCCGGTGGTGGGCTTGCCGCGGCGCCAGGTCCAGCGCAGCATGTGGCGGCGCGGCGCGTGGTCGCCGGCCGCGGCCGGGTCGTGCGCGCGGGCGTCGGCATGAGCGGAGTGGGATATCCGTGACATGCCGTGATTATCGGACAGATTGCCGGGCGCAAGGCGCCGCGCGCACATTGGCAGGCGCATCTCTGCTATCGTCGATACTGATGCTTGCCTGCGCAGCCAGCGACGGGCCATCGACGACTGACGCCCCCCACGGAACCCATTGTGAAGGTATTCGGCATTACCGGATCGTCCGGCAGCGGCAAGACCACGCTGCTGGACCAGCTCATCCCCTGTTTCGTCGCCGCCGGCCTGCGCGTGGCCGGCGTCAAGCACACCCACCACGGCTTTGACCCCGACACGCCCGGCAAGGACTCCTGGCGCATGCGCGAGGCCGGCTGCGCCAATGTCGTGCTGGTCGGCGCGCGCCACCTGACGCTGATGCGCCATTATCCGGAAGCGGTGCCCTCGCCCGAACTGGACGATGCGCTCGCCGTACTGCCGGCCGACACCGAACTGGTGCTGGTTGAGGGCTACAAGCGCAGTGATTTTCCCAAGCTGGAGGTATATCGCCCGGCGCTGGGGCGCACGCCGCTGTGGGACGAGGTGCCGGGCGTGGTGGCGGTGGCCAGCGACGACCCTGCCGCGGTGGCCGCCATGACCGCGCTGCCGGTGCTGGACCTGAACGACCCGCAGGCGGTGTTCGCCTTCATCCGCGACTATCCGGAGCGCGCGCGCTGAATTCAGGCGGCCTTGCCGGCGGGCTCCGCGGGCATGGCCAACTCGCCCTGCGGATGCCCCAGTTCCGCCACCAGCGGCACGTGATCCGAGCGCTGCGCCCAGTCGCGGCCGGTCAGCGCATGCGCGCGCTCGATCTCATAGCCGCGCACATAGATGCGGTCGAGCTGCCACCACGGCATATGGCTGGGGAAGGTATGCAGACGCGCGCCACGCGCGTGCGAGGCCTCGACCGCGCCCAGCGTATTGCAGATCTGCGCATCGAGCCGGTGGTTCCAGTCGTTGAAGTCCCCGGCGATCACCAGCGGCATGCCGGCCGGCACTACATTGCGCACGCGCTCCACCAGAGCCTCGGCCTGGCGCGCGCGGCTGCGCGCAAACAGACCGAAATGCACGCAGATCAGGTGGGTTTCCACCCCGTGCACATCCGCCACCGCATGCAGCAGCCCGCGCTGCTCGAAGCGGTGGTCGGAAATATCCAGGTTCTCGGACATCAGGATCGGGTGGCGCGACAGGATCGCGTTGCCGTGATGGCCGTAGTCATAGACCGCGTTGCGTCCGTAGACCGAGTGCGGATAGGCGTCAGTGGCCAGGTAGTTGAGCTGCGTATGCTCCGGATCGAACAGCGCCGCGGCCACCAGACGGTCGTTGCGGTCCTGCACTTCCTGCAGGAAGACGATGTCCGCATCCATCGCATGCAGGCCGGCGCGCACGTTCTGGATGCGCGGGCGCCGCGAGATGCCGGTCACTCCCTTGTGGATGTTGTAGGTAACCACGCGCAGCTTCATGGCTGCGCTCCGTACACCGCCTGCCGCTCGCCAGCGCCAGCCCCGGCCGCGCGCCAGGCCAACTGGCGGATGGCCTCGGCATTGCTGCTGGAAAAGCACTGCTGCGCCGCCTGCTCCCATGGCAGCCACTGGTATTGCAGGTGTTCGCGTGGCGCCAGCGTCACCGGCAGCGCCTCCTGCACGCGCAGCCCGAACCAATGCTCAGTATTGCGCGTGACGCCTTCGGCGTACCGGTGGCGCCACTGCGGGTAGATCTCGTACTGGATGGTATGGCCCCAGTCGGTCAACTGGTGCTCGCCGGTGATGAGGCCGGTTTCCTCGGCCACTTCACGCGCGGCGGTCAGGGCCAGGGGTTCGTCCAGGGTGTCGAGGCTGCCGGTCACGGACTGCCAGAACCCCGGGCGATCGGCGCGTTCCAGCAGCAAGACTTGAAGATCTGGCGTGTAAATCACCACCAGCACGGATTCCGGGATCTTGTAGGACATGGGTCTGGGCGAAAGGACAAACCCAAGGATAGCGCAGCCGCGCCACGTTGCCACGCGAAAGCGTGGCGGCGCCCGCCCGAGGCGACTGTCGGCGGCCTTCAGGCGGCGCTGCGCGCGCCATACGAGGTATGGGGTGCCAGGTACGGCTCGTCGCCCGCGGTGCGCTGCCAGGTGTCGAACACCTGGGGCGAATCGCCGTGGCCCCAGGCGGCACGCAGCTGGTCCATCAGCGGCGCCAGCGCCTGGCGGTAGCGCTTGGACGCGCCATGCGCGTGCGTGGCTAGGGCGTCGGCGCGGTGCCGGACCTCGCCCTGCAGCCGCGTGCGCTCCAGCGCGATTTCCTTCTCGCGCTGTCCCAGCGCGTTGTACTTCTGGATCAGGAAGCGCTGGTAGTCGCCGCCATCCATGCCCTGCGCCGCCTGCGCGTTGACCTGCTCGAAACGCAGCACGATGCTGCCAGTTTCCTGCTCGATATGGGCAACCTCGGCGTCCAGGGCCTGCAGCGCCTCCTGCACGCGCTGGGCATCGCGGCGCAGCGCCTGCACCTGCGCGGCCTCGTCCTCGAACACGCGCTGCGCATCCAGGTAGGCCTGCACCACCGGCTGCGGCGCCACCACCAGCAGCGGGTCGGCGCCGTCGGCGCGCTGGCCGGCCAGCAAGGCGTCGTCGGCCAGGCGCAGGTTGCCGAGCTCGTCCAGCCAGCGCCCGCGCGTCATGACCACGCCGACGGTATCCAGCGCCAGCCGGCGCAACGCTTCGGCGCGCTGCATTTCCACCGGCTCGGCCACCGCGGCGGGCGCGGCCGACTGCACCGCATGGGCGATGTCGGGCACGCAGGCCGCCACGGTGGTGGCCACCGATTCAGACATGGCCTGCGCCGAGCGGCGCACGGCGCGGCGCAGCTCGAAGCGCGCCAGCAGCATCATCAGCAACCCGGCCACCAGCCAGGTCAGGATGGTTTGGTCATGGGCCAGCAGGAACTGGCGGATCAGGTCGATATCCAGGGTCACGAATTTCCTCCCGAGTGCCGGAAGCCTTCATTGCGAGGCCCCTCGGCAAATTACGTGTCAAAAAGAGCAGACCTCGCGGCGGCGCCCTTCGTTCCGACCGGTAACAAATCGAAACCAATGCGCCGCGCGCCTCACAGCACAGTCGACCCGACGTTGCGCATAAAGCAAAAAAGCCGCGCAATTGCGCGGCTTTTTTGCGAGCTTCAGGCAACTCAGGCCGTCGGCTTGGGCTCGGCGACGCGCAGGCGGATATGCAGCTCGCGCAGTTGCTTCTCGTCGACCGAGCTCGGGGCCTGGGTCAGCAGGTCCTGGGCCCGCTGGGTCTTGGGGAAGGCGATCACGTCGCGGATCGAGTCGGCGCCGGCCATCATGGTGACGATGCGGTCCAGGCCGAAGGCCAGGCCGCCGTGCGGGGGCGCGCCGTACTGCAGCGCGTCCAGCAGGTAGCCGAACTTGGCACGGGCTTCCTCGTCGTTGATGTTGAGCGCGCGGAACACCTTGCTCTGGATGTCCGAACGGAAGATCCGCACCGAGCCGCCGCCCATTTCCCAGCCGTTCAGCACCATGTCGTAGGCCTTGGCCAGGCACTTGCCCGGGTCGGTCTCGAGGTATTCCAGGTGCTCGTCCTTGGGGCTGGTGAACGGGTGGTGCATGGCCACCCAGCGCGCGTCTTCCTCGTCGTACTCGAACATCGGGAAGTCGACCACCCACAGCGGCTTCCAGGTGTCTTCGAACAGGCCGTTGGCCTTGCCGAAGTCAGAGTGGCCGACCTTCAGGCGCAGCGCGCCGATCGAGTCGTTGACCACCTTGGCCTTGTCGGCGCCGAAGAAGATGATGTCGCCGTCCTGGGCGCCGGTGCGCTTGAGGATTTCGGCAATGGCGGCGTCGTGCAGGTTCTTGACGACCGGCGATTGCAGGCCGTCGCGGCCCTTGGCCACTTCGTTGACCTTGATCCAGGCCAGGCCCTTGGCGCCGTAGATGCCGACGAACTGGGTGTAGGCGTCGATCTCGCCGCGCGAGATCGCAGCGCCGCCCGGCACGCGCAGGCCGACCACGCGGCCGTTGTCGCTGTTGGCGGGACCCGAGAACACCTTGAAATCGACGTCCTTCATCACCTCGGTCAGCTCGGTGAATTCCAGTTTGACGCGCAGGTCAGGCTTGTCCGAGCCGAAGCGGGCCATGGCCTCGCGGAACTCCATCACTGGGAACCTGGCGTCCAGGTCGACGTCGATGGCGTTCTTGAACACCGTGCGCATCATGTCCTCGAACAGGTCGCGGATCTCCTGCTCGGTCAGGAACGAGGTCTCGCAGTCGATCTGCGTGAATTCCGGCTGGCGGTCGGCGCGCAGGTCTTCGTCGCGGAAGCACTTGGTGATCTGATAGTAGCGGTCGAAGCCCGACACCATCAACATCTGCTTGAAGATCTGCGGCGACTGCGGCAGCGCGAAGAAGTGGCCCGGATTCACCCGCGACGGCACCAGGTAGTCGCGCGCGCCTTCGGGCGTGCTCTTGCCCAGCATCGGGGTCTCGATGTCGATAAAGCCCTGCGCGTCCAGGAACTTGCGCACTTCCATCGCCACCTTGTAGCGCAGGCGCAGGTTGTACTGCATCTGCGGGCGGCGCAGGTCCAGCACGCGGTGCGTCAGGCGCGTGGTTTCCGACAGGTTGTCGTCGTCGAGCTGGAACGGGGGCGTGACCGACGGGTTCAGCACGGTCAGCTCATGGCACAGCACCTCGATCTTGCCCGAGGTCAGGTTGGCGTTCTCGGTGCCGGCCGGGCGCGGACGGACCTTGCCGGTGACGCGGATGCAGAACTCATTGCGGATCTCTTCGGCGGCCTTGAACATCTCGGGGCGGTCCGGATCGCACACCACCTGCACCAGGCCTTCGCGGTCGCGCAGGTCGATGAAGATCACGCCGCCATGGTCGCGGCGGCGCTGGACCCAGCCGGTCAGGGCCACTTCCTGGCCCGAGAATTGTTCGGTCACCAGACCGCAGTAGTGAGTACGCATGGAGGACATAAAGAGATTCCCGGTAAAACGCGGCCGCCCGAAACGCATCGGGCGGCCCGTGATCAGATTGGATGCTTAAGGATCGGTCGTCTCGACCGTTTCCTCGTTGCTGGCCCTGCCGGCCGGATTGGCCGGACTGGCCGGGGCTGCCGGCCGGGGCACGCTGCCGTTCTTGCGCGGCAATTCCGCCGGTGCCACCACGCCCATCGAGACGATGTACTTGAGCGCGGCGTCGACGGTCATGTCGAGTTCGATGGTGTCGGCCTTGGGCATCATCAGGAAGAAGCCCGAGGTCGGATTCGGCGTGGTCGGCACATAGACGCTGACGTATTCGCCCTGCAGGTGGTTCTGCACGTCGCCGCCGGGGCGCCCGGTCAGGAAGGCAATGGTCCACGAGCCCTCGCGCGGGTACTGCACCAGCAGCGCCTTGCGGAAGGCATTGCCCGAGGACGACAGCAGCGTGTCCGAGACCTGCTTGACGCTGGTGTAGATCGGGCCCACCACCGGGATATGGCCCAGCAGCGCTTCCCACCAGCGCACCAGGCGCTGGCCGATGAAGTTATGCGCCAGCAGGCCGACCAGCAGGATGACCAGCAGCGTGAGGATGGCGCCCAGGCCGGTCACGCGCTTGCCGAACATCAGCCGGTCCGGGCGCCAGGCCTCGGGCAGCAGCGCCAGGCTCTGGTCCATCGTGCCGATGATCAGGCTGAGCACCCACAGCGTGATGCCCAGCGGCACTAGCACCAGCAGCCCGGTCAGGAACCAGGTTTTCAGGGCGGAAGTCTTCTTGGCAACCACGGGACGGGTCCGGCTCAATGGCAGGCGCAGGCGCTGCCGCAGCCGCCGGCTGCCGCGGGCGTGGCCGAAGCGGACGAGGCAGGACTGGCCGACGATTCAGCCGCCGCCGGGGCGCTGGCCGCCGCTGCGGAGGTGCCACCCGCGGCGCCGGTGGCTGCCGGCGCGCTGGCGCTGCCGCCGCGGAAGTCGGTCACATACCAGCCCGAGCCCTTGAGCTGGAAACCAGCAGCAGTCAGCTGTTTCTTGAACGAGCCGGCGACGCCGCACGACGGGCAGTCCGTCAGCGGGGCATCGCTCATTTTCTGCAGCACATCGCGCCCGTGGCCGCAGGCGTCGCAACGGTAGGCATAGATCGGCATGGTGTTATTTCGCGAGAAAACTTCGGAATCGGTACAAAGGCGGACATCGCCGCGGGCCATGGCGGCTGCGGGAAATTCCCGCGCGACGATGCAAAGCCTTGAATTATAAACCGTTCCGGGGCTGCCTGATCGCCGGAAATGAAGGGGTTGCAGACCCCCGGGCGTCAGGCGATATGGACTTCCTTGACCGGTGCGTGATCTGCAATCCACTGTGGCAGCAGTGAACCGATCACCATGCCGCTGATCGAGAACAGCAGGCCGACCATTTGCGGCGGCACCACGGCACCGGCAAAGGCCACCTCGCAGGTCAGCCAGGAAGACAGGCCCAGCAGGATCGCCGCCAGCCCGCCCTGGCGGGTGGCGTGCTTCCAGAACATGCCGAAGGCCAATGGCACGAAGGACGAGACCAAGGTGACCTTATAGGCATTTTCAACCATATGAAAGATCGACAGGTGCGAGTTGAGCGCGAACAGCGTCACCACCACGGTGAACACCAGCACCACGGTCTGCATCACGCGCAGGAACTGCTTGTCGTCCAGGTGGCGGAAGTACGGCCGCAGGATGTTCTCGGCAAAGGTCACCGACGGCGCTAGCAGCGTGGCCGAGGCGCAGCTCTTGATCGCCGACAGCAGCGCGCCGAAGAACATTACCTGGGCGAACATGGGCGCGTGCTGCAGGATCAGCTTCGGCAGGATCAGCTGCGAATCGGCGTTGATGTACTTGGCGACCATGTCCGGGTCGATCAGCGTGGCCGAATACGCCAGGAACATCGGGATAAAGGCAAAGCAGAAGTACAGCACGCCGCCCAGCACCGAGGCGCGCCCGGCGATCTGCTCGGTGCGCGACGAGGTCACGCGCTGGAACACGTCCTGCTGCGGGATCGAACCCAGCATCATGGTGAACAGCGCCGCCGCAAAGCCGATGATCTGGATGAGATCCAGCGACGGCAGGAACTCGAACTTGCCGGCCGCCGCCGCGTGCGACACCACGGCCGTGACGCCGCCGGCCTGCCCGCTGACCTCGTAGCCGATATAGATCATGCCGATCACGATGATGATCATCTGGATGAAGTCCGTGATGGCCACCGACCACATGCCGCCGAACAGCGTATAGACCAGCACGCTGGCGGCGCCGATCATCATGCCGGCCTCCTGCGACAGCGCGCCGTCCGAGACGGTAAAGAACACCAGCCCAAGCGCCTTGATCTGCGCCGCCACCCAGCCCAGGTAGGACACCACGATGCACAGCGTAGTCAGCACCTCGGCCAGCCGGCCATAGCGGTTGTGGTAGTAGTCGCCGATGGTCAGCAGGTTCATCCGGTACAGCGGCCGGGCGAAGAACAGGCCCACCAGGATCAGGCACAGCGACGAGCCGAAGGGGTCGGAGACCACGCCCGACAGGCCTTCCTTGAGAAATACGGCGGGGATGCCCAGCACCGTCTCGGAGCCGAACCAGGTGGCGAAGACGGTGGCGGTGACGATATGGAATGGCAGGCTGCGCCCGGCGACGGCGAAATCGGTGGTGTTGCGTACGCGCAGCGCCGCCCACAGGCCGATGCCGACCGAGATTACCCAGTAGATGATGACGAACCAGATCAGCATGCCGCTGCCCTATGCAGAAAGTGCCCTTGTGGCGAGAAACCGAATGCCGGGCGGCGCATGGGTGCACGTTGCTTGCGCGCATCTGCCCGGAGTCCAATTCATCGGTCGGGGCCGCATATCGAGCTGCCTGGAGTTCTCGCGCTGGGCGGAAAACGCGGTCGGGGCTGCGGTCGTAGCCGAATCAAAACGCGGATTATAGCGACGCAGACCAGCGTGAGCGAAAAAAATTCCCCGCTGGCGCAAATGCGCCACGCGGAGCATCGCCTGCGCCACAAGGGCTGGCCGGCGGCTGCTTCAGCCGGACCGGCGGCGCCAGACCTGCCAGCGCTCCTGCCCCTGGAACACCGGCAGCGGCGCGGCCGAGGGCCGGTCCTCCAGTCGCTCGAAGGCCGGTGCCAGCAGCGCGTCCAGCTCTTCGGCCGGCATCGCGAACGGCGGCCCGCCGCGGTTTTCGCCCAGGTAGAAGTAGCCGGCCAGCAGGCCGCCCGGCGGCAGCAGTTGCGCGACCCGGGCGGCATAGTCAGCCCGCATCGCCGGTGGCAGCGCGCACAGGAAGGCCCGTTCGTAGATTAGCCCGCACGCCGGCTGCGGCGTGAAGGCGAAGAAATCGCCCTGCTGCACCACCACCCCCGCCGGCCCCAGCGTCCGCCGCGCCGACGCCACCGCCTGCGGCGAGAAGTCGATCGCCGTCACCGGCCAGCCACGCTCGAACAGCCACGCGGCCTCCCAGCCGTTGCCACAGCCTGGCACCAGGGTCGGGCATGGCGCGCGGCCTTCAATGAACTGGCGGAATTCCTCGGGCACGCCGCCTTGGTCCCAGGGCGTGAAGCCCTGTTCGAAACGCTCGTCCCAGAACGCCGGGTCGGCGGCGTTGCGGGTGGCGAAGGTCGGCGCAGGCTTGGCGGTGTCGCTCATGGTCATCTCCGATGGATCGGTCCCGGGTGCGCTACCAGTAGCCGGCCCAGCCCAGCACATGCGTCAGCACGATGCCGGCGACAAAGCCGCCCAGCAACAGCAGCCCGGTGCCGAGCAACCGGTTGGTGCGGCGCTGCTCCACCACCAGCATCGCCAGCAGCTTGTCCTGCTCGCCGTTGCTGGTCAGCGCGCGCCGCTCCAGGAACTGGTGCGCCAGGCGCGGGAAGTCGGGCAGCATCTTGGCCCACAGCGGCGCCTCCACCTTGACCCGCTCCCAGGCGCCCTTCCAGCCCACCTGCTCGTGCATCCAGCGCTCCAGGAAAGGCTTGGCGGTCTTCCACAGGTCCAGGTCGGGGTCGAGCTGGCGGCCCAGGCCTTCGATATTGAGCAGCGTCTTCTGCAGCAGCACCAGCTGCGGCTGGATCTCGACATTGAAGCGGCGCGAGGTCTGGAACAGCCGCATCAGCACCATGCCCAGCGAGATTTCCTTCAGCGGCTTGTCGAAGTATGGCTCGCAGCAGGCGCGCACCGCGCTTTCCAGCTCTTCGACGCGGGTATCGGGCGGCACCCAGCCGGACTCCACGTGCAGCAGCGCCACGCGGTGGTAGTCGCGCCGGAAGAAGGCGATGAAATTCTGCGCCAGGTAGTTCTTGTCGAACTCGGACAGCGCGCCGACGATGCCGAAGTCCAGCGCGATATAGCGGCCGAAGGACTCGGGCTGCACCGACACCAGGATATTGCCCGGGTGCATGTCGGCATGGAAGAAGCCATCGCGGAACACCTGGGTGAAGAAGATCTCGACGCCCTCTTCCGCCAGCTGGTGCATGTCCACGCCGGCGGCCTTGAGCGACTCGGTGCGCGAGATCGGAATGCCGTGCATGCGCTCCATCACGAACACGGTGCTGCTGCACCAGTCCCAGAACACCTCGGGCACCAGCAGCAGGCTGGTGTCGGCAAAGTTGCGGCGCAGCTGGCTGGCATTGGCCGCCTCGATCATCAGGTCGAGCTCGTCGTGCAGGTATTTGTCGAACTCGGCCACCACCTCGCGCGGCTTGAGGCGCTTGCCGTCGGCCCAGAAGCGTTCCAGCCAGGTGGCCATGTCGCGCATCAGCGCCAGGTCGCTGTCGATCACCGGCAGCATGCCCGGGCGCAGCACTTTCACCGCGACCTCGCGGCCGTGGCAGGGGCCGCCCTTGAGCGTGGCGAAGTGCACCTGCGCGATCGAGGCGCTGGCCACCGGCTGGTGCTCGAAGGTCTCGAACAGCTGGTCCAGCGGCCGCCCCAGCGCGCGCTCGATAATCTTCACCGCCACCACCGAATCGAAGGGCGGCACCTGGTCCTGCAGCTTGGCCAGTTCGTCGGCAATGTCCGCCGGCATCAGGTCGCGCCGGGTCGACAGCACTTGGCCGAACTTGACGAAGATCGGACCCAGCCGCGTCAGCGCCAGCCGCAGGCGCTCGCCGCGCGGCATCTCGAGCTTGCGCCCGATGGTGATGACGCGCACCAGGAAGCGGATCCTGCGGCTGCTGAAGCCCGAGAGCACCAGCTCGTCCAGGCCGTAATAGAGGATGACGAAGAGAATCTTGCCAAGGCGCAGGAGGCGGGTCATTCGGGAGTCTTCACAGGGCCGGGCAGGCAGTCACGTTGGTGGTGGATGGGATCGTGGCGCGGCCGGCTCAGCGGTGCGGCGACGGCAGCTTGCCGGACTGGCCCGACTGGCCGGATACCGGCGGCGGGCCGGCGCGCTCCAGCCGCTCCAGCCGTTTTTCGAGCCGGGCCAGGCTATCGCGCAGCCGGCCCACGTCGGCGCCGAAGGCATCGAGCGCGGCGTGGCGCACCAGGGTCGGATGCTCGTCCAGCAGGTAGTCGGTGACGTTGTCGACCAGGGCGCGGCCAACGCGTGTGGCCTGCTCATGCACCTGGCGCGCACCATCGACCATGCGCTGCGCCACGCTGTCGCTCACCGGCCCGCCCAGGATGCCGCGCAGCGCGCGCGACAGGTCTTCGGCGGCGTCCCAGCGCAGGTTGCGCGCCAGCGTCGAGACGGTGTTGGCCAGCTCGGCGTCGCCCTCGATGTGGACATGGCGCATGGCGGCGGCCTGGCCGCCTTCGGCCACGTCGGCGGCCACCAGCGGCCACTGCTGCACCGGCACGCGCAGCGTGACCGCGGGCGCCTCGGCCTCGGGCGCCGGTTCGGTGCAGCCGTGCTCTGTCACCTTCAGCGACAGCACGAAGGCGGCGGCATCGAAGCGGATCACGCGCCCGGCAAACGGCGTGAGCTGGTTGCGGGCCCACGGCTCCTGCTCAAGCAGGTGGTTCAGCGCCGAGATGGCGGGCATGGCCAGGGCGGAAGGCAGAGTATTCATGACAGCGCGGTTGGCGGGCAGGCAGCGACGCCGCAGGTCGGGCGTCCCAAACAAAAAAAGGCCCACGCTTTCGCGTGGGCCTCCATTCTAAGCTACTCCCCCCGGCGCATCACCGCCGCGGGGTGCGGCATCAGGACTCTTGCTGGATGCCGGCCAGCAGCCAGCCGCCGGTGCCGCTGGCAGGCTTGGCCAGGTTCCAGACCTCGCCGAACGGCTGGGCCGCCTCGCCGGACTTCTCGCGGATCATGCCCGAGAAGCGCACGCTGGCGATATGCTGGGCCGCGGCCGACTCGATGCCGAGCAGCTGGGCTTCCAGCGTGACCACGTCGGTCTTGTTGACCTCGGCGCCGCGCTCGGACAGGTCCATCTTGATCTCGGCGAACATCTCCGGCGTGGTGAACTCGCGGATGTCGTCCAGGTTGCCGGCATCCCACGCGGCCTGCAGGCGCACGAAGTGGACCTTGGCGTTGCGCAGGAAGGCCTCGGTATCGAAGTCGGCCGGCACGCCCCACGGCTGCTGGGCCACGGCATCGGACGCGACCGGGGCCGACGATGCTGCCGGCAGTACCGTGCTGGCGGCCGGACTACCCGAAGACACAGACGTCGGCTCACCGCGGAACATGGGCTCGGCGCTGCGATCCAGGTTCGGCGCGTTGCCGGCACCGGCGTAGGCCGGTTGCTGGGTGCGCTTGCTGCCACCACGGAACTTGCGGATCAGCCAGATCGCGGCGAACGCCACCAGCGCGATCAGGATCAGGTTGGACAGGAAGCCCAGCGCCGCGCCGCCCAGGCCGAAGTGCGACAGCAGCCAGCCGATACCCAGGCCGGCGGCGATGCCGCCCAGGATGCCGCCCCAGTTGCGCTTGGGGGCTGCCGCGGCAGCCGCGCCGGCGGCGCCAGCCGTGGCCGGGGCTGCCTGATTAGGCTGCTGGGCCGGTTGCTGGGTCGGTGAAGTGGGCTGCGGCGCCTGCTGGCGCTGCTGCGTGACCGTCGACGACTGCTTGCCGATGCTGCGCGAACCGCCCATGCGCTTGGCATTGGCGTCGAACACCATCCCGAAGGCAATCGCGGTAATCAGCGACCCAACCAGGAATTTTCCACGAAATGACGACATATTCTGCTATCCCCTGTCAGTTTCACCCTATATGCGGGCGAGGCATGGCGATTTCAAGTCTTCTTAATACTTGCGCCCGACGTGGAGCGCCACCACTCCGGCCGTCAGATTGAAGTATTCGACATTTTCCAGGCCCGCATGTTCCATCAAGCGTACAAGTGAAACCTGGTCTGGATGCATTCTGATCGATTCCGCGAGATAGCGATAGCTGGGGGCATCCCCTGCCACCCGCTCACCCAGCCACGGCAGCACCTTGAAAGAATAGACGTCGTAGGCCTTCTCCAGGGGTTTCCACACCTTGGAGAATTCCAGCACCATGACCTTGCCGCCCGGCTTGACCACCCGGCGCATCTCGGCCAGCGCGGCATCCTTGTGCGTCATGTTGCGCAGGCCGAAGGCCACCGTGACCAGGTCGAAGTAATTGTCCGGGAACGGGATGTGCTCGGCGTCGCACAGGCACACCGGCGTGACGATGCCCTTGTTCAACAGCCGGTCGCGGCCCACGCGCAGCATCGACTCGTTGATGTCGGTCAGCCAGACCTGCCCGGTCGGGCCGGCCTGCTTGGCGAACGCCTTGGCCAGGTCGCCGGTGCCGCCGGCGATATCCAGCACCTTGTGGCCGGGGCGAACGCCGGCCTGGGCGATGGTGAACATCTTCCAGAGCCGGTGCATGCCGCCGGACATCAGGTCGTTCATCACGTCGTACTTGCTTGCCACCGAATGGAATACGCCGGCAACCTTGTCGGCCTTTTCCGCTTCGTCGACCTTTTCAAACCCGAAGTGGGTTTCACTCATCTTTCAGACTCCAGGGTAATCGGTTCGGCGCGGCTCAGTGATGGCCGCAGCCGTGGCCGCCGGCAGCGCCGGCGGCGGGCATCGGGGTGTCGCGGTCGGCGCCGGCGGCTTCCAGGCGCTGCAGGTAGTCCTGCCAGAGCGCATCCTGGTTGTCGCCGAGGCGGTACAGCAAGTCCCAGGAATAGATGCCGGTGTCGTGGCCGTCGGTAAAGCGGATCAGGATCGCGTAGTTGCCGACCGGCTCGACCGCGTTGACGCCCACCTCACGCTTGCCGGTCTGCAGCACTTCCTGCCCCGGGCCGTGGCCCTGGACTTCAGCGGACGGCGAATACACGCGCAGCAGCTCGAACGGCAGCCGGAAGCTGCGGCCGTTGTCGAAGCCGATCTCCAGCACGCGGGATTGCGTATGGACGGTCAGCGCGGTGGGATGAGGGGTGTCTTTTTCCAGGCCTGCCATGATGATCGCGGCCCGGTTAGGGTCGCTCCTGAGGGGGGTGATTGCCGCGCGATGCTGCCGGTACGGCACGGCATCACGCTTCGCATACAACTCGATAGCTTACCCCAGGCTCGCCGGCTTGCGCAGCCCGGGCGGCGTCCCCATCCTGCGGCACGTAGCGCAGGCGCCGGCCGTGGAAGGCCGCCACGGTACTGCGGTGGGCGATGCTGACGATGGCCGCACCGGGCAGCGAGTCCACCATGAGCTTGTACATGACGCCCTCGGTTTCCTCGTCCAGCGCGCTGGTGGCCTCGTCCAGGAACAGGTAGTCGGGCTTCTGCAAGAGTGCGCGCGCAAACGCCAGCCGCTGTTGTTCGCCCGGCGACAGCCTCAGCGACCAGTTGTCGAACACGTCGAGCTGGTCTACCAGTGCGGCCAGCCGCGCCTGGCGCAGCGCCGCCTGCAGCGCTTCCGCGCTGTGCACGGTGCCGGCGTCGGGGTAAGCCAGCGCATCGGCCAGCGTGCCGATCGGCAGGTAGCTGCGCTGCGGCAGGAACAGCATGCGCGCGCCGTCGGGCATGGTCACGGTGCCGCTGCCGTACGGCCAGATCCCCGCCAGCGCGCGGAACAGCACGCTCTTGCCGCAACCAGACGGGCCGCTGACCAGCCAGCGCTCGCCCGGCGCGACCGACAGCGAGAACGGCGCCACCAGCGGCCGCTGGCCCACGGCCGCGCTGCGCGCGGCGCGTACCGGCAATGCCAGCGCCAGGCCGTCGATGGTGATGCCATTCTGCGGCTTGCCGGTATGTTCCACCTCGATATCGCGCACGCCGCCCGGCGCCATGTCCTGGCGCTCGGCCACGCGGATCGCTTCCTGGAAATCGATCAGGCGGTTGGCGGCGGCCTTCCAGCCCACCAGCGTGGCGTAGCTGTCGACAAACCACGACAGCGCGCCCTGCACCTGGCCGAAGGCGGAGCTGGTCTGCATCAGCCCGCCCAGCGTCATCTTGCCGGCGAAGTAGCGCGGCGCCGCCACCAGGATCGGGAAGATGATGGCGAACTGCGCGTAGCCGGAGCTGACGAAGGTCAGCCGCCGCGTATAGCGCATCAACTGGTTCCAGTTGGCGCGGATGCGGTCGAAGCGCGCGCGCAGGCCGGCCTGCTCGGTCGGCTCGCCGCGGTACAGCGCCACCGGCTCGCTGTTCTCGCGCAGGCGCACCAGCGTGAAACGGAAATCCGCCTCGTACTGTTCCTGCTGGAAGTTCAGGCCGATCAGCGGGCGGCCGACCACGTGCGCCACCAGCGAGCCGATCACCGCATAGCCCGCCGCGAACCACACCATATAACCGGGGATGGTCCATTCGGTGCCGCCCATTGCAAAGCTGATCGGCCCCGATACCGTCCACAGGATGCCGACGAAGGACAGCAGCGTCACCACCGAGTTGAGCAGCCCGAGCGACAACGACAGCGCGCCGTCGGTAAACTGGCGCAGATCGTCGGCGATACGCTGGTCAGGGTTATCGGTGGTGTGGGTCTGCTCGATGCGGTAATAGGCCTGGTGCCCGAGCCAGTGGCCCATGAAGCGGCCGGTCATCCAGGTACGCCAGCGCATCTGCAGCATCATGGTGTAGTACTGGCGCGAGATCGCCGCCACGATAAAGAACGCCGCGATCCACGAGAAGCGCAGCAGCAGCACCTTGAACGAGGCGTAGTCGCGCTGCTCCAGCGCGTTGTAGAACACGCGGTTCCACTCGTTGAGCAGCACGTTGATATAGACGATGCCGAGGTTGAGCACGACCACCAGGGCCAGCAGGCCAAGCCCGGCGACGCGGTCGTCGGATTTCCAGTAAGGCTTGATCAGTGCCCAGGTGGCGGCCATGCGCAGCCGGCTCTGGATCTTGAGGGCCCTGGCAGGGACGGCCGGGCCCGGTACGGTGACGGAGGTCGGAGTGGAGGACATAGCGGCAGCGCTTGGCCCGTCAGCGGATGCCGGCCGGGCTTGTTGTTCTGGATACCGTGGCGGCAGGCCACGGTGGCAACAGCATTCAGACGGTCACGGCCAGGCGTGGGTTCCGCGCACCACTCAGGCGTCGCCGGCTTCGAGCAGCGAAAGCGCCGTACGCAGCGCCGGCAGCCGACTGGCCAGCTCCTGCACGCGCACGGCATCCGCCGCGCGTTGCGGCGCGGCCCAGATCGCCTCGGGGAAATGGGTATCCCAGCGGTAGCGCGGGATGATGTGCCAGTGCAGGTGCGGCACCATATTGCCAAAGGCCGCCAGATTGACCTTGTCCGGCGCCATGACCTCGCGCACCACCCGTTCGACACGTGCGACCAGCCGCATCAGCCAGGCCTGGTCGGCATCGTCCAGGTCGCTGAGCTCGGCCACGTGGTCGTTCCAGACGATGCGGCAGAAGCCCGGGAAACGGTCATGCTCGACCAGGATCAGCCGGGCGCGGTCGCCCATCCAGACCAGTTCGCCGCCGTCGGTCTCGCAGAGCGGGCAGTTGGGAGCGCGCGTCATGGCGTTGGCTTACACCAGCACGCGTTCGATGCCGCCGGCATTGGCCTTGGCCACGTACTCGGGCATCCAGTTCTCGCCCAGCAAATGCTTGGCCATCTCGATGACGATGTAGTCCGCCTGCACCGAAGCATCTTCCTTGTAGCGCGACAGCCCCTGCAGGCACGACGGGCAGCTGGTCAGGATCTTGACGTCGCCGGTGAAGCCGTCGGCGCGCAGCTTGTCTGCGCCCTTGGTCATTTCCTCTTCCTTGCGGAAGCGGACCTGGGTCGAGATATCCGGACGCGTCACCGCGAGCGTGCCCGATTCACCGCAGCAGCGCTCGTTCTTCTCGATCTTGCCCAGACCGGTGTTCCCGCCCATCAGGTCGTTGACCAGCTTGGTCGGGTCCATGGTCTTGATCGGGGTATGGCAGGGATCGTGGTACATGTAGCGCGTACCGGTCACGCCTTCCAGCTTCACGCCCTTCTCGAGCAGGTATTCGTGGATGTCGATGATGCGGCAACCCGGGAAGATCTTATCGAATTCATAGCCGGCGAGCTGGTCGTAGCAGGTGCCGCAGCTCACTACCACGGTCTTGATGTCGAGGTAGTTCAGCGTGTTGGCCACGCGGTGGAACAGCACGCGGTTGTCGGTGACGATCTTCTCGGCCTTGTCGTACTGGCCGTTGCCGCGCTGCGGATAGCCGCAGCACAGGTAGCCCGGCGGCAGCACGGTCTGCACGCCGACGTGCCACAGCATCGCCTGCGTGGCCAGCCCGACCTGCGAGAACAGCCGCTCCGAGCCGCAGCCCGGGAAGTAGAACACCGCTTCCGATTCCGGCGTGGTTGCCTTCGGGTCGCGGATGATCGGCACGATCTCGTTGTCTTCGATGTCGAGCAGCGCGCGCGCGGTCTTCTTGGGCAGGTTGCCCGGCATCTTCTTGTTGATGAAGTGGATCACCTGCTCGCGCACCGGCGCCTTGCCCACGGTCGCGGGCGGATGCGCGGTCTGCTTCTTGGCGAATTTCTTTAGCACGTCGTTGCCGAGGCGCTGCGCCTTGTAGCCCCAGTCGATCATGACCTTGCGGGTCAGGTTGATGGTCTCGGGGTTGGTGGCGTTGAGGAAGAACATCGACGCCGCGGTGCCGGGGTTGAACTTCTTCTGCCCCATCTTGCGCAGCAGGTTGCGCATGTTCATCGACACGTCGCCGAAGTCGATCTTGACCGGGCACGGCGTCACGCACTTGTGGCACACGGTGCAATGGTCGGCCACGTCGGAGAACTCATCCCAGTGCTTGACCGAGATGCCGCGGCGGGTCTGCTCTTCATACAGGAAGGCTTCGATCAGCAGCGAAGTCGCCAGGATCTTGTTGCGCGGGCTGTACAGCAGGTTGGCGCGCGGCACGTGGGTGGCGCACACTGGCTTGCACTTGCCGCAGCGCAGGCAGTCCTTGACGCTCTCGGCAATGGCGCCGATATCGCTCTGCTGCATGATGATCGACTCATGCCCCATCAGGCCGAACGACGGCGTGTAGGCATTGCGCAGGTCGGCGCCGGGCAGCAGCTTGCCCTTGTTGAAGCGGCCCTGCGGGTCGACCTTGGCCTTGTAGGCACGGAAGTCGCCGATCTCTTCCTCGGTGAGGAATTCCAGCTTGGTGATGCCGATGCCGTGCTCGCCCGAGATCACGCCGTCGAGCGAACGCGCCAGCGCCATGATGCGGGCCACCGCGCGGTGCGCGTCCTGCAGCATGTCGTAGTCGTCGGAGTTCACCGGGATGTTGGTGTGCACGTTGCCGTCGCCGGCGTGCATGTGCAGCGCCACGAAGACGCGGCCGCGCAGCACCTGCTTGTGGATCTTCTGGGCCTCGTCCAGGATCGGCTTGAACTCGCCGCCGTTGAAGATCTTGCGCAGCTCGGCGCGGATCTCGGCCTTCCAGGACACGCGGATGGTGCGGTCCTGCAGCAGGTGGAACACGGTGGCGTCAGGCTGCTGCTGCAGGCGCGCATCGAACTCCTGCCCCAGCAGTCCCAGCCCATGCCCGATCAGCGAGGCCTTGGCCTGCGTCAGCGGCACGTCCATGTGGTCCTGCAGGTAGCGCCAGCGCGCACGGATCTCGCGCAGCAGCGTCAGCGCGTGCTGCACGCGGTCTTCCAGCAGCTCGGCGCTGGGGATTTCGTTGGCGTCGTCGCTGCGGCCCAGCGGCAGGTTGCCGCGCGCGAAGAACGCTTCCAGCGTGTCGACCAGCTTGAGCTTGCTCTTGATCGACAGCTCGATATTGATGCGCTCGATGCCGTCGGTGTACTCGCCCATGCGATTGAGCGGAATCACCACGTCTTCATTGATCTTGAAGGCGTTGGTGTGCTTGGCGATGGCGGCGGTACGCGACCGGTCCAGCCAGAACTTCTTGCGCGCCTCGGGGCTGACGGCGATAAAGCCTTCGCCGCTCTTGCCGTTGGCCATGCGAATCACTTCCGAGGTGGCGCGCGCCACGGCGTCTTCATCGTCGCCGACGATATCGCCGATCAGCACCATCTTCGGGAAGGCGTTGCGCTTGCTCTTGGTGGCGTAGCCGACCGCGCGCAGGTAGCGCTCGTCCAGGTGCTCCAGGCCGGCCAGGATGGCGCCGCCGGGCTTCTTCGTCTCCGCATCAAGGAAGTCCTTGATCTCAACGATGCTGGGGATGGCGTCGCGCGCCTGGCCGAAGAACTCCAGGCAGACCGTGCGGATGAACTTCGGCATGCGGTGCAGGATCCAGCGCGCGCTGGTGATGATGCCGTCACAGCCTTCCTTCTGCACGCCCGGCAGGCCGGCCAGGAACTTGTCGGTGACATCCTTGCCCAGGCCTTCCTTGCGGAACTTGCGGCCTTCGATCGCCAGCGTCTCAGTGCGTAGCACCTTCTCGCCCGGCGCACGGTTGCCGTCCGACCACTTCAGTTCGAAGGTGGCCACCGGCACATCGTGGATCTTGCCCAGGTTGTGGTCCAGCCGGGTGATTTCCAGCCAGTTGCCCTCCGGGTCAACCATGCGCCACCAGGCCAGGTTGTCCAGCGCGGTGCCCCACAGCACGGCCTTCTTGCCGCCGGCGTTCATGGCCACGTTGCCGCCGATGCACGAGGCATCGATCGAAGTCGGGTCGACCGCGAACACTAGGCCGGCCTTGTCGGCCGCATCGGCCACGCGGCGCGTCACCACGCCGGCTCCGGAGAAGATGGTCGCAACCTTGTGCGACACGCCGGGCAGGTCGGTCTGCTCGACCGGGTCGAGCTGCTCCAGCTTCTCGGTATTGATCACCGCGCTCATCGGCGTCAGCGGCACGGCGCCGCCGGTATAGCCGGTGCCGCCCCCGCGCGGGATGATGGTGAGGCCGAGCTCGAAGCAGCCCTTGACCAGGCCGGCGATCTCTTCCTCGGTATCCGGCGTCAGCACCACGAACGGATATTCCACGCGCCAGTCGGTGGCGTCGGTCACGTGCGAGACGCGCGACAGGCCGTCGAACTTGATGTTGTCCTTCTGCGTGACCTTGCCCAGCACGCGCTGGGCGCGCTTGCGCAGGTCATAGGCGGCGGCGAATTCGTTCTTGAAATCCTCGATCGCCTGCTTGGCGAAGGCGACCAGCTGCTCCACGCGGTGCGAGCGGTCCTCGGCGGCAGGCTCGGCGTGCTCGGCACGGTCGGCCGCGCGGCGCTTCTCGATCTCGTTCAGGCGGTGGTGCAGCGCGCTGACCAGCATCTGGCGGCGCTTGGGATTTTCCAGCAGGTCGTCCTGCAGGTAGGGGTTGCGGCGAACCACCCAGATATCGCCCAGCACCTCGTACAGCATGCGGGCGGAGCGGCCGGTCCGGCGCTCGCTGCGCAGCTCGTCCAGGATGCGCCAGGCTTCCTCGCCGAGCAGGCGGATGACAATCTCGCGGTCCGAGAAGGACGTGTAGTTATAGGGGATTTCACGCAGGCGCGGCGGGGCGTCCTGCGCGGCGAGCTTGGCGTCGAGCACGAGTGGGGCGTTCATTGGGGGACCGCTTCCTGCTGCGCACGAGGACTGTGCGCGAATCGTTCATTAAAGCGCGATTGTACTGCAAGGCCCGGTTTCGCCGCACCGCAACATCGAGGAATCCTTGTTGGAACAAGGGATTAGGCGACATTTAGGCGGTGGCACCGGCGCCCTGCGGTGGTGCCGGCGGCGCACCGGATCAGAACCAGGCCTTCCACATTTGCGCAATGTTGTGCCAAAAGCTGTCCGGGATCCACAGCAGGCTGGCGGTCATGAACAGGTAGCGGATGAACTTGCCGACCGCCATCCAGGCCAGGCTGGGCCAGAACGAGAGGCGCAGCCAGCCGGCCAAAGTGCACAACGGATCACCTATGCCGGGCAGCCAGGAGAACAGCAGCGTGGGCGGCCCGAGCCGGCGCATCCACCGGAAGTAGCGCGCATCGAGCTTGGGCTTGGGCGGCTTGCGCATATGTTTGCGGTGCTCCAGGTGCTCAAGGTCGTGCTCACGCGCCCGGCGCCGCTTGTGGTAGCGCACCAGTGCCAGCTTGGCGGCATAGCCCAGCCACCAGTCGATGGCACCGCCGACCGTGTTGCCGAGCGTGGCCACCAGGATCGCCGGCCAGAACATATGCGGGTTGAGCTTGACGTAGCCGAACACCGCCGGCTCCGAGCCCAGCGGCAGCAGCGTGGCCGAGATAAGGCTGACCACAAAGATCGCGGGCAGGCCCACCTTGGGCAGGGCAATGGTTTCAAACAGCCAGTCGAAGAAGGCTTCCATGTAAGCGTGGCGGGTGCCAGTGGGCGCTGCTCATTCTAGCTGCTGTGCCCCGAACGGGGCGCGGGCAAACCACATGGCAGCGCCCCACGATTTGTGATTAACTGTTAGAGCCTGTTGTGGCCAATCGTTCGCCGGCCGCAGCATTCGCGCCAGCATTGAAGCCGCTCGCCGCGTGCGCTGGCGCACCTACAGCAGTTGTAGCGGCAGCACCAATATCACGAATTAGCCGTCCTATAGCCGTCTTAAGCGGCAGTACCGCGTCGTGGCCAGTCCCACGCAGTTTGTTCGGGATTTCGGGCAATTGGTCATGCGCGTCCACCCCACATGGAGACAAGCATGGCGATTCCGATCCGCCTGACGGTCAACGGCAAGTCCGTTGACGCGCAGGTAGAACCCAACACCCTCCTGGTCCAGTTCCTGCGCGAACAGCTGCGCCTGACCGGCACCCACGTCGGCTGCGACACCGCGCAGTGCGGCGCCTGCACGGTCCACCTGGATGGCCGGGCGGTCAAGTCGTGCAATATCCTCGCGGTCCAGGCCGACGGCGCCGCCGTGACCACCATTGAGGGCCTCGCCGCTCCCGGCACGCTACACCCGATGCAGGAAGCCTTCCGCGAATGCCACGGCCTGCAATGCGGCTTCTGCACGCCCGGCATGGTGATGAGCGCCACCGCGCTGGTGCAGGAACACCCCGGCGCCGACGCCGCCACCATCCGCGCGCACCTGGAAGGCAACCTGTGCCGCTGCACGGGCTACCACAACATCGTGCGCGCAGTGCAGCAAGGCCAGGCGGCCATGCAGGGCACCGCCGCCAGCGCGGAATAAGGGGGAACGGCCATGAACGCACCCGAAAGCCAGCGCCTGGTAGGCGCGCCGGTCAAGCGCAAGGAAGACTATCGCTTCCTGACCGGCAACGGCCAGTACACCGACGACATCGTGCTGCCGCAGCAAAGCTACGCGTACTTCCTGCGCTCGCCGCACGCGCATGCGCGCATCCGCTCGATCGACAAGACCGAGGCGCTGGCGGCGCCCGGCGTGATCGCCGTGCTGACCGGCGACGAACTGGCGGCCGACAAGGTCGGCGGCCTGCCCTGCGGCTGGCTGATCCACAGCATCGACGGCTCGCCGATGAAGGAGCCGCCGCACCCGGTGATTGCCCACGACAAGGTCCGCCACGTCGGCGACCAGGTCGCGCTGGTCATCGCCGAGACCCTGCAGCAGGCGCGCGACGCCGCCGAGAAGATCGACGTCGACTATGAAGAGCTGCCCGCCGTGGTCAGCGCTGCCGATGCCGCCAAGGCGTCCACCCTGGTGCATGACGACGTGCCCGCCAACACCTGCTACACCTGGGGCCACGGCGACAAGTCCGCCACCGACGCCGCCTTTGCCAAGGCCGCCCACGTGACCACGCTGGACATCGTCAACAACCGGTTGATTCCCAACGCGATCGAGCCGCGCGCGGTCAACGCCAGCTATACGCGCCAGGACGACAGCTATACGGTCTACGTGGCCAACCAGAACCCGCACGTCGAACGCCTGCTGATGGGCGCGTTCGTGCTGGGGCTGCCCGAATCGCGCCTGCGCATCATCGCGCCGGACGTGGGCGGCGGCTTCGGCTCCAAGATCTTCCTGTACCCGGAAGACGTGGCGCTGACCTGGGCTTCGAAGAAGATCGGCCGCCCGGTCAAGTGGACCGCGGACCGCTCCGAGTCCTTCCTAACCGATGCGCACGGCCGCGACCATGTGACCAGGGCCGAGCTGGCGCTCGACGCCGACGGCAAGTTCCTGGCGATGCGGGTGCATACCACCGCCAATATGGGCGCCTACCTGTCGACCTTCGCCAGCAGCGTTCCGACCATCCTGTATGCAACGCTGCTGGCGGGCCAGTACGCCACGCCCGCGATCTACGCCGAAGTGCAGTCGGTCTTCACCAACACCGCGCCGGTGGATGCCTACCGCGGCGCCGGCCGGCCCGAGGCCACCTATGTGGTCGAGCGCCTGGTCGAAACCGCCGCGCACGAGCTGAAGATCGACCCGGCCGAGCTGCGCCGCAAGAACTTCATCCGCCAGTTCCCGTACGCCACGCCGGTGGGCCTGACCTACGACACCGGCGACTACGAGCCGTGCCTGGCGCGCGCGCAGGAGCTGGCCGACGTCAAGGGCTTCCCGGCCCGGCGCGACGAAGCGAAGCAGCGCGGCAAGCTGCGCGGCCTGGGCTATTCCTGCTATATCGAGGCCTGCGGGCTGGCGCCGTCGAATATCGCCGGCGCGCTGGGCGCGCGCGCGGGGCTGTTCGAGGTGGGCGAGATCCGCGTGCACCCGACCGGCACCGTGACCGTGTTCACCGGCTCGCACAGCCATGGCCAGGGGCACGAGACCACCTTCGCGCAGGTGGTCGCCGACCGGCTCGGGCTGCAGCTGGACCAGGTCGAGATCGTGCACGGGGACACCGGCCGGGTGCCGTTCGGCATGGGCACCTATGGCTCGCGCTCGCTGGCGGTGGGCGGCTCGGCCATCGTCAAGGCGCTCGACAAGATCGAGGCCAAGGCCAAGAAGATCGCCGCGCACCTGCTGGAAGCCGCCGACACCGACATCGAGTTCAGCAACGGCGTGTTCCGCGTGGCCGGCACCGACCGCACCAAGACCTTCGGCGAGGTCGCGCTGTCCGCCTACGTGCCGCACAACTATCCGCTCGACAAGCTGGAGCCGGGCCTGAACGAAAACGCGTTCTACGACCCGACCAACTTCACCTACCCGTCCGGCGCCTATGTGTGCGAGGTGGAGGTCGATCCCGATACGGGCGAGTCGCAGGTGGTCAAGTTCACCGCGGTGGACGACTTCGGCAACATCATCAACCCGATGATCGTCGAAGGCCAGGTCCATGGCGGCATCGGCCAGGGGCTGGGCCAGGCCATGCTGGAGCAGTGCATCTACGACAACGACAGCGGCCAGTTGCTGACCGGCTCGTACATGGACTACGCCATGGCGCGCGCCGGCGACCTGCCCGACTTCACCGTCGAGACCGCCACCGGCACGCCCTGCACCCACAACCCACTGGGCGTGAAGGGCTGCGGCGAAGCCGGCGCGATCGGCTCGCCGCCGGCGTTCATCAACGCGCTGGTGGATGCGCTCAGCCCGCTGGGCGTGAAGGACATCCAAATGCCCGCCACGCCGCACCGGGTCTGGCAGGCCATCCAGGCCGCCCGGCCGTGACCCACGCACACCGCAAAGGAAACCGACATGTACGCCTTCAATTTTGAACGCGCCGCGGATGCCAAGGCGGCCGTGGCCACGCTAAAGGCCGATCCCGAAGCCAAGTTCCTCGGCGGCGGCCAGAGTCTGCTGGCCGCGATGAAACTGCGGCTGGCCGCGCCCTCCGTGCTGGTGGACGTGGCGCGCATTCCCGGCATGGCCGACATCCGCGTCGACGGCAATGAGATCGTGGTCGGCGGCGCCGCGCGCCATGCCGATGTGGCCGAGCATGCCGAGGTGCGCCAGCGCATCCCGGCGCTGGCGGCACTGGCCGGCGGCATCGGCGACCGCCAGGTGCGCGCCATGGGCACCATCGGTGGCGCGCTCGCCAATGACGATCCCGCTGCCGACTACCCCGCGGGTGTGCTGGGGCTGGGAGCGACCGTGGTCACCGACCGCCGCACCATCGCCGCCGACGACTTCTTCAAGGGCCTCTATGAAACCGCCCTGGAACCGGACGAGCTGATCACCGCGGTGCGCTTCCCGATCCCGGAGCAGGCTGCCTACGCCAAGTTCCGCAACCCGGCCTCGCGCTTTGCGCTGGTGGGCGTGATGGTGGCGCGCACCGGCAACACGGTGCGCGTGGCGGTGACAGGCGCGGCCGACAGCGTGTTCCGCTGCCAGCCGCTGGAGCAGGCGCTGTCGGCCAGCTTCACCGCGCAGGCGGCGCGTGGGGTGAAGGTCGATGCGTCGAAGCTGAACGCCGACCTGCATGCGTCGGCGGAGTACCGGGCGCATCTGATCCCGGTGCTGGCGGCGCGGGCGGTGGAGGCGGCGGCGAAGGGGTAGCGCGAGTTTTACCTCTCCCCATTGTGGTCTCCCCTCTCCCGCCACCGCGGGAGAGGGGTCGGGGGAGAGGGCCGGCGCTTGAATCAAGCGTTATCGCGCGCGAACCTCCTGCCCTCTCCCCCGCCCCTCCCGCCGTGCGGGAGAGGGGAGCAAACCGTCGGCGTGCGAGGCATGCCGGCACAGAAAGAATCTCATGCTTCCCACCTCCATCGACGACACCATCGCCCAGCTGGAACGCCAGCAATACTTCGCCGACCGCGAGACCGCCACGGTGCTCTATCTCGCCATCCGCATGCAGCGGCCGCTGTTCCTGGAAGGCGAGCCCGGCGTCGGCAAGACCGCCATGGCGCATGCGATGGCGGGCGTGCTCGGCACACGGCTGCTGCGGCTGCAATGCTATGAAGGGCTGGACGCCGCCAGCGCGCTGTACGAATGGGACTACCCGCGCCAGATCATGGCGCTGCGCCTGGCCGAGGCACGCGGCGAACGTCCCGAGGCGCAGTCGCTGTACCACGACGACTACCTGCTCAAGCGCCCGCTGCTGGAATCACTGCTGCCCGACCCTGCCGCACCGGACGTCCCGCGCGTGCTGCTGATCGACGAGATCGACCGCGCCGACGAACCCTTCGAAGCCTTCCTGCTGGAGGTGCTGTCCGAATTCCAGGTGTCGATCCCCGAAATCGGCGTGATCCGGGCCGAGCGTCCGCCGCTGATCGTGATCACCTCCAACCGCACCCGCGAAGTCCACGACGCCCTCAAGCGCCGCTGCCTGTACCAGTGGATGGGCTACCCGGAGCGCGACCGCGAACTGCAGATCGTGGCCGCGCGCGCCCCCGAGGCCGCCGCGGCGCTGCAGGCCCAGGCCATCGACTTTATCCACCGGCTGCGCGGCATCGACCTGTTCAAGGCGCCGGGCATCGCCGAGGCCATCGACTGGTGCCGCGCGCTCTCCGCGCTGGGCGCGACCGAGCTCGATCCGCAGTCCGTGCGCGACACGCTGGGCGTGCTGCTCAAGTACCAGGACGACTTGGCGCGCGTGGACGGCCCCACCGTGGCCGAGCTGCTGGCGGGTGCCACGCCGGGAGGCTGAAGATGGCCACGCTGCACGCCGCTGTACGGCCTGCCGCACCGGCCCTGCCGGTGCTGGCGCGCAACGTCACGCACTTCATGCGGCTGTTGCGCGACGGCGGCTTCGCGCTGTCGCCGGCCCATGCGGTCGATGCGCTGCAGGCGCTGCGCCATGTCGATATCGGCCAGCGCGACGAGGTGCGCGCCGCGCTGGCGGCGCTGGTGCTGTCCGGCCCCGACCAGCGCCCGCTGTTCGATGCCGCCTTCGACCTGTTCTGGCGCGATCCCGATTGGGAAGGCAAGCTGCGCGCGCTGCTGCTGCCGCGCGTCGACAGCGGCGCGCCGCCGCCCAAACGCAGCAACCGGCTGGCCGATGCCCTGGCCGCGCGCCAGCCCGAAACGCCATCGCGGCCCGCGCAAACCGAAGCCGAGCGCATCCACGTGCCGCTGACCTTCTCCGACCAGGAACGCCTGGCGCAGCGCGACTTTGAAACCCTGACCGCGCAGGAGTGGCGCGCGCTGCAGCACCTGGTGCGCACGCGCCGCGCCCATCTCGCACTGCAGCGCACCCGCCGCCTGCGCGCAGCCACCTGCGGCACCCATGCCGACCTGCGCGCCAGCGCGCGCTTGGCGGTGCGCCAGCATGGCGAGTGGCTGCGCTGGAAATTCCGCAAGCACGCCGAGCGCAAGCCCCCGGTGGTGCTGCTGCTCGACATCTCCGGCTCGATGAGCCAGTACTCGCGCGCGGTGCTGTACTTCTGCCATGCGCTGATGCAGTCGCGCGAGCGGCTGTCGGTGTTCCTGTTCGGCACGCGACTGACCAACATCACCCGCTCGCTGCGCGAACGCGACCCGGACGAGGCCGTCGCGCTGATCACCGGCCAGGTGCGCGACTGGGCCGGCGGCACCCGCATCGGCGCCGCGCTGGCCAGCTTCAACCGCCACTGGGCGCGGCGCACGCTGTCCGGGCGCGCCACCGTGCTGCTGGTCACCGACGGCCTGGACCACGAGCACATCGACCTGCTCGGCGACGAAATGGCACGGCTGCGCCGCTTTGCGCACCGCATCGTCTGGCTCAACCCGCTGCTGCGCTACCCCGGCTTCACCCCGCAGGCGCGTGGCGTGCAAGCCATCCTGCCGCACGTGGACGCACTGCGCCCGGCCCATAACCTGGACAGCCTGCTGGCGCTCGAGACGCTGCTGTCCGACCATGGCGGCCCGCCCCGGGCCGCCACCCCTGCCCTCGCCAGGCACAACAAGGAAGCCCCGCCATGGAAATGAACCAGAGCCAGCGCCTGCCGGTCCCGCAGCAGGTGGCATGGGAAGCGCTCAACGACACCGAGCTGCTCAAGCAATGCATCCCGGGATGTGAGAGTATCGAGCCCGACGGCGACAACGCCTACCAGCTGGCCCTGACGGCCGCAGTAGGCCCGGTCAAGGCGCGCTTCAAGGGCCGCATGGCACTGGAAGACATCCAGGCCCCCGACAGCTACACCATCCGTTTCGATGGCCAGGGCGGCGCGGCGGGCTTCGGCAAGGGCAGCGCCCAGGTCCGGCTGGAACCAGACGGTGACGAGACCGTGCTGACCTACACCGTCAACGCCCACGTGGGGGGCAAGATCGCACAGATCGGCTCGCGGCTGGTGGACGCCGCGGCACGCAAGATGGCAGATACCTTCTTTGCGCGCTTCACCGAGGCCGTCACCCCTGACGCCACCGACGACACGCCAGCGGCCGAGGGCGCCCCCGCCGCAGCCGCCGGCGACAATGAACCAACAGAGGAACCGAAGCGGAAACGATCATGGACAGCGTGGATCTCGAAGTCCTGAAGAACAGCGTGCAGTGGCAGCAGCAAGGCCATCGCGTGCTGCTGGTCACGGTAGTGCGGACCTGGGGCTCGTCGCCCCGGCCCGAAGGCGCGATGCTGGCCGTGCGCGACGACGGCCTGGTGGTGGGCTCGGTCTCGGGCGGCTGCATCGAGGATGACATCATCGACCGCGTGCGCCGGCAAGGCATCACCGCCGACCACCCGGAAGCGATCAAGTACGGTATCAGCGCCGAGGAAGCCCACCGCTTCGGGCTGCCATGCGGCGGCACCATCGAGCTGGTCACCGAACCGCTGACCCCGGCCAGCGGCATCGCCGAGCTGCTCGACGCCGTGGAAAATGGCCGCCTGGTCGCGCGCACGCTCGACATGGCCACCGGCACCGCCACGCTGGGCCCGGCCAACGCCACCGACGGCCTGGTGTTCGACGGCAAGACCCTGCTGACCATCCACGGCCCGCGCTACCGCATGCTGGTGATCGGCGCCGGGCAGCTGTCAAAGTACCTGTGCCAGATCGCCGTGGGCCTGGGCTTCCAGGTCACCGTGTGCGACCCGCGCGAGGAATACACAGAGACCTGGGACATCCCCGGCGTGACCATGGTGCGCACCATGCCGGACGACACCGTCACTGACATGAAGCTGGACGAGCGCTGCGCCGTGATCGCGCTCACGCACGACCCCAAGCTGGACGACCTGGCGCTGATGGAAGCGCTGCGCACCAAGGCCTTCTATGTGGGCGCGCTGGGTTCGCGCCGCAACAACCAGGCGCGCCGCGAACGCCTCAAGGAATTCGACCTGACCGAGCTGCAGCTGGCGCGGCTGCATGGCCCCGTGGGCATCTACATCGGCAGCCGCACGCCGCCCGAGATCGCCATCTCGATCCTGGCCGAGGTGATCGCGGCCAGGAACCACGTATCGCTGCCCGACATCCTGCAGGTGGAAGGCGCCAAGGCCGCGCGCGAGATGGCTGCCAGCACCGGCAGCAGCTGCGACGTCGCGCCTGACCCCACCTGACGACTTCGCGAGTGCGCCCGCCATGACTGCCGCCCCCAACGCTCCCCTGCTCCGCACCGACCTGCCCACCGGCATCCTGCTGGCCGCAGGCTTCGGCCGCCGCTTCGACGCCGCCGGCAAACGCAACAAGCTGCTGGAGGTGCTGCCCGGCGGCCGCTCCGTGGCCTGGCGCAGCGCGCGCACGCTGGCCGCGGCGCTGCCGGAATCGATCGCCGTCATTCGCCCGGGCAACCCGGCACTGGCGGAGGAACTGCGCCGCGGCGGCTGCCGCGTGGTGGAGTCGGCCGACGCCGAAGCCGGCATGGGCGCAGCCCTGCGTGCCGCCGTGGCAGCCACGCCCGAAGCGCGCGGCTGGGTGGTAGCGCTGGCGGATATGCCCTGGCTGCCGATGGAACTGATCCGGGCGGTGGCGTTGACGATCACCACGCCGGATACCATCGCCGCCCCTTGGCGCAACGGGCAACGTGGGCATCCGGTGGGTTTTGGCGCAGCCTGGCGTGAGGAATTGCTGAAGCTGGACGGAGATGAGGGCGCGCGGGCGTTGCTGAAGGACAAGCCTGTGACGCGGATCCTGACAGAGGATGAAGGGGCGTTTCGCGATATTGATACGCCTGGGGATTTGAAGTGACCCCCACGAACCTCACCCGATCCCCTCCGCCAACTCGCTCGTCTTCACCGCCATGATGAAATCATTCCGGTGCAACCCCTTGATCTTCTTGGTCCGCCACGACACCGTGGCATGCCCCCAGCCAAAGCTGATCTCCGGATGATGCCCCTGCGCCTCGGCCAGCTGCCCGACGCCGTTCACGAACGCCAGCGCCTGCGCGAAATTGCCGAAGGTGAAACGCCGTTCGAGCCGCGTCGCGCTATCGACCAGCTCCCACCCCGGCGCCTGCTGCAGTAAATCCTCGGCCTCAGCCGGCGTCAACGGCGGCACGCCGCCACGGCAAGGCGTGCACGATTGCGCTGCCAGGTCTTCGCTCATGGTCATGCTCCCCGACCGGAAGAACAGCCCGCGCCTCAGGCCCCTTCGGTCTCAGTCAGTGCGCGCAGGAACTCGCTGCTCCACCAGTGCACATCCTGCGCGCGGATGCGCTCCAGCAGTTTCTGGTGCCGCTGCTGGCGCTCGGCCAGCGGCATGTGCAGCGCCTGCTGGATCGCCTGCGCGGTGGCGCGCGTGTCGTACGGATTGACCAGCAGCGCCTCGCGCAGCTGCTCGGCGGCGCCGGCAAAGCGCGACAGCACCAGCACGCCCGGGTCCTCCGGGTCCTGCGCGGCGATGAACTCCTTGGCCACCAGGTTCATGCCGTCGCGCAGCGGCGTCACCAGCGCCACGCGGCTGGCGCGGCACAGGCCGGGCAGCCGCTTGCGCGCGGTGGTGCGGTGGATATAGCGCACCGGCATCCAGTCCAGCTCACCGAACTCGCCGTTGATGGCGCCGCTCAGCTGCTCCATCTCGCGGCGCAGGTCGACGTAGGCATCCACCGACTCACGCGACGGGGCAGCGATCTGCACCAGCGTCGCGCTCGAGCGGTTCTCGGGATACTCGGCCAGCAGCCGGTAGAACGCCTTGAGCCGCTGCGGCAGGCCCTTGGAATAGTCGAGCCGGTCGATGCCCAGCAGCAGCCGGCGGCGCGCGTACTGCGCGCACATCATCTCGTAGGTTTCCTGCGCATCCGCGCCGCGGCCCAGCTCCATGAACTCGTCGACGTCGATGCCGATCGGGAAGGCCTGCGCCCGCACCGTGCGGTGGAAGGCGCGGTAGCGGTGCTCGCCCATGGGCTCGGCCTGCGCTTCGGCCTGCACGTAGCGCGAGAAGTGCTCGACATCCGCATGGCTCTGGAAGCCGAGCAGGTCGTAGGCAAACAGTGCGCGCATCAGCCACTCGTGCTGCGGGATGGCGGCCAGAATCAGCGGCGGCGGCAGCGGCACATGCAGGAAGAAGCCGATCTTCTGCCCGCAGCCGATGGCGCGCAGCTCTGAGGCCAGCGGGATCAGGTGGTAGTCATGGATCCAGATGATGTCGTCGGGCTGCAGCAGCGGCGCCAGCTTGCGCGCGAACAGCTGGTTCACGCGCCGGTATCCATTCAGGAAGTTGGAGTCGAAATCCGCCAGGTCCAGCCGGTAGTGGAACACCGGCCACAGCACGCCATTGCTGTAGCCCAGATAGTAGGCGTCGTGGTCCTCGCGGCTCAGGTCGACGGTGGCCAGCGTCACGTTGCCGGCCTGCTGCAGGTGCAGGTCGCCTTCACCCGGCGTGCCGCCCTGGGCGGTTTCCAGCGCCTTGCCGCTCCAGCCGAACCACATGCCGCCAGTCTGGCGCAGGGCTTCGGATAGCGCCACGGCGAGGCCGCCCGCCGCCACGTTGCGGGGATCGGCGACCCGGTTGGATACCGCTACAAGTCTTGGCATATGTTGTTCTTGGAGTCCTCTGTTCTGGATGCCGTGGATGCCGTGGGCGGTTCAGATCACCGTGTCCCACGGCGCCGACAGCCGCATCGCGCCATTGATCAGCCCGACCATCGAGTACGTCTGCGGGAAATTGCCCCACATCTCGCCGGTCACCGGATGGGTATCCTCGGACAGCAGCCCCAGCGGATTGCGCGCGGCCAGCATCGATTCGAAGATCTCGCGCGCTTCTTCGCGCCGGCCGATGCGCGCAAGAGCATCGATGCGCCAGAACGTGCAGATATTGAACGCGGTCTCGGGCTTGCCGAAATCGTCGGGCGCCTCGTAGCGGCGCATATAGGGGCCGTCGCACAGCGATGCCTCCAGCGCCTTGACGGTGGCGATGAAGCGCGGATCGCGCGGCTCGATGAAATTGACTTCGGCCATCAGCAGCACGCTGGCATCCAGCTCGCGCCCGCCGAAGCTCTCGGCAAAGGCCTGGCGCTCTTCGCTCCAGGATTCGGCCAAAATGCGCTCCTTCATGCGGTCGGCATGGTCGTGCCAGTAGGCGCCGCGCGCCTGCAGCTGCAGCTTGTCCGCAACCTTGGCCAGGCGGTCGCAGGCGGCCCAGCTCATCAGCGCCGACGACGTATGCACGCGCGCCCGCGTGCGCAGCTCCCACATGCCGGCGTCGGGGGTGCCGAACACTTTCACCGCCTGTTCGCCCACCTCTTCCAGCCGGCGGAATTCAGCGGGGCCGCCGCGGTGCAGCAGCCGGTGGTCATGGAAGGCCTGGGCCGCGCCCAGCACCACGTTGCCGTAGACGTCGTGCTGGAAGTGCTCCTGCGCCTGATTGCCCACGCGCACCGGGCCCATGCCGCGGTAGCCGGGCAGATGGTCGAGCATGCTTTCAGGCAACTCGCGCTCCAGGCCGATGCCGTACAGCGGCTGGATGTGCCCGTCCTGCGATTGCATCACCACGTTGGACAGCCAGCGCAGGTAGTCCTCCATGGTGCCGACCTCGGACAGGCTGTTGAGCGCGCGCACCACGAAGAAGGCGTCGCGCAGCCAGCAGAAGCGGTAGTCCCAGTTGCGGCCGCTGCCCGGCGCCTCGGGGATGCTGGTGGTCATCGCCGCGACGATGGCGCCGGTCTCTTCGAACAGCGACATCTTCAACGTGATGGCCGCGCGGATCACCGCGTCCTGCCATTCGCACGGCACCGCTAGGCGGCGGCTCCACAGGCGCCAGTAGGCGGTGGTTTCCTGCTCGAAGTCGCGCGCGGTTTCTTCCACGCCGTGCGCGAGGGTCTCGTCCGGGCCCAGGATAAAGTTGTAGCCGCGCGTGACCAGGAACGGCGTGTGCGACAGCACGTAAGCCATCGGCGCGTCGGTGGTCATGCGCAGGGTCATGTCGTCGCCGATAAAGCGCACATGGCTGCTGCCGCGCGTCATCTCCGGCGCCTTGCGGCCCCATTCGAAGCGCGGCGCCACCACCACGCGCACGCGCGGCGCGCCGCGCACCGGGCGGATGCGCCGGACCAGCGCGGTCGGGCGGAAATATCGCCCCAGCCGGAAGAAGCGCGGCGCAAAGTCGGTGATTTCCAGACAGTTGCCATGGCTGTCCGTCAGCCGCGTGCGCAGCACCGCGGTATTGGGCTCGTACCATTGCCGCGACGACTGGAAGTTCTCGATCTCGATCGAGAAATGGCCGGCGTTCTCGCTCGGGTCGAGCAGGGCGTTGAACACCGGGTCGCCGTCAAAGCGCGGCAGGCACGACCAGACAATGCGCGCGCGGCAGTCCACCAGCGCAGAGATGGCGCAGTTGCCGATCATGCCAAGCGACAGCGACGGATTGGCAAAGCGGCTGCCGCCGTCCACGGTCTTGTGCACGCCTTCGGTCGGCGGCTGGCCCGGTTCGCTCGGGCTGCTCGGATTGGTCACAGCGATACCTCCCTCAGGATGTCGTTGTGCGCCGGGCCGGGCCTGGCTCGGCCTCATTCGGCACGGCGCGCGGCTGGCCGCCGGCGCCTTCCAGCGCGCGGGCCGAGCGGTGCAGCCAGCTGCGCAGCGCGGCCGGCCCGGACACGCTGACGCTGGCCACGGTCTCGCGCTGGCCCACCAGCACGCCCAGCCCGCCAAGCTTGCGCACGGCGGCAAAACCTGGCTCGTCGGTCAGGTCGTCGCCGGCAAAGAGCGGCACGCGCTCGGCGAAGGGCGCAGATTTCATGAATGCGGCGATGGCGTCGCCCTTGTCGACGCCGGCCGGCTTGATCTCGACCACCATCTTGCCGGGCAGCGCCTCCAGTCCGACAGCATGGCGCAGCACTTCGGTGACCGCGGCATCGACCACGCCGGCCAGTTCAGGCGCCTGGCGGTAGTGGATGGCGACGGCAACGGACTTGCGCTCCAGCCGCAGGGCGGGATAGGCGCGCACCAGCGCTTCCAGGTGGGGGATCAGCGGTTCCAGGCCGGGGGCGGAAGTCTTGGATACCATGCCGCCGTCGGTGCGGAATTCAGCACCGTGCACGCCGGCGGCCGGCAGCCGCAGGGGCTGCAGGAAGTGGTCGAGTTCAGAGATCGGACGCCCGGAGATGACAGCCAGCGCGCCGTTCAGACGCTCGAATAGCGTGTGCAGCGTGCCGACCAGTTCGGGTTCGACCTGCACCAGTTCCGGGCGCGGGGCCAGGTCGGCCAGGGTGCCGTCGAAGTCGAGAAACAGGGCGGTATTGGGTTCGATTAGCGGTAGTTGTGGCATCGCGTTACACCGTAACACGTCGTTTTGACCGGCGTCCACCGGGCGCCGTCCTACATGGCGCCCACGCAACCCCGCCCCGACGCAAGTCCGGGCCAAGCGTCCGCGGCCCCACTGCGCCCTGGCTCGCCGCGCCCTCGCGAGTGCATCGTCATCCACACGAGAAGCGCCCTCCGCGCGGCACGGGCCGCCCTGCCCGGGCGGCGGGGGCCCGCCCGGGCAGGGTGGAAGTCGCCGCCATCCTTTATCATTGACGGTTTCCGCCAGAATTTCCGCCTTTTTTTGCGCCGCCCCACGGCCCGCCCGAGACCATGACCCGCATGTCCGCCGCCAGACCCGACTACCTCAAGAAGATCCTGACCGCCAAGGTCTACGACGTGGCGCAGGAGACCGAACTGACCTACGCGCATCAATTGTCGGCGCGCACCGGCAATGCGGTCTGGTTCAAGCGCGAGGACACCCAGCCGGTCTTCTCCTTCAAGCTGCGCGGCGCATACAACAAGATGGCCTCGCTGACGCCGGAAGAACTCAGGCGCGGCGTGATCGCCGCCTCGGCCGGCAACCACGCGCAGGGAGTGGCGCTGTCCGCGGCGCGCCTGCAATGCAAGGCCATCATCGCCATGCCGGTCACCACGCCGCAGGTGAAGATCGACGCCGTGCGCGAACGCGGCGGCCAGTGGGTGGAAATCGTGCTGCACGGCGAGTCCTACAGCGACGCCTACAACTATGCCGCGGAGCTGGAGAAGAAGCACAAGCTGACCTTCATCCACCCGTTCGACGATCCCGAGGTCATCGCCGGCCAGGGCACCATCGCCATGGAGATCCTGCGCCAGCACCCGGGCCCGATCCATGCCGTGTTCGTCGCCATCGGCGGCGGCGGACTGATCTCTGGCATCGCCTCGTACATCAAGGCGGTGCGCCCCGAGATCAAGGTGATCGGCGTGCAGACGGTGGACTCTGACGCGATGAAGCGCTCGGTCGACGCCGGCAAGCGCGTCGAGCTGAAGGAAGTGGGGCTGTTCTCTGACGGCACCGCGGTCAAGCTGGTCGGCAAGGAGACCTTCCGCATCACGCGCGAGCTGGTCGACGACATCATCCTGGTGGATACCGACGCCATCTGCGCGGGCCTGAAGGACGTGTTCCAGGACACCCGCAGCATCCTGGAGCCGGCCGGCGCGCTGGCCGTGGCGGGCCTGAAGGCCTATGCCGAGCGCGAGAAGCTCAAGGGCCAGCACCTGGTGGCGATCGCCTGCGGCGCCAACATGAACTTCGACCGCCTGCGCTTTGTCGCCGAGCGCGCCGAGGTGGGCGAGGCGCGCGAAGCCGTGTTCGCCGTGACCATCCCGGAAGAGCGCGGCAGCTTCAAGCGCTTCTGCGAGCTGGTCGGCACGCGCAGCGTGACCGAGTTCAACTACCGCATCGCCGACACCAGCATGGCGCATATCTTCGTCGGCGTGCAGATCGCCAGCCGCGCCGAGAACGACAAGATCGCCGCCAGCTTCCGCAAGCACGGCTTCGACACGCTGGACCTGTCCAACAACGAACTGGCCAAGCAGCATATCCGCTACATGGTGGGCGGGCGCTCGGCGCTGGCGCATGACGAGCTGCTGTTCCGCTTCGAGTTCCCGGAGCGCCCGGGCGCGCTGATGCGGTTCCTGTCCAGCATGAGCCCGAACTGGAATATCAGCCTGTTCCACTACCGCAACCAGGGTGCGGATACCTCCAACATCCTGGTCGGCATCCAGGTGCCGAAGAACGAGAAGCGCGCCTTCCGCGCCTTCCTTTCAACGCTGGGTTACATACACTGGGACGAGACCGACAACCCGGTGTACAAGCTGTTCCTGTCCTGACACCTGCTGAGCGCCCCATGAGCCTCCCTGAACACTCGCCGCTGGGCAAGCCTTCGGCCTACAAGACCGAATACGACGCCTCGCTGCTTTTTCCGATCCCGCGTCAGCCCAAGCGCACCGAGATCGGCCTGCCCGAAGGCAAGCCGGTGCCGTTCTTCGGCGTCGATATCTGGAATGCGTACGAGCTGTCGTGGCTGAACCTGAAGGGCAAGCCGCAGGTGGCGCTGGCCAGCTTCATCATCCCGTCGGACACGCCCAATATCATCGAGTCCAAGTCGTTCAAGCTGTACCTTAACTCGTTCAACCAGACCAAAATTGCTTCACCCGAGGCGCTGCAGCAGCTGCTGCACCACGACCTGTCCGAAGCCACCGGCGGCACCGTGCAGGTGCGGCTGGTAACCGAAGCGGACCTGGGCAAGCAGAAGATGGGTGAGCTCGACGGCCTGCTGCTGGACCGGCTCGATATCGAGGTGGACCGGTATGAGCCCGCGCCTGAGCTGCTCAGCGCGGACCAGGAAGAAACCCCGGTGGAAGAAACGCTGGTGTCGCACCTGCTCAAGTCCAACTGCCTGGTCACCGGCCAGCCGGACTGGGGCAGCGTGCAGATCCGCTACGTGGGTGCGCCGATCAACCAGGAAGGGCTGCTCAAGTACCTGATCTCGTTTCGCAACCACAACGAGTTCCACGAACAGTGCGTGGAGCGGATCTTCATGGACGTGATGCGCGAGTGCAAGCCGGTCAAGCTGGCGGTGTATGCGCGCTATACGCGCCGCGGCGGGCTCGATATCAACCCGTTCCGCACCAACTTCAATACGGCGTGGCCGGACAACAAGCGCAACGCGCGGCAGTGAGGCAGGCGGGGAGGATCAGAACTCCCCGTGAAACCGTACCCCGTAGAACTTGACCGGGCCGCGGTCGCGGTTGTAGCCGGGGTTGCGCACGTACTGGAAGTCCGGGCTGATGCTCAGGTACTTCACCGGCTGGAAGCTGTAGTAGATCTCCAGGATCTGCTCGGGCCCGTAGCGCAGCGCACCGTCGCCCAGGAACGCGCCCAGCCCGCCCGCGGCCAGGTAGTTGCGGTGGTTTGGGCCCAGCATGTTGATCGCCACCGCCACGCCCAGCGCATCGCGCGCCCGTCCCCACGCATCGCCCTTCAGCACGCCGCCCGCCGACACCTGGCGGCCGATCTCCGTGAAGGCGTAGGTCTCGGTCTTGTCGTCGGACAGGCTGGCGCGCGCGAATATCCCCAGTGAATCGGTGACCTGCTGCACCAGTGTCACGCCCACACCGCTCTTGGCGTGCTCGCGCCGCACGTCGGCGACGTCCGGTGTGCTGTTATTGGCCATGCCGAAGCCGATGGCATCGCTGAACGCGCCCATGCGCGCCTTGTTGCGGAACCACAGCAGCCGCGCGGTGCCGGGCCGGCCGGCCAACTGGTAGCGCTTCTCCACTTCGATGATGTCGCCGTAGTGCTCGAACATGCGGGTGTCGAGCTGCAGCCCGTTGGATTCCAGCGGCTGCAGGAAGCGCCCGATGCGCGCCGACCAGCCGTCGCCGATATATTCCAGCGACAGGCCCCAGCTATAGCCGCGCGCATCGGCCGGATAGTCGAAGGCGCCATGCGTCATGAACGACCAGTTCATGAATTGCGTGCGCGGGTCCGAGCCGAACTCGTTCTGGTCGAAGACATCCAGTACGCCGAAGTTGCCCGCCGTCAGCACCACGCGCTGCTGGTCGACGGTGCGCGCAAACTGGTTGAAATCCGCTTCCAGCGCTTCGCTGCCGCCGCCCAGGCCCCAGGTCTGCCGCACGAAGGCGCGCGCGCGGTAGAACACCGGGTTGGTGCTGGCGGCCTTGCCCAGTTCACCGTTGGACAAGCCGCCCAGGCCGTGCAGGCCGGAAAACGGCACGCCTTGCGTGACTTCCGGGTTGAAGTGGAACTCCGCGCCTTGCCACAGCTTCAGTCCCAGATCCAGCGTCGCGCTGAACGAGTAGCTCTTGGCCCGTTCGGTACCCAGGCTATTGGGGCCGGAGTATGCCGCGCCGAATGATGGCTTGCGCTGCCAGATGTAGGTGCTCTGGCCGTGAAAGGCGAACGGGCTTTCCGCTTCAGCCAGGCCTTGCACCGGCTCCGCTTGCTGCGCCATCGCTGGCAGGCACGCACAACAGGCCAGCGCCGCCAGCACACGGCGAAAACGGAGCGCTCGACGAACGGGAGCGGTGGCAAGTGGCGGAAACGGCATCGGCAGAGGAGGTCAGCAAAAGAAGTGCCGGAGACGGCGCGCTCCGGCGCCCGCAGCATAGCCAAGCGCCCATGACATGTCTACCTGCCAAAGGGTGTGCCGGAAGGCCGACGTTGTAACCGCCCTTGAATTAATTAACGCAAAAATTAATATTCACTGGAGACCGCTTGCATCCGTTTGCCCATGCCGCGCCCGCCCGCCAAACCGAAACCTTCCCCCCGCCGCAGCCCCGGGCGTCCTGCAGCCGGCCAGCCCGGCCAGCGCGAACGCATCCTCGATGCGGCCACCGACCTGTTCTCGCGCCAGGGCGTGGCCGGCACCGCGGTCAAGGCGATTGCCACCCAGGCCGGCGTGACGCCAGCGCTGGTCCATTACTACTTCAGCGACCGCGAATTGCTGCTGGACGCCGTGGTCGAGGAAAAGCTGCAGCCGCTGGTGGCCAGCGTCTTCGCTGCCGCCGGGGATGCCGAGCCGATGGCCATGCTGATCGGCATTGCCGGCCAGCTGATCCGCACCGCGGCCGCCACGCCCTGGTTTCCCGGGCTGTGGATCCGTGAAGTCGCCAGCGCCGACGGCGCCCTGCGCGAGCGCGTGCTGGACCGCTTCGCGCTGCAGCGCGCCGGCGCACTGAGCGCGCCGCTGGCGGCCGCGATCGCGCGCGGGCAGCTCAATAGCGGCCTGGAGCCGGCGCTGGTGATGCCGTCGCTGATCGGCCTGACGCTGCTGCCGCTGGCCACCACCCATATCTGGCGCAGGCTGCCCGGCGGCGAAGCGGTTGATACCGACACGCTGGTGCGCCACGTATCCGCGCTGCTGACGCACGGGCTGGCACCGGCGCCCGACGCCGGCAAGTCCAGGCTTTCTCCGGAGTCATCATGAACCCCGCCCACTCCACCCGCCCGCAACTGCCGGCAGCGGTGCTTGCCACGCTCGCGGCGGTGCTGCTGGTCGCCGCCTGCAGCCGTGAACGCGCCGACACCTGGCAAGGCTATGTCGAAGGCGAATTCGTCAGCGTGGCCTCGCCCTTCGCCGGGCGCCTCGACACGCTGTCGGTGCAGCGCGGCCAGCAGGTCGGCCAGGGCGCCGCGCTGTTTGCCCTCGAATCCGACGACGAGCGCGCCGCGCGCCAGCAGGCCGAAGACCAGTTGCGCGCGGCCGAGGCCCAGCTGCAAGACATGAAGACCGGCAAGCGCCCGGTCGAAGTCGAGGTCAGCCGTGCCCAGCTGGCGCAGGCACAGGCCCAGGCGCAGCGCAGTGCCGCGGCCTTGCGGCGCGACCAGCGCCAGTATGAGATCGGCGGCATCGCGCAGGCGCAGCTGGACGAATCGCGCGCGCAGGCCAACAGCGACGCCGCACGTGTGCGCGAACTGCAGCGCGATATCGACGTGGCCCGGCTGCCGGGCCGGGATGCGCAGCAAGCCGCGCAGGCCGCGCAGGTGGCCGCCGCGCGCGCGGCGCTGGCGCAGGCCGAGTGGAAGCTGTCGCGCAAGACCGTGGCCACGACCCAGGCGGGGCTGGTCTACGACACGCCCTACCGCCTCGGCGAGTGGGTGCCGGCGGGCAGCCCCGTGGTGCGCATGCTGCCGCCGGGCAACGTCAAGGTGCGCTTCTATGTGCCGGAGACGGTGGTGGGCGCGCTGCGCAACGGCCAGGCGGTGCAGGTGCGCTGCGACGGCTGCGCCGCGCCGGTGGCGGCCACCATCAGCTACGTCGCCAACGAGGCCGAATACACGCCGCCGGTGATCTACAGCAACGAGACCCGGCGCAAGCTGGTGTTCCTGGTCGAAGCGCGCCCAGCGGCTGCCGATGCGCCCAAGCTGCGGCCGGGCCAGCCCGTTGAAGTGGTACGGCAATGAACACGACAATCAACGGCGGCGCGGCCGGGCTCGCCATCGACGTGCGCGGTCTGAACAAGCACTTCGGCGACAAGCACGTGGTCAACGACCTGAGCATGCAGGTCGCGCGCGGCGAGATCTTCGGCTTCCTCGGCCCCAACGGCAGCGGCAAAACCACCTCGATCCGCATGATGTGCGGCCTGCTGACGCCCGATTCCGGCACGGGCACCTGCCTGGGCTACGACATCCGGAGCGAGTCCGACGAGATCAAGCGCCGCGTCGGCTACATGACGCAGAAGTTCTCCTACTGGGACGACCTGTCGATCCGCGAGAACCTGGACTTCGTCGCGCGCGTCTACGGCATGCCGAACCGGCGCGAGGCGGTCGACCGCGCACTGGAACACCTGGGCCTGGCCACGCGCTCGGCGCAGCTGGCCGGCGCGCTGTCGGGCGGCTGGAAGCAGCGGCTGGCGCTGGCGGCCTGCCTGCTGCACGAGCCCGAGCTGCTGCTGCTGGATGAACCCACCGCGGGCGTGGACCCCAAGGCCCGGCGCGACTTCTGGGAGCAGCTGCACCAGCTGGCCGCGCGCGGCATCTCGGTGCTGGTCAGCACGCACTACATGGACGAGGCCGAGCGCTGCCACAAGCTGGCCTATATCGCCTACGGCAAGCTGCTGGCGCAGGGCACCGCCGATGAAGTGGTGGCCAGCCAGAATCTGTCGACCTGGAGCGTGGAAGGCGACGACCTCGCCGCGCTGTCGGAGCAACTGCAGGGTGCGCCGGGCGTGGAGCAGACCGTGGCCTTCGGCACCGCACTGCATGTGACCGGGCGCGATGCGCAGGCGCTGGCCGATACGCTCGCGCGGCTGGCCGGACCGGGCCGGCGCGTCGAGCAAACCCAGACCAGCCTGGAAGACGTGTTCATCCACATGATGAGCGGGGCCGAAGACAATATGGCGGCCCGCAAGGCCAGGGAGGCGTCATGACAGCCGCCGCCCGCAAACCGGCCGCGCAACAGCGCTTCTCGCTGCAGCGCTGGTGGAGCATCGTGCTCAAGGAGTTCCTGCAGCTGCGGCGCGACCGCGTCACCTTCGGCATGATCATCGGGCTGCCGATCATGCAGCTGCTGCTGTTCGGCTTTGCCATCAACACCGATCCGCGCCACCTGCCAACCGCCGTGATTGCCGCCGACCAGAGCGAATTCACGCGCTCCTTTATCGCCAGCATGGAGCAATCGACCTACTTCAAGCTGGTCGGCACGCTGCCCGACGAACAGGCCGGGCGCGAGGCGCTGATGAAGGGCGAGGTGCAGTTCGTGCTGACCATCCCGCCCGACTTCACGCGCCGGCTGCTGCGCGGCGAACGGCCCGCGCTGCTGGTCGAAGCCGATGCCACCGATCCCTCCGCCACCGGCCAGGCCATCGCCGCGCTGCCCCAGCTGCCCTACCGCGTGGCCACGCATGACCTGAAGGGACCACTGGCGCCGCTTGCCGGCGGCAAGCCGCCTTTCGACGTGCAGGTGCAGCGGCTCTACAACCCCGAAGGCATCACGCAATACAACATTATTCCCGGCCTGATGGGCGTGATCCTGACGATGACCATGGTGATGATGACCGGCCTGGCCATGACGCGCGAACGCGAGCGCGGCACCATGGAGAACCTGCTGGCCACGCCGGTGCGGCCGCTCGAGGTGATGACCGGCAAGATCGTGCCCTATATCTTCATCGGCCTGATCCAGTCGACCATCGTGCTGCTGGCCGCGCGCTGGATCTTCAGCGTGCCGTTCGTCGGCTCGGTGCTGGCGGTGTACCTGGCGGCGCTGCTGTTTATCGCGGCCAACCTGACGGTGGGCATCACGCTGTCGTCGCTGGCGCAGAACCAGTTGCAGGCGATGCAGCTGACCTTCTTCTACTTCCTGCCCAACATCCTGCTGTCCGGCTTCATGTTCCCGTTCGCCGGCATGCCGGGCTGGGCGCAGGCCATCGGCAACATCCTGCCGATGACGTATTTCCACCGCATGGTGCGCGGCATCCTGCTCAAGGGCAACGGCTGGGTCGAGCTATGGCCCAATGTGTGGCCGATGGCGCTGTTCATCGTGGTGGTGATGGCGATCGCGGTGCGCTTCTACCGCCGCACGCTGGATTGAAGGGGTTCGCCATGTCTCGACTCACGCCTGTCTTTGTCGCCGCGGCACTGTTGTGCGGCTGCGCCGTCGGTCCCGACTTCCGCGCGCCCGCGCCGCCCGATGACGCCGGCTACGTGCCGGGCCCGCAGCCAGTGGCAACCGTAGCGGCCGACGCCGCGGACGCGGGCGGGCAATCCCACGCGCAAACCCTGGCCGCCGGCGCCGATGTGCCCGCGCAGTGGTGGGCGCTGTTCCGCAGCCCGGCGCTGGACGCCACCATCCGCGGTGCGCTGGATGCCAGCCCCACGCTCGCACAGGCGCGCGCCCGGCTGCGCGAGGCGCAGGAGAACCTGGCCGCGCGCACCGGCGCCACGCGCTGGCCCGCCGTTGACGCAAAGCTGAACACCACGCGCCAGCAGGTCGATTTCCAGTCCCTGGGCATCACCGCGATCCCCAGCCCCGGCCCGTTCACGCTGTACGGCGCCACGGTGCAGGTGTCGTACGTGCTCGACCTGTTCGGCGGCCAGCGGCGCGAACTGGAGGGACTGCAGGCAGCGGTGGATTACCAGCGCTATGAACTGGAAGCCGCGCGCCTGGCGCTGACCGCCAACGTGGCCACCGCGGCCATCCGCGAAGCCGGCCTGCGCGCGCAACTGGCCGATACGGCCGCCGTCGCTGCGGCCCAGCAGCGGCAGCTTGGCATCACCGAGGAGCGCCTGCGCGCGGGCGGCGTCGCCCGTGTCGACGTGCAGCGCCAGCGCGCCGAACTCGCGCAAACCCAAGCCCTGGTGCCGGCCCTGCAACGCCAGCTCGATGCCACGCGGCACCAGCTCGCGGTGTACACGGGCCAGACCCCGGCCTCGGCCACGCTGCCCGAATTCCGCCTCGACGAACTGCAGCTGCCCGACACGCTGCCGGTCAGCCTGCCGGCCACGCTGGCACGCCGCCGGCCGGACATCCGCGCGGCCGAGGCCCTGCTGCACCAGGCCTCCGCCAATATCGGCGTAGCCACCGCCAATCTCTATCCACAGATCACGCTGAGCGCCAACGGCGGCACGCAGGCCACCGCGGCGCGCGACCTGTTCAGCAGCCTGAACGTATGGAGCCTGGCTGCGGGGCTGGTGCAGCCTGTATTCCGCGGCGGCGAGCTGCAGGCCCGCAAACGCGCGGCGGAAGCGGCCTATGAGCAGTCGCTGGCCGCGTATCGGCAAGCCGTGTTGCAGGGCCTGCAGAACGTGGCCGATTCACTGCGCGCACTCGAAGCCGATGCCGCGGCGCTGCGCGAACGCGCCGACAGCGCGCGGCAGGCGCGCGATACGCTGGCAGTGGTGTCGGAGCAGTACCGCCTCGGCGGCGTCAGCCAGCTGGCGGTGCTGGATGCCGAACGGCAATCACGGCAGGCGTCGCTGGAACTGGCACAGGCGCGCGCCAACCGGCTGGCGGATTCGGCGGCGCTGCTGCAGGCGTTGGGGGGTGGGTGGTGGAAGGAGGAAGGCGGCGCTGTGGCGGCAGCGCCGCGGTGACGGCGGCGGCCGGCTACTTCTTGTCGCTCTGGGTGTACCAGTAGGTGCGCTTGCGCTTGCCGATCCCCGGCGGCGAGATCTTCTGCGCACCGAGCGACGAGGTATTGTCGCCACCGCCCGGCCCGTTCTGGTTGCCGCCGCCGATCAGCACCGGCACGTTGCTGGTGTTGCCCTGGGCATCGCTCACCGCCACCACGCCAAACACCGGCGACGGCGGCAGGCCGCCATTGTTGAACTGGACATAGCGGTTGTCGTTAAGACCCTTGCCCGTCAGGAACGACACCGCGTAGCCCCTCGCGATACCCAGGTCCGGATAGCAGGCCCCTGACTTGGGCACGCTGGGGGTATTGGTGCCGAAGTAGGTGTAGCCGGCCACAGTCAGCGGCGCGTTAACCACCTTCTCGCCGGTACCCAGCGTCAGGTAGAAGCCCTTGCCGGTACCCGAGTCGGCATACACCGTGGCGGTGGCGTTGAACAGGCTGCTCTCGGTCAGCGGCGTCCATGTCGCAGGCAGCCCGCCGGTGAGCGCGGTGTCCTTCAACATGTAGAAGCGGTTGGTGACGTTATAGGCCAGGCCCGCCGCGTTGCTGGTGGTGTATAGCGGATGCTCGCGGTCGCCGCTGCCGATCATCACCGCGTCATAGGCGCCGGTGGTGATGACATCTGGTGGGTACATGAACTTGCGCGCATCGTTGCTGGTCTGCGCGCCGCCCAGCGCGGCGAACTTGCCCAGCGTCCAGGCCGCCGGGCCCGTACCGGCAGCCGTCTCGAAATCCAGCCGCCAGACATTGCCGCCCATGTCGCCGACATAGCCCTTGTCGATCAGACCGTCGCCGTTGCGGTCCACCACCGCGACGTCTGACGGGATGGCGCGGTTCAGGCCGGCGGGTACCGAGCAGACGGTGGCGCCGAGGCCGGTGCAATCGGCCAGCCACGCCCGCACCACAGTGCCCGTGAGCGCATCGAACACGATCACGCCGCGCCCCTGCCCCGTCGCGCCGCCGCCCTGCGACGGCTCGGCGTCTTCGGCTGCGTCGTAGCCGGCGCCCATCACCACCAGGGGGTTGGTGTAGCCCTTGACCCGGATCACGCGCGGCTGCGACCAGGTCTGGCCCAGTTCGGCGATCTGGTTGCTGTCGGACTTCCACAGGAACTCGGGCGCCACCGGGTTGGTCACGTCCAGCGCATAGACCAGCCTGCCGCCGCGCCGCGCGGTCAGGTAGATCACCACGCGCGGATTGGCCGGATCGCGCAGGTCCTGGAACACCGTGGTGGTGCCGTCGAAGAAATAGTCGCGCGGTTTGGCGCCCGAGCCGGTCGGCGAGCCGCTCAGCTGCACCTCGGGCGTGTTGGTGTAGAGGCGGCCGAGCTTGCCATAGAACTCCGGCGGCACGAAGCCCCACAGCTCACCGCCAGGGCGCACGCCGTTGATGCCGGTGGTCTGGTTGCCGTTGACCGCATGGAAGACGCCGTCATTGGCACCGTAGAAGACCACCACGCCGGTGGTGCCGCCATAGTTGATCACCACCGGGCGCGAGTGCAGCACATCGCCGTGCACCGAGCCGCGCACCGTGACGCTACCGCCGGGGCCCTTCTGCTGCTCCGTGCCGGCCACGGTGCTCTCGCCCAGCGCCTGCACGTCGCGGCCGCGCACCCAGTTGATCAGGTTCTTCACGTCGGCAGCGCTGCTGTTCAGCGCCGTCTGCCCGGTGGCGTTGGTCAGCCAGGTGTTGGCGGTATCGAACGACGCCAGGACCTTGGCGGTGCACGCGCCCGACGGGCAGGTGTAGAGCTTGCGCGCGGCCTGGTCGGTGACGATCTGCGCGCGCAGCATTTCGCCGGCGCCGCCCTTCTCGACGATCTCGCCGTCGCCGCCGGTGACGCCAGCGGCGCCGTCCGCAGAGTCCAGCGCCCCGGCCGCGCCCGAGGGGCTATTGACCCAGAAGCCCTTGGCGGGCCAGCCGGTGACGGCACTGCCGGAATAGCTGCTGCCGCTGAACGCCAGCGGCGGCTCCGCGGTCCAGAAGCTCTTGGCGTTGGGCGAGATAAAGCCCGTACCGGCATTACTGATCGCGCTCTGCTGGTTGGGCCCGCTCGGATTCGCATCCAGCACCACGATCTGCTTGCTGCTGTCGTAGCCAAGCTTGTATTGCTTCAGGTTGCCCATCCAACGCGGCGCCGCGGTGGCGTCAGGACGGAACATGCCGATGTAGATCTGGTTCAGGTACGAGCCCTGCCCATTCACGCTGACCGGCAGGCTCACCGACGAGAACACGTTGTTGACGGCCTGCATCTCGTTGAAGATCTGCAGCAGCGCATCGACCAGCGCCTGCACGTCTCCCAGCTTCACCACGTAGCGCTTGCCGCCGCCGTTGTCGCCCATGCTGCGGGTCGACTCGACATAGTCCGGGTTGTTGTCGTCGGTGACGGCGATGGTGTAGGTGATGATGTTCTGGTTGTTCTCGACATTGCCGTTCACGTCCGTCTGGTACATGAACCGCGCCCATTCATCACCCCAGTTGCTCTCGTACTTGTTGGCGGCCGGATTCAGCTTGAGCGTGGTCAGCTGCGTCGCGTTGGCCCCGGCCGCCACCAGCGCGTCCTTGGCGTCCGTGCCGGTGTCCTGCGGCTTGCCGTTGTTGACCGCATTGGCGATGTAAATGACGAAATTCTTCTGGCACGGGTTGGTGATCGGCGACGTGTACTGCGTGCCCGACAAGCCCTTCTTGCCCGCGAAGAATGCCCACGCCTCCTGCATGCCGCCGCCCACCTGCGAGTTGTTCGAGTTGTCGCGCTGGCGGTCGATGCTCTTGATGTACTGAAGGAACGCGTTACCGTTGGTGGCATCCATGGTCGGCAGCGTATAGGGCGCCGCCGACGGATAGCGGAAGATCCCGCCAGTGTTGGTGCTGGTGCCGAACATCATCAGCCCCATGTTGATGTTGCCGGCGAGCTGCGGATTGGTCACGAGCGTGTTGACCGCCCGGTACAGCGCGCACTGGATCGCGCCGACATCGGTGCCGGCATTGTTGGCGCTGACCACATCGGGAATGTCGCAGCCCTTGATCGTGGTGCTGGCGTTCCAGGTGGACGCGTTGTCCAGCAGCAGCAGCACGTTGGGCTTGGTGCCGGCGTTGGTCTGCAGACCGGTGAACAGGTCGATGTCCTCGGCGCGCGCGCGGTTCACGCCCGCAAAGGTAAGCAGGGCGATTGCGAAAGCCGCAAGGCGGCGCTGCCGGCAGGCGTTGGTCGTCATGCTGGTTCCCGTCCGATCGATGGTGAAGAGGTCGTAGTGTCCTGCGCGGTCACGGACAGGCCGAACCGGTCGGCATGCGCACCGCCACGCCCTGGTGCACGGTTGCAACGGTGCCGGTATTGGCGGCATCGTTGACAGTGGCCGCCACATCCCATTGCGTGGCATTGCACAGCGAATTGCCGCCGCTATTGCCTGCAGTCACGATCCCGGTGTTCTGCACGCCGCTGCCGATCAGGCAAGACACGTCGTCGGCATCGCTCAGGTCGAGCTCAACGTTCTTCATTGGCTTGCTTGTCACGCACTCTGGCTGCGCCACCTGTGCCACGTAGTCCGCCTTGCCGTCGCCGCTGACGTCCACCGGCACCGCAACCGCGGCCGGCGCCTTGGTGAAATCGTTGCTGATCACCTGCTCGATCGCCTGCTGCGCCACGTCGCGCGCCTCGGCGGTGTGCTGCTGGTTGGCGGCCACTTTCACGTTGACCAGCCCGGAATTGACCATGGCCATGGCGATCAGCAGGAACAGGACCATAAACACCAGCGTCACGACCAGCGTGACCCCGTCCTGCCCGCGGCGCAGTGGCCGGCCCTGCGGTTGGCGACCCGATTGCTTGATCATTGCTTGCTCTTTGCGGGGTGAGGTCATTGCTCGCGCAGTCCGGCCACGTTGACCAGCCGCGCCACCTGGGCGTACACATGGCGCTTGAAACCGTCGTTGAACGGACCGCTGGCGGCGGCGCGGCCCACGTCGTAGGTGCGGTTGTCGGACTGGCCGCCCGAGGGCTTCAGCGTGCGCGCCAGCAGGTTCACGCGCACGGTGGTGACGTTGCGCCAGTTGGCGAGCGCGTTGGTCCAGTCATAGCCCGGCACGGTGGCGCAGGCCGCGGCGTTGTTGGCGCCGGGGTCGGCCACGTAGCAGTCGGCCGAGCCGTTGCTGTCCAGGTCCACGCCGTACTGCAGGTGCATGTCCTGCACGCCCTGCGCGACCGAGCGCGACTGGAACGCGCCGCCCACCAGCTCGGCCATCTTCAGCGTGGGGATGCCGTCGCCGCCGTTGCTGCAGCGGTCGCAGCCCGCCAGGTAGAACACGCGCACCACGGCCTGTCGCAGCGCGGCCGGCTGGGCGGGATCGCAGGCCTTGGTGCGCAGGCCGAAGGCCGCCGCGGCGCTGGCGTCGAAGACGAAGGAATTGGTATCCTGCGGGCAGGCCGAGACCTGCAGATAAGGCACGCCCGGCGTGGGTGCGGCCACCGGCGTGGTCGATACGCGCCGCACCACCAGCACCTCGGAGGTGGCCGCCAGGTCAGGCAGGCATGCCGCCGCCACCCCGGGGCCGTAGCCCGTCAGCGCCAGCGGCACGGTCAAACCCGCCGCGGAGAAGCCCAGCGCCGCCGGGTCTGCCGCGCACAGCGCTGGCTCGGCCACGGTAGCGCCGCGCGCGATGCTGCCGGCGCCGAAGAACCCCGCCAGCTCCACTTCGCGCCGGATCTGTTCCAGCGCGTAGCGGCCGTTTTCGACCTGCTCGGCAGACTTGACGAACTCGGTGCGCGACAGGCTGTTGGCGTAGTACAGGCTTGCCAGCGCGGTCAGCAGCACCAGGCCGATGGTCATGCCGATCATCAGCTCGACCAGCGAAATGCCGCGCTGGCGGCGCAGGCGGCGCGCGGACAGGCGCAGGGGGCTCATGACACGGTTCCGAGGGTGCCGACGCGGATCTGCGTGCTGACCGCGCGGCGATAGGCATCGTTGCCATACTGGTCCTTGCCGCAGCCCAGCGCGGGCGCGCCAGTGGTGGCCAGGCCCTGCCAGGCCACGGTGATGCGGTAGATATTGTTGACGGCGTCCACGGTCTCGATGCAGCCGCGCGCGCCGATCATGGCGCCGACGGCCTGGGCGGCATCAGCGGCGCTGGCCCCCGGGCGCTTCTCGGCACTACCCAGCAGCGCCGTGTTCCAGGCCTGCAGGTCCGCATCGGCGGTAGCTTTCTGCGCGGCGGTGCCCTGCGTGCACGCCGCCGGCGGCGCCGCCGCGCTGCCCAGCTGCATGCCGGTCGCGCCGTTGGCATAGCACGATGCCACCTGGCGGTTGGCGTTGAGGCGCGCAACCATGTCCTGCAGCAGCGCCAGCGCCTGCACGCGCTGGTAGGACTCCATCTCGGTCTGCCCCGAGCGCGCCACTAGCCCGGCGGTGCCAAGCAGCGCGACCAGCAGGATCACCACCGCCACCAGCACCTCGATCAGCAGGAAGCCGCCCTGCGTGCGGCGGCCAGGCATGCGCGGCCGCAGCCGCGGGATTCTGTGCTTCATGAGCAGGCTCCCGTGGCGGAGGCGACGCGGCCAGTCTCGCTGACCTGCACGCAGACGCGCGACGCCGCTGCCGTATCGCCGTTGGGTGCCACTTCGAAAGTCATGGCCGCGCCCGTGAGCCGGCCGTCGTTGCCAAGCGCAAGGGCCCCGGCAGCGCTGGGCGTGATGGTCAGGCCGCCGTAGGGCCCGAAGCTGCGCACCGTCTCGGCGCCTGCGGTGACCGCCCAGCCGGCGGTCCAGGCGGCACCGGTGGCTGCCAGCGTGACCGTGGCATTGCGCTTGACCGCCTCGCTGCGCGCCAGCAGCAGCGCCGAGGTCAGATCAAGCGAGGCGCCGCGCACGCGCTGGTTGGCGATCAGTGAAGAGAACGACGGCGCCGCCGCGACCGCCAGGATCGCCAGCACCGACATGGCGCACAGCAGTTCGACCAGGGTGAAGCCGCGGCGGGTGGGCCGGCCGGGCGAAGACGGCGGGAACGTGGCGCGCCGCATGGTCAGTTCCAGCAGTCGGTGCCTGAACCAGACGCGGATTTCGCGCCGGCACTGGTCAGCGTCAGCGAGCCGCAGTCGGCGTCGCCGGCAACCTGGCTGCCCTTGGGCGTGGCCACGATGCTGTAGCCGGGCGGCAGCGCCGCGTTTGGCGTCACGGCGACGTCGTAGCGCGTTGCCTGCGCGGCCGGTACCGACATGCCCAGCGTGCCCAGATTGGCGGCGTAGGCGCGGTTGTCGACCAGGTAGCGCTCCTGGGCGCCCGAGACCTCCAGCATGAAGGACTCGATTGCGGCCCGGTGCGAGCGCACGACGTGACGGCTGTAATTTGGAATGGCGACGGCGGCAAGAATGGCAATGATCGCCACCGTGATCATCACCTCGATCAGCGTGAAGCCATGCGCTGCCCTGGCGCCGCGCAGGCGCCAGCCCCGGCATGGATTGCCGGTTGCCCCAACTTCCCCAATGACCCGAAACGACGAGTTGACCCTCCCGCCGTGTCGCACTGCCGGGCTTCTATGTCCCATGCTCGCGCTCCGATACCAATTATGTTCCGGTTGACCGAATTCCGGAGGTTATGGCGCGGAGTGTAAGTCACGATCCGCCAAGTGGGTAAGGAAAATATGATGCCGGCTGGCCGGCGTTGTAGCGAACAGACAGTGGCGTTACGGGATCTGCACAGGGCATACAGCCAAGGCATGCGGCAGACGTTATCCGGCAGTGAGGGGGAACCCTGACCCGCCCTGGTTCGACTGGCCCGATGCGCGCCCGGGTGCACCTGTGCAACAATCGTTACAAACACCGAATCCGGAATGCCCATGCCGCCCGACAGCCCCACCCCATCGCCGCAAGCGCCGCCGCAGGACCTGGACGCCCTGCTGGCGCTGCTGCGCAGCAACTTCCCCACCCTCAGCACGCAGTTCCAGGGCGGGGCGCGCTACCTGCTCGACCATCCGCAGGACGTGGCGGTGCTGTCGATGCGCAAGATCGCGGCCAGTGCCGGGGTGCAGCCTGCCACCCTGGTGCGGCTGTCGCAGCATCTCGGCTTCGAGGGCTGGCAGGGGCTGCGTGAGTTGTTCGTTGATGCGCTGCGCGGCGGCAGCCAGCCGTACGCGCGCCGCGCGCGCAAGGTGGTGCGTGAAAGCAGCGCCAGCCGCATGCTGGGCGAGATGCTGGACGCGCAGCACCACAACCTCGACATGATCGCCACCAGCAATGAGAAGACGCTGCAGCAAGCGGCGGAACTGCTGTCGCATGCGGCGTGCGTGCATGTGGCGGGTTTCCGCTCGTGCTTCCCGATCGCGTTCACCTTCCACTATGTCTACCGGCTGTTCCGCAGCACCGTGCACCTGATCCGCGCCGATGCCGGCACGCTGGAGATGGAGCTGCGCGGCCTGGCGCCCAAGGATGCGGTGCTGGTGGTCAGCTTTGCCCCCTACTCGCAGGAGAGCATCCGGGTCGCCGCGGCCGCGCGCGAGTGCGGCTGCAAGGTGATCGCGCTGACCGACAGCACGGTCGCGCCGATCGCGCTGGCGGCAGACTGCACGCTGCTGTTCTCGGTGGAAAGCCCATCGTTCTTCCCGTCCGTCACCGCCGGCGTGGCCATGGTCGAGGCCCTGGTCGAGCAGCTGCTTGCACGCAAGGGCAAGGGCGCAATCCGCGCGCTGGAGCAGGCCGAGGGCGAACTGCACCGCACCGGCGCCTATGTGGCGGCCGGACGCGGCTGAGCCGGCCCGCCGCGCTTAATCGAAGGCCTCGTCGTTGGGGTTGGCGTAGGCCTTCTTCAGCGGTTCGCTCATCGGCAGCTCGAAGTTCACGTGCTTGGGCGGCACCGGTGCGGCAAACCATCTGGCGTAGAGCTTGTTGATCTCGCCGCTGCGGATCAGCCCCGTGATGGCGCCGTCGACCACCTGCTTGAAGCCAGGGTCGTCCTTGCGCATCATGAACGCGTAGGCCTCGAATGACTGCGGCGTACCTACCACCGCCCACTCCGCGGGATTGGGCGCCAGCGTGCGCGCGCCGGACAACAGCACGTCGTCCATCATGAATGCCGCCACCCGCCCGGACTGCAGGATCAGGAATGACTCGCCATAGTCCTTGGCGCTCTGGACGGTGATATTGGCCTGCTTCTCGTCGTTGAGCCGGCGCAGGATGCGCTCGGAGGTGGTGCCGGCGTTGGTCACCACCGCCTTGCCCGACAGGTCGGCGAAGTCGCGCACCGGACTGCCCTTCTTCACCAGCAAGCGCGTGCCCGCAACAAAGAAGGTGGTCGAGAACGCCACCTGCTGCTGGCGCGACTTCAGGTTGGTGGTGACGCCGCACTCCAGGTCCACGGTGCCGTTCTGCACCAGCGAGATCCGGTTCTGCGAGGTCACCGGCACCATGCGCACCTGCAGGCCGGGCACGCCGGTCTCGCGCTTCACTGCATCGACGACGCGATCACAGATGTCCTGCGAGAAGCCGATCACCTTCTGGTTGGCGTCGTAGTACGAAAACGGGATCGACGAGGTGCGGTGGCCGATGGCGATCGTGCCCGACGACTTGACCTTGCTGAGCGTCGGGCTGGCCGCCACGTCGGCAGCACCCGCCGTGCCCGCGAATAACGCCAGTACGGCGGCGGCAAGTGGCTCCGCCAGGGGACGCTGCGAACTGCGCGGACAGGTGACTTGTGCTGCTTTCATACCAGGCTCTCCTTGGGTAGCGTTCACGCGATGCGCCTTTGCACCGGAATGCTAGGCAAAGAGCAACAAGTGTTCCATCATGGATAACCATGAAACATATGTATTTTTACCCGGCGTGGTGAAACAGAAGCGTCCGGCGGCAGGCGGTTGCGTAGCTATGGGGCAGCCATGCGCCGCGCAGGTGCATGACGAACGATCTGTGTTGGGAGGACGGGCCGGAACGGCCTGGGGAAGGAAAAGGCGGAAAAGGCAGCGGGCGACTGTGGTGCCGCCCGCGGTGTATTGCCGGCTGCGGCCGACCGCGCGCGGCTTACTGCGAGCACTTCTCCCGGTACGCCTGCTGCAGCGACTTCTTCGGCCGGTCACGCTCCAGTTCCGGGATCATGCGGCCCTGGGCGGTCTCGATGGCTGGCTGGGTGGCGCGATATTCGCGCTTGGGCGCTTCGGCAATCTGCGCGGCCAGGGCGCGGCATTCGTCCGACTGGATGCTGCCCGGCGTTGCCGCCGGGTCGGGACGGTAGGGCGTGGTGCCCTGCTGCACCGCTTCGTTGATGGCCGCGGCGGCGGCACTGTCCCCGTCCGGCCTCTGCGCATGCGCGCTGCAGGCCATCGCCAGGGCGGCGATGGCGGCAATGCGGATCAGGGTTCGCTGGCTCGGCATGATGACTTCTCTCCTGTGGCTCGATGAATTTATGCAAGGCTGCCAGCTTAATCGTTCGCGGCCTGCCTGACACTACCGGCATTTTCAGCATTTGCGGCGTCGATGCCACCTGCGACGGCTCCGCTGCCCTCCTTGTCTGCCCGGGTGCGCGCGGCCTCGCGCCAGCCCCGGCGCTGGCGCCGCATCTGCCCCAGCGCCATCCGGGTCATGCTGGCCCAGCCGGACGGCCGCGGATCGGCCAGCATGCTGAGCGCGCGTGCGTAGTCCAGCGTCAGGCCGGGCGTCCAGGCCATGGTCTTGGCGCGCTTGCGGATCTGCGCCGCCACCCACAATTCCGGCGTGGTCAGCAGGCGCCAGAGCGGCCGCCAGCCCTTGGCCTGGCGCCAGACCCGGGCCGACGCGCCTTCCAGCGCGTGCGAGACGGTGCTGGAACAGTTGCGGTCGGTCAGGTTGTAGGTGGTGTTCTGGCGGTAGGCGCTCCAGAAGCGGCCCAGGCGCTCGGGGTCATAGTTGCGGATGCGCACCTGCACCGTCGACGGGCACCAGGCGCGCGATTCGGTCTGGTAATCCGGCTGGAACTTGCCGCCCACGTCGTTTTCGCGGGTGGCGCGCAGGATGCGGGTGAATTCGTCTGGCGAGCGGTCGATTTCCTCGGCCGGGTACAGGCTGATATAGATACCCTCGGGCGATTCCAGCGCGGCATGGCCGGTGGAGATCACGCCGTCGCGGTCCACCGCGGCGATATAGCGGTCGACCAACGGCTGGCGGCGCGCTTCGCCGCGGGCGGACCCGACCGGGGTCCAGACATGCACGGTCAGCGCATGCTCGCCGGGCTCGGGCGGGCCGTCCCAGAGGGTCATGTCGGGCACATCGGCAGCAGCAGCCGCATCGGTTGCCGGGACGGCGGAGGCGGGAGCCGCCGGCGCGGCATCGGCTTCGTCCATGCCGGGGTTGTGGTCCAGCCGGCGCAGGCGTGAGGCCAGCAGCAGCATGTTCCAGCCGCCGAAGATCAGCCCCAGGGCCAGGCAATAGGGCACGGTGCCCACATAGTGGGTCGGGTACGGCTGGTAGAAGAAGATGGCCAGCGCGATCTCGAACATGCCGACGGCTACCGCCAGGCGCCAGGTGCGGAACCGTACCACGCGGGCCGAGACGATCTGCAGCAGCCCGTCGGCCAGGAACAGCGTGCCGAAAATCATCGACAGCACGAAGTTGCCGTGATGATGGCCGGCCAGGATCAGCACCGCGGCAAAGCAGAACGACACACCCTTGACCTGCCGCAGCGTGCGCTGCCCGCCGATGCCGGTGCGCGCCACCACCAGCGTTGCCAGCCCTTCGAGCAGCAACACCACCGCGAACGGCGTCATCGGGAAATAGATGGCGTTGTCCAGCGCATCGACAAACATGGCCCCCCCCAGCAGCACGCTCAGGCAGCCCAGCCGCAGCAGGCCGCGCCAGCGCGTGCGCAGGTAGTCCACGCCCAGCAGGATCATCACCAGTCTTGCCATGTCAGGTCGTCCTCCTTCCGTTGCCGGGCCGCCGCTGAGCGCGGCCCGTGGTGGGGTCACATGAGCGGTGATTCCGCTAGGGAGCGCGGCGCCCGCCTCCTTCGTCGCGCTCAAGCTCCCAGTCGCGGCGCATCATCACATAGGTGAACGAGGTAGACCAGCCGATCAGGATCAGACCGACCAGCGGCTCGATGCTGGCGATCAGGCGGCTGGCGCCCACCGGGACGATGTCGCCCAGGCTCTGCGTGGTGAAGGTCTCCAGCGCAAAGTAGGCGTAGACCAGCACGCCTGGTTGCGTGTGGACGCCGGACACGCCGGCACTGCCCATCGCGGTCAGCCCGCCCAGGCCCAGCACGTGGTCGGCGAACCAGAAGCCCAGCGCAAACACCAGTGCTTCCAGGCAGTGGACCACGATGATGCAGACGATCAGCACGCCGATGTTCATGCGCCCGCTCCAGCGCCGGGGATGTATCGCCGACAGCAGCCGCAGCGCCTCGTAGTGGATGCCGACCACGGTCACGGTCAGCACCGCGGCGCACAGCAGGGCCAGCGAATAGTGTTCGGCGGAGGTTTCCATGCGCAGCGGCAGAGCCTGGTCGGTGTCCGGAAGGATCGGGAACAGCGCGGAAAAAAAAGCGCCCTCCAAAATAGCACTGGAAGGCGTTCAGGAAAACCAGGGAGCGGGTTGCGGCTGGCGCGCGGCCGTGCTCGTAGCCCTGGCAGAGGGTTGGAGGCGGCCGGGTGGCCGCCGCATGGATCAGCTGCTGCTCTTGCAGGAAAGACTGACGTAAAGCGCGCCGCCCCATTTGAAGTTGCGGTTGCCACTGACCTGCACCTGGACAATGTCGTTAGCCGCCACCGTCGTCGTGGCCGGCGCCGAGCAGGTCCGCACGGTGGCTCCGAGCGAGCAGGCGGACGCGTCGGTGATGGCAAGCGGGGCGATCGTTTCCAGCGCCGCGCCGCTGGCGACACGGTATGCCGCCAGGGTGTACTTGACTTCGTCATCGGGCACGGCGCCTGCCAGGCTCGCGTTCAGGGTCAGGCCGCCGCTGCAGCCCACCGGCATCACCGCGCCGAAATTCGGATCGATACTTTGGCGGTCCAGCCCGGTGCCGGTCATGACATAGGTGCCATTGCCATCCGGCGAGTTGTACACAGCGAAGTTGGCCGTATAGATCGTCGCTCCGGCGCCGCCATTCCCGCCTGCCTCTCCTTGCTGGCCCTGGGGGCCGGTGGCGCCAGTCTCGCCGGTATCACCCTTTTCGCCCTTTTCGCCCTGCGGACCTTGCGCCCCGGCCGCGCCGTCGGACCCGGCCGGACCCGCCGGCCCGACCGGACCGGTCAGGCCGACCACGGAGACCCCGGCCGGCCAGCCTTCCGCCGTCTTCGGGCCGAACAGCGTGTTGGTGGTCGTATTAAGGTAGAAGCTGCCTTCGCCGCCATCGGCAGCGGTGGGATCTGCCGCGCCGTGCAGCAGCACGGCGCCGGGCGCGCCGGCTACCCCCTGCGGGCCGACCAGCGACACGCCGGCAGGCCAGGCCCCGCCAGCCTTGGGTCCGTAGAGCGTCGAGGTCGTGGCATTGAGGTAGAAGTCGCCGTCCGTGCCAGCGTCCGCCGTGGGCGCATTGGTGCCGGACAGGATGGTCTTGCCGTTCGCGCCGGCCGGGCCGGCCACACTGGCGGATGGCGCAGCGTTGGCCGGCGCGGAATCGCCGCCACCGCCACCGCAACCGGCGAGCAGGATGGCGAGGCAGGCGAGCGGGATCGCCGCAAGTTTCAGGTCAATGTGTTGCACGATGGAAGCCCCCCGGTTTCTCATTAACGGCATGCCCGGATCCGTGCCGGGTGAGCCCAATCTAGAGATCGCGGCGATTCCGATAAATCGTGCATTCGCACGGGCTGTTTCATTAATGAAGCGCGCTCCCGGAGCATCGGAAAACTGCTCCCGCTTCAATAGCGCCAACGCCCGTTTAAAATTCAGGTGACTCGGGATAATGATTATGAAAATACCCGGATTGCCGCGCCTGGCGGTGACACGAAGGCTGCCCGGCCCAATTCAGAGCAGGCGGATTCAAGCATCATGCGACCGCATCCGTGCGTGTCGGCGCGACCAGAAAATACCGGCAATATCTCGCCCAAATGGTTGAGTTCCGGATGAGACGGCGTAACTCTGGGTTGTTCAAAAGCGAAACGAATAATCGCCATTTACCCCTTCGTGGGGGGATATGCGCAGCACCGGCAAAACCAGCCGATTCATGCCGCACCCGGCCAGGTGCGGGACGGCGCGGCGATGGACTATGCTGGAAATCCCAACAGCGTCTTCGTGGAGGCCATCGTGCGCAAATCTGTCCTTGTCCTTATGGCACTGCTGCTGGCCGGCGCCCCCGGCCTGGCGCTGGCCCATAACTGCCCCAATGAGATGAAGGCCATCGACGCCAAACTGTCGACCAGGCCGGCGCTGTCGCCAGAGGATTCCGCCAAGGTCGCCAAGCTGCGCGCCGACGGCGAGGCCTATCACAAGGCCGGCAAGCATGACGAAGCGATGAAGTCACTGCTCGAAGCGAAGAAGATCCTGGGTATCTGATACCCATCGCAAAAAAAGAGCCGCCACGCGCCCTGGCGTGGCGGCTTTGTTTCTTTTTCCCGCGGCCGTCGCCGCAGTAGGCCGGGTCAGGACCCCGATCCGACCTGCTGGACCACGCCGTTGGGCGCCACCAGGTAATATTCCGCGCCAATCCCGACCCAGCGGGTGCCCTTGCGCGGCGCGGGCAGGTTGTATTGCTTATAGTCGTCGATCACATACTGGCGGTCCCTGAACTCGGTGGGCAGCCGGTCACCCTTCTTCCACTGCTGCACCTGCATATAGGGCGAGTTCTGCGCCGCCGGCTCAGAGGCGGCCATGGGATCCGTCATCGGCTTGGGCTTGGACTTGGCACCGCCCTGCGCCATCGCAAACGGCGCCGCCAGCACGCTTGCCGCCAGCAACAGCGCCGGCATCGCTTTCTTGGTCTTCATCGTGATCTCCTTGCGTACGGGAAAACCGAACTGCCGGAGGATCCGGACAGCATCTACCAGATTAGTCACAAATACGGACAACTGCGGCATCCGCCATCCATGGCGACGACGCTTCATATGACTGATGATGCATTCGGCTTGGCAGATTGTTCACAATTGTTTGCGGGTTGGCGCCCATTGGGGGGGAGCCGCTAACGTCACCCAAGACTAGAATGGGTCCTGACAGAAACAATTTGTTACGGGCGGCCGCTACGCAGTCTGTCAGCGGGCCGTGGCCCCGCGGCCCCGCCGCTGCGGGCGCGCACCGCCCGCTATGTTCCCTGGCTCACGCCCTGTTCACGGCGCTTCGCACGCGGGCACCGTCCCTGCCAGAGAACCATAAAAACAGGGGACTCTCCGTGTTGCACGATGCTGGTCAATTCCTGGCCCTGGTCAATCCCGCCATTGCCATCCTGCTTTCGCTCTGCTTCCTGCTGGCCTGGAACCATGAGCGCACGCGGCACTATCTGCTGCAGCTCGGTGCCTGCTATTTGCTGTACGCGCTTGCCATCGCCCTGCAGATCGTCTGGGTGCCGCGCAACGGCGGCGGCAACGCCACGGTCACCGGTGCGCTCTACCTGGGCAGTGCCGTGCTGATGCTGCGTGGCATGCTGGCGCGCATCGGCGCGCGCGTCGATACCTGCGCGCTGGTGTCGCTGCCGCTGGCCCTGTTTGCGACGCTTGCCTGGTTTGATTTCGTGCAGCCCCAGCTGGTCGCCCGCATTTACATCCTGAATATCGGCATCGCGCTGATCCTGCTGCTGGGGATCGCGCCGCTTGCCCGCCTGCGCACGGGCAGCACCGCGGACCGGGTGCTGTTCTGGGTCTTCCTGTTGTTTGCCCTCCATTTCCTGCCGCGCACGGTACTGACCATTGCTCCGGCCACCGGACAGGACGCTGCCGCCTTCACCCGCTCGGCCTATTGGCTGTGGCTGCAGGTCACGCTGGCATTGCTGCTGCTCACGCTGGCGCTGGCGCTGCTGGCGGCGGCCATGCAGGACGTGATCGACGGCCTGCGGCATGAACGCGACACCGATCCGCTAACGCAGCTGCACACGCGCCGCAGCCTGGAGGCGCTGGCCGCGCGCGAAATCCCGCCACCTCAGGGCAAGCCGCTGAGTGTGCTGCTTTGCGACCTCGACTTCTTCAAGTTCATCAACGACAACTACGGCCACAGCGCCGGCGACGCGGTGCTGGCGCAAATCGGCCGGATCATCGCCGCCGGCGTCCGCCGGCGCGATATCGCCGCGCGCCTGGGCGGCGAGGAGTTCGTCGTGCTGTTGCCCGATACCCCGCCCGATGCAGCCTTGCACCTGGCCGAACGGTTGCGCCAGACGCTGGAGAGCTCGGAAATGGACGTGCTGCCGGGCATGCACTCGGTGACCGCCAGCTTTGGCGTGGCCACGCTGCGGCCCGGCGAAGACCTGGAAGCACTGCTGATGCGCGTGGACAACGTGCTGTATGCGGCCAAGAACAAGGGCAGGAATTGCGTGGAGTGGGAACGGGAGGCCGGCATGCCGGTGCTGGCATGATGCTCGGCTATGCAACCGCAGGCGCATCGCCCACAGCAAACTCGGGCCCGTCATAGCCCTCCGCCACGGCCACGCCGCCATCGAGCAAGCGCTGGCTCCAGTGGTCGATCGCCGCGCGCGCGGCCGTGCTGACATCGCTGCCCAGGGCGAGCCGAACGGCCGCCGGCGCTTCCAGCCCGAAGCTGTGGATGGTTCCCCATGCGATCCGGTCCCGCTTGAAATCCCCGATCGCCAGCTCGACGCACAGGCCGCTGTCGGCCACCGCGGAAGCCAGGAAGACATCGGGATGCCTGCTGGTCCAGTCGAGCACGTTGCCGATCTGGCGGATGCCCGCGGCACGGCAGGCGGCGATGGCACCGTCGCGGCCACCGTCGATCATCGCAAATACGATATCGGCGCCGGCGCGGGCCTGCGCGGCAACCGCGCCGCCGGCCAACGCCGGATCGTGCTGGTTGCCGCAGAAGGTCGTGAGTGCCGGCAGGCCAGGCACCACGCTGCGCACGCCATGGAGAAACGCCGCGCGCCCCTTCAGCCCGGGGCACACCTTCTCGCCCGACAAATGGGCAACCACGCCGGTGCGCGAATCCATCGCCGCCAGCACGCCCGCAAGGAAGGCGGACTGTTCCTGCAACACCGCATAGCTCGCGGTGTTGGCGCACAGCACGCTGCCCTGCGTGACCACGAAGCGCCGGGCGGGATGGCGAGCCGCGGCAACCGAAACGGGATAGTCCCCCTGTCCGCCATGCGCAACGATCAGGTCCGGACCGGTCTCGCACAGCGCCAGCAGCGCTGCGGCACGCGCCTGTGGATCCGGATCGGCAATCCACGTCACCGCCAAGTCGTGGCCGGCATTGCGTGCGCGCATGGCGCCGACATGCCCGGCTTCGTTGAAGCTGCCGCGTCCTTCGGGTCCGAACAGCACTACCTGGATGCGCGCGCTCATGACAGCGTCGCCCCGGTTGCCGCGACCACAGGACCCCAGGCCTGCGCCTGCTGGCGTACGTAGGCGGCGAACTCATCGGGCCGGCGCTCGGCCAGCACAAAACCCTGGGCCTCCAGGCGGCCGCGCAGGGCCGGTTGTTGCAGGATGACCTGCAGTTGTTGATGCAAGCGTTGCACGATGTCCTCGGGCAGGTTGGCCGGCGCGGAGACGCCGACGAAGTTTTCGGCCACCAGGCCGGGATAGCCGGCTTGCGCCACGGTGGGCAGCTGGGGCGCCTGCGGCACGCGTTGCGCCGAGGTCACCGCCAGCAGGCGCAAGGCGCCGGACTGCAGCAATGGCAGGTTCTGCGGCAGGGCATCCACCGCAAACGGGATCTGTCCGCCGAGCAGGTCGGCGCGCATCGGACCCGCGCCCTTGTATGGCACGTGCGTCAGCCGTAACCCCGCCTGCTGGCCAAACAGCTCGCCGACGATATGCGCCACCGACGCCGCCCCGCCACTGCCGAACGGCACGGGGTCGCGCTGCGCGCGGATCCACGCCGCCAGCTCCGCGAGGTTGCGCGCCGGCACCGACGGATGCACGGCAAAGACCGTCGGCACCGCGCCGATGTAATGCACGTGCGTGAAGCTGCGTACCGGGTCGTAGGCGGGCCGCCTGAGCAGGAACGGCGAGATGCTCAGCGCCGCCGAGTTCGACATCAGCAGCGTGTAGCCGTCATTGGGTGCCGCGGCGACCGCTGCCGCGCCAATCGTCGATCCCGCCCCCGGCCGGTTGTCGGTCACGAATGGCTGCCCCAGCTTTTCCTGCAGCACCGGTGCCAGCAGCCGCGCCACGATGTCGCTGGACCCGCCCGGCGGGAAGGTCACCACCAGCCGTACCGGATGGCGCGGCCATGCCGTGGCGCCGCTGTCCGCGCGCGCCGGCATCCCCGGCAATGCCGGCGCGGCCAGCGCCGCGGCAAGGAACTGTCTTCTCGAAATCACGATGGCCCTCCGGCTTTACAAGCGATGGCGCAGGCCGACGCCGCCGCCGAACTTGTTGCCACGCACGCCCATGAAGGCGGGCAGCGCATAGCTGCCGCTGATGCGGTTGAAATCGGCTTCCGCATAGACGCTAGTGCGTCTGGACAAGCTGTACTCAGCCACGCTGGTCAGCATCAGCCGGTGGCCGCTGGCGGCGGTCTGCCGGTCATAGCCGGCCGCCAGCGACAACGCCAGCGCGGGCGTTGCCTGCACCGTGGCGCCGCCGGTCAGCACATGATTGCGGGTCGGGCTCAGGTGATAGCGGTTGTCCAGGTAGCCGAGCGCCAGCTTGACGCGCCCCAGCTGGCTGCTGCCGCCGATGCCCCAGATCGTGCGCTTCTCTTCGTTCGCCAGGGCACTGGTGCTCTGGAACAGGGCGCCCACGTCGATCAGTGCCGTGATCCAGGCCAGCGCCAGCCCCCGGCTGCTGCTGGCCGCCGCATCGCCCGGCACTTCGCCGAAGGTGTAGTGCGCCGTCGCCGAGAATGCGCCCCACTGGCCCGCGTACTTCGCCATGTTGTCTTGCCGCGGACCGGTATAGCCGTTGAGGATGGCCACCGCATCGAGATTGGGATGGCCATAGGGCTGGAAGCGGAAGGTCGCGTCATAGGCCGTGGTGAACTGGCGGCCGACCGTCAGCTTCCCCCACGCCAGGTGCTCGATCCCCAGGTACGACTGCCGGCCGAACAGCCGGCCTGTACCCTGCGTGCCGACCTGTCCGTAGTTCGACGCCGCAGTGCCTTGCAGCGAAGTGCCCGTAGCCAGGTCGAAGCCGCTTTCCAGGTTGAACAGCGCCGACCATCCCGCACCCAGCGCCTCATTGCCGCGCACGCCCCAGCGCGAGCCGCTGAAGTAGCCCTCGCTCAGTTCAGCCAGGCTCTGGTCCCCGCGGTTGTTGTCCGAGTATCGGACCATGGTGTCGATCAGGCCGTAGACCGATATGGAAGTCGATACTGATTGCGCCAGCGCTTGCTGCGCAACGCCGCAGATCGCCCCCGCCAGCACGCCCGTGAGCGCCATGGCGTGACTGCGCCTTGTGTTCCCCACCTTCACGCACCACCCTCCATTTTGCATACAAATTAAGAATGCAAAATATAGGGGGTGGCCGCACATCCGCATACGAATGTGTGCGCATGAGGAAATGCGGTTTGCGCGGAGAATGCGGGCGCAAAAAAGCCCGCGTAGCGGGCTTTCGGGGTGATGCGTGAAGCGAGGTAAGTCAGAACGGTTGTGCGGAAGAAAAATGTAAACAACTCACCGCTTTCCCAACTGTGGCGCCACTGCCCTACTTTGTAATTACTCGGGACTGTTAATAACTTATCCACAGGCTTCAAGTTCTTTACAACTTGCTGGGTCTTGAGGGACGCAGCTTCGTCTGGTCACGGTCGACTCTCGGCAACGGCTGGCTTAGAAACCGGGCATCCAGGCCGCGGTTGCTCGCGTTGTACGCCCATACAACGAACTGCTCCAATAGTCGTTCGTTCTCAGCCTTGAGCCTTGCGTTTTCGCCCTCCAGTCTCTGATAGCGTTCCAAGAGCGCTTGCGCTTCCGTGGCACCGAGCCCAGCGGAGCCTTGCTGCTTGCTGCGGGGTTGCCCTGTGAGTCGTTCCTTCGTTAGCTGGAACGCCAGTTTGATGCGCGCGTGTTGGCTGAGCGCCTGCCTGGTATATCGAGCCTTCAGACGAGTCTCGATAGCTTCGATGAGGAGCTCCCATGAGAGTTTCCCATCCCACCCATCCAGCAAGCGCGAGATGGCCTCTAGGTCCTCGTCCCCCAAGTTGCGCGCACGGGATTTCGATTGCTTAGGCATCAGAGTTCTCCATCATGGTGAGCAGATTGCGCATGGCTTGGGAAGGAGTAACCGACTCGTCCGAGGAGCCTTCCTCGTGCCCCAACCCAGCGCGCGCCTCAGCTGCCTGCTCGATTCGAGAGGCAGTCTGTATGTTTGATAACTGGATGACGGCGCCCATTGGCACTTTCGGGTCATCGAGAATTTCGCATAGCTGAGTCAACCTCTCGACGCCAAGCCGGTGGTGCGCCACCCAGCGGCTGGCGCCAAAATAGCCATCGCCCTGGGCTTGTTCTGCGGCCGCCAGGCTCTCTCTGGCGGTATCGAGTTCCGCACGAATTCTGGCTGCTCGTACCTCGTCCCCTTTGATGCAGACCTGCTCATGGCAGTTGAGGCAATCGGCATGCAACTGACAAGGCGCCATCGTGTAGTCATGAATGCAGACACCAAACTCAGTGGTGTGCGCCGTTGGGACTTTCAGACGGGCGAATTCGTCGCGATGAATCACGATGCGTTTAGGAAGCTCAGCCAGGGGGCCGAACATCTGGCGGTCGTCACCCAGAGCGTTGCGAATCTTCAATACCAGCTCGTCAGCCGAAACATGGTCATATGCTGCGTTCTGGCGAATATCTCGCCGCCCGGACCATTTTGCAATGTCCAACTGACTCATGCCGCCGGCCTGAGCCAGTGTATTCAAATAGTGGCGGAACTGATGAGACGTTATCTTAATTGCACTTCCATCAGGTTCCCAAAAATCTGACCGAGAAAAAATCGACCATTTCTCAGTCGCCCCTCCAAGCCAGACATGGATTTGGTCTATTGTGACCGCAGCTATCCGACCAACCTGGATATTAGCGTCAAAATGAAGCTCATTCTCACGAACAATGCAAAGGGCATCCCGATACTTCAAGCCCACAGATTTGCTCAACCAAGGGAACCCTTTTGGCAATAGCTCAAGGAGGGCTGCCTCGACATCCGCGAATTTAGCATAGCTAGCTCTCCCCCTCTTTATTAGGGTCACCTTCTTAAGTTTGCACCATTGAGTACCTGATTGCCGCGGCACTGTCTCATCCCCAAATAGCACTAAATTCAATTCAGACGCGGAGAGCCACTCCTGGTGGCGGAGATGTTCTGCAGCCTCGGACAGGTATGCCTCATTTGGGTGCTCTTCATACCAAACAGCAACCTTCCGTGCATTAGCACTGAGGTCACGAATTCGCCTGATTGCCTCGGAAACCACCTCAGCCATGGATGGCACAACCCACTTGACCATAGGCTCAGCACCCTTCGCAGACCACCACCTTAAACCATACGCTTCAGTACCATCACCCTTCTTCTCACGCACTTCACAATTGGCGGGGAGCAGTAGGATTTCGTTTATGCGGTCCGGGGCGGAACATAATGTTGCTGCAATAGCACTGGCAAAGACAATGGAAGGTTCGGTGGCAGTCTGAAATATCTTCGGAATAGCTTCCAATGCGGCGGCCGACGGCAATTTCTTGTTGCGACGCTCGTCAAACTCCTTTCCGACGCGAGAAGTGTCAGTTGGCCGACGCAACGGGTTTCGCCAGTCAATTCTTACCGCCACCAAGTGATTATCGGAAAGAAATTTGGATAACAGCTCCAGCTGCCCTCCAACCCGGTAGGCCGAGGACATCGAGAAACGCTCCTTCACAAGCTGCGCCGCACGATTAAATGTTTCCGCCGTCATCCTGACAGGGTCCGGATAATTCCCATTCTCTGCCAGAGCCTCCTCCAGGGCACGGAGCGCAACCATTCTACGGTCCGGCGATTTCGTAGGCCTCATTGCAAAAGAGTATCGAAAATCTGCTTTCGCGAATGACAAAAAGGGCTCGGCCATGGGCCGGACAGTCGCATCGTTCGCCGTTGATAGATTTGAAAACACCACACGAAATCGCTTATTTCCGCGGCCTTTTAGCTCAATTGCGTCCGTTATATCCCAAACATTCTCATCGAAGCATAAATCTGCGCCGAACACAGTCAGCTGCTCCCTGCACATGGCAACGAAATCATTCAGATTTTCGCTTGCGTCCCATTCTGACTTTGGCGTAAATAGGACAATATCAGCCATGGGCTGCCAACTCCATTGTCTCCCTATGAGCCTCACACTGCCGAATCACTTCAGCAACCGCCAAAATCGTCCGGTCATTAATAGTGGCAATCCGCATATCAGTGGTAGTCAGCTTACGCTCGCGCTCGGCGAGCAGATGATTCAAGACGGCCTCATGCGGTCCATCGAGCCAAGCTTGGAAGCTCTGGCAGGTGTAGCACGCAATTGGAGCAGAAAATTTGCAAAAACCGTGGCTACCGCAGCTTCCCATTGGCTGACAGCTTCTTTCGATGCGGGGGTCGAAGATTCGGCTCGACGGGTCCTTTCCTCGAATAGCCGCCGACTCGTCGGCAATGACGATTCCGGCAAACGCTTGCGCCAACGGCGCCAAAGCCATAGCGACCGACTTGTCGATGCGCTCGACGATTTCGGGCGTCGATTGCACATACACGCCGACATTTTGGGTATCGGTATGGTCCAGCAATTCAGCGATAACGAGTTCGCCGTGCCCCTCTCGCGCGGCTCTGGTGCCCAGAGTTCTGCGGAACCTGGTGGCCGTAATGTGGATAAGGTCGCCAGTGCGCTCGGAAAACACCTCCAGCTTCGTCAGCGCCCGGACAAGCTTTCGCGCGAGGGAATCGGCCTCTTGGTGATACTCCATTCCGGCCGGTTGCAGTCCAGTCGAATCTGCAGGAAATAGTGGACCCTCGCGAGGGTCTTCTAGCTTTCCTTCAAAGGATTTCTCAACCTCGTTGGCGTACTCGTACAGCAACTCGCCAATCTGCGGCGTCAAAAGACGTTCCTTGAACTCAAGCCGCGCAGCTTGTCGTTGCTTTGCACGGGGGACTTTCAGGCAGTGGATTCGAGAGCCATCCTTGATTTTCGGCGCGTGGACGTCCGACACTTTCAGTAGGGCATATTGAGATGGCCTCTGACCCAGAAGCATAAATAGCCACGCCAGCAGGTAATCGTCCTTGGCGACGACACCACAAGCGTACGCGTTATTCAGTGCTGCTTGTATGGATTCAAGCTCAATATCCGTGAACGGCCCGTTGTGCGGGTCCATCGTCAAAACCGCCACCCCTTTAATATTTCCCGCCAGCCTAAGCTCATTTAAGAGGGTTATTGCAGGGGTGGTCACACCATGGTAACCAAGGGCATGCCACTTCTTAAGGAACCCTGCCAACGAACCGAGATACCACTTCTGATTCCCAAGTGACGAATGATAGTTGAGCAGGCTAACTTCCGAGATTTCGTGTAACGGCTCCAGTCGACCTTCATTGAGATGCTTAAATAAGTGCTCAGCCCGTTGGAACATGTTATCTAGATGCCGCAGAGATTTGTTTTCTGCGTACCAGATGAGCGTCTTCCGGAAACCATGCACGAACATCGGCGTTGCCACACCCATCAATCGTTCAAAGTTAATGCTAGCAGCCCCATGCCCCTCCCGAATTACCCATCTCACCTGATTGGGGTCGAACCAAGCTCCGCCACGGGTTCGAACGATAGGTGACGCTTCTTCGATGATTGCGGGTAATGCGGTCATCAGATGTCGTTCTTATTGGTCATTTCAGACTGGAGCAGGAGGGACACTTCATTGGCCCTCTTCCGTACGTGTCGCCGTGTGTAATTGACCGCTGTGCCCGACGTTTCCGACCACCCCATAAGGAATGAACGCATCTTCTGCTCATCGGCTTCCGGCGTCTTCATTCGGTCCATGGCAGCAGAAAAATTGTCATTCCAGGTGTGTCGTAGCACATGAGGAGACAAGTCGTCCGGTAAATCGGGAATATGAGTGCGCAGAAAAGCAAAGCACTTGTTCAACGCACTCAGAGACATTGGGGCACCTGTTTTGTCGGCGACAAACAGATATTCATGCTTCCGGGCGCCGGTCAGATGGCGACGACCGTGAAGCACATAATCATGGGTCAGCCGGCAGAGGTCGGACGGGATGGGCAATACGCGGTCCCTGGTCTTAACAGTAGGCTGCTCTTTTCGCGGGTCTTCGGGCGCATCCGCCCGCCGGACGATGGTTACTGTTTCCTTCTGGAAGGAGATGTCTGAAACCTTCACATTCAGCAACTCACCTCGACGTAGGCCGAAGGAATACAACCATCGGAAGAGCAGCTCGTTTCTGAGCTTGATGAATTCACCTGTCCAAGGATTCTCGGGGGAATTCTTGGCAGTCACCTTCAAGAGGCGGGCAGCGGTCTCAGGAGGCAAGCCTTCGCGGGCCGCCACGACGTTCCTGCTGCGGTGGGACGGAGCCCGGGCCAGCAGCGCCTGAATAACCATCTGCCGAGTGGATTCAAGAGCTTGAAACGACGAGCTGCTGGCAGATAGCTTCAATAAATGCGACTTGACCAACCAGGAGAGGTAGTCCGCAATTCCGCGGACCCGATTGGCCGCTGAAGCGGCGTCAACCGTTTTGGCCCCCGCATTCGAACGAAGCATGCGCAATCGCTCCAAGGACGGCATGCGCGCAGGCTTCGCCCCAGCCTTCTGGCCCTCAGCTGCATCTATGTCGGCCAGATGAAGGGAACATGCATTTGCCAGTGACTCAATCTCGGCTAGGTCGACGAGGCGACCCTCCTGAAAGCGCGTCTCGATGTCGATGCCGCGCTGCTCAAGGAAGAGCAGCAGCACGATGATGTGCCGCAGCGACTGCTCGATGGTGTTCGCTGCGAGATTGCGCCCTCTGAGTTGTGTCAGCGAGTACACGGTAGGCGCAAATAGCGGCATGCCAACCCTCGTGTCGATGAGCACGGGCAACCGCTCCCCCGAGGACAACCTCAGGGTTCTCACGGCGTAAGGGTTGGTCATTGTTTACACTCTCCACAGGTGAACACATAAAGAGTATAGAAAACCTCACCTAAAGGCGTAAACAAAGAAAAAAGCCCCACCAAATCAATGGTGAGGCTTGAGTTGTTTACAGATCTAAGTCTGTTCCACGCTAGAACGGAATATCGTCGTCCATATCCTCGAAACCATTCGAGGCCGGCTGCTGCGGACGGCGTGCCGCGCCACCGCTCTGGCCGCCACCCTGGGCACCGCCCTGGCCGCCGCGGGCGCCACCGCCGTAGCCGCCGCCCGACGCTTCGCGGCTGTAGCCACCGCCGCCTGCGCCGCCACCGTAGCCGCCTTCGTCACCGCCACCGCCGCCGCCCTGGCGCGAACCCAGCATCTGCATCTGGTCGGCAACGATTTCAGTGGAGTACTTGTCCTGGCCCGACTGGTCCTGCCACTTGCGCGTGCGGATGCGGCCTTCGATATAGACCGACGATCCCTTGCGCAGGTACTGGCCGGCGATTTCGGCGATCTTGCCGAAGAACGAGACGCGGTGCCATTCGGTGGCCTCCTTCATCTCGCCGCTCTGCTTGTCCTTGTAGCGATCGGTGGTCGCCAGGCGGATATTGGTCACGGCGTCGCCGCTGGGCAGGTAGCGGGTTTCCGGGTCTGCGCCGAGGTTGCCGACGAGAATGACTTTGTTGACCGATGCCATGTGAATGTTCTCCAAAAGCCACGCGCTGTGTTGAAAAGCGTGGCAATACGATGACGGTAAAGCGGATGTAGTGTGACGCGATACTGCGGTGACGTAAACGAACATCGCGCCCCCGGCCAGACGTCGGGTGGCGCGATCATGCTAGCCCTTTTCCAGGCCGGATTCTTTACGATGTGATGCAGGTCAGGCCGGCGTTGCCGGTGCAGCTTCCTGCCCGCGCGCCGGCGGCGCCTTCATGCTCCAGGCGATTATAAGCCAGAGCAACAGCACCACCGCGCAACCGACGAACACGGCGCTGCGCCCCTCGTGCTTGAGCAGCCAGCCACCGGCCGCGCCGCCCAGGAACAGGCCCAGCGCCTGCGTGGTATTGTAGACGCCCAGCGCCGCGCCGCGCGCGGCCGCGGCGTAGCGCGACACCAGCGACGGCTGCATCGCCTCCAGCACGTTGAACGCGACGAAGAAGAGCAGCAGGACGCCGACGATGGCCCACAGCCCGTGCACGGCGGCAAACAGCAGCTGCACCGCGGTCATCAGCGCGACCGCGCCCAGCAGCACCGGGCGCACGCGGCCGTAGCGCTCGGCCGCCATCATCGGGCCCAGCATCAGCACGAAGGACACCAGCACCACCGGCAAGTAGACCTTCCAGTGCTGGTCCAGCGGCATGCCGGCATCGGCCAGCATGGCGGGCACCACCATGAACATGGCCACCTGCGAAGCGTGCAGCGCCAGCACGCCGACATTCAGGCGCGCCAGGTCGGCGTTGAGCAGCACCTTGCGGAACGGCAGGCGCACCGGATGCGGCGGCGGCGGGGTCGGCACCAGGAACAGCGTCACGCCGATGGCCACCAGCCCCAGCACCGACATCAGCCCGAAGATGCCGGACATGCCGATGCTGTGCAGCAGCGGCGAGGCGATCACCAGCGACAGCGCGAAGGTCAGGCCGATGCTGCCGCCCACCATTGCCATCGCCTTGGTGCGATGGCGCTCGCGCGTCAGGTCGGCGATGCAGGCGGTGATTGCCGCGGAGATCGCGCCCATGCCCTGCAGCGCGCGGCCGGCGATGATGCCGCTGAGCGTGTCGGAGAAGGCGGCCACCAGCCCGCCGGCGATGAACAGCAGCAGCCCGGCCACCATCACCGGCTTGCGCCCGATGCGGTCGGACAGCCAGCCCAGCGGGATGTGCAGGAATGCCTGCATCAGGCCATAGATGCCCATGGCCAGGCCCACGCGCTGGGCGTCGTGCCCGTCGGGCAGGCTGTGCGCGAATTCGGCAAAGACGGGCAGGATCAGGAACAGGCCAAGCATGCGCAGCGCGAAGATGCTGGCCAGCGACACGGCGGCGCGCAGCTCGGCGCGGGTCATGCGTTCGCGGGCGGGGGCCTGGGATGCGTCAGCGGCACCCGCACCCGGGGAGGAAGACTGGATCGACGGCATTGCGATCGTGGGATCGTGGAATCTGTCAGGCTGGCTGCCGGTGCATCGCAACGGCAGTTTCGATCGGGATCGCGGGGGGAAGTTGCCGCCCGGAACCCGGGGCCGGCGGCGGCTTCGCCGGGCGCCTGCATGGCGCGGGCCACCCCGGAAACCGAAGTTGGGTATATTAACAGGTTTGCTCCTTCGCGCTTCCCGGGTCACCTGGCCATGCCAGCTGGCCCCCGGGCGTGTGCCCGGGCGCGCATTCCGGCCGTCGCCAGCGGTCGGAAGTGCCAAATACGGTACTTGTTTCTGGGTTTTGCGATTCCTTCAGACAGCCTTGCCAACCCCGGCAGGGCGGCCTGTCTGGCGACGACTTTTCGGCATATGGAAGAAATCAAGATCCGTGGGGCGCGTACCCACAACCTGAAGAACATCAATCTCGACCTGCCGCGCAACCGGCTGATCGTGATCACCGGCCTGTCGGGCTCGGGCAAGTCCTCGCTCGCCTTCGACACGCTCTATGCCGAGGGCCAGCGCCGCTACGTGGAGTCGCTGTCCGCCTATGCCCGCCAGTTCCTGCAGCTGATGGAAAAGCCGGACGTGGACCTGATCGAGGGGCTGTCGCCCGCGATCTCGATCGAGCAGAAAGCCACCAGCCACAACCCGCGCTCCACGGTCGGCACCGTCACCGAGATCCACGACTACCTGCGCCTGCTGTATGCGCGCGCCGGCACGCCCTACTGCCCCGACCACAACCTGCCGCTGCAGGCGCAGAGCGTGTCGCAGATGGTGGACGCCGCGCTGGCACTGCCGGAAGACACCAAGCTGATGATCCTGGCGCCGGTGGTGGCCGACCGCAAGGGCGAGCACTCGGACCTGTTCGACAGCATGCAGGCGCAGGGTTTCGTGCGCTTTCGCATCCGCTCGGGCGGCGGCGCCGCGCACGAGGCCGAGGCCAAGGTCTATGAGGTCGATGCGCTGCCGAAACTGAAAAAGACCGAGAAGCACACCATTGAAGTGGTGGTGGACCGCGTCAAGGTGCGCGCCGACATCAAGCAGCGCCTGGCCGAGTCGTTCGAGACCGCGTTGCGCCTGGCCGATGGGCGCGCGCTTGCGCTGGAACTCGACAGCGGCAAGGAGCATATGTTCAGCTCCAAGTTTGCCTGCCCGATCTGCTCGTATTCGCTGCAGGAGCTGGAGCCGCGGCTGTTCTCGTTCAACAACCCGATGGGCGCCTGCCCGAGCTGCGACGGGCTGGGCCAGATCACCTTCTTCGACCCAAAGCGCGTGGTGGCCTTCCCCAACCTGTCGCTGGCCTCGGGCGCGATCAAGGGCTGGGACCGCCGCAACCAGTTCTACTTCCAGATGCTGCAAGGCCTGGCCGCGTACTACGACTTCGACACCGAGACGCCGTTCGAGGAGCTGCCGGAAAACGTGCAGCAGTCGGTGCTGCACGGCTCGGGCGAGCAGGAGATCCCGTTCACCTATATCAACGAACGCGGCCGCACCACCGTGCGCGAGCATGTGTTCGAAGGGATCATCCCCAACCTGGAGCGCCGCTACCGCGAAACCGATTCGGTCGCCGTGCGCGAGGAACTGGCCAAGTACCAGAACAACCAGCCCTGCCCCGCCTGCCACGGCACCCGCCTGCGCACCGAGGCGCGCCACGTCAAGCTGGGCGAGGGCGAGCAGGCGCGCGCGATCTTCGAGATCAACGGCTGGCCGCTGCGCGACGCGCTGACGTACTTCCTGACGCTGGACATGCACGGCGCCAAGCGCGAGATCGGCGACAAGATCATCAAGGAGATCTCGGCGCGGCTGAACTTCCTGAACAACGTCGGGCTGGACTACCTGTCATTGGAGCGCAGCGCCGATACGCTGTCGGGCGGCGAGGCCCAGCGCATCCGGCTGGCTTCGCAGATCGGCTCGGGACTGACCGGCGTGATGTATGTGCTGGACGAACCCTCGATCGGCCTGCACCAGCGCGACAACGACCGCCTGATCGGCACGCTCAAGCACCTGCGCGACATCGGCAACTCGGTGCTGGTGGTCGAGCATGACGAGGACATGATCCGCGCCTGCGACTACGTAGTCGACATCGGCCCGGGCGCCGGCGTGCACGGCGGCATGATCGTGGCCGAGGGCACGCCGCGGCAGATCGAGGAGTCGCCGGCATCGCTGACCGGGCAATACCTGTCCGGCCAGCGCCGCATCGAGGTGCCGAAGGAACGCGCCGCGCCCGACGATGAGCGCCTGCTGCGCATTGTCAACGCCAGCGGCAACAACCTGCGCAACGTCACCGCCGAGGTGCCGGTGGGCTTGCTGACCTGCATCACCGGCGTGTCCGGCTCGGGCAAGTCGACGCTGATCAACGACACGCTCTACCACGCGGTGGCGCGCCACCTGTACGGCTCAACGCCGGAGCCGGCGCCGCATGACCGCATCGAGGGGCTGGAGCATTTCGACAAGGTCATCAACGTCGACCAGAGCCCTATCGGCCGCACGCCGCGCTCCAACCCGGCCACCTACACCGGCCTGTTCACGCCCATCCGCGAACTGTTCGCCGGCGTGCCGTCGGCCAAGGAGCGCGGCTACGATCCGGGCCGCTTCTCGTTCAACGTCAAGGGCGGGCGCTGCGAGTCCTGCCAGGGCGACGGCGTGCTCAAGGTCGAGATGCACTTCCTGCCGGACGTCTATGTGCCCTGCGATGTCTGCCACGGCAAGCGCTACAACCGCGAGACGCTGGAGGTGCTGTACAAGGGCAGGAACATCTCCGAGGTACTGGACCTGACCGTCGAACAGGCGCATGAGTTCTTCAGCGCCGTGCCGGTGGTGCGGCGCAAGCTGCAGACGCTGCTGGACGTGGGCCTGGGCTATATCCGGCTGGGGCAGTCGGCGACCACGCTGTCGGGCGGCGAGGCGCAGCGCGTCAAGCTGTCGCTGGAACTGTCCAAGCGCGATACCGGGCGCACGCTCTATATCCTGGACGAGCCCACCACCGGGCTGCACTTCCATGACATCGAACTGCTGCTCAAGGTCATCCACAAGCTGCGCGACCAGGGCAATACCGTGGTCATCATCGAGCACAACCTGGACGTCATCAAGACCGCGGACTGGCTGATCGACATGGGGCCGGAAGGCGGCGCCGGCGGCGGGCAGGTGATCGCGCGCGGCACGCCGGAGGATGTGGCCAGGAGCAAGGCCAGCTTTACCGGCAAGTACCTGGCGCCGCTGCTAAAGCGCGCATAAGGGTGTGCAGGCGCTTGCAGGCCGGTGGCGCCGCGCCCCTTGCATTCACCACCCCGCGCCCTACCATGAACCCGATGGCGGCAAGCCCTGCGGCCATTCGGGAGCCTGTCATGGAACTGTCGGTCGTGTCGGTCACCAAGCCGGAAGCCACCAACTTCATCTTCGGCCAGTCGCATTTCATCAAGACCGTGGAAGACCTGCACGAGGCGCTGGCCGGCACCGTGCCGGGCATCCTCTTCGGGCTGGCGTTCTGCGAGGCCTCGGGCAAGCGCCTGGTGCGCTGGTCGGGCACAGATGAAGACCTGATCGACCTGGCCTGCGAAAACGCCCGCGCCATCGGTGCCGGGCATACCTTCCTGATCTTCCTCGGCGACGGGTTCTTTCCGGTCAACGTGCTGGCCGCAGTGCGGGCGGTACCGGAGGTGTGCCGCATCTTCTGCGCAACGGCCAACCCGACCCAGGTGATCATCGCCGAGACCGACGTCGGGCGCGGCGTGGTGGGGGTGATCGATGGCGCCTCGCCGCTGGGGATCGAGACCGATGCCGATGTGGCCGAGCGCAAGGCGCTGCTGCGGAAGTTCGGCTACAAGCTCTAGCGTCGCCGCTCAGTGCTGCGCTGCCTGCACGGTCGACACCGTCGGCAGGTCGTCTTCCTTCATCCGGCTGCGGTTGAGCACCCCAGCCTGCTCCAGCACCGGATAAGCCGTCGCACAGAACAGCGAATTCAGGCGCTTCAGTTCGCTGATCACATCCAGGTGCAATGAGCTGGTCTCGATGCTCTCGGCGGTCTGCACCGCCACGCGCTGCAGGTGGGTGCGCGCGTACTTGCGCTCCAGCTCGCGGAAGTTCGCTTTCTCGGCCATCAGCGCCTGCGCGCTCTTGAGGTCGCCGTTGAGGAACACCGACAAGCCCAGCCGCAGGTTGGCGACCAGGCGTGCGTGCATCTCTGCGATCTCCTGCATGCCCGCCTCGGAGAACATCAGGTTGTGGGCGATCTTCTTGTCCTTGGTATCGAGCAGGATGCGCTCGATGATGTCGCCCGCGTGTTCCAGGTTGATGGTGAGCGAGATGATCTCGGTCCAGCGCTGGCCGTCGCGCTCGTCCAGCGCTTCCAGGCTGATGCGGGTCAGGTAGAGCTTGATCGCGGTGTAGAGGTCGTCCACCTCGTTGTCGATGCGGCAGGTGGCGTCGGCCAGCTTGGCGTCGTTGGTGCGCAGCACGCGCAGCATGTTGTCCAGCATCTGCTCGACGCGGTCGCCGATGCGCAGCACTTCGCGCGCGGCGTTGGCCAGCGCGAGCGTGGGCGTGGTCAGCGCGGCGGTATCGAGGTGGCGCGGCGTGACCTGGCTGTCGCCGGTGTTGCGCCCGGGCAGCACCTTCTCGCACAGGCGCGCCAGCGGCGCGGTGGCGCCCAGCAGCAGCACCGCCAGCGCGACGTTGAACAGCAGGTGGAAATTGACGATCAGCCGCTGCGGGTCATGGTCCAGCAGCGCCAGCAACTCTTCGGCCTGGCCCAGCAGCGGCAGCGCCACCAGGCAGCCCAGCAGGCGCGACAGCAGGTTGCCCAGCGTCACGCGCTTGCCCGGCTGGTTGTTGCCCGAGGTGGTCAGCAGCGCCGAGATGCCCGAACCCAGGTTGGCCCCCAGCACCAGCGCCAGCGCCACGTGGATCGACACCACGCCGGCCGACGCCAGCGCGCCGCAGAACAGCACCACGGCCAGGCTGGAATAGCACAGGATGGTCAGGAAGGCGCCGACCAGCATGTCCAGCCCCGAGTCGCCGGTCAGCGAGGCGAACAGCACCTTGACGCCGGCGGCCTGCACCACGGGACGGGTGGCGATGGAGATCAGTTCCAGCGCCAGCGTGATCAGCCCCAGGCCGATCAGCACGCGGCCGACGTGGCCGGGCTTGCTGCCCTTCCAGGTCAGGTGGCAGATCACGCCAACGAAGATCAGCAGCGGCGATAGCCATGACAGGTCCAGCGAGAACACCTGCACCATCAGCGCGGTGCCGACGTTGGCGCCGAGCATGATGGCCAGCGCCGGCGCTACGGCGATCAAGCCCTGGCCGACGAAGGAGCTGACGATGACCGCCGTGGCGTTGCTGCTCTGGACCAGGCCGGTGACGCCGAGCCCGGCGAGGAAGGCGGTGAAGCGGTTGGAGACGCTGGTCGACAGGACATGGCGCAGGTTCGCACCGTAGACGCGCAGGATGCCGACCTTGACGATGTTGGTGCCCCAGACGAGCAGGGCAACGCCTGATAGCAGGTGAAGGAGTACGCCCATTGTGCGCCTTTGTGTGACCAGTGCCGACAAAACCCTGGAGGCTCGGCCCGGTCATCGTGTAGTTGTCAATGGGGCATTATGCGCCCGCCACCCGACAGCGGCAACGGCACGGGTGCGGCGTGCGGGCAACGGGCAACGGGCAACGGGCAACGGGCAACGGGCAACGGGCAACGGGCAACACCGGCAAAGCATGCCGCAACGAGCGCCCGGGTGCGCGCCAGGCGACGGCGCTCAGGGCAGCGCGACCTTGATCCCCAGACCGACGAAGATCGCCCCGGCGGCGCGGTCCAGCCAGCGGCCGGTGGCCGGGCGGCGGCGCAGCCAGGCGCCCAGCCAGCCGGCGCACAGCCCGAACAGCGAGAACACCACCGCCGTCTGCAGCATGAAGACCACGCCCAGCAGCAGGAACTGCAGCCCCGGGTGCGTGGCATCGGCGCGCACGAACTGCGGCAGGAACACCAGGAAGAACAACGTCACCTTGGGATTCATGATGTTGCCGAGCACGCTCTGGCGGAACACGCGCCCCAGCGGCACCGCATCGACATCACCGCCCTGCGCCAGCCCGCCCTTTGCGCGCAGCGCCTGAATGCCGATCCAGATCAGGTAGGCCGCGCCCGCGTACTTGATCAGCTGGAACGCCAGCGGCGACGAGCGCAGCACCGCGGCCAGCCCCACCGCCGCAATCACGGTGTGGAACAGGCACCCGACCGAAAAGCCCAGTGCCGCCACCAGCCCCGCGCGCCGGCCCTGCGCCATGCCGCGCGCCAGCACCTGCAGGTTGTCGGGCCCCGGGGCCACAGTCACGGCAATCGAAGTCAGCAGGAACAGCAGCAGGTCAGGCATGGGGTCTCCTTGCGTGGAAATCTTGCGGGCCGGTCAGCGTGGCTCAGTGACCTTCAAACTTGCACACGGTGAACAGCGGCAGCCCGCCGTCCTGCAGCAGCTTCGAGCCGCCCAGTTCGGGCAGGTCGACGATGGCGGCGCCCTCCACCACCGTCGCGCCCAGGCGCTCCAGCAGCTTGCGCCCGGCCATCATGGTGCCGCCGGTGGCGATCAGGTCGTCGACCAGCAGCACGCGGTCGCCGGCCTTGCAGGCGTCGGCATGGATCTCGACGGTGGCGCTGCCGTATTCCAGCTCGTACTCCTCGGCCACGGTCTGGAACGGCAGTTTGCCCTTCTTGCGGATCGGCACAAAGCCCAGGTTCAGCTCATACGCGACGATCGCGCCCAGGATAAAGCCGCGCGCGTCGATGCCCGCCACCAGGTCGAGCTGCGCATCCATGTAGCGGTGCACAAAGACATCGATCAGCACGCGCAGCGTCTTGGGATTCTGCAGCAGCGGGGTGATGTCGCGGAACATCACGCCCGGCATGGGCCAGTCCGGCACGGTGCGGATGCGCTCGCGCAGGTAGCCGGTGACGTCGCCGAGCTCGGGGGACTGGATGATGGAATCTGCCATAGGGGTCTGGAGACGGTAGGCGCGCAGCGTGGCGCGCCAGTCAGAAAGGGGTCGCAGTGGGTCGCGGCAGGGGTGGCCGCCGGCGCGGTAACCAGTTACCACCCGCGCCACCGGGGCGGCCAGCACAATGGCCCTGCCGGCCCGGTTGGCTAGCCAAGGGGCCGGGCTGCCGCGTCCGGCACCCGCCGGACACCCGTAACCATACAGGAGACCGCGATGGCAAAAAAGATTCTGATGCTGGTGGGCGACTACGCCGAAGACTACGAAACCATGGTGCCGTTCCAGGCACTGCAGATGGTCGGCCACACCGTCCACGCCGCCTGCCCGGACAAGCAGGCGGGCGACGCCTGCGCCACCGCCATCCATGACTTCGAGGGCGACCAGACCTACACCGAGAAACGCGGCCACAACTTCACCCTCAACGCGACCTTTGCCGGGATCGACCCCGCCAGTTACGACGCACTGGTCATCCCCGGCGGCCGCGCCCCGGAATACCTGCGTCTGAACGCGCGCGTGCTGGAGATCGTGCGCCACTTCGCCCAGGCGGACAAGCCGATCGCCGCGGTCTGCCACGGCGCCCAGCTGCTGGCCGCGGCAGGCGTGCTGGAAGGCAAGACCTGCTCAGCCTACCCAGCCTGCGCGCCCGAGGTGAAGCTGGCCGGCGGCACCTATGCCGATATTCCCGTCGACCAGGCCCATACCGACGGCAACCTCGTCACCGCCCCGGCCTGGCCCGCGCATCCGGCCTGGCTGGCGCAGTTCCTTGCCGTGCTGGGTACGCGGATCGTACATTAGAGCTTTCCGCACGCGGCGCCCCCACGCGTGAAGGCACGGCCCGCCCCCCTGCGGCGAGCCGTGCACATGCCCGCCGGCCGCGCCGCCCGCACGGGAGCATCCATGTGTGAAATCTTTATCCGCGCCAATCCGGCGTCGTACCAAAGCCAGTCGCGCTCGCTGCGCCTGCATGGCGTGGCCACCAGCATCCGGCTCGAGAGCCTGTTCTGGGAAGTGCTGGAAGAACTGGCGCGACGCGACGACATGACCGTCAACCAGCTGATCACGCGCCTGCACGATGAACTGACCGAACATCGCGGCAGCGAGGCGGTGGCGGGCAATTTCTCGTCCTTCCTGCGTGTGTGCTGCCTGCGCTACCTGATGCTGCAAGGCGAGGGCCGCATCCCGGCCGATGCCAGCGTGCCGATCCGCTCGCTGGACGCACGCGCCGTGCTCGACAACCTGCCGGAATCCTGGGTCGAGGCGCGTCCGCACTGACGCATCCGGCGGCCCCGCTCAGCCGTTCAGGATGCGCGTCTCTGCCGCTTCCAGCGCCTCGGGCGGGCCGCGCAGCACTACGATGTCGCCCGGTTCCAGCACTGTCTCGGGCTCCGGGTCGAAGGCGCGGATGCCGCGCCGGCGCACCGCGGTCACTTCCACGCCGATGCGCTCCAGCCCCAGCACGCCAAGGCGCCGCCCCACCGCCGTGGATTGCGGCCCGAGCGACACGGAGTGCAGCCGCACCGAATCGCGCTCGACCATGTCCTCATCATCGTCGCGGCCGTGGAAATAGCCGCGCAGCAGGCTGTAGCGCGCGTCGCGCGCCTGCTGCACGCCGCGCACCACCCGGCGCATCGGCACGCCCAGCAGCACCAGCGCGTGCGAGGCCAGCATCAGGCTGCCCTCGATGATCTCGGGCACCACTTCGGTGGCGCCGGCCTTCTGCAGCGTGTCGAGCTCTGAATCGTCCACCGTGCGCACGATCACCGGCAGCGCCGGCGCCAGCTCCTGCACGTGGTGCAGCACCTTGAGCGCCGATGGAGTGTTGGCATAGGTGACGATCAGGGCGGCGGCGCGGTGGATGCCGGCGGCGATCAGCGCCTCGCGCCGGCCGGCGTCGCCGTAGACCACGGTATCGCCGGCCGCGGCGGCCTCGCGCACGCGGTCGGGGTCCAGGTCCAGCGCCACGTAGTTGATGCCCTCGCGCTCCAGCATGTGCGCCAGGTTCTGCCCGCTGCGGCCGAAGCCGCAGATGATGGCGTGTTTCTCGGTCTGCAGGCTCTGCGCGGCGATGCGGGTCATGTTCAGCGACTGCATCAGCCATTCGTTGGCGGTAAAGCGCAGCACGATGGCGTCGCTGTACTGGATCAGGAATGGCGCGGCCAGCATCGACAGCAGCATCGACGCCAGGATCACCTGGATCAGCACCGGGTCGACCAGGTTCAGGCCGTCGATCTGGTTCAGCAGCACGAAACCGAATTCGCCGGCCTGCGCGAGCCCCAGCCCGGTGCGGATGGCCACCCCCTGGCGCGAGCCGAAGACCCGCGCCAGCAGCGCGATCAGCACCAGCTTGAACAGCACCGGCACCACCAGCAGCGCCAGCACCAGCCATACGTGATCCAGCACTACGCGGATATTGAGCAGCATGCCGATGGTGACGAAGAACAGCCCCAGCAGCACGTCGCGGAACGGCTTGATGTCCTCTTCCACCTGGTGGCGGTAGGGCGTCTCGGAGATCAGCATGCCCGCCATGAAGGCGCCCAGCGCCATCGACAGGCCCAGCCGCTCGGTCAGCGCCGCCATGCCCAGCGTCACCAGCAGCAGGTTCAGCATGAACAGTTCCTGCGAACGGCGCGCCGCCACCACGTGGAACCAGCGGCTCATCAGGCGCTGGCCGAGGAAGAAGATGGCGCCCAGGGCCACCACGATCTTGACCGTGGCCAGGCCCAGCGCCACCATCAGGTCGCCCGGATCGCGCGACAGCGCCGGGATCACGATCAGCAGCGGCACCACCGCCAGATCCTGGAACAGCAGGATGCTGATGATATTGCGGCCGTGCTCGCTTTCTAGCTCCATGCGCTCGGACAGCATCTTGGAGACGATCGCGGTGGAAGACATCGCCAGCGCCCCGCCCAGCGCCACCGACGCCTGCCAGGACAGCGGGAACAGCCAGTTGAAAGCCCAGCTGGCCGGCACCACCGCCAGCATCGACAGCACCACCTGCGAGCCGCCCAGGCCGAACACCAGCCGCTTCATCGAGCGCAGCTTGGTCAGGTTGAACTCCAGCCCGATCGAGAACATCAGGAAGACCACGCCGAATTCGGCTAGGTACTTGGTCTGCGCGGTGTCGCTGGCCAGCCCCAGCGCATGCGGGCCGATCAGGATGCCAACGGCCAGGTAGCCCAGCATCGGTGGCAGCTGCAGCATGCGGAATGCGACCACGCCGAAGACGGCGGCGGCCAGCAGCACCAGGGTCAGTTCCAGCGGAGAATGCATCAGGCGGTCTGGGTGACCGGCCAGGCGCGCGTCCGACCCGGCACGGGCACCCTGCCGGCAAAATACGGCGAGCACGGCAAGCACGACGTGCGCCATGGGTCGGGCCAGGCGCCATCGCATTCGTTGGTATACTTCGTCGCCATGATAGCCAATTTCGATGCGGATCGAGCACTCAGACTCGCCCGCGACACTCTCCAGACCGAAGCCGATGCGGTTTCCGCACTTTCCGGACGCCTGAACGGCGACTTTGCCCGTGCCGTGCTGCTGATCCTGCAATGCACCGGGCGCGTGGTCGTCTCGGGCATTGGCAAGTCCGGCCATATCGGACGCAAGGTTGCGGCCACGCTGGCCTCTACCGGCACGCCGGCGTTCTTTGTGCACCCGGCCGAAGCCAGCCACGGCGACCTGGGCATGGTCACGCGCGACGACGTGCTGATCGCCTTCTCCAATTCTGGCGAGACCGGCGAGCTGCTGTCGATCATCCCGATTGTCAAGCGCATCGGCGCGCGGCTGATCTCGGTCACCGGCAACCCCGACTCCAACCTGGCCAAGCTGGCCGACGTCCACCTGGACGCGGCGGTCGAGAAAGAAGCCTGCCCGCTGAACCTGGCGCCGACGGCCAGCACCACCGCGGCGCTGGCGCTCGGCGATGCGCTGGCAGTGGCGGTGCTGGATGCGCGCGGCTTTGGCGAGGAAGACTTCGCCCGCTCGCACCCCGGCGGCGCGCTCGGGCGCAAGCTTCTGACCCATGTGCGCGACGTGATGCGCACCGGCAACGCCGTGCCCGAGGTGCGTGAGAACACGCCGCTGGCCCAGGCGCTGATGGAAATCACCCGCAAGGGCATGGCCATGACCGCCGTGGTGGATCCGGACGGACACGCCATCGGCGTCTTCACCGACGGCGACCTGCGCCGCCTGCTGGAAACCCCGCGCGACTGGAAGACCGTGCCCATCGGCGAGGTCATGCACCACAACCCGCACGTGGTCAACGAGAACCAGCTCGCCGTCGAGGCGGTGCAGGTGATGGAAGCCAACCGCATCAACCAGCTGCTGGTGGTGGACGACGACGGCCGCCTGACCGGCGCGCTGCATATCCACGACCTGACCCGCGCCAAGGTCATCTGAGCGGGCGCGGGCCCGGCACAACCGGCACAACGCCAAGGACACCATGCAGGCACTCCTCGCCTCCCTCAGCGGCATCGTCATGCGGCTGCTGCCGCTGCTGCTGATGGCCTTCGTGGCGGGCAGCACGTTCTGGCTGGTCCAGATCAACTCCCCCAAGGAAGACCTGGCCGCGCAAAGCACCAAGAAGCATGAGCCTGATTACTTCATGGACCGCTTCTCGGCCACCGAGCTGGCGCCGGACGGCAGCACCAAGATCCGCTTCACCGGCGAGCGCATGGTCCATTTCGAGGACGACCAGACCTACGAAGTGACCCGGCCCGCCATGCGCGCGTACGAGCCGGACCGCCCGCCGGTCACCGCCCGCGCCGATATGGGCCGCATGAACGCCGAGGGCTCGGTGATCGACCTGTACGGCAACGGCTTCGTCATGCGCCAGCAGGGCGTGGACGTGTCCAAGGACCCGCAGCTGACCGCCGCATCCAGTTATTTCCAGCTGCTGATCAATGACGACATCGTCAAGACCGACAAGCCAGTCAAGCTGACGCGCGGCCCGTCGGTGATGACCGCCAACGGCCTGATCTTCAACAACGTCACGCGCGAAGTACAATTGCTCGGCAATGTACGCGGCACCATCATCACCGGGCCGTCCCCAGGCCGCGCGCCGGGGTCCTGAGCCCCGGCCCGGGGGCCGCACCAACCCGCACCAACGTACCCAGACGCCCTCAAGCAACCCCTGCCAACATGACTGCTTCCCTGACGACATCGTCCCGTCGACGCACCGCCCCGGCTCTGCTCGCCCTGGCCATGGCCTTCGGCCTGCTGGCCCAGCCCGCCCTGGCCGAGCGCGCGGACCGCGACAAGCCGATGGTGCTGGAGGCGGACAACGCCAGCTACGACGACGTCAAGCAGATCTATACGCTGACCGGCAACGTGGTGCTAACCAAGGGCACCATGATCCTGAAGTCCGACGCGGCCGAACTGCGCACCGACCCCGAGGGCTACCAGTTCGCGGTAGCCACCGCCAAGCCGGGCAAGCAGGCCTACATCCGCCAGAAGCGCGAAGGCGTCGACGAATACATCGACGGCTGGGGCGACCGCATCGAGTACGACGGCAAGCAGGAGTACTCCAAGCTGATCGGCAATGCCCGCATGGCGCGCCTGCAGGGCGCCAAGCAGGTCGATGAGATCCGCGGCGCGGTGCTGACCTACGACAGCCGCAAGGAGTTCTACACGGCCGCCGGCGGCGGCAGTGGCGACGCCGCGGCCGCCAATCCGTCCGGTCGCGTGCGCGCGGTGCTGTCGCCGCGCCAGGACCAGAAGGCCGGCGCCACGGGCAATGGCGGCTCGCCGCTGGACCTGAAGACGGCGCCCGCGCCTGCCAACAAACCCTGACGCCTGGCGCCGGCTTGCCTGCCCGCGCCAGAAACGCCTGAACGCCAGACCGTGCCAATGACCGATACCGCAACCATCGCCGACAAGCCTTCCGTCGAAGCCTCCACCGTCCTTCCCGGCGGCAGCACGCTGGTCGTGCGCCACCTGAAGAAGCGCTATGGCTCGCGCACGGTGGTCAAGGACGTCTCGCTCGACGTGAAGAGCGGCGAGGTGGTCGGCCTGCTCGGGCCTAACGGCGCGGGCAAGACCACCTCGTTCTACATGATCGTGGGCCTGGTGGCGCTGGACGAAGGCGATATCGTGCTCGACGGCGACCACATCAGCGGCCTGCCGATCCACGAGCGCGCGCGCATGGGGCTGTCGTACCTGCCGCAGGAAGCCTCGGTGTTCCGCAAGCTCAACGTCGAAGAGAACATCCGCGCGGTGCTGGAGCTTCAGGTGAGCAACGGCAAGCCGCTGCCCAAGACCGAGATCGAGCGCCGCCTGGATTCGCTGCTCGACGACCTGCAGATCGCGCACCTGCGCAACAACCCGGCGCTGTCGCTGTCGGGCGGCGAGCGCCGCCGTGTGGAAATCGCGCGCGCGCTGGCGTCGTCGCCGCGCTTCATCCTGCTGGACGAACCCTTCGCCGGCGTGGACCCGATCGCCGTGGGCGAGATCCAACGCATCGTCAGTTTCCTCAAGGCACGCAATATCGGCGTGCTGATCACCGACCACAACGTGCGCGAGACGCTCGGCATCTGCGACCACGCCTACATCATCAGCGAAGGCACGGTGCTGGCCGCGGGCCAGCCCGAGGAAATCATCGCCAATGATGCAGTGCGGCGCGTCTACCTGGGCGAGAACTTCCGCATGTGACTTAACGGCCTGCCCGCGAGCGGCAGGCCTCTTCGCGGGTGCGCGTGGGCCCTCCCACAGCCAGCGGCGATCGGACCGCATAAGCGATAGCAATTTCCGTTCCAACAACGGAAAGATGCGCATAGAATAGCTCGCATGAAACCGTCGCTACAGCTCCGTCTTTCCCAGCATCTGGCCCTGACCCCGCAACTGCAGCAGTCGATCCGGCTGCTGCAGCTCTCCACGCTGGAACTGCAGCAAGAGGTCGAACAGGCGCTGACGGAAAACCCGCTGCTCGAGCGCGAGAACGACTGGATCGAAAGCCCGCTGCGCGTGGCGGCCGACGGCTCGGTCAACCTGCAGAGCGCACCGGCGCCCGCCCCGGCTGAGCCCCAGGGCAATGGCGAGGCTCGCGCCGACGGCGCGGGTGACGACGACAGCTATGGCGACAGCGGCAACGGCGACGACTACGGCAGCGGCGACTGGAGCCTGGACGACTTTGCCCGCCGCCCCCAGGGCGACGAGGATGAAAAAACGCCGATGCAGCTGCGCGAGGCCGAGCCCACGCTGCGCGAGTACCTGATGGAGCAGCTCACGCCGCTGAAGATCTCGGCGCGCGACAAAGGCCTGGCCATCTTCCTGATCGAATCGCTCGACGACGATGGCTACCTGAGCGCATCGCTTGAGGAGATCTGCACGGAGTTGCCGGAAGAACTCGAGTTCGAGATCGACGAAGTCCACGCCATCCTCACGCTGCTGCAGAGTTTCGACCCGCCCGGCGTGGGTGCGCGCAACGCCGCCGAGTGCCTGGCCCTGCAGTTGCGACGCCTGACGCACCCGCAACGCGAACTGGCGCTGAACATCGTTAGCAATCACCTGGAGTTGCTCGCAGTACGCGACTACACGCGGCTGAAGAAGGCGCTGCAGGTAGATGAAGTGGCACTGAAGTCCGCACACGAACTGATCCGCTCGCTGGCGCCCTACCCCGGCCATGCGTACAGCCGCCCGGAAGCGGATTTCGTGGTGCCGGACGTGTTCGTGCGCAAGGGTGGCGGCGGCTGGATCGCGCAGCTCAATCCGGATGTGATGCCGAGGCTGCGCATCAACGATATGTATGCCCAAATCCTGCGTGGCGCGAAGGGTGAGTCCGGCACGGCCGGACTGCAGCAAAAGCTGCAAGAGGCGCGCTGGCTGATCAAGAACATCCAGCAAAGGTTCGACACAATCCTGCGTGTCTCGCAGGCCATTGTCGAGCGTCAAAAGAACTTTTTCAGTCACGGCGAAATCGCCATGCGCCCCTTGGTTTTGCGGGAGATTGCCGATACACTGGGTTTACACGAGTCAACCATCTCCCGGGTGACGACCAATAAATACATGGCAACGCCGATGGGTACTTTCGAACTGAAGTACTTCTTCGGCAGCCACGTGTCCACCGAAACCGGTGGCGCGGCTTCATCAACGGCCATCCGCGCCTTGATCAAGCAACTGATAGGAGCCGAAGACCCGAGGAATCCCCTTTCCGACAGTCGCATTGCCGAACTGCTGGGTGAGCAAGGCTTTGTTGTTGCGCGCCGCACTGTTGCCAAGTATCGCGAAGCCCTGAAGATCCCCGCAGTCAATCTCCGCAAGTCTTTGTAGCCGAGCCCACCGCCTGCCTGGTGAGGCTCTTTCAGAAGGAGAAGCGCTATGAACTTCAAGATCAGTGGACACCACCTGGACATCACGCCCCCTCTGCGTGAGTACGTGGAAACGAAGCTGGAGCGAATCGTCAGGCATTTCGATCAGGTCATTGGCGTTAGCGTGCTGCTCTCTGTCGACAACCACAAGGAAAAGGACCGGCGTCAGTACGCGGAAATTAATCTACATCTCAAGGGCAAGGACATCTTTGTCGAGGCGCATCACGAAGACCTATATGCAGCGATCGACGCACTCGTCGACAAGCTGGACCGTCAGGTGATCCGCTACAAGGATCGCGTGCAAGGCCACGACCGCGAAGCGGTCAAGTACCAGATGGCCGCAGCGCAAATGCAGCAATGACCGTGCCCGGCAGCCCCGCAGCGGGCTGCTGAATCAGGATTGAACAGGCAAGCCGCGCCACGAAGCGCGGCTTTTTTGCGCCCTTGCGTTCCGGGTTGCCGCCGGCATGCCGCGCCCGCACTGGCGGTGCGGCCCGGCTGTGGCGCCGGAGCCAACGCTTTTCACCCGAATGGGCAAGAGTGTTCGCAAGCGCAGCGCCAAGGTGTATGCTGCGCCATACAAAGAGAGGGAATCCTGGCCGCGCCCCGCATCGGTGCGCCGGCTCCCGGCCCGGAGGCACGATTGCATCACCATGTATCGTTCTGCACCGGCTTGCCCCGCTGCGCTGCACAATACGGGGGTAGTCGCTGCTCTATAATGGGCCGGACGCCTCCGGCCAGGCCAACGGCAGCCCGGAGCCAGCCCACTGCCCCGCGGAACGATCTGCCCGCTAACTGAAATCCTGCGCATCGCCCATGAATCGTTTGGCCAAATTGCTGCCACCCGGCAACATCACCCTGGACGTCAGCGTCACCAGCAAGAAGCGTGTGTTCGAGCAGGCCGGGCTCCTCTTCGAGAACAACCATGGTGTGGCGCGCGCCATCGTGACGGACAACCTGTTCGCGCGCGAGTCGCTGGGATCCACCGGCCTGGGCGCCGGCGTGGCGATCCCGCACGGCCGCATCAAGGGCCTGAAGCAGCCGCTGGCCGCCTTCATGCGCCTGGCCGAGCCGATTCCGTTCGAATCGCCGGATGGCAAGCCGGTATCGCTGCTGATCTTCCTGCTGGTGCCCGAACAGGCTACGCAGCAGCACCTGGAAATCCTGTCAGAAATCGCGCAACTGCTTTCCGACCGCGACATGCGCGAAGGACTGGCCACGCTGCCGACGCCCGATGCCGTCCATCAGCTGCTGATCGCATGGCATCCCTGATCCCCTGATCCCCCAGGCGGGCCGGCACCAGACCGGGCAGGCGCCAGGCGCTTCGCAAACCGCCCCACCAGTCATACCGCATGGAACTCACCGGCGTCACCTCCCAGTCCATCTTCGACGACAACGCAGCCGACATCAAACTCTCGTGGGTGGCCGGCCTGGAAGGCGCGGACCGCGCCTTCGACGTGGAGTTCGCCCGCGAAGCCACCTCCGCCGCCGACCTGGTGGGCCACCTGAACCTGATCCACCCCAACCGCATCCAGGTGCTCGGCAAGCCCGAAATCACTTATTACCAGCGGCTGGACGATGAGACCCGCAAGCGCCAGATGGGCGAGCTGATCCTGTTGGAGCCGCCCTTCCTGGTGATCGCCGACGGCATGGAGCCGCCGCCCGACCTGGAACTGCGCTGCACGCGCTCGTCCACGCCGCTGTTCACCACGCCGGTGTCGTCGGCCGCGGTGATCGACCACTTGCGCCTGTACCTGTCGCGCATCTCCGCGCCGCGCGTGACCATGCACGGGGTCTTCCTCGACATCCTGGGCATGGGCGTGCTGATCATGGGCGAATCGGGCCTGGGCAAGAGCGAACTGGGCCTGGAACTGATCTCGCGCGGCCACGGGCTGGTGGCCGACGATGCCGTGGACTTCGTGCGCCTGGGGCCGGATTTTATCGAAGGCCGCTGCCCGCCGCTGCTGCAGAACCTGCTTGAAGTGCGCGGCCTGGGCCTGCTCGACATCAAGACCATCTTCGGTGAGACCGCGGTGCGGCGGAAGATGAAGATCAAACTGGTGGTGCAGTTGGTGCGCCGCAACGACGGCGAGTTCGAGCGGCTGCCGCTCGATTCGCAATACCTGGACGTGCTGGGCCTGCCGATCCACATGGTCAAGATCCAGGTGGCGGCCGGGCGCAACCTGGCCGTGCTGGTCGAGGCCGCGGTGCGCAACACCATCCTGCGCCTGCGCGGCATCGATACGCTGCGCGACTTCATGGACCGGCAGCGCGCCGCGATGCAGGCCGATGCGGTTTCGCGCGGCCAGGGCCGCCTGCTCTGAGCCCCAGCGTTTTCATTTGCTTACAACGGCGTTGACGCAGAACGTCAACGTGCTTCAGGCATGCTCCGTTTTGTGCTGTAATGGGCATCGCGCCCGTTACGGAAGCTGCAACGCCGGCAATGGCGCGCGGCCATGAAGTTTTCCACACCCAGGAGAGCAAGCATGAAGAAACTGATCGCGATGTGCGCGCTGGTCACCCCGATGATCGCCGCCAGCGCTTTTGCACAGACCACGGCCACGCCGGCAACCCCCGCCACGCCAGCCAAGCCAGCGGCCACCGCACCGGCAACGCCGGCCATGCCTGCCACGCCCGCCACCCCGGCTACCCCGGACAAGCCCGCAGCCAACGCCCAGCAGGACAAGATGAAGGCCTGCAATACGCAAGCCGCCGGCAAGAAGGGCGACGAACGCAAGGCGTTCATGAAGGAATGCCTGTCCAAGGGCGCGTCCAAGACCCAGCAGGAGAAAATGGCTTCCTGCAGCAAGTCGGGCAAGGGCAAGAAGGGCGACGAATACAAGGCCTACATGAAGGAATGCCTGTCCAAGGCAGCCTGAGCCGCACCCAGCGCCGCAAACTGACGGCAAAAGCATGGCGAACCGCGAGGTTCGCCATGCTTGCTTTGTGCGTGGTGTCATGACGCCTTCATCACGTGATGCTATGCTTCAGTTGCTATGCGCATCATCCTCATCACCGGCATATCCGGTTCCGGCAAGTCCGTCGCACTGAACGTGCTCGAAGACGCAGGCTACTACTGCGTGGACAACCTGCCGGCTCAGTTCATCCCGGAACTGACCCGCTACCTCGACAGCCAGGGCTATACGCACCTGGGCGTCGCCACTGACATCCGCAGCCGCGAGTCGCTCGACCAGCTGCCCGACACCGTGCGCGCGCTGGCCGCGGAGCACCAGGTCGAGGTGGTGTTCCTGACCGCCAGCACCGACGCACTGGTGCAGCGCTATTCCGAGACGCGCCGCCGCCACCCGCTGTCGGTGCGTACCGACGGCATGCCGGGCCCTGGCGTTGAACCGGCCTTCAACGACACCGCGCTGATGGAAGCGATCGAGATGGAGCGCGCGCTGCTGAGCCCGCTGGCCGAGGCCGCGCACCGCATCGACACCAGCAATGTGCGCACCAATACGCTGCGCAGCTGGATCAAGGAGCTGATCCGCGACGACAGCCAGCGGCTGACGCTGCTGTTCGAGTCGTTCGGCTTCAAGCATGGCGTGCCCAGCGATGCGGACATGGTGTTCGACGTGCGCTCGCTGCCCAACCCCTATTACGACCTGGCCTTGCGCCCGCTGACGGGGCGTGACACGCCGGTGATCGACTTCCTGCAGGCCCAGCCAATGGTGCTGGCAATGGCCGAGGATATCCGCGCCTATGTGGAAAAGTGGCTGCCAAGCTTCATTGCCGACAACCGCAGCTACCTGACCGTTGCGATCGGCTGCACCGGCGGGCAGCATCGCTCGGTCTATATTACGGAAAGGCTTGCCAACTACTTCCGGGCGCATGGTAATGTGCTGGTGAGACACCGAGAGCTCGCACCGGCGGGCTGACGCAGGCGGGACTGCCCACTGGCATCACTGGCATCTGCGCACCGCGTTGGCCGGCTGGCCCATTGCTGCGCGATACCCAAGCTGGCACTGCATGTCCTCGACCGACCTCTACCGTCCCACGGGATCAGAAGTTCCGCCACGGACGCTCGACAACCTGCCGCTGTTCCCGTTGCACACCGTGCTGTTTCCCGGTGGACGGCTGCCATTGCGCGTGTTCGAGGCGCGCTATGTCGACATGGTGCGCAACTGCTTGCGCGACAACACACCCTTTGGCGTTTGCCTGATCGAAAGCGGCGAGGAAGTGGCCCGGCCGGACCAGCCTACCGTGCCCGAGCTGGTCGGCTGCCTGGCGGAAATCGTCGACTGCAACATGGAGCAGCTGGGCGTGCTGCTGATCCGCGCGCGCGGCCGCGAGCGCTTCCATATCGTCAGCCATGACACCCGCGACGACGGCCTGCTGGTCGCCCGCGCCGAGGTGCTGCCCCCCGACATCATCGACTGCAAGCTGGAGCTGCTGGGCGAATGCCTGGATGCGCTGCGGCGCATTGTCACGCGGCTGCACGCCGAGCACCCTGACCGGCTGCCGTTCGACGAGCCCTACCTGTGGGACGACCCGAGCTGGGTCGCCAACCGGCTGTGTGAGTTGCTGCCGGTGCCGCTCAAGGCCAAGCAGATGCTGATGGCGCTGCCCGATGCCGGCATGCGCATCGAGATCGTGCACCGCTACATGCGCCAGAACCACATGCTCTAGGCGCGGATCCCCAACCCCAGACTTCAGAACAGCCCGCCGCGCGCCTGGTCCTCCAGCAGCCTGCGCACCGGCGCGGGCGTCCCCACCGCATCGAGATCGTCAAGCGAGATCCAGCGCTGCGCGGCTTCCGCGGCGCTGTCCTGCGCCATCAGGCTTGCGCCGTCCGCACTCACATCGACCCGGATGGCACGGATCAGCAGGCGGAAGTGCGTGAACACATGGGTCAGCTCGCCGGTCAGCGCGGCGCGCGCGGGCTTGCCGAAGGCTCTGGCATAGTCGAGCGCCGCCGCCTCGGCGACTTCCGCGTCGAAGGGCACGCTGTCGACCGGCATCTCAGGCAGGCTCCACAGCCCGCCCCAGATGCCGCTGCCGGGGCGCAGGCGCAGCAGCACTTCGCGCTGGCGCCGCACCAGCAGCATCACCGTGCTGCGCTCGGGGATGGCCGCGCGCGGCTTGGGCGTGGGCAGCACGCCGGTGAGACCGTCGCGGCGCGCCACGCAGTCGGCCGACAGCGGGCACGCGCCGGCATCGGCCAGGCAGGCCGGCTTGCCGCGCGAGCATACCGTGGCGCCCAGGTCCATCAGCCCTTGCGTATAGGCGATCATGTCCTCGGCCTGGCGCGGGCCTGCCGCCGGCAAGGCCAGCTCGGCCAGCTGCCACATGCGCGTTTCCACCACGCGCTCGCCCGGATGGCCGTGGATGCCGAAGCAGCGCGCGAACACGCGCTTGACGTTGCCGTCCAGGATCGGCGAGCGCACGCCGGCGCTGAACGCGGCGATCGCCGCGGCGGTGGAGCGGCCGATGCCGGGCAACGTGGCCAGCAGCGCGGGATCGGTCGGGAAACGGCCACCGTGCTCGCTCACCACCTGCATGGCGCAGCGGTGCAGGTTGCGCGCGCGCGAGTAGTAGCCCAGCCCCGCCCATAGCGCCATGACCTGGTCGGCAGGCGCCGCCGCCAGTGCCTGCACCGTGGGCAGCTGCGAGACAAAGCGCTGGAAGTAGTCGATCACCGCGCTCACCTGGGTCTGCTGCAGCATGATCTCCGACAGCCAGATGCGGTACGGGTCGCGCGTGTTCTGCCACGGCAGGTCGTGCCGGCCATGCTGGCGCTGCCAGTCGACCACGCGGGCGCCGAAGTCGGGCGGCACGCGGATATCGTCGGGGATGGCGGGAACGGCACGGGGGGCTGGTTTGCGGGGCATCTGGGTGAAACGTTCTGAAGCGCGGGGGCACGGCGGCGCACCAAAGTAAATGGCGCCGCTCAGTGCGGCGCCACATGATATACCGGCTTCAGGATCTGGCTACGCCACCGCAAGGCTCGCGCTGTCGGCGGCGGCCGTCGGCCGCAGCAGCCGCTGCGCGTAGCCCTCGATACGGCCGCTGCGCTCGTCCAGGCCGTTGAGCACTTCCTCGAGCTCGGCAATGCGGCTTTCCAGCGTGTCGGTGGCCTCGTGGATGCGCTCGATCGAATCGACGCGCCGGCGCAGCTGCTTCTGGTGCTCGCGCACCTGCGCCTCCAGCGGCGTCATCACCGACTTGAGCCAGACCTCGATATCGCGGTTCAGGTCGCGGAAGTTCTCCAGCACGCGGCTGGCCATGGTGCTGAAGGCGCTCTGCACCAGCTGCGGGCGCGAGCGCGTCAGCATGCTGACCGTGCCGAAGTGCGCATGCACCAGGCGCAGCGTTTCCTCAAGCTCGGCCACGTAGCGCTCGGCAGTGAACTGCATCGGCGCGGGCAGCGTGAAGCCGTGCTCGGCGTTGAAGCGCCGGTACATGCTTTCGATCAGCTGGTGCAGCTGGCTGATCTTGTTGTCGGCATCGGTCACCAGCCTGGTCAGCTGCGCGAACAGCGCGTCCATGTCTTCGCGCAGGCCGCGCGAGAAGAAGCGCTCTTTCATCTGCTCGCGCGCGCTGCGCATGGTGAGGCGCACGTCGCGCAGCTGCAGGCTCTTGATGATGTCGGCACTGTGGCGGCCGAAGACCAGGCGCAGCGCCTGGAACTTGCTGATGCTCTGCTCGAACTCTTCCTTCTCGCCCTGCACGCGCATCAGCATGTGCTTGACCATCGCGTGGTTCTTGCCGCGCAGGCCGCGCAGCTCGAACAGCTGCTCGACGATATCGCGGCGGCGGGTCTGCAGCAGCTGCTGCGCGGCGCGCGCCATGTCCTGCACCAGGCGGTGCGCCTGGTCTGAAACGATCTCGCGCCGGCGCGGGATCAGCTGGTCGGACAGCACGTGCTCGAACTCGGGCAGGCCGCTGCGCGCCAGCAGCTCGTCGTCGTGCGTGACCTTGGCCACCAGGCCTTTCTGCGCCGATACCGGATAGACGCGCGACTGCTCGATACCCAGCACCTGCCCGGTGGTGGACACCTGCCGCGCAATCTCCTGCGCGATCTCGCCCGGCTCGCGCAGCGGATCCCACAGCCCGTCGATCTTGTTGAGCACCGCCAGGCAGCCGCGCCGGTGGCCGGCGCCGACATGGCTGCGCCACAGCTCCAGGTCGCTCTTGGTGACACCCGCATCGGCGGCCAGCACGAACACCACCACATGGGCGTCGGGGATCAGCCGCAGCGTCAGCTCGGGCTCGGTGCCGATCGCATTCAGGCCCGGCGTGTCCAGGATCACCAGGCCCTGGCGCAGCAGCGGATGCGGGAAATTGATGACGGCGTGGCGCCAGCGCGAGATCTCGACCATGCCCTCGGCATCGACCGCGTAGGCGGCATCGGGATCGTTCTCGTGGTACAGGCCCAGCGCCTCGGCCTGCGCGGGCGGCACGCGCACGGTCTGCACCACGTGCTGGAACGCAGCCAGCATGCCCTCGGGCGAAGACGGGTCCAGCGGCACCGAATGCCAGTGCGAAGCCGAGGTGCCGGCCTCCAGGAAGTCAGCGGTAGAGGCCTCCTGCAGGCGTGTCTCGATCGGCAGCAGCCGGATGCACGGCGGCTCGGCCTCGTCATAGCGCAGCTCGGTCGGGCACATCGTGGTGCGCCCCGCCGACGACGGCAGGATGCGGCGCCCGTAGTCGGCAAAGAAGATGGCGTTGATCAGCTCGCTCTTGCCGCGCGAGAACTCGGCAATAAAGGCGACCTTGAGGCGGTCGCTGCGCAGCACGCTCTGGATGCGCTGCACGCGGTCATCGGCCTGGGCGTCGTACAGGTCGTGCTGCTGCAGCCAGGACTGGAATTCGGCCAGTGACTGGAGGACCCCGGTTCTCCAGGCGCCGTATTGTTCGAATTGATGGGCGAGCGTTGTCATGGAGCTGTTCGGCTGACTTGGTTTTACCTCGGGGCACGCCGCTTTCGCGCTGCGCCCGTGTTCGCGCAATGCCGGCCCGACCACTGTCTACCCTGCAAGCAGTCGGGCCATTTTGTAACTTTTTATGACTGCACACACGATACAGGTTTCCACAGCGGTTTTGTGGAATTCACGTCCCTCGGTCATGGCTTGCACAAGGAGTGTTGCGCCGACCCATCGACAATCGCCGGCGGCGCGCATTGTGCGCCACACGGCGCCTGCCCGGGCGGCTGCCGCCAGGGCTCAGTGCTGGCAGTTCGGGCAGTAGAAGGTGGAACGCTGGCCCTGCACGATCTGGCGCACCGGCGTGGCGCAGACGCGGCACGGCTGGCCGGCGCGGTCGTAGACCAGGCAATCAAGCTGGAAATAGCCGCTGGCGCCGTCGCTGCCGACAAAGTCGCGCAGCGTGCTGCCCCCGCGCTCGATCGCCTGCGCCAGGGTCTCGCGCACCGCCTGCGCCAGGCGGTCGCAGCGCGCGCGGCTCAGGCGCCCGGCCGGGGTGGTCGGGCGGATGCCGGCGCGGAACAGACTCTCGGACGCATAGATATTACCGACGCCCACCACGATGCCACCGGCCAGCAGCACGGTCTTAATGGCGGCGCTGCGCCCGCGCGTGTGGCGGTGCAGCCAGGCGCCGTCGAAGGCAGGATCGAAGGGCTCGATGCCGAGCGTGCGCAGCAGCGGATGCGACGGCAGTTCGGCCTCGGGCAGCGTGCTCCACAGGATGGCGCCGAAGCGACGCGGATCGCGAAAGCGCAGCACGATGGTGCCCGGTTGGGTGCCCAGCGCGGCGCCGGGCGCGGGGGCCAGCAACAGGTCCAGGTGGTCGTGCGCGCCAGGCGGCGGCGCATCGGGCAGCACCCGCAGCGTGCCGGTCATGCCCAGGTGGACCAGCAGCCAGCCGGCCGACTCGCCCGCCGCCTCGCTCACGCATTCCAGCAGCAGGTATTTGCCGCGGCGCTCGATCCGGCGCACCACGCGCTGGGCCAGCCGCATTTCCAGTTCCGGATCGACCGGCCAGCGCAGGCCGCGGTGGCGCACCGTGACCGCGGCGATGCGCCGCCCCACCACATGCGGCAGCAAGCCGCGCCGGGTCACTTCGACCTCGGGCAATTCTGGCATCGAACCTCTCCGTTGGTTACCGCTCAAAACTCCTGCGGCGCCTGTGGGCACCGGCCCGCGGCGCCAAGCAGCGCATTGTAGCGGCAGGCTACAATGGCCTCATCAATGCGTTTTCTCCCATCCTTCGCCAGCGCGCGCCGGAGCAATCACTACATGTCGGACCTCATGCCGGACCTGATGCCGGACTCCACGTTGCAAGCCACCGCGGGCGGCCTCCCGATCGCTTTTCCAGGCGCCGTTCCCCGCACAGCGCGCACGGCTGGCGCCCTGGCCCGGTTTTTCCAGGCGCCGCGCCGCCATGCGCGTGCGCTGGCCGCCTCGGCATTGCTGGCCCTGGCCGCCGGCGCCAGCCATGCCGCGCCGCCCGCGGGCGCCATGCCATTGCCATCGGCACTGCAGCTGGCCGCGGCCGAAAGCGAGCGCCCCGCCGCCGCCAGCAAGCCGGCACGCAGCGCGCTGCCGTCGCTGGAGCTGACCGACGACATCGTCTATATGGTGCTGGCCGCGGAGATTTCCATGCAGCGGGGCCTGGTCGGCCCGGCCTACCGGACCTACATGGAACTGGCCCGGCAGACCCGCGACCCGCGCTTCGCGCAGCGCGCCACCGAGATCGCCTTCAATGCGCGCATCCCGCAGCAGGCGCTGGACTCGGCGCGCCTGTGGAAGGAGATTTCGCCGACTTCACCCGCCGCAAATCAGGTGCTGTCGACGCTGCTGGTGCTCAACGGCCGCTGGGACGATGCCCGGCCCCTGCTGCAGCAACAGCTGGCGGCGGTGCCGGCCACCCATCGCGGCGAGGCCATCCTGCAGCTGCAGCAGCAGCTGTCGCGCACCAGCGATCCGGCCGGCGCGGCCACACTGCTGCAGGACCTGACCAAGAATGACACCAAGCTGCCTGAAACGCAGCTGGCCCTGGCGCGCGCCAGGGAAGTCGCCGGCGACGAGCCGGGCGCGCTCGCCGCGCTCGACCAGGCGCTGCGGCTGCGCCCGGACTATGAAGCGGCCGCGCTGATGGCGGCCGAGCTGCGCGCCGAGAAACAGCCCGACGAAGCCGTCGCGATCCTGAAGCGCTTCCTGGACAAGTCGCCCGATTCGGTCAACGGCCATATCACGCTGGCGCGGCTGTACCTGCTGCGCAATGACATGCAGTCGGCCCGGCAGGAGTTCGAGACGCTGCGCAAGGTAGCCCCGGGCGACCCGCGCGTGCCGCTGGCATTGGGCCTGACCAGCCTGCAGGCCAAGAACTATGGCGAGGCCGAGCAGTACCTGAAGGAATACTTGCAGCTGGTCGAGAAGCAGCCCACCGCCAACCCCGACATTGCCTACCAGTACCTGGCGCAGATCGCCGAGGAGCGCAAGGACTACGCCGGTGCCATCCAGTGGCTGGACCGCATCGAGGACATCCGGCTGGCGCCCGCGGCCACCGCCAAGCGCGCACAGTTGCTGGCGCGCATGGGCAAGCTCGACGACGCCCAGGCGCTCTTCGGCGAGATGCTCACCGACGCCGAGGACATCCCCGATCCCGGCCAGCGCACGCAGCGCGTGACCGCCATCCGCCAGGCCGAGGTGGCCACGCTGATGGAAAGCAAGGCCTATGACCGCGCCCGCAAGCTGCTCAACGACCGCGTCACGGCCGAGCCCGACAACGCCGACTGGATCTACGAGCTGGCCATGCTCGACGAGCGCCAGAAGCGCTACGACAGCATGGAAAAGGGCCTGCGCAAGGTGATCGCGCTGCAGCCGCAGCAGAAGCAGGGCTACAACGCCCTGGGCTACTCGCTGGCCGACCGCAACGAGCGCCTGCCCGAGGCGCTCAAGCTGCTGGAGCGCGCCTCCGAGCTGGGGCCGGATGATCCGTACATCATGGACAGCCTGGCCTGGGTCAAATTCCGCATGGGCGACCTGCGCCCGGCGGCCGACCTGCTGCGCAACGCCTATTCCAAGGCGCCCGAGGCCGAGATCGGCGCGCACCTGGGCGAGGTGCTGTGGCAGCTCGGCGAGCACGACGAAGCGCGCAAGACCTGGACCGAGGCCGTCCGGACCGATCCCGAGAACGAGACCCTGGTCGACACGCTGCGCCGCTACAAGGTCAACATGCAACTGTCCAAGTAACCCCGCCGCCGCGGCCCGCAGCCCGGGTCCGCGGCGCCGGATTCCCGTCAGCCGGCGGCCGCCGCCGCGCCGCCGTCCTCACGACCAAGCCCATGAACCGATCCCGACGCCTGGCGCTCCTCTGCCTTGGCGCCCCGCTGCTGCTGCAGGCGTGTGCCAGCGTGGCACCGTCGCGCAGCTTTGATGGCGACCAGGCCGCCGCCAGCCAGCAATACACCGGCCGCTTCTCCGCCAACTACGTGCGCTACGGGCGCGACGAAGGCGTGCAGGGAAGCTTCCGCTGGGAAGAGCAGGGCCGCAACGTGCGACTGGACCTGGTGTCCCCGCTTGGCCAGACCCTGGCCGTGGTGACCGCCACGCCGTCCGGCGCCACGCTCGACCTGCCCAACCAGCCGCCGCGCAACGCGCCCGAGGTCGACACCCTGATGGAAGAAGCACTTGGCTTTGCGCTGCCGGTGTCCGGCATGCGCGACTGGCTGCACGGCCGCGCCACCAAGGGCGCGCCCGCGCGCACCACGCGCGACGAGCAGGGCCGGCTGGCAACGCTGGCGCAGAACGGCTGGACCGTGCGCTACGTCGCCTGGCAGGAAGCGGCCGCCCAGGTGCCGCGCCGCATCGACCTGGCGCGCGACGCCGGCAGCAATCCGCTGTCGGTGCGCCTCGTGATCGATCCCCAGACGCCGTGAACCACGCCATGCACCGCAGCCAGCCCCTGCCCCCGCCCGAACTGCGCGACTGCCCCGCGCCGGCCAAGCTCAACCTGTTCCTGCACGTGACCGGCCGCCGCGCCGACGGCTACCACACGCTGCAGACCGTGTTCCAGCTGGTCGACTGGTGCGACACGCTGCATTTCCGCAGGCGCGATGACGGCCTCATCGCACGTGTCACCGACGTGCCCGGCGTGCCGGCCGACACAGACCTGACAGTGCGCGCCGCGCGCGCCTTGCAGGCTGCCAGCGGCACGGCCTTCGGCGCCGATATCGCCATCGACAAGGTGCTGCCGATGGGCGGCGGCATCGGTGGCGGCTCGTCCGATGCCGCCACCACGCTGCTGGCGCTGAATCACCTGTGGGGACTGGGCCTTGCGCGTGCCGAACTGATGCGCATCGGCCTCGCGCTGGGCGCCGACGTGCCGGTGTTCGTGTTGGGCCAGAACGCCTTTGCACAGGGCATCGGCGAGGACCTGACGCCAGTCGAGCTGCCCGACAGCTGGTTCGTAGTCATCCACCCGAAACAGCATGTCCCCACCGCTGAAATTTTTTCGGACGAGTGCTTGACAAGGGATACGCCGCTCTCCATAATTGCGGTCTTCGCTGCTCGCACAAACAAATTCGATTTCGGTCGCAACGACCTGGAACCGATAGCAACAGCGAAGTTCGGCGAAGTCGCCCGAGCCCTAGCATGGCTGAAGCAACACAATCAGCATGCCAGGATGACCGGTTCCGGAGCCTGCGTGTTTGCGCGTTTTCCCGACGCAGCAACAGCACAGCAGGTTTTGGAAAGGTTGCCCCCTGAATGGGATGGCAGGTGTGTGCGCAGTCTGGCACGTCATCCGCTCGCAGCGCTCGCGTAGCAAGTTTTCGTTCGGCGCGGTACGGCAGTCTGGTACCACGAAGAACGGCCCGGTTGTGTAGGGGAGTCGCCAAGTTGGTCAAGGCACCGGATTTTGATTCCGGCATTCGAAGGTTCGAATCCTTCTTCCCCTGCCATTACATTCCTATAGTGTCCTTACGGACCCTCTGTATCAGTCACCGGCTTTGCCGGTGACACCAAGCTCCCCCAGCAGCAAGACAGGTGCCCCGAATGAGCAGCGAAGGCTTGATGGTATTTACCGGCAACGCCAACCCCAAACTCGCGGAGGCTGTCGTACAGCACCTCGGCATTCCTCTGGGCAAGGCGTTGGTTGGCCGTTTCTCCGACGGCGAAGTTCAAGTTGATATCCAGGAAAACGTTCGCGGCAAGCACGTCATCGTGCTGCAGTCCACCTGCGCGCCGACCAACGACAACCTGATGGAACTGATGGTGATGGTCGACGCGCTCAAGCGCGCCTCGGCACGCAGCATCACCGCCGCCATGCCCTACTTCGGCTATGCCCGCCAGGACCGCCGCCCGCGTTCGGCGCGCGTCGCGATCTCGGCCAAGGTCGTGGCCAACATGCTGGAAGTCGCCGGTGTCGAGCGCGTGCTGACGATGGACCTGCACGCTGACCAGATCCAGGGCTTCTTCGATATTCCCGTCGACAACATCTACGCTTCGCCGGTACTGCTGGGCGACCTGCGCGAGAAGAACTACGGCGACCTGCTGGTGGTGTCGCCGGACGTCGGCGGCGTGGTCCGTGCCCGCGCACTGGCCAAGGAACTGAACTGCGACCTGGCGATCATCGACAAGCGTCGTCCCAAGGCCAATGTGGCCGAGGTGATGAACATCATCGGTGAAGTCGACGGCCGCAACTGCGTCATCATGGATGACATGATCGACACGGGCGGCACGCTGTGCAAGGCCGCCCAGGTGCTGAAGGAGCGCGGCGCGCTGAAGGTCTTCGCCTACTGCACGCACCCGGTGCTGTCGGGTGGCGCGGCCGCCCGCATCGCGGACTCGGCGCTGGACGAAGTGGTGGTGTGCGACACCATCCCGCTGTCCGAAGAAGCCGCCAAATGCACCAAGATCCGCCAGCTCTCGACCGCCCCGCTGCTGGCCGAGACCTTCACCCGCATCGTCAAGGGCGACTCGATCATGTCGCTGTTTGCGGGTTCCTGATAGAATTTAGGGCTTTACTGCGTTGATCGCCGTTTTTCAGCGATCAACGTGACCTGATCGGCGCATCATTTTCTGTTTGCGCCGCAACGAGGCTGTCTGGTCGCGGACAGCCTTCTTACATTTGGAGTCATCATGAAAGTTGTCGCTTTCGAGCGTAGCGTACAGGGAACGGGTGCGAGCCGCCGCCTGCGCAATTCGGGCAAGACCCCCGGCATCATCTACGGCGGCGCCGCCGAACCGAAGATGATCGAACTGGATCACAACGCGCTGTGGCACGCCCTGAAGAAGGAAGCGTTCCACTCGTCGATCCTGGAACTGGAAGTCGCTGGCAAGTCGGAACAGGCCCTGCTGCGCGCATTCCAGATGCACCCGTTCAAGCCGCTGGTGCTGCACGTCGATTTCCAGCGCGTGTCGGCCAACGACAAGATCCACGTCAAGGTGCCCCTGCACTTCATGAACCAGGAAACCGCTCCTGGCGTGAAGCTGGGCCACGGCATCGTCAACCACATCGTGAACGACCTGGAAGTGTCGTGCCTGCCGGCCGACCTGCCTGAGTTCATCGAAGTGGACCTGGCCGCCGCCGAGCTGAACCAGACCCTCCACCTGTCGGACATCAAGCTGCCGAAGGGCGTGACCGTGATCACCCACGGTGACGACAACCCGGCTATCGCCAGCATCTCGCAACCGGCTGGTGCCGTGTCGGAAGCTGCCGAAGGTGGCGAAGCCGCTGGCGAAACGCCGGCTGCCTAAGCTGCAGCAGCGGTTGCGGCCTGCCGGCCGCGCCACGAAGAAACCGCCGCTTCTTGCGGCGGTTTTTTTTCGCCCGGCAGCCGTCTGCCGGTTTTTCGGTATCCTTGGCGCTTGTGGCGCAGCCTTGCGCGCCAACGACCCAGTCAAACGCATGATCAAGCTCATCGTCGGCCTCGGCAATCCCGGTGCGGAGTACGAGGCCACCCGACACAACGCCGGCTTCTGGCTGGTGGACCAGCTGGCCCGCATGGGCGGCGCCACGATGCGCGTGGAGGGCCGCTTCCACGGCCTAGCCGCGCGTGCGCGGCTGTGGGACCAGGATATCTGGCTGCTCAAGCCGTCGACCTTCATGAACCGCTCCGGGCTGGCCGTGGTGTCGCTCGCGCGCTTCTACAAGGTCCTCCCCGACGAGATCGTGGTCGCGCACGACGAGATGGACCTGCCGGCGGGCGCGGCCAAGCTCAAACGCGGCGGCGGCGCGGGCGGCCACAACGGGCTCAAGGACATCTCGGCCCACCTGTCCACGCAGGACTACTGGCGCCTGCGCCTGGGCGTGGGCCATCCGCGCAACGCGCCCGGCGGCGCCGGCGCGGGCCGCGAGGACGTGGTCAACTTCGTGCTCAAACCGCCGCGGCGCGAGGAGCAGGAAGCCATCGATGCCGCCATCGACCGCTGCATCGACCCGCTCGGCCTGCTGGCGCGCGGCGATGCCGAACGCGCCATGGCGCAGCTGCACACCACGCGCTGACAAATACGCACATCCCTGCGACAACAGCATGAAAACGGGCCGCATCTGCGGCCCGTCGTCATTTGGCGGTCCAAGACTGCTGTTGCAGACAATATGTCATCAAAGTGCCATGGGCGGCACATACATTCCGTGGTTTCCAATCGCATCGGTATCGCATGGTGGCCGATGCGCATGACAACCCACAGGAGGAAGCCCATGTCGTACCTGACCGATGAAGCACGAGCCGCCAGCCGCGCTGCCAAGCCCGACGTTGAAGTGCCCGGCCAGATGCTTGAAGACATCGTAGCCGCCAATCCGGCCCGCCGCCGGGTGCTGCGCGGCGGCCTGGGCCTGTCGCTGGCCTCGGCGTTCGGCAGCGGCCTGCTGGCCGCCTGTGGCGGCGATGCCGATCCCGCACCGGCACCGGCCCCCGCGCCCGCACCCGCTCCGGCCCCCGCGCCCGCCGCGGTCGCCCCGAGCTACGACGTCACCTTCGAGCCGATCGCCAAGTCGACCGCCGATACCGTGGTCGTGCCCAACGGCTACAGCGTCGACGTGCTGTTCTCCGCCGGCGACCCGGTCGAAGCCGGCGCCACCGGCTATGCCGGCGCTTTCCAGTCCTCGGCCGAAACCGAGCGCCAGGCCGGCGGCAACCACGACGGCATGCACTACTTCGCGCTGCCGGGCGTCGATCCGCAGAAGGGCGGCCTGCTCGCGATCAACCACGAACTGCCGGACTACAACATCCTGTTCCCGACCGCCTACAACGCCGCCACCGCAAGCGCGGAGCAAAAGCGCATCGCCCTGTCGGCGGTGGGCATCTCGGTGATCGAAGTCGAACTGGCCGTCAGCGGCAAGTGGCAGGTCAAGCGCGACTCGATCTACAACAAGCGCTACACCGGCAACACGCTGTACCGCGTGGGCGGCCCGGCCGCCTCGGTGGTGGGCTCGACCGTGGTCGGCATGCTCAACAACTGCTCGAGCGGCTACACGCCGTGGGGCACCTACCTGACCTGCGAAGAAAGCACGGACAACTACATCGACCCGACCCAGGCCGAGAACGGCTACGGCTGGGTGGTCGAGATCGACCCGTACGGCACGCTGGGCGCGCCGGCCAAGCGCACGGCGATGGGCCGTTTCGACCATGAGAACGTCGCCTTCCTGACCGACGCCAGCAACAACGTCGCCTTCTATATGGGCGATGACGGCACGCCGGGCTGCATCTACAAATTCATCCCGAGCAAGGCCTTCGATCCGAACAACCGCGCCGCCAATGCCAACCTGCTGGACAGCGGCACGCTTTACGTTGCCAGGTTCAATGCCGACGGCAGCGGCCAGTGGATCGAGCTGACGCAGGGCAAGAACGGCCTGACCGTCGGCGCATCGGACCCGGGCAACTGGACCCAGTCGGCGGTCTCGCCGGCGCCGAGCACGGTCGACTTCACCAGCCAGGCCGATGTGCTGATCAACACCAAATCGGCCGCGCGCGTGGCCGGCGGCACGCTGATGGACCGCCCCGAGTGGATCACGGCCGCACCGGACAAGACGCTCTACTGCACGCTGACCAACAACAGCGGCCGCCAGCAGACCGACGCCGCCAACCCGCGCAAGAACAACCTGCACGGCCATATCGTCAAGTGGAACGAAGCCGGCAATTCGCCGCTGGCCACGACCTTCACGTGGAGCATCCTGCTGCAGGCAGGCGACCCGTCGCTGGCCACCGACAACCTGAAGGGCAATATCAACGGCGACACCTTCTCCAGCCCGGACGGCCTGCGCGTCGACCCCAAGGGCCGCCTGTGGGTGCAGACCGATTCCAGCACCAGCGCCACCTATACCGGCACGTTCGGCAACAACAGCATGTACTACATCTCGCCGACGGGTCAGTCCCGGCGCTTCCTGGCGGGCCCGACCGGCTGCGAGATCACCGGCATTGCCTACACGCCGGACCTGACCACCTGCTTCATCAATATCCAGCATCCCACCGGCAAGTGGCCGGACGCGGCCAAGCCGCCGCGCTCGTCCACCATCGTGGTGCGCCGTAGCGACGGCAAGCCGATGGGTGCGTGACCGCGTAGTGTTGTAGGTAGTAGCAGCAGTAACTGGGGAAAAGTTAAACCCCCGTCACCTTGCGGTGCCGGGGGCTTTTTTTGCCTGGCTGAAGCTGCGGGTCAGGCGGCGTGCTTTGCGGCCGTCAGCAGCCGGTAGCGCTGCATCAGGACCTCATGCGTTTCGACGCGGTTCGGATCCTTGGGGATACAGGCGACCGGGCAGACCTGCTGGCATTGCGGCTCGTCGAAGTGCCCGACACACTCGGTGCACTTGTTGGGGTCGATTTCATAGATCTCGGGCCCCATCGAAATGGCTTCGTTCGGGCACTCGGGCTCACAAACGTCGCAGTTGATGCAGTCGTCAGTGATCATCAGCGCCATGGTGTTTCCTTCCTGCGGACACGCCCGCGCCCGACTGGCCGCGACTCGACGTATCTGAGTCTGCTATTTTATTCCGGTTTGCCGATTTTCTCTTGCAGCCAGCGTTCCACCGACGGGAACACGAACTTGCTGACGTCGCCGCCCAGCACCGCGATCTCGCGCACAAAGGTGCCGGAGATGAACTGGTACTGGTCCGACGGCGTCAGGAACATGGTTTCCACGTCGGGCAGCAGGTAGCGGTTCATGCCTGCCATCTGGAATTCGTACTCGAAGTCGGACACCGCGCGCAGGCCACGCACGATCACGCGCGCATTGTTGTTGCGCACAAAGTCCTTGAGCAGGCCGGAAAAGCCTTCGACGCGCACATTGGGATAATGCCCGAGCACTTCACGGGCAATGCCGATGCGCTCTTCGAGCGAAAAGAACGGGCGCTTGTTGGGGCTGTGCGCCACGCCCACCACCAGTTCGTCGAAGATGTTCGACGCACGGCGGACCAGATCCTCGTGTCCCCGGGTCATTGGATCGAACGTGCCGGGATAGACCGCGATGACCATACTTCCTCCTTGATCTGCCCGCTGCCGGCCGTGGGCCGCCTCTTGCGCCGGCCGGACCGGCGTGGGTGCTGCGTCGCGAGCGTTGTGACAGCGGCGTAGTGTAACCCCAAATGCGCCACTTGGAAGTCGCCCGGCGCACCGTTTTGCCGCAGCGCAGCTAAGAACCCGTTTCCTATTGAGGAAGGGGACCTTCCTCATTGCGGAACAGGCCTACCCCGACAATCGCCCCAGCCTGGTGCATCAGGCCGCGCCGTTGCCCGGCACGCGATGCTGCAGCAGGTGGAAATGCACCGCGCCGGCGCGCGCGTGGCGCACGATTTCAAGCGATGCCGGCACCGGCGCGTCGGCACCGGTCAGCGCATGGTCGGTCTCGACATAGACTGCGCCGCCGGGCCGCGACAGCCGCGCCGCATGCTCCAGCGCCGGCCCGATCCAGTCCTCGGCAAAGGGCGGATCCAGGAAAACCACGTCGAAGCTGGCATCGGGCAGCTGCGCGGCAATGGCAAAGGCATCGCCCTGCATCACGCGCACCTGGGCCGCGTCGAGCCGGTACTGGTTGTCGCGCAGCTGCTTGGCCACGCGCGCATTGGACTCGACCAGCGTGACCGCGGCGGCACCGCGCGAGGCGGCCTCGAAGCCGAGCGCGCCGGAGCCGGCGAACAGGTCCAGGCATTCCAGCCCGGACAGGTCCTGGCCGAGCCAGTTGAAGAGCGTCTCGCGCACGCGGTCGGGCGTGGGGCGCAGGCCCTGGGCGTCGGGAACGGGCAGCAAGGTGCGCTTCCAGCGGCCGCCGATGATGCGGACCTGGGACGGTTCCTGGCGTGGTGCCTGGCGCGGTGCCTGGCGTGGCGCCGCGGAAACGGGGGAACGCCCGCCGCTGGCAGCGGCAGGAGAGGCGGGTCGCCCGCCGGTGGCGGGCGTCGGCAATCGGGAACGCGAATTCATCCCGTGATTGTAGAGCCTGCGGGCCGGTTCGCCGCACGCGCCGGAGCCCCGGCGCGCATGACGGGCCCAAGCGGTGCCGGCATCACTGCCTGGCGGCGGTCGCAGGCGCTGCCACCGGGCCGCCGACGATCACCGTCGCCATATTGTCCGGGCGCACATGACGCTGGAAAGCGGCCCTGACCTGCTCGCGCGTGACCTTGCCGATCTGGGCAGTCCAGGTGTCCAGGTAATCCAGCGGTAGCCCGTACCAGCCGATATTGGCGACGTTAGTCAGCAGCTTGCGGTTGTTGTCGATGCGCAGCGGGAAACCGTTGATGAGGTTGTCCTTGGCCGCGCGCAGCTCTTTCTCGGTCGGGCCCTCGGCGACAAAGCGCGCCAGCACCTGGCGCACCAGCGCCAGCGCTTCGTCGGTCTGCGCCTTCTTGGTCTGCAGGCTGATGCCGAACGGACCCGGCTGCTTGGACGGCGCGAAGTAGCTGTCCACGCCGTAGGTCAGGCCGCGCTTCTCGCGCACCTCGTCAGTCAGGCGCGAGCTGAAGCCGCCGCCGCCCAGCACGTAGTTGCCCACCAGCAGCGCGAAGTAATCGGGGTCGCCGCGGGCAATGGCCGGCTGGCCGATGGCCACGCTGGACTGCTGTGCCGGATGCGGCATGCGCTGCTCGCTCGGGGCGATGTTCAGGCGCACCTGCGGCATGGCCGGCGCCGCGCTGCCGGGCGGCAGCCCGCGCGTGAGCTGCTCGGCAATGGCTTCGGCCTGCTTGCGGTCGACCGCGCCGATCAGCGTCACCACGGCGCGCTGCGCGCCGTAGTTGTCGCGCCAGAACGTGACGATGTCGTCGCGTGTGATCGACGCCACGCTGTCCGGCGTCGCGGCCACGCCGTAGGGGTGGTCGGGATACATGGCCTTGGCCAGCGCCTTGTCGGCGATCACGCCGGGCTTGGCGTCGGCTTCGCGGATGGCGGTGATCAGGCGCTGCTTCTCGCGCCCGACCACGGCGTCCGGGTAGGTCGGTGCCTTGATCAGCTGCGCGGCCAGCGCGACTGACTGGTCCAGCTCCGGCTGCTCGGTCAGCGTGCGCAGCCCGATGCCGCCGCGGTCGCCGCCGGCAGCGCCGCCAAAGGCGGCACCGGTATCGGCAAAGCCATCGGCGATCTTCGCTTCATCGCGCGCCGGCTGGCCCTCCAGCGCCGCGGCGCCCTTGTCCAGCAGCGCGGCGGTCAGCGTGGCCAGCCCGGCCTTGCCCGGCGGGTCATAGCGGCTGCCGGCGTCGAAGTCGATATTGACGTCGAGCATCGGGATCGACGGGCTGTGCACGAAGAACACCTTGGCGCCGGTGGACGCGGTCCAGTGCTCGATCGGGATCGCGGCCTGCGCCAGTTGCGCGGCCAGCAGGACGACGGCGCCCAATGCGGCGCCGGCCAGTTTGCGCAGCGCACGCTGCGGGGTGGTGACGTACTGAGTCATCGCCTTTCCTCAGTGGCGCAGGCCCGACGGGGCCTGGGGCTTGGGCTTGTTTGGATCGATCGGCTGCGGCACCAGCGTGGCCACGGTCAGGTTGTCGTCGTTGAAATACTTCGCGGCGACGGCCTGCACCTGCGCCGGCGTGACGGCCTTGATCTTGTCGAGCATACGGTCGATCTGGCGCCAGGAGATATCCGAGATCTCGGACACGCCGATTTCCATGCCCTGCCCGAACACCGAATCACGCTTGTAGATCTGGCCGGCCACCACCTGCGCCTTGACGCGCTTGAGCTCCTCCGGCGACACGCCTTCCTTGGCGATGCGCTGGACCTCGGCGCGCAGTGCGCGCTCGATCTCGTCGGTGTTGTGGCCTGTGGCCGGCGTGCCGTCGAGTACGAACAGCGACTCGCCGCGGTTGATGCTGTCGTAGCCGACGTTGACGTCGTCGGCCAGGCGCTGCTCGCGCACCAGTTCACGCGTCAGGCGTGCGTTGTCGTAGCCGTTGAGTACGGCCGACAGCACCTCAAGCGCGTAGGGGTCGACGTCCTTCTCGATATCGCGCAGGCGCGGCACCTTGTAGGCCATCACCATGTACTGGTTCTCGGCCGGCGCCTTGACCCAGATGCGCTTGATGCCCTTTTGCGCCGGCTCTTCCTGGTCCTTGCGCAGCGGCAGCGTGCGCGGCTTGACCTTGCCGTAGTAGCGCTCGGCCAGGGCGCGCACTTCCTCGGCCTTGACGTCGCCGGTGACAATCACCATGGCGTTGTTGGGCACGTACCAGTGCCGGTACCACTCCTTGACGTCATCCACGCGCATATTGACCAGGTCGTCCATCCAGCCGATCACCGGGTGGCGGTACGCGGCGGCGGTGTAGACCGTGGCCAGCAGCTGCTCATAGACGGTGCCGCGCGCGGAGTCGTCGGTGCGCAGGCGGCGTTCTTCCATCACCACTTTCATCTCGCGTTCGAACTCGTCCTTGGTGATGATGAGGTTGGCCATGCGATCGGCCTCCAGCTCCATCATCCTCGGCAGGTACTGCTTGCCGATCTGCTGGTAGTACATGGTGAAGTCGCGGTTGGTCATGGCGTTCTCACGCCCGCCCAGCGCGGCCACCTGCTTGGAGAACTCGCCCACGCCAACTTTGGGCGTGCCCTTGAACATCATGTGCTCGAGCATGTGCGCCACGCCGGTGGTGCCGCTGACCTCATCGATGCCGCCCACGCGGTACCAGATCTGGTGCGCCACCGTGGGCGCGCGGTGGTCTTCCTTGACGATCAGCCGCAGCCCGTTGGACAGGCGGTATTCAGTCGTGCCCTGCGCGGTCGCGCCGGCCAGGGCGGTCTGCGTGCCGGGCCTCGGCGAGGGCACGGCTTCCTGCGCCCCCGCCGGCATCGACCAGGGCAGCAAGGCCAGCAGCAGCGTGGGAATGACACGCCGCGCAAGACGCGCGGCGCGGGCAGGAAGCGGATTGGAAGGTTGTGAGAGGCGTTGGATGCGCGTTTGGACGCAGGCTTTGGTGCCTTGTGCGCCCGCAGCGGTCAGGACAGCGCAATGGTTCATGCGACCCCGTCTGCTAGAATTTTGCCGATCGACTCACGTGCGCAAGACTGCGCGCATGAATCTGCCATGTAGCGAACTATACGCAATCGCCGGCCGGGACCACAACGGTTTCTCCCCAGCCATCGCGACACCTGCGTAACCCATTGATTTATAACCGGTTGCCTGCTGGCATTGGCTGCCGCCAGGGTATCGCCCCCGGTATTGACTCCATTCCCCAATGTTTAGTTTCTGGAAGAAGCGCAAGGCCGAGCCCGCGCCCGTCGAGGCGCCAGCCCCGGCCCCCGCTCCGGTCGAGGTCCCCGCCCCTGTGCCGGCACCGGCCCCCACGCCTGCGCCAGTCCCTGCGCCCGCACCGGCACCGGTCCCAGCGCAAGTGCCACCCCCTGCCCCAGCGCCCGTGGCAGCCCCGGTACCCGTGCCGGCGCCCGCACCGGCCGAAGCGCTCGAGCTGGTCCCGCCGCCCGCCCAGACCGCTGAAGCGAAGCTGGGCTGGATGCATCGGCTGCGTACCGGCCTGTCCAAGACCAGCCGCAACATCGGCACGCTGTTCGTCGGCGTCAAGGTCGACGAGGCCCTGTTCGAAGAACTGGAAACCGCGCTGCTGATGGCCGATGCCGGCGTCGAAGCCACCGAATACCTGCTGGGCGAGCTGCGCAAGCGCGTCAAGGCCGAGCGCATCGAGACCGCTGAAGGCGTCAAGGCGGCACTGCGCGAGCTGCTGACCCAGCTGCTGCGCCCGCTGGAAAAGACCATGGCGCTGGGCCGCGAGCAGCCAATGGTGATGATGATCGCGGGCGTCAACGGCGCCGGCAAGACCACCAGCATCGGCAAGCTGTGCAAGCACTTCCAGCGCTATGACCAGAAGGTGCTGCTGGCCGCCGGCGACACCTTCCGCGCCGCCGCGCGCGAGCAGCTGACGATCTGGGGCGAGCGCAACAACGTCACCGTGGTGGCGCAGGAAAGCGGCGACCCGGCGGCGGTGATCTTCGACGCCGTCAATGCGGCCAAGGCGCGCGGCATCGACATCGTCATGGCCGACACCGCCGGCCGCCTGCCGACGCAGCTGCACCTGATGGAAGAGCTCAAGAAGGTCAAGCGCGTGATCAGCAAGGCCATGCCGAGCGCGCCGCACGAGGTGCTGCTGGTGATCGACGCCAATACCGGCCAGAACGCCCTGCAGCAAACCCGGGCCTTCGACGACGCGCTGGGCCTGACCGGGCTGATCGTGACCAAACTCGACGGCACCGCCAAGGGCGGCATCCTGGCGGCGATCGCGCGCCAGCGCCCGGTGCCGGTCTACTTCATCGGCGTGGGCGAGAAAGTGGAAGACCTGCAACCGTTCAAGGCGGACGAGTTCGCCGACGCGCTGCTGGGATAAGGCCCGGCAACCTGCGCCAAGCAAAACGCCCCGGCAGTGCCGGGGCGTTTTGCCTTGCAGGCCTGCGAACGCTTATTCCGCGTCGGGCTGCGACTTCGGCTGCGCCTTCTGGAAGGCAGGCAGCTCCATGCAGGTTTCATAGATCCTGGCGATCGCCGGGTAGCGGGCCAGGTCGATATTGAAGCGCTGCGCGTTGAACACCTGCGGCACCAGGCAGATATCGGCCAGCGTGGGCGTATCGCCAAAACAGAAGCGCCCGGCCTTGCCGCCGCGCTCCAGGTTGGTCTGCAGCGACGCAAAGCCCAGCTCGATCCAGTGGTGGTACCACGCGTCCTTGACCTCGTCGGTCACGCCCACGGTGTGCTTCAGGTACTTCAGCACGCGCAGGTTGTTCAGCGGGTGGATCTCGCATGCGATCTCCTGGGCCAGTCCGCGCACATAGGCGCGGTCCAGCGCCGTGCCGGGCAGCAACTTCGGCTCGGGGTGGATCTCGTCCAGGTACTCGACGATGGCCAGCGATTGCTGCAGCACGTGCTCGCCGTCGACGAACGCCGGCACCAGGCCGTCAGGGTTCACGGCGCGGAATTCCGGCTTGAGCTGCTGGCCGCCTTCCTTGAGCAGGTGCACCGGCACATAGTCATAGGACAGCCCCTTGAGCTCCAGCGCAATGCGCACGCGGAACGAGGCCGAGCTGCGGAAATAGCTGTAAAGCTTGAGCATCGGATCAGACTACCTTGATGGTGAGATCGCCCACGCCGCCGACGTGGCATTGCATGACATCGCCCTTGACCACGGGGCCCACGCCTTCGGGCGTGCCGCTGAAGATCAGGTCGCCCGGCTGCAGTTCGAACAGCTTCGACAGGTACGACACCATCTCCGGCACCGACCAGATCAGGTCGGACAGGTCGCCGCGCTGCTTTTCCACGCCGTTGACCGCCAGCGTCACTGCCCCCTTCTCCGGATGGCCGATGGCCGACACCGGCACGATCGGGCCGATCGGCGCGGACTGGTCGAAGGCCTTGCCGGTCTCCCAGGGGCGGCCGGTTTTCTTCGATTCGTTCTGCAGGTCGCGGCGGGTCATGTCCAGGCCCACGGCGTAGCCGAACACGTGGCCGGCCGCCTGGTCGACCGGGATGTCGCGGCCGCCCTTGCCGATCGCCACCACCAGCTCCACTTCATAGTGGCAGTTGCTGGTGCCCGGCGGGTACGGGAAGGCGCCTTCGGTGCCGTCGGCGACATAGCTGACCGCATCGGACGGCTTGCAGAAGAAGAACGGCGGCTCGCGGTCGGGGTCCGAGCCCATTTCACGGGCGTGGGCAGCATAGTTGCGGCCGACGCAGTACACGCGCCGTACCGGGAAGCTAGCGTTGCTGCCGCGCACCGGCACGCCAACGGGCGCGGGCGGGGCGAACACGAATTCGGTCATGCATCTCTCCAGATTTGTTCTGATCAGTGCTGCGGCGCAGGGATGCGGGGTTGCGGGATGCAGCCACTCGCGGCGTCGCCAGCAGACGCGCCCGGCGCAGCAGGGCAACAGGATACACCGCGAGAGTTGGCTCTGCGTACGACCGCATACAATGAATCCAGGCATCCTCGCAGCGCCACCGCACCGGACTGGCGCAGGTGACCGGATACTTACCCGGCGCGAATCTTGCATGGCGCACTGCAACAGAGCCTAGCCATGACACGACGCAACCCGCCCCCATCGCCCCCCCCCGCAGCACCTGCCCCGCCGACTGCCGGCGGCCGGGTGTTGCGGATCCTGCTCGTGCGGGACCCACATGACGCCGACCCGCTAAACGTCGAGATCATCCGCGGCGGGCTGGTCAGCGCGGGCTTTACCGAGATCCAGATCGTCGATGCCGACCTGCGCCTGCCGGATGTGATCACGGCCACCCAGCCCGACATGCTGATCATCGCGTCCGAATCCGCCGCGCGCGACACCATCGAGCATGTCTGCGTCTCGACCCAGCATGCGCCGCGCCCGATCGTGCTGTTCACCGACAACGACGACAGCCAGCGCATCAAGGCAGCGCTGACGGCGGGGATCACCGCCTATATCGTCGACGGCCTGCGCGCCGAGCGCGTCAAGACCGTGCTCGACGTGGCCTACGCTCGCTTTGAACTGGACCAGCAGCTGCGCGCCGAGCTCGATGCCACCCGGCTCAAGCTGGCCGAGCGCAAGGTGGTCGAGCGCGCCAAGGGGCTGCTGATGCAGGCGCGCGGCCTCAGCGAGGACGAGGCCTACAAGCGCCTGCGCAGCATGGCGATGGAGCGCGGCCTGAAGCTGGTGGACGCGGCCCAGCGCGTGATCGACGTGATGGGCTGAGCCGCTCCCGCCTGCCAGTCGTGGTGCGCTGCCGCACGCGACTGGTGCAATGCACGCTCCTGGCGCTGCCGCGCGGCGTCACCTCCCTCCCCGGCTCCCCCGAATGTGGCGGCGGCGACCGCGCGCGCACCGCATCCGACCATTCCCTCCCGATCCGTCACAAATCCGCCCTCGAATGCTGCACTGCACAGGCTGGCATACGCCTTGCGTTATGCAGGTATCGGCCAACGGCGGCCGACCAACCATTTCGGCGGACACGGCCAACGCGGGCTGCGTCACGCCACGGACAACGGCGTCCCTGCGCCGCACCGGTCTTCTGGCGAAGCCGGTCGCGGCAGGGACGCCTTTTTTCTTGGAGCCATGCAATGCCCTCTCGCCTCAGGATTGCCAAGCCGCTGCACGCAGCCGTCCACGTTTCCGACGCGGCTGCCGACGCCGTCCCGGCCAGCAGCGGCCGCCGCCGCGTGCTGGCCACCATCGCCGGCGCCAGCGTGATGACGCTGGTCGATCCGCTGGTGCGCGCCGGTGCGTGGGCTGCGGGCTCGGATGCGCCCGAGAAGACCGATGTGCGCATCGGCTTTATCCCGCTGACCGACTGCGCCTCGGTGGTGATGGCCGCCACGCTCGGGCTGGACAAGAAATACGGCATCAAGATCACGCCGACCAAGGAAGCCTCGTGGGCCGGCGTGCGCGACAAGCTGGTCAACGGCGAGCTGGACGCGGCGCACGTGCTGTATGGCCTGATCTACGGCGTGCAGCTGGGCATCGGCGGTCCGAAAAAAGACATGGCCGTGCTGATGAACCTGAACCACAACGGCCAGGCCATCACGCTGTCGTCCAAGCTCGCCGAGAAAGGCGTGAAGGACGGCGCCAGCCTGAAGGCGCTGATGATGAAGGAGAAGCGCGACTACACCTTCGCCCAGACCTTCCCCACCGGCACGCATGCGATGTGGCTGTACTACTGGCTGGCAGCCAACGGCATCAACCCGATGCAGGACGCCAAGGCGATCACGGTGCCGCCGCCGCAGATGGTGGCCAATATGCGCGTGGGCAATATGGACGGCTTCTGCGTGGGCGAGCCCTGGGGCGCGCGCGCCATCGCCGACAAGATCGGCTTCACCGCCGAGACCACGCAGGCCATCTGGAAGAGCCACCCCGAGAAGACCCTGGGCACCACCGCCGAATTCGTGCAGAAATACCCCAACACCGCGCGCGCGATGGTGGCCGCGGTGCTGGAGGCATCGAAGTTCATCGATGCGTCGGCCTCCAACCGCCGCAAGACCGCCGAGACCATCGCCGCCAAGTCCTACGTCAACACCGACATGGACATCATCCTGGACCGCATGCTGGGCCGCTACACCAACGGCCTGGGCAAGACCTGGGACGACCCCGACGCGATGAAGTTCTACCAGGACGGCAGCGCCAACTACCCGTACCTGTCCGACGGCATGTGGTTCCTGACCCAGCACAAGCGCTGGGGCCTGCTGAAGGAACATCCGGACTATCTCGCCGTGGCCAGGCAGGTCAACCGCATCGACGTCTACAAGCAGGCCGCCGCCGCCGCCCAGGTGCCGCTGCCCAAGAGCGACATGCGCAGCGCCAAGCTGATCGACGGCGTGGTCTGGGACGGCAAGGACCCCAAGGCCTACGCCGACGGTTTCAAGATCAAGGCCTGACGCAAGCCTTTCCCCACTGATCCGCAGTGCCCCTGACGAAAGGAGCCAGACGTGAATGCCATAGCCCACACTACGCCCGATGGTGCAACCGTAGCCGCCAGCGCCGACCCCGACACCAAGGAGCGGGCGCGCCGGCGCGAGCAGGAAATCGCCGCGCAGGCCCGGCGTGCGCAACGCCGCGAAGCGGTCGCCGCGCCGGTGCTCAAGGCCGTGCCGCCGGTACTGGGTTTTGCCCTGTTCGTGCTGGCCTGGCACGGCATCGCCACGATGATCCCGGCCATCCCCACGCCGCAGGCCACATGGAACGCCGCGGTGCCGCTGTTTGCCGACCCGTTCTACCGCAACGGGCCCAATGACCAGGGCATCGGCTGGAACGTGCTGGCATCGCTGGCGCGCGTCGCGGCGGGCTTCGGCCTGGCCGCGCTGGTCGGCATCCCGGCCGGCTTCCTGATCGGGCGCTTTGCCTTCCTGAACGCGATGACCGCGCCGGTGATCAGCCTGCTGCGCCCGGTCTCGCCGCTGGCGTGGCTGCCGATCGGCCTGCTGCTGTTCAAGGCCGCCAACCCGGCCGCGATCTGGGCGATCTTTATCTGCTCAATCTGGCCGATGGTGATCAACACCGCGGTGGGCGTCACGCGCGTGCCGCAGGACTACCTGAACGTGGCGCGCGTGCTGGACCTGTCGGAATGGAAGGTATTCACGCGGGTGCTGTTCCCCGCAGTGCTGCCCTACATGCTGACCGGCGTGCGGCTGTCGATCGGCACCGCGTGGCTGGTGATTGTCGCGGCCGAGATGCTGACCGGCGGCACCGGCATCGGCTTCTGGCTGTGGGACGAATGGAACAACCTGAAGGTCGAGCACATCGTGATCGCGATCTTCGTGATCGGCATCATCGGGCTGCTGCTCGAGCACGCGCTGCTGGCGCTGGCCCGGCGCTTCAGCTACGGCGCCAACTGATACGCGGGGAGAATCGCCATGGACAAGTTCGTCAGCATCGAAAACGTCGGCCAGACCTTCAAGACCCGCAAGGGCCCGTTCGTCGCCCTGCGCGATATCAACCTGCAGATCGCCGAGGGCGAGTTCATCACGCTGATCGGCCATTCCGGCTGCGGCAAGTCCACACTGCTGAACCTGGTCGCGGGACTGGCCACGCCCACCACCGGCGCGCTGATCTGCGCCGGGCGCGAGATCGCCGGGCCGGGGCCAGAGCGCGCGGTGGTGTTCCAGAACCATTCGCTGCTGCCGTGGCTGACGTGCTTCGAGAACGTCTACCTGGGCGTGGAGCGCGTCTTCGCCGCCAACGAGAGCAAGCCGCAGCTCAAGGCGCGCACGCATGACACGCTGGCGCTGGTGGGCCTGACGCACGCCGAGAACAAGTACCCGCATGAAATCTCCGGCGGCATGAAGCAGCGCGTGGGCATTGCCCGCGCGCTGGCGATGGCGCCCAAGGTGCTGCTGATGGACGAACCCTTCGGCGCGCTCGATGCGCTCACGCGCGCACACCTGCAGGACGAGCTGATCAAGATCGTGGCGCGCACCCGCAGCACGGTGGTGATGGTGACCCACGATGTCGACGAGGCCGTGCTGCTGGCCGACCGCATCGTCATGATGACCAACGGCCCGGCCGCGACCATCGGCGAGATCCTGAAGGTGGGCCTGCCGCGCCCGCGCGACCGCGTCGCGCTGGCCGATGACAAGGCCTACCACGCCTGCCGCACCGCGGTGCTGGACTTCCTCTACCGCAAGCAGCGCAACCCGGCGCTGCAGGAAGCCGCGTAGTGTCCTCAGGAGGCGATGCGCGGTGACCGCCGGCGGTGGGCGCGGCGGCCTGGCTCCGCTATCATGAACCCAGAACAGACTACCCCCACGCCGCCATGACCACGCCAGCCACGTCCTTCCCTGCTGCCCGCTATATCAAGGAGATCGGCCGCGGCGTCAACGGCGCGCGCGCGCTGCCCCGCGATGACGCGCAGGCCCTGTTCGACGCCATGCTGGCCGGGCGCGTCTCCGACCTGGAGCTTGGCGCCATCCTGATGGCCTACCGCATCAAGGGCGAGGCCCCGCACGAGCTGGCGGGCATGCTGGAAGCCGCCCATGCGCACTGCCAGCCGCTGCCGGCGCCGCCTGACCGGCAGGTGGTGGTGATCCCCAGCTACAACGGCGCGCGCAAGCAACCCAACCTGGTGCCGCTGCTGGCGCTGCTGCTGGCGCGCGAAGATGTCCCCGTGCTGGTGCACGGCACGCGCCTGTTCAATGGCCGCGTGACTAGCATGACGCTGTTCGAGGCCCTGGGCGTGCCCTTGTGCGCGACGACCGACGAGGCCTCGGCACGGCTGCGCGAGGGCAGCGACCTCGGGCCGCTGGCGGTGCTGCCGGTGGATGTGCTGTCGCCCGGGCTGTCGCAGCTGCTGGAGCGGCGCACCGTGATCGGCCTGCGCAATTCGGCGCATACGGTGGCCAAGATGCTGCAGCCGGTGGGCGAGCATTCGCCCGCGGAAGGGTTGCGCCTGTACAGCTACACCCACCCCGAATACCGCGAGACGCTGACCGACTACTTCTCGCATGAGCCCGCCAACGTGCTGCTGGCACGCGGCACCGAGGGCGAAGTGGTGGCCGATGCGCGCCGCACCAGCCGCATCGACTGGCTGCATGAGGGGCACCAGCAGACGCTGGTCGATCCGGCCGTGGGTTCACTGGCCGAAGTGCCTGAACTGCCGCCCGGCAGCGACGCCGGCCAGACCGTGGCCTGGATCCGGCGCGTGCTGGACGGCGCGGCGCCGGTGCCGGCACCGATCGCGATCCAGGTCGATGCCATCCGCGAATGCCTGCGGCAAGGCACCCACGTGACCTGGGCCAGCCCGGTCTGAGCCAGCCCCGGGACCGCTGTCAGGCCTTGCGCGGAGGCAGCGGGATGCGCTCGGTCTCGCCCGGCACGTGCGGGAACTGATCGTCCTCCCAGCGCTGGGCGGCAGCCTCGATCGCCACCTTGCTGCTGGCAACGAAATTCCAGTAGATAAAGCGGTGCCCGTCGGTCGGGTCGCCGCCCAGCAGCATCACGCGCGACGGCGCCGTGGCCGTCAGCGTCGCGGGCTGGCCCGGCGTGAGCACCACCATATGCTCGGCCGGCAGCGGTTCGCCGTCGAGCGCCACCGCGCCATCCACCGGATAGATGCCCCGCTCGGCATGATCGGCCGGGATCTCCACGCTCGCGCCCGCATCCAGCTCGATCGCCACATACAGGGTGCGGCTGAAGACTTTGACCGGAGAGATCTGGCCAAAGGCATCGCCCGCAATCACCACCATGCGCACGCCCGGCCGCTCGATCCGCGGCAGCGTGGCGGCGGGATGGTGGAAGAACGACGGCTCGGCACCCTCATGCTCCTGCGGCAGTGCCACCCAGGTCTGGATGCCGTGCAGGCGGGCACCGGCGGGGCGCACATGCTCGGGCGAGCGTTCCGAGTGCACGATGCCACGCCCGGCGGTCATCCAGTTGACGTCGCCCGGGCGGATCGCCTGGTCGCTGCCCAGGCTGTCGCGATGGATGATCTCGCCCTCGAACAGGTAGGTGACCGTGGCCAGCCCGATATGGGGATGCGGACGCACATCAGCGCCGGCGCCCGGCGGCAGCTGCACCGGCCCCATATGGTCAAAGAAGATAAACGGCCCGACGGTCTGGGTAGCGGCGGCGGGCAACAGCCGGCGCACGGTAAAATCGCCCAGGTCGCGCACATGCGGCTTGAGCAAGTGTTCGATAGCAGACATAACTCCTCCGGTGGAATGAGAGAGGCTCGCAAGGATGCCAGCGCGCCGCAGGTGGGTCGAGTGTAGCCGCTGCTGCAACAAATCATTGCAGCAGCGGGCAGAACCCCCGTGCCCCGCGCCGCTCTAATATCCTGTGCGCCGAACCGTGGGTATCGTTTCCGCCGCTCGAAGCGGTAAGTAGCTATGCTATCCGCAAGAGCAATCGAGTGGAACTATCACGGCCATCGGGACTCCAATTAGCACTCACCCGGCCTGAGTGCTAATATGTGTTGCAGTGCCGCCGACCCAAGAGGCGCGGCACACCGGCAACCGAACCGCCGGATGCGAAAGGAGCCATTGAGTGAACGCAGTCTTGTCTGCCGACCAAACCCTGAATAACCGTCTGCCGACGGCACCCCGGAGCACGGGCAGCTTTGCGCTGGCCTTCCCGGCCACCGTTGGCAACCTCGACAGCTATATCCAGGCTGTCCACCGGATTCCGCTGTTGACCGCGGAGGAAGAGCAGCGCCTGGCGCGCGAGCTCCGCGACCACGACTCCGTTGATGCTGCCCGCCAGATGGTGATGTCCCACCTGCGCCTGGTGGTGTCGATTGCCCGCCAGTACCTGGGCTACGGCCTGCCCCACGCCGACCTGATCCAGGAAGGCAATATCGGCCTGATGAAGGCGGTCAAGCGCTTCGACCCCGACCAGGGCGTGCGCCTGGTGTCGTACGCGATGCACTGGATCAAGGCCGAGATCCACGAATACGTGCTGAAGAACTGGCGCATGGTCAAGGTGGCCACCACCAAGGCCCAGCGCAAGCTGTTCTTCAACCTGCGCAGCCACAAGCAGGGCGCGCACACGTTCACGCCGGAACAGGTCGAGGCCGTGGCGCGCGAGCTGAACGTCAAGCCCGAAGAAGTGATGGAGATGGAAACCCGCCTGTCGGGCGGCGACCTGGCGCTGGAAGGCCAGATCGACGACGGCGAAGAGGAATTCGCCCCCATCGCCTACCTGGCGGACAACCACAACGAGCCCACCCGCGTGCTGGAAGCCAAGCGCCACGACCGCATGCAGGTCGAGGGTCTGGAAGAGGCGCTGGCCAAGCTGGACGAACGCAGCCGCCGCATCATCGAGGCGCGCTGGCTGCACGTCGAGGACGATGGCTCGGGCGGCTCCACGCTGCATGAGCTGGCTGACGAGTTCGGCGTCTCGGCCGAGCGCATCCGCCAGATCGAGGCCGCGGCCATGAAGAAGATGAAGGGGGCGCTGCAGGCGTTCGCCTGACCCGCTCCCCCAGCCATGCAAAAGGCCGGTCCACTGGACCGGCCTTTTTGTTGCCCGCGAGGGGACAAGTGCGACGTTATGCCGCACCCCTTCCCTCCCTTTCACATCACGACAGCAGCTGTTTCAGGTCGTGCGCGATCGGATCCGGACCCTGGCCGTGGCGGATGAACAGCCGCAGCTTGCCCTCCGGATCGAACACATAGCTACCCGCGGAGTGGTCCACCGTGTAGTTGCTCGGGGAGCTGCCCGGCACCTTGGCATAGAACACCTTGAAGTCCTTGGTCACCTTCTGCAGTGCGGCTTCGTCGGCCGGGCGCAACCCCAGGAAGCGCGCATCGAAGGCCGGCACGTACTGGGCCAGCAGCGCCTGCGTGTCGCGTTCCGGATCGACCGTGACGAACAGCACCTGCACGCGGTCGGCGTCCGGGCCCAGTTTCTCCATCACCGCCTTCAGTTCGGCCATCGTGGTCGGGCACACGTCCGGGCAGTGGGTGTAGCCGAAGAACATCACCACCGCCTTGCCCTTGAAGTCGGCGATGGTGCGCACCTTGCCGTGATGGTCGGTCAGCGAGAAGTCCTTGCCAAAGTCCGCCGCGCCGGTGATGTCGACATTGCGGAACGAGGCCTTCTGCTGCCCGCAGGCAGCCACGGCCAGCGCAAGCGCGGCCAGCAGGGAAAAGCGGCGGAAGGCGGCGAACAGGCCGGAGGCGGGGCTTAGGCGGGGCATGCGGCGGAAACCGGTCAGGGGTGGGAGGAAACGGCGGCACCGGAGGGCGGCGACATCACGCAGTATCGCCGATCGTGCCGCCACGCTGCGCCGGCCGCGACAAGATGCCGCAGCCGGTGGGCCCCAGGTCAGACCTGGGGCACGAACTTGAAGTAGTGGTCGACCAGCAGCGCGGCAAACAGGAGCGACAGGTACAGGATCGAGAAGCGGAAGGTGCGCTGCGCCAGTTCGTCTGAATAGTTGCGGTACATCTTCCAGGCATAGGCCAGGAAACCCGCGCCCAGCGCCAGCGCGGCCGCCAGGTAGATATAGCCGCTCATGCCGTAGACAAAGGGCAGCAGCGTCGCGGCGATCATGATCAGCGTGTACAGCAGGATATGCAACAGCGTATAGCGCTCGCCGTGCGTGACCGGCAGCATCGGCAGGCCGGACTTGGCGTAGTCGGCGCGGCGGTACAGCGCCAGTGCCCAGAAGTGCGGCGGGGTCCAGGTGAAGATGATCAGCACCAGGAACCAGGCCTCGGCCGGCACCTCGCCCGCCACCGCGGCCCAGCCCAGCGCCGGCGGCATCGCCCCGGACAGTCCGCCGATGACGATGTTCTGCGGCGTGGCCGGCTTGAGCAGGATGGTGTAGACCACCGCATAGCCGAGGAAGGTGGCAAAGGTCAGCCACATCGTCAGGTCGTTGGCGTAGACGTGCAGCAGCCACATGCCGGCGCCGCCCAGGATGGCGGAGAACACCAGGGTCTGCGGCGTGGTGATCTCGCCGGTGGCCGACGGGCGCCACGCGGTGCGGCGCATGAGCGCGTCGATCTTCTGCTCGACCAGGCAATTGATGGCAAAGGCCGCACCGGCCAGCAGCCAGATGCCGGCGGCGCCGCCGATCAGCACGCGCCACGGCACCATGCCGGGCGTGGCCAGGAACATGCCGATGATGGCGCAGAACACGGCCAGCTGCGTCACGCGCGGCTTGGTCAGGGCGGCGTATTGTCGGGCAAGGTGCCGTATCCGGCTCAACTTGCCCAGCGAATGGGGGTGGGTAGCGGTAACCACGGAAGGGGTCTTGTCTTTCATGTGGCGCGGGCGGCGTTCGGCACGGCAGCGGGGGCGCCGGCGGCCCGCATGGTGAGCCCTGCGAGCCCTGTATTGTAGTGGAGGCGGACCAGCAGCAGCAGGAGCAGCGCCGCGCCGCCGTTGTGCGCAACCGCGGCCACCAGCGGCCAGTCGAACACGATATTGGACATCCCGGTGGCCAGCTGCAGCACCAGCGTGCCCAGCAGCCAGCCGGCCGCGCGCGCGAGCCCTTCAAGCCGGCGCGCGCGCAGGCCAAGCCACGCCAGGTAGCCCAGCACGACAAAGGCAAAGCCGCGGTGGACCCAGTGGATCGCCACCAGCGCCGCGTGCGGGATGTAGTCGCCGTCGGCGGTCATGCCCAGCTGGCGCCACAGCGTGAAGCCGTGGCGGAAATCCATCTCGGGCACCAGCTGGCCGTTGCACAGCGGGAAGTCGGTACAGGCCAGCACCGCGTAGTTGGTGCTGACCCAGCCGCCCAGGAAGATCTGGATCACCAGCAGCAGCAGGCCGATGCGCACCGGCCAGCGCAGGCGCGCGGCCTGCGCCGCGACCGGGTGCGGCGGATCGTTGCGCGAGCCCAGCTGGATCAGCACGGCCAGCAGGGCCATGCCCAGCATCAGGTGCGTGACCACGATGACGGGCTGCAGCTTCAGGGTCACAGTGAAGGCGCCGAACGCGCCCTGCACGCACACCAGCAGCAGCACCCCGGTGGCGAACCACGGCGACTGCTTCAGCTCGCGCCGCTTGACCCACGCCAGCACCATCAGCGTGATGATCAGCACCCCGACCGCCATGGCGAAGTAGCGGTGGATCATCTCGATCCACGCCTTGGCCAGCGTCACCGGGCCGCTGGGCAGCGCGGTCTCGGCCGCGCGGATCGGCTCCATCGCGGCGTGCGGGTTGGAGTGCCCGTAGCAGCCGGGCCAGTCCGGGCAGCCCAGGCCGGAGTCGGTCAGGCGCGTGAAGCTGCCGAACATGATCAGGTCCAGCGTCAGGAACGCCGTGATCCAGGCGAGCTTGCGGTACTTGTTGCGGTCCCCTTTCACCAGCACGTAGGACAGCGGAAACAGCGCGATCAGGATGCCGATGATGGCCAGTTGCAGCAGCATGCCGTCCCCTTTAGCCGATGCGCGAGACCTTGAGCAGCTTCTTCAGGTCGCCGCTCATCTTCTTGGGGTCCGGGTCCTGCGGGAAACGCATCATCAGGTTGCCCAGCGGGTCGACCAGGAACAGGGTGTCCTCGGCGCGCTTGCCGGGTTCGGCCGGCAGCCACTGCTGGGCGGCCTGGCGGTCGATGCGCAGGAAACGCACACCGGCGTAGGGCTCGTTGTAGGCGGCGGTGAGACGCTCGTCGAGCTTGCCATCATCGGTCACCAGCCACACCGGCACGATCCGTTCGCGGTCCTGGCCCTGCCCGGCGCGGATCTGGCGGATGGTGAAGAGCTTCTTCGCGCAGGCCTCGTCGCAGGCGGACGGATCGGCGGTCACCAGCAGCCATTTGCCGCGGAACTGCTCCAGCGGCACGGCACGACCCTGCTCGTCGGTGACGCGCACCGGCGGCATCGGCCGCTGCGGGTCGACCAGCGCGCCGTAGTTGGTGGCGCCACCGCGCGGCTTGATCACGTAGTAGGTGAAGTAAGAGGCAATCACCGGCGACGCGCACACCAGCAACAGCATCAGCATCTGCAGGCGGCCGCGGCGCGTGCGCGCATCGATGCGGGTATCCGGCGGCGAGGCCGCTGCGGCCGGGGCGGAGTCTTGCTGTGCCATGGAGTACGTCTGTCCTTTGTCTTCGGCGAGCGCATGCGCCCGGTTCATTCGAGTTACGGTGCGGCCACCCGGCGCGCGCGGCGCCAGCCCAGCACGGCCACCAGCACCACCGTCAGCGCGGCCAGCCCGAACCACTGGAAGGCATAGCCGTAGTGTCGGTCCGCGCCCAAGTCGGCCGGGGCCCAGTCGCGCGCCAGGCCATCGCCGGTGTCGCTGCGCTGCTCCAGCACCAGCGGGTGCAGCGCCAGGCCGGTTTCGGCCGCATAGGCAGCGATGTCCAGGTTCTGGCGGATCTTGCTGCCAGCGGCGTCCTGGCCCAGGCTATAGACCCGCGGCACGGCCGCCAGTGCCGTGCCTTCGATCGTTACCTCGCCCTCGGGCGTGGGGAACGGCGCAATCCTGGTGCGGTCCTGGGCATCGCGCGGCAGCCAGCCGCGCAGCACCAGCACCGCCTGCATGGCGCCGGCACCTGCTGGCGCTGGCGAGGCGGCTGAAATCCGCAGCGGCGTCAGCACCAGGAAGCCGGCGCGGCTATCCCCGGGGCTGCTGCCATTGCCGTGGGGGCGATTATCCAGCAATACGGTGCGGGCCGTGTCAAAGCGCCCGGTCACGCGGACCGTGCGGTCGGTCACAACTTGCGGCAGCGGCGCCGTGCCCAGCAACACCGGCGGCTGCGCCGACAGCGCCTGCAGCCGCGCCGCGCGCGCCTCTTTGTCGTGCGCGCGGTTGAGCTGCCAGTTGCCCAGCGCGCAGGTCACGGCGATCACCACCAGCGCGGCGGCCAGCGGCAGCGGGCTGAACCAGCGGCGCACTGTCATCGCCAGGCGGGACCACAACGCGGGCCGGTGCGATAATGGGTTTTTCCGTCGCTCTTTGCCCCGACCTGCCCCGCCATGCGCATTGTCATCATCGTTGCCTTCATCCTGATCATCGCCAGCCTGGCCTCCGCCCTGTTCTTCATGATGCGCGACCGCGGCACGACGCCCAACATGATGCGCTCGCTGATGCTGCGTGTCGGGTTCTCGGTGGCGCTGTTCCTGTTCATCCTGTTCTCGAACTGGATGGGCTGGATCCACAGCACGGGCATCCGCATGGCACCCTGAACGCCAGGACGCGGGCAGCAGGCCCGCAAAAGACAAACGCCGCAGGCTGGCCAACCTCCTGCGGCGTTTCTCTTTTGCGTTGGCGCCGGCCGCCCCCGAGGGGCGCGCCGGCGGGTACGGCAGCCGGATTTACAGCCAGTACACCACGACGTAGAGGAACAGCCACACCACGTCAACAAAGTGCCAGTACCAGGCAGCGCCTTCGAATGCAAAGTGGTGATCAGGCGTGAAGTGGCCCTTCAGCACGCGGATCAGCACCACGGTCAGCATGATAGCGCCCATGGTCACGTGGAAGCCGTGGAAGCCGGTCAGCAGGAAGAAGGTCGAGCCGTAGATGCCCGAGGACAGCTTCAGGTTCAGTTCCGAGTAGGCGTGCATGTACTCGTACACCTGGAAACACATGAAGACCGCGCCCAGCAGGATGGTCAGCGACAGGCCCTGGATCAGCTGGCTGCGCTTGCCGGCCAGCAGCGCGTGGTGCGCCCAGGTCAGCGTCAGGCCGGACATCAGCAGCAGCGCGGTGTTGATGGTCGGGATCGGCCACGGACCCATGGTCTGGAAGCTTTCCACCACGCCGGCCGGGCCGGTGTTGGGCCACACCGCGGCAAAGTCGGGCCACAGGATCTTGTTGTTCAGGTCGCCCAGCCACGGCATGGCGATGGTGCGGGCATAGAACAGCGCGCCGAAGAAAGCCGCGAAGAACATCACCTCCGAGAAGATGAACCAGCCCATCGACCAGCGGAACGACAGGTCGATGTTCTTGCCGTACATGCCGCCTTCGGACTCGCTGATGGCGTCGCCAAACCAGCTCTTGAGCACGAACAGGAACCACAGCAGGCCGAAGCCGCACAGGTACGGCGCCCAGGGCTGCCCGTTTACCCAACCGGCGGCTCCCGCGCCCGTCATCAGCAGGCCGAAGCTTGCCGTGATCGGGTGGCGCGACGGGCCCGGTACGAAGTAGTACGGAGCGTTTGCGCGATTCGCACTCATTCTTTTATCTCCAGCTCAGAGTCTTTGATTCAGTATTCGTGATCCGCGCTTTGGCACTGCGGGCCGCCCCCTCCTCTGGGCCGGCCCCGCCGCCGCGGTTGCTTTGTTCTGCGACTGCTTTTGTTGTCTACCCTTCCTGCCCTGCTATCCCGCTGCCTGTCCCACCACGATGCGCACGATGACCACCAGCACCGCGATGAAGATGGCCGCCGCGATCACGCCCGCGATCACCACATGCACCGGGTTTAACCGGGCCATGTCGCGCTCGTGCTCGGCGCCTTTGCGCAGGCCGATGAACGACCACAGCACCGCGCGCATGGTTTGCGCGAACGACATCTTGCGCTTGACCGCGTCCTTCATCTCATCCATCGCCCGTCCTCCTCAGCCCCGGCATGCACCGCAGCCGTCTCAGATGCCCTTGCCGGCCGGTGCCGGCTGCGGCGCCACCTGGCCCTCGGGCGCCTGCGCCACCGGCGCACCCACCTCGAAGAAGGTGTACGACAGCGTAATATTCTTCACATCTTTGGGCAGCGCGGGATCGATCACGAACACCACCGGCATCTCGCGCGCCTCTTTCGCCTTGAGCGTCTGCTGCTTGAAGCAGAAGCACTCCAGCTTCATGAAATACTGGGTCGCCTGCTTGGGCGCGTAGCTCGGGATGGCCTGCGCCGAGATATCGCGCGGCTGCCCGTTGGCCACCTCATAGACGATCGTCGCCATCTCGCCCGGGTGCACTTCCATGCTGTTCTTCACCGGCCGGAAGGCGAAGGGCCCGCGCGCGTTGGAGTCGAACTCCACCGTGATGGTGCGGCTCTTGTCGACCTGCGTGTTCTTCACCGCGCCGTGCAGCTCGCGCGTGGTGATCACGTTGATGCCGGTGATCTCGCAGATCTTCTTGTACAGCGGCACCAGCGCATAGCCGAAGCCGAACATCACGGCCACGATCACGACCAGGCGCAGCATCATGCCGCGGTTGAACCGCTTGTCCGCTTCCCTGCCAGCCTGCTGGTCGTTGCTCATCTCGCTACCCTGCCGCCTCAGCCAAGAAACATCATCTTGGCGAAGAACCCCAGAAAGAAAACCACCACGATCGACAGCAGGATCAGGCCAAGGCGGCGGTTGGCGGCCTTCTGGTCCGGGCGTGATGGGCTTTTGTCTGGAGACTGCATAGTTGCTTCTGTTGCCTGCCGGCGCGGGAGGCGGACGCTGCCGCCTCCCGCTGCCTGATTACGCTGGCCGCGCCTTAGCGGACCTGCGGGGGAACTTCAAAGGTGTGGAACGGCGCCGGCGACGGCACGGTCCACTCCAGGCCCTCGGCGCCATCCCAGGGCTTGTCGGCGGCCTTCTCGCCACCGCGGTACGACGGCAGCACCACGAAGAAGAAGAAGTACACCTGCATCAGGCCGAAGCCCAGCGCACCGATCGACGCGATCGCGTTGAAATCCGCGAACTGGGTCGGATAGTCGGCATAGCGACGCGGCATGCCGGCCAGACCCAGGAAGTGCATCGGGAAGAAGGTGACATTGAAGAAGATGATCGAGCCCCAGAAGTGGATCTGGCCGCGGGTTTCGTTGTACATGAAACCGCTCCACTTCGGACCCCAGTAGTAGAAGCCCGCGAACAGCGCGAACAGCGAGCCGGCCACCAGCACATAGTGGAAGTGCGCCACGATGAAGTAGGTGTCCTGCAGCTGGATGTCGATCGGGGCCACGGCCGGCATCAGGCCGGTGAAGCCGCCGATGGTGAACACGAAGATGAAGCCGATCGAGAACAGCATCGGGGTCTCGAAGGTCATCGAGCCGCGCCACATGGTGGCGATCCAGTTGAAGATCTTCACGGCGGTGGGCACCGCGATCAGCATGGTCGCGTACATGAAGAACAGCTGGCCGGTCACCGGCATGCCGGTCGTGAACATGTGGTGGGCCCACACGATGAACGACAGGATGGCGATCGAGGCGGTGGCGTACACCATCGAGCTGTAGCCGAACAGGCGCTTGCGGGCAAACGCCGGCACCACCTGCGAGACGATCCCGAAGGCCGGCAGGATCATGATGTACACCTCGGGGTGGCCGAAGAACCAGAAGATGTGCTGGTACATCACCGGGTCGCCGCCGCCGGCGGCCGAGAAGAAGCTCGTGCCGAAATGGCGGTCGGTCAGCACCATGGTGATGGCGCCAGCCAGCACGGGCATCACGGCGATCAGCAGGTAGGCGGTGATCAGCCAGGTCCAGCAGAACATCGGCATCTTCATCAGCGTCATGCCCGGGGCGCGCATGTTGAGGATGGTCACGATGATGTTGATCGAGCCCATGATCGACGATGCACCCATGATGTGCATCGCGAAGATGGCCATGTCCATGCCCGGGCCCATCTGCACCGACAGCGGCGCGTACAGGGTCCAGCCGGCGGCGGTGGCGCCGCCCGGGACCAGGAACGAGCCGGCCAGCAGCAGCGCGGCCGGCGGCATCAGCCAGAAGCTGAAGTTGTTCATGCGCGCGAACGCCATGTCGGACGCGCCGATCTGCAGCGGGATCATCCAGTTGGCGAAGCCGACGAAGGCCGGCATGATCGCGCCGAACACCATCACCAGGCCGTGCATGGTGGTGAACTGGTTGAACAGCTCGGGGCGGAAGAACTGCAGGCCCGGCTCGAACAGCTCCAGGCGGATCAGCAGTGCCAGCAAGCCGCCCGATAGCAGCATGATGAACGAGAACAGCAGGTACAGCGTACCGATGTCCTTGTGGTTGGTCGCGAACAGCCAGCGGCGCCAGCCATGCGGGTGGTCGTGCGCGTGGTCGTCATGCGCGTGATCGTGCGGATGGGCGAGCGCGTCCGGGGTAGCAGTACTCATCGCAAATGCTCCTCTAATCCTGTTCTGTCTTCAGCGGGTCAGCCCGCGACGCGGTTGCCCGCGAGGCTGGCCTGCTTGTCAGCCTTGTCGGCCGGCTTGGCTTCGGCCTTCGGCGCTTCGCCGCCGGCCGCGCCGCCGCCCTCGGGGAACTTGCCCGCGCGGGCACCCACGAAGTCGCTCGGCTGGATCACTTCACCCGTCTTGTTGCTCCAGGCGTTGCGCGTATAGGTCATGACCATGGCCAGCTCGGTATCCGAGAGCTGCTTCCACGACGGCATGCCGCCCTTGCCTTCGAGCAGGATGTGCATCTGGCCGGCCTTGGGGCCGTTCACCACCTTGGAGCCGTCCAGCGCCGGGAAGGCGCCGCCGCCCTTGCCGTTGGGCTGGTGGCAGACCGCGCAGTTGGCTGCGTAGATCTTCTCGCCGCGCACCTTGGCCTCGTCCAGCGTCCAGGTCTTGTTGGGATCGTCGGCCTTGGCCGCCAGCTCCTTCTTCTTGCCGTCGACCCACTTGGTGTAGTCGGCGTCCGAAACCACGCGCACCACGATCGGCATGAAGGCGTGTTCCTTGCCGCACAGCTCGGCGCACTGGCCGCGGTACACGCCGATCTTCTCGGCCTTGAACCAGGTGTCGCGCACAAAGCCGGGGATCGCATCCTGCTTGACGCCGAAGGCCGGGATCATCCAGGCGTGGATCACGTCGTTGGCAGTGGTAACGATGCGGATCTTCTTGTTGACCGGCACGACCAGCTCGTTGTCCACCTCCATCAGGTAGGTGTTCGACTTGGGCTGCTCGTTGTTGATCTGCTCGCGCGGGGTGGTCAGGGTCGACACGAAGGAGATGCCTTCGCCTTCGCCCTTCAGGTAGTCATAGCCCCACTTCCACTGGTAGCCGGTGGCCTTGATGGTGACGTCGGAGTTGGTGGTGTCCTTCATCGCCACCACGGTCTTGGTCGCCGGCAGGGCCATCGCAATCACGATGATGAACGGGACGATGGTCCAGATCACTTCGACCGTGATGCTCTCGTGGAAGGCAGCAGGCTTCGCACCCTTGGACTTGCGGTGCTTGAAGACGGAATAGAACATCACGCTGAATACCGCGATGAAGATCACCGTGCACATGATCAGCATCATCCAGTTCAGCCAGTGAATCTGTTCGGCGATCTTGGTAACCGGCTCGGTCAGGTTGAGCTGGCGCACGGCGGGGCCGCCCGGCATGTCGCTGACCGCGGACGCCGTCTGGCTGGCAAGCAGGGACGCGCCGGCCAGACAAACTGCGGATGCCTTCTTCCACATTTTCATTTGTTATCTACCCAATTTACAGATTCAAATCTGTCCCCGCCGCCGCCACCGCCGCCTCTCAGAGGCGGCGCAAGGCCGCTGCGAGCTCCTGCGCGAACTTGCGTCGCCGGTACGGGTCCACGTAACACCCCACCTGTACCTCACGCCCGCCCGAGCGCAGCGTCACCAGCGCGCGGAACGATTCACCCAGTTCGACCCGCACCCAGCGCGGGTTGAATTCCCGGCGCGTCACCTTTGTGCCGCTGGCTGTCTCCACGACCAGCATGCCGTCGGTAATGCTGACGCGCTCATAATCTGTCGCATGGCGCGCATACACCAGCAGCGCGATCCCCAGCCCGATCAGCTCGATGCTGGCAAATGGCAGCACGAGCCAGGACCCTTGCCACGCGAAAAACAACGCGATGGCAAGCGAAACCGTGAGGATCGAGAGGTAAAACCAGCCGACCTGGCGTGGAGACAGCGAGCAATTCCGCTTCATCAGCCAGTCGTGGGGCGCGGGGAGAGGTCCGTCGAGATTTCCGCCGGAGTCACCACCTGCCGTCTGGAGTGCGATACCCAAGTCTTGCATCGCCAACCACTCTGCATCGGATGCACACCCGGGACGATGGCGCCCGGGCCGCACAGTGCAAGTGCAAAACCAGGACGTTCTTGTGCCAGGGGACCACTGCGACAAACTGGCGCATTATAGGGCGCTTCCTATACACGGACAAGGGCGCGCCTTGACCGGACGGCTTGCGCGCCGCTTGATTCTGTGCATAGGGAAGAGCCCCGCCATCGCCCTGCCCGCCGCGCCGGTGCTATGTTTGCGGCAATCCCGCACCGGCGCAAGTTAACTCTGTTTTAACTTGTCCGGCGCGGCCTTGCACGGCCGATCTGGTCCAGCGGCACCACCGCGCGGCCCTGGTCGTCGACCGCCTGGCCGCCACGCGGGGCCAGCTTCCAGGCGTGGCCGTAGACGATCTCGAAGGTGAGCGGGATCACGCCGTCGGCGTTGCGCCGCCGCTCCAGCGCCTGCGCCAGCGCCTGGTACCAGCCGCGGCCGCGCAGGCCCTGCGGCAGCGCAGCGGCCGGCCCGCGCAGGCCGCCGAAGGCCTGCACCTCGCGCAGCAGCGTGGCGGGGGACTCGTAGGTCACGGTCAGCGTCTCCATGTCCATCACCGGGGTGGACCAGCCGCTGTGCACCAGCATGTCGCCGATATCGTGCATGTCGACAAAGCGCAACGTATGGGGAGCTTCGTCGACTTCGGCAAAGGCCGCGCGCAGCTCCTTCAGGGTGTCCGGGCCGAACAGCGAGAACAGCACCAGCCCTTCGTCGCGCGCCACGCGGTGCCACTCCGGGAACACGCGGTGCGGCTCCGGATGCCAGTGCAGCGCCAGGTTGGACCACAGCAGGTCGAAGCTCGCGGGCGCAAAAGGCAGTGTGGCAAGATCGCCCTGGACCAGGTCAAAGAGCGGCCGCTTGCCCAGCATGCGGCCGATCCAGCCGGGCCGGCGCTGCGGGTCGCGCTGGCCGGCCTCGGCCAGCATCGCGCCGGAGATGTCCAGCCCGGCAATCTGCGCATCCGGGAAGCGGTCGCGCAGCCCGGCCAGGCCCTGGCCGTGGCCGCAGCCGATATCCAGCGCGCGCTGCGGCGCCAGGCGGATCACTTCCATGCGCTCCTGCATGCGGCGGCCGATTTCGCCCAGCAGGAAGTCCAGCTGGCCGAAGCCGCGGCTGCGCCGGTCGAAGGCGAGCCGGGTCAGGCGCGCGGGGGGCAGGAAGGCATCGGGGGAATCAGCGGCATGCAGGGACACGGGCAGACAGGGCAGCAAGAAAATCAGGAACCGGCGCGGGGACAGATACAGGATCAGGCCCGGGCGCCGGATGAACGCGGCCGCGGCGCCCGATGGGCTGCGGCCGGACGGCAAGTATACGCGCGCGCCGCGCTGGCTGCCGGCGCCGCCGGCAAGGTGCTGGCCGGCCTGCGCGCTGGCGCTGGGGCGCCACTTCCACTGCCCGGCGATCACGCCCACACGCTGGGGCGACTACGCGTCGCCCCAGGACCAGCTGGTGCTGGCGCTCAAGTTCGGCCACGCGCTGCCACTGGCGGGCTGGCTCGCGGCCCGGCTGGCCGCGGGGCTGCCGGGGGCTTGGGCCGGCGCCCGGCCGGCGCCGCCCGACCTGATCGCACCCATCCCCCTGTCACCGCAGCGGCTGGCCGCGCGCGGCTTCAACCAGGCCTGGGAAATCGCGCGGCCGCTGGCGCGCCACCTGGGCCTGCGCCCGACCCGGTGCTGCTGCAGCGCCAGCGCGACACCGGCAGCCAGCGCGCGCTGGACCTGGCCGCCCGGCAGGTGAACCTGCGCGGCGCCTTCCGGCTGGCGCGCGCCGTGCGGCTGGACGGCCTGCACGTGGCGCTGGTGGACGATGTGATGACTTCCGGCGCCACCATGCACGAAGCCGCCAGCGTGCTCAAGGCGCATGGCGCGGCCCGCGTCAGCGTCAGCGTGATCGTCGCGCTGCGCACGCCGTAGCTTTGGATGACACTGGCCGGTGCGCGCGGTAAGCTGCGCACCGTTCTGACGAAGGGCGCAGCGCGCCCGCCATCCCCTGCACCATGTTCAATGTCGTCCTGGTCGAACCGGAAATCCCGCCCAATACCGGCAATGTGATCCGCCTGTGCGCCAACACCGGCGCGCAGCTGCACTTGGTCAAACCCCTGGGCTTTCCGCTGGAAGACGCGCGCATGCGCCGCGCGGGACTGGATTACCACGAGTACGCCACCATGCGCGTGCATGAAAGCTGGGACGCGCTGATGGCCAGCGAGCAGCCCGACCCGGCGCGCATGTTCGCGCTGACCACGCGCGGCTCGACGCCGTTCGGCCAGGTGGCGTTCCGGCCCGGGGACTGGTTCGTGTTCGGTCCCGAGACGCGCGGGCTATCACCGGAGCGGCGCGACTGGTTCCCGCCCGCGCAGCGCATCCGGCTGCCGATGCGGCCCGACAACCGCAGCCTGAACCTGTCGAACACGGTCGCCGTGGTGGTGTTCGAGGCGTGGCGCCAGAACGGGTTCGAAGGCGGCAGCTGAGCCGCCCGGCCAGCGCCTACTCCGGCTGCACGCCGGCGGCGCGGATCACCTTGTCCCAGCGTGCCTTCTCGCTCACCATGGTCTGGCGCAGCGAGGCTGGCGCGGTACCGGCCGGCACGAAATACTGCGCGCGCATCTTGTCGCGCACGTCGGCGCTGCCGATGATCGCCACCAGCTCGCGGTAGAGCCGGTCGATCACAGCCTGCGGCGTGCCCGCCGGCGCCAGCACCGCCTGCCAGGAAATCGCCTCGAAGCCCGGGTAGCCGGATTCCGCCACCGTCGGCACCGACGGCAACACCGCCGTGCGCCCCGTGGTGGTCACGGCCAGCACGCGCAGCTTGCCCGCGTTGACCTGCGGCATCGCGATCGCCGGCACCATGAAGCCCGCCTGCACCTGCCCGCCCACCATCGCCGTGGTGATCTGCGGGAAGCCGGGGTACGGCACGTGCTGGAGGTCGATGCCCGCCATCGCCTTCAGTTGCTCCATCGCCAGGTGCGAGGCGCTGCCGTTGCCGGGCGAGCCATAGTTCAGCTCAGCCGGCTTCGACCGTGCCAGCGCGACGAACTCGCGCAGGTTGTGCACCGGCAGGCGCGCATCCACCACCAGCACGTTGGGCGAGGTCGCCACCAGCGTGACCGGCGCCAGCTGGCGGAACGGGTCGTAGTTCAGGTTGCGCGACAGCGTCGGCGCGGTCACCAGCGGGCCGTTGATGGTGAACAGCAGCGTATAGCCATCGGGGGCGGCGCGCGCCACCATGCCGGTGCCGATATTGCCGCCGGCGCCGGGACGGTTTTCCACCACCACCGGCTGGCCCAGCGCGGCGGCCAGCTTTTCGGTCACGATGCGCGCGATCAAGTCGGGCGACGAGCCCGGCGGGAACGGCACCACCATGCGGATCGGCCGCGCGGGCCAGGGTTGGGCGAAGACGCTGCCGGAAGTCCCGGCGGCGCAGGCAGCCGCCAGCGCGATCAGCGCTTGTCGTCGTGTGGGCATGCGGTGCAGAGGATCAGAAGGTGGATACGCGGGTAGTCATTCGTCGCGCGCGTCGCGCTGCAGCAGCTGCGCCACCGCATCGGCGGCGCTCAGCCCGTGAACAGCACCGCGCAGACCGCGCGGGCGATCGGCATCTCGACGCCGTGCGTGGCGGCCAGCTCGGCCACCGCCTGGGCGCAGCGCACGCCTTTCGGCGACGTGGCCCAGCCCGGCCAGGATCTGCTCCAGGCTCTGCCCCGCCGCCAGCTGCTGGCCGACCTTGCGGTTGCGCGACAGGTCGCCGGTGGCGGTCAGGATCAGGTCGCCCACGCCGGCCAGGCCCATGAAGGTCTCGACCCGGCCGCCCAGCGCCAGCCCCAGGCGCGTCATCTCGGCCAGCCCGCGCGTCACCAGCGCGGCGCGCGCGTTCAGGCCCAGGCCCAGCCCGTCGCTGGCGCCGGTGGCAATGGCCAGCACGTTCTTGACCGCACCGCCGACTTCCACGCCGGTCAGGTCGTCGCTGCCGTAGATGCGCATCGCGTGATGGTGGAAAGCCGCCTGCGCGCGTTCGGCCAGCGACGGCTCGTTGCCCGCCACGGTCAGCGCGCACGGCAGCCCCAGCGCCACCTCGCGCGCGAAGCTGGGGCCGGTCAGCACGCCGTAGGCAAAGCCCTCGGTGCGCCCGGCGGCATCGAGCTCGGCCCGCACCATCTGGTGCGGCAGCAGGTGGGTGCCAGACTCGAAGCCCTTGCACAACCACAGCATCGACACCGGCCTGGCGCTGCGCGCGGCCAGCCGGCGCGTCATCTCGCGCAAGCCCGCCACCGGCGTTGCCACCACCACAATGCCGTCGGCATCGTCGGCGGCATGCGCCACGGCCTGCTCGAAATCCGCCTGCACCGCCAGCCGCCCGGACAGCGTCACGCCGGGCAGGTAGGCGGCGTTCTCACGCGTGGCCGCAATCGCCGCGAGCTGCGCGGGATCGCGTCCCCACAGCACCACGTCGTTGGTGGCCGCGGCATGGCTGGCGAGGGCGGTGCCCCAGGCACCGGCACCGAGGAAGGTCAGTTTCATGGCAGCTCGAACAGAAGATGGCTCGGAGGTTCACGCCACCGATGGTAGTCCAAAGTCAAAACGGGGCCGCAGCCCCGTTTCGATGATGGCTCAGGCCGCCGGAATCAGTGGCGGGCCTGGCTGCCGTCGGGCATCACGATGCCGCTGTTGCCACCTTCGGCACCCTGGGCTTCTTCCATGGCGGCCTGCAGACGTTGCTCATACAGCGCCTGGAAGTTGATTTCCGACAGGTGGATGGCCTGGAAGCCGGCGCGGGTGATCACGTCAGCGATATTGCCGCGCAGGTACGGGTACAGGATGGTCGGGCAGGCGATGCCCAGCAGCGGGTCCAGCTGCTCCACCGGCACGTTGCGGATATCGAAGATGCCGGCCTGGTGCGCTTCCACCAGGAAGGCAACCTTGTCCTGCACCTTGGTCGTCACGGTGCCCGTCACCACCACCTCGAAGATCCCTTCCTGCAGCTGCGAAGCGCCGACGTTGACCTGCACTTCCACCGACGGGGCTTCCGATTCCAGGAAGATGCCGGGCGAATTGGGCTGCTCCAGCGACATGTCTTTCAGGTAGACGCGCTGGATGTTGAAGAAGGGTTGATCGTCCTGCTGGGTGTTTTGCTGGTCGCTCATGAAAGGCTTCCGGGGAGGATGGGCTGGATGTGCATCGGGCGCGGTGGCCGCAGCCCTTGCGTCGTGCAAGGGTGGCCGGTGCCCGGTTGGAAAACGCATATGGTACATGACGCGGGTGGCGAATTCACCCGCGCCGGGAGTGTGCCGGAACCGGCCCGGCCCGGAATCAGACGATTCCGAGCCAGCGCCGGAGCAACCGGCTCAGGCAGCCAGCAGCGGCACCAGGCCGCCCTGGCGGTCCAGCGCCGAGAGGTCGTCGAAGCCGCCCACGTGGGTCTCGTCGATGTAGATCTGCGGCACGGTGCGGCGACCAGTACGGGCCATCATCTCTTCACGCTTGCCGGGTTCGCGGTCGATCAGGATCTTCTCGATCATTTCCACGCCCTTGGACTTGAGCAGGCGTTCAGCCATCAGGCAATACGGGCACACAACGGTGCTGTACATGACGACACGGGCCATGCGGGTTCTCCTTGAATGCAATGCGCGCGCAGCCCGGCCTGGCCGGGGGCGCGCTGTGACGGATACGGCGGTGCTGCCCGGGATTACTTCACCAGCGGCAGGCCTGCCTGCTGCCAGGCGGCGATGCCGCCCTCGAGCGCGTAGATCTCACTGTAACCGGCTTCCTTCAACGCTGCCTGGGCCTTGCCCGAGCGCTGGCCGGTCTGGCACACGACGATGATGGGGGCAGCCTTGTCCTTTGCAAGGCCGGCCGCGCGCGAGGGCAGGTCGGCCAGCGGCGCGCTCTTGGCTTGGGGCAGGTGACCCTTGGCATACTCGGCGGGCTCGCGGATGTCGACCACGACCGCGCCGCGCTTGTTGATCAGCTGGGTCGCGGCGGCCGTATTGACGGTCTTGCCGCGGGTGCTGCGCGAAATCGCGGGCCAGGCCAGCAGGCCGCCCGAGACCACGGCGAGGGCGATCAGAGCGAGGTTGTTGTAGTCGGCGAAGAAATTCACGTTGGCATTCCGGTAGGTTGGGTCGGCGGCATTATAAAATACGCGGTTTGGCGTCCAGGCCCTGCCGTCGCATGGCCATCCGCCATTGTCGCCTGTCTGAGACATGGGATGTCCACAAGGAACCCATCAGCCCCCTCCAGGTGACGGCGCGGACGCATGCAGGTTACCTACTCTCTGGAAGCAGCAGCATGTACAAGCTCGTCCTCATCCGCCACGGCGAATCCACGTGGAACCTTGAAAACCGCTTTACCGGCTGGGTCGACGTCGACCTGACCGAAACCGGCGCCGACCAGGCGCGCCAGGCCGGCAAGCTGCTCAAGGATGCCGGCCTGGGCTTTGACGTGGCCTATACCTCGGTGCTCAAGCGCGCCATCCGCACGCTGTGGCATGTGCAGGATGAAATGGACCTGATGTGGATCCCGGTGCGCAACGAATGGCGCCTGAACGAGCGCCACTACGGCGCGCTGGCCGGCCTGAACAAGGCAGAAACCGCCGCCAAGTTCGGCGACGAGCAGGTGCTGGTGTGGCGCCGCAGCTATGACACGCCGCCGCCCGCACTGGAGCCCACCGATCCGCGTGCCTCGTACGACGATCCGCGCTACGCCAATGTGCCGCGCAACGAGATCCCACTGACCGAGTGCCTGAAGGACACCGTGGCCCGCGTGATGCCGCTGTGGAACGAATCCATCGCCCCCGACATCCAATCCGGCAAGCGCGTGGTCATTGCCGCCCATGGCAACAGCATCCGCGCGCTGGTGAAATACCTGGACCAGATCTCGGATGACGATATCGTCGGACTCAATATCCCCAACGGCACCCCGCTCGTCTATGAGCTGGACGCCGACCTGCGCCCCCTGCGCCACTACTACCTGGGTGACCAGGACGCCATCGCCGCCTCGCTGGCGGCCGTGGCCAGCCAGGGCAAGGCACGCTGAAGCCGGCCCGGGCGGCCGCGCGCGGATGTGCGGCCGCCCACCCTGAGCCGGGACGGGACAGGCCCGTTTCACCACACGCACTTATACTGTCGGACAAACCGCCCGGCGCCGGGCGGCCGCAGCCGGCATAATCTCCCTACCGTACACCAGTACTTCGAGTACACGTTCAGGCAGCCCTCATGCGCAAGACGCTCAAGAACATCAGCCTAGTTTCTGTCGGCCTCGTCGCCGGCGTGCTCGCCACGCTGCAGATTTCGGCGACCGCCCAGAACTCATCGGGGCCCTTGCCGCTTGACCAGTTGCGGCTGATGGCCGATATCTTCGGGCAGATCAAGCGCGAGTACGTGGAGCCGGTCGATGACAAGAAACTGCTGACCGAAGCCATCAAGGGCATGGTCGCCAGCCTCGACCCGCATTCGTCCTACCTCGACGAGAAAGACTTCAAGGAACTGCAGGAAGGCACGCGCGGGCGCTTTGCCGGCCTGGGCATCGAGATCTCGCAGGAAGAAGGCCTGGTCAAGGTGATCAACCCGATCGAGGACACCCCGGCCTTCCGCGCCGGCATCCAGCCGGGCGACCTGATCACCCGCATCGACGACAAGCCCGTGCGCGGCCTGCCGCTGGAGCAGGCGGTCAAGCGCATGCGCGGCGAGCCCGGCACCAAGGTCACGCTGACCATCTACCGCAAGAGCGAGGAACGCACCTTCCCGGTCTCGATCACGCGCGCCGAAATCCGCGTGCAGTCGGTCAAGGCCAAGATGCTGGACAACAATATCGGCTGGATCCGCCTGACCAGCTTCCAGGAACGCACCATCTCCGACTTGTCCCGCAAGCTGGCCGAGCTGGCGCAGAAGAACCCCAACATGAAGGGCCTGGTGCTGGACCTGCGCAACAACGGCGGCGGCGTGCTGCAGGGCGCGGTCGGCGTGGCCGCGGCGTTCCTGCCGGAAGACGCCACGGTGGTATCCACCAACGGCCAGGTGCCCGATGCCAAGCGCGTGTACAAGGCGTCGTACAACAACTACCGCCTGTCGTCGCTGGAAGACGATCCGCTCAAGGGCCTGCCCGCGCTGTACAAGAAGATCCCGATGGTGGTGCTGACCAACGCCTACTCGGCCTCGGCCTCCGAGATCGTGGCCGGCGCGCTGCAGGATCATCACCGCGCGCAGATCATGGGCAAGACCACCTTCGGCAAGGGCTCGGTGCAGACCGTGCGCCCGCTGACCAACGACACCGGCATCAAGCTGACCATCGCGTACTACTACACGCCGAGCGGCAAGTCGATCCAGGCCAAGGGCATCCGTCCGGACATCCCGGTCGACCAGAACCCCGAAGGCGATCCAGACGACGCGCTGATCACGCGCGAGATCGACACCGAGCGCCACCTGCACAACAAGCAGGAATCGGAGGAGCCGGAAATGACCGAGCGCGAGCAGCGCCGCGTGGACGAGCTGCGCCGCCTGGAAGAAGAGAACGCGAAGAAGTCACCGGAAGAGCGCGAGAAGGACCGCCGCAAGAAGCCGGTGGAATTTGGCTCGGCCGAAGACTTCATGCTGCAGCAGGCCATCGCCCAGCTCAACGGCCAGCCGGTCAAGCGCTCCAAGTCGAAGCTGGAAACCAATCCGCCGGCCGACAACGGCAAGGCGGCAAAGCCCTCGGGCAAGAGCGGCGCCAAGGGCGCCAGCGCACCGGCAGCCAAGCCGGCGGCACCGGCCCCCGCCAAGCAGCCGCCAGCCAGCGCCCCGATCGGCGAGCCGCTGGGCACGCCGACGGGCAAGGCTCCCTGAAGCCGGGGCTTGCGCCACACCAGAAGCGGCCCTGCGGGGCCGCTTTTTTCATTCCCGCCCGCCCGGCATGGGAAAGCAACTTGGAGCACAATGCCAGGCGTGACCTGCCCGGCCCTGCCGCCCTCACCGCAACACGAAGCGCCGCACCAGCCCCGCGCCAGCCATCATGAACGACGACCAGAACGACGGCCTCAACGACGAACAACTGCTGCGCTACTCGCGCCACATCCTGCTGGACGAGCTCGGCATCGAGGGCCAGCGGCGCCTGCTTGCCGGCCATGCGCTGGTGATCGGCGCCGGCGGCCTGGGCGCGGCCGCGCTGCCGTTCCTGGCCTCGGCCGGGGTGGGCCGCATCACGGTGGTCGACAACGACCAAGTCGACCTGACCAACCTGCAGCGCCAGATCATCCACACCACCGCCAACGTGGGCCGTCCCAAGGTGGATTCGGCGCGCGAAGGCATGCTGCGCATCAACCCCGGGCTGGAGATCGTGACGGTGCCCGCGCGCGTGGGCGATGCAGAGCTTGACCAGCTCGTCGCCACGGCCGACGTGGTGCTCGACTGCTGCGACAACTTCGCTACGCGCCAGGCGGTCAACCGCGCCTGCGTGGGCCACAAGGTGCCGCTGGTGTCAGGCGCGGCGCTGCGTTTCGATGGCCAGATCAGCGTGTTCGACCGGCGCCAGCCCGACGCGCCCTGTTATGCCTGCCTGTTCCCGCCGGCCGAACCCGCGCCGGAAGTGGCCTGCGCCACCATGGGCGTGTTCGCGCCGCTGGTCGGCATGGTCGGCACGGTGCAGGCGGCCGAGGCGCTCAAGCTGCTCGCCGGTGTCGGCGAGAGCCTGGCGGGCCGGCTGCTGATGGTCAATGCGCTGTCGATGGAATGGACCACGATGCGGCTGGCACGTACGCCGGATTGCCCGGTCTGCGCCGGGCACTGAAGCCGAAGGCTAGTCCCGCTGCGCCGTGTGCGCCCGCAGCCAGTCGGTGACGGCGGCGCGGTCGCCGCGAAAGACGATGCGCGCCTCGCGCTGTTCGCGCTGGAAGGCGTACATCGGATCGTAGTACTCGCGCAGCAGCACGGCAATCCAGTCGCGGTGCAAATCCACCTCGCCCCGCTCCGCCTGCTGCGCCAGCGCCTGGTCCAGCAACGCTGACAGCTTGCCGTAGCGGGCGCCGCCCAGCCGCGGCGAGATCCCGGCCATGGCCTCGCGCAGGCGCGTGGCGTAGGCTTCGAAGCCTTCCGTGCTGCCCTTCTCGGCGATGAACTCCGCCGACAGCCCTTGCACATAGTCGCGCAGCACGCGCTCCACGCGTTCATCGAACGACGCGTCCAGCCACACCAGCGGGCTGGCCTGCATGCGCTGTGTCAGCGCCTGCGGCACGTCGCGGCTGCCGATATAGCGGCCCTCGTCCTCCACCACCAGCGCGCGCCAGCCTGCGTCAATATGCCGCAGTACGTCGATGGCCAGTGCGTTCTCGAAATCGATCTGCGGCGGCTGCGCCAGCGCGCGCCGCCCGAAGGCCGAGCCGCGGTGCCGCGCATGGCCTTCGAGGTCGATCGCGGCGGGCACGTCGGCCAGCACATCGGTCTTGCCGCTGCCGGTCAGGCCGCCCAGCACGAACCACTGCTGCTCCGCCGCCGCAGCATCGGTGGTCTCGATCAGAAAGCCGCGCATCGCCTTGTAGCCGCCAGTCACGCGGGGGTAATCGACACCGGCCGCGTGCAGCCATTGCTGCACCAGCTGCGAGCGCAGCCCGCCGCGGAAGCAATACAGGTAGCCGTCCGGATGCGCGCGCGCAAACTCCGCCCAGGCTGCGATCCGCGCCGCCTTGCGCAGGCCCGACACCAGCTGGTGGCCAAGTTCGATTGCCGCCTGCTGGCCCTTCTGCGCATAGCACAGACCCACCTCATGGCGCTCGGCATCGTCCATCAGCGGCAGGTTGACCGCGCCGGGGAAGGCCCCGCGCGCGAATTCCAGCGGCGCGCGCACGTCAAGCATGGCCACGCCGCTGAGGAACAGGGTGCGGAAGTCCGCGGTGTCAGGGCGCATCACTGGTCATAGGGTGAGTTCCGCGCGGCGCCGTGGCGGGACAGGAGCCTTTGCCCGCCAGCGACGCCTGGATGAAGACAGGAATTGGAATGAGAAGGGTTACTGCCAACAGGCGAGCAAAACGGCGATGCCGAATGGCGCCGCGCGCTGGGGCGGGCCGCTCATCGAGAGCGGCCACGCCGGAGACCGGCTTATTGCTCGCCCGGCTCCAACTGCGACTGCAGGTAGTTCTGCAGCCCGACCTTGTCGATCAGGTCCAGCTGCGTTTCCAGGTATTCGATATGTTCCTCCGTATCGGTGAGGATATCGACCAGGATTTCGCGGCTGACGTAATCGCCCACGGATTCGCAGTAGGCGATGCCTTCCTTGACGGTGGCGTGCGCGGTCTGCTCGAGCTTCAGGTCGCACTTGAGCATTTCGGGCGTGTCTTCGCCGAGCAGCAGCTTGTGCAGGTCCTGCAGGTTGGGCAGGCCGTCCAGCATCAGGATGCGCTCGATCAGGCGGTCGGCGTGCTTCATTTCGCCGATCGATTCCTTGTACTCCACCTCGCCGAGCTTCTTCAGGCCCCAGTGGCGATACATGCGGGCGTGCAGGAAATACTGGTTGATCGCGGTCAGCTCGTTCTTGAGCTGGGCGTTCAGATGCTGGATGACCTTCTTGTCACCTTTCATTGGCGGCTCCTGTTGCACCGGGCCCGCGCAAAAACACGAAACGGCGCCAATGGCGCCGTGCAGTCAGTGAAAAAGGAAAAAGCGCAAAAGCGCGCCGTGAACCGGATCTTCAGTTCATGGGCGCGTTCAGGCCACCAGCGCCTTGCGCTGGTCGTTCGCGACTGCCGGGTCCCGAGTGTCCATTATGGTACATGGGCCCGATGCGGAACAGGAAGAAATCTCCACAACCTGGATGTTGGCGAGGGTCGCCACGGTGACGTTGCGCACTGCTGCCACGCCTTCCTGCAACACCTGCTGCGCGCAGTCGCGGCAGCGGCCGCAGCACGTGCCGACACCAAGCGTTTCGGCCAGTTCGTCGAGGGTTTCGATGCCCAGGTGTGCAGCACCGTGAATCTCACGATCGGTGATCTGGTTGCAGATACAGACGTACACAACTCCCTCCTGTGGGGCGCGTGGCACCGGCATGCCACTGCGAATGAACGTCAGAATATCAGAGATCAATAATGATAACAATTCCCATTAAGCCACATAGGAAGAGGTCGGGTAGACGCCACAGGATGCAAAAAGAAGGCGGCTGAGGCGGCACTTTCCAGCTTATTAAAGTGCTGCATCAGCCGCCCTGCTGCACCAGAAAACCCTGATGGCTTTATGGTCGTGCCAGCTGCCGCAGAGCGGTCGCCTGCTCGTCCGGATCGTAGGCCTGCAGGACCTGGTCGACCAACGGCTCGAGCCGTTCGCAGTGGGCATGCAGGATCTCCTGCTTGACCCGCAGCAGCTGCGCCGGGTGCATCGAGAACTCGCGCAGCCCCATGCCCAGCAGCAGCCGGGTCATGGACGGGTCGCCCGCCATTTCGCCGCACACGGCCACCGGCACGCCGGCGCGGTTGGCCTCGCGGATGGTGCGCGCCACCAGCTGCAGCACCGCCGGGTGCAGCGGGTCGAACAGGTGCGCCACCGCGTTGTCGGCGCGGTCGATGGCCAGCGTGTACTGGATCAGGTCGTTGGTGCCGATGGACAGGAAGTCCATCTTGCGCAGGAACAGCGGCAGCAGCAGCACCGCCGCCGGGATCTCGATCATGGCGCCGACCTTCATGCCCGGATCGTAGGCCTCGCCGCGCTCGTCGAGCTGGCGCTTGGCCTTGGCGATCAGCGCCAGGGTCTGGTCGATCTCGCTGGCGTGCGCAAGCATCGGCACCAGCAGCCGCACCGGGCCGAAGGCCGAAGCCCGCAGCAGCGCGCGCAGCTGGGTCAGGAACATGCCCGGCTCGGACAGCGACCAGCGGATCGCGCGCAGACCCAGCGCCGGGTTCAGCGCGGTCTCGAAGTCATCGCTGCGGCCGTCGCCCCGGGCATCGAGCGGCTTGTCGGCGCCGATGTCGATGGTGCGGATGGTCACCGGCAGCCCGTGCATGGCATCGACCGCGCCGCGATAGGCCTGGAACTGCTCGTCTTCGCCCGGCAGCTCGTCGCGCCGGTTCATGAACAGGAATTCAGAGCGGAACAGGCCCACGCCGACCGCGCCGGCCGACAGCGCCGCGCCGGCATCCTCGGCCATCTCGATATTGGCCAGCAGGTCGATCTCCAGCCCGTCCAGCGTCACCGCCGGGGTATGCCGCAGCCGCTGCAGGCGCTTCTTTTCCAGCGCGCGCTCGCTCTGCCGGTGGCGGTACTCTTCCAGGATGATGGCGGTCGGGTCGACGATCACCAGCCCGGCATCGCCATCGATGATGATCCAGTCGTCCTGGCGGATCAGCTCGCTCGCGCTCTGCACGCCGACCGCGGCCGGGATGTCCAGGCTGCGCGCGACGATGGCGGTATGCGAGGTGCGCCCGCCCATGTCGGTGACGAAGCCGTGGAAGATCGTATGGCGGAACTGCAGCATGTCGGCCGGGGAGATATCGTGGGCCACCACGATCACCCCGGTCGCGGCCTCGCCGTCGGCGGCCAGCGCCGGTACCGGCGCTGGCACCAGCACCGGGGCCCCGGCCAGCGCCTTCAGGATGCGCTCGACCACCTGCCGGATATCGGTCTTGCGCTCGCGCAGGTATTCATCCTCGATCTCGTCGAACTGGCGCATCAGCTCTTCGAGGCGCGTGGTAAGTGCCCACTCCGCGTTGTAGCGCCGGCCCCGGATCAGGGCCTCGGGCTCGCGCGCCAGCGCCTCGTCGTCGAGGATCATCGCGTGCACGTCCAGGAACGCGCCCAGCTCCTCGGGCGCGTCACGCGGCAGGTCGCGCTTGAGCGCGACCAGTTCCGCGCGCACCGCGGCGCGCGCGGCGCGCAGCCGTTCGACCTCGGCGTCGAGCTGGTCTTCATCGACCAGGTAGTGCGACACATCCAGCGCCGCGGGCGCAAGCAGGTGCGCGCGCCCGATGGCGACGCCGCGCGAGACCGGGATGCCGTGCAGGGCGAAAGGCATGTACCGCTCCGTCAGGAACGTTTAAGAATTCGGGTCGAGGCCGCCGGCCTCACTCTCCCTCGCCAAAGCGGTTGGCGATCAGCGCCAGCAGCGCGTCCATCGCCTCCTGCTCGTCGGGTCCGTCGGTCTCGAGGGTCACCGTCGAGCCGATCCCGGCGGCCAGCATCATGACGCCCATGATGCTCTTGGCGTCGACCTGGCGACCATTGCGGGACATCTTGACCTGGCTGACAAAGTTGCCGGCGAGCTGGGTCAGCTTGGCGGACGCGCGTGCATGCAGTCCAAGCTTATTGATGATGGTGGTGTCCCTCTGCAGCATATTTGTCGGGATGGTTTGCGGTTTGGTTCTGGACAGTCGTGGTGCCGACCTGCAGCACACCCTGCGAGCCGCCGGCCAGGGCCTTGGTGGCCAGCTGGTCGAGCTTTTCGCCCCGGTAGCAGATCGCGCGCACGAGCATGGGAAGGTTGACGCCGGCCAGCACGCGCACGCGGCCCGGCTCGGCCAGGCGTGCGGCGATATTGGCGGGGGTGGCGCCGAAGATATCGGTGAGGACCAGCGCGCCGTTGTCTTCGCAGATGGCAGCCAGCCGGCGCCTGGCCTCGGCCAGCACGACGGCGGGATCGGCATCGGGAAGGACGTCGATGGCTTCCAGCCGCTGCGGCTGGCCGCAGTAGACGTGGGCGGCGCAATCGCGCAGGGCCGAAGCCAGCGGCGTGTGCGCGATGATCAGAATGCCTGCCATGATGGTGAATCCGTTGGATTGCCCCGATTGTAGCAGGCGGCCCCCGCGCTCCCGCTGCCGGCCCGGCTCAGCGGCCGGCAGCGTCGACGGCGTGCTCCAGCGCGTCGATGAACATCGCCGCCACATGGAAACCGGTTTGCTGGGTGATCTCCTGAAAACAGGTCGGACTCGTCACATTGACCTCGGTCAGGTAGTCGCCGATGACGTCCAGGCCCACCAGCAGCAGGCCCTGCTCCCACAGCCCCGGCGCCAGTGCTTCGGCGATCTCGCGGTCGCGGGTGCTCAGTTCCTGCGCGCGGCCGGTGCCGCCGGCAGCCAGGTTGCCGCGCACTTCGCCGGCCATCGGCACGCGCGCCAGCGAATACGGCACCGGCACGCCGCCGATCAGCAGGATGCGCTTGTCGCCGTCCTTGATCGCCGGGATATAGCGCTGCACCATCAGCGTGCGGGCGCCGTCGTGGCCCAGCGTCTCGACGATCGCGGCCAGGTTCATGCCGTCAGCGCCGACGCGGAACACCCCCATGCCGCCCATGCCGTCCAGCGGCTTGACGATGATGTCGCGATGCTCGGCGTGGAAGTCGCGGATGCGCGCCAGGTCGCGCGTGACCAGCGTCGGCGTGATGTATTCCGGGTACTGGGCAATGGCCAGCTTCTCGGAATGGTCGCGGATCGCGCGCGGCTTGTTGAACACGCGCGCGCCCTGCGACTCGGCCAGCTCCAGCAGCCAGGTGCTGGTGACGTACTCCATGTCGAAGGGCGGGTCCTTGCGCATCAGCACCGCGTCGAAGGCCGACAGCGGCTCCAGCGCGCTGTTGCCCTCGCGGTACCAGGCGCTGTGGTCGGCGTCGCTGGTCTCGCCGGTCAGGTGCAGGCGCGTGGCCACGGCCTCGACCGTGCGGCCGGACAGCGCCAGCTGCGGCTGCAGGCACCAGTACAGCTCGTGGCCGCGCGCGGCGGCCTCGGTCATCATGGCGTAGGTGGAGTCCTTGTAGGTCTTGAAGGTCTCCAGCGGGTCAGTGATGAAGAGGATGCGCATTGGGCTCGTCACAGGATCGGGTTCGGGTCGGTTTTCTCGAGTTCCAGCGACGCCGCCAGTAGCGCCAGCCGCGCCACCACGCCGTACATGTAGAACCGGTTGGGGACGGCCGCGCCGGGCTTGGCGTGGCTGTCAGGGATGCCGTTCGGGGCAAACGCCAGCGGCACGAAATGCATGCCCGGCGCGTTCAGGTTTTCGTCGTTGCCACGGCCCGTGTGCACGCGGTAGAAGCCGCCGACCACGTAGCGGTCGATCATGTACACCACCGGCTCGGCCACCGCTTCATTGACCTTCTCGAAGGTGTGCACGCCTTCCTGGATGATGACGTCGCTGACCTCCAGGCCTTCCTTGACGACGCTCATCTTGTTGCGCTCCTTCCGGTTCAGGCCCTTGACCTCGGACGGGTCGCGCACGGTCATGATGCCCATGCCGTAGGTGCCGGCATCGGCCTTGACTACCACGTACGGCGTCTCCTTGATGCCGTACTCGCGATACTTCTTGGCGATCTTCTTGAGCACGCCCTCGACCGCGTCGGCCAGTTCTTCCTCGCCCACGCGCTCGTGGAAGTCCACGCCGGAGCAGCGGGCGAAGTACGGGTTGACCATCCACTGGTCGATGTCGATCAGCTTGGCGAACTTCTTGGCCACCTCGTCATAGGCGGCAAAGTGGCTGCTCTTGCGGCGCGTGGACCAGCCGGCGTGCAGCGGCGGCAGCAGGTACTGCTCGTTGATGTTTTCCAGGATCGGCGGGATGCCGGCCGACAGGTCGTTGTTCAGCAGGATCGAACAGGGGTCGAAGTCCTTCAGCCCCAGCCGGCGGCCCTTGGTGCCCAGGCGCGCCAGCGGCTCGACCACCAGGGTCTGGCCATCGGGCAGCTCGATCGGGGTCGGTTCGGTGATTTCCTCGGAGAGCGAGCCCAGGCGCACGTTCAGGCCCGCCTGGCGCATGATCAGCGACAGCCGCGCCACGTTCTGCAGGTAGAACATGTTGCGGGTATGCCGCTCGGGGATCAACAGCAGGTTCTTGGCGTCCGGGCAGATCTTCTCGATCGCCGCCATCGCCGCCTGCACCGCCAGCGGCAGCATTTCCGGGGCCAGGTTGTTGAAGCCGCCCGGGAACAGGTTGGTATCGACCGGCGCCAGCTTGAAGCCGGCATTGCGCAGGTCCACCGAGCAGTAGAACGGAGGGGTATGCTCCTGCCATTCCAGTCTGAACCAGCGCTCGATAGACGGCGTGGCGTCCAGGATCTTCTTTTCCAGTTCGAGCAGCGGACCGTTCAGCGCGGTGATGAGATGCGGGACCATATCCATCCTATAGATCGTCTTTATCGTTCGCCCCGATTGTAGAGGAACGGCCAACCAGGCGCTGGCACCCCCCCTTATAAGGATATGCACGGCCGGGCCTGAGGGATAACGATATGGGGATGGGCGGCGCGAAATAAAGAGCCGGCCGCACAGGCAAAAAAAAGCGCGGCGATGCCGCGCTCTTGAATGGCCTGACAGATACGGGGAGCGTTCTGCAGGTGGAGGAAACTGCCTCACTGGCAATGTATGTGCCCAGCACATTAAAGACAATTGAAGCTTTTTAAGATCGGAGTTAAGCACTTTGCGAAAAGCCCGCGTGGCGCGCGGGGGGATCGCCGGGCAGCCCTTGCCGGCACTCGGCTGGCGGGTTTTGCGAGGAGCTACGGGAGTCCTCCCCGAGCATGCGCAACACAAGTGGCTCGGCCACGGCTGCCCGGCAAATGTCTGCAATCGCAGGCAATGCCGGAGGGAAAAAAGCCCGGCACACGGCCGGGCTAAAGCTCCTGAGAGAAGATTCCCAATCAGCTCTCCAGCACAACACTTTTGCGGTCAGACTTCATACGCGGTCTCGCCGTGCGAGGTGATATCCAGGCCCTCGCGCTCTTCGTCTTCCGGCACCCGCAGGCCGATCAGCATGTCCACCAGCTTGTAGGCCACGAAGGCGACCACGCCGGACCACACCACGGTGGTCAGCACGCCTTCGAACTGGATCCACAGCTGGCCGGCGATCGAATAGTCATCCGCCACCTTGTTGGTCACGTAGTCGTAGATGCCCGTGCCGCCCAGGCTGGGCGAGGCGAACACGCCGGTCAGCAGCGCCCCCAGGATGCCGCCCACGCCGTGCACGCCGAACACGTCCAGCGAGTCGTCCATGCCCAGCATGCGCTTCAGGCCGGTCACGCCCCACAGGCACAGCAGGCCAGCCAGCAGGCCGATCACGATCGAGCCCATCGGGCCGACGAAGCCGGCAGCCGGGGTGATCGCCACCAGGCCGGCCACCGCACCCGAGGCACCGCCCAGCATCGACGGCTTGCCCTTGCCGATCCACTCGCCGAAGGTCCACGCCAGCACCGCGGCGCAGGTGGCCAGCAGCGTGTTGACGAAGGCCAGTGCGGCCGAGCCGTTGGCTTCCAGCGCCGAGCCGGCGTTGAAGCCGAACCAGCCGAACCACAGCAGCGAAGCGCCGACCATGGTGAACGTCAGGCTGTGCGGACGTATCGCCTCGCGGCCGAAGCCGATGCGCTTGCCGAACATATAGGCACCCACCAGGCCAGCCACGGCGGCGTTGATATGCACCACGGTGCCGCCGGCGAAGTCGAGCGCGCCCTTCTGGAACAGCCAGCCCGACTTGGCGGTCGCGGCGGCGCCGGCAGCGGCGTCGGTGTAGGCGTCCGGACCCGGCCAGAACCAGACCATGTGGGCCATCGGGATGTAGGAGAAGGTGAACCACAGCACCACGAACACCAGCACGGCCGAGAACTTGGCGCGTTCGGCGAAGGCGCCGATGATCAGGCCGCAGGTGATGCAGGCGAAGGCGCACTGGAACGCGAAGTAGCCCAGTTCCGGCACCACCACGCCCTTGCTGAAGGTCGCCGCCACGGCCTCGACCGTCAGCCCCTTCATGAAGAGCCGGTCGGTGCCGCCGAAGAAGGCGTTACCCTCGGTGAAGGCAAAGCTGTAGCCGTAGATCGCCCACAGCAGCGCCACCAGCGAGAAGATCACCAGGCACTGCATCAGTACCGACAGCATGTTCTTGGAGCGCACCAGGCCGCCGTAGAACAGCGCCAGGCCGGGCAGCGTCATCAGGATCACGAAGGCGGTCGAGACCAGCAGCCAGGCGGTGTCGCCCTTGTTGGGCGCCGGAGCGGCCGGCGCGGCGGCGGCTTCCGCGGGAGCGGCGGCCGTTGCGGCCGCGGCAGGCGCAGCGGCGTCGGGAGCAGCCGGCGCTGACGCTTCGGCAGCGGCTGCAGCGGGGGGCGGCGGAGGCGGCCGGGGCGGATGCCTCGGCGGCCGGCTTGTCCTGTGCGGCGGCCGGCGTGGAGATGCCCACGCCCGCCGTGCCGATGGCCAGCGCCATCGCGCCGGCCGTCAGGAATCGCTTGAACCAGGTTTTCATGTGCTTAACCTCTTGTGTTGTGCTGTCTCGGGGTCACAGTGCATCGCCGCCGGTCTCGCCGGTGCGGATGCGGATAACCTGCTCGATCGGGGCCACGAAGATCTTGCCGTCGCCGATCTTGCCAGTGCGGGCCGATTTCTCGACCGCCTCGATGGCGCGCTCGACCACGTCGTCGGGGACTGCCACTTCGATCTTCACCTTGGGCAGGAAGTCGACGATGTACTCCGCGCCGCGGTACAGCTCGGTGTGGCCTTTCTGGCGGCCGAAGCCTTTCACTTCGGTCACGGTGATGCCGGACACGCCCACGTCCGACAGCGCTTCGCGCACCTCGTCGAGCTTGAACGGCTTGATCACTGCAATGATGAGTTTCATCAGGATTCTCCTGGGGGCGGGCCGGCAGCTCGCCCGGGCTGCGTCAGAGTTAGAAAGTCTTGGTGATCGAGGCCCACGCCGCCGCCTTGCCCAGGTAGCGGCCACGGTTGGCGCTGGTGTACGCCGCTTGCTTGGCGTTGGTATCGACATAGGCCACGGCCAGCGCGAAACCCTTGCCCAGGTCCTTGGTCAGGCCGATCTTCCAGTCGGTGTACGAGGCATCGCTGTTGTGCTTGACGTCCTGGTAGCCGACGTGCGCGTTCAGGGTCAGGTCCCAGAAGTTCAGCGGCACGTTGGCGCTCAGGTCGATGTAGCCGCTGTTCTTGCTGTCGGCCCAGCCAAACAGGTTGGTGACCGCGTGCGAGTACTTCAGGAACACCGGGCCCCAGCCGATGCCGGCGTACAGTTCCGTGGTGTAAGGGCGCGGGTTGTTGTAGCCGCCCGGGTAGTAGTACTGCAGCACGCCCACGTCATAGTTGAATTCGGTGCCGGCAACCTTGAAGGTGTTCTTGAAGCCGCCGTAGAAATCCATCTCGACCGGGGCCGAGACCGCCGGGTTGGCATCCTCGAGCCAGCTGATGCTGGAGTTCCAGTTGCCCACGTAGAAGCCGCTTTCGTGGGCGTAGTCAAAGCCACCCTGGATGGCCGGGCGCAGGTTGGTCTGGCTGATGCCGCGATAGCGGTAGTCCGAGACCAGTGACACGTTGGCCGTGAACGTATGCGGCGATGCCGGCTCGGCCGCGGCCGCGGCAGGTGCCGGGGCCGCCGCGTCCGTGCTTTGCGCGTAGGCAGTGGCAGCGGCACTGGTCAGGACAACCGCGCTGACTGCAAGGGCCAACTTCTTCATGGATTTCTTCTCCCTTTTCCTGATGGCTCGGATTTCGTTTATTGGATTTCGGTGATTCAATGAGGCAGGCGTACCCACTACTGCAACTGCCATGCCAGCTCCGCTGAAGTCGGCGATGCAAGTCGGCGATGCATGTCGGCCGTAATCTCGTGCCGTGACCAAAGCCAGACTTGAATCTGCCCTGCAGCGAAGCCAGATCGGGTTAAAAGGTGTGAACGCGGATACGCCGGAGCTTTCGTCCACGTGCCTCACGGGCGATAATTGAGTCCTGACGGTGGCTGCGTGCCGCGACACACAAGGCCGCGCGCCCGCAATCGGGGCGCCCAAATCCTGTGCGAAAGCGCGCTATACGCCAGATGCCCACCCGGATTGGCACCAGTTAGGTGCGCAAAGGAGAAACCATGAAACCGACCGATCTCTTCAACGACCTGCAGAACAAGGTCAGCGAGGCGCTGCGCAACTCGCCGGCAAGGGACATCGAAAAAAACGTGCGCAGCATGATGACCCAGGGCTTTGCCAGGCTGGACCTGGTCACGCGCGAGGAATTCGACGTCCAGTCGCAGGTGCTGGCCCGCACCCGCGCCCGCCTGGAGGAACTGGAGGGCCGCGTGGCGGAGCTTGAGCGCCGCGCCGGCATCCCGCCCGGCGCCGGCGCGGTGGACTCGACCGGGGGCGCGTGAGCACGCCGGACCTGCCCGATCCCGCCAGCCTGCCTGAAGGCCGCCACTCCTGGCGGCCTTTTTCGTTAACGGTTCGATTTCATGAGCCTTGCCGTCCTACGCAGCCGGGCACTGACCGGCATCGCCGCGCCGCCGGTGCGGGTCGAGACCCACCTAGCCAACGGCCTGCCGGCCTTCACCATCGTCGGCCTGGCCGACACCGGCGTGAGCGAAAGCCGCGAGCGCGTGCGCGCCGCCATCCTCAACAGCGGCTACGAGTTTCCCAACCACCGCATCACCGTCAACCTGGCCCCGGCCGACCTGCCCAAGGAATCCGGCCGCTTCGACCTGGCATCCCGCGGTCCCGACATGCGCGACGTGCGCGGCCAGGCGCAGGCACGCCGGGCCATTGAAGTGGCGGGCGCCGGCCAGCACTCCGCCCTGCTGGTGGGCCCGCCGGGCACCGGCAAGTCAATGCTGGCGCAGCGCCTGCCCGGGCTGCTGCCGCCGATGACGTTGCAGGAAGCACTGGAATCCGCCGCGGTCATGAGCCTGACGCCGGGCGGCTTCCGCACCGCGCTATGGGGCCAGCGCCCGTGCCGGTCGCCGCACCACACGGCATCCGGGCCGGCCATGGGCGGCGGCGGCGGCAACCCGCGCCCGGGCGAGATCTCGCTGGCGCACCACGGCGTGCTGTTCCTGGACGAGCTGCCCGAATTCGACCGCAGGGTGCCGGAAGTCCTGCGCGAGCCGCTGGAATCCGGCCGCATTACCGTCACCCGCGCCGCCGGCCACGCCGACTTCCCCGCCTGCTTCCAGTTCGTCGCCGCGATGAACCCCTGCCCGTGCGGCTACCTCGGCCATCCCGACCGCCCCTGCCGCTGCACGCCCGACCAGGTGCGGCGCTACCAGTCCCGCATCTCCGGCCCGATGCTCGACCGCATCGATCTGCAGGTGGAAGTCCCCGCGCAGGACCAGGGCGAGATGCTCGACGGCCCGCCCGGCGAACCCAGCGCCGTGGTGCGCACCCGCGTGCTGGCCGCGCGCGAGTGCCAGCTGGCCCGGCAGGGCAAGCCAAACAATGAACTGGGCGGACGGGAGATTGAACTGCACTGCACGATGGAACCGCAGGCGCAGGCATTGCTGCGCGGCGCGATGACGCGGCTGGCGTGGTCGGCGCGGTCGTACTACCGCGTGCTGAAGGTAGCCCGCACCATCGCCGACCTGGAAGGTGCCGAGGTGCTGACCGCCGCGCACGTGGGCGAGGCGATCCAGTACCGGCGGGCGTTGCGGATGGCGGGCGGTTGAATGCCTCGGCCTAACCGACAAGCGAAGCCAGCGTCGCCGCCCCCGCCGGATCCATCTCCTTGGGCACCTCGCGCCGCGCCAGGCACGCCTGCATGGCCGACGCGATCGCCTTGCCCAGTTCCACGCCCCACTGGTCATAGGCGTGGATGCCCCAGATCGCGGCCTGCACGAAGACCTTGTGCTCGTACAGCGCGATCAGCGCGCCCAGGGACGCGGCGTCGAGCATGTCCAGCCAGAGCAGGCTGACCGGCACGTTGCCGGTGAAGGTGCGATGGGGTGCCAGCCGTGCGGCCTCCTGCGGCGGCAGGCCGGATGCCGACAGCGCGGCCAGCGTCTCATCGTGGTTGCGTCCGCAAGACAGCGCGCTGGCCTGCGCCAGCAGATTGGCCAGCACCAGCTGGTGATGCTTCTGCGCCCGCAGCAGCGGCACCTCGCAGCGGCGCGTGCCGATCAGGTCGGCCTGCACACCAGGTGCGTGCCCTGGTGCAGCAGCTGGAAGTAGGTGTGCTGCCGTCCAGCCTCAGGCCGCCCCAGACGATGAAGCCGGTATCGTGTTCCACTACCCTGCCCGCCGCGTCCACGCGCTTGCCGCACGACTCCATGTCCTGCTGCTGCAGGTAGGCGGGCTGCCTGGCCAGCGGTGCCGCGTAGGGCGCGACCAGCTGCGTCGGCGCGCCCAGGAAATTGCGGTTCCAGATGCCGCACAGTGCCATCGCCACCGGCAGGTTTTGTGCGAGCGGGGCGCTGCGGAAGTGCGTGTCCATGGCGTGCGCGCCGTCCAGCAGCGCGCGGAACTGGCGCGGGCCGGCGGCGATCATCACCGGCAGGCCGATGGCCGACCACAGCGAATAGCGTCCGCGGACCCAGCCCCAGAAACGGAATACCTGCTGCGGCAGGTAGCCCTCGGCCACGGCACACGCGGCGTTGGCAGTGATTGCGGCGAACTGCGCCGGCACTTGTTGCGCTGGACAGCCGTGGTCCAGCAGCCATTGCCGCGCCGAGGCGGCATTGATCAGCGTGTCGTGCGTGGTGAAGGTCTTGGACGAGACCAGGAACAACGTGGTGGCGGCATCGGCCTGGCGCAATACGGCGCATAGCTGCGCCGGGTCCGGGTTGGAGACGAAATGCAGCTGCACGGCGTCGCTGGCGTGCGCGGCCAGCGCCTCGCAGGCCATGCGCGGTCCCAAATCGGAACCGCCGATGCCGAGGCTGACCACATGCCGGACCGGCGCGCCGCCGAAGCCGCGCACGTGGCCATCGCGCACGGCATCGGCGAAGTCGCAGGCGTGCGTCAGTTCCGCATCGATTTCCGCCGCCAGCTGGCGGCCCTAGGGTGGATGCGCGTCGGCGCCGCCGCGCAGCGCGACGTGCAGCACGGCGCGGCCTTCGGTGGCGTTGACGGGCTCCCCGGCGAGCATGGCGTCGCGCTGCGCCTCGATGCCCGCGTCTTGCGCCGGGGCCAGCAACGCTTCATGGACAGTGCCGTTGATGCGTTGCCGCGTGAAGTCCAGTTCGATGCCGGCAGCCGACAAGCGCGCATAGTCGCCGCGGCCCGGCTCGAGCACCAGTTCACGCAGATGCGGCAGCGGCTGCACCGCCAGCGCGGCGAGAGCCCGCCATGCAGGGCGTTCGGTCAGCCGCATCACGCCTCCTCCGACCACTGCACGCCTTCGCGCGCCATGAACGCCGACGATGCCGCCGGGCCCCAGGTGCCGGCGGTATAGGGGCGCGGGCCTTCGTCCTGCTGGCGCCACGCTTCCAGGATCGGGTCGACCCAGGTCCAGGCGGCCTGCAGTTCGTCGCGCCGCACGAACAGCGCCAGCCGGCCGCGGATCACGTCGAGCAGCAGGCGCTCGTAGGCTTCGGCGCGCCGGGTGGTGAAGGCCGAGTCCAGGTTCAGCGCCAGGCTCAGCGGTTTCAGCTTCATGCCCTCGCCCGGCTGCTTGACCATCAGCGTCAGCCGCACCGACTCTTCCGGCTGCAGCCGGATCACCATGCGGTTGGGTTGGAGCGTGCTGCCGGCATCGAAGATCGAATGCGGCACCTCGGCAAAGTTGATCACCACCTCGGTCACGCGCTCCTGCATGCGCTTGCCGGTGCGCAGGTAGAACGGCACCTTGTTCCAGCGCCACGTGCCCAGTTCGGCGCGCATCGCGACGAAGGTCTCGGTGCGGCTGTCGGGCGGAATGCCTTCTTCCTGCAGGTAGCCGCGCACGAGCTCGCCGGCGATGGCGCCCGCGGTGTACTGGCCGCGCACGGTGTTGCGGCGCACGTCCTCGGGCGACATCGGCCGCAGCGAGCGCAGTACCTTGAGCTTTTCATCGCGCACCGCATCGGAGGTGAGCGATGCCGGCGGCTCCATCGCCAGGATGCTGACCAGCTGCAGCAGGTGGTTCTGCACCATGTCGCGCATGGCGCCGGCCTCGTCGTAGAAGCCGCCGCGCGTGCCCACGCCCACGGTCTCGGCCACGGTGATCTGCACGCTGCGCACGAACGGCGTGCGCCACAGCGGCTCGAAGATCGAATTGCCGAAGCGCAGCGCCATCAGGTTCTGCACCGTTTCCTTGCCCAGGTAGTGGTCGATCCGGTAGGTGCGGTCCTCGCTGAAGTAGCGGCTGACCACCTCGCCGATGCCGATGGCCGAGGCCAGGTCCACGCCCAGCGGTTTTTCCAGCACCAGCCGCGTGTCGTTGGCGATCAGGCCATGGCTGGCAAGGTTGTCGCAGGTGGCCGCGAACAAGCCGGGCGGCATCGCCATGTAGTAGATGCGCAGCGCGTCCTGGCGCAGCTGCGCGGCCAGCGCCGGATAGTCCCCGGACTGCGAGGCGTCAACGTGCACGAAATCCAGCCGCTGCAGGAAGGTCTGCCATTTGGCCGGCTCGAGATAGCGCGCTTCGACAAAGGGTTGCGCGCTTTCATCGGCAAAATTGACAAAGGCCTCGCGGTCCCAGCGGTGCCGGCCCACGCCGATGATGCGGGTGCCGTCGGGCAGGTTGCCGTCACGGTGGCACATGTAGAGCGATGGCAGCAGCTTGCGCGCCGACAGGTCGCCGGCGCCGCCGAAGATGACGAGGTCCAGCGGCCGCGCGTCGGCTGTACCGGAGGAAGAGGCGGTTCGGGTGGTTTGCATGACGGACTCCTTGCTTGCCGGGGCGGCGTGGGGCGGTATTGGGGCAGTATGGGCCGGCTCAGCGCGTCTCGGTCACCTTGCGCAGGTACTGCGGCTGGTCGGGATTGCGGCCGCGTGCCAGCGCCAGCGCCTGCGCGGCGACATAGAAGCTCTGGATGGCGCAGATCGGATCGAGCAGCGGATGGCCGGCCGGCACCAGTGGCAACTCCGGGGGCAGCTCCGCATCAACCGTGCCAGGAGGCGCCGCCAGCAGCACGCGCGCACCACGCTTGCGCATCTCGGCGGCCAGCGCCAGCAGCCCGGCCTGTTCCGGTCCGCGCGGCGCGAACACCAGCAGCGGGTAGCCGTCGCCGATGATTTCCATCGGGCCATGCCGCACTTCGGCGCCGGAGAAGGCCTCGGCTTGAATGCCGGAGGTCTCCTTGAGCTTGAGCGCCGCTTCCTGCGCGATCGCCAGGCCCGCGCCGCGGCCCAGTACGATCATGCGCTCCACGTCGCGCAGCGCGGGCACCAGCGCCGACCAGTCCTGCGCTGCCGCTTGCTCCAGCGCGGCCGGCAAGCCTGCGCAGGCATCGACCAGCTCGCGCTCGCCGCTGCGCGCGGCCTCGAGATGCCCCACCAGCAGCGCCGACATCGACAGCATGGCGATATAGCTCTTGGTCGCGGCCACGCTCTGCTCAGGCCCGGCAAGCAAGGGCAATTCATACGCGCACGCCTGCGCCAGCGGCGAATCCGGGGCGTTGACCAGCGCCACGGTGGCGGCGCCGCCGTCGCGCAGCGCCTGCATGGTCTCGACTAGGTCCGGGCTGCGGCCCGACTGCGAGAACGCCACCGCCAGCTGCCCAGCCACGCGCAGCGCGCTGTCGTGCAGCGTCACCGTCGACATCGGCAGCGAGGCCACCGGCACGCCCAGCCGGCGCGTGACCAGCGTGGCGAAGTAGCTGGCGGCATGGTCCGAACTGCCGCGCGCCACGGTCAGCGCCGCGGGCCAGGCCTGCGCGGCGAGTTGCGCAGCCAGCGCGGCCACGCGCGGCGCCTGCGCCAACTGCGCGGCCACCACGGCCGGCGCGCTCAGCGCCTCTTCAAGCATTCTCGACACAGCATTCTCCTTCGACATAAACGGTGCGCACCGAGAGCGCGCGGTCCAGCACGACCACGTCGGCCCAGCAGCGCTGTGCCAGCATGCCGCGGTCGGACATGCCCAGGTACTGGGCCGGATAGAGCGACACGCGCCGCGACGCATCGGCCAGGTCCAGCCCGATCGACACAAAGTTGCGCAGCGCCTGGTCCATGGTCAGCACGCTGCCAGCCAGCGTGCCGTCAGCCAGGCGCACGCTGCCGTGGGCCTTGTAGACGGTCTGGCTGCCCAGGTGGTACACGCCGTCCGGCATGCCCGCGGCGGCGGTGGCGTCAGTCACCGCATACAGCCGCGGAATCGCGCGCAGCGCGGCGCGGATGGCGCCGGGGTGGACGTGCAGCAGGTCGGGGATCAGCTCGGCAAACTCGGCATGCGCCAGCGCTGCCGCGACCACGCCGGGCGCGCGGTGCTGCAGTGGGGTCATTGCGTTGAACAGGTGGGTGAAGCCGCTGGCGCCGGCGTCCAGCGCGGCCACGGCGTCCTCATAGGTGCCCAGCGTGTGGCCCAGCTGCACGCGCACGCCGCGTGCGGCCAGCAGGCGGATGATGTCCAGATGCCCCGGCAGCTCGGGCGCCAGCGTCACCACCTTCAGCGGCGCGGCGCCCAGGTACTGCTCCAGTTCTTCGGGCGTGGCAGTGGCCGAGGTATCCGGCTGCGCGCCCAGCTTGCCGGGGTTGATATATGGCCCTTCCAGGTGCACGCCCAGCATGCGCGCCGCGCCGGGCGGGCGCTGCGCGCAGGCCCGGCCCAGCGCCTGCAGTGCGGGCAGCAGCACGTCGTGCGGCGAGGTCATGGTACTGCCCAGCAGGCTGGAGGTGCCAAAGCGCACATGCGCGCGCAGGATCACTGGCACCGCGGCCTCGCCATCCATGAAGTCCTTGCCGCCGCCGCCGTGGTTGAGCAGGTCGACAAACCCCGGCAGCACGTACGGGGCATCGTTGTGCTCAGGCGAGGCGGGCACGCCCTCAATGCGCGCGATGCGTCCGTCCGGGCCGGCATGGATCTCTCCGAAGATCCAGCCGGCCGGTGTCAGGATGTTTCCTTTCATGGCAATGCTCTCCAATACATTTCAATCACCGGCCAGCCACCGTCAGAACCGGTGGATGATGCCGGCATTGCCCTGCTGGTTCGCCCCGGCGCGCGGCATGGTGTCCGGCGACGCCTCCACCGAGACGGTGGCATGCGCGAGTTGAACACCGACGCCACCGTGCCATACGGCGAGGTGCGCTTCGACAAGTCATACTTTGCGCCCAGTGTGACAAGCGTGCCATGCCCGCCGCTTTTGTTCAGGGTGGCGTAGTAGACGCCGGACAGCCGCGTCAGCGCCGGCAGCAAGCGGTAGTTGGCGCCGACCCATGCCATCTGGCTGCGCGTGGCGGCGTAGGAGTTCTCCGGCGTGGCCACGGTATCGCCCGAGGACACGGTCAGGTTGTAGCCGGCAAACAGGCGCAGGTTGTTCAGCGCATAGCTGCCGCCTAGCGTGTACTGGCGCGAACTGGCGTACAGGTTGTCCATGCGGCTCTGCGCGTCGCGCAGTTCCTCGTAGATGCCGGTCAGGTTCAGGTTGCCCTGCGCGTACTTGATGGCCGCGCTCAGCTGCTTGCCGCTGTTGAAGCTGCCCGCCATGCCGTCGCTGCCGGCCTGCGCGCGCACACTCAGCCCGCCCCACACCGGCGAGTTGTAGGTCGCGGCATTGAGGCGCGAGCCCCAGTTGCGGCCATAGACCAGGGTGGCGACCGAACTGGCCTGCAGGCCCATCGGGTCGATCGCGCCGCTCTCGTCATCGGTCAGGCTCATGGCCCGGCCCAGCAGCTGCGTGCCCCAGTCGTTGCTGGCCAGGCCCACTTGCGCGCGCCGGTTGAATAGCGGATCGTAGCGCCCGGTGCCGGAGGTGATCATGCCCTCCAGGTTGAAGACCCGACGCAGTCCGCCGCCAAGGTCCTCGGCACCGCGCATGCCCCAGAAGCTGACGCCGTACTGGTTGCTGCCGAAGCGGAAGGTGCCCACGTCGCCGCCCGGGCGGGCGATGCCGTTGACCTAGTCGAGGCCGGCCACGGCGCGGCCGTACAAGGTGATGCCGGTGCCGGCGGACTGGGCGCAGGCGCCCCCGGCCGACGCTGCGAGCAGCGCCGTCAGAGCAATGCGTTTCATGATCAATGACTCCTGGATAGGCAGACGGTATCCACCGGCGCGGCCGTCGTTGTTGTGGCCGATGGGGAAGGTCGACCGCAGCCGCGCACGGCTGCGGCGGCGGGGGGCAGGTGGGCATGGCTTGCAGGGCGCGCTCGAAAGCGGCCCCGTGTCCGTCAGCCGCATGGCCGAAGGCGATGTGGGCGGTGTCATCGCCGATCCCCTGGGGATTTCACGCGTCACGGCCCGCCGCGCCCAGCAGGTGCTGGCGGAGGAAGGCGCGATCACGCGCAGCCGCGGCGCGGGCACCTTTATCGCGCCGCGCCCTGAGCCGAAGTGGCGGCGCGGCTGGACAACTTCAGCGAGCTGGCGCGCCGGCGCGGCATGACGCCGGCCAGCGAGCGGGTGGCGTTCGAACGCCGCCGCGCCACGACGCAGGAGGCCGCGGCGCTGGCACTGCCGGACGCCGATGAGATCGTCAGGCTGACCCGCCTGCGCAAGGCCGACGGGCAGATTTTCTGGATCGATGTGACCACGCTGGCGCTGGCCGTGCTGCCCGACGCCAGCGCCATCGGCGAATCGCTGTACGCCTACCTGGAGCGGATCGGCAAGCCGGTGCTGCGCGTCACCGAGAAGCTGCGCGCGATCGTGGCAACCGAGGAGCTGGCCGCACGACTGGGCATCGAGCCGGGCGAGCCGCTGCTGCACATCCGGCGCACCGGCTACACCCATGACGACCAGCCGGTCGAACTGACCGACGCGTACTACCTGAACGACTTCTACGAACTGACGCCGTAGCGCCCCGCATGCCCGGCCACCGGCGGCTCGACCGGGGGCGGGGTCGGGTCTTCCTCTGGCGGCAACGGCAAGTCCGGGGGGATGCCCGGCGGCCCGGGCTCTTCGACCGGGGGCACGGTATGGCGCGGCTGCAGGCGCGCAACGGCGCGGGGGTTCGGCAAGGCGGGCATGCGGGGTCTCCGTGGCCGGGTTTCCTCCTCATTGAAGCAAACCCGGCCGGTGCGCGCCAGTAATGATGCAAGCCCTGCTCAGGCGTGTTGCCGGCGCACGAAGAACAGCGCCGCGCCCACCGCCATCAGCACGCTGCCAAAGAAGCGGTTCTGCCAGCGCACCGCGCGCGCATTGCGGAACAGCCCCTGCATGCGCGAAGCCAGTAGCGCATAGCCATGCATCACCACCAGGTCCACGCAGCACATGGTGGCGGCCAGGATCGCCAGCTGCAGCGCCAGCGGCCGGTTGGGATCGATGAACTGCGGCAGCACCGCGACCATGAAGATGATGCCCTTGGGGTTGGTCACATTGGTCAGCAGGCCGGTGGCAAAGCGCCGGCGCCGGCTCATCACCGCCACGCGCACGGGGGCGGCGCCGCCACCCTGGTCCGCCCCGCTCTCCATCTTCGCGCGCCATTGCTGCACGCCGAGGTAGATCAGGTACAGCGCGCCAATCGTCTTGACCACCATGAAAGCCTGCTCCGAGGCCAGCAGCAGCGCGCCCAGCCCGCCGCCCGCCACCAGCAGCACGATCACCAGCCCGGCCTGCAGACCGAAGATGGTGGTGGTGGTCCTGCGCAGCCCATATGAGAGCCCATGGCTCATCGACAGCACCGCGCCCGACCCCGGCGACACGGCGATCACCCAGCACGCAGCGAAATAAGCCAACCACACTTCCCAACGCATCCCTACTCTCCTTTGACGACAACGATGCCGGGGCCACGATCCCGCAGCCACGGCACAAACAATTTTTCCTGCGGCGCGGCGCGTCAGAACGGGTGGAAGCCGCCCAGGAACTGCTCCACCTGCTCGGCCTGGCGCGCGCGCGCGGCATCGCCCGATTCCAGCACCACCGCCTGGTACGCGCGCGTACCCACGGCCACCAGGCGCGCCGTCAGCCGGCGCGGCGACTGGTCCTGCGGCGACACCCCGCTGGCCTGCACTTCCACGCCGGCAAGCGGGCGGCCCGGACGGTCGGCACTCATCATGGTGACCGGCCGCGCGCGCGGCTCGCCCGACGGCGTGCCAAGGTTGGCCAGCAGGCCGGCCTGCATCGCCGCCAGCGCCTCGCGCCGCAGGGCTTCGTCATCGGCGGGCAGCGTCACCACGCCCACGGCGAAGAGCGTGTCGTCGACGCGCGCGGCTTCCATCGTCATCGGCAGCTTGCGCCCGGCAATGGTCACGTCGCGCGCGGCGCTGGTGGGCTTGCCCGGATACAGCGCGGCATAGGCGCCCTCGCCAGACTGGATGGTGCGCCAGTCATAGCGCGGCGAACAGGCGCACAGGGCGAATGCCAGCACGGCGGCACAGCACAGCAGCGGCCGGCGGACAGCGGCAGGAAAGCTCGGCGGGGGCGGCACAAGACGCATCGGGAATCCATGGGGGGACGGCGCGCACAGGCTGCGGGCGGCGCTGGCGGGCGCCATCGCCTGCGGGCGGAAACCGGTATTATCCCGAAAGCGGCGCGCCAGTGCTTGCCGCGCCGCTCCCACTACCCCCTGCCCCCACGTTCCTGCCATGCCTGCCGCCCGCATCGCCCGCCACGTCTTTGCCACCACCAGCCTGCGCTGGGTGGCCGCGAGCGCGTTGCTGGCAGCCGCAACCAGCATGCCCGCCGCCGCCAGCCCCGCTCATCTGCCGCCGGCCACCGACCTGGCCGCCCACGGCACCGAGGCCGCGCGCCGCGGCGAGCCGCTGGTGGTGCTGGTGTCGATGCCGGGCTGCAGCTATTGCGATGCCGTGCGCCGCAACTACCTCGGCCCGCAGGCCGCCGCCGGCGAGATTGCCGTGCGCGAACTCGACATGACCTCCGACACCCCGCTGCGCGATGCCGACGGCAGCCTGACTACCGCGCGCGCGTGGGCGCGGGCGCACCAGGTGCAGGTGGCGCCCACGGTGCTGTTCCTGGACCGCCAGGGCCGCGCCGCCGCCGGCCCGCTGCGCGGCATGCAGCCGGATTTCTACGGCGCCTACCTGGAACAGGCGCTGGACCAGGCACGCGCCGCCATCGCCACCCGGCGCTGAACGGATTGGCGCGCTTGCGGCAGATTGCCGCAGCCCGGCCCCGCGCAGCGCGCGAACGCCCGCGGCATTAGAATGTCCCAATGCTGACCCGAACCTGCCTGACCCGGATTCCATGACCACTGCTGCTCCTGCCATCAAAACCTCCCGCAAGCCCTGGCCCATCGTCGTGGCCGTGGTCGTGCTCGCGCTGCTGGGCTGGTTCGGCTACCGCGCGCTGTCGCCGGCCAATACGGCCCCGGCGGCCACCTTCACGCTGCTGTCGGGCGAGAAGGTCAGCACCGCCGACCTCAAGGGCAAGGTCTACATGATCAACTTCTGGGCCACCAGCTGCGCCACCTGCGTCAAGGAAATGCCGGACATGGTCCGCACCTATGAGCAGTTCAAGGGCAAGGGGCTGGAATTCGTCGCCGTGGCGATGAACTACGACCCGCCCATGTATGTGATGAACTACGCCAAGACGCGCGGCCTGCCGTTCAAGGTGGCCATGGATTCCGACGGCGCCGCGGCCAAGGCCTTCGGCAATGTGCAGCTGACGCCGACCACCTTCGTGGTAGACAAGGACGGTCGCATCCTGAAGCGCTATGTGGGCGAGCCCGAGTGGGATGCACTGCACAAGCTGCTGGATGGCGCGCTGGCAAAGTCCGCGTAACGCTCCCGGCGGCAACCGCAGCGAAAAGGTGCTCATTGAGCACCTTTTTTTGTTTTTAGGCACGATCGCCAGGGCAGCAGGTTGCGCGACATCCCTGTATGGATATACAGTTGGCGCCAGCCTTTTCTGAGCCTTCCCCGAGCCCCGCCTGTGACTTTGGACCTAGCCCCCGCCGCCGACCTCGCGGCCCCTGACGCCGATGACGTCCCCGCCTACCTGTCCCGGCTCAACCCGGAGCAGCGCGCCGCGGTGGAACACGGCAGCGACGCGCCGCTGCTGATCATCGCCGGCGCCGGCTCGGGCAAGACCAATACGCTGGCGCACCGGGTCGCGCACCTGGTGCTGGCCGGTGCCGATCCGCGCCGCATCCTGCTGCTGACGTTCTCGCGCCGCGCCGCGGCCGAGATGGGACGGCGCGTCGAGCGCATCGTCGACCAGGCACTCGGCACCCAGACCGGCGCGGGGCGCGCGGCGCTGCAATGGTCCGGCACCTTCCACGCCATCGGCGCGCGCCTGCTGCGCGAATACGCCGAGACCCTGGGCCTGTCGCCCGCCTTCACCATCAGCGACCGCGGCGATGCCGCCGACCTGATGCACGTGGTGCGCCACGACCTGGGGCTGTCAGAGACCGCGAGCCGCTTCCCGAAGAAGGAAACCTGCCTGTCGATCTACTCGCGCGTGGTCAACACCCAGGCGCTGCTGGAAGACGTGCTCAGGCAGCAGTTCCCGCGCTACGCGATGTGGGCCGATGCGCTGCGCACCCTGTTCGCCGGCTATGTCGAGGCCAAGCAGAAGCAGCATGTGCTGGACTATGACGACCTGCTGCTGTACTGGGCGCAGGCCATGGCCGAGCCCACCATCGCGCAGGACATGGGCGCGCGCTTCGACCATGTGCTGGTCGACGAATACCAGGACACCAATGCGCTGCAGGCGTCGATCCTGCTGGCCATGCGACCGGACGGCCGCGGCCTGACCGTGGTGGGCGACGACGCGCAGTCGATCTACGCCTTCCGCGGCGCTACCGTGCGCAATATCCTGGACTTCCCGGCGCAGTTCACGCCGGCCGCGCAGCAGGTCACGCTGTCGCAGAACTACCGCTCGACGCAGCCGATCCTGCAGGCCGCCAACGCCGTGATCGGGCTGGCGGCCGAGCGCTATACCAAGGACCTGTGGTCCGAGCGCGCCTCGGCCGAAAAGCCCGGCGTGATCGTGGTCAACGATGAGGCCGACCAGGCCCGCTACGTGGTCGAGCAGGTGCTGGCGCGGCGCGAGGCCGGCCTGACGCTGATGGCGCAGGCGGTGCTGTTCCGCGCCGCCGACCACAGTGCGCAGGTGGAGATCGAGCTGGCCCGGCGCAATATCCCGTTCGTGAAGTTCGGCGGACTGAAATTCCTGGAGTCGACCCACGTCAAGGACGTGCTGGCGGTGGTGCGCTGGCTGGAAAACCCGCGCGACCGCATGGCGGGCTTCCGCACGCTGCAGCTGCTGCCCGGCATCGGCCCCAAGACCGCGGCGCGCGTGCTGGATGCGATGGCGCTGGCCACCGAGCCCTTGTTCTCGCTGGAGGAATTCGAGCCGCCGCCGGCCGCCGCGCCCGCCTGGGCCGACCTGCTGGCGCTGGCGCGCGCGCTGATGGCGCCCACCTCGCCGTGGCCGTCGGAGTTCGAGCAAGTGCTGGCCTGGTACGCGCCGCACCTGGAGCGCCTGCACGACGATGCCGCCGCGCGCCAGGCCGACCTGCAGCAGCTGGAGCGCATCGCCGCCACCTACGGCGCGCGCGAGCGCTTCCTGACCGAGCTGACGCTGGACCCGCCCAGCGCCTCCAGCGACGAATCCGGCGTGCCCTCGCGCGACGAGGACTACCTGATCCTGTCGACCATCCACTCCGCCAAGGGCCAGGAGTGGAAGGCGGTATACGTGCTCAATGCGGTCGACGGCTGCATGCCGAGCGACCTGGCGACCGGCACCACCGAAGAGATCGAGGAAGAACGGCGGCTGCTCTATGTGGCGATGACGCGGGCCAAGGACCACCTGGACATCGTGGTGCCGCAGCGCTTCTATGTGCATCAGCAGGTAGGCTTCGGCGACCGGCATGTGTATGCGTCGCGCACGCGCTTCCTGCCGAATCGCGTGATGCCCAACTTCCACAGCCGTGCCTGGCCGCCGCCGCCGATGCCGGGCGAGGCGCCGGCAAGGCCGGCGCTGGCGCCGGTGGACCTGGCCAGCCGGATGCGGAATATGTGGCGCTGAGCCTGTGCGCTACCCCGGCGCCAGCGCGATGTGCTTGTATTCGACGAAGTCATCGATCGCGGCCACGCCGTTGAGCCGGCCCTGCCCCGACTGCTTGTAGCCGCCCTCCTCGAATTCGTCGTAGACCGACGCCCAGTTGTTGATCCACACGGTGCCCGCCTCGAGCGCGCGCGCCATGATGCGCGCCACCAGCGCATTTGTCAGCGCCGTCTGCCCCGGCATCTTGATCACCGCCGTGCAGCCCGCCGCCAGTGCCGGCGCCAGCGAGCGCACCATCAGCACCACCGGCGAATTCCACGGCGCGATGATGCCGGCCACGCCCATCGGCTCGCGCAGCACCAGCGACAGCCGCCCCGGCCGCGGCTCGGCGGCGCGGCCGTATTCGGTGAGCGCGAGCCCGGCGTAGTAGCGCAGCTTGGCCGGCACCATGCCGACCTCGAAGGCCGCGCAGGCTCGTATTGGCGGCCAGTACGGCGTCCTCGGCCTCGCCCACGATGCGCACGCAGTATTCGTGGAAGACTTGCCCCGCTTCGGTCGCCGCGGCACCGCGCCCGCGTTGCAGCATCACGGCGCCGAGCCGTTGCTCCAGCATCTGCACACGCTGGCTGATCACCGACTTGGTCGTGTCCAGCCGCCGTGCCGCCTCGGTAATGCTGCCGGCATCGACCACGGCCACGAAGGCATGCATTTCAGAGAGTTTGTTCGTGACTCGCGCCTGCCCGTCCGTGAATGCGTGGCCTGGCTGGCCTACGCCACCTTTTCCAGCAGCAATCCCTTCAGGTACTCCCCTTCCGGGAACGCGGCCAGCATCGGGTGATCCGTGCCCGCCGACAGCCGCCGCAGGATGCGCGCATCGGCGCGCGCATCGGTGACCGCGCCCGCCACGATCTTCTGGAACAGCTCCATGCTGATCGCGCCCGAGCACGAGTAGGTGAACAGCAGCCCGCCCGGGCGCAGCAGCTGCATGCCGACCAGGTTGATTTCCTTGTAGGCGCGCGCGGCGCGGTCGATATGCTGCGCCGACGGGGCGAACTTGGGCGGGTCCAGCACGATCAGGTCGAACTGGCGACCCTCGGCGCGGAATTCACGCAGGGTCTTGAACACGTCGGCATCGAGCCAGGTGGCGCGCTCGGGTTCGAAGCCGTTGAGCGTGACATTGCCCGCGGCGATCTTCAGCGCCTCGCCCGATGAATCGATCGAGGTCACCGAGGTGGCGCCGCCGCGCAGCGCCGCCAGCGAGAAGCCGCCGGTATAGCAGAAGCAGTTCAGCACCTCGCGCCCGACGGCCAGGTCGCCCACAAGCTTGCGGTTGTCGCGCTGGTCGACATAGAAGCCGGTCTTGTGGCCGTTGCGCACGTCGACGTAGTAGCGCACGCCGTGCTCGGTGACCGACAGCGCCGGATCCGGCTCGGCGCCGGCCAACACGCCGGTCACCAGCTCCAGGCCTTCGCGCTGGCGCACGGCGGCATCGGAACGCTCATAGACGTTGGGGCAGCCGGTCTCCTTGACCAGTGCCTGCACGATCGCGGTCTTCCAGTGTTCCACGCCGGCCGAATTGAACTGGCACACCAGCTGGCCCTTTTCACCATTGCCGTAGTAGTCGACGATCAGGCCGGGCAGCCGGTCGGATTCGCCGAAGATCAGCCGCACCGCGTCGCTGTCCTTCACCCATTGGCGCCGGTAGGCAATGGCCGCGGCCACGCGGCGCTTGAACAGGGCGTGGTCGACCGGCTCGTTTTCATCGAAGGTCCACGCGCGCGCGCGGATCTGCGACTCGGGGCTGTAGGCGGCCTTGGCCAGGAAGCGGCCGTCGGCGGCGCGCACGATCACGGTTGCGCCCGGCTCGCAGCGCCCTTCGGTCGTGGCAATGCCGGTGGCGTAGATCCACGGGTGGCGGCGCAGCAGGGATTTTTCCTTGCCGGGTTTCAGGGTGATGGTGTTCATGTTGGTATGGGGAAACTGCAGGCCACCAGCAATTGAAACTGGCGCGAACGCATCAAGGCGGCACCCCTCTCCCGCTTGCGGGAGAGGGGTGGGGGTGAGGGCGGGAGCGTCGACGAAGTGATGCGTGTCGGTATGCCAGCGCCTGCCCTCACCCCCTGCCCCTCTCCCGCGCGCGGGAGAGGGGAGAAAACAATGCGGGAAAGACGCCTTAGAGGACGACCTTCACCATCGGATGCGACGTCAGCGCCCGATACAAGTCGTCGAGCTGCTCGCGGCTGGTGACCCACACTGTCACGGTCAGGCCCAGGTAGTTGCCGCCGCTCGAGGGGCGCATTTCCATCTTGCCTGCGTGGAAGTCGGGATCGAATCCCTGCACCAGCTCGACGATGGCCTCGGCAAAGCCGTCCTGCATCGCGCCCATCACCTTGATGGGGAAGTGGCTGGGATACTCGATCAGCGACTGCTCCGGCGGGATATCGCCAGGCTTGTTGCCGCTGCCTTGGTTGTCGGTTGTCATGTCGGATTCTCCGGCACGAAACCGGCGCGCCGCATGGCGCGCCAGCTTGCGCGCATTCAGGTCACTTGCGCTTGAACCACAGGCGGATGGTGTCCCACAGGCGGCCGAAGAAGCCGGCCTCGGGCACTTCTTCCAGCGCCACCACCGGGAACTCCGCCACCTTGTTGGTGCCGTCCATCAGCTTGACCATGCCCACCTGCTGGCCCGCCGAGATCGGCGCGATCAGCAGTTCCTGGCGCTCCAGCACCGGCTTGAGGCGCCCGCCGGTGCCCTTGGGCACGGTGACGAAGGTCTCGTTCTGCACGCCGATCTTGACCGTGCCGCTCTTGCCCTTGTAGATGTCCGGCGTGGCCAGCACCTGGCCCTTGTCGTACAGGCGCAGCGTGTCGAAGAACTGGAAGCCGTAGTTGAGGATCTTCAGGCTTTCCTGGGTGCGCACCTGTTCGGTGGTGGTGCCGATCACGATCGAGATCAGGCGGCGCGAGCCGTCCGGCACGTTGGCCAGCGGCCGCTTGGCCGACGAGATCAGGCAGTAGCCGGCGGACTTGGTGTGGCCGGTCTTGACCCCGTCCACGGTCGGGTCGATATACAGCAGGCGGTTGCGGTTGGGCTGCCTGATCTTGTTATAGGTGAACTCCTTCTGCGAGTACATGGCGTAGTACTCGGGGAAGTCCTTGATCAGGCGCGTGGTCAGCGTCGCCAGGTCCACCGCGGTGGTGTAGTGGTTCGGGTCGGGAATGCCGTCGGTGTTGGTGAAGTGGGTGTTCTTCATGCCCATGCGCTGGGCCTCGCGGTTCATCATCGCGACGAAGCCCTCCTCCGAGCCGCCCACGGCTTCGGCCAGCGCCAGCGCGGCGTCGTTGCCCGACTGCACGATCAGGCCCAGCAGCAGGTCCTGCACGGTGACCGGCTTGTTGGGCTCGATGAACATGCGCGACTCGTCGCTTTTGACCTTGAGCACCAGGCTGGTCGGCACCACCGACTGGTCCAGCGTCAGGCGCTTTTCCTTGAGTGCCTCGAACGCGAGGTAGGCGGTCATCAGCTTGGTCAGCGAGGCCGGCTCGATGCGCGCGTCGGCATTCTGCGACGCCAGGGCCTGGCCGCTGGTCACGTCATACAGCATCCACGACTTGGCTGCGACCTGCGGCATCGGCACGCCCTGCGCCAGGACGGCGGCAGGCGCGGCGGCCAGCACGACGGCGGCGGCGATGGCGGCGGGAGCAAAAGCGGACGAAAGGCGTGTCGTGGCTCTATTCAGCATGTTTCTGTTTTCCGACAGTAAGAAGGTGGCGCGGGGATGGTCCGGGTGGCGGCGTGCCGGCCTCACCGGTCCCACGCATTGACGACGAGCTGCTTGATCAGATGCAGCTTGCGGTGAAAGAAATGGTCGGCGCCGGGGATCACGATCACCGGCAGCTCCTGCGGGCGGGCCCAGTCGAACACGCTGGCCAGCGGCACGGTGTCGTCCTGTTCGCCATGGATCACGATGGTATCGGCCGGAACCTCGGCCACCTGCCAGCGGCTGGCGGCGGTGCCCACCAGCACCAGTCGCTGCGCGGGCGTGCCGGCCTCGGCCAGGCGGCGTGCCACGTGGGTGGTGACGAAGCTGCCGAACGAGAACCCGCCCATGGCCAGCGGCAGCGTTGCGGCCTGTGCCGACCACGCGGTCTGCTGGCGCATCCAGGCCACCACGGCCAGCAGGTCGTCCTGCTCGGCGATGCCGTTGTCATGCTCGCCGGCGCTGCCGCCCACGCCGCGGAAGTTGGGGCGCACCGTAGCATAGCCCAGCTGCACGAAGCTGCGCGCCAGCGTCTGCGCAACCTTGTTGTCCTTGGTGCCGCCGAACAGCGGATGCGGATGCGCCACCAGCGCCAGGCCGCGCGGCTCACCTTGCGGCAGGTCTACCGAGAGATCGATCGCACCGGCGGGACCGGCAATGGAAAGTACCTGGGTATGCGCGTTCATGATGGCGGTCAGGATGGCGGTGAAGCAAGCGCCCGGCGGCAAGCCCGGGCAAAAATGAAAAAAACCGTCCGGCTGGCGGGCGGCGGGCAATACGGCAAAGCGGCGAAACAGGGAAACAACAAGCCGGCATGCGCCGGCCTCGGTTCGTTCAGCGGTCCACCATCAGCCGTTCGACAGGCTTGCCCTTCATCAGGTGGCTGTCGATGATTTCGTCGATGTCGTGCTCATCGACAAAGGTGTACCAGATGGCCTCGGGGTAGACCACCAGCACCGGGCCGAGTTCACAACGGTTCAGGCAGCCTGCCTTGTTGATGCGCACCCGGCCTTCGCCGCCGGCGATGCCCAGTTCCTTGCAACGCTTCTTGGCGTATTCCTGCATCGCCTGGGCGTTGTGGTTGGCGCAGCAGTTCTCGCCGGCCTCGCGCTGGTTCAGGCAGAAGAAGACGTGGTGCTGGTAGTAGCTGCTCATGCGTACGGTGTGAGAAGGCGGCCCCGGACGGCGGCACAGCCCGGACGGCATTGAACGGAAGCTCGGAATTATACGGTGTCGCGGCGGCATGTCCGCGATGGCGGCGCCCTGGCACGGCCGTCGAAGTTGCCGCCGGCTCCCGGCGGGTGGCGCTTCGCGCACCTGTGATGCCTCCGGCATTCCGAAACCCCGGAGCCACACCGTCCGGATTTCCGGAATCCCGGAGGCCGCGCGCCCCTGCCAGGCCGTCGTTTCCTTGTGAATCAACCAGTTAGCAATGCCGGTTTGACTGGCACGGCGGTTGCGAATTCCCTCCCTGAACGCGCCGCAACCGTGACGGCGCGCAGCCCGCGCGGCCCCGCCGGGTACGGTCAACACCGAGGACGACATCATGAGAAAACCCTTCTACAAGATCCTGTACGTGCAGGTCCTGTTCGCCATCTTCGTCGGCATCCTGCTCGGCCACTACTGGCCAGACACCGGCGTGGCCATGAAGCCGCTGGGCGATGGCTTTATCAAGCTGATCAAGATGATCATCGGCCCGATCATCTTCTGTACCGTGGTGACCGGCATCGCCGGCATGAGCGACATGAAGAAGGTCGGCCGCGTGGGCGGCAAGGCGCTGCTGTACTTTGAAGTGGTGTCGACCTTCGCATTGCTGATCGGGCTGGGCGCCGCGCACCTGCTCAAGCCGGGCGTGGGCTTCAACATCGACCCGGCCACGCTGGACACCAAGGCCATTGCCCAGTACGTGTCCAAGGCGCACGGCCAGAGCACGGTCGAGTTCCTGATGCACATCATCCCGGACACGGTCTTCAGCGCCTTCGCCAACGGCGACATCCTGCAGATCCTGCTGGTGTCGCTGTTCTTCGGCGCCGCGCTGGCCGTGCTCGGCGAGCGCGCGCGCATCGTGGTGCAGCTGATCGAGCAGGTCTCCAAGGTGTTCTTCCACATCGTCCACGTGATCACCAAGGTGGCCCCGATCGGCGCCTTCGGCGCGATGGCGTTCACCATCGGCAAGTACGGCCTGGGCTCGCTGGTGCCGCTGCTCAAGCTGATCGGCACCTTCTACTTCACGGCCATCGTCTTCGTGGTGTTCGTGCTGGGCACGGTGGCGCGCCTGACCGGCTTCAGCATCCTGCGCTTCATCTCGTACATCAAGGAAGAGCTGCTGATCGTGCTGGGCACCAGCTCGTCGGAAGCGGCGCTGCCGCACATGATGGAGAAGCTGGAAAAGCTCGGCTGCTCGCGCTCGGTGGTGGGCCTGGTGGTGCCCACCGGCTATTCGTTCAACCTGGACGGCACCAACATCTACATGACGATGGCGGTGATCTTCATTGCACAGGCAACCGGCATCGAGCTGACGCTGATGCAGCAGCTGACCATCCTGACGGTGGCGATGATCACCTCCAAGGGCGCCAGCGGCGTGACCGGTTCGGGCTTCATCACGCTGGCCGCGACGCTGGCGGTGGTGCCGACCATCCCGGTGGCGGGCATGGTGCTGATCCTTGGCATCGACCGCTTCATGAGCGAGTGCCGCGCGCTGACCAACATCATCGGCAACGGCGTGGCCACGGTGGTGGTCTCGGCATGGGAGCGCGAGCTTGACCGCAAGAAGCTCAACAGTGTGCTGCAACACGGCGGCCGCGATGCTGAAGTACTGGCCGACGCCGGCCAGAACGTCTGACGCCATGCGGGTGGCTGCCCCGGCCACCCGCCAGCGAGTATCATCGGCGCGACAGCCTTCGCGCGCGCCGATGCCACACTCAGACGACTTTCTCGCCGTGCATGACCCCGCCGCCCCGTCTGCCGCGCATCCGGCCCATGCGCCGGACAGCGGCAACGGCCGCTGGTGGGGCTTTGCGGTCGCCCTGGCCGCAGGCCTGCTGCTGCTGTGCGCGCTGACCTGGCTGGTCTCGGTCCAGCGCGGCCTGGCCACCCTCCAGCAAAGCACAGCCACGCGCGCCGACCGCTACGCCGCCACGCTGGAAAGCACCCTCGACCGCTACGAATTCCTGCCCGCGCTGGTCGCGCTGCACCCCTTCGTGCGCGGGCTGCTGGACTCCCCCAACGACCCGCAACGCGTGGCCGCCGCCAACCAGTACCTGGCGGAGGTCAATCGCCGCGCGCATGCCTCGGCCACCTATGTGATCGCCGCCAACGGCATTGCGCTGGCGGCCAGCAACCACGGCCAGCCCGGCAGCTTTGTCGGCACCGACTACCGCTTCCGCCCCTACTTCCAGGCCGCCGCGGGCGGCAAGATGGGGCGTTTCTATGCCATCGGCATCACCAGCGAGGAGCCCGGCTACTACCTCGCGCAGCCGGTCGAGTCGGGCGGCAAGGTCATCGGCGTGACCGTGGTCAAGCTCAACCTGGAGTGGTTCCAGCGCGCCGGCAGCGGCGCCGAGCCGCTGATGGTCAGCGACGACCATGGCGTGATCTTCCTGTCGTCGGTGTCGGCCTGGCAGTACCGCACCCTGCGCCCGCTGCCGCCGGCGCTGCAGGCCGAGATGGAAAACACCCGCCAGTACCACGGCCGCGCAGTGACGCCGCTGCCGCTGGAGCCGCTGACCTCGCCGGTCACGCGCTGGCTGGCGGACACCACACTGACCGACGGCGCGCGGCTGGTGCGCGTGCGCGACGAATCGCCCGCCACCAGGACCACCTTTGCCCCGGACGGCGCCGAGCGCGCCGACCGCTACCTGGAACTGGGCCGCACGGTCGGCCCCGCTGGCTGGACCATGCAGGTGATGGCGCCGCTGGAGCCGGTGCTGGCCAATGCGCGCAACGCCACCGTGGCGGCGGCGCTGGCCTATGCCTGCATCTGCCTGCTGCTGGTCAACTGGCGCCAGCGCCGCCAGCGCGCGCGCGACATGCAGTACAGCCGCCGCCTGCTGGAGGCCGCCTACGACCAGCTGGAGCGCCGCGTCGAGGCTCGCACCGTCGACCTGATGGCGATCAATGAAAAGCTGGAAGATGAAGTGGCCGAGCGCACCCGTGCGGAAAGCGAGCTGCGCGCGGCCCAGGACGAACTGGTGCAGGCCAGCAAGCTGGCCGCGCTGGGGCAGATGGCGGCCGGCATCACGCATGAGCTGAACCAGCCGCTGGCGGCGCTGCGCACGTTCTCGGACAACACCCGCGTGCTGCTGGAGCGCGGCCAGCTGGCCGCGGCCGAAGGCAACCTCACCGCCATTGCTGACCTGACCGAGCGCATGGGCAAGATCACCAGCCAGCTCAAGCTGTTTGCCGGCAAGGCCCGCCCGGTGCGCCGGCCGGTGGCGCTGCGCGCGGCGGTCGACCACGTGCTGGCGCTGCTGGCGCCGCGGCTGGGCGCGGTTACGGTCAGCGTCACCGGCCTGGACGCCCTGCCCGGCCTCGCCGTGCGCGCCGATGAGCTGAAGCTGGAGCAAGTGCTGCTGAACCTGCTCGGCAACGCGCTGGATGCGATTGCGGCAGCCGCGCCGGCGCGGGGACAGATCGATCTCGACGTGCAGGCAGAAGACCACGCCGTCACCGTCGTCGTGCGAGACAACGGCACCGGCATCGCGCCGGAAGCGCTGCCGCGCCTGTTCGAACCATTCTTCACCACCAAGGAAACCGGGCAGGGCCTGGGGCTGGGGCTGGCGATCTCGTCGTCGATCGTGCGCGAGTTCGGCGGCCAGCTGAGCGTGGCCAACGTGCCGGGCGGCGGCGCGCAGTTCACGCTGGTGCTAGCGCGCGCCCCCGCCATCGATCCGGCACCATCGGTTTCCGCCTCTCAATGAGTATTGCCATGCAAGACGGTCTGCGTGTCCTGTTTGTCGAAGACGAGCCGCTGGTGCGTCAGGCCACCGCGCAGAGCCTGGAGCTGGCCGGCTTCGCGGTGCTGGCGCTGCCCTCCGCCGAGGCCGCGATCCCGCACCTGCACGGCGCCTTTGCCGGCGTGGTGGTGACCGACGTGCGCCTGCCCGGCGCCAGCGGCCTGGACCTGCTGCAGCACTGCCGCAACGCCGCGCCGGGCGTGCCGGTGATCCTGGTGACCGGCCATGGCGACATCACCATGGCCGTGCAGGCCATGCGCGAAGGCGCCTACGACTTTATCGAAAAACCCTTCGGTGCCGACCGCCTCACCGACACCGTGCGCCGCGCGCTGGAACGCCGCGCGCTGGAACTGGAAAACCAGGCGCTGCGCCGCGAACTGGCCGGCCCTGCGGCGGGCACGCGTATCATCGGCCGCTCGCCCGCGATCGGGCAGGTGCGCGCGCTGGTGGCCAATGTCGCGCCCACCGACGTGCCGGTGATGATCAACGGCGAGACCGGTACCGGCAAGGAACTGGTGGCGCGCAGCCTGCATGCGCTGTCCGGCCGTGCCGAAGGCCCGTTTATCGCGCTGAATTGCGGCGCGGTGCCCGAGGCCATCTTCGAGAGCGAGATGTTCGGCCACGAGGCCGGCGCCTTCACCGGCGCCGGCAAGCGCCGCATCGGCAAGCTCGAACATGCCTCGGGCGGCACGCTCTTCCTCGACGAGATCGAGAGCATGCCGCTGGCGCTGCAGGTCAAGCTGCTGCGGGTGCTGCAGGAAGGCTCGCTGGAGCGGCTGGGGTCGAATGCCTCGGTGAAGATCGATGTGCGCATCGTCGCCGCGGCCAAGGGCGACATGGATGCGCTGGTGGCGCAGGGCAGCTTCCGTGAGGACCTGTACTACCGGCTGAACGTGGTCACCATTGCGCTGCCGCCGTTGCGCGAACGGCGCGAGGACATCGTGCCGCTGTTCGAGCATTTCTCGCTGGTGTCTGCGGTGCGCTACCAGCGGCCGGCGCCGATCCTGTCCGAGGCGCAACGCCAGGCACTGGCCCAGCGGCCCTGGCCTGGCAATGTGCGCGAGCTGCGCAATGCCGCGGATCGGATGGTGCTGGGCGTGCCGGAGGGCGGGCAGGCAGGTGCGCAGGCCGCGGGCCCCGATGAAGCCGCGCCGCTGCGCGAGCGGATGGAGCACTTCGAGCGCGCCGTGATTGCAGATGCACTGGCGCGCACCGGTGGTGCGGTCAGCCAGGCGGCAGACTTGCTGCAAGTCGGCAAGGCTACGCTCTATGACAAGATCAAGCGCTACGGGCTGTGATGTCACGCTGCCTTCATTCCGCTGCCACGGGGCCGTCACATTGGCGGACTATCCTTCGGTGGCGGTTGTGGCATTGGCAGGTGCCCGCCGTGTGTATCAATCTTCGTGGTAATTGATGGCCCCGCGTATGCGGGGCGTTTTTTTGGGTGATTCACCCCGCCCCGCCACTTCACACTGCCCACACACTCCCCTCACCCCCGCTGGCCAGACTGGAGCCCTTCCATCTCCGGGAACTGCCATGCCCTCTTTCGACTACGACATCGTCATCGCCGGCGCCAGCTTTGCCGGCGCAGCCTGCGCCCTGGCCGCGGCACGCGCGGGCCTGCGCGTGCTGGTGCTGGAACGCAAGACCGATCCGGGCGACAAGCTCCACACCACCGGCATCCTGGTCAAGGAAGCCATCGAGCAAACCTGGCTGGGCCGCGCGCCGGCCGACTGCGTGCACCGGGTGGAGCAGGTGCGGCTGTACTCGCCCAAGCTGCGCAGCATCGACCTGAGCGCGCCGGGCTATTACTTCCACACTACGGATACGCCGCGGTTGATGCGCTGGCTGGCCGCCGAACTGGTGTGCCACCGGGTCGAACTGCGCCTGGGCCAGGCGTTTGTGGGCGCGGTGCCGCGCCACGGCGGATGGCATGTGACCGGCGTGGGCAATACGCGCTATCTGGTGGGAGCGGACGGCGCGAAGTCGCGCGTGGCACAGTGTGCCGGGCTGGGGCGCGTGCACAGCTTCCTGTATGGCGTGGAATACGAGTTCCCGGGACTGGCGCTGCCCGAGCCCGGCGCGCTGCACTGCTTTATCACCCGGCGCTTCGCGCCCGGCTATATCGGCTGGATCGCGCAGAACCCCACCGGCGTGCAGGCCGGCCTGGCGCTGCGCTACCTGCCGCGTCACGGCCGCGCGCCGGACCTGGACGGGCTGCTGGCGCATGTGCGCGAGCGCGCCGGGCTGCCGCAGCTGGCGCAGCCTGCGGCGACGCGCGCGGGCCTGATCCCGTGCGGCGGCCCGGTCTTCCCGCTGGCGCGCGACGGCGTGATCCTGACGGGGGATGCCGCCGGCATCGTCTCGCCGGTCACCGCCGGCGGCATCCACTATGCCTTTGCCCATGGCGAGTCGGTCGGCCAGGCCGTGGCCGCGCACCTGCTGCGCGGCGGCCCGGCGCCGGAAGCCGTCGCCACCGCCAGCGCGCCGCGCTTTCGCGCCAAACGTGCGCTGCGCTGGATGTTCGACCGCTTCCAATGCGACTGGCCCTTTGACCTGATGATGTACTCGCCGCCGCTGCGCTGGGCGGCGGAGCAGATCTATTTCCACAAGCGCCAGGGCGACGAACCCGCGCCGCCGGCCCGCACGGCGGCCAGCGCCTAACCGGCTAGAATGCCGGGCATGGAACAACCGCGGATCCTGGTGGTGGAAGACGAGCAGGCCATCGCCGACACCATCCTCTATGCCCTGCGCACCGACGGCATGCTGGCCGAGCACTGCACGCTCGGCGGCGCCGCGCTCGAGCGCATGCGCGCCGGCGCGGCCGACTTGGTGATCCTCGACGTGGGCCTGCCGGACCTGAGCGGCTTCGAGGTCTGCCGCACGCTGCGCACCTTCAGCAATGCGCCGGTGGTCTTCCTGACTGCGCGCCATGAAGAGATCGACCGCATCGTCGGGCTGGAGATTGGCGCCGACGACTATGTGGTCAAGCCCTTCTCGCCGCGCGAACTGGCCGCGCGCGTGCGCGCCATCCTGCGCCGGGCGCGCGGCGGCAGCACAGCGAAGGGCGACGAGGTCGCCGGCTTCACCCACGATAAGGACGGCGCTCGCCTGGCCTACCGCGGCCGCTGGCTGGAGCTGACCCGCTACGAGTACCTGCTGCTGGCCTGGCTGGTGGCGCATCCGGGCCGTATCTATTCGCGAGCGCAGCTGATGGAGGGCGTCTGGGAAGACGCGCTCGACACCAGCGACCGCACCGTCGACACCCATATCAAGACCCTGCGCGCCAAGCTGCGGGAGGCCTCGCCAGACGGCGCCGATCGCATCCGCACCCATCGCGGCATGGGCTATTCGCTGGAACCGTGAGCGCACGCCATGCATATCGGCCTGCGCATCTTCTTCGGTTTCTTCCTGATCGTGGGACTGGCCACGGTGCTGACGCTGCGCGTGTTCGTGCAGGAGGTCAAGCCCGGCGTGCGCCAGGCCATGGAAGACACGCTGATCGACACCGCGCACGTGCTGGCGGCGCTTGCCGCCGACGACATGAAGGCCGGCCGCATTGCCGACGGCGAATTCGCGCGGCACATGGCGGCGCTGCGCGACCTGCCGGTGGACGCCGATGTGTCGGGCCTGCACAAGGACAGCATCGGCTACCGCATCTACGTGACCGATGCCAGGGGCATCGTGCGCTTTGACTCCACCGGCACTGACGTGGGCCGCGACTATTCGCGCTGGAACGATGTCTACCTGACGCTGCGCGGCAAGTACGGCGCGCGCAGCACGCGCACCGACCCCGACGACGAGGCCAGCACCGTGATGCACGTGGCCGCGCCAATACGCGACGGGGACGGCGAGCGCATCATCGGGGTGCTGACCGTGGCCAAGCCCAATGCGGCGATGGCGCCCTTTATCGAGCGCAGCCAGCGCAAGATCCTGCTCTACGGCGGCCTGCTGATCGGCGCCGCTTGCGTGATCGGGCTGGCCTGCACGCTGTGGCTGGCGCATGGACTAAGCCGGCTGCGCGGGTACGCGCGCGCGGTGGCGGCCGGCGAGCGCGCCGAGATGCCGCTGCGCGGCGGCAGCGAGCTGGCCGAGCTGGGCCGCGCGGTGCAGGGCATGCGCGAGCGGCTGGAAGACAAGCAGTATGTCGAGCACTACATCCACACGCTGACCCATGAGATGAAAAGCCCGCTGGCCGCGATCGGCGGTGCCGCCGAGCTGCTGCAGGAAGAGATGCCGGCGGCGGACCGCCAGCGCTTCGTCGCCAATATCCGTGCGCAATCCGGACGGCTTGAAACCATGATCCGCAAGCTGCTGGCGCTGGCCGACGTGGAGCAGCGCCAGCGCCTGGAAGTGCGCGAGCCGGTGCGGCTGGCCCCGCTGCTGGCGCAACTGGGCAGCGAGCTGGAGCCGCGCGCGCGCCAGCGCGGCGTGACGCTGCGGCTGGCCGCCGACGCCAGCCCGGACCTGGTCGCCGGCGATCCGTTCCTGCTGCGCCAGGCCATCGCAAACCTGCTGGAGAACGCCATCGACTTCGCCCCGCCGGACAGCGAAGTCACGGTGCGGCTGGAGCGCCGCGGCGGCGCGCTGGCCATCGCCGTCGCCGACCAGGGCCCGGGCATCCCCGACTACGCCCTGCCGCGCGTGTTCGAGCGCTTCTATTCGCTGCCGCGCCCGCACGGTGCGGACAAGAGCACCGGCCTGGGCCTGTGCTTTGCACGCGAGGTGGCAACGTTGCATCATGGCGATGTCACGCTGGCCAACCGCCCCGGCGGCGGCGCGCTGGCGGAACTGACCCTTCCGGCAGCATAGTTCCACGAGGTGACCGAACCGGCATAGACTGGGGCTTCTAACGTGATCGCGCTGAAACTCCCTATAATCGAACGACCGTTCATTTAGGGCGCCCGCGAGGCCCGCCCAGTAGTTCAGGAGACACCATGCCCGCCGCCAAGCAACTGCCCCAGGCCCTGCAGAACCTGGCCCTGCCCGTCATCGCCTCGCCCATGTTCATCGTCAGCTACCCGGAGCTGGTGCTGGCGCAGTGCAAGGCCGGCATCGTCGGCTCGTTCCCGGCGCTCAATGCGCGCCCGGCGGAGCTGCTCGACGAGTGGCTCACCCAGATCGAAGGCGAGCTGGCCACCTTCAAGGCCGCCAACCCGGGCGCGCAGGTGGGCCCGGTCGCGGTCAACCAGATCGTGCATACCTCGAACGCGCGGCTGGAACACGACGTGAAGGTGTGCGTGGACCACAAGGTGCCAATCTTCATCACCTCGCTGCGCGCCCCGGTCAAGGAAATGATCGACGCGGTGCATAGCTACGGCGGCATCGTGCTGCACGACGTGATCAGCCTGCGCCATGCCGAGAAGGCGATCGAGGCCGGCGTCGACGGCCTGATCCTGGTGGCGGCCGGCGCCGGCGGCCATGCCGGCATGCTGTCGCCGTTCGCGCTGGTGGGCGAGGTGCGCAAGATCTTCGACGGCCCGATCGCGCTGTCGGGTTCGATCGCCACCGGCGAGGCGGTGCTGGCCGCGCAGGCCATGGGCGCGGACTTTGCCTACGTGGGCACGCGCTTTATCGCCTCGCAGGAGGCCCACGCGGCAGAGACGTACAAGCAGTCGATCACCAGTTCGGCCGCCGCCGATATCATCTATACCAACCTGTTCACCGGCGTGCACGGCAATTACATCCGCGAAAGCATCAGCAACGTGGGGCTGGATCCGGACAACCTGCCGGTGGCCGACAAAAGCAAGATGGACTTCTCCAGCGGCGCCTCCAAGGCCAAGGCGTGGAAGGACGTGTGGGGCGCCGGCCAGGGCGTGGGCCAGATCCACGACATCCCCACCGCCGGCGAAATCGTCGTGCGCATGAAAGCGGAGTACGATGCCGCCAAGGCGCGCCTGGGTATCGCGCACTAAACTCCAGTCACCACCGGGCCGCTGTTGCGGCCCTTGCTCCATCCATTGCCTGGTCCTAGCCCCGCCACCCCGCCCGATTCCGCTCCAGACGCCGTCGCCACACTGAGCCGCCGGCAGCAGGCGCTGCGCGCCATGTGGGTGGTGCTGGGTGCGGCTTTCCTGCTGCTGGGGGTGATCGGCATCTTCCTGCCGGTGCTGCCAACCACGCCATTCGTGCTGCTGGCCGCGGCATGCTTCGCGCGGGGGTCCCAGCGCTTCCATGAGTGGCTGCTAGGGCATCCGCGCTTCGGGCCGCTGGTCAGCGACTGGCAGCGCTATCGCAGCATTCCCTTGCGGGCCAAATGCCTGGCGTTGTCGATGATGTGGGCGTCGATGGGGACGACCGCGTGGCTGCTGCGGGCGCGGCCGATTGCTTCGGCGGCGCTGCTGGCTTGTGCGGTGGGGGTGAGTGTGTGGATGGTCAGGCTGCCGACGCGGCCGGTGGAGGGGGGGAAGTCTTGAAAGCGCGGGCGTACTAAGGCGCGTCACTCCACGCACCGGCCGTCTCCCCCAGCCCTCTCCCGCCTGCGGGAGAGGGCTGGGGGAGACGGCCGGGGTATCAACGAAGTCGATCCTGCCAGCCGCCACCCAACTCAATCGTAGCTGCGCGCATCCTCGATCAGCTTCCCATCCTGCGGCAACGACCCCGCCGCCACGAAGGCCACTTCACCGCGCAGCCGCATCACCTCGCGCAGCGATTCCGCCACCGCACGCTGCAAGTCACCATCCTCGCGCGTAGCCTCGCAGCGCAGCGTCATTACGTCCGCGCCAGGGTCGCCAGTCACCACCAGCCGCGCCACGCGAATCTCCGGATGCCGCCGCAGCACGTCCGCCACCTGCCCCGGATGCACGAACATGCCCTTGACCTTGGTGGCCTGGTCGGCACGGCCCAGCCAGCCCTTGAGCCGGATATTGGTGCGCCCGCACGGGCTGGGCCGTTGCGACGACTCCGCCACGATGGCCGACAGGTCGCCGGTGCCGAAGCGGATCAGCGGGTAGTCGCCGTTGCCCAGCACCGTCACCACCACCTCGCCGGTCTCGCCCTCGGGCATCGGCCGGGAACCGCCGGGCTCGACGATCTCTACCAGCACGCCCTCGTCCACCACCCAGCCGTCGCCGCCCTCGGTCTCATAGGCAATCAGGCCGACGTCCGCGGTGCCATACATCTGCTGCACGCGCACGCCGCGCGCCTGGAACCAGGCCCGCAGCGACGGCGGCAACGCCTCGCCCGAGACCAGCGCCTTGGCCAGGCTGGTGCAGGGCGTGCCCAGTTCGTCGCCGCGCTCCAGCAGCAGCTTCAGGAACGACGGCGTGCCGGCGTAGGCCGTGGGCTGCAGGCTGGCCAGCGCCTGCACCTGCGAATCGGTCTGGCCGACACCGGCCGGGAACACGCAGCAGCCCAGCCGGTGCGCGCCGGTCTCCATCATCATGCCGGCCGGGGTGAAGTGGTAGGAGAAGGTGTTGTAGACCAGCTCGCCGGCGCGGAAGCCCGCCGCATGCATGGCGCGGGCCACGCGCCACCAGTCGGCGTCGTGGCCGTCGGGTTCGTGGATCGGGCCGGGCGACTGGAACACATGGCGCAACTTGCCCAGCGGGGTCGCGTTCAGGCCACCCAGCGGCGGCAGCAAGCGCTGGCGCGCGGTCAGGTCCGACTTGCGCGTGACCGGCAGCGCCGCCAGCGCCGCGCGCGAGGTCAGCAGCCGCGGATCGACCCCGCTCAGCATCTCGGCAAAGTAAGGGGCGTTGTCGCGCGCATGGGCCACCTGGCGTGCCAGGGCGGCAAGGAGCGCCTGCTCGCGGACTTCCGGCGCGCGGGTTTCGAGCGAATCGAAGTGTTCTGGCATGGTGCTGTGCGTCAGGGAATGGGATGCGGCATGCCGTCGCGCCACAGGCGCGTGGTGGCAATGCCGGATAAATTGGGTCGGCTTACGTCGGCTCAGGCCAGCCAGCGCTTCCTGCGCCGGTAGCTCTTCACATCGCGGAACGACTTGCGCCCGGCACCGTCGTCCGCATCGTTGGCGGCCACGCCCAGGTAGAACTCCTTGACATCCTCGTTGGTGCGCAGCGATTCGGCGTCGCCGTCCATCACCACGCGGCCGTTTTCCAGGATGTAGCCGTAGTCGGCATAGCGCAGCGCCACCATGGTGTTCTGCTCGGCCAGCAGGAAGCTGACGTTCTCGCGCGAATTCAGGCCGCGCACGATCTCGAAGATCTCCTCGACGATCTGCGGCGCCAGCCCCATCGAAGGCTCGTCCAGCAGGATCATCGCCGGCTTGGCCATCATGGCCCGGCCGATCGCGCACATCTGCTGCTCGCCGCCAGAGGTGTAGCCGGCCTGCGACTTGCGGCGCGTCTTCAGCCGCGGGAAGTACTCGTAGATCTTTTCCAGCTCGTCGCGCGTCTGGCCGCGCGACAGGCCGCGCGTGTAGGCGCCGGTGAGCAGGTTCTCTTCGATGGTCAGGTGCGCGAAGCAGTGGCGCCCCTCCATCACCTGGATCACGCCGCGGCGCACCAGGTCGTTGGGCGTGAGCTGGTCGACGCGGTCGCCGCGATATTCGATCGAGCCCTTGGTGACATCGCCGCGCTCGGCCTGCAGCAGGTTGGAGATGGCCTTGAGCGTGGTGGTCTTGCCCGCGCCGTTGGCGCCGAGCAGCGCCACGATCTTGCCTTCCGGCACTTCGAGCGAGACGCCTTTGAGCACCAGGATCACGTGATCGTAGATGACTTCGATATTGTTGACGGACAGAAGGCTCATGGTGCGGCTCGTGTTGGTGTTGCGGTTTCCAGCTTGCCTATTGGGTACTCCCTCTCCCTCTGGGAGAAGGTTGGGGTGAGGGCGGGCGCTGCCACGAAGTGAACGCGCTCGCTATTGCCAGCGCCGGCCCTCACCCCCGCCCCTCTCCCGCAAGCGGGAGAGGGGAGAACCCAGTCGGGATTCGGGCGGCCTCTCAAGACTTCGAACAAGCCGGAGTAATCCCCTTCTCCTTCGCGTACTGCGCCGCCGTGGCCTTGAACAGCGGGTGGATCAGGCTCTTGTTGCCCTCGATCCAGTCCGACACCACCACCCACTTGGTGCCATCCCACTGCTGGATCTTGACCTTGCCCGAACCCTCGTGGTTGTCGCAGCTGGTCTTGATCTCGGGCAGCAGGCCGGTGGCGCCGAGTTGCTGCAGGCGCGCGTTGGTCAGGTTCAGGTTCTCGAAGGCCCAGCGCATCTGCTCGCCGGTCATGGGCTTGCCCTTGCCGAACTTGGCCTGTGCCACGCGCACCGCTTCCACCGTCACCACCGCCGCCGACACGCCGCGGTTGTACAGCACCGAACCCACCTTGTTCTTGTCCTGCATATTGCCCTTGCCGGCACCGTAGACCACCTTGTCGATATCGGCGATCAGCGGCACGTTGCGGCCCGCCACGTTCCAGGTGGCGCTCATGTAGCCCTTGGACGCATCACCCGCCGGCACCGTGTCTTCTTCCGAGCCGGCCCACCACGAGCCGATTATCTTGTCGCGCGCAAAGCCCACCTTCTGCGCGGCCTTCAGCGCGGTCTGGTTCATCACGCCCCAGCCCCAGAAGATCACGTAGTCGGGGTTCTCCTGGCGGATCTTCAGCCACTGCGCGCCCTGCTCGTTGCCCGGGTGCGCCACCGGGATCTCCACCAGGTTGAACTTGCCCAGCTTGGCCTCGGCCTGCAGCGCCACGATCGGCTCCTTGCCATAGGCCGAGTCGTGGTACAGGTAGACGATCTTCTTGCCGGCCAGCGAGCCGCCGTTCTTCGAGGCCAGGTACTTGACGATGGCCGAGACCTGCATCTGGTACGTGGTCACCAGCGGGAACGCGTACGGGAACACCGAGCCATCCACCGCGTCGGTGCGGCCGTAGCCCATCATCACCAGCGGCACCTTGTCGGCGGCGGTCTTGTCGACCAGCGCGTACGAAATGCCGGTGGACATGGCGTGGTAGGCGGTGCCCTTGGTGGTGGCGTTCTTGGACTTCAGGCGTTCATAGCACTCCACGCCCTTGGCGTTGTTGTACTCGGTCTCGCACTCTTCCCACGACAGCTTGACGCCGTTGACGCCGCCTTCCTTCAGGTTGACGTAGTTGAGGTAGTCGATGAAACCGCCATACCAGGACTGCCCGTTGGCGCCATACGGCCCCACGCGGTAGCTTGGCAGCGCCACGAACTGCTCGTTGCTCTGCGCCATGGCCGGCGCCGCCGGCGCCAGCAGTGCCGCCGCGGCGCTGACCACCAGGGCGGCGCGTTGCACATTGCGAATCAGGTTGGTCATGACAGTCTCCATCGCCCTCAAGGGAGCGTTTCGTTATGCGTAAGCTTCAGAACTTCACACAGGAACTGCGGTAACACAGGCACCCCTCCCGTCAATGAGGGAACGGCCACAGCCTCAGCTTTTCCTTGGCGATCTGCCACAGCCGGGCCAGCCCGTGCGGCTCCACGATCAGGAAGAAGATGATCAGCCCGCCGAACACCATCAGCTGGATGTGCGACACGGTGGCATTGGTGAACGGCAGGTGCAGCAGCGCGGCCAGCGGCGGCAGCACGTTGTCCAGGAAGATCGGCAGCAGCAGGATGAAGGCCGCGCCCAGGAACGAGCCCAGGATGCTGCCCACGCCGCCGATGATGATCATGAACAGCACGCGGAACGACAGGTCCAGCGAGAAGCCGTCGGGCTCGACCGAGCCCAGGTAGCAGAACGCATACAGCGCGCCGGCCACGCCGCAGTAGAACGAGCTGACCGCGAACGCGAGCAGCTTGGTGCGCATCAGCGGGATGCCGATCACCTCGGCCGCCACGTCCATGTCGCGCACCGACATCCACGCGCGCCCGGTGGCCGAGCGCACCAGGTTCTTGGCGGCCAGCGCCAGCACCGTGACGATGGCCAGCACGAACAGGTACTTCTTCAGCGGGGTGTCGATGGCGACGCCGAACAGGTCCAGCCGCTGCGCCGTGATCACGCCCGACGAGCTGTTGTTGGAGAACCAGGGGAACTTGGTCAGCGCCCACACCACGAAGAACTGCGCCGCCAGCGTCGCCACGGCGAGGTAGAAGCCCTTGATGCGCAGCGACGGCAGGCCGAAGGCCACCCCCACCAGCGCCGCCGACAGCCCGGCCAGCAGGAATGACAGCAGCACCGGGATGCCTTCGATGCGCAGCTGGAAGTTGTAGGCCGCGTAGGCGCCCACGGCCATGAAGGCTGCGGTGCCGAGCGACAGCTGGCCGGCATAGCCGGTCAGGATATTCAGGCCCAGCGCCGCCAGCGAGAAAATCAGGAATGGGATCAGGATGGCCGAGAACCAGTACTCCGACCCGACGAACGGGATCGCCACGAAGGCCACGGCCATCAGCACGGCAAAGCCGATGCGGTCCTGGCGGATGGGGAAGATCTGGCTGTCGGCGACGTAGCTGGTCTTGAATTGGCCGGCTTCACGATAAAACATGGTAAGTCTCCTGTGCGAAGTCGGTCAGACGCGATCGATGTGTTTCTCGCCGAACAGCCCTTCGGGGCGGACCAGCAGGAACAGCAGGGCGAACACATACGGGAACCACCCTTCGATGCCGCCGAAGTTGCCCCCGAACATCGACTGGAACACCGGCGGGATATAGATCTCGGCCAGCTTCTCCGAGGCGCCGATGATCAGCCCGCCGACGATGGCGCCCGGCACCGAGGTGAAGCCGCCCAGGATCAGCACCGGCAGCGCCTTGAGCGCGGTCAGCGTGAGCGCGAACTGCACGCCATTGCGCGAGCCCCACAGCATGCCGGCCACCAGTGCAACGAAGCCTGCCACGCCCCAGACGATGGCCCAGATGTTCTGCAGCGGGATGCCCAGCGACAGCGCCGCCTGGTGGTCGTCGGCCACCGCGCGCAGCGCGCGGCCGACCTTGGTGTACTGGAAGAACAGCGCCAGCGATCCCACCAGGACGCCGGCGATGGCCGCCGCCGCGATGTCGAACTTGGACAGCACGATATTGAAGTTGGTCAGGATCGATTCGATCGGCTCGTCGACGATGCCCAGGTTGATCGGGCGCACTTCATTGCCGAACAGCAGCGGCCCCAGGCCTTCGAGGAAGAATGACAGCCCGATGGTCGCCATGAACAGCGTGATCGGCGGCTGGTTGACCAGCTTGCGCAGCACGAAGCGCTCGGTGCTCATGCCGACCAGGATCATCACCACGAAGGCGCCGATCACCGCGGCCCACATCGGCAGGCCCTTGTCCATCAGCCCCACCACCGCCAGCGCGGCGAAGTACACCATCGCGCCCTGCGCGAAGTTGAACACGCCTGAGGCCTTGTAGATCAGCACGAAGCCCAGCGCCACCAGCGAGTACATCAGGCCCGAGAGCAAGCCGCCGATCAGGATTTCAAAGAAGAACGTCATGGTTCAGAGCCTCAGTGCGAAGTGCCCAGGTACGCCTTGATCACGTCAGGGTTGCCCTTGACCTCGTCCGGCGTGCCGTCGCCGATCTTCTTGCCGTAGTCGAGCACCACCACGCGGTCGGAGATATCCATCACCACGCCCATGTCGTGCTCGATCAGCACGATGGTGGTGCCGAACTGCCGGTTCACATCCAGGATGAAGCGGCACATGTCCTGCTTCTCTTCCACGTTCATGCCGGCCATGGGCTCGTCCAGCAGCAGCATCGAGGGCTCGGCCGCGAGCGCGCGCGCCAGCTCCACGCGCTTCTGCAGGCCATACGGCAAGCGCCCCACCGGGGTCTTGCGGATCGACTGGATCTCGAGGAAGTCGATCACTTCCTCGACCTTCTGGCGATGGCGCATCTCTTCGTTGCGCGCCGGGCCCCACCACAGCGCGTGGGCGAAGAGCCCGGTGCGGAACTGCGTGTTGCGCCCGGTCATGATGTTGTCCAGCACCGTCATGCCCTTGAACAGCGCGATGTTCTGGAAGGTGCGCGCAATGCCCTGGCGCGCCGCGGCGGTCGGGTGCATCTGCTTGCGCTCCTCGCCGCGGAACACGATGCGTCCCTGCTGCGGGTGGTAGACGCCGTTGATCACGTTGAGCATCGAGCTCTTGCCGGCGCCGTTGGGGCCGATGATGGCGCGCACCTCGTGCTCGCACACATCGAACGAGATATCGGTCAGCGCCTTGACCCCGCCGAACGACAGCGAGATATGCTGCAGGTCCAGGATCACCTCGCCGCCGGTGCGCGCCTGCTCGCCGGTGCGCTGTGCGCGCTGCGTGCCGGGATGCGCGCCGCTGTCATCCGCCAGACCCGCGGGAGACATCGGGCCTGCCGGGGCGATCGCGCCGCCGCTGCCCGTGCCGCTGGCATCCGTGCGTGCCGTCCCCGCCCATTCGCGCTGCCCCGCGCCTTGCCAGGCTACTTGCGTCATCTTGCTGCCCTCGCTCATGCCGCGCGCGCCGCCACAGGCAGGCGCTTCGCATTGACCAGCTTCAGCGTGGCCGACACGCTGCCCTCGCGCCCGTCTTCAAACTTGACGCGCGTCTCGATGAACTGCTCGGACTTGCCCGCATAGAGCGCCTCCACCAGCACGCCGTATTTGTCGGCGATAAAGCCGCGGCGCACCTTGCGCGTGCGCGTGAGCTCGTCGTCGTCCGGATCCAGTTCCTTGTGGAGGACCAGGAAGCGTGCAACCTGCGATCCGGCCAGCATCGGGTCGTTGGCCAGATCGGCATTCACCTGGTTCACGCACTCGCCGATCATTTCCAGCACGTCGGGCTGCGCGGCCAGGTCGACATAGCCGGCATACGGCAGGTGGCGGCGCTCGGCCCAGTTGCCCACGGCCTCGAAGTCGATGTTGATAAAGGCGCAGACCTGGTCGCGGTCGCTGCCGAAGGCCACCGCTTCCTTGATGTACGGGAAGAACTTGAGCTTGTTCTCGATGTACTTGGGCGCGAACATCGAGCCATCGGCCAGCTTGCCCACGTCCTTGGCGCGGTCGATGATCTTCAGGTGGCCGTCGGCGTCGATCACACCGGCGTCCCCGGTCATGAAGTAGCCCTCGTCGTTGATGGCCTCGCGCGTGGCGTCGTCGCGCTTGTAGTAGGACTTGAGCAGGCCCACGCCGCGCACCAGCACCTCGCCGTTGTCGGCGATGCGGATTTCCATGCCGGGCGCGGCCGGCCCTACGGAATCGAACTTGACCTTGCCGTCCGGCTGCAGGCACACATAGGCGCAGGTCTCGGTCTGGCCGTAGAACTGCTTCAGGTTCACGCCGATCGAGCGGTAGAAGCGGAACAGGTCCGGTCCGATCGCCTCGCCCGCGGTATAGCCCACGCGGATGCGGCTCATGCCCAGCACATTGCGCAGCGGGCCGTAGACCAGCACTTCGCCCAGGGCGTAGCGCGCGCGGTCCGCGAGCGATACCGGCTGGCCGTCAAGGATGTCGGTGCCGCAGCGCTTCGCCACATCCATGGCCCAGTGGAACAGCTTGCGCTTGATCCAGCCGGCATCCTCCATGCGGATCATCACCTGCGTCAGCAGCCCTTCATAGATGCGCGGCGGCGCAAAGTAGTAGGTGGGGCCGATCTCGCGCAGGTCGGTCATCACCGTTTCGCGCGATTCCGGGCAGTTCACCGTGAAGCCCGCCACCATCGCCTGCGCGTAGGAGAACAGGTTGTCGCCCACCCATGCCATCGGCAGGTAGGACAGCACGTCGTCGTCAGCGCTCAGCTTGTCGAAGGCGCAGCCGTTGCGCGCCGCGCCGATCAGGCCGTAGTGCGAATGGCATACGCCCTTGGGCTTGCCGGTAGTGCCCGACGTATAGAGGATGATCGCGGTGTCGTCGGGCTGGCCGGCGGCGATGGCCTCGTCATAGAAGCCCGGGTGCGCCTGGTCGAACTCGCGGCCCAGTTCCTGCAGCCGTTCATAAGACATCAGCGACGGGTGGTCGTAGTCCATCAGGCCGCGCGGGTCTTCAAAGATGACGTGGCGCACGGCGCGGCCGGACTCGGCCAGCTGCGCCTCCACTTCCAGCAGCTTGTCGACCTGCTCCTGGTCCTCGACGATGGCGAACTCGATTTCCGCATCGTTGAGCACGTAGACCATCTCGTTGGCGATGGCGTCCTGGTACAGCGGCACCGGCACGCCGCCCAGCGCCTGCGCCGCGGTCATGGCCCAGTACAGCCGCGGGCGGTTGTCGCCCACCACCGCCAGGTTCATGCCGCGCCTGAAGCCGAGCGCGGCCAGCCCGCAAGCCAGCGCCCTCACCTGCTGGGCCGCCTGGGCCCAGCTGTATGTCTGCCAGATGCCGAGATCCTTCTCGCGGTGAGCCGGATGATCCGGCCGCTGCTGGGCGTGCGCCAGCAGCCATCGCGGGAAGGTCGTCGCCGACGATTCCTGCATCGCTGTCTCCTGTCCCTCCGGCGTGGGGATCCACGCCCGGTGTCAAGCGCCGGTCCGGTCGTTATACTTGGCTTGCTTTGCCCGGCAGCAATTGCCGCCCGGCATCAAGCCCGGTGTGCCTTGCATCAGGCCGCCGGGAAGGCTTGCGCCTTGCCCCGGCGTGCCGCTGGTGGCACCCGCGGTTCCGTTGTGATCGTACGATAGCCCATGCCAACAACCCCGGTTGTCACGCCGGTGACAATTCCGGGTTAATCCCTACGGGAGCTTCTGCAGGCCATGCTGAACGATTTTGTCGACCGCTGCGTATGGGCAGCAGACCTGAGCCCCGAGCAGCGCGAACGCGTGCGCCGCGCCATGTTCGTCCACGAGTACACCCAGGGCGACTACGTCTGTCACAAGGGTGACATGGCTGAGCACTGGATGGGCGTGCTCGAAGGCATCGTCAAGATCACCACGGTGTCGCCCTCGGGCAAGTCGGTCACCTTCACCGGCGTGCCCACCGGCGGCTGGTTCGGCGAAGGCGCGGTGCTCAAGTCGGAAATCCGCAAGTACGACGTGATGGCGCTGCGCCGCTCGACCATCGCCTTCCTGCCGCGCGACACTTTTCTGTGGTTGCTGGATACCAGCCTGCCGTTCACGCGCTTCCTGCTGACGCAGTTCAACGAACGCCTGGGACAGTTCATCGCGGCGGTGGAATATGAACGGCTGCTCGACATCGATTCGCGCGTGGCGCGCGCGGTGTCGTCGCTGTTCAATGAGCACCTGTATCCGGGGATCGGCACGACGCTGGAGATCTCGCAGGAAGAGATCGGCCTGCTTGCAGGCATTTCGCGCCAGCGCGCCAACCAGGCGCTCAAGGTGCTGGAACAGCAGGGCCTGGTGCGGGTGGACTACGGCGTGATCGAGGTGCTGGACCTGGAGGGGTTGCGGCAGTACGGCGAATAACATGGCCAGCGCCATCGATGCCGCCACGCTGCAGGCCTATCGCGAGACGCATTACCGCGTGCTGGGCGACCTGCCGATGATATTGCGGGTAGACCAACCCAGCGCCCCGCTGGCGGCGCTGCACCGCGCGCTGGGCGTGGCATCGAGCGCCTTCATTACCGCCGCCAACCCGTTCAGCCTGCGCTGCGACGACGACGCCAACGCACGGCGCCAGCAGGCGCTGGCGCGGGACGTGGCAAAGATGGGGTTGCGCGCAATCGAAGCCGCCGGCGAGCATCCTGCCAACGGCTGGCCGGCAGAGCCGAGCTTCCTGGTGCCGGGGCTGTCGCTGGAGGATGCCCGGGCACTCGGCGAGAAATACGAACAGAACGCGGTGGTCTGGAGCGGCGCGGACGCGGTGCCGCGTCTGGTGCTGCTGCGCTGAACGCCGCGACGCGCCGCGTCGTGGCGGCGCGTCAGCCGGCGAGAGGGTCAGTGGCCGTGGCCGCGGTGCCCGTGCCCATGGCCGTGGCCGCGCCCGTAATGGCGATCGTAGTCCCGATAGTGATGAGAGTGGTGATGCCGCCCGCGCCACTCACCGCGGCCATACCAGCGGCGTCCGTCCCAATAGCGGTCGCCATGCCAGCCGTGGTAGCGCGGCGCATAGACCACGGGCGGCGGAGGCGCCACATACACAGGGGCCGGGGCCACATAGACCGGCGCGCCGACCTGCACGCCCACATCCACATGAGCCATCGCCGAACGGGCCGCCAGCAGGGACATTGCGCCCGCGAGCAGCGCAGCAAAGAGAATCGGGTGAGCCATGAAGTTTGTCTTGTCGTAAACGGAATGGGCACTCTACCGCGCATTCCTGTTACCGGATGCGGCGGAGTGTTTCGGCATATAACGCCGTGTAAGCGGGATTTGGCGGCGACCGGAACCGGCACCGGAAAAAGCGGCGGCCGCCCGCAGGCGGCCGCCGTGCCACGCGGCAAGTGCCGGGCAGCTTACTTGCTATAGACGTACACCCCGCGGCCCGTCTTGCGGCCCAGGTAGCCCGCGGCCACCATCTCACGCAGCAGCATGGCCGGACGGTACTTCGGATCGGCAAACTCCGTGTACAGCACCTCCATCACGGCCAGCATGGTGTCCAGGCCGATCATGTCGGCCAGTGCCAGCGGCCCGATGGGGTGGTTGCAACCCAGCTTCATGCCTTCGTCGATCTCTTCCGGCGAGGCCAGGCCTTCGCCCAGCACGCAGAAGGCCTCGTTGATCATCGGGCACAGGATGCGGTTGACGACGAAGCCCGGGCTGTTCCTGACCGTGATCGGGTACTTGCCGAGCTGCTTCGACAGGGCCTCGACGGCGGCATGGGTGGTGTCGCTGGTCTGCAGGCCGCGGATCAGTTCCACCAGCGCCATCACCGGCACCGGGTTGAAGAAGTGCATGCCGATAAAGCGGTCGGCGCGCGAGGTCACGGCGGCCAGCTTGGTGATCGAGATCGACGAGGTGTTGGACGCGATGATCACGTTCTCGCCGACGATGCTGTCGATCTGCTTGAGAATCTTGACCTTCAGGTCGTAGTTCTCGGTCGCGGCCTCGATCACGATATCAGTGGCCTTGAGATCGTCGTACGAGGTGCTGCCCTTGATGCGCGCCAGCGCGCTGGCCTTGTCGGCCTCGGTCAGCTTTTCCTTTTTGATCAGCCGGTCCAGGCTGCCCGCCACGGTGGCAACACCCTTCTGCACGGCGGCATCGCTGATGTCGACCATCACCACGTTGAGACCTACCACTGCGCAGGCCTGGGCGATGCCATTGCCCATGGTGCCGGCACCGACGATGCCCACTGTCCTGATGCTCATCTTGTCTTCCTCTGCTTGGTTGGATTGCTGATAAATCGGTTCAGGCGCGGGTTCAGGCGCCCTGCTCGCGCAGCGCGGCAATGATGCGCTCGGCATGGCCCTTGAGCTGTTCCGGGTCCTGCATCTCGCGCGCGTGGCCGCGCAGGGCACTGTCGGCATAGCGCGGCACGATATGGAAATGCACGTGCGGCACGGTCTGGCCCGCGGCCGCGCCGTTGAACTGGCCGATGGAGATGCCGTCGGGCGCAAACGCCGCGCGCACCGCGCGCGCCACCCGCTGCGTGGCAACGATGGCGGCCTGCGCGCCCTGCTCGGACAGGTCGAACAGGTTGACCGCGGCTTCCTTGGGCACCACCAGCGTATGGCCGTCGGCCTGCGGCATGATGTCCATGAAGGCGATGGTGTCGTCGTCCTCGTAGACCTTGATGCACGGCAGCTCGCCGCGCAGGATCTTCGCGAAGATATTGGTCGGGTTGTACTGGGTGTCCATGATCTTTGGCTTGCTTTGTCTCGAATACGTTTGCCGTGGCGCGGGCGCCGGCACAGCCTTCGAGTGTAACGCAGGGCGGCCCTTCACTGCGGCCGCCCTGCGCGGTAATCGGGCACTGCTTGCTACGCGGTGCCGCCGGCTCTACATATTGCGCCGGTATTGCCCGCCCACCTCGAACAGCGCGTGCGTGATCTGCCCCAGCGAGCAAACCCGCACTGCGTCCATCAGCACCGCGAATACGTTCTGGTTGTCGATCACCGCCTGGCGCAACTGCGCCAGCATGGCCGGGGCCTCGGCCGCATGGGCCTGCTGGAACGCCTGCAGGCGGTCGAGCTGGCTCAGCTTCTCGGCCTCGCTGGAGCGCGCCAGTTCCAGCTTCTGCGGGGTCGGGTCGCCGTCCGGGTTGCGGAACGTGTTCACGCCGATGATGGGCAGCGTGCCGTCGTGCTTGAGCTGCTCGTAGTAAAGCGACTCTTCCTGGATCTTGCCGCGCTGGTAGCCGGTCTCCATCGCGCCCAGCACGCCGCCGCGCTCGGCGATGCGCTCGAACTCCTGCAGCACCGCCTCTTCCACCAGGTCGGTCAGCTCTTCCATCAGGAAGCTGCCCTGGTTGGGGTTCTCGCATTTGGCCACGCCCCACTCGCGGTTGATGATCAGCTGGATCGCCAGCGCGCGGCGCACCGACTCGCCGGTGGGCGTGGTGATGGCCTCGTCGTAGGCGTTGGTGTGCAGCGAATTGCAGTTGTCGTAGATCGCGATCAGCGCCTGCAGCGTGGTGCGGATATCGTTGAAGTCGATCTCCTGCGCATGCAGCGAGCGGCCCGAGGTCTGAATGTGGTACTTGAGCTTCTGGCTGCGCTCGTTGGCGCCGTACTTGTCGCGCATGGTCACGGCCCAGATGCGGCGCGCCACGCGGCCCAGCACGCCGTACTCGGGGTCCATGCCGTTGGAGAAGAAGAACGACAGGTTGGGCGCGAAATCATCGATATGCATGCCGCGCGCCAGGTACGCCTCCACATAGGTGAAGCCGTTGGACAGCGTGAACGCCAGCTGCGAGATCGGGTTCGCGCCGGCCTCGGCGATGTGGTAGCCGGAGATCGACACCGAGTAGAAGTTGCGCACCTGGTGGTGGACAAAGTACTCCTGGATATCACCCATCACCTTGAGCGAGAACTCGGTGGAGAAGATGCAGGTGTTCTGGCCCTGGTCTTCCTTGAGGATGTCCGCCTGCACCGTGCCGCGCACGTTCTGCAGCACCCAGGCGCGGATCTTGGCTTCCTCGTCTGCGGTGGGCTCGCGCTGATTGTCGGCGCGGAACTTGTCGAGCTGCTGGTCGATGGCGGTGTTCATGAACATCGCCAGGATGGTCGGGGCCGGGCCGTTGATGGTCATCGACACCGAGGTGCTCGGGCTGGTCAGGTCGAAGCCGTCGTACAGCACCTTCAGGTCGTCGAGCGTGGCGATCGACACGCCGGAGTTGCCGACCTTGCCGTAGATGTCGGGGCGCACGTGCGGGTCTTCGCCATACAGCGTGACCGAGTCGAACGCCGTCGACAGGCGCTTGGCATCCATGCCTTCGGACACCAGCTTGAAGCGGCGGTTGGTGCGGAAGGCATCGCCCTCGCCGGCGAACATGCGCGTGGGGTCCTCGTTCTCGCGCTTGAAGGCGAACACGCCGGCGGTGTAGGGGAAGCTGCCGGGCACGTTCTCGCGCATCAGCCACTTCAGCACCTCGCCGTCATCCTCGAAGCGCGGCAGCACCACCTTGCGCACCTTGGTGCCGGACAACGTGGTGGTGACCAGCCCCGTGCGGATCTCCTTGTCGCGGATCCTGACCACGTATTCGTCGCCGCTGTAGGCTTCGCGCATCTGGGGCCACATCGCCAGCAGCTTGCGCTCGACCTGGCCCAGCGCGCTCTCGCGTTCGGCGGCCAGCGCGTCCAGCGCCGCGCCATCGCCTTGCGCGGCCTGCAGCATGCGGCTCGATTCACGCAGCTGCTGGCGCTCGCGTGCTAGGCGGCTTTGCGTCATCACGCGGCGGTGGTAGCCGCGCACCGTGTCTGCCAGTTCCGCCAGGTAGCGGCTGCGCGCCGGCGGCACGATCACATTCTGGCCGGTGGAGATGCGCCCCGCCTGCGCCGGCAGCACGCCCGGCTGCAGCTTCAGGCCGCGTTCGGCCAGCGCCGCGCGCAGTCCCTGGTACAGCATGGTCACGCCATCGTCATTGAAGCGCGACGCCTGCGTGCCGTAGACCGGCATGTCTTCGGCCTTGCCATGCCATTGCTCGCGGTTGCGCTGCACCTGCTTGGCCACATCGCGCCACGCGTCCTGCGCGCCCTTGCGGTCGAACTTGTTGATGGCGACGAAGTCGGCAAAGTCCAGCATGTCGATCTTCTCGAGCTGGCTGGCCGCGCCGAACTCGGGCGTCATTACATAGAGCGACAGGTCCACGTGCGGCACGATGGCTGCATCGCCCTGACCGATGCCCGAGGTCTCGACGATCACCAGGTCGAAACCGGCCACCTTGCACGCGGCGATCACGTCCGGCAGCGCCTGCGAGATCTCCGAGCCCGCCTCGCGCGTCGCCATCGAGCGCATGAAGATGTTCGGGTGGTTGATCGCGTTCATGCGGATGCGGTCGCCCAGCAGCGCGCCGCCAGACTTGCGCCGCGACGGGTCGATCGAGATCACGGCGATGGAGAGCGCATCCTGCTGGTCCAGCCGGAAGCGGCGGATCAGTTCGTCGGTCAGTGACGACTTGCCGGCGCCGCCGGTGCCGGTGATGCCGAGCACCGGAATCGATGCCTGCTTTGCCTGCGCATGCATCGCGTCCACCAGCGCCGGATCGGCCTTGCCGTTCTCCAGCGCCGTAATCAATTGCGCCAGCGCACGGCGGTCGCCGCCGGTGACAGGTTCAAGCGTGGCCGGTGCATAGCGCGATAGGTCGATGTCGCAGCGCTGCACCATGTCGGCAATCATGCCGGCCAGGCCCATGCGCTGGCCGTCCTCGGGGCTGAAGATGCGCGCCACGCCGTAGGCCTGCAGCTCGCGGATCTCGTCCGGCACGATCACGCCGCCGCCACCGCCAAAGACCTGAATGTGCTCGCCGCCCTTCTCGCGCAGCAGGTCGACCATGTACTTGAAGAACTCGACATGTCCCCCCTGGTAGCTGGAAATCGCGATGCCCTGCGCGTCTTCCTGCAGCGCCGCCGTCACCACTTCCTCGACCGAGCGGTTGTGGCCGAGGTGGACCACCTCGCAGCCATGCGACTGCAGGATGCGGCGCATGATGTTGATCGAGGCGTCATGGCCATCGAACAGCGACGCCGCCGTGACAAAGCGCACCTTGTTGACCGGACCGCGGCCTTGCACAGTGGGCTTGGGCTGGGGCGCACCGCGGCGCACATCATGCACATCGGAAAGGTCGGTCATTGTCTCCACCGATTCTGGTGTTGGCTGCTGCCGCGGCGTGCGCCGGACGTGCCGTTCTGTGCCGGCTTGGCTGCAAATGCGCGGGCTGGGCCCCGGGTCGGGGCCGATCGATTATATGAAGTTGACGTTAACGTAAAGCAATGGGGCGGAACCCGATACCGGCGTGCGTGGGGCGGGGCAGTCCTTATAGAGTAGGCGCCCGCGGCAGGCGCCGCGCAAGCCCCCGGGCAAACAAAAGGCCACCCGCAGGTGGCCGTTCCGGCACAGCGTGAGTGGCCGCTCAGGCCCAGATCCTCGGGCACTCCCCGAACGCATCGGTGCTGTGCTCCTCCACCCGGTGCCGCATCGCCCGCAGCCACGCCGCCAGCCGCCGCAGCGACCACGGCGCCGGCACCTGGGCCAGCGCGAAGCGCGCGCCCGCGCCATCGCCCGACAGCCACACCCGGTAGCCCTCCGGCAACGGCAGTTCGGCGCCCGGCTCCAGCCAGATGTCAGTGGGATTGCCTTCCACCGTCACCCACAGCTTGCCCGCCGCCGCGCAGACGGTCTGCCCGTAACCGGCGCGCCAGCTCACTGGCTGTCCGGGCTCGTCCAGTTCGAAAGTCCGTAGTTCGCGCATGTCGCACTCCTCATCAGCCCGGCGGTCTGGTCCGGTGCCGACTCCTGGATGCCGAATGACCACAGGAGCCGGCGCCTTTCTCCGCCACGCTTCCATTATTCGCATCCCTCACTACAATCCCATGTACAGTTGTGAACAGTTTTCGATGAACTGTTCAGTAGTTTTCCCTGACAGTTGCGTCCTCCGGTTTCCCCCGGCTGCCCTGCCTTATGAAACTAATCTTAGATGCTTCTACCGGAATTCCACTGACCGATCAGATCGTCAACGGCGTGAAGTCGTGGATCGGCAACCGCGAGGCTCGGCCCGGCGCAAAGCTGCCGTCGATCCGTCAGCTGGCAGCCGCGAACGGCATCAGCCGCTTCCCGGTGATCGAAGCCTATGACCGACTGGTATCGCAGGGGCTGCTGGATTCGCGCCAGGGTTCGGGCTTCTATGTGGCGGACAGTCCGCTGGCGGGGCGCTCAGCGTGCGGCTGGTCGGATCCGAGCCTGGCCGAGGATCTTTCCGACCACATCCTCGAGCAGTTCAACCACCCCAGCGGCACGCTCAAGCTGGCCGGCGGCTTTGTGCCGGAAACCTGGCGCGACGTTGAGGGGCTGACGCAGGCGATCCGCGCGATCTCGCGCAACGAAATCGACAGCGTGATCCACTACGCCACGCCGATGGGGCATCCGGAACTGCGCCGCCAGGTGTTGCTGCGCGTGCGCCAGCTGGGCATCGCCGCCGAACTGCCGCAAGTGCTGATCACCACCGGTGCCAGCCAGGCGCTGGACCTGGTGGTGCGCCACCTGCTCAAGCCCGGCGATACGGTGTTCGTGGAAGATCCCGGCTACTACAACTTGTTCGGCCTGCTGCGGCTGCATGGGGTGCAACTGGTGGGCGTGCCGCACACGGCCAACGGCCCCGACCCGGACGCCACCGAGGCGCTGCTGCGCCAGCACAAGCCCAAGCTGTTCTTCACCAACAGCGTGCTGCAGAACCCGACCGGGTCGACGCTGGCGCCGCCGGTGGCATTCCGGCTGCTGGAGCTGGCGCGCCGGCATGGCTTCCGCTTTGTCGAGGACGACATCTTCTCGGACTTCCAGACCCATTTCACCGACCGACTGGCCACGCTGGACCAGCTTGAGCACGTGATCTACATCGGCGGCTTTTCCAAGACGGTGTCGGCCTCGCTGCGGGTCGGCTACCTGGTGGCCGACAAGGCGCTGGTCAAGGACCTGGTCGATGTGAAGGTGCTGACCAGCGTGGCCGGCTCGCACTTCGCCGAGGCGGTGACGGCGGCGCTGCTGGAACGCGGCGGCTACCGCAAATATGTGGAGCGGCTGCGCCTGCGCGTGCGCGAGGCCTCCGCCAATGCCGTGCGGCAGCTGACCGGCAACGGCTGGGAGGTGTTCTGCCAGCCGTCCGGCGGCAACTTCCTGTGGGCACGCCCGCCCGGCATCGAGGATTCGCGCGAACTAGTGACGCTGGGCGAGGCATACGGCGTGACGCTGGCCCCGGGCAACTACTTCCGCCCGGGCGGCGAGACCTCGGCATGGATCCGGATCAACGCCGCCTACGCCAACGAGCCGCGCGCGGTGGCCTTCATGAAGGCCGCGGCCGGGCGCGGCAGCTGAAGGCGCTCAGCCGCCGTGGTTATGCAGCACGGCATTGCGCCGCGCGTAGCCGAAGTAGATCACCAGCCCCACCGCCAGCCACACCAGGAAGGCAATCCAGGTCAGCGCCTGCAGGTGTGCCATCAGGAACAGGCAGAAGCCGATTGACAGCAGCGGCACCACCGGCACGCCCGGGCAGCGAAATGCGCGCGGTAGTTCCGGGCGCGTCTTGCGTAGCACCAGCACCGCCACCGAGATCAGCGTGAAGGCCGCCAGCGTGCCGATATTGATCAGTTCGGCCAGCACGTTCAGCGGCACGAAGGCGGCAATCGCGGCAAACACGATGCCGACGGTCCAGGTGGCGAAATACGGCGTGGCATGCACCGGGTGCACGGAAGACAACCGCTCGGGCAGCAGGCCGTCGCGCGACATCGCAAAGATCACGCGGGTCTGGCCATAGGTCATCACCAGGATCACCGTGGTCATGCCCAGGATTGCGCCCAGGTCGACAAAGCCGGCCACCCAGTTCTGGCCCGCGAACTGCAGCGCCAGCGAGACCGGGTGGTCCACGCCGGCAAACTTCGCGAACGGCACGATGCCGGTCATGATGGCGGCCACCACCACATACAGCACCGTGCACACCGCCAGCGAACCGATGATGCCGATCGGCAGGTCGCGGCGCGGGTTGCGCACCTCTTCCGCGGCCGAGGTCACCGCGTCGAAGCCGATAAAGGCAAAGAACACCAGCGCCGCCGCATTGAAGATGCCGGCAAAGCCGAATGGCGCGAACGGCTGCCAGTTGGCCGGCTGCACATGCCACACGCCCACCGCGATAAACAGCAGCACCACGCCGATCTTGATCGCCACCATCAGGTTGTTGATGCGCGTGGATTCGCGCACGCCGTACGACACCACCCAGGTGATGGCCAGCATGATCAGGCACGCCGGCAGGTTCAGCATGGTCTTCACCCCCGGCACGGACCCTGGCGCCGCGCTCAGCGCCGCCGGCAGCTTCAGCCCGAAGCCCGCCATCAGCGACTGGAAGTAGCCCGACCATCCCACCGACACGGCGGACGTAGCCAGCCCGTATTCCAGCAGCAGGTCCCAGCCGATCATCCACGCGACAATCTCGCCCAGCGTGGCATAACTGTACGTATAGATCGATCCCGACACCGGGATCGCCGAAGCGAACTCCGCGTAGCACAGCGCGGCAAAGCCGCACGACAGCGCCGCGATCACAAACGACACCGTCAGCGCCGGCCCCGCGGTCAGCGCGCCGGTGCCGGTCAGCACGAAAATGCCGGTGCCGATGATGGCGCCGATGCCCATCATCACCAGGTCGATCGGACCCAGCACCTTCTTCAGGCCGTCATCGCGCGCGACGGCCAGCATCGCGTCGATGTCCTTGGTTCGAAACAAGCTCATTCAGACTCCCTGCAACTATGGCCGGGCACGAGGCGGCAAGGCGGCGGCCCGGAAAAAGGGCGGTAGTTTACGCCCGCCGCGGCGCGAAGGCGTCACATTGCGCGCCCGCGCGAGGCAGGCGCGTCATCGAATGATAGGAAAGGCCAGGCTGGCCGGCACTGACCGCAGACAAACTGCAGGTGGAGGATGTCAGCCGCCGCAGCCGGGCGCCGACAGGATGCCGTCCACGCGCGCCAGTGCGGCGGCAAGCGGATCGAGCGCCAGCAGTGCGGCGCCGGCAAGGGCCAGTGCCGCCAGCGCGGCAATCCTTGCGCGCGGCGCCCACGGCAGCGCCCAGGCCCCCAGACCCAGCGGAGCAAGGGCCGCGCGGGCAAGCAGGAGCCGCGGCAGCATCAGTACTTCAGCGGCTGGCAGCCTCGGGCACCGCGGCGTGCGCCGGGCCCCTGGCCAGTGCCGGCAACGGTCCCGCGCGGCGCAGGCCAAACCACGAACACGCGGCGGAGCACAGCGTCACCGCCACCAGCGCCGTGATGCTGTCCTGGTAGCTGCGCGTGGCATCGAACGACCACGCCCCCAGCTGCACCGTCAGGAAGGCACCCAGCTGGTGCCCCAGGAACAGCAGGCCAAACACCTTGCCCTTGATCCGGCTGCCATAGCGCTCGAAGCAGAACATGGAGGTCAGGATCACCGTGCCCAGGTAGCTGGCGCCAAAGCCGACCGCAAACGGCAGCACGCCCAGGCCCGGCACCAGCAGCAACAGCATCGACGCCGAGCGCAGCGCGTAGAACGTGGCCAGCAGCCGGTGCTTGTCCCAGCTCAGTGCCAGCGCGCCGGAGACCAGGCCGCTGGCCAGCTCCAGTCCACCGAGCGTGCTCATCGCATAGCCCATCGCCAGCCGCGGCACGCCCTGCCCCTGCCAGTACGCGATCAGGTGCACGTCGATAAAGGCCATGGTGGCGCCGCAGCCGAAGAAGCCGGCTGCCAGCGCATAGAACACCGGGTCACGCCGCACCACCGTCCATGCCGGCACGTCGGCCTCGGCCGTGCGTGGCGCCGGTGCGGACGCCGGCTCCCAGCGCGAAGCCAGCCACAAGGCGCCGGCCACCGGCAACGCAAACACCGCACCCGCCACGCCGAACGCGGTGATCCAGCCCGCCTGCGGCTGCAGCCAGATCCACAGCGGCGACAGCACGACAAAGCCGATCGCGGTGCCGTTGGTAACCACCGCATAGGCCAGCCCCTTCCTGCGTTCCTCGAACAGCCGGTCCACCAGGATGCCCATCGGCACAAAGGTCATGGCCGCCAGCCCGAACGCGCCGGCAAGGCCGAACATCAGCACGAAAAACGTCAGCGATCCCGGCCACAGCGCCGCGCTGCCCAGCGCAATGCCTGCCGCCAGCGCACCGGCGGCCGCGGTGCGCAGCGGGCCGACGCGATCGCTGAGCGCGCCGACCACCGGCGACATCAGCCCGGTGGCCAGCATAAAGACACTACCGGACCAGGCAAACTGCGCACGGCCCTGCCCGAAGTGCGTGGCGAGGTCGACGAAGTACACCTGGTAGAGGCCCCTCACCGCGGTCGACACGAACATCACGGCAAAGCCGATGGCGACCAGGGCCACGGTGACGGCGGGCAGGCGGGTGCGGTGCATGGCGATCTCTCTTTGGCAGGGGTTCGTTGACCATGCTAAGGAAGGCCGGCCGCCTGCCGGGACAACGCCATGGACCAGAAAAGCAAATTTTCGGCCATCGCCGATACAAAGCCTGCAATTCGCGCAAGAATGCCGGCATCGGCCTCGCGATCTCCACACTGGTGATGACTACCGCCTATTTCCTGGTGCTGCCCAATGTCCACATGCTCGACCTCGGCGGGCCGCTACAGATCCTGTCGAGTGTGGCAGAACTTGGCCTTGCGCCACTCACTGTGCGCTGCGTCGGCCCGCATTCCAGCGTCACGTCCTTCCAGGGTCCGGCGCTTGGCCGGGTTGAACGCCTGCCCGCCCGGCTCGAAGCCGGCGACGTGGTCATTGCCGTTGGCAGCAAACTTCTGGACACACTGACGACATCGCCTGCGTGGCACGATAGCGCGGCATGGTTGAGGGATAGCTTTGGTGAGGGCAGGAATGGCGGCGTGCAGGTGGCCGCAGTCTGCACCGGCGCCTTTCTGCTCGGCGCAGCGGGCCTGCTCGACGGGCGCCTGTGCACGACACACCATGCACATATCAAGCGCCTGCGCGCGCGCCATCCGGATGCCTCGGTGATCGACAACCGAGTGTTCGTCCGCGACGGCAATGTCTGGACCTCGGCCGGCGTGGCCTCCGGCATCGACCTGGCGCTGCGGCTGGTGGCCAACGCCTGCGGCGACGAGGCCGCGATTGCGGTGGCGCGCGACAACGTCGTGCCGTTCCGGCGCTTCGGCGCCGATCCGCAGCTTGAACCGCAGTTCAGCGCACGCTCGCACGGCAATCCGCTGGTGCATGCAGTGCAGGATGCGATCGCGCGCGACCTGGAAGCCAACGTCGCTGACCCGCGCTTTGCGCAGCGTTTCGCGGTCAGCGTCAGGCACCTGTCGCGCCTGTTCCATGAGGAAACCGGCCTCACGCCGAAGCAATACCAGCTGACCAGGTGCGCGGCAAGCCTCGGCCTTTAGGCCGGGGAAGGATAGCGCGGACGCCGTCGGCGTCCTTTCGGCGGCTAATGCGGCGTCTGTTGTTGCTCAATGTATTGGCGGATGATCTCGATGGGCGCACCGCCGCAGCTCCCTGCGAAGTAAGACGGCGACCACAGTGCACCGCCCCATAGCTTCTTGCTGATGCTCGGGTAGTTCTTCTTTCGGATCATACGGCTGGATACCCCTTTCAAGCTGTTTACCAGTGCGGACACCGCGACCTTTGGCGGGTAGTTCACAAGAAGGTGAACGTGATCGTCCTCCCCATCGAACTCCACCAGTTCAGCTTCGAAATCTGCGCAAACGCCGGTAAATATGTCGCGCAGGTCCTCTGCCGAATGTCATTGTCGTCGCTCGTAGGCCAAGAGTATGATTGGGCCATGCAGCGTCTTCAAGCATTCAAATACGAATTGATGCCGAACGGCGAGCAGCAGCGCAACATGCGCCGTTATGCCGGATCGTGCCGGTTCGTCTATAACAAGGCGCTGGCGTTGCAGAAACAGCGTTACGATCAAGGCGAAAAGAAGCTCAGCTATGCCGGTCTGTGTAAGCAACTCACGGAGTGGCGCAACAGCACGGAAACAGCATGGCTGGCCGATGCACCAGTCCATCCTCTTCAACAGACGCTCAAGGACTTGGAGCGGGCCTACACAAATTTCTTCGCAAAACGGGCCGACTTCCCGCGTTTCAAGAAGAAGGGTCTGGGCGACAGTTTCCGCTATCCCGACCAGAAGCAAATCAAGCTTGATCAGACCAACTCGCGTATCTTTTTGCCCAAGCTGGGCTGGCTGCGATACAGGAACAGCCGCGACGTACTCGGTGAGGTACGCAATGCCTGCGTCAGCCTGTCGGGCGGCAAGTGGTTTGTTTCGATCCAGACTGAGCGGAAGGTCGAGCGACCTGTGCCGAAAGCCACCAGCGCCATCGGCATCGACATGGGCATCGCTCGCTTTGCCACCATGAGCGATGGCACTTTCCTCGCGCCGCTCAACAGCTTTAGGAAGCACGAAGCCAGACTGCGCCGTGCGCAGCGGGCGATGAGCCGCAAGACGAAATTCAGCAACAACTGGAAGAAGTCCAAGGCCCGAATCCAGCGTATCCACGCACGCATCGGTAACGCCCGCCTCGACTACCTGCACAAAGCCACGACCACGATCAGCGAAAATCAAGCGATGGTGTGTATCGAGGACCTGAAGGTACGGAACATGTCCAAGTCAGCGGCCGGTTCAAGCGGGCAACCGGGCAAGAACGTCAGGGCCAAGTCCGGCCTGAACAAGGCCATCCTCGATCAGGGTTGGTACGAGTTCGGGCGTCAACTGGAATACAAGCTAGCGTGGAATGGCGGCTGGCTAATAGCTGTGCCGCCACAGCACACCAGTCGCACGTGCCCTTGCTGCGGGCATGTATCTGTCGAGAACCGGCAGAGCCAGGCGAGCTTCGCCTGTGTGGCATGCGGCTATGCGAATCACGCCGACGTGGTCGGCGCGATCAACATTTTGGCGCGGGGGCACCGCGTTGCAGCCTGTGGAGAGTCGGCGTAGTCAAGCCGCTCTACGAAGCAGGAACCCACCGAAGTGACTACGTAGAGCATCACGTAGCGCCGTAGGAATCCTCGTCCTTTCCGCCGTAAGGCGGCAGCCGAAGGCTGAGGACGGGAAGGATGTCAACCTGCGCATGGCACGCGCGCGCAAGCTGCTGGCCGCATCGACGCTGCCGGTGGAAGCGATCGCGTTGAAGAGCGGCTTCGCCAGCGTGCAGGCCTTCCGCGCCTGCTGGAACAAGGGAGAAGCCGGCACGCCGAGCGCCTACCGGCAGGCCAGCACGTGCAGCGCGGAATAGCCGCGCTCAGGCGTGCCTGAGGATATTCACCAGTCGCCCGAACGGATCGCGCACATAGAAACGGCGCACGCCCCACGGCTCGTCGGCAGGGCCGTATTCGATGGCAAAGCCCGCGGCCACCATGCGGCGATGCGCTTCATTGACATCGTCAACCTCTATGGACAGGTCCGGCACGGGTGTACCGCTGCCACCCTCCGACGCCACGCTGACCTGAACGGACATGGCAGTGTCGCGGCCATAAGTCTGGATCCACCCGTGATCCATCAGCAGGTCGAGACCAAGGACGTCCTGGTAGAAGGCGCGCGCAAGCGAAGGCTCCGCGGCCGAGATATTGGCGACGATACGTCTGACGTTCATCCCCTGCCTCCTTGAACAAGCGGGCCGCCCTGAACGGAGCGGGGACCGCCAACCGGTCCCCGCCAATAGGCACAACAAACTACTTAGCCACCGGCATGGTGAACTCAGCGCCCTTGGCGATCGAATCCGGCCAACGCTGCATCACGCTCTTGTAGCGCGTATAGAAGCGCACGCCCTCTTCGCCATAGGCATGGTGGTCACCGAACAGCGAGCGCTTCCACCCGCCAAACGAGTGCCAGGCCATCGGCACCGGGATCGGCACATTGATGCCGACCATGCCCACCTGGATCTGCCGCGCAAACGCACGCGCAATGCCGCCGTCGCTGGTGTAGCACGACACGCCGTTGCCGTACTCGTGCGCATTGATCAGCGACACCGCTTCGGCAAAGTCATGCACACGCACTACCGACAGCACCGGGCCGAAGATCTCTTCCTTGTAGATCGTCATGTCGGGCTTGACGTTGTCGAACAGCGTGCCGCCGACATAGAAGCCGTTCTCATGGCCATCGACCTTGTGACCGCGGCCATCGGTGACCAGCGTCGCGCCCTCTTGCACACCCTTGGCAATATAGCCTTCGACCTTGGCCTTGTGCGCACCGGTCACCAGCGGGCCCATCTCGGCATCGGACTCCATGCCGTTGCGGATCTTCAGCGTGCGCGCGCGTTCCGCGAGGCGCGGCACCAGCTTGTCGGCGACATCGCCCACCGCTACGGCGACCGAGATCGCCATGCAGCGTTCGCCGGCAGAACCATACGCGGCACCGATCAGCGCATCGACCGCCTGGTCGAGATCGGCATCCGGCATCACCACCAGGTGGTTCTTGGCGCCGCCCAAGGCCTGCACGCGCTTGCCGTGCTTGGTCCCTTCCGTATAGATGTACTCGGCGATCGGCGTCGAGCCGACGAACGACAGCGCCTGGACGTCTGGATGCGCGAGCAGCGCGTCCACGGCTTCCTTGTCGCCCTGCACGACATTGAACACGCCATCGGGCAATCCCGCCTGGCGCAGCAGATCGGCAATCAGCAGGCTCGGCGACGGATCGCGCTCCGACGGCTTCAACACGAAGGTATTGCCGCAGGCGATTGCCACCGGGAACATCCACATCGGCACCATCACCGGGAAGTTGAACGGCGTGATGCCGGCCACCACGCCCAGCGGCTGGCGCAGGTTCCAGTTGTCGATGCCGCCGCCGATGTTGTCGGTGAAATCGGTCTTGAGCAGGTTGGGGATGCCGCAGGCGAATTCCACCACCTCGATGCCGCGCGTGACTTCGCCCTTCGCATCCGAGAACACCTTGCCATGCTCGCGCGTGATCAGCGCGGCCAGGTCATCGTGGTGCTGGTCGAGCAGTTCCTTGAACTTGAACAGGATGCGCGCGCGGCGCAGCGGCGGCGTGTCGGCCCAGGCGGGGAACGCGGCCTGGGCGGCGGCGACGGCATCGGCCACGTCCTGCGTGGTCCCTAGCGCCACGCGCGCTGCGACCTCGCCGGTGGCGGGGTTGAATACGTCCGCATGGCGCTGGCCGCCGGCGCGGCGCACGGCGCCGCCGATGAAATGGTGGATCTCGGCAAGTTGCCGGTTTTCTGCGATGCTCACTTGGGATTTCCTTCGATTGCCGCGGCACGCAAGTCAGCGCGCGCCCCGGCGTGCAGTCAGGGAGGCCGGACCCGCAGGTCCGGCGGCAATGCGATGCGGCGCGCGCCGCTTACTTGATGTCCTGCAGTGCCTTCTTCACCGTATCGAACAGTTCGCCGATCTGGGCTTCAGAGATGATCAGCGGCGGCGAGAACGCCAGGATGTCGCCGGTGTAGCGCACCAGCACGCCGAGCTCCAGGCACTTCAGGAAGGCCTCATACGCGCGCGCGCCGGGCTGGCCGGGACGCGGCTCCAGCTCGATGCCGGCGACCAGGCCGTAGTTGCGGATGTCCTTCACGTGCGGCGCGCTGCGTACGCCGTGCACCGCGGCTTCGAACACCGGCGCCAGTTCGGCGGCGCGGCCGAACAGGTTTTCGCGCTGGTACAGGTCGAGGGTGGCGATGGCGGCAGCCGCGGCCAGCGGGTGGCCGGAGTAGGTGTAGCCATGCAGCAGCTCGATCGCGCCCGGCGCGGCCGAATTGACCACGGTGTCATGCACTTCGCGGCGCACGGCGACGGCGCCCATCGGCACCGCGGCGTTGTTGATCGCCTTGGCCATGGTGATCAGGTCCGGCGTGACCTTGAAGCGCTCCGCCGCGGTGGCGGCGCCCAGGCGGCCGAAGGCGGTGATGACCTCGTCGAAGATCAGCAGGATGCCGTGCTTGCTGGTGATTTCACGCAGCTTTTCCAGGTAGCCGACCGGCGGCACCAGCACGCCGGCGGAGCCGGCCAGCGGCTCGACGATCACGGCGGCAACGTTGGACGGGTCGTGCAGCGCCAGGATGCGCTCCAGCTCATCGGCCAGGTGCGCGCCCCATTGCGGCTGGCCCTTGGAGAAGGCTGCCTCGGCGATATTCAGCGTGGCCGGCAGGTGGTCGGTGCCCGGCATCAGGTTGGCCGAGAACGCCCTGCGGTTGGGGCCAATGCCGCCCACCGCCATGCCGCCGAAGCCCACGCCGTGGTAGCCGCGCTCGCGGCCGATAAAACGCGTGCGCTGGCCTTCGCCGCGTGCACGGTGGTAGGCCAGCGCGATCTTCAGCGCGGTGTCGACCGACTCCGAGCCCGAGTTGGTGAAGAAGATGCGATCCAGGCCCTGCGGCATGATCGAGGCCACCTTGGTGGCGGCCTCGAACGACAGCGGATGGCCCATCTGGAACGGCGGCGCATAGTCCAGCGTGGCGGCCTGGCGCGCTACGGCCTCGGAGATTTCCTTGCGGCAGTGGCCGGCGGCCACGCACCACAGGCCGGCACAACCGTCCATGATCTGGCGGCCGTCGTGGGTGGTGTAGTACATGCCGCTGGCCGACGCCAGCAGGCGCGGCGCCGCCTTGTACTGGCGGTTAGCGGTGAAGGGCATCCACAGGGCATCGAGATCGGGAATCACGGTCTTGGCGGCGTCCATACGTCCTCCTAGGGGGAATCGGGTCGGATTGGCGGGTAGCACGCTGGCGGTCAGCGCGTCGGCAATGAGGGCCACTCTACCGGCGGCGCCTGGCCGACAAAATATACAGTCCGGACAAGGCTGCCTTACCGTGCAGTTTGAACATGCCAAACCGTACAGGCAAGCGCCATCGGGGTGCCGCCAGCCCGCCCCCGTGCCACGACCCGCCCTGGACTGCTGGGTGACATCCCACGCTGCACTGCGGCAAATTTCGCTTTGCGGAAAGCCACCGCAGCCTGGCCTGCCTCCAGCCGCTAAACTGTACAGGTTCACGCCTGCCTGAGTGCCTGATGCTGACCCTGAACCTGACCCGCAGCCGCCGCGACGGCGACACCCTGACCGAGCAGATCGTTGCCGGCATCGCCGCACTGGTTGAGCAGCGCGCGCTGCGCGCCGGCACCGCCCTGCCCTCGGTGCGCCGCTTTGCGCAGCACCACCACGTCAGCACCTTCACCGTGGCCGAGGCCTACGGCCGGCTGACCGCGCTGGGCTACCTGGCAGCGCGCCCGGGCTCGGGCTATACCGTGGCGCACCGCCATGCCCCCGCCGGGCGCGCGCGCGCGCCGCACTGGGAGGCGCCGGGTCTGAACGCGGCGTGGCTGCTGTCGGATGTGTTCGCCGACCACTCGGTGCCGATCAAGGCTGGCGCTGGCTGGCTGCCCGGCGACTGGCTCAACGAGGAAGGGCTGCACCAGGCCATGCGCGCCTCGGCGCGCGTGCCGGCGGCGCAGCTGTCGGGCTACGGCCATCCCTACGGCTTTGCGCCGCTGCGCGAGCATATCGCCGCAGGCCTGGGCCAGTACGGCATCCCGCTGCAGGCGCAGCAGGTGGTACTGACGCAGGGCGCCACGCAGGCGCTGGACCTGGTGGTGCGCACGCTGCTGCGTGCCGGCGATACGGTGCTGGTGGAATCGCCCTGCTACTGCAACCTCTTGCAGATCCTGCGGCTGGCGGGGCTGCGCGTGGTGGGCGTGCCGCGCTCGGCGGCGGGGCTCGATACCGATGCGCTGGACGATGCCATCCGCGCCCACGCCCCGCGCGCGCTCTTTATCAATACCGTGCTGCAGAACCCGACCGGCGCCAGCCTGAGCAGTATGAACGCCTTCCGCGTGCTGCAGCTGGCCGAGCAGCACCGGCTGCTGGTGGTGGAGGACGATATCTACCGCGAGCTGGCGCCGGCCGGCTCGCCGATGCTGGCGGCCATGGACGGGCTGTCGCAGGTGGTCTATATCAATGGCTTTTCCAAGACCATCACGCCGTCGCTGCGGGTCGGCTATCTGGCCGCCAGCCCCGACCTGGCCAAGGCCTTCGCGCGCACCAAGATGGCGGTCGGCCTGACCTCATCGGAAGTCACCGAGCGGCTGGTCTACTCGGTGCTGACCAGCGGCCACTACGGCCGCCACGTGGCGGCGCTGGCCGAGCGGCTGCGCGCGCAGCAGGATCGCGTCACGGAAAAGATGGAAACCCACGGGCTGGAGGTGCTGCTGCGCCCGGAGGGCGGGATGTTCGCCTGGGCGCGCCTGAACGAGGCGGCACAGGCGCGGCTGCAGGCCAGCCGCCGTGGCGAGCCGCTGCACGGCAACCGGCTGGCCACGCTGGCGCTGGAGCATGGCATCTGGCTGGCGCCAGGGTCGTATTTCGAGCCGGACGAGACCGATTCGCCGTGGATCCGCTTCAACGTGGCCACCGGCGATGCGCCACAGCTGTGGCAATTCTTCGACCGGCTGGCACAGGCGCCGCGCGCGGCCTAGCATCCGCGCAGGACGCAGGGGTCAGCTCCAGAGGCGCTCGACAAACCAGCCCGCGGTGGCGCAGAGGCCCAGCCAGGCGGTCAGGCAGATAGCGATAAATCGATAACTCATCTCGGAATGGACAACAAAATCGTTAAGGCAGTGTGAATTCTTCGCTGGATCATACATCCGTTCATGAATGTATGTAAGGCTCGCATGGAATTCCCGCGGACAATCAAGGGCTATTTGTATCGCGGGGAGCACACAAAATACGCGCCAGCTGTCCCTGCAACCGTCAGGGACGCGGCCGCCGAAGCGCCGGGGCTCTGCTACCCTTGTGACTGCATTACCCCACGCAGGGTGAGGATTTCACCTCTCAAGCGCTCAGCAGAACCCGACCATGCATAGCCACGACTTGTCCGCCTGGACCCACAGCCACGCCTTCGACGCCGGCAACCGCGCCGCCGAACGCGGCACGCGCCTGGTGATGGCAATCACCGCCGCCACCATGGTGGTGGAGATCGCCGCCGGCCTTTGGTTCAACTCGATGGCGCTGCTGGCCGATGGCTGGCACATGAGCTCGCACGCCCTGGCCATCGGCCTGTCGGCCGTCGCTTATGCCGCCGCGCGCCGCTACGCCGGCGACCGGCGCTTTGCCTTCGGCACGTGGAAAATCGAAGTGCTGGCCGGCTTTGCCAGCGCGGTGTTCCTGCTAGGCATCGCGGCGCTGATGGCGGCCGGCTCGGTCGAGCGGCTGTTCAGCCCGCAGGCCATCCACTACCGCGAGGCCATGGCCGTGACCGCGCTCGGCCTGCTGGTCAACCTGGGCTGCGCGCTGATCCTTGGCGGCCATGCGCACGGGCACGACCACGGGCACGACCATGGCCACCATCACCACGGCCATGACCATGATCACGGCCACGGCCACCACCACGACATCAACCTGCGCGCCGCCTACATGCATGTGCTGGCCGACGCCGCGACCTCGGTGCTGGCGCTTGTCGCGCTGGCCGGCGGCTGGTGGCTGGGCTGGGCGTGGCTGGATCCGGTGATGGGCCTGGTGGGCGCCGCGCTGGTCGGCAGGTGGGCCGTCGGCCTGCTGCGCCAGAGCGGCACCGTGCTGCTGGACCGCGAGATGGACCACCCGGTGGTGGAAGAAGTGCGCGAGATGCTGGCGGGCCTGGACCCTGCCTACGCCAACGGCGAGGAGCGCACCCGCGTGACCGACCTGCATGTGTGGCGCGTGGGCCGGCAGCAGTTTGCCTGCATCGCCTGCCTGGTCACGCACGATCCGGTGCTGACCCCGCAGCGCGTGCGCGAGGCACTATCCGTGCATGAGGAACTGGTGCACGTAACGGTGGAGATCAGCCGCTGCGACGGCGCGCACTGAGGCGTGCCATCGGTGCTTGCGGGTTCAGTCCAGCTCGCACCACATGCATAGCGGCGGTGTATCGGTATGGCGGTGGAATTCGCTCGATGACATGACCTCGGCCGGCAGCTTCGCGGCCGGCACCAGCGTAAAACCGTAGCGCGCGAAATAGCTCGGGCAGCTTGAGGCCAGCAGCACCGCGCGCCGCGCGCCATTGGCGCGCGCGCGCATCAGCGCGGCGCGCACCACATGCGTGGCCACACCCTGGTCGCGGTGTTCCGGCAATACGGCAACACTGCGGATCACCACGGTCTCGCCGAAACGCTCGCCGGCAGCGCAGCCAATGATCTGCGCGCCAAGGATGGCAACGTGGAAGTGCTCGAGCAAGCGGGCCACATCGTCCACGGGCAGGCCGCAGCGTTCCAGCACGCTGCCCACGGCTGGCGCGTCCGAGGGCACGGCCGCCCGGATCCGCAAGTCTTTGATCATCTGGAGCCTCTCTTTTTCACATCACCTCGCGACGGGGACACCATGGAAGCCCGGACATGGTTGTGCCGCCATCCGGCGGCACGGGTTGCACGCAGGCCATGTGGCCTATCAGGCAACATTACCTGATTCGGTGGCATTGTTCTATTGGGGAAGTAACGGAACAGCGAGGCCGAAATGGCCCGAGCCATCGCGGGCATTACGCGCGCCACGGCATGGCTGCCGTGCATGGCGGGTCACTGTGACAGGCGCATGAAAATCGGGGAAATTGCGCGGGCGCGCGCAAGACTGCCCGGCAACATGTGCCGGGCAAAGAAAAAACTGGAGGCGGGGATACGGAATCGAACCGTCGTGTACGGCTTTGCAGGCCGTTGCATCACCACTCTGCCACCCCGCCGCTGACGCCGCGTCTGTGCGACGCTACGTGCTGCGGGCCGCAGTGTAGCGGGAAATGGAAATCTTTGCAGGAGACGGTACCGGACCCTAGCCCATCGCGGACTGGATGTAGTTCTGCAGCCCGACCTTGTTCACCAGCTCCAGCTGCGCCTCGAGCCAGTCGATATGTTCCTCGGTGTCGGCCAGGATATCGACCACGATCTCGCGCGAGACATAATCGCCGACCGATTCGAAAAACTTGATCGCTTCCTTGCAGCTGGCCTGCGACACCTGTTCGAGCTTCAGGTCGCAGCCGAGCATCTCCTCGGTGTTCTCGCCGAGCAGCAGCTTGTCCAGGTCCTGCAGGTTGGGCAGGCCATCGAGCAACAGGATGCGCTCGATCAGCTTGTCCGCGTGCTTCATTTCCTCGATCGATTCCTCGTACTCGTGCTTGCCCAGCGCACCGAGCCCCCAATGCCGGTACATGCGGGCATGCAGGAAATACTGGTTGATCGCGGTCAACTCATGGCGGAGCTGGCCATTGAGCAACTGGATCACCTTTTTGTCGCTTTTCATGACTGCCCCCAACGACCCCTCAAAACCGATGGACCCACTCTCATTTTCGTAATCACGAAAACCCCGCAGTGATAATCCCGCCGCGCATTTCATGGTAGTCCGGCAAGAGCGGACATCAAGCAAATTCGGCCTTGCTGCAGCATTTTCGCCGGGTTTTCACGCGCCATTGCAGATGCGAATACCAATGGTTTCCATTCGATTTCCAAAAGCGCATCGCGCGGCATTGTGCAAATAGAAAAGCGGGCGCACACGGCAATTGCCGCACCGCCCGCCATCGGAAACCAGTCGTGTAAATCAGTCGAGCTTCGCGCCCGAATCCGCCACCAGCGTCTTCAGCACCGGCCAGTCGCGCGCATACAGCGCCTGCGCCTCGGCCGGCGAGCTGCCCACCGTGCGCAGCCCCAGCGCGACCAGTCGCTCCTGCATGTCGGGCGCCTGCAGGATGGCGCGCACTTCGCCTTCAAGCCTGGCGAGAATCGGCGCGGGCACGCCCACCGGCGCCACCAGGCCGATCCAGCCGACGGTCTTGAAGGCGCTGTCCTGCATGCCGGACTCAGCGAAGGTAGGCATGTCAGGCAATGCGCTGCTGCGCTGCGTGCCGGTCACCGCCAGCGCCTTGAGCTTGCCACTCTGGATATAGGGCTTGGCGGTCAGGATGCTGGCAAAACCGAACTGCACCTGCCCGCCCAGCAGGTCCTGCATCATCGGCGCCTCGCCCTTGTAGGGCACGTGCGTGGCCTGGCCGTGCACCAGCTTGCTGTAGTAGGCGCCGCTCAGGTGCGACAGCGAACCCACGCCCCACGAGGCATAGCTGAGCTTGCCTGGCCGGCTGCGCGCGTATTCGCCCAGTTCACGCACGGTGCGTGCCGGCACCGACGGATGGGCCACCAGCACCAGCTGCGCATCGGCCAGCACGCTGATCATGGTCAGGTCCTTGCGCGGGTCGTAGGGCAGTTTCTGGTACAGGAACTGGTTGGTCAGCACCGACTGCGTCAGGGTCATCAACAGCGTGTAGCCATCCGGCGCGGCCTTGGCCACGGCGTCGGTGCCGATGATGCCCGAGGCGCCCGCCTTGTTGTCCACCACCACGGGCTGGCCCAGGCGCTTGCTGAGCTTTTCGCCCATGGCACGGGCGATGGTGTCGGTGCCGCCGCCGGCCACATAAGGCACCACGATGCGGATCGGTTTGGCGGGATAGGTCTGTGCCGCGGCGGGCAGGGCCAGGCTGAGCGAAAACCCGCCAATCAGCCCGCCAGCGGCCAGCGCGAGCCATGCGCGTCGGTTCATGTCGTCTCCAGGTCGTCTTTATGGTTTTGGAGGACAACGTTAGCGGGCTTGAGAAATTACGTCCAATGCAATATTTTTCAGTTTTTGATGCAGAATTGGTTAATTTACTGGAGCTGACGTGGGGCTAAGGCAGCTGCATCACTTCGTCACGCTGGTCGAGCAAGGCAGTTTTGCCCGTGCCGCCAGCGCCCTGCACCTGTCGCAGCCGGCGCTGACGCGCAGCATCCAGGCGCTGGAAGCGGACCTGGGGCCGCTGATCGACCGCAGCTACGGCAAGGTGCGGCCAACCGCCGCCGGCATGCTGGCGCTCGAACGCGCGCGCCGCATGCTGCGCGAACAGCGCGAGTTGCGGCGCGACCTGCAACTGCTGGAGGAAGTAGAGATCGGCACGATCCGTGCGGGCTTCGGGCCGTTTGCGGCATCGTTCCTGCTCGATCCCGTGCTCGAGGCGCTGGTGCGGCGCTACCCGCATCTGCGCATCGACCTGGAGACCGCCGACACGCCGGCCATGCGGCGTTCGCTCGAAGCGGAACGCCTCGATGTCTTTGTCGGCGAAAGCCGCAGCCTGGCGGAACAGGGACACCTGCAGATTGACCGGCTGCCGGCGCTGGAAACGGCATTCTTCGTGCGCAGCGGGCATCCGCTGGCGCGGCAGCGCGAAGTCACCCTGGCTGAGCTGCGCGCCTATCCGGTGGCCGGGACCCGGCTGCCGGCGCATGTCCTGCGCTTCTTCCGGCAGGCACTGCATGAAGCCCGCGGTGGCAGCGGCCCGGTCTCCGAGGACGCGCCCGGGCTGATGACCGTCACCTGCAACGACATGCACGCGCTGCGCTCGCTGCTGCTGGCCGTCGATGCCGTGGCGCTGGTGCCCGTGGCGATGATGGCCGACGCCTGCGCGCAAGGCATGGCCGTGGCCCTGCCGATGCACCCGCCAACCGAGCTGAGGGCGCAGTATGGGATCGTGTCGCTGGCCGGGCGCTCACCGTCGCCGGCCATGCGCGCATTCGCGGCGCTGGTGCACGAAGCGGTGGCGCAAGCCAGCGGCGGTGCCGGGCCGTAGGCCCGGGTCATCGCCCGGGCGTTCGGGATTCAGCCAGCAGCCACCGCGGGCTGCCCCGCTTCGACACGCGACGGCAGGTGCGCGGCCAGCCGGCGGCGCGAGCGCTCGGGGTTGACCAGGTGCGCGGCAAGCCTCGGCCTTTAGGCCTGAGGATTACCCACAAATCCGGTTGTAAACTGGATTGAGCGGTGTTAACTTTCGCCCATCCTATTTATGTTGTTGCAGCGGATTGGCGATCAGAGACGACACGGCAGACTGGGCTAGCGAAGAATTCGCAGAGGCGAGTCTCGGCGATGCTCGCCTGTCGCAGCGACTGGTCGCGCTGGCCCGGCAGCTGGCCATCAGTCCACACACTTCGCTCCCCCAGGCCCTGTCACCAGCTGAACTGAAGGCGGCCTACCGCTTCTTCGATAACGATCAGGTCGATACCAACGTCGTGCTGGCGCCGCATATTGCACAGACGTTGCACCGCATGGAACAGTTGCCAGTGGTGCTGGCAATACAGGATACGACCGAATTCAATCTGACGCACCTGCACGCCACAGAGGGCTTAGGTCGCTGTACCGGTGGCAATGAGCGTGGTTTCCTGATGCACAGCCTGCTGGCAGTCAGTCCAGAGGGGCTGCCGCTTGGGGTGCTGGGCATGAAGACGTGGACACGCGCTGAAGCAACCAAAGGTAGTGCGGCGCAGCGCAAGTCCCGACCCGTCCACGAGAAAGAAAGCGCTAAGTGGATCGAGGGTCTTGCCCATCTGTCTGCGCTGAAGTCGCGCTGTGCACAGACCCAACTGGTAGGGATCGGAGATCGCGAAAGCGATGTGTATGAACTGTTTGCTGCCGAGCGACCAGACGGAGTGGACTGGCTGGTGCGCGCAGCATGGAATCGCTGTGCCCGCCATCCCCAGCGCTATCTCTGGCAAGCGGTATTGGACACCCCTGCGGCAGGTTACACCGAGTTGCTGATTCCGGCCAGAGGTGCACGCACCCTACGCACGGCCCGCCTGACGCTGCGATACGCGCCCGTTCGCCTGCAACCACCTCAGACGCGGGCTGGCTTGCCCGAGCAGAATGTCTTCGCTGTGCATGTCATCGAGGACGAACCGCCCGCCGGTATCGAGCCGCTCGAATGGATGCTACTCAGTTCGGTGCCCACGCACTCGCCTGAGCAGGCTCTTGAGCGGCTTCAGTGGTATGCGCGGCGCTGGACCATCGAGACCTGGCACCGTGTGCTCAAGAGTGGCTGCCGTATCGAGGCCCGCCAATTCGGTACACTGGAACGCTTCGTGCGGGCCACCTCCCTGTTTGCCGTAATCGCCTGGCGCATTCTGTACACGACTCTACTGGCTCGCCTTGATGGCGACTTGCCCTGCGAGGTAGTCCTTCAGCCCATCGAATGGCAGGCTCTGTATTGCCGCGTACACCGAACCACCCGGCCACCGGACAAAGTGCCATCGCTGAATCAGGCAGTACTGTGGATCGCCACGCTGGGTGGCTACCTGAATCGCCGCAGTGATCCTCCGCCCGGCGCCACGGTTATCTGGCGAGGCTTCTTCGTCCTCCACGAGATTACCGAAATGTTCCGCATCTTCAGTTCAGGTCCATAGGATGTGGGTAAAGCTCAGGCCTTTAGGCCGGGGAAGGATAGCGCGGACGCCGTCGGCGTCCTTTCGGCGGCTAATGCGGCGTCTGTTGTTGCTCAATGTATTGGCGGATGATCTCGATGGGCGCACCGCCGCAGCTCCCTGCGAAGTAAGACGGCGACCACAGTGCACCGCCCCATAGCTTCTTGCTGATGCTCGGGTAGTTCTTCTTTCGGATCATACGGCTGGATACCCCTTTCAAGCTGTTTACCAGTGCGGACACCGCGACCTTTGGCGGGTAGTTCACAAGAAGGTGAACGTGATCGTCCTCCCCATCGAACTCCACCAGTTCAGCTTCGAAATCTGCGCAAACGCCGGTAAATATGTCGCGCAGGTCCTCTGCCGAATGTCATTGTCGTCGCTCGTAGGCCAAGAGTATGATTGGGCCATGCAGCGTCTTCAAGCATTCAAATACGAATTGATGCCGAACGGCGAGCAGCAGCGCAACATGCGCCGTTATGCCGGATCGTGCCGGTTCGTCTATAACAAGGCGCTGGCGTTGCAGAAACAGCGTTACGATCAAGGCGAAAAGAAGCTCAGCTATGCCGGTCTGTGTAAGCAACTCACGGAGTGGCGCAACAGCACGGAAACAGCATGGCTGGCCGATGCACCAGTCCATCCTCTTCAACAGACGCTCAAGGACTTGGAGCGGGCCTACACAAATTTCTTCGCAAAACGGGCCGACTTCCCGCGTTTCAAGAAGAAGGGTCTGGGCGACAGTTTCCGCTATCCCGACCAGAAGCAAATCAAGCTTGATCAGACCAACTCGCGTATCTTTTTGCCCAAGCTGGGCTGGCTGCGATACAGGAACAGCCGCGACGTACTCGGTGAGGTACGCAATGCCTGCGTCAGCCTGTCGGGCGGCAAGTGGTTTGTTTCGATCCAGACTGAGCGGAAGGTCGAGCGACCTGTGCCGAAAGCCACCAGCGCCATCGGCATCGACATGGGCATCGCTCGCTTTGCCACCATGAGCGATGGCACTTTCCTCGCGCCGCTCAACAGCTTTAGGAAGCACGAAGCCAGACTGCGCCGTGCGCAGCGGGCGATGAGCCGCAAGACGAAATTCAGCAACAACTGGAAGAAGTCCAAGGCCCGAATCCAGCGTATCCACGCACGCATCGGTAACGCCCGCCTCGACTACCTGCACAAAGCCACGACCACGATCAGCGAAAATCAAGCGATGGTGTGTATCGAGGACCTGAAGGTACGGAACATGTCCAAGTCAGCGGCCGGTTCAAGCGGGCAACCGGGCAAGAACGTCAGGGCCAAGTCCGGCCTGAACAAGGCCATCCTCGATCAGGGTTGGTACGAGTTCGGGCGTCAACTGGAATACAAGCTAGCGTGGAATGGCGGCTGGCTAATAGCTGTGCCGCCACAGCACACCAGTCGCACGTGCCCTTGCTGCGGGCATGTATCTGCCGAGAACCGGCAGAGCCAGGCGAGCTTCGCCTGTGTGGCATGCGGCTATGCGAATCACGCCGACGTGGTCGGCGCGATCAACATTTTGGCGCGGGGGCACCGCGTTGCAGCCTGTGGAGAGTCGGCGTAGTCAAGCCGCTCTACGAAGCAGGAACCCACCGAAGTGACTACGTAGAGCATCACGTAGCGCCGTAGGAATCCTCGCCCTTTCCGCCGTAAGGCGGCAGCCGAAGGCTGAGGACGGGGGGGATGTCAACACGTACAGCCCGGCCAGCGCCGCCGCCACCATGATCGCGCCGCACACGGCCAGGCCCAGCTCGAAACCGCGTGCCCCCGGAACGTTCTGCACCAGCACGCCTGTGACCAGCGGCGCCAGCACGCCGGCCAGCGACGACACCGATGCATCGATGGCGAGGATCGCACCGCGCTGCCCCGCCGGCACGACCTCGGCCAGCATCGCCGGGCCCAGCGAATAGATCGCCGGCGCGCACACGCAGGCCACTACCAGCAGGCCCACCCGCATGGCCGGCGTGGTGTCCGGCCACAGCAGCAACAGGAAGAAGCCGCCGGCCAGCAGCAGCATGCCGGCCGAGACCCGCCCGCGCGCAACCCGCGACGACACGCCGCGCGCCAGCAGCCGCTCAGAGAACCATGCAATGGCCAGCGTCAACGGCAGGTTGGTGCCGATGATCAGCGCGAACAGCTTGCCGCTGACGGCGTGGCCGAAGCCCAGCCCGCTCTGCAGGTAGGAGGGATCCAGGTCAGGCACAGCGCCAGGCCCCAGTATGCCGCCAGCCGCAGCGCGAAGCAGCCGAGCACCGTGGGATCGCTCAGCAATACGCGGTATGGCAGGCGCTGCGGCGCGCCGGCGGCCGCGGGGGCGTGGGGGGCGCCATGCCCCGCCGGGTGTTCGTCGAGCGTCCCTTCGCGCCCGAGCGTCAGCCAGGCCACGGCCCACAGCACACCCAGCGCCGCCAGCACGTAGAAGTTGGCGCGCCAGCCCCAATGCACGGCGACCGCCGGGATCAGAAAGCCCGCCAGCACGATGCCGATCCCGGCCCCCTGCGTCAGCACCGCCACGGGCAGGTTGCGCCGGCGGTCCGGAAACCACTTGTAGCAGGCGTGGATCGCCACCGGCGCAGCCGGCCCTTCCATGAAGCCCAGCAGGATGCGCGAGATGATCAGCACCGCCAGGCTGGACGACAGCGCCAGCGGGATCTGGCACAGCGACCATGCCAGCGCCATGCAGACCAGCAGCCGCGAGGTCGGCGTGCGGTTGGCAAGAAAGCCGCCCAGCACGCCGGACACCGCGAACAGCCAGAAGAAGCTGCTGCCGACCAGGCCGAACTGCGCCGGCGTCAGCCCCAGTTCATCCATCATCGGCGCGGCCAGCAGGCCCACCACCATCTTGTCCATGGCGTTGACCACCAGGAAGAAGAACAACAGCACTGCGGTCAACCACGCGCGGCGCGGCTGGTAGGACATGGTCATGCGAGGTCTCCCTAAGGGCGGACATCGGTCTCCGGGCGGCACCTGATAGGCACGGCGCCGCTCAATTCGTAATATGGATTACGTTTTCGGGCCAGTATGTTGGCCGGATACGGTTCACGACATCCGTAAAAACACGGACATGCCGGGGCGGGCCCAAGCCACGCCCCGCGGGGAGAAAGGGTCGTCATGGAAAACAAGCTGACCGGGCTGGAAGGCCACGCCGGCTATGCCGCACCGCGCTATTCGCGTGGCCTGCGCACCACGCTGCTGCTGCTGGAAGCCGGCCGCCGGCTGCTGCGCGAGCGCACGCTGGAACAGGTCTCGATCCAGGAAATCTGCGCGCACGCCGGCGTCACGACCGGCGCGTTCTACAGCCGCTTCGAAGGCAAGGAGAGCTATTTCAAGGCTTTGCAGGCCCTGGTGCTGACCACGCTGCGCAAGGCCATGGCCGAGCGCCTTGCGCAACTCGACACATGCCCGCCGACGCTGGAAGACGCCGTGTGCACGCTGGCGCGCGACAGCCGCATCTGGGCCTACCGCAATGCCGGGGTGCTGCGTGCCTCGCTGGTGGCCCGCGTCACCAGCGGCGAGGATCCGATCCGGCAGCTCAACCGGCAATACATGGACGACCTGGCTTCACGCCTGGCGCGGCTGCTCCCGGCGGGCGCCTCGCCGGAACTGGAACTGCGCATCCGCTTTGCGCACCAGGCCCTGGCCGGCACCCTGCTGTACGCGCTGATCAACCGCGACAGCACCTTTGCAATGTCGGACCGGCGGCTGGATATGGAGATGGCGCGGGCGTTCCTGCTGTACGTGGCATAACGGCCGGCCCTCGCCACGGAGCACGACGCACAAGGGCTTGAGCCGCGACTACTTTGGCCAATTGGCCTCACACAGGTTGGCAATGAGCGGGCACATGACCTCATCGCGATTGTCGCGGCATTGCCCAACAAGACTTCTCAACTCGGTCCGCAGCATCCGCAAATCGCGCAGCCGTTCCTCGACGACTTGCAGCGTTTGTTCGGCCAGCGCACGCGCAGTTCCGCATTTGCTGCCGTCGTTCAGTTGCAGCAGCGTACGAACCTCGTCCAGGGTGAACCCAAGTGCCTGGGCCCGGCGAATGAAATGATGCCACTGCAGGCTGTCCCCGGAATACTGACGAATGGCGCCATGCACGCGTTCGGATATCGACAGCATTCCGCATCGTTGGTAATAGCGAACCATTTCCACGCCAACGTTGGCCACCTTGGCCAACTACCCATTTATCAGGGTCGACTCCATCACTTGACTCCGTACTCAGAGGGCGATGCAGTGCCCTGCATACGGCGAAGGAATCATCGAAGACCGCGAACTCCGCCATGCAGTCGGCGAGCCCCGACGTCATGAATTGGCATGGGAAAGCCCCCAAACGTGACAAGCGCGGAGAGACCAGGCTGGCATTCCGGCTAACCTGCGCTCTCCGCAAAGCTCCTGCACTCAGGCTTCATCGCCACGGCTTTCGCCCTGGCAACGGCCCCTCGGTACGCCCGATAGGAGCAACTTACTGGTTCTTCGTCTTGTCCACGCTGGCCGCGGCCTTCGCGGCGTCGGGCTGCGCCACAGGCTTCGCCACATCCGCCTTGGCTTTCGCCGTGTCGGAATCATTCTTTGCGTCAGCCTTCGCCATACCAGCCTCGGTATGGGCGGCCTTCGTCTTGCTCGCATTGTGGTGGCTGCCCTTGGCGGCTGACTTACTGGCATCGGCCTTTACGTCAGCCTTCTCCTTATTGGTGCTGGCTTGGGCCTTTACTTCATGCGCGCCGGCACTCTTGTGGTTCTTGTCGGCCTTTGCCAGCGTGGCGCTCTTCTCCTTGACGACCTTCGCCTGGTCTTTCGACGCCCCGCCCTGCGGCTGAGTCGCGGAAGCTGGCACAGCAGTCTGCGCGAAAACGGTACCGACGAGGGCGGCGGAAGCGAGTGCAGCGAACAGCTTCTTCATGACGTGGACTCCTGGGAAAAATTCAGCAGCTCGGCGATGCGCCTTGCTTACCGGAACAAACGGTACGGTCGGCGTCCGAGTTGACCCACAAGTCGTGACAATCCGTAAGTTCTGCAACCAGCAATGAATCACGAGCCCATCAAACTCCACGAGCAATTTGCTGGCCGGAAACCTCAACCGCTGTCGGCCGGCGGATGTCGAGGCTTCCTTTCGCCTGATAGTCCACGGGATGGTGCGTACGACCTACTATTGCTTCGTGGCGTCCTTGCTCATGGAATCCTTTTCCATCGTACCTTTGCTCATGCCCTCCTTCTTTTCGTGGGGCTTCTTGGCGTGACTCTTGCTCATTTTTTCTTTTTTCATGTCCATATCGTCCTTCCCCATGGACTCTTTCGCCATGCTGCCGCTGGCACCCATGGCGCCCTTTCCCATCTCGTCCTTCTTCATCGCGTCCTGTGCCCATGCATGGCTGGCAAGCAACACCGCGGAGGAAAGCAGCAAAACCAGGCGCTTGTTCATGTTGTACCCCTTGATTGGATTGGTAAAGAGAGGCCGGCAGACTTGCCGGTCAGGTTTCGGGGGGTCAGGAGCCCCCAAACCAGTTGTATCCCTGGTCTTCCCAGTAACCGCCGGGATACTTGTTTGTGACGTAAATCGCGACAATGTGCTTCGGGTTCTTGTACCCAAGCTTGGTGGGCATGCGCAGCTTTATCGGAAACCCATACTTCGGCGGCAGGCGTTCGCCATCGTAGGTGAAAGTAAGCAAGGTCTGTGGATGCAGCGCAGTGGGCATGTCGATGCTTGTGTAGTAGTCATCGGCGCAGAGAAAGCCCACGTATTTTGCAGTGGTATCGGCTCCGACGCGCTGGAGAAAATCAGAGAAGCGCGTACCGCCCCACTTGCCGATGGCACTCCACCCCTCGACACAAATATGGCGAGTCACCTGCGCCGTCTGCGGTAACGCGTAGAGTTCTTCGAGGGTCCATGCCGTCCTGCGCGAGACCAAGCCACCGACTTCCAGTTGAAACGCGTTGGCATCTACCTCTGGTACATCAGCGAGGCCGTAGTAGGCATTGAAAGGAAACGGCCGCGTCAGCCTTGACTCGGGATAGGTCGGCGCCAGCCGGTTAGGGTCGAACAGCCAGCCCTGCACGCGGTCATTGAAGCGCGAAACTGCCATTAGAAAGGACTCAACCGACGGTTTGTCGGTAATGCTGCAGCCCGTCAGCAGTAGCAAGCCACCAAGCGTAATGGCACGCTTTCCGAACAGTCGGCGAGATGGCATGCTCAGCTCGCGCGTTGCATCGTGCAATATCAGCTTGCGGTCGAGCCTGACGATTTGCTCAGCTTTGCTCATGACCATTCTCCGCATCGAGAACTAGCGTCCGCGCAACATGATGATGAGTGTGCGTGGTACCAGCAACACCATCACCACATGGATGACAAGGAATAGCGCAATCGCGCTCATGCCGATGAAGTGCACCCAACGCGCAGCGTCGTAGCCTCCCATCAATACACGTAGCAAGGGAAATTGAACCGACTTCCAGATTGCAAGGCCAGACAGCACCGTCAGCACAATCACCACCACCACGCCCACATAGAAGAGCTTCTGGGCAGCGTTGTATTCGGCCAGATTGGGGTGCGCGAGCTTGCCACGCATGGCTGCTGCAATGTCACGCAGTGCCGCTGGGACGGAAAGCGGAAAGAAGCGCCGCCGGAAACGGCCCGTGACGATATTCATCACCAAATAGAACAGGCCATTGGCGACAAGGAGCCACATCGCCGCAAAATGCCACTGCAGGCCCCCGGCAAGCCAGCCGCCCAGAGTGATTGCATTGGGAAAGTGGAAGCCGAACAGCGGCGATGCGTTGTAGATGCGCCAGCCGCTAAGCATCATGATGAGCACAGCGATGAGATTCAGCCAGTGCGTGATGCGAACCCATGCAGGCTGGATGGACTGGCTGTGCGGCGCCAGCTTATCGGGCGGCACATGGTGGGCATTCTTCACTTGCTTTCTCCGACGCCAGGCGGCACATCGGTGACCGCCTTCTTCACCACGTTCGTCGTCCCAGACGCCGAGACCTTACAAGGTCAGTGCATGCTTGCCCTGCCACCCTAGGTTCCGCTGCTGGCGAATGCGGCAAACGACACTTGTCAGCTCAGGAAATCCACACCGGTTCGGCTTTTGAAATAAGAGCGACACGCACATTCACGATAGGAGCAAATCCCGGAGGAGGCAAAGCAGGCCTTCGCTCTCCGTCCGGCCCTGCATGGGGTGTATCGACCGTGGACGCGAAGCCCCGATCGGAGGAAGCAGAACCGACGTATTGGCGGCCCCGAAACTGAAGCCTCGCTCGCCCGCGGCCGGGCTGGAAGATTCCCGAACTCGTTCCATGCTGGTAGAGCCAGCGCCGCTGCTGTCAGGGAATGACCAGTCGGTTCCCGCCTTCGGAGGCTACCTTTGCGTTCGTATGTGGCTCAGGTCGAGAGGCAGTGCGAGGACGGCAAGTCGGAAAACTGCAAAGGTGAATTATCGCGGGGCGGATCTCAAAAAATCTGGGCTCCAACCCGGCCGGTTTGGCGTGCAAGGTGCCGCGCCGGCGATTCCGTTAGAAGCGCCCAATTCCGCCCCAGTCTTGGTTTCCGGGCAGTTCCGGGGCGGGGGTTGGGCAGATTTAACGCAGGTTTTGGCGACTTCTAATGGACAGGACCAACCATCTGACGATGGTAGGAGTGCCTTACTCCACCGTTACCGACTTCGCCAGGTTACGCGGCTTGTCCACGTCGGTGCCGCGGGCGCAGGCCGTGTGGTAGGCCAGCAGCTGCAGCGGCACAACATGCAGGATCGGCGAGAGATCGCCGTAGTGCTCGGGCAGGCGGATCACCTGGATGCCGTCGGACGACTGGATCTGGGTGTCGCTGTCGGCAAACACGTACAGGCGGCCACCGCGGGCGCGCACTTCCTGGATGTTGGACTTGAGCTTTTCCAGCAGTGCGTCGTTGGGGGCGACGGTGACTACCGGCATGGCTTCGGTGACCAGTGCCAGCGGGCCGTGCTTCAGTTCGCCCGCCGGGTAGGCCTCGGCGTGGATATAGGAGATTTCCTTGAGCTTGAGCGCGCCTTCCAGCGCGATCGGGTAATGCAGGCCGCGGCCGAGGAACAGTGCGTTCTCGCGGCGCGCGAAGTCTTCCGACCAGGCGATGATCTGCGGCTCCAGCGCCAGCACGCCATGCAGCGCGACGGGCAGGTGGCGCAGGTTGGTCAGGGCCTTGGCCTCGGCGTCTTCGGTCAGCAGGCCGCGCACCTTGGCCAGCGCCAGCGTCAGCATGTAGAGCGCGGCCAGCTGCGTGGTGAAGGCCTTGGTCGAGGCCACGCCGATCTCGGTGCCGGCGCGCGTCAGGAAGCGCAGCTCGGTCTCGCGCACCATGGCGCTGGTGGCCACATTGCAGACCGCCAGCGTGTGCACGTGGCCAAGCGCGCGCGCATGGCGCAGCGCGGCCATGGTGTCGGCGGTCTCGCCGGACTGCGAGATCACCACCACCAGCGCGCGCGGGTTGGGCACGGTTTCGCGGTAGCGGTATTCGCTGGCGACCTCGACCTGGGTCGGGATCCTGGCAATGCTCTCCAGCCAGTATTTGGCGGTGCAGCCGGAGTAGTAGCTGGTGCCGCAGGCCAGGATCAGCACGCTGTCGATGCCGGCAAAGACCTCGGCGGCGCCGCTGCCGAACAGCTCCGGCGAAATGCTTTCAATGCCTTCCAGCGTGTCGCCCAGCGCGCGCGGCTGCTCGAAGATCTCCTTCTGCATGAAGTGGCGGTACGGGCCCAGTTCCACCGATGCGGCGTGCGCTTCGACCACGCGCGCCTCGCGCTCGACCGGGTGGTCGTCGACGTCGTGGATGGTCACGCCGTCCAGCGTGATCTCGACCACATCGCCCTCTTCCAGGTAGATGATGCGGTTGGCGGTGCCGGCCACGGCCAGCGCGTCGGAGGCCAGGAAGGCCTCGTTCTCGCCCAGCGCCACCACCAGCGGCGAACCGGCGCGCGCGCCGACCACGCGGCCGGGCTGGTCCTTGGCGAACACGGCGATGGCGTAGGCGCCGTGCAGGCGCTTGGTCACCGCGCGCACCGAGGCGAACAGGTCGCCGCGCGTGGCACTGCTGGGATAGGTGTAGGCCTGGTGGATCAGGTGGGCGACCACCTCGCTATCGGTCTGCGATTCAAAGCCGTAGCCGACCGCGCGCAGTTCTTCGCGCAACGGCTCGTAGTTCTCGATGATGCCGTTGTGCACCAGCGCGATGGTCTCGCCCGACAGGTGCGGGTGGGCGTTGACGGTATCGGGCTTGCCATGCGTGGCCCAGCGCGTATGCGCCACGCCGGTGAAGCCCGACAGGCCGGAAGCCTGCGTCTGCGCGTCCAGGTCGGCCACGCGCGACACGGTGCGCGCGCGCTCGACCGCATCGTCGCGCACGACGGCGACGCCGCACGAGTCATAACCGCGATACTCCAGGCGGCGCAACCCTTCGATCAGGACCGGAACGATATTGCGCGTGGAAACCGCGCCGACGATGCCACACATGCTGAACCCCCGTTTGCTGGCGCCTGCCCGTAGACCTCAGGCGCCGGTATGAATCCTGTGGCGCCGCCTCACCGAGGCGGCGCGTGCCCTGGCCGCCCGCGGACGGCCCTCTGACGCTTACTTCTTCGGCTGCTTGACCGGGCGCTGCCAGGCGTCGATGGTCAGCTGCTTGGCCCGCGACAGCGTCAGCTTGTCGGCGGGCGCCTCCTTGGTCAGCGTGGTGCCGGCACCCAGCGTGGCGCCGCGGCGCACCGTCACCGGGGCCACCAGCTGGGTGTCGGAGCCGATAAAGACATCGTCCTCGATCACCGTGCGGTGCTTGTTCACCCCGTCATAGTTGCAGGTGATGGTACCCGCGCCAATATTGACGCGCGACCCCACCGTGGCATCGCCCACATAAGCCAGGTGGTTGGCCTTGCTGTGCGCGGCCACCTGGGCGTTCTTGACCTCGACAAAGTTACCGATATGCACGTCCTCGCCCAGCTCGGTGCCAGGACGCAGCCGCGCGTACGGCCCGATGCGCCCGGCGGGGCCAACCCTGGCCTCGTCAATATGGCAGAACGGGTGCACCTGGGCGCCGGCGCCGACGGTGCTGTTGCGGATCACGCAATGGGCGCCGATGCGCACACCGTCTTCCAGGTGCACGCGCCCTTCGAAAACGCAGCCCACGTCGATAGTAACGTCGCGCCCGCAGCTCAGTTCGCCGCGCACGTCGATACGGGCCGGATCCAGCAGCGTCACGCCGGCTTCCAGCAGGCGCCGGGCCTGGTTGCCCTGGTGGATGCGCTCGACCTCGGCCAGCTGCAGCTTGCTGTTGACGCCGAGCGTCTCCCAGATCGCCGCCGGCTGGGCCGAGACGGTCTCCACGCCATCGGCCACGGCGCGCTCGACCGTGTCGGTCAGGTAGTACTCGCCCTGGGCATTATCGTTGCGCAGCGTCGACAGCCACTTGCGCAGGTGGCCGGTGGGGCACACGATAATGCCGGTGTTGATCTCGCGGATGGCCTTCTCGGCGTCGCTGGCATCCTTCTGCTCGACGATGCGGACGATGCTGCCCGCGGCATCGCGCACAATGCGGCCATAGCCGGTCGGGTCGGGCATTTCCACGGTCAGCACGCCAAAGCGCTGCGTGCCGGCTTCGGCTACGAGTGCCTGGAGCGTGGCAGCGCTGGTGAGCGGCACGTCACCATACAGAACCAACGTGGGCTGGCTGTCGTCCAACAAGGGAAGTGCCTGCATCACCGCATGGCCCGTGCCAAGCTGCTGGGGCTGTTCGGCAAAGGCGACATCGTCGGCGGCAACGGCCTCGCGCACGCGCCCGGCACCGTGGCCGACCACGACCACCAGCCGCGACGGCGACAGCGCACGGGCGGTGTCCAGGACATGCGCGAGCATGGGCCGCCCGGCTACCGGGTGCAGTACCTTGGGCAAATCGGAATACATCCGCTTGCCCATGCCCGCGGCGAGAATGACGATATTCACAAGGAGACCCCTAAGTGAGTGTGTCCGAAAATATTCTTGAAAACGCCAGCCGGGTGTTTGGCGGACTGCGCCGCCAGGTTTGGCGAAAACGTGCGGCCAGGCCTGCGCATAACCCCGCAAACCCTTGCCAGGACTTGGCTGGCGGCCACCTGGGCAGGCCGGCATCGATGCGCGCCGATTTTAACATGGCGGTTTCTGCGCATCGGGCCGCCGTTTCTGAATTTCACAATTGCTGGGCCCGGCGGATTTTCGCGATTCTGGGCGCCGCGGCCTTGTGCGCCTGCAGCGCCATGAAGCTGGGATACCAGCAGGGTGACCACCTGGCCTACTGGTGGATCGACAACTACGTCGATGTCACCACAGCCCAGGAGCCGCTCACGCGCGAGGCCATTGCGCGCTTTTTTGCCTGGCATCGCAAGGCGCAATTGCCGGAAATCGCCACCTTGCTGCAACAGGCCAAGGCCGAGGTGCGCCAACCGGTGACACCGGCCACGGTCGAGCACTTCCAGGACGCCTCGCAGCAACTGGCGCGCAAGTCCTTCGAACAAGCGATGCCCGACCTCGCCGACCTGTTGCTGACGCTGACGCCTGAGCAGATCGGCCGCATGGAGAAGAAATTTGGCGAGGGCAATGCCAAGTACCGCAAGAAATTCCTGAATCCCAACCCTGCCGAGCGCGAGGAAGCGCGCTATGACAAGGTGATGGAGTACGCGCGGCTGGTCTACGGCAACTTCTCCAGCGATCAGGAAAAGGCCATCCGCGCCAGGATAGGCCCGGTGGTGCAGAATGCCGAGGCGCGCTACGCCGAGCGCGTCGCCCGGCAGCAGGAATGGCTCAAGATGGTGCGCTACGTGCAGGCCACGCAGCCACCCAAGGCACAGGTGATAGACGTGCTGCACCGCTTCCGCGAATACTGGCAGAACCCGCCAGCCAGGCTTGCCGCCAGCCATGAAGCCAGTGACAACGCAGGCATCGCGCTGACCGTGGCCATCGCCAACATGACCACGCCGCAGCAGAAGGCGCATGCGCAAGACCGGTTCCAGAAATGGATCGACGACACGCATGCATTGATGCGCGATAAGGCAAACGCCCCGGTGCGGGCGGCGGCTGCGAATTAGGGCAATTGAAAAATGCCGATTGTTTTCTCCCTCTCCCGCTTGCGGAAGAGGGAGAAAACAGGCGGGGCAGTCTTACTGCGTGCCGGCCTGCTCAGCCGCCGGTGCCGCGGCAGCCGCGGGCGGGCGCTCGAAGCGCACGAACTCCATCCGGTTCTCTTCCACGTTGCCGGCAAACATCAGCGGCTGCTGCTGGAAGGTGGTTTCGCCGAACAGTGACGCTTCATCCACCTTGGCCAGCCCAGTGGCCAGCCCGGTGAACGGGAACAGGTCGGTATCGGCCAAGTGCGACGGCACCACGTTGCGCAGCGCCGAGAAGATATTGTCGATACGGCCCGGGTTCTGGCGCTCCCAGTCCTGCAGCATCTCGCTGACCTTCTTGCGCTGCAGGTTTTCCTGCGAGCCGCACAGGTTGCACGGGATGATCGGGAATTCCATGGCGCGCGCGTACGACGCGATGTCCTTCTCCGAGCAGTACGCCAGCGGGCGGATCACGATGTGCTGGCCATCGTCGGTCGACAGCTTGGGCGGCATCGCCTTCATCTTGCCGCCGAAGAACATGTTCAGGAAGAAGGTCTGGACGATGTCGTCGCGGTGGTGGCCCAGCGCGATCTTGTTGGCGCCCAGCTCCTTGGCGGTACGGTAGATCACGCCGCGGCGCAGGCGCGAGCACAGCGAGCAGGTGGTCTTGCCCTCGGGCACCTTCTCCTTGACGATCGAGTAGGTATCCGCCTCGACGATCACATATTCCACGCCGACCGATTTCAGGTACTCCGGCAGGATGTGTTCCGGGAAGCCGGGCTGCTTCTGGTCCAGGTTCATCGCGATCAGCTTGAACTGGATCGGCGCGCGCTTCTGCAGCGCCATCAGGACAGACAGCATGGTGTACGAGTCCTTGCCGCCACTCATGCAGACCAGCACGGTATCGCCGTCCTCGATCATGCCGAAGTCACCGATGGCCTTGCCGGTTTGCGATTGCAGCCTCGTCTCGAGGCGGTAGAAGTTGTTCGAGTGGCTCATGGAGCATCCTGTTGCGTGGCGCCCGCCGGATGGAATGGCCGGCGCGGCGCGAAGGGGCAACATTTTACTTTAGGCGCCCGCACGGTGCTGGCGCCAGTGGAACCGCGGCTCAGGCCTGCTTGATATGGAAGACCTCGACCCCGACCGAATCGCAGTCCGGGTAGACGTCGGGCTTCTCGGTCGAGACGCGCACCGCGCGCACCTTGGGATGCTTCAGCATCGCGCGCGCGACGTCGTCGCACAAGGTTTCCTGCAAGTGCACGTGGCCCTGCGCCATGCGCTCGGCCACGGTGTTGCGCATGAAGTCGTAGTCGACCACTTCATCGAGCTTGTCGGCCTGCGGGGTGCTCTGCGCCAGCGGCACGAACAGGTCGATATTGATCAGCACCCGCTGCTCGCCCTTCTTCTCGAATTCGTGCACGCCGATATTGATCTGCACTTCGTAGTTGCGCAGGAACATGCGTCGGCAGTCTTGCAGGCTGGGGTGGGAAAGGGCGGCGAGCATGGTCATGAGCGGGCTGCTGAGGGGAAAAAGGAAGCCGCGCCCGGCGGACGCGGCACATCAGGCACTACGGTATTCGGTTGCTGGCTTCCAGCTTACTCGGTCAGGAACATCACGTCGCGCGCCAGCGGCATCAGGTGCTGGCCGCCGTCCACGTACAGCGTGGTGCCCGTCACGGCGCGCGCCTGCGCCAGGTAGGCCACCGCCTGGGCGATATCCTCGGGCGTGGACGACTGGCCCAGCGGCGTCACGCGATGTGCGCGGCGGAAGCTCTGCTCGGACTGCTCGCCCGACACCAGCGTGATGCCGGGGGCCACGCCCACCACGCGCAGGCGCGGCGCCAGCGCCTGGGCCAGCTGCACCGTGGCGGTCTGCAGCGCCGCCTTGGACAGCGTGTACGACAGGAAGTCCGGGTTCAGGTTGTCCAGCTTCTGGTCCAGCAGGTTGATCACCACGCCGCGCGGCTCGATGACCTTGTCGTTGCCGGCAGCGGCGCCCAGCGCCTTGTGCAGTTCGCGCGCGAGCAGCAGCGGCGCCGCCACGTTGGTGCGCATATGCGTATCCAGCGACGCATATGAGAAGCTGGTCGCCACATCGTACTGGAACAGCGAAGCGTTGTTGACCAGGCAAGTAGGCACGCCCAGCGCGGCGGTGCAGTCCGCCACCAGGCGGCCGGTGGCGGCTTCGTCGGCCAGGTCGGCGCGCAGCACCGCGGCACGGCGGCCCAGCGCGCGGATCTGCGCGGCCAGGGCTTCGGCCTCGTCCACCGAGCGATGGCAGTGCACGGCCACGTCCCAGCCCTGCGCCGCCAGTTCAAGCGCGATGGCGCGGCCCAGGCGGCGCGCGCCGCCGGTCACCAGCGCCACGCCGCGGGCGGTGGCGCGCTGGCTACCAGTCTGGCTATGGGTCTGGTCACCGGTCTGGCTGGCAGGAGTCTTGGATGCGGGCATTGCTACAATCGCAGGATGCAGAAAGCCGCTAGTTTACCCCTTCCCCCCGCCGACGCGCAGGCCGCGTCCGATACCCTTACGGCCCGCATTGGCGAATCCATCGACGCGGCCGGCGGCTGGATCGGTTTTGACCGCTATATGGCGCTGGCGTTGTACGCGCCCGGCCTGGGCTATTACAGCGGCGGTTCGGCCAAGTTCGGGCGCGATGCCCGCGACGGCAGCGACTTCATCACCGCCCCGGAGCTGAGCCCCTTTTTCGCGCGTACGCTGGCGCGCCAGTTCGCGCCGCTGCTGGCGCAGGGATTGCCGCGCATGCTGGAATTCGGCGCCGGCACCGGCCGGCTGGCGGCGGACCTGCTGCTGGGGCTGGAGCAGGAAGGCCAGTTGCCGGACACCTACGCCATCGTCGAGCTGTCGGGCGAACTGCGCGCGCGCCAGCAGGCCACGCTGGCGCAGCGCGCGCCGCACCTGGCGGACCGCGTCACCTGGCTCGATACGCTGCCTGCCAGCTTTGAAGGCGTGATCGTCGGCAATGAAGTGCTCGATGCGATGCCGGTACAACTCTACGCACGTAGCGGCAGCCGCTGGCATGAGCGCGGCGTAGTGCGCGGCGACGATGCCACATCCGCCTTCCGCTTCGAGGACCGCCCGCTGGCCGATGCCGACGTGCCCGAGGCCCTGCGCGACATCCCCGGCGACCACGACCTCGTCACCGAGACCCATGCCGAAGCCGAGGGCTTTACCCGCGCGGTCGGCGCCATGCTGGCGCGCGGCGCGGCCTTCTTTATCGACTACGGCTTCCCGGCGGGCGAGTACTACCACCCGCAGCGCGCCGGCGGCACGCTGATGTGCCACTACCGCCATCATGCGCACCCGGACCCGTTCCTGTACCCGGGCCTGCAGGACATCACCGCCCACGTGAATTTCAGCGGCATTGCGCTCGCCGCGGTGGATGCGGGACTGACCGTGGCGGGCTTTGCCTCGCAGGCGCGCTTCCTGATGAATGCAGGCATCACCGAGCTGCTGATGGCGCTGGACCCGTCCGACGCGCGCGCCTTCCTGCCGCAGGCCAATGCGGTGCAGAAGCTGTTGTCAGAAGCCGAGATGGGCGAGCTGTTCAAGGTAATCGCGCTCACGCGCGCCCTGGACGACAGCGAACCGATGGACGGCTTTGCCCGCGGCGACCGCTGCCATACCCTGTAACGGCACCGGAGCCCCCATGCTGCGCTGGACCCTGACGATTTTCCTGAGCGTGATCATCCTGTCCGCGGCGCTGCCGTGGCTGCAGAAGGTCGGACTGGGACGGCTGCCCGGAGATGTGCGCTTCCGGCTGTTCGGGCGCGAGTTTGTACTGCCGTTTGCTTCGACGATCCTGCTGTCGATGGTGGCGCTGGTGATCGGCAAGCTGCTTTAGTCCACCTGATCACTTGATCGCGCCGACGGTAAACCCGGCGACGAAGCGGTCAAGGAAACTGTTGTAGAGCGCAGCCACCGGTACGCTGACGATCAGGCAGGCGCCCATCAGCGAACCCCAGAAATAGACATCGCCCCGCACCAGGAAGGTCGGCACGCCGACGCTCACCGTGTACTGCGACGAACTGGTGATAAAGGTCAGCGCATAGACGAACTCCTGCATCGCCAGCGTCGCGCTGAAGATAACCACGGTCAGTATCCCGCTCGACGACAGCGGCACCACCACCTTCAGGAACGCGCCGAAGCGGCTCAGGCCGTCCATCATCGCGGCTTCCTCGATGTCGCGCGGCACCGCCTTGAAGAACCCCATCATCAGCCAGCTGCAGAACGGCACCGTGAAGCTGGGATACACCAGCACCAGCGACCAGAGCGAATCCTGCAGTCCGAGTGAGCCGATGATGCGCGAGAACGGGATGAACAGGATGGTTGGCGGAATCAGGTAGGTCAGGAAAATGCCGATGGCCCACTGCCGGCCCCAGCGGCCCGACAGCCGGGCCAGGCTGTAGCCAGCGGGCACGGCCAGCAGCAGCGTGATCAGCACCACGCCCACTGCCACGACCAGGGTATTGAGCACCCAGCGCAGATAGCGGGTCTCGCCGAACAGGATCCGCAGGTTCTCCATCGTCGGCGGCAGGTTGAACAGGAACGGGTTGTTGGCGGTGTTGATCAGGTCGTGCACATCCTTGAAGGTCGTGATCAGCATCCAGTAGAAGGGAAACGCGCAGAACGCCACGAAGGCGGCAAGCAGGCCGAAGTGGGCACCGCGCGCAGCCCAGCGCCGGTAAGTGATGGCAGCGGCGCGCATTTCAGGTCACCTCCGCGCGGCGCGCCACGGTCAGCAGCACAATCACGACCGCCACCAGCACCGGGAACAGGAACAGCGAGATGGCGGCCCCTTCCGCCAGGTCACCGCCCTGGATGCCGGTGAAGAAGGCCAGGCTGGCCAGCACCTGGGTGGTGTCGTACGGCCCGCCGCGGGTCAGCACGTAGATGATGATCATGTCGGTGAAGGTGAAGACGATGCCGAACAGGAGCGCCACCAGCATGATGGGCATCACCAACGGAAGGTTAATGAGGAACAGGTGCCGCCAGAAGCCGGCGCCATCCATGGCGGCGGCGTCGTGGATGTCCTGCGGGATGCCGCTCAGGCCGGCGAGGATGATCACCGTGGCCAGCGGCAGCAGGCGCCAGACATCCACCACGATGACCGAGGCCATCGCCAGCTCCGGCTGGCCCAGCCACACCGGCCAGTTGCGCGGCCCCAGCACGCCGACGGCGGCCAGGGTCCAGTTGATGATGCTGTAGACCGGATCGAAGATCCACAGCCAGCCGATGGTGCCGAGCGAGATCGGCGCCACCCACGGCAGCAGGATCAGCAGGCGCACCAGCCATTTGCCGCGGAAGTCCTGGTACAGGGCCATTGCCAGCATCTTGGCCAGCACCACCACCAGCACCTGCGACACCAGCGTGAAGACCAGCGCGTTGCGCAGCGAACGCCAGAACGTATTGCTTTCCAGCACGCGCCGGAAGTTCTCCAGGCCGACGAAGTGCAGCACCTGGCTGCCCACCGTGGCATCGGAGAGGCTGTAGTAGATCGACAGCATGAACGGAAAGCCGACCAGCAGCGCGATGTAGATCACCGCCGGGGCCAGCATGGCGCGGCCGAGCCAGCGGTCGTCGTCGGCCAGGCGCTGCGCGGGCTGGCGCGCCTGGTCCTGCGCGGGCTGCCCGGTGGCGATATGCAGCGGCGTCACGGCGCGGCCCCCAGGCTGGCCCCGGATTTCGCATCGAAGCGGCGCAGGTCGCGTTCGCGCACCACGAAGCGGTGACCGGCGCCGGGCTCGATCGGGACCGTCACCGTGCAGGGAATGCGCGAGACCACGCTGGCCGGCGGCAGCGGCGCTTCCAGCTTGCCGTACACCAGGCGGTCCGAGCCCAGGTTCTCGATGCGCGTCACGTCCATGGCAAAGGCGCGCAGCGCATCCGCCGCGGGATAGGCTTCGCGCGGCAGGAAATGCTCGGGCCGGAACCCGGTCACGACCCCGTCGGCCTCGATCAGGTTCATCGGCGGCGAGCCGATAAAGGTGGCGACAAAGAGATCGGCGGGACGTTCATAGACCTCCTGCGGCGTGCCGATCTGGTGAATCCTGCCGTGGTCGAGGATGGCGATGCGGTCGCCCAGGCCCAGCGCCTCGATCTGGTCATGCGTGACGTAGACAGTGGTGATGGCGAGCCGGCGCTGGAAGCGCTGCAGCTCGTCGCGCGCCGAGGTCCGCAGCTTGGCGTCGAGATTGGACAAGGGCTCGTCGAGCAGGAACGCCACCGGCTCGCGCACCACCGCGCGCGCCAGCGCCACCCGCTGGCGCTCGCCGCCGGACAGCTGGCGCGGCTTGCGCTGCAGCAGATGTCCGATGCCGAACAATTGCGCGGCCCAGTCCACCTTGCGCCCGACCTCCTCGCGCGACATGTGCCTGGCCCGCAGCGGGAAGGCGATGTTGTCGAACACATTCAGGTGCGGGTACAGGGCGTAGCTCTGGAACACCATCGCCATGTTGCGCAGCCTGGGCGGCAGCGCCGTGACGACGCGGCCGTCCACCAGGATATCGCCGTGGCTGGGCGTCTCGAGCCCGGCAATCAGGCGCAGCAGCGTGGTCTTGCCGGAGCCGGACGGCCCCAGCAGCACCAGGAACTCGGCATCGCGGGCGCCAAGGTCGACGTTATCGACCACGTTGGCACCGTCGAAATGCTTGGTGAGCGAGCGAACCTCTACTGAAGCCATATCCTGCCGCGAGCTACACCATGCCCTTGTCGCGCCACTTCGAGAAAATGCGCTTGCACGCGGCATCGGCGATCCGGACTGCGTTCTCCGGCGTCTCGTCGCCCGTGGCTGCCTTGGCGAACATGGTATTGAGAACCCAGGTATTGAAGATCTCGTCGACGGCCGCGTTGGCGTAGCCGGGGTAGCCGACATTGGTCGCCTGGTTCATCAGCGCGCCGAGCACCTTGTACTTGTCGCGCGGCGTGGCTTTCTGGTCGTCGGCGATCAGCTTCTGCAGGTCTGGCACGGTACTGGGGAAGCAAGGGAAGTTGTAGAACTCGCTGCCCAGGAAGCCCTGCCGGAAGTTATCGATATAGTCGACCAGGAACTTCTTCGCGCCGGCGATGTTCTCGGCGAATTTCCAGATCACGTAGCAGTCCATCACGTGTTCAAGCGCGATGCGCCGCACCGGCCCCTGCAGCGCCTGCGTGAGCCAGATGTCGCGCGCGATCGGCAGGTTCTTGTTCTCGGCCTCGCGGGTGATGGAGATGGCGTTAAGGCAGAGCGAGATCTTGCCCGCCAGCATGGCGCGGTTGTTGGACGACGGGTCCCATGCCAGCACATCCGGCGCCATGGCCTCCTGGTACAGCGCCTTGACGAACTTCACCGCTTCGATCGTGTTCTTCGAGTTCAGCACCACGGTGTGCCGGTCGTCCTGCACCGAGCCGCCGAAGGCATACAGGATGGCGCGCATCGCCATCGCGGTATCAAGTTCCGCGGACAGCCCCACGCCGACCGGGATGCCGCTCTTGGCCTTGATCTTGCGCCCGGCGGCCAGGACATCCAGCCAGGTGTCTGGCGGCTTCATGCCGGCCTCGTCCCAGAGGTCCTTGCGGTAGTTGATCGGGTCCGGCACGAAGCTGTCGGAGAAGCCGAAGTACTTCTTCGTCTTCGGGTTGTAGGTACTCTTGATCGCCAGCTCCATCGGCTTGCCATGCTTGCGCTGGCATTCCTCGTAGAGTTCGCGATGGTCGATCACCTGCTCCTCGTAGACCGGGGGCGGCGACAGGAACATGAACAGATCGTGTCCCTTCTGCGCGGACACTTCGGCGGCGGCACGCGTGGCCAGCGCCGGGATGCCGACGTGGTCGACCACCACCTCGGTGTCGTTCTTCTGCCCCCACTCCTTCACATAGGTGTCGTCGAACCACTTGTCGTAGCCCGGCACGAAGTGGTTCCACTGCAGGATCTTGAGCGTGTGCTTTGCCGCATGGGCATAGCGCGGGATCACGAAAGGTCCGAGGCCGGCGGCAAGCCCGACCGCGCCAGTGGCCCGGATGAATCCGCGCCTGCCGGTATTGGTATTTGTATTGGGGCTGGTGGCGACTGCCACGTGGGTACCACCTGGATGCGCTGTCTTGGCCATGGCTATCTCCTCATGTGAGAAAGCGGTCGGCTCCCATCCCGGTCGAGCAACGATCTGCCTGATCACCTCAAGCGTAGGCCTCATTTCATGAATAGGGAATCCCGGGAACACCTCATGGAGTGATGGACCCGTGACATACGGGCACTTCCGCTTTCAGAAATGAGTCCTACGTTGGAGAGAGTGAGGAGGTGCCATGAAAAACGCGTCCAAACAGGACTCACCAGGCGATCCCAGGCCCGCTATCCATTTGCGCCATGCCGCCGTCTGCGCCCTGGCCGGTCTTGGCCTGGCCGTGTCGGCCCCCGCCGCCGCCAAGGTGGAGGGCGACACCATCGTCCTCGGTGCCGCGGTTTCCCTGACCGGCAAGTACTCCACCAATGGCAAGAACACCCAGGACGGCTACAACCTTGCCGTGAAACGCGTCAATGAGATGGGCGGCGTCAAGGTTGGCGGCAAGGCCTATCAGTTGAAGGTCCTCTACTACGACGACGAATCCACCTCGGCCCGCGGCGCACAGCTGGCCGAACGGCTGATCAACCAGGACGGCGTCAAGTACGTTCTGGGGCCCTACAGTTCGGGGCTCACCAAGGCGATCGCCCCGGTCACGGAGAAGTACAAGATTCCGATGGTCGAGGGCAACGGCGCGGACCGCAACCTGTTCACGCAGGGCTACCGCTACATGTTCGCGGTGCTCAACACCTCCGACTACTACCTGCGCTCGGCCATCCAGCTCGCCGCCGAGGAAGCGCAGCGGGCAGGCAAGTCGCCGAAGAGCCTCAAGGTGGCCATCGCCATCGAGAACGACAACTTCTCGCGGGACGTGCGCGACGGCGTGGAAGAGGATGCGAAACGCCTGGGCATGCAGGTGGTAATCGACGACAAGCTGCCGCCTGAGCTGAACGACATGTCGGCCACGCTGGCCAAGGTAAAGGCGCTCAAGCCGGACATCCTGGTGGTATCCGGCCATGAAAAGGGCGCGGCGCTGGCGGTGCGGCAGGTAGCGGAGATGCGTATCGACGTGCCGATGCTGGCGCTGACCCATTGCGACTCCGCGCAGGTCATCGAGAAATTCGGCAAGAGCGCCGAATTCGCGGTGTGTGGCTCGCAATGGGACCGCACGCTTGGCTACAAGGACCGCTGGTTCGGCACGGCTGACCAGTACGCGCAGCGCTTCGAGAAGGAGTACCACTACGAGGCGCCATACCAGGCGGCCGAGTCCACCGCCGCGGTGCTGGCGTTCGCCGACGCCTTCGAGCGTGCCGGCTCGTTCGATACGGAGAAGGTCCGCGATGCCCTGGCAAAAACCGACCTGATGACGTTCTACGGCCCGCTCAGGTTTGACCAGAGCGGCAAGAATATCGCCAAGTCGATGGTGCTGTACCAGGTGCAGGACGGCAAGTTCAAGGTGGTCGCGCCGGGCAAGTGGGCGTCGTCGAAGGTCATCTATCCGGCACCTGCCTGGGCGCGGCGCAAATAGGGGGCTGCTGCGCGGCCTGACGCAGATGAGCAATCTCGCGGTCCTCTTCCAGAGTCCCGAGCTGAACCTGCAGCTCGTGGTGGATGGCCTGCTGGCCGGCGCGATCTTTGCGCTGGCGGCCTACGGCATGGCGCTGGTATGGGGCGTGATGAATCTCATCAACATAGCCCAGGGCGAGCTGGTGATGCTGGGCGGCTATATCGTGATCTGGCTGGTTGGCAAGGGCGTGCCCCCGATGCTGGCCGTGCCGGTTGCCGCGGCGGTGATGTACTGCGTGGGCTGGGGTCTCTATCGCATCGTTATCTTCCGCCTGGTCGAGCGCGATCTCTTTGTCTCGGTGCTGGCCACCTTCGGCCTGAGCATCGTGCTGCAGCAGCTCGCCAACCTGGCCTTCGGCGCCAATGTGCGTACGGTCGATGCGGGGCTGGGCAGCCTGTTGCTGCCGGGCGGACTGGTGGTGCCGAAGATCAAGCTGGCAGCGTTCGCCGCAGCGCTGGCGCTGGGCGCCAGCCTGATGCTGTTCCTCAGGCATTCGCGCCGCGGCCAGGCGATCCGGGCGACCGCCCAGAACGCGCGCGCTGCCCGTGTACTGGGGGTGGACGCCGATCGCATCTATGCCTCGACCTTCGCGCTCAACGCCGCCATCTGCGGCGCGGCGGGCGGGCTGGTGGCAATGACCTGGATTATCCACCCCTACCTGGGCCTGCCCTATACCGTGCGCGCCTTCATGATCGTGGTGGTGGCCGGGCTGGGCAGCATGCTGCCGGTGCTTGGCGCCGGCGGCGGGCTGGGCATTGCCGAGAACTATGCCGGCTTCCTGCTCGGCACCGAGTACCAGACCGCCTTCCTCTACGCCCTGCTGGTGGCGATCCTGGTAAGCCGCAACCTGATGCTGCGCCGGCGGCGCGGCTACCTGCGATGAACCCGCACCTGCGCGGCGCACGCCGGCCCGAATCGGATCTCCCGGTCACCTCGGCCGCCGGGGCGGCCTGGATGGCGCTGCTTGCGGGCAGCGTGGGCGCGCTGATCGCGCCGTGGCTGTTCGCCGGCATCACCACGCAGCTGACCTTTCTCTGGCTGATGGTTCTATTTGCGCTGACGTGGGATGTGATGGGCGGGCAGATGGGCTATAACTCGTTCGGCAACATCGTGTTCTTCGGCGTGGGTGCCTATGTCTGCGCGGTGGTGCAGCGCGACTTCGGGCTGGGCTACTTCGCCGGGCTGGCGGTGGGTACCGGCCTGGCGGCGCTGGCGGCCGTGGCGGCGGCGCTTGCGCTGGGCCCGGCCATGCTGGGCTTGCGCGGCCACTACTTCGCCATCGGAACGCTGGGCCTGGGCATCGCCTGCGCCGATGGTGCCGCCGGCTGGGATTTCATCGGCGCGGGATCGGGCATGACGCTGCCGCTGTTCCCGGGTGCTGCCGGCAGCCGCGAGCCGTTCTTCTACTACGCGATGCTGGTGCTGGCCGTAGTGACCCTGCTGTCGCTGCGCTGGCTCTATGCGCGACCGTTCGGTCTCGCGCTCAATGCCATCCGCGATGACGAGGACAAGGCCGAGGCGCTCGGCCTGCACACGACGCGCTACAAGATCCTGGCGTGGTGCGTGTGCGCCCTCTTCCTCGGCATGGCGGGCGCCCTGACGGGCAACCTGGTGGGCTTCATCGATCCGCGCGAACTGGCCTTTGCCGGCGCCACCTTCGGCGTGTGGATGGTGGTGATGGCAATCCTGGGCGGCAAGGGCACGCTGTGGGGGCCGGTGATCGGCGCCGCGCTGTTCCACCTGACCCAGGAACTGTTCTGGACTTACCTGCTGAACTGGCAGCGCGTTGCGCTGGGCGTGCTGATCGTGCTGATCGTGGTGCTGTTCCCGACCGGCATCATGGGCTGGCTGCGCGACTACAGTGCCAACCGCCGGCGCATCACGGGGAGTCCCGCGCCATGAACGACCTGCTTGCGGTGCGCGGCGTCACCAAGCGCTTCGGCGGTGTCGTCGCCAACCATGACATCTCCCTGCAAGTGCCGCACGGCAGCATCGTCGGCCTGATCGGGCCGAATGGTTCGGGCAAGACGACCCTGTTCAATTCGATCGTCGGCTACCACCCGATCGACGGCGGGTCGATCGCGTTCGACGGGCGCGAGATCTCGCGGCTGCGCGTTCCCGAGATCGCTCGCCTGGGCCTGGTGCGCACCTTCCAGCAGACGCGGGTGTTCGGCAAGATGAGCTGCCTGCAGAACCTGCTGGTCAGCGTGCCGCATATGCGTGAAGGACTCGCCGCCATGTGCATGCGGCAGGCACCAGCAGTGACGGAGCGGGCCCGGCAGACCCTGCGCATGGCCGGGCTGGAGGACCACGGGGACCGGCGCGGCGCCGACCTCTCGTTCGGGCAGCAGAAGCTGCTCGAGATCTGCATGGCCCTGATGAACGAGCCCAGGCTGCTGCTGCTCGATGAGCCCACCGCCGGCGTGAACCCGGTGACGATCGACAGCCTGATCGCGCTGCTCAGGGACATCAACGCGCGGCTTGGCATCACCCTGCTGGTGATCGAACACAATATGCGGGTAATGATGCAGCTGGCCGGCCACATCTATTGCCTGGCGCATGGCGAGGTGCTGGCGCAGGGATCGCCAGCGCAGATCACGGCCAACCCCACGGTGATCGAGGCCTACCTGGGAGGACAGCCATGATCAGCGCGCACACCGCGGCCCAGCCGGCTGTCCACGCACCAGCCGCCACGCTCGCCGCAGCGCTCTCGCGTCCCCGGCCAACGATCGGGCAACTCGAGCAACTGGCCGGCGGCACGCCGATGGTCGCGGTGGACAACCTGGTCGCCGGCTATGGCGCCATGGAAATCGTGCACGGCTTCAGCCTGCGCGTGGCGCGCGGCGGTTCGCTGTGCCTGATCGGCCCGAACGGCGCGGGCAAGTCCACCGTGCTGCGCGCCATCTACGGCCTGGCCCGGGTCATGTCGGGGACCATCACCGTGGCCGGCGCGCCGGTCACCCACCTGCGTGCCGAGCAGAAGCTGCGGCAGGCAGGCGTAGCCTATGTGCTGCAGGAGGGTTCGATCTTCCCTGACATGACGGTCGAAGAAAACCTGCTGATGGGCGGGTACCTGATGCCGCACTCGCGCGACGCCAGGGCTGCGGCCGAGCGCATCTTCCAGCGCCATGGCGCGCTCGCGCAACGGCGCGGCGAGCGCGCCAGCGTGCTCTCCGGCGGGGAGCGCAGGCTGCTGGAAATCTCGCGCGCGCTGATGATGGACCCCGCCGTGCTGCTGGTGGACGAGCCCTCGATCGGGCTGGAGCCGCGCTATGTCGACCTGGTGTTCGAACACCTGCGCCAGCTGCAGCAGGACGAGGGCAAGACCATTATCCTGGTCGAGCAGAACGCCCGCAAAGGGCTCGCCTTCGCCGACCTCGGCTATGTCCTGGTGGCCGGGCAGCTGGCCATGGCCGGCACCGGTGGCGAACTGGGCCGGGACCCGGAGGTCGGCCGGCTATTTCTTGGCGCCTGAGCCACCGCTGCGGTGCGGCGCCGGCTTACAAGGAGACCAAAATGTTCAAGCATCTGCTCGTGGCGGTCGACGGCTCGGACCTGTCCGATACGGCCTACCGCAAGGCCATCGAGCTGGCCAGCTCGATACAGGCCCGCCTCACCGCGATCCAGGTCGTCGCGCACTATGACGTGATGCGCCTGCAGACCGCCATGCTCCAGGAAACCCGGCAACGCTTCATGCAGGAAGCCTACCGGCAGGCCGAGGCCTACCTGGCAACGATCGCGCAGGAGGCCGCCGCGGCGGGCGTGCCGTGTGAAACCGCCTGCCCCACCGGCGACCACATCTTCCAGGCCATCATCGACGAGGCTGAGGCGAGGAAGTGCGACCTGATCGTGATGGCCTCGCATGGGCGGCGCGGGCTACAGGCGCTGCTGATCGGCAGCGAGACGCACAAGGTGCTGACACACGCGACGATTCCAGTGCTGGTTTTTCGCTAGCACCCCAGCCGCTGCGCCACCGCCGCCACGCGCGCCGCATGAACGCGGTCGCGGATCTGGCTGACATCATCGCCGCATGCGCGCGCGACGGCGCCGGCGTCGACGGCCGCCGCCGCGTCCAGCGCGGCCAGCAAGCGCGCCGCCTGGGGATACGCGCTCGCCTCAAAGCCCTTGCGTCCGCGCATGTCGGCCTCGCAGGCCTGCAGTGCTTCGGCAAAGCGGGCCGGCTTGCGCAGCGCATCGCAGCGTTCAAGCAGGCGCACCACGGCCGCCGCGCTGAATTCCAGCGAGCGGTGGATATTGCCATGCTCGCGCGCCACCACCACCGCCAGGTCGCGGCAGTCGTTGGGTACGCGCAGCCGCGCGCAGACGGCTTCCAGCAGCTTGACGCTGCGCATCTCGTGGCCGGTATGGCGCGGCAGCACGTCCTCAGGCGTGGTGCCCTTGCCCAGGTCATGCACCAGCGCGGCAAAGCGCACCGGCAGCGGCGCGCCCAGCGCCGCGGCGCAGTCGATCACCATCATCACGTGCACGCCGGTATCCACCTCGGGGTGGTAGTCGGCGCGCTGCGGCACGCCCCACAGCCGGTCCAGCTCGGGCAGCAGCCGCGCCAGCGCGCCGCATTCGCGCAGCACCTCGAACATGCGCGACGGGCGCGCCTCCATCAGCCCGCGCGCCAGTTCCTGCCAGACGCGCTCGGGGACCAGGGCATCGACTTCGCCCGCGGCCACCATCTCGCGCATCAGGCGCATGGTCTCGGCGGCAACGGTGAAGTCCTGGAAGCGCGCGGCAAAGCGCGCCAGCCGCAGGATGCGCACCGGGTCTTCGGCAAAGGCATCGGATACATGGCGGAACAAGCGCGCGGCCAGGTCGCGCTGGCCGCCATGAGGGTCGATCACGGGACCGGCCAGGTTGCCGTCGGCATCGACGGCGCGCGCCATGGCGTTGATGGTCAGGTCGCGCCGGACCAGGTCGTCCTCGAGCGTGACATCGGGCTCGCAGTAGAAGGCAAAGCCCTTGTAGCCCATCGCGGTCTTGCGCTCGGTGCGGGCCAGCGCGTATTCCTCCTGGGTGCGCGGATGCAGGAAGACCGGGAAATCCTTGCCCACCGGGCGAAAGCCCGCGGCCTCCATCTGCGCCGGGGTCGCGCCAACGACCACGTAGTCGCGGTCCTGGCTGGGCTTGCCCAGCAGTTCGTCGCGGATCGCGCCGCCGACGGCATACACCTGCATCGTTCTGGCCTCGTCGTGGGCTGGTGCCGGGCTGGCGCCCGGCACCAGCGGTATTGCTAGTGGTTGATGATTATCGCATCGGGACGATCCGGGGCCAGCCGGTAGGGTTCGTCGTCGGCCAGGAAGTCGCGTTCCTCGCGTGCGCCGGCAATCCATTCCTGCATTGCCGGCAGCGCCAGCATGAAGTCGGCATAGGCCTTGGCGTCCTCGGCTTCGTCGGGCAGGTGGATGCCGTAGGTGGCAAAGCGGCTCACCACCGGCGCGAAGAACGCGTCGGCCACGGTGAACTCGCCGAACAGGAACGGCCCGTTCGCGCCGTGCTGCTGGCGCAGCCCTTCCCAGATCGCGGCGATGCGCTCCACGTCGCGCTGCACGGCCACGTTCCAGCCGCGCCCGGGCAGCACCGCGGTCACGTTCATCGGCAACTGGTTGCGCAGGTTGCCGAAGCCCGAATGCATCTCGGCGCAGACGGCGCGCGCCACCGCGCGCTGGGCACGGTCGGCCGGCCACAGGTGCTTTTCCGGGAAGCGCTCGGCCAGGTATTCGGAGATCGCCAGCGAATCCCACACCGTGACCTCGCCATCGACCAGCGCCGGCACCTTGCCCGCGGGCGAGTAGCGCGCGATCTCGGCAGCGAAGCTGCCGGTGAACAGGCGCACCTGCACTTCTTCGAAATCAATGCCGGCCTGGCGCAGCAACAGCCACGGGCGCAGCGACCAGGAGGAATAGTTCTTGTTGCCGATGACGAGCTTCATCGTGGGTCCTTGGGGGAGGAAACGGAGGGAGACGGCGCAGGCGCGGCGCCTGCCGCCTGCAGGACGGCGTGGCGGCCGCGCGCCGGACTGGTCATTCTGCCAGCGCGGCCGTCCGCGTCAAAGTGAATTGCGCTAGCAACCGATATGAAATCCGGTCACATAGGGCACACCGGCCGCCGGGCCCGTCAGCGGTGCACGCTCGCGCGCATATGGGTCAGCGTGGTATCGCGGTTGCGCCCGGCCAGCGCGTCGGTCATGATCGACTCCAGGCTGGCCGGATGCAGGTTCAGTTCGGGTGCGACCGGGTGTTCCAGCACATTGTCGAGCTGCATCGAGTCGAGGTTGTCGCGCGACAGCAGCGGTTCGCCCGGCATATGCTCCATGATGCTGGCCTGCACCCGTGCCAGCGCATCGGGCAGCGCGATCACCGGGCGCGGATGCCCGGACGCGCGGCCGGCAAAGCGCACCAGCTCTTCCAGCGTATAGACCTGCGGGCCGCCCAGCTCATAGCCGTGGCCGATCGTGGCCGGGTTCACCATGGCATTCAGGTAGGCCTGCACCACATCCTGCACGAATACCGGCTGGAAGCGTGCATGCGCGCACGCCAGCGGCACCACCGGGGCCATCTGTTGCATGTGGGCGAACAGGTTCAGGAAATGGTCGTCGGGGCCGAACACCACCGAGGGCCGGAAGATGGTCCAGTCCAGCCCGCTGGCGCGCACCACGCGCTCGCCGTCGCCCTTGCTGCGCAGGTACATCGACGGCCCGTTGCTGTCCGCGCCCAGCGCGCTCATATGCAACAGCCGGCGCACGCCGGTGGACAGGCACGACGCCGCGATCTGCCGCACCATCTCCACATGCGCGCTGGCAAAGGCTTCGCCGTAGGGGTCGGCGCGCTCGCCGTGCAGCACGCCCACCAGGTTGACGACGATGCCATCCACGCCCAGCGAGCCGATGGCGTCGTCCAGCGCGGCATTGTCGGCCAGGCCCAGCTCCACCACTTCCACGCGCGGCAACAGCAGCAGGTGCTGCGCGTGCTCGATATTGCGCGCGCCGACTACGATGCGGTCCGGGGCGATGGGGGAATCGGGGTTGGCGCCGGGCTCCAGCGGCGCGCCCGAGGCCGAGGCAGCCCCGGCCAAGCGCGAGACGAGGTGGCTGCCGATAAAGCCGGCACCACCGATGACGAGGACGTTGCTGGTCTGCATGATGCCTCCGTGCCAAGAAAACTGCACGCCGCGGCACCCTGCGTCAGCCCGGGCCCGCCGGATCGTCCCGGCAGGGCCCGTCCTGCCCGCCCCCGCAGGGGCAACTTCAGGGCAGGCTGGTAGTGGTCACCGCCGACGGCGCGACCATGCCCAGGCGCGATTTCAGCGACTGCGGCCGGCCACTCATCAATGCAGCATAGTACGTGGCGTTGGAAAGCACATTCTTCACATAGCCGCGCGTTTCATTGAACGGAATGGTCTCTGCAAAGATCGCGCCTTCCACCGGCCGCGCCAGCGTGCTGCGCCAGGCCTTGGGCCGGCCCGGGCCGGCGTTGTATGCAGCCGAAGCCAGCGTCCACGAGCTGTCCAGGTCTGTCAGCACCATGTTCAGGTAGTTGGTGCCGAGCAGGATGTTGATATTGGGATCGGCCATCATCGACGGCGAAAAGTCGGCCATGCCGATCTTGCGCGCGACGTACTTGGCCGTGGCCGGCATCACCTGCATCAGGCCATGTGCGCCCGCCGACGAGCGCGCGTTCATGAGGAAGCGCGATTCCTGGCGGATCAGGCCGTAGACCCACGCCATGTCCAGGCCGACATCGTCGGTGGCACGCTGCATGATGTCGCGGTACGGCATCAGGAAACGCAGCGTGAAGTCATGTTCGTTGCGGGTGCGGTCGGCGGAGTTGACGGTGCGGTCCAGAAGTTCCAGGCGGCGCGCATATTCGGCCGCGGCCAGCAGCTCGCGGTCGCTCATATTGCGCAGTTCCCAGTTCCACTCGCGGTTGCCTTCGAAGCGCAGGTTCATGGCATAGAATTTCTGCGCCCGCTGAAAACCGGCGCGCGTGCGCATGGCCATGGCCTCGGCGTCGCTGACGGTGGTGCGCGCTGGCAGCGTGATGCGGTTGCCCAGCTCTTCGCTGGCCAGCTGGCCGTAGAAGTTGAACTGGCCGGCGATCTGCTGGAAGTTCTGCTGGGCCTCGGTGTCGCGGCCGTCGGCCTTGAGCGCGCGGCCATACCAGTAGATCCAGGCCGGATCCTTGGCGCGCAGTTCGGGGCGCATCAGCTCCACCGCCTGGCGCACCTGCTTCCAGTCGCCCTGGCGCAGCGCGGCGCGCACGCGCCATTCCTGCGTGTCGTCGGAGAGCCACTGGTTGCCGCCCAGGTCCATCTGGCGGCGGTAGAAGCCGGCCGCATCGGGCAGCAGCTTCTTGGCCGCGAACTGGCCGATCACGCCCCAGGCAGCACCCTGCTCGTCGCGCGACAGCGCACCCTGGGCCGTGCCGAGGTAGGCGGCTGCCTGCGACGGGTCGTTGCGCGCCATCTTGACGACGGTGGCCAGCGTATCGCCATCCGCACGCGCGTCGGGCACCAGCGCGGCGATCTTGCCGGCCAGCGTGACAAAGTTCTGTTCCAGCGCCAGACGCGCCTGGTAGGCGACATCACTGCGCTGGATCTGCTGGCTTTGCGCCAGGTAGCCGATCAGGTCGACACAGCCTTCGCCGTAGTATTTGGGGTCACTCAGCACATTGCGCGCATCGGCGGCCACGTTCTGGCCCTTGAGCGCGCGCGACAGCAGCGCATAGCACTCGACCTGGGTATCGTCCTTGAGCGCGAACTGCGGATACTCGACATCGAAATTGGCCCAGTCGCGCTTCTTGCCCAGCACCAGCAGCCAGTCATTGCGCATGCGGTCGGCAATGGCGTCGCCCTTGTAGCGCTGCAGGAATGCGCGCACCTGATCGTCGGGCGCATCGATGCGCGCCAGGCCGCTGGCGTCGAACAGCTGCGGCTTGATGCGGAAGTACTCGACATAGGACGGGACCGGGTAGTCCACCAGCGTGGCCGAGATCGCGTAGGCGCGCTCTACGTCGTTCTTGCGCGCGGCTTCGCGCAGCGCGGTGAAGGCCTCGTCGGGATCGCTCGGGATCACCGCCGCCTGCGGGCGCGACACCGCCTGCGGGCGCTTCTGCGCATGGACGGGCGTGACAAGCAGTGCACATGCCAGCGCGATCCAGGCGGCCCGGCCGGCACGCTGCAGATATACTCCCTTCAGCATTCTTTGCTTCCTTGTCGATGACGGCGGCGCCGGCGCCTGCAACCTTGTGCCCAGCCGCGGCTCCGCCGTCCGTGTTTGGTTCGGACGAGGGGCATTATCCCACGCCATGTCATCCACTCCTGTCACGACCGCACCCAACCCCGCCGCCGACGACCGTCGTGCACTGCGCACGCAGTTGCTGGCGCAACGCGCCGCCCTGCCCGCACGCGCCGAAGCCGACGCACGCATCGCCGCCGCGCTGTCCGGATTGCTGGCCGGCCTGGCCGTGCGCTGCCTGGGTTTCTACTGGCCGATCCAGCAGGAGTTCGATGCGCGCGACGCGGTCGGCCGCTGGCTCGCCGCCATGCCTGGCCGCAGCGCCGCGCTGCCGTCGGTCAGCCGCCCGGGCGCGCCGCTGGATTTCCACCTGTGGACACCGGACACGCCCATGGCCACCGGCCACTACGGCATCCCGGTGCCGGACGGCACCGAGGCCGTGACGCCCGATGCGCTGCTCATACCCTGTGTCGGTTTCAGCCCGGACAAGTTCCGCCTGGGCTACGGCGGTGGCTTCTACGACCGCACGCTGGCGGCCATGGCGCAGCGGCCAGTAGCGATCGGCATTGGCTACGAAAGCTGCCGGCTACCGTTGCAGGCGCAGCCGCATGACATTGCCATGGACTGGATCGTTACGGAATCCGGCCAGTTCTAGTGTCCTGTTCCGTAGATAGCTTTGCCAAAATGAAATCGTCCAGTTGGTCGTCAAGCTAGGCGCGAGGAGGCGCCATAGCCGTAGCTATGGCAACGACGAGCAACGACGCTTGGCGGCCAACTGGGCGATTCCATGGCAAGGTATTTGCGGAACAGGACACTAACCCGGCCCGGCCTCGGCGCCCCGCACCAGCTCATCCACCAGCGCACGCATGCAGCGCCAGTGCGAGCCCTCCCAGAACACGCGCCGGCACTGGTCGCAGGTAACAAAGCTGCGATGGCGCTCGAGCACCCCCTCCGGCACGCGCCCGGCCGCGCCGGCCGCATCCAGCGCGCGCAGCGGCGCGTTGCAGTCCAGGCACAGCGAGAACGGCCGTGCGCTGCGCGCCAGGTCCAGCCGCGCAAAGATCTCCCGCACCTGCAGTTGCGACTTGATCGCGCGCACATAGCAGCCGTGGGTGATGCCGCGGCGCTTGAGCAGCTCGCGGTCGCGAGTCAGCACCACGCGGCCCTGGTCGACGGCGATGCGCTCGATCTCGCTGTCTTCGAAATGGTTGTCATAGAGGGTGTCGAAGCCGGTCATGCGCAGCAGGTGCGCCAGGCCGCCCAGGTGCGCGTCGGCGACAAAGCGCATCACCCGCAGCGGCTGCTCGCGTACCCGCAGCAGCGGGGACACGTCGAGCCGTTCGAACTTGGGATAGACCGAGACCCGGTCGCCATCGCGCAGCTGCCGCTCGAAGCCGGACGATTCGCCATTGACCAGGATCAGCTCGACTTCGGTATGCGGCACGCCCAGCGCCTCGATCATGTGCTTGACCGTGGCGGCGCGCGCGCAGGCGCAGGACAGGTCACGCCGGCGCTGGTCCGGCGCGAGGAAGTCGTTCAGTTCCTCGTAGAAGCGGAAGGTGGCGGTGACCATGGTGCCGAGTATGGCACTGTCGGCAGATCGGCGCGATAGCGGGACCTTGCCTCAGCCCGCATTCCCCAGCCGCAGCGCCGCCTCTACCGCCAGCTTCGCCCAGGGTGTCATCGCGCCGGGCGACTCTAGCGCCGCCGGCGGCAGGCTCAGGTAGTGGCGCATGGTGACCTCGCGCTTTGCCGACTGGTAGCGGAAGGGCTCGCTGCCCTCGGCCTCGAACTTGCCGCGCGTGGCGTCATCGGCCTTCAGGTAGCAGGTGCCGCCCGACACCAGCGCAAACATCAGCCCGTCATAGAACAGGCCATGGCCGCCGAACATGCGCCTGGCGCTGACAGGGCCGATGCGCGCCGCCAGCGGCCCCATCAGCTCGAGCAGATGTTCGATGAAGGGATCGGGGCGGCGCGTGGCCATGGCGGGCGTTACAGCTTCAGGCGCTGCCAGATCGCCTTGGTGGCGCCGGCGGCATTGAGCGTGTAGAAGTGCAGACCCGGCACGCCCGCGGCGAGCAGGCGCTCGCACAGCGCGGTGACCACGTCCAGGCCGAAGGCGCGGATCGATTCGCGGTCGTCGCCGAAGCTCTCCAGCCGCTTGGCCACCCAGCGCGGCACTTCGGCGCCGCACATCTCGGAGAAGCGCATCAGCTGCGAGTAATTGGTGATCGGCATGATGCCCGGCACGATCGGCACCTCCACGCCCTGCGCACGCACATCGTCGACAAAGCGGAAGTAGGCGTCGGCGTTGTAGAAGTACTGCGTAATGGCCGAGTCGGCGCCGGCCTTGACCTTGCGCACGAAGTTGTCCAGGTCGTGGCGCGGCGACTTGGCCTGCGGGTGGTACTCGGGGTAGGCGGCGACTTCGATGTTGAACCAGTCGCCGGTCTCGGCACGGATGAACTCGACCAGTTCGTTGGCGTAGCGGAACTCGCCGATCTCGCCCATGCCCGAGGGCATGTCGCCGCGCAGCGCGACGATATGGCGGATGCCGCCGTCGCGGTACTGCTGCAGGACGGCGCGGATGCTCTCGCACGACGAGCCCACGCACGACAGGTGCGGCGCGGCCTCGATGCCTTCGCGCTGGATTTCCAGGACCGCGTCCAGCGTGCCCTGCTGCGTGGTGCCGCCGGCGCCGAACGTCACCGAGATGTACTTGGGCTTGAGCGGGGCCAGCTGCGCACGCGTGTTGCGCAGCTTCTCCGTGCCCTCCGCCGTCTTGGGCGGGAAGAATTCAAAGCTGAAGTAGCGGTCTTGCATGATGGTGGCGCGCCGCGTTGGCGCGGCGCGCGGTATGGGATTCGTGACAGTGCAGGCCGCGTCAGGCGGTGCGTTCGCCCAGCAGCAGGCTAGCCAGCAGCCACGAGATCACGCTGTACAGGATGGAGCCCAGCAGGGCCGCCCAGAAGCCGCCGACGGTAAAGCCCGACAGCAGGTTGCCGACAAACAGGAACAGCAGCGCGTTGATGACGAAGATAAACAGCCCCAGCGTCAGCAGCGTGACCGGCAGCGTCAGGATCACCAGGATCGGACGGATCAGCGTATTGACCAGGCCCAGCACCAGCGCCGCCAGCATCGCCGAGCCGAAGCTCTTGATGTGGATCGACGAGATGAGGTACGGCAACACGAACAGCGCAACGGCGTTGATGACCCAGACGACCAGTAGTCTCATGACGGCTCCTTGAATGTGGTTTCTCCCCCTCTCCCGCGAGCGGGAGGGGGGCCCTGCCTTACCTGCGCGGATCAGTAGCGGTAGTGGTCGGCCTTGTACGGACCTTCCTTCTTCACGCCGATATACGCGGCCTGCTGTTCGGTCAGTTCGGTCAGCTGCGCGTTCAGCTTGCGCAGCTGCAGGCGCGCCACCTTCTCGTCCAGGTGCTTGGGCAGCGTGTAGACGCCGACCGGATACTTGCCGCTGTCGCGTTCCTGCCAGAGTTCGATCTGTGCGATGGTCTGGTTGGCGAACGAGCTGCTCATCACGTACGACGGGTGGCCGGTGGCGCAGCCCAGGTTCACCAGGCGGCCCTTGGCCAGGATGATGAGCTTCTTGCCGTCGGGGAACTTGACGTGATCGACCTGCGGCTTGATCTCATCCCATTCGTACTTCTCGATCGAGGCGATGTCGATCTCGTTGTCGAAGTGGCCGATATTGCAGACGATGGCCTGGTCCTTCATTTTGGCCATGTGGTCATGGGTGATGACATGGTAGTTACCGGTGCAGGTGACGAAGATATCGCCATGCTCCGCGGCGTAGTCCATGGTCACCACGCGGTAGCCTTCCATCGCGGCCTGCAGCGCGCAGATCGGGTCGATCTCGGTCACCCACACCTGCGCCGACAGCGCGCGCAGCGCCTGTGCGCTGCCCTTGCCCACGTCGCCGTAGCCGGCCACGATGGCCACCTTGCCGGCGATCATCACGTCGGTGGCGCGCTTGATGCCGTCCACCAGCGACTCACGGCAGCCGTACAGGTTGTCGAACTTGCTCTTGGTCACCGAGTCGTTGACGTTGATGGCCGGGAAGCGCAGTTCGCCCTTCTGGGCCATCTGGTACAGGCGGTGCACGCCGGTGGTGGTTTCCTCGGTCACGCCGCGGATGGCCTCCAGGTTGCGGCTGTACCAGCTCGGATCCTTGGCCAGCTTTTCCTTGATGGCGGCGAACAGGTAGGTTTCTTCCTCGCTGCCCGGCTTGGCGATGAGCGACGCGTCCTTCTCGGCGCGCGCACCCAGGTGCAGCAGCAGCGTGGCGTCGCCGCCGTCGTCCAGGATCATGTTGGGGGTGCCGCCGTCCGACCAGTCGAAGATGCGGTGCGTGAAGTCCCAGTATTCCTTCAGCGATTCGCCCTTGAAGGCGAACACGGGCGTGCCGCCGGCGGCAATCGCGGCAGCGGCGTGGTCCTGGGTCGAGTAGATGTTGCACGAGGCCCAGCGCACGTCGGCGCCCAGTGCCTTGAGCGTCTCGATCAGCACGGCGGTCTGGATCGTCATGTGCAGCGAGCCGGCGATGCGCGCGCCCTTGAGCGGCTGCGCGGCGGCAAATTCGTCGCGGATCGCCATCAGGCCGGGCATTTCGGTCTCGGCAATGGCGATTTCCTTGCGGCCCCAGCCGGCCAGGTTAATGTCGGCGACGAGGTAGTCTTGCTTCAGGTCGGTCACAGCGTTCATGTTTCACTCCCGGTGAAGAGTGGCACGCAGGTGACGAGTACGGGGAATCTGGCAGCTATGGCATGGCGCAAGGGCACATGCGAAGCTCGCGGATAGGTCGACTCGCCTCCGTGCGGACCACGGATCAGCGAGCGCCGTTGAAGACAGTCCGAGCCTGGCGGATGGCATGGGGCGGCTGTGCCGCCGGCCGTGCGATGTGCTTCGCAGGCCTCCATCCGTTGCAACGCTCCTCGGAGTGGCGGTATTGTAGCGTGCCCGGGCGCCTTGCGCACCGGCTCCCTCCGATTCCTGCACAGATGATCCCAACGCCACCCCGCACCCTGACCATCGCCGGTTCCGACTCCGGCGGCGGCGCCGGCATCCAGGCCGACCTGAAGACCTTTTCCGCGCTGGGCTGCTTCGGCATGAGCGCCATCACCGCGATCACCGCGCAGAACACGCTGGGCGTGACCGGCGTGCACGCCATTCCCGCCGACATGGTGGCCGCGCAGATCGATGCCGTGGCCAGCGATATCGGCGTGGACGCGGCCAAGACCGGCATGCTGGGCACCGCCGCCATCGTCGAGGCCGTTGCCGCGGCAGCGGACCGGCACGGCATCCGTAAGCTGGTGGTGGACCCGGTGATGATCTCGACCTCGGGCGCGACGCTGTCCGATGACGCCACCACGCAGGCCATGGTGCGGCTACTGTTCCCGCGCGCGCTGCTGGTCACGCCCAACCTGCCCGAGGCTTCGTACCTGCTGGGCCGCAGGATCGCGCGCCGCGCCGAGATGGAACAGGCTGCCGCCGACCTGATCGCGATGGGCTGCCCTGCCGTGCTGCTCAAGGGCGGCCACCTCGAAGACGGCGCCGCCGCCGGCGGCCTGGATGACCTGCTGATGCTGGCCGACGGCAGCGTGCGCGTGTTCACGCATCCGCGTGTCGATACCCGCAACCTGCACGGCACCGGCTGCACGCTGGCTGCCGCGATTGCCGCGCAGCTGGCGCGCGGCGATGCGCTGGAGGCGGCAGTGGGCACGGCGCTGGACTATGTGGCGCAGGCCATCGCCGCGGGCGCGGGGCTGCGGCTGGGCGCCGGCAACGGGCCGCTGAACCATTTGTTCGCGCCGCGCGCGCTGGGTTGACAGACATGACGATGCTGGCCGATATCGACCTGCGCAGCGACCCCGAAGCCGCGTTCTACCTCAAGCATGAAATCGTCGACGTGCTGTTCGCCACCGAACCCGGCGAGCTGATCAGCCGCGAGGGACCCAACCGCTACCAACCCGGCGATGCGCTGATCACCAGCCGCGGCGGCGACCGCTGGTGCGTCTCGCGCGACCGCTTCGACCCCAAGTACGAGGCCGTGCCGCCGCTCGCGCACGGCCAGGACGGCGCCTACCGCAACAAGCCGATCCCGGTACTGGCGCGCGAGATGCACGAGGCCTTCAGCATCGCGCGCAGCGCCGGCGGCGACGTGCTGCACGGCAAGCCGGGCGACTGGCTGATGCAATACGCGCCCGGCGACTATGGCATCACCGAGCGCGCACGTTTCGAACAGGTGTACCGGCCGCTGCAGGACTGAGCGGCCAGGCCGACGCCGGGGTCAGTTGCCGCCGGCGGACAGCGGCACCAGCTTGAATGCGGCCCGCGCCACGCACACCACGGTGCCGGCAGCATCCTTGACCTCGCCCTCGCAGAATGCAATGCGCGCGCCGCGGCGCAGGCAGCGCGCCTCCAGCGTCAGCTCGCCGCGCGCTGCCGCCAGAAAATGCGTGGACATATCGATCGTGATCACGCCGGTTTCCAGCGGCGCATGCGAGCGCGCGGCGCCGCTCAGGGTGAAGTCCAGCGTCGCCATCAGCGTGCCGCCATGCACATCGCCGCGGCTGTTGACCAGCGACGGGTGCGCCGGCAACCGCGTGCGGCAAAGGCCCTCCTCGATCTGCACCGGCTGCAGGCCAAAATAGCGCATCAGCGGCACGTCGATGCCGAAGTAGGGCTTTTCGGGCGTGCCGGGGGCGACGGGGACGATTTCGGGGGCGGTCTGGGAGGACATGGTAGGGATGGCGGGGGATGGTTGGCGGGGAATGCTGCCCGCCATCATAGCGGCGGGCTGCCGCTCGGTTTTGGCGGCTGGGCGAATGTCGCACAAATCTTGGCGCTAGCGATACACGTCCCTGCGGTTCCCAAGACGCAGCACCACAACAGTGATGCGCGCGTCCTCGATCTGGCAAATCAAACGCCAGTCGCCGACCCGGTATTTCCAGTATTCGCCAAGCTCACTCCCCTTCAGGGCTTCGCCAAGCGAGCGGGGGTCGTCGGATGCCGCGACTTGCTCGCGCAAGAACGTGACAATACGCCTGGCGACCGGCCGATCCAGCTTGGCAAGTTGTTTCTCTGCCGTTTGCGTGACTTCAATCCGCCAGGCCAAGCCGCGCCTCCAGCTCATCCAGCGTTACCGTGGATTCTTCGCCGGCGCGAACACGTGCGGCAATCTTGTCTGCCAGATACAGGTCCTCAAGATCATCAAGGTGCTGCATGATGGCCTCACGCGCATAAAACGTCTTGGTGCGGCCGGTGCGTTTGGCAAGGGCTTCCAGGCGGTCTTCGATGTCCTCTGGTAGTCGGATAGCGAGCATGGCAGCCTCCAAAGTGATTGCTATACAAGTATAGCAACGATGGGGTCCTGCCGTCAGAATATCTGCCGCATCGCCACGCGTTGCCGCAATCCCGCCGCCCGTTGCGCCGCCAGTGCATCCGCCAGGAGCGGACAAAGCTCGTCATCGCGCAACTGACGAAACCCCAAGGATGCATAGAACGGCGCATTCCACGGCAAATGCGCAAACGTGGTCAGGTTCAGCGACCGCAATCCGTCCGCCCGCGCCCAGCCCTGCACCGCCCCAACCAGCAAGCGCCCGATGCCGCGACGCCCGTGGTCCGGGTGGACATCCATTTCATCGAGGTAACCGCATTCGCCTTTGCGGCTGGCTAGCGCAAAGCCGGCCAGTTCGCCGCCGCGCTCGGCCACCCACAGGCGCCGCTCGCGCTGCGCGGCGGCCAGTGCCGATTCCGGCGTACTGACCAGGCGCAGTAGCGCGGGCAGGTCGGCGTCAGGAAACAGCGCCGCCGCTGCCAGCTCAATTTCGGGCAGGCGCGCCAGGTCGTCCGCCACCGCCAGGCGGACGCGGTGCGCGGCGGCGGTTGGCGCCATGGCGAGAGCCGCGTTCAGGCGGCCGGGAACAGGCTGACCAGGTGGGCCACCGCGGCCGGCACGTCATCAGCCTCGGTCACCGCGCGCACCACGGCGGCACTGCCGACGCCGACGGCCAGCACCTCGCGCATATTGGCCACGTTGACGCCGCCGATGCCCACCAGCGACGGGATCACCGGCTGCATCAGCTTCACATAGGCGCGGAAGCGGCCCATGCCCTGCGGCTGGGTCGGCATCACCTTGGTCGTGGTGGGGAAGATCGCGCCCAGCGCCAGGTAGCTGGGGCGGATCGCGGCCACGCGCAGCATCTCGGCATAGCCATGGGTGGAGACACCCAGGCGCAGACCCGAAGCGCGGATCGCATCGAGGTCGGCATCGTCCAGGTCTTCCTGGCCCAGGTGGATGCCGTAGATGCCGCTGTGCTCGCCACCGTTGGCGGCGCGGTAGTCGATCGCGGCCTGCCAGTGGTCGTTGACGAACAGGCGCGAAGACGAGCCCTGCATGGCCTTCGCCGCGCGTGCGATCTCGGCGCGCACCTCGGCCGGGTCGTCGGACTTGAAGCGCAGCTGCACCGTCGGCACGTTCAGCGGCGCCAGGCGCTCGATCCATTCGGCGCTTGGCACCACCACGTACAGGCCCAGCGCGGGGCACGGCGCGAACGGCGCCGCGGCCTGCTCGGGGGCCGCCAGGGCGGCGTGCCGCACGTGCGGGAAGCGGGCAAAGTCAGACGGCCAGTCGGCCGAGCCCGGCTCCCAGGCACGTGACAGGCACAGCGCGTCGTGCGCGGGGAAATGCAGCGACAGACTGGCCAGCAGCACCGCAACGAAGGCGGGCGAATGCGGCTGGTCGGTGTCGGCGGCAACGGAGAAGACCCACGTGCCCATCGGCGAGCGCACGGTGTCGATCCACTGGCCACCCTCGCGGTCGGTCTCGATCAGCGTGGCGCCCGCGGCGGCGAGGCGCGCGATCGTGCCTGCGTCGGCTTCGCCGTCGAACAGCAGCACGTCGTGGGCGCCGGGTTGCGCGGGTGCGTCGGCCAGGCGCCAGGCCTGCCACGGCTTGTCATCGACGCCGAAGGTCTCGCCATAGTGTTCCAGCACCGCCTGGCGCAGCGGGCCGTCGCTGGCGGCATGCACGGCGCGGCGGGTCATGCGCGCTGCTCCGTGCTGTCGGCGTGCCAAAACGGCATGCCGACGACAGGGGTGCTGGCCTGCGCCACCTCGCGCTCGGGCATCGGCCCGGCCAGGTAGGCGGTGCGGCCGGCCTCAACGGCCTGCGCAAAGGCGCGCGCCATATTGACCGGGTAGGCAGCCTGCGCCACCGCGGTATTGAGCAGCACGCCGTCGTAGCCCCACTCCAGCACCTGCGCCGCGTGCGACGGCAGGCCCAGGCCGGCATCGACGATCAGCGGCGTGTCGGGCAGGCGCTCGCGCAGCACGCGCATCGCGTGCGGGTTGACCGCGCCGCGGCCGGTGCCGATCGGCGCGGCCCATGGCATCAGCGCCTGGCAGCCCACGTCGAGCAGGCGGCGGCACAGCACCAGGTCCTCGGTGCAGTACGGCAGCACCTTGAAGCCTTCCTTGATCAGGGTCTCGGCCACGGCCGGCAGGTTCAGCGTATCGGGCTGCAGCGTGTAGTCGTCGCCGATCAGCTCCAGCTTGATCCACGGCGTTTCGAAAACCTCGCGCGCCATCATCGCGGTGGTGATCACTTCCTGCGCGGTGAAGCAGCCGGCGGTATTGGGCAGCACCGGCACGTCCAGCGCCTTGAGCATCTGCCAGAAGGCCTGGCCGCCCTCGCCGGCGCCGACCGCGCCCTGGCGGCGCAGGGCAACGGTGATCATGGCGGGCCTGGAGGCCTGCACGGCGGCCTCTAGCGTGGCCGGCGACGGGTAGCGCGCGGTGCCCAGCAGCAGGCGCGAGCCGAACGACTCGCCATACAGCACGAACGGGTCGCGCAAGGTTTCGGAAGGTTCGAAAGTCATGGGTCAGCCTCCCGTCACGGGTTGCACGAGGTCGATGCGGTCGCCGGCCGCGAGAAGGGTGTTGGCGTGGGCGCCGCGCGGCACGAACTGGCCGTTGACCGCCGCGGCAAAGGGGGGCGCGATCTGCGCCGCGCTCACCGCGTCCGCCAGCGTGGCGGAATCGGCAAGGGCGAGCGGTCGGCCGTTGAGCAGGATTTCCATGTCAGTCATGCGTTAGTGCAGCAGTCCGCCAGGTGCGGCCATGGTAGTGGCGGCGGGCGCTTCGGTCACGGCCTCGATCATGCCAGGCCAGCGCAGCGCGGCCGGCACCGCATGGGCCGCGGGATCGCCCTTGAGCAGCGCGCCCACCACCGCGCACGCGGCCTCGGTCACCGCCGGCGCAATCAGAAAGCCATGCCGGTACAAGCCGTTGACGCGCACCACGCGCGCGCGCTGATCCACGCGGATCGCCGGCAGGTGGTCGGGCCGCGTCGGGCGCCGCTGCACGTTCAGCTCCAGCACGCGCGCTTCGCCGAAGGCGGGGTGCAGCGAATGCGCCGCCGACAGCAGCTCCAGCGCGGAACGCACGCTCATGGGCGAATCATCCTCGCTTTCCAGCTCGGTGGCACCGATCACGTACAGGTCGTTGGGCTTGGGCGCGATATAGATCGGGTAGCGCGGATGCAGCAGCCGTACCGGCCGGTGCAGCCTGACGTCGGGCGCATGCACGCGCACCACTTCGCCGCGCAGGCCGCGCAGCCCCGGCTGGGTGCCGCCGGGTTGCGCCGGCCACGACGCGCGCGCGCCCAGGCCGCGGCAATCCAGCACCACGTCGGCACGGATACCAAGTTTGGGCAGCGATTCGGCATCGACCTCGCCGGCCTCCCAGACGCAATGCACGCCTTCGCTGACCGCGCACGACAGCAGCGCGCGCAGCGCGCCACGGTTGTCGAGCTGGCCTTCGCCGGCCAGCAGCAGGCCCTGCGGGAAGCGGCCGGCCAGCGCGGGCTCGACTTCGCCCACGCCCTTGCCGTCCAGCGCGCGCAGCCGCTGCGACACCAGTTCGGGCGGCGCCACCGCGCGCACACGGCTGGTGAACAGCGACATCTCGGCGCGGTCGCGCGCATGCCAGACCACCAGCGTGCCGTCCTCCTGGAAAAAGACCGGCTCAGGCAATTCGGCCAGCCACGCGCGCCACAGGTCGACGCTGGCGATGCCCAGGTCGACGATGCGGCGCTCGGCAATGGCAGATTCCGCCAGCGGCGCCAGCATGGCCGCGGCCACATAGGCGGCCGAGCCCGCGCCGTCCGGACCGGCCCGCTCCACCAGCGCCACGCGGGCGCCGCTGCGTACCAGTTGCCAGGCGGCCAGGCGGCCGGCAAGACCGGCCCCGAGGATGGCGACGTCAAACGACTGCACTGCTGTCATGAGGGATGTAGTGCCGGACGCGCCATGCGGCCGCGTCCGGCCTCCTTGTTGTCGGTGCCGCCGCGCGGGGCGCTGCGCGGCGGCGGATCATGCGCGGGCATGGGTTGCGACCCCATGCCCGTACTACCTGTCACGGCATCACGAGTAGATCTTGCTGCCCTTCTTCAGGAACTCGATCGACTTTTCTTCCATGCCCTGCTTCGCTTCCTTGGGCAGCGACGCCGCGTAATCGCGCACTTCCTGCGTGATCTTCATCGAGCAGAACTTCGGCCCGCACATCGAGCAGAAGTGGGCGATCTTGGCGCCTTCGGCCGGCAGCGTGGCGTCGTGGTACGAACGCGCGCGTTCCGGATCCAGGCCCAGGTTGAACTGGTCTTCCCAGCGGAATTCGAAGCGTGCCTTGGACAGCGCGTTGTCGCGCAGCTGCGCGCCGGGCCAGCCCTTGGCAAGGTCCGCGGCGTGCGCGGCGATCTTGTAGGTGATGATGCCTTCGCGCACATCTTCCTTGTCCGGCAGGCCCAGGTGCTCCTTGGGCGTGACGTAGCACAGCATGGCGGTGCCCATCCAGCCGATGTTGGCCGCGCCGATGCCGCTGGTGATGTGGTCGTAGCCGGGGGCGATGTCCGTCACCAGCGGTCCGAGCGTGTAGAACGGCGCTTCATAGCAGTGCTTCAGCTCTTCATCCATATTGGCCTGGATGCGCTGCAGCGGCACGTGGCCCGGGCCTTCGATCATCACCTGCACATCGTGCTCCCACGCCTTGGCGGTGAGCTCGCCCAGCGTGCGCAGCTCGCCGAACTGGGCGTCGTCGTTGGAGTCAGCGATGCAGCCCGGACGCAGGCCGTCGCCGAGGCTGAACGACACGTCATAGGCCTTCATGATTTCGCAGATCTCGTCGAAGTGCGTGTACAGGAAGTTTTCCTTGTGGTGCGCCAGGCACCACTTGGCCATAATCGAACCACCGCGCGAGACGATGCCCGTGACGCGGTCGGCGGTCAGCGGCACATAGCGCAGCAGCACGCCGGCGTGGATGGTGAAGTAGTCCACGCCCTGCTCGGCCTGCTCGATCAGCGTGTCGCGGAACATCTCCCAGGTCAGGTCCTCGGCGATGCCGCCGGTCTTGTCCAGCGCCTGGTAGATCGGCACCGTGCCGATGGGTACCGGCGAGTTGCGCAGGATCCATTCGCGGGTTTCATGGATGTGCTTGCCGGTGGACAGGTCCATGATGGTGTCGGCGCCCCAGCGGATCGACCACACCATCTTTTCCACTTCCTCGGCCAGCGACGAGGTCACCGCCGAGTTGCCCAGGTTGCCGTTGATCTTGACGCGGAAATTGCGCCCGATCGCCATCGGCTCCAGCTCGGTGTGATTGATGTTGGCGGGAATGATGGCGCGGCCCGAGGCGATTTCCTGGCGCACGAATTCCGGCGTGATGTCTTCCGGACGCAGCGGCAGGCCGGCGCCCAGCGCGTTGCCGGGGTGCTGGCGCAGCAGCGCCTTGTATTCGGGCTTGTCGTACAGCGCCTGCAGGTTCAGCGACTCGCGCAGCGCCACGTATTCCATTTCCGGCGTGATGATGCCCTTGCGCGCATAGTGCATCTGCGACACGTTGGCACCGGCCTTGGCGCGGCGCGGGTTGGTCAGCTGGGCAAAACGCAGGTGCGCGGTGGCGGGGTCGTTGGCGCGGTCGCGGCCGTATTCCGACGACAGGCCCTTGAGCACTTCGGTATCGCCGCGCTCATCGATCCACTTGGCGCGCAGCGCCGGCAGGCCGGCCTTCAGGTCGATATGCACGTCCGGGTCGCTGTACGGGCCCGAGGTGTCGTACACCGGGATCGGCGGATTGGACATCTCGCCCTTGTCGGTGCGCGTCGACGTTTGCAGGATGGTGCGCAGCGGTACGCGGATATCCGGGCGGCTGCCGGTCAGGTAGGTCTTGCTGGAAGCCGGATAGGCGAATTTCTGGTCGAGGTCGCTTTCGAGCGATTCGAAGGATGCAGCGGGGGCAGTACGGGCCATGGGTGTCGTCCTCTCTCTTGCGGGGGTGGACGAAACCAGGAGCCTTGTGAGCGCTGCCTGGGGCCTGAGGCCTGGGGCGGCGAGTCCCGGAGGGACTGGAGACTTGGTCTTGTGAAACTTCCCACGCCGGTACTAGCCGGATCGGGTTCGAAGGGACTCTCTCAGCCGCACGGCCCATCCGTACGGCACCCCTGTTTCATCCAACGGGGTGAATTTAAGCACAAGCCCCCGGCGGGCGCTAGTGCCAATTGACCTCCATTTGTGGTGCCACAGCTGTGCGCACAGGTATCAAATAACGCATGCTGCAGCGCACGAATCCCACGCAAGGGCATGGCAATGCACTCAAACGCGCGTCACGTGCTCTACCATGCAAGCAGGACGCGTCCACCTTCCATGCCGCCATGACTGAAGCTGCCACCCACCGCGTATTCAACCAGGTGCCCGATCTCGCGCACTACAACCTGTTTTCCACCGACCCGTCGCTGCGCGGCGCACTGGATCGGCTGGGAGGCGGCTGGCATGCCGCGGCGCTGGGCCAGTTCGGCGCGCGCCTGGGCGAGCCGGAAGTCCAGCAATGGGCAGCCGATGCCAACCGGCACACGCCCGAGCTGCATACGCACAGCCGCACCGGCGAGCGCATCGATGCCGTGGATTTCCACCCGAGCTGGCATGCGCTGCTGGGCTTGCTGCGCAGCCAGCAGCTGCAGGCCCTGCCCTTCGCCCAGCCGCGCGCGGGCGCATGGGTGGCGCGCACCGCCGGCTACTTCCTGCAGGCGCAGGTGGAATCCGGCTCACTGTGCCCGCCCACCATGACCTTCGCCAGCATCCCGGTGCTGCGCAAGGAAACCGCACTGTTTGCCGAACTGGAGCCGCGGCTGTATGCGACCGAACACGATGCGCGCGACCTGCCGTGGCGCAGCAAGAGCGCAATCATGATCGGCATGGGCATGACCGAGAAGCAGGGCGGCTCGGACGTGCGCGCCAACACCACCGTGGCGCGCGCGGTGCGCGGCGAGGGCCGCGGCGCGGAATACGCGCTGACCGGGCACAAGTGGTTCTTCTCCGCGCCGATGTGCGATGCGCACCTGGTGGTCGCGCGCATGGGCGCCGAAGACGGCCCGCTGTCGTGCTTCTTCGTGCCGCGCTTTCGCGACGACGGCAGCAAGAACGCGGTGCTGATCCAGCGGCTCAAGGACAAGCTCGGCAACCGCTCCAATTCCAGCAGCGAGGTGGAATTCCGCGACGCCACCGGCATCCTGATCGGCGAGGAAGGCCGCGGCATCCCGACCATCATCGAGATGGCCACCAGCACGCGGCTCGACTGCGTGATCGGCAGCGCCGCGATCCTGCGCGCCGCCTTTGTGCAGGCGCTGCACCATGCGCGCCACCGCAGCGCCTTCGGGCGCCTGCTGGCCGACCAGCCGCTGATGCGCAATGTGCTGGCCGACCTGGCGCTGGAATCCGAAGCGGCCACCCTGCTGATGATGGAGCTGGGCCACGCCTTCGAGCACGCTGACGATGATCCGCTCGCGGCGGCATGGAAGCGCGTGGTCACCCCCGCGGCCAAGTTCTGGGTCTGCAAGCGCACGCTGGAAGCCACCGGCGAAGCCATGGAAGTCTGGGGCGGCAACGGCTACGTGGAAGAAGGCCCGATGGCGCGGCTGTACCGCGAGGCGCCGGTCAACTCGATCTGGGAAGGCTCGGGCAATATCATGTGCCTGGACGTGCTGCGCGCCATCCAGCGCAATCCCGACGATGCCGCACGCTTGCTGCAAGACCTGTCGCGCCGCGCCGGCGGCCATCCGGCGGTACGCGCAGAACTGGCATCGCTGCAGGCCATGCTGCACGAGAACCCCGAACTGCTGGAAGCCAATGCACGCCGCTTTGCGCAGGGGCTGGTGCTGACCGCACAGGCCGCGCTGATGCTGGCGCATGCCGATACCGAGAATGCGGAGCTGTTCGTCGCCAGCCGGCTGGGACGGCAGCACGGGCGCGTGTTCGGCACGCTGGATGCGGATGCCGACGTGCTCAAGCGGGTGTTCTCGCGCGGCTTCGAAGGCTGACGATTCAAGCCTCCATTGATTCCAGCACCCGCAGCATCACCCGCGGCGCATAGCGGATCAGGTCATGCGCGCGCTCGCCGATCATGATGGCGGGCGCATTGATGTTGCCGCCGACCAGGGTCGGCATCACCGACGCATCGACCACGCGCAAGCCCTCGACGCCGCGCACGCGCAATTGCGGGTCCACCACCGCCATCGCATCCATGCCCATGCGGCAGGTGCCGACCGGGTGATAGATGGTGTCGGCATGCTCGCGGATCATCTCGCGCACGGCAGCGTCGTCGCTGCCATCGGCTCGCAGGCCGGCGGAATAGAGTTCGCGTCCGCCAAAGCTGGCCAGCTGCGGCTGCGCAAAGATGCTGCGCACGATGCGCACGCCAGCCACCATGTCGTCCAGGTCGCGCGCATCGCTCAGGTATTGCGGGTCGATCAGCGGCGCGCGCCGGATATCGTGCGAGGCCAGCCGCACCTCGCCGCGGCTGCGCGGGCGCAGCACGCAGACATGGCAGGAATAGCCGTGGCCGAAGTTCAGCCGGCGCATGTGGTCATCCGCCATGCCGACCACGAAATGCAGCTGCAGGTCGGGCTCGGGCAGATCCGGGCGGCTGCGCAGGAAGCCGCCTGCCTCGGCGAAGTTGCTTGACATCATGCCGGTGCGCTCGCGCCGGTAGCGCAGCATTTCAGACACCAGCCGCGCCAGGCCGCCGAACGACACGCCGAACAATTCAGGCACGGCCACGCGCTTGTGCAGCACGATGTCGAGATGGTCCTGCAGGTTGGCGCCCACGCCAGGCAGGTCATGCACGACGGCGATGCCGTGCTCGCGCAAGTGCGCGGCGGGGCCGACGCCCGACACCATCAGCAGCTGCGGCGAGCCGAATGTGCCCGCGCACACGATCACGTCGCGGCGCGCGCGCAGCAGTTGCCGGCGGCCCTCGCGCACCACCTGCACCCCGGCCGCATGGCGGCCTTCGAAAACGATGCGCAGCGCCTGCGTATCGGTCAGCACCTGCAGGTGCGCGCGGCCGCCGTTGCAGGCCCGGTCGCGCTTGTTGCCACCGTGCAGGTAGGCACGCGCCGCGTTCCAGCGCTCGCCCGCGTGCTGCGTGACCTGGTACCAGCCCACGCCCTCCTGCTCTTCGCCGTTGAAATCGTCGTTGCGCGGGAAGCCCGCCTGCTGCGCGGCCTCGATGAAGCGTTCGGCAAAGGGGTTGGGAGTGCGCAGGTCGCTCACGTGCAACGGGCCGTTGCCGCCGTGCAGCGGGTCGTCGTCGCTGCCGGCCAGGCGTTCATTGCACTCGGCGCGACGGAAGTACGGCAGCACGTCGTCCCACGACCAGCCGTCGCAGCCGGCGGCGGCCCACGCGTCGTAGTCGGCGGCACGGCCACGCGTGTAGATCATGGCGTTGATCGAAGAACTGCCGCCCAGCCCGCGCCCGCGCGGCTGGTAGCCGCGGCGGCCGTTCAGGCCCGGCTGCGGCACGGTTTCATAGCCGTAGTTGCGTGCCCCCGCGCGCGGCAGCAGCGCGGCAAGCGCCGCGGGTGTGCGTACCAGCACATGGTGATCGTGGTGCCCGGCCTCGACCAGGGCAATGGTGTCGTCGCCGCTGTCGGCAAGCCGCCCCGCCAGCGCACAGCCCGCCGAGCCCGCGCCGACGATGACGTAGTCAAAGGTGGTTTCCATCTGTCTCCCCGCGAGTCCGCAGGCGGCGCGCGTGCGTGAGCCGGGCCGCGCTAGTGCGTGCGCGCCCTGTCCGTCCAGCGGATGGCAAGCTGTGAGATTCAGTGTAGGCGCTAGCCCGGACAGTGGAGAAGCCCGGTGGCGCGGGCCGCCGCGCAGCGCAGACGGGCGTTTGAATTGCCCTTCTGGTAGGAAACTTCCATTGCCATGGCTGGCACGCTACCTTATCGTGCGCGGGAACACGCGGACCGTTGCACCGCCACCCGCCGCGATCCGCTTCCACTGTCCCCGCACGTCCCTTGCCCAGGAGCGCAGCAATGCGAGAAGTCCCCGACCTGTCGTCCGTCTTTGGCGCCATGCACGCTGCGTCACGGCGCGACCAGCTGCCCGCCTGGGCCGTGCGCGCCGACCGCCTGCAGCGCCTGCGCCGGCTAGTGACAGAGAACGAGGCTGCCATTGCCGCCGCCATCCACGCGGACTTCACCAACCGGCCGCGGCAGGAAACCGCGCTGCTGGAGGTATTCCCGAGCCTGGGCGGCATCGACGACGCGCTGCGCCACGGCAAGCGCTGGATGCGCGTGCGCCGCGCCGCCACCGGCTTCTGGTTCCGCCCGGGCCGCTCGCGGCTGGTGCCGCAGCCGCTGGGCGTGGTGGGCATCGTGGTGCCCTGGAACTATCCGCTGTACCTGACGGTGGGGCCGCTGGCCGGCGCACTGGCGGCGGGCAACCGCGCCATGGTGAAGCTGTCGGAATACACGCCGCGCTTTGCGGCCTTGTTCGCGCAACTGGTGCCGCAGCACTTTGCGCCGGACGAGATCGTGGTGGTCAACGGCGATGCCGAGGTGGCGAGCGCCTTTACCGCGCTGCCCTTCGACCACCTGCTGTTCACCGGCTCGACCGCGGTCGGCCACCATGTGATGCGCGCGGCGGCCGCCAACCTGACCCCGGTGACGCTGGAACTCGGCGGCAAATCGCCGGCGATTATCGGCGCCGGCGCCGACCTGCCACGTGCGGTGGAGCGCATCCTGGTGGGCAAGCTGATGAACGCGGGCCAGACCTGCATCGCGCCAGACTACGTGCTGGTGCCGGAAGACCTGCGCGAGCAGCTGGTAGAAGCGGCACGCCAGTGCGTGGGCCGGCTCTATCCGGACTTGGCGCGCAACGTGGACTACACCAGCATCATCAGCCCGCGCCACTTCGCGCGCCTGGCGGCGCTGGTGGATGAAGCCTCGGCGCAAGGCGCGACCGTGGTGCCGCTGTCCGATGCGCAGCCGGACGCGCAGGCGCGGCGCCTGCCGCCGGTGCTGCTGCTGGATGTGCCCGAAGGCATCACGGCGATGCGCGAGGAGATCTTCGGGCCGGTGCTGCCCGTGGTGACGTACCGCACCCTGGACGAGGCGGTGGACTACATCAATGCGCGCCCGCGACCGCTGGCGTTGTACCTGTTCGAGCGCGACCGCGGCGCCATCGGCCATGTGATGAAGCAGACCGTTGCCGGCGGCGTCACGGTCAACGACACGCTGTTCCATATCGCCCAGGACGGCCTGCCCTTCGGCGGGGTCGGCGCCAGCGGCATGGGCGCCTATCACGGCCAAGCGGGCTTCGACACCTTCTCCAAGGTGAAGCCGGTGTTCCACCAGGCCGGCCTGAACGGCGCCGGCCTGCTCAAGCCGCCTTACGGCAAGACCTTCGAAACCATGTTGCGCCTGCTTTTGCGTTGATCAGGACACCAGCATCGGCCGCCCGAGCATGCGCGACAGCACCGCCTCGGGCGAGTGGGTGTGGTCGGAAATCGCCTGCGGCGCCAGGTAGATGGTCTGCTCCATCATCGCCCGTCCGCGCATGGCCGCATGCAGCAGCTGGTCGCTGAAGACGATCCAGGTGGAACCCGGCGGGAAGTGGAATTCCTGCTGCGGCACCTTGGCCTGGTAATCCAGGTCGGCCTTGGCCAGGTCATGCAGCTGCAGCATGCGGTGGTCGTATTCCGAGCGCTTGCGCTTGGTGATATGCAGCAGCTTCATCAGCGCCGCCTGCCCGGGCCACATGCCATGGGTCTTGGGCACGAACTTCTGCGCAAAATCGCCGAACGGCTCGCCCACGCGCCACACGCGCGCCGCAGCCGGGTCGATATTGTGGAACACTCGCAACAGGCGCTTGCCCAGCATCGGGTTGGACGGGAACGAGTCCACGTGCAGGCGGGTGTCGTCCTTGCGCCAGCTGACCGGGCGCCCGGCGATCTCGCTGGGCCGCAGCGAGGTGCCGGCGCGCGTCATGTGCGGGATGTATTCCGGGAACAGCGTGCGCACCAGCAATTCGCTGTTGTCGGCGTAGCGGCGGATCAGCGTGTACAGGTCCGCCAGGTCCTGCGGGCTGCCCTGGGCACCGCGCACTGCGGTGTCGTCGGCGCGCAGGTTGATGTTCTTGGACTTGCCGTCGGAATAGCGGCTGTCCAGGAAGCGCTCTTCGCCCGGCTGGAAACGGAAATTCAGGTTCGGGAAGTACAGCACGGCGCCCTGCTCCAGCTCGCGGCGCAGCGTGGCGCGTTCTTCGGCCGTGACCTGCGGCGCCCAGTCGGTATATGGCTGCGGGCGGATCAGGTTGAGCTGGCCGGCGGCGGCGGGCGGCTGGGTTGAAGTCGAGGGGGCAAGGACAGGCGCTTCGGACATGGCATCCTCTGGAAACGGTCACCAGTGTTTGGGGTCGGCCGCCGGCGTGGCGGCTTGGGATGGCGGGATTTTACTCCCTGCTGCATGCGGTGGCGCCGGCGTCACGCGGCGACTGGACCAGGATCAAGTCCGCGCAAAAAAACCCCGCGGGCCCTTGCGGGCCGGCGGGGCTTGCCGTCAGTGCTGCTGACGCGGGTGGCGCTTACAGGCCAGCCGCGGCGCGCAGCGCAGCCGCCTTGTCGGTGGCTTCCCACGAGAATTCCGGCTCTTCACGGCCGAAGTGGCCGTAGGCGGCGGTCTTCTCGTAGATGGGGCGCAGCAGGTCCAGCATCTGCACGATGCCCTTCGGGCGCAGGTCAAAATGCTCCTGCACCAGTTCGGCGATCTTGGCGTCGGGGATCTTGCCGGTGCCTTCGGTGTAGACCGTCACGTTGATCGGGCGGGCCACGCCGATGGCATAGCTGACCTGCACCTGGCACTGGCGCGCCAGGCCCGAGGCCACCACGTTCTTGGCCACGTAGCGCGCGGCGTAGGCGGCCGAGCGGTCGACCTTGGACGGGTCCTTGCCCGAGAACGCGCCACCGCCGTGGGGCGAGGCGCCGCCGTAGGTATCGACGATGATCTTGCGCCCGGTCAGGCCGCAGTCGCCCTGCGGGCCGCCGATCACGAAGCGCCCGGTCGGGTTCACCAGGTACTTGGTTTCCTTGAGCATCTCGGCCGGCAGCACCGGCTTGATGATTTCCTCGATCACCGCTTCGCGGATCTGGGCCTGGGTGATGTCCGGCGAATGCTGGGTCGACAGCACCACGGTATCCACGCTGTGCGGCTTGCCGTCGACGTAGCGCACCGTGACCTGCGACTTGGCGTCCGGGCGCAGCCAGGGCAGGCGGCCGTCGCGGCGCAGCAGCGACTGGCGCTCGACCAGGCGGTGGGCGTAGTAGATCGGGAACGGCATCAGTTCCGGGGTCTCGTCGCAGGCGTAGCCGAACATCAGGCCCTGGTCGCCGGCACCCTGGTTCAGGTAGTCGTCGGAAGCGCGGTCAACGCCCTGGGCGATGTCGGGCGATTGCTTGTCATAGGCGACCAGCACCGCGCAGCCCTTGTAGTCGATCCCGTACTCGGTATTGTCGTAGCCGATGCGCTTGATGGTGTCGCGCGCGATCTGGATATAGTCGACGTTGGCGGTCGTGGTGATTTCCCCAGCCAGCACCACCAGACCGGTGTTGCAAAGCGTCTCAGCTGCCACACGCGCGTACTTGTCCTGGGCCAGGATGGCGTCCAGGACGGCGTCGGAAATCTGGTCGGCGACCTTGTCGGGATGGCCTTCGGAGACGGATTCCGAAGTAAAAAGGAAGTCGTTTGCCACGAACTTATTCTCCAGGTTGGCTATTGCGTGCCAGCCCGTGCGGTTCATGGCGGCGACGCTTTAGCGGTATTTCAAGCAGCCCGGTCAGAGCCGCATCGCCCCGCAAGTTGTCAGTTAACTCGGCGATACACGCTATTATACGCGCCTGCCGGGCTCGTTGCAGCGCGCCAACGGTACAGCACGGCACCCGGCCAACCTGCCGGGGCACCGTGCCCATATGAATCCCGATGACGGCACGCTGCGCGCGGAACTGAATACCGCCATAGAAAAAACGCTGCCTGTTCGCCTGTTCCCCGGCACAGACCCGCAGCAGACCTGCTTTTCGCGCCTGATGACCTTTTTATTCTGGCTGATCTCCCGTTTTCCCCTGCGGCTGCTGCAAGCCGCGGGCGGCGCGCTCGGACTACTGAGCGCGCGCCTGCCCGGCCGCTACGGCCGGCGCCTGCGGGAGAACTTCCGCCAGGCGTTTCCCGACGCCACCGAGGCGATGATCGACGAAGCGGCCCGTTCGGCCGGACGCATGATCATCGAGATGCCCTACTTCTGGAGCCGCAGCAAGATCGGCGCGAAGCTGTATGGCTTTGACGACTACCTGTGGCCCGAGCTGGGCAAGCTGCAGGCGCGCGGCAAGGGCATCATCATCCTGACCCCGCACCTGGGCTGCTTTGAAGTGCTGCCGCAGTCCCACGCGCTGCAGCGCCCGGTCACCGCACTGTTCAAGCCGCCGCACCAGCCCTGGCTGCGCGACTGGATCGAAAAAATGCGCACCCGCCCCGACATGCACATGGCGCCGGCCACGCCGCGCGGGGTGCGCATGCTGGTCAAGGCACTCAAGCGCGGCCAGGCGGTGGGCATCCTGCCCGACCAGGTGCCCAGTGGCGGCGAGGGCAACTGGGCGCCGTTCTTCGGCAAGCCCGCCTATACGATGGCGCTGGTGCACCGGCTGCAGCAGCTGACCGGCGCGCCGGTAGTGGCGGTCTTTGCCGAGCGCCTGCCGCGCGGCGCCGGCTATCGCGGCCACCTGCGCGTGATCAACGACGGCGGCATGTTGCCGGACGATCCTGCCGCAGCAGCAGCGGTCATCAACCGGACCATCGAGGAACTGGTACGCCTGTGCCCCACGCAGTACCTGTGGGCTTACAACCGCTACAAGCAACCCGCCGGAGCGGGCACCCCGGACGCGCCGGACACCCCGGGCAACGACACCGAGCCGGCCGCTGATCAATCGATTTCATGAGCCGTGTGTTCACGTGGCTTGGCATCGGCTTGCTGACGGTGCTGGGCAAGCTGCCATATCCGTTCGTCGCGCGCTTCGGCGAGGCGCTGGGAAGCCTGCTCTACCTGGTGCCGAGCGAGCGGCGCCGTGTGGTACAGGCCAACCTGCGCCTGTGTTTCCCGGACCGGACCGAGGCCGAAATCGACGAGCTGTCGCGCCAGAGCTTCCGCATCCTGTTCCGCAGCTTTGCCGAGCGCGGCATCTTCTGGACCGGCAGCGAAGCGCAGATGCGCCGCTGGGTGCAGATCGACGACCAGGCCGACCTGGTGGCGCTGGATGGCACCCCGCATATCCTGGTCACGCTGCACCTGTCAGGCGTGGAAGCCGGCGCGATCCGGCTCACCATCAACCTGCGCGAGCATCTCGGCCGCTCCGGCGCGTCGCTCTATACCAGGCAGAAGAACGACCTGTTCGACCACTTCCTGAAGCACGCGCGCGGGCGCTTCGGCGCCAACATGATCTCGCGCAACGACAGCGCGCGCGACATCCTGCGCTGTCTGAAGAAAGGCGAGGCGCTGCAGCTGATCGCTGACATGGATTTCGGCGAGCGCGACTCGGAGTTCGTGCCGTTCTTCGGCGTGCAGGCGCTGACACTGACCTCGGTGTCGCGGCTGGCACGCCTGACCGGGGCCAAGGTGGTGCCGATCTACACCGAGATGCTGCCTGACTACCAGGGCTATGTGCTGCGCATCCTGCCGCCCTGGGAAGACTACCCCGGCGCAAGCGTCACCGACGACACGCGCCGCATGAACGCCTTCTTCGAGGACTGCATCCGCCCGCGCGTGCCGGAGTACTACTGGGTGCACAAGCGCTTCAAGCATCGCCTGCCGGGCGAGCCCGAGATTTACTGAGCGCGCCGGCACGTCCGGCGCCGCGCAGCTACAATCCCCACCATGAAACTCCAGTTCACCAAGATGCACGGCGCGGGCAACGACTTTGTCGTGCTCGACGGCATCCACCAGCAGATCGACCTGACTCCGGCGCAATGGCGTGCGCTGGCCAGCCGGCATTTCGGCGTGGGCGCGGACCAGATCCTGATCGTTGAAAAGCCGTCCCGCCCCGATGTCGACTTCCGCTACCGCATCGTCAATGCCGATGGCAGCGAGGTGGAGCACTGCGGCAACGGCGCGCGCTGCTTTGTGCGCTTTGTCACCGACAAGGGCATGACCGACAAGCGCTCGGTGCGCGTCGAGGTGATGAACGGCGTCATTACCCTGACGCTGCAGGACGACGGCCAGGTCACGGTGGACATGGGTGCGCCCGAACTGGAACCGGCGCGCGTGCCGTTCCGTGCCGAAGGCCTGCCCACCCGCGCGGAAGGCGCGGACACGCTGTACGGGCTGGAGGTCAACGGCCGCACCGAATGGATCTCGGCGGTATCGATGGGCAATCCGCACGCGGTGCAGGTGGTGGACAACGTGGAGAACTTCCCGGTGCTGCAGGACGGCCCGGTGGTGGAGCACCATGCCGCCTTCCCCAACCGCGTCAATGCCGGCTTCATGCAGGTGCAGGACCGCCACACCATCCGGCTGCGTGTCTACGAGCGCGGTGCCGGCGAGACCCTGGCTTGCGGCACCGGTGCCTGCGCGGCCGTGGTGGCCGGCATCCGGCGCGGCCTGCTGGACTCACCGGTGCGGGTGCATACCCATGGCGGCGAACTGACCATTGCCTGGGACGGCGGTGCGGAACCGGTGCGCATGACCGGCCCGGCCACCACCGTGTTTGAAGGCAGCATTGACCTAGCAGCCCTGCCGGCCTGACCATAGGGGCTGTGCGCCCCTTTCCACACGCCCCGCATTCCTTGTCGCGGAGCCCCGGCGGGGGGCGCCCATTCCCTTGATCTTACTGGTCAGACCGATGGAGCGCCCATGCCGCTGGACGATTTCCGCATCACCTCGGGCAAGCGTTTTCGCCTTGCCGACTTCGACCCGGGCAGCAAGCCGCTGTCGTGCGGCAAGAAAGAGGAAGACCTTGCCCGCATCATCGAGCTGAGCAACGCCCTCGACGCGCAGCAGGACATCTTCTACGCCGAGCACCGGCGCAAGCTGCTGGTGGTGCTGCAGGGCATGGATACCAGCGGCAAGGACGGCACCGTGCGCGGCGTGTTCCGCAGCTTCGATCCGCTGGGCATCCGCGTGGTGGGCTTCAAGGCCCCGTCGCCCGAGGAACTGGCGCGCGACTACCTGTGGCGCATCCACCTGCAGGTACCGAAGACCGGCGAGATCGTGGTCTTCAACCGCAGCCACTATGAAGACGTGCTGATCACGCGCGTGCACGACTGGATCGACGCCGCCGAGTGCGAGCGGCGCTTCCGCCAGATCCGGGACTTCGAGTCGATGCTGACCGAGACCGGCACCACCATCGTCAAGTGCTTCCTGCATATATCCCGCGACGAGCAGAAGGCACGGCTCGAAGCGCGCCTGGCGGACCCGGAGAAACACTGGAAGTTCGACACCACCGACCTTGCCGAGCGCAAGCACTGGAAGGCCTACATGGACGCCTACGAGGCTGCCATCATGGCGACCAGCACGCCCGAATGCCCGTGGTACGTGGTGCCGGCCGACTCCAAGACACACCGCAACCTGATGGTGGCGGAGATCCTGACCAAGGTCTTCGAGGACCTGAAGCCGGCCTACCCGCCGGCCCGGCCGGAACTGGCCACGATCAAGGTCGACTGAGCCGCCCGGCCGCCTCAGCCGCCGTTGCCGCGGTGCACGTCGTGCGTGACGAAGGGGTGCTCGCGGCTGGGCATCGCCAGCCATTGCGGGTGGCGCAGGGTCTGGCGGATATCGTCCAGCCCGCTGGTCCAGTGCTCATGCATGGTGAGCGCGCCGAACTGGTAGTCCTTGGCCAGGTTCTCGAACGACTTGTCGCGGTAGATCAGCTGGATCACATTGCGGCGCGCGTCGCAGGCCTGCTCCGCCGCGCGGCGGTACCAGGCGTTGTCGCGCTTTGACGGCGGTACCAGCGCCATCACCTCGTTGAGCATGCGGCGCAGGTTCTGCTGCTCGCGCATGTAATCGGTAATGGCCCGCGTGCGGCTGGAATACTGGATGTCCTTCTGGCGCTCGGCCACGTCGACCAGGTCGTGCGGCAGCTTGCCGCGCGCGCTCCACAGGTCGACCTGGAAGATCAGCGCGTCGCGCCGCGGCTGCGCGGTCAGCACCTCGGCCAGCGGTGTGTTCGACACCAGCCCGCCATCCCAGTAGTACTCGCCACCGATCTCCACCGCCGGAAAGCCCGGCGGCAGCGCGCCCGAGGCCATGAAGTGCTCGGGGCAGAGCTTGTCGCGGGTATTGTCGAAGTAGGCGAAATTGCCGGTGCGCACATTGACCGCCCCCACCGAGACGCGCATCAGGTCGGGGCGGTGGTTGATCAGGTCGAAGTCGGCAAAGCGCTCCAGCGTCGCCTTCAGCGGCGTGGTGTCGTAGAAGCTGGCATGGCTCGGATCCGAGTAGCGCGACATCAGCTCCGGCCAGCTGCGCGGCTGGAAGAAGCCACGCTGGCCTTCCAGCATGGCACGCGCCGCATGCAGGCCATCGAACCAGATCCGCATCGGCTCGGGCCAGCCTTCGGCATGGTCGGCGAACCAGGTGTGCGACAGACTGGGCATCCACGGCTGCGCGCAGATGTACTCCCAGAAGGCGCACAGCTGTTCCACGCGGCGCTGGGGCGGATTGCCGGCGATGATGGCGGCGTTGAGCGCACCGATGGAGATGCCGGCAACCCAGTTCGGGTAGATCCCGCCCTCGGCAAGGCCCTGGTACACGCCGGCCTGGTAGGCCCCGAGCGCGCCGCCACCCTGCAACACCAGCGCGCGCACGGCATAGGCCTCATGCGCCGCCCGGTCCGGGGCCTTGGCAGCCTGGCGCACCGGCTTGCGCGGCAGCACCTGCGCGCCGCGCTCGGCCAGGGACTCGCCGTTGCCGGCTGATTCCGCCGTTGTGGATGGCGTTGCCGCCTGCCGCCCTGCCCGTTCCTGCCGCTCTTTTGCCGCCACGCCGCGCTCCCTCCCAGTCTGAAAGTCAGCCGTCCGTCCGCTGTCCGCCGAACGTGCGGAATGAGGGCGCAGGCTGGCAGCGCCCCGTTGTCATCAACGGCTTCAGACGCCGTAGCGCTGACGATAGGCCGCCACGGCCTCGCGCGAAGCCCCCAGCGCCGGGTCCTGCGACGCATCCAGGTAAGCCAGCAGGTCCTTCAGGCTGGCGATCGCGATCACCGGGATGCCGAATTCGCGCTGCACGTCCTGCACGGCGGAATGGGTGCCGACCTGCTCGGCGGTACCGCTCTTTTCCATGCGGTCCAGTGCGATCAGGACCGCGGCCGGCTCGGCGCCGGCGGCGCGGATCATGTTGACCGATTCGCGCACCGAGGTGCCGGCGGAAATCACGTCGTCGATGATGACCACCTTGCCCTGCAGCTTGGCCCCGACCAGCGTGCCGCCTTCGCCGTGGTCCTTGGCTTCCTTGCGGTTGTAGGCGAAGCCGACGTCACGTCCCATGCCCGCCAGCGCCACCGCCGTGGCCGACGCCAGCGTGATGCCCTTGTAGGCCGGCCCGAACAGCACGTCGAACTGCACGCCCGAGGCCAGCAGCGTTTTGGCATAGAATTGCGCCACCTGGCCCAGCATCGCGCCCTGGTTGAACAGGCCGGCGTTGAAGAAGTAAGGCGACTTGCGGCCGGCCTTGGTGACGAACTCACCAAACGACAGCACGCCCGCATCGAGCGCAAAGCGGATAAAGGTCTGGCTGAGATCGGCACCCGCGGGCGGTTTCTGCTGCGTCATCATTTCTCTCTGAATTCAAAATTTCCCCGAATGTTACGGATTATCAGCGCCAACCTCAACGGCATCCGCTCCGCGTCGAAGAAGGGCTTTTTCGACTGGATGGGCAAGCAGGACGCAGACATGGTCTGCGTGCAGGAACTGAAGGCGCAGGCCGCCGACATGACGGAAGCGTTCCTTGCGCCACATGGCTACCACGGCTATTTCCACTATGCCGAGAAGAAGGGCTACAGCGGCGTGGGCCTCTACACGCGCCATCAGCCCGAGCGCGTGGTCACCGGCTTCGGCATTCCCGAGTTCGACAACGAAGGCCGCTATGTGGAAGTGCAGTACCCGCACCTGGCAGTAATCTCCGTGTACGTGCCGTCCGGCTCCAGCGGCGAGGAGCGCCAGCAGGCCAAGTTCCGCTTCATGGAGGCCTTCCTGCCGCATCTTCTGCAACTGAAGGCAAGCGGGCGCGAGATCGTGCTGTGCGGTGACGTCAACATTGCGCACAAGGAAATCGACATCAAGAACTGGAAGGGCAACCTGAAGAACTCAGGCTTCCTGCCGGAAGAACGCGCCTGGATCGGTGAACTGTTCGACAGCCACGGCTATGTCGATGTGTTCCGCAAGCTGGATCCGCGCCCCGACCAGTACACCTGGTGGAGCAACCGCGGCCAGGCCTATGCCAAGAACGTCGGCTGGCGCATCGACTACCACCTGGCCACGCCCAAGATCGCAGACACGGCGCACCTGTGCTCGATCTACAAGGACGAGAAGTTCAGCGACCACGCGCCGCTGTCGATCGACTACGACTTTCCGCTCTGAGCACGGCATTTACGCCGCCCGGATCTCTTCGAGCAGTTTCGGGTGGCGATCAAGCAGCTTGAGCAGCTTGACCAACGCCAGCGGCGGCTTGGTCCGGCCGGTCTCGTAGCGCGAGAACGCGTTGACCCCGCCGCCGAAGATCTCGGCGCCTTCGCGCTGGTCGAGGCGGAGCTTCTTGCGAACGCCGGTGATATAGGCCGGATCGACAAGCGTAATCCCATCGGTACAAACCCCTGCGACCAGCCCCCATCCCCGCTACAATGCAGGTTCCCTATCGCATGCGGCAGGGGACGTTTCGCATTCCCCGCACCTCATTGAGTGAGTCAGCCATGGTTTTCAAAGTGTTCGTCGATGGTCAGGAAGGCACCACCGGTCTCCGGCTGCTTGACTATCTATCCGGCCGTTCCGACGTGGAACTGCTGCGCATTGCCGATGACAAGCGCAAGGACCCGGCCGAACGAGCACGATTCCTGAACGCCGCCGACGTCGCCTTCCTGTGCCTGCCCGATGCGGCCTCGCGCGAGGCGGTGTCGCTGGTGACCAACCCGAACACCTGCGTGATCGACGCCAGCACGGCGTTCCGCACCTCCGACAGCTGGGCCTACGGCCTGCCCGAGCTGGCGCGCGGCCAGCGCGAGAAGATCCGCGACAGCAAGCGCATTGCGGTGCCGGGCTGCCACGCCAGCGCCTTCGTGCTGGCAGTGCGTCCGCTGGTGGACGCCGGTGTGCTGCCGTCCGACTACCCGGTTTCGGCGTTCTCGCTGACCGGCTACAGCGGCGGCGGCAAGTCGATGATTGCCGAGTTCGAAGCCGGCGGTAACCCGAAACTGGACAGCCCGCGTCCGTACGCGCTGGGCCTGGAACACAAGCACCTGCCCGAGATGCGCGTGCAGGCCGGCCTGGCGCAGGCGCCGATCTTCAACCCGATCGTCGGCAACTTCCTGAAGGGCCTGGCGGTGACGGTGCCGGTGTTCACGGACCGGCTGGCGCGCAAGGTCAGCCCCGAGCAGATCGTCGAGATCTACCGCAAGCATTATGAAGGCGAGCAGTTCGTGCGCGTGATGCCGTACAACAGCGCCGACAACCTCGACGGCGGCTTCTTCGACGTTCAGGCCAACAACGACACCAACCGTGTCGACCTGTTCGTGTTCGGCAATGCCGAGCGCCTGAACCTGGTGGCCCGCCTGGACAACCTGGGCAAGGGCGCGGCCGGCGCGGCGGTGCAATGCATGAACGTGCATGTGGGCGCTGACGAGGCCACGGGGCTGCGCGCCTGACGCGGCAGCAGGCCCCGAATGAGGAAAAAGCCGGCATTGCCGGCTTTTTTCATTGGCGTCAGCAGACCGCTCAGCGTTGCAGCGGCTTCTGCCGGTCGTCGTCGCCGCTGTCCACCGGCGCGCCGCCCAGGTTCGCCACATTGGCGCGGTATGGCGGCAGCCTGTCCACCGTGGTATTGCTCGCGCGCGCATAGAGCGGCAGCACTTCCGGCAGGTGCTTCTCCAGGTCGGCGATGCGGCTGCGCCCGGACGGATGCGTGGACAGGAACTCTGTGCCGGACTGGCTCACCTTGCCCATCTTCTGCCACAGCGACACTGCCGCGCGCGGGTCGTAGCCGGCGCGCGCGGCGATATCCATGCCGATCAGGTCCGCCTCGGACTCATCCGCGCGCGAGAAACGCAGCGTCAGCAGGTGGGCGCCGGTGCCCAGCGCCATATTGCCAAGGTTGCCGAAGCCGAACAGCTGCGAGATCACGTTGGCACCGAGGTTGGTGATCTCTGACTTGGCGGCGCGCTCGCGCGCATGCTCCTGCAGCGCGTGGGCGATCTCGTGGCCCATCGCCATGGCGATCTCGTCGTCGGTCAGCTTGAGCTGGTCGAGCAACCCGGTATAGAAGGCGATCTTGCCGCCCGGCATGCAGAACGCATTGACCTGCCTGGAGCCGATCAGGTTGATCTCCCACTGCCACTGCCGCGCGCGCTCGTTCCAGCGTGCGGTCTGCGGCAGCAGCCGCTTGCCGATCGTGCGCAGGCGCACCAGCTGCGGGTTGTCGGCGGCGGCCAGTGCATGCTTGGCGATGGCTTCCTGCTTGAGCTGCTCGTATTCCTGCGCGGCCTGCTGCTCGATGGCCTCGACCGGCACGATCTTGCGCACGGCCGAGCCGCTGCGGTCCAGCCGGATGCCGCCAGCCTCGCTGTCCTGCGCCTGGGCGGGCATGCACCAAGCCATGGGCGCCGCCACCGCGGCCAACGCCAGCGCGCGGACCAGACGGTCACGGGTAGGACGCTGAACACCTTGCAGGCGGCGGAGCATTTGCGGTTCCTCGGACGCAGTGGAAGACCAGGCAGGCGGATCGGTGATCCGCGGCAACGATGCCCTGCCGTGCCACATGTGGCGGGCAGGCAAACAGGTGATGCAATAATACACGGCGCCCGCGCAGCCGCGCGGCGCTTCACGCCGGCCCGTTCATGACCTTCCAGACCTATCTCGATATCTTCCGCAACCGCCGCATCGGCGCCATGCTGGCGCTGGGCTTCGCCTCCGGGCTGCCGCTGGCGCTGACCTCCGGCACCTTGCAGGCATGGATGACGGTCGAGGGGCTGGATATCAAGACCATCGGCTTCTTCTCGCTGGTGGGCCAGGCCTATATCTTCAAGTTCCTGTGGGCGCCGCTGATGGACCGCTACACGCCGCCGCTGCTGGGGCGCCGGCGCGGCTGGCTGCTGGTGACGCAGCTGGGGCTGGTGCTGGGCATTGCCGGCATGGCCTTCTGCCCACCGCGCGAGGCGCTGTGGATGCTGGCGGCGCTGGCCACGCTGGTGGCCTTCCTGTCGGCGTCGCAGGACATCGTCTTCGACGCCTACAGCACCGACGTGCTGCGCCCGGCCGAGCGCGGCGCCGGCGCAGCGGTCAAGGTGCTGGGCTACCGGCTGGCGATGCTGGTCTCGGGCGGCCTGGCGCTGTGGCTGGCCGACCGCGTGCTCGGATGGCAGCAGACCTACCTGCTGATGGCGGCGCTGATGGGCGTGGGCATCGTCACGCTGCTGTGGGCCCCGGAGCCCGACGTGCCCGCGCGCACGCCGCATTCGCTGGAAGAGGCGGTGGTCGGCCCGCTGCGCGACTTCTTTGGCCGCCAGGGCGCGTGGTGGCTGCTGCTGCTGATCGTGCTGTACAAGCTCGGCGACGCCTTTGCCGGCAGCCTGTCGACCACCTTCCTGATCCGCGGCGTGGGCTTCTCGGCGGGCGAGGTGGGCATCGTCAACAAGACCCTGGGGCTGGCCGCCACCATCATCGGCGCGCTGTTCGGCGGCACCCTGATGGTGCGCCTGGGCCTGTACCGCTCGCTGATGCTGTTCGGCGTGCTGCAGGCGGTGTCGAACCTGGGCTACTGGATCCTGGCGGTGACGCCGCCGCACCTGTGGACCATGGGGACGGCCATTGCGGTCGAGAACCTGTGCGGGGGCATGGGCACGGCGGCCTTCGTCGCGCTGCTGATGACGCTGTGCAACCGCTCGTTCTCGGCCACGCAGTACGCGCTGCTGTCGGCGCTGGCGTCGGTGGGCCGGGTCTATGTGGGGCCCTCCTCGGGCTATATGGTCGAGGCCTGGGGCTGGGCGCCGTTCTACCTGGGCACGGTGGTGGTGGCGCTGCCTGGCGTGATGCTGCTCTGGGCCATGCGCCACACCGTGCATCGCTACGAGGCCCAGGCGCGCGAAGCGATCGCCTGAGCCCGCGCCTGCCTCATTCCTTGTAGTAGACGATCTGGTGCGAGCTGGCGATCAGCTCGCCGCGGGCGCTCCATAGCTGCGCGCGCTGGTCGAAGAAGCCCTGCCTGAACACCTGCGCCTGCGCGCTGGCCAGCACGTGGCTGTCGCCCAGCGCGGCCAGCGTGGCCGCATCGGCATGGAAATAGGTGGTCATCGACACCGTGCCGGCCGGCACGAAGCCCGCGCGCTTGAGGAAGATGCGCGGGTAGAAGCTGTCGGCCCAGGCCGCCAGCGCGGCGAAGTCCGGCGTGCGCGCCGGCGCGTCGCGCAGCCAGAACTGCGTCAGGCTGTCCGGGTGCTCGGTGCCGGCCTCGGTGGCCGGCTTGGCGCCGCGCACCGGGCGCATGTCGTAGGACTTGAGCCAGCGCACCGGCGCAAACCCGCTCATGACCGGGAGGGTGTCGGCCGCTGGCACCTCCGGCATCAGCGCCTCGCCGCAGGCCCAGGTCTCGCGGCGCACCGCAAACATGGCGGTGGCAGTGGTGGCCACGGCATCGCCCTGGCGCAACTCCAGCGTCCAGTGCTGGGTCGAGCGGTTGGTGCGCACCGGGCGCGCCTCGATCTCGAACGGCCCCTCGGCGATCGGCCCGGCAAAGTTGACCGTCAGCGAGACCGGGTCGCCCAGGCGCTGCGGATGGTCCAGCGCCGCCTGCAGCAGCGTGGCGGCGGTGATACCGCCGAACGGGCCGATCATGTTCCAGTACTCGGGCGTGGTGCGGCCCAGGAAGCGGTGGCCGCCGGCCGGCTCCAGCGCCAGCGCGTCGTCAAAGGGATGGAGCGGGCTGGCGGCAGTGGCCGCCTGGGTCTGGGGCGCAGTGGACATGGCTGGTATGGGTTGGTGACTCGCAGGGAATAGCACGATCGTTCGATCCACTGCCTACACTAACCGTAGTCAGCGTTCGGGTCAAGACGGCAGTCCTCCAGCCGCTGGCACCGTCGCACCCGCATCAGCCTTGCGCCCGCCGCCGCAGCGGCAGGCTCCAGCCCAGTTGGTTGGCGACCACGCCCAGCAGCACCAGCGCCATGCCGGCGATCTGCAGCGGCCCCAGCACCACGCCGAACACCATCACGTCGATCACGATCGCCACCAGCGGATAGATAAAGGACAGCGTGGCGATCGACACCACGGTAAGGCGCTGGAAGGCGCCATACAGTAGCGTGTACATCACGCCCGTATGCACCAGCCCCAGCGCCAGCAGCGCGGCCCAGGTGCCGGTGCCATAGCTGCCCGCAGCAGGATGCGCCAGTGGTGCCAGCATCAACACGCCCAGCACCATCTGCAGCCCGGCAATCTGGCCTGGCGGGATGGCCTGCAGCCGGCGCGTGGCCAGGGTCGTCACCGCATACAGCAGTGCGGCCAGCAGGCCCAGACCGATGCCGGCCAGCATCGCAGTGCCAGTGGCGCCATGCTCCAGCCCGGTGATCAGCATCACCCCGGCAAAGGCCAGCACCAGCCATGGCAGCCGCGCGAACGGGAACGGCTCGCGCTGGATCACCGAGGTCAGCATCAGCAGGAAGAACGGCTGGGTGTGGTAGACCACCGTGGCAATGGCGATGCCGCTGTACGCATACGCCGAGAACAGCGCCAGCCAGTTGAGCACCAGCGTGACGCCGCCCAGCACCAGCCAGCCAAGCTGCGCACGGGTCATCCGCACCCAGCCGCGCTGCAGCGTCAGCACGCCCAGCAGCGCAGCGCCGCCGAACAGGCAGCGGAAGAAAACCACATCGAGCGGCGGTTGGCCGCTGGTGACCACGAACCAGCCGATGGTGCCAGACAGCAGCATGGCCGCTACCATGCGCCAGGCGCCACCTGGCAAGGGTTGTTGCGAGGGCATGACGGACTCCGGTCAGACAATGGCTGCATTGTTCCATCATGCAATCTGCTCAACAATCCCGTCGTCGCTCAATTAGTATTTGATCTGAAGTCAAAGGATGGGGACGCGCAATGCCGGATATGCCACTTAATGCGATGGCCGTGTTTGCACGCGTGGTCGAGTGCGGCAGCTTCTCGGCCGCCGCGCTCGACCTGGGCATGACCCCATCGGCGGTCAGCCGGCACGTCTCCCGCCTGGAAGCCACGCTCGGTGCCAGCCTGCTGCAGCGGACCACGCGCGCCTTTGCGCTGACTGAGCTGGGCCAGTCGGTCTACGCTGCCTGCGCCCGCATGACCGCCGCCGCGCGCGAGGTCACCGCGCTCGCCGGCGAGCACGGCGGCACGCCGCACGGCGTGCTGCGCGTGAGCGCTCCGGTCTCGTTCGGGCAGGCCTGGCTGGCGCCGCGGCTGCCGGCGCTGCTGGCCAAATACCCGGGGCTGGACCTGCAGCTGACGCTGGCCGACCGCATGGTCGACCTGGTCGAGGAAGGGATGGACGTGGCCGTACGCATCGCGCGCGAACTGGCGCCCGGGCTGGCCGCGCGCCCGCTGCGCGAGGTGCGCTACCGGCTGGTGGCCTCGCCCGGCTACCTGGCCCGCCACGGCACGCCGGCCACGCCCGCCGACCTGCCCGCCGCACGCTGCCTGTACCTGGGCTACGGCAACTTCGGCGAGCGCTGGACCATGCGCCACCACGCCGGCGGCGAGAAAGTGGAGGTGCGCATCCCGCCGCGCCTGACGCTGAACAACAGCCTGGCGATCATGAGCATGGTGGAACGCGATGCCGGCATCGGGCTGGTGCCGGACTTCTCATTGGGCGATGCCCTGGACCAGGGCCGGGTCGTCACCGTGCTGGCCGACTGGGACATCCTCGAGCCCTACATCGGCACGGCCTACGCGGTCTACACGCCCACACGGCATGTACCGCCCAAGGTGCGCGCCTTTGTCGATCACCTTGCAGCCACGGCCGCCGACGCGCCAGCCTGATCAGGCCGCGCAGACCCGGTACACCGCCAGGCTGCCGCGCCAGTTGCCGCCCCAGTTGACGGTCACGCCCTCGTGCATCACCACTCGGTCGATCACGCGCAGGCCGACCTTGGGCGCCAGCGCCTCGAAGTCGCTGATGGTCAGCACACGCACGTTGGGCGTGTTGTACCACTGGTAGGGCAACGATTCCGACACCGGCATGCGGCCGCGGAACACCGACAGCCGGTGCGGCCAGTAGCCGAAGTTCGGGAACGACACGATGCACTCGCGCCCCACCCGCAGCGTGTCGCGCAGCACCTGCGCGGTGTTGTGGATGGTCTGCAGCGTCTGCGACAGGATCACCGTGTCGAAGCTCTTGTCCTCGAACAGCGCCAGGCCGCCTTCCAGGTTCTGCTGGATGACATGCACGCCCTTCTGCGCGCACGCCAGCACGCCTTCGTCGCGGATCTCGATGCCGTAGGCCTGCACGTCGAGCTCGTCCTGCAGCACGCGCAGCAGGCTGCCGTCGCCGCAGCCCAGGTCGAGCACGGTGGAGTTGGGTTCGATCCAGCGCGCGATTGCGCGGAAGTCGGGGCGCAGCGCCAGGATATTGGGATTGGCCAGGGCGTTCATGCGCCGATCTCCTCTGCGATGCGGTCGTAGTAGGCGCGCATCAGGTTGTGATAGCGCGGGTCGTCGAGCAGGAAGGCATCGTGGCCGTGCGGCGCGTCGATCTCGGCGTACGAGACCGGGCGCTTGTTGTCCAGCAGCGCCTTCACCAGCTCGCGGCTGCGGCTGGGCGCAAAGCGCCAGTCGGTGCCGAAGCTCGCCACCAGGAAGCTCGCCTGGGTCTGCGCCATCGCGCGCGTCAGGTCGCCGCCGAAGGCCAGCGCCGGGTCAAAGTAGTCGAGCGCGCGCGTGATCAGCAGGTAGGTGTTGGCGTCGAAGTACTCGGCGAACTTGTCGCCCTGGTAGCGCAGATAGCTCTCCACCTGGAACTCGACATCGAACGAGAAGCGGATGTCGTCGGTCTTCAGCTCGCGGCCGAATTTCTCGGCCATGTCCTCGTCCGACAGGTAGGTGATATGGCCGATCATGCGCGCCACGCGCAGGCCGCGCTTGGGCTTGACGCCATGCGCGTAGTAGTTGCCGCCGTGGAAGTCGGGGTCGGACAGGATGGCGCTGCGCGCGACCTCGTTGAAAGCGATGTTCTGCGCCGACAGCTTGGGCGTGGACGCGACCACGATGCAGTGGCGCAGGCGGTCCGGGTACATCAGGCTCCAGGCCACCGCCTGCATGCCGCCCAGGCTGCCGCCCATCACCGCGGCGAATTGCGTGATGCCGAACGCATCGGCCACGCGCGCCTGCGCATTGACCCAGTCTTCCACCGTCACCACCGGAAACGCCGCGCCGTAGGGCGCACCGGTGGCCGGGTTCAGGCTCATCGGCCCGGTCGAGCCGAAGCACGAGCCCAGGTTATTGACGCCGATGACGAAGAAGCGATTGGTATCGAGCGGCTTGCCGGGCCCGACCATGTTGTCCCACCAGCCCACGTCGCGCGGGTCTTCGGCATAGACGCCGGCCACATGGTGCGAGGCATTGAGCGCGTGGCACACCAGCACCGCGTTGGAGCGGGCCGCATTGAGCGTGCCATAGGTCTCGACCATCAGGTCGTAGCCGGCAATGGACGAGCCGTTGCGCAGCTTCAGCGGCTCGGCAAAGTGCATGCGCTGCGGCGTGACCACGCCGACCGAATCGGGCGGCAGGTCGAACGCGGCAGGCGTGGCGGTCGGCAGGGCGACATCAGTCATGGAATCCGGCCCGTGGCGAACGGGCATAAAAAAACCCGACCGGCATTTGCGTTTTGAAGCGTCGCAGCCAAGTCGGGATTCACTGGATTCCTTGCGGGATTCCGCGTGCCGGCGCCATCCACTACCGTGGTGGCATGGGGCGCCGACCCAACCTCTTTAGCCGCATTTATAGTGGCAACCCGGAACTTGGTCCCTTGGCTGCCGCGCGCCCGCAAGCCAGTCATCAAATCGGCGCGACCGGGCAATTATAGAGCAATCGGCCCGGCGTGTTGTTTTCAGCTCAGCAAGACCCGCAGGTGCGCCTCGGCATGGTCCGACGGCGACTTGCGGAAGCCGCTCTTGGCATAGCGGTGCCACTGTCCCTGCACCGCCGCCATGATCAGCGCCGCGCGCGCCGGGATGTCGGCATCCGCGGGGAACGCGGCCTGCGTCACCGCCATCTTCAGGCACTGGCGCAGCGAGGCCTCGATGCGGTCCACCAGCTGGTTGATGCGTTCCTGCAGGCGCTCGTGCTCGCCCACCAGCGCCTCGCCGGTCAGCACGCGCGTCATGCCCGGGTTCTTCTCGGCAAACGACAGCAGCATGCGCACGATGGCGTGGGCCTGGCGCAGGCCGTGCTCTTCCTTGTCGGTGATCTGGTTGATCAGGCCAAACACGGTCTGCTCGATAAAGCCGATCAGGCCCTCGTACATCTGCGCCTTGCTGGCGAAATGGCGGTACAGCGCCGCCTCGGACACGCTCAGGCGCGCAGCCAGCGCGGCCGTCGTGATCTTCTCCCCGCGCGGGTGCTCCAGCATGGTGGCCAGCGTCTGCAGGATCTGCACGCGGCGCTCGCCCGGGCGCGGGCGCTTGCGCGCCGGCGTGGCGGGCGGCTGGCCTCCGTCCTGCGCATCCTGCGCACTGCCTGAAATGACCGCCTCCGGCTCGCGCCCGTTGCTTTGCGTCATGACCCGATTCTCCGCATTCGTCGTTGGAGTTGATGCATCGATTGTACTTTTATGTTCACATAGGCCGGCCGGTTCGGCACGCGGGCGCGCACGCGCGGCACGTTGTCGGGCTGCGCCTGCGGTGCCTGGGTCTCCGCGGCCACCAGCGTCACCGACTGCTCCTGCGCGGCATGGCCGACATGGCGCCGGTCCTCTGCCTCCAGTGTCGAGCGTACCGCGGCATCGCGCCGGCTGCCGTCGTCGCGCACCGCGGGCACCTCATGCGGGCGCGATGGCGCGATCGTGCGCAGGTAGCCCGTCACCCAGGCGGTGCGGATGCCAGTGCCGGCATAGCGCTTCAGGTGCGACACGGTGTCTTCCACCAGCACCGCGCGATGCGGGGCAATGCGGGTCTGCACCAGCAGCCGGCGCAGCATGCGGCGGTCCGGCTTGGGCCGCAGGTGGCCATGCACCCACATCTGCTCGATTGCCACCACGCGCTCGAAGCAGTGCCGTATGCCCGCTATCTCCAGCACCGCCCGCGCGTAGTCCTGTGGCGCATTGGTGACCAGGATCTTGCGCCCCGGCAGGCGCCGCAGGTGCGCGGCCAGCCCGCGCCGCACCCGCACCATGTCGGCCAGCTCCGGGAATTCATGCGCGGCGCGCAGGAAGTCAGCCGGATCCACGCCGTGGTGCCGGATCATGCCGAGCAGCGTGGCGCCGTAGCGCTGCCAGTAGTCCACGCGCACGCGGCTGGCGGTGGCCTCGTCGCAGCCGAGCACGCGCGCCACGTAGTCGGTCATCAGCCGGTTGATGGCCGGGAAGATCGCGTGCGAGGCGTCGTGCAGGGTGTTGTCGAGATCGAACAGCCAGACCGTATCGCCCGAGGTATTGCCCGCGGGGCGGCGGCAGAGGCGAGCGCGGACACGGCGCGGAGAAGGAAGACTGGAAGGCACGCCGGGCAACTCGGAGGGTGATGGGATGATCGGGGCGGCCGGCCGCTGCCGGCACCGCCCCGAGGCTCCGCTCAGTGCGAGCGGATCATGGTGCCGAAGGCCTGCTCGGTCAGGATTTCCAGCAGCAGCGAATGCTCGATGCGACCGTCTATGATGTGCACCGAATGCACGCCGCTCTTGGCCGCATCCAGCGCCGACGAGATCTTCGGCAGCATGCCGCCCGAGATGGTGCCGTCGGCGAACAGCTCTTCGATCTCGCGTGCGGACAGGTCGGTCAGCAGGTTGCCCTTCTTGTCCATCACGCCCGGGATGTTGGTCATCATCACCAGCTTCTCGGCCTTCAGGATCTCGGCCATCTTGCCGGCAACCACGTCGGCGTTGATGTTGTAGGCCTGGCCGTCGTCGGAGAAGCCGATCGGCGAGATCACCGGGATAAAGGCGTCGTCCTGCAGCGCCTTGACCACCGCGGGGTTGATCGCCTCGATGTCGCCCACATAGCCGATATCGATGAAGGCACCCGGGTTCTCGCGGTCCGGCATCTGCAGGCGCTTGGCGCGGATCAGGCCGCCGTCCTTGCCGGTCAGGCCCACGGCCTGGCCGCCGTACTGGTTGATCAGCATCACGATGTCCTGCTGGACTTCACCGCCCAGCACCCACTCGACCACTTCCATGGTCTCTTCGTCGGTGACGCGCATGCCCTGCACGAAGGTGCCGACCTTGCCGACCTTCTTCAGTGCCTCATCGATCTGCGGGCCGCCGCCGTGCACCACCACCGGGTTCATGCCGACCAGCTTGAGCAGGATCACGTCGCGCGCGAAGCCGTGCTTGAGCTTCTCTTCGGTCATGGCATTGCCGCCGTACTTGACCACGATGGTCTTGCCGTGGAACTTGCGGATATACGGCAGGGCCTCGGCGAGAATCTCGGCTTTCAGCGCGGGAGCAATGGCGGCCACCGTGGTTGCGGCAGGCCCGGGGTTGTCGGCGTTCATGGGGGACATCCGTGAGAATCAACAGGTATGATGGCTAATCGGCCACGTAGCCAGGGATAACCAACGGGGATCGCCCGAAAGTGCGCCATCCGGCCATGGCAGGCGCCGATTTTACAAGAAACCGCGCGGGGCGCGAGTCAACCGGCCGAACGTGGTCCCGCGAATTGCCTGCAAGCGGCCTGCAAGCGCCCCACGGGGCACCAACGCGTTCCGTCCGCGCAACAACGTGCCGCCACCTCAGCCGTTTGGCTTGCGCCGCGGCTCAGCGTTCCCCAGCCTTGACCATCATGCCCGCCGCCAGCCGCCTCTTGCCAGCCCGGATCCCCAGCTTCCTGCCAGCGCCGGGAGGCCAGCCATGAGCGACGCCTCGGCCGTGCTGACCGGCCAGCCGCGCCCGGTCGAACATTGCAGCCACTGCGGCGCGGGCTTTGTCTGCGGCTACGTGGCGGGGCTGCCCGAGTGCTGGTGCGCCAGCCAGCCGCTGCTGCCGGCGCGGCGCATCGTGCCGGGCCAGCACTGCCTGTGTCCGGCCTGCCTGGCGGAGCGCCGGCAAGCCGCTCAGGAGCCCGCTCAGGAACCCGATTCCGCCGCCGGCTGAGACGCCGGCCCGGATGCCGTCGCGCTGCCCCACTGCATCACCAGCATTCCCGCAACGATCAGCGCCGCACCCGCCAGCCGCGCCGGCGTCAGCGCGCGCACCGCAAAGCCGGCCAGCCCGAACTGGTCCACCAGCAGCGCGGCCAGCACCTGGCCCGCCACCACCGCGGCGATAAAGCCGGCGGCGCCCAGCCTGGGCGCCATCATCAGCGCGGCCGAGATATAGAACACCCCCAGCACCCCGCCGATCCAGAGCCAGCCCGGCGCGCGCGCCAGTGCCGACGGCGCCGGCAGCGGCACGCGCATCAGCCACAGCACGGGCAGCAGCGCCGCCAGGCTGACCAGCAGCGACACCAGCGTGGCCGACAGCGGATGCCCGAGCGTGCGCCCGAGGGTGGCATTGGCGCCTGCCTGGAAAGGGATCGCCGCGCCGGCCAGCACGGCCGTACCAAGCGGCAGCCAGAGTGAAACCGGGAGGGAAAACGGCAACTGGGTGCCTGACATGACGCGCTCCATAGGGCAAGATGCGGTGCCGGCAGTTTGAAATATCGCAATGCGAATTTCCAATTCTGCTTTCGTACGTTTAATATTCGCCGAATGAATAGCCTACGCGGAATCGACCTCAACCTGCTGGTGGTGCTCGAAGCACTGCTGGCCGAGCGCCATATCTCCCGCGCCGCGCTGCGGCTGCACCTGAGCCAGCCGGCGGTCAGCCACGCGCTCGGGCGGCTGCGGCAGCTGCTCGACGATCCCATCCTGGTGCGCGGCAAGGGCGGCCTGGTGCTGAGCGCGCGCGCCCATGAGCTGTCCGGCCCGCTGGCCGAGGCGCTGGCGCAGGTGCGCATCCTGCTGGGGCCCAGCGGCTTCCAGCCGGCTACCGCGCGGCGCAGCTTCCGGCTGGCCATGTCCGACTACGGCGCGCTGGTGGTGCTGCCGCGGCTGCTGCGCGCGGTGCGCAAGGCCGCGCCCAATATCGACCTGGTGGTGTCGCAAGCCAGCCGCGAAGGCATGACCGCCCAGGTGGCCGATGGCGAAATCGACATGGCCCTGGGCGTGTTCACCCACCAGCCGGAAGGCGTGAAATCCGCGGAGCTGTTCTGCGAGAGCTATGCCTGCGCGGTGGATGCCGCCACCGTGCGCGATACTGGCCGGCTCGACCAGGTGGCCTACCTGGCGCGCTCGCACGTGCTGGTGGCCACGCACAGCGAACGCATGGACGCGATCGACACCGCGGTGGCCAAGCTGGGGGGACGGCGCAAGATCGCCTGCGTGGTGCCGCACTGGAGCGTGGCGCCGGCGCTGATCGCCGGGACCAACCTGGTGCTGACCACGGCGCGGCGCAGCCTGGCCGCGCTGGAGGAAGACCCGCGCTACGCCGTGTTCGCGCCGCCGTTTGCGCTGGACGACTTCACCTTCAGCATGATCTGGCACGAGCGCACCGAAGCCGATCCCGCCCACACCTGGCTGCGCGAGCGCGTACTGGCCGCGGCGGCCAGTCAGGAATCGGAAGAGCCGATCAGCTTGCGCGGCTGACGGCGCACCCCCGGCTTGGCTGGCGCCGGGGGCTGGGCATCACGGCGCTGCGCGGGAACAGCAGGTGGCCTGGCGGGGCGCGTATCCCCACGAAAGACCAGCTTCTGCCGGGTGCCGTGCTGCTTGTTGGCCATGATGACTGGGTGGGTGGATGGACGAGGCCGGGCCCCGTCAGGCGCTCAGTGCTTGTGTTCGCCGTGGCCGCCGCTCGCGCCGGCGATAGCGGGCACCATGTCGCGCACTTCGGCCGTGACCTTCTGCTCGGTCACCTTGCCGCCCTGCTCGATCTTCAGCGTGATGGGCACGGTGTCACCCTTCTTCAGCTGCGACTTCAGGTCCATCAGCATCACATGGTAGCCGCCCGGCTTCAGCTCGACGTCCTTCATCTTGGGCAGGTCCAGCGACTTGACCTGGCGCATGCGCATCACGTTGCCTTCCATCTTCATTTCGTGCAGCTCGGCCGCGCCCACCGGCGACGATACGCCGACCAGCTTCGCGTCGTCGTGCGCGTGCAGCACCATGAAGGCGCCGGAGGCAGTCTGGGTCGGCACCGTGCCGCGCACCCAGGCGTTGCTGACATCGACCTGGGCCAGCGCGGCGCCGGACGCCAGCGCCGCTGCGAGGGCGACCGATGCGGCCAGCGTGGCCGAGCGGAATTTGGCTTGCATGAAAGGCTCTCCTGAAAGCAGACATTAGACCATGGCGATGCCCGCCCGTGCATGCCCCAGGCAACCCCGCCATGCGACGCACAGCCGGCTAGTCTGGCAGCCCGCCCGGCGCGGCGCCAATGCGGCAAGGTGTCGCACGCACCGGTGCCCCGCGGCCGCATTGATACACTCGCGCCATGACCACCGCCGCAGCCGTGACCCGCTTGCCCGACCTCCCCTTCCTGTCGCCACTGCCGGCGGGCACCTCCGCCCGCCATGGCCAGGTGACGCTGCGCCGGCTGTTCTGGCTGCGCTGGGCACTGCTGGCGGGACAGGCGCTGACCGTGCTGAGCTGCGAGCCCATCGCCGGCATCCGCCTGCCCTACGGGCCGCTGCTGGTGGTGTTCGGCCTGCAGGCGCTGTTCAACCTGCTGACCGGCCTGCGCCTGCGCCAGCACACGCGGCGCAACAGCGCCCCCGGCGAGGCCGAGCTGATGGGCCAGCTGCTGGTGGACCTGACCGCGCTGTCGGCCATCCTGTTCTACACCGGCGGCGCGACCAACCCCTTTGTCTCGTTCTACCTGCCGGGGCTGGCCATTGCCGCCGCCATCCTGCCGTGGCGCCAGGTGATCGCGCTGGCGCTGTACGCGCTCGCCTGCTACACGCTGCTGCTGTTCGAATATGTGCCGCTGGACCTGCACAACCCGGACAACGCGGTGAACTACCACCTGGCCGGCATGTGGCTGAACTTCGTCGCCAGCGCGGTGATGATCGCGCTGTTCGTGGCGCGCCTGTCCGGCGTGCTGCGCCAGCGTGAGGCGCAGCTGAACCTGGCGCGCGAGCAGCTGCTGCGCGAGGCGCGCGTGGAAGACCTGAACGGCCAGGCCGCCGCGGTCGCGCATGAGATCGGCACGCCGCTGGCCACGCTGGCGGTCATCGCCGGCGAGCTGCGTGCCGATGCCTCCGACGCGGGCCGCGGCACCTCCGCAATCAACGGTTACCTGCCCGACCTGCAGACCATGGAACAGCAGCTGGCGCTGTGCCGCACAACGCTCGCGCGCCTGCGCGAAGACCCGGCCACGCTCGCGCCGCAGCGAATCGACGGCTGGCTGCCGGCCTTTGCCGAGCGCTGGCAGCTGCGCCACCCCAACGCCAGCCTGCAGGCCAGTGCCACGCCGGGCGCCGGCGCGCAGGCGGTGGAAACCGCGCGCGTGGGCCAGATCCTGACCATCCTGCTGGACAACGCCGCGCGCAGCCAGCAAACCGCGAGCCGCGGCCAGGAGCCGCTGCAGCTGCAGATCGCCATGGCGCCCGGCAATACCGCGCCGTGGCTGTCGTTCCGCATCGCCGACCACGGCGACGGCATTCCCGAGATGCTGCGCGGCCAACTGGGCGAAACCCCGGTGGCCAGCCAGCACGGCGGCCAGGGCATCGGCCTGTACCTGGCGCAAAGCGCCGCCCGGCAGATGGGCGGCGAACTGGCCTGGCACGACCGCGCCGGCGGCGGCACCGTTGCCGAGCTGCGCCTGCCCGCGCTGTCCACCCTTTCCGCATCCGCCGCCACCGCCGCCATGGCACCACGAATCCCATGACCGACACCCTCCCCCCGGTACCCGAAGCCATCGCACCGGCTGGCACGCCCTTCCTGGTCATCGACGACGACGAAGTCTTTGCCGGCACCCTGGCACGCGCGCTCACGCGACGCGGCTATGCCGTGCAGGTGGCGCACGACAGCCGCACCGCACTGGCGCTGGCATCACGCATCGAGTTTGCCTATGTGACGCTGGACCTGCACCTGGAGCCGCCGCCGGATGCCGGCAGCACCGTGCCCGCCGAATCGGGGCTGCAGCTGGTGTCGCCGCTGCGCCAGGCGTTGCCGGACGCACGCATCCTGATCCTGACCGGCTACGCCAGCATCGCCACCGCGGTGGCGGCGGTCAAGCAAGGCGCGGACGAATACCTGGCCAAGCCGGCCAATGTCGATTCGATCCTGACCGCGCTGATGGCAGGCGTGTCCGAAGACGCGGCGCAGGCCGCGCTGGAAGAACCGGTGCCGCTGTCGGTGGCGCGGCTGGAATGGGAGCATATCCAGCGCGTGCTGGCCGAGCATGACGGCAATATCTCCGCCACGGCACGGGCGCTGAACATGCACCGGCGCACCTTGCAGCGCAAGCTGGGCAAGCGGCCGGTGTCGCGGTAATTGTTACGGCAACAAGCGAAAAGGCCGCGCCTTGCGCGGCCTTTCACATGCCCGATGGCAAGCGCCATCCGGGTTACAGGCGCAGCTGGACATAGTCCCAGTCCAGGCCCTCGGCACGGTCCTGTGGCGTGCTGCCTTGTGCGATGCGCATGGCATCGCCGGCATGGCGGTCCGCCAGCGTGAACAGCGCGCCCGAGTCCAGCGCCAGCGTCGCCGCCGCGGCAGCGGCCGCACCGACCGTGCCCGATTGCGCCGCTTCGGCAGCCGGAATGGCCGGACGCACACACAGGAACGCGGTCGCCGCGGCCAGCGCGGCCAGCAGGCCACCCGTGGTGAGCACAACTCGGCGGGTCTTGTAGTTGACCATCTGATTTCTCCTGCCAGTGAGTTGATGGGGATGCGGTGGCTCCCGCACCGGTCAATCGACCGTCAAGGTGCGCAAGGGTCGCATCGGCCGGCAGGGGTGCGCCAGCGGGCTTACCAATGCTTACGATGGTTACCGGGGTGTGGCAGGTGGAAACGCCTGGACATGAAATACGTCCCGTGCGGGTGACGGGCAGGTGAGGCCTTCGCGCATGGTGGTTTTTGGCTTGGTGCCATTACGGTCGGGTGTCGCGCTTGGCACCAAGCCAAAAATCACGAGCCCCGAATACCCACAAAAAAAAAAAAGGCGCACCATGGTGCGCCCTGCATCGTGTCCCAGCCGCCGGCTTTACAACACGTAACGCGACAGATCCTCGTTGCCAGCCAGATCCCCAAGCCGCTCATCCACATACGCCGCATCGATCGTCACAGTCTCGCCCGACGACCTGGTGGCGTGGAAAGACAGGTCCTCCAGCAGCCGCTCCATCACCGTGTACAGGCGCCGCGCGCCGATGTTCTCGACCTTCTCGTTGACCGAGAAGGCGATCTCGGCCAGCCGGCGGATGCCGTCCGGCGCGAACACCAGGCTGACCTCTTCGGTGCTCAGCAGCGCCTGGTACTGCTTGGTCAGGCTGGCATCGGTCTGCGTCAGGATGGCCTCGAAGTCCTGCACGGACAGAGAATCCAGCTCGACCCGGATCGGGAAGCGGCCCTGCAGCTCGGGAATCAGGTCGCTCGGCTTGGACAGGTGGAATGCACCCGAGGCAATGAACAGGATGTGGTCCGTCTTGATCATGCCGTACTTGGTGCTCACCGTAGTGCCCTCGACCAGCGGCAGCAGGTCGCGCTGCACGCCCTGGCGCGACACCTCGCCGCCGCCGATCTCGCTGCGGCTGGCGATCTTGTCGATCTCGTCCAGGAACACGATGCCGTTCTGCTCGACATTGGCGATGGCCTTGTGCTTGAGCTCCTCGTCATTGACCAGCTTGGCGGCCTCTTCGTCGATCAGCAGCTTGAAAGCCTCCTTGACCTTCATCTTGCGGCGCGCCTTCTTGCCCTGGCCCAGCCCGGCAAACATGGTGCGGATCTGCTCGGTCATGTCTTCCATGCCCGGCGGGCCCATGATGTCCATGCTCGGCATGCCAGCGGAGAGTTCCAGCTCGATTTCCTTGTCGTCGAGCGAGCCTTCGCGCAGCTTCTTGCGGAACACCTGGCGCGTGTTGGAGTCCTTCTCCTCCGGCTGTGAGAAGCCGATATCGCGCGCCGGCGGCAGCAGTACGTCGAGCAGGCGGTCCTCGGCCGCGTCCTCGGCCTTGGTGCGCACCTTCTTCATCTCGGACTCGCGCGTCTGCTTGATCGCCATCTCGGCCAGGTCGCGCACGATGGTGTCGACATCGCGGCCGACGTAGCCCACCTCGGTGAACTTGGTGGCCTCGATCTTGATGAAGGGCGCGTCGGCCAGCTTGGCCAGGCGGCGCGCGATCTCGGTCTTGCCGACGCCGGTCGGGCCGATCATCAGGATGTTCTTGGGCGTGATTTCCTGGCGCAGGGGCTCGGCCACCTGCTGGCGGCGCCAGCGGTTGCGCAGCGCCACCGCCACGGCCTTCTTGGCCTTGTTCTGGCCGATGATGTGCTTGTCGAGTTCGGAAACGATTTCCGACGGGGTCATGGTGTGCGACATGGTATCCGTTCAGTGGGGGCGCGCCGGCCTGCGCGGTGGCCGGCCTGCGCTTATTCCAGCGTCTCGATGACGAAGTTGGTGTTGGTGTAGATGCAGAGCTCGCCGGCGATGGTCAGCGCTTTCTCGACCACGTCCTTGGGCGCCATTTCGGTGTTCTCGACCAGCGCCTTGGCGGCCGACTGCGCATACGCGCCACCCGAGCCGATCGCGGCGATGCCGCCCTCGGGGTCGAGCACGTCGCCGTTGCCGGTAATGACCAGCGTGGTGTCGCGGTCGGCGGTGATTAGCATGGCTTCCAGCCGGCGCAGGGCGCGGTCCGAACGCCAGTCCTTGGCCAGGTCGACCGCGGCGCGGGTCAGGTTGCCCTGGTACTTTTCCAGCTTGGCCTCGAAGCGGTCCAGCAGCGAGAAGGCGTCGGCGGTGCTGCCGGCAAACCCGACCAGGACCTTGCCGTTGTAGATGCGGCGCACCTTGCGCGCGGTGCCCTTCATCACGATATTGCCGAGCGTGACCTGACCATCACCGCCAAGTGCGACCTGATTGCCGCGGCGGACGCTGACGATGGTAGTGCCGTGATACTGTTCCATGGTGGCTTCCGTGAATATGTCAGGACCGTAGTTGGCGACGCCCCTGGCCGGTTTCAAGGCCTGTCGCGTGCTCCGGGAAGCGCCGCCCGATCTGACCCAATATAGGATGCCTGCCGGCAGGCTGCCGGAGGTCCCGCCAGAAAACAAAAAGGGCCATGCGCTGCCGCATGGCCCTTGTCCGGCGACGCGCGGGCCAGGGCCCGCGCGCCTTATGCATCACGCCACCGGATCAGTCGGCATATACGCCGGCCTTCTTGATCACCGGCGTCCACTTGTTGATTTCGGCGGTCAGGTAATTGCGCAGCGAATCCGGCGTGGCGCGCTGCGCCGGCACCGCTTCGGCACCCAGCTCGGCCATCTTGGCGCGGAAGGCCGGGTCGGCCACGGACTTCTGCAGCGCCGCCGACAGCTTGTCGATCACCGGCTTGGGCGTGCCCTTGGGCGCGTACATGGCGTGCCAGACCTTCACTTCCACGCCCGGCATGCCCTGCTCGGCCGCGGTCGGGACATCCTTGAACGCTTCCACGCGGCGTGCCTGCATGGCCGCGTACGGCTTGACCGAGTGGGCCTTGAGATGGCCGGCAAGATTGGTGGTCTGGTCGCACAGCAGGTTGACCTGGCCGCCCAGGATATCGGTCAGTGCCGGCGCAGCGCCCTTGTACGGCACGGTGGTCAGCTCGGTCTGGATCGCGCTCTGGAACAGCAGGCCGCACAGGTGCGAGGCCGAGCCGATGCCGGCATTGGCCAGCGACAGCTTGCCGGCGTTGGCCTTGATGTACGGCAGCAGGTCCTTGAAGGTGTTCGGCGGCAGCGACTTGTTGCCGACCAGGATCATCGGCACGTCGGCGATTTCGCCGATCATCTCGAAGTCCTTGAGCGGATCAAAGCCCAGGTTGCGGTACAGCGCCGGGGCCGTGGCCATGCCGATATGGTGGATCAGCACGGTGTGGCCGTCGTTCTTGGCCTGGGCGACCTTCTTGGCGCCGATGGTGCCGCCGGCGCCGCCCAGGTTCTCGATCACGATGGTCGAGCCCAGGTGCTTGGACATGATCGCGGTCAGTTCACGCGAGACCTTGTCGGTCGGGCCGCCCGCGGAGAACGGCACCACGGCCGAAATCGGCTTGCCGCCCGGGAATTCCTGCGCATACGCGCCCGCCGCCACTCCCATCGCGCTGACTGCCAGCGCACCCGCGACCATCTTTACCACTCGTTTCATGCTTTCTTCTCCTGGTTCCCTTCAATACCCGTCTTGCAATGCGTTGCCGCCGGCCCGGCCCCTGCTTGTGCGGGGGACGCGTCTGGCGCGGTCTCTGTGGCCGCGCTCTTGGACCATGCCGGCTGGCTCCGCTGCCCTGCCGTAAACGGCAAGGGCGGGCCTTGATGTTAGCAACTCCAGACAATACGCAGGTATAGGGGCTAACCCGCCTGCAATCAGCCGCATATGGCGGGAAACGGGGAAGATATGGCAGAGATCGGCTGCAAAGGCAGCCGTTTGTGACACCGGGTGCGGCCTAACGGAAGAAGCTGAGCATTTCCTCAAGCAGCGGCTCGGCGGCCTCTTCCGGGATGTAGTGCCCGCACGGCAGCGCCTGGCCGCTGATGTCGGTGGCCACCTCCTGCCACAGCGCCAGCGGCTCGAAGCAGCGCGCCACCACGCCGTGCTCGCCCCACAGCACGCGCAGCGGCAGCGCCAGTCGGCGCCCGGCCTCGCGGTCGGCGCGGTCGTGCTCCAGGTCGATGGTGGCGGCGGCGCGGTAGTCCTCGCACATGGCATGCACGCGCGCCGGGTCGCGCATCGCCGCGGTGTAGGCCGCCATGGCGTCGGGGGCGAAGGGCGTCAGGCCCGCGTGGCGCAGGCCCATCAGCTTCTCGATGTAGAAATCGGGCTCGGCGTTGATCAGCGTCTCGGGGAACGGCGCCGGCTGGATCAGGAAAAACCAGTGCCAGTAGGCGGCGGCAAAGGCCATGCTGGTGCGCTCGTACATCGCCAGCGTGGGCGCGATGTCCAGCAGCATGGCGCGGCTGACCGCCTCCGGATGGTCCATGCACAGCCGGTGCGCGACGCGGGCACCCCGGTCGTGGCCGCACAGCGCAAAGTGCTCGAAGCCAAATGCCGCCATCAGCGAGACCTGGTCCTGCGCCATGGTGCGCTTGCTGTAGTGCTCGTGGCCGGCATTGCCGGGCGGGGCCGAACTGCTGCCGTAGCCGCGCAGGTCGGTGGCGATCACCGTGAAGTGATCGGCCAGCGCCGGCGCCACCCGGTGCCAGATCAGGTGGCTCTGCGGGTGCCCGTGCAACAGCAGCAGCGGCGGCCCCGAACCGCCGCGCACGCCGGCGATCTCGACCTCCCCGACACGCTGCCGGAAAGTTTCGAAGTTCGGGAACAGCAGCGCGCTGGCGTCATTCAGCATGGGTCGTCTCCGCTCTGGGGCTTATAGGTCGTCCTGTGCCGATCATAGGCGCAAACCGCCCCATCGGCGTGGCTGCGCCGGCTTCGCCATTCGGCCTGCTGACGCAACTGAATTGCATCAACCGGGGGCCTATGGTTAAATCTGCCCATGACCCGTCCCAGTCCGGACCGGCCGGCCGCTGTGCCGGAACCGGCGATCCCCACCCCTGCGTCCCTGGAAGCCGCCCACGAGCGCCTGCGCCAGCTGGGCGCGCGCGTGACCCAGCCGCGGCTGTGCATCCTGGCCTGCCTGATCGGCAGCGATGAGGCGCTGACGCACCAGGCCGTGATCGACCGCCTGCCCGAACCGGGCGAGACCATCGACCGCGTCACCGTCTACCGCGTGCTGGACTGGCTGGTGGAACAGGGCGTGGCGCAGAAGCGTGCCGGCAACGACCGGGTGTTCCGCTTCAGCCTGGTCGAGCACGAGGCCGCGCGCGCGCAGGAGCACCGCCAGCACAGCCATTTCCACTGCACCCGCTGCGACCGCACCTTCTGCCTGGACGATGCCAGCGCACCGGTGCAGCCGGCCGCGCCGCGCGTGCCCAGCGGCTTTGCCATCGAACATGTCGAACTGACCGTGAACGGCGTCTGCGCCGAGTGCGGCAAGCGTGCGCCCGCCTCGCCCGGCGGCGCTTCGCACTGAACGGCAATCTCTCATACCCGGAGAACAACAATGTCCAAACTGACCCCGGTCACGATCCTGACCGGCTTTCTCGGCAGCGGCAAGACCACCCTGCTCAAGCGCATCCTGAACGAGCAACACGGCATGAAGATTGCCGTCATCGAGAACGAGTTCGGCGAAGAGAACATCGACAACGAGATCCTGGTGCAGGACGGCCGCGAGCAGATCGTGCAGATGAGCAACGGCTGCATCTGCTGCACCATCCGCGGCGACCTGGTGCAGGCGCTGTCGACGCTGCTGACGCGCCGCGACGCCGGCGAGATCGGCTTCGACCGCGTGGTGATCGAGACCACCGGCGTGGCCAACCCGGGCCCGGTGGCGCAGACCTTCTTCATGGACGAGGAAATTGCCTCGCGCTACCTGCTCGACGCGGTGATCACGCTGGTCGACGCCAAGCACGCCCACCTGCAGCTGGACAAGCAGGAAGAGGCGCAGCGCCAGGTTGGCTTTGCCGACGCCATCTTCATCACCAAGTCCGACCTGGTGACCGAAGCCGACGTGGCCGAGCTGCGCCACCGCCTGCTGCACATGAACCCGCGCGCGCCGATCCGCCTGGTCAACTTCGGCGAGGCGCCGATCGACACCATCTTCGACCTGCGCGGCTTCAACCTGAACGCCAAGCTGGAGATCGACCCGGAATTCCTGCGCGCCGACGACCATGACCACGATCATGACCATGAGCACGGCGAGCATTGCGGCGACGACTGCGGCCATGATCACGGGCACGACCATGCGCACGGCCATGGCCACGCGCACGACCACCATCACCACCACCACCATACCGACCGCATTGCGTCGTTCGTCTTCCGCAGCGACAAGCCCTTCCACTACGGCAAGCTGGAGGAATTCCTGTCCGGCATCCTGGCCGTGTACGGGGAAAAACTGCTGCGCTACAAGGGCGTACTATATATGGACGGTGTGGACCGCAAAGTGGTGTTCCAGGGGGTCCACCAGCTGATGGGCAGCGACATCGGCGCCAAGTGGGAGGAAGAGACCCCGGGCACGCGCATGGTGTTCATCGGCGTGGACCTGCCCCGCGACGCCATCCTCAAGGGCCTGGAGAACTGCCTGGCCTGAGTGCCCCAGTCGCCCCATCGGCGACGCCCCCCTCCGGACACCGCTGCGCGGCCGCCCCCCGTTCGGGGTACCGGGGAAATACCGAAGCGCCAGCCGGTTTTCCCGGTATCTCGGAGAAATTTGTTCAAGTACAATAGGCCGGATTTGATACCGGTGGCGCACCTTTTTCCCGCTGCCGGCATTTGGTCCATCGGATCTGGTGGACTTGCAGGGCGGCGGTTGTCGTCAGCATGAGGCAGGCCGCCGGCAGGTGCGGTCGCAGTGCTTCGTGCGGAGACCGCCTTTTTTCCGCCTGGGGTGCCCCGACGCGCGCCGTCACTGACTGACGCGAGAGAGAGGTGTCCCCATGACAGCCGCAACGAAGACGAAAGAAAGCCGCAGCAAGACAGGTAGTGCGGCGGCAGAGACGCTCAAGGCGCAGCCTGTGAAGGCCGCGCCCGCTCCCCGCGGCAGTACGGCGAACGCCGAAGCGGGCGCAACGAAGGGAGGCCCGCGAAGCAGCAAGACTGCAGCCAGCCAGAGTGAAACAGCCGTGGCGCGCAAGCGCGCGGACAGCGCACCCGAGCGGACCCAGACGCCGCCGGCCGCATCAACAAGAGAATCAGCAGCAACCATGAGCAGCAACAAACTTCTGACTGAAGCTGAAATCCTGAAGATGAGCGACAAGGATTACATGAACGAAGCGCAGCTCGCCTTCTTCAAGCACCGTCTTGAGCAGCTGCGCGACGAAATCCTGAAGAACGCTGACCAGACCACGGAACACCTGCGCGAGACGGTCATCGTGCCGGATCCGGCCGACCGTGCCACCATCGAGGAAGAGCATGCGCTGGAACTGCGCACGCGCGACCGCGAGCGCAAGCTGCTGAAGAAGGTGGAGCAGTCGCTGCAGCGCATCGAGTCCGGCGACTACGGCTGGTGCGAGGAAACCGGCGAGCCGATCGGCGTGCCGCGCCTCCTGGCCCGTCCCACGGCCACGCTGTCGCTCGAAGCGCAGCAACGCCGCGAACTGCGCCAGAAGCTGTTCGGCGACTGAAGCGCCGCGCACCGGCACGGCCGGTGCGGCAGGCGTAACGTGTCGGCCCGGTTACCCGGGCCGTTTGCTTTGGCGGGGCCGCGTCTGCCTTGTCGTGCCGTCGCCACGGCCTACCATTGAGAATCGTCCGGCTGTTGCCGCCCCGGCCTTTCTGGTAAATTCGCAACCTTGTTGCAACAACGCAGCCAGCACCTGGGCTGCGTAGCCCGTCGTCACTTCCACCACTCCTGCCATGGCTGATCGCCTGCCCGTCACCGTGCTGTCCGGCTTCCCCGGCGCCGGCAAGACCACGCTGCTGAACCACCTGCTCGCGCACAGCGCGAGCAGGCGCATGGCCGTGCTGGTCTGCGGGCCGCAGAACGGGCAGGCGCTGGCGCCGCTGCCGCCCGGCTGCGAGGCCGCGGTGCTGCCCGCGGGCGACGCGCTGCTCGGCGAAGTCGCCCGGCTTGCCGCCGAGGGCCGCTTTGACGCACTGCTGATGGAAGCCGACGGCCTGGACGAGCCGCTCGCGATTGCCGAAGGCTTCCTGTTCGAGGCCGAGCATGGCGCCGGGCCCGACGCGACGGTGCAACCCGACACGCTGGTGACGGTGATCGATGCCGCCACCTTCCTGCGCGACCTCAACGAGGCCGAGTTCCTGGCCGACCGCGGGCTGGCGCAGGCCACGGACGATGACCGGACCGTGGCCGAAGTGCTGGTGGCGCAGGTCGAATGCTGCGACGTGATCGTGCTGAACAAGGCCGACCTCGCCAGCGCGGCTGAACTGGCGCGGCTGCACGCCGTGCTGCAGGCGCTGAACCCGCGTGCCGACATCGTCGAAGCCAGCTTCGGCAAGGTGCCGCCGGAGCGCGTGCAAGGCACCGGCCGCTTCGACTTTGAAGCCGCAGCGGACGCCCCGGGCTGGCTTGCCGCGCTGCGCGGCGAGGCGCTGGCTGCCAACGCCAGCGGCGTCTCCACGCTGGTCTACCGCCGCCGCCGCCCGTTCCACCCGCAACGCTTCGCTGACCTGATCCATACCGAATGGCTGCGCGAGCACGGCAGCGTGCTGCGCTCCAGGGGCCTGTTCTGGCTGGCCAGCCGCATGGATACCGCGGGCGACTGGAACCAGTCCGGCGGCGTCTGCCGCCATGGCGGCGCCGGCGCCTGGTGGGCCGCGCTGGATCCGGCCGAATGGCCGGCCGACAGCGCCGAACGCGCAGAAGTCGAAGCCGACATGCAGGTCGACGGTGCTCCTGCAGCCTTCGGCGACCGCCGCCAGGAACTGGTGCTGACCGGCCTGGACCTGGACCATGCGGCGCTGCAGGCCCGGCTCGACGCCTGCCTGCTGACCGATGCCGAGATGTCCGCGGGCGCACAAGCCTGGGCGGCCTACGAGGATCCGTTCCCCGGCTGGGTCGACGACTTCGACGACGACCACGAGCATGACCATGGCCACGACCATGGCGATAGCCATGGCAACGACTGCGGCTGCGGCGATCCCGACCACCACCACGGCAACCACGCCGGCCATCCGCATGCGCACTGACTGGTTCGCCCGCCTGCGCACGCACGGCCCGGGCCTCTGGTCCGCGCTGTGGCTGGCGCTATGCCTGCTGCTGGCGCAGTACGCCGGGCTGACCCACCGCATCGTGCACGGCGGGCTGCTCGCGCCGTCGGCCACCGTGACAACGGCCGACGCCGCCTCGGCCAACGACCCCGAGCCGCACCCGCTGGCGCAGAAATTCAGCGGCCACTCGTGCGTGCTGTTCGATGGCGCCACGGTTGCCGACACCCTGTGCGGCAAGCTGCCGCTGCCGCAGCTTGCCTTTGGCAAACCGGTCAAGCCGGCCAACCTGGCCTGGCGCTGGCCCGACCTGCCCGCCACCCACCCCTTCCAATCGCGCGCGCCGCCGGCGCCGGCCATCGCCCTCGCCTGATCCGGGACGCGGCCCTCGCCGCGCACCCGGCCTGACCAATTCCGAGCTGAACGCCTGCCCATTGCGGCTGCGCGGCCACGCCCATCGCGGGTGGCCGGCGCCGTGCCGGGCAGCTGCCGTGCCAGCCGGGCCGATTGCCATTGCCTCACTCCGCGCGCCATGTCGAAGAATCGTTACACCGCACCAACCAGCGCACCGCGCCTGACCCCGCTGGCGGCCCTTGCCGCTTCCCTCACCGCCACCATGGCCACCGCTTTCGTCGCGCCCGCCGCGCTGGCACAGGCCGCCACGGCACCTGCCGCCGACAGCGCACCCGCCACGGCCACTGCCACTGCCACCGCACCGGCCGGCGCCACGCTGCGCGAAGTCGTCGTCACCGCCAACCCGCTCGGCAGCGACCTCAATGACATGGTCGCGCCAGTATCGACGCTCGGCGGCGACGCCCTGGCCGTGCGCCAGGGCAGCACGCTGGGCGATACGCTCGACAAGCTGCCCGGGGTCTCGTCCAGCTACTTCGGCCCCAATGCCAGCCGGCCGGTGATCCGCGGCCTGGACGGCGACCGCATCAAGGTGCTGCAGAACGGCGGCACCACGGTCGACGCGTCTACACTGTCCTACGACCACGCAGTGCCGGTGGACCCGCTCGTGGCCGAGCGCATCGAGGTCGTGCGCGGCCCGGCGGCGCTGATGTACGGCGGCAACGCCATCGGCGGCGTGGTCAACGTGATCGACAACCGGATTCCGAAGGAGCCGATCGAAGGCATCGGCGGCGCGGTCGATGCCAGCGCCACCGCGGGCGGCGACCAGGCGCGCAACGCCAGCGCGCTGATCGAGGCCGGCAACGGCAAGTTCGCCGTCCACGCCGACGCCTTCGCGCGCAAGACCAGCGACCTGCACATCCCCGGCTACGCCCGCAGCGACCGCCTGCGCACCACCGATCCGCTGCCCGCAGGCGAGACCGAAGCCTATGGCCGCCTGCCCAACACCAGCGCACAGCAGGAAGGCGGCGCGATGGGCGGCTCCTACACCTGGGCCGACGGCTTCGTCGGCGCCAACTACAGCGCCTACCGCAATGAGTACGGCACGCCCGCCGAGGACGACGTGCGGCTGAAGATGCGGCAGGACCGCTTTGCGCTCGAAGGCGAGGCGCGCAACCTGGCCGGCAACACCGCCGGCTGGCTCGAATCGGTCAAGGGCAAGTTCAGCTACACCGACTACGAGCACAAGGAAATCGAGGGCGGCGAAACCGGCACCATCTTCAAGAACCGGGGCTGGGATGCGCGCCTGGAGGCCAGGCACGCGAAGATCGGCAACATGACGGGCGTGATCGGCACGCAGTTCGGCCATACCGACTTCTCGGCGCTGGGCGAAGAGGCATTCGTGCCGAGCACCAATACGGATAACGCGGCGCTGTTCGTGTTCGAGGAACTGCCGCTGACCGCTTCCGGCGACCTCAAGCTGAACCTGGGCGGGCGCCTGGACCACAGCAGCATCAAGGCCAGCGCCAACGGCAACGACCGCTTTACCGATGCCAACCGCAGCTTCAACGCCACCAGCGCCTCGGCCGGGCTGCTCTACAAGGTCAACCCGCTGTGGTCGCTGACCAGCAACCTGTCGTACACCGAGCGCGCGCCGACCTTCTACGAGCTGTATGCCAACGGCCCCCACGTGGCCACCGGCGCCTGGGAGCTGGGCGACCCCAATGCCAACAAGGAACGGGCCACGTCGATCGACCTGGGCGTGCGCTTCAAGTCCGGGGCGCACAGCGCCGGCGTGTCAGGCTACTACAGCCGCTTTGCCAACTACCTGGCGCTGAACGCCACCGGCCGCACGCGTGACGAGGCGGGCGACGTGATCGCCGCCGGCAGCCCGGGTGCGCTGCCGGAGTTCCAGTACCTGGGTGTGCCGGCCACACTGTACGGCTTCGAGGCCGAAGGCAAGACGCGGCTGCTGCAGAAGATGCTGACCACCAGCGACACGCTGGACTTCGAGGCGCGCGCCGACTATGTGCGCGGCGAGAACCGCGATACCGGCGAACCGCTGCCGCGCCTGGCACCGCTGCGCCTGGGTGGCGCGCTGGTGTATGGCGCGGGCCCGTGGGGCGCGCGCGTGGATGTGACCTACGCCGCAAAGCAGACCCGCGTGCCAACCAACGACACGCCGACCGATGCCTATACGCTGCTGAGCCTGGCGCTGACCTACAAGTTCAAGGTGTCGGGCACGCAGACGCTGGTGTACCTGCGCGGCGACAACCTGACCAACCAGGATGCGCGCAACTCGGCGTCGATCCTGCGTGATATCGCGCCGCTGGCCGGGCGCAGTGTCAAGGTGGGGTTCAGGACGTCGTTCTGAGGACGCGGGCAGGCGTGGTGAATCAATCCCGGTTCACCACCCACTCCCCCTCCACCGCCAGCGCCTTCACCCCCGCCAGCGCGCGCACCGTCTGCGCGCAGATCTCGGCTATCGCCAGCCCCGGCATGAAGCGCTGGCGGATGCGCACCATCAGCGGCGCGGCTTCCATCCATGCCACCAGCGCGTCCTGGGTCATGCGCTGCTGCTCCAGCAGCTTGAACTTCACCAGCACCTTGACCGCATGGCTGGCATTGCGCGCCGGATCGGCGCCCAGGTAGGCCAGGCGCCCCTGGGCGCGTTCGACCGCCGCCGCCACATCGGTGAACATCCGGCCATGGCCCGGGATCACCAGCCGCGCGTCGAGCTGGGCGATGCGTTCCAGCACCGCCGCCTGCTCGGCAAAGCCGCTCTCGCCATCCAGCTCGGGGAAGATCACGCCGAAGCCGTTCTCCCACAGCGCATCGCCGGAAACCAGGATGCGCTCGGCCGGCGCGAACAGCATCACCGCGTGCGGGTCATGGCCGGGGGCGGCCACGACTTGCCAGTCGATGCCGCCCAGGCGCAGCCTGTCGCCATCATTCAGCACGCTGTCGAAGGTGAAGCGGTCGCACTGCTGGCCGGTGGCGTTGTAGCTGAGCGCTTCCGTGTCCCACGCGGCAACGGCTGCGGCCTCGGCCGCGGGGATCGCCGTGCGCGGCTGCCAGCGTGCCTGCAGCGCGGCATTGCCGCCGCAGTGGTCGGAGTGGAGATGGGTATTGATCACGCGTGCAAGCGGCCGGCCCTGCAAGGCAGCCGCCACCAGCGCCACCGTCTGCGGCGCGTGGGTGACGTAGCCGGTATCGACCAGCGCCGTATCGTCGCCCTCCACGAACAGGATATTGTTGGCCGACAGCCAGCCGCGCTCGAACACGCGCATGGTGGCCGGCAAATGCGGGACCGGGCTTTCGTTCAAGGGGATGTCTCCTCGCCTGCCAGCCATGCGGCGCGCTGCGGCAGCTGCGCCCAGATGCGGCGCTTGTCTTCGTCGCCGGCGGACGACCAGCCGGCAATCTCTTCGATGGTGCGCAGGCAGCCCTCGCAATAGCCGCTGGCAGGGTCCATGCGGCAGACGTTGCGGCATGGCGACGGCACCGGCGAGGCTTGCCGCGCGGCGTCGGCCTGCGCGGCCAGTTCCGCGGCCAGCAAGGCAGGCGTGATGGGTGTGGGGGGCGTAGAGGCCATGGCGTTGCGCTCGCTCGGCACTCAGCCCGCCGCGCGCGCGGCCTTGGCCGCCACTTTCTCGTTGAAGCGGCCGGCGTCGATCAGGTGGCGCTCATGCACGCCCTCGGAGATCTTGTCCTCGCCGTCCCAGGCGCTCAGTTGGAAACGCAGGCGGCGCCCGTCCACCGCCACCAGTTCGCCCTTGACCGTCACCGTCATGCCCGGCGGCGTCGGCGCCAGGTGAGAGAAGCTGACCAGCGTGCCGAGCGACTGCTCGCGCGGCCAGTCCAGGTGCTCGCGCAGCATCTGCAGGCAGGCACATTCCATGATGCCGACCATATAGCCGGTGGCCAGCACGTCGGGCATCTCGGGGCAGCCCGGGATATCGTCGTACAGGCGCGGCACGGTGGCCTTGGGCGGCACCGTGTATTGCCAGCTGAAGGTCAGGCCAGGGCGCAGATTGGGACTCATGCCACCGAGCCTGCCGCGACGTCGGCCACTTCAGCGCCCGTCATCTGCTGCAACTGCTGCGGCGTCAGGTTGAAGACCGCATGGGGATGCCCCGCCGCGGCCCACAAGCTGTCGTAGCGGAACAGGTCCTGGTCCAGCAGCATCACCGGCGCCACCGCATGGCCGATCGGGCAGACGCCGCCGATGGCATAGCCGGTCTTCTCGCGCACGAAGCGCGCGTCGGCCTTGCCGAGCGCGCCCACGTGCGCGGCCACCTTGGCCTCGTCGACGCGGTTGCTGCCGCTGGCGATCACCAGCACCGGCGCATCGTCGGCCACGCGCCGGAAGATGATGGACTTGGCGATCTCCGCCACGCTGCAGCCCAGGCCCGCCGCGGCCTCGGCCGAGGTCTTGCCGGTGGCCGGCAGCATCACCACGGGCCGGTCATGGCCAAGCCCGGCCAGCAGGTCCGCCACGCGCTGCGCGGACTCGGGCAGCGCTTCGTCATTCACCGTCATGCGTTCTTCTCCTTGTTCTGTGGCCCGCGCCTGATCCGCACTTACGCGCAGGCGGGCGCCGCATCGCTGGCGGCGGCCCACCTGGTCAGCAAGGCACGGCCCACGCGCGAGCTGTTGGCGCGGCCGATTGCCTGCGAGATATAGTCGCCGGTGCGCACCACCGCTTCCAGGTCGATGCCGGTGTGGATGCCCATGCCGTGCAGCATGTACAGCACGTCCTCGGTCGCCACATTGCCGGTCGCGCCCTTGGCGTACGGGCAGCCGCCCAGCCCCGCCACCGACGCATGGAAGATCGAGATGCCCACTTCCAGGCTGGCCAGGATATTGGACAGCGCCTGCCCGTAGGTATCGTGGAAGTGGCCCGACAGGCGGTCCAGCGCAAACTCCGCGGCCGCGGCGCGCATCACCTCCTGCACGCGCACGGGGGTGCCCACGCCGATGGTGTCGGCAATGTCGATCTCGTCGCAGCCCAGTTCGCGCATGCGCCGCACCACGTCGACCACCGCGTGCACCGGCACCTCGCCCTGGTACGGGCAGCCCAGCGCGCACGAGATGCTGCCGCGCAGGCGCACGCCCTTCTCCTTCGCTGCGGCGGCCACCGGCGCAAAGCGCGCGATCGACTCGGCAATCGAGCAATTGATGTTCTTCTGCGAGAACGCCTCGCTGGCGGCGCCGAAGATCACCACCTCGTCGGCACCGGCCTCGATCGCGCTTTCAAACCCCTTCATGTTCGGCGTCAGCGCCGAATACAGCGTGCCGGGCCGGCGCTGGATGCGCGCCATCACGTCGGCACCGTCGGCCATCTGCGGCACCCACTTGGGCGACACGAACGACGCCGCCTCGATATTGACGAAGCCGGCATCGGTCAGCTGGTTGATCAGCGCGACCTTGACCTCGGTCGGCACCATCGCCTTCTCATTCTGCAGGCCGTCGCGCGGGCCGACTTCAACGATCTTCACGTAGTTCGGCATGGTCATGGCTGTCTCCTGTCTCTAGTTCGTCTTGGTCGGGGCGCTCAGTAGCCCCGCTGCACGTCGACCACGCCCGCGATCGGCTGGCCCGCGCGCAGCGCGCGGATCTTGCCGGCGATCTGCGCGATGCTGTCCTCGCGCAGCGTGAGCGCAGAGATATGCGGCGTGAGGGTGATGCGCGGCTCCTGCCAGAACGGGTGTTCCGCCGGCAACGGCTCGGTGCGGAATACATCGAGCGTGGCACCGGCAACCTGCCCCGACTGCACCGCGGCAAGCAGGTCTTCCTCGGCCAGGTGCTGCCCGCGCGCGACGTTGATCACATATGCGCCCTGCGCGAGGCGCGCGAACAGCCCGGCGTTGAGGATGTTCTCGGTCTGGGGCGTCAGCGGCAGCACATTGACCAGCACGCGCAGGCCATCGAGGAACGGCGCCTGCCCGGCATCGCCATAGAAGCCGCTCACGCCTTCGATGGCGCGCGCGGTGCGGCTCCAGCCACGCACCGGGAAGCCGAAGCCCGCCAGCGTGCGCGCGATATGCGTGCCGAGCGTGCCCACCCCCATCATGCCGATGGTGAAATCCTCGCGGCGATGCGGCTTCAGGAACTTCCAGTTACCGGCGCGCTGCTGGGCCTCGTAGGCGTCCATCTTGCGGAAATAGCGCAGCACGGCGTGGGTGACGTACTCGGCCATCTGCGCGGCCATGCCGGCATCGTCGAGCCGAACGATCGGCACGCCGGCGGGCAAGGCGTCAGGGGCTTCATCGCGCAGGCGCAGGATGCCGTCGACGCCGGCGCCCAGGTTGAACACCGCCTTCAGGTCGGTACGGCCACGCAGCATCTCCACCGGCGGGCGCCAGACCACGGCGTAGTCGGCCGGTTCGCCGCGGCTGTCCTCCCACGTCACACATTGCGCTTCGGGCAGTGCCTCGGCGAAGCCTGCGATCCAGGGGTCGTAGCGGCCGTCGGGGACGTACAACTGCAACTTCATTTTGTCTCCAGGGGATTCTGGTGGGGGTAAAGGCGTATTTTGGCAGAGGAACGGGCGTGGGGTTGGTTGGGGCAACGGTGACCGCGCCCCTGCCACCCCTAGCGCGCATCAAGTCCCCGACTTCCCCTCGAACGCCAGAAGCTGCGCCCCCTCCACAACCTGCTCCCCCACCCCGTAAAGCACCTCACTCACCACCCCATCCACCGGTGCGCTGATGGTGTGCTCCATCTTCATGGCCTCCATCACCAGCAACGGCGTGCCGCGCGTGACGGTGCTGCCAGCCTCGACCATCACGGCAATGACCTTCCCGGGCATCGGCGCAGTGAGCTTGCCGCCCTCGCTTTCGGTCTCGCCGGCATGGGCCAGCGGATCGAGCCAGGCCAGGCTCACATGCCGCCCGGCATAGAAGACGTGGAAGGTCTCGTCATCGGCATGCACCTGCCCGTGCGCGCGCCGGGTGCCGAGGTTGATGCGGATATCGTCGGCCTGGCAAGTGCAGGCAAAGGGCGCCGCCTGGTCCGCATAGATCAGCGTGCTGCCGCGCTCATTGGTGCTCAGCGTCACCTCCAGCACCTGCTCGCCATAGCCGAAGCGCAGCGCGCGCGACACGCCGCCGTTCAGCCGCCACGTGCCGCCATGGGTCCACGGCGAATGCTGGTCGGCGGCGTCGATGCGGCGCTCGCGGGCCTCGCGGTCGAACAGCGCCGCCACCGCCAGCGCGATGACTTCCAGGCCGACCGGCGCCGGCGGCGGGAACAAGATCTTCTCGTTGCGCTCGATCAGGCCGGTGTCGAGATCGGCGGTGCGGAACGCCTGGGACGACACCAGCCGCTGCAGGAAAGCCACGTTGGTCGACAGCCCAACCACGTGGTAGGCCGCCAGCGCCTGGCGCATGCGCGCCAGCGCCTCGTCGCGGTCCTTGCCCCAGACGATCAGCTTGGCGATCATCGGGTCGTAGAACGGGCTGATGGTGTCGCCCTCACGCACGCCGGCATCGATGCGGATACCCGCCGGGCCGTGTGCATCCTCACCGCGCATGAACTGCACCGCCGGCGGCGTGCGCAGGAAGCGCAGCGTGCCGGTGGACGGCAGGAACTGCTTGTCGGGGTTCTCGGCGTAGATACGCGCTTCCAGCGCATGGCCGTCGATGCGCAGCTGGTCCTGCGTGAGCGGCAGCGCCTCACCGGCGGCGACGCGCAGCTGCCATTCGACTAGGTCCTGCCCGGTGATCATTTCGGTGACGGGGTGCTCCACCTGCAGGCGCGTGTTCATCTCCATGAAGTAGAACGAGCCGTCCTGGTTGGCGATGAACTCGACCGTGCCGGCGCCGACATAGCCGACCGCCTTGGCCGCGGCCACCGCCGCTTCGCCCATGGCACGGCGGCGCTCCTCGGTCATGCCCGGCGCGGGGGCTTCTTCCAGCACCTTCTGGTGGCGGCGCTGCACCGAGCAGTCGCGCTCGAACAGGTAGACGCAGTTGCCGTGGGTATCGGCAAACACCTGGATCTCGATATGGCGGGGGCGCGTCAGGTACTTCTCCACCAGCACCTTGTCATCGCCAAAGCTGGCGCTGGCCTCGCGCTTGACCGAGGCCAGCGCGGCCTCGAAGCCATCGCCCGACTCGACCACGCGCATGCCCTTGCCGCCGCCGCCAGCGCTGGCCTTGAGCAGCACCGGGTAGCCGATGCGGTCGGCCTCGCGGCGCAGCAGCGCCGGACCCTGGTCCTCCCCGTGGTAGCCGGGCACCAGCGGCACCGCGGCCTTCTCCATCAATTGCTTGGCCGCGCTCTTGCTGCCCATCGCGTGGATGGCGGACGCCGGCGGGCCGATGAAGACCAGCCCCGCCGCGGCGCAGGCCTCGGCAAAGGCTTCATTCTCGGACAGGAAGCCGTAGCCCGGGTGGATGGCCTGGGCGCCGGTCTCCTTCGCCATCTCGATGATGTGGTCGGCGCGCAGGTAGCTGTCGCGCGCGGCCGAGCCGCCGATATGCACGGCCTCGTCGCAGAAGGCGACGTGGCGCGCGTCGGCGTCGGCATCCGAATACACCGCAACGGTGCGGATGCCTAGCCGGCGGCAGGTGGCGGCCACGCGGCAGGCGATTTCACCGCGGTTGGCGATCAGGATCTTGTTGAACATGGCTCCTCCTAGTTTTTCGACAGGACGGCGAGCCAGCTGACTACCGGTGGGCTTCCTTACCTCATCATCCCGCGTAGCCCTCTGCGCGGATGTCGAGGCGAGCCAGCAGGGCGCGATCGCGGTCGGCCTGCGGGTTGCCGGTGGTCAGCAGCTTTTCGCCGTAAAAAATGGAATTGGCGCCGGCCATGAAGCACAGCGCCTGCAACGCTTCGTCCATGGCCTCGCGGCCGGCGGACAGGCGCACCATGGCGCGCGGCATGGTGATGCGCGCCACGGCAATGGTGCGGACGAACTCGAACGGGTCCAGCGCCTCGGTGCCCGCCAGCGGCGTGCCCTCGACCTGGACCAGGTTGTTGATGGGCACCGACTCCGGATACGGGTCCATATTGGCCAGCTGCGCGATCAGTCCGGCGCGCGCTTCGCGCGCCTCGCCCATGCCCACGATGCCGCCGCAGCAGACATTGATGCCGGCGTCGCGCACATGGCCGATGGTGTCGAGCCGGTCCTGGTAGGTGCGCGTGGTGATGATCTTGCCGTAGAACTCCGGCGAGGTATCCAGGTTGTGGTTGTAGTAGTCCAGCCCCGCGTCCTTGAGCTGCTGCGCCTGCTCGGCCTTGAGCATGCCCAGCGTGACGCAGGTCTCCAGGCCCATCGCCTTCACTTCGCGCACCATGTCCATCACCGGCTCCAGGTGGCGGTCCTTCGGGCTGCGCCAGGCGGCGCCCATGCAGAAGCGGGTGGCACCATTGGCCTTGGCCGCGCGCGCGGCGTCCAGCACCTCGTCCAGCGCCATCAGCTTTTCGGCCTTCACGCCGGCATCGTGGTGCGCGCTCTGCGGGCAGTAGCCGCAATCCTCTTCGCAACCGCCGGTCTTGATCGACAGCAGCGTGGACAGCTGCACGGTATTGGCGTCGAAGTGCTCGCGGTGCACTTGCTGGGCGCGGAACAACAGGTCGTTGAACGGCAGCGCGAACAGCGCGGCAACGTCATCGACGCGCCACGCGGCGTCATCGGGCAGAGCGTGCGAGCGCGCGCTCTGGCGCAGGGAATCGACGGAAACGGTAGTAACGGTGGTAGCGGTGTGAGCTTGAGTCATGATCGATGCGAATTCTGGTTCAGGCAGCAAGGCCGGCGGCCTCGGCTTGGTATTGGGTGGCGGCGGCGAACAGCGGCGCAAGGTCGAGCCGGCCAGCGGCAGCGGCGGGCGCCAGTTGCCAGGGCAATTCACCCAGGCAAGGCGCGTCCAGCGACGCGTGCAGCGTGGCGATGTTCTCGTCGGCCAGCAGCATGTCCGGGTCAACCCGGTTGGCGATCCAGCCCGCCAGCGGCAGGCCGCGCGCGCGGATAGCTTCGGCGGTCAGCACGGCGTGGTTCAGGCAGCCGAGCCGGATGCCGACCACCATCACCACTGGTACCGCCAGCATCACCGCCAGGTCGGCGGTGTTCCAGCGCACGGCGCCGGCGTCGAGCGGCACGTTGAAACCGCCCACGCCCTCCACCACTACCGCATCCGCCTGGCGGCGCAGCGCGTCGAAGGCGGTGCGGACCGGCGCGCGCGTGATGCGCACGCCCTCGTGCGCGGCGGCCAGATGCGGCGAGCACGGCGTGCGCAGCAGGAACGGGCAGGTCTGGCCCAGCGGCACCGCCACCGAGCTGGCGGCGCGCAGCTGCGCCACGTCGTCGTTGTGCCAATGGCCGTCGCGCCACTCACTGCCGCTGGCCACGGGCTTCATGCCCGCGGTGCGGTAGCCGGCGGCATGGAGCGCATGCAGCAGCGTGGCGCTGGCGTGGGTCTTGCCGATGCCGGTATCGGTGCCGGTGACAAAGCAGGCGAAAGGCGCGCGCGTGCTCATGCGGCCTCCCACTGCGCCACGGCGGCGCTCAGGGCATCCAGCAGGCGCCGCACATCGTCTTCGGTGTGCGAAGCCGAAAGCGTGATGCGCAGCCGCGCGGTGCCCTCAGGCACGGTCGGCGGCCGGATCGCGCCGACGCGGATGCCATCCGCCTCCAGCGTGGCCGACAGCGCCAGCGCGGCGCCGTTGTCGCCGACGATCAGCGGCTGGATCGCGGTCTCGCTGTCGCCCAGCGTCCAGCCCGCGATGGCAGCCAACTGGGCCAGCCCCTCGCGCAGCATGGCGATGCAGCGCGTCAGTTGCTCCCGGCGTTGCCTGCCCTCTTCTCCTTCGAGGATCGCCAGGCTGGCCAGCAGCGCATGCGCGACAGCCGGCGGCGCGGCCGTGGTGTAGATATAGGGCCGCGCGGTGTTGACCAGGTGTTCGATGATGGCCTCGTGTGCGGCGACAAAGGCACCCGCCACGCCGGCGGCCTTGCCGAGCGTGCCGACATAGATCAGCCGCTCGGACGACAGTCCCAGCGCTTCCAGCACGCCGTGGCCCTGCTCGCCCAGCACGCCGAAGCCGTGGGCATCGTCGACGATGATCCAGGCGTCATGGCGCTCGGCCAGTTCCAGCAGCTTGCGCAGCGGCGCGACATTGCCGTCCATGCTGAACACGCTGTCGGTCACGATCAGCTTGCGCTCGCTGGTGCTGGCCGCCAGCAGCGCTTCCAGCACGGCGGTGTCGCAATGCGGGTAGCGCTGCACGTCGGCGCGCGCGAGCCGCGCCCCATCGATCAGCGAGGCATGGTTGAGCGACTCACAGAACAGCGTGGCGCCCGCCGTGCCCAGCGCGGTCAGCACCGCCATGTTGGCCATGTAGCCGGTGCAGAAATACAGCGTGCGCGCATGCGGGATATGCGGGGCGAGCCAGCGCGCCAGTTCCGCTTCCAGCTGGGTGTGCGCCAGCGAATGCCCGCTGACGAGGTGCGAGGCGCCGCTGCCGGCGCCATAGCGCTGCGCGCCTTCCACCAGCGCGGCGATCACGTCCGGGTGGTTGGCCAGCCCCATGTAGTCGTTGCTGCAGAAGGTCAGCAGCGATTCCGGCTCGGACCCGTCCTCGCCCACGGCCTGGTGCGGCGCGCAGGCAGTGTGGGCAACGCGGCGGCGGCGCGTCAGGGCCAGCGCGTGGCGCTGTTCGGCGGCCTGCCTCAGTTGTTCAAGCAGCATGGCGCACCTCCCCGCTCGTGCTCATATCGGTGGTCACGTCGTCGAGCGTGGCCAGCAGTTGCTCGCCCAGCCAGCGTGCCTGTGCGGCATCGAAGACGTAGGGCGGCATCACGTACAGCGTATTGCCGATCGGGCGCACCAGCAGCTCGCGCTCGCGCGCGGCGTGATGGAAGCGCGCGGCAAAGTCGGCGCCGGCGACGTCATCGCGCACATCGGCGGCCCAGATCAGCCCGCGCTGGCGCACGTGCCGCAGGCGCGCGTCGGCGGCCAGCGCGGCCATGCCGTCGGCGAGCCAGTGCGCGCGCTCGCGGTTGCGCGCGAGCACGTCGTCCTGCGCGAACAGGTCCAGCGTGGCCAGCGCGGCGCGGCAGGCCAGCGGGTTGCCGGTGTAGGAGTGCGAATGCAGGAAGCTGCGGGCCAGCTCGTCGGCGACGAAGGCGCGCTGGATCTCGGGGCGCGACAGCACCAGCGACAGCGGCAGGTAGCCGCCGCTGATACCCTTGGACAGGCACAGGAAGTCGGGCCACAGGTGGGCGGGCAGCGGCGCCTCCGCGGCGCGCGACTGTTCCCACGCGAAGAAGGTGCCGGTGCGCCCGCAGCCCACCGCGATCTCGTCGGCGATCAGGTGGATCCGGTAGCGGTCGCACAGTGCGCGCGCGCCATCCAGATACGACGGGTCGTACATCGCCATGCCGGCGGCGCCCTGCACCAGCGGCTCGACGATCAGCGCAGCGATCTGGCCGGCGCGCTCGCGCAGCAGGGTTTCCAGCTCCGCCAGGGCGCGGGCAGCCACGTCCGCAGCGCTCTCGCCGGGTGCGGCCTGGCGTGCGTCGGGCGACATCACGACGTGTGCGCGGCGGATCAGCGGATCATAGGCATCGCGGAAGACTTCCACGTCGGTCACCGCGAGCGCGCCCACGGTCTCGCCGTGGTAGCCGTGGCGCAGGCAGACGAACTCGCGCTTGGCCGGCAGGCCGGTATTGCGCCAGTAGTGGAAGCTCATCTTCAGCGCGATCTCGACCGCCGAGGCGCCGTCCGAAGCGTAGAAGACATTGCCGAGCGCGCCGCCGGTCAGCGCTGACAGGCGCTCGGCCAGTTCCACCGCCGGGGCGTGGGTGCAGCCGGCGAGCATCACGTGCTCCAGCGTTTCCAGCTGGCTGGCCAGCGCGGCGTTGATGCGCGGGTTGGCGTGGCCGAACAGGTTGACCCACCACGAACTGGTGGCGTCGAAATAACGGCGGCCGTCGGCATCATGCAGCCACGGGCCAACGCCGCGCACGATCGCCAGCGGCACGGCGTCGTCGTCGGGACGCAGCCGCGTGCACGGATGCCAGACGGCGTTGCGGCTGCGCTGGCCGAGTGCCTGCGCGTCGCTGCCTGGGGAAAGGGACAGGTGATCCAAGGTAGCCCTCCTTTGTTGACCGTCCGCGCGCGCGCCGCTGCCGGCAAGGCCGGGCAGTGCAACGGTGGCGGACAGGTTGGGGAGGGTCATGTTAGGAATGTCTTCTCGCGCTTGGCAATGAAGGTGATATTTTTGCGTTAGCGGTGCTTTGACCGGATTTACCGAACGTTATCGGGGTGAAGCGCTGTTCTTGTCGCTAGCGTGCCGCGATCTCCACGCAACCTGCCGGCAGTCTTTTTTCACTGCGGCAGGCCGCACGTGTGACTCAAGCGGGGCGCCACGACGGCGAGCGCTTTTCCAGGAACGACTTCACCCCTTCACGCCCCTCTTCCGACGCCCGGATCTTCGCAATCCGGTCCGCGGTATCGGCCAGCAAATCGTTGTCGATCGCACGCCCGGCGACGTCCTGCACCAGCCGCTTGCTTTCGCGCACGGCGTTCGGGCTGTTGGCCACCAGCGCGGTCGCCAGTTCGGTGACCTTGGCGTCCAGGGCCTCGGCCGGCACCACCGTGTGCACAAAGCCCAGCCGCAGCGCCTCGGCGGCATCGAAACGCTCGGCGGTGATGAAGTAGCGGCGTGCGGCCTGCTCGCCCAGCGCGCGGATCACATACGGGCTGATGGTGGCGGGCAGCAGGCCCAGGCGCGCCTCGGACAGGCAGAAGTGCGCGTGCTCGGCTGCCACCGCGATATCGCACGCGGCCACCAGGCCCATGCCGCCGGCGTAGGTGTCGCCCTGGATGCGCGCGATCACCGGGCGCGGGCACGACCAGATGGTGTGCAGCATCTGCGCCAGGGTCAGCGCATCGGCACGGTTCTGGTCGTCGGAATAGCCCGCCATCTTCTTCATCCAGTTCAAGTCGGCGCCGGCGCAGAAGGCCGGGCCATTGCCGGCCAGCACGATTGCGCGCACCTCGTCCATGTCGCCCAGCGCGCGGAAGGCGCCGGTCAGCTCGGCGATCACGGTCTCGTTGAAGGCGTTGCGCACATCGGGCCGGTTCAGCGTGACGGTGGCGACGTGGCTGGCGATATTGACGGTCAGTGCGGTGAATTCCATGGTTCGCTCCGTTGGCGGATAAGTTGTCTGGTGCGGTTCAGGTGCCGGCGTCGAACGGCAGGCCCAGCGAGCGGAAGAAGTTGCCGACTTCAGGCAACCACACCGGGATGCCTTCACGCGCGCTGAAGACGCGATGCGAGTCGTTGCCGAACTCGCCCACGTCCAACAGCCGTGATTGAGCCGCGGGACCGGTGGCGCGCGCCTTGAAGGCGTTGAACATGCGGCCGGGCAAGGGCACCGGCCAGTAGCTGTCGTTGTCGCCGTACACCCACAGCGATGGGTAGCGCGCCAGGCCGCCGTAGCTGGCAAAGGCATCGACCAGGCGCTCTTCCCAGTCCGGGCAGTTCAGGTTGCGCAGTCCGCCCGCAAAATTGATCACACCCAGCACTCCGGGATAGCCGATGGTGCTAAACGCCATCGTGGTCAGGCCCCCGTGCGACTGGCCGATCACGACAATGCGCTCCATGTCCACATAGGGCTGCGTGGCCATGAAGTCGAGCGTGGCGACGACATCGTCGGCCTGCATCATGCCGTTGGCCTCGATATCGCAGCTGCCGCCCACATAGGCGCCGCCCGAGCGCGCAAAACCCTGCCGCATCGGCAGCACCACGGCGTAGCCGCGGCGCAGGAATTCCACGCTCTGCGCCGGAAAGCGCGCGCGCCCCTGCATGGCGGGCCGGCCCGGCGCCTTGCCGTGGTTGATCACCACCAGCGGAAACGGCCCGTCGCCAGCCGGCTTGAATACCGTGGCTTCCAGGTCGATGCGCGACGGGATCGCCGCCTTGGGCAGCATCACCACCTGCTCCTGGAAGCGCATGCGCGCAGCTTTGCCGTTTCCGTTCGCAGTCTGCGCATGCCCGCACAGCGGCGCCAGCATGGCGAACGCCGTAACCAGGGCTAGGCTGCAAAGCAGGCGGGCGACACTGCGCATGGGGTGGAAGGCGGTAATGGGACAGTAGTGGCTTGGCCGCAATTACATGCGGAACACGCCGAACTTCATCTCGTCGATCGGTGCATTCAGGCTGGCGGAAAGACCCAGGCCCAGCACGGTGCGGGTCTGCGCCGGGTCGATCACGCCGTCGTCCCACAGCCGCGCACTGGCGTAGTACGGATGGCCCTGGTGCTCGTACTGGTCGCGGATCGGCTGCTTGAACGCCTCTTCCTCCTGCGCGCTCCACTTGCCACCCTTGCCCTCGATGCCGTCGCGGCGCACCGTGGCTAGCACGCTGGCGGCCTGTTCGCCGCCCATCACCGAGATGCGCGCGTTCGGCCACATCCACAGGAAGCGCGGCGAATAGGCGCGCCCGCACATGCCGTAGTTGCCGGCGCCGAACGAGCCGCCGATGATCACGGTGAACTTGGGCACCTGCGCGGTGGCCACCGCGGTCACCATCTTGGCGCCGTTGCGGGCAATGCCTTCGTTCTCGTACTTGCGCCCGACCATGAAGCCGGTGATGTTCTGCAGGAACACCAGCGGGATCTTGCGCTGGCAGCACAGCTCGATGAAGTGCGCGCCCTTGAGCGCGGACTCGGAGAACAGGATGCCGTTGTTGGCGACGATGCCGACCGGGTAGCCCCAGATGCGCGCGAAGCCGCACACCAGCGTGGTGCCGTAGCGCGCCTTGAACTCGTCGAACTCGGAACCGTCGACCAGGCGCGCAATCACCTCGCGCACGTCGTAGGGCTTGCGCGTGTCGGTGGGGATCACGCCGTACAGTTCTTCCACCGGGTACAGCGGCTCGACCGGCTCGTGCAGGCGGATCTGGTCCGGCTTGCGGCGGTTCAGGTGCTGCACGATATTGCGCGCCAGGCTCAGCGCGTGATGGTCGTTCTGCGCAAAGTAGTCGGCCACGCCCGACAGGCGCGTATGCACGTCGGCGCCGCCCAGGTCTTCGGCGCTGACTTCCTCGCCGGTGGCGGCCTTCACCAGCGGCGGGCCACCCAGGAAGATGGTGCCCTGGTTCTTGACGATGATGGACTCGTCGCTCATCGCCGGCACGTAGGCGCCGCCGGCGGTGCACGAGCCCATCACCACCGCGATCTGCGGGATGCCCTGCTTGGACAGGTTGGCCTGGTTGTAGAAGATGCGGCCGAAGTGGTCGCGGTCGGGGAACACGTCGTCCTGGTTGGGCAGGTTGGCGCCGCCGGAATCCACCAGGTAGATGCACGGCAGGTTGTTCTCCTCGGCGATCTCCTGCGCGCGCACATGCTTCTTGACCGTCATCGGGTAGTAGGTACCGCCCTTGACGGTGGCGTCATTGCAGACGATCACGCATTCCTGCCCGGCCACGCGGCCGATGCCGGTGATGATGCCCGCGCCCGGCGCGGCATTGTCGTACATGTCGTACGCGGCCAGCTGCGACAGCTCCAGGAACGGCGTGCCCGGATCCAGCAGCTGCTGCACGCGCTCGCGCGGCAGCAGCTTGCCGCGCGACAGGTGCTTGTTGCGCGCGTCTTCGCCGCCGCCTTCGGCCAGCTTCGCGATCCTGGCCTTGAGGTCGGCCACCAGGGCCTGCATCGACTCGGCGTTGGCCTTGAAGGATTCGGAGCGGGCGTTGAGTTTGGTTTCCAGGGTGGGCATCTGTGTCTCTTCCTGCTTGATATTGGTTTTCGCCGTCCTGCCAGCGGCCGGGCTCAGCCTGCGTGCTTGGGCAGCGGGTGCCCCGGCATCAGGTCGTAGGGATGCTTCCAGCCCGGCAGCGCACGGATGCGCTCGGCCCAGGCGTGGATATGCGGGTACTCCTTGCGCCAGTGCACGCCGATCTCGTCGTCGAAAAAGACGTAGCCCGCCAGCGAGAAGTCCGCGATGCTGGCGCGCTCGCCCAGCAGGAATGCTCGTCCGGCCAGGTGCGCGTTGAGCACGTTCCACGCGCCTTCGCAGCGCGCGCGGAAGAACTCCAGCACGGCCGGGTCCGGCGACCTGGCGAAGTTGCGCATGAAGCGGTAGGTGGCGGTGTAGGAGGTGAACTTGTGGTTGTCGAACAGCAGCCAGCGCAGCACCTCGGCGCGCTCGGCCTCATCGCGCGGGCCGTAGGCATCGAGGCGCGTGGCCAGCGTTTCCAGGATGGCGCCGGACTGCGACAGGCGCTGGCCGCCGAACTCCAGCACCGGCACCTCGCCCATCACGTTGATGGCGCGGTACTCGGGCGTACGGGTCTCGCCATTGAAGAAATCGACGAAGCGCGGCTGCCACAGCTGCTGGCCGCGCTGCACGCCGACGGTTTCCAGCAGCAGCGCCACCTTGTAGGCATTGCCGGACTGGGCAAAGCAATACAGCAGGTACTCAGGCTCGTTCCGCTTTTCGATGCTCATGGTGCCTCCCCGATCATGTCCCCATCCACATAAAGCCAGCGGGGCGCCTCGCCGGGCGCGCGCGCTTCGCAGACAAAGCGGCTGCGCTCATGCAGCCGCTTGGCGCGCCCGCCTACCTTGTAGCGCGCCACGAATTCCACTTCGGCATGCGTGTCGTCCTGCTGCGCATGCGCCTTCACCGTGAGCCCGAGCCAGCGTGTGGCGGTATCCGGCAACAGGTCGGCCGGGCAGGTCGATGCATGCCAGGTCTGCCGCAGCCATTCCATGTCGTTCAGCACATAGGCGCTGTAGCGCGAGCGCATCAGCGCCTCGGCATTGGGCGGCAGTGCCTCGCCACGATGGAAGCGGCCGCAGCAGGCGGCATAGTCCGCGCTGCCGCACGGGCACGGCACCGGTCCGGCCTTGGGCAGGCGGCCTGCCGCTTTCGCCGTCATCCCACCAGCTCCGGCAGGTCGCGCATATCGGTGAAGATGGTGCCCGCGCCGGCCTCGCGCAGCAGCGCGGCATCGTTGCGCTCGGCGTAGCCGAACACCGTCATGCCGGCGGCCACGCCCGCGGTCACGCCGGTCGGGCTGTCTTCCACCACGGCGCAGCGCGCCGGCTCCACGCCCATGGTGCGCGCGGCCAGCAGGTACACATCGGGTGCGGGCTTGCTGCGCGCCACTTCGGTGGCAGAGAAGATGTGCTCGCGCTCATCCTGCTGGAACAGCTCGACCAGCCCGGTCCTGGTCAGTTGCAGCTTGACCTTGATGCGGTCCGCACCCGACGCCACGCACACCGGCATGCCGGTGGCGGCGATCTTGCCAATCGCCTCGCGCACATGCGCCACCGCGACGACTTCGGCTTCCAGCACCGCGTTGCGGCGGGCCAGCCAGGTCGACAGCCAGTTCTCGGGCAGCGGCGCGCCGCGCATGCGCGCGATCATGTCCAGCTCCTCGCGCACGGCGCGGCCGAGGAACAGGCGCGTGGAGTCTTCCAGCGAGATCTCGATGCCAAGCTCGTTCAGCATCTGGTTGAGCACGCGGTTGACGATGGGCTCGCTGTCGACGAGCACGCCGTCGCAGTCGAAGATCACGCAATCGAATCGGCCGGAATGGCCACGGGTTGCTGCAGTCATGCGGGTTTCTTTTCCTTGGTGTCCAGGCTCGGCACGGCTCTGAGTTCAGTCTGGCGGCGGCTCTTCAGGTGGGCCTCGACCTGGTCGAAGCGGTCGAAGCCCCAGAACGGCTCGCCGTCGATGATGACGAAGGGCGAGCCGAACACGCCCTTGGCCATCGCCACGTCGATCTCGGCCTTGAGCTGGTCCTTGATCTGGTAGCTGGTGGCGCCGGCATCCAGCGCCTGCACGTCCACGCCCAGCGGCTCGGCCAGCTTCATGATCTCGGCCGGCTCGGCGATATTGATGTCGTCGACGAACAGCGCGCGGTACACCGACTTGGCAAAGGCCGTGGCGATGTCGTCGCCGTGGTGGTTCTGCAGCCACAGCATGGCGCGCGCGGCGTGCGTGGTGGGCAGCGGGAAATGCGTGGGGCGCTTGTATTCGATGCCGTGGAACCGCGCGGTGCGCTCGAAGTCGCGCCACGAGTAATCGCCCTTGAGCGGCAGCTGCGGCAGCGGCGAGGCGCCGGTGGTCTTGAACACCACGCCCAGCAGGATGGGATGCCAGGCGACAATGCGCCCGTACTTCTGCGCCAGGTCGTCGATGCGGGTGCTGGCAAAGTAGCCGTAGGGCGAAGAGAAATCAAAGTAGAAGTCGATCGCTGCGGTCATGTCGGGGCCCTTCTTGTTGTGGTTGCCGGGTCTGGAATCAGGGAAGCGCGCCGCCTTCGCGGCATGCACCCCATCGTACGCGCATAGCTAGGCCAGCGCGCGCGCGATCAGGATCTTCTGGATATCGCTGGTGCCCTCGTAGATCTGGCACACGCGCACGTCGCGGTAGATGCGCTCCACCGGGAAGTCGCTGACGTAGCCGTAGCCGCCAAACACCTGGATCGCATCCGAGCACACCCGCTCGGCCATCTCGCTGGCAAAGAGCTTGGCCATGGCCGCCTCCTTCAGGCAGGGGCGGCCGGCGTCGCGCAGCGCGGCGGCGTGCCACACCATCTGGCGCGCCACGTCGATGCGGGTGGCCATCTCGGCCAGGCGGAACTGCACCGCCTGGTGCTGGAACAGCGGCTGGCCGAAGCTCTCGCGCTCCTTGGCATAGGCCAGCGCCGCCTCGAACGCGGCGCGCGCCATGCCGATGCTCTGCGAGGCGATGCCGATGCGCCCGCCTTCCAGGCCCGACAGCGCCATCTTGTAGCCGCCGCCCTCGTCGCCCAGCAGGTTGGCCGCCGGCACGCGGCAGTCCTCGAACAGGATCTGCGCGGTGTCCGACGAGTGCTGGCCGAGCTTGTCCTCCAGCCGCGCGACCACGTAACCCGGGGTCGAAGTCGGCACGATAAAGGCGCTGATGCCGCGCTTGCCGGCAGCCTTGTCGGTCACGGCCAGCACGATCGCCACGTCGGCGTTCTGGCCGCTGGTGATGAACTGCTTGACGCCGTTGAGCACGTAGTGGTCGCCGTCGCGGACCGCGCTGGTGCGCAGCGCCGAGGCATCCGAGCCGACGTGCGGCTCGGTCAGGCAGAACGCGCCCAGCATCTCACCGCGCGCCAGCGGCACCAGCCACTGCTGCTTCTGCGCCTCGCTGGCGAACGACATCAGCATGCTGCACACCGGGCAGTTGTTGACGCTGATGACGGTGGAGGTGCCGCCATCGCCGGCCGCGATCTCTTCCAGGATCAGCGCCAGCGACAGGTAGTCCAGGCCGGCGCCGCCGTATTCCTCCGGCACTGCCACGCCGTAGGCACCCAGCGCCGCCAGTTCGCGGTGCACGTCCTTGGGGAAGGTCTTGTCGCGGTCCCACTGCGCGGCCTGCGGCGCGATCACTTCCTGCGCAAACTGGCGCACGGCGTCGCGGATCATTTCCTGTTCGGGGGTCAGCAGCATGTCGGTTCGGTGATCAGTGTGCGGGCGCGCTTACCAGGGGATGGGCGTGCCGTCGTAGTTATGGAAGGTGCCGTTGTCGCGCCGCTTGACGCCAGCCAGCACCTGGCGCATGCCCTTGACGCTCTGCTGCACGGTCAGGTCGGCTTCCTGGCCGCCCATGTCGGTCTTGACCCAGCCCGGGTGCAGCGCGACGCAGGTGGCGTGGCGCGCATCGAGCGAGACCGCGCGCAGCGCCGCATTGGCGCCGGCCTTGCTGACGCGGTACAGCCAGCTGGTGCTGTGCTCCATCGCGGTGATGCTGCCCATGCGCGAGGACAGCACCGCCAGCACCCCGCCGTGGCCGGACTGGCCCGCTTCGACGTAGGGCAGCAGCAGCGGCAGCGCCATCATCGGGCCGAGCACGTTGACATGCATCACCTGGTCGAATTCCTGCGGCGTGACCGGCTGCGCGCCTTCGGTGCGGGGCCCCAGCACGCCGGCGTTGTAGATCGCCACGTCGAGGGCTTCGCCGTCGAGCTTCCAGCCCAGGCCCGCGACCGCGCCGGCATCGGACAGGTCGACCTGGTGAGCTTCGGCACCCAGCGCCTGCAGCGCGCCGACGCCTTCGGGCGTACGCGCCGCCGCGATGACGCGCCAGCCGTCGGCACGGTACTGGCGCACGAATTCAAGGCCGATGCCGCGCGAGGCACCGAGGATCAGGACGGTTGGCAAGGCTGTGCTCCTTTGACTGGCTACTTGGGTTCAGCGAACTGCCTGGATCTTGCGCCCCTCCCCCTTTATGAGGGAGAGGGGCGCAGAACTACGTCAGAGAATCTCAATACCGACCGCGGTTGCCTCGCCGCCGCCAATGCACAGGCTCGCCACGCCGCGCTTGCCGCCGGTCTTGCGCAGCGCGCCGATCAGCGTGGTCATGATGCGTGCGCCCGAGGCGCCGATCGGGTGGCCCAGCGCGCAGGCGCCGCCGTGGATATTGACCTTGTCGCGCGCGATCTTGAGGTCGTGCATGGCCGCCATCGGCACCACGGCAAAGGCCTCGTTGATCTCGAACAGGTCGACGCTGTCGGTGGTCCAGTCCAGCTTGCGGTACAGCTTGGCGATGGCCTCGACCGGCGCGGTGGTGAACCAGCCCGGCGCCTGCGCGTGGGTGGTGTGGCCGAGCATGCGTGCGATCGGCTGCAGGCCGAGCTTCTTCGCGGTGGAGGCGCGCATCATCACCAGCGCCGAGGCGCCGTCGTTGATGGACGACGACGAGGCCGCGGTGATAGTGCCGTCCTTGGCAAAGGCGGGCTTGAGCGAGGGGATCTTGTCGAGCTTGATGCGGCGCGGGCCTTCGTCGGTGTCGATCACGGTGTCGCCGCCCTTGCCGGACACGGTCACTGGCGCAATCTCCCAGCGGAAGTCGCCGTTCTCGGTGGCCTGCTGGGCGCGGCGCACGCTTTCCATCGCGAATTCGTCCTGCTGCTCGCGCGTAAAGCCGTACTTGGCGGCGCAATCCTCGCCGAAGGTGCCCATGGCGCGGCCCTTGTCATACGCGTCTTCCAGGCCGTCCAGCATCATGTGGTCGTAGATCATGCCGTGGCCGATGCGGTAGCCGCCACGGCCCTTCGGCACCAGGTACGGCGCATTGGTCATGCTCTCCATGCCGCCGGCAATGGCGATGTCGAACGAGCCCGCGATCAGCCCGTCGTAGACGGTCATGGCCGCGCGCATGCCCGAGCCGCACATCTTGTTGACGGTGGTGCAGCCCACGCCCAGCGGCAGGCCGGCGCCCAGCGCGGCCTGGCGCGCCGGGGCCTGGCCCTGGCCGGCCGGCAGCACGCAGCCGAACACCACTTCTTCCACCTGCTCGGGCTTCAGGCCGGCGCGCTCAACGGCGGCGCGGATGGCCACGGCGCCCAGCTGCGGCGCGGTGACGCTGGCGAATTCGCCCTGGAACGCAGCCATCGGCGTGCGGGCGGCTGAAACGATAACGATCTCTTCCATGTCGGGTCTCCTGGATCGGTGTATGAAGAAGCGGTGTCGGGTGGGTCCGGTCAGCGGATCGACGCCTGCGGCGGATCGCCGTACTGGCGGTAGGCCGCGGCCAGCTGCTCGTGCAGTTCTTCGTTGCTGCTGGCGGCCATGCCCAGGTCGCGCAGCAGGCCGTCGGACACGCCGTAGACCCAGCCATGCACGGTCACGGCCTGGCCGCGGGTCCAGGCATCCTGGAGCACGGTGGTCTGGCAGACGTTGTTGACCTGCTCGATCACATTGAGCTCGCACAGCCGGGTATGGGCGTCGTCCTCGCGCAGCAGCGTGCCGAGATAGGCCTCGTGCTTGTCGGCCACGTCGCGCACATGGCGCAGCCAGTTGTCGGCCAGGCCGATGCGCTCGCGCTTGAGCGCGACCTTGACACCGCCGCAGCCGTAGTGGCCCACCACGGTGATATGGCGCACCTTGAGCACCTCTACCGCGAACTGAATCACCGCCAGCGCGTTCAGGTCGCTGTGCGCGATCACGTTGGCGATATTGCGGTGGACGAACACCTCGCCCGGGGCCAGGCCCAGGATCTGGTTGGCCGGCACGCGCGAATCGGAGCAGCCGATCCACAGGTACTCGGGCGCCTGCTGGTTGGCCAGGCGCATGAAGAAGGTGGGGTCTTCGGCGTTGACCCGGTCGACCCACTCGCGGTTGTTGCGGAACAGCTGGGCAATGGCGTCAGTCATGCGGCCCTCCTTGCGGGACCAGGATCGGGAACGGCAGCCTGCACGCTGCCAGCTTCGCCGTAGCGGTGAATGAATCGCTCTGAACTGTGATAGGCAAAGAAGTCATGAACATGTCCGGCCAGGAGCCGGTCCTTGTGGCTCTGCCACATGGCAGGGTCGAAAAAGTCCGCATGGTGGCGCAGGAACGCCGCGCGCACGCGCGTGTCGCCCAGCAGGAAGGTGCGGAAGGTCTCGGGAAAGATATCGTGCGGACGCACCGTGTACCAGACCTCGCCCGACATCTCCTCTTCCTCGTTGCGCGGCTGCGGCACGTCGCGGATGTTGCAGTCGGTCAGGTACTCGATCTCGTCGTAGTCGTAGAACACCACGCGCCCGTGGCGCGTGACGCCAAAGTTCTTGTACAGCATGTCTCCCGGGAAGATGTTCGCGGCAATCAGCTCCTTGACGGCGTTGCCGTATTCGATCACGCCGTGCTCGACCTGCGCGTCGGAGCCCTCCGTCAGGTAGATGTTCAGCGGCGTCATGCGGCGCTCGATATAGACGTGGCGCACCACGATCTCTTCGCCCCCGTCCTTGCCGCGCTGGTATTCGATCATCGACGGCGCGTGCTGCTCGAACTCGCGCACCAGCGCATCATCGAAGCGCGAGAGCGGGAAGGCCACGTCGGAGTACTCCAGCGTATCCGCCATGCGGCCCACGCGGTCGTGCTGCTTGACCAGCTGGTACTTGGACTTGACCAGCTCGCGCGTGGTTTCCTTGGGCGCCGGGAAAAAGTCCCTGATGACCTTGAACACGTACGGGTACGACGGCAGCGTGAACACCAGCATCACCAGCCCGCGGATGCCGGGCGCAACGATGAACTTGTCCGACGAATGCTGCAGGTGGTGCAGGAAATCGCGGTAAAACAGGTTCTTGCCCTGCTTCTGCAGGCCCAGCGAGGTATAGATCTCGGCGCGCGGCTTGCGCGGCATGATGTCGCGCAGGAAGGTCACGTAGGCCGACGGAATCTCCATGTCGACCATGAAGTAAGAGTGCGTGAACGAGAACAGGATCAGCAGCTGTTCCTTCTTCAGCAGCACCGTGTCCAGCATCAGCTTGCCCGAGGGGCCGTGCAGGATCGGGATTGCCAGCGGGAAGGTGTGGTCGCCGTTCAGGATGCGGCCGATGATGAAGGCCGCCTTGTTGCGGAAGAACAGCGACGACAGCGTATGGATCTGGAAATTCGGCGCGATGCGCAGGTCGCCGAAATGCTCGCTGACCGCGCGCACCACGTAGCCGATATCGCGCGGCAGGTCCTCGAACGGGCTCTCCAGCTGGAAATTGTGCACGATGCGCTCGAAGCACGCGGCCATGCCCTCGCGGCTGCCCGGGTAGTAGGCGCGGAAGGTCGGGCGCGTGGGCGATTCCTCGTTCTCGATGTACTCGGTCGAGATCGCCGGGCGCACGAAGATGAAATCGTTGTTGAAGTACGAGCGGTGCAGGATGCGCGTGCAGACCGAGTTGAAGAAGGTCTCGGCCAGCTCGGGCTGGTGGTGGTTGGTCAGGAGGCCGATGTAGTGCAGCTTGATCTGCTGCCAGATCTCGTCCTCGATGTTCTCGGCGTCGTACTCGTCTTCCAGGATCACGCTCGATTCGCGCACGCGCTCGTTGTAGAACGCAATGCGGTCGCGCTGAATCTGCTGCAGCCCGTGCCAGTCGCCGGCCTCGAACTTGAGCTTGGCCTGGTGGCTGACCTCGCGGAACAGGCGGTAGTGCTTGTCGAACCCGTCGAGCATCGTTCTCGCCACATCGAAGGCAATCTGCGAAGAGAGCAGTTTGGGGAAGTGGGACATGGGTCGACGGGGGCCGGGGGCAATACTGCGAGAGGTCTTGCGACGGGTACTGAGATTGTAATGGGGTTCGGGCGGGGGCTCCGGGTGATTTCGGCGCCCCCTTGCGCTTTACATGGTCTCCGCGAACAGCTCGCGGCCGATCAGCATGCGGCGGATTTCCGAGGTGCCGGCGCCGATCTCGTACAGCTTGGCGTCGCGCCACAGGCGGCCGGCCGGGTATTCATTGATATAGCCGTTGCCGCCCAGGATCTGCACGGTCTCACCCGCCATCCAGGTGGCCTTCTCGGCGGTGTACAGGATCACCGCGGCGCAGTCCTTGCGCACCTGGCGCACGTGGCCGCTGCCCAGCGCGTCCAGGTTCTTGCCGACCGTGTACAGGTAGCTGCGCGCGGCCTGCAGCGTGGTGTACATGTCGGCCACCTTGCCCTGGATCAGCTGGAATTCGCCGATGCTCTGGCCGAACTGCTTGCGGTCGTGGATATACGGGGTAACCACGTCCATGCACGCCTGCATGATCCCGACCGGGCCGCCCGACAGCACCGCGCGCTCGTAGTCCAGCCCGCTCATCAGCACCTTGGCGCCGCCGTTCTCGGCGCCGAGGATGTTCTCGACCGGCACTTCCACGTCCTGGAACACCAGTTCGCCGGTGTGCGAGCCGCGCATGCCCAGCTTGTCCAGCTTTTGCGCCACCGAGAAGCCCTTCATGCCCTTCTCGACGATAAAAGCGGTCATGCCGCGCGCGCCCAGCTCGGGCTCGGTCTTGGCGTAGACCACCAGCACGTCGCAGTCCGGGCCGTTGGTGATCCACATCTTGGTGCCGTTGAGCACGTAGCGGTCGCCCTTCAGTTCGGCGCGCAGCTTCATGCTGACCACGTCGGAGCCGGCATTGGGCTCGCTCATCGCCAGCGCGCCGATCCATTCGCCCGAGACCAGCTTGGGCAGGTATTTGGCCTTCTGCGCGGCGGTGCCGTTGCGGTGGATCTGGTTCACGCACAGGTTGGAGTGGGCACCGTAGGACAGGCCGACCGACGCCGAGGCGCGGCTGATTTCTTCCATCGCGATCATGTGCGCCAGGTAGCCCATGTTGGCGCCGCCGTATTCCTCGGCCACGGTGATGCCCAGCACGCCCAGGTCGCCCATCTTCTTCCAGGCGTCCATCGGGAACTGGTCGGTGCGGTCGATCTCGGCGGCGCGCGGGGCTAGTTCGGCCTGGGCCCAGTCGCGCACGGAGTTGCGCAGCATCTCGATGTCTTCGCCCAGATCGAATTTCAGGCCTGGCAGTTCGGTCATGATGGTCTCCTGTTTGGAATCGGTATGTGTGTCGGGTTCCGGATGGATGGCCGGATCCGTCAGTTCAGACGTGGCCCAGTGTCTTGACCACGCACAGCGTCATCAGCATGGTGGCCACCTGCTTGCGGCGGCCGTCCTGCTCGACATAGACATCGCCCTGCGCCACGATCAGCGTGCGCCCGGGCTTGAGGACCCGCCCCACCGCCACCAGGCGTTCGCCCTGGGCGGGAGACAGCAGGTTGATCTTGTATTCGGCGGTCAGGCCCGCCTCATCTTCGCCCACCATCGTCAGCGCGGCATAGCCGCAGGCGCTGTCTGCCAGCGCACCCACCGCGCCGCCGTGGAAGAAGCCGTGCTGCTGGGTCACGCCGTCGGACCACGGCATCGCCAGCTCGACCTCGCCGCGGTCCACCCGCCGCAGGCTCGCGCCAAAGGTGGTCATCAGCCCCTGGCGGGAAAAACTGGTGGCAATGGCGTCGGCGCGCGCGGCGGACAGCGATCCTGGTTCAGCGGGTACGGCACTGGCGTTGGATGACGTCATGGCGGAGTTCCGGTGTGAAAACGTTGGGTCGCCGGGCAGCCACAGGCTGCGCGCGCTGTCCGGGTATTCTATTGACGTTTACGTAAACGTCAATCCCATCCGGCACGGATGCCGGTGGAAGTGGCGCTTCAGGCGGCGGTGGTCCGGGCCGGCGCATCGCCGCCTTCCGTGGCCGGCTGCGGCTTGCCGGTCTGCGCGGCCAGCAAGGCCCTGCACTGCCGCTCATGCTGGTCGATCTCGGCCAATTGTGCCTGCAAGTCTTCCATCTGCTGCTCCAGCGTGCGCCGGTGCGCCGCGAGCGAGTGCAGGAAGCGCTCCAGCTGCGGGGTGGTGTCGCGCGGTGACTCGTAGAGATCAAGGATCTCGCGGATCTCATTGAGAGTAAGCCCCAACCTCTTGCCGCGCAGCGTCAGCTTCAGCCGGGTCCGTTCACGGCCGTTGTAGACCCGCTTGCGCCCGCCCGGCCCTTCGCGCTCCGGCGACAGCAGGCCCTGGTCCTCGTAGAAACGGATGGCCCGGGGCGTGATGTCAAATTCGCGCGCAAGGTCGGTGATGGTGAAGGTGGCGGAAGCCGCCGCTGGCGTCGCTGACATAGCCTGCCCAAAGAAAGTGAACGGTCGTTCGTTGTGAAGTCAAGTTTTCGCTTAAGATGGAAACGAGCCGTATGATTGACGTTTACGTTAGCGTCAACCAGGACGGCTGGCAACCGGTGCTTTCACGCCCCAGGTCTTTCGGGCCGGGCGTGGCGGCAGAACGAGAAAGCCCGCGCCCTGGCGCCAGGCTTCGACCACGAGACTCCTCATGAACGCACTCGAACACCAGCTCCAATACCCGTTCGGCGACACCATGCCCGAGCCCGGCTCCAAGCAGGAAGTCGCCCCCGGCGTCTACTGGCTGCGCATGCCGCTGCCGTTCGCGCTCGACCATATCAACCTGTGGCTGCTGCGCGACCGCCTGGACGGCCGCGACGGCTGGACCATCATCGACTGCGGCATCACCAACGACATCATCAAGGGCCACTGGGAAACCATCTTCGCCAATGAGCTGGAAGGCCTGCCGGTGGTGCGCGTGCTGGTGACGCACAGCCACCCCGACCACGTCGGCCTGGCGCACTGGCTGTGCAAGCGCTTCGGCGTACGGCTGTGGATGAGCCTGGGCGACTACATGAGCGCGCGCGTGATGGGCAGCGGCACCGGTGCCGGCTCCAGCGCGGGCGGCGACGCCGCCGCCGCGCACTTCGCGCTGCACGGCCTGACCGATGCCGACAGCCAGGAAAAGCTGCGCGCGCGCAAGACCTACTACCCGTCGCTGGTGCCGGACCTGCCGGCGCAGTACCGCCGCATGATGGAAGGCGACACGGTACGGATCGGCACCGATGCGGCGACCTCGGCCTGGCGCGTGATCACCGGCTTCGGCCATTCGCCCGAGCACGTGGCGCTGTACAACGCCGCCACCAATGTGCTGATCTCCGGCGACATGGTGCTGCCGCGCATCTCGACCAATGTCAGCGTGTTCGACATGGAGCCCGAAGGCAATTCGCTGCAGCTTTACCTGGACTCGCTCGGCAAGTATGAGCCACTGCCGCAGGACGTGCTGATCCTGCCCTCACACGGCCGCCCCTTCCGCAACCTGCATACCCGCATCATGCAGCTGCGCGAGCACCATGCCGACCGCCTCGCCGAAACGCTCGAAGCCTGCGGCGGGAAGGCCTGCAGCGCGCACGACATCGTCAGCGTGATCTTCAAGCGCCAGTTCGACATCCACCAGATGACCTTCGCCATGGGCGAGTCGCTGGCCCACCTGCACTGCCTGTGGCACCGTGGCGAATTGATGCGGGAGACCGGCGACGACGGCGTGATCCGCTTCCGCGCGGCCTGACTGGCTTAGCAGGGCCTTAGTTGGCGGCCGCCAGCGCCGCCAGGTAGCGCACCCCGTCGATGGCGCGGCTGCCATACCAGGACAGCATCTCGCCGTCGACCAGCAGCACCGTCTTGCCAAGCTGGCGCTCGAGCGCGTCGGCGTGGTCTTCGGTAAAGCGGTAGGGCTCGGTCGACAGCAGCACGAGGTCGAGCTCGCGCACCAGCGCGTCGCTCCAGCGGAAGGTGGGATAGCGCTCGCCGGACGCGTTGGGGCGGCTGCAGTCGCCGCCCACGCAGGCTTGCAATGCAGCGCCGCCGTCCGGCCAGGTCTGCCAGTTGGCCAGCGCCAGCAAGCGGCTGATATACGTGTCGCGCGACACCGTCATCCACGGGTCCTGCCAGATCGCATACAGCACGCGGCGCGCCGGCCACGGGCGCACGCAGATCGCGTCCAGCTGCACCTGCAGCGCCGTGCACAGCGCCTCGGCCTCGGCGTGGCAGCCGAAGATGCCGCCCAGCAGCTGGTACAGGCCCAGATTGTCTTCCGGCGCGCACGGATGGGTGACGATCACATTGGGCACGAACGCGCGGATCTCGTCCACGGTCTCGCGCCGGTTCTCATCGATATTGACCACCACGTGCGTGGGCGCCAGCTCGCGCAGCCGCGCCACGTTCACGTCCTTGGTGCCGCCCACCTTGGGCACCGCGCGCACGGCCGGTTCCGGGTGGATGCAGAAGCCGGTGCGCGCCACCATCTGCCGGGCCAGCCCGAGCGCGAACAGCAACTCCGTCACCGACGGCACCAGCGACGCGATCCGCACCACCCCGCTGGCGGCGGCATGCTGCTGGCCGATGGCGTCGCGCCACATGGTCAGGGCTCCTGCGGCGGGTCGGCGCGCCGCGGCTTGCGCGGCGCGCCCGCGGCCAGCGCATCGTAGAGCCAGCGCGGCATCACGTGCAGCAGCGCCGCCACCACGCCCATCGGCCACGGAATCACGCGGAAACGCCGGCCGGCTGCGATCACGCGCACGGCCTTGCGCGCGAACACGTCGGCATCGGTCAGGAACGGCATGCGGTACGGGTTGTGCGCGGTCATCGGCGTGCGGATATAGCCAGGCGCGATCGTGACCACGCGGATGCCGTGCGCGCGCTGCTCCAGCCGCAGGCTTTCCAGCAGCTTGATCACCGCCGACTTGGACGCGCTGTAGGCGCCCGCGCCCGGTAGCCCGCGCACGCCGGCGACGCTGGCAATGCCCACCAGCGTGCCGCGGCGCCCGAAGTGGCCAGGCTCGCGCGCCTGCATCGCGTGCAGGAAGGGCTGGAAGGTGGTCAGCACGCCGAACCAGTTGGTATCCATCACCTGGCGGAAGGCGTCGAGGTCCTCGCGCTCGCTGGCGACGGTGCCGACCGAGACCCCGGCATTGGCGATCACCACGTCCGGGCAGCCGAAATGGCCAAGGAAGTCCTGCGCGGCGCGCGCCATGGCGTCGGCATCGCGCACATCGGCGCCGTAGACGCGCACCGCGCCCGGGTTGGGCAGCGTGGCGACAAACTCGCGCAGCGCGTCCTCGCGGCGCGCCACCAGCCCGAGGATGGCGCCCTGCGACGCGTATTCGCGCGCGAGAGCCTGGCCCAGGCCGCTGGAGGCGCCGGTCAGGAAGACTTTGAGAGGACGCATGAAGGCAGGGTTGCGGTCTGAAATAAAAAACGGCTGGTACAGGATACCAGCCGTTTGGCTTGCTACAGGTGTTGGATAACCCTCGGCTTGCGAAGGCCGCCAGCAGATTACATCTTCTTCGCCTTCACCTGGTCCACCAGGTAATCCATGGTCTGGATCGCGCCCTGCTTGTTGCCGGCAATCGACGGCGAGGTCACGAACTTGCCCTGCACCACCACGGTCGGCACGCCGTCGATCTTGTAGGCGTCGGCGATTTTGTTGGCGCGCTGCGAGTTGGTGGTCACCGTGAACGAGTTGTAGGCGTCCAGGAAGGCCTTGCGGTCCACACCGTTCTTGGCCATGAAGTCGGCGATCTCGTTGGGGTCCGTCATGCGCTTGCGGTCCACGTGGATGGCGTTGAAGACCTTGGTGTGCATGGCGTCGAGCTTGCCGATGGCTTCCAGCGCATAGAAGATCTTGGTGTGCGGCAGCAGGTCGTCACGGAACGCGACCGGCACACGCTTGAAGACCACGTTGCTGCCCTGCTTCTTGACCCAGGCTTCCAGATCCGGCTCGAAATCGTAGCAGTGCGGGCAGCCGTACCAGAAGAACTCGGTCACCTCGATCTTGCCCGCGGCGACCGGCTGGGCCGCCTTCAGGACCTGGTATTCCTTGCCCTCGGCGGGCGCCGCCCGGGACGGGGCGGACATCAGCAGGCCGCCCACGGCGGCGAACATGGCGAACAGTGCGGCGAGTTTTTTCATCTTGGTGCGGCCTTGCGGTTTGGACGATGAGCGTATGACAGCGGCGGCGGCGTCCGGTTCAGCGGAACGCCGGCCACTTCTGGTGACAACGTGTTGCGGCGGTTACCGGCGATGACAGCCAGTGCCGCCGGCACGACTGGAATAACGCCTGACCCTGCGGTCCGGCTTACTGCTTGGTGAAGCGGATCACCGAGGCCTCGAAGCCGGACGACTGCAGCCGGTCGCGTGCCTTGTTCATGTCTTCGATGCGGTTGAACGGCCCCAGGCGCACCCGGTACATCTTGACGCCGTTGACGTCGCGTTCGGTGATCCTGGCTTCGAAGCCCTGCATCGCCAGGTTGGCCTTCTGGCGGTCGGCGTCGTCCGACGAGCGGAACGCGCCCACCTGCAGCAGGTAGCCCACCTTGTTGGCGTCGGCCTGGGCGATCTCGGCGATCGGGTCGGCCACCGGCTTCTCGGCCGGCTTGCTGGCGACGGGCTTGTCAGCCGGCTTTTCCGCGGGCTTTTCCACCGGCTTCTCGGCCGGACGGGCCACTGCCACCGGGGGTTGCTGGCCGTTCTGGCCAGAACGGCCGTTCGCCTTCGGTTCCGGCTCGGGCGGCTGGCCCACCGGCTTGGCCGGGGTCTTGCTCCACAGCGGCTTGTTGGGGTCGCTCGGGCCCTCGTCGGCGCGCTGGGCCGGCGGCGGCAGCTGGCTGGTGACATTACCCGGCTCGCTCGGGCGCGGGGCACTCTTCTGCTGGAACGGGGTCGGCGACTTGGTGATGTACAGGGCGACCACCACGGCGATGGCCAGCCCGACGATCAGCCCGAGCACCAGGCCCAGGAACGTACCGCCGCGTTGCTGGTTGCGGCGGACATGGCGCGACTCGCGCTTGCGTTGCTGTTGCATGAAGTCCTCTTCGGTGATGCCGGGATTATAGGGCCAGCGCCGCCAACGGCAGCACTGGCATCGTCCCCGGGGCCGGACGGCCCCGTGCGTCCCGCGCGGGGGACGCCGGACGTCTGCTTACATGCGGCGCGGAGCGGACACGCCGATCACCGCCAGGCCGTTGCGCAGCACCTGGCGCGTGGCGGCCAGCAGCGCCAGCCGGGCGCGCTTGACGGCCTCGTCGTCCACCAGCACGCGGTCGGCGTTGTAGAAGGCGTGGAAGTCGCCGGCCAGGTCGCGCAGGTAGAAGGCGACCGCATGCGGCGCCAGCTCGGCGGCGGCGACCGACAGCATGTCCGGGAACTCGGCCAGGCGCTGTCCCAGCGCCTGCGCCTGGGCGCTGGCTTCGGGGCCGGTCACGGCGGACAGGTCGGCGCCGGCCAGCTCGGCCAGGCGGGCTTCCCAGTCCGCGCCGCCCCACGACTCGAAGATCGAGCAGATGCGGGCATGGGCGTACTGCACGTAGTACACCGGGTTCTCGTCGCTCTGCTTGAGCGCGAGGTCGACGTCGAACACGAACTCGGTATCGGCCTTGCGCGACAGCAGGAAGAAGCGCACCGCGTCGCGGCCACGGGTGAAGTGCGCGGGCCAGTCGGCCACGCCTTGCTCCAGGCAGCCGCGGATGGTCTCGCAGGTGTCGTCCTGGCCGTTGGACCATTCGATCAGGTCGCGCACGGTGACATAGGAGCCGGCGCGCTTGGAGATCTTGACCTCCTCGCCGTTCTTCATCACGGTGACCATCTTGTGCAGCACGTAGTCGGGGTAGCCCTGCGGGATGCCCATGTCCAGGCCCTGCAGGCCGGCGCGCACGCGCGCGATGGTGCCGTGGTGGTCGCTGCCCTGCACGTTGATGACCTTGGTGAAGCCACGCTCCCACTTGGTGGTGTGGTAGGCCACGTCCGGCACGAAGTACGTATAGGTGCCGTCGCTCTTCTTCATCACGCGGTCCTTGTCGTCGCCGTCGTCGGTGGTGCGCAGCCACAGCGCGCCCTCGCTCTCGTAGGTCTTGCCCTTGCCGATCAGCGACTGCACCGCGGCTTCGACGCGGCCGTCGCTATACAGCGACGACTCCAGGTAGTAGCGGTCGAACTTGACGCCGAAGGCCTGCAGGTCGATGTCCTGCTCATTGCGCAGGTAGGTGACGGCAAACTTGCGGATCGAGTCGATGTCCTCGACGTTGCCTGACGCGGTCACGGGCTCGCCGTCCGAGGCGCTGACAGTCTTGCCGGCCAGGAAATCGGCGGCGATGTCGGCGATGTAGTCGCCGTTGTAGGCGGCCTCAGGCCAGCTGGCGTCGCCCGGCTTGAGGCCGCGCGCGCGCGCCTGCACCGACAGCGCCAGGGTCTGGATCTGCACGCCGGCGTCGTTGTAGTAGAACTCACGGTGCACGTGGAAGCCCTGCCACGACAGCAGGTTGGCCAGCGCATCGCCCAGCGCCGCCTGGCGCCCGTGGCCAACGTGAAGCGGGCCGGTCGGGTTGGCCGAGACGAACTCCACCAGCACCTGGCCGTGCACGCCGCGCTCGCGCGCGCCGTAGCGGTCGCCCTCGGCCAGCACCGCGCGCAGCACGTCGGCCTTGGCGGCCGGGGTCAGGCGCAGGTTGATGAAGCCGGGGCCGGCAATCTCCATGGCCTGGACCAGGCCCTGCGCGCGCGCGTCGGCCTGCACCGCATCGACGATGCGCTGGGCCAGCTCGCGCGGATTGCTCTTGAGCGCGCGCGCGACCTGCATGGCGATGTTGCAGGCAAGGTCTCCGTGGGCGGCCACCTTGGGCCGCTCGAAGGTGACGGCGGGCAGGGTGGCATCGGCCGGGGCGAGCGCGCGCACCGCATCAGTGAACGCGGCGGCAAGATTAGAGGTCTGAACAGGCAGCATGGATGTCGGAAGCCCTGTGGGCAAGTATTCAGGCGCAGCCCCTGGGGCAGCGCCGGCGCCCGGAATACGGCAAGTGACGGCAAAGCAACGCCGCGCCGCGTGACAGGCATGGGAATCGGGAACGCCGAATTTTATCAGGTGCTATGCTGACATCATGCGCGAGGATGGCCCCGGGCCACAATCCGGGGCCAAAATCAGCGAGACTTCCCGCCCCCGGGAACGCCCCCGCCTCTCCGTGAAAGGAAAACACATCATGCTGATCACCTTCAAATCCCACGCCGCGCAGGACCTGATCATGATGAAGGATCTGGCGATGACGCTGCTTGGCATCATCGGCAAGCGCCTCGGGGAACGAGGGGTGATCACCGTTGAAGAGCTTCCAACCGCGATCCACAAGCTGGAAGCCGCGGTCGCCGATGCCAAGACCCATCCCGCCAGCTCGGCCGTCGAAGCGGACACCGGCAAGGACGAAGACGAGGAAGAACCGCTGCACCTGGGCCAGCGCGCCTACCCGTTCCTGGACATGCTGCGTGCCTCCCAGCGTGAGGGCGCCAACGTGATGTGGGGGGTGTGACGGGAACAGACACCCGGTTGCGTGCGGCACGGATCGCCGCGCGCAAAAAAAAGCCCGGCACCGCAGTGGGCTGCCGGGCTTCCGGACGAGAATTCCGGAAAGGGGGAATCCCTTGCAGGACCCGCACGGCGTGCCAGGCGGATCCCGGTATCGGTGTGGTGGCTGGGGGCGGGCCTAATCCTCCTCTGAATGGCGCCGGCCATTGGCCAGCAGCAGCCCGATCAGCGCCCCCACGGCCGCCGCGATCGCCACCGCCTTCAGCGGCGACTCGGCCACGCGGTGCTGGGCGTGTTCCACCGCACCATCCATGCGCTCGCGGGCGCGCATCATGCCGTCGGTGGTCTGGGCGCGCAGCCGATGCGCCATGTCGGTGGCCCGCTCGCGCAGGCGCTGCCCGGCGCGCATGCTCTCGGCAGAGCCCTCGCGCGCCAGTACTTCGATGGTGTGCTCCAGCTGGGCGATCAGCGCCTTGACTTCTGCGGATACCGGCGCTGCCGCATCGCGCGTGTCGCGCGCGGCATGCCTGATATGGCGGATGGCACTGTCGGCACTGTCGGACAGGTGGTTCAGTTCCTTCCTGACTTTCGGGTTCTGCGTCAGCATACGGTCTCCTCAGGTTCGGTCGGCGGTGGGGAAAAACGGCTCGCGGCCGGTGTCATCGCCCCCTGCGGACCAGGCCCATCACCGCGGCGACCAGCGCCACGACCAGGAAGATGAAGAACAGGATCTTGGCGATTTCCACGGCGCCGGCGGCAATCCCGCCGAAGCCGAAGATCGCGGCGATCAGGGCGATGACGAAAAATACGAGTGCATATTGCAGCATGGCTAGGCTCCCGAAGCGATCGGACCGCGCCAGGCGCACTGGCTGGGCCCATGTGAGGGCTTGCGCCAAGGGGTGCAAGCTCATAGCCTCATCGTAGAAAGCCAGCCCGCGCACCAATACTGACAGCGAGCCGATTCCGTTGTCAGCCGAGTCCTACAAGCTCTCGGACAACGCCCGCGCGGGCCCGGCTTCAAGGTTGACCCATGGCGATCGATGTGATTCCATGGGCGCTCCCTGGCGCTGCGGCGGGCGAGCGGCGCGCCTTCACTAAACAGGAATTGCCCATGTTCAAGCAGTCTTTTCTCCCCCACACGCTGCTGCTGGCGGGCGGCATCCTGCTGACGCTGGCGGTGCTGGTGGCGTCGGAAACCGGCAATATCCGCCTGCGCGAAAGCTATACCGACGTGATCCGCTCGCAGCGCGTGCAGACCGAGCTGGCGGCGCTCAACGGCGAGCTGGTCAATGCCGAGGCCGGCCAGCGCGGCTTCCTGCTGACCGGCAAGGAAAGCTACCTGGAGCCGTACTACAAGGCCCTGCCGCGCATCGCCGAACTGATGGCGCAGATCCGCGCCGGCTATGCCCACGATCCCGAAGGCCTGAAGCAGTTCGCCGACACCTCCAAGCTGGTCAACAGCAAGCTCAACGAGATGGCGCTGACGCTGGTGTATGGCAAGCGCGACCTGGAAGTGGCATTGGACCTGATCCGCACCGACTACGGCAAAGAGACCATGGACAACGCGCGCCGCGGCCTGGACCAGCTGCAGGCGCGCGAAGCCGGCACAGTCTCGCACCGGCTGGAAGGCGCCGAGAACGATGTGCAGCTGTCGCGCTACGGCATCGGCCTGCTCACCGCCATCAACATCATCCTGATGATGGCGGTGGGCGTGGGCCACGCCAAGCGGCTGTCGATGGCCGAGGCGGTGCGCATCCAGCTGGAAGAGGAAAGCGTGCGGCTGGACCGCAAGGTGCGCGCACGCACGCGCCAGCTGTCGGCGCTGGCCGCCCACCTGCAGCGCGTGACCGAGGACGAGAAGACACGCCTGGCGCGCGAGCTGCACGATGAGCTCGGCGCCATCCTGACCGCGATCAAGCTGGACCTGCACTGGGTGCGCCGCAAGGTGCAGGAGGACCATCCGGTGGCGGCGGAGCGCCTGACGCGCGTGATGCTGCACGTGGACCAGGGCATCCAGATCAAGCGCCGCCTGATCGAAGACCTGCGCCCCACGGTGCTGCTGAACCTGGGCCTGCGCGCGGCGGTCTGCCAGCTGGTCGAGGAAGTGGGGGGCCGCAATGACTGGGAGACCCATGTCAGCGTGCCGGAAGACCTGCCGCCGCTGCGCGACGAGGCCGCGATCGCGCTGTACCGGATCGTGCAGGAATCGCTGACCAACGCCAGCAAGTACTCTGAAGCCAGGCACATCGATGTCAGCCTGGCCTGCCAGGGCAACCTGCTGACGCTAACCGTGCGCGACGACGGCAAGGGCCTGCCGGCGGACTTCGACCCTGGCAGCACCGCCGGCCACCACGGGCTGCTGGGCATGGAGCAGCGCGTCACCGCGCTGGGCGGCAGCATGCAGATCGATTCCTCGGTGCAGGCGGGCGTGCGCATCCGCATCGAGGTGCCGCTGACGGACGCGGTGCTGGCGCCGGCAGAGGAGCCGGAAAACCAGGAGCCGGCGCGCGCCTGACGCGCACCGGCGGACAGGGAATGATGAGGGAACGAGGTGCTGGCCCGGCTCAGGGCGCCGTTGCCGCGTGCTCCTCGATCACGCGGAACACCTGCTCGAGCTCGAGCGACTTGTCGAAGAAGTAGTCCGCACCGGCCTCGGCGCACTGGCGGCGATATATGCTGACCTGGGCGTGGTTGGTGTAGACGATGCGCACCGCGCCGGTGCCGTTGCGCTGCATCGCGCGCAGCACATTGATGCCGTTGCCCTGGCGCAACTGCAGATCGACGATGACCACATCGTACTTGCCGGCGGCGAGCAGCCGCAGCGCCATGGCTTCGGTATCGGCCCAGTCCACGTTCTCGATGAACGGGAAATCCTTCAGGTATTCGAGCAGCATGCCTCGCAGGACCGCCGAGTCTTCAATCAGCAGTATGCTCAGCGCCCGGTAGGAAGTGTTCGAAGCCTGCTCCGACATGTTATGTATTGCTGGTCCTCGTCCGGTGCCGCCCATCTCGGGCTGTTATTCGACCAGGCCGTTCTTGATGGCGTAATAGGTCAGGTCAGCGTTGGTCTTCATGCCCATTTTCTCGAGAATGCGGGAACGATAGGTACTGACGGTCTTGACGCTGAGAAACAGTTCGTCGGCAATCACCGACACCGACTGCCCCCGCGACAGCTTGCAGAAGATCTGGAACTCGCGCTCCGACAGCATCTGGTGCACCGGCTGTTCGGTCGGCTTGTCGAGCCCGCCGATCAGCAGGTCGGCCACGGTGGCACTCACGTAGCGGCGGCCCTGGGCCACCGTGCGGATGGCCTTGACCAGGTCGTCCGGGGCGCTTTCCTTGGTCAGGTAGCCAGAGGCGCCGGCACGGATCAGGTTGATCGCGTACTGGTCTTCCGGGTACGTAGACAGGATCAGGACCGGCAATTCGGGCTTGCGCTGACGGATCAGCTTGAGCACGTCGATGCCGTTGCGGTCGGGCATCGAGATATCCAGGACCAGCACATCGAACTCGGCATCGCGCAACTGCGCCATGACCTGGTCGCCGCTTCCGGCCTCGCCTGTCACCTGGATGTCGGGCTCTTCGGAAAGGAACTGGCGCAGCCCGGCACGCACAATCTCGTGATCGTCAGCGATCAGGACGCGGATCATGTGGGCTCCACTGGGTTGAACAGACCGGCACATTGCCCGGTGCAGTCGGGTGCAGGCGGAACCGCTTGCGTTGATGTCATTGTAGTGCCGGGCGCGGGCGCGGGCTGTCAGTGTCAGGCTGACATTGGGCGGGGCCAGCCCTCACAAGGCACACTGATCGCGCACAAAAGCAAAGCGGGACGGATGTGATCCGTCCCGCTTTGCTGCGGCGCGTCAGTACTGAAACTTCCTGGAGGGCCCTGCACCGCCGGCACCGGCACAAGGCTAGTCGCCAATGGCCAGTGACTGTGGACTAGCGCAGCACGTTACTGCGCCTTGGCACCCGCGTCAGCACCGGCGCTGACGCCCACGCTCGCGTCGGTCTTGGCCTTCTTGGTCGACTTGGTGGCGTGCTTGCCATGCTTGGCCTTGGTGCCGGCGTCTGCCGCGGCGTCGCCGGTGGCGTCGGCAGCGGTGCCGGCACTCTTGTCGACCGCCGCGCCGGCGGTCGACAAGCCCTTGTCAGCCGCCGAGCCTGCTGCCGACAGGCCCTTGCTGGTCGCCGCGCCCGCGGTCGACAGACCCTTTTCGGCCGCGCCTGCGGCACCCGTGGCGGCGCTGCCGGCAGTGTTCAGGCCGCCCTGCGCTGCAGCGGCGGGAGAGGGTGTGGTCACCGATGCGCCGACGTCGGCCTTCGTGCCAACGGAAACGCCGGTGCCTTGGGCCATGGCCAGCGAGGAAGCGGCGGCGATCGACAGAGCGGACAGGGAGAGCAGCAGTTTCTTCATGGACAGACTCCTTTCAGGATGCCCCGCGGCGAAACATTCGCCGCGGTGATCACGCTGGTGATTGCGTGTATCGAGCCCTCAGTCTAGGGAGCCGGACTGCGCCGGTCTGTGAGGAGTTGAAAGGCTCTGTAAGGAGTTGTGAGGCGCCTGGCACGTCGCGCCGGCACGGCTTTGCAGGCCGCCTGCAGCGGTTTTCCCTGTTCCATCAACGGGCTGGCGGCGGGGCCATGCCGCCGCCCCTGCCGCCCTGCCGTCGCACCCGGTTACAGGTTGGGCGCCAGCGCGCGCTCCAGCGTGGCGCGGTCCTCGTGGCGACGCGCCGCCATGTCGTCGAGCTGGTCCTGTCCAATCTTGCCGATGGTGAAGTAGGTCGACTGCGGATGCGCCAGGTAGAAGCCGCTCACCGATGCGGCCGGCGTCATCGCCAGCGACTCGGTGATGCCCATGCCGATCTCGGGCGCGTCCAGGAACTCGAACATCGGGCCCTTGACGGTGTGCTCCGGGCACGCCGGGTAGCCAGGCGCCGGGCGGATGCCGCGGTACGACTCGGCGATCAGCTGCTCGTTGGTGAGCTGCTCGCCCGCGTCATAGCCCCACAAGTCCTTGCGCACGCGTTCGTGCAGGCACTCGGCAAAGCCTTCGGCGAAGCGGTCGGCCAGGGCCTTGAGCATGATCGCGCTGTAGTCGTCGTGGTCGGCTTCGAACTGCGCTTCCTTCTTCTCCACGCCCAGGCCCGCGGTCACGGCGAACAGGCCGACGTAATCGGCAATGCCGCTGTCCTTCGGTGCCACGAAGTCCGCCAGGCAACGGTTGGGGCGGCGCACGCCATCCACCACCGGACGCTCGCTCTGCTGGCGCAGGTTGTGCCAGGTCAGCGCGACCTTGCTGCGGGTCTCGTCGGTGTAGATTTCGATATCGTCATCGTTGACGGTATTGGCCGGCAGCAGCGCGATCACGCCGTTGGCGGTCAGCCAGCGGCCCTGGATCAGGCGCGACAGCATCGCCTTGCCGTCCGAGAATACCTTGCGCGCCGACTCGCCGACGATCTCGTCGTTGAGGATGTCGGGGAATTTGCCGGCCAGGTCCCAGGTCTGGAAGAACGGGCCCCAGTCGATGTAGTTGGCCAGTTCCGCCAGGTCGTAGTTGCGGAACACGCGCCGGCCGATGAATTTGGGCTTGGGCGGCACGTAGCTGCTCCAGTCGATCGGGGTCTTGTTGGCGCGCGCCTGCGCCAGCGTCACCATGGGCGTAGCCTTCTTGTTGGCGTGCTGGGTGCGGATGCGGTCGTAGTCGGTCTTCAGATCGTCCAGGTACTTGGCCGCACCTTCATCCGACAGCAGGCTCGACGCCACGCTGACCGAGCGCGAGGCGTCCGGCACGTACACCACCGGGCCTTCGTAGTTGGGCGCGATCTTGACCGCGGTATGCACGCGCGAGGTGGTGGCGCCGCCGATCAGCAGCGGGATCTTCTTCACGCGGAAGTAGTCGTCGCGCTGCATCTCCGAGGCGACGTAGGCCATCTCTTCAAGCGACGGCGTGATCAGGCCCGACAGCCCGACGATGTCCGCGCCCTCGACCTTGGCCTTGGCCAGGATCTCGTTGCACGGGACCATCACGCCCATGTTGACCACTTCAAAGTTATTGCACTGGAGCACCACCGACACGATGTTCTTGCCGATGTCGTGCACGTCGCCCTTCACGGTGGCGATCACGATCTTGCCGCGCGCCTTGACGTCGCCGCCGGCCTCGGCCAGCAGGCGCTTTTCTTCCTCGATGTAGGGCAGCAGGTGTGCCACCGCCTGCTTCATCACGCGCGCGCTCTTGACCACCTGCGGCAGGAACATCTTGCCCGCGCCGAACAGGTCGCCGACGATGTTCATGCCGTCCATCAGCGGGCCCTCGATCACCTCGATCGGGCGGCCGCCGCGCGCCTCGACCTGCTGGCGGACCTCTTCGGTGTCTTCGACGATGAAGGTGGTGATGCCATGCACCAGGGCGTGCGCCAGGCGCTCGCCCACCGGCACTGGCTGCTCGGGCGTACCGCGCCAGGCCAGGTTTTCTTCCTTCTTCGCGCCGCCGCCCTTGAAGCGGTCCGCAATTTCCAGCAGGCGGTCGGTGGAATCTTCGCGGCGGTTCAGGACCACGTCTTCCACGCGCTCGCGCAGCTCGGGGTCAAGCTGGTCATACACGCCGAGCTGGCCGGCGTTGACGATGCCCATGTCCATGCCCGCGCCGATGGCGTGGTACAGGAACACGGTGTGGATCGCCTCGCGCACCGTGTCGTTGCCGCGGAACGAGAACGAGACGTTGGACACGCCGCCGCTGACCTTGGCATACGGCAGGTTCTGCTTGATCCAGCGCGTGGCCTCGATGAAGTCCACCGCGTAGTTGTTGTGCTCCTCGATGCCGGTCGCGACCGCGAAGATATTCGGGTCGAAGATGATGTCTTCCGGCGGAAAGCCGACTTCATTGACCAGGATGTCGTAGCTGCGCTTGCAGATCTCGGTCTTGCGCTGGAAGGTGTCGGCCTGGCCCTTCTCATCGAAGGCCATCACCACCGAGGCGGCGCCATAGCGGCGGATCAGCGCGGCATGGTGGCGGAACTGTTCCTCGCCCTCCTTGAGCGAGATCGAGTTGACCACCGGCTTGCCCTGCACGCACTGCAGGCCGGCCTCGATCACTTCCCACTTCGACGAGTCGATCATGATCGGCACGCGCGCAATGTCCGGCTCGGAGGCGATCAGGTTCAGGAAGCGAACCATGGCCGCCTTCGAGTCCAGCATGGCCTCGTCCATGTTGATGTCGATGATCTGCGCGCCGTTCTCGACCTGCTGGCGAGCCACCGCCAGCGCCTCGTCGAACTGGCCGTTCAGGATCATGCGCGCGAAGGCCTTGGAGCCGGTCACGTTGGTGCGTTCGCCGACGTTGACGAACAGCGTGTCGTCGTCGATGGTGAAGGGCTCGAGGCCGGACAGGCGCATCGGGCGCGGGGGGAGTTGGTTGTCGCTCATGTTGTCGGGCTCCGGGCTCAGGCGGCGTCGCGGTACTGGCCGGGCCAGGTGCGGGGTTTCTTGTCGGCCACGCGCTCGGCGATGGCGGCAATATGCTCGGGGGTGGTGCCGCAGCAGCCGCCCACCAGGTTCACCAGCCCGGAGGCGGCGAACTCTTCCACCAGCGACGAGGTGACCTCGGGCGTTTCGTCGAAGCCCGTGTCGCTCATCGGGTTCGGCAAACCCGCGTTCGGGTAGCACGACACCGCGGCATCGCAGACCTTGGCCAGCTCGGCGATATAGGGGCGCATCAGCGTTGCGCCCAGCGCGCAGTTCAAGCCGAAGGTGATCGGGCGGGCGTGGCGCAGGCTGTTCCAGAACGCTTCCACGGTCTGGCCCGACAGGATCCGGCCCGAGGCATCGGTCACCGTGCCGGAGATCATCACCGGCAGGCGTTCGCCGGTGTCCTCGAACAGCTGGTCGATGGCGAACAGCGCCGCCTTGGCATTGAGCGTGTCGAAGATGGTCTCGACCAGGAACACATCGGCGCCGCCTTCCAGCAGGCCCTTGCCCTGTTCGTAGTAGGAATCGCGCAGCTCTTCGAAGGTCACGTTGCGCGCGCCCGGGTCGTTCACGTCGGGCGAGATGCTGGCGGTCTTGGGCGTCGGGCCGAAGGCGCCGGCGACAAAGCGCGGCTTGTCCGGCGTGCTGTACTTGTCGCAGGCGGCACGCGCCAGGCGCGCGGCCTCGACGTTCATCTCGTACGCCAGGTCCGCCATCTTGTAGTCTTCCTGCGCCACGCGCGTGGCACCGAAGGTGTTGGTCTCGATCAGGTCTGCCCCGGCGGCCAGGTACTGCTCATGGATCTCGCTGATGACCTGCGGGCGCGTCAGCAGCAGCAGTTCGTTGTTGCCCTTGACGTCCACCTTGTGTTCCGCGAAGCGCGCGCCGCGGTAGTCCGCCTCGGTCAGCTTGTAGCGCTGGATCATGGTGCCCATGGCGCCATCCAGGATCAGGATGCGTTCTTGCAGCAGCCGGGGCAACTCGGCAGCCCGGGTGTAGGGGCGCGGCGCGGCCGCGGTGGATTCAGGGGCACTCATGGCGGGGACTCTGGAAAGGCGGGCCTGCGGCGTATCCATGGCTGGATCGGCGCCGGGCCGCTGCTGTGGCCGATGCTGGCCAAAGAGGGACGATTTTATCAGGTGTATCAAGGCCTTGCGGCTGTCCGCGGTGGCCCGCGGTTGCCTGTCCGGCCCGGTGGCGCCTACACTGAGAGACGTAACCGTCACCGCCCCGGGGCGCTTCGCGCTGCCCCCTTCCTTGACCGACATGCAACATCTCTCCCCCGCCGACGCCCAGGACCTGCTGGCGCAATCGCCCGAGACGCTCTTTATCGACTGCCGCAGCGAGATGGAATACCTGTTCGTCGGCCATCCTAAGGGCGCGCACAACGTCCCCTGGAACGACGGCCCGGACTGGGAGGTCAACCCGCATTTCGTGCAGATGGTGAAGAAACTGGCGGGCCAGGCGTCGGCGCGGCCGGTGCTGCTGATCTGCCGCAGCGGCAACCGCTCGTCGGCGGCGGCGCGGGCACTGGAGGGCGCGGGTTTCTCCAACGTCCAGTTCGTGCTGCACGGCTTCGAGGGCGATCTCGATGCGCAGCGCCACCGCAACACGGTCAATGGCTGGCGCCATGACGGACTGCCGTGGGAACAGTACTGAGCGCGGCCCGCAGCGCCCGCCACCAACAAAAACGCCCGCCGAAGCGGGCGTGATCGTTCCAGGCAAAGCCGCTCAGTGCATCACCAGCGGGTGCATCATCACATTGTCGAACTTGCCGAGAAAATCGTCGACTTCCTCCACGGATGGCTCGCTTTCAATCAGGCGTTTGACGTCGGCGCGAAAGCTCTCGGCCAGATGGCCGCCGAGGAAAATTTCGCGCTTCAGGTTCTTGTCGACGATTTCATAGCCCCCGAACTCAAGCGGCGCCTGATCGACATCCGCACCAAATTCCACGATGCAGTAGTTGTCGCTGTTGTAGATCATTTGCATGGCACACCTCCTGGGCGTCATGGATGGGCGGCATGCCCTTGTGGTTCTTGCCTCAGTTGATGCCTTGAGGGGGCGCCGCGGCTTTACCTCCAAACTTGGGGTGACCGGCGGGAAATCAAGTTATTGGTGTGGGTCACCTCGTTGCCACGATTTTCTGCCTTACATGAATTGGGCATCGGCCAATGCAACAAGTTTCTTGAGCCTTCCACATCAGTGTGTTGCTTGTCACGGAACGTCGCACTGCCCCCCGCATGCGGCATTCCCAAGAAAGGCGTCCAGCGCGGCATGGAAGCGCTCGGGCTGCTCCACGTGCACCAGGTGCGCCGCTTGCGGCACTACCTCGAGCCTGGCACCGGGGATGGCCGCGGCGATGCTCTGTGCCATCGCCACGGTTGCGCCCTGGTCCTGCTCGCCCGCTACTACCAGCGTAGGACAATGAATGCGAGAAAGCGCGCCGGCGAGGTCAAAAGCCATGATCGCCTCGGCCACACCTACGTATCCACGTACCGGCGTGCCCACCAGCCTGTCGCGAATGCGCGACACCTGGTCGCGATGCGCCTCATGGAAGGACGGCGTCAGCCAGCGCCCGAGGGTGGCATCGGCCATGCCGGCCATGCCATGGGCCTCGGCCTGGCCGATGCGGTTGTGCCACATCGGGTGCGCCTCCATCGGAGTCTGGCTGTTGGTGGCCACCAGCGCCAGCGACAACAGCCGCTCGGGATGGCGCAGCCCCATGGTCTGCCCGATCATGCCGCCCACGGAAATCCCGCAGAAATGCGCCTGGGGGATCTGCAGCGCGTCCATCACCGCGACCACGTCGTCGGCCAGCCGCGTCATGGTGTAGGGCCCGAGCGGGGCGTCGCTGGCGCCGTGGCCGCGCATGTCAGGGCGCACCACGCGATAGCGGCCCGCCAGGTGCTGCGCGGTGGCGTCCCACAGCGTGTGGTCGGCAGCCAGGGCGTGGGCCAGGATCACCCAGGGCCCGTCCGCCCCGTCCACGCGCACGTGCAGGTCGGCGCCTTCGGCGTGGATGCGGTGGGTTTCGACTGGTGGCGTGGCAACGGTCATGGCTGGGCTCCTTTCGGTTAGATGATGCGTCGGGAGGCGCGCGCCGCGGCCCTACTGCCCTTCCTTGCCGCGGTACACCAGGTCGATCTGGGTGCCGTCGGGCTCGGTCTGGCGCAGGCGCACCGGCATCCAGCCCAGCGACTGCGCCAGCCACAGCTCGACGCGGCGCCGGTCATTGGCACGGCGCTGCAGCCGTACAAAGTGCTTTGCGCGTATCACGCCGCGGCCGGTGTCGATCTCGTCTTCTCCAACATACTGCACTTGCATGGGTTCCACATCCCGCGTGTCGGCCACAAGGAACGTTTCCGTCACTCCCGGGGTGACATATCGCTGGGGATTGCCGCGCACCAGCCCCACCAGCTGCAGGAATACGCTGAAGCGGTCCTGCGCGCCGGGCGGGAACTGGGCCTGCGTGCCCGAGGCCAGCACTGCGGTGCCGGCCGCGGCATCGAAACGCGAGGACTCGGTCTTGTTGCGGCGGCGTTCTTCGTAGCGTTCCGGCAACAGTCCCTGCACGGCCATCGCGCCGCCGCTCTGGAAGGCAAAGCGGAACCACAACACGCGGGTTTCGACCGCCAGCCGGTAGCGGCTGCCGTCCTGCTCCCAGCGGATCAGGCCGTCGGGGTTCTGCACGCCGTTGACGAAGCTGGCGTAGTGCATCGTCGCCGACGGCGGCGGGTCGTAGCGCACGCCATCGACGCCGCCCTGCGGGCCGCCGGATGGCGCGGCGGCAGGGGTGGCAGGCTTGGCCGCGCTGCCTTCGCCGCCGCTGCCCGAAGCCATTTCGGTCGCGCCCTGCGGGCTGGTGGCGAGCGCGGGAGCGGGGGCTTCCTGCGGCTCGGCTTCCGGGGCCTGCTCGGCCGGCCTGGGCTGCGGGCGCGGGCGCGGCATCGGCCGCGGCGCGGGCGGGGCTGGCGGCCTGGGCGGCGGCAGCAGCACCGCTTCCAGCGTGGGCGTGCTGCTGACATCCATCGGGATCAGCGGCCCCGGCATGCGCACAAAGCCCACCACGGCCAGCACGTGGACCAGCAGCACCAGGGCGATCACGATGATCCAGCGCCGCCGGCGCCAGACGCGGGGATCCGCGCCGGGCCGGGCGTGGAGACTAGGATTGGCCGGTTTCTCCGGCCGGGGTGGCTGCACCAAGGTAGCCAAGTTCCGATGAGAGCTGTTGGGCGATGTCACGGATGCGACGATCCATCGTACCGCCCCATTCTGCATCGAATATGCTTTGCGCGCCCAGTACGATCAGCCCCATGGCCAGGTGGCCGTTGGCGTCGAACACCGGCATCGAGAACGCATTGATGCCCGGCAGCACGCCGCCGAGCGTGCGCGCGGCGCCATGCGCGCGCACCTCGGCGCAGATCGCGTCGTAGTCGGCCAGTGAGCGCGGCATGTCGGGCACGCCGTCATTGCCGCGCGCGCCCAGCTCGCGCTCGATCAGCGGCAGGGTCTGCTTGCGCGGCAGGTAGGCGCCGTACAGGCGGCCGGTGGCTGAGTTCAGCATCGGCATCACATCGCCCAGGCGCAGGCTGACGGTGACGGGATGGCTGGATTCCTCCCAGTGCACCACGGTGGGACCGTGGTTGCCCCACACGGCAATGCCGGCGGTCAGGTCCAGTTCATCGCGCAGCTGCGACAGGATCGGGCGCGCCTTCTTGACCGGATCGAGACGGTTCAGCCCGGCCAGGCCCAGCTGCAGCGCGAACGGGCCCAGGTCATAGCGCCCGCTGACGGGGTCCTGCGCCACGGCGCCCAGCCGCATGAAGCTGACCAGGTAGCGATGGGCCTTGGCCGGGTTCATGCCGGCGGCGGCGGCCAGGTCGCGTAGCATCATCGCGCGCGGCGACACCGCCAGCGCCTGCAGTAGCCTGAAGCCCACCTCGATGGACTGGATGCCGGAACGCAGCTTGGTGTCTTCTTCTTCGATCTCTGACATGCGGCGGATGGTTGGCTATCCCCGGGGGCTGGGGAAATTCGTAGGTAAATTTACTATAGCGAAATCGATTTACCAATTTTTAAGCCATCGGTAGACTTTCCTCGCAACAGACCTGGCCGGCGGTATGCCCCTCGTGCAAGCCCGCCCGAACCGGGCCCCTTTTTAACACGGAGACAACCGATGCGCCCCCTTGGCTACTTTCGCCCCGCCCTCGCCGCATTGACGGCCGCTACCCTGTTTGCCGCCCTGTTCACCGCCAGCGCCCCCGCGCGCGCCGACGACTGGCCGTCGCAGCCGATCCGTTGGGTCGTGCCCTATCCCGCCGGCGGCGGCACCGACGTGGTGGCGCGCACCGTGGCCCAGGCCATTACCCCGGGGCTGGGCAAGCAGGTAGTGATCGACAACCGCCCCGGTGCGGCCACCATCGTCGGCGCCGATGCCGTGGCGCATGCCAAGCCCGACGGCTACACCGTGCTGACCGCCGACACCGCCACGCTGGCCGCCAATCCGTCTCTGTACAAGAAGCTGCCGTACAACCCGGACAAGGACTTCGTCTACATCGGCCAGCTTGCGCGCTTCCCGCTGGTGCTGGTGGCCAATCCCAACTTCCCGGCGCGCACGCTCAAGGAAGTGGTCGAGTACGCGCAGAAGAACCCGGGCAAGGTCAATTTCGCCTCGCCGGGCGCGGGCAGCCCGCACCACCTGGCGATGGAACTGTTCATGGACCAGACCCGGGTCAAGATGACGCACGTGCCCTACAAGGGCGCGGCGCCGGCGGTGCAGGACCTGCTCGCGGGCCAGGTCGACCTGATGTTCCTGGACCTGGCCTCGGGCCAGCAGAATGTGCAGGCCGGGAAGCTGCGCGCGCTCGGCGTGGCCACGCCCAAGCGCCTTACCGTGCTGCCCAGCGTGCCGACCGTGGCCGAGGGCGGCGTGGCCGGCTTTGAAGCTTACGCCTGGCAAGGCATGGTGGCGCCGGCCGGCACGCCCAAGGCCGTGGTCACGCGCCTGAACGCCGAGCTGGTCAAGGCGCTGAAGACGCCCGAGGTGCAGAAGAAGCTGGAAGGCGTGGGCGTGGAGGCGGTCTACAGCACGCCCGAGGAATTCGCCAGCTACGCGCGCGCCGAGGGCGAGCGCTGGGGCAAGCTGATCAAGGCCAAGGGCATCACCGTCGACTGACTGGCGCGCGGGCGGGCCACGGTAGACTAGTGGCCATTGCGCCTGCCCCGCGGGCGCCCCCGATCCCTACCGTACTGCATCCATGAAACTCGCAACCCTGAAGGACGGTTCGCGCGACGGCCAGCTGGTGGTCGTGTCGCGCGACCTGAAGACCGCCCACTACGCCACCGACATCGCCGGCAAGCTGCAGACCGTGCTGGACGACTGGCCGTTTTACGCGCCGCAGCTGCAGGACCTGTACGACGCGCTCAACGCCGGCCGCGCGCGCCACCCCTTCCCATTCGCCCCCAAGGACTGCATGGCGCCGCTGCCGCGCGCCTACCAGTGGGCCGACGGCTCGGCCTATGTCAACCACGTCGAGCTGGTGCGCAAGGCGCGCGGCGCCGAGATGCCGCCCGAGTTCTGGACCGACCCGCTGATGTACCAGGGCGGCTCTGACGACTTCGTCGGTCCGCAGGACGATATCGTCTGCGCCAGCGAAGCCTTCGGCATCGACTTCGAGGCCGAGGTGGCCGTGATTACCGGCGACGTGAGGATGGGCGCCACGCCCGAGCAGGCCGGCGAAGCCATCCGCCTGGTGATGCTGGCCAACGATGTCTCGCTGCGCAACCTGATCCCGGCCGAGCTGGGCAAGGGCTTCGGCTTCTTCCAGAGCAAGCCGGCCACGGCATTCTCGCCGGTGGCGGTGACGCCCGACGAACTCGGCGAGGCCTGGCGCGAGCGCAAGGTGCTCCTGCCGATGACCGTGCACTGGAACAGCAAGAAGGTGGGCCAGCCCGACTGCGGCACCGACATGGTGTTCGACTTCGGCCAGCTGATCGCCCATATCTGCAAGACCCGCAACGTGCGCGCCGGCAGCATCGTGGGCTCGGGCACGATCTCCAATGTCGACCGCACGAAGGGCTACTGCTGCATCGCCGAGAAGCGCATGCTGGAAACCATCGATGAGGGCAAGCCCGTGACCGAGTTCATGAAGTTCGGCGACGCGGTCAAGATCGAGATGTTCGACGCGCAGGGCCATTCGGTATTCGGCGCGATCGACCAGCTGGTGGCACCGGCCTGACGCACGTTGGGGCCGCGGGGTGCGGCGGCGAGCCAGATATGCATATAATTAACCGACCGATCGGTTGGCAAATCAACGATGCATGCGGCGCGCCGCTAACCCCGTACCTCTCAGGCCCCCAATGACTACCCCCACCGCAGACTCCACACCCCTCTCCCCCCGCTACGAGCGCTATCGCGCACTGACGCTGCGCCGCCACGGCCCCATCCTCGAAATCATCATGGGCGCGGCCCAGTCGGCCAACCAGAAGCTGGCCACGGCCGACGCCAACATGCACCGCGAGCTGGCCGAGATCTGGCGCGACGTCTCCGCCGACCCCGAGGTGCGCGTGGCGCTGATCCGCGGCGAGGGCAAGGGCTTCTCGGCCGGCGGCGACCTGGCCCTGGTCGAGGACATGGCCAACGATTTCGAGACCCGTACCCGCGTCTGGCATGAGGCGCGCGACCTGGTCTACAACGTCATCAATTGCGACAAGCCGGTGGTCTCCGCCATGCACGGCCCCGCCGTCGGCGCCGGGCTGGTGGCCGGGCTGCTGGCCGATATTTCGATCGCGGCAAGGACCGCGCGCATCGTCGACGGCCATACCCGGCTGGGCGTGGCCGCGGGCGACCATGCCGCCATCGTGTGGCCGCTGCTGTGCGGAATGGCCAAGGCCAAGTACTATCTGATGCTGTGCGAGTCGGTCAGCGGCGAGGAAGCCGAGCGGATCGGCCTGGTCTCGCTGGCGGTGGAAGAGGACGAACTGGTGGCGCGCGCGTTCGAGGTGGCCAATCGGCTGGCAGCCGGGTCGCAGACCGCGATCCGCTGGACCAAGTATGCCCTCAACAACTGGCTGCGCATGGCCGGCCCCGCCTTCGATACCTCGCTGGCGCTTGAATTTATGGGCTTTGCCGGCCCCGACGTGCACGAAGGCGTGGCGAGCCTGCGCCAGAAGCGGCCGCCACAGTTCAGGTAACGACGACGCAGCCGCCGGCCCGACGGGCCCTCCTGGCCAATCCCGGGGCTGCGCCGCACACGGAGCGCTCGACCATGTTCGGACAGATTCCCGATTTCACCAACGGCTTTGACTTCATGCGCCGGCTGTGGGGCAGCGGCAGCGGCATGCCCGCCGGCCTGATGCCCGGCCTGCAGGCGATGACGCCGCCGATGGACCTCGACGACCTCGACAAGCGCATTGCCGACCTGAAGGCCGTGGAGAGCTGGCTGCAGTTGAACACCAACCTGCTGCGCACCACCATCCAGGGCCTGGAAGTGCAGCGCGCCACGCTGGTGGCGCTGCAGACCTTCGGCAACGCGCTGTCGCCCGACGCCATGCAGTCCGCGATGGAAAATGTCGCACGCGCGGCCAACACGCCCAGTGCCGCGGCGCCGGAGCGCGCCGCCGGCGCGGATGCCGGCAGCGGTGCGCAACCTGAGCCGCCTGCCGCCGAGCAGCCGCAGGCTGCGGCAAGCGACACCGATTCCGCCTTGCCCCCCAACGCCGCGCTGTGGTGGGACCTGCTGCAACAGCAGTTCAACCAGATCGCCAGCAGCGCCGCCGCGGCCAGCATCGCCCCGTTCGGCATGGGCGGCTTCGGCGCCGCGGCCGGCCCCGAAGCCGCAGCGCAAGCGGCTGCGGCAAAGCCGAAGACGGGCGAGCCCGGCAAGGCCGCCTCCGCCGGCACGGGCAAGCCTGCCGCCAGGAAGGCGCCGGCAAAGAAAGCGCCGGCCAAGAAGGCAGTCAAGGCAAAGCCGGCCAAGGACGCGGGCAACGGCGATGACAATGGCAAGAACGGCGGCAACAGCGGCGGCGGCGGCCACGGCCCCAACGGCAGCAACGCAGCCTGACAGCCAAAAACTCCCGACAATTCGCCACGCCAACGCAATGCACCGCGAGTCCTTCCCGGCCCCCCACCCCGCGCTGCAATCCGGACCCAACCCCGCCGCCACCGCGCTGATCATGATGGGCGGCGGCGCGCGCGCCGCCTACCAGGCGGGCGTGCTGAGCGGGCTGGCACGCATTGCCGCGCGGCACGGCAAGGGCCATGGCGCGATGCCCTTCGGCATCATCGCCGGGACCTCGGCAGGCGCGATCAACGGCGCCGGGCTGGCGATCCAGGCGGGGGACTTCCAGGCCGCCACACAGAGCCTGGCGGCGCTGTGGCACAGCATTCATGCCGACGACGTCTACCGCACCGACGTGCTGCGCGTGGGCATATCGGGCGCGCGCTGGCTGTCGACGCTGGCGCTGGGCTGGGCCACGCAGCGGCGCGCGCCCCGTGCCCTCTTCGACAACACCCCGCTGGGCAGCATGCTGGGCGAGCTGTTCGAGCCCGAGCGCGTGCAGGCCAGCCTGGACAGCGGTGCGCTGCAGGCATTCGCGGTCACCGCGCTGTCCTACAGCACCGGGCGCCACGTGACCTTCTACCAGTCGCACCACCGCATCCATCCGTGGCACCGCAGCCAGCGCATTGCGATCCCGGCGCAGATCACGGTGGACCACCTGCTGGCATCGGCGTCGATTCCGTTCCTGTTCCCGGCGATGCCGCTGGAGCTGGACGGCCACCATGAGTGGTTCGGCGACGGCACCATGCGGCAGATGTCGCCGCTTTCGCCGGCGATCCACCTGGGCGCGTCGCGCGTGCTGGCGATCGGCGCGGCCTCGCGCCAGCGCTCGGGCTGGTACGACACCATGCCGGCCGGCGGCTACCCGTCGCTGGCGCAGGTGGGCGGGCAGGCGCTGGCCAGCATCTTCCTGGACGGACTCAACGCCGACCTGGAGCGGCTGCTGCATATCAACCGCTTGCTGGCGCGCATGCCGGAGCTGGCCGGCGACCGCGAGGGCTGGCGACCGGTGCAGGTGATGACGATCGCCCCCAGCGAGCCGATCGAAGCCATTGCCGCCGAGCACCAGAAGCAGCTGCCGCGCACGGTGCGCGCCCTGCTGGCGCCACTGGGCGGCACCGAGGCGCGCGGCGCCGCCTTTGCCAGCTACCTGCTGTTCGAACCCGCCTTCACCCAGGCCCTGATGGCGCTGGGCGAGCGCGACGCCGAGGCCCAGGCGGACGAGCTGGCGGCGTTCCTGTTCGGCATCGTCCCGGGCACGCCACCGGCCGCGCTGCCGGCCGGCGAGCGCGCGCTTTCGCCCTGAGCACCCGCCAGCACATGGCGTGCGGCCAGGCGCCGCGGCTGGCACATTGACGTGTCATCGTTGCGCTGATCGCCCGCAATATGCAGCCGGCTGCGCCAAACCGCGTCAAAAAGCGTTGCATTTGCCCCGATCCGAACTAAAAAAGGAGAAGAGAATAATTCGCATCTGGTAGAATCTGCCCGTAATTTCAAAGGCTTACCATGCTCTACCCCGAACTGTTCAAATCGTTGGAAGCCGTCCGCTGGCACATGGACAAGGACATCCCCTGGGATACCTTTGACGCCAGCATGCTGACGGACGACCAGGCCAAGACCATTCGCATGAACGCGATCACGGAATGGTCCGCCCTGCCCGCGACCGAGATGTTCCTGCGCGACAATCGCCACGATTCTGATTTTTCGGCGTTCATGAGCATCTGGTTCTTTGAGGAACAGAAGCACTCGCTGGTGCTGATGGAGTACCTGCGCCGCTTCCGCCCGGACCTGGTGCCGACCGAGGAAGAACTGCACGCGGTGCGCTTCGAGTTCGACCCGGCCCCGCCGCTGGAAACCCTGATGCTGCATTTCTGCGGCGAGATCCGCCTGAACCACTGGTACCGCCGCGCCGCCGAATGGCACACGGAACCGGTGATCAAGCATATCTACCGCACCCTGTCGCAGGATGAAGCCCGCCATGGCGGCGCCTACCTGCGCTACATGAAGAAGTACCTGGCGCAGTTCGGCGACAGCGCGCGCGCCGCCTTTGCCAAGATCGGCGTGCTGATGGCATCGGCCCGCCGCACCGAGAAGCCGCTGCACCCGACCAACCTGCACGTCAACAAGGCGCTGTTCCCCAACGACACGGTGCAGTCGCGCCTGCCGGACCCGGACTGGCTCGAGCACTGGCTGGACGAGCAGATCCGCTTTGACGAAGGCTGGGAGAAGAAGGTCATCGAACGGATCCTGCACAACATGTCGCTGCTGTTCGAACGCACCTTCGAGACGGTGCAGGACCTGAACCGCTACCGCAAGGAACTGAACGCCAGCCTGCAAGGCACGGGCGGGGCCCAGCCGGCGCAAGCCTGAGCGGCCAGTCCGACAGCACGAAAAAAGCCCCGCCGAAGCGGGGCTTTTTTTGCCCTTCTATTGCCTGGACGCATTCCCGACAAATGCGACCCGCCGCGGCGCACCGGGCTTGATCCGGTTGTGGCGGGTATTCTGCATGGCTGTTTTCCTAATCCTGGAAAATCAAGCGCCTGGCATGATAAACGAGCCGGCTACGATGCAGGTAGTAGCCGGTTACTACATCATTCATTCCCGTCCCATGTACTGCCATGCTGTCACGCAGCGGCGGCAAACCCATGGCTGGCGCCCGTTCGTCGAATAAACTTATATCCGAAAATAAAATATTTAAAGCACGCGACGATTATCCTGACACTCAATGCGCTGTAAATCCAGCATTACGAATTCATTTAATTCGTGGTGTCATGCCTCGCAGTTCCCGGCGTGGCAGCAGGCCAGGCCGGTTGTCGATCCGGCAGGCTGTGCGTGACGGGGTAACCAGGGCCCACCGCCGGCGGAGATCACAAGAAGGGGTACCATCTCGGGCAAGCACGCCGGCTCCGACCAGGGGCTGGCCTCCACTTTCCGATGCCGACCCCATGTCCGTACCCGCTTTCGAATCCAAGCTGACCCTGCCTGACACCCCCGCCGCGCTGGCCGCGCGCATCGCCACCTTGCCGCGCCCGCTGGTGTTCACCAATGGTGTCTTCGACATCCTGCACCGCGGCCATGCCACCTACCTGGCACAGGCGCGCGCACTGGGCGCGAGCCTGGTGGTCGGCGTCAACAGCGATGCTTCCGTGAAGATGCTGGGCAAGGGCGACGACCGCCCGCTGAACCATGAATCGGACCGCATGGCGCTGCTGGCCGCGCTGGAGTCGGTCGACCTGGTCGCGATGTTCCGCGAACAGACCCCGGTGGAACTGATCCGCCTGGTGCGCCCCGACATCTACGTCAAGGGCGGCGACTACGACATCGACACGCTGGAAGAAACCCGGCTGGTGCGCAGCTGGGGCGGCCAGGCCTACGCCATCCCCTTCCTGCACGACCGCTCGACCACCAAGCTGCTGACCAGGGTACGCCAGGGCAGCTAAGGCAGCTCAGGTCGCTCAGGAGCAGGCCAGCACGTCCTCGGCGCCGTAGCGCTGGCGCATGGCCTCGAGCCGGGCGCGCGCCGCGTCGTCGGCATCGCGCACGCGCAGCCACTGCCGCGTGAGCGGCCGCGCGGCCTCGGTCAGCATGGCGGTGCGCACGCCGTGGCCGCGCAGGGAATCGAGATATTGCTCGGCACGCTCGCGCTCGCGGAAGAGGCCCAGCGACACCGTATAGGTCGTGGCCTCGGGCGTGCCGGCGGTCACCAGCGAGTACTCCGTCACATTGCGCCGGCGCAGCTCGGCCAGCTTGCGCTCGGCATGCTCGCGCGTGGGCTGCGCGGGCAGATGGACCCACCAGCGCACCTGTTCCTGCCGCGCGAACGCTTCCACGCGCAGCGCGGCGGCGGCCAGGTCTTCAGTGGCGCGGCGCGCCGCCTGGGCGCTGAAGCCACCGATCTCGATGCAGGCAGCCAGCGTGGCCGACGGCAGCGCGCTGCGCGGTACGGCATCCGCCGCTGGTGCCGACGCTGGTGCCAATGGCGACGCCTGCACCCGCATCCGCTCCCCACGTACCTGCTGCCGCAGCCGCTGGGGCTCACGCGGGGTTTCAAACCAGCCGGCCAGCGGATTCGCGCCGAACACCCCGAGCACCGCCCCCAGCAGCATGGCATTGGCGAGCAGCAGCAACAGCGGGACGATGCGCGGCGAGCGTGGCCGGGCGGGCTGGCCTGGGGCGGTCATGGGTCGGGGTGGATTGAGGCGTGTGAGAAGTTGCGCTGCGCGCTAGGCGCCGGCCGATGCCATCGCGTGCAGGCCAAGCAGCACCAGATTATCGTGCATCTCGAACGGCACCGCGAGCGCGCCAGCCAGCGCGCCGCGGGCACCGCCGGACAGCAGGCAGCGCACGGGGCGACGCGCCGGCCCGCGCTCGCCCAGCGCGCGCCAGGTGCGTTCGATGGCGCCGGCCTGCGCGGCCAGGCAGCCTGCGGCAATGGCGTCGTGCGTGTTGTCGGCCCAACGCAGGTGCGCGCCCGCCACGGTGCCGGCATCGTCCACGTCCAGTGCCGGCAGCTGCGCGGTGTTGCGCGCCAGCGTGCCCAGCATCAGTGCCAGGCCGGGCAGGATCAGGCCGCCTTCGAAGCGCGCGCTGCCGTCCGCCGCGGCCGTGACGATATCCAGCGTGGTGGCGGTGCCCGCGGTCACCACCAGCAGCGTGTCGTGCGGCAGCCAGCGGTGCGCGCCGATGGCGCCGACCCAGCGGTCCACGCCCAGTTGCGTGGGCTCGCGGTAGCCGTTGGCCAGGTTGCCTTGCGCGGCGGTGCTGCGCACCCATTGCACCGGCGCACAGCCCCCGAAGGCCTCGGCCAGCGCTGCATCCACGGCGGCCGCAATCACCGGTCCGGCGACATTGCTGATCCACACCGACGGCATCGGCCCGCTGCCGCGCAGCGCGCGCAGGTCAGCGGCCAGCGCCTGCAGCGCGCCGGCGTCGGCATGGGCGACCGCGCCGCCGTGCTGCCACGGCGTGGGCAGCGCGCCGGTGGCGGGCAGCGCCGCACCGGCTTCGCACCAGGCCCACTTGAGGCGGGTATTGCCGATATCGATCAGCAGGTGCGGCGCGCTCATGCGGTGCCTCCCTGCCCCGGCGCGGGCCGCAGCGACAGCTCGCCGCTGGCGATGCGCTCAAGCCCCGCCGGCGTTTCCAGCAGCAGGTGGCCGGCCTCGTCGACGCCGCGCGCCATGCCTTCGGCGATCACCTTGCCCTCGTGCAGCAGCCGCACCGGCTGGTCGCGGTAGGCATCGGCCGCGGACCAGCGCCGCGCCATCGGCCCGAAACCGTGCGCCAGGAACGCGGTGCGCATGGCCGCCAGCCGCTCCAGCAGCGCGGCCAGCAGGCGCGGGGCATCGCGCTGCGCGTCGAAGCCGGGCATGGCCTCGGCCACGCCCGCCAGCTCGCGGCCCAGTGCCGCTTCCATCTGCGCGTCGCGCACCAGGTTCAGGCCGATGCCGATCACGGCCCAGACCCGCTGCGGCCCGGCGGGCACCGCCTCGATCAGGATCCCGGCCAGCTCGCGCTCATCGATCTGGAGGTCATTGGGCCATTTCAGCCCGATCCGAGCGCCGAGGCCCGCCTCGACATCGCCCAGGGCCTCGACCAGCGCCAGGCCCACGGCCAGGCTCAGGCCGATCAACTGCGCCGGCGCCAGCGCCAGCGGCAGTGCCACCGAGAAGGTCATGCCTGCCTGCCCCTGCCACGGCCGGCCCTGGCGCCCGCGCCCGGCGGTCTGGCGGTAGGCCAGGCGCAGCCTGCCGGCGTCGGACCACGGCGCCTGGCGGCAGGCCGCGGTCAGGTCGGCATTGGTGGAGCCGGTTTCTTCCACCAGCTCCAGCGTCCAGTCGCTCAACGCGGGCGACAGCATGCCGCGCAGCGCGCCGGCATCGATGCGCCAGTTGGCGCCGGATGGGGCGGAAGGGTCGGATGGAGTCGGAGGAACGGCGGACATGCGCGGCAATGGGCTGGGATCGATGGCGATCGTGGAAAACACAGGCGGGGGCAGGGCTGCGCCCCAAGTGCCTGCTGCAGATGCCGCATTGTAGCCGCGCCGCCGCCTCGGCACGGCGCGGTCGCGCCAGCGGGGCGGGTGGCTTAGAATCGAGACTCGGCCATCACATCGCATGCCCTTGGAACGCCAGACGACGCCAGACTTCCATATCACGCGCGGAGACGGAACCGTCAGCGTAGCGCTGCGTGGCGACTGGACCGCGCTCGCCCTGGCCGGCTGCCACCAGGCGCGGCAGCTGCGCGCGCAACTGCATGAGCTGGCGCAGGCGCCAGACAGCGCGCAGTGGTCGCTGGCCGGCGTCGAGCGGCTGGACCATATCGGCGGGCAACTGCTGTGGCAGGCCTGGAACGGCGCGCTGCCGCAGCGGCTCGATGCCAGCGAAGGCCAGCGCCGCGTGTTCGAGCGCATCGCCGCAGTGCACGACGAGGGCTGGAAGAAGCACATGGTGGACCGCTTCAACCCGGTTACGCTGTTCGGCGCGAGCGTGCTGTCGTTCGGCGCGCAGCTGGGCCGCGGCGTCAGCATGCTGGGCCAGCTGACCTTCGACCTGCTGCGCTTTACACGCATGCCCCAGCGCGGCCCCTGGCGCGAGATCTCGGCCAATATCTACAACGTGGGCTACAAGGCGCTTGGCATCACCGCGCTGGTCGGCTTCCTGATCGGCATCGTGCTGTCGTACCTGTCGGCCAACCAGTTGCGCACGTTTGGCGCCAGCACCTTTATCGTCAACATCCTGGGCATGGCGGTGATCCGCGAGCTGGGGCCGGTGCTGGCGGCGATCCTGATCGCGGGCCGCTCGGGTTCGGCCATCACCGCGCAGATCGGCGTGATGCGCGTGACCGAAGAGCTCGATGCGATGCTTGTGATGGGCATCTCGCACGGCTTCCGGCTGATCATGCCGCGCGTGATCGCCCTGGCCATCGCCATGCCGCTGCTGGTGGCCTGGACCGACGTGATGGCGCTGGCGGGCGGCATCCTGGCCGCGCGCTGGCAGCTGGGCATCAGCGCCACCTTCTTCCTGCGCGAGCTGCCCGATGCGGTGCCGGTGGCCAACCTGTGGCTCGGACTGGGCAAGGGGGTGGTGTTCGGCATCCTGATCGCGCTGACCGCATGCCACTTCGGGCTGCGCATCAAGCCCAATACGCAAAGCCTGGGCGAAGGCACCACCGCCTCGGTGGTGACCGCGATCACCATGGTGATCCTGGCCGACGCGGTCTTCGCCATCCTGTTCAAGGACGTGGGCCTGTGAGCGCGGCGCAAGCGAACGCCACGCCGGACGGCAAACCCGGACGCAAGCCGGACCGCAAGGCGGACCGCACCCCGGTCATCGAGGTGCGCGACCTGGTCAAGCGCTTCGGCAAGGCGGTGGTGCATGACCATGTGAACCTGGACGTTTACCGCGACGAGGTGCTGTCCATCGTTGGCGGCTCGGGCAGCGGCAAGACCGTACTGCTGCGCCAGATCGTGGGGCTGGAGCGTCCCACCTCGGGCTCCATCAAGGTGTTCGGCGAAGACCCGACCCGGCTGCGCCCGGCGCAGCTGCAGGCGCTGCGCAACCGCTGGGGGCTGCAGTTCCAGCGCGGCGCGCTGTTCTCGGCGCTGTCGGTGATCGACAATATCGCGCTGCCGCTGCGCGAGCTACGCGCGCTGCCCGACAACCTGATCTGCCAGGCGGCGCTGCTCAAGCTGCAGCTGGTGGGGCTGTCGGCGCGCGATGCCGACAAGATGCCGGCGGACCTGTCCGGCGGCATGATCAAGCGCGTGGCGTTGGCGCGCGCACTGGCGCTGGAGCCGGAACTGCTGTTCCTGGACGAGCCCACCGCCGGGCTGGACCCGATGGCTTCGGACGACTACGTGCGGCTAATCCGCGAACTGCGCCGCGAACTGGGCCTGACCGTGGTGATGATCACGCACGACCTGGACACGCTGGTGGCATTGTCGGACCGCGTCGCGGTGCTGGCGGACCACAAGGTGATCGCCGCGGCGCCGATCCCTGAAGTGGTGAAGGTGGACCACCCCTTCATCCGCGAGTATTTCCTGGGCGAGCGCGCCCAGCGCGCCATGCAGGCGCTGCCACCGCACGGGCAGCCGGATGCGGCGCCCCCTGGAGAAGCATGATGGAAAACAAGTCACACGCGTTCCTTGCCGGCGTGTTCACCATCGGCCTGGCCGTGCTGGTGTTGTTCGCAATCTTCTGGTTCAGCAGCGACCACGCCGTGCGCGTGCCATACGACCTGATCACGCGCGCCACCGTCAACGGCCTGCAGCCGCAGGGCGACGTGAAATACCGCGGGCTGGCGGTGGGCAAGGTCGAGTCGATCAAGTTCGACCCGCAGGTGCCGGGCCAGATCATTGTGCGCGTCAACGTCAACAAGGACACGCCGATCACGCGCACCACCTATGGCACGCTGGGCTTCCAGGGCGTGACCGGAATCGCCTACGTGCAACTGGACGACAGCGCCACGCACGACGGCGCAACGGCTTCGCCGCCGCTGCCGACCTCGCCCAAAGCGGTGGCACGCATCGCCATGCGCCCCGGCTTCTTCGAAGAGCTGGAAAAGCGCGGCGATTCGCTGCTGACGCAGGTCGAGACCATGATGACCTCGCTCAACGACATGTTCCAGAGCGCCAACCGCACTGAGCTGATGGCCGCGATCCACGCGGTGCGCAAGACCGCGGAAGACTACTCGCGGCTGTCCGATTCGCTGGGCCCGGCCGCCAACCGGCTGCCGAAGGTGACCGAGAACCTGAACGCCACGCTGGAATCGACCCGGCGCCTGACGCAGGAGCTGGCCAACCCCAACGGCACGGTGATGCGCACCGTCGACAGCGTCGGGCGCGACATGCAGGGCGCGGCCTCGTCGGTGCAGTCCGCGGCGGGCACCTTCAGCGAAGAGACCCTGCCGCAGCTCAATGGTCTGGCGCGCGACGCGCGCCAGACCGCGCGCACCTTCGAGCGCGCCGCCGGCCAGTTCAACGAGAGCCCGAGCAGCGTGCTGTTCGGCGCGCCCGCGCCTGCCCCGGGCCCGGGCGAGCCGGGCTTCAGCGCACCATAGCGCGGCCCGCATGCCACCCCTCACCCGATACCGCCAACCGCGAGATACCGCCGTGAACCCTGCGACCGAGATGCCACGCTTTCTCCGATCCGCGCGCTCCCGCCTCCAGGCCGCCCTGCTGCTGGCCGCCGCGGGGCTGGCGCTGTCGGGCTGCGCGCTGACGCGCGGCAACAACCCCACCGTCACCTACGATCTCGGCCCGCCGGCCGCCGCCACCCCCGGCAACGGGAACCCCGCGCCGGCGCGGCTGCCCAAACTGCGCGTGGCACAGACCGACGGGCCCAACTGGCTGGACGGCAACGCCCTCTTCTATCGGCTGCAGTATGCGCAGGCGCAGCGCCTGCAGGCCTACGCCACGCAACGCTGGGTGATGTCGCCCACGCGCCTGTTCGACGAGCGGCTGCGCGAGGCCGTGGCCGCGCGCGGCACGCTGAGCTGGTTCGGCGACAGCAGCGTGCCGGCGCTGAAGGTGGACCTGATCGAGTTCGACCAGGTGTTCGACAGCGCCACCACCAGCGCAGGCGTGGTACGGATGCGCGCTACGGTGTTCCAGCAAGGCATGCTCGGCCAGCAGACCTTCGAGGCGCGCCGGCCCGCGGCCAGCGCCGATGGTGCCGGCGGCGTCAAGGCGCTGGCCGAGGCCAGCGACGCGGTGATCACGGCGCTGCTCGACTGGATCGGCACGCTGCAGCTAAAGTAGACACGCAAGGAGACATGCCATGGAGCCGGCTCCCCCGCCGCCCTCCGCGCCGCCCCCGGCGGCACAGCCAACGCCCGAAGCCACCGGCCCGCAGTACTCGCCGCTGGCCCGCGTGGGGCTGCTTTGCTTCACGCTGCTGGTCGTGTACGCCAGCCTGTACCCGTTCTCGGGCTGGGTCGACAACGGCGTTTCGCCGTTTGCCTTCCTGAGCGCGCCCAAGCCGCGCTACATCACCGACTTCGACCTGCTGACCAATGTGCTGGGATACTTCCCGTTCGGCGCGCTGGTGGTGCTGTCGCTGCATCCGCGCATGTCGGGCGGGCGCGCCACGCTGGTGGCACTGGTGGCCGGGGCGCTGCTGTCGGCCTGCATGGAGGCCTTCCAGACCTGGCTGCCAAGCCGCATCTCCTCCAATATCGACCTGATCACCAATGCGCTGGGCGCGCTGCTGGGCGGCGCGGTGGTGGCGCCGTTCACCCGGGCACTGATCGACGACGGGCGCCTGACGCGCCTGCGCCATGCGTGGTTCGAGCCCCACGCCAGCTTTGCCATCATCCTGCTGCTGCTGTGGCCGTTTGCGCAGGTGTTTCCGCAAGAGCACCTGTTCGGCATGGGCGGCATCGTGCGCGAATGGCTGACCGACCCGGAATCCTGGCCGATGCAGGTGCTGCAGATGGTGTTCCCGCAGCTGGAGGCCTGGCAGGACCATATCGGCTTGCGGCCCGAGGACATGCAGAGCCAGCAGTTGCTGGAATCGCTGGTGACCGCCAGCAGCTGGGTCGGCACGGGCCTGTTTGCCTCGATCGCGATGCGCCGCAGCGCGCCGATGCTGCGAATCCTGGCCGGCCTGCTGGCGGCGGCGCTGCTGCTCAAGGCCACTGCTGCCGAACTGCAGTTTCCGTCCGAGAGCGCCTTTGTCTGGCTGTCCGAAGGCGGGCGCTTTGCCTTGCTGACCAGCTCGCTGGTGCTGGCGCTGCTGCTGTACCTGCCACGCTGGCTGCGCGCGGTGCTGGCGATGGTGGCGCTGATCGTGCTGGTGGTGCTGACCAATGTGCTGCCGTCCAACCCCTATGCGTGGATCTCGGAGCAAGGCTGGCGCATGGGCCGCTTTATCCACTTCAACAGCCTGGCGCAATGGCTGGGCTGGGTGTGGCCGTTCCTGGCGTTCTGCTATGTGATCTGGCGCTTCGAACAGGTCAGCCTGCGCCGCCACGCCAGGAAAAAGGCCGCGGCGCGCCGTGAGGCGGCCGCGGCCGGTACCCAGGAATAGCGCTGGCGGGCCTAGTGCAGTTGGCCGCCTTGCTCGCGCACATCGGCGCGGGTCGACAGCGCTGTCGCCACCGCCGCGCGCAATCCCTTCACCAGCGTTTCCTGCGCCAGGCTGGGCTGGCCCGGATGGCGCGCCGCCTGCTCGGGCAGGTAGGGGATATGGATAAAGCCACCGCGCACGTCGCCATCCGGCTGCTGCGCCAGCCGGTGCATCAGCCCGTAGAAGACATGGTTGCAGACGAAGGTGCCGGCGGTCTGCGACACCGAGGCCGGCACCCCCGCCGCGCGCATGTCGCGCACCATCGCCTTGATCGGCAGCGTGGCAAAGTAGGCGGCCGGGCCGCCTGCGACGATGGCGGTATCGATCGGCTGGGCGCCGGCGTTGTCGGCAATGCGCGCATCGTCGACATTGATCGCCACGCGCTCCACCGACATCTCGGCGCGCCCGCCGGCCTGGCCCACGGCGATCACCAGCGCGGGCCGCAGCACGTCGACCAGCTCGCCGATGGTGTCGATCGCCGCGCCGAACACGCACGGCAGCTGCCGCGCCACGATCACGGCGTCGCCCACGCGCTCGCCGTCGAGCGCGCGCACGGCCTCCCATGAGGGATTGATCGGTTCATTCTCGAACGGCTCGAAGCCGGTCAGCAGCACAGTACGCATGGCGGGGCTCCGCGGTTACATCAGGAAGTACAGCAGCGCGATATTGGCCACCAGGATCGCCAGCGCGGTCGGCACCTGCGCGCGGATCACGGCGTTCTTGTCGTCGAGTTCCAGCAGCGCCGCCGGCACGATATTGAAGTTGGCCGCCATCGGCGTCATCAGCGTGCCGCAATAGCCCGAGAACATGCCGATCGCCGCCATCACCGCCGGGTTGCCGCCGAACATGCCGACCAGGATCGGCACGCCCACGCCGCCGGTCATCACCGGGAAGGCCGCGAAACCATTTCCCATGATCACCGTGAACAGCGCCATGCCCACGCAGTAGACCGCCACCGCCACCAGCTTGTAGTCCATGTTGATATAGGCGGTGGACAGGTGCGCCACGGCCTTGCCCACGCCCGCGTCGGCGAACACCAGGCCCAGCATCGCCAGCATCTGCGGCAACACCAGTGCCCAGCCCAGCGACTCGGTCAGCCGGCGCGACTCGCGCAGGCCCTGCGCCACGGTGTCGCGCGTGAGCCAGCACACCACCGCCAGCGAGATCAGGCAGCCGATCCCCAGCGAGACAAAGGTCACGTTCTTGGGATCGAGCAGCGGCAGGCCGGCGATCTTGACGTTCTTGAACAGCATGGTGCCGATCACGGTCACCAGCGGGATCAGCAACGCCGGGATGAACAGCTTGTTGCCCAGGCGGCGCGCGCTGGCGCGGCGCTCTTCCTCGGGCAGGCTGTGGTGCTTGCCGTGGCCGACGCCGCCAAAGCCCGCAATCAGCGCCATCACCACCGCGCCGATGCCGACCGCGGCCGGCGGCAGCCGGTCGCCAATCAGGAATACGATCGCGTACAGCAGCCAGAACAGGCCGGTGCTGAGGCGGCGCGGATGCTCGCGGTCGGCGAAGGTCATCAGCGCGGTGATCGCCAGCACCAGGCCGGCGAGCCAGTAGAGATATTCGATGGAAATGATCATGGCGCGCTCCTTACTCGGCGCTCTTGGCAGGCACGGCGGCCGCGGCGGCCTTGCCGCCCAGCTCGCGCTCGAGCCAGCGGTCCAGGCGCTTCAGGCGCACGGCGTGGATCAGGAAAGCGCAGATCGCGGTGGGGATGCCCCACACGGCAATACGCAGCGGCTCCACGTCGATGTTCGACGACAGCAGGAAGGTGTGCATCAGCGCGATCGCGCCGAAGGCCACGAAGATGTCCTCGCCAAAGAACAGGCCGACATTGTCGGTGGCGGCGCAGAACGCCAGGATGCGCTGGCGCACCGGCTCGGGCAGGTGGCCGAAGCGGTTCTCGGCCGCGCCCTCGGCCATCGGCGCCAGCAGCGGGCGCACCATCTGCGGGTGCCCGCCCAGGCTGGTCAGGCCGATCGCGGCGGTCAGCTCGCGCACGCCCAGGTAGACGATCAGCAGGCGGCCAACCGTGGCCGATGCGATGCGCGCAATCCATGCCTGCGCATGCTCGCGCAGCCCGTGCCGCTCCAGCAGGCCGATCACGGCCAGTGGCAACAGGATGATCAGCGGCAGGTTGCGCGCCTTGACGAAGGCGGTACCGATCGCCGAGAAGATCTGCATCAGCGGCATCGGCGCGGCCAGCCCCGTGGCCAGCGCGGCGAGCACCACCACCAGCATGGGATTGAAGCGCAGCACGAAGCCGATGATGATGACGCCGACCCCGACAAGGGGCCAGAGATTGACTGCCTGTTCCATAAGAGACACCAAACGAGTGTGATGGAGGCGAGCGGACGGCAGCCGTCTTACCGCACGACGGGGCCGGCCGCAGTGGATGCTGGCGGTTGAGACGGAGTGCTCAGTCGCCGGCGCGGACCGCGATGCCTTCCGCGCCCAGCCGTTCCCGGATGCGGCGCGCAAAGGCCAGCGCGTGGGCGCCGTCGCCGTGCAGACACACGGTTTCGGCTTGAATCGGTACCCAGGAGCCGTCGATGGCGCGCACGCGTTTCTCGCGCACCATGGTCAGGGTCTGGTTCAGGGCGACTTCCTCGTCCTCATGCAGCGCGCCCGGCGTGCCGCGCTTGACCAGCGTGCCGTCGGGGTTGTAGCCGCGGTCGGCAAAGACCTCCTGCTTGACGCGCAGGCCGGCCTCCTTGGCGATATCGATCATCTGGCTGCCGGCCAGGCCGAAGAACACCAGGTCAGCATCGACGTCGCGCACCGCGCGCACGATCGCGCGGGCCAGCGCCGGATCGCGCACGGCCTGGTTGTACAGCGCGCCATGCGGCTTGACGTGATGCAGCTCGCCGCCCTGCGCGCGCACGATCGCGTCGAGCGCGCCGATCTGGTACAGCACGTCGGCGTAGACGTGTTCCGGGTCGCGCTGCATCTCGGTGCGGCCGAAGTTCTCGCGGTCGGGGTAGCTCGGGTGCGCCCCGATCGCCACGCCGCGCTCCAGCGCCCACTTCACCGTCCGCACCATGGTAGCCGCGTCCCCCGCGTGCCAGCCGCATGCGATATTGGCCGAACTGATCAGCGCCAGCAGCGCCTCGTCGTTGTCACAGCCTTCGCCAAGGTCGGCGTTCAAATCGATATGCATTGCCATTCTCCTGTGCGGCGCATTGCGTCGCCCGATTGCTGTTGCGCGTGCGCGCCTATGCGGCCACGCGCGTGTGTGCGCGCCGCCGCGCGCCGATGGGCATGCCATCGCCCTGCCACCGCAGCGCCTGGTCGATCTGGCGCAGGTAGCGCTCCAGCTCGGCCTGCGCCGCCTCTGCCTGCGCCAGCGTCACCTGCACGAAACGCACCGGCGCACCCAGCGGCACCTGCGCCAGCCGCCACAGGTCCGCGCCGATCACCACGCCGATCTTGGGATAGCCGCCGGTGGTTTGCGCATCGGCCATCAGCGCGATCGGCTGGCCGCCCGGCGGCACCTGCATCACGCCCGGCACCACGCCATGCGACAGCAGATCGGCGCTGCGCTCGGCGCGCCGCGCCAGCGCGGGCCCGTTCAGGCGCAGCCCCATGCGGTTGCTGTTGGGCGTGACGGTCCAGTCGGCCTGCCACAGCGCGGCCTGCGATGCCGCGTCGAAGTCCTCATATTCAGGGCCCGGCAGCATGCGGACCGGCGTGGCCTTGCCCTCGATGCTGGCGGGCAGCGCCCACGCCGGCGCCTGTACGCCGATCCAGTCGGTCTCGGCCACCAGCCCCGGGCGTCCCGCCGGCAGGCGGTCGCCTTCCTGCAGCGCGCGGCCGCCCAGCCCGCCGAAGCCTGACTTCAGGTCGGTGCTGCGCGAGCCCATCACCGGCTCGACGTCGATGCCGCCCGCCACGCACAGGTACACGCGCGTGCCGCCGCGCGTCGAAGGCAGCGTCAGCGTCTCGCCCTTGTGCACGTCAAAGGCATGCCACGACCACACCGGCACGCCGTCCAGGTTGGCGCCGCATTCGGCACCGGCCAGCGCCACGCGCATATCGGCATGGAAGCGCAGCGCGGCGCGGCCCAGCGTGAATTCAATGGCGGCGCAGCCCGGCGCATTGCCGAGCAGGCGGTTGCCGACTTCCACCGCCAGCATGTCCATCGCCCCGCAACGGCCGACGCCAAAACGGCGAAAGCCGGTACGGCCCAGGTCCTGCACCGAGGCGAGCGCGCCGGGACGAATGATTTCGATCACGCGATGACTTCCTCGGCAACAAAGCGCACGGTATCGCCGGGCGCAAACAGGGACGGCGGATCCCGGTCCGCCACGAAGAGCTCGGCGTCGGTGCGCCCGATCAGCTGCCAGCCGCCCGGCAGCACCGCCGGATAGATCCCGGTCTGCTCGCCGCCAATGCCGACCGATCCGGCCGGCACCGCCACCCGCGGCTCACGCCGGCGCGGCGTGGCCAGCTCCGGCGCCAGCCCGCCCATATAGGCAAATCCCGGCTGGAAGCCCAGGAAGTAGACGACATACTCGCCGGCAGCGTGGCGGCGCACCACTTCCTGCGGCGTCAGCCCGGTATGGGCCGCCACATCGCCCAGGTCCGGGCCATGCTCGCCGCCGTAGCGCACCGGGATCTCCACCAGCTTGCCGGTGGCATTGCGCGCCTCGCCGGAGGCCCACGCGAGCTTCAGGTTGCGTTCCAGCGCGTCCACGTCGGCGCTGCCGTCGAAGATCACGGTCAGGTTGTTCATGCCCGGCACCACGTCAACCACCCCGCGCCAGTCCGCGGCCCGGGCAGCCATCGCCCAGATGCGGCGCTGGACCCCCAGCGAGGCGGGGGGAGCCACGCTGTACAGCAGCGCCTGCTCGGCGAGTCGGTGGACGGTGCAGTTCATGGGATTCCCGGTAGCTCATTTGCTACCAGTTTAGGCAGGCAAGCCGGAATGTGACGTGTTTGTATTTCATCGATAATTTATCGATGAATTCATCATATCGAAATGAGACGAGGAGAAACAGTCAGGATTGACCCTAGGGGCGCAAGGGCCACTGCGACCGGCTGCACCATGGCTGGGCACCAAAGAAAAACGGCCGGGAAATCCCGGCCGTCTCGGCTCAATCAGTGTGCAGCGCTGTTGCTCAGGCAAACCCCGCCTGATGCGCCTGTTGGTCAGCATGGTACGAGCTGCGCACCATCGCGCCCACCGCAGCGTGGGTGAAGCCCATCTTGTAAGCCTCTTCCTCGAACATCTTGAACGTGTCGGGATGCACGTAGCGCAGCACCGGCAGGTGGTGGTTCGACGGCGCCAGGTACTGGCCGATGGTCAGCATGTCGATGTCGTGGGCGCGCATGTCGCGCATGACCTCGAGGATTTCCTCGTCGGTCTCGCCCAGGCCCACCATCAGGCCGGACTTGGTCGGCACGTTGGGGTTGCGACGCTTGAATTCCTGCAGCAGCTTGAGCGAGTGCGCATAGTCCGCGCCCGGGCGGGCCTGCTTGTACAGGCGCGGCACGGTTTCCATGTTGTGGTTCATCACGTCCGGCGGGCACGCCTGCAGGATGTCCAGCGCCTTGTCCAGGCGACCACGGAAGTCGGGCACCAGCACTTCGATGCGGGTAATGGGCGACAGCTCGCGCGTCTGCGAGATGCAATCGACATAGTGCTGGGCGCCGCCATCACGCAGGTCGTCGCGGTCGACGCTGGTGATGACCACGTAGTTCAGCTTGAGCTGGGCGATGGTGCGGGCCAGGTTGCCCGGCTCGTTCACATCCAGCGGATCGGGGCGGCCGTGGCCGACGTCGCAGAACGGGCAGCGGCGCGTGCACTTGTCGCCCATGATCATGAAGGTGGCGGTGCCCTTGCCGAAGCATTCACCGATGTTCGGGCAGCTGGCTTCTTCGCACACCGTCACCAGGTTGTTGGCGCGCAGAATGTCCTTGATCTCGTAGAAGCGTGAGCTGCCGGTGGCGGCCTTGACGCGGATCCAGTCCGGCTTCTTGAGCTTTTCGGCCGGCACGATCTTGATGGGGATGCGTGCGGTCTTGTCGGCCGACTTCTGCTTGCGGGTCGGGTCATACTGCTCCGCGGGGGACTGCGGGGCTTCGCTGGAAGTGGCGATCAGGGCGTCGCTCATACATTTCTCCGCACGCGCTCAGCGTGCATTTCGCTTTTGACTAGGAGGCCAGGGCCGTCTCACCCGGCTGCTTTGCTTCAGCCGGGGCGGCAGTTCCTTCGGCAGCCAGCGCGCGGGCTTCATGCGCTGCCAGCACCTCGCACAATGCTGCCGCCAGGCGCTGTGCGATTTCCGGTTGTTGTGCCGCGGTCACGGGCAAGGGGTCGCCGTTGGCATCCGCCGCCGCGAAGGTGGCGCCCGCGCTGGCCATGTCGACTGTTTCCAGCCCGGCATAGCCGCAGGGATTGATGCGCAGGAACGGCGACAGGTCCATCTGCACGTTGAGGCTGACGCCGTGGTAGCTGCAGCCGTTGCGGATCTTGAGGCCGAGCGCGGCAATCTTTGCGCCCTGGTGCGGCCCGTCGGACAGGTAGATGCCGGGGGCGCCGGGCTTGCGTTCGGCTGCGAGATTATACGCCGCGAGCGTGTCCAGCACCGCCTGCTCGATGCTGTGCACCAACTCGCGCACCATCAGGCGGCGGCGGCGCAGATCGAGCAACAGATAGGCCACGACCTGGCCCGGACCGTGATATGTGATCTGCCCGCCACGATCGATCTGGACGACGGGAATCTGGTCGTCCGGGGCCAGCAGGTGCGCGGGGTCGCCCGCCTGGCCCAGGGTATAGACCGGCGGATGCTCGACCAGCCAGACCTGGTCGGGCGTCTCGGGCGTGCGTGCGGCGGTGAAGGCGCGCATCGCGTCGAAACACGGCTGATAGTCCTCGCGGCCGCGTTCGATGACTTGAATCGGATGCATGGCGAGAGTGTAACGAAAAGGGCCGGCTTGCGCCGGCCCTGCCTCGGTCACTTCTGCTGCCCGCTCAGGGCGTCAGTCCGGAGGGAATCGTCCGATGCGTCACGCGACCAGACCAGGCGCAGATGCCCGCGGTCGCGATGTGATGTGGACGATGCTCCGTCAGCCTTTGCCTCAGGATGCGGTGACCTGGTCCTGGTTCGGCGTCCACTCCGTGCCTCGAACCAGACGGCGCAGGCTGCGGTACACCAGGTGCGGCACGTCAGCGAGCGCCAGCGCCGGGCGGCGCGCTTCCGCGATCAGGGCGAGGCGCACCGGGTGCAGCGCACGCGGGTCTACACTCAGCACCACCTCGTCACCCGAGCGCAGCAGCAGGCTGCCGCCACAACGCAGCCAGTAGTCCTCTGAATCTTTCTCGCGGGTCAGCCATACGTCGGTGCCGCGGGCCTCTTCGACATGCAGGCGCTGGGCAGCATGCACCGACAGCGTGGTGACTTCGCCAGGATTCAGTGTGAACACGGTCGTTGTGAGCACGGTTTTCATGGTGGTTCTCCGTTCAGCCGGCCTCGGCGGGAATACGCTAGGCGCAGTACGAATTCGCGGCGGGCCACCGGAACTGGCCCGGCAAGGGGACCAGGCCAGTTAAATCCTACGAATATCGCCGTGAAGTAAATAAGTACTGCGGGGGCCGGTGATGGAATATTAGTGATTGCCCGGCCACTATCAAAACGATATATTTTCCTTGTTCTTGTTAGACAAATTCACATACACACGACCGCCTGGAGACCACCATGGCCTGGAAGAGCGCCTGGGAAAAGGACCTGCCGCGCGGCTGGCACCGCGAGCTGCCGCGCCTGCCGGCGCTGACCGCGCTGCGCGCCTTCGAGGCTGCGGCGCGGCACGAGAGCTTTTCGCGCGCGGCCACGGAGCTGTTTGTCACGCACGGCGCGGTCAGCCACCAGATCCGCGCGCTGGAAGAAGAACTGGGCATGCCGCTGTTCGAGCGCCACGGCAAGCGCGTCGCGCTGACGCCGTCGGGGCGCCTGTATGCCGAGCGCGTGCGTGACGCGCTGCTGCAGATCGCCGATGCCACGCGCGCGCTGCAGGCCGGCAACCGCGACAAGCGCCTGACCATCAGCACCATGCCGTCGTTTGCCGCGCGCTGGCTGACGCCGCGCATCGGCAGCTTTATCGAGCGCCACCCGGAGCTGGATGTCGAGCTGCTATCGTCGAACACGCTGGTCAACTTTGCGCATGAGGAAGTCGATATCGCGCTGCGAATGGGCAGCGGCGACTATCCCGGCCTGTATGTGGAACGGCTGCTGGACGACGTCTTCTTTCCGGTCTGCAGCCCCGGCTTCAATGGCGGCCGCCTGCCCGAGCGGCCGCAGGACATGGCCGGCCTGCCGCTGCTGCGCGGCGAGGGCGATCCGTGGAAGCCGTGGTTCGAGGCCGCCGGGCTGGATTGGCCGGAACCGCGCAAGGGGCTGCTGCTGGAAGATTCCTCGCTGCTGCTGCAGGCCGCATCCGAAGGCCAGGGCATTGCGCTGATCCGCTCCTCGCTGGCCTACAACGACCTGCTGGCCGGGCGCGTGGTGCGGCTGTTCGATGTCAGCATCGCCTGTCCCTGGCTGCTGTACTTCGTATGCGCGCCGGGCTCATTGAACCTGCCCAAGGTGCAGGCGTTCCGCGGCTGGCTGCTGCCCGAGATCGAGCGCTTCCGCGAGGTGCTGGCGCAGTGGGAGTGAACTAGTCTTCCGACGCTTCGTCGGCGTCAGCAGGATCGGCGGCGGCGTCAGCTGCCGGCCTGGCGCGCGCCCGGCCGGCCCGCGGATGGGCCTTGTCGTAGACCTTCGCCAGGTGCTGGAAATCCAGCGCGGTATAGACCTGCGTGGTCGAGATGCTGGCATGGCCCAGCATCTCCTGCACCGCACGCAGGTCGCCCGACGACTGCAGCACGTGGGTGGCAAACGAATGCCGCAGCATATGCGGATGCACATCGGCCGGCACGCCGGCGCGCAGCGCCTGTTGCTTGAGCCGCAACTGCACCGTGCGCATCGACAGGCGCCGCCCGCGCGGGCCGAGGAACAGGGCGTGCGCATCTTCCGGCAAGGCGCCGGGGCGCAGCAGCGTGTCGCGCACCGCCAGCCAGGCGCGCAGCGCCTCGACGGCCTTGCTGCCGACCGGCACCGAGCGCTGGCGCGAACCCTTGCCGGTCACGGTGACTTCCGCCCCGGCCAGGTCGAGCCAGCCGCTGGAGCGGTAGCCGTCGGCATCGGCATAGCGCAGGTCCAGCTGCACCAGCTCGGACAGCCGCAGCCCGCTTGAATAGAACAGCTCATAGACCGCATGGTCGCGCAGTGCCTGGGCATCCGTGCCGGCAGGATGCGCGACCAGTGCCACCGCGTGTTCGACCGACAACGCCTTGGGCAGCGCGTGGCCCGAGCGCGGCGCGCGCACGCCGTCGACCGGATTCACCGTGACGCCATGGCCGTGGCGCGCCGCCCACTGGAAGAAACCGCGCCACGCCGACAATGTGCGCGCGATGCTGGTGCCGACCAGCCCGGCGCCATGCAGCCGCGCGGCAAAGTTGCGGATATGGTGGGTCTGCAGTGCCAGCAGGGCCACGCCAGGCGCATAGCGCGCCGCGTGCCCCTGCAGCACGCGCAGGTCGCGGCTGTAGCTGGTCAGCGTGTGCTCAGCCAGCTTGCGGCTGCCGCGTAGCCAGTCGAGGTAGCGCGTGACCAGCGGCTCGGGTGCCGGCGGCGGGGTGTCGCTGGCAGGCGCGACATCCGCAACCACGCTGCGGGGCGGCCGGCGTGCAGTCATGGCGTCAGGCGTGGGCCGCCGCGCCTCAGTCGCGCAGCCGGTGCAGCGCGGCGCCGGCGACTTCGCCGATCTGCGACAGGTAGGCGGTGCCCATGCCTTCGTGGAAACGGCGCGGATCGGGCGAGCCCAGCACCAGCAGGCCAAAGGCGGCACCGCGCACGTCGGCACCGGCCTCGGCATCACCGGCACGCACCGGCACGCGCAGCGTCACCATCGCCAGCGAGGTGATATCGTCGCGCTCCAGCAGCCCCGCCGCCTCGAAGCCGCCGTTGCTGCCGCAGTACGGCGCACGCAGGCCTTCGGCAAAGATGCGCAGGTCTTCGCTGGCGCCCTGCGCCACTTCCATATGGACGTATTGCTCGGCCACGTCCCACAGCCTGAGCGCCACCGCCGGCACGTCGAACACCTGCTGCAGGCCGTCCTGCACCGCATAGGGCAGCGCGTGCGAATCGGCTTCGGCCAGCAGGCGCAGCTGCCAGGCATGCATGCGCTGCTGGGTGCGGTCGTTGTCATGGCCGTGGCGGACCAGGTCCGCCAGGCGCAGCTCAAGGCCCTTGTTCTTCTCGCGCAGGATTTCCATCTGGCGTTCCTGCAGCGACACGGCGCGGTGGCTGTGCGGGCTGGTCAGCTGCACCGCGGCCAGCAGCTCGGCGTGTTCTTCGAAGAATTCGGGGTGGCTCTGCAGGTAGGCGGCAACGTCTTGGGCGTTCATGGGGCGTGGACCGGTAGAGGTAAAGTGGGTGGCAGTTTAGCAAAGGGGGCCGGCTGCGCTACGTCTGGATCAGCCGCTTCTGCCGCGAAATACTCATCAGAATGCCGATGCCCGCGCCCAGCGTCACCAGCGCGGTGCCGCCATAGCTCATCAGCGGCAGCGGCACGCCCACCACCGGCAGGATGCCGCTGACCATGCCCATGTTGACGAAGGCATAGGTGAAGAAGATCAGCGTGATCGATCCCGCCAGCAGCCGCGAGAACAGCGTCGGCGCATTGGCCGCGATAAACAGGCCGCGGAAGATCAACAGCAGATACAGCACCAGCAGCACCGCATTGCCGATCAGGCCGAACTCTTCCGAGTACACGGCGAAAATAAAGTCGGTGTGCTTTTCCGGAATGAACTCCAGGTGCGTCTGCGTGCCCTTGAGCCAGCCCTTGCCCTCGACCCCGCCGGAGCCGATGGCGATGATCGACTGGATGGTGTGGAAGCCCTTGCCCAGCGGATCGCTGGTAGGGTCCAGCAGCGTGCAGATGCGGTGCTGCTGGTAGTCGTGCAGCACCGGCCAGTTCACGCCCGGCGCGCACATATCGTTCTGGAACGTGATCAGCAGCGTGACCGCCACCACCAGCAGCCCCAGCAGCGGCAGGATCAGCTTCCACGACAGGCCCGCGAAGTAGATCACGTACACGCCCGCGGCCATCACCAGCAGCGCCGTGCCCAGGTCGGGTTGCTTGGCGATCAGGCCGACCGGGATCAGCAGCAGCACCAGCGCCACCACGAAGTCGAACCACTTGACCACGCCCTCGCGCTTCTGGAAGTACCACGCCAGCATCAGCGGCATCGAGATCTTCATGATCTCGGACGGCTGGATCACCATGCCGACATAGAGCCAGCGGCGCGCGCCCTTGCGGATCAGCCCGAACATGGCGACCGCGATCAGCAGCGCCACCCCGACCGTGTAGATCGGCACCGCCACCCGCATCAGCGTCTGCGTGGGCAGGTAGGCGATCACCATCATCACCACATAAGACAGCAGGATATTGCGCAGCTGGTCCTCGACCCGGCCCGGCATGTCGATGGCGGCCGAGTACAGCGCCACGATGCCGGTGGCGAACAGCAGGAAGACGATCAGCGAGAGTGGTTTGTCAAAACCGGTCAGCGCGGTCTTGATCAGGGACAGGACGCGGCGTCGATCCATGCGCGTCTCCTTCAGCGAGTGGCGTCGGCACCGCTGGCTGCCTTGGCAGCCACGGGCTTGACGCGTGGTTTGGGCGCGGGCGCCTTGGCCGGCACGACCGGCACGGAAGCCGGCGGCACCTTCGGCTTGCTGTGGCCCAGCGCCTGCAGCATGCGTTCATCCAGCGTCTGCACGGCCGAGGCCGGTGCGATCGCGGCCGGGTCCAGTGCCGCCGCGATCGCGTCAGACGCCGCGGCGTGCGCGCCCGAGGCCGCGGCCACCGCGCTGGCGGCCGCGCCGCTGGCCGGTGCGCTACCGCCCGACATCACGGTAGCGCTGGCGATGCTGGCAGTCTGGCCGGTGGTAAACACGCTCGGCGTGGCCACCGGCGGGCGGCCCGCCATGCGCTCGGCTTCCGGCGGAGCGATGGCTTCCAGCTCTGCCGGCCATTTGCCGGTCAGGTAGTAGTCCATCACCTTGCGCGCGATCGGCGCGGCCACCGCGGCGCCGAAGCCGGCGTTCTCGACGATCAGCGCAATCGCGATCCTCGGGTTGTCCGCTGGCGCGAAGGCCGTGTACAGCGAGTGGTCGCGCTTGCGCTCGTCCAGCGCGTGGTGGTTGTACTTCTCGCCCTTGCCCAGGCTGTAGGTCTGCGCGGTGCCGGTCTTGCCCGCCGATTCATAGGCCGCACCGGCGAACACGCGCGCGGCCGTGCCGGAGTGCGTCACCGCCACCATGGCGCGCTTGATCACGTCGATATCGGCCTGCTTGAGCGGAATGCGATAGCTTTCCTTTGGCACCGTCAGCGTGCGCTTGCGCGTGACCGCGTCTTCCACGGCCTTGACCAGGTGGGGCTTCATCACGCTGCCGTTGTTGACGATGACCGAGGTGGCCTGCGCCAGCTGCAGGATGGTGAAGCTGTTGTAGCCCTGCCCGATGCCCAGCGAGATGGTCTCGCCGTCGTACCACTTCTGCTGCTCGGGCTTGCGGTACGCGCGGCGCTTCCAGTCGGTCGACGGCAGGATGCCGCGGCTTTCGCCCTCGATGTCGATGCCGGTGATCTGGCCGAAGCCGAGCGGCTTCATGAAGTCATGGATGCCGTTGACGCCCATGTCGCGCGCCAGCGCGTAGTAGTAGGTGTCGCACGATTGCACAATCGAGCTGTGCATGTCGACCCAGCCGTGGCCGCCCGGCTTGTCGTCGCGGAAGGTATGGTTGCCCAGCGTGAAGAAGCCGGGATCGTGCATGCCCCAGGCCGCGGTGCGCTTGCCGGTGGTCAGCGCCGCCAGCGCCATGAACGGCTTGTAGGTCGAGCCGGGCGGGTAGGTGCCCCTGAGGGGCCGGTTCAGGAGCGGCTTGTCGGGCGAGTTGTTGAGCTCATTCCAGGTATTGGTGTCGATGCCTTCGACGAACAGATTGGGGTCGTAGGTCGGCTTGGAGACAAAGGCCAGGATGTCGCCGGTGGCCGGCTCGATCGCTACCAGCGCGCCGCGGCGGTCGCCGTAGAGCGCCTCGGCCAGCTGCTGCAGGCGGATGTCGAGCGACAGGATCAGGTTGTTGCCGGGCGTGGCGGGTGAGGTCGAAAGCGTGCGGATGGGGCGCCCGCCCGCGCTCACTTCCACTTCCTCGAAACCGGTCAGTCCGTGCAGCTCGCTCTCGTAGCTCTGCTCCAGGCCGATCTTGCCGATGTAGTTGGTGCCCTTGTAGTTGTCGGCATCCTTGCGCGGATCGTACTTGGCGCCCTCGGCATCGTTGGCCTCGTCCATGGCCTCGATGCGCTCCTGGTCGCGCTGCGAGATCCGGCCCAGGTAGCCGATCACGTGCGAGGCCGACTCGCCCAGCGGGTACTGGCGGAACAGCCGCGCGCGCACGTCCACGCCCGGGAAGCGGAAGCGCTGCGCGGAAAAGCGTGCCACTTCCTCGTCGGTCAGCTGGCTGCGGATCGGCAGGCTTTCAAAGCTGCGCGACTCTTCCATCAGCCGCTTGAAGCGGCGCCGGTCGCGCGGCTGGATATCCACCAGCCCGGACAGGCTCTCGATGGTGTTGTCCAGCGTATCGGTCAGCTTGGACGGCGTGATCTCCAGCGTGTACGCCGAATAATTGCGCGCCAGCACGAGCCCGTTGCGGTCCATGATGATGCCGCGGTTGGGCTCGATCGGCGCCACCGAGATGCGGTTGTCCTCGGCCTTGGCCGAGTACTGGTCATGCTTGTACCACTGCAGCCACAGGAAGCGCGTGAACAGCAGGCCAAAGCAGATCACCGTGAACAGGGCCGCAGCCGCCACGCGGATGCGGAAGCGGCCGATTTCCAGTTCGACGTTGCGGATTTCGGTCATGGTACTGCGTAGGCCAGGGATGAGCGTTTAGGTGCGGTCAGATGCGTGCGGCGTCAGATCGGACGCGTCTCGTCGACATCGCTCGAACGGCGCTGCGGCGCCAGCAGCAGGCTGGTGGCCAGCGGCCACAGCAGCGCCTCGATCGCCGGCGCCAGCAACAGTGGCCAGCCCGGCAGCGGCGCGCCCATGGCCAGCCGGATCAGCACCGGCACCGCATGCACGATGAACAGCAGCGGCAGCACGTGCAGCGCCTGGGTATAGACGGTGAACCACAGCACGCGGCGGTGGATGGTGATAGCAAAGTAGGCCAGCAGGGTGTAGGCCAGCGCGTGCTCGCCCAGCAGCCGGGCATCGTGCACGTCCATCAGCAGGCCCAGCAGGAAGGCCACGCCCATGCCCACCTTGCGCGGCTGGTGGATGTTCCAGAACACCAGCACCAGCGCCACCATGTCGGGGACCCACAGCGTGGTGCCCCAGGGCATCAGGTTGAACAGGAACGCCAGCACGAAGCTGAAGGCGATAAAGGCGGGATTGACCGGCCGCAGCAGGTATTGGGGATTGGTCACCGTGGTGCCTCCTTGGCGGGCGCGGCCTTGGCAGCCGCCGCGCTGTCGGCGGCTGCGCGCGCCGCGGCGGACTTGGCGCCCCTGACCGGCGCCTCCGGCTTGGCCTCGACCGTTTCGCGCGCGGGGATGGCCGCGTCGTAGCGCACCACCAGCAGCTGGCGGTGCGCGCGCACGCCGGCCACCGGCTCGCAGTACACGCGCGAGAACGCGGTATCGGCCTTGCGCTCGATATGGATGATCTTTGCCACCGGCAGGCCCGGCGGGTAGGTGCCGTCCAGGCCAGAGGTCACCAGCAGGTCGCCCTGCTGCAGGTCGGCGGCGGCGGCCATGAAGCGCAGGTCCAGCTGGCCCGCGCGCGCGCCGCCGAAGGCCACGCTGCGCAGGCCGTTGCGCACCACCTGCACGGGGATGGCTTGGTCCTTGTCGGTCAGCAGCGTCACCTCGGACTGGAACGGCGACACGCGCGTGACCTGCCCCACCACGCCGCGCTCGTCGATCACCGGGTAGCCGGCACGCAGGCCGTGCTGGCTGCCCTTGTCGATCACGATGCGCTGGCTGTAGGGATCGCGCGCGTCATACAGGATCTCGGCGGCCGTCACCGGCGTGGCCGACTGCTGCGCCAGCCCGAGCAGCTTGCGCAGCTGGTTGTTCTCGGACTCAAGCTGCGCCTGGCGCACCGCGGCCTGGGCCTGCTGCACGGCGTTCTGGCGCAGTTCGCGGTTCTCGGTGGCGAGCATCGCCGACGACTGCGCGTAGTCGAACATCGTGCGCAGCGCGTCGCGCGGCGTCAGCACCAGGCGTTCGACCGGCATCAGCACGGTGGCGGCAACCTGGCGGCCCACGCTGAGCGCGTCGAAACGGGCATCGACCACCAGCAGCGCCAGCGCGATGGTCACGTACAGGACCAGCCTGGCGACTGCCGAGGTGCCTTGCTTGAAGAGCGGCGGAGGGGAGTAATCCATTTACCCGAACAAAGGCCGGAGCCCACGCGGAAACGCCCCGCCGCCCGCCGTGCCGCGCCCGAGGCCCTTGCGGGGACGGGAGCGGCACAGTCGGGCGGCGGGAGCTGCCGGGGCCTGGCCCCGGCGGATGAGGCGCCGCGACACCGCCCTGATCGCTGGATCCGGCAGGCCGCGCATCGCCACGTGAGCGTCCTTCTTACTCGTAGGAGAAGATGCTGCCGAGCTTGTCCATGCGTTCCAGCGCCATGCCGGAGCCGCGCACCACGCAGGTCAGCGGGTCTTCGGCCACCAGCACCGGCAGGCCGGTTTCTTCGGCCAGCAGGCGGTCCAGGTCGCGCAGCAGCGCGCCGCCGCCGGTCAGCATCATGCCGCGCTCGGCGATGTCGGCGCCCAGTTCGGGCGGGGTCTGTTCCAGCGCGATCTTCACCGCCGACACGATCTGGTTGAGCGGATCGGTCAGGGCTTCCAGGATTTCGTTGGAAGACACCGTGAAGGCGCGCGGGATGCCTTCGGACAGGTTGCGGCCCTTGACTTCCATCTCGCGGACCTCGGAGCCCGGGAAGGCCGAGCCGATTTCCTTCTTGATGGCTTCGGCGGTCTGTTCGCCGATCAGCATGCCGTAGTTGCGGCGGATGTAGTTGACGATGGCCTCGTCGAACTTGTCGCCGCCCACGCGCACCGAACCCTTGTAGACCATGCCGCCCAGCGAGATGATGCCCACCTCGGTGGTGCCGCCGCCGATATCCACCACCATCGAGCCCGACGGCTCCGACACCGGCAGGCCGGCGCCGATCGCGGCCGACATCGGCTCCTCGATCAGGTACACCTGGCTGGCGCCGGCGCCCAGCGCCGATTCGCGGATGGCGCGGCGCTCGACCTGGGTCGAGCCGCACGGCACGCAGATGATGATGCGCGGGCTCGGACGCAGCAGCTTGCTGTCGTGCACCATCTTGATGAATTGCTTGAGCATCTGCTCGGTGACGGTGAAGTCGGCGATCACGCCGTCCTTCATCGGGCGGATCGCCTCGATATTGCCCGGCACCTTGCCCAGCATCTGCTTGGCTTCCTTGCCCACCGCCGTGATGGTTTTCTTGGCGTTGGGGCCGCCTTCCTGGCGGATCGCGACGACCGAGGGCTCGTCCAGCACGATGCCCTTGTCGCGCATGTAGATCAGCGTATTGGCGGTGCCGAGGTCGATCGCCAGGTCGTTGGAGAAGTAGCTGCGGAGAAATCCGAACATCAGGAATCCTGTCTGTGGTGGTGTTCGCGGGTAGGCGAAGCGGCCGGCACCGCGGGCGGTCCGGCCACGAAATACGTTGTGTTGAATACGGAATGGTTCCCGGCTTCCCGGTCCGCCCGCCGTCCGGCACGGGGCCTGCCCGGGCCGGGATGGGATTGGGAACGGCACCGCCGGCGCACTGTGCGCGCCGGCACTACGGGAACCTTTGATTAGACCCCGCGGAAAAGTTCGCGGAAATGTGCAGGCACCGGCGCACAATGTCGTTGACATGCGACATGCGCTGGCCGGTTGCAGAGGCCTAATCAGAGGACCCAGGTTCGCCCTTCGGGCGCCTGTGGATGCCAGGCGCAGGCGTGCCGGCCAACGGCCGCTTTGCGGCCATGTGACGTGGGCGTTGCCAAGGGTCGGTAACTCGCAATGATACCTTATAATTCCTGCTGCTTCGGGCGTTTACGGCCTGAAAATACCTGTAATTCCGACGACTCCGGGGCGCCACTCCGGCGCCCCCGGTCAGGCCACGGGCCGTGCGACTCAGCCGCCCCATGAGCCAGCCGCCGGCGCAGCCCGCGCCCCCCGCATCCGAGCATCCGAACCACCACGCCATGGCCCTCGCTCTATCCGACGTCAAGCGCATCGCCCACCTGGCCCGCATCGAAACCAGCGATGACGAGGCCGCCCAGACGCTTGCGCAGCTGAACAACTTTTTCTCGCTGGTCGAGCAGATGCAGGCGGTCGACACCACCGGCATCGAGCCGCTGGCCCACCCGCTGTCTGCCGTGCGCGACATGGTCCAGCGCCTGCGCGAGGACGTGGTCACCGAATCCGACCGCCGGGCCGACTACCAGCGCCCCGCGCCGGCCACCGAAGACGGCCTGTACCTGGTGCCCAAGGTCATCGAATGACCGCCGCCCGGCCCGGACCCGACGCACCCGTGCATGCCTGTCCGCCGCCGGCCACCCGCCAGTACGCTACCCCTGATGCCAACCGACTGTCATGCCCTTTTCCGCTGATTCCGTGACCTCCCTGCGCCAGCTTGCCGATGCGCTGGCCGCGCGCTCCGTCTCCGCCGAGGAACTCGCGCGCGAGTACCTGGCCCGCATCGAGCAGGCCGCCGCGCTCAACGCCTTTATCCACGTCGATGCCGAGCGCACCCTGGCCCAGGCGCGCGCCGCCGATGAACGCCGCGCCCGCGGCGAGGCCGCGCCGCTGACCGGCGTGCCGATCGCGCACAAGGACGTGTTCGTCACGCGTGGCTGGCGTGCCACCGCCGGCTCGAAGATGCTGGGCAACTATGAAAGCCCGTTCGACGCCACCGTGGTCGAGCGCATGGGCGCGGCCGGCATGGTCACGCTGGGCAAGACCAATATGGACGAGTTCGCGATGGGCTCGTCCAACGAGAACTCGCATTTCGGCCCGGTGCGCAACCCGTGGGACACCAGCCGCGTGCCCGGCGGCTCGTCGGGCGGCTCGGCCGCAGCAGTCGCTGCGGGCCTGGCCCCCGCCGCCACCGGCACCGACACCGGCGGCTCGATCCGCCAGCCGGCGTCGTTCTCGGGTATCACCGGCATCAAGCCGACCTACGGCCGCGTGTCGCGCTACGGCATGATCGCCTTCGCCTCGTCGCTGGATCAGGCCGGCCCGATGGCCCATAGCGCCGAAGACTGCGCGCTGCTGCTCAACGCCATGGCCGGCTTCGACCCCAGGGACTCCACCAGCATCACGCCCGCGCAGGGCGGCGTGGACGAGGACTACACCCGGCTGCTGGGCCAGCCGCTCGCCGGCGCCACCGCCGAGCGCCCGCTGGCCGGGCTGCGCATCGGCCTGCCGAAGGAATACTTCGGCAAGGGCCTGTCGGCCGACGTCGAGCAGGCCGTGCGCGCCGCGCTGGCCGAGTATGAAAAGCTGGGCGCCACGCTGGTCGAGGTGACGCTGCCCAAGACCGAGCTGTCGATCCCGGTGTACTACGTGATCGCGCCGGCCGAGGCCTCTTCCAACCTGTCGCGCTTTGACGGCGTGCGCTACGGCCACCGCGCGGCCGAATACCGCGACCTGCTCGACATGTACAAGAAGAGCCGCGCCGAAGGCTTCGGCGCCGAGGTCAAGCGCCGCATCATGGTCGGCACCTATGTGCTGTCGCACGGCTACTACGACGCCTACTACCTGCAGGCGCAGAAGATCCGCCGCATCATCGCCGACGACTTCCAGCGCGCCTTCGCCCAGTGCGACGTGATCATGGGGCCGGTGGCGCCGACGGTGGCGTGGAAGCTGGGCGAGAAGACCTCGGACCCGGTGCAGATGTACCTGGCCGACATCTTCACGCTGTCCACCAGCCTGGCCGGCCTGCCCGGCATGAGCGTGCCGTGCGGCTTCGGCGAAGCCGGCATGCCGGTGGGCCTGCAGCTGATCGGCAACTACTTCGACGAAGCACGCCTGCTGCAGACCGCGCACGCGTTCCAGCAGGCGACCGACTGGCACCTGCGCCGTCCGGGCAAGGCATGAACATGACCGCACGCTCCTCGCTGACCCTGCGCCTGATGGCCGCGGCCGCGCTCGCCGCGGCGGTGGCCGGCTGCATCCCGCTGCCGGGCGGGCTGGGACGGCCCGCGCCCCCGGCTCCGATCGCCAGCCGCGACATCGACCTGGCCGGCGACTGCCGCCGCACCGAGGAAGACGGCTTCCGCGAAGACGCCCAGCTGCGCGTGTCGAACAACAGCGTGCAGCAGCTGTCGTGGAAGCTGTGGGTAGGCAAGCGCGGCTCGTGCAGCTTCAACCTGGCGGACTTCCGCCAGGTCCAGAAGAAGCCGCATATCGAGCTGCGCGCCAATGACGGCAGCGGCTGCAAGCTGATGGTCTGGCAGGACCCGCGCCGCGTCACGCTGGCGCACGCCAATTGCCAGCAGCGCTGCACCCCCGGCATCTACGAAGAAGCCTGGCCCGTGATGTTCGAGCCGGGCAGCGGCGCCTGCGCCCGCACGCGCTGAAGCCACCGAAGCCAGTCATGACCCACGCACCCGCCACCCCGCAACGCTCACTGTGCGCCGCCCGCCCGGCGGTGGCGGTGCTGCGCGCCGTGGTGGCACTGGGGCTGGGCGCATGGCTGGCCGGCGCATCCGCGCATACACCGGACCTGCCCGCCCCCGCGCTGGCACAGCCGGCGCCGCTGACGCCTGCCGGCGTGCTGGCGCCGAATGCGGTGAGCCGGGCCGCGCCAGGGTCTGCGGCAACCGCATCCGTGCCCGCGCAGCGCGTCGAGCTGCGCGGCGATGCGGCCACGCCCGCGCTGACTGCCTACTGGTTCCTGCCGCGCGAAGGCACCAGCCAGCGCGCACTGCCCGTGGTAGTGGCATTGCACGGCTGCGGCGGCCTGCTGTCCGCGCGCCCCTCGCGCGCGAGCGCGGCGGGCGCCGCGGGAACCGACAAGGCGGACGTTTCCGGAATGCTGCAGCAACGCTACCGCGAATACGCACACTGGCTGACCGAGCGCGGCTATGCCGTGCTGATGCCCGACAGCTTCAGCGCGCGCGGCAGGCCCCACGGCATCTGCTCCGACCCCATCGACACGCGCGGCATCGACGACCGCACGCGCCGCGCCGATGCGCTGGCCGCACTGCGCTGGGTGGCGCAGCAGCCGGCGGTCGACACCGCGCGCATCGTGCTGCTGGGCTGGTCCAATGGCGCGCAGGCGGTGCTGGCCACCGTCGATGCCAGCCGCCCGTGGCCGGCCGGCACGCCCCAAGTGGAGCGCGCCGTGGCGTTCTACCCGGGCTGCAAGCGCGCGGTGCAGCAGCACAACTACCGCCTGCGCGCGCCGATGCTGCTGATGATCGGCGGCGCCGACGACTGGACGCCCGCCACCCGCTGCGCCATGCTGCAGAGCGCGGTGCTGGCGCGCCAGCCGGGCGCGCGCTTCCGGCTGGAGATCTACCCGGGCGCCTACCACGGCTTTGACGGCACCAGCGAGCTGCATATGCGCGGCGACGTGCCGGCAGGCATGCGCAAGACCCAGGGCGTCACCGTCGGCGGCGATGCGGTTGCCCGCGTGGCCGCGCTGGCCCAACTCGACTCATGGCTTGCCAGCCCCGACCCTTGAGGACCGGGGCAAGACCAGACTGAACCCCCGAGCGGCGCCGCCGCTCCACCGCAACAGACAGAACCGAAAGAACCGAACAGGAATACCGCCATGCAATGGGAAGTGGTGATCGGCCTCGAAACGCACGCTCAGCTTTCGACGGCCTCCAAGATTTTTTCCGGCACCTCCACCGCCTTCGGGGCCGAGGCCAACACGCAGGCCTCGCCGGTGGACCTGGCGCTGCCGGGCGTGCTGCCGGTGCTCAACAAGGGCGCGGTCGAGCGCGCCATCCAGTTCGGCCTGGCGATCGGCGCCACCATCGCGCCGCGCAGCATCTTTGCGCGCAAGAACTACTTCTACCCCGATCTGCCCAAGGGCTACCAGATCAGCCAGTATGAGATCCCAGTGGTACAGGGCGGCACCATCAGCATCCAGGTCGAAGGCAAGAAGGGCGAGTTCTACGAGAAGACCGTCAACCTGACCCGCGCCCACCTGGAAGAAGACGCGGGCAAGTCCCTGCACGAAGACTTTGCCGGCATGACCGGCATCGACCTGAACCGCGCCGGCACCCCGCTGCTGGAAATCGTCACCGAGCCTGACATGCGCAGCGCCGCCGAAGCCGTGGCCTATGCCAAGACGCTGCACTCGCTGGTGGTGTGGCTGGGCATCTGCGATGGCAACATGCAGGAAGGCAGCTTCCGCTGCGACGCCAACGTGTCGGTGCGCCCGCTCGGCCAGAAGGAATTCGGCACCCGGCGCGAGATCAAGAACCTGAACTCGTTCCGCTTCCTGCAGCAGGCCATCGAGTACGAAGTGCAGTGGCAGATCGCCGAGATCGAGGACGGCCGCAAGATCCAGCAGGCCACCGTGCTGTTCGACCCGGATACCGGCGAGACCCGCGCGATGCGCACCAAGGAAGACGCGCACGACTACCGCTACTTCCCCGATCCGGACCTGATGCCGCTGGAAATCGATGCCGGCTGGGTGGACCGCGTGCGCGGCGAACTGCCCGAATTGCCGGCCGCGATGCAGGCGCGCTTTGTCTCGCAGTACGGTCTGTCGGCGTATGACGCCACCACGCTGACCGCCACCAAGGCCTTCGCCGCCTACTACGAGGCCGTGGTGGCCGACGCCGGTGCCGCCAACGCCAAGCCCGCGGCCAACTGGCTGATGGGCGACGTGGCCTCGCAGCTCAACCGCGAAGGCATCGCCATCGATGCCGCGCCGGTCACGCCGGCGCAACTGGCGAAGCTGCTGACGCGCATTGCGGACGGCACGGTGTCGAACAACACGGCCAAGAAGGATGTGTTCCCGGCGATGTGGGCCGGCGAGCATGGCGGCGATGCCGATGCCATCATCGCGGCCAAGGGGCTGAAGCAGATGTCGGACAGCGGCGAGCTGGAGAAGATCATCGACGACGTGCTGGCGGCCAACGCCAAGTCGGTCGAGGAATTCCGCGCGGGCAAGGAGAAGGCGTTCAATGCGCTGGTCGGACAGGCGATGAAGGCCACCAAGGGCAAGGCCAATCCGGCGCAGGTGAATGAGCTGCTGAAGAAGAAGCTGGGGTAATGGGAAAAGGGCGGGCTGACAGCCCAGCGAACCGCCAGCGGCAGGCGTATCCTACTGGCCTGCCCTAAGCGTCAGGAGATCCCCATGAGCTGGTCCGCCCACCAATACGTCGCCTTCGAAGACGAACGCACCCGCCCGGTCCGCGACCTGGTGGCTGCCATCCCCAATCAGACCGCGCGCAGCGCGGTGGATATCGGCTGCGGGCCGGGCAATTCCACCGAGGTGCTGCTGGCGCGCTATGCGGGGGCGTCGGTGACCGGGCTGGACAGCTCGCAGGACATGGTCGACGCGGCGCGCAAGCGCCTGCCCGACGTGCAGTTCCGCGTGGCCGACATCGGCGCCTGGGACGAGGCCGGGCCCTATGACGTGATCCTGGCCAATGCCGTGCTGCAGTGGCTGCCTGACCACGCCAGCCTGTTCCCGGCACTGGTATCCAGGCTCGCTCCCGGCGGCACGCTGGCCGTGCAGATGCCGGACAACCTGGAAGAACCCGCGCACCGGCTGATGCGCCAGGTGGCGGCGGATGGCCCGTGGGCCGAAAAGCTCGCCGGCGCCAGCAAGGCCCGCGCCGAGCGCGCCCCGGCGCAGTGGTACTACGAGCTGCTGCGCCCGCTGTGCCAGCGCGTGGATGTATGGCTGACCACGTACCACCATCCGCTGGCGGGCGGCCCGGCCGCGGTGGTCGAGTGGTTCAAGGGCAGCGGCCTGCGCCCCTTCCTGCAGCCGCTGGACGAGGCCGAGCGCGCCGCCTACCTGGCGCGCTACGAAGCCGAGATTGCCAAGGCGTACCCGGCGCTGCCGGACGGGTCGGTGCTGCTGCCGTTCCCGCGCCTGTTCATCGTCGCGACACGCTGAGGCCCTACGCAGGCTTGTGGCAGACCGCTTCGATGTTGTGCCCGTCCGGGTCCAGCACGAAGGCGCCGTAGTAGTCGGAATGGTAGTGCGCGCGGATGCCCGGCGCGCCGTTGTCGCGCCCGCCCGCGGCCAGCGCCGCGCGATAGAAGGCATCGACGGTCTCGCGGCTGTCCACGCGGAAGGCCACGTGCAGCGGCGGCTGGTTGGGCGTGCCGCGGTGGATCCAGAAGTCGGGTTGCCCCGGCGGGCCGAAGCCGGCCACGTCGGTGCTGCCGGTGACGCTCGCCGAGAATTCCTTGTCCAGCACATAGCCGATGGCGCCCAGCGCCGCCTGGTAGAAGGCGCGGCTCTTGCCGTAGTCGCTGACGCTTACGCCGGTGTGGTCGATCATGGGTCGCTTCCTTTCAAGGGTGGGAGGGCGCTCAGGCCAGATCCAGCACGCTCATGGTGGCGTTCAGGCGGCTGACCAGCACGGATTCACCGTGGACATCGGCAAAGACATCCGCCTCCACCACGATGATCGCGCGGCCGGACTTGAGCACATCGGCACGGCAGCGCAGCCGTTCGCTGCGCACGGCCCTGAGCAGGTTGATCTTGAACTCCGCGGTGACCACGTGCTGGCCTGCCTCCAGGATGGTGGATGCCGCCGCGCCCGCGGTGTGGTCCGCCATGGTGGCCTGCACGCCCGCATGGACGATGCCGCCATGCTGCAGGTGGCGCGGCGTAATGGCCAGCGTGGATTCGCACCAGCCTGGCCCACAGTCCGCCAGCGAGATGCCGACGTCGTTGACGAAGGCGGTCTGGCGGAAGCCCGCCTCGATGGTGTCGCGCAGCAAAAGCCGTTCCTGTTCGGTGGTCATGGCTGTTCCTTGTCGGGTCACTGCATCACCGGGATGTGCGCATTGCAGCGTGAAGGCACCGGGCTGTCAACCATCCATGCGCCTTTTACGCCGCGCCGAAGCGGGCCGGCGTGCTGTCGCCTACACTGGAAGCATCCGCGACCCGCATGCGCGCCTGAGCGCATGCAGCCCGCCATGATCGCCGACGCCCATCCCCCCACACTGCACCGCAAGACGCGGCCCGCCGCCGCCTTTGCCGCGCTGACGCAGGCAAGCCTGGCGCGCATGGAAGCAAGCCTGGCCCAGTTGCTGCACCGCGACGAGGCCGAAGACCTGCACGCGCTGCGCGTGGCGGTACGCCACGCGCGCGCGGTGCTCTGGGCCCTGGGGCCGTCGTTGCCGCGGCAGGAGCGTGATCGCTGGAAGCATGACCTGCGCATGCTGGCGCGCGCCACCAGCGATGTGCGCGACTGGGACGTGTTCCTGGCCGAAACCATTGCCCCGGCACGCAAGCTGGAACCGGACGATACCGTGCTGTCGGCCATCGCCGACACCGCCCGTGAGCGCCGCGACACCGCACGGCAAACCATGCTGTCGGCCCTGGCCGGCTACCGTGACTGGCCACTGCCCGCGCTGCATCGCGACCTGGCGCACCTGGACCATCTGGCCGCCCGCGCCCGCAGTGACGGTGGCCGCCTCGGGCCCCTTGCGCGCAAGCGCGTGCGCCGCGGCCGCAAGCGCCTGCGCGCGCTGGCAAAGGCTGCACGCCGCGGCAATCCTCGCGCGGTGCATGAACTGCGCATCGCCGGCAAGCGACTGCGCTATGTGATCGAGGCGTTCGCGCCGGTGCTGCCATCCCGCTACAGCAAGGACCTGCATCGCAAGCTGGTCAAACGGCAGGCGAAGCTTGGCCGCTTTGTCGACGGCATCGTCGCGCGCCGGCTGCTGGCCGACTGCCTGCAGGCGCAGGCAATGCCGGACGAGGCGCCGCCGCAGCCGCTGCCCGGCGCCAGCTGACCACCCCGCCCGCCATGGCGGCCTGCCCACCGCGTGCCACGCCAACTGCACCCGATCTGCGACAATACCGCCATGACTGCTCCCCAGGTTCCCATTGCCGCCATCGCCACCGCGCCCGGACGCGGCGGCATCGGCGTGGTGCGCGTGTCGGGCCCCAATGTCGGCCCGGTGATGCGCGCCGTCTGCGGCCAGGCGCTGAAGCCGCGCCATGCCACCTACCTGCCGTTCCTCGATGGCCATGGCAAAGTCATCGACCACGGCCTGGCGCTGTATTTCCCGGCGCCCAATTCCTATACCGGCGAGGAAGTGCTCGAGCTGCAGGGCCACGGCGGCCCGGTGGTGATGCAGATGCTGCTGACGCGCTGCCTGCAGGCGGGCGACGGCATCGGCCTGCGCCTGGCGGAGCCCGGCGAGTTCACGCGGCGCGCCTTCCTCAACGACAAGCTCGACCTGGCCCAGGCCGAGGCCGTGGCCGACCTGATCGAAGCCAGCACCGAGGCCGCGGCGCGCTCAGCGGCGCGTTCGATGGAGGGCGAATTCTCCAACGCCATCCGCCAGCTTGTGGATAAGGTCATCCACCTGCGCATGCTGGTGGAAGCCACTCTGGACTTCCCCGAGGAAGAGATCGATTTCCTGGAGCAGTCCGACGCCCGCGGCCAGCTTGCCACCATCCGCACCGAACTTGGCGGCGTGCTGGCGCAGGCGCGCCAGGGCGCGCTGCTGCGCGAGGGCCTGTCGGTGGTGCTGGCGGGCCAGCCCAACGTGGGCAAGTCGTCGCTGCTGAACGCGCTGGCCGGCGCGGAGCTGGCCATCGTCACGCCCATCGCCGGCACCACGCGCGACCGCGTGCGCGAGACCATCCAGATCGACGGCATCCCACTGCATATCATCGACACCGCCGGCCTGCGCGAGCACGCCGCCGACGAAGTCGAGCGCATCGGCATCGAACGCACCTGGGACGCCATCCGCCGCGCCGATATCGTGCTGCACCTGGTCGACGCCACCGACTACCTGCGCCACGGCCTGTCCGAGACCGACGACGCCATCGACGACCAGCTCAGCGGCCAGCTGCCGCCGGGCTCGCCGATCGTGCGCATCGTCAACAAGATCGACAAGGCCCCCGCGGTTGGCGATGTCGTCTTCGGCGGCAACCGCCCGCATGTGGTTGCGGCCAACGGCCCCAACCCGACCGAGATCTGGATCTCGGCGCGCACCGGGGCCGGCATTGAACTGCTGCGTCGTGAACTACTGCGGCTGGTGGGCTGGCAGTCAGGCAATGAAGGCAACTTCCTGGCGCGCGAACGGCACCTGACGGCGCTGCGGAATGCGCAATCGCACCTGGATATCGCCGCGGAGCAGGCCGAGCACCAGGCGCAGGCGCTGGACCTGTTTGCCGAAGAGCTGCGGCTGGCGCAGGATTGCCTGAACAGCATTACGGGTGAGTTCACCAGCGATGATCTGCTGGGGACGATCTTTACGCGTTTCTGCATCGGCAAGTGATACCCGCAGCCGCGGCCCCATGTCGCGGCGCGGAAGGCGCCGGTACAAGTAAACTGCAGGCTACTCGCTGACATGCCGGCGCCGGGCCCTTCGGCGCCTCTCCCGCCATGCGCCTGACCCTCATCACCTTCGGTACCCAGGGCGACTGCCGCCCCATGGTCGCGCTGGGCCTCGGCCTGCGCGCCGCCGGCCACGACGTGCTGATGCTGGGCGAACGCTCGGCAGCCACGCTCGCGGCAGAGCACGGCCTGGCCTTTGCGCCGATGGCGGGCGATATCCAGCAGACGCTGGCTCCCGGCGGCGCGCTGCACAAGCTGATGACCGAAGGCGGCAACGTCGCCGAGGCCACGCGGGCATTCGCGCGCATTGCCGAGGACAACACCGAGGCATGGATGGCACAACTGGCGGAAGCCGCGCGCGCTGCCGATGGCATCGTGTTCTCGGGGCTGACGGCGTATGTGGCGCTGTCGGTGGGCGAGCAGTTGGGCAAGCCGGTGATCGGCGCGGGCATGTTCCCGATCTCGCCGACGCGGGCCTTTCCGTCCGCGCTGCTCCCGCCGTTCAGGATGCCGGGGTGGGCTAATCGCGCCAGCCACCACGTGATCAACTTCGTGCTGTGGCGCATGTTCCGTACCGCGACCAATGCTGCGCGCTCCAGGCTGTTCGGCGCGTCAGCGCGCAAGGCGATGTGGGCGGACTTTCCGACGCTGTACGCGATCTCGCCGCAGCTGGTGCCGCGTCCGCATGACTGGCATGACGACTGGCTGGTGAGCGGCGCGTGGACCATGCCGCCGCAGCCGGACTGGCAACCGGACGCGCCGCTGCGCGACTTCCTGGCGGCCGGCGAGGCGCCGCTGTATATCGGCTTTGGCAGCATGGCGGGCTTTGACCGGGACAAGGTGGTGACGGCGCTGGTGCAGGCGGTCGATGGCCGGCGCGCGCTGTTCTATCCGGGCTGGAGCGGCATCGACGTGGCGGCGTTGCCATCCAGCTTCCACGTGGTAGGCGCCACCCCGCATGACTGGCTGTTGCCGCGCGTGTCGGCGGCAATCCATCATGGCGGTGCGGGCACCACGCATGCAGCCGTGGCAGCGGGCGCCCCATCGATCGTGCTGCCGTTTGCGGGCGACCAGTTTTTCTGGGCGGGCCGGCTGGCGGCACTGGGCGTGGCGCCGCGCTATGTCGCCGGGCACAAGATCGACGCGCCGCGGCTGGCGTCGATGATCGCCTTCGCGGAGCAATCGGCCACGCGCGAACGGGCCGCCACGCTGGGCCGCGCGATGGCCGCCGAGCGCGGCGTCGACCATGCCGTGGCGGCGATTGAGCGCTTTTGCGGCAGGCAGGGCGCATAATCCCGTTCCGCCTTCCGCATTCACTGACGCAGGACCTTCCGATGTTGAACCGTACCCAGCAAATCCTTATTGCCATCGTCGCCGTGGCTGTCCTTGGCATGTTGTGGTTTGCCGGCAATGACCGCCGCGACGATGTCGGCGGTGCCGCACCCGAGGCGCAGGCCGAAGCCAGCGCGGTGCCGGCAAGCGTCGTGCGCGGGGTGCCGCGCGATGGCACGCTCGACCCGATCAGCATCGACCCGGAGCGCCCCGCGGACCGGCTGCCGCAGCTCCAGGCCGACACGCTGCTGAATGACTACCGCGGCAACCCCAAGGAAGCCGACACCCGCTACCTGGGCCAGTACCTGATCGTCGAAGGCGTCGCCAGCGGCATTCGCCGCGAGGGCAACCAGGTCTTTGTCGATATCCGCACCAACGATCCCGGCGTGAATGTGCGCGCACTGCTGCTGCAACGCCAGATCTGCGGCCCGGCAGGGCGGGTGTGCGAGGTGGAAGCCCGAGCCACCATGGTGCGGCGCGGCCAGAAGGTCGCGCTGGAATGCAACGGCGCCGGGCTGGCGGATGGCGCACCGCTGCTGCGCGACTGCCTGCTGCGCGGCGGCGCCAACTGATCGCGCTTGTCCTAGATTCCGGAGTCCCGCCATGCAATCCGTTCTGTCCGTCCTAGCCATCCTGATCATGGTTGCCACCATCGTCGGCGTGGTTTCGCCCGCCTGGCTCAGCCAGACGCTGTTTGGCGGCAGACCCGTCACGCGGCTGCAGGTCGTAGTCATCGGGGTCTGCCTTGCCGGGCTTTGCCTGGTCCTGGTGGGCCGGCTGGCGCAAGGCGGCGGCGCGGGCGGCTGAGCCGCCACCCCGGCGCAGAAGCGGCCGTTTTGCGCTTCTGTTTGGACGATTGGATCGGCGTACCGGCGCCTACAGTGTGAAGGTATGCGGTGGCCACTGTGTCTTGCAGGGCAGCCCGCCCCAGCCACACAGGACATCCATGTACAAAACTCTGCTGGCCGCAGGCCTTGGCCTGCTGATCACCGCTTGCTCGACCTACCAGGCAGTGACCCCGGTCGACCGGCCCGACCGCACCGATCCCCTTGTCGCGTTCCAGGTGCCGGCTGGCGGCGGCCCGCTGGGCAACTACGGCGCCAACGGCACGCTGCTGTGCGTGGTGGTGAATCCGGTCACGGGCAATGACTTTGTCGAGAGTTTTCTCTCATCGCTGCGGAGGCGCAATTTCGAGGTGAAGGTGCTGCAGGCGCAGACCTCGATCGCGGCGTGCCCGGTGGTGGCGCTGTACACGGCGCGCAGCGCCTGGTACTGGACTGCGTACCTGAACAGCGCGGATATCACCGTGTTCCGCAACGGCGACCGTGTCGGCAAGGCCATTTATAACGCCAACCGCAGCGCGGGCGGGCTCAACCTGAGCAACTTCGTGCAGCCGTCGTCCAAGCTGGATGAACTGGTCGAACAGCTGTTCCCCGGCATGCTGCCGCCGCCCCCGCCGCCGGCGGGCACGGCCGCCCCGGCGGCCTAGCCTGTCTGCAGTCAACCGAAGGAGGGCCGGACCATGCCGCTCTGCGCAGCCTCTTGCCGGGCGCAGCCGCGCCCGGCCCAGCGTACCCGCATCAGCGCTCCAGCCGGCCCAGGCGCACCACGGTCACGCCCGGGCGCAACTGGCGCAGCGACGGCATCACCAGCACGCAATCCGGATACGGCGTCACTACCGGCTCGCCGTCGCGCCAGCCGATTACGGTCCCGGCCTCGGTAAAGGTCTCCAGCCCGGTATAGGGGCCGGCAAAGCGGAAATCCATGCTGGTGGCCACCACCGGCTCGGTCACGCGCACCACACGCTGCGTGGCGGGCAGCGGTTGCAGCCAGCCCGCGGGCAAGTCGCTTGCATCGATCACGCCGGCATGCAGCAGGAAGCGCGCGGTGCTGTCCTGCGCCACGGTCACGGCGGCGGGCTCCCAGTGCTGGCCGCATTCGATCAGCAGTGCATTGCGCGCGCTGGCGGCATCGCCAAAGCCATCGTAGTCGCGCATGCGGCGGCCTTCGGGGTGGCCTTCGTCGACGATCACATCGGCCGGCGCGCCCAGCGCGCGCGCCAGGGCGATGCCCTTGTCGAGCGGGCCGGAGACGATCAGCGGCCGGCTTTTCTCGTGCATCGAATGCAGGTCCAGCAGCAGGTCGACGGTATCGATCACCGGGCGCATGGCGCGAGCGCGGCGCAGCTCCGATGAATCCAGGCTGGCGTCATCCAGCACCCTGGCGGTCCATACGCGGTTGAAATCCTGGTCGACAAAGCGCGATGCGTCGGGCCTGGCGGCATCGAAGCGGTGGTACGCGTCAACGTTGGCAAACGCCAGCGTCAGCCGGCCGCGGCGCGGGCGCAGGCCGTGGTCCAGCAGCGCCTTGACGGCGATGGCGCCGCAGACCTCGTTGCCGTGGGTCAGCGCGTTGACCATCACGTGCGGGCCAGGCTGGCCGCTGTCGAAGGTGAACAGATAAGGGATGCGGGTGTTGCCGGCGGCGTAGGCGCGGATGTCGGGGAATGCGACATCGACGGGGTAGGCGTCGATCGGTGCGGTGGGCTGGGTCATGGGAATCGGTGCGTTCAGGGTGCCTGGCGGGTCGGTGCCGCCGGGTCGTGTTCTGGGGATCAGGTTGAGGATGGGCGGCGGGATCTTGCCAGCGCCGCCCGCTCCAGCTCTTACTCGTGAATGCCAGCCGTCTGCACGATGGTGCGATAGCGCCCCGTCTCGCGCTTGATAAAGCTGCCGAACTGCGCCGGATTGGCCGGCGCCACTTCCACGCCGGCTTCTGCCAGCTTCTTCTTCACATCCGGCATGGCCAGCACGGCCTGCATCTCGGTGTTCAGGCGCTCCACCACCGCTTGCGGCAGCTTGGCCGGGCCCATCAGTCCGAACCACACGCCCATGTCGACGCCCTTGAGCGCGGGCGTCTCGGCCAGCGCGGGCACGTTCGGCGCCACCGGCGAGCGCTTGGCGTTGGTCACGCCGTAGGCCTGCACGCGGCCGGCCTGGATATGCGGCAGCGCCGACGACAGCACCATCACCGCCAGGTCGATCTGGCCGCCGAGCAGGTCGGTGGCCATGGCCGACGCGCCCTTGTACGGCACGTGCGTGATATTGACCTTGCCCTGCTGCTTGATCAGCTCGCCGGCCAGGTTCAGCGGCGTGCCCACGCCCGACGAGGCATACGCCAGCTTGCCCGGCTGGGCCTTGGCCAGCGCGATCAGCTCGGCCGCATTCCTGGCGGCCAGGCCGGGCTTGCCGACCAGCACCATCGGCTGGGTGCCGACGAAGGTCACCGGCGCCAGGTCCTTCTCGCCGTCATAACGCACGGCGGGGTTGGTCAGGCGGGCGATCGACACTTCACTGCCCGAGCCCATCAGCAGGGTGTAGCCGTCGGCCTCGGCCTTGACCACCTTGGCCGCGCCGATGGTGCCGCCGGCGCCGCCCAGGTTCTCGATCACCACGCTCTGGCCCAAGCGCTTGCCCAGTTCCGGGGCGATGGTCCGGGCCACCAGGTCGACGCTGCCGCCGGCGGTGTAGCCCACCACCAGCGTGATCGGCTTGGCGGGCCAGGCGGAGGCAACGGCGCCGGCGGAAGCGGCAAGGCAGAGTGCGGCAGCGGCCGCGCGCAGGATGGTCTTCATGGTCTTGGCTCTGGGGGTCCCGGAATGGTTGTTGTGGAGCGATGGTAGTGAGCGCGCAACCGGCCCGGCGTGCAGCTTTGGCAAGGGGGGTTGCCGATTCGGCAATGGTGGCCGAAGGCGCATCAGCGCGGTGCCCGCACCGCCGCCTGCCAGAAGGCCTCGGCCAGCGGGCGCATCGGCGCGCGCGGGCGGTACAGGCGGATATCGAGCGCCAGGTCGCCGCCATCATCGCTGCGTACGCCGCCGATGGCGCGCACCAGGCGCCCGGCGTGCAGGTCGTCGGCAATCAGCCGTGCCGGCAGCCAGGCCAGGCCCATGCGCTGGCGCACCATCTCGTGCACCGACTCGGCAAAGTCGCTGACCGCGATCACGTCCAGCCGCGGCGCCAGCTTGCGGCGCGCGATCTCCTGGTTGACCATGCGGCCAAGTGTCAGGGTCTCGGCGTAGGCGATCATCGGAACCGGCTTCGCCGCAGCTTTGCCGGTCGCCAGCCGGTGCAGCGGCGCGCCGCGCGCATCGGCGGCGCTCACACACACCAGCCGCTCCACGCCGGCCAGGTGGAACTGGTAGCGCGCGTCATCCAGCATCACCGGCAAGTCCGGCGGGCTGTAGCAAAGCAGGAAGTCGGCATCGCCCTCGGAAAACATGGCCAGCGCGTCGTGCATCGGGAAGGTCGACAGCCGTGTGCGGAAGCCGGCCGCCGCGGGATCGTGCCGCAGCGCCTCGCGCAGGCCCGCCAGCCACGCCGGCACCATCGAGCGCGCCAGGGTCTTGCCGGTGGCGATGGTGACCGTGCTGGCGTCGGCGCGGTGTGCGGCGCGCAGCGCCAGGCGGGTCTCGTCCAGCGTGCGCAAGGCGCTCTGCGCGGCTTCCAGAAACTGGCGCCCTTCGGCGGTCAGCCGCACCGGGAACGCGCTGCGGTCGATCAGCGGAGCGCCGGCCCAGACCTCAAGCGCTTGCATGCGCCGGCCAAACGCGGGCGGGGTCACGTTGCGCAGTTCGGCGGCGCGCGCCAGGCTGCCGGCCTGGGCCAGGCAGACGAAGTCTTCGAGCCAGCGGATATGCATGGAGGGCGGACCGTTGAGGGTGGGGCGGCAATGCCCTCATTATCGGCAAAACCGGCCGCCACCTTTGCCTGCCGCATTCCTCGGTTAGAATTTTTCGCATGACACTGATCCGGCGCCGCCACCCCTCGTCCCCGACCAGCCAGGCGTCCGACACCACGCCGCCCGCCCCGGAATACACCATCGACGAGCTGGCGCGCGTGGCCGGCACCACGGTGCGCAACGTGCGCTCCTACCAGGACCGCGGCCTGATTGATCCGCCGCTGCGGCGCGGGCGCGTGGGCATCTACACGCAGGCGCACCTGGGGCGGCTCAAGCTGATCCACCACCTGCTGGCGCGTGGCTACACGCTGGCCAATATCACCGAGCTGCTCAAGGCCATCGTCGAAGGACACGACCTGCGCTCGATCCTGGGGCTGGAGACCGCCATCAACAGCCCGTGGACCAACGAGACGCCGCGGCACTACTCCTACCTGGCGCTGGCGCGGCTGTTCGGCCGCGCGATCTCGCGCCCGGCCCTGGCCAAGGCGATCTCACTGGGGCTGCTGGAACCGGACGGCCTGGGCTATCTCGCGCGCAGCCCGCGCGCGCTGGCCGCGGGCGCGGAGATCGCCCAGGCGGGCTTTGCGCTGGAAGACGTGCTGGAGATCATCGCCCAGTCGCGCGGGCATTTCCAGGCGGTATCGGACCATATCGTCGCTACCGTGGTGCGCGAACTGGACCGCTTCGGCGTTGGCAAGCTGCCGCCGCCGCAGGACGTGCCGCGGCTGGTGGAGATCCTGTGGCGCATCCGCCCGCTGGCGCTGGTGATGGCGGAGACGGAGATGATGCGGGCGCTGGAGATTTCGGCCAACAAATACCTGGGCGACCGGGTGGCGGCGATCATCGAGCATCTGCATGATGAGGAAGGCGGGGGCGGCGGACACAGGTGACAGGCGTGCGAGGACATGGTTAACGCTTCCGGGCACAGTCAGCCCGCTGCGCTACCTCGCTGCCCTTCCCCGCACCGACTCCTCCAGCAACGACCGCAACTTCGCCAGCGCGCCCGGATCGCCGTGCGCGGCTGAGCGCGCATACCAGATCTTGGCCTGCTCGAGATCCCGGTCGACCACCCCGGGCTCGCCGTGCTCGTAGAAGCTGCCGACGATGTATTGCGCACCGCCGTCGCCGGCACTGGCCGCGCGGCTGTACCACGTGAACGCCTGTCCGTAGTCGCGCGGCACGCCCCGGCCAGTGAAGTAATTCGTCGCCAGCGCCATCTGTGCCTGCACATGCCCACCCTGTGCGGCCAGCGCATACCAGCGGTTGGCTTCCTCCAGTGACTTCGGCACCAGTTCGCCGCGCTCATAAAGGTCGCCCCAGGTGTACTGGGCATGCGTCATCTGGCTGTCGGCCGCTTTTTTCAGCCAGACCAACGCCTCCTGCGGGCGGGCGGCGGTGCCCTCGCCGCGCAGCAGCATCATTGCGTAGTTGAATTGGGCCAGACGGTTGCCCTGCCGGGCCGCGTCGGCAAAGCCGCGCAGGGCCTGATCGAAGTTGCCCGCTTCATACGCGGTGACCGCGTCGCGGGTCTGGGCCTGCGCGGGGGCAGGCGGCTGCGGTGCGGAGGCTGCCGGCTGCATGCACAACAGCCATGTGGCGGTGGCGCCGGCGAGCAAGGCGGCAATCGGGGGGCGGGCAATCGACATGGCGGACTCCGGGTACAGCGCCTTCCTGATTCCAGTGTAGGAGTCAGGGCACCGCGCCGGTAGGCAGGCGCGGTATCGCCGGAATATCCATGCGAATAATCAATCAGCCACAATATCTGCCACGATCATTCATCGCGCAGATAAAAACAGGTATTCAGATCCACCCGGCCCGATGCAGCCGCCGCCACAGTCCCCCGCAGGCGACCGCGGTCACGCCGATCACGGCCGGGTAGGCGAAGGGGACTTTCAGCTCAGGCATGAAATCGAAGTTCATGCCGTACAGGCTGAAGATCACGGTCGGGATCGCCAGGATCGCGCCCCAGCCAGCCAGGCGCTTGACCACCTCGTTCTGGCCCACGGTGACCAGCGCCAGGTTGACCTGCACGGCGGTGGTCAGCATTTCGCGCACCACGTCGAGGGTGCGCACCAGCCGGCTGGCGTGGTCTTCGATGTCGCGGAAATAGGCGCGCAGCTCCTTCGGCACCAGGTCTTCGTGCAGCCGGATCAGCTGGCCGCACATGTCTTCCACCGGGCTGACCGCATTGCGCAGGCGCAGCACCTGGCGCTTGATCTGGTACAGGCGCTCGATCGCCTTGCGGTCGAACTCGTCGCGGAAGATGCCCTCCTCCAGCGCCTCGAAGGTGTCTTCCAGGCGCGTGACGATGGGCATGTAGTGGTCGACGATAAAGTCCATCAGCGCGTACAGCACATAGCCCGGGCCATTGGCCAGGCCGTGTGGGTCCTGCTCGCAGCGCTCGCGCACGGGCGCATAGGTGCTGCTGACACCGTGGCGCACCGAAACCACATAGTTGGGGCCGACAAAGAGATGGGTCTCGCCGACCACGACTTCATCTTCCACCAGTTGCGCCGTGTTGAGCACCACGAAGACCGAATCGCCGTAGGACTCGAGCTTGGGGCGCTGGTGCGCATCGAGCGCATCCTCCACCGCCAGGTCGTGCAGGCCGAACGCCTGCTGGGCCTGGCGCAGCAGCGCGAGGTCAGGCTCATGCAAGCCCAGCCAGACAAAGGTGCCCGGCACGTCCAGCACTGTGCGGATCTCCGCCATGCCCACCGTGCTGAGCCGCTTGCCCTGCCGGTAGGCCACGCAATTGACGATGGCGCCCATGGAAAACTCCGCTGATCAGATGGCGCAATCGTAACAAGCCTTTACGCTGCGCCGGACTTGATGCGCGTTGCCCCGCGCGGCAAACCACGCTGGCCGCACTTACCCGGCGCTACGGTGTGCCGTGCACGCGCATATGGAACCCACGCGCCACCTGCTGTACATATCGATCCAATTGTTACAGTTCGCGACAGATACGACGTTAGAATGTGGCATTTCCACGGTCACCCGGCTATGTCCCAGAAGAAATCGCCACGCTTCGAGCTGCGCAGTGGCAACGTAGACGCCCTCCTTCTCGCCCTCCAGACCGCCGACATGGCTGCGCTGCGGGATGACCTCCTCTCCCGCTTTGAAGCCACCCCCGACTTCTTTTCCAATGACGTGATCGCGCTGGACCTGCGTGCGCTGGAAGATGACAGCGAAGTCGCGCTTGGCACCGTGATCGAGACGCTGGCCACGCTCAAGGCCCGCGCCATCGGCGTGGTGGCCCGCCCCGGCCAGCGCGAGTGGGCCGAGCGCTTCGGCCTGCCGCTGCTGGACAGCCAGGCCCGCCGCGGCAGTGGCGCCGATCGCGCCACCGACCGCGCCGCCGAGGCCAGGGCCGCAGCCGCGGCGGAACAGGCCGCCGCCGAACAGGTCGCGCGCGAGGAATCCATCCGCGCCGCCGCGCAGGCCACCACCGACGCCGCCGTGGCCGCTGCCATCCGCCAGACCCAGACCATGCTGATCGACAAGCCGCTGCGCTCGGGCCAGCAGGTCTACGCGCAGGGCGACGTGGTCATCCTGGACGTGGTCAGCTACGGCGCCGAGGTGATTGCCGAAGGCAACATCCATATCTATGCCCCGCTGCGCGGCCGTGCGCTGGCGGGCGTCAAGGGCAACACCGGCGCGCGCATTTTCAGCACGTGCATGGAGCCTGAACTGATTTCCATCGCCGGCATCTACCGGACCGCGGAGCAGACGCTTCCGGCCGATGTGCTCGGCAAGACCGCCCAGGTGCGCCTGGCCGATGAAAAACTGATTCTCGAAGCGCTGCGGCTCAAGTAACCGCGCAGCCCTCGGGACCGAATTGCAGAGAGCGCAAGCTTCAACTTATTACTGGACCAAAGAGCCATGGCAAAAATCATCGTTGTGACCTCCGGCAAGGGAGGCGTCGGCAAGACCACCACCAGCGCCAGCTTTGCCGCCGGCCTGGCCCTGCGCGGCCACAAGACTGCCGTGATCGACTTCGACGTCGGCCTGCGCAACCTTGACCTGATCATGGGTTGCGAGCGCCGCGTGGTGTACGACCTGATCAACGTGGTGCAGGGCGAAGCCAACCTGCGCCAGGCGCTGATCAAGGACAAGAAGTGCGAGAACCTGTTCATCCTGCCGGCCTCGCAGACGCGCGACAAGGATGCGCTCACGCGCGACGGCGTCGAGAAGGTCATCAACGGCCTGATCGAGATGGATTTCGAATTCATCATCTGCGACTCGCCCGCCGGCATCGAGTCGGGCGCGCTGATGGCGATGTACTTCGCCGACGAGGCGCTGATCGTGACCAACCCGGAAGTGTCGTCGGTGCGCGATTCGGACCGCATCCTGGGCATCCTGGCGTCCAAGACCAAGCGCGCCAGCGAAGGCGGCGACCCGATCAAGGAACACCTGCTGATCACCCGCTACAACCCCAAGCGCGTGCATGGCGGCGAAATGCTGTCGCTGACCGACATCCAGGAAATCCTGCGCATCAAGCTGATCGGCGTGGTGCCGGAGTCTGAAGCCGTGCTGCACGCCTCGAACCAGGGCACGCCCGCCATCCACCTGGAAGGCAGCGACGTGGCCGACGCCTATGGCGACGTGGTGGACCGCTTCCTCGGCAAGGACAAGCCGATGCGTTTCACCGACTACCAGAAGCCGGGTCTGCTCTCCCGCATCTTCGGCAACAAGTAACGGTCAAGGAGGGCTCACCCCATGTCGATCCTTTCCTTCCTGCTGGGAGAGAAGAAGAAGTCCGCGTCGGTCGCCAAGGAGCGGCTGCAGATCATCCTGGCGCACGAGCGCACCGGCCATTCCGCGCCCGCCGACTACCTGCCCGCGCTGCAGCGCGAGCTGGTGGCGGTGATCTCCAAGTACGTCAAGATCGGCGACCAGGACCTGCGCGTCAGCCTGGAACGCCAGGACAACCTCGAGGTGCTCGAGGTCAAGATCGAGATCCCGCAGAACTGAGGACGGATCCGGCGCTGCCGGATTCATTCCTCCTCCTTCGGTTTTCCCGCACTTCCCGTCTTTCCGCCGACCGCGGCGCCGCTTGCGCGCCGGGGTCGGCCGGCCTCCGTTCTCCCTTTCGTGATTCCCCGCCAGCCCAGTGTGCAGGCCAGCTTGCCAGCGCTGCCAAAATGCCCCAATTCGGAATTCTGTAGCGGCGAGACAACGGATTTGCACCAAAATCCTGCTTGAAAGCGCAGCTTGGCGGAGTTTTGTGTCCTTGTAGCTTACGTTTTGTTAAATTTTCGCGGCGTCTACAAGATACGTAGACCTCGTCCACGCCGTGATCCGGCGGAGAGAACAGTACAAGACAGAAAAGGAGCACCATGAAGAAATCGGCCATCGTCCTCGCAGCCGGCAGCCTGTTGGCAGGTTCGGCGTTCGCCCAGTCGTCCGTTACCCTGTACGGTATCGTTGACCAGAGCATTCGCTTCACCACCAATTCCGACGCCCAGAACCACAGCCAGACCCAGCTGAGCAACGGCGCGGTCACCAACAGCCGCTGGGGCCTGAAAGGCAGCGAGTCCCTGGGCAACAACCTGAAGGCCATCTTCCAACTGGAAAACGGCTTTGATCCGGATACCGGCAAGGCCAACCAAGGCGGTCGCCTGTTCGGTCGTCAGGCATATGTTGGCCTGAGCGGCGATTTCGGCGCCATCAAGCTGGGCCGCCAGTACACCGAAGGCTTTAATTTCTTCGGTGACTACGATCCGCTGACCATCGGCAACTACGACCAGAACGCCTGGCCCTTCTTCCTGACGCAGTTCCGCAGCGACAACGTGATCAGCTACTCGGGCAAGTTCGGTGGCCTGAACGTTGGCGCCAGCTATGGCTTCGGCGAGAAGCCTGGCAGCTTCACGCACGCACAGACCAACCCGCCCAATGGCAACGCACCGTATTTTGGCGCCCGCGCTGCATACGAATCCGGCCCGTGGGGTATTGGCGGCGTGTACCAGGAATTCCGTGACACGAACGGCAACAAGCAGCAAATGTGGGGTGCCGCCGGTAAGTACGCCTTTGGCCCGGCCAAGGTTTTCCTCGGCTACATCGGTGGCAAGGATAAGACCGGCCTGATCGACGCCGCTTTCTTCACGCCGGCGAACAGCGCAAATCCGATCCCGGCTGGTGGCAATTACACGGCAAGCCCGCGTAAGGACAACATCGGCTACATCGGCGCGACCTACCAGGCCACTCCGGCTCTGGCGCTGACCGGCGTGTTCTATGGTGATCACATCAAGAACACCAACGGTCTGGCCGATGTCAGCGGCAACCGCTACACCGGCGTTCTGCTGGCCGAGTACTCGCTGTCCAAGCGTACCCAGGTCTACGGCACCGTGGACTACAACAAGGTGACCGGCGGCGCGAAGACCCAACTGCCGGGCAGGGACAACCAGCTCGGCCTGGGCGCAGGTATCCGCCACATCTTCTGATCGTTGTCTGATCAGTCTGGCGCAAAGGCACCTTTCGGGGTGCCTTTTTTCATGCGCGCGGCCGGCGCCGCAGCCACAGGTACCAGCCGGCCGGCGAGGCGGCTTCGCCCATCGACTGCAGCGGCACCAGCACGCCGCTATGGCCCGCCACCACGCGCTGCGCGCACAGCAGCGCCAGCCGCGCGGCGCTAACAGAACACCAGCGGGACAATTAAGACCGCGTTGCCTTCCGCACGAATAGGAAAGACCTCAATCTCGACTTTCAACAATCTTTTACTTCTCGCCTCAGCGGGCCGCTCCTACCATGGGCTTCGCTGCGTGCCGAGCGGGACCGCAGTGCCATGCTCTGTCCATCCATCGGCGCATTCCGATGCGCCCGCGCAGGAGCCACTCTCGTGAACATCGCCGCGCTGCAGGCGGACCCGACCCTCGCCGTCAGCATCGAACAGACCCTTCGCCTGAACGGGCACCAGTGCGCGCGCTATCTCAGCGGACGCACCATGATCGGCGCGCTGCGCGGCAGGTCGTTCGATCTGCTGATGCTCGATTGCGATGCGCCGGGGATCCCGGCCCTGGAAGTGCTGGCATGGGTGCGCCGCACGCTCGGCAACGAGATGCCCGTAATTCTGACCGGCACCTCCAACGAAGAAGCCTTCGTCGCGGCCTGCTTTGCGCAGGGCGCCGACAGCTACGTGCCCAAGCCGCTGCGCACGGCCGAGCTGGCCGCGCGCGTGCTGGCGCTGTTGCGCCGCGCCAGGCCGACGCGCGACGAATGCGACCTGGAGCACGGCGTATTCCGCTTTGCCACCGCGGAGCGGCGCGTGTGGGTCCAGGGCAAGCCGGTGCTGCTGGCCCCCAAGGAATTCGACCTGGCGGTGCTGCTGTTCCGCAACCTGGGTTCGCTGGTGCTGCGCCAGACCATGGCCGACCAGGTCTGGCGCTACCACATGGACCCGGCCTCGCGCACCGTGGACAGCCACCTGTCGCGCGTGCGAACCAAGCTGGCGCTGTGGCCGCACAACGGCGTGCGGCTGTCGTCGGTGTATGGACTGGGCAGCCGACTGGATGCGGCTTAGAACCCGTTTCAGAATGAAACGGGTTCTAAGCCTCAATCGGCCTTGATGCCCGCTTCCTTGACGATGCGGGCATTCTCCGCGGACTCTTCGCGGATGGCCTTGGCAAACTGCGCCGGCGTGCCGCCGGTCGGCACCTCGCCGCCCTTGAGCAGGCGTTCATGGACTTCCGGCTCGGCCAGCGCCTTGTTCAGTTCGGCGTTCAGGCGGCTGATGATGGCCGCGGGCGTCTTGCCCGGCGCGAAGATGCCGAAGGTCGAGGTCAGGTTGGCCTTGGGGTAGCCCAGCTCGGCCAGCGTCGGCACCGAGGGCAGGCTCTCCAGGCGCCTGGGCGCACCCACCGCCAGCGCGCGCAGGCGGCCGGCCTGCATATGCTGGGTCAGCACCGGGCTGGCGTTGGTGCTCATCACCTCGAACTGGCCGCCGAGCGCGTCATTCATCTGCTGGCCCGCGCCCTTGTACGGGATCAGCGTGATATCGGCCTTCGACTTCTGCTTGATCTGTTCCAGCACCACATGGCCGACCGTGCCCAGGCCCGACGTTGCCCAGCGCACCGAGCCCGGCTTGGCGCTGGCCTGGCCGACCACGTCGGCAAAGCTCTTGCCGCTGAAGCCGGAGGTGGCCACCACCAGCACCGGCGAGTACATCACGCTCATCACCGGCGCCACGTCCTTCTGCGGATCGTAGTTGACGCGCCCGACATGCGGGTTGAGCGTCAGCGGGCTGGTGGCGGCAAAGCCCAGCGTGTAGCCGTCCGGCGCAGCCTTGGCGACGGCATCGATGCCGATGCTGCCGCCCGCGCCGGCCTTGTTCTCGACCACCACCGAAGTGCCCATCTGCGCCGACAGCCGCTCGCCGAGCGCGCGCGCCACGGTGTCGCTGATGCCGCCGGTCGGGTAGGCGACGATCAGGCGGATCGGGCGGCTGGGATAGGCGTCGGCAGCGGCGGCAGGCAGTGCGGCAGTACCGCTGGTCACGCACAGGGCGGCCAGCAGGGACGAGCGGAAGGGGAAGGCCATGATGGAAATGCGGGAGAGATTTCGACAGGAAGGCGCCGGGCGCGGCAGCGGATTGACGGCCTGGCGCGGAGCAGTCGCTATCTTAGCCGATCGAAACCTGCGCGCTCAGCGCACCAGCGGGCGTTCCGGCACCCACGAGACAAAGAGTTCATTGGCCCGGTCATACAGCCGCCATACCGTGCCGCAGTCGCGGCAGGTAAAGGAAAGCATGCTGAACGGCACGCCGGCGGCGCTCTGGCTCACCAGCGGCACCGTGCCACGCAGCGCCAGGCAGGACGGCGGCTCGCGCCGGCGCGGGTCGGCGGCGAGCGCCAGGCAGCGCTCGCAGGCAGGCGTGGCAGACGGTGCTGACGCGGCTTGAATGGATGGCGGGGACGGGGGCACGGCAGACTTCATGCCCGCCATGATGCCGCAAAACGCCGCCCGGCAGCAGCCGCTGACGCAATCGGATCAGGCCGGCTGCGTGCGCGCCACCGCGACGGGCGTCGCCGCGCGCTGGCCCAGCCACACGCTGCCCAGCACCAGCAGCGCGCCGGCGGCCTGCATCGCCGTCAAGGCCTGGCCCAGCACCAGGAAGCCGAGCACGGTGGCACTGACCGGGCTCAGCAGCCCCAGCGCCGCCACCGCGGACGACGGCATGCGTCCGACCCCGCGGAACCACAGCGCATAGCTGAAGCCGGCCCCGACAATGCTCAGCCACGCATAGCCAAGCCAGTTGGCCAGCGTGAAATGCCCGGGCAGCGGTTCCAGTACCAGTGCGAACGGCAGCAGGAACAGCCCGCCCGCGCACAGCTGCCATGCCGTCAGCACCAGCGGCGAGACCGGCGGGCGCCAGTGCCGCGTCAGCACCGTGCCCACCGCCATCGATACCGCCCCGGCCGCTGCCGCCGCCACGCCGATGGCGTCGAGCCGCGCGGCCGGGCCCAGCACCAGCAGCGCCACGCCCAGCAGCCCGCCCACGCCGGCCATCCAGGCGGCCGACCGCGGGCGCGCACCGAGCCAGGCCCACGCCAGCACCACCACGATCAGCGGCTGGATCGCGCCGACCGTGGCCGCCACGCCGCCCGGCAGCCGGTACGCGGCGATAAACAGCATGGCCTGGAAGAAGCCGATATTGAGCACGCCCAGCACCGCCGCGCGCCACCACCAGCTGCCGCGCGGCAGTTGCCGACCGAAGGCGAGCATCGCCAGCCCGGCCGGCAGGGCCCGGATCACGCCTGAGAGCAACGGCTGCCCCGGCGGCAGCCACTGGCTGGTGACCAGGTAGGTGCTGCCCCAGATGCCCGGGGCCAGCCCGGTCAGCAGGATGTCCCTGACGGTCACGCCACCGGGAGCGGTCCGGATGGAGGATGCAGTCGTCTTCATTTCAAGTTTCTTGATATCAAGATAAATCAACTTTACGAAGCCGATTGTTTGATGTCAAGATACTTCGGTGTTCCTGCCACCCGCGTATCCGCACGCCTGCTCCTCGATGACTACCCGCCGCAAACCCGAAGACACGCCTGACCACGTCGACGGCATTCTCGCCCAATGGGCGCGCGAGCGCCCGGACCTGGATGCCTCGCCGATGGGCGTGATCGGCCGGCTGGGACGGCTCAACCGCCATACCAGCCGCGCCATTGAAGCCGCGCTTGGAGAAACCGGCCTGCAGCCGTGGGAATTCGATGTGCTGGCGACGCTGCGGCGCGCGGGGCCGCCGTATGCGCTGTCGCCGGGCGCGCTGATCGGTTCGTTGATGATCACTTCGGGCACCATGACCAACCGGCTCGACCACCTGGAGCGGGCCGGGCTGGTGCGGCGCCAGCCCAATCCGGAAGACCGGCGCGGGCTGCTGGTGGAACTGACCGAGGCCGGACGCGAACGCGTCGACCGCGCGCTGGAACTGCACGTGGCCAATGAGCACCGCCTGCTGGCGGACCTGACCGCGGCCGAGCGCGCGCAGCTGGCCGCGCTGCTGCGCCGCTGGCTGCGCATGTTCGAGCCGCCACTGGGCGGTGGCGGCGAAGGCAACGAACCGGCCTGAGCGTCAGGCCCGCTGCGGACGCTCGCGCAGGTCGGGCAGGAAGACCGTCAGCAGGCCCAGCAGCGGCAGGTAGGCGCAGTACTCGTACACCGCGCGGATGCCGTGCGTATCGGCCATGCCCCCCAGCACCGCGGCGCCGATGCCACCCATGCCGAAGGCAAAGCCGAAGAACAGGCCCGACACCATGCCCACCTTGCCGGGAATCAGCTCCTGCGCGAACACCAGGATCGCCGAGAACGCCGAGGCCAGGATAAAGCCGATGATGAAGGTCAGCACCGTGGTCCAGAACAGGCCCACGTGCGGCAGCATCAGGGTGAACGGCGCCACGCCCAGGATCGACGCCCAGATCACGCGCTTGCGGCCGATGCGGTCGCCGATCGGGCCGCCCAGGATGGTGCCCGCCGCCACCGCGGCCAGGAACATGAACAGGTGCAGCTGCGCGTCCTGGCGCGCCAGCCCGAAGCGCTCCATCAGGTAGAAGGTGTAGTAAGAGGTCAGGCTGGCCATGTAGAAGTACTTGGAGAACACCAGCACCATCAGCACCACCATGGCTCGCACCACCACGCGCGTGGGCACCGGGCTGGCCACCGCGCCCGCGGCCTTGCGCTTGCGCGCGCCCTGCGCCAGCTGGCGCGCATACCAGCCGCCGATGCGCCACAGCACCACCATGCCCACCAGCGCCGCCAGCGAGAACCAAGCCAGGCTGGCCTGCTGGTGCACGATCAGCGCGGCCAGCAGCGGCCCCATGGCGCTGCCGCCGTTGCCGCCGACCTGGAAGATCGACTGCGCCAGCCCGTGCTGGCCGCCAGAGGCCATGCGCGCCACGCGCGACGACTCAGGGTGGAAGATCGACGACCCCGTGCCGACCAGCGCGGCGGCCACCAGCAGCACGCCGTAGGTCGGCGCCACCGACAGCAGCAGCAGGCCCGCCAGCGTGAACGCCATGGCGATGGCCAGCGAATGCGGCTTGGGATGCTTGTCGGTGTACAGGCCCACCACCGGCTGCAGCAGCGACGCCGTGACCTGGTAGGTCATGGTCAGCAGGCCGATCTGGGTGAAGCTCAGGTTGAAGCCCCCCTTGAGCATCGGATAGATCGCCAGGATCAACGACTGGATCATGTCGTTGAGGAAGTGGGCGAAGCTGATCGCCGACAGCACGCGGAAACCGGTGCGTTCGGCCTGGGGGGATGTCGCGGATGGTGTCGCGCCAGCAGGCGCGGAGTCGATGGTTGTGCTCATTGGCGGCTCTCGACAGACGGAAAGCGGCCAGCGGGGGCGCCGGCCTGGATGGAATTTAGCACCGATGCTAGCTGGCGCCCCGGCGCCTGTCCTGCGAGAATAGGTCCGTAACCTTGGAGAAAAGGACATGCCGCGCGCCCCTCGCCCCCTTTCTGCTTCCGGCGCGGCCCGCCGCCGCGACCAGCATGCGCCCCCCGCCCCCACGCCCGAGACGCTGGCGCTGGCCGACACCTACGCCGAGCCCCCGCCCTACGTCCGCTTCGACCGCAGCCCCCTGCCCGTCACCGCCATGGCCGCCGACTACCTGCCCGGCCACGTGACCAACCCGCACCAGCATCCGCACGCGCAGCTGATCCATGCAGTGCACGGCGTGATGGTGGTGGCCACCGCCGAAGGCCAGTGGATCGTGCCGCCCACGCGCGGCATGTGGATGCCGGGCGGCACCACGCACTGGATCCGCATGGTCGGCCGGGTGCAGATGCGCACCGCCTATATCCGCCCCGATGCCGCGCCCGACCTGCCGCAGCGCTGCACCGTCCTGGGCATCTCAGCGCTGCTGCGCGAGCTGATCCTGGCGGCGATCGACATCCCCCTGCCCTACGCCCCCGACACGCGCGACGCGCGGCTGATGCGGCTGTTGCTCGATGAAGTGATGCTGGTGCCGTCGCTGCCGCTGCACCTGCCGCGCCCGGCCGATGGCAGCCTGCGGCAGATCTGCGATGCCATCACCGGCGCGCCCGATACGGCGCTGACGCTGGCGGACTGGGGTTCACGGCTGGAGGTGGACCCCAAGACCATCCAGCGCCGCTTTGCGCGTGAAACCGGGATGACCTTCGGGCAATGGCGCCAGCAGGCGCGCCTGCTGGCGGCGCTGGAGAAGCTGGCTGCCGGCAGCAAGGTGGTGGATGTGGCGCTGGACCTGGGCTACGACAGCCCGAGCGCGTTTGCGACCATGTTCAGGCGGCAGTTCGGCGTGCCGCCAAGTGCGTTCTTCCGCTGAGCGGGGCGCCGGGCCGGTCAGCGCTTCAGGTAGCGCTCCACCAGCCGCGTCCAGTAGGCCGCGCCGACGGTCAGGTTATCGTCGTTGAAGTCGTAGCCGGCGTTGTGCAGCAGCGGCTGGTTGGCGCCGTTGCCCAGCCGCACGAAGCAGCCCGGGCGCTGCTGCAGGAAGTAGGCAAAGTCCTCGCTGCCGGCGATGCGCGCGGCCTGGTCCACCACCTTGTCGGCGCCGACCAGCTCCTCGGCCACCTGGCGCGCGAACTCGGTCTCGCGCTCGCTGTTGACCAGCACCGGGTAGCCGCGCACGTAGTCGACTTCGGCCACCGCGCCGTAGCCCTCCGCGTGCGAGGTGGCCAGCTGGCGGATGCGGTTCTCCACCGATGCGCGCACCTCGGGGTTGAACGAGCGCACGCTGATCTCCATGCGCGCATTGTCCGGGATCACATTAGGCGCGTGGCCGGCGTGCAGCGTGCCGATCGTCACCACTGCGGTCTCGTTCGGGTCGACATAGCGCGCCACCACCGACTGCAGTGCCATCACCAGGCTGCCTGCCACCAGGATCGGATCGACCGACTGGTGCGGGCGCGCGGCGTGGCCGCCCTTGCCGCGGATGGTGATGGTGACCGTGTCGCACGCCGCCATGAAGGGGCCCGAGCGGAACAGGAAACTGCCCTGCTCCACCCCCGGATGGTTGTGCAGCCCGAAGATCGCATCGCAGGGAAAGCGCTCGAACAGCCCGTCGGCCAGCATGCGCTCGGCGCCGCCGCCCGCGCCGATTTCCTCGGCCGGCTGGAAAATCAGGTGCACGGTGCCATCAAAGTTGCGCGTGCGCGCCAGTTGCTTTGCCGCGCCGAGCAGGATCGCGGTATGGCCGTCGTGGCCACATGCGTGCATGCGGCCGGCATTGACGCTGGCGTATGGCAGTGCGGTGCGCTCGTGGATCGGCAAGGCGTCCATGTCGGCGCGGATGCCCACGCTGTGCCCGCTGTCGCCGCAGCGCAGGGTGCCCACCACCCCGGTGCCGCCCACGCCGCGCGTGACCGTATAGCCCCACGCCTCCAGCAGGCTGGCGACCAGGCCTGAGGTGCGGACCTCGTCGAAGGCCAGTTCGGGATGCTGGTGGATATTGCGCCGGATGACCTCGAGTTCAGCGCGGCTGTCCAGGGTGTCGGCCAGCGCGCAGTACCGGTGCTTGAGTGGCGACGCGGGGGACGCCGTGAGGGTGGTGCCGAGGTAGGACTCGATTTCGGGGGCGTGCTCAGACATGGTGTTTTGCTCTCTGGCGAAACCTGTATAACCAGTATTTCACGCAGAAAACGCCAGCGAAACGCTAAGTGTGCGTTTACCTGTAAAACCATGTAATCGGGCCTGTTTCGGCACCGGAACTGTTGCCCTAATCGTACGCTTTGTATGGAAACCCAACGCTTTGTGTGAAAGCGTATCGCTGGGGAACCATTGCGGATGGTGTATTTGCCCGCAGCAGCGCTGCCGGCATGCGTCACCCCGAAGGGTGACGCGCTGCCACGGCCCTGCCCTCAGCGCTCGCCGTAGGGCACCACCTGCTGCGTCTGCTCGCCCAGCCCGTCCACGCCCAGGCGCATGGTGTCGCCGGCCTTCAGGAAGCGCGGCGGCTTGAAGCCCATGCCCACGCCCGGCGGCGTGCCGGTCGCGATCAGGTCGCCCGGCAGCAGCGTCATGAAGCGGCTGACATAGCTGACCACGGTGGCCACGTCGAAGACCATGGTGGCGGTGCTGCCCTTCTGCACGCGCTCGCCGTTGACCTCCAGCCACAGGCCCAGCGCCTGCGGGTCCGGCACTTCGTCGCGCGTCACCAGCCACGGGCCGGCCGGGCAGAAGGTGTCGCAGCCCTTGCCCTTGTCCCAGGTGCCGCCGCGCTCGATCTGGAACTCGCGCTCCGACACGTCATTGACCACGCAGTAGCCGGCCACGTGGTTCAGCGCCGCTTCGCGCGAGACATTGCGCGCGGTGCTGCCGATGACCACGCCCAGCTCTACTTCCCAGTCGGTCTTCTCCGAGCCGAACGGCAGCATCACCGCGTCGTCGGGACCATTCAGCGAGCTGTTGGCCTTCAGGAACACGATCGGCTCGGCCGGCAGCGGCATGCCGGCCTCGGCGGCGTGGTCGGCATAGTTCAGGCCGATCGCCACGATCTTGCCGACTCCGCTCCAGGGCACGCCATAGCGTGCGCCCTCGATCACCGGGAGCGACGCGGGGTCCACCTGCGCCAACTGCGCCAGCGCCGCCGGCGCCAGCTGCGCCGCGCCGATATCGGCCACCACGCCGGACAGGTCGCGCACGCGGCCTTGCGCATCGATCATGCCCGGGCGCTCGGCGCCGGGGTTGCCTACTCGAACCAGTTTCATCGTCGTCGTTGTCTTCAGGGGTTGTTCAGGCGGATTTCTTGAGCGCGGCGCCAGATGCGCCGGTTGCGCCGGCTTCGGCCAGGGTCTGCGCCACCACGCTCAGGACTTCCTTGGCGGTGTTCTCGGAGTGGGCGCGCAACACCTGCGCCAGGCGCGGCCGGCCGGGTTCGCGCAGCGCGGCCATAATGGCCTCGTGTTCCTCATGCGACTCCTGCCAGCGGATGGTATCGGCATTGGCCGCACCGCGCGCACGGTGCACCTTGCTCATCAGCGCGGCATAGACGCCGGCCAGCACCGGATTGGCGGCGCCGTCGATGATCAGCTGGTGGATTTCCTGGTTGATGCGGAAATAGTCGGTGCGCCGGCCGGCGGCATGCGCATCGATCATGGCCAGATGGCGCCGCTCCAGCTTGGCCATGGCCGCCACGCCCAGGCGCTGCGCGGCCAGTTCGCCCGCCAGCGCCTCCAGCCCGTGCAGGGTCTCGAAGGTGGCGCGCAACTCCTCCAGGTCCAGCGGCGCCACGCGGTAGCCGATGTACTGCCGGTGCAGCACCAGCCCCTCGGACACCAGCACCTTCAGCGCCTCGCGCAGAGGCGTCTTGGAGACATCGAAGGTCTCGCAGAAGGCCCGTTCATCGATCCTCGCGCCGGGCGGCAGTTCGCCCTCTTCGATCATGGTGCGCAGCCGGGCGGCGATTTCGGCCGACATGCCGAGCGTGCGCAGGCGCGTGGTTTGGGAAAGCGTTTGTGTCACAGACGTCACCAGAATGGGGAAATGCACCACGACAAGGCTACCACATACCAAAATTGTGCATGCGCAATATCGCAAAATCAATGACTTACACGCGTTGTAATTACAGATTACGTATCCTATACTCCGACCTGTTGCGCAAAACGCCAACAGAACTGCCTCACCCAAGGACTAAAACAGGAGACGCCGTCATGGAGACGACAAGCCGGGCGACAGTGATCACAGAGGCCAAGACCTCGGTGCGCTGGAAGATTTTTTTGATGATGCTGTTCCTCGTCGCGATCAATTACATTGACCGCGCCTCGCTGTCGGTGGCCATGCCACTGATCGCCAAGGAGTTCGACCTCAGTCCCGCCATGCAGGGGCTGATCCTCAGCTCCTTCTTCTGGACTTACGCCTTCATGCAGATCCCGGGCGGCATGCTGGCCGACAAGTACAAGCCGCGCATCGTGATTGCCTGCGCCACCGTGTTCTGGGGCTTCTTCCAGGCGATCGCGGCGGTCTGCACCAACGCCACCTCGCTGCTGATCACCCGGCTCGGGCTGGGCGCCTCCGAAGCGCCGATCTACCCGGCCGGCGGCAAGCTCAACGCCATCTGGATGACGCAGAACGAACGCGGTCGCGGCGCCACGCTGCTTGACGGCGGCGCGCCGCTGGGCGCAGCGCTCGGCTCCCTCATCATTGCCGGGCTGATCAGCGAGCTCGGCTCGTGGCGCATGTCGTTCGTGGTGGCCGGCGTCGGCACCGTGCTCGCCGGCTTCGTGGCGTGGTGGTACATCCGCAATTCGCCGCGCGAACACAGCGGCGTCAATGAACTCGAAGCGCGCCACATCGAGGAAGCACAAGCACGCGAGCACAGCGCCGAGCCGGCCAACCTGTCCGGCCGTTCGCTCGACTTCTTCAAGTACCGCTCGGTGTGGTGCATGGCCATCAGCTGGATGTGCTTCAACGCCGTCTTCTACGGCCTGCTCACCTGGATGCCGACCTACCTGAGCAAGGCCCGCGGCTTTGACCTCAAGACGATGGGCGGCGCAAGCTTCATCATCTTCATGAGCGGCTTCGTCGGCGAACTCGTCGGCGGCTGGATCGCCGACAAGTGGAAGGAAGCCGGCGGCCGCCCCAACGTGGTGATGCGCACGCTGTTCGGCATTGCGGCCGTGGTCGCCACCGTGTCGATCTTTTCGGTGGCCTATGTCACCGACGCAGTGGCCGTGGTGGCGCTGCTCTCCTCCACCCTCTTCTTCCTGCGCTGGTGCGGCCTGTTCTGGTCCGTGCCGTCGATGCTGGCCACCCGCAACAAGATTGGCTTCCTGGGCGGCCTGATGAACCTGGGCGGCAATATCGCCGGCATCAGCGTGCCGATCATCGTTGGCCTGATCGTGCAGGCCACGGGCTCCTACTTCCTGGCGCTGATGTTCTTCGCGGCAGCCGGCGTGGGTCTGTTGTTCGCTTCCACCGCGATCGACTACGAGACCAAGATCCCGGTCTGATCCGCTGCGGTACCCAAGGACCCACACTCAAACATTGCCTCATGCAAGGCAAACCACACACGCTGCGCCGGCCGCTACCGGCGCAGCGGTGGAGGAGACATGTCATGAACCGCTTCCCACGTATGCTGGCAGCCGCCCTGCTCGTGCTGGGCGCAGCGCAGGCGCACGCCGCGCCGGCAGCGCCATCGGCACCTGCCGGTGATGGACTGCCGACCGCACAACCCGAAGCCGTCGGCGTCGATTCGGCAAAACTCGTCGCACTGTCCGAATGGATCCGCCGCGACAAGCTCGACGTACGCAGCCTGCTCGTCATCAAGGACGGCAAGCTGGTGTTCGAGCGCTATGGCGACGGCCTGTCGCGCGACTACAACCACGAGCTGTATTCCGTCACCAAGTTCATCAGCGCCCTGCTGGTCGGCACGCTGGTCGGCGACGGCAAGCTGAGCGCCGAAGACACACCCGCGCAGCGCCTGGCGGCAGCGCGCCCCGACCTCGCCCCGGCACTGGCAGACAAGCAGGCGATCCAGCTGCGCCACCTGATGTCGATGTCCAGCGGCCTGTCGTACAAGCTGGTGGAAGGCACCGACACGCTCTACTACGGCGTGCCGGACCGCCTGCGCGTGGCGGCGACCGCCGCGGTGCGCACCAAGGCCGGCGCCGAGTTCGACTATATCGACGTCAATCCCGTGCTGGTCGGCGCCACCGTCACGCAGGCCGCCGGGCAGCCCGAAGACCAGTACGCCAAGGCGCGCCTGTTCGGCCCGCTCGGCATGAGCCACTACCGCTGGGACGGCGCCGACGGCAAGGGCGCGGTATCGGGCGGCTGGGGCCTGCGGCTGCGCTCCATCGACATGGCCAAGCTCGGCATGCTGATGCTGAACGAAGGTCGCTGGAACGGGCAGCAGATCGTGCCGGCCTCGTGGGTCGCACGCATGACCACGCCTGCGGGTCCGGCGAAGGACTATGGCTTCTACTGCTGGGTCAACAACATCGTGCAGAGTGAGCGCGAATTCAGCGCGATGGGCTACAAGGGCCAGTTCATCACGGTGCTGCCGAAGCAGAACGCGGTGATCGTGATGAACAGCATCATGTCCACGCAAGGCGGCCTGCGCGATGCGGCGTACCTCGACCTGTACCGGCGCATGGTCAATGACTACGTGCTGCCCGCGCTGCAGGCCGGCAAGTCGGTCAAGCCCGACGCCGCGCGCCAGGCTGCACTGCGCAAGGAACTGGAACTGGCGCGCAGCAGCCAGGGCGTACCCGGCACCGCCCTCGCCTTCAACGACAAACCCGAACAATAAACAACCGAAGCGGCGCCGCCCCCGGCATATCCAGGCGGACGGCGCCCGCTCACTCCTGAGAATGACTGAAATGACCAAGCAAATCCGCCTCGGCATGCTGACCCCGTCTTCCAACACGGCGCTCGAACCGATCACCAGCGCCATGGTCAGCGGCCTGCCCAACGTCAGCGCGCATTTCTCGCGCTTCACCGTGACCGAGATCTCGCTGCGCGACCAGGCCCTGGGCCAGTTCAACCTGGACAAGATCCTGGCCGCCGCCAGCCTGCTGGCCGATGCGCGCGTCGATGTCATCGCCTGGAACGGCACGTCTTCCGGCTGGCTCGGCTTCGACAAGGATGAAGCGCTGTGCAAGCAGATCACCGAAGCCACCGGCATCCCGGCCACCACCTCGGTGCTGGCGCTCAACGAGATCCTGGAAAAGACCGGCGCGCGCAACTTCGGCCTGGCCACGCCGTACCTGGACGATGTGCAGCAGCGCATCATCGCCAACTACGAGCGCAGCGGCTTCAACTGCGTGGCCGAGAGCCACCTGGACCTGCATGTGAACTACAGCTTCGCCGAGGTCGAGGAAGACACCATCCGCGAGATGGTGCGCGGCCTGGCCCAGCACCAGCCGCAGGCCATCACCACCTTCTGCACCAACCTGCGCGCCGCGCACCTGGCCGAAGAACTTGAAGCCGAAACCGGCATTCCGCTGTACGACACCATCTCCACCGTGGTGTGGAAGTCGCTGCGCCTGTGCGGAGTGGACACGCGCGAGCTGCGCGGCTGGGGCCGCCTGTTCCGCGAAGTGGAGTAAGCCGATGTCCGCTCACGACAGCCTCGACCTGGTGATCCGGCGCGCGGACGTGGTCACTGCCTCTGACCGCTTCCGCTGCGATATCGGCGTGCGCAACGGGCAGATCGTCGCGCTCGGCCACGCACTGCCACAAGCCGCGCGCGAGATCGATGCCGATGGCCTGCTGGCGCTGCCCGGCGGCGTCGATGGCCATTGCCACCTCGACCAGCCCATGCCCGACGGCCTGCGCATGGCCGACGACTTCTTCACCGGCACGCGTGCCGCGGTGTGCGGCGGCACCACCACCGTGATCCCGTTTGCCGCGCAGGAAAAGGGTGCATCGCTCAAGGCTGCCGTGGCGGACTACCATCGCCGCGCCGAAGGCCGCGCGGTGATCGACTACGCCTTCCACCTGATCGTGGCCGACCCCACGCCGGCGGTGCTGGCCGATGAACTGCCGACGCTGATCCGCAAGGGCTACAGCTCGTTCAAGGTCTACATGACCTATGACGACCTGAAGCTGTCCGACCGCGAAATGCTGTCGGTGCTGGACGTCGCCAAACAGAACGGCGCGCTGGTGATGGTGCATGCCGAGAACGCCGACTGCATCTCGTGGCTGACCGACAAGCTGGTCGGGGAAGGGCGCATCGCACCGCGCTTCCACGGCCTGGCACGGCCCGCCGCGGTGGAGCGCGAGGCCACGCACCGCGCCATCACCTTTGCCGAACTGGTCGACGTGCCGATCCTGATCGTGCATGTCTCGGGCAAGGAAGCGATCGAGCAGATCCGCTGGGCACAGGGCAGGGGGCTGCAGATCCTGGCCGAGACCTGCCCGCAGTACCTGTACCTGACCGCAGACGACATGGCCCTGCCCGGCGACGACGGCTACGAAGGCGCCAAGTGCGTGTGCAGCCCGCCGCCGCGCGACCCGGAGAACCAGGCCGCGGTCTGGCGCGCGCTGACCAATGGCGTGTTCAGCGTGTTCTCGTCAGACCATGCACCGTTCCGCTATGACGACCCGCAAGGCAAGCAGCCGGGCGGCGAACGGCCTTCGTTCGAGCATATCCCCAACGGCGTGCCGGGCATCGAGACGCGCCTGCCGCTGCTGTTCGACGGCGTGGCGCGCGGCAAGCTGTCGCTGCACCAGTTTGTCGAGCTGACCTCGTGGCGGCCGGCACGGCTGTATGGCCTGTATCCGCGCAAGGGCACCATCGCCATCGGCGCGGATGCGGACATCGTGCTGTGGGACCCGAACAAGCGCGTGCAGATCCGCAACAGCGCGCTGCACCACGCGGTGGACTACACGCCGTACGAAGGTATCGAAGTGACCGGCTGGCCGGTGCATTGCTTCTCGCGCGGCGAGATGCTGGTGCGCGATGGCCAGTACCAGGAACCCCAGGCCGGCCGCGGGCAGTTCCTGCCGGCGGGCGCGCCGATGCTGGGCTGATCGCCAAGCCTGCAGCCAACCTACTCCGACCATGAAACTCCTGATCGTCAATCCCAATATCAGCGAATCCGTCACGGCGCTGATCGAGGCGGAAGCGCGGCGCACCGCCGCCGCCACCACCACGCTGCAGATGGCCACCGCGGCCTTCGGCGTGGCCTATATCGAAACCCGCTTCGAGGCGCTGGTCGGCGGCTATGCCACCGCCTGCGCCGCCGCGGAACACGCCGGCCAGTTCGACGGCCTGGTGGTCGCCGCGTTCGGCGACCCCGGCCTGGCCGGCCTGAAAGAGCTGTTCGACGTCCCTGTCGTCGGCATGACCGAAGCCGCGCTGGCCAGCGCCTGCCTGCTGGGGCAGCGCTTCTCCATCATCGCGATCTCGCACCGCATCCAGGCGTGGTACCGCGAATGCGTAGCGGCCAACGGCCTGTCGTCGCGGCTGGCCAGCGTGCGTTCGCTGCAGGAGCCCCTGCGCGATATCGGCAGCGTACAGGAAGACCATGCCGCGCGGCTGGAACAACTGGCCCTGCAAGCCATCGAGCAGGACGGCGCCGACGTGATCATCGTCGCCGGCGCGCCGCTGGCGGGACTGGCACGCTCGCTGCAAGGGCGCATCCCGGTGCCGGTGGTGGATGGCGTGTCGAGCGCGGTGCGGCATTGCGAATCGCTGGTGGCCCTGCGCGCCGGCAGCGCCACGCAGGGCAGCTTCGCGCGGCCGCCGCGCAAGCCCAATGCCGGCCTGCCGCCGGCGCTGGCAAAGCTGCTCGACTGAGCGCATTCGAGCGCAAACTGAGCGCAAACTGAGCCCTGTGCAAATCTGCAATGCGCGTCCGCAAGGACGCGCATTGCTGCATAAGGGGGGCGATCCTAGACTGCCTGCACGGCCGCCGCATGGCGTGGCGGCCAGGCAACCACTACAGGATCGCAATGAAGCTCTACTACACTCCGGGCGTCTGCTCGATGGCCGTCCATATCGCCCTGCGCGAAGCCGGCCTGCCGGTCACGCTGGCCAAAGTCGACCTGCTCCACCACAAGCTGGCCGTGCCTGAAAACGGCACCGACGACTACTACACCATCAACCCGCGCGGCTACGTGCCGCTGCTGCAGCTCGACGACGGCTCGCGCCATACCGAGGCGGCATCGCTGCTGCAATACATCGCCGACCTGGTGCCCGAACGCGCGCTGCTGCCCGCCGCCGGCACGCGCGAGCGGCTGGAAGCCACCGGCTGGATCACGCTGGTCTCAACGGAACTGCACAAGGTCTTCAGCCCGTGGCTGTGGCACAAGGAAACCGCGCAGAGTACGGTAGAGGCCTGCAAGGCCAAGCTGCAACTGCGCTTTGCTGAGCTCGACAAGCACCTGCAGGGCCGCCAGTACCTGACCGGCGACACCTTTACCGTGGCCGACGCCTACTGCTTCACCATCCTCGGCTGGGCCCGCATGCTGATGATGCCGCTGACGGCATACCCCACGCTACAGGACTACCTGTCGCGCATCGCCGCGCGGCCGGCGGTGCAGGAAGCCATGCGCGCCGAAGGGCTCGTGCGCGACTGATCAGCGCATGGCGGGTGCGGGCACGCGATAGTGGTCCTGCGTCAGCAGGTCCAGCCCGCACGCCAGCGCGTCGATCCAGTCAATAAAGCGCGCCACCATGTGCTTGCCGCGAAACGACGGCCCGTGCTGCGGCACGATCCATTCGATATCCATCGACCGCGCCATGGCTGCCCACAGCCGGCACGCGCGGCTGCCGCTCATGTAGCGCTGGTGGAACGGCAGCATCAGGCGAGTATGCGCATCGAAATCCGTCACCGTGGTGCCGGCCGCTTTGGCGCCTGTCATGGCCGCGCCGAGATCGCCCGAGAACAGGATCTTGCTGATCGGATCGTAGAACTGGAAATTGCCTTCGGAATGCAGGAAGTGCGCTGGCACCGCGACCAGGGAGCTGTGCCCGAGCGGGATATGCATGCCCGCATCGGGAATCGTCACGATGCGCCCGGCCGTCTTACCGGCCTGGCAGAAATGCGGAAGGAAGCGCGCCCACACGCTGGAAATCAAGATGCGGCAGTCAGAGCCCGTCAGCCAGCGTCCGACCGATGCGACGATGTCCGGATCGGCATGCGAAGCCAGCACGTAGTCGAGTTGCTTGGGCGGAAAGTAGCGGCTGATGGTGAGATACAGCTCGCTGTAGGTCATCTGCCCGCCGGGATCGATCAGCGCGCCATGCCCGTGGTCGACGACCAGGAACTGGTTGGTCTGCACCGCTTCGCCATGCGCTTCCTCGACCAGGTCGGTGAACATCAGGCAGGTGTGCCCGTCCGCGTCGTACAACGTGATTCCCATTGCCTCGCTCCGCTCGTCGCAAGCGGCGACGTTACTCAGCGAATCCCATTGCAAACTTGATGCAAATCAATGGGGGAGGGAACACGCGCCCCCCAGCGGCCGGACTGTCGTCAGGCGTGTACACCCCGGCCGGGCGTCGCGCGCGTCAGCGCGGGCTGGCCAGCAGTTCTTCGATCTTGGCGACGAACTTCTTGTCGTCAGGCGTGGTCTTGCTGTTGTAGCTGCCCACCACCTGGCCGTTGCGGCCGATCAGGTATTTGTAGAAGTTCCACTTGGGCGCGGTGCCGGTTTCCTTCGCCAGCAGCGCGTACATCGGGTTGGCCTCGCTGCCGCGCACGTGCGACTTGCCCAGCATCGGGAACTTGACGCCGTAGGTGTTGTAGCAGAAGTCCGCGATCTGCTTCTCCGAGCCGGGCTCCTGCGAGAAATCGTTCGACGGGAAGCCCAGCACGACCAGGCCGCGGTCACGGTACTTGCTGTAGAGCGCCTCCAGCCCTTCGTACTGGGGCGTGAAGCCGCAGTAGCTGGCGGTGTTGACCACCAGCACGACCTTGCCCGCGTACTGGCAGAGGTTTTGCGGGGCTTCATCCTGCAGGCGCGGGAACTTGAAGTTGAGCGACGCCGGGCAGGCGCCTGTTGCCTGCGGTGCAGGCGCGGCGGCCGGCTTGTCGGCGGCGCGGGCAGGGTGCGGCAATAGCGCGGCGCCGGCTGCGGCCAGCGCCAGCGCGCCGGCGAGGGCGGCCGGGCGCAGTTGTCGGAGTGTGGCGGACGAGGGGAAACGACGAGTCATGGCGATGGGGCTCCGGAAGGCGGCTCGCTGTATCGGGTACGCCATAGTCTACGCCGGTAGCGGCTTTCCGGCAGGCCGGCTCAATCCATCGCCAGCGTGGCGGCGTGTTCGGTGACGCTGCCGCGCAGCTCCAGGTCCGGCATGCGGCGCACGATCAGCAGTGCCAGCACCGCCGCCGCCGCGCCCGCGGCAAAGATCAGGTGGAAGCCCGACTCCACGCCGCCCGCCAGCACCGCGCGCACGGACGGCGACAGTTGCGCAAAGGCCTCGCTGCCGTGGCGCAGCGCGCCCAGGTCCAGCGCCTGCGTGACCCCCGATGCCGCCAGCGCATGGCGGAATTCCAGCGTCAGCAACGTACCAGCCAGCGCCCCACCGATCGCACTGCCTAGGGAGCGCAGCACCAGCAGCGCGCCGGTGCCGGCGCCGGTATCGCGGCGCTCGAGCACGTTCTGCACACTGATCAGCGTCGACACCATGGTCATGCCCAGGCCCACGCCGGCCAGCGTCATCGCCGCCAGCACCACGGCCAACGGCATCGCGGGGGTCACCAGCGCCAGCACGATCAGCCCCAGCGCGGCAGCGATATAGCCGCCCGTCAGGATGCCGCGCATGCGGCCCACGCGGGGCGCCAACCACGCGACGATAAAGTTGCCCGCCACGGTGGCCAGCAGGAACGGCATCACCAGCAGGCCGGAGGTCGATGCATCGGCGCCACGCACCAGCTGGAAGTGCAGGGGCAGGGCAAAGATGCACAGGAAGATATCGAGCGCGGCCAGCGCCGAGGCGGCCACGCCCATCACATAGGCACGGTTGGCAAACAGGCGCGGCGGCAGCATCGGGTCCGCGGCGCGGCGCTCCTGCCAGGTCAGCAGGACCACGGCGGCCACGGCGGCCAGGAGCAGGGCGCCCAGCTCTGGCGAGAGCCAGTCGTAGACGTCGCCGCCCCAGCTCATCGCCAGCAGGAAGGCGACGATGGCCACCGCCAGCAGCAGCGCCCCCGGCCCAGTCCACGCGCGCACGCCCGCCACGCGGCGGCAGCATGGCCAGCCCGCGGTAGCACATCAACATCGCCAGCAGGCCCAGCGGCACGTTGACCCAGAACAGCCAGCGCCACGACATATGGTCAGAGACCCAGCCGCCCACCAGCGGCCCGGCGATCGACGCCACCGCCCACACCGTGGCTAGGTAGCCCTGGTAGCGCCCGCGCTGGCGCGGCGCCACCACATCGGCAATGGCCGCCTGCGCCAGCGACATCAGCCCGCCGCCGCCCACGCCCTGCAGCGCGCGGAACATGATCAGCTGGCCCAGCGTCTGCGCCAGCGCGCATGCCACCGAGGCGCCGATAAACAGCATGATCGCCACCATCAGCAGGCGCCGCCGGCCAAAACTGTCCGACAGCTTGCCATACAGCGGCGTGGTCACCGTCGACACGATCAGGTACGCCGTCACGATCCACGACAGGTGGCTGAAGCCGTTCAGGTCATTGGCGATCGCCGGCACCGCCGGGATCACCACGGTCTGGTCGAGCGCGGCCAGCAGGATGCACAGCACGATGCCGCCGATCACCCGCATCACGGCGCGATGGTCGTGGGCGGGCAGGGCCGGCGTGGTGTCCCGGGCGGATGCGGCAGAAGAGGGGGAAGACATGGGCAGGCACGAGACCGCAGCGGTGTGCGGTGAAAGCAACGTCAAATGCAGGGAATATCGGCCAGGAACCGCGTGAGAGGGGCGTGACGCCATCGCGGAGGCCTAATTCAGCGAACGCATAATTATATGCGGCCAGCAAATATCGCGCTTGCGACGCAAGGCGACTGAAACATCACTTTAGCGACACGATCAGGGCACCACAGTCGATGCAAGATCACATCACCGCTATCGAAGGTAAGATTTCGTCATGACCGAGACCCCACGACAAGCAACAGGTCAGGCCCCCGATGCGGCCGGGCCCGAACTGGGCCAGTGGCACCCCGTGCTGGCGATCGAACAGGCTCGCGGTGACGGCCCCTTCCCAGCCCGGCTCTTTGGCCGCGCGCTGGTGCTGTGGCGCAACGCCGACGGCTGGCACGCCTGGGACGACCGCTGCCCGCACCGCGGCGCGGCTTTCACGCTGGGCGCCGTGCGCGACGGCCTGCTGCATTGCGGCTATCACGGCTGGCGCTTTGCATCCGGCGGGCGCTGCACGCGCTATCCCGCCCACCCGGAACTGGTGCCCGCCCCGCGCGCCTGCGCCACCACGCACGCGGTGCGCGAGGGCTACGGGCTGTTATGGGTGCGTCTTGGCGGCGACGGCACCGAGGCCGTGCCCGAACTGCCGCCCTTCCCCGAGTACGACGACGCCGAATGCCGCCACGTGGTCTGCGGCCCCTACGACGTTGCCACCTCGGCACCACGGCTGGTGGAGAACTTCCTCGACATGGCGCACTTCGGCTATGTCCACGACGGCTACCTGGGCGACCCGGCGCACACCGAAGTGCCGCCCTATGAAGTGGAAGCCATCGGCGATGCGCGCAAGCCCGACGCGCTGCGCACCATCGGCTGCCGCGCCTGGCAGCCGCGCGCGCACGCCAGCGCCGCCGGCGGAGCCATGGTCGAGTATGAATACCGCGTGGTCGCGCCCTATGCCGCGATCCTGACCAAGGTGCCCGACCTTGGCGACAACCATCGCGGCGCCATCGCGCTGTTTATCGGCCCGCGGGACGAGGAATCGAGCCGCGTGTGGTTCGTGATGTCACTGGTGACGGAGGATGACGACGCCAGCCTGCGCGAATTCCAGGACACCATCTTCCTGCAGGACAAGCAGATCGTGGAATCGCAGCAGCCGCGCCGCCTGCCGTTGCGCACCGGCGTCGAGGTGCCGCAGCCGGCGGACAAGCTGGCAGGTGCGTACCGGCGCTACCTGGCGGCGCACGGGGTGAAGTTCGGCACGCTGGGCTAGTGGACGGGGCGGGCGCATCCCGTGCGACCTGGCCCCCGAACACGACAGGCCTAACGCCCGCCGCCAGTGATGTAATGCTCCAGCTGCTCGATGATGAACTGCTGCTCGGAGATGATGTCCTTCACCAGGTCGCCGATCGACAGCATGCCGATCAGCTCCTCGCCCTCCATCACCGGCAGGTGGCGCAGCCGGTGCCGGGTCATCAATGCCATGCATTCGTCGGTGGTCTGGCTGGCGCCGACGTAGATCACCGCGTTGGTCATGATGTCGCGCACCAGCGTCTCGCGCGAGGTGCGCTGCATCAGGATCACCTTGCGCGCGTAGTCGCGCTCGCTCACGATCCCCTGGATCGCGCCATGCTCGATCACCAGCAGCGCGCCGATGCCTTTCTCCGCCATCAGCTGCAGCGCGGCATAGACGGTCGCCGTGGGCGGGACGCTGTAAATGGCCTGACTCGGCTTGGACTCCAGAACCTGGCGTGCGGTTTTCATCACCAACTCCTTTTCCGTCGACAATGCAATGCGGCTGGCGGTGCCTGCTTAGGTGCCAATGCAATCAGAGTAGCAAAGTAACGCCCGCCGTTACAGGGTGACTTACGCGAATCTTTGTAAGCAAGGTTGTGACGCCCGCATGGCAGCCGCGGGCTCAGGGTTGCGCATCGGTCGCTTTTTCGTCCAGTGCCGCCAGGCACAGCGCCTGCATTTCGGCCACCCATTGCGCCGGCTGCAGCGCCGCGCCCTGCAGCAGCAGCCGATAGCGGCGCGCCCCCCAGACCGCCAGCACCAGTGCCTGCACCTTCGCGGCATCCGGGGCCGTAGGCAAGTCGGGACAAGCGCACAGCGCCCGGCGCCAGGCCTCGCAGAACTCTTCGAACACGCGCCGGTGGTGCTTGGGCTCGGCGATGCGCGGCTCCAGGCCGATGATATCGGCATCGAAGACGATGCCCGTGGCCTCGTCGTCCGCACCGCAGGCGATGGCCACCAGCCGCCGCACGCGCGTGCGCCAGTCGGCATTCTTCCGCTGCGTGACCTCGGTGTCGATGCGCGCCAGCATGGTCTCGACCATGTGGCGCACATAGCCCGACGCCAGCGCTTCCTTGCTGGGAAAGTACTCATACAGCGCGCCGACCGAGAACCCGGCCTCAAGCGCCACCGCGCGCGTGGTCACGCCGTCCCAGCCATCGCGGCGCCAGATCCGAACAAAGGCGTCGTAGATGGCGTTGACGGTGAAGTGCGCGCGCTGCTGCGAAGGGCGCTTGAGCGGCTTGCTGCGCGGCGTGGCGGGCCGTTTCAGGTCGCCGGCGGCGGGCGCTTCGTTTCCGAACCCAGCGGCGTTGGCGCGGCGATAGATTCTTGGCATCGGCCTCACGGAAGTCATGGCGAACATTGCACGCCGGACGGACGGGCCGCGAACCAGGAGAAGACATGGCAGCAACTGAACCGACCCTTGCCATCACGCGGCTGTTCAGCCGCAAGGATGCCCTAAACGAAAGCCGGCTGGAAGCCGCGCAAGAACCCGCCAGCGCCGCGCCCGGCGAAGTGCTGCTGCGCCTGGACCGCTTTGCCCTGACCACCAACAACATCACCTACGCCGCCTTCGGCGAAGCCATGCAGTACTGGGATTTCTTTCCCACCGGCCAGCCACAGTGGGGCCATATGCCGGTGTGGGGCTTTGCCGATGTGGTGGCGTCCGGCGTTGACGGCATCGCGGCCGGCGAGCGCTTCTACGGTTATTTCCCCATCGCCAGCCATATCCGCATGCAACCCGAGCGCGTGACCGCACGCGGCTTCTACGATGCCGCCGAGCACCGCGCAAAGCTGACCTCGGCCTACAACCAGTACACCCGCGTGCAGAACGACGCCGCTTATGCGCCGGAACTGGAGCACTACCAGATGCTGTACCGGCCGCTGTTCATCACTTCGTTCATGCTGGCCGACTTCCTGCAGGACAATCATTTCTTCGGTGCGCAACGGCTGGTGGTGTCGAGCGCGTCGAGCAAGACCGCGTACGGCACCGCCTTCTGCCTGCGCGACTTCGACGGCATCACGCTGACCGGGCTGACCTCCGCCCGCAACCGCGCCTTTGTCGAAGATCTGGGCTGCTACGACAGCACCGTCACCTATGACGAACTGGCATCGGTGCCGGTGGACGAGCCCACGCTCTATGTCGACTTCTCCGGCGATGAATCGCTGCGCGCGCGCGTGCATGCGCATTTCGGTGACAGCCTGGTGTACGACTGCTTTGCGGGCTCGGCGCAGAACACCGGCTTCCTGCGCGACCTGCACCTGCCCGGGCCCAGGCCCGAGTTCTATTTCGCGCCGGTGCAGATCCGCAAGCGCAATGCCGATTGGGGACCGCAGGAAGTTAACCGGCGCTTTAACGCGGCACAGCGCCGCTTTATCGACCAGGCGCGCGATCCGGCCAATCGCTGGCTGGCGCTGGTGGAGGAACGGGGGTTCGAAGCCGCGCAGGCACGGATCGCGCGGCTGGCGGCGGGGAGCGGGGCGCCGCAGGAGGGGTATGTGGTGGTCGTGGGGTAAAAGCAGAACGGGCCCCGCATGGGGCCCGTCTTTCACTCCGTCAGCATCCGCACCTTCACCTTCTTGCCCTTGACCTTGCCGGCATTGAGCCGCTTCACCGCCTCGCGCCCGATGCTGCGCTCCACCGCGATATAGGTCGACATCTCCAGCACATTGATCTTGCCGATCTGCTCCTTGGTGAAGCCGGCATCGCCGGTCAGCGCGCCCAGGATATCGCCGGGGCGGATCTTCTCCTTGCGGCCGCCCAGCATCTGCAAGGTCACCATCGGCGGCAGCAGGCGTTCGTTGCTGGCGGGCCTCAGGTCGGCCAGCGGGTGCCATTCGAATTCGCCGCCGTGGTGCTGCTCCAGGTTGCCCACGCGGCCCATCTCGTCCATGCTGACCAGGCTGAAGGCCCAGCCTTCCTGGTCGGCGCGGCCAGTGCGGCCGATGCGGTGCACGTGGACTTCAGGATCGGGCGTGATCTCGACATTGATCACCGCCTCGAGCTGCGCGATATCCAGCCCGCGCGCGGCCACGTCGGTGGCCACCAGCACCGAGCAGCTGCGGTTGGCAAACTGCACCAGCACCTGGTCGCGCTCGCGCTGCTCCAGCTCGCCGTGCAGCGCCAGCGCCTGGTAGCCCTGCGCGCGCAGCAGTTCCACCAGCTCGCGGCAGCGCGCCTTGGTATTGCAGAACGCCAGCGTGCTGACCGGCCGGAAGTGGTCCAGCAGGCGCCCCACTGCGTTCAGGCGCTCGCCTTCCTCGACTTCATAGAAGCGCTGGCGGATGGTGCTGTTGTCATGCGTAGCCTCCAGCTTGACCGACTGCGGGTTGCGCAGGAAGCGGTGGCTGAGCTTGTCGATGCCGGGCGGATACGTGGCAGAGAACAGCAGCGTCTGTCGGTCCTTCGGGCAACGGCTGGCCACATAGGCGATGTCGTCGAAGAAGCCCATGTCGAGCATGCGGTCGGCCTCGTCCAGCACCAGCGTGTTGATGCCGGACAGGTCCAGGCTGCCGCGGTCGATGTGATCCAGGATGCGTCCGGGCGTGCCCACCACGATATGTGCGCCATGAATCAGGCTGTCGACCTGCGGCCGCATCGGCGAGCCGCCGCACAGCGTCAGCACCTTGATGTTCTCTTCGGCGCGCGCCAGGCGGCGGATTTCCTGCGTGACCTGGTCGGCCAGTTCGCGCGTGGGGCAAAGCACCATCGCCTGCACGTCGAAGCGGCGCGGATCGAGCCGGTGCAGCAGCGCCAGCCCGAAGGCGGCGGTCTTGCCGCTGCCGGTCTTCGCCTGCGCCACCAGGTCCTGGCCCGCCAATGTGATTGGCAGGCTGGCCGCCTGGATCGGCGTCATTTCGTCATAGCCAAGCTGCGCCAGCGTGGCGAGCATGGTGGGCGACAGCGGCAGGGTGGAAAAAGCGGTGCCGGCTTGCGGCTGGGCGGGGGTCGAGTTCATGCGCGATTATAGCGATCCAGGGATGTCGATCCGTCAGTCATCGGCCGGCGGCGTCCAGTCCAGCCGCTCCAGCAGCGCCTGCGCCGCGGCCGGTGCGCGTTCCTTGGCGCCGTTGATAAAGAAGACGAAGACTTCGCGCTTGCGCGCGGCGGGCTTGCGGTCTTCCACCGTCGGCAGGTCGGCTGGCTGGTGGCCCTGCGCCCACGTGCACACCCGTTCGGCCCACGCATCCAGGTCCCTGGGCGCGTAGCCGGCCTTCAGCTTCTCGCTGCTGGCCATCAGCCGAGCATAGACAAAGTCTGCAGTGAGATCCGCCATCGACGGAAACTTGGGCGAATCGGTAAAGACCGTGGCGGCCTTGTATTTGCGCGCGAGCTTGAGGTAGTCCGGCGCCTGGAAGCTGTCGTGCCGCACCTCCAGCACGTGGCGCAGCTTCACGCCTTCCACCGAGTCCGGCAGCAGCTGCAGGAAGGCCTCGAAGTCTTCCGCATCGAACTGCTTGGTCGGCGCGAACTGCCACACCACCGGACCCAGCTTGCGGCCAAGCTCGGCAATGCCGCTGTCGATAAAGCGTTCGATCGATTCACCGGACTCGGCCAGCACGCGCCGGTTGGTGGCAAACCGCGAGGCCTTCACCGCGAACACGAAATCATCCGGCGTCTCGTCGCGCCATTTGGCGAACGAGGTGCGCTTCTGCGTGCCGTGGTAGGTGCTGTTGATTTCAATCGCGCTGAGGTGGCGGCTGGCATAGGCCAGCTCACGTGCCTGTGCCAAGCCGGCGGGATAGAAGTTGTCACGCCACGGGGCGAAATTCCAGCCACCGATGCCAACCCGCACCGGCTCGGCGGACGTGGCGGCCTTGCGTGACCTGGCCCTGGATGTGGCCTCAGACGTTGCTGCAGGCTTGGATGCGGCCTTCGCCGCGGTGCGTGCTGCCATGGCGCGATCTCCCGAAACGCGAGACTGGCAGTCTAGCGGGAAACTGCGCCAGACGGTGGCGGCGCAACCGGGCCCCTGGCCAACAAAAAAAGCCGGAAGAGGGCCAGGCCCTCTTCCGGCTTCGTTCCCGGTCCCCCGGAATCAGAACGAGAAATTCACCACGGCGTCGGCGACGTTCACGTCCGTCGGCTTGGTCTGCACCGTACCCGTGGCGCTGGTGGCCTGCACGCTGTACTTGCCCGCGGCGGCGCCGTCCGCCTGCAGCGGAATCGGCAGCGCGGCCTGGTAGGTGCCGATCACCGGCGCGGCCACCGGCAGTGCCGGTTCGGTTGCAAACATGCTGTAGGCGCCGGTATCGCTGGCGGCAGCCGTCGCCGCAATCTCGAAATTGCCGCCACTGACCAGTTGCAGCGCGCGCAGGGTCGCTTCCGCCGAAGCCGGCGTGACCGTACCCGAAGCCCGGCGATAGGTCGACGCCGGCAGCGACATCGGCGCCGCCGCGGTCGAGATCGCCGTGGGCGTGCCCACCACCACCGGCACGCCGCGCACAATGCCCGCCGCCTTGCCATTGGCAGAACCCGGCACCACCACCACGTCAACCGGGCCGGCCGTGCTGCTCTGCTCGATCGGCGACAGCTTGAAGTTGCCGTTGGCGTCCGCCACCGTCGCCTTCACCACCACGCCGTTGCGCTCGGCATACACGCGCGCACCCGGTGCCCCGCTGACCACGCCGTTCACTTCACCGCTGACGATCGTCGGGATCGCCGTCACCACCGGCTTCAGGCCAAAGGTGCCATTGCCGCGCGTGACCACCGACTTGCACGCGTCAAAGTCCAGCACCAGGTCGGTCAGCGTACCCTTTGCCACGGTGAACGGCCGGTTGATCTTGATGCCCGACTGCACCGCGCTGGGCGTGTCCAGCGCCTGCTCAGTGCCGCCGACGGGCACCACCGAGTTGGCCAGCGCACCGGCGCCGCCGCCACGGTTGGCATCGAGCACCAGGCGCACCTGCTGGTAGTTGCCGGCAGGCAGCGCGGTCTGGCCCAGTACCGTCAGCACGCCGTTGGTCAGCGACAGCAGGTCGATCTTGCGCGCGGGCACGACGTCGATATCGACCCAGCCCCCGGCGCTCGCCTCGGCGCTGGCGCTGCTGTGCACGCGCACCTTGTTGACGGTCACGAAGACATTGTTGAAGCCACAGGCCGGCGCATCGGTCATCGAGACCTTGAGGGTGCCCTGCCCGCCACCATCATCGCCGCCACCACCACCACCGCCGCAGGCGGCCAGCGCCAGGGCACCGCTCAGGGCAAGCACGCGCAGCGGCGCGGAAGTCAACGAAAGGACTGACACAGTAGGCTCTCCGTTTGGTTTATTTGTGAGTTGATCGGAGGATATGTTGCTAATCGCATAACGGCTGTAAGTCTTTGTAATACGTTGTGAAAAAGTCGTTAGCTTGTCTGCATGACAGATCAGCAAGGCTTGATGACAGATGTATTCTCGCCGGAGCCACTGTCGGATGCGCTGCGGCAAGCGTTCTGCTGCGGCTGCCATCACGCTCATGAGCGCCCGCATCGGCAATCACCGCTGCGTTGCAACGCCGCTTGTATTGCAACGCATCGGATGAGGCGTCTGATCACGCCGAAACCCACTCCTGCGTGCATTCACGTTACGAATTTCAGATCCACCAGTGCGCATTCCCGAGCCGCCCGAGGGCACTATCGCGCACCAATTGGCGCGTTGTGTCGTCAACCTGATCACATTCGACCGGCTTTCGCCTGCCTGCCTCAAGTCGGGCGCACCCGCTCCGTATACGGATCTCCCCTGATGTTCACTACCATCCGTGCGCGGATCGTGGCCCTGTGCGTGGCCATCACCGTCAGCCAGTCTGCCAGCTCGAAGTGCGCGCCCTGGCCCAGCGCAGCGCCCAGGCCGCCACGGAGATCAAGACCCTGATCGAATCCACCGTGGGCAGTGTCAGCTCCGGCTCCGGCCAGGTCCGCCGCGCCGGCGACACCATGAGCGAGATCGTCAGCAACGTCTCCAGGGTGACCGGCATTATTTCCGAGATCACTCACGCAGCGATGGAACAGACCCGCGGTATTCAAGAGGTGAATATGGCGGTGAGCCAGCTGGACCAGATGGTGCAGCAGAATGCGGCGCTGGTTGAGCAATCCACAGCTGCGGCGGCGGCGCTGCAGACGCAGGCCGGGAGCCTGGCGGGGGCGGTGGGGCAGTTCAGGTTGGGGTGAGACTGGCTCCATCCTAGCTAATCTCCGCAAATCCTGCGGAGAATGGCCCCGCCAGACTCCGCAGAGCCCAAGAAAGGGGCCATTCGAAACGCTTACGTCAGTCCGTTGGAAGCCCGTGGGCATGCTTCCTCCCACCAATCGCCCCCGACGCCGCCGCCCGCAGGATCCGCTGGAACGTCGGGCACTCCATATGGCTTGGCGCCGGGCAAACCGACGCATGCCGCAGTCCGTCGCGCATCGCAGTCAGCTTGCGGATGGTCCGGTCCAGCTCATCCGCCTTGGCCGCCAGCACCTGCCGGTCGATTTTCGGCTGGCCCTGTGGCGAGAACATCTGCGCGATGTCATCCAGCGAGAAACCGGCGGCACGCCCCAGTGCGATCAGCGCCAGCCGCTCCAGCACGCCGGCATCGAAAACGCGACGCATGCCGCGCCGGCCGATGGAGGCGATCAGCCCCTTTTCCTCGTAGTACCGCAGCGTCGAGGCCGGCACGCCTGCCTGCCGGGCCACTTCCGCAATATCCAGGCTTGTCACCGCTTGACCTTAAGTCGACTTGAACTGGCACAGTGTAGTTTCCATGCCAGGACGGCGTGCAAGGGGATATGACCATGGGTGAGCAACAACAGACCAGCAGCAACGGCGGCGACCAGCCCGCACTGTGGAACGGCCCGTCCGGCCATGCCTGGGTCGCGGAGCAGGCGGTGCTCGACGACATGTTCCGGCCGCTGGAAGGCCTGCTTGTCGATGCGGTCGGCAAGACCTCGGCGCAGCATGTGCTCGATGTCGGCTGCGGCACCGGCAGCACTACGATCGCGCTGGCGCGTAAGCTCGGCACACAGGGCAGGTGCACCGGCATCGATATTTCCGAGCCGATGCTCGCCGCTGCACGGGCACGCGCGCAGCACGACGGCTCGACCGCCAGCTTCATTCGCGCCGACGCGCAGGACTACGCCTTCGCGCCAGCAAGCTTCGACAGCATCGTGTCGCGCCTGGGCGTGATGTTCTTCAGTGATCCGGTGCGGGCCTTTGCCAACCTGCGCCAGGCCGCAACACCGGATGCCACGCTCCATTGCATCGCCTGGCGCAGCGCCGCAGAGAATCCGTTCATGACCACCGCCGAGCGCGCGGCCGCGCCGTTGCTGTCCAACCTGCCGCCGCGGCAGCCGGGTGCGCCGGGACAGTTCGCCTTCGGCGACCGCCAGCGCGTGCAGGCCATCCTGGAAGAGGGCGGCTGGACCGGGATCGATGTCCAGCCGGTCGACCTCGCCTGCACGCTGCCGGAGCCTGCGCTGGTGGACTACCTGTCCCGCCTGGGTCCCGTCGGCCTGGCCCTGCGCGAGGCTGATGCAAGCACACGCGCCAGCGTCATCGAAACCGTTCGTGCGGCATTCGAGACTTACGTTCATGGCGCAACCGTGCGCTACACCGCTGCTTGCTGGATGATCACCGCCAGGGCTTCGGCTTCATCACAGAGGGCCGGGGAGACTGCCCATGCCTGATACAGCGATGGCGCTCCTGTTCAATGCAATCGTGATCGGCACCGGTGCAACGCTGGTGATGGACGCCTGGGTCATCCTGCGCAAGCGGCTGCTGGGCGTTCCTGCGCTGGACTATGGACTGGTAGGCCGCTGGCTCGCGTGGCTGCCGCGAGGACGCCTTTGCCACCATCCCATCGCGGCATCGCCACCGGTGCACCGCGAGCGCGGCATCGGCTGGATCGCGCATTACCTGACCGGCATCGTGTTCGCGGCCATCCTGCTGGGGCTATGGGGACTCGACTGGGCGCGTCATCCGACGCTGGCACCCGCGTTGATCGTCGGCATCGGCAGTGTGGCGGCACCGTTCCTGCTGATGCAGCCGGCAATGGGTGCCGGCATCGCCGCGAGCCGCACGCCACGGCCAAATGTGGCACGGGCGCACAGCCTGGTGACGCATGCGGTGTTCGGGCTGGGGCTCTATGCGGCGGGTTGGGTTGTGAGCCTGGTCGCGACCTGACAAACGGGTACAGCGGCAGGCTGCCGTTGTCAGATCCAAGGTACGGGAGGAATCTCCGCAGCTTTCCAGCTTTGTGGCCTCGGCCACGCATCCGAGACCGCGCCCAAAGTTCGCTGCGTAGTTCTGTGGGATATCGAACTGTAGATTGCTAGCGCCGTACCAGAATAGAAGTCCATCGGCGCCCGCTTCAGCGCCGGACGATCCCCACCATCACGGGGTGACAGGATGACAAGGCTTTCGGGCCGTCTGGCCGCGTGCATCGCGTTCGGTCTTCTGCTGGCTGCCAGTGCGCAGGCTTCGGATATTGCCTGCAAGACCACGCTGCGTCCTTCCCGCTGCAACGATCCGCTCGCCGCCGGCACGTCCTGCCTGCAGTCAGTGCCGCACGCCGCCGACCTGATCTGCGATCACGCGATGCTTCAGCGCGAGCACGAGCGCATCCATGCGGACCAGCAGCGCCTGCTACGCGCCGGCGCGATCCATGGAAGGGACATCGCCGCCTGGCGGGAGCGCCGGGACGCCTGCACGTCGGTGACATGCCTGGACAGGGTCTTTGCCAGCTGGCGCCGGCACCCAGGCAAGAAGCCACCCCCGCAGGCTGCCGCGCCGCAACCAACGCCGCCGGCGGCGCGGGCGCGGGAGGTGTCGAGGAACAAGCAAGCTGCAGTCACGGTCGATGCCTCGCGGCCAGCGGTCGCGCCACCTCAAGCGACTCAATCAGCGGCGGAGCAGCTTCCAGCTCCGCCATCGGCAGAGCCGTTAGCCGAACCGGGGATTCAAGCGCCCCCTGTATTGATCCAGAGAGCCTCCGGCCCGACGCCCCAGCAGGCGTCCATCCGTCCGACGCTGGCGCCGCAACCACGCGGCTGGACATCGCTGGGCACGCTGGCGTGGCTGGGCATGTGCAGCGCGGGCGTCGCCTGCTGGTCCCGGCGTACGCGCGGCGAGTGGCTGCCGGGGGTCACCCGCCTGCGCGAGCGGACACGGGATGCGCCGCCCATCGTGCTTGTGGTGAGCGGACTGCTCGCTTTGAACGGAGTGCTGCTGTTGTGCGTCCTGGCGGGGAGCCGGCCATTGTCGTGAGCTCACACCATCGCCGGGCGCCTCATTCCGGCAGCGGGTACTTCCTGGCGTTCATCTCCATCTTGGCGCGGATCGCCGCGTCTAGGTCCACGCCCAGTGCCGTCACCAGTTGCGCCAGGTAGATGGTGATATCGGCAAGTTCCTGCTCCACATGGTCGCGCTCGTCAGTGGACATGATGGCGCGCGATTCCGCGTCGGTCTGCCACTGGAAGATCTCGACCAGCTCGGACACCTCCACGCTCAGCGCCATCGCGAGGTTCTTGGGGCTGTGGTACTTGCCCCAGTTGCGGGCCTTGCCGAAGTCTTGGGCGGCTTGCTGGAGGTTCTTGATGTCGATCAGGGGCATGGTGTTGTGACGAAAGCGGTTCACTGCGCCCCGGCATACGCCGGCGCAAAACGCAGATTTAATCACGACCCGGCCGCCCTCGACACCCGGGCCGCCTGAGGCTTACCCTTCGCTTGTGCATCCACCGTCTCAACGGAGGTTCCCCATGCGCCCGACTCCCGGCATGGCGATTGCCACGCTCGCCGGCACGCTCGCCTACCTGGCCATCGCCATCGCAGGTTGGGGCGGCATCGCCCCCTTTTTCGCGCACCCGGCGCGCGTGGCCCTGACCCTGGTCCTGTTCGCCCTGTCCGTCGCTGCACTCTTCTCCGGCGGCAACATCAGCAGCGGCATGCGCGAGGACCGCGGCAACCGCTGGGTGTTGGCAGTCTTTGGCGTGCTCGGGCTGCTGGCGGCGTACCTGCCGCCCTTTACCGACCGCATCGGCTTCTGGACGCTCGATGGCGACACCATGCGCTGGATCGGCGTGGCGCTGTTTGCCGGCGGCGGCGTGCTGCGGCTGTGGCCGGTGTTTGTGCTGGGGCGGCGCTTCAGCGGGCTGGTGGCAATCCAGCCGGGTCATACGCTGGTGACCACCGGGATCTATAGCGTGATCCGGCATCCGAGCTACCTCGGCTTCCTGGTCAGTTCGCTGGGATGGGTACTGGCGTTCCGCTCCGGCGTGGGCGTGTTGCTCACGCTGCTGATGGTGCCAGTGCTGCTGGCGCGCATCCGGGCGGAAGAAGCGCTGCTGCGCGACCAGTTTGGCGACGAGTACGCGTCGTACTGCGACCGGACCTGGCGGATGCTGCCAGGCATCTACTGATCGCGGCGCAGCGGCGCCCCACGCACTTGGCCGATCAAATTGCCAGTCATCAAGGGTTATCCCTAGTCCTTCATTCCCATTTTCCGGGACTCTAGGTTTTGATTTCTGGGAATCAGGTCCTATTCTTGGGCCCTATGTTGAATGCCGTCGACAACCCCACCGCCGTGAAGCCCGCGACACCCACGCCTGCCAAACCCGGCCAGCCCGCGGGCGGTGCCGATCGCGTGCTGTTCGTGCTGGCGGCGCTGGCGCAGCACGGCGCGCCAATCACGGTGCGCGAGCTGGTTGCCAAGACCAGCCTGCCCAAGAGCACGCTCTACCGGCAGCTGATGATGCTCAAGCGCTGGGGCTTTGTGCTGGAGTCCGACGGCGAATACGCGCCGGGCCCGATCAGCCTGCAACTGGCGCTTGGCTTTGACATGGCCTCGCACCTGGCGCGCGAAGCCTTGCCCGACATGCAGCTGCTGGCGCAGCAGTCCGATGAAAGCGTAGGCCTGGTCGTCGCCGTCAAGGATCACGCGGTGTGCCTGGAGATGGTGGAGAGCCGCCAGTCGCTGCGCTGCTCATTCGAGAAAGGCCGCGGCGTGCCGCTGCGCGCCGGTGCGTCGGCCAAGTCGCTGCTTGCATTCATGCGCGATGAAGCGCGCGAGCGCCTGGTCCGGGCCCAGTGCGAGCCAGGCGAAGCCGAACGGCTGCTGGCCGAGCTGACCGCCATTCGCGAGACCGGCTACGCCGTCAGTGAGGGCGAGGTGGATCCGGGCGTGTGGGGCGTGAGCGCGCCGCTCTTCTCGCGGCGCAGCAAGGCCGATGCGCTGGGCTCCATCACGCTGATGGTGCCGGCCACGCGGCGGCAAGGGCGCGAGACCGCGCTGATCGACATGACCGTGGCAGCGGCGATGCGGATTTCCGCCCGGCTGCAGTCTTACTGAATACCAAGCAAATCGTTACCGCCGCCGTCGGCACACCCATGCGACGGCAGATCCCTCGTTCCCGAGAATAGGAGACTTCCATGAACCTTCGTCGCAAATGCCTGATGGCCGGCCTGGCAACCCTGACCGCCCTGACCCTCGGCACCGCCGCGCACGCGCAGGACAATGCCGTGCTGCGCGTGGCCACCGACGCCACCTTCCCGCCGATGGAATTTATCGAGAACGGCAAGCGCACCGGCTTTGACGTGGAGCTGGTGGAGGCCATGGCCAAGACAATGGGCAAGCGGGTCGAATGGACCGACATCGACTTCAAGGGCCTGATCCCGGGGCTGGTCTCGCGCCGCTTCGACATGGCAGTGTCCGGCATCTACATCACCCCCGAGCGCAGCAAGGTGGTGGACTTCACCGAGCCGTACTACACCGGCGGCCTGGTAGCGCTGGTCAAGAGCGGCAACACCACCGTCCACGCCCCGGCCGACCTGAACGGCAAGAAGGTCAGCGTGCAGGTGGGCACCAAGTCGGTTAGCTTCCTGCGTGACACGTACCCGCAAGTGCAGCGTGTGGAAGTCGAGAAGAACCAGGAAATGTTCAACCTGGTCGAGATCGGCCGTGCCGATGCCGCCGTGACCGGCAAGCCGGCCGCGATGCAATACGTCAAGACGCGCGGCGGCCTGCGCATGGTGGAGCAGCCGCTGACCACCGAGGAATACGGCATGGCCGTGCGCAAGGACACGCCCGAGCTGACCCGTGCCCTCAATGCCGCACTCGCCAAGGTGAAGGCCGATGGCACCTATGCCAAGCTGACCCAGAAATGGTTCGGCACGGCCGCCAAGTAAGCCGCGCGGATCATCATCATGGAATTGGATTTTTCTCCTGTCTTTGCCGGCTGGCATGACATCCTCCACGGCGCCGTCATCACCGTGGAGGTGACGGCCTGCGCGCTGGTGCTGGGCTGCGTCATGGGCCTCTTGGTCGGCATCGGCCGGCTGGACCCGAATCGCCGCGTCATCTACAGCATCTGCACGGCCTACGTGACCTTCATCCGCGGCACGCCGCTGCTGGTGCAGCTGTTCCTGCTGTTCTTCGGGCTGCCGCAGTTCAACATCCTGCTGCCCGCCTTTGTGTGCGGCGTGATCGGGCTGGGCATCTATTCCGGCGCGTATGTGTCGGAGATCGTGCGCGGCGCCATCCAGTCCGTGGACAAGGGCCAGATGGAAGCCGCCCGCTCGATCGGCATGTCTTCCGGCCAGGCCATGCGCGCGGTGATCCTGCCGCAGGCCATCGTGCGGATGATTCCGCCGCTGGGCAACGAGTTCATCGCCCTCATCAAGAACTCGGCACTGGTGTCGCTGCTGACCATTGCCGACCTGATGCACGAGGGCCAGAAGATCATCAGCGTGTCGTACCGGTCGCTGGAAGTCTATCTGGCGATCGCGCTGGTTTATCTGATCCTGACGAGCGCGGCTGGGCTGATCCTGCGGCGCGCCGAACAACGGCTGCGCATGGGAGGCATGGTGCAATGAGCGATTCCGCAATCATCCGGATCCGGAACCTGGGCAAATCGTTCGGCGGCCATACCGTCTTGCGCGGCATCGACTTCGATGTGGAGCCGTCGCAGGTCGTGGTTGTGATCGGCCCCAGCGGCTCGGGCAAGAGCACCTTCCTGCGCTGCTGCAACGGCCTGGAACAACCCGAGGCCGGCACCATCGACATCGTCGGCAAGCGCCTGGTGACCGACGGCCAGCTGATCGGCGAGCACGAGCTGAACCAGCTGCGCACCGAAGTGGGCATGGTGTTCCAGTCGTTCAACCTGTTCCCGCACCTGTCGGTGCTGCACAACGTCACGGTCGGTCCCCGCATGCTGCGCGGCGCCTCGCGCGAGGAAGCCGAGCGCAAGGCGATGGGCCTGCTTGAGAAAGTCGGCCTTGCGCACAAGGCCCACGCCATGCCCGCCAGCCTGTCCGGCGGCCAGAAGCAGCGCGTGGCCATTGCCCGTGCGCTGGCCATGGAGCCGCGCGTGATGCTGTTCGACGAGCCGACCTCCGCGCTCGACCCCGAGCTGGTGGGCGAAGTGCTGCAGGTGATGAAGGTGCTGGCCGCCGAAGGCATGACCATGGTCGTGGTCACCCATGAAATGGGCTTCGCCCGCGAAGTGGCCGATGTGGTCGTCGTCATGGATGGTGGCGGCATCATCGAGGCCGGGCCGCCGTCGGTCATCTTCTCGGCGCCGACGCAGGAACGCACGCGCGGCTTCCTGCAGGCCGTGCTGACGCGGGCGTGACGATGGCTGGGACCCAGAACCTCTGGCAGGGCCGTGTCGACGACGGTGAGCGTGGCGACACCACGCGCCTGTTCCGCATCGTGCAAACGCTGGAAACAGCAGACGTAACGCGTCTCGGCGGCGCCACGGTGTTGCTCGGCTTCCGTTGCGACGCCGGCGTGCTGCGCAACCAGGGCCGCCCTGGTGCCGCGCACGGCCCCGACGCCATCCGCCAGGCGCTGGCCAACGTGCCGGCGCACGGGCTGCCCGCGCTGTACGACGCCGGCAATGTCAGCTGTGACGACGGCGACCTGGAATCGGCCCAGCTGGCGCTGGCGGGCACCGTGCGCGACGTGCTGGCGCGCGGCGGGCTGCCGCTGGTGCTGGGCGGCGGCCATGAAGTGGCCTGGGGCACGTGGCAAGGCCTGCGCGCGCACCTCGATGTGCAGGACGATGGCGGACGCGTGCTCATCATCAATATCGACGCCCACTTCGACCTGCGCACCAGCCGGCCCGCCAGCTCCGGCACGCCGTTCGACCAGATCGCCAACGCCTGCGCCGAGCGCGGGCAGCCGTTCGACTATGTCTGCCTGGGCGTCAGCCGCCTCAGCAACACGCCGGCGCTCTTCGGCCGCGCCGATGCGCTGGGTGTCTGCTACGTGGAAGACGTGGACATGCAGGAGCGCCACCTGGCATCGCGCCTCGCGGAACTGGCGGCGCGCATCGATGCCACGGACCACGTGTACCTGACCATCGACCTCGACGCGCTACCCGCGGCCGTGATGCCGGGCGTGTCGGCACCCGCCGCCTATGGCGTGCCGTTGCCGGTTGTGGAGGAAGTGGCCATGCTTGCCCGCCGCAGCGGCAAGCTGCGCGTGGCCGACCTGGCCGAGTACAACCCGCAGTACGACCGCGACCACCAGGGCGCGCGCGTGGCTGCGCGGTTGGCCTGGCGCCTGCTCGGCTGACCAGCAGGTCACGTCCCCCCGGCTCCGCAGTTGGCAACCGCGGCGCCCGGCGATAGTATTGCCTTCGCTAGATTGAGCGATTCTGATCAGAATTGATAAAGCGATGCGAGGGCAGTCCTGCGCTGGCGCGGCCGCCTTGCCGCGCCCCGGGCCGCCCGTCGCCGCTTACGGGCGGAAGGGTCTGCGTGATCGAACAAATCGTCATCGTCGGCCTTGGCTGCATCGGCCAGGCCGTGCTGCCACTGCTCGAACGAACCTGGCCGCGGCCCGCGATTGCCGTGGTCGACCGGATGCTGGACGGCGGCCGCTGGAAACTGGCCGCCAGGCACAAGCTGGATGCCATCGAGTCCACCATCACGGTCGACAAGACGCCCGGATTTATGCAACAACGCCCCCTTTAGCCTACAGACGGATATCAACGGAAGTTGGCGTGGCGAACAGCTTGGGTTCCTTGCCGAGCGGAAACCCGATCACGTACAGGACGTTAGCTGGCATTGGCCTGTCCGGGTCCGAGCTTCCCTTCAGCAGCACTTGGCGCTCGGCATAGCAGAGCGAAACGCCAAGCGTCTTGAGCACATCGATGTTGGCTTGCATCGTGTCAGCCGCCTCGCGCTTCTCTGCTTCGGTATAGGCGTCCAGGGCATCGCGGTAGTTGCGGAAATATTCCATCAGTGCGGCGAAGCGTTTGTCCGCTTCGCCGCCCATCTCGAAGGCCAGCTCCGACATGTCCATCGTGCTGGTCTGCGCCAGCTCGGCCAACTGCTTACCCGTGGTCAGCGGAATCGCCGCGAAGGTGACGTGCTCGAGGTCGAACTGTTCCTGCGCAGCCTTGAGTTCGTCTTCCGGTGGAATCGCGAATGGCTTGTTGAGCGCGTCGATGTCCAGGAAATCGAACGCGCTGGCCAGCGCCCGGCAGGTGTCGGCATCGGCCGGCCAGCCTTGTTCGACGCGCTGAACGGTTCGCACGTTGAGCCCGGCGATCACGGCCAACTGCTCTTGAGTCCATTGCCGGGCGTCGCGGAACACCTTGATGCAGACAGCCAGCTCGGCGGGAGTCAGCAGGCGTACTGGTGGCGTGTTTTCCGTCGTATTCATTTCGTTGCTCCTTCGTTATCGACTGACGTGGCCAGCCGTGCTGGCCACGCCATTGCGCATGGCATGGCCGCGCCTGGCGAGGGGCCAGAACGCAAGCAAGGATCCGACAGCGGCCAGCACTGCCACATAGTGGGCCGGCGCCATGGTGTCGTGCTGCAGCCACAGCGTGAGAATCATCGGCGTGAGGCCGCCAAAAACTGCGTAAGACATGTTGTAGGCAAACGAGAGACCGGTGAACCGCACTGGTGCCGGAAAGGCGCGCACGCCGGCAATCGGCACGGTGGCGATGGTGCCGACGAACAGACCCAGCAGTCCGTAGTGCCAGAACAGCGTGCCAGGCGTGCCGGGCAGGCTGCCGTAGAAGAGGTAGGCGGTCATGAGAAGTCCGCCCCAGCCGATCAGCATGACGGCACGGGTGCCGATGCGGTCGCATGCCCAGCCGACAATCACGCAGCCGATGGTCAGCGTGAGGGTGGCGAACGCATTGGTCTCGAGCGCGAGCGCAGCGGGTATGTGGTGGATCTTCTGCAGGTAGGCTGGCGTGTAAAGCACCACCACGACGATGGAGGTCGAAAGTACCCAGGTCAGCAGTGCGACGAACAGACTGGCCGAGCGGTGCTCGCGCAGCACGGTGCGGATCGGCAGTTCGCGCGCCAGATTGCTGCGGTCAGCCAGCTCGCGGAACACGGGGGTCTCGTGCAGAAACCGGCGCAGGTACACCGACACCAGTCCGAACACGCCGCCCAGGAGGAAGGGAATGCGCCAGGCGAAATCACTCACCTGTTCAGGCGTGTAGTGTCGATTGATGGCGACCGCAACGAGCGAACCCAGCAGGATGCCGCCCGTGATGCCCGAGGTCAGCGTCCCGATGCCGAGACCGTAGTGCCGGCTCGGCACGTGTTCGCCGACAAACACCCAGGCACCGGGCATCTCGCCCCCAATGGCCGCGCCCTGCAGCACGCGCATCGCCAGCAGCAACAGTGGCGCCGCGACGCCGATGCTGGCGTAGGTGGGCAACAGGCCGATCATCAGCGTGGGCGCTGCCATCAGCAAGATCGAAAGCGTGAACATGCGCTTGCGGCCAAGCCGGTCACCAAAGTGGGCGATCACGATGCCGCCCAGCGGGCGTGCCAGATAGCCGGCGGCGAAAATGCCGAACGCCTGCAGTTGTCGCAGCCAATCAGGCATGTTGGGCGGGAAGAATAGCGCGCCCAGCACCGTGACGAAGAAGACGTAGATGACGAAGTCATAGAATTCGAGCGTGCCGCCGAGGGCGGCAAGACCCAAGGTCTTGTAGTCGCGAGCAGCCAGCGTGCGCGCCGGTGCGGGTAAGACGCCGCCCGGTACGCTCAGGGGATTCACATGGGGTTCCTGTTGTGGATTCATGTTCAGGTCTCTTTGCATAGTGGTATGTACACCGTCGGTCAGAGCCCGGCTTCGTGTGGGTCTGGCGGGCCCGCCACAATGGGCGATCCGGTTCGCTCAGCGGTCCGCTCAGTCGACTTTCGAGCCATTGACCCACGCCAGACTTGTGTACTCACGTAACCACCGCGTCGACCGAACGTACCTGTTCACAGATCATCCATCGCCAGTGCTTGCCCGTCTGCGCTTCGGTTACGCGAATTTAGCCAGGCACCAGCCAGCACGCCGGCAAGCAGCGTCGCTGTCGCGAGAATTTCCATGCGATGGGCGGGATGCCAGACCATCGCCGCGAGGACACCGAGAATCACCACGATGACCGACCACGTCAACCACGGGTAGCCCCACATACGCAGCGGCAGCTCTGCCGCGCGTCGTTCCAGTACTGCGCGCATGCGCAGCTGCGATACCGCTATCACGAGGTAGACCAGAAGCGCCACGGCGCCAGAGGTAGCCAGCAGGAAGGCGAAGACACGTTCTGGCATAAGGTAGTTCGCCAGCACGCACACGAAAGCGAATGCGGTGGACACCAGTACCGCGGCGCGCGGTGTGCCACACGCGGCAGTCCGGCTTAGGCCGCTCGGGGCATCGCCCCGCGTCGACAGCGAGAACAGCATGCGCGAGGCGGTGTAGAGCGCCGAGTTCAGGCAGCTCATTACCGCTGTCAGAACGATGACGTCGACGATCGCCTTGGCGTGCGGCACGCCGAGGATCTCCAGCGCGCGCTGGTACGCCCCATGGGTGACGAGCAGCGGGTCATTCCACGGCACCAGTGCAACAACAATGAAGATCGAGCCCAGGTAGAACAGCGAAATGCGCCACACCACCGAGCGCGTCGCGCGCACGATTTGCCGGGCCGGGTGTTCCGCTTCGGCCGCCGCAATGGTGACGATCTCCGCCCCCATGAATGCGAACATCGTTGTCAGGACGACAGCGATGACAGCATGTGCGTCATTCGGCATGAACCCGCCATAGTCAACCAGCCGCGCCACGCCCGATACCTGAGCCCCCGGAAGCAAACCCAGCACCGCCAGACCGCCAACGGCAATGAACGCCACGATGGCGACCACCTTGATGAGCGCGAACCAGAATTCGAACTCACCATAGTTCCTGACCGAGAACAGATTGGTGCCGGTCAGCGCGAGCGTGATCGCCAGCGCAAACGTCCACTGGGGTACGGCGGGCAACCAGGCGCTCAGAATGGCCGCCGCCGCAGTCGCTTCAATCGGGATCACGAGGACCCAGAACCACCAGTACAGCCAGCCAATCGTGAAACCGGCCCAATGTCCGATGGCGCCGTCCGCGTAGGTCGAAAACGATCCGGTATCCGGCTGTGCCACAGCCATCTCGCCCAGCATGCGCATGACCAGCACCACCAGCAGCCCAGACATGGCATAGGCCAGCAGCGCGGCCGGGCCGGCCTCGGCGATAGCTCGCCCGGAGCCTACAAACAGTCCGGCGCCGATGACGCCTGCAATCGAAACCATCGTGACGTGACGCGCCTTGAGTCCATGGCTCAGCCCTTTCCCTGACGGGTTCATGTCTCTCTCCTAGGTGAAGCGCGACCTATATGAGCCGCTACGCTGGTGCTCCTATGACATGGAAATTGACCGCCGCTCGCGTTCCAGCAAGCCGCGGTCGTCTGACCCCAAATGCGGCATGCCGCATCGCATTGACGCGAACAACGGGGTTCTGCAGATTGCCCACTCGATCAATCGACGATCGAGCCACTGGACTGTGCCAGCCGGGCGTACTCGCCTAACGACCGCGTTGGCCGGAAGTACCGGTCACGAAGAATCGGCCTCTTGAGCGGCCCAACGATGGATGCCAGGTCGGACAGCTTCACATGGCCCAGTTCGGGCATGCCGATACCCACGTCGCACAGACCGTAGGCGGTGTCACCATCGGCCGGGTCGAGCGCGGCCAGTAGCCAGGTCGCATGCGCATCGGGGGTAAACAGCCGCACCACGGGCAGTGGATCCCTGGCCTTTCCGGTTGCATATGCGTGGCCGTTTGCGAGCAGCTGCTCGCGTTGTTCGGCGGTGATGAGAGGTTGGATCATCGTCGTTGCCTCCTGGAAGGTTCACTTCACGGCGAAGCGAGCGGATACAGGGCGCACGCTCCGGGCCGCCGTCGCGCAACAACAAGCGGCGTGCGCCAGAGTTGAGCACGTCTCCGCTTGCCCATGGCTTCCCTGGTTTTGCCTAAGATACGCAAAAAACACACTTTGCGTTTGCCTACAATGGCAACGTTACCACAAACCAAACTCAAAGTGTGTGGTACTGAATGCCCGGGTCGGAAAAACTTCCGCCATGGGGAACCAAACGCAAAAGTGTGGGGCGCAGATGCTATTTGCCGCCAATATGCGGCGCATCCGCAAAGACAAAGGTTTTACGCAAGAGAAGGTTGCGGAAGCGGCCGACCTTCACGTCAACTACATCAGCTCGGTGGAGCGCGGCGAACGCAACATCTCGATCTGCAATATCGAGAAGATTGCTGTGGCGTTGGGCGTGGCCATGACCGCCCTCGTCGATGAAGCCGGGCCCTCGAAGGGCTACCAAAGCTCCTGAATCGTGCAGGCATTCGGCTATTTGTGTCGGAAGACGATAAGTCCGCTGCGGGCGATTGGGACAGTCCGTGAATCGACCTACAGGCCCGGGTTCAGCGTCTTTACCTGCCCTGCACATAAAAACTGACAGGCCCGCCCATGCCCGTGAGCCTGATGGCTCGCTTTATATCGGCATCGATGTCAGCCCACTCATTGAATGCCGTGACCTTCTTCAAGTCTGCCGCACTGATCAGCCCTTCACCCCTGCACGCCCCGCCTTCGCGGCCCGCTTCACGGGCACCAACGTGACCGCCGCATCCTCGGTCCTGTCCGTATTGACCAGTACCCCTGCCGAGACAATATAGGCCGCCGCGCTCTCGATATCCCCGCGCAGCGCCGCGCATGCAGCCGCGCTGTCATGCCTGCGCAGGGCTTCGATCAGATTGTCGTGATGCTTGACCGCGACGCGCTCTTCCACGCGGCGCGATCCGGAGCGGAGGTCGTGGTTCAGGATCGGGCCAATGCGCAGCCACTGCGACTCGATCATCTGCAGCAGGATCGGCATGCGCGCCGCGGCATAGACAGCGAAGTGAAAGGCCTGGTTCGCGGCGATGACATCCGCGCCGTCGGGACTGCGCTTCGACATCTCGTCGGCAAACCGGCGGTGCAGTGCCTGTACCTGCTTTAGTTCCTCATCGGTGATGCGCTCTGCCGCAGTCGCGGTGGCGAGTCCCTCCAGTTGAATCCGGATCTTTGTGATCTCCTCGAACTGGCTGACGCTCATCCTCGGTACCCGCAGTGCACGGTTTGGCGTGAGCTCAAGTGCCTGCTCGGCAACCAGGCGATGCACCGCTTCCCGCACCGGCATGACGCTGACGTTCAGCGCGGCAGCAATGTTGCGCAGGGAAATCTGCTCTCCCGGCATCATCTGGCCGCTGATCAGCAGGTCTCGCAGCTGCGTGTAGACGTCGCGGCTGAGCGTCTGGCGGACAAGGGGCGTCACAAGGTCATTCAGGGTCATGCCGCGAAGCATAGCACATAGGGTTATTCTCTATATTTGATCTGTGATCACAGTTTTAATCTTCGTCCGGAAGGCAGGCATCCGCCTGTTCCCAAGAGGATTGGAATCATGTGGAAGGATGAATCGCTCGCCGGCAAACGTGTACTGGTGACCGCCGGCGCGGACGGAATTGGCCTGGAGATCACACGGGCTTTTGTGGAGGCGGGCGCCCGCGCCGCGGTTTGCGACGTGGCTGGCGACAGTCTTGAACGTGTCTGTGCCGAGTTGCCCGGCGTGGTGGCAGTCAGGGCCGACGTGTCGAAGGAAGCCGACGTCGAGGCACTGTTCCAGGCGGTGGATTGCGCCTTTGGCGGCCTGGATGTGCTCGTCAACAATGCCGGGGTTGCCGGCCCGACCGGCGGTGTCGAATCCCTGTCCCTGGCCGACTGGGAGCGCACTCTTGCCGTCAACATCACCGGCCAGTTCCTGTGCGCCCGCGCCGCGGTGCCGCGCCTGCGGCAGGGGCGCTCGCCGTCGATCGTCAACCTGTCCTCCGCTGCCGGGCATCTCGGCATGCCGGGCCGTTCCGCCTACTCCGCATCGAAATGGGCCGTGGTGGGCTTTACCAAATCGCTGGCGCTTGAACTGGGCGTGGATGGCATCCGTGTCAACACGGTGCTGCCCGGTGCGGTCGATGGCCCGCGTATTCGCGCGGTCATTGCCGCAAAGGCAGAGGCGCTCGGCAAGCCGCTTGAGGAAGTCACGCGCGACTACACGTCGCAGGCGGCACTGCACCGCATGGTGACGATGCGCGACATCGCCAACATGGTGCGCTTTCTCTGCAGCGACCAGGCGGCCAATGTGCACGGCCAGGAAATGGTCGTGGACGGCCTGACCCAGGCGCTCAGCTAGCGCGACCTGCGCATTCCGGGGGCCGCCGGATATCCGCGGCCCGCAGTCCGACAACACCCGACAAAGGAATCACCATGGCCAAGCGAGCCAAAGCCATCATCACCTGCGCCCCGACCGGCGCCATCCACACGCCCAGCATGTCGCCCCACCTGCCGGTGACTGCCGACGAGATCGCAACAGCCGCCATCGACGCGGCGCGCGCAGGGGCCGCCATCCTGCACCTGCACGCCCGCGACCCGAAGGACGGACGCCCGTCGCAGGACCCGGAGCTGTTTCGGCCGTTCCTCGCCAGGATCAGCGCCGAGACCGACGCCGTGATCAATATCACCACCGGCGGCAGCCCGCACATGACGGTGGAAGAGCGCATGTTGCCGGCCACGACCTTCAAGCCGGAGCTGGCCTCCCTGAACATGGGCTCGATGAACTTCGGCCTGTTCCCGATGCTCGACCGCTTCAAGGAATTCCAACACCACTGGGAGCGCGAACACCTGGAGAACAGCCGCAACCTGATCTTCAAGAACACCTACCAAGACATCGAGAACATCCTGCGCATCGGCAATGCCAACGGCACGCGATTCGAATTCGAGTGCTATGACATCAGCCATCTGTACAACCTGCGGCACTTCCTTGACCGCGGCCTGGTCAGTGGCCCGGTGTTCATCCAAACCGTCTTCGGCATCCTGGGCGGCATTGGCCCCGATCCCGAGGACCTGATGCACATGCACCGCACCGCCCGGCGCCTGTTCGGCGATCAGTTCCGCTGGTCGATCCTCGGCGCCGGCCGCAGCCAGATTCCGCTGGCGACTATCGGCGCGGCAATGGGCGCCAATGTGCGCGTTGGCCTGGAGGACTCACTCTGGATCGGTCCGGGCCAGCTGGCGGCATCGAGCGCCGAGCAGGTCACGCGCATCCGGACCGTGCTCGAAGCCCTGAACATCGACGTGGCCACGCCGGACGAAGCCCGCGACATCCTGGACCTCAAGGGCGCGGCAGGCACCGCGTTCTGAGCAGGCGGGGCCGCCACGGCCCGGCCCCGCCCAACCATCGACCACTGAACACATCAACCAGGCAGAACGGCTGACGCGCGGCCCCAGGGCGTGGCGCCATATCCGCCGATGGAGACTACGCACATGCAGACCGTACCCGCCTCAGGCGCGCCGCCGCTGGCCGCGCCGACAGACCGCCCGCTGACCGCACTACTGTTCCGCAAGCTCATGCCCTTGCTGGTGCTGTCCTATGTGATCAGCTTTCTCGATCGCACCAACATTGCCCTCGCAAAGACCCACATCGCTGTCGACCTGAACATCTCGGCCGCGGCCTACGGGCTGGGCGCGGGTCTGTTCTTCCTCAGCTATGCCTTGCTGGAAATCCCGAGCAACCTGATCATGCATCGGGTCGGGGCGCGCTTCTGGATCACACGCATCATGGTGACGTGGGGCCTGCTGTCCGCGGCGATGTCCTTTGTCCAGGGCGAGACCTCCTTCTACATCATGCGCGTGCTGCTCGGCGCGGCCGAGGCGGGGCTGTTTCCCGGTGTGATGCTCTATCTCACGTACTGGTTCGGCCGCGAGGATCGCGCGCGGGCGGTGGGCTACTTCCTGCTCGGCGTCTGCATCGCCAACATCGTCAGCGGCCCGTTGGGCGGTGCCCTGCTGGGCATGGATGGCCTCTGGGGCTTCAAGGGCTGGCAATGGATGTTCGTGCTAGAAGGCCTGCCCGCTGTGTTCCTTGCCGCGGTGGTCTGGAAAAAGCTGCCCGACGGTCCGGACAGCGCACCATGGCTGACGCCAGCCCAGGCGCTGGAAGTCCGCAGCCGGCTGGCCGCGGAAGCCGCCGATGCCAGCGCCGGCAAAGGTGGCCACTCGTTCCTGGGCGCCATGCGTGATCCGCAGGTCTGGCTGGCGATCTTCATCTACTTCTGCCATCAGATCTCGATCTACACGGTGATCTTCTTCCTGCCGGGCATCATCGGCACGTACGGCAAGCTCACGCCCGTGGAAATCGGGCTGCTCAATTCCCTGCCCTGGATAGCCGCCGCCATTGGCGCCGCATGGCTGCCCCGGCATGCCAACACCCCACGGCGCGGCCGCCGCCTGCTCTGCCTGGGGCTGGTCGTGATGGCAGGCGGCCTGCTGATTGCCGCCTTCGCAGGCCCGGTGATGGCACTCGTCGGCTTCTCGCTGACCGCGCTGATGTTTTTCGTGGTGCAGTCGATCGTCTTCCTGTTCCCGTCGTCTCGCCTGAAGGGCGTGGCGCTGGCGGGCGGACTGGCCCTCATCAATACCTGCGGGCTGGTGGGCGGATTCATCGGACCGTCGGTGATGGGCATTATCGAACAGGCGACCGGCAGTACGCGCAATGGGCTGGTCATCATGGCGGGCCTGTTGCTGATCGCCTGCGCCGCGGCGCCGTTTTTGCGGCAGGGGCAGGAACGCTGAAGGGTTGTAAGGCGGGAACGCCACCATGACAGGAGGTGGTGCTGGCTGTATTCCAAGTGCGGCGCTCGGCAGGCAACGGCCGGCGCCGCCGTGAACGACGGGCCTGGGACGAGGACTAACGTATTGGTGTAAGCAACGCAGGCGCTCCGAACCCAACCAGCCTCGCATTGCTGCGCTCAAAGAACCCATCCCAGAACGTTCTAAGGGCCTCGATGCTCTGTGGCGAACGATACGAGGCAGCAGCACTCCGCGCCCCCTTCGGTTCCGGAACAATCCCAGCGCCCATCACATAGACTGAAGCCCCACCAAAGTCAGCACGCACATTCGCCTTCTCGACTTTGCGCAACTCTTGCACGGCGTCGATCTGCCGCATACGTTCCTGGCTATAGAAACTCGAGATCGACGAGTTCTCCAGCATGTCCGACACGATTAGCACCGTCTTCTGCTGCGCTGCTGTATCTCGTACCGCCTGGGATACAGCAGCAATGCTTGCCAATACGTCGGAGCGGGCCAACGCTTCGCTGCTGCCCTGCAGGGCTTCCCGCACCGATTCAGCCACCAGCTTCGTGCCATACGCATATTGCGACTTCAGGCATGCATCGAAGTTCTTCAGCGTCTTGACCGCGGTGGCATCGCGCAGCGACTGGTCGACCAGCGGTGCCTCCAGCGTTCCGGCGGCCCGCTGCTGCAAGTAGCGCCCTTGTGCATAGGCCGAGAAGCTGTATACGCGGAATGTTGTGCCCGGCCGCAGCAAGCCCTGCAGATGCCGGCCCAGCTCCGAAACCAGTTTGTCGTCCAGCGCGGTGGTCTGGTCGATCATCAGAAACAGCGCGCGCTGCGCCGCTGTCGGCGAGCCGAGCTGATTGGCGACGTAGCAGCTGGGTATTTCCGGTGCGGCGAACGCGGGCCCGCAGAGCATTGTGGTGGCCACAGCCAACCACGCTGCGCAGCGCTTGCCGAAACCGGCGGCTCGCCAGTCTGACACGGGCCGGCCGGCAGGCGTACTTGCCATATCAGAGCAGGGCTTCCAGGCGCGCACGTTCAGCCTCCTTGTCCTGTTCTTCCTCGGCCTTGCGGGCTTGTTCCGCGGCAAGCCGCGCTGCTTCCTGCGCTGCCTTGCGCTCGGCAAGCTGCGCCGTGACGTCATTGCGCACACTGTCCGGCAGGCTCTGCAGCAGTGCAACGGCATCCGCCTTTCGGCCGGCAGCCGTCATCGCATCGATACGCGCAAGCACGCTCGCGGTGTCGGTCGCGGGCAGGCTCTCCACAGCGGGGGCGATGTCTGCCTGCGAAACATTGCGGGCAGCCGCTACGCGCGTGCGCGACTCCCTCGCCTCCATCAGGTAGTCGTCAAAGGCGTGTTCCAGCCGGAGCCCGTCATTGGCGCGCCGTTCGCTCATCTTTTGCTGCAGGGTCTGCAGCTTCGACTGTGCCACCTGCATCAGCGGCGTAAAGAAGGCCAGGTAGTCGTCATAGGTAGAGAACCCACGCGTACCGCGATAAGCGGCCTTGCTTTCCTTCCCGGCGAACCCCCACTTGTAGCCGCCGGCAATACCGACCAGCTGCGTGATGGCAAAGATGAACGCCAGCATCAGGAAGGCCGCGAGGCCTTCATCGGCATAGGCGGCGTGGCCGTCGGCCTTGGCCTGGTCGTCTGCCTTCTGCTGCTCCTGGGCAAGCTCTGCGGGCAGCGCTTGGCCAAGCTTGTCAAACGGATTGCCGGCACCTGGCCCTTCCGCAACCAACGCGGTTTGTGCAGTACGCTCCGTCTCCAGGTGCTTGACGCGCATCACTGTCGAAACGATCGACACAAACACGATAATGACCACCGCCACCCCCACCATGAAATAGCTGCGGCTGGTTCCGACACGATTCACGCTTTGCTTGTACTCGGGCTCAGCGTCATCCTTGTCTTGCGGGTCATTCAGCTTGATGTTGTGGCTGGCAAACTTGCCCGGCTGCCCCTCGCCGCGCCACTCCGAGTCCGCCTTGGCGATCAGGTTGCTGCGATAGAGCTGGTGGCCGGCACTGTGCATCACGAACACGAAGATGACGCACAGTACGAACACGATTGCCCACATCAGCAACTGGCGCGCGTTTTCGCTGCCGCCTTCGCCTGCCATCCACGTGCCCAGCATGTATGAGAAGCCCAGGCCTTCGGCAAGCACCAGCACGCAAAGCAGACCCATCATCCATCCTGGCGTCGGCGAGCGCCCCAGGTCGTGCGCCTTGGATAGATAGGTTAGCCGCTTGTTGAACTCGTCCTCAGTGGTGAAATGGATGAACTGCTTGTAGTCATCGCACAGCGTGCGCTCGGACAACGTCCAGGACTTGTCTTTGGCAAAGCGTGTGGTGTCGCGGGACAGCCGTGCGATCTTGCCGATCAACGGCAAGCTGTACCAAAGGTTCATCAATGCAAAGTCGATCCGAAACTTGTTGCCGAGATACACAATCAGCAACACGGCAAGCGCGAGCGCAGAATTCAGCGCCGCAAGGTTCTCGTTGATCCAGTGACTCATCGTATTATTCTTTTCTCGTTGTTGATCAGATCTTGCCGCCGCCTGCCATCCGCGGGCTGAATGCAGCAGAGTAGCTATTGCCGTCCTTGTCGTAGCGCAGCCACGACCCCCGCGCCTGGTCCGGCGTGGCGTGCGGGATCACGATATCGAGGCATTGCAGCGGCGCCTTGTTGACAAAGACGCGGTAGAGCAGGCCCTTGTCGCCACGATAGGTATTCACCTGTGCCTCGGTGCGCAAGTCGGCGACTTGCCCGGCATCGTGGTAGTCGCGATATACAAGCACTTCAGGGCTGCGCGCCGGCGCACCGCCATCGCGCAACACCGCTACACCTTTCAGTGCCACGAGATGGCCGTTGACGGTATCGGTCCAGATTGTGTTGTACAGGCCAGGCATGTAATCGGCTGTCCGATAGGCCTTGTCGTCGCTTAGCGATTTCACGGCACGCGCCTCACGCGGCCGGTCCTGGTCGCAACGGGCCAGCGGCGTGTCCGCTACAGCGGACGAGATCAAGGCAAAGCCAGTGGGCCGATCAAGCTTGCCGAGATCTGGCACCATCACGCTGCGCCCGGAAGGCGTGCCACCGAAGTCGATCGACGGGGCGCTGACGATACGTGTCTGTGTCACGGGGCCTTGCTTCTGCGCCGGGGCAGGCGAGGCAGTAGCGGAAGCGGACGTGACTGGTCGGTCGCCAGCCGGTACCTTCACTGCATCGCTGCGCGCGTCGCCTTGGCGCGGCGACGCTGCGGAAGCGGTACGCACGGGCGACTGTGTTTTAGGCCGGTCACCGGCACGGGCGGTCGTTGCCGATTTCTTCTGCGCGGCGCCATTCGCCTCACCGCTGTCCCTGCCGGATTGCGTCCTGTCAGCGGCAGACTCGCGATAGAACGCCACGTTGGGTCTGCGAGCGGCAAGATACTTTGCAAAGGCCGATTCGTCGGTCACATCCACGATCTCGACACGACGATTCTTCGCCCGCCCCGTCTCGTCGCGGTTGTCCGCCAGCGGCATCGTTTCACCCGCGCCCTGATAGTAGAGCTGCGACTCCGTCACGCCCGCATCGCGGAACAGTGCAGCGACGGCACGCGCACGCTGCTCCGACAGCTCTGCGTTCAGCCTGGAGCTGCCTGTATCGTCGGTATTCCCGATCAGCAGGATGCGCCGCGACTTCAGTGCCTCAACGGCCTGCCGTTCTTGTGTCGTGGATTTCGGGCCAAGCATCCTGGCCTGCGCCGCATAAGCGTACTGCTGGGCGATCTCCGTGAAGGCGACACGGGCGTCCGGCGCCAACACGCTGGATCCGGAAGCAAACTGAGAACTGCCGCCAGTGCCAGCGTCTCGTACCGACACAGACATGCCGAGGCCGCCCTGTTCGCGGTCGCGTGTTGCAGGCGCCAACGCACTGCCGTCCGCGGCGATGTCGACCACAGTGACATCCAACCCGTGCTTCTTTGCAATGCGCGACAACTCGCAACGGCGGCGGTCCATGTCCGCCCCGATCAGCCCGCCAAGCGCCGCACCCACACCCGCGCCGAGCAGCGTACCGACCTTCTTGTTGCTAGACACGACATTGCCCAGGACCGCGCCGGCGATGACACCCGCTGCGATCCCGATATTGCGGGCATTGTTTGAGCAAGGATCGTCACTGGCGAACGTTTCCTTCAGATACGCGCCTGGAGCGGTGGCACATCCGGTGACCATCGAACATGCAACCGCAAGGCTGGTCCATCGCCACACGCCGCTTGCAGCAGGCCTCGCTGCCTTCCCTATTGCGCGTCGTGACGCGCCGACCGTTGTCTTATTCTCGTTGTGCATCGACCTGTGTTTCCTGAAGCGCCCGGCCATGTCCAACGACAGGCGCAATGGCACGCCACACCAGTATCGGCAGCGATTGCGGAAACTTTAGGGGCGGATGCACCTGCGAACGCGACGGGTGCGTTATCCGAGAACATGGGAAGGGCGGTGACCCGGCGGCCAATGGTAGTGATCGGCCTGGCTTGTGCCAACCCTCCTCGGGCCATGCTTCGGTGGGGTTGGAATGAACTCAATGCGAAGCCTATGTGGGATCCAATTGCTGGGGCTCACTCCATGCAGGCACGGCTTCGCTCTACTTGGTGATATATGCGGTGGTCGGAGTTTTCAGTCGAACGCGATGAGCCACTCATAGACCGTAAGCATCGCCATGGCGAGAAGTGGTGCAACACATAGCCAACGAAGCCGTCTCGACGCGTAGCGCAACCAGATTCCCATTATCGCGAGGCAGCAGGCAGCTAGCGCAAGTCCTGCTGCAATCAGGTAGTGTCGCTGCGTCTGGTACGCCCAGAGATTTGCCACCGGCCCCTCTGCACCAAATGGATAGTGCTGGGGTGAATTCCATGCCTGCCAGGCGTCAATCGCGATGATTGCCGTTACCGCTAGAAGCACGCCGCACGCCACCCACTTGATGCGTGAACGCGAGGTCAGAGTCCTTTGCATAGCCTTAGCTCTCACAGCAGACGTGCGGGCAACGGGGGTTGATTGAGATGCCTGCTTCATTGAAGAACCTTCCCTCCACTTCAGAAGCGACATGCCCACTCGCGGTGGAACGTACCTCTGGCCTCTCGATGTCCTTCTTGTTGATTCCGAGGTGTTCAAGTAAGCCTGTCATTGAACGCGCCGCGCTTCGGCAAGCTGGCGTGGAATACCGAGGATTTCGTTCTGACGCAGGTACATGTAGACGGTGTACCCGGCCGGAAAGGCCCGACGGGAATTGATGCGCCAGTCGGCAAGGCGCTTCACCTCCGCACCGGATAGCGTGGCTGAGCCGGGCTCGAATACAGCGCTGAACTCCAGGTAGGGCGGTCGGCATGCATTGGCCGACGTAGCTGTGAAAAACAGTACTCCGATCGCGATGAAATGCCTCATCATGGTCTCCAGTCCGACGCCACGCACAGCTCTGGCAAGTACCAAGATGTATCGAACTCTTGTGCGCGCGTCCCTAAGGCAATCCTTAAAGTTGCCCTTCTTCCGCACACGGACGCCGGTACAATTTGCGCCGCATGTTGCTGGTCGCCGCGCGAGGTCAGCACATGCATCGCTTCGCGTCACGGCGCTCTCCCAACGACTCAATGACTGCAATGCAGGAAATGAACACAAGCGCGCGCTGGCGCCGCATCGCCCTGGCGCTATTCGGTGCCGTCCTTCTCGCCGACGCCATCGCCTTAATGACCATAGGCCTGTTCAACTTCGGCATCGTCCTGCCAGGTTGCATCGGCGCGTCATTCCTGCTCCTTGCATGGCAGTGGCCCCTCGTAGCCCACTGGCGAGCAGCCAGCCACAGGCGCCAGCAACTATGGCAAGCAGCATGGATCGCGTTCGCCCTATGGCTGGCGACAGTGGCCGTCTTCTTCTACAACATCCACCACAACACCGAAGTCGCCATCCCAGGAAACTCCCCCGTAAAAGCCATCATCATCCTCGGCTCCGGCACACCAAACTGCGTCGCCTCGCCAACGCTGGTTGCGCGGCTGGATCAGGGCTTGAAGCACGCTCAGCAGTGGCCGCAGGCGAAGGTCGCGGTCAGTGGCGGGCAGGATTTCGGGCTGCGGTGCCGGGAAGCGGACATCATGGCTGAGTATCTGATCGCCCGCGGTGTCGCAGCAGACAGGGTCATCCGGGAAGGGCGCAGTACCAGCACGGAGGAGAACCTGATGTTCAGCCGGCACTTGCTTGAAGAGCAGGGCGTCGCCGCCACCGATCCCATTGTGGTGGTGACCAGCGATTTCCATGTACAGCGGGCGGTGCGGATTGCCCGGAAGGCAGGATTCGTGGAGGTCGCCGGAGCCGGGGCTGGAACACCACTCTACCTTCGGTATAACGCCTGGCTCCGTGAGTACTTCGCGGCTATTAGTGGATGGGTGTTGAGGGAGTATTGACTCCTGCGCAGCCCGGCCCTCAAGACAATGTGGCGAGCAACTTGTTGAAGTTGCGTTTTGCGCGATAGGTCTCGCGAATCTCCTCCAGCTCGCGGCTGAATTCCGCTCGCTCCCTCAGCTTTATCCGCAGACTGCCGATAGCGCGTACGATTTCAAGTGCTTCGTCATAGCGCGCGTTGCGTGCACCGCTATCTACAGCGACGGGCAGTAGCTGCTGATAGCCAGTTGACGATAGCGACGCAACCCGCTCTCGCCCAGAGGTTCTGCATACGCTGGCAGGACATCCTAGAAGGTGTCCCATCCTCCCTCTGCCTGCAGCCGGAAGAGTTGCTCCGCGAGCTTCATCGGATCGGGGCCGGTCTGTTTGCATGCGTCGAGATGGACAGACGCCAGCGCGAGGATGGCAGGCATCACCCCGCCGCCGGAATCGTCAATCTGCTCGAGACTTTTTTCCGCGCCGGCAATCGCCAGTTCCGACAGTTCGACCACTTGCGCCGCGTGCGGTCCAGCGAGCCTCTGGCGCAACACGTCTGCCAGCGACATCAGGCTATCGCCGTATGCGCCCTGGCTCCGACAGCGGCGCCGAAATGTCTGTGGCGAAAATGCCTTAGCCCCCTTTTGGGGGGCGTCAATCAGGCCAGAATGGCACATAGTCGCCCACGTGCCCACGAGTCGAGCGGGGCATGATCACGACGTGCCGCTTTCGGCACACGCCGGCCCGGCTCCGCGCGGTGAGCACGGGACTGGAGTGCTGCTGCTTGTCGGGTTCGCTGACCTCGACTAGCCTGCTATCGATGTCGATTCTTCGCTGCGCTGCGATACCCATTTGATGCCAGAACGCTCGACCACCCGATATGGCAAGGCGCTGCAGCGCCTGCACCAGGTCTTTTCCCCGTTGAACCTGGCGGCGGCGGCGTGGCTGATTGCAACATGGGCGTTCGCGGCGTTTCAGCTCGTGAGCGAGCGGGACCGCTTGCTGCACGACGCCGCGGAGCGTACCCAGGCGCAGGCCCAGGCGTTCGGCGCGTACTCGAGATCCAGCATCCTGCGGCTGTCCGAGTTCCTCCTCGACCTGCGGGCCAGTTGGCTGGTCGGCCAGCCGGGATTCATCGACATGGTGCGTGAGCGGGAGAACTTGGTGGTGGACCTGTCGTTCCAGGTGTCGGTGATCGACAAGCATGGCCTGCTCATCTACTCGTCCATCGCCCCGCCCGCGCCCGGCCAGAAGGTCGACCTGAGCGGGCGCGAGCATTTCCGGGTCCATCAGAACGCGGGCGGGCGCGACATGCTGTTCATCAGCGACCCGGTGAAGGGCAAGGTCTCGCGCAAATGGTCGATCCAGTTCACGCGCCCCATCCTGCGCGCGGGCAGCTTCGACGGGGTCATCGTGGTCTCGGTCAGTCCGGAGCAGTTCGCCAGCTTTGCGCAGTCGTTCACAAACCGCGATGGCGAAGTGGCGTCGGTCATCAAGACTTCCGGCCAGGTCCTTGCGCGCGTGCCGGCCATGGAGGGCACGCTGGCCAGGGCGGTCAGCAACAGGCCGTACCTCGCCAGCGGGTCGCCCCAGTCTGGTAGTTATCGGGCGGTGTCGGGCTCCGAAGGCGTGGAGCGGGTCTTCGGCTATTACCGTTTGCCGGAGTTCGGGCTCAATTTCGTGGTGGGCGAGTCGGTCGGCCTGGTGCTGGCGCCCTACGAGGTCTATCGCCGCGTTGCCCTGGCCGGTGCCATTGCTTCCACGCTGCTGCTTGGCCTGTTGTACTACAGCCTGCGCCGCTCCATGGGGGAGCGACAGCGCCATATGGAGGAGATGCGGCTGGCTTCGCTGGTCTATTCGTCCAGCAGCGAGGCCATGGTGGTGACGTCGCTCGATGGCACCATCATCGACGTGAATCCGGCCTTTGCCGCCGCCACCGGCTATACAGCCAAGGAGGTCAAGGGCCGCCCGGGCTATATCGTCAGCGGGGCAGGCAATGTGGCAGGGCTGGTCGAGCGCCTGCGGGCCACCGTGGCAGCCAAGGGCAGATGGAGCGGCGAATTCTCGATCCGCCGCAAGGACGGCAGCGAGTTTCCCGCCTACCTGACCGTGGATACCTACCTGGCCCACGCGTATGGCGAGCGCCGCCGCGTTGCGCTGATCCATGACATGACCGAGAAACGCCAGGCGGAGGAAGTCATCCGGCACCAGGCGAATTTCGATGCGCTCACGGATCTGCCCAACCGCCGCCTGTTCTTCGACCGGCTGAGGCAGGAGATCGAGCGTTCGCGCGGCACGCAGGATGTGCTGGCGCTGCTGTTCATCGACCTGGATCGCTTCAAGGAGGTGAACGATACCCTCGGCCACGACCAGGGCGACCTGTTGCTGCTGGAGGCGGCGCGGCGTATTGCGGCATCGGTGCGCGCGTCGGATACCGTGGCGCGGCTGGCCGGCGACGAGTTCACCGTGATCCTGTCCGCTGTGGGCGATGCCGGCGTTGCCGGGGGCATTGCCGAGGCCATCCTGGAGCGGATTGCCGCGCCTTACCACCTGGCCGGCGAGCTGGTGGTGGTGTCGGCCAGCATCGGCGTGGCGACCTACCCCAAGGACGCCGACAACGCCGAGGACCTGCTGGTGTGCGCCGACCAGGCGATGTTTGCCGCCAAGGAGGAGGGCCGCAATCGCTGGAAGGTCTTCACCCAGGCGCTGCTGCATGCGGAGAGGGAGCGCCTGCGCATCACGCAGGACCTGCGCACGGCGCTGGCGTCCGGCCAGTTCGCGCTGCACTACCAGCCCATTGTCAATCTGCGCACGGGCAAGGTCTGCAAGGCCGAGGCCCTGATCCGCTGGGACCATCCGGCGCGCGGGCCGATCCACCCGGCCGATTTCATTGCCGTTGCGGAGGAATCCGGCCTCATCATCGACATCGGCCGCTGGGTGCTGACGGAAGCGCTGGACCAGCTTGCGCGCTGGCAGGTGCTGCTGGGCAATGGCTTCCAGATCTCGGTCAACAAATCACCAGTGGAGTTCAGCGCGCCTGCGAGCGGGCCCGAGTCCTGGTCCAGCATGATCGAGCGCAGGAACGTGCCGGTGGGCAGCCTCGTCATCGAGATCACCGAAGGCTCGCTGATGGAGCAGAACGCCGATGTCATGGACCAGCTCTCCCGCTTCCAGGCGGCCGGCATCGAGATCGCGCTCGACGACTTCGGCACTGGCTACTCGTCCTTGTCGTACCTGCGGCGCCTGGACATTGACTACATCAAGATCGACCAGTCCTTCGTCCGCTCGCTGACGCGGGGCCCGGACGACGTGGCCTTGTGCCGCGCCATCATCAGCATGGCGCATGCGCTGCGCATCCGCGTGATTGCCGAGGGCGTCGAGACCGAGTCGCAGCGCGACATCCTGGTGGCTGCCGGCTGCGACTACGGGCAAGGCCACTACTTCTGTCCGCCGGTGGAGGCCAGCGCGTTCGAGGCCTACGTGAGCGCCGTGACTTGAATGCCACCGCACCAGAATGCGAGCGGCGCGAGACCAGTTGGCTCGCGCCGTTTGCTTTTCAGCGCTGCTCATCCGTTGGGCGGGTAAGCAGGCTCTCCCTCGTCAGACCAATGCCTGCAGGCGGTCAGCGGTGTCGACCAGCTGTTGCTTGAGCGGCAAAAGCAGGGCGTGGAGGCCGATGCCTTGGGGGATGGTGTCGCTCTGCAGCTCCAACAAAGTCAGGAAGGACTGAAGGCCGGCGCTGACGCGCAGGATGTCGTCAGTGGCTTCGAGGATGTGGTCCTCGAGGGTGACGGCTTTGCTGGGCGGGGGTGGGGCGGCTTTGGCGTGGCGGCGGGCCTGGGCGCGGTCGATTTTGGCCAGGTTCTCGGCTAGTTGGGCTTGCTTTTGGGCGAGGGTGGGCTCTTGGGGAGCTGGGGTAGTGCTAGTCATTGCGACCTCCGTACATGAGTTATGGAGGCTCACCATCCGCTGTCAACCGGGTGGGCGAGCACAAGGCAGGGTTGACAGACCGGCATGTACGAACCGGCGAGCGCGAAGGCTCCCCCGCCACGGCCCGCCCATAGGGGCGTACATAGGCGAAAGACGAGAGGATACCGCTTCGCTCCTCGTCCGGTGTACAAGGGTCAGGCTGTCAAACCTGGTCGACCATCGTGTTGGTGACGCGACCAGTCTCCGCCGACAGAGCTTCCGGACCAATGCTGCAATTCTCAAAGCTCCCTTCGGCCGCAATTGGCAAAGCCCAAGTACATGCCTGCATATGCTGTGCCAGAACGAACCCAACTGCAGGATTCGTTACGTGGAGAATGGGATAGGCTGGATTTGATGTCACGACTCGCCGGCGTCACCCGTACCCGGTAAGCGAAACGGTTTCCGCATCAGTGTGTTCCTAACCTGCGGCATAGAGATCGTCCACGAACTCCACTACCAGCCAAGCACTGAAGAACCCCTGGGCCGTTCAGTCGCCCAGCAGACATGCCCCCGACTCCTCCAATTCGAGAAGCCCTCCAAGCCATTGCTTGCAGGCGTCGTGCGCTACATAATGACCAAAAATATCAGAAATTTCTGATTGCAGTCATCGGTAGAGACGTCGCAGTCGCGGGGGAAAAATTGCGCATTCCAAATGTCACGCAAGCGACCATCAGGTCGGCATTGGACGAGTTCGATCGGGTGCTGCGTGGTACGCAGAAATGGGAAGATTGGGAAATCAAGAAGTCGCAGCTTTACGCGATCTCCGATCAAGGAAAGCTGTATCCGCCTAAGCAAATTCTATCGATGGCGACAGGCGTGCCCGTGTCACGCTTTAGCGGCGGCGAGCAAACAAACGCTTACCTTGAAAACCTGGGCTTCAGCATTGTCCGGCTCCCTGGCGGGAGCCCTCCGTTCGCGGGGTTCGAACCTCCAAAGTTCGCACTAGGGCGCGTCTACCATCGGCAGACGGAAATTCACGATCGCTTTGGCGGAAGCCGCCAAAGCGGCATAGCTCCGTCCAGCAAAGTACCAGCCGTCTTCATCTTCACCGGCGAAAGCGGCGAGCAGTATGGCTACTTTGACGGCCGCGACGAGCTAGGCATGTTCTCGTACACGGGAGAAGGGCAAGTCGGCGATATGGAGTTCAAACGCGGCAACCTTGCCATCCGTGAGCACGCCGCCAACGGACAAGCGTTGCACCTTTTCAAGGCGCTAGGGAAAGGCAAGGGACAGGAATATCTGGGCGAGCATGCCTACGGCGGTCACTCGATTCGCCGTGGCCCCGATAGGAAAGGGGCGCAGAGAAACATCATCGTCTTTCAACTGGTTCCGGTCGCGCTGTTGGACGAGGAGAGCAACACGTTGCCCGAAGATGAGGCGACGGATGATCCAGCGCCTACCAGCTTGGAGGAGGCTCGCAAGCGCGCCATTGAGGCCATTCACAATTCGAGCGACGAAATGGGCAAGGCGGCACTACGAAAGCTCTATCGGCGCAGCAAGCGAGTAAAGGACTACGTACTGCTGCGTGCGGAAGGCATTTGCGAGTCATGCCAGCAGCCAGCACCGTTCAAGCGAAAAGATGGCTCAGCTTATCTAGAACCACATCACACAACACGCGTGTCCGATGGAGGACTTGATCACCCGCGCTATGTTGCGGCCATATGCCCTGCCTGCCATCGCCATATCCATCACGGCATTGGTGGAGATGAGAAGAATTTTGAGCTGATTTTGGCTATCGCTGCCAAGGAACCCGACGCCTGCCCTTAGCTTGGTAAAGGCTGGCGTCCGCTGCTTCTATCAGGTGACTTAAAACCGTGTCGGGGCGCGGCACCAGCACCGCGCATCCGATACTAGAGAGACAAAGGAACTTACGGCCGAGCCGATGTGCGGCACTTCCAAGCTCTCGATCGACCGTCGAATCTTCTCCGCCAGCAAACGGGTGGGGCCCGGTGAAGTAGATGGCAGAATCACGGCGAACTCCTCACCACCGAAGCGTGCGGGAAGGTCCGCCGGACGCACGCAGTTCTCACGAATCACAGCGGCCACGCGGCGCAACACATGGTCGCCTGCCACATGGCCATACGTATCGTTGTAGGCCTTGAAGAAGTCGACATCGATCATCAGCAGCGCGAGCTGGCTTTGTTGTCGCTGGGTACGCCTAGATATTCGTCGAAGTAGCGCCGGTTGGATAAACCGGTAAGGCCATCAGAGTTGGACAGCCGCTCTAGCTGTAGATTGGATTCGAGTAGTTGCTGCTGGCTGTGCCGCAGCGCGCGGAATGCCTCGTCACGCTGTCGTAGGTTGTGGTAGGGGCGTGAGTGGTAGCGGATGCGCGCCACCAGTTCGATGCTGTCGGGCAGTTTGACCAGATAATCGTTGGCGCCGGCGGCGAAGGCGGCGCTCTTCGTAGCTGGCTCCTCCTTGGTGGAAAGGACGATGATCGGAACGTCGCGCGTGGCGGGATTAGCGCGGTAGCACCGTACTAGCGTGAGCCCGTCAACCCCGGGCATCACCAGGTCCTGAAGGATCACGGTGGGTCTAGTGCGCTCAGCGACTGCGACAGCTTCGTCTGGCTCTGCACAGTAGTGGAAGTCGATATCGCCCGCCATTGCCAGCGCCCGCCGCACCGCTTCGCCAACCATAAACTGGTCATCGACCAAGAGCACCATGGCCAAGTGCTCCCGCGCTACGCTCTGCGGGCAGGGTTCGCTGTCACCAAGCATTGCTTTCGTCTCCGTCAGGTGCATGTAAACCCCCGCTCGCCATCCTCAATAGGGGCCCCCAGTTAGATAGCGACGTATGGCGGCTGTTCGGCTGACTTCGGCCTGACAAGCAGGCACACCCCCGCTGTACATGTTCCAGTTTTGGGACGCAGGTGCGCGCCATTCCCCTTAATCGCCGCACGCCCGCGCCCTAGAATCCCCTGCGAATCCATCGCCCACTCCGGGCGTGTGGGCAGTCAGGAGGAGTGGTCCATGAAAGTGAAGGCAGCAGTTGCATGGGAAGCGGGCAAGCCGTTGACGATCGAAGAGGTCGACCTGGACGGGCCGCGCGCCGGCGAGGTGCTGATCGAAGTCAAAGCCACCGGCATTTGCCATACCGATTACTACACCCTGTCCGGCGCTGATCCGGAAGGCATCTTTCCCGCCATCCTCGGCCATGAGGGTGCAGGCATCGTGGTCGATACCGGGCCCGGCGTCAACAGCTTGCGCGAGGGCGACCATGTGATTCCGCTCTATACGCCGGAATGCCGCCAGTGCAAGTTCTGCCTGTCGCGCAAGACCAATCTGTGCCAGGCGATCCGCGGCACGCAGGGCAAGGGCCTGATGCCGGATGCGACCTCGCGTTTCTCGCTGGACGGCAAGCCAATCTTCCACTACATGGGCACGTCGACGTTCGCGAACTACATCGTCGTGCCCGAGATCGCCGTGGCCAAAATCCGCGAGGACGCGCCGTTCGACAAGGTCTGCTATATCGGCTGCGGCGTCACCACTGGGGTGGGCGCGGTGGTCTATTCGGCCAAGGTCGAAGCCGGCGCCAGCGTGGTGGTATTCGGCCTGGGCGGCATCGGCCTGAACGTGATCCAGGCCGCGAAGATGGTCGGCGCCGACAAGATCATCGGCGTCGACATCAATCCCGCCCGGGTCCCGCTGGCCAGCAAGTTCGGCATGACGCATTTCGTCAATCCGCTGGACGACCAGGTCGGCAATGTCGTCGACCATATCGTCCAGCTGACGGACGGCGGCGCCGACTACTCATTCGAATGCATCGGCAACACCCTGACGATGCGCCAGGCGCTGGAATGCACGCACAAGGGCTGGGGCCAGTCGTTCGTCATCGGGGTGGCCGCCGCCGGCCAGGAAATCAGCACCCGGCCGTTCCAGCTGGTCACCGGACGCGAGTGGAAAGGCTCGGGCTTCGGCGGCGCGCGCGGGCGCACCGATGTGCCGAAAATCGTCGACTGGTACATGGAAGGCAAGCTCAATATCGATGACCTGATCACGCATACCCTGCGCCTGGACCAGATCAACGAGGGCTTCGACCTGATGAAGCGCGGCGAGTCGATCCGCTCCGTGATCCTGTACTGAGGCCGCGTTCCGCGGCGCCACGGCCTGCCCAGGGAGCCCTCTTCGCGAGGGCTCTTTTTGTCTCGGCAAGGCCGTTTCAAAACTGGTACGCACCGGGTTATTGCGCCCCTTATCCGGGTGCGGCGCGCTTCCTAGAATGCCTGCAAGTCTCCCGCGCCCGGCCCGGCAGCATGCCGGCCAGGGCTCGGAGACCCACCGATGAGACGGTCGTCCGCCGCGGCAGCCAGGCGCTGCCAGAAGCTGCCAGGCGCGAACCGAGACGTCATGCATCGCCGTTGGCGCCTGCGGGCGCCTGGTTTGAACGACAAGCAATAAGGGGCGAACATGCATACCACGGTTGGAAGCGATTTCGAAGCCAGCGCGCACTGGTTCCCGGTGGCGGTGTCTGGCGACATCCGGCAGGGCGAGATCACCCAGGCCTTTCTCGACGGACAGGAACTGGCGCTCTGGCGCTCTGCCGACGGCACGGTCCATGCTTGGGAAAACCGTTGCCCGCATCGCGGGACCCGTTTTACGCTGGGCCGGATCATCGACGATACCCTGTCCTGCGCCTATCACGGCTGGCGCTTCGAGGCGAGCGGCCAGTGCACGCTGATTCCGGCCAATCCCACGCTGACGCCGCCCCGCAACGCCTGTGCGAAGGTGTTCGGCACGCATGAGGCAGGCGGCTTCGTCTGGGCCACGCTCGGGACCGCGCCATGGTCGCCGGCCGTCCCCGCCGCCGCGGCCACGGCCACGGCGCATTGCCGCGCGTTCGTGGTCGAAGCTGCGGCGCAGACGGTGCGCGAGCGGCTGCTCGAACATCCGGCCTACGGCTACCGCGGCATCGGTGCGTCGGTGGTCGGCGCCACCGACGCCGACGGCCATGCCACGCTGGCCTATCTCACCCCCATGTCGCCAGAGCGCACCCTGGTCCATCTGGTGCTGTCGGGCCCGGGTGCCGCGGCGCCCGGCGTGGCCGAGCGCCTGCGCGCGGCACGGTCCTTCAAGCCCCGGCGCGCCTATGTCGAGGCCGCGGGCCTGGAGAACCGGCCATGAACCGCCCGACCCTGGACAATATCGACCCGGCCCTGCGCGACGACTGGTTCGTGGTTTCCGCGGCCAGCCGCGTGACCGCCGCGGCCAGCAAGACCATGCTGCTGGGCCAGCCGATCGCAATCTGGCGCGAGCACGGCCAGCCGGTGGCGGCTTCGGATATCGCCCCGCACGCGCGATACCGGGCCATGGACTGCTACGGCTTCACCTGGGTATCACTGGGCGCGCCGCAGCAGGCATTGTTCGCGTGGCCCGAGTACGGCGAGGCACAACGCCGCCATGTCGATTGCGGCGCCATCGGCGTGAAGACCTCGGGGCTGCGCATGATCGAGAACTTCCTTGACATGGGGCATTTCCCCTACGTGCACACCGGCATCCTCGGGCAGGAGCCCCATACGGAAGTGAAGGAGTACCGGGTGGCGGTCGACGATGCCAACGAACTCTGGGCCACCGAGTGCAGGTTCTGGCAGCCCAGGGCCGCGGCCACTGCGGCGGCCGGCATCGATGTCGACTACGTCTACCGGGTCGTGCAGCCGTATGCCGCGCTGCTGTACAAGACCAGCCCGGCGTGCGCGCCGGCACGCGACGTGATCGCGCTGTTCGTGCAGCCCCTGACCGAATGCGAGAGCCGCGCGCACCTGATGATGCTGCTGTTCGACGAGACCCATGGAGACAGCGAGCTGATCGACTTCCAGCAGACCATCTTCGGCCAGGACAAGCCAATCCTGGAGAGCCAGCTGCCGGCGCGCCTGCCGCTGGACCCGCGCGTCGAGACATCCGCGCGCGCGGATGCGTCCTCCAGTGCGTACCGCCGCTGGCTGCGCGCGCGCAACGTGCGCTACGGCACCTGCGAGACGCGTGCTGACGCGCCCGGCCGGTAATACGGGTGCCCCCTTCGGAGAAACTGATGATGAAGCCGTACATTGACCCGGCGCTGGCCGGGGAGTGGCTGGTCGCCGCCGCCAGCGCGTCCGTGGCGCCCGGGCAGACTTTCCAGGCCTGTGTGCTGGGACAGGCGATCGCCGTCACACGCGACATGGCCGGCGGGCTGCGCGCGCAGGTGCGCCACGACGACGCCAGCGCGCAGCCCGAAGAGATCCGTGTGCTGGAGCAGTACGCCACCATCTGGATCGCGTTCGAAACCCCGACCCGGCCGCTGTTCGCCATCGACGAGTTCGACCAGCCGGGCCGCCGGATCATCCCTTGCGGCGCCATCGGCGTGCACACCTCGGGACTGCGCATCGTCGAGAACTTTCTCGACATGGCCCATTTTCCGTATGTGCATACGGACTGGCTTGGCAAGGAGCCGCACAGCGCAGTGGCCGAGTACAAGGTCGAATGGCGCCAGGCCACCGACGAGCTGTGGGCCACGGATTGCCGCTTCTGGCAGCCCAGGGCGGCGCCCTCGGCGGACGGTGGCCTGGACATCGTCTACACCTACCGCGTGATGCAGCCGTTCACCACGATGCTTTACAAGTCATGCCCCACGCGTCCGGGCGATGTTGATTTCATCCTGCTGCAGGTCCAGCCGCAGGACGAGGAGCACAGCCTGGTGTACTCGCTGCTTGGCTACTTCGACGACGTCAGCAGCAACGCCGAGATGATTTCGTTCATGCAGCTGATCTTCGCGCAGGACAAGCCCATCCTTGAGAGCCAGGTGCCCAGGCGCCTGCCGCTCGATCCGCGCACCGAGGTGCCCGCGCGCGCGGATGCCATGTCCATAGCCTACCGCCGCTGGCTGCGGGACAAGCGCCTGCGCTTCGGCGTCCACGCCTGAGCGTCCCTCATACCCGAGACCTACCCCATGATCAAACTCTACAACTACGAACTGTCCGGCAACTGCTACAAGCTACGGCTGATGATGCACTTGCTCGGCGTTGCCTACACCAGCGTGGCCGTCGATTTCCATCCGGGCCGCGAGCACAGGTCTGAGGCGTTCCTGGCGATCAATCCCTTCGGGCAGTTGCCGGTCATCGAAGACGGCGACTACCGGCTGCGCGACGCCCAGGCCATCCTGGTCTATCTTGCCTCGCGCTACGACGAGACCCTGTCGTGGTTTCCCATGGATCCTGAAGCGCGCGGCCAGGTCGTGAGCTGGCTGGCAGTCGCCGACGACATTACGCGAACGGCCTCCGCGGCGCGGCTGCATGACGCGCTCGGCTACCAGCTCGACGTGGAAACCGCGCGGCGCGATGCGCATGTGCTGTTCCGCCGAATCGACGACCATCTTGCCGAAGCCGAGATCGCCGGGCGCGGCTGGCTGGTGGGAGGGTCCGCCACGATCGCCGATATTGCCTGCTTTCCCTATGTGGCGCTGTCGCATGAAGGCGGCATCGCGCGCGACAGCTACCCGGCCCTGCGGCGCTGGATCGAGCGCGTCCGGCGCCTGGACGGCTTTATCGGCATGCCCGGCATCTTCGCCATTGCGTTGTAGTCTCCGGAGGCCGATTCCGTCATGGACACCATCCGTACCGTTATCCGCCGGAAGTATCCGGTGGCCGAAGACATTATTGCGCTTGAACTTGTCGCGGAGCATGGCGGCGCCCTGCCCGCCTTCGCCGCCGGCGCGCATATCGACCTGCATTTGCCGGCCCGTGGCGGCGGCAAGCCCCTGATACGGCAGTACTCCCTTTGCAACGGGCCTGACGAGGCCGGCTGCTACCTGCTCGGCATCAAGCGCGAGCCGGGCTCGCGGGGCGGATCGCTGGCCGTTCACGACCACCTGCGCGAAGGCGATGTGCTGACGATCGGCATGCCGCGCAACCACTTCGCGCTGGCTGAGGGCGGCCCTTCGCTGCTGTTCGGCGCGGGCATCGGCATTACGCCGCTGCTCGCCATGGTGCTGCAGCTCAGGGCCGCAAGGCGTCCGTTCACGCTGCACTACTTCGCGCGCTCACCCGCCCATGTGGCATTCCATGAGCGCCTGGTGCACGCGTCGCAGGCCGGTCAGGTGCACTATCACTTCGGGCTCTCGCCCGAGCAGACGCATGACGCCTTGCGCGGCGCCATTGCGCAGGCGACACCCGCCACGCATGTCTACAGCTGCGGCCCGTCGGCCTTCATGGATGGCGTCATGCAGCTGGCGCGCCGCGTGCTGCCGGACACCCAGATCCATTACGAGTATTTCCAGGCCGCCGCCAATGTTGCCGGCCAGGGCAGCGCCGACGCGCCGTTTGAAGTCGTCGCGGCGCGGCGCGGCGTGCACTGCATGGTGCCGCCCGGCATGTCCATCGTGCAGGCACTGTACGCCCAGGGCATCGAGATCGAGGTGTCGTGCGAGCAGGGCGTGTGCGGCACCTGCATGGCGCGCGTGCTCGAAGGCACGCCCGACCATCGCGACGTCTACCTGACCGAGGCCGAGAAGGCGACCGGCGACGTCGTCATGCCGTGCTGCTCGCGCGCCCTGACGGCGCGGCTGGTGCTCGATGTCTGAGCAGGCGCCGGCGATCGCCTACGACCGCCGACGACATATCCCATTCACGGAGTGCAAGCCCATGATCGAACTGCTTTCCGAGCACATGTGCCATGGCGGACGCCAGCAACTGTACTCGCACACCAGCGCCGCCACCGGCCTGCCGATGCGGTTCTCGGCCTACCTGCCGCCCGCGGCGGCGCACGGGCCGGTGCCGGCGCTGATCTATCTTGCGGGGCTGACCTGCAACGAGGAGACCTTCGTTATCAAGGCGGGCGCTCAGCGCTTTGCCGCCCGGCATGGACTGATGCTGATTGCCCCGGACACCAGTCCGCGCGGCGCCGGCATCGAGCAGGCCTCGACCGACAGCGATTTCGGCCTGGCGGCCAGCTTCTATGTCGATGCCGTCACCGCGCCATGGTCGCGCCATTTCCGGATGGAGAGCTACATTGCGCTGGAATTGCCCGAGCTGATCGAGAGCGCCTTGCCCGTGGCCAGGGGCCGCATCGGCATCATGGGGCATTCCATGGGCGGGCATGGCGCGCTGATGCTGGCCTTGCGCCATCCCGGCCGGTTCCGCTCGGTGTCCGCGCTGGCGCCGATCGCTGCACCGACGCAATGCCCGTGGGGACGCAAGGCGTTTGCCGGCTACTTCGGCGGCGACGTGGCGGCCTGGGCTGACCATGACGCGTCGCAGCTGATGGCCGCCGCCAGCACGCCGTATCCGCAGGGCATTCTTGTCGACCAGGGCATGGATGACCCCTTCCTGGCCAGCCAGCTGCATCCGTCGTCGTTTGAAGACGCCTGCCGGCAGGCCCGGCAGCCGCTCGAACTGCGCCGGCACCCGGGCTACGACCACGGCTATTTCTTCATCATGAGTTTCATCGGGGACCATATCGCGCATCATGCGGCGCAGCTGTAGCGCAACGGACAGCTGGGCAACATGGCTTGTGGTACGCCTTGCGTAACTCCGTGCGCAAGGCTGTGTCGCTGGGTCTTGGTCCTTGCTGCAAGGACCTTTTTTATTTTCCGCAGCGGCGAACACCGCATGGCGGCATCATGGCACGGTGCGGCCAGCACCGGCATACTCAACTATCCTTTCCGATCATGGACGATCACAAGCGCCTCGACTTCATCCATGCCCTGCCCAAGGTAGAGCTTCATGTGCACCTTGAGGGCGCCATTGCGCCGGAACGCCTGCTGATGCTTGGCCGCAGGAACGGCATCGCGCTTCCCTATGACACCGTTGCGCAGGTGCGGGCCGCGCATGCCTTCAGCAACCTCGACGAGTTCCTTGGCCATTTCGGCGCGGTGTGCTCGGTGCTGAACACGAGCGAGGACTTCGCCGACGCCGTACTCGACCTGGGCGCCGATGCCAGGCGCCAGAATATCCATTACCGCGAGGTCATGTTCACGTTGGCCCAGCACCAGCGGCGCGGCATCCCGCTGGAGGCGGTGGTTGCCGGCCTGCAGATCGGCCGGCAACGCTGCCGCGAACAGCATGGCGTGGAGATCGCATTTATTGCCGACATCGACCGCACCATGTCTGCCGCCGAGGCGCGCGCCATGGTCGACAGCCTTGCCACCTTCAGCCTCAGCGCGGGCGTGGTGGCGGTCGGCATGGACGGGCAGGAAGTCGGCATCTCGCCGGCCACGCATCGTGACGCGTTCCTGCGTGCACGGGAGCTCGGCTTCCACACCACCGCGCACCTGGGCTGGGATGAAGATCCGGAAGCCATCTGGGAAGCGCTCGATGCCTTGCCGCTCGAACGCATCGACCATGGCCTTCGCGCGGTCGAGGACCCGCGGCTGATCGACGTGCTCGTGCAGCGGCAGATTCCGCTGACGCTGTGCCCGCTGTCGAGCCTTGCGGTCGAACCGGGGCGCTATCCCGACCTGGCCGCACACCCGCTGCGCGAGATGTGGCGGCGTGGCGCTGCGGTCACGCTCAATTCCGACGACCCCATGATGATTGGCCAGGACCTGCTGGCGAACTACATTGACGTTGCCCGCGCCTACCACCTGCAGCGCGACGATCTCGTCCGGCTCGCGGGCAACGGCATGCGCGCGGCGTTCGTGCCGGAGCACCTGAAGCGGGAATGGCTGCAGCAGCTGGACAGGTACGCTGCCCCCTCCTGATGCCACCGGCCCTGGCCGCGGCCACGACTCGGGAAATCACGGATAGCTGCAGCGCAGTGAAAAAACAATAGTGGCAGGATTCCCACTGCGCGTCTTCCCAGGCGCCATGCGCTGCAATGCCACCGGCCCGAACGGACGCCACGATGCCAGACCTGAAGCTGATCGAAGCCTTTGTCTTCGCGATGCGCTATGGCAGCCTGTCGGCGGCCGAGGCGCAGAGCGGCGTGCCGAAGGCCACCCTGTCGCGGCTGATCGCACGCCTGGAAGAATCGCTGGGCGCCGAGCTGTTGCTGCGGTCCGCGCGCGGCACGGTGCCGACCGAGGCCGGCCAGCAGTTCTACGTGCGTGCGCAGCGCATGCTTGATGCGGTCTCGGCAGAGTACGAGGCCGCCGCGGCCGCGGTGCAGAACCTCTCAAGCGATATTTCCGGCGAGCTCTGCATTGCGACGCCAAGCTACCTGAGTTCGTCATTCGTCACCTATGTGGTCAGCCGCTATATGCAGCTGCACCCGAACATCGTATGCCGGCTGACGCTGGTGAGTGATCCGGTGACCGATATCTCGCGAGACATCGACTGCTACGTCACCTCAAGGCCTCCGCTGGGGCCGCATCTGGCCTCTCGCCAGCTGGGTACCCTGCGCCTGCGCCTGTTCGCCAGCGCCGGCTATCTCGCACGCTACGGCGCGCCGGCGGCGCCCGCGGACCTGGCGCGCCACAAGGCGCTGATCCTGCGGCGCCACGCACCGACCATCGCGCTGCAGTTGTCGCGCGACGGCGTAACGGAATCCTGCCTCGTGCCGGTGGCGTCGTCGACCAATGACTACTGGATCCTGAAGTCCATGGCCATCGACGGCTACGGCATCGCCGTGCTGCCGGACTTCTTCGCGCAGCCGGAGGTCGACGGCGGCATGCTGCAGGTAGTGCTGCCCGAATGGGAAGCGCCGGCGCTGCCGGTCCACTGCACCTATCACGCGCAGCGCCAGATCGGACGCAAGCTTGGCGCGCTGCTCGACCTGATGGCCGATGCCTTCACGCGCATCCATGCGCTGCACGTGTATATCGCCGGTGGCGCGGCAACCTCGCGGACCGGGTGAGATGAACTTCCTGCTGGACCTGCAGGCCGCCGGAGACGGCGCCACCAACGTGATCGACCTGAAGATGGTCGAAGCCTTCGCGCTGGTGATGCGCCATGGCAGCCTGACTTCGGCGGAGAATGCCAGCGGCGTCCCGAAGGCGACGCTGCGCCGCCACCTGATGCGGCTGGAGTCGGCGCTCGGCGTCCAGTTGTTCGTGCGTACGGCGGGCAAGCCGGTGCCCACCGAAGCGGCACGTGACTTCTACGCGAACTGCACGCGCCTGCTCGGTGAACTGCAGGCCGGGCTCGAGCAGGCCAGCCTCGCCGCGCGCGAGCTGGGTGGCGGCGAGCGCGGCCATCTTTCGATTGTCGCGACCAGCCATCTGTCCACCTCGTACGTCAATCACGTGCTGCGGCGCTATGTGCAGACCCACCCGGAAGTCGTCTGCCATGTCGACCTGGTCAGCGATTCGTCGGCGGCCATCGGCAACGACATCGACTGCTATGTCTGCTCCGTGCCGCGCACCGACCTCGAACTGGCCGCGCGCCTGCTGGGGCGGCTGACCTACCGGCTGTACGCAAGCCAGGAGTACGTCGGCACCCACGGCGCGCCGGCAACGCCGTCCGACCTTGCCCGCCACAAGTTGCTGGTGCAGGACGAGCAACGCGGCGAGATCGCGCTGCGCACCGGCGACGGGGCGTGGCAGTCGCTCGGGCAACTCAATATCGCCGCATCGAGCAACGACCTGTGGGTGATCAAGACGATGGCGGCGCGGCACCACGGCATCGCGCTGCTGCCCGAGTTCTTCGTGCACGGCGAGGTCGCGGCAGGCTCGCTCCAGCCCATCCTGCCGCACTGGGAGGCGCCGTCGCTGCCGGTCTATTGCATGTATCCGCGCCAGCGCTTCATGAACCGCAAGCTGCGCGCCTTCATCGACATGATGGTCGACTCGTTCGGCAAGATCGAGTCCTGCAGCTACTACCTCGTCGGCAGCGCGTCGTCAGCCGGCTGATGGCGCGGGACGCCGGCGCACTCACGGCGTCCCGGCGCACCGGCACTGAGCCGCACAGGCCATTTACTGGCGGCGATAGGGGACGCCCAATGCCGAGGGCATGCGCGATGAACTTCTGAACGCGATCATGATTCCCACCGCGGCAATGTACGGCAATGCCAGCAGGATCTCGTAGGGGAATGCCACGCCGTTCGCCTGCGCCTGCAGTTGTGCCGCCTGCAGCAGCGCAAACACGGCAGTCACCAGTGGCACGCGCCAGACGCGCCAGTTTGCCGCGACCACGATGACAATCACGATCCAGCCGCGCCCGGCGGTCATTTCCTCGACAAAGCGCATCGACGAGCCGGCGCTCAGGGCCGCGCCGGCCAGCCCCGCCATGGCGCCGCCGAAGATCACCGCGCCATAGCGCGGCACCCCGACGCTGTGTCCCGCGGTATCGAGCAGCTTGGGGTTCTCGCCCAGGCTGCGCAGCTCCAGGCCCAGGCGCGTGCGATACAGCAGCAAGGCAATGGCCGGCACCATCAGGTATGCCAGGTAGGTCATCCAGGTCTGGTTGAACAAGGCCTCGCCGACCAGGGGCAGGTCCGCCAGCCCGGGAATGCGCAGCGTGGACAGCGGCTCGATCACGGCTTGCTCCGCCGGGACCTGCTTGAGCAGCGCGCGAAAGCCGTAGGCCGTCAACGCCGAGCTGAGCAGGTTGATGGCCAGCCCCATGATGAACTGCTCGATGCGCAGCGTCACAGTGGCGAACGCCATCAGGCCGCCCAGGGCTGCGCCGGACAGCACCGCCGCCGCAATGCCGAGCGCCAGCGACCCCGACAGGAACGTCACCAGGAAGGCGACGAAACAGCCGGTCATCATAGTGCCCTCGACCCCCAGGTTCATGATGCCCGCTTTCTCGGCAACCAGCTCGCCCGCGGCAGCCAGCAGCAGCGGCGTCAGCATCCGCACGGCAGCCGCCAGCAGGCCAACTGCCACGGCGTTGTTAAGAAGATCATGCATCGCGCCCTCGCTTGGCCGGTTGCGCCTGGTTGATGGCTTGCGCCAGAAGAAAACTGATAAGAAGCACAGCCTGCATGACGCGCGCCATGGTGCTGGGCACGCCCGCTTCGAGCTGCATCGCGGCACTGCCGGTATTGAGCGCGCCGAACAGCAGCGCTGCCAGCAGGGCGCCGGCCGGATGCAGGCGCCCGAGCATGGCGACCATGATGCCGCTGTAGCCCACGCCGCTCGCCAGCGTTGCCGGCGCCAGCCGCCACTGCGTGCCGAGAAGCATCACCGCCCCGCACAATCCCGCAATGCCGCCGCTGATCGCGAAGACCTTCAGGCAGGTGGCCCCGGCGGCGATCCCCTTGAACGCCGAGGTCCTGGCGTTCAGCCCGAATGACAGGATCTCGAAGCCGAGCACGCTCCTGCCAAACAGCACCGCAAGCGCCAGCGCGACCACGGCGGCAATCAGGAACTGCGCGTTCAGCGTGCCCTCGGCATTCCAGGCAGGCAGATGGGCGGGCGCGCCGATCGGCGCCGTCTGCAGGTACGTGGCGCTCGATTCCGGCCAGACATGGCCGACCAGGTACATCAGCAGGAACACGGCGATGTAGTTGAACATCATGGTCGAGACAATCTCGTTCACGCCCCAGCGCACCCTGGCCAGGGCCGGGGGCGTGCTCCAGAGCGCGCCCCCGGCGACGCCGGCGCAGAGCGGCAGCAGCCACGGCAGCGGCTGCGGCAGGCCGGCTGCCAGCAAGGTGGCGCCGTAGCAAAAGATGGCCCCGAGTACCAGCTGGCCTTCCTGCCCCACGTTCCAGAGCTGGGCACGGTAGGAGACGATGGTTGCCAGCGCGACGAGGAACAGCGGCGTGGCATCGCGCAAGGTATCAAGGCCTTCGGCGAAGCCGCCGAAGGCGCCGGACCATAGCGACGACAGCGCGGCGCCCAGCGGATACCCGCCGGCGACCAGCAGCAGCGCCGAGACCGACAGGCCGACGAGCGTGCCCGCCGCCAGCGTGGCGACAGTTCGCCCATGGCCAGCAGCGGGGAAAGACAACAGACTGCCGAGCGTCAAGGCCCGGCCTAACCTGGCGTTCATGGGAGATCCTTCAGGCAAGGTGCCGGCTGCAGCGCTGGCGCCGGCGGAATGTGCGCACCCCCGGCCATCAGGTGGCCGATCTGCGCAATGGTTACCTGCGTGGCATCGAAGATGCCGGCAATGCGCCCTTCGTACATCACGGCGATGCGGTCGCAGAGGTTGAACAGGTCGTCGAGCTCATCGGAGGCGAGCAGGATCGCGTAGCCCTCATTGCGCTTGTCGAGCAGCAGGCGATAGATGCTTTCGATGACGCCCACGTCAACGCCGCGCGTGGGCTGGTTGGCCAGCACGACTTTCGAGGCCTGGTACAGCTCGCGCGCAATGACGATCTTCTGTGCATTTCCGCCCGACAAGGTGCCTGCCTTGGTGTGGACCGAGCGGGTGCTGATGGCAAAGCGGTCGATGCAGTCCTGCGCGAACGCCTCGGCCCGCTTGCGCGACAGGAAGCCGCGGCGGCTGAACACCGGATCGCGGTGCCGCCCGAGCATCAGGTTGTCGGCAACGCTGAGTTCACCGACTAGGCCTTCGGCAAAACGGTCTTGCGGAATATGGCCGATGCCGGCCCGCGAGATAGTGCCCGGGTCGTGGTTGGTGAGATCGACGCCATCGCACAGCAGGCGGCCGGCGGTGGCGCGGCGCGCGCCGGCAATGACCTCGAACAGTTCCTTCTGGCCGTTGCCTGAGACACCGGCGATGCCGACGATCTCGCCGCGGTGCACGGTAAGGTCGATGCCGTGCAGGGGGCGCCGGCCGGCTGAGGCTGACAGGCCTTCCAGCACCAGGCGCGGCGCGCCCGGGCTGGAGGCGCCGCGGCGCGGCGTGGAGGTGGCGTGGCCAACCATCAGCGTGGACAGGTCGTCGCGGGTACAACGCGCGGCTTCGACGGTATCGATCACCCGCCCCTTGCGCATGACGGTCACGCGGTCACACTGCAGCACTTCATCCAGCTTGTGGGTGATCAGCACTACCGTCGTCCCTTCGCCGGTAAGGGTCCGCAGCACGCTGAACAGCTGCACGGATTCCTGCGGCGTCAGCACGGCGGTCGGCTCGTCCAGAATCAGCAGGTCGACCTCGGTATTGAGGCACTTCAGGATTTCGGCCCATTGCTGCTGCCCGACGTCGAGGTCGCCGACCGGGCAATCCAGATCGAGGCTCAGCCCGTACTTGCGGCACCGCTCATGGAGCCGGGCACGCGTTGCCGCGGTGCGCGGCAGAAAGCCGCGCTGCGGCGAGCCGGCGATCACGTTCTCGACCACCGTCAGGGGATTGGCCAGCACAAAGTGCTGGAACACCTTGCCGATGCCGGCACGGCGGGCGTCCATGGGCGAGCGGATGTCCAGCGCTTGTCCGTAGACCTCGATGGTGCCAGCATCGGCCTGGAGATAGCCCGACAGGCAACTGGTCAGCGTGGATTTGCCGGCGCCGTTTTCGCCGAGCAGGCAGTGCATCTCGCCGCGAGCGATCTCGATGCTGACGTCGCCAAGGGCGGTGAAGTTGCCGAACCGCTTGGACAGGTTGCGCACGCGCAAGTGAGGGATGGCTTGCATGGCACCCTCTACTTTGACGAGGCCGGCTTGCTGACGTCGAGCTCCACCGTCTGCTGCCGTGCCTCGATTCTGGCGCGGGTCTCGCTGATCCGCGCCGCAATCTGCGGCGGCATCGGAAAGTCGTGGAACGGCGCCAGCTCCGCGCCGCCTTCGGCCATGCCGAAGTAGCGCTTGTTCATATTGCCGGCCAACGGCTTGCCGCCAACGCGGCTGGCGTGCCATTCGTCAAGGATCCACTTGAAGCCCGGTGTCCAGTTGCCCAGGGCGCTGGTGGCGATGTTCTGCGGCGCCACCGGGCTCCAGTCGCGGTAGGCGCCATAGCAGGTGACCTTCTGCTGCTTGCAGACATCGAAGGTTGAGCTGAGCATGAACTCCTGGTCGACACCGCCGGCCACCTGCGCCTTCATGGCTTCGGTTGCCATAGGCGGATCCCACCAGCTTGCGATGAACGACACCTTCTGCTTCACGTCAGGACGCACGCTCCTGGCCCCGGCGAAGAACGCGTTGATGGCATCGTTGGTGTCTTCCGTCGGAAAGCCGGCGACGGCGCCGACCACGCCGGTCCTGGTCAGCATTCCGGCAGCGATGCCGGCAAGGTAGGACGGCTCGTAGATGCGGTTGTAGAGCAGATAGACGTTTGCGCCGATCGGCTCGTTTGGCGCACCGGTGAGCACGAACAGCGTGTTGGGATACTGCGCGTGGATGCGGCGTACCTCATCGGTATAGTTGGCATGCGCCCAGATGATGTCGTAGCCCTTGCGCGCGTAAAGGCGCAATGCCGCTTCCGCCGCGCTGCCGAAGACGCCTTCGGTGTAGACCGGATCATTGATGGCAAGCCCGTGCGGCTTGGCCGCGCGCAGCTGCTTCCAGGTCGAGATCAGGGTCGCGTTCCAGGGGTCGTCCGGGCCGGAGCCGAGCACCGCCGCGATCTTGACTTGCGTGGGCGCGGGGGTGGGCTGCGCCTGCGCTGGCGGCAGGCATGCCACATAGATCGCATAGAAGAAGCCGAGGGCGCGCAGGACGCGGGGGAAATTTCCGATTTGGCGATTCAAATGCATGGCGCTACGCTCCGTTCAGTTCAGAAGATCCATTCAAACATCAACTGCGGGAAGAATTCGTTGGTGGCCTTGGAAACGCCCTCTATCGTCTTGACGCCGTAGGTATTGTGCGACCACTGCAACTGCACGCCGGCATAGAACTGGTCGGGGCGGTCCCACAGCAGCAGGCCGGTGTCGAGCAGCAGGGCATCCTGCGTGGTGAAGTAGGCGACGGCGTCATAGTTGCTGTTCTCGCGCGCGTTGCGCGCCCCGTACCATTGGGCGTAACCCTGGGCCTTCCAGCGGGTCGGGCCGATAAAGAAGGTCGAGCGGTAGTACAAGTTGACGGAGGGCTGCAGCGTGTAGCGGGTCTTGGGCTGGAAGTCCTTGTAGACACCGACGCTCACGCCGAGGTAGTCGAAGCCAGGGACTTTGAGCGGGAAGTCCAGGCCCAGGAAGAGGTCCCGGGTATCGACGGCGGGATAGACCATCTTGGCGCCGTAGTCGGCGGCATTGCCCTGGTTCTGCGTGCCGGCGTAGTAGTCCTTGGATGTGGCGAACTGCCAGCCCGGCGCAAGCCGGATCTCCTTGATGGGGCCGAAGGACAGGTCCGCGTCGAAGATCTTGTTCAGGCTGAGGAACTCCCAGCCCTGGGTGTACATCCGGTAGTTGCCGTGGTCGAAGGCATTCTGGAAGTAGAAGAAGGTGGCACCGTACTTCCAGCCGTTGCTGTAGTTCAGCTGGAAGATATCGAGATGAGTCGATGCGCCGGTTGGCGCACCGGTGGTCATGTCGGTGCTGTTGCTGTATTGCTTGAAACCGTTGCCGGTATAGAACTGCGCTCCCAGTTCCTGCCAGTCGGCAACGGCATGTGCCGGTGCCGTCAATGTGAGCAGCGTTGCCGCCACTCCCCATAAAAGTGCATTTTTCCCCATGATCGCCCCCCATTGCGCGCTGGCCCGCGATGCGGACCAAGCGGCTAGCCGGATTTGAGTGAGGCCAGCCTGGCCCCTCGCGGTACTACAGTTGCGGGGCAATTCTATGAAGCGAACGGAATCCGAATAAGGGAGGCGCTGAAACGGGTTGTTCCAGTATCGGGACGGGGAAAACGCTGGTTTGGGGGCATCGGCGACGCCAGTTTCCAGCTGTGGCCGCGCGGCAGTTGGCAGCCACCGCGCGCGGCTAGCGACCGACGCCGACTACCGCGAGTACCAAGCGCAGGCCCAACGCAACTGGGCTGCGGCGCATCCGGAGTATAGGCATGAGTACCGCGAGCTCCACCCCGCGTATGCCGCCCGCAACCGAGAACGGCAAAAACGACGGACTGTCACGAATCGCGTTGCAAAGATGGACGCGTGGAAGCGGCTTACGCATAGACGGCAGGCAGGCGCTCCAAAACCTCATTCATGACGTCGAATCCGGCGCAGCGGATTTCCAGGTCATTCTGGTCTATGACGTGAGTCGATGGGGCCGCTTTCAGGACGCCGATGAAAGCGCGTACTACGAGTACATCTGCCGGAGGGCTGGCTTCCAGGTCGCCTATTGCGCCGAGCAGTTCGAGAACGACGGCTCCACCGTCTCAACCATCGTCAAGGGCGTGAAGCGCGCAATGGCTGGCGAGTACAGCCGCGAACTCTCATCAAAGGTCTTCGCCGGGCAGTGCCGCCTTATCGAGATGGGGTTTCGCCAAGGAGGTCCAGCGGGCTATGGGCTGCAGCGGTCCTCGCGGACCAGCACGGAGTCATGAAAGGGCCACTGGCAAGAGGAGAGCATAAGAGTTTTCAGACTGACCGCGTGATCCTGATGCCAGGCCCGGAGAGCGAGGTACGTACTGTCAATCTCATTTACTCGTGGTTCATCGAGGAGTCGCTAAATGAGCACGAAATCGCAGCACGACTGAACGCCATGCGAATCGAGACAGAGCTCGGTCGGCCTTGGAGTCGATCTACGGTGAGGGAGGTCCTGACGAACGAAAAAGTACATCGGCAACAACGTCTACAACCGCGTCTCCTTCAAGCTGAAGAAAATGCGGGTCGCCAACACACCCGATATGTGGATTCGAAAGGAGCATGCCTTTGAACCAATAGTTCCAAGCGATATGTTCTACACCGCTCAAGGCATCATGCGCGCAAGGGCTCGCCGCTACCCGCGGTACCGAGCACGACATGCTGCCCGGTCGCCGGCAGGCACACCACTTCCAGCTGCTTTCCGATTGGTTTTGGCAATGCCATATAGATGCAACCGCCGCTCTCAGCGTTCTCTGTTTTCGTTTTAGTTGCCCATCCCCTCTTGGAAAACTTTCGGTGGCGATGGGCTTCGACGGGTAACCCGGAAATCTTGACTATTATGAAAAAAGACCCATAAATTTCTCAACTTATGGGTCCATTTTTCTCAGGTTATGACGCTATCTACACACTACATGTCAGACGTCAATATTCCTCGCCACCAGCGCATTACTCTCAATAAAGTTCCTACGCGGCTCCACCTCATCCCCCATCAGCGTAGTGAAGATCTGATCCGCCGCAATAGCATCCTCAATCTGCACCTTCAGCAGTCGGCGCTGAGTAACGTCCAGCGTCGTCTCAAACAACTGCTCAGGATTCATCTCCCCCAGCCCCTTATACCGCTGACGAGAAACCCCACGCTCAGCCTCAGCCAGCAGCCATTGCATGGCCCCGTGGAAGTCATTGACAGTCTGATCACGCAGCTTTTCGCCTTCGCCCCGCTGCACCTTGGTGCCTTCCGGAGTCAGCCCCTGGAAAGTCTTGGCCGCATTGGAGAGAGCAGCATAGTCAGCACCATGGACGAAGTCCGCATCCAGATGCGACAACCGCACGTTCCCATGATGACGACGCGCAATCATCAACCGATGCTTATCCGTCTTCTCATCAAACTGCGCATAGACATCAGCAGTGCCATCATCATTAACAGCCGCCCCAATCAACGTCTTGGCATGCATCTCAGCCAACTTAGCCTTCAACGCCACAGCAGACGCCTCAGCAGCAGCCGCGCTGTCCAGATCCAGCGCCACCCCATCAGCAATAGCACGCAGGGCATCGGTATCAACAATCCGTGACAGGCGAGAAATCACCCCCTCAGTCAGCTGATACTGCCGCGCCAACTCAGTCAGCGCATCCCCATTGATCTCAGTCCCATCCGGCCGCACCAGCACAGCCTTCTCCATCGCCAGCTTCAGCAGGTAGGCATTGAGCTCGACATCATCCTTGATATACCGCTCTTCCTTGCCGTGCTTGATCTTGTACAGCGGCGGCTGCGCGATATAGACGTAGCCGCGCTCGATGATGTCGGGCATCTGGCGGTAGAAGAATGTCAGCAACAGGGTGCGGATGTGCGAGCCGTCCACATCAGCATCGGTCATGATGATGATGCGGTGGTAGCGCAGCTTGTCCAGGTTGTAGTCGTCCTTGCCGATGCCGGTGCCCAGTGCGGTGATCAGGGTCAGCACTTCCTGGCTGGACAGCATCTTGTCGAAGCGGGCGCGTTCTACGTTCAGGATCTTGCCCTTCAGGGGCAGGATGGCCTGGAACTTACGGTCGCGGCCTTGCTTGGCGGAGCCGCCTGCGGAGTCGCCCTCCACCAGGAAGAGTTCTGACAGGGCGGGGTCTTTTTCCTGGCAGTCTGCCAGCTTGCCGGGCAGGCCCATGCCGTCCATCAGGCCCTTGCGGCGCGTCATTTCGCGGGCCTTGCGGGCGGCTTCGCGGGCGCGGGCGGCGTCGACGATCTTGCCGCAGATGATCTTGGCATCGCCCGGGGTTTCCAGCAGGAAGTCGCTCAGGGCCTTGCCGACGAGTTCTTCCACCGGCAGGCGCACTTCGGAAGAGACCAGCTTGTCCTTGGTCTGCGAGCTGAACTTGGGCTCGGGCACCTTGACGGAGAGCACGCAGGACAGGCCTTCGCGCATGTCGTCGCCGGTGGTTTCCACCTTGGCTTTCTTGGCGACTTCGTTCTCTTCGATGTACTTGTTGATGACGCGGGTCATCGCGGCGCGCAGGCCGGTCAGGTGGGTGCCGCCATCCCGCTGCGGGATGTTGTTGGTGAAGCAGAGCACCTGCTCGTTGTAGCCGTCGTTCCACTGCATGGCCACTTCCACGGCGATACCGTCTTTTTCGGTGTTGGCGTAGAAGATGGTGGGGTGCAGCACGCTCTTGGAGCGGTTGATGTACTCGACAAAACCCTTCACGCCGCCGGAGAAGGCAAAGTCTTCCTCCTTGCCGGTGCGCTGGTCGACCAGCTTGATGTGCACGCCGTTGTTCAGGAACGAGAGCTCGCGGATGCGCTTGGAGAGGATCTCGTAGTGGAACTCGACGTTGGTGAAGATTTCTTCGTCGGCCAGGAAGTGCACTTCGGTGCCGCGCTTGTCGGTGGCGCCGATGATCTTCATCGGCGAGACTTCAACGGGCTGGCCGTCGGGGCCGGTCACGGTCTCGACGATGCGGTTCTGTACGTCGCCCTTGGCGAATTCGATCAGGTGGACCTGGCCGTCGCGGCGCACGGTCAGGCGCAGCCACTTGGACAGGGCGTTCACGCAGGACACGCCCACGCCGTGCAGGCCCCCGGACACCTTGTAGCTGTTCTGGTTGAACTTGCCGCCGGCGTGCAGCTCGGTCATGGCGATTTCCGCCGCGCTGCGCTTGGGTTCGTGCTTGTCGTCGAACTTGACCAGGGGCGGGATGCCGCGGCCGTTGTCGACGATGGAGATCGAGTTGTCGCTGTGGATGGTGACCTGGATCTCGGTGCAGTAGCCGGCCAGCGCTTCGTCGATGGAGTTGTCCAGCACCTCGAAGACAAGGTGGTGCAGGCCGGTGCCGTCGGAGGTATCACCGATATACATGCCCGGGCGCTTGCGTACCGCCTCCAGGCCTTCCAGAATCTGGATCGAAGAGGCTCCGTAGGTGTTTTCCTGCTGCGGGTTCTGCTGTTCGGTCATGTCTTTCTACTCACGGCAATGGCGGAATTCGGGCCGGGCCGGCATAGCGGCGGGGCGCGAAAGGGTCCGCATGGCGGGTTACTAAAAACGGCAAAAGGGGCGGATCGTCGTTTCGATCCTGCCCCCGCTGCGGGATGGTCATCCCCAGGACGTCCCGGCCTGGGCCAGGTGTCGTTGCGTGCCGTTTGCTGCTCCGGTTCTTGTCTGGTCTGGTCCTGTTACCGGATCATCAGATGCGCATCGGCATGACGACGTACTTGAAGTTGTCGTCTTCCGGCACGGTAATCAGCGCACTCGAATTCGAGTCGCCGAGGCTGACCTGCACCTGCTCGCTCTTCAGGTTGGCAAGCACGTCAAGCAGGTAGGTCACGTTGAAGCCGATATCGAGCGCGTCGCCCGAGTAATCGAGTTCCAGCTCTTCCTGCGCCTCTTCCTGGTCGGCGTTGGTGGAGCTGATCTTGAGCATGTGCGTGTCGAGGATGCAGCGCACGCCCTTGAATTTGTCGGTCGTCAGGATCGCGGTGCGTTGCAGCGCCTGCTGCAGCCGCACGCGGTCGATGGCGAAGGCATTCTTGTAGCCCTTGGGAATCACGCGCTGGAAGTCGGGGAACTTGCCTTCAACCAGCTTGGAGATCAGTTCGATATTGGCGAACGTGAACTTGACCTGGTTGGCGGCCAGCTGCACCTGCACCGGATCGTCGTTGTCTTCCAGCAGGCGCTGCAGTTCCAGGATGGTCTTGCGCGGGATGATGACTTCCTGGCGCGCGCCCACGCCGACGGCTTCGGTTTCCAGCTCAACGCCGCAGTAGGCCAGGCGGTGGCCGTCGGTGGCGACTGCCATGACCTTCTTGCCTTCGACCACCAGCAGCATGCCGTTCAGGTAGTAGCGGATGTCCTGCTGCGCCATGGCGAAGTGGACCATCGCCAGCAGGTGCTTGAAGGTCTTCTGCGGCAGGCTGACGCTGGCGTTGAATTCGCTGGCTTCGGCAACGGTCGGGAATTCCTCTGCGGCCAGCGTCTGCAGTGCGAAGCGGCTCTTGCCGGATTGCACGGTCATGCGCTTGTCGTTGAGCGACAGGGCCACGTCGCCGTCAGGCATGGCGCGCAGGATGTCCAGCAGCTTGCGCGCGGCCACGGTGGTGGCAATGCTGTCGCTGCCAACGCCGCATTCGGCGTGCGTGGTGATCTGGATCTCGATGTCGGTCGAGAGGAAGGAAACGTTGGACCCGGACTTGCGAATCAGCAGATTGGCCAGGATCGGGAGGGTGTGGCGGCGCTCCACGATGCCGCTCACGATTTGCAGCGGACGCAGCAGGTTGTCTCGCGAGGTTTTGACCAATTGCATTGAATTTATCCTTCGTCGTTTGTAATCGGCGACCGCAGAACGCAAACAACTCCAAATTCACTTAGGAATCAAGGAGTTAATGTGCCATTGTACCAAGGATAAGCCGCTGCGGTGAAGCGGGGCGGGACCGGCCGGCGGGCCAGCTGTGCCCAAAAAGCCACGCTGGCGCAAACCGCACTTGCCATCCCGTCCCGACTCACCGCAAAGCCTTATCAGTGGCCATTTTCCGGACACTTGCCCCGGCGACGCTGACGTTAATTCCCCAGGCGCCACGGGATGTCCGTGGCGCGCACCCTACAGTATGCCAGCCCCGAGGGGCCGACCCTTCAAAACGCCTTCCCGGGGGTACCCCGGGCATCGGCCATGCATCAGCCCTTGAGCGTTTGCTCCAGCACGTGCAGCTCGTGGTTCAGCTGCGCGTCCTTGCTGCGTTCGTCGGCGATCTTGCGCACGGCGTGCAGCACGGTGGTGTGGTCGCGGCCGCCAAAGAGCTCGCCGATTTCGGGCAGGCTCTTCTGCGTCAGCTCCTTGGCCAGGTACATCGCAATCTGGCGCGGCCGTGCAATATTGGCAGGCCGCTTTTTCGAGTACATGTCAGCGACCTTGATGTTGTAGAAATCCGCGCAGGTCTTCTGGATGTTCTCCACGGAGATCTGGCGGTTCTGCACGGTCAGCAGATCCTTGAGCGCTTCGCGCGTCACTTCGATGGTGATGTCCTTGCCGTGGAAGTTGCTGAACGCCAGGATCTTGCGCAACGCGCCTTCCAGCTCACGCACGTTTGAGCGCAGGTGCTTGGCGACGAAGAAGGCAACCTCTTCGGGCACGTTGACGCTTTCCGCGGCGGCCTTCTTCATCAGGATGGCCACGCGCATTTCCAGCTCGGGCGGCTCGATGGCCACGGTCAGGCCCGAGTCAAAGCGCGAGATCAGGCGGTCGTCGATGCCGCTGATTTCCTTGGGGTAGGTATCGCTGGTGATGATCACCTGCGCCCGGTTGGCAATTAGGGCCTCGAAGGCATAGAAGAACTCTTCCTGCGTGCGGTTCTTGCCGGAGAAGAACTGGATATCGTCGATCAGCAGCAGGTCCAGCGAGTGGTAGTAGCGTTTGAACTCGTCGAACGCCTTGCGCTGGTACGCCTTGACCACGTCAGAGACGTACTGCTCGGCGTGGATGTAGCGGATGCGCGCGCGCGGGTTCTCCAGCAGCATGTAGTTGCCGATGGCGTGGATCAGGTGAGTCTTGCCCAGGCCCACGCCGCCATAGAGATACAGCGGGTTGTACGACTTGCCCGGGTTGTTGGCCACCTGGATGGCCGCGGCACGAGCCAGCTGGTTGGCTTTACCAGTGACGAAGTTGTCAAAGGTCAGGATCGGGTTCAGGCGCGAGCGCTCATGCACCGTGTCGCTGGGCTGGTGGCCGGGCATCGGCGTGGCGCCGCCCATCTGCTGGTGGGGCTGATGGGACGGGTGCGGCTGCTGGGGTTGCTGCGGCTGCACGCGGTAGGAGCGGGCGCTGGCCTCGGCGGGGTCCATGTGGACCACGTCGATCTCGCCCATGTCGGCGCCGTGCTGCGGGTGATGCTGGCCGGGGTGCTGGCCGCCCATGCCTGGGGCCTGCGCACGCGCGCCGGCCGGGACCGGGGCTGCGGAGGGCATGCCGACCGGATTGCCGTACTGCGGCTGGCCCATGCCGTACGCGGCTGGGGTGGGGTACTCGCCATAGCCAGGCTGGCCGGGCATGGCAAACGGGACCTGGCCGCCCATCGGCTGGGCGCCGGGATAGCCGGCCATGCCCGTACCCGGTGCTGCGTGGCCGTCCATGCCGGGCTGGGCCGGCTGCATATAGGCAGCGGCACGGCCCGACGCGGCGGGATCCAGCACGAACTGGACGCTGACCTGCGCTTCCCAGTACTCGCAGGCAAGTGCGGTGATGCGCCCCGAAAACTGGCTCTTGACCCAGTCCAGCTTGAAACGGTTGGGCGCGGCAATGCGCAGCGCGTGCGTTTCTTCATCGAACGCAACGGGCGCCAGCGGCTTGATCCACGTTTTGAACTGTTGCGGCGTCAGCTCGCGCTCTAATTGCGCTGCTGCCGCCTGCCAGAAATCTTGCATTGTTTGTTTTTTGGTAATCGTACCCGGCCGCAATTAAGCGGTTCCCCCGGCACGCCACAAGCAGCATCTACGCCGCGCGATCCGGGCCATCCTTACCGTA